>NZ_BMNN01000024.1 GCF_014646575.1 Halopseudomonas pertucinogena | reverse complement strand
TCGTCCAGCAGCTTGCGGAACATCTCGACACCGGTACAGGTAGTCTTGGTGGTGTCCTTGATGCCGACGATCTCGACTTCTTCCTGAACCTTGATGATGCCGCGCTCAACACGACCGGTTACCACAGTACCGCGACCGGAAATGGAGAACACGTCTTCGATCGGCATCAGGAACGGCTTGTCGATGGCGCGCTCGGGCTCGGGGATGTAGCTGTCCAGCGTCTCTACCAGCGTCTTCACAGCGGTGGTGCCCAGACCGTTGTCGTCACGGCCTTCCAGCGCCATCAGCGCGGAACCGATGATGATCGGGGTGTCGTCGCCGGGGAAGTCGTAGGTGCTCAGCAGGTCGCGAACTTCCATCTCGACCAGTTCCAGCAGCTCCTCGTCATCAACCATGTCAGCCTTGTTCAGGAACACGACGATGTAGGGAACGCCAACCTGACGGGACAGCAGGATGTGCTCGCGGGTCTGCGGCATGGGGCCGTCAGCAGCGGAGCAGACCAGGAT
>NZ_BMNN01000023.1 GCF_014646575.1 Halopseudomonas pertucinogena | reverse complement strand
TAGGGGAGGCGTAGGGAAACCGAGTCTTAATAGGGCGAACAGTCGCTGGGTATAGACCCGAAACCGGGCGATCTATCCATGAGCAGGTTGAAGGTGCCGTAACAGGCACTGGAGGACCGAACCCACTCCCGTTGAAAAGGTAGGGGATGACTTGTGGATAGGAGTGAAAGGCTAATCAAGCTCGGAGATAGCTGGTTCTCCTCGAAAGCTATTTAGGTAGCGCCTCGTGTATCACCACCGGGGGTAGAGCACTGTTTGGGCTAGGGGGTCATCCCGACTTACCAACCCCATGCAAACTCCGAATACCGGTGAGTGCGAGCACGGGAGACACACGGCGGGTGCTAACGTCCGTCGTGAAAAGGGAAACAACCCAGACCGTCAGCTAAGGTCCCAAAGTCATGGTTAAGTGGGAAACGATGTGGGAAGGCTTAGACAGCTAGGAGGTTGGCTTAGAAGCAGCCATCCTTTAAAGAAAGCGTAATAGCTCACTAGTCGAGTCGGCCTGCGCGGAAGATGTAACGGGGCTAAACCATGCACCGAAGCTACGGGTGCA
>NZ_BMNN01000022.1 GCF_014646575.1 Halopseudomonas pertucinogena | reverse complement strand
TCCTCGTCCTTGTTGATCGCAACAATGACCTTGGAGTCCTTCATGCCCGCCAGGTGCTGGATGGCACCGGAGATGCCGACGGCGATGTACAGCTGCGGCGCAACGATCTTGCCGGTCTGGCCGACCTGCATGTCGTTGGGCACGAAGCCGGCATCGACAGCGGCACGCGAGGCACCCACACCGGCGCCCAGCTTGTCGGCCAGTTCGTACAGCATCTGGAAGTTGTCGCCGTTCTGCATGCCGCGGCCACCGGAGACCACAACCTTGGCACCGGCCAGCTCGGGACGGTCGGACTTGGCCAGCTCCTCGCCGACGAAGGCGGAGGTACCGGCGTCGTGGGCGGCGCTGATGGCTTCAACGGCGGCACTGCCCCCTTCAGCGGCGACGGCGTCAAAGCCGGTGGCACGCACGGTGATGACCTTGATCGGCGCGTCGGACTTGACGGTAGCGATCGCGTTACCGGCATAGATCGGGCGCTTGAAGGTGTCGGCGCTTTCCACGGCGATAATCTCGGAGATCTGGTCGACATCCAGCAGGGCAGCGACGCGCGGCAGGTAGTTCTTGCCGTTGGTGCTGGCCGGGGCCAGGATGTGGCTGTAG
>NZ_BMNN01000021.1 GCF_014646575.1 Halopseudomonas pertucinogena | reverse complement strand
CTCCATGGCATCTGCGAGGGGTGGGAGTGTCGAGTTCCATCTCGACATCAGCGGGCTTGCCTTGACCGCCGCTGGCCGAGGTGGAACTCGGCCTTCCATGGCACCTGCGAGGGGTGGGAGTGTCGAGTTCCATCTCGACACCAGCGAGCTCACTCCAACCTCCGCTGGCCGAGGTGGAACTCGGCCTTCCATGACACCTGCGAGGGGTGGGAGTGTCGAGTTCCATCTCGACACCGGTGAACTCGCCCAACCTCCGCTGGCCGAGGTGGAACTCGGCCCTCCATGGCGCCTCCGAGGGGTGGGAGTGTCGAGTTCCATCTCGACATCAGCGGGCTTGCCTTGACCGCCGCTGGCCGAGGTGAAACTCGGCCCTCCATGACACCTGCGAGGGGTGGGAGTGTCGAGTTCCAGCTCGACATCAGCGGGCTTGCCCGACCGCCGCTGGCCGAGGTGGAACTCGGCCTTCGATGGCACCTGCGAGGGGTGGGAGTGTCGAGTTCCATCTCGACATCAGCGAGCTTGCCCTGACCGCCGCTGGCCGAGGTGGAACTCGGCCCTCCATGGCATCTGCGAGGGGTGGGAGTGTCGAGTTCCATCTCGACATCAGCG
>NZ_BMNN01000020.1 GCF_014646575.1 Halopseudomonas pertucinogena | reverse complement strand
TGGAGACACCGGCGATCTTGGCAGCGGCTTCCGCTACGGCGCCACAACCGGCACCGGCCACCAGCACCTCGATGTCGCCACCGATGGCCTGGGCAGCGGCCACGGTGTTCAGGGTGGCGGCGTTCAGCTCGGCATTGTTGTGTTCGGCAATAACCAGAATCGTCATGTCAGATCACCTTGGCTTCGTTCTTCAGTTTGTCGAGCAGCTCGTCAACGGTCTTGACCTTGATGCCGGCGCTGCGGGCGGCCGGGGCTTCGACCTTCAGGGTGCTCAGGGTGGAGGCGGTGCTCACGCCCAGCTCGTCCGGCTTGAGGGTTTCCAGCGGCTTCTTCTTGGCCTTCATGATGTTCGGCAGCGACGCGTAGCGCGGCTCGTTCAGGCGCAGGTCAGTGGTGACGATGGCCGGCAGCTTCAGGTCAACGGTCTGCAGACCGCCGTCGATCTCGCGGGTGACCTTGACGCGCTCGCCTTCCACAGCCACTTCGGAGGCGAAGGTGCCCTGGGCGTAGCCGCTCAGTGCAGCCAGCATCTGGCCGGTCTGGTTGTTGTCGGAGTCAATCGCCTGCTTGCCGAGGATGACCAGCTGCGGCTGTTCCTTGTCCACCACAGCCTTGAGCAGCTTGGCGATGGCCAGCGAGTTCAGGTCGTCGTTGCTCTCGACCAGAATGGCGCGGTCGGCACCCAGTGCCAGGGCGGTACGCAGCTGCTCCTGGGC
>NZ_BMNN01000019.1 GCF_014646575.1 Halopseudomonas pertucinogena | reverse complement strand
GGTCCGTTATCCGGATCGAGGACAGTGTATGGTGGGTAGTTTGACTGGGGCGGTCTCCTCCTAAAGAGTAACGGAGGAGTACGAAGGTGCGCTCAGCACGGTCGGAAATCGTGCGTAGAGTATAAAGGCAAAAGCGCGCTTGACTGCGAGACCAACACGTCGAGCAGGTACGAAAGTAGGTCTTAGTGATCCGGTGGTTCTGTATGGAAGGGCCATCGCTCAACGGATAAAAGGTACTCCGGGGATAACAGGCTGATACCGCCCAAGAGTTCATATCGACGGCGGTGTTTGGCACCTCGATGTCGGCTCATCACATCCTGGGGCTGAAGCCGGTCCCAAGGGTATGGCTGTTCGCCATTTAAAGTGGTACGCGAGCTGGGTTTAGAACGTCGTGAGACAGTTCGGTCCCTATCTGCCGTGGACGTTTGAGATTTGAGAGGGGCTGCTCCTAGTACGAGAGGACCGGGGTGGACGAACCTCTGGTGTTCCGGTTGTGTCGCCAGACGCATTGCCGGGTAGCTACGTTCGGAAACGATAACCGCTGAAAGCATCTAAGCGGGAAGCGTGCCTCAAGATGAGATCTCACCGGGGACTTGATCCCCCTGAAGGGCCGTCGAAGACTACGACGTTGATAGGCTGGGTGTGTAAGCGCTGTGAGGCGTTGAGCTAACCAGTACTAATTGCCCGTGTGGCTTGACCATATAACACCCAAGCAATCCGGGTCGTGGTCTGCCATGAGAA
>NZ_BMNN01000018.1 GCF_014646575.1 Halopseudomonas pertucinogena | reverse complement strand
ATGTAGCCCCACCTTCTGCAGGCTGCCGCTCTGCCATTGATTGGCCTGGCTGATGTCGCCTACCCAGTTGAAACCCACTGCCGCGAAGGTGTTGGCCAGTGTCGCGGTCAGGGCATCCCCCAAACTGCCCTCCTGACCCAAGGCCTTGTTGAGCACGGCAGAGGTGGTGTTCTGCAAAGCCTGGTTAGTAGCGAACTGGCCCACGCCGGACCAGCTGTTCAGTCCAGCACCGGTCACATTACCCGTGTTGGCCAGCACACCAGTGTTGCCGGATGCAACTCCAGTGTTACTGGCGGCGGTTTGAGTCCCTGTCCAACCGTCGTAGACACCGACTGTCAGCCCAGCGGTGGCGCCGGCTACTGCATAGTTCTTGAGGGAATCGCTGGAGGTCACGTCACTTAACACCGCGCCCAGGTCACCGCGGTTATTGATTGTGCTTATCGCAGCGGTGCTGGCTGCGCCACTGGCTGCTGCTCCAGCTGCTGCCCCCATGGCACCGCCACCAGCGAGCCCGGAGGCCGCTGGGCCAACCACCGCGGCGATGGCAATGGCAATCACCAGTTGTGCACCCGCTCCCAATCCCGAGCTGCTGTAGCTGAAGCTGTCATGCACTTCCTTGACCCGCTGCCAGTCCACGTCGCCGCGCTGTTCCATCTCCTTCAGCCAGGCCAGGCTCGGGTTGGCCTGAACCATGGCATCGATGGTCTGGCTCACGGTGTGCTGGTCGATATGCTTGATATCGATCTGCAGCCCTTCCACGGCTTTGATGGCCAGTTCGCCCTGGG
>NZ_BMNN01000017.1 GCF_014646575.1 Halopseudomonas pertucinogena | reverse complement strand
TGGATTAAATTTCCGCAGGGATGGAAGCCTTGTGCTGAGGAGGAAACACCCGAGGGCACATGGGTGTGGTGCAGAAACCCGCCGACATTCAGAACTTTCTCAATGGGCGGAAAAGAATGCACCGTCTATCCCAACTGCAAGGAGTGACCAGGGATGACTGATACGACCTCCGGGAAGGGTGTTGAGCCATCAGTGCTCCGCAAAGGGAATCTGCTGATCCTGTCGCTGGTCATGGTCTTGCTCGGCGGCTGCACCCTGACCGGCTCACTGGCCAAGGAAGGCGTGCTGTCCCTGACCGAGCGTGAAGGCCGTGAACGCTTTATCCTGACTGGCGAGCTGCCAGCGCATTTCTCGATTCAGGCGACCGCCTACTTCTCGCCGGACAACCCCGAGCGCTGTCAGGTATACAGCATCGGCCAGGGGCGAGAGGTGACCCGCGAACTCATCACCCAATACACGACCACCTACCATGATCATCCCGCAGACTTCAGCATGGATATTCCGCTGACCTACCACATCGGGTTGTGTAACGGGACGCTGCGGCGGGTGGCTTTACAGTTTATTGGTCGCTATGGCCAGCAACGCTGGCAGGATGATGCCGCCTATGGCGGGCTTGCAATTGTTGATAGCCGGCCGGCGCAGGCGCCACCGTTCGACCGCGACGGCACTCTGACGGTCCGCGGCTACTGCACCTGGTTGTTCCAGATCAGCAAGCTGCAGCTTGAACTGAGCAAACTGCTCAGCTGTTCCGAGCCGGACGAGCACTGGCAACTCGATCCGGACTTTGCCAAGCGTCGTTCGGTTGGCACGGTGCTGGGGCGCGATGAGCTGGCGGGCAAGACGGTACGGCTGGAACTGCGGGTTAATCCGGAGGAGCGACCTGCCATGCGTGAGACGTGGATTAAATTTCCGCAGGGATGGAAGCCTTGTGCTGAGGAGGAAACACCCGAGGGCACATGGGTGTGGTGCAGAAACCCGCCGACATTCAGAACTTTCTCAAT
>NZ_BMNN01000016.1 GCF_014646575.1 Halopseudomonas pertucinogena | reverse complement strand
TGTGCAAACCGGCAACATAGGTAACAGATCAGACCGGCAACATGGGTTACACAAGTTACGGTATGGGCAAGGAGGACCAGCCCATGCCCTGGCAAGAGACTTGTGTAATGGATCTGAAGGTGAAACTGATTGCCGACTGGCTGCGGGATGAGTACAGCGTAAGCGAGCTGGCCCGCGGTTATAACCTGAGCCGCAAGACGGTGTACAAGTGGATCAGGCGTTACGAGGAACAGGGAGGTGCCGGGCTGGAGGAGCGATCCCGCGCTCCCCACAACTGTCCGCACACTGTCTCGGAGGAGGTTGCCGAGCGCATTGTGGCAACCAAGCGGGCTCATCCCAGCTTCGGACCGAAGAAGGTGGTGGACCTGCTGCGTGGGGAACAGCCGGGCGTTAACTGGCCGGCTGACAGTACGGCCGGCGAGATTCTCAAGGCAGCTGGGCTGGTCAGGAAGCGGCGGTACAGGCGGCCTTATCCTGCAGACCCGCAGCCGTTTGAGATGGGCAACCGGCCCAATGCGCTGTGGAGCATCGACTACAAGGGCCAGTATCCGACGGCGGATGGGAGCTGGTGTTACCCGCTGACGCTTACAGATAACGCCAGCCGCTATCTGCTGGGCTGCCAGGCAGTATCGGCAACCAGCTATGCCCTGGCGCGACCCGCTCTGGAATGGGCCTTCCATGAGCACGGGCTGCCCGAAGGCATATTGTCGGATAACGGATCCCCGTTCGCCAGCCGAGGCGCGGGCGGATTGACCAGGCTGTCGAAGTGGTGGGTGGAACTGGGTATTCGCGTGCACCGCACCAGACCGGGCACCCCGACCCAGAACGCCCGCCACGAACGGATGCATGGCTCGCTGAATCGAGCCATAGGTGGAGAGTTGAGAGGGGCTGATACAAGGACGCAACAAGCCGCGCTACAGGCATTCCGGCAAGAGTTTAATGAACAACGCAGTCATGAAGCTCTGAACCGACAGACGCCTGCCAGCGCCTATCAGCCTTCGCAGCGGATCTACTCGCCAGTCTTGCGGCCAATCGAATATACCGCAGACCAGCAGGTAAGAAGCGTGAGGCAGAACGGTGAGATCAAGTGCAGAGGACAGCTGATCTATCTGAGCGAGCTGCTGGCTCAGCACCGAGTGGGGTTGAGAGAAATCGAGGGTGATCGGCTGGAGGTGCGTTACAGCTTCCACCTGCTCGGCTATATCAACCTCAGGACATCGCGATTAGAGCCCGCGTGCCAGTGGCACGCGGGGGGGAGAGGTGTAACCCATGTTCCCGGTTTAAAGTGTTACCCATGTTCCGGTTGCACAG
>NZ_BMNN01000014.1 GCF_014646575.1 Halopseudomonas pertucinogena | reverse complement strand
TGCCTCGGTAGCGGGTAATGCCACTAAATATAACTGGGACCTGCACTTGCCGCAGGGGTTGATGGAGTACGGAGAGTCCGCCACCTCCATGGCTGATTATCTTCGGCAGCAGGGAGCCTCGCCCGAGGAGGTTAACCAGGCGCTTCGGGCAATGGCTAGGGGCGAAGGTTTTGAGGGGCCGCAACCAGCCAAGGAGTTCATGAAAGCTTGGGCAATGGCTATGTTGACCGGCGGGGGAGTTATTAGCCATACAGCCAAGGGAGTAACGCTGGTATTGGGTGGAGCCTTGGGTGGAGGTGCGAACGTGAGCTATCAGATAACCAACAAAGATCTTGAGGCCCTCAATATCACCGATGCGGCGGTGGCGACTGCGGTAGGTGCGTTGACCCAGGGTAAAGGGCTTGCTGGTTCGGTAGGAGTCAATATGGGCGGGGCTTATATTGGTAGTCAGGTTAAAGGGACGGACTCTGGTGGTGCTGTGGTTGGGGCTGGGATAGGGGCAGTAGTAGGGGGCGTAACAGGGAAGGTAACATCAAACTTACTGCCCGGTAATGTATCCAAGCTAGTGCGAGACACCTTTGAAGCAGTTACTGGGTCTGCTGTTTCTGAACACCTTAGTCAAGAGCTGTCAGGTGAAAATAAATGAAGATAATTAGGTGTTTTTTTTTGTGGATAAAGATTTTTTTTATTTCTAGTTTGGGTTCAATGGTTGCTTTTGTAGTTGCCGATTCAATTAGGGTTGTTTCTATTGGAGGTGCCGTTGGGCTAAACCTGAAAGAAAGATTTCATGATTCATTGCAGCTTGGCGCTATTCTCACTTTTTGCGCCTGTATTATAGTTGTTATTGGTTTTTTGAGAGATGATGTTTAAGAGAGCTTTTGATTAAATTTGCAGCTGATCTACCTGGGTGACATCGGCAGTATTGCCGGTGTGCCAACCACGCTGAGAACCAGCCCCGCTGTCAGCATCCGCACCGATGTGCGCCTTCATGCCGAAAAACCACTGGTTTCCTTTCCTGGTCTGATGCATCTCGGGATCACGCTTGCCATCCTGGTTCTTGGTCGAACTCGGCGCATGGATGATGGTCGCGTCCACGATGGTGCCATGACGCAGCATCAGTCCGTGCTCACCCGGGTAGCGGTTGACGATCTCGAACAACGCCGTGACCATGCCATGCCGCTCAAGAGACAACGAAAATTGAGGATAGTGGTCTCGTCCGGAATTTGGTCCAGATGCAATCAGATAACAGTGAAGATCTTGAGGCCCTCAATATCACCGATGCTGCGGTAGTTGCGTTGACCCAGGGTAAAGGGCTTGCTGGTTCGGTAGGAGTCAATATGGGCGGGGATTATATTGGTAGTCAGGTTAAAGGGACGGATGCGGGTAGTGCTGTGGTTGGGGCTGGGGTAGGGACTGCTGTGGGCTCCGGATTAAATAAAGGTGTTAATAGAACACTGCCAAAAAACATGTCAGACAAAGTGAAGAGTTTTATCTGGTCTATCTTGGGTAATTATGTTTCGGAAGCTGTTAGTGATTATTCTGGAATAGAGCCTGGAGAAAAGAATGAAAAGTGAGGTGTTCTTTTTTTTAAAGATTGTTTTTTTATATTTGGGGCTGTGCACCGTTGGTTTGTTTTTTGCTCTGATTATTTCAATGTTTATTTTGAGTTTGGTTCATGGGAGCGAAGTTGATTTGAGTTGGCTGATTTTTTGGGCGGCTAAAAAATCATGCGTAGGAGGGGTTGTTTCAGCTGCTTGGGTGGCTTTTTTTATCTATGCTAATAGGTTTTTTGATAGGGAATAGAAGCAATTACTCGGGGCGAGATGGCTATTAAAAGTGACATCTGCAAGACAGTCCCCCAAAACTGAGTGCAACACCTGACTACTCCGATACAGTATTGCTGTCCCTCCGCTCTTTAACAACTCAGAAGACAGATAGATGAACGCCATTGAGCGTTCCGTCTATCTGATCAAAACCAACCCGGCGCTGACCGACCTCAAACAATTCATGGGTTCGGACTACCTGCTGTCGAACATGGGCTACCATTCGGATCACGCCCAGAAGCGCCTGGGTGACGGCCTCTGATTTTGAGTTTTGGTTGACTTTTATGGTGGGGCCGGAGGCACTTATTTCAGGTCTTTGTGTGCACCCCAACCTGGCTCGAAAACAACTGTCCGCCCGACGGTGTTGTTTGGGGTAGGCATTTGCTGATAGTTCGCGCGTTTAATAGAGACAGGATTCTACAAGAGATACGTAGCTATATTGATAGCTGTACGGAAAGTGATTTCTGGGAGCTGGCGAAAAAGGTGTCGCGTGTGGGCGCTTGGGAGTATGAGAATTATAAATCGTAAGTATTAAGGTTTTGTCTCGAAAGGAGCGGGATGAGGAAGCACTGAACAGCTGGTCCGGCATGGGCCAGTTCGCTACTAACCAGGCTTTGCAGAACACCACCTCTGCCGTGCTCAACAAGGCCTTGGGTCAGGGCGGCAGCCTGGGTGACGCCCTGACCTCGACACTGGCCAACACCTTCGCGGCAGTGGGTTTCAACTGGGTAGGCGACATCAGCCAGGCCAATCAATGGCAGAGCGGCAGCCTGCAGAAGGTGGGGCTACAT
>NZ_BMNN01000013.1 GCF_014646575.1 Halopseudomonas pertucinogena | reverse complement strand
CCCAGGGCGAACTGGCCATCAAAGCCGTGGAAGGGCTGCAGATCGATATCAAGCATATCGACCAGCACACCGTGAGCCAGACCATCGATGCCATGGTTCAGGCCGACCCGAACCTGGCCTGGCTGAAGGAGATGGAAAGCCGGGGTGATGTGGACTGGCAGCGGGTCAAGGAAGTGCATGACAGCTTCAGTTACAGCAGCTCCGGGCTGAGTGGGCCGGCGGCGATGGTCGTTGCCATTGTGGTGGCCTACTTCACGGCGGGGGCGGGGGCTGCGCTAACCGGCGCTACCAGCACCGCAGGGGTGGCGGCTTCCAATGCGGTTGGGGCCGCCGTTGCCAGCAATACGGCGGTCAGCACCATCAACAACCGGGGTGATCTGGGCGATGTGCTGAGTGACGTGACCGCCAGCGACGCCATGAAAGGCTATGCGGTTGCCGGTATCACCGCCGGACTGACGGCCGGTGTCTACGACAACTGGACAGGTACCCAGACCGGCACCAGCAATACCGGGGCTGTCTCCAACAACACTGGCGTGCTGGCCAACAGTGGTAACGTCAGCGGTGCAGGCCTGAACAGTTGGTCAGGGGCGGGCCAGTTTGCTGGCAACCAGGCGCTGCAGAACAGCACCTCGGCGCTGTTGAATAAAGCACTGGGTCAGGAAGGCAGTCTGGGTGATGCCCTGACCAGCACCCTGGCCAACACCTTTGCGGCAGCGGGTTTCAACTGGGTGGGTGATGTCAGTCAAGGGCAATATGACAATGGCAGCCTACCCAAGATCGGTCTGCACGCGATCATGGGTGGGCTGGCAGCCGAAGCAGCCGGCGGCGATTTCAGAACGGGTGCACTGGTGGTTGCCGGTGCCAACGAGGCCTTGATCGATAGTCTGGCCCAGCAGTACGGCGACATGGACCCCGCCCAGCGCAGCGGCCTGCTGACCATGAACTCGCAGGTGCTGGGGGTACTGGTTGCATCGGTGGCCGGTGGCGATGAGCAGGACATGCAGACCGGTGCGTGGGTGGCAGGGAATGCGACGCAGTATAACCACGACCTGCATGAAGCGCGTGCGCAGAACTTTGCAGATGGTGTATTGGATGCCTGTGCCCGGCGGCCCGATATCTGCATGGCGGGTGCCGATGGGGTAACCAGTGAAGAACTGGTCGGTGCTCTCAGGGTCATCGCCGCCCATGGCGAAGGCGCGAGCAGTGTCAATCCCCAGGCGATTGAGCTGGCCGAACAGTTTCTTGGCATGTTCTCTGGGACGTCTGATACGCTGTTTACACCAACGGAGTCGGAACAACAGCGCATAGACGTTGTTGATACCGTCGAGCTGATCGGGACGGGTGTTGGGCTGGCTGGTGCGGCACGGTCGGTACTGACTCAAGGTGTTGGAAAGGCAGGGTCGTGGTTTGCTGGGCTGGTGGGGGGTGGAGCGAAAGGAGTAAGCGATCCAGCAAGTCTTGCCAATGCTGCCAAGTTACGCGGGAAGTTGGCAGGTCAAGAAATTTCGGGTGGCCATGCATTTGAGAAACATGTGATTCAACGGGGAGAGTATAAAGATATAGGGATAACAACCCGCGATCAGTTTGCCTCGCATATCGAAAGCGTTGTTAACAATCCCAGTTCTTTTCGGCAACTTGGCGGCGGTCGAACGGCTTATTGGGATGATGTAAGTGGTACGGTTGTGATTCGGAATCCTAAAGCTGTAGACGGAGGGACGGCATTCAGGCCAACCAATGGTAAAGCTTACTTTGAAGGGTTAAGGTAATTATGAAGATTCTTGAGCGGTTAGATGAGCATGTTATGCTGGAGTGCAGTAAAGATGAGCTATTAATAATCCATTCCGCATTGAATGAAATTTGTAATGGGATAGATTTATTTGAGTTTGAAACGCGTGTAGGGGCCGGGCGAGATGTTGTACAGAATCTACTTAAGGAGGTTGGTCGGTTATTGGATATGCTAGATTGAGCCTAACCAATGCTCCCCGGAATGAGATAAGCTAGTTCGCGGGTCGTTGATATATTAAGACCGAGCTGTGGTCAACAACAGCTGTGTGCTGACCAAGAGTGGTAACGTCAGCGGTGCCTGGACAGTTGGTCAGGAGTGGGCCAGCTTGAACAGCACTTCGGTGCTGTTGAATAAATGGGGCATAAGAGAGCATCGACGCCATCCAGCGCGGCAGCGAGGTCCGGCGGCAATCTGCAGGCCAGCGCGGGCAACAACCTGGCCATCATCGCCAGCCAGGTCCACGCCGGGGGCGACCTCGCCCTTGCGGCCGAAGGCGATATGCTGATCGCTTCGTCCAGCCGCCTGGAGGCAGGCGGCGAAGCCTATCTGGTGGCGGGCGACCAGCTGGCCCTACTGGCGGCTGAAGATCTGGATCACAGCTTCTACGAAAAGAAGAGCAAAGGCTCCTTCGGGCGCAAATCCTTCCGTAGCGACCAGGTTACCCGGATCACTCAGCAGGGCACAGAGATCACCACAGGGGGTGACCTGGCGCTGATCAGCGGAGGTGACCAGACCTATCAGGCCGCCAGCCTGCGCAGCGGCGCCGATCTTGAACTGGTCAGCGGCGGCGCCATCAGCTTCGAAGGCGTCAAGGACCTGCACCAGGAAAGCCACGAGAAGAGCAAGAGCAGCTGGGCCTGGCAGAGCGCCAAGGG
>NZ_BMNN01000012.1 GCF_014646575.1 Halopseudomonas pertucinogena | reverse complement strand
TGGGTGTGTAAGCGCTGTGAGGCGTTGAGCTAACCAGTACTAATTGCCCGTGTGGCTTGACCATATAACACCCAAGCAATCCGGGTCGTGGTCTGCCATGAGAAGCGACAGTCAGGAACAGCACAGAGATTACAAGCCAGTCAGCTATCACTTTTCCCCCCTTTCGCCGTGTGGACTCAACCCCGCACAGCAACCGAATTGCTTGACGACCATAGAGCATTGGAATCATCGTCAAGCATCCAATAAAAACCCCGATCTGGAAACAGATCGGGGTTTTTTCTTGGGCGCTTGCCCATGTTTCTTCAACTACGTTTGCATCTCCCATTCATAAACCCGGCCTTCGGCGCTATCATGCGCAGTTCCTTTTTGATGGTCAGGCGCCATGTTAGCTGCACTTCTCAAGATGATGTCCGATGGGCAGTTCCACTCAGGTGAAGAGCTGGGCCGTGCACTTGGTGTCAGCCGGGCGGCTGTCTGGAAAGCGCTGAAGCGTCTGGAAGACGGTGGCTACCCCATTCAGCGCGTGAGGGGGCGTGGTTATCGCGTGCCGCCGGAGGCCTCCCTGCTTGATCTTGACGTGATTCGCGCCCACCTCGCTCCGGCGGCCGATGCCACCATCCGCTGGCAGTTGCTGGATTCGGTTGATTCCACAAATATCGAGCTGATGCGCTCTGTAGGTGCCGTAGCGGAGTCCGGAATCAAGGTCTGCCTGGCGGAGCAGCAAAGCGCCGGCAAGGGGCGACGGGGGCGACAGTGGGCCAGTCCCTATGCCCAGAATATCTATCTCTCCATCGCGCTGCCTTTCTCTGAGGGAGCTCAGAAGCTGGAAGGCCTCAGTCTGCTGGTGGGTCTCGTGTTGGTCGAGACCCTGGAAGGCGGCGGCTTTTCCGGGTGTACGCTCAAATGGCCGAACGATGTTCTGCTCGACGGTCGCAAGCTGGCCGGGATACTGGTGGAAATAGCCGGTGATCTGACATCCGAATGTGTGGCTATCGTCGGGATTGGTGTCAACGTCCTGATGGAGCGACCCGAAGATGCGATAGAGCAGCCCTGGACTTCGTTACTGCTTTCACGACAGGCAGGCGTGCTGGATCGGAACCTGCTGGTGGCGCGTTTCATTCAACGTCTTCTGGACTCCCTTGAGGTATTCCGGCAGGAGGGCTTCTCCCCCTTTGTTCCTGCCTGGCAGCGGCGTCATGGCTGGCAGGGATTGCAGGTAGTGGTGGAGGCCGGGACTACCCGACAACAGGGGCGCGCCCTGGGAGTGGATGCCCGTGGTGCGCTGCGACTAGAGACGGACAGTGGCGAGGTGTCGCTGCATGGCGGCGAAGTGAGTCTGAGGCTGGAACGATGATTCTCGAGCTCGACTGCGGCAACACACTCATCAAATGGCGACTGATGGACCGTGGAGGGCGTATCCGCGATGGGGACATGGCGCCCGACCTGGTCGAACTCCAACAGCTGCTGGGTGGTCAGGAGCGTGAAATCCATGGATGCCGGCTGGTCAGTGTACGATCCGCGGATGAAACGCAGCTGATCGTGGATCAGCTTACCAGCTGGCTTAAGCGACGGCCGCTGGTTGCACTTCCTGCAAGGACGCTGAATGGTGTCCGCAATGGCTACACGGACTATCAACGACTGGGCATGGATCGATGGCTGGCTCTGGTGGCAGGCTACGCGCTGGCCGGGCGGGCCTGCATAGTCATCGATCTCGGCACCGCGGTGACCAGTGATCTGGTTGATGATGAGGGCCGCCACCTCGGTGGGTTCATCGCTCCGGGCAGCAAGCTCCTGCGCTCTGCGCTGTTGCAGCACACCCGGCTGATTCGCTATGAAGACAAGGCCGCCTGGGATCTTGTTGACCCCAGTCCCGGCATGAACACTGCCGAGGCGGTGGAATGCGGTTGTGGGCTGATGCTGTCCGGCTTTGTCCAGGAGCAGCTGCGTGTCGCCAGGCGACTGCTGGGGGATGACCCGGCAGTGATACTCACCGGTGGCGACGCCCAGGCAGTTGTGCCGCTGATGCCCGAAGGTGTACGAGTAGTGCCTGACCTGGTCTTCCGTGGCCTGGCGCTGGCCTGCCCCATGGAGCGGGATGAATGAAATACGTTTTCCTGACCCTGCTGTTGCTGAATATCCTCTATGCGCTGTGGCAGCTGCAGGTGGTCACACCGACGCCGGAGGAAGGTCTCCACGCGCCGATTGCGGGGGTGGAGTCGCTCTCCAGTATAGAGTCGCGCGGGCAGGTCGAAGGCCGGGAAGGCGCCCCGCAAGCGTCGGAGGTTCCAGCGGTGGCCTCTGCGCTGTGTGTCACGCTGGGACGCTTCGGCAGCGCCGTGGAGGCGGAGAAGCTGCGCCAGCGGCTCCTCGTGCTGGGTGTGGCAGCGGAGCTGAAAACACGTGAGGTCGTGGTCGGCACCGATTACTGGCTGGTCATGCCGGTGGTGGGAGGAGAGCGGCACGCCGTGCTGCAGCTTTCCGCGTTGCAGGAGCAGGGGGTGGACGGCTTCCTGATATCGCGGGGTGAGCTGGCAGGGCAGTTGTCGCTGGGCCTGTTCGCTCGGGAGGAGTACGCACAGCTGCGCCGCGAGCAGTTGCGGGAGCTGGGGCATGAGGTGGACCTGCACGCGCTGAGCAAGACCGAGCAGCAATATGTGGTGGAGGTGGACAGCAAGGCGAGGCGGCTGGTGGATCAGGCCATGCTCAGCCGTCTGCGCGTAGACTTTCCGGCGCTGCAACACCAATATCAACCCTGCTCAGGCGTTGCCAACGGCGCCGGTATCCCCTAGAATGGCGACCGCTTTCCACCCGGACTGAATTGTCGGCATAAGGGCAGAAAGTGATCAGCACATTTCAAGTTGCGGTTTTTTCTAAGAAAAGTGTTGACAGAGCAGCGCCAAGTGATGAAAATGGCGCCTCTTTTACGGAGGGGTTCCCGAGCGGTCAAAGGGATCAGACTGTAAATCTGACGGCTTAGCCTTCGAAGGTTCAAATCCTTCCCCCTCCACCAGATTAGTGTTACCGGGCAGCAGCGTTTGGCGGGTATAGTTCAACGGTAGAACCTCAGCCTTCCAAGCTGATGGTGCGGGTTCGATTCCCGCTACCCGCTCCAGTCCGGTAGTGCAACGATGTACGCTCATGTAGCTCAGCTGGTAGAGCACACCCTTGGTAAGGGTGAGGTCAGCGGTTCAATTCCGCTCATGAGCTCCAGTAATAAGGCAGATATGCAAATATCTGCCTTTATTTTAATGGTCGCGTGACTCGCGCATTGCATTCAGCACAGGGGATCTCTCGAGATGGCTAAAGAGAAGTTCGAACGCAGTAAACCGCACCTGAACGTGGGCACCATCGGTCACGTTGACCATGGCAAGACCACTCTGACCGCTGCTCTGACCCGCGTTTGCGCCGAAGTATTCGGCGGCAGTGGCTCTTCCAAGGGCTACGACCAGATCGACAACGCGCCGGAAGAGAAGGCCCGTGGTATCACCATCAACACCTCCCACGTTGAGTATGATTCCCCGACCCGCCACTACGCGCACGTTGACTGCCCCGGTCACGCTGACTATGTGAAGAACATGATCACCGGTGCTGCCCAGATGGACGGCGCGATCCTGGTCTGCTCCGCTGCTGACGGCCCCATGCCGCAGACCCGCGAGCACATCCTGCTGTCCCGTCAGGTTGGCGTTCCCTACATCGTCGTGTTCCTGAACAA
>NZ_BMNN01000011.1 GCF_014646575.1 Halopseudomonas pertucinogena | reverse complement strand
TTGTTCAGGAACACGACGATGTAGGGAACGCCAACCTGACGGGACAGCAGGATGTGCTCGCGGGTCTGCGGCATGGGGCCGTCAGCAGCGGAGCAGACCAGGATAGCGCCGTCCATCTGGGCAGCACCGGTGATCATGTTCTTCACATAGTCAGCGTGACCGGGGCAGTCAACGTGCGCGTAGTGACGGGTCGGGGAATCATATTCAACGTGGGAGGTGTTGATGGTGATACCACGGGCCTTCTCTTCCGGCGCGTTGTCGATCTGGTCGTAGCCCTTGGAAGAGCCGCTGCCGCCGAATACTTCGGCGCAAACGCGGGTCAGAGCAGCGGTCAGAGTGGTCTTGCCATGGTCAACGTGACCGATGGTGCCCACGTTCAGGTGCGGTTTACTGCGTTCAAACTTTTCTTTAGCCACGATTAGTAACCTCTTCAATTAGCCAGGAAGCAATCAGCCTTGCTTCTTGATGATAGCGTCAACGATGTTCGAGGGAGCCTCGGCGTATCTGGAGAACTCCATGGAGTAGCTGGCACGTCCCTGGGACATGGAGCGTACATCCGTGGCGTAACCAAACATCTCGCCCAGCGGAACCTCAGCACGGATTACCTTCCCGGAGGGAGAGTCTTCCATACCCTGGACCAGACCACGACGACGGTTGAGGTCACCCATCACGTCACCCATGTAGTCCTCGGGGGTCACTACTTCAACTTTCATGATCGGCTCGAGCAGAACGGCACCGCCTTTCTGGGCCAGCTGCTTGGTGGCCATCGAGGCAGCGATTTTGAACGCCATCTCGTTCGAGTCCACATCATGATAAGAACCATCAAAGATGGTTGCCTTGAGGCTGAGCAGCGGGTAACCGGCAAGAACACCGTTCTTCATCTGCTCATCAATGCCCTTCTGTACCGCCGGAATGTATTCCTTCGGTACCACACCGCCAACTACTTCGCTGGCGAAGATCAGACCTTCGGCGCCTTCTTCAGCCGGCTCGAAGCGAATCCAGACGTGACCGAACTGACCGCGACCACCGGACTGGCGAACGAACTTGCCTTCGATCTCACAGGTGTTGCGAATCGCTTCGCGGTAAGCCACCTGCGGCTTGCCGATGTTGGCCTCGACGTTGAACTCGCGCTTCATGCGGTCAACGATGATGTCCAGGTGCAGCTCGCCCATACCACCGATGATGGTCTGGCCGGACTCTTCGTCAGTGCGAACACGGAAGGAGGGGTCTTCCTGGGCCAGCTTGCCCAGCGCCACACCCATCTTCTCCTGGTCAGCCTTGGTCTTCGGCTCGACGGCTACGTGGATAACCGGCTCGGGGAAGTCCATGCGTTCCAGAACGATCGGCTTGTCGGCATCACACAGGGTGTCACCGGTGGTCACATCCTTCATGCCGATCAGCGCAGCGATGTCACCGGCGCGCAGCTCCTTGATCTCCTCACGGCTGTTGGCCTGCATCTGCACCATACGGCCGACGCGCTCTTTCTTGCCCTTGACCGAGTTGACAACCGAGTCACCGGAAGCCAGCACGCCCGAGTACACGCGAACGAAGGTCAGGGTACCGACGAAGGGGTCGGTAGCAATCTTGAATGCCAGAGCGGCAAAGGGCTCGTCGTCACTGGAGATACGCTGGTCGACCTTCTCGTCGTCATCCGGATGCACACCCTTGATGGCGGCAACTTCGTCCGGAGCGGGCAGGAAGTCGATAACAGCGTCCAGTACCAGCGGCACACCCTTGTTCTTGAACGAGGAACCGCAGACAGCCGGAACGATCTCGCTGGCCAGGGTACGCTGACGCAGGCCAGCCTTGATCTCTTCCAGAGACAGGTCGCCCTCTTCCAGGTACTTGTTCATCAGCTCTTCGTTGGCTTCGGCAGCGCTTTCCACCAGGTTCTCACGGTACTGGTTGGCCAGCTCGAGCATATCTTCCGGGATCTCTTCCTCGCGGAAGGACATGCCCATGTCGGCATCGTTCCAGTAGATGGCCTTCATGCGCAGCAGGTCGACCTGGCCGACGAAGTTTTCCTCGGAGCCGATCGGCAGCTGCAGCGGCACCGGAGTGTGGCCCAGACGCTTCTTGATCTGCTCGACGACGCGCAGGAAGTTGGCGCCCTGACGGTCCAGCTTGTTGACGTAGACGATGCGCGGCACGCCGTACTTGTTGGCCTGACGCCATACGGTTTCGGACTGCGGCTCGACACCGGAGGTGCCGCAGAACACCACGACCGCACCGTCGAGTACGCGCAGGGAGCGCTCTACTTCAATGGTGAAGTCAACGTGGCCGGGGGTATCGATAACGTTGACGCGGTGCTGCTTGTACTGCTTCTGGGAACCCTGCCAGAAGGCGGTAACAGCGGCGGAGGTAATGGTGATACCACGCTCCTGCTCCTGCGCCATCCAGTCAGTGGTACTGGCACCATCATGGGTCTCGCCCATCTTGTGGTTCACGCCAGTGTAATACAGGATCCGTTCCGTGGTGGTGGTTTTGCCCGCATCGACGTGCGCACAAATACCGATATTTCGGTACAGATTGATCGGGGTTGTACGAGCCACGATAGTCTCCTGAGTCGTTGTTTAGAAGCGATAGTGGGAGAAGGCTTTGTTCGCTTCAGCCATACGGTGCACGTCTTCACGCTTCCGAACCGCTGCGCCTTTGCCTTCGGCTGCATCAAGGAGTTCGCCGGCAAGACGCAGATCCATGGACTTCTCGCCACGCTTACGGGCAGCATCAACCAGCCAGCGCATTGCCAGGGCATTGCGGCGGGAGGGACGCACTTCAACCGGAACCTGGTAGGTGGCACCACCTACACGGCGGGATTTAACCTCAACCAGCGGAGCGATGGCATCGAGCGCTTTCTCAAACAGCTCGACCGGATCGTCAGTCTTGGTGCGCTCTTTGACTTTCTCCAGAGCACCATAAACGATACGCTCAGCGGTGGATTTCTTGCCGCTTTCCATTACATGGTTCATGAATTTGGCGAGAATCTGGCTGCCATATTTTGGTTCTGGCAGGATCTCACGTTTTGCCGCTACACGACGTCTTGGCATGATAAGCCCTCAAAACGGTCTTCAGGTTAGCTCAGGACTGAAACACTTTTGTTACGCCTGACCTTACTCTTATCGACTCAGGTTAAAAGAATTCAAAAACTTACTTCGGACGCTTGGCGCCGTACTTGGAACGACCCTGCTTACGGTCTTTGACACCGGAGGTATCCAGCGAACCGCGAACAGTGTGGTAACGCACACCCGGCAAGTCCTTCACACGGCCGCCGCGAATCAGAACGACGCTAAACTTCAAAGCCGTTGGTCAGGCGTACGCGGCAGACCTTACGCAGAGCCGAGTTCGGCTTCTTCGGCGTGGTGGTATATACGCGAGTACATACTCCACGACGCTGCGGGCAGTTCTGCAGCGCGGGCACGTCGCTTTTTTCAGCAACACGCTTGCGCGGCTTTTGAACCAGCTGGTTGATTGTTGCCATCTAGCAAAACTCCATAGATGTCCCTGGGACATATTTAAAATAAAACGGCAGGGCTGAACGCCCCGCCTATTTTAGGGGTACGGAATTCTATAGACCCCGCCCCTGAGCGTCAAGCAGCCCGCCGCCTCGGGGCGACGGG
Organism: Halopseudomonas pertucinogena; assembly: GCF_014646575.1. Taxonomy (GTDB): domain Bacteria; phylum Pseudomonadota; class Gammaproteobacteria; order Pseudomonadales; family Pseudomonadaceae; genus Halopseudomonas; species Halopseudomonas pertucinogena. Next base: position 12,137 of record NZ_BMNN01000011.1, on the reverse strand, counting down.
CTGTCTGACTAGTTTCCGCTGAAATTCAGCGCATCGGACAGTGCCTGTTCGACTTCACTGGCGCTGACCCTGGCCGGCTTGTCAGCCATGCGCTGACGCTTGCGCTCGGCGTGGTAGGCCAGGCCGGTACCGGCCGGAATCAGACGACCGACGACCACGTTTTCCTTCAGACCGCGCAGATGGTCGCGCTTGCCGGTAACCGCCGCTTCGGTCAACACGCGGGTAGTCTCCTGGAAGGAGGCCGCGGAGATGAACGACTCGGTGGACAGCGACGCCTTGGTGATACCCAGCAGCACCCGCTCGTACTTGGCCGGGAACTTGTCCTGGGCAATCAGGGCTTCGTTCTCTTCCAGTACCTGGGTCAGCTCGACCTGGTCACCCTTGATGAAGCTGGAGTCACCGGACTCGGTGATCTCAACCTTGCGCAGCATCTGACGGATGGTCACTTCGATGTGCTTGTCGTTGATCTTCACACCCTGCAGGCGGTACACATCCTGAATCTCGTTGACGATGTACTTGGCCAGCTCGCTGACACCCAGCAGACGCAGGATATCGTGCGGGTTGCTCGGACCGTCGGAGATGACCTCACCCTTGGTGACCTGTTCACCCTCGAACACGTTCAGGTGACGCCACTTCGGAATCAGCTCCTCGTACGGATCGCTGCCATCGGTGGGCGTGATCACCAGACGACGCTTGCCCTTGGTTTCCTTGCCGAAGGAAATCGTTCCGCTGATTTCCGCCAGGATGGACGGCTCTTTCGGACGACGCGCTTCGAACAGGTCGGCCACGCGGGGCAGACCACCGGTGATGTCACGGGTCTTGGAGGTTTCACGCGGAATCCGCGCGATCACGTCACCAATGGTTACTTCTACACCGTCGGACAGGTTGACCTGGGTCTTCTCCGGCAGGAAGTACTGCGCCGGCACGTCGGTACCCGGCAGCATCAGCTCCTTGCCATCCGCGCCGATCAGCTTGATGGTCGGACGGATGTCCTTGCCGGCGGACGGACGCTCGTGCACCGCCATCACCTCGATGTTGCTCAGACCGGTCAGCTCGTCAGTCTGACGGCGGATGGTAATACCTTCCTCCATGCCGACGAACTGAACGGTACCGGCGATCTCGGTAACGATCGGGTGTGTGTGCGGATCCCACTTGGCCACGACCTGCCCTGCCTGGACCTGGTCGCCCTCGTGAATCGAGATGACCGCACCGTAGGGCAGCTTGTAACGCTCGCGCTCGCGACCGAATTCGTCAGCCAGAGCCAGTTCACCGGAACGGGAAACGGCAACCAGCTGGCCGTCGTCACGGGTTACGTGCTTCAGGTTATGCAGGCGGATGGTACCGGCGCTCTTCACCTGTACGCTGTCCTGAGCTGCAGTCCGGCTCGCCGCACCACCGATGTGGAACGTACGCATCGTCAGCTGGGTACCCGGCTCACCGATCGACTGGGCCGCGATGACACCCACCGCCTCCCCGATGTTGATCTGGTGACCGCGTGCCAGGTCACGGCCGTAGCAGGTCGAGCATACGCCGTAGCGGGTTTCACAGGTGATCGGCGAGCGCACCAGCACTTCGTCGACGCTGTTCATTTCCAGGAAATCGACCAGCTTCTCGTCGATCAGCGTACCGGCAGTCAGCAGCACCTCCTCGGTGCCCGGCTTGAGCACGTCGACCGCAGCAACACGGCCGAGCACGCGCTCGCCCAGCGGCTCGACGATGTCACCACCTTCGATATGCGGCTTCATGACCAGACCCTGATCAGTACCGCAATCCACCTCGGTGATCACCAGGTCCTGGGCTACGTCCACCAGACGACGGGTAAGGTAACCGGAGTTGGCGGTCTTCAGGGCGGTATCGGCCAGACCCTTACGGGCACCGTGGGTCGAGATGAAGTACTGAAGTACGTTCAGACCTTCACGGAAGTTCGCAATGATCGGGGTCTCGATGATCGAGCCGTCCGGCTTGGCCATCAGACCACGCATACCCGCCAGCTGACGGATCTGTGCCGCGGAACCCCGGGCGCCGGAGTCGGCCATCATGTACATGGAGTTGAACGAATCGTGTTCGATTTCGTTGCCGTCCTTGTCCAGGATGCGGTCAACCTTGAGGTTGTCCATCATCGCCTTGGAGATCTCGTCGTTGGCACGGGACCACAGGTCGATCACCTTGTTGTACTTCTCGCCAGCGGTGACCAGACCGGAGGCGTATTGGTCCTCGATCTCTTTCACTTCGCTGGTGGCACGCTCGATGATCTCGGCCTTCTCTTCCGGGATCTCGAAGTCGTTGACGCCAATCGACGCACCGGAGATGGTCGAATAGGCGAAACCGGTGTACATCAGCTGGTCGGCAAAGATGACGGTTTCCTTCAGACCCACCACACGGTAGCTGGTGTTGATCAGCTTGGAGATCGCCTTCTTTCGCAGCGGCTGGTCCACCAGGGAGAACGGCAGCCCCTTGGGCAGGATCTGGAACAGCAGCGCGCGGCCGACAGTGGTGTCAACCAGACGGGTCTCGGTGGTCGAGCTGCCTTCCTTGTCGATCACGGTCTCGGTGATGCGGACCTTGACCAGCGCATGCAGGCCGACCTGGCCGCTGCGATAGGCCATCTCGACTTCATTGACGCTGCTGAAGGCCATGCCTTCGCCCTTGGAGTTCACCAGCGAGCGGGTCATGTAGTACAGACCCAGTACCACGTCCTGCGACGGCACGATGATCGGCTCGCCGGAGGCGGGCGACAGGATGTTGTTGGTGGACATCATCAGCGCACGGGCTTCCAGCTGGGCTTCCAGCGTCAGCGGTACGTGCACGGCCATCTGGTCACCGTCGAAGTCGGCGTTGTAGGCGGCACAGACCAGCGGGTGCAGCTGAATGGCCTTACCTTCAATCAGTACCGGCTCGAACGCCTGGATACCCAGACGGTGCAGGGTCGGTGCGCGGTTGAGCAGCACGGGGTGTTCGCGGATGACCTCGGCGAGGATATCCCACACTTCCGGCAGCTCGCGCTCGACCATCTTCTTGGCGGCCTTGATGGTGGTCGCCAGACCGCGGTGCTCCAGCTTGCCGAAGATGAAGGGTTTGAACAGCTCCAGCGCCATCTTCTTGGGCAGACCGCACTGGTGCAGACGCAGGGTCGGGCCTACCACGATCACTGAGCGACCGGAGTAGTCGACGCGCTTGCCCAGCAGGTTCTGACGGAAACGACCTTGCTTGCCCTTGATCATGTCGGCCAGGGACTTCAGCGGGCGCTTGTTGGTGCCGGTGATGGCGCGGCCGCGACGGCCGTTATCCAGCAGCGCGTCCACAGACTCCTGCAGCATGCGCTTTTCGTTGCGCACGATGATGTCCGGCGCAGCCAGGTCCAGCAGGCGCTTGAGGCGGTTGTTGCGGTTGATCACCCGGCGATACAGATCATTCAGGTCCGAAGTCGCGAAGCGGCCACCGTCCAGCGGAACCAGCGGACGCAGGTCCGGCGGCAGTACCGGCAGCACGGTCATGACCATCCACTCAGGCTTGTTGCCGGAGGTGTGGAAGGCTTCCATCAGCTTCAGGCGCTTGGACAGCTTCTTGATCTTGGTTTCCGAGGTGGTCTGCGGGATTTCCTCGCGCAGACGGCTAATCTCGTGGTCCAGATCCATGGCGCTGAGCAGCTGGAATACCGCCTCGGCCCCCATGCGCGCGTCGAACTCGTCGCCGAACTCTTCCAGCGCTTCGAAGTACTGCTCGTCGTTCAGCAGCTGACCCTTCTCCAGTGTGGTCAGACCGGGCTCGATCACCACATAGCTTTCGAAGTACAGCACGCGCTCGATATCGCGCAGGGTCATGTCCAGCAGCAGGCCGATACGGGACGGCAGCGACTTCAGGAACCAGATGTGGGCAACCGGCGAGGCCAGCTCGATGTGGCCCATGCGCTCGCGGCGCACCTTGGCCAGGGCGACTTCAACGCCACACTTCTCGCAGATGACGCCACGGTGCTTGAGACGCTTGTACTTTCCGCACAGGCACTCGTAGTCCTTCACCGGCCCGAAGATCTTGGCGCAGAACAGGCCATCGCGCTCGGGCTTGAAGGTACGGTAGTTGATGGTCTCGGGCTTCTTCACTTCGCCGTACGACCAGGACCGGATCATCTCCGGCGATGCCAAGCCGATTCGGATGGAATCGAACTCTTCAGTCTGTCCCTGGGACTTGAGCAGGTTCAGTAAGTCTTTCAAGGCCTATACTCCTCGCAGTGTCTCAAGGGCGGCGGATCGCGCCGCCCGAGACGTGGGCAGTCGGTGGTTATTCGGATTCCAGGTCGATATCGATGGCCAGCGAACGGATTTCCTTGACCAGCACGTTGAAGGACTCGGGCATGCCCGCCTCCATGCGATGGTCACCGTCCACGATGTTCTTGTACATCTTGGTACGGCCGTTCACGTCATCCGACTTCACAGTCAGCATTTCCTGCAGGGTGTAGGCGGCACCGTAGGCTTCCAGTGCCCACACTTCCATCTCCCCGAAGCGCTGACCGCCGAACTGAGCCTTACCACCCAGCGGCTGCTGTGTAACCAGGCTGTAGGAACCGGTCGAACGGGCGTGCATCTTGTCGTCAACCAGGTGGTTCAGCTTGAGCATGTACATGTAACCGACAGTCACCGGACGATCGAAGGCGTTACCGGTACGGCCGTCGTACAGCTTCATCTGACCACTGTCAGGCAGATCTGCCAGACGCAGCATGTGCTTGATCTCGTGCTCTTCGGCACCGTCGAACACCGCGGTCGCCATGGGCACACCGGCGCGCAGGTTGTTGGCCAGATCGATGATCTCGCTGTCGCTCAGCGCATCGAGGTTTTCCTGACGACCGCCCACCTTGTTGTACACCTCGTCGAGGAAATCACGGATCTCGGCGACCTTGCGCTGCTCGTCGAGCATGCGGTTGATCTTCTCGCCCAGACCCTTGGCCGCCAGACCCAGGTGGGTTTCGAGGATCTGACCGACGTTCATCCGCGAGGGTACGCCCAGCGGGTTGAGGACGATGTCCACCGGAGTGCCGTTCTCGTCATGGGGCATGTCCTCAATCGGCATGATGACCGAGATGACACCCTTGTTACCGTGACGACCAGCCATCTTGTCACCCGGCTGGATGCGGCGCTTGATGGCCAGATACACCTTGACGATCTTCAGTACGCCCGGTGCCAGGTCATCACCCTGCTGCAGCTTGCGCTTCTTGTCCTCGAACTTCTCGTCCAGCAGCTTGCGGCGGTCCACCAGGTAGGCCTGGGTGCGCTCCAGCTGCTCGTTCAGACTGTCATCGCTCATGCGCAGCTTGAACCACTGGCCGCGCTCGATGCCGTCCAGGATTTCAGCGGTCAGGGCGGTGCCCTTCTTCACACCGGCGCCGCCTTCGGCAGTGTTGCCGATCAGGGCGCTGGCCAGACGCTCGAATGCGGCCGTCTCGACGATGCGGAATTCTTCCTGCAGATCCTTGCGGATCTCGTCCAGCTGCTGCTTCTCGATGGCCAGGGCGCGGCTGTCACGCTCGACGCCGTCGCGGGTGAATACCTGAACGTCAATCACGGTACCCTTGGTGCCGGTGGGCACGCGCAGGGAGGTGTCCTTCACGTCGGAAGCCTTCTCACCGAAGATCGCACGCAGCAGTTTCTCTTCCGGGGTCAGCTGGGTTTCGCCCTTGGGCGTGACCTTGCCGACCAGGATGTCGCCGGGGCCCACTTCAGCACCGACGTAGACGATGCCCGCTTCGTCCAGCTTGCCCAGCGCCGCTTCACCGACGTTGGGAATATCGGAGGTGATTTCCTCCGGCCCCAGCTTGGTGTCACGGGATACGCAGGTCAGCTCCTGGATGTGGATGGTGGTGAAACGATCTTCCTGCACCACACGCTCGGAGATGAGGATGGAGTCCTCGAAGTTGTAACCGTTCCACGGCATGAACGCCACGCGCATGTTCTGCCCGAGGGCCAGCTCACCCATGTCCACGGAGGAGCCGTCGGCCAGAATATCCTTGACCGCCACCACGTCACCTTTCTTCACCAGCGGGCGCTGGTTGATGCAGGTGTTCTGGTTGGAGCGGGTGTACTTGATCAGCGTGTAGATGTCGACGCCGGCTTCGCCCGCTTCGACTTCGTCATCGTTGACCCGGATAACGATACGGCTGGCATCGACGGAGTCGACCACACCGCCACGACGGGCCGTGACACAGACGCCGGAGTCCAGCGCAACGTTGCGCTCCATGCCGGTACCGACCAGCGGCTTCTCGGCACGCAGGGTCGGTACGGCCTGACGCTGCATGTTGGAACCCATGAGTGCACGGTTGGCATCGTCATGCTCGAGGAACGGAATCAGCGAGGCAGCAACGGACACGACCTGACGGGGAGACACGTCCATCAGGGTCACTTCTTCCGGCGCCTTGACGCTGAATTCGTTCATGTGACGAACCGCTACCAGCTCCTCGACCAGCTTGCCATCGCGTACTTCGGCACTGGCCTGGGCGATGACGTGGTCCGCCTCTTCGATGGCGGAGAGGAATACGATTTCGTCGGTAACCACGGTGTCCTTTACGCGACGGTAGGGGCTTTCCAGGAAGCCGTACTCGTTGGTGCGTGCATAGGTCGCCAGGGAGTTGATCAGGCCGATGTTCGGACCTTCAGGGGTCTCGATCGGGCAAACGCGGCCGTAGTGGGTCGGGTGTACGTCACGCACTTCAAAGCCGGCACGCTCGCGGGTCAGACCGCCCGGCCCAAGCGCGGAAACGCGACGCTTGTGGGTGATCTCCGACAGCGGGTTGTTCTGGTCCATGAACTGGGACAGCTGGCTGGAGCCGAAGAACTCCTTCACTGCCGCCGCAACCGGCTTGGCGTTGATCAGGTCCTGCGGCATCAGGCCTTCGCTTTCAGCCATGGACAGACGCTCTTTCACCGCACGCTCGACGCGGACCAGACCGACACGGAACTGGTTCTCGGCCATTTCGCCCACGGAGCGGATACGACGGTTACCCAGGTGGTCGATGTCGTCGACCACGCCCTTGCCGTTGCGGATATCCACCAGGGTCTTGAGGACCTCGATGATGTCTTCCTTGCTCAGCACACCCGGGCCTTCGATCTCTTCACGACCGATGCGGCGGTTGAACTTCATGCGGCCCACTGCGGACAGGTCGTAGCGGTCACTGCTGAAGAACAGGTTGTTGAACAGGGTTTCTGCGGCATCCTTGGTCGGCGGCTCGCCGGGACGCATCATGCGGTAGATCTCGACCAGCGCTTCAAGCTGAGTGGTCGTCGTGTCGATACGCAGGGTATCGGAGATGAACGGACCGCAGTCGATATCGTTGGTGTACAGAGTTTCGATGTGGCCGACCTGGGCCTGCACCAGCTTCTCGACGAGATCGGCCGTCACCTCGGTATTGCATTCAACGAGGATTTCACCGGTAGCCGGGTGCACGACCGGCTTGGCAATGGTACGGCCAACCAGATAGTCGTAGGGGACCTCGAGGCTGCTGACACCAGCCTTCTCGAGCTGGTTGATGTGGCGCGCCGTGATACGGCGGCCCTTCTCGACAATCACCTTGCCCTTGTCATCGGTGATGTCGAAGGTGGCGATTTCACCACGCAGGCGCTGGGGCACCAGCTCCAGCTTCAGCGTATCACCATGCACCTCGAACTTGTTGGTGTCGTAGAAGATGTCGAGAATTTCTTCGGTCTGATAACCCAGGGCGCGCAGCAGCACGCTGGCCGGCAGCTTGCGGCGCCGGTCGATACGGACGAAGACCGCGTCCTTGGGATCGAATTCAAAGTCCAGCCAGGACCCGCGGTAGGGAATCACACGGGCGGAGTACAGCAGCTTGCCGGAGCTGTGGGTCTTGCCACGGTCGTGGTCGAAGAACACACCCGGGCTGCGATGCAGCTGGGAAACGATCACCCGCTCGGTACCGTTGATGACGAAGGTACCGTTCTCGGTCATCAGGGGGATTTCCCCCATGTAGACTTCCTGCTCCTTGATGTCCTTGATCGCCTTGCTGGCAGATTCGCGATCAAAGATGATCAGGCGCACTTTCACCCGCAGCGGAACCGCATAGGTCACGCCGCGCAGCACACATTCCTTGACGTCGAAAGCCGGCTCACCCAGCCGGTAACCGACATACTCGAGTGCCGCATTACCGGAATAGCTGATAATGGGGAAAACAGATTTGAAGGCCGCGTGCAGACCGATATCACGAACGCTGTCCTTCTCCGCATCGGCCTGCAGGAATTCCCGGTAGGAATCCAGCTGAATAGCCAGCAGATAAGGGACGTCCATCACATGCGGCAGTTTGCCAAAGTCCTTGCGGATACGTTTTTTCTCAGTGTATGAGTAAGCCATCAGCGTTCCCCAGCTTGGTCACCTGCTTGAGTGGCTCCCCCGACGGGGAAGCCAGAAAATGCTTGCAAGACCTGGTCTTGCGCACTCGCTTGGAGTGGTTCCATTGCAACCTGCATGAGGCTGCAACGGAAAAAGGCCGGTGGCACTCGGGCCACCAGCCGTCAATCTGACCGAGGATCAGATTGTTGATGCAAGGTCGCTCAAGATTACTTGAGCTCGACCGATGCACCAGCCTCTTCCAGCGACTTCTTCGCGGCTTCGGCTTCGTCCTTGGAAACGCCTTCCTTGATGGTGGACGGAGCGCCGTCAACCATGGCCTTGGCTTCTTTCAGACCCAGACCGGTCAGTTCGCGAACAGCCTTGATCACGTTAACCTTCTTGTCGCCAGCAGCAGCCAGGATAACGTTGAACTCGGTCTGCTCTTCAGCGGCGGCAGCGCCACCGGCAGCCGGGCCAGCTGCAACAGCAGCGGCGGCGGAAACGCCGAACTTCTCTTCCATTGCGCTGATCAGTTCAACGACCTGCATAACGGACATTTCGGATACTGCGTTGATGATATCTTCGTTGGTAAGAGCCATGACTCTATATTCCTGTATTGGGGGACGCCCTTTGAGGCATCAAAACATTAAAAGCAAACGAGAGAAGCGAGGACAGGCCTATCAGGCCGCTTCGGCTTCCTTCTGATCGCGGACAGCAGCCAGCGTACGTACGAACTTGCTGGTGGCGCCTTGAATAACGCTCATCAGCTGGCTGATCGCCTCGTCGTAAGTCGGCAGGGAAGCCAGCTTGTCTACCTGGTCAGCTGCAAGGTAATTGCCTTCGAACGCAGCGGCCTTGATCTGGAACTTGTCCTGGCTCTTGGCGAATTCCTTGAACAGACGAGCGGCAGCGCCCGGGTGTTCGTTGGAAAACGCAATCAGAGTCGGACCGACAAAGACTTCGTTCAGGCACTCGTATTCGGTACCTTCAACAGCACGACGCAGCAGGGTGTTACGTACGACACGTACGTACACGCCGGCTTCGCGAGCGTCTTTGCGCAGACCAGTCATGGCAGCTACGCCTACACCGCGGGCATCAGCCACAACGGCAGAAAGCGCACCTTTGGCAGCTTCGTTGACTTCAGCGACGATGGCCTTTTTGTCTTCGAGCTTAATTGCCACGGGTTCTACTCCTGGATTTACCATTAATCGCCAGAGGCGATGTGTTTCGGTGTCTGATCCAGCCTGCACTGAATCGTGAGCACCATCTGCGTAGGTCCGGGATGACTCCCGATTTAAGACTTTCACCACCTACGGTCTTGGATAGCCCCCAACCGGCAGGGACCCCAATAGTTGGCGCACCGCAAGCGGTGCGCCGTTGAATCAGATATTCAGCGAAGCATGATCAACCTGAAGGCCCGGACCCATGGTGGTGCTCAGGGTCACGCGCTGCAGGTAGACACCCTTGGAGGTGGACGGCTTGGCCTTCTTCAGGTCAGCCAGCAGGGCTTCGACGTTTTCCTTCAGCTTGACCGGCTCGAAGCCGACCTTGCCTACGGAGCAGTGAATGATGCCGTTCTTGTCGGTACGGTAGCGAACCTGTCCGGCCTTGGCGTTCTTCACTGCAGTGCCCACGTCAGCGGCAACGGTGCCCACCTTCGGGTTCGGCATCAGGCCGCGGGGACCCAGCACCTGACCCAGCTGACCGACCACACGCATGGCGTCAGGGGAAGCAATGACCACGTCGTAGTTCAGATCGCCGGCTTTCATTTCGGCAGCCAGATCATCCATGCCTACCTTGTCGGCGCCGGCAGCCAGAGCGGCTTCGGCGTTGGCACCCTGGGTAAACACAGCCACACGAACGGTCTTGCCAGTGCCGTGGGGCAGCAGGGTAGCACCGCGCACAACCTGGTCGGACTTACGCGGGTCAACACCCAGATTCACAGCCACGTCGACGGACTCGACAAACTTGACGTTGGACAGCTCGGCCAGCAGAGCGGCAGCTTCTTCGAAGCCGTACTGCTTGGTGGAGTCAACTTTCTCGTTGATTGCCTTCTGGCGTTTGGTCAGCTTGGCCATTACACACCCTCCACGGTCAGGCCCATGCTACGGGCGGAGCCCGCGATGGTGCGCACAGCTGATTCCAGATCAGCGGCAGTCAGATCCGCCTGCTTGGTCTTGGCAATCTCTTCGATCTGAGCACGGGTAACGGTGCCCACTTTCTGGCTGTTCGGACGAGCGGAACCGCCCTTCACGCCAGCGGCTTTCATCAGCAGAACGGCAGCAGGCGTACTCTTGGTTTCAAAAGTGAAGCTGCGGTCGCTGTACACAGTGATGATCACGGGCGTCGGCAGACCCGGCTCTACGCCCTGGGTCTTGGCGTTGAACGCCTTGCAGAATTCCATGATATTGACGCCGTGCTGACCCAGCGCCGGACCTACCGGCGGACTCGGGTTAGCCTGGCCGGCCTTGACTTGCAGCTTGATATAAGCCTGAATCTTCTTTGCCATCAGTTTTCTCCATTGGGTGCTAGCGCCTCGCGGCTCCCCGTTAATGTATTGCCCACCGACAACAAAACCCCGCACTGCCTTCAGGCATTGCAGGGTTCAGGCGGGCGAATGAACTCAGCCTTTTTCGACCTGGCCGAATTCGAGCTCCACAGGCGTGGGGCGACCGAAAATGAGAACAGCCACCTGAACACGGCTCTTCTCATAATTCACTTCTTCAACAACACCGTTGAAATCAGCGAAGGGGCCGTCGATTACGCGGACCACTTCACCCGGCTCGAACAGTGTCTTGGGCTTGGGCTTGTCGCTGCCATCGGCTACGCGACGGAGGATGGCCTCGGCTTCACGATCCGTGATGGGTGCCGGCTTGTCAGCGGTACCACCAATGAATCCGAGTACACGAGGAGTGTCCTTGACCAGGTGCCAGGTCCCTTCGTTCATTTCCATGTGAACCAGCACGTAGCCGGGAAAGAACTTGCGTTCGCTCTTGCGCTTCTGGCCGGCACGCATCTCGACGACTTCCTCGGTGGGAACCAGGATGTCACCGAACTGGTCTTCCATTCCGGCCAGCTTGACGCGCTCCTGCAGCGAGCGCATTACGTGCTTTTCAAACCCGGAATAGGCATGTATGACGTACCAACGCTTGGACACGGAACACCTTTAGCCAATGAACTTAGAAATAATCCAACCCAGCAGGGTATCGAGCCCCCACAGAATCAGGGCCATGACCAGCACAACTGCAACAACAATGAGGGTCGTCTGAGTGGTTTCCGTACGATTGGGCCAGACCACCTTGCGGATTTCTATGCGCGCCTCTTTCAGCAGCGCCCAGAATGCCTTGCCCTTTACGGTCTGCAGTGCAACGAAGCCTGCAACCAGACCGAGCGCAACCAGCGCCACGGCACGATACAAGACAGATTCAGCAGCAAAATAGTGATTACCGGCCACTCCAACGAGAACAATTGCCGCTACGACGATCCACTTGAGAACGTCCAAGCTGTTATCGGAAGAGTCTGCCCTGGTGCTCATCTATCGTAAATCCTGTCTTGTCTTTGCCAGATAATCTGGCAGGCCAGGAGGGAATCGAACCCCCAACCTGCGGTTTTGGAGACCGCCGCTCTGCCAATTGAGCTACTGGCCTGTAATCGCAGCAGAGCCGGCAATGATACCGGCTCTGCCAGTCAAGATCAATCGCTAATTAAGCGATGATCTTGGCAACCACGCCGGCGCCAACGGTACGGCCGCCTTCGCGAATCGCGAAACGCAGGCCTTCTTCCATGGCGATCGGAGCGATCAGGGTCACGTC
>NZ_BMNN01000010.1 GCF_014646575.1 Halopseudomonas pertucinogena | reverse complement strand
CCTCAGGACATCGCGATTAGAGCCCGCGTGCCAGTGGCACGCGGGGGGGAGAGGTGTAACCCATGTTCCCGGTTTAAAGTGTTACCCATGTTCCGGTTGCACAGGCGCCTGCCGATAAAACTCAACCAGATGCCTGTACACCAAAGGCCACGCCTGTTGCAGCGGCTCCGGCTGCTCAAAGAACGTCTCCGACAGCACAGCGAAGAATTCCGCAGGGTCTTCCAGCGCGTAGTCGTCCACCGGCAGCTCCTCTCCCTGCTCCGCTCTTCTCGCCAGGTTATCCCAGGCGGCCTGCATGTCCCGCTTCCACGCTGCAGCGTCCATACCGGGATGGAGGGGCGGCGCGCCATTGGCGCTGCCGTCACGCATGTCCAGCGTATGCGCCAGCTCATGGATGACCACGTTGTAGCCGTCCCCGCGCCCCGAGTGCCAGACATCATCCAGCGACAGCACCACCGGCCCGCGCTCCCAGGCTTCGCCGCTGCGCTCGCTGACTTCGTGATGAACAATGCCGTACTCGTCTTCCCAACTGTGCTCGGCCACGAAGGGACCCTCGTAGAGAATCAGGGTCTGCCAGCGGTCGTACCAGTCCAGCCCCAGTCCGAGGATCGGCACTACCGCCATGCCGGCGATGCGCAGGCGCAGCAGGTCGTCGAGTTCGGCTCCGTTGACGGCGACCAGATGTTTGCGCAGCAGCAGCCGCCCGGCCAGATCATGCAGGCGCGCCCGCTGGGCAGCATCGCAGCGCTGGTATACAGACCAGTCGCCCAGCGCGGCTTGCCACTGCGCCGGCGGTATCTGCATTTGTCGCAGCTGACGATCCTCGCGCCAGTGGCGCAGGCGTTGCCACCAGCCGCCAGCAACCGGTGCAGTGGATTTGTCGGAAATAGCGATACACTCCTGTCCGAGTCATAACCTTGCGATGAAACTGAAGTCTGCCACTGCTGGCCAGGACTCGCCACGGTTCAGGCAATCTACCCGCCGATTACCGCAGCAGCGCTTCAGCCGCGCCGGTCCAGCAAGGCGTACCAGCTCAGGGCCATCGCCCTGACGGCGGTTTGCAGGGCGGAGCCGGGCGGCACCGGCAGATGCCGCAGCCGGGCGAACAGTTCGAAGCCATCGCCTCGCCCCAGTACGGCTTCGGCCAGCAGCTTGCCGGCGAGCCCGGTCAGCGCCACGCCCTGCCCTGAATAGCCCTGGGCGTAGAGCACGCGGCTGCCCAGGCGGCCGAAGTGGGGAGCACGGCTGGCGGTCATCGCCACCTGGCCGCCCCACAGGTAGTCGAAGTCTTCTTCAGCCAGCTGGGGAAAAACATGCCCCATGCGCTGGCGCATGGTGGTGCGCAAACGGTCCATTCGCGCGGCGCCGGCGGTAGCACGACCGCCGAACAGCAGCCGGTTGTCCGGAGTAAGGCGGTAGTAGTCGATCAGATTGTTCATGTCACACACGGCCAGGCGGGACGGGATCAGCTGCTCGGCTAGCTCGCCCAGCGGGCGGGTGGCCCCGATGTAACTGCCGACAGGGATGAATCGCCGGTGCCGCCAGGGCAAGAGTCCCCCGCTGTAGGCGTTGCCGCCGATGATCAGTTGATCGGCCCGTACCTGTCCCTGATCGGTGCTGACTGTCACGCCGGTCGCATCTTGCTGGATGGCGCTGACCCGGGAGTGGTCATGGATCTGCGCACCGGCCTGCTCCGCCGCACGGGCCAGGCCCAGTACATACCTGAGCGGATGCAGGCTGCCACCGCCGGCATCCAGCACCCCACCCTGGTAATCGGCGCTCAGCAACAGCCGCAGCCCGTCCCGGTCATGGAAGCTCAGCTGGTCATACCCCAGCTGCTGCAGTTCGTCTTGCCAGCGGTGCAGCGCCGGGAGCTGACGCGGCCGATTGGCCACCAGCAGGATGCCGGGGGTCAGGTCGCAGTCGATCCGGTAACGCTCCACCCGCTGGGCAATCAGCTGTACCCCAGCGAGGGACAGGTGCCACAGGCGCAGCGCATCCGCAGGCCCCAATGCCCGTTGCAGCACCTGATGATCACAAGCCAGGCCCGGATTGATCTGCCCGCCGTTGCGCCCGGAGCAGCCCCAGCCGGGCTGCTCGGCTTCCAGCACGCGCACCCGCAGTCCCGCCGCAGCCAGCTCCAGCGCGGCGGACAGGCCGGTGTATCCGGCACCAATCACGCAGACATCAGCGTGCTGCCGGCCCGTCAGCGGAGCGTAGGACGCCGTCGGACCAGCACTGTCCCGGTACCAGGAGCGGGTCAGCGGCATCTGAGCATGGCCCGCGTTATACCGTATGCAGATACCACATGTATTCCAGATCGGAGATGGTTCGCTCGAACTCCTCCAGCTCGCTTTCCTTGCACAGCACGAACACGTCCAGATATTCCTCGCCGATGTATTCCTTCATCACCTCGGAAGCCTCGAGCTGGCGCAGGGCGTCGCGCAGGTTGGTCGGCAGCGAAGGCTCGTGCTGATCATAAGCGTTGCCCTCGGTGATCGGCGGCGGCTCGATGCGATTGCTGATGCCATAGTGGATGGCCGACAGCAGCGCCGCCATCAGCAGATAAGGGTTGGCGTCGGCGCCGCCCAGGCGGTGCTCGATGCGCATGTTCTCCGGGTCGCCGCCGGGCACCCGCACCGCAACTGTGCGGTTGTCGATGCCCCAGGTCGGCGAACAGGGCACATAGAAGTTCGGGCTGAAACGGCGGTAGGAATTCACGTTCGGACAGAGGAAGGCCATGTACTGCGGCAGGGTTTCCAGCAGTCCGCCGATGGCCCAGCGCAGGTTGTCGGACAGATTGCCATCGGCGTCCGGGGCGAAGGTGTTGAGTCCGTCCCGCTCCAGACTGATATGCACATGCATGCCGTTACCGGCCTGGTCGTGGTAGGGTTTGGCCATGAAGGTGGTGTCCATCTCGTGGTCATAGGCCACGTTCTTGATCACCCGCTTGAGCAGCACGCTGTAGTCGCAGGCCTTGATCGGGCAGTCGACGTGATGGAGGTTGACTTCGAACTGGCCGGGGGCCGATTCGGCGACGATGGCGTCAGCGGGGATGCCCTGCTCGTGGGCAGCTTCGATGACGTCCTCGAGAAATTCCGCGTACTCGTCCAGATCATCCATGGAGTACACCTGGACCGAATTGGGCCGCTTGCCGGAGATCGGCGAACGCGGCGGCTGAGGCCGGCCGGTGATGTTCTCCTGGTCGATCAGGAAGAACTCCAGCTCGAAGGCCGAGACCGGCGTGAGCCCGAGCTCGGCGAAGCGCTCGACCACCCGCTGCAGGACATACCGCGGGTCGGCGAAGAACGGTGTCTGGCGATCCAGCTCGTACATGGTCATCAGCAGCTGGCCGGTCGGGCGCTTCTGCCAGGGTTCGAGGCAGAGCGTACCGGGGATCGGCAGGCAGATGCGGTCGGCATCACCGATCTCCATCCCCAGGCCGGTTTCCTCCACGGTGGTGCCCTGGATGTTCAGGGCGAATACCGAGGCCGGCAGGGCGATGCCCCGCTCGTATGCGCGCACCAGTGCCGACCGGTCGATGCGCTTGCCGCGCACTATACCGTTCATGTCGGCAATCAGCAGATCAATGAAATGGACATCAGGGTAGGCCGCGAGGAACTGCTCGGCCTCATGCAGGGGATTGCAGGCAGTATCGGCGGCGTCGATGGGCGTGACCTTGGCCGGCTCGGTACCGACGTGCGGGACATCGGCTGGGGAGTGCATGTTCGTCACCTGTTATTTGTAAAATATATCAACCATCACCCTTACGATTGAGAGTAAATCCCGAAAGTCATCGGCGAGTCAATAGAGCGGCAAGCGCACCAATCCGGGGCCAGTCAGAGCGCTGCGCACCATATCGGGGAAAGCCTGCACGGCCAGCGAAACGCCGGTTGGTGATGCCGTTTCTTTACTGCTATTGTATGAAAAAATGAACAACACCCTTACCAGCCGCGACCGCGCAGACCACAACATGTCCGACACCCGCCCGCCGTTGATCGGCATTTCCTGCTGCACCACCCAGATCGGCCCGCACCCTTTCCACATGGCCGGCGACAAGTACATTCTCGGCGTCCTGCAGGGAGCCGGTGGCCTTCCGGTGCTCATCCCCGCACTGGGTGACCAGCTGCCGCTCGAAGCGCTGCTCGACCGGCTGGACGGCCTGCTGTTCACCGGCTCGCCGTCCAACGTCGAGCCGCACCATTACTCCGGCCCCGCCAGCGAGCCGGGGACCCACCATGACCCGCAGCGCGATGCCACTACCCTGCCGCTGATCCGCAGCGCGGTGGAACGGGGCGTACCCGTGCTGGGCATCTGTCGCGGTTTCCAGGAAATGAACGTGGCCTTCGGCGGCAGCCTGCACCAGCGTCTGCACGAGGCGGGCCGTTTCAGCGAACATCGGGAAGACACCAGCCAGCCGCTGGAAGTGCAGTACGCGCCGGTCCATGAGGTTCGCATCGAGCCGGGAGGACTGCTCGACCGGGAGACCGGCTGCAGCACGGCGCAGATCAACTCCCTGCATACCCAGGGCGTGGATCGTCTGGCCCCCGGGCTGCAGCCCGAAGCCGTGGCACCGGATGGACTCATTGAAGCGTTTTCCGTTCGCTCCGCCTCCACCTTCGCCCTTGGCGTGCAGTGGCATCCGGAATGGAAAGTGACGGAAAACCCCTTCTATCTGCGTATATTCAAGGCGTTTGGAGACGCCTGCCGGGCCAGAGCTGCCCGGCCAAGAGGATTGCATGAACAAGATTGAAGCCTTTCTCAAGGAACACCGCATCACCGAAGTCGAATGCATGGTCAGCGATCTCACCGGGATCGCCCGGGGCAAGATCGCCCCGACGGTCAAATTCATGTCGGAAAAGGGCATGCGGCTGCCCGAAAGCATCCTCCTGCAATCGGTGACCGGCGATTACGTCGAGGACGACATCTATTACGACCTGCTCGACCCCGCCGACATCGACATGATCTGCAGGCCGGACGACGAGGGGATCTATATGGTGCCCTGGGCCATCGAGCCCACCGCCCAGATCATCCACGACTGCTACGACCGGCAGGGCAACCCGATCGAGATGTCGCCGCGCAATCTGCTGAAAAAGGTGTTGCGCCTGTATGAGAAAAAAGGCTGGAAGCCACTGGTGGCGCCGGAAATGGAGTTCTACCTGACCAAGCGCAACGACGACCCGGACCTGCCCCTGCAGCCGCCAATCGGCCGCTCCGGCCGCCAGGAGACCGGGCGTCAGTCGTTCTCCATCGATGCGGCCAACGAGTTCGACCCGCTGTTCGAGGACATGTACGACTGGAGCGAGGCCCAGGGCCTGGATCTGGATACCCTGATCCACGAGGAAGGCACCGCGCAGATGGAGATCAACTTCCGTCACGGCGACCCATTGCATCTGGCCGATCAGGTGCTGGTGTTCAAGCGCACCATGCGCGAGGCGGCGCTCAAGCACGACGTGGCCGCCACCTTCATGGCCAAGCCGATCACCAACGAGCCCGGCAGTGCCATGCACCTGCACCAGAGCATCGTCGACATCAAGACCGGCAGGAACATCTTCGTCAACGACGATGGCAACATGAGCACGCTGTTCCTGCATCACATCGGCGGGCTGCAGCGCTATATTCCCGAGGTGCTGCCGATGTTCGCGCCCAACGTCAACTCGTTCCGCCGCTTCCTGCCGGACACCTCGGCACCGGTCAACGTTGAATGGGGCATCGAGAACCGCACCGCCGGTCTGCGGGTGCCCTACTCCACGCCGGAAAACATGCGCCTGGAAAACCGTCTGCCGGGTGCCGATGCCAACCCTTATATAGCCATCGCCGGCAGCCTGCTGTGTGGCTATCTGGGCATGATCAAGAAAATCGAGCCCAGCGCTCCGGTAGAAGGTCGGGCCTATGAGCGGCGCAACCTGCGCCTGCCCTTCTCGCTGGAGTCGGCGCTGGAACGCATGGAGCAGTGCCAGGATGTGAAGGAACTGCTCGGTGAGAAGTTCTGCCGCGGCTACATTGCAGTGAAGCGGGTTGAAAACGAGAACTACAAACGCGTCATCAGTTCCTGGGAGCGGGAGTTTCTCATGCTCTCCGTCTGATCAGGGGGCTCGAGCGGCCCCGAGGAGTACCGCCATGACCACCGCAGGCAAACTCGATACGGCCCGGTTGCAGGCCCTGGATGCAGCGCACCATCTGCATCCGTTCACCGACCACAGGGAACTGGGTGGCCGCGGCACGCGCATCATCGAGCGTGCCGCTGGCGTTTACCTCTGGGACAGCGAGGGCAACCGGCTGCTGGATGGCATGGCTGGGCTCTGGTGCGTGAACATCGGTTACGGCCGCAGCGAGCTTGCCGACGCCGCCCACCGGCAGATGCTCGAACTGCCCTATTACAACAGCTTCTTCCAGTGCACCCACCCGCCCGCGGTGGAGCTCGCCCACGCCATCGCCGAACAGGCGCCGGCACACATGAACCACGTGTTCTTCACCGGCTCCGGGTCAGAAGCCAACGACACCGTGCTGCGCATGGTCCGCCGCTACTGGGACCTGCAGGGCCAGCCCCTGCGCAAGACCGTTATCGGCCGCACCAACGGTTATCACGGATCCACCGTCGCTGGCGCCAGTCTCGGCGGCATGGGCGCGATGCACGAGCAGGGCGACCTGCCGATCCCGGGCATAGCGCATATCGCTCAGCCCTACTGGTATGGCGAAGGCGGCGACATGGACGAGGACGAGTTCGGCCTGTGGGCCGCTCGCCAGCTGGAAGCGAAGATCCTCGAACTGGGCGCCGACCGGGTCGCCGCCTTCATCGCCGAACCTATCCAGGGTGCCGGCGGCGTCATCGTGCCCCCTGCCACCTACTGGCCCGAGATCCAGCGCATCGTCGACCGGTACGGCATCCTGCTGGTGGTCGATGAGGTGATCTGCGGATTCGGCCGCACCGGAGAGTGGTTCGGCAGCCAGTACTACAACATCCGCCCGGATCTGATGCCGATCGCCAAGGGCATGACCTCCGGCTACCTGCCGATGGGCGGCGTGATCGTCGGCGAGCGGGTGGCGCGTGCATTGATCGACGAGGGCGGTGAATTCTTCCACGGCTACACCTACTCCGGGCATCCGGTGGCGGCAGCCGTGGCCCTCGAGAACCTGCGCATCCTGCGTGACGAAGGCATCGTCGATTACGCCCGTAACGAGGCCGCTCCCTATCTTCAGAAACGAATCCGCGAGCTGGCCGACCACCCACTGGTGGGCGAGGTGCGCGGCGTCGGCATGCTCGGCGCGATCGAGCTGGTGAAGGACCGTAACACCCGGGAACGCTTTCCCGGCAAGGGCGCCGCCGGCAGCCTGTGCCGGGATTTGTGTATCAGAAATGGTCTGGTCATGCGCGCGGTGGGCGATAGCATGATAATGTCGCCGCCCCTGGTGATCGAGCCGCAGGAAATCGACGAGCTGTTCGACAAGGCCTGGCGCACGCTGAACATGACAGCCCAGCAGCTTGGCCGGAGCTAGCCCTCTATCCGAGCGCACACGGCTTGAATACACTAGGCTCTGTCGAACCACCATGGCGCATGGCGTTCGCAGTGAAGCAGACCCGGAGCTTCTCCGGATGTTGTTTGATCAACCGTTACGGCTGGCTCGTTCCGGCCTGATTGAGAGCAGCCCGGTCCGCCCGGGACGGCGTTCACAAGGAGATAGCATGAAACCGATTATGCGCAAGACTCTGCTGACTTTTGCAGTTACCGGGTTGTTCGCCGGCGCGGCGCAGGCCGCAGGCGAGTTGAAGATCTACAACTGGTCGGACTACATCGCCGAAGACACCATCGCCAACTTCGAGAAGGAAACCGGCATCCGGGTCACCTATGACGTCTACGACTCCAACGAGGTGCTGGACGCCAAGCTGCTGACAGGCCGCTCCGGCTTCGACATCGTGGTGCCGTCCAACCACTATCTGACCAAGCAGATCGAGGCGGGCGTCTACCAGAAGCTGGATCACTCCAAGCTGCCGAACATGAAGAACCTCAACCCGGACCTGATGGATGATATGGAGAGCATCGATCCGGGCAGCCAGTACTCCATCCCCTACATGTGGGGTACCAACGGCATCGGCTACAACATCGACAAGGTCAAGGCCATTCTCGGTGACGACGCGCCGCTGGATTCCTGGGACCTGATGTTCAAGCCCGAGGTCGCCGCCAAGCTGGCCAGCTGCGGAATCTCCATGCTCGACTCGGGTGACGAGATGCTGTCCGCCGCGCTCCAGTACCTGGGTCTGGATCCCAACAGCAACAGCGCTGATGACCTGAAGAAGGCCGAAGAGCTGCTGATGAGCGTGCGCAGCCATGTGGCCTACTTCCACTCCTCGCGCTACATCTCCGACCTGGCCAACGGCGAGATCTGCGTGGCCGCCGGCTTTTCCGGCGACGTGTTCCAGGCGGCTGCCCGGGCCGAAGAGGCCGAGAACGGCGTGAACATCGGCTACAGCATCCCCAAGGAAGGCGCCGCCCTGTGGTTCGACATGATGGCCATCCCCAAGGATGCGCCCAATGCCGATAATGCCCACACCTTCATCAACTACATCCTGCGTCCGGAGGTCGTTGCCCCGATCACCGATTATGTCGCCTATGCCAACCCGAACCTGGCGGCCAATGAACTCATCGACCCGGAAGTGCTGAACGACCCGGCGATCTACCCCAGCGACGAGGTAATGGCCAACCTGTTTGTGGCCAAACCGCGTCCGCTGGCATCTCAACGGATCATCACCCGCGCCTGGAACCGCATCAAGTCGGGACGCTGATTCAACCGGGGCCGCTCGCGGCCCCTCTTTCTTCTGGTGGAGTAGAAAACCTATGGTGGGTGCCGCAGGTGCCATAAAACCGGCCATGGCCAAAAAGGAACAGGTGGAGTTCGTAAAGATCGAGCGCGTCACCAAGCAATTTGATGATGCCGTCGCCGTGGATGACGTGACCCTGACCATCAACCGCGGCGAGATCTTCGCCCTGCTCGGTGGCTCCGGTTCCGGCAAGTCTACCCTGCTGCGCATTCTCGCCGGCTTCGAAAAGCCCAGCGAAGGCCGGGTGTTTCTCGATGGCCAGAACATCACCGACCTGCCGCCGCACAAGCGGCCGATCAACATGATGTTCCAGTCCTACGCGCTGTTCCCGCACATGACGGTGGAACAGAATATCGCCTTCGGCCTGAAACAGGACAAGCTCGGCAAGCAGGAGATCGCCGACCGGGTCGCGGAAATGCTCAAGCTGGTGCACATGAGCAAATTCGCCAAGCGCAAGCCCCATCAACTCTCGGGTGGCCAGCGCCAGCGGGTGGCACTGGCCCGCTCTCTGGCCAAGCGGCCCAAACTGTTGCTGCTGGACGAGCCCATGGGCGCACTGGACAAGAAGCTGCGCTCGCAGATGCAGCTGGAGCTGGTGGAGATCATCGAGCGGGTCGGCGTGACCTGCATCATGGTCACCCACGACCAGGAAGAGGCCATGACCATGGCCCAGCGCATTGCCATCATGGATCAGGGCTGGATCGTCCAGGTCGGCACGCCGATGGACATCTACGAGAGCCCGGTCAACCGTCACGTTGCCGAGTTCGTCGGCAGCGTGAACATCTTCGAGGGCGAGATCGTGGTCGACATGGAAGACCATGTGATCATCGAGTGTCCGCAGCTGGAACGGCAGATCTACCTCGGCCACGGCGTCACAACCCGCGCCGAGAACAAGAGCGCGATGTATGCGCTGCGTCCGGAAAAGGTCTTCGTCACCACCGAGCAGCCCGAGCAGCAATACAACTGGGCCCACGGCGTGGTGCACGACATCGCCTACCTGGGCGGCCATTCGGTGTATTACATCAAGCTGGACAGCGGCAAGATGGTGCAGGCGTTCTTCGCCAACTCCGAGCGCCGCCTGCCCCGACCGACCTGGGATGACAAGGTGTATGTCAGCTGGGATGACGACGGTGGCGTGGTGCTGCAGTCATGAATCGCTTTCTGCGTCGCCCCAGCGGCAAGGCACTGGTGATCAGCGTCCCCTATCTGTGGATGTTCCTGTTCTTCCTGCTGCCCTTCGTCATCGTACTGAAGATCAGCTTCTCCCAGGCGGCGATCGCGATCCCGCCCTACGAGCGCCTGTTCCAGTACGCCGACCAGGCGCTGACCATTGTCCTGAACATGGGCAACTACATCTTCCTCACCCAGGACAGCCTGTATTATGCGGCCTATCTGGGCTCATTGAGGATCGCCCTGATCACCACCCTGGTCTGCCTGCTGCTCGGCTACCCGATGGCCCTGGCCATTGCCCGCGCGCCCCGGGAGCGCCAGATGATCTATCTGCTGCTGATCATGATGCCGACCTGGACGGCGCTGCTGATCCGCGTCTATGCATGGATGGGCATCCTCAGCAGTAACGGCCTGCTCAACAACGTGCTGCAGTCGCTGGGCCTGATTGACGCGCCGCTGCAGATCCTCAACACCAACAGCGCGGTGTATATCGGTCTGGTCTACGCCTATCTGCCGTTCATGGTGCTGCCGCTGTACGCCAACCTGGTCAAGCACGACCCGACCCTGCTGGAGGCGGCCACCGATCTGGGGGCCAGCCGCATCAGGGCGTTCTGGAAGGTGACCGTGCCGCTGTCCCGTGCCGGCATCATCGCCGGTTCGATGCTGGTGTTCATTCCGGTGGTGGGCGAATTCGTCGTGCCCGAGCTGCTCGGCGGCCCGGAGACCCTGATGATAGGCAGGGTACTGTGGCAGGAGTTCTTCAACAACCGCGACTGGCCGGTGGCCTCGGCGCTGGCGATAGTGATGCTGGTACTGCTGCTGGTGCCGATCATCCTGTTCCACTACAACCAGTCACGTGAGATGGAGAAGAAGACATGAGGCGCCCTGATTTTTCCACCGTGGTGCTGTGGTGTGGCCTGCTGTTTCTCTATCTGCCGATGGTCATTCTGGTCATCTACTCGTTCAACGCCTCACGGCTGGTGACAGTATGGGGCGGCTGGTCGGTGCACTGGTACGTGGGCCTGCTGGACAACACCCAGCTGATGAGCGCGGTCAAGCGCAGCCTGCAGATCGCCTTCTACACCGCCACCGCCGCCGTGGTGCTGGGTACGATGGCGGCCTTCGCCATGACCCGCATCCGGCATTTCCGCGGCCGCACGCTGTTTTCCGGCATGGTCACCGCGCCCCTGGTGATGCCGGAGGTGATCACCGGCCTGTCCCTGCTGTTGCTGTTCGTGGCCATGGCCCAGGTGCTGGAGTACCTGATGGGCATCACCTTCGACCGCGGCATGCTGACCATCTGGATCGCCCACACCACCTTCGCGGTGGCCTATGTGGCCATCGTCGTCAGCAGCCGGCTGGGCGAACTGGACCAGTCCATGGAGGAGGCGGCGCTGGATCTGGGTGCGCCGCCATGGAAGACCTTCATGCTGATCACGGTACCCATGATTGCGCCATCGATCATTGCCGGCTGGCTGCTGTCCTTCACCCTGTCGCTGGACGACCTGGTACTGGCCAGCTTCGTTTCCGGCCCGGGATCGACCACCCTGCCGATGGAGATCTTCTCCGCCGTGCGGCTGGGGGTGAAGCCGGAAATCAACGCCATTGCCAGCGTCATCCTGCTGGCGGTCTCGCTGTTCACCCTGCTGATCTGGTTCATCGCCCGGCGCGCCGACAAGCGCAGCCGGATGCTGCCGCCGGAAGAGGAGCGCCTGCGCGCTCAGCCGCAGGGTTGAGACCAACAGGTACTTGCAAACACTCCGAATTGGGATAGGGTTTCATGATCGGTCGGCCTTGCCGACCATCCCCTTTCCCGGTTCAGGAGTTTCACCTTGTCCAGCCTCTATCCCGCCATCGACCCCGATGGCCTGTTCGAATACTCGGTGGTATTCACCGACCGCTCGCTGAATCACATGTCAGCCGAGTTCCAGCAGGTCATGCGCGACATCTCCGCCACCCTCAAGCAGGTCTACAACGCCGCCGGCGTGGCGCTGGTGCCGGGCGGCGGTACCTACGGCATGGAGGCGGTGGCCCGGCAGTTCGCCCGCGATCAGCGCTGCATGGTGCTGCGCAATGGCTGGTTCAGCTACCGGTGGAGCCAGATCTTCGAAGCCACCGAGCTGCCCGCCGAGGAGATCGTGCTCAAGGCCCGGCAGGTTGGCGAAGGCGAGCAGGCACCCTTTGCCCCGGCGCCGATCGACGAGGTGATCGCTGCCATCCGTGAACACAGGCCCGCCGTGGTATTCGCCCCCCATGTGGAAACCGCCTCCGGCATTCTGCTGCCGGACGACTACCTGCGCGCGGTCAGCGAGGCGGTGCATGCGGTGGGAGGTCTGTTCGTGCTCGACTGCGTCGCCTCGGGCACGCTCTGGGTGGACATGCAGGCCTGCGGTGTGGATGTGCTGATCAGCGCGCCGCAGAAGGGCTGGAGTGCTTCCCCCTCCTGCGCGCTGGTCATGTTCAGCGAGCGCGCCCTGGAGCGCATCGAGCAGACCCGCAGCAACAGTTTCGCCTGCGACCTGAAGAAGTGGCTGGAGATCATGCGCGCCTACGAGAACGGCGGCCATGCCTACCATGCGACCCTGCCGACCGATGCCCTGCGTGCCTTCCGCAACACCATGCGCGAGACCGCCGAGATCGGCTTCGAACGCCTGCGCGATCAGCAGACTGCCCTGGGTCGGGCCGTGCGCGAACTGCTGGAGAGTCGCGGCATCCGAAGCGTCGCGGCGGCGGGCTTTCAGGCCCCGGGGGTAGTGGTCAGCTACACCGCCGATGATGGCGTGCACAGCGGCAAGGCCTTTGGCGAACAGGGCCTGCAGACCGCCAGTGGCGTGCCGCTGATGTGTGACGAGCCGGCTGGCTTCAAGACCTTCCGCATCGGCCTGTTCGGGCTGGACAAGCTGCAGGATGTGGACGGCGCGGTGGCGCGGCTGCGCCAGGCGCTGGACAGGTTGAGCTAGACCAGTGAGAGGGCGGCGAAAGCCGCCCTACTTCTGTTCGGCGACGATCTCTTCCATTTTCAGCCCGGTCAGACCATGAATGGTCCGCCACAGGTAGAAGATGATGGCGAACATCATCAGCATCGACGGGATGGCGATCATCGGGTAGCTGACCAGGGTCATGCGGCCCAGCTCGGCATTGAAGGCTTCGGTGCCGGCGGGGCTGACCACAATCCACTTGGCGACGATGAAATTCATTACCGATGAAAAGAAGAAGGTGCCGGCGAGAAAGTAGGTCGCCATCAGCAGCCGCCGCTCGAATATCTCCGTCAGGCCACGCTCGTGCAGACGCTCGTCAATGCGCTTCACGTTGAGCACCTTCTCGTTGTACACCATGGTCCGGATCAGCGGATAGCGGGTACGGGTGGAGAACAGCACGGCCAGGCCGATCACCCCGGGCACCGCAGCCTCCTTGACGGCCAGCCACTTCGGGTCCAGTTCCAGCAGGCCAATGCCGCCGGTGAGGAACACACTGATCACCCCGAGTACCGCAATGAAGTTGTACTTGCGATAACGCACCAGCTCGAACAGCCCCCAGCCCAGCGGGAAGGCCAGCGCCACCAGCAGCGCCTGGTGCGGGCCCAGGTGGGCATCGCCGCTGAACTTCATCAGGATTACCGAAGGGATGACGATGCTGACCAGCAGGTCAACGAAGGGGCGGGGCTTGTGTTGAGGAGTGTCCGTCAGGGCGTCGTTCATGGTGTCCGGCATATCTCGTGCAGCTGTAACAGCAAGGCCGCCCAGTATGGTGTAAAGTTCCCGCAGCTACCAGCCGATAGCATCTCCAGATCCCAATAAAAACACCTCACACACTCCGCTGACTGACAAGCGGTGGTGCCGACGTTCATCATGACTGAAGAGAACCCCATGCGATTCAAGTCCTCATTGAGACTGCAGAGTCTGACCCTGTTGGTCGGAAGCCTGTCGTTGATGTTGGTGATTGCCATTTCCAGCGTACTTATTCTGGCAAACGAGCTGCGCAACTACCGTGGCCTGATCGAAGGGCCGATGGCCGCCGCCGATCAGGTCAACGAGGCCAACCTGGCGTTCCGGGAACAGGTCCAGGAATGGAAGAACATCCTGCTGCGCGGCGCCAATCAGGCCGACCTGGACCGCTACTGGCAGCAGTTCCAGAGCCGCGAGGCCGATGTACAGCGGCTGCTCGAACAGATCAGCGTGCTGGATGTCAGCGCCGACGTACGGGCGCGCATCACCCGGTTGCGGGCCGCTCATCAGCAGCTGGGCGAGCATTACCGTAACGGCCTTGCCCAGTTCATCGACAGTGACCGGGACCCTGTGGCCGCTGACAGCCGGCTGCGGGGCATCGATCGCGACGCCGGGGAGCAGATGCAGCAACTGACCGACCAACTGCAGCAGTACGCCCTCAGCGAGGTGGAGCGCATCCGCGAGACCACTCTGCGCACGGTCATCCTCGGCGTCATCATTCTGCTGATCAGCGCGGCGGGCATCTCGCTCTTCGCCAGTCTGCTGCTCAGCCGCCAACTGGTGAACCCCATCACCGAACTGGTGCGCCACATCGGACAACTGGCCGAGGGCCGCTTCGATACCCCCATCATCACCACGCGGGACGACGAGCTGGGCGCGCTGGCCCGTTCCGCCGAACAACTGCGCGGTTTCCTCGGCGACACCGCCGCCGGGCTGCGCCGCAGTACCCGCGAGCTTGACCAGGCCAGCGGCGGATTGAACAGCGTGGCGACGAAGATGGCCCACGGCAGCCGCGAGCAGTTCTCGCGGACCGATCAGGTCGCCACCGCGATGCAGGAGATGGCCGCCACTGCCGCCGAGGTCGCCCGCTACGCGGCGGATGCAGCCAATGCGGCGGACGCGGCGGATGAGAATGCCCGGGCCGGTCGCCAGACCATGACCCATGCCATCGATGCCATGCAGGACCTGATGCAGCAGATCGAGCACACCACCCGGGTTATTACCCAGCTGGAAGGAGACAGCCACCGCATCGGCAAGGTGCTGGAAGTCATCCAGAGCGTCGCGGAGCAAACCAACCTGCTGGCGCTCAACGCGGCCATCGAGGCGGCGCGCGCCGGAGAAGCCGGGTCCGGTTTCGCTGTGGTCGCCGATGAGGTGCGGACCCTGGCCCGTCGCACCAGCGAATCCACCAGTGAAATCCAGCAGATCATCAACAGCGTTCAGCAGGGCGCACAGCAGGCGGTCAAGGCGATCGATGCCGGCCGCGCCAGCAGCGATGCCGGCATGCAGCAGGTGACCCTGGCCGGCGACAGTCTGCAGCAGATCGCCGTGGCCGTGGAGTCGATCCGCGACATGAACCGCCAGATCGCCACCGCTGCCGAGGAGCAGACCAGCGTGAGCGAGGATATCTCGCGCAATATCACCGAAATCACCGATATCGCGGCGACCAACCAGCAACAGGTGGAGCATACTGCCCGGGCCAGTGAAACGCTGCAGGAGCTCTCCACCGGGCTCAACACCCTGGCGGCGCGACTCCACGCCTGACCGGCACGCCCCTCCGCCGGCGGGTCAGCCGGCGGACTCAGGCGATGGCGGCCCGGTTACGCTCCTCCTCGACCAGGTCCTTTCTCGACAGCTTGCCTACCGGCGTGCGTGGCAGCTCGGTGCGCAGCTCCATCGCTGCCAGCCGCTCATGCTTACCGAGCCGGCCTTCGAGAAAGCGCTGCAGCTCCTCGAACCCCAGCACCGGCGCCTGCGCCCTGAGCTTGATGAAGGCCTTGGGCGCCTGTCCCCGCCAGGGGTCATCAATACCGATAACCGCCACTTCCTCCACGTCGGGGTGCTCGTAGATGGCCTCCTCTATCACCCTTGGGTAGACGTTGTAGCCGCTGCAGAGAATCATGTCCTTGGTGCGGTCGACGATATAGACCCAGCCCTCCTCGTCCATATAACCGACGTCACCGGTACGCAGGAAGCCATCCTCGGTCATCGCCTCGGCGGTGGCATCAGGGCGCTTCCAGTAGCCGGCCGTGATATTCGGCCCGGCAATGCACACCTCGCCCCTCTCGCCCGGCGGCAGGCTGCCCGGGCTGCCGTCCAGGGGCGCTATGCGGATGATCACGCCGGGCACCGGCAATCCGCAGGAGCCGGGACGCGGCGCGGCATCGCTCGGGGTGAAAGTACCGGTGGTAGTGGTTTCGGTCATGCCCCACCCCTCACGCAGGGCACAGCCGGCCATCTCCGAATAGCGCTGCTGCACCTCCAGCGGCAGCGGAGCGCCTCCCGAATTGCACAGCTTGAGCGAGGTCAGGTCGAGGGTGGCTGTCAGCGGGTGCGCCGCCAGCCCGATGAACATGGTCGGTACACCGGGGAAGGTGGTGATGCGGTTGTCGTGGATTTCCCTCAGGACTGTCTCGGCATCGAAGCGCGGGTGCAGATAGGCTTCGGCGCCCAGGCGCACGCTGTAGACCATGTTCACCATCAGCGCGTAGATATGGAACGGCGGCAGCACCGCCAGCACCCGTTCACTGCCGGACACCAGTGACCCACCGAGAATTGCCTGCAACTGCGCGCAGGCAGCGGTGATATTGGCGTGGGTCAGCATGGCGCCCTTGGGCACACCGGTGGTACCGCCGGTGTACTGCAGCACCGCCAGGCTGTCGGCCGGGTCCGCCATCGGTTGCGCCCGGTACCGGCCATCATTGTCCAGCAGGCTGGCAAAGGAGCGGGTGCTGCTGTCGTATACCACTGGCACCGACGGCCCCAGCGGAGTTGCCGCCTCTTCGCTCACCGGGCCGCAGAACTCGGTGAGCCTGCCGACCACCAGCTGCTTCAGCCGGCTTTTACCCAACAGACCGCCCATTCGCGGATACAGGCTGGCCAGATCCAGCGTCAGCATGATGTCGGTTTCACTGTCCTCGATCTTGTGAGCGAGGGTGCGCTCTGCATCCAGAGGGGAATAATTGACCACGGTGCCGCCGGCCCGAAGCACGCCGAAGAAGGAAATGAAATAATGCGGAGAATTGGGCAGGAACAGCCCGACATGAACCCCCGGCCCGACGCCGAGCTGCTGCAGACCGCAGGCGGCACGGCTGACCAGATCATCAAGCTGCCGGTAGGTCATCTTGTGGCCGAGAAAATCAATGGCGGGCCTGTCGGCAAACTGCCGCGCGGCTTCGGCCAGCAGTTCGGCGACCGGGCCGGTGGCCAACCGGGCGTCCCAGCGCACACTCTCGGGGTAGGAATCCAGCCAGGAAAACTGTCTATCTGAACCCATCGCACGCCTCCTCGGCTTCGTTTGTAATTATTCGTATGAAACCACCCTAGCCCTGTGCAGCGGGTTCGCAAAGGCCGATCCAGCTGCCGTATGCGCCGCCATAAATCCGACCGGGGACGTGACCCAGATCACAGTTATGCATACAGCCGTGCAGACCGCGTCTCGCCTGATATGTAACAAATTGCAATTAGCGAAGCGGGTTGCTAGATTCATGCTTCTTTCCATAAAAACTGGATGATAGTCATGAAACGGATCCTGATTGGCTCGCTGCTTGCCGCTGCTTCCCTCAATGCCTTCGCAACCGCGCCCGGTGGCCCCGGTTGCGGCTGGGGCAACATGCTGTTCGAAGGCCAGCGCGGCCTGCCGTCCCACCTGGTTGCCTCCATCACCAACGGTACTTCCGGTAATGCCACCTTCGGCATGACCTCCGGTACCAACGGCTGTGATACCAGCGGTGCACTGGCCTACCACGGCAAGTCCATGCTGGTGCTGAGCAGCATCATGAACGAGCTGTCCGAAGACATGGCCCGTGGCGAAGGCGAAGCCCTCACCACCTATGCCGTGGTCATGGGCGTTCCGGCCGAAGACCGCGCCCGCTTCGCCGCTGTCACCAGCCAGCATTTCAGCGAGATCTTCAGCTCCGCCGACGTCACCGCCGAGCAGGTGCATGCCGCCACTCTGGAAGTGATGAAGCGCGACGCCGTTCTGGCCCGGTACGCCGACCAGGCCTGATCGTCCCGCTGCTGCCCTGTCCGGTGATGACCGCCGGGCAGTGGCGGCCCCGAGTGCCTTCGGCACTTCCGCTTTCACCTGCGGTTTCCCATGTTCAGAACTCTGCTTCCCGTGCTGCTGGCGCTGGCCAGCTTCGCTGTACAGGCAGCTCCCAGGCACGATCCTGCCTCGCTGCAGACGCTTGCCGAACACCCCTACTGGATCTCCCTCGGCCATTATCAGCGTTCCCTGCTCGGTGGCTGGCGCAGCTACATCGATGACCCGGCCTTCTTCCTCGCCGCTGACGGTGAACGTTTGCCCCTCGCCGAGCTGCAGGCAACGCTGGAGAGTCTGCATGCGGATCCGGCGCTGGGCGATGATCATGTGCAGTGCCGTTACCCGTCACGTACACGCTGGCTTCGCGATCAGCTGGGGCTTACCGAGCTGCCGGCGGTGGAATGCGCCGAATACGACACCTGGTATGCGGACATCGACCCGCACAGCACCGTGCTGGTATTTCCCGACGCCTACCTGAACAGCCCATCCTCGATGTTCGGCCATACCCTGCTGCGCATCGATCGTGCCGACATGCAGGGCAACGGCACGGCGCTGCTCAGCTACGCGCTCAATTTCGGTGCCATGGTCGGCGAGATGGACAACAGCATCCTCTACGCCTGGAAGGGGTTGGCCGGCGGCTATCCCGGTCAGTTCTCGCTGCTGCCCTACCGCGACAAGATCAGCGAATACAGCAGTCTGGAGAACCGCGACCTGTGGGAATACCAGCTCGACCTGACCCCGGAAGAAACCGGGCGCATGATCGAACATGTCTGGGAGTTGCGGCAGATCCGCTTCGACTACTTCTTCTTCGACGAGAACTGCTCCTTCCGGCTGCTGGAGCTGCTGGAGATCGCCCGGCCCGGGCTGCGCCTGACCGACCAGTTTCCGCTGACGGCGATCCCCGCGGACACGGTGCGCGCGGTGAAGGAAGCCGGCATGATCACCGAAGTTAACTATCGTCCTTCCCGGGAAAAGGAACTGCTGGCCCGCGCCGAGCCACTGGACGCGGACGAGCTGCGCCTGGCCCGAGCGCTGGCGGCCGATACCCGCCTGTTGCAGGGGTCTGCCTGTCAGGCGCTCCCCGCGGAACGCCAGGCCCTGGTGCAGGAAACCAGCTATCGGTTGTTGCGCTATCAGGCGGTCAACCGGGAGCGGGACCCCGACAACGCCGCACGCAGCTACGAGCTGCTGCAGGCCATCAACCGCAACCCGCCACCGCGGCTGGAAATCGACATTCCACCGTTGCCGGAGGATGGCCATGAGTCGCGCACCTGGCAACTGGCGGCGGGCACGCAGGACCACCTCGCCTTTGCCGAGTACGGCCTGCGCATGGCCTACCATGATCTCAATGACAATCTCGACGGGTTCCCGCTGGGCGCGCAGATCGAGCTGGGCAAGCTGCGGGTTCGCCAGTACGAGGGCAACCACTGGCAACTGGAAGAGCTGGGGTTGATCAGCATTCGCTCACTGACACCCCGTCATGCCCTGCTCAAGCCGTGGTCGTGGCAGGTGGAGACAGGGCTGGAACGGGTAGCGGGCAAGGATGGCAGACAGCAGCTGGTGGGCCACCTGAACGGCGGAGGCGGTTTCACCTGGCAGCTGGGAGATGGCCTGCTGGCTTACGGGCTGGCCACGCTGAGAGTCGAACATCACCCTGATGTTGCCGCGAAACTGAGTCCGGCAGCCGGTTTCGACAGCGGTCTGCTGTGGCGTAACGGGGCGGGTAACATGCTGCTTGAGGCCCAGGCCGACTACTTCCATAACGGCGAGGTGCGCCGACGCATCGGCTTGACCCAGCAGCTGGAGCTCAGCCGTGATCTCGGCCTGCGGCTGAGTGCGCAGCGCCAGTTCAGCCAGTGGGCCAACCCGCAGAATGAGCTGATGCTGCAGTTGAGGTGGTATTACTACTGAACCCGGGCGGCCCGGGCCGCCAATCGCCCCGGGGTCGGGGCTCCTACAATCGTCAGGTGCCGCGCGCCGATCGCCCCGGGGTCGGGGCTCCTACAATCGCTAGGTGCCGCGCGCCGATCGCCCCGGGGGCGGGGCCCCTACAATCGCTAGGTGCCGCGTGCCGATCGCCCCGGGGTCGGGGCTCCTACAATCGCTAGGTGCCGCGCGCCGATCGCCCCG
>NZ_BMNN01000009.1 GCF_014646575.1 Halopseudomonas pertucinogena | reverse complement strand
CTACAGGGTTGAAACACCTTGTCAACGCCTTCCTCACATCCCTTTCACTGCCTGGCGATCCTGCTGCTGACCTGCCCCGGCGGTGAGCGGCGCATTATAGAGAGATCCGGAGCGCCGTCAAGAGGCCTTGACGATAATCCGCGCAAACTTCTTCTTGCCCGCCTGGCATATATGCTCAGCACCAACCCGGAACATGAAATCACGGTCAACCACCTCGCCATCCACTCGCACCGATCCGGCGCCGAGCAGATCGCGGGCGGCCGCAGCATTCTTTACCATTCCCGCGCGATTGAGCACCGCGGAAATCGGCAGATCACTGTCACTCTCCAGCACCACTTCCGGCAGATCCTCCGGCAGCTCGCCTTCCTTCAGGCGGTTACCCGCTGACCGGTGAGCATTGGCCGCAGCCTCTTCACCATGGAATCGCGCCACCAGTTCCTCTGCCAACAATATCTTTATGTCACGCGGGTTGGCGCCCGCCTCGACATCGGCGCGCAGAGAATTGATTTCATCCATGCTGCGGAAGCTGAGAAGCTCGAAGTAACGCCACATCAGCGTATCCGGCATGGACACAATCTTGTTGTAGATGACACCCGGCGGCTCATTGATGCCGATGTAATTGCCCAGGGATTTGGACATCTTCATTTCGCCATCGAGCCCGACCAGCAGAGGCATCGTCAGGGTCACCTGGGGCTCCTGCCCGTATTGACGCTGCAGCTCGCGCCCCATCAGCAGATTGAACTTCTGATCGGTGCCGCCCAGTTCGATATCCGCCTTCAGCGCCACAGAGTCATACCCCTGGACCAGCGGGTAAAGGAATTCGTGGATGGCTATCGACTGATTGCCCTTATAGCGCTTGTCGAAATCATCCCGCTCGAGCATGCGGGCGACCGTGTACTTCCCGGCAAGCTGAATCATTTCTGCCGCGGAGAATGCATCCATCCACTCGGAGTTGAACACCACCTCGGTGAGTTCCGGATCAAGGATTTTGAATACCTGCTCCTTATAGGTCTCGGCATTGGCGAGCACCTGTTCCCGCGTCAGCGGCGGCCGCGTCGCGTTTTTCCCGCTCGGATCACCAATCATTCCAGTGAAGTCGCCAATAAGGAACAGCACCTGATGCCCCAACTCCTGGAACTGGCGCAACTTGTTGATCAGCACAGTGTGGCCGAGATGGAGATCGGGAGCAGTCGGATCAAAGCCGGTTTTCACCCTCAGCGGGGTGCCGCGCTCGAGCTTCGCCCGCAGCTCGGCCTCCACCAGGATTTCGTCCGCCCCGCGCTTGATCAGCGCCAACTGCTCGTCAACCGACCTCATGCTCTGTTCCCGTCTATAGAGTTGATGAATATCAAAGGAGAAAGGCTGAAAACGATACAGCATTGGCGATCAAGATCAAACCTGCGGCGCCGATGCCGCAGGCGCGCGGTAGCACAAAAGGAATCTGGCGCCTGATTTCTGACAGGCGGGCACAGTAAAGCTTGCCTTGAAAGACTTTCAGTTATAATTTAGCAAGTTACTTCACTTTTCACAGAAACAATCACAAGAGCGCTTATGACACAGTCAAAGTCAGAGTCACCGCGCTACCCTAAAAGCCATCTGATGGCCGCCAGTGGTATCGCCGCCGCGCTGAGCATTTTCCTGCTCGTCATCCCTACCACCCAAGTCGAAGCCAAGCGCACTCTGGTCCAGCTTGAGCTGACCGACACCAGCGCTCCGAACAGTAGCGAATCCACCCTGTCTGAAGAGTTGGATGCCCTGATCAGCGAAACAGTCACAATCTCCTCTCCACTGGAGCTGACAAGCATCTCCGAATCCATCACCACTGCCGCCTCGCCGGAAGTGGTCAATGCCGGTATCAGCCCGACACCGCTGGTGGTCGAATCGGCTCCGCCACAGACGCCCGAATGGACCACCCTCACGGTCAGTTCCGGCGATACGCTGTCGACCCTTTTTCAGAAGCTCGGGCTTTCGGCCAGCACACTGCATACCGTGATCAACAGCAGCAAGGAGGCCAAGGCCTTCACCCGTCTGCGGGTCGGGCAGCAGCTGGACTTCAGGCTCGATTCCGAGGGCCAGCTGCTGGGGATGCGCTCCCAGCTCAACACGCTTGAAACAATCAATATCGAGCGTGACGGCGAGGACTTTACCTTCTCCAAGGACGTACTCGAACCCGAAGTACGCACCCGCTATGCCAGCGGCACCATCAACAGCTCGCTGTTCATGGCAGCGCAGAACGCCGGGCTGTCACATAATCTGACCATGCAAATGGCCAATGTGTTCGGTTATGACGTCGATTTCGCCCGGGAGATCCGCCAGGGCGACCAGTTCGAAGTGCTCTATGAAGAGAAACACCTGGATGACCAGCGCGTCGGGACGGGCAATATCCTGGCCGCGCGCTTCACCAACCGGGGCAAGACCTACACTGCCGTGCGCTACACCGACGCGAAAGGTTACAGCAGCTACTATCGGGCTGACGGCACCAGCATGCGCAAGGCGTTCATCCGTACCCCTGTGGAGTTCGCCCGCATCAGCTCGCGCTTCAACCCCGGCCGCATGCACCCGGTGCTGAACAAGATCCGTGCCCACAAAGGTGTTGATTACGCTGCCGCCACCGGCACCCCGATCAAGGCCACTGGCGACGGACGAGTGGTTCATGTCGGACGCAAGGGCGGCTACGGAAATACCGTGGTGATCAAGCACGGCCAGACCTACCAGACCCTCTATGCCCACATGAGCCGCTACGCTTCGGGCATCCGCGTTGGCAGCAACGTCAGCCAGGGCCAGGTGATCGGCTATGTCGGCATGACCGGCCTGGCGACAGGCCCACACCTGCATTACGAGTTCCAGGTCAATGGCCGCCACGTCGACCCTCTCAGCGTCAAGCTGCCGGCTTCCGACCCCATACCCAAGAGCGAACGCACCGCGTTCCTGGCACTCAGCAATCAGCTGATGGCCAGTCTCGACCAGCAAGGCGCCACCCAGCTGGCTCTTCTGGACGAGTGAAGACCGCACTGCATATCGGCATCATGTCAGGCACCAGCCTGGATGGTGTCGATATCGCCCTTGCCCGATTTTCTCCCGACAGCCAGCGCGCCACTCTCATCGGCGCGCACTGTCTGCCCTTCCCCACTCCCTTGCGGGACGATCTACTCAAGCTCTGCCAGCCCGGAGAAGATGAAATCCGCCGCGCGGGCATCGCCGGGCAGCAATGGGCGCGCCTCGCTGCACAAGGGGTCATGGAGCTGCTTCAACAGCACGACCTGAGCGCCGCCGATATCAGCGCCATCGGCAGTCACGGCCAGACCGTTCGCCACCATCCCGAGTTGAGCTTCAGTGTACAGATCGGCGCTCCCGCCCTGCTGGCCGAGTTGTGCGGCATCGAGGTCATCACCGACTTCCGCAACCGGGACATGGCAGCCGGCGGTCAGGGAGCACCACTGGTACCCGCGTTCCACTCCTGGCTGCTGCATTCGCCAGACGAGACGCGGGTGCTTATCAATATCGGCGGCTTCTCCAATCTGACCCTGCTTGCCCCGCACGGCCAGGTGAGCGGCTTCGACAGTGGCCCGGGCAATGTGCTGCTGGACCATTGGGTGCAACAGCATCGTGGCATGAGCTTCGACCCTTCCGGCAGTTGGGCACGCAGTGGCAAGGTCATCCCGTCACTGCTGGGCCGGATGCTGGAAGATGATTATTTCAGCCGCGCCGCGCCAAAGAGCACTGGCCGCGAACACTTCAACGCCAACTGGCTGCAGCACATGCTCGATGGTCGGCAGCATGCGCCGGAGGATGTGCAGGCCACCCTGCTGGAACTGACCGCCCGCAGCATCGCCGCGGCGCTTGCTCTCTGTCAGCCCCAACCGAAGGCGGCCTACATATGCGGAGGCGGTGCGCACAATACCCGGCTGATGGAGCGGCTGGAGGATTTACTGGATTGCCATGTCGGAACGACGGCCGAACTGGGGGTCGATCCTGACTGGATGGAAGCCATGGCGTTTGCCTGGCTGGCGTGGCGCTGTCAGCAGCGGCTAGGCGGCAACCTGCCGGCCGTTACCGGTGCTGAGGGAATCCGGGTACTGGGAGCCATCTACCCGGCGTAGGCACCGGAGCCTAGATGGAGAAGGACGAGCCGCAGCCACAGGTGGTGCTGGCGTTGGGATTGTTGATGACAAAACGCGAACCTTCCAGACCTTCGAGATAGTCCACCTCGGAGCCGGCCAGATACTGGAAACTCATAGGGTCGACGACCAGACGCACCCCTTCCCGTTCGATGACAGTGTCATCCTCAGCCAGTTCGTCATCAAAGGTAAAGCCGTACTGGAAGCCCGAACAACCGCCACCGGTCACGAACACGCGCAGACTCAGGCGATCATTGCCCTCTTCCTCGATAAGCGACCGCACCTTGTTCACCGCGCTGTCGGTAAACTGCATGGCAGCAGGGATAAAGGTTTCAACACTGGACATACAACCTCCGGCGGCAGCGCCGCAGCACATCAAGCCGGCTATTATCCTTTTATCCGACTCTTTTGGTCAACTACTTGAGCCCGAACTCGCCCGTGAGACTGTCGACCTCACGACCGGAGGACTCCTCTCCCAGATAATGGAGCTGGCCGTTTATCTGCGCACCGGCCACCATCTCCATGAACCGGTAGTACAGATCGCCATCTACCCGCGCCCGGGCATCCAGCTGCAGATGCTCGAGCGCGTGGACATCTCCGACAATGACACCGTCGATGACGACTCTGGGCGCCTTTATGATGCCCTCAACATAGCCTTCGCGGGTCACGCTGACCAGGCCATCATCCGCGTCGATATTCCCCACCACCCGACCATCCACCTGTACAGCACCAGCAAAACGGATGTTGCCTCGCAGTTCGGTGTCGCCGGCTATCAGGGTGGTCTTGCCGGGGGAGTGGCTGACCGCCCGGTTATTGCGCCTGCCTTTCAACATCAGGATCTGACTCCCGTTTCGGTCCATTTCAACGTTTGCTCGAGCACGATCTTGCCGTCGTGCTCGACCTTGAGCTCTATCTGCTCCGGCTCGAATCCCAGCGGCAGCACCAGCTCGGCATCATCGTTGCCGGGCACCACCTGGAAGTAGCGGAAATTCAGTGGCAGGTACTGGGTGCGGCTGGATGTCAGCTCCTCAAGCGGGTAGCTCACTTCCTCATCACCCTGCCTGCCCTGCAGCGTGAGCAGCAGTCTTGCCTGCACCGTATCGCTTTCACTGCCGACCCGGCTGACCATGACCTTGTACCTGAAAATGCCCACAATGTCCGTGCGCTGCAGCTCAAAAGCCTGAATCCGCACCCCATGGGCCATCGCGTTGGGCGCCAGCGCACCCTGATATTGGGCCAGGTCCTGTTGCAGACGAAACAGCTGCTGCTCCAGCTCTGCCACTGCGGCCTGGCTATCCGCCAGCGCCTGCTGCGCGACCATCAGGTCCACCTCGAGTTGCTGATCACGCAATCGGGTTTGCTCCAGCTCGGCCTGGATGCCGGCGCGCTCCTCACGCAGGCGCTGATAATCTCCCATCTGCGACGAGGTCATGGCGGCCATCCAGCCCAGCCAGCCGCACAGCGGCAACCCCAGCAGCAATGCCAGCCACGGCAAGCGCCTGCGCAGACGAGGCGATGGCGCCCGGGAGGGCATATCTGTTGGGCCCTGGGGTTCGCTGGTCATCAGGGCATGAGCGCCGGGTGTTCAAGCCCGAGCCGCTCGTCCAGGCCCAGTGCGATGTTCATGTTCTGGATCGCCTGACCGGAGGCGCCCTTGACGAGGTTGTCGATCACCGCCAGCACGACGACCAGATCCCCATCCTGGGGCCGGTGTATCGCCAGCCGACACATGTTGGCGCCGCGCACACTGCGCGTTTCCGGATGGCTGCCGGCCGGCATCACGTCAACGAAGGGCTCGTCGGCGTAGCGCTGCTCGAACAACTGCTGCAGATCCACGCTGCGATCGGGCACCTGTGCGTAGAGGGTCGAATGGATGCCCCGGATCATCGGCGTCAGATGGGGCACGAAGGTCAGGCCGACCTGCTGCCCTGCGGCACGCTCCAGACCCTGGACGATCTCAGGAAGATGCCGGTGTCCAGACACGCCGTACGCCTTCATGCTCTCGGTCGTTTCGCTGAACAACGAGGACACCTTGGCGCCGCGCCCGGCACCACTGACGCCGGATTTGCAATCGGCTATCAGACTCCCCGGCTGTGCCAGACCGGCTTCCAGCAGCGGAATCAGCCCCAGCTGCACGGAGGTCGGATAGCAGCCGGGCACAGCGATCAGCCGGGCATTTCGGATGGCATCGCGATTGACCTCGGGTAGACCATAGACGGCCTGCTCCAGCAGCTGCGGAGCCCCGTGGGGCTGGCCGTACCACTTCGCCCACAGGTCGGCATCGCGCAGGCGGAAGTCCGCAGACAGGTCGATGATGCGGGTACCGGTGGCCAGCAGCTCTGCCGCCAGTTCGTGAGCCACACCATGGGGGGTGGCGAAGAACACCACATCACACTGACCGAGCGTCGCGGTATCCGGAACGCTGAAGGCCAGATCGTCGTAGTGACCGCGAAGGCTGGGGTACATATCCACCACCCGTACGCCTTCCTCGGATCGCGAGGTGATGATCTCGATACGCGCCTGCGGGTGTGCCGCCAGTAGCCGCAGCAATTCGACGCCGGTGTAGCCGGTGCCCCCTACGATGCCTATCCTGATCATTTTCAGCCTCTTTTCGATTAACATGTCTGACGCGCTCCCACGATAGGAGCGCCGCATCAGTTTACCAACACAATGGCGAGCGTGCCCGCACCTTCGCGACAGGAGCAGCAACGTGTATCTGTGGATCAAAGCCTTTCATATCATGGCGGTGGTGACCTGGTTTGCCGGCCTGTTCTATCTGCCACGCCTGTTCGTCTACCACGCCATGAGTGAGGACCAGCCCAGCCGGGACCGCTTCAAGATCATGGAACGCAAGCTGTACCGCGGCATCATGCTGCCGTCGATGGTTGCCACCCTCGGCCTGGGGGTATGGTTGCTGACCCTTCAGCCTGCCTGGATGCAGCAGGGCTGGATGCATGCCAAATTGACCCTGGTTGCGCTGCTGGTCATATATCACTTCATCTGTGGCGCCCAGCTGCGGCGCTTTGCCAACGACAGCAATACCCGTTCCCACGTCTTCTACCGCTGGTTCAACGAGGCGCCGGTACTGGGGCTGGTGGGCGTGGTGCTGCTGGTTGTACTCAAGCCCTTTTAATCAGCCATGACCGCCCGCTCCCGAGCCCAGCTGCGCAGGCTCTGGATGCGCTCGGCCATCACCACCGACAGGGGTGAGGTCTCGTTCAGCGCTTCCAATACGTGCTCGTTGATGACATCTTCCTGACGCGCCGCGGCGCTGTACACCGCCGCGACCACCGCCTGCTCGATCTCGGCGCCGGAGAAACCCTCACTGGCCGCAGCCAGCGATGGCAAATCAAACCTGTCCACGGCGAAACCGCGGCTGGCGAGGTGAATCCGGAAGATGTCCTCGCGCACGGCGGCCTGCGGCAGGTCGACAAAGAACAACTCATCGAGACGGCCCTTGCGGATCAGCTCGGGCGGCAACTGCATCACATCGTTGGCGGTGGCCACCAGAAACACCCGGCTGCGGCGCTCTGCCATCCAGGTCAGCAGCGTGCCCTGCACCCGGCGGGACACCCCATTGTCGCTGCCATCCTCAGCGACACCCTTTTCGATCTCGTCGATCCACAGCACGCAGGGTGCCATGGCGTCCGCCATTGCCAGCGCCTCGCGGAGGTTCTTCTCTGTCTCGCCGATGTACTTGTTGTAGAGCGCGGCAAAATCCAGCCGCAACAATGGCAACCCCCACAGGCCGGCCACGGCCCGTGCCGCCAGGCTCTTGCCTGATCCCTGCACGCCCGCCAGCAGTACCCCCCTGGGCACGTCCGCGCTATCCGCCCCACTGAAGGCCGCCTGTCGATCCGCCAACCAGCGCTTGAACCTTGCCAACCCGCCGACCTCGGCAAAGCGCGCAGTGTCCTGCTCAAAACTGAGCACGCCCTGCATGTCCAGCAGACTGAACTTGGCGCGATTGAGTACCGGCAGGTCCTCCTGGGTGATGGCACCGTCATCGACAATCAGCTTGCGCGCCAGCAGCCGGGCCTCCTCATGGGTCACACCGCGCAGGTTGCGCACCACCTGTTCCAGCGTGCGGCTGTCGGTACGCACACGTCGCCCCTGGTTGCGCTCGGTCCAGCGTGCGGCCTCTTCGCGGATGATGGCCGCCAGTTGCTCGTCCGACGGCATGCTCAGGTGGATGCGCGCCGCCAGCCGCCGCAGCTCCGCAGGCAGCGCCAGCTCATGGCTGACCAGCAGCAGCGTCGGAGCCTGCTCGGCGGGCTCCATCGCGATCATCTTCAGCAGCCGAACCAGCTTCGAGGAATGCATGAAGGGATGCAGATCGCAAAATACGTAGAGAGCCGGTTCGCGCTGGCGGCGCACGTGCTCCAGCGCCGCTTCCGGATCGCTCAGATCGCCCTCGGCATCCAGCGCCGGGCCGAAGCCCAGGCGCTGCAGACCTTCCACCTGGTTCCAGGTGTACCAGGTCTGGCTGCGCTTGATCGCCAGCGTGGCGATGGCCTCCAGTACACGCAGCTCTTCCCAGGATTCGATGACGACCAGCCGAACCCTGGAGTCCAGTACCAGTCCCAGATCATGTATGTCATTCTTCATGGCGCATCCCTGCCTGCAAGAGGCGCTGTCATGTCCGCCTGCGGGTTGGTTACACTGGTTGCCCGACTCATAACAAGGAGAGCACCGTGAATTGTCTGTTCTGCAGCATTGCCGAAGGCAAGATCCCATCGAAAACCATCTTCGAGGATGACCGCGTACTGGCCTTCCATGACATCAACCCCCAGGCGCCGGTGCACTTTCTGGTTATCCCGAAAAAGCATATCGCTACCCTCAACGATATGACAGAGGAAGATTGCGAACTGGTCGGTTACATGACCTATACGGCCCAGCGGCTCGCCCTGGAACTGGGTTGCGAAGGAGGCTTTCGCACCGTCTTCAACTGCAGGGAAATGGGCAGCCAGACGGTCTACCACATCCACCTGCATGTACTGGGACAGCGCCAGATGAACTGGCCCCCGGGTTGATCTCGAACAACCCTGCAGCTGATTCAACCGCTATACTTGAAGCCGGTTTCAGGAGAATTACATGAGTACACGTCAATACAGCCTGTTCGACCGTCTGCTGGTCCAGGGCGAGCAGGCCATGCGCACCCTGGTGCCCGGGGCCGCACAGGCTGCCCGGCCCTCGCCGGCCCAGCACCTGCGCAGCGATACCATCGATGATGCCCAGCGCCAGCATGTTGCCGGGCTGATGCGCATCAACCATACCGGGGAAGTGTGCGCCCAGGCGCTGTATCAGGGCCAGGCACTGACAGCCCGACTGCCGGACATCCGCGAACAGATGGAGCAGGCCGCCGCCGAAGAGGTCGATCACCTGGCCTGGTGCGAACAACGCCTGAACGAACTGGGCAGCCGTACCAGCGTGTTGAACCCGGTGTTCTATGGTCTGTCCTTCGGCATCGGCGCGGTCGCCGGCAAGATCAGCGACCGCATCAGCCTGGGCTTCGTTGCCGCCACCGAGCAGCTGGTGGAGCGGCATCTGGACGATCACCTGACCCAGCTGCCGGAAGATGACCTCAAGTCCCGCGCCATCCTCGAGCAGATGCGCGAAGACGAGATCGAGCATGGCAGCCAGGCACTGCAGGCCGGCGGGGTAGTCTTCCCGCGCCCGGTAAAGGCCGCCATGAAGATGATGTCCAAGGTGATGACCAGCGTCACCTACCGCATCTGACCGAGGATCACGAAGCGCAGCGGTGCTGCGCTTCAGTCCACATCGATGATTTCGTAGTCGTGGGTGATTTCCACACCGCCGCGCCCGAGCATGATGGACGCCGAACAGTATTTCTCCGCCGACAGCTCC
Organism: Halopseudomonas pertucinogena; assembly: GCF_014646575.1. Taxonomy (GTDB): domain Bacteria; phylum Pseudomonadota; class Gammaproteobacteria; order Pseudomonadales; family Pseudomonadaceae; genus Halopseudomonas; species Halopseudomonas pertucinogena. Next base: position 56,770 of record NZ_BMNN01000009.1, on the reverse strand, counting down.
ACCGCCCGCTTCACCTGGGCTTCCTTCAGCTGCTTGCCGCTCACAACGAAGTGCACATGGATGCGGGTGAACACCTTCGGCTCGCTGTCGGCACGTTCTGCTTCCAGTACGGTGCGGACGTCACGCACGTCCTGGCGACCCTTTTTCAGAATGCTGACCACGTCGTAACTGGCGCAGCCACCCAATCCGATCAGCACCGTCTCCATCGGCCGTACGCCCATGTTGCGCCCGCCGGCTTCCTCGGGGCCATCCATGACGATGGTATGTCCGCTACCGGACTCGCCAAGAAACATTGCACCGTCGACCCATTTGATCTGCGCCTTCATTCCACTCTCCCCTGAACGCATCATTCACAGGCGGCGGAGAATAGCACAATCGGCCCCCGGCTCAGGCGCTGGCCTTTGTCAATGAAACTGGACATAATCGGGTTTGGTCTCATGACGAGGCTGCAAGGATGCCCATGACTCCATGGTCTGCTTGATCAATGTGACAGGATGACAAAAATGGCTGCTCTCTCCCCGATACCCAAAATAAAAAATCTCGATGTGTTTCTGGGACATTGTTATCGTCGGCGCTTTGGCCCTCGCAGTACCATCATTCATGCAGGAGACGTTTCCGATCGCCTGTTCTATATCGTCAAGGGCTCGGTCACCATCTCGATCGAGGACGACCAGGGCCGCGATATGATCATCGCCTACCTCAACCCGGGCGATTTCTTCGGCGAAATGGGCCTGTTTGACGAAGAGCAGGCCGAGCAGGACCGCAGCGCCTGGGTCAAGGCCAAGACCGAATGCGAACTCGCCGAGCTGCCCTACGCCAAATTCCGTGAGATCACCGCCCGCGATCCCGAGCTGCTCTATGTGGTAGGCCGGCAGATGGCTGACCGCCTGCGCCGCACTACCCGCAAGGTCGGCGATCTCGCCTTCCTGGATGTCACCGGCCGGGTCGCGGGCACCCTGCTGGAGCTGTGCAAGCAGCCCGATGCCATGACCCACCCGGACGGCATGCAGATCAAGATCACCCGCCAGGAAATAGGTCGTATCGTCGGCTGCTCGCGCGAGATGGTCGGCCGGGTACTCAAGACCCTGGAAGAGCAGGGTCTGATCCACGTCAAGGGCAAGACCATGGTGGTGTTCGGCACCCGGTAGGCGGCGTACGTCTGCAGCATCCGCTGCACTGCGATACAATCGCCGGCAGATCATCGACCGGCGAGGTACCCATGGGGCTCAACAATCAATGGATGCAGCGCGACCTTTCGGTGCTGTGGCATCCCTGCACCCAGATGAAGGATCACGAGCACATGCCCATCATCCCGATCAAGCGGGGCGAGGGCGTCTGGCTGCATGACTTCAACGGCAACCGTTATCTGGATGCAGTGAGCTCCTGGTGGGTCAACGTATTCGGCCACGCCAACCCCTACATCAACGAGCGGATCAAGCAGCAGCTGGACACTCTCGAACACGTCATCCTCGGCGGCTTCTCACACCAGGCGGTGATTGAGCTGTCCGAGCGGCTGGTCGATATTACCCCCGCGCCGCTGACCCGCTGTTTCTATGCCGACAACGGCTCATCCTGTATCGAAGTCGCGCTGAAAATGAGCTTCCATTACTGGCTCAACAGCGGCAAGCCGGAAAAGAAGCGCTTCATTACCCTGTCCAACAGTTACCACGGCGAGACACTGGCCGCGCTCGCGGTCGGCGATGTGGCGCTGTACAAGGAGACCTACGAACCATTGCTGATGGACGTGATCACGGTACCCTCCCCCGACTGCTACGAACGCGAGCCGGGCGCCAGCTGGGAGGAGCACAGCCGCCTCATGTTCGGGCACATGGAGCGCGCGCTGGAGCAGCACCACGAGCAGGTCGCCGCCGTCATCATCGAGCCGCTGATCCAGTGTGCCGGCGGCATGCGCATGTATCACCCGATCTACCTGAAACTGCTGCGCGAGGCCTGCGACCGCTACGGCGTCCACCTCATCCACGACGAGATCGCCGTCGGCTTCGGCCGCACCGGCAGCATGTTCGCCTGTGAGCAGGCCGGCATGAGCCCGGACTTCCTGTGCCTCTCCAAGGCGCTGACCGGTGGCTACCTGCCCATGTCGGTCTGCCTGACCACCGACGACATTTATCAGGCGTTCTATGATGACTACGAAACCCTGCGCGCGTTTCTGCACTCTCACAGCTATACCGGCAACCCGCTGGCCTGCTCTGCAGCGCTGGCCACACTGGACCTGTTCGAGCAGAACAACGTGATCGAGAGCAACAAGACACTGGCTGCCCACATGGGCCGGGCGACCGCACATTTTGCCGACCACCCCCATGTCGGCGAAGTGCGCCAGACCGGCATGGTACTGGCGATCGAGATGGTCAGGGACAAGGCCACCCGTGCCGCCTACCCCTGGCAGGAGCGCCGTGGCATCCGCGTCTATGAGTACGGTCTGCGCAACGAGGCATTACTGCGCCCGCTCGGCAGCGTCGTGTATTTCATGCCGCCCTATGTGATCACCCCCGATCAGATCGACCACCTGGCCAGCGTCGCCTGGGAAGGGATCGAACGGGCAACCCGGGACTGACCCATGCGTATATCCCGGTTCTATCTTGATGCGCCACTGGCCAGCGGCGAGCAGTCTCTGGAAGGCGACCTCGCCCATTACATCGGGCGTGTGCTGCGCCTCGGGCCGGGCGCACCGGTACAGATATTCAACGGGTCGGGCCAGGAGTGGCCCGGCGAGATTCTCGACGTCAGCAAGCGCGAGGTGCGCCTGGCTCTCGGCGCGCCGGTCAGCGGTCTGGCGGAGTCGCCGCTGCAGATTCATCTGGGCCAGGCCGTATCCAGAGGAGAGCGCATGGACTGGGCGATCCAGAAAGCGGTCGAACTGGGGGTCGCCGAGATCACCCCGCTGTTCACCGAGCGCTGCGAGGTGCGCCTGCAGGGCGAGCGCGCCGACAAGCGCCAGCAGCACTGGCAGCAGATCGCAGTGAGCGCCTGCGAGCAGTGCGGTCGCAGCCGGGTGCCGGCCATTCATGCCCCCGTCGCGCTGGCCGACTGGCTGACCGGCCTGCAGGCCGACCTCAAGCTGGTGTTGCATCACCGCACCGATCAGGACCTGCGCAGCCTCCCGGCGCCGGCGACGCTGGGCCTGCTGATCGGGCCCGAGGGCGGACTCAGCGCCGGTGAAATCGACCTGGCGGAGGCGGCAGGCTTTCACGCAGCGCGCTTCGGGCCCCGGGTCCTGCGCACGGAGACGGCCCCGGTGGTTGCCGTGGGCATCGCCCAGCATCTGTGGGGTGATCTGTAATGCACTGCGTCAGCCCGCCGCTCCTGGATTGACCGCCGATACCGGCGCGGGTAATGTTCAGCCGTTTTTCAACCATTGCAACCGAGGTATGACCCATGGCCACCACTGACAAAGCCATCGATTTCGAGCAATCGCTCGAGGCCCTGCAGAGCCTCGTTGAGCGGCTCGAGAGTGGCAATCTGAGCCTGGAAGAATCCCTCGGCGCGTTCGAGCAGGGGGTGGCGCTCACCCGCGAATGCCAGCAGGCCCTGACCCAGGCCGAACAGAAGGTTGCCCTGCTGCTCGAGCAGGATGGCCAGTTGACCACCGAGCCTTTCCAGGACCCGGCCCCATGACCGGCTTCGATCACTACCTCAGCCAGTGTCAGAAACGCATAGAAGCGCATCTGGACAGTCAGCTGCAGAACCCGCTGCCGCAGCTCGAGCGCCTGTATGCCGCCATGCGCTACAGCGTCATGGGTGGCGGCAAACGGATACGCCCGGTACTGGCCTATGCCAGCGGCGAAGCCCTGGGCGTGCCTGTTGAGCAGGTGGATCCCGCAGCGGCGGCGGTGGAGCTGATCCACGCCTACTCGCTTATCCATGACGACCTGCCGGCGATGGACGATGACGATCTGCGCCGTGGCCAGCCCACCTGTCATCGCGCCTTTGACGAGGCCACCGCCATCCTCGCCGGGGACGGACTGCAGGCGCTGGCCTTCGAATGGATCAGCCGCACCGAGCAGTGGCAGCCCGCTACCCGACTGCAGATGACCACGCTGCTGGCCCGGGCTGCCGGGCCCAGCGGCATGGTCGGCGGCCAGGCCATCGACCTGGGCGCGGTCGGCCGCCAACTGCAGCAGCCCGATCTGGAAGACATGCACCAGCGCAAGACCGGCGCTCTCATCCGTGCCAGCGTGCAGCTGGGCGCACTGGCCTCCGAGCGTGCCGACAGCGCACAGATGGCCGCGCTGGAGCGCTATGCCGACTGCATCGGCCTGGCGTTCCAGGTGCAGGACGACATTCTCGATGTGGAGGGCAACACCCAGACCCTCGGCAAGCAGCACGGTGCCGACGCCGTTCGCGGCAAGCCGACCTTCCCTTCCCTGCTCGGCCTGCAGGGTGCCCATGAGCTGGCCCGCTCGCTGTGTGATCAGGCCATAACCGCCCTCGACGACTTTGCCGATGGTGCAGACCGTCTGCGTCAGTTGGCCCGGTACATCATCGAGAGACAGCACTGAGCAGCGTATGGACGGCCGGCAGCGGCCGGAGTTGGGCTAATGGGCCCGATCGGTTAAACTGCGCCCTTGTTTCCTGCCGCCCGAGCGGCAATCAGAGCCCTTGTTAGATGCCCAGGATCTTCCACGAAATACCCCGCGAACGCCCCAGTACCCCGCTGCTGGACAGCATTGACAGCCCCGACCGACTGCGCGCTCTGGACCCATCCCAGTTGCCCGAGCTGGCCGACGAGCTGCGCCTGTTCCTGCTGTGGAGCGTCGGCCAGACCGGCGGTCATTTCGGCGCGGGCCTCGGTGTCATTGAGCTGACCATCGCCCTGCACTACATCTACCAGACCCCCGAAGACCGGCTGGTGTGGGACGTGGGTCATCAGGCCTACCCGCACAAGATCCTCACCGGGCGCCGCGAAGAGATGGCGACCTTGCGCCAGAAGGATGGTATCTCCGCCTTTCCCCGGCGCAGCGAAAGCCCTTATGACACCTTCGGCGTGGGCCACTCCAGCACCTCGATCAGCGCAGGCATGGGCATGGCGATCGCCTCCCGCCTCCAGGGGCTGGACCGTCGCACCGTGGCGGTTATCGGCGACGGCGCAATGACCGCTGGCATGGCATTTGAGGCACTCAACCACGCCGGCGAGGCCGATGCGGACATGCTGGTGGTGCTCAACGACAACGACATGTCGATTTCCCGCAACGTCGGCGGCCTCTCCAACTACCTGGCCAAGATTCTCTCAAGCCGGACCTACGCCCACATGCGCGAGGGCAGCAAGAAGGTGCTGTCCAAGCTCCCGCCTGCCTGGGAGCTGGCGCGCAAGACCGAGGAAACGGCCAAGGCGATGCTCGCCCCGGGCGTGCTGTTCGAGGAGCTGGGCTGGAATTACATCGGCCCGATTGATGGTCACGACCTGCCGACCCTGATCACCACGCTCGGCAACATGCGCCAGCTCAAGGGCCCGCAGTTCCTGCACGTGGTCACCCGCAAGGGCAAGGGCTTCTCTCCCGCCGAGGCGGACCCGATCGGCTATCACGCCATCACCAAGCTGGAGCCCAAACCGGCCAGCAACGGCGTCAGCAAACCCCGTTATTCGAACATCTTCGGCCAGTGGCTGTGCGACATGGCCGAAGCCGACCCGCGTCTGATCGGCATCACCCCGGCGATGAAAGAAGGCTCCGACCTGATCGCCTTCGCCGAACGCTTTCCCCAGCGTTATTTCGATGTGGCCATCGCCGAACAGCACGCGGTGACCCTCGCCGCCGGCATGGCCTGCGAAGGCGCCAAGCCAGTGGTGGCGATCTATTCCACCTTCCTGCAACGCGCCTATGATCAGCTGATCCACGACGTTGCCCTGCAGGACCTGGACGTACTGTTCGCCATTGACCGGGCCGGGCTGGTCGGCGAGGACGGGCCGACCCATGCCGGCAGCTTCGACCTGAGCTACCTGCGCTGCATCCCCAACATGCTGATCATGGCACCGGCGGACGAGAACGAGACCCGCCAGATGCTCAGCACGGGCTTCCTGTACAACGGCCCGGCCGCGGTGCGCTACCCCCGCGGCACCGGCCCGGGCGTGCCCGTCGAGCAGACCCTGCTGCCGCTGCCGATCGGCAAGGGGGAGATCACCCGTCAGGGTGAGGGTGTCGCCATCCTCTGCTTCGGCACCCTGCATGCCAATGCACTGGCCGCCGCCGAAAGCCTCGATGCCACCGTCGCCAACATGCGTTTCATCAAGCCGCTGGATACTGCGCTGATGCAGCAGCTGGCAGACAGCCACGAGTTACTGGTCACTGTAGAAGAGAACGCCATCATGGGCGGCGCCGGCAGCGCGGTGAACGAATGGTTGCTGGCCCAGGGGATACAGGTTCCGGTGCTCAACCTCGGCCTGCCTGACCTGTATATCGAGCACGACAAGCCGGCCAATATGCTGGCCGAGTGCGGGCTGGATGCGGCGGGTATCGAGCGGGCCATTCGCCAGCGACTGGCGACGAATCTGTAACCCCCCTGATCGCACAAAAGCGGCGTGAACCGGTCTGATTGATCCGGCATAATGCCCCTTTAATCTTTCCGGGCCCGGGTCATGTTCTTCAGCAACGAGCGTCTGCACTTCTTCCGCCCGCTGACCAGCAAGTACCGCGAGCAGATCGTCGAGTGTCTGCGCCTGCTGCACGAGCGGCTGTACAGTGCCAACGCCGACTACGGCGAATCACTCAAACGCGAACAGGTACTGGATATCTTCAGCGAGGCGCTGGAACGGGCGCCCCTGCTCGACAGCGAGGATGAAGACCAGGGCCGCTTCAGGAACAACCGCGAACAGGCCGGCTGGATTCTCAACAACCTGGTCGAGCATGGCTGGCTGGAGCGACAGGTAGACCAGGCCACCTTCCAATCCACCTACCCCTTCAGCCGCACCGGTCGACTGTTCACCCAACCCCTGGTGGAGGCCGACGGCCGCAGCCTGCGCACCCGCCACCGCAATACCCGTAATACCCTCAACGCCCTGTCGGCCTTTGCCGAACGCGGCGAGGTCTACGACCTGCTGGATGCCTTCGAGTATTCCGAGCGGATCATTGCCGACTTCACCGACATCATCGCCGAGCTGGAAGAGCGCAAGCGCCAGCTGGTGCGCGAGGTCGAAGCCCAGCAACTGGTGCAGCAGGCCAGTGACCAGTTCTTCGACTTCATGGAGCGGCGCTTCCTGCCGGACGTGGCCATCCGCCTGTCCGCCGACAGCGTGGAAAAGCACCGCGACCGCATCCAGCAGGTGCTGCAACGCATCCGCCGCCAGTCCAACACCTGGAAGGCCAATGCCGAGCGCGAACTGCGCCGGGTCGCGCCCGACCTGGTGGCGGAGCCGGGCAATTCGGTGCTCTGGTACCTGCTCGACAGCATCGAGCTGCGCCTGCGCAACGCCTCGGAGATCATGCTTCCGGCCCTGCGGCGCACCCTGCAGAGCTTCACCAAGCGCGCCGACATCATTATCCGCCAGCTCAGCTACCTGCAGACCCAGAAGCACAACGACATTGTCGGCCTGTGCAGCACCCTGCGCGGGCTGGATCAGACCGAGTTCGACGCCCGGCTGGCCGCCGCCGGGGAAGCCATGGCCAGCATTCGCCTGGAACTGGTCGACCCGCAGCAGGTACGCCTGCGCGAGCGCCAGCTGCGGCGGCTGGTGCACAGCGAGATGCTCGACCCCGGCGATCCGGACCCGGAGACCCGGCGCGAGTTGGCCGTCCAGCAGCTGCTGGAGCAGGCGTTCCAGATCAATGCCAGCGGCCTGCGTAACTATCTGCGCAGCGCCCTGGGTGCAGGCCGGCGTATCGACAGCCGCGACCTGCCGGTAGAGAACGCCGCCGATCTGCTGGCGCTCAGTCATATCATCAGCCTGGGCAGCGCCGACCACGCCGCCTCCGGCTTCCGGGTCAGGGTGCAGCCCACTGGCCAGACCATTACCGGGGAAACCTGGTTCAACCACCGCGACGGCTTCATCATCGAACTGGAACAGGACAATCATGCGTGACGCTCTGGAAGATCAACTGCAACGGCGCAACATCAGCCCCGGGGACTTCTCGGAACTGATGATCCGCCTGCTCGACCGGGGCGTGCTGTGCCGGGATGAAAGCCGCAAGGAAGCGGAACTGTACGACCGCTACCTGCAGACCTCGGACCTGGTGGAGGATTATCTCAGCGTGCTGCAGATCCGCCTGTTGCACGAGCCGCGCTTCAACCTGCTGCGGCTGTTCCCGCCGGGGGCCGAAGCCCCCGGTCTGGCGGATATCGACGCCAGCGTGCACACCGGCCTGCGCCAGCGCCTCAGCCAGCAGGAGGTGGCGCTGATCCTGGTGCTGCGCGCCGAATACGACAAGGCCCTGCGCGAAGGGGAAGTCGACGAGGACGGTCAGGTCATGCTGTCACTGGAGGCGCTCAATCTGAGCCACCGCAACCTGCTCGGCAGGCCGCTGCCGGAGTCGGCGGTCGAGCGTCAGCACCTGCTGCGCCGCCTGCGCCAGCTGCGCCTGATCCGCAGCAGCAGCGACGCCGACCCGCTGGACGGCGAAGGCTGGCTGACCATCCGCCCCGGCATCATCAGTGTGGTCACCGACAGTGCGCTGGCCCAACTGGCGGGGGATGGCCAGCAGCCCGCCGACGGCGAAGGAGAGGACTGAGCATGTATCTGAAACGCTCGATTACCGTGAACTGGGGCAACCTGCCGGAAGGCGAATTTGAATACGGCCCGGTCAACCTGTTCTCCGGCGGCAACGGCTCCGGCAAGACCACCGCCGCCGACGCCCTGCAGACGCTGATGACCGCCGCCCACGATAACCTGTACAACTACAACCCCGGCCAGGACGAAACCACCCAGCGCGGCCGCGGCGGCAAGCAGGTGCGCACCCTGGCCTCCTACGTGCTGGGCTGTGATGACGGCGCCTTTGCCCGGCCGCTGACCACCGACGGCTATATCGCCGGGATCTTCCACCCCACCCAGGGCGAAACCGCCGAACCCTTTACCGCCGTGATCGGTGTCCGCGCCCATCTGGACACCGCAGGCAGCAGCCGTCAGGCCCGCCAGGACGAGCTGCTGTTGCTGATCGTCCCCGGGGAGATGCTGTCGCTGTCGCATTTCATTCGCGAGCAAGACGGCAGCCGCCATGTGGTGCCGGTCACCGAACTGGCCAATCGGCTGCGCCGCCAGTTCGGCCAGCAACAGGTGGAGACCTACGACCGCAAGAGCGCCTATCTCGGCCGTCTGTACGGGGCTCTGCGCGGCAAGAGCGACGCGGTGTCGAGCCGCGAGGCGAAGAACGCGGCGCGCACCTTCGCCAACTTCATGGCCTACAAGCCGGTCAAGTCCATCGACCAGTTCGTCGCTGGCGAGGTACTCGATCCGCGGGATTTCGGCGATACCATCAAGCGTATCCGCGAGCTGCTGCGTACCGTGCACGGCATGGAGCAGGAGGCCGCACGCCTGCGCCAGGGCGTCAACCTGCTCGAGCAGTCGCGGGGCCTGGCCGTGCGTTACCAGCAGAGCTGGCTGGAGCGCACCGGGCTGGAATACTCCGCCGCTGCCCAGGCCTGGGCAGCCAACCAGGGCCAGTATCTGAATGCCAAGCGCCAGCAGCAGGCGTACCAGCAACAGCACGACACCCTGCTGGAAGACCAGAAGCTCACCGCCCAGCGCGCCGCCCAGGCGCACCAGGAACTGGTCCAGCTGGAGGCCCGCCGCCAGGGCATCAACGTACTGCAGAGCAAGGATCAACTGGACGCTCGCCACCAACAGCTCAGTGAACAGCTGCAGCAGGGCGTCGCACCGCTGCTGCAGCAGGCCCACCAGCGCGATGTGAACGTCGAGGCGCTGCAGCAGGTACGCCGGCTGCTGGCCGAGGGGCTGGCCGCCGACCTGCCAGAGCTGGCAAGCCGCCGCTGGGCACAGCAGAGCGCAGCGGTGCTGGCCGCCGAACAGCAGCCGGTAGCCGAGCTCAACCAGCTGCTGGCCCGGGACTGGGTGGACCTGACCCCGCTCGATGCCGGACTGGATGCCATCCGAGCCCAGCAGCGCGAACACAACCAGCTGGCCGCGCTGCTCAGCGAGACGGATGCAGACAACAGCACCCTGATTCAGCGCGCCGACCGCCTGCTCCAGGAGCGGCGCTCCTCCCTGGCCAACCTGGAGCGGCAGATCGCCCAGACCCAGCGCCAGATCAAGGCCCTGCAGGACAGCCGGGTGACCTACCCGGCCTATGTCGACGAAGCTTTGGCCGCGATCCGTCAGCAATGCCCGCAGGCCGACCCGCGGGTGTTGTGCGACCAGGTGGAGATCACCGACCCAGCCTGGCAGATGGCGATCGAGGGCTATATCGGCGGCTCGCGCTACGGCATTCTGGTGGAGCCGCAGCACGAGGCCACGGCCATCCGCATCGTCCGCCAGCTGGCCGGACGCGAGCGCAACCGGGCACGGGTCATCCAGGGCGACAAGGCTCGTCAGGACGCCGAGCGCCTGACCCTGCCGGAGGACTCGGTGATCAACGTGATGCGTTTCAACCACCGCATCGCCGAGTACTACCTGCGCGCTTCCTATGGCAGCGTGGTGCGGGTGACCGATGCTGAGAGCCTGCGCCAGACCCGGCGCGGCGTCACCCAGGACGGCATGGGCTCGGGCAACTACGCGCTGTTCCGCTGCGATATCGACGACAGCCAACTGCTGTTCGGCGCCGCCGCCCGCAAACGCAACCTGCAGGCCCAGCAGCAGCAGCTGGAGCAGCTGCAGATCCAGCAGCACGCGCTCCAGCAGCTGTGTGAGCGCATACACCAGTTGATCATGCAATTGCAGCGCATCCGCCCGCTGGACTATGTGGACCGGGCCAGCGCCCTGCTCGAGGCCCAGCAGCAACTTCGGGAAGTGGAACAGCAGCTGGCCAGTCTGGATCTGTCGGAATATCTGGACCTGGAGGAGGAACTGCAGCGGGTGCAACAGCGCTACCATGAGCTGGATGCACGCAAGGACAGCATCGGCACCGAGCTGGGCGGCGTCAGAACCAATCTGGACAATATCCAGCTGCAGGTCACCCGCCTGGCCGATCAGGGCGACAGCCTGCTGGACGCCAGGGACCGGGCCGAAAGCTACCTGCTGGACGCCGCCGCACTGGTCGGCGGGCTCGACCCGCAGCAGCACCTGGCCCAGCTGGATGAGCAGCTTGAACAGGGCGGCGGGGAGACCGATTACGCCGATGCCCGCCAGCGCCTGGGAGACAGCCTGTCACAACTGGCGGTGCAGCTGGATTCGCGGCTCAGGGAGTACAACCAGCAGGCCCAGCCCGCTGACAACCTGCTGCACGACTGCGCCGAGGAGCTGCACAGCCTGGGTTTCTTCCGCCACATCTGCGGCCTGAACCAGCAGCTGGACAACCTGCACAACCGCCTGCGCAACAATGTGCTGCTGGAGAAGCAGGAACAGCTCGGCAAACTGCGCGACAGCTTCAACACCACCTTCGTCAGCGACCTGTGCCACGAGATCCACCAGGCCATCAATGACGGCGAGCGGACCCTGGAGCAACTCAACAGCGAGCTGGAGCACCACCGCTTCGGTGCCGACCGCGAGGGCTTCCAGTTCGACTGGAGCTGGGTGCCGGAGTACAAGGAATACTGGAAGTTCTTCCGCGAGGTGTCGCAGATGCCGAATCTGGGCGATGGCACCAACCTGTTCGAGGTCAGCCTGTCGGAACAGTCTGCGGCCGTGCGCGACCGCCTGCTGTCACTGTTGCTGGAGGGCGACGAGCAGCAGGCCCTGCGTGAGCTGGAGCGCATCAGCGACTACCGCCGTTATCGCCGCTACGACATCCTCAAGCACCCGGAGGGCAAGCAGGCCATCCGTCTCAGCGAGTACGGCACCGGCTCCGGCGGCCAGCTGGAAACCCCGGCCTATATCATCCGCGCCGCCGCGGTCACCAGCGCCTTCCGCTTCAACGAGGGCAACAGTCATCTGCGCATGGTGATCGTCGATGAGGCCTTCATGCACATGGATGAAACCCGCTCGCGTCAGGTGATCAGCTACCTGACCGAAACCCTGGGTCTGCAGCTGATCTTCATCATGCCCACCAGCAAGGCCGGCCCCTTCCTCGAGCTGGTCAGCAACCAGTTCGTGTTCAGCAAGGTACCCAGCGCGGTGCCCCTGGGCGAGCTGAACACCCGAGTGCTGGTGGACCGTCAGCAGCTCAACCGCGAGCGCATCACCGAGCTGTGGAACAACCATCGCCGGGTGATCCGCCAGCAGGGCTCGTTGGAATTCATGGAGCTGTTATGAAGGGTGCCGGGGAGCAGCTCGGCTGGCTCGGCGAGCCCTGGGTACGCGCCCTGCTGCTGGACCTGCTGCAGCGCCTGGAAAGGCCCCGCAGCAGGGATGTCACCCTGCGCATCAATGAACGCACCCTGCCGGCGCTGTTCGACTTCTCCGCGGATGTGGACGGCCGCTGGCAGCTCATCGAGCAGGAGCTGGTGCAGCGCTGGCGGGTATTCAGCGTCACCTTCGACCGGAGGCTGCTGCCGCATCAGCAACCCTATGAAAACGCCCAGCTGCGGCTGCGAGCCGACTCCGAGGAGCTGCTGCGACAGTGGCTCGGCCGACCGCGTATCGACCCCATCGAAGCGGAATGGCTGGCAGCCATCGACCGCCACGCGGACAGCTTTGTCGATCGGGGCGAGGCGCTGCGCCGCCAGCGCCTGACCCTGCCCGGTTTCACCGGGGAACAGGTGGTAACCGCGCTGGCCGCCATCGGCCCGCTGCTGGAGCAGCAACTGAGTCTGCGCGAGCTGTCTGCCCGCATCTTCCTCGGCAACTCCAAGGTGCTGGATCAGCGCATGGATCTGCTCGGGCAGCTGTTCGGCGAGCGCGCCGAGAGTATCCGCCGCCGGCCGCTGCTGCTCACCGCCTGGGCGCCGGCCGGCTTCGATCGCCTGTTGATTGTCGAGAACCAGGACAGCTTCCTGCGCCTGGTGGAACAGGCCCCCGCCCGCACCGCCCTGCTGTTCAGTGCCGGGTTTCGTGCCAGTGCCGGACGCATCACCAGCACCAGCACCCGATTTGCCTTCCTCCCGGGCTCCGACGCGCAGTACTTCCATCGGCAGTGGCAGTACCCACCGGCAGGCAGCTTCTTCTGGGGTGATCTGGATTATGCGGGCATGGACATCCTGCGCGCCCTGCGCTCGGCACTGCCGGAGATCAGGGCCTGGCGGCCCGGCTATCAACCGATGCTGGACGCGTTATCGGCTGGCCAGGGGCATAGACCGGAGCAGGCAGGCAAGGAGCGCCAACTGGATCCAATCACGACCGGCTGCTCCTATGCCGACGGACAGTTGTTACCAGCGCTACGCACACACCTGCGCTTTCTCGATCAGGAGGGGTTCAACCCGGACACAGCGCCCCGGCAGGTCGGCGGTTAACCGGGACCCGCTCGTCGTTGAACGTCAGCGGAACCGCTGCGGCGCCGGGCGGTACAACATCATCGCGCCCTGGCTGGCGAGCACCAGCAGGACCAGCGGCATGATTTCGAGCGTGCAGACGTAGTGCAGCATGCCGATCCAGCCCGGCAGCTTGGCATTGGTCAGACCGAGCAGCTGATTATGGTGCAGGCGGCTCCAGGCCTGCTCGGAGGGCGCCTCGCCAACCGCAGCATCGACCTCCAGCAGTGATGCCTTGTAATGCCGGAAACGCCAGACGGTCAGGCCGAGGGTGAGCAAGCCTGCAACGAACAGAGGCATACCGACCGTTTCATAGGCGCCGCCGTCACGGTCGTGGAAGAACCACACCACCGCTATCGGCAGAATAAGCGAGGCCAGGGTCTGCATCCGCCAGTTGCGACGCAGGGCCAGCCAATGGATGCGGGTATCGATCATTCTTCCGCCTCGGCCTGATGGATGGTGCCAAGCAGATGACCGAGCTTGCCGGCCTTGGTCATCAGGTAATTGCGGTTGAAGGGGTTGAGCCCGGTCTTCAACGGAATACGCTCGGCGACATCGATGCCGAAATCCTCCAGCGCCTTGACCTTGCGTGGGTTGTTGGTCAGCAGCTTGAGACTGGTGATGCCCAGGTGCGCCAGCATCGGCCGGCAGATGCCGTAGTCGCGCTGGTCGGCGCCGAAGCCGAGCAACTCGTTGGCCTCGACGGTGTCGGCGCCGCCATCCTGCAGATTGTAGGCGCGGATCTTGTTCATCAGACCGATGCCGCGGCCTTCCTGACGCAGATACAGCAGCGCGCCACGGCCTTCGTCGGCAATCGCCTTCAGCGCGGCTTCCAGCTGGAAGCCGCAATCGCAGCGCAGGCTGAACAGCGCATCGCCGGTCAGACATTCCGAATGCAGCCGGCCCAGTACAGGCTGGCCATCACTCACATCGCCCATGGTCAGCACCACATGCTCCTTGCCGGTACCGGGCTCAAGGAAGCCGTGCATGGTGAAGGTGCCCCATTTGGTAGGCAACTGGGATGACGCAACAAAGGTGACTGACACGCTGTCTCCTAGGATCACTCTGGTGGGGAGGGCCGTTATCTTAGCAGCAGATGGTCCTGCCAGTCAGCGCCGATCTGCCCGGACGGCCGTTTGATGGGTCAGAGCAGCCACCACTCGGCGACCAGCAGCACCAGCAGGGCCATGAAGCCGGCAAGAATGTCGTCAAGCATGATCCCCAGCCCGCCGCCGACCCGGCGGTCGGCCCAGCTGATCGGCCAGGGCTTCCAGATATCGAACAGGCGAAACAGCAGGAACCCGGCCAACAGCCAGCCCCAGCCGGCCGGCGCCAGCCACAGGGCGATCCATACGCCGACAAATTCGTCCCAGACGATGCCGCCATGGTCGTGTACGCCCAGGTCCGCCGCCGTGCGGTGACACAGCCAGATGCCGAGCAGGGTGCCGAGAACCAGCACAAGGGTATAACCGCCGGGCGGCAGTTGCTGCCACAGCAGCACGAAAGGCAGCCCGACCAGCGTGCCCCAGGTGCCCGGCGCGCTGGGCATGGCACCGCTGCCGAAACCGAAAGCAAGGAAATGCACGGGGTTGCGCCACACCGAGGGCGGTGTCGGGGTGCGTGGTTCAGCCATCAGAGGGCTCCTTGAAGTGTTGGTAGCCGCCGTCGGCGGCAGCAGGCTGGCCGTCAAGCCAGACTCCCTCGCCCGCCTCGACCCGGCCGATCACGGTAACAGGCCAGTCGCCCAGCTGCTCCAGGTCGGCAGCGGCAATGCTGAACAGCAATACATAGTCGTCGCCGCCGCGCAGCATCCAGTCCAGCCGCTGACATTCGGGCCAGGCGGCCAGCGCGGCGCAATGTGGCAGTAAACTGCGTTGCAGATGCAGCGCCACACCACTGGCCCGCGCCATATGTCCCGCATCCTGGAGCAAGCCGTCGGAGATATCCATCGCCGCGGTTGCCCTGCCCCGCAGAGCCAGCCCGAGCTCGCACTGCGCACGGGGCTGCCAGAAACGCCTGGCAAGATAGTCGCGGCCCCCGGCATCCAGTTGCTCCGGAAGCGACTGTCGCAATACCACTGCCAGTCCCGCCGCGCCATCACCCAACGGCCCGCCGACACACAGCAGGTCGCCCGGCCGGGCGCCACTGCGGCGCAGCGCCTGCCCGGCCGGCACCTCACCGTATACAGTGACGCCGATATTCAGCGGGCCGCGGGTGGTGTCTCCGCCGATCAGGCTGATGTGATGGTCGCCGGCGCACCGTGCCAGACCGTCGGAAAAACCCTGCAGCCAGGATTCATCCACATCGGGGAGGGTGAGCGCGAGGGTAAAACCGAGCGGACGCGCCGCCATCGCAGCCAGATCACTGACCGCCACGGCCAGGGCGCGGTAACCCAGATCGAAGGGGGAATAGACGCCGGGGAAATGCACGCCCTGCACCAGGCTGTCAGTGGAAATCACCCACTGGCAGCCCGGCGTGGGCTCGAGCAGAGCGGCATCGTCACCGATGCCCAGCGCCACCGCGGCGTTGCCGCCGGCGTGCTGCAACGCCGTGCGCTGGAAATAACGGCCGATCAGCCCGAACTCACCCAGCGACATGGCAGGCTCCGAAGTGGCTCAGCGCCCCCGGCGGGACGCATTCACCTCGACACTGCGCAGGCGGGGAGCCAGCTTGTCGAGGATGCCGTTGACGTACTTGTGGCCATCGGTCGCACCGAATACCTTGGCCATCTCGATGCCTTCGTTGATGACCACCTTGTAGGGCACGTCGATGCGCTGGGTCATCTCGAACACGCCGATCCGCAGGATCGCCAGTTCGATGGGGTCGACCTCTGCCACAGAGCGGTCGAGCACCTGCTTGAGCTGCTCGTCGATCTCGTCGAGATGGGCCGGTACGCCGCGCAGCAGTTCGCGGAAGTAGGCGCCATCGGCACTGTCGAAATCGTATTCCGGATCGCTGCGCAGCTGCGCCTCGATGTCGCTCAGCGGCTGGCCGGCGATCTGCCAGGAATACAGTGCCTGCAGCGCCAGGCTGCGGGCCTTGCGGCGCATGGCGCTGCGGGACTGGCCGCCGGAGCGCTTGGGTCTTGCTTCGTGATCAGCCACTCAGGCCTCCAATTGCTTGATCACGCTGACCATTTCGATTGCCGAGAGGGCGGCTTCCGCGCCCTTGTTGCCTGCCTTGGTACCCGAACGCTCGATGGCCTGCTCGATGCTGTCCACGGTCAGTACGCCGAAGGCGACCGGAATGCCTGCGTCCAGCGATACGGCGCCGACGCCCTTGACGCATTCACCGGCGACATATTCAAAGTGCGGGGTGCCGCCACGGATGACCGCGCCCAGGGTGATGATGGCGTCATACTGCTTCAGGTCGGCGACCTTGCGCACCATCAGCGGAATTTCGAAGGCACCGGGCACCCGGACGATAGTGATGTCCGATTCCTTGACACCATGACGCTTGAGGGTATCTACAGCGCCGTCAACCAGGCTTTCAACCACAAAGCTGTTGAAGCGGCCGACGACCAGGGCGTAGCGACCCTGTGCAGCGATGAAGTCGCCTTCGATGGTACGGATAGCAGTCATATCAATCTCTCTTAAAGAACCAGCGGTGCTCGGCGGCACCGCCGTCAATCCAATGCGTTTATTCGCAGGGCAGGTATTCTACTACTTCCAGGTCAAAGCCGGATATGGCATTGAACCTCATCGGCATGGAAAGCAGGCGCATCTTGCGCACACCCAGATCGCGCAGGATCTGTGAGCCCGCCCCTACCGTATTGTAGGTGGTCGGGCGACGCACTGCCGGCTCATCACCCGCGGCCTGCTGCACCAGATGCAGCAGCTCGTCGCCTTCGATCTGATTGCCCAGCAGCAGCACCACGCCGTTGCCCTCCTGGGCCAGTCTGGCCATGGCGGCGCGCAGGCTCCAGCGCCCCGGCTGCCTGACCATGAACAGGTCGCGCAGCGGGTCCATGTTGTGTACGCGGACCAGGGTTGGCTGCTCCGGCTCGATCTCGCCCAGGGTGAGCGCCAGGTGCACGGCGTTTTCCAGACTGTCCTTGTAGGTCACCAGATTGAAGGTGCCCAGCTCGGTATCCAGCGGCTGCTCGGACACCCGCTTGACGGTGCGCTCGTTGAGCAGTCGGTAGTGGATGAGGTCGGCGATGGTGCCGATCTTCAGCCCGTGCTGCTGGGCAAATTCCTCCAGCTCCGGGCGACGGGCCATGCTGCCGTCCTCGTTCATGATCTCGCAGATCACGCCAGACTCGCCGAAGCCGGCCATGCGCGCCAGGTCGCAGGCCGCTTCGGTGTGGCCGGCACGCGCCAGCACCCCACCGGGCTGAGCCATCAGCGGGAAGATGTGGCCGGGGCTGACGATATCCTCGGCGACGGCGTCCGCTGCCGCAGCGGCCTGAACGGTGCGGGCACGGTCGGCAGCAGAGATGCCGGTGGAGACGCCTTCAGCCGCTTCGATAGAGACGGTGAACTTGGTACCGAAGCCGGACGCATTGCGCTGCACCATCAGCGGCAGCTTCAACCGCTCGCAGCGCTCCAGGCTCATCGGCATGCAGATCAGGCCACGGCCATAGCGGGCCATGAAGTTGATATCCTCGGCGCGGCAGGCTTCGGCGGCCATGATCAGGTCGCCCTCGTTCTCGCGATCCTCGTCATCCATGAGGATGACCATCTTGCCGGCGCGGATATCTTCGATCAGTTCTTCAACAGTATTCAGTTTCATCTGGCCCTCCCGGGCACATTTGCTCAGGACTTCAGAAAGCCGTTCTCGGCCAGAAACGCCATGTCGATGCCACCGCCGGTGCCGGACTCGGCAGCCCGATCGCCGAGCAGCAGGCGTTCCAGGTAACGGGCGATCACGTCCACTTCGAGGTTGACTGCGGTGCCGGGCTGGTAATCGCCCATGATGGTTTCCTGCAGGGTATGCGGCACGATGTTCAGGTCGAATACCGCACCGTCCACGCCATTGACCGTCAGGCTGGTACCGTCCACGGTGATCGAGCCCTTCTGGGCGATATAACGGGCCAGCGCCGCCGGCGCCTCGACGCGGAAGCGCACCGAACGGGCTTCCTCGGTGCGGGACAGCACCGTACCCACGCCATCCACATGACCGCTGACCAGATGGCCGCCCAGGCGGGTGCTCGCCGTCAGCGCCTTCTCCAGGTTGACCCGACTGCCGACCTTGAGGTTGACGAAAGCGCTGCGGCGCATGGTTTCCTGGCTGACGTCGGCCCAGAAACCGTCGCCGGGGAGCTCGACCACGGTAAGGCAGACGCCGTTGACGGCGATGCTGTCGCCCAGTCTGACATCTCCCAGATCCAGCTTGCCGGTTCTGACCTGGACCCGGACGTCGCCACCCCGCGGCTGCAGGCTGGCGATCTGGCCTATTGCTTCGATAATCCCGGTAAACATGCTTGCCTCATTGCGATGCGTGGTTGCCGTGGGCGGGCCAACCGGTGATAAAAACCGCTGATTATAAGCCGGTACGGCGCACATCGACAGCACAACCCGACCGCCATCCGCCGGATAGGCCGGCCAACGCCGTTCAGCAGACTCGCCGCGCGGTAATGCGCCAGTCATTGCCCACGGCGCGCATATCGGTAATCTGCAGGTCCTCGGCCTCGGCCATGCTGTCGAACGGCAGCTGCAGCAGTGGTCGGGCGCGGCTGCCCAGCAGCCGCGGCGCCATATAGATGACCAGTTCATCAACCAGCCCGGCTTGCCAGAAGGCCCCACCCAGAGCAGCACCGGATTCCACCAGTACCTCGTTGCAACCGCGCCCGGCGAGCTCGCCCAGCAGTGCCTGCAGATCCACATGTCCCGCGTCACCGGGCAGGGCCAGCAGCTCGGCATCTCCGGCCTGATAATCCGGACCGCGCTGGCCGCGATCGCTGTAGACCACCAGCACGGGACCCGGCTCACGAAACAGTTTCCGGTCCGGCGGCACGCGCAAACGCCCATCGACCAGCACCCGCAGCGGTTGGGTCGCCGCTGCCGCCCGGGCTTCGACCTCGGGCAACCCCAGTTCCGCCGCCCTCACCGTCAGTGCGGAGTCATCCAGCAACACGCTGTCGGCACCGCTGATCACCGCATCGCTCCTGGCGCGCAGTCGCTGCACATCAGCCCTGGCTGCTGGCCCGGTGATCCACTGGCTCTCACCGCTGGCCATCGCCGTGCGACCGTCCATGCTCATGGCCAGCTTCAGGCGCACCCATGGCAGGCCCTGCTGCATGCGTTTGATGAACCCCGGGTTGAGTGCCCTGGCCTCGGCTTCCAGCACACCGCAGACCACCTCAATCCCGGCCGCACGCAGGCGCTGCAATCCGCCACCGGCCACCTGTGGATTGGGATCGCCCATGGCCGCCACGACCCGGCCCACCCCCGCTGCCACAAGCGCATCGGCGCAGGGCGGCGTTCTGCCGAAGTGGCTGCAGGGCTCCAGGGTGACGTAGGCAGTGGCCCCCTGTGCCTGCCCACCGGCCTGACGCAGGGCGTTGACCTCGGCATGGCCTTCGCCGGGGCGCACGTGCCAACCCTCACCGACAATACGGTCACCGTGGGCCAGCAGGCAACCGACCCGCGGGTTGCAGCCGGTGGTATAGAGTCCGCGCGCCGCCAGCTGAATGGCGCGGGCCATCAGTTCGCGGTCCCGGGGCCGTTCAGCCATCCGCCTCACCCTTGGACAGCCGGTCAATCTCTTCACGGAACTGATTCAGGTCCTGGAACCGCCGGTACACCGAGGCAAACCGTATATAGGCGATCTCATCCAGCCCCTTGAGCTCGGCCATGACCATCTCGCCGACCACCATGGCCTTGACCTCCCGCTCACCGGTGGCCCTGAGCTTGTGCTTGATGCGGCCCAGCGCGGCTTCGATCTGCTCGACGCTGACCGGGCGCTTTTCCAGCGCGCGCAGCAGACCGGCTCGCAGCTTGTCCTCGTCAAAGGGCTGGCGACGGCCATCCTGCTTGATGATCCGCGGCAGGACCAGCTCGGCTGTCTCGAAGGTGGTGAAACGTTCCTGACAGGCCAGGCATTCCCGCCGTCGTCGCACCTGACCGCCGTCGGCGACCAGCCTGGAGTCGATGACCTTGGTATCGTTGGCGCTGCAAAATGGACAATACATGACAAATGGTTCCCGGAGTCGGAGGCGCGTCTAGCATACCGTCTGGCCCGGGGCAGCGGAAGGCTGGCAGGTTTGGCCCCGGTCACCGATGGCGCTACAATGCACCAACTTCCACTCAGCAGCGCAGCATGCCTTCACCCATCCCACCCGCCGAGCTAGAAGCCCTGTTGCACCAGGTATTGCCCGATGCCGGGGTGACGCCGACCAGCCTGCCCGGCCTGCCGGAGCTGCGCCTGTGGCTGCTCGACCCGACCAACCTGAACCGCGCCTTTGCCGGGGACGAGACCAGACGGCTGCTGGAGAGCCCGCCCTACTGGGGCTTCTGCTGGGGCAGCGGGCTGGCACTGGCCCGCTGGATTCTGGACAACCCCGAACGGGTGCGCGGCAGAAGGGTGCTGGATTTCGGCAGCGGCTCGGGGGTGGTTGCCCTGGCCTGCAGTGCCGCTGGTGCCCAGCGCAGCATTGCCTGCGACCTCGACCCGGGTGCCCAGCTGGCCAGTGCAGCGAATGCCGAGCTCAACGGCCTGCCCCTGGAACTGGCAGCGGATTTTCATGCCGTACAGGGCGAGCTGGACCTTATCTTCGCGGCAGATGTGCTCTACGACAGCGAGAACCACGGCTTTCTCGAGACGTTCTGTCAGCGCGCCCCCGAGGTGCTGGTGGCCGACTCCCGCGTTCGCCACCTCCAACATCGCCGCTACCGTCGGGTCACTACCTTGCACGGCCAGACCCTGCCGGAGCTTGGCGAGCCGCTGGAGTTCCGGCAGGTAACGCTGTACCGGGGCGCTTGATATCCGGCCCCGGCGCCCTCACATACCCTTCATCACTCCTTTACTTGCAGGATTTTCCATGGACCAGTCCCCCTACATCTTCAACGTCACCAGCGATACCTTCGATCAGCTGGTTGTGGAGAACTCCCGTCACAAACCGGTACTGGTGGATTTCTGGGCGTCCTGGTGCGCGCCGTGCAAGGTACTGATGCCACTGCTGGAGCAGATCACCGAGAGCTACGGCGGCGAGCTGCTGCTGGCCAAGGTCGACTGCGATGCGGAAGTATTCCTCACCGAACGCTTCGGCATCCGCAGCCTGCCCACCGTGGTGCTGTTCAAGGATGGCCAGCCGGTGGACGGCTTTGCCGGTGCCCAGCCGGAGAGCGCCATCCGCGCCATGCTCGAGCAACACGCCAGCGCACCGGAGCCGATCCAGCAGGAGGATGGCGAGGATATAGAAACCACCGTCGGCCATCTGCTGGAAGCCGGCCAGCCGGAACAGGCCATCAGCCTGCTGCAGCAGGCGATGAGCGAAGGCACCAGCGACCCGCTGCTGTTGCTGCTGGCCCGGGCGCTGGTGGACACAGCCCAGTTCGACGACGCCCAGGCGGTGCTGGACTCCATTCAGGACAGGGAAGCCCACAAGCAGCCGCTGGCCGCCCTCCAGGCCGGGCTCGGCTTTGCCCGCGAGGCGGCGGACCTGCCCGCCATCGTTGAGCTGGAGCAGCGGCTGAGCGCGAACCCGGACGACAGCGAGGCGCGATACCAACTGGCGATCCGGCAGCTGGCCGGCTCGGCCCACGAAGCGGGCCTGGAGGGCCTCCTGGTCCTGATGCAGCAGGACCGAGGCCATGGCGACAACATCGCCCAGCGAACGCTGCTGCGGGCATTCGATGCCCTGGGCAATGACCATCCGCTGAGCATCCGGTATCGCCGCAGGTTGTATCAGCTCTTGTACTGATGCCCCGCTGGCGGCGGAAGGAGATAGAATGCTCCGCTTTTGCGGCAGGGAGAGGGGATAAAAATGAGCGCTACGCCGGGCATGCAGACTTACCTCCGCCATCTGGAGCAACTGAAAGCCGAGGGTCATCCGCTGACAACCCTGCCCTGCCCCTGCTGCGAACAGTCCATCGAAACCGCCGCCGCCCCGCCGGGGGAGGTCTGGGATACGCTCACCGATTGCCCCCACTGTGAAGCGGTGTTCCTGCTGATCACCGAGGGCCAGCGGGCCCGGGGCGTTCGCCCTTCCTGACCGGCAGGCGTATACCGGTTCGCTCCCCACAGACGACTGTTATAAGATAACAGTCCATCTCGAACCGGAGCTGCCAAATGCGTACCACCCTCTGCCTCGCCCTGGCCTGGATCGCCGCGTCCTTCGGTGCTGTCCAGGCTCACCAGCCACACAGCCATGACTCTCCTGCCCGGAACCCGGCCGCCCATCAACACGGCATCGGGCATCTCGACCTGCTGCTGGAAGATCGCCAGCTGACACTGCTGCTGGAGCTGCCGGCGGCGGACCTGGTCGGTTTCGAGCATGCTCCCCGCACAGCCGAACAGCGCGCCCGGCTTGAACAGGTGCGGGCCGCCCTGCAAGACCCGCAGCGGCTGTTCGAACTGCCCGGGGCTGCGCAATGCACACTGACATCCGTGGAGCTGCACAGCGACCTGTTTGCCGACGCGGCGCCATCGGCCGATGATGCCGGACATGCCGACATAAGCGCCCATTATCTGTTCAGCTGCAACCGAACTGAGAAGCTGCAGTACTTGCAGGTAACCCTGTTCGAACATTTTCCAGGCAGTGAAAAGCTGCTGTTGCAGGCGGTTACCCCCAGCGGTCAGCAGGGCGGCGAGCTGAGTGCAGGACGCAACCGCATACGCCTGTGATCACACGAGCACGTTACCCAGAAGGAATCCCATGCCCACCCCAGTGATAGAACTCGATCAGGTCACCTTTGCCTGGCCGCGAAGACCGGTACTGCTGGATATCGATCATTTCACCCTGCAGCCCCGGGAGCGGGTGTTTCTCAAGGGTCCCTCCGGGACCGGCAAGACGACCCTGCTGGGCCTGGTCGGCGGGGTCGAGCTGCCGGCCAGTGGTCAGGTTCGGTTACTCGGCCAGGACCTGGCTGCGATGTCGGGGTCAAGACGGGACCGCTTCCGCGCTGACCACAGTGGTTACATCTTCCAGATGTTCAACCTGTTGCCCTATCTCTCGGTTCAGGAAAACGTCACCCTTCCCTGCCACTTCTCTGCCCTGCGCATGCAACGGGCCTGCGAGCGCCACGGCGACCTCCAGGCCGCCGCGCGCCACCTGCTGGCCCATCTGGGGCTGGACCGGTCGGACCTGCTGCGTCAGCCGGTGACGGAACTGTCCATCGGCCAGCAGCAGCGGGTGGCCGCTGCCCGGGCTCTTATCGGCAGCCCGGAACTGGTGATTGCCGATGAACCTACCTCGGCGCTGGATGCAGATATCCGCGAAGCCTTCCTGGAACTGCTGTTCGCCGAATGCGAGGCGGCTGGCAGCAGCCTGCTGTTCGTCAGCCATGATGCCGCGCTGGAATCGCTGTTCGACCGCAGCCTGTCGCTGCGCGAGCTGAACCGTGCCGCTGTCCGGGAGGAGCAAAGCTGATGTACCTTCTGCGTCTGGCTCTGCGCAGCCTGTTCAACCGGCGCTTCACTGCAATTCTCACGGTGCTGGCCATCGCCCTCAGCGTCACCCTGCTGCTGGGCGTGGAGAAGGTCCGCACCGAAGCCCGCGCCAGCTTTGCCGGCACCATCTCGGGTACCGACCTGATCGTCGGCCCGCGCACCGGCTCGGTACAGCTGCTGCTGTATTCGGTCTTCCGCATCGGCAATGCCAGCAGCAACATGCACTGGTCGAGCTTCGAGAAGATCGCTGCGCACCCGCGGGTCAGCTGGGCCATCCCCATTTCATTGGGCGACTCGCACCGCGGCTTCAAGGTGATGGGCACCACCGGTGACTATTTCACCCATTACCGGCATGGCCGGGACCGGCAATTGATGTTCGACGAGGGCGAGGCCTTTGATGATCTCTACGACACGGTGATCGGTGCGGATATCGCCCGGGAACTGAATTATCGGCTCGGCAGTGAGCTGATACTGGCCCACGGGACGGGCGCCGTGAGTTTTGTCGAACATGCGGACAAGCCCTTCCGGGTCAGTGGCATTCTCGCGCCCACCGGCACGCCGGTGGACCGGACCATCCACGTCAGCCTGGAAGGGCTGGAGGCCCTGCATGTCGACTGGCGTCAGGGCATGCCGGCCAGAGGGGCGGCACAGGTGAGTGCCGAACAGGCGCGGCAGCTGGACCTGACGCCGAGCAGCATCACCGCCGTGCTGCTGGGTCTGGACAGCCGGGTCGCCACCTTCGCCGTACAGCGGGATATCAACCGCTTTCCCGATGAGCCGCTGATGGCGATACTGCCGGGGGTCGCCCTGCAGGAGCTGTGGAGCCTGCTGGGCGTGGCCGAGAAGGCGCTGTTCATCGTCTCGCTTTTTGTCGTGCTGACCGGTCTGGTCGGCATGCTCACGGCGATTCTCGCCAGCCTCAACGAGCGGCGCCGGGAAATGGCGATCCTGCGCTCGGTCGGCGCCCGCCCCCGGCACATCTTCACCCTGCTGCTGCTGGAAGCCTTCGGGCTGGCGCTGACGGGAGTGCTGCTCGGGCTGGGGCTGATGTACCTTGCCCTGTGGCTGGCGCAACCGTTGATCCTGTCACAGTATGGATTATTCATCCCGATTACCCCGCCGGGACTGTGGGAATGGACGCTGCTTGGCGCTATCCTGCTGGCCGCCCTCATCATGGGCGGCGTGCCGGCCTGGCGCGCCTATCGCCAATCACTGATCGACGGACTGTCGATACGAACCTGACAGGAACATGCCATGCGTCCGATGCTGCGTCTGCTTGCCGCCAGCCTGCTGTGGGTCAGCACACTGGCCGGTGCCGCGGTGGAGATCGCCTGGGAAGAGCTGATACCACTCGAACTGCGCGGGCAGCAGGCAATGCCGTTGCCGGTGCACGGGATCAGCGCGCTGGGCGAGCTGAGCGAAGAGGAGTTCGGCGACCCCGCGCTGCAGACGGAGCCCGCAGCGCCGGTGGTTGCCGAGATGGAGGGGCGCCATGTCAGGCTGCCCGGCTACATAGTGCCGCTGGGCATCACCGATACCATGGAAGTCCAGGAGTTTCTGCTGGTGCCCTATTTCGGCGCCTGCATTCATGTGCCGCCACCTCCATCCAACCAGATCGTGCATGTGCGCAGCACCTCGGGTATCAAGCTCGCGGACCTGTATCAGCCATTCTGGATAACCGGAGTGGTGCAGGTCGAACACACGGAAAGCGAACTGGCCAACGCCGGCTATCGCATCGAAGCCGCCTCGGTAGAACCGTACGTCTACTGAGCAGGCCCCCTGGCGACCCACCGGGAGGGTCGAGTTCCACCTCGACCTGCGCAGGTGACCGAACCCCGCAAGGCCGGGTGGAACCCAGCCCCCATAGATCGCTAGCTGTTGTTCTCGATTGCCGAGCGGGCATAGCCTTCCCACTGGCGGATGAGCTGGCGTTGCTGGTTGCTGGCGCCGTTCTGGGCGCGTTGCAGGGTGGTAAGCAATTCGGACCAGTCGCCCTCTTCCAGCTGGATATTGGCCAGCCGCAGCCAGTGATCGGGCTTGTTGCTGCCATTTGCCAGCGCGGCCCAGGCGGCGCGCGCGCGGTCGCGGTCGCGGGCCAGCGTCCACAGCTGGGCCAGCCGTTCCTGACGTGCCGTGTCGGTCGGCAGCAGCTGCTGGGCCAGCAGCGCTTCGAGCAGACGCGCTGCCTGCCAGGGGGCGCCAGCGTTCACCTGCAGCGCTACCAGGTTGTCCAGATCCGCCCGGGTCAGCCCCATACCGCCTTCATGGGCCAGCCGCAGGGTGGCGGCGGCCGCGCGCTGGTCGCCGGCCTGACTCTGCAGACCTGCCAGCTGACGCCAGTGCTCCGGCCTGGCCGGGTGCCGCTTGAGCAGTACCTTCTGCCACTGTGCCGCGCGGGCATACTGGCCCTGTTCGTAGCTCATGCCCACGAGCAACTGATACCACACATCGTCCGCCCCGGCATCGGCCTTGACCACCTGCTCCGCCAGCGGGATGGCCTTGCCGTACTCACCCATGCGGCTGTAGCACTGCACCAGCAGCTGGGTCTGTTCGAGCTCCAGCGGCGCATTGCGCCTTTCGGTTTCCAGCAACCTGGCGGCCTCGGAGTAGCGCTCCTGCACCGCCAGCAGCTGAGCCAGATTGAGCCGATCCTGCCGGGCCACGTCTGCGTCCAGCCTGTCCTGGGCCAGCGCCTTGTTCAACCAGTCGATCGCCTGCGGGTACTGCTCGGCGGCGATGGCAACATAGCCCAGCCGCTGCTGGATCAGCGCCAGTTCGATGCTGCCCTCGGCTGCCTTGTCCAGCGCGGCGGTGAGCGTGTTGCGGGCGCTGGTGAGATCACCGCTCTGCTGTGCTTTCTGGGCATTGTTCAGGGCACTGAAGACCGCCGGAGCGACCGCCTGCTGGGCAAGCAGGGTCGTCGGCATGAACAGCAGTGCCCAGACCAGCACGATGGATCTGAAAGCCCCCATGATCACCTTCCCTCCAGACGGAAATACAGTGTTTTGGTCGCTTCGCGCGCCACTGGCTGGCCGTTTTCCCGGCGTGGTGCAAAACGCCAGCGTCCGGCCGCCCGCCGCGCTTCCCGTTCGAATACGCCGCGGGGTTTCGCATCGGTTACCCGCAGGTTCTCGACCCGGCCCTCGGCAGTGATGGTGAAGGCCAGGGTCACCTCGCCTTCGATCCCTGCGGCCAGCGCCCGCGGGGGATAATTGGGTGGAATATCCACCAGTGGCGTAACTTCCTCCGAGGTAGCCGGTCCGGCCGGCGGTGGCGCTGCGGCCGGCGCCGTCGACTCCGCCGGCTGCGCTATCGCCGGCGCTTCCGCCGCAGTCAGCCCGGCCATGGACGGTGTCACGGCAATGCTCAGCCCGGGCGTCGGCAGGCTGGGCACCTCGATGTTGAGCTGGACCTGTGTGCTGACCTGGGGCTGCGGCGGCGCCGTCTGCGGCGTGGGCAGCTCGGGCGGCTGCGGCCGTTCCGGCGCCTGTCGGGGCTGACGCTCACGGCTGTCGCTGGACGTATCGGCCACGCTGCGCACGAAGCTGATCCGCGCCAGCTCGCCGCTCTCCTCCCGATTATCCTGGGGCGGCATGACCAGCAACATCATCAGTGCAAACAGCGCCAGCGCCACCAGCAGGCCACCGGCAAAGCTGACCAGCAGCCGCATCAGTTGGCTCCCGCTGTTGCCGCCAGCGCCACGTCGGTCACTCCGGCCAGCCGCACCTGATCCATCACTCGGATTACCACGCCACTGCGCGCATCCTGGTCGGCCTGAACCACGACGCTGCTGTCCGGCTGATCCACACGCAGCCGTTCAACCGCAGCACGAACGCCGCGGATGTCCACCTGTTGCCGGTCAATCCAGATTTCCCCGTTGGGGTCCACGGCAATCAGGATGTTGGCGCGGGGCTGCTGCTCGGCGCTGTCGGCCGTGGGCGTGTTGATCTCGATGCCCGTGGTCTTGATGAAGGTGCTGGTGACGATGAAGAAGATCAGCATGATGAACACGACGTCAAGCATTGGCGTCAGGTCGATACCGGCTTCGTCATCGCTGCTAGCTGAGTGTCTGCGCATGCGCATGGGTAGCTTTCCTATTCGTGGCGCAGGCGGTCGGTCAACCGCTGCATGGCCAGTCTGGATTTGGCGTCGAGCCGGGCCAGACAAAACAATCCGCTGATGGCGATCACCATTCCCGCCATGGTCGGCACGGTGGCCCGGGACACCCCGGCGGCCATCGCTCTGGGGTTGCCGGTGCCGCCGATGGACAGCACATCGAACACCTGGACCATGCCGCTCACAGTGCCCAGCAGCCCGAGCAGCGGACACAGTGCAATGAGTACCCGGATCAGCGGCATGAAGCGCTCCAGCCGCTGCCGTGCTATTGACAGCCAGGCCTGGCGCACATAGCGCGCTGCCACGCTGCTGCGGTCACTTCTCCGCTGCCAATGCCGCTCAAGGCTGGCGCAGCGCAGGGGAAAGATCCGCCACAGATACCAGAGACGCTCCACCAGCAGGGTCCACAGCACAATGGTGACCCCGAGGATGACCCACAGGACCCACCCTCCGCTGTCCAGGAAGTCCCGGAGCAACCAGAGCGGCTCACTCACCGCGTCGCGCCCCCGGCTCCAGATGCAGGGCGATCAGCCCGGCACTCTGTTGTTCCAGCATCTGCACCAGGGCCTTGCTGCGTGCCGCCAGCGTTGCATGCAGGAACAGCAACGGTATGGCCACCACCAGACCCAGGACAGTCGTCACCAGCGCCTGGGAAATACCCCCAGCCATCAGCTTGGGATCACTGGTGCCGAACAGGGTGATGGCCTGGAAGGTCACGATCATGCCGGTGACGGTACCGAGCAATCCCAGCAGTGGTGCCACCGCCGCCAGCAGCTTGATCAGCGCGTTCCCGCGCTCCAGCGCTGGCGTCTCCCTCAGTATCGCCTCGTCCAGCCTCAGTTCGAGGGTTTCCAGGTCTTCCAGCTTCGGCTGATCACCGATCACTCCGAGAATGCGACCGAGGGGGTTATCGTCACGCGGGGTGCCCAGCTGATCGGCCTGACGGTCGATCCGCCCCGACACTCTGAACAGCCAGACCAGCTTGACCAGTGCCAGCAGCACGCCAAGTGCTCCGAGGGCCATGATCACATAGCCGACCAGGCCACCCTGCCGGATCCGGTCCATGAGTGAAGGCGTCTGCTGCATCTGTGCCAGCACGGTGCCGCGGGTCGGATCCACCAGCAGGTCCGCCAGCTCGGTACGCGGAGCGAGGAAGTCATCCACCAGACTGCGGCTGGGCTGGCGGCCGACCACCTGCAGCGCCCCCACTTCCGGGCGGTAGCTCAGATACTGGCCATCAGCCAGGGCCACGAAAGGTCCGACCAGCACCACCGGCAGATCCTGCTGCTGGCCATCCCGGTTGATCACCGGCGCGGTTACCCGGCTGATCCGGCCGCTGGCGGTCATGTCTTCCTGCAGCATGAACCAGAACTGCTCGAGTGTCTCCACGGTGGGGATCTGACTGGCCGAGGCCAGTTGATCCAGCCGTGCGAGCCGCTCGGGGAATTGCACATTCAGCAGCGAATCCTGCCACTGACTGCGGGTATCCGAGGCGGTCTGGCGGACTACGCCGAACAGCTCGCCAAGATAGCCACTGCGCTGTTTCATTTCCGCTTCGGTGTCAGCCAGAGCCTGTTCCAGCTGATCGAATTCGGCTTTGAGGCGATCCGCTTCAGCCTGAATCGGTGCGAGCTCGGCTTCGGCCCGCTGCATCAGCTGCTGCTGATTATCACGCTCACGCAGGAACTGCGCTTCACGCTCGCGCATGGCAGCCTGCTCGTTGCTACGCAGTTCGCGGATATCCTGCAGCAGCTGCTCCAGACTGGCCGGCTGGGCCAGCGCCAGCGGACTGGCCAAGGCCAGAATGAGGACGAAGAGAAAACGATTCATTGGGCGGCTCCCTGTTCACTGACCGGCGGCAGCGGCAGACGCAGCAGCGCTGGCGTCTGCTGTTGGCGTGCCATATCCAGGCCCTGCTGGAGGGTACGGCTGTAACTGGCCGGCAGCGGCTGCCACTGCCGGGTTGCAGTATCCCAATAGCCCTGAACATGACCATCGAGTGTCTGGTAGAACAGCATCAGACGGCCCAGACGCAGAAACTCGACCACCCGCTCGCTGCCATCGATTGCCAGACTGCCGCGCCAGGCTTCGAGGGTGCGGCCATAATCGCTTTCAATCTGGTACGCCTCGAGCACCCGGCGATACTTTTCGGCGACGCTGACCTCTGGGCGTACCATCAATGCCTTGAGCTGGGCCAGACGGTCGGCGCGCTCCTCTTCAAGGAAGGGCACGTCCAGCTCGATGAACTGCTCCAGCGAAGTGACCATGCGCTGCAGCATGGGCATGATCTCGGCCTGGGTTTCCTCGATGGTCGCCAGCTGTGCCTGCAGGTCGTCCAGCTCGCGGCGTTGTGACTCGACCATCTCGGCCAGTTGCCTGTTGTAGTCGGCAAGCTGCTCCTTCTGCTGCAGCGCATGGCGATAGCGGTTCAGCGCCTCCCTGGTTGCATCATCCAGTTCATCGATGCGCTGCTGTGAACGCTGTGCATCGGTCATCAGTGCTTCGCCCTCGGTCAGCGCCTGCTCGCCCGCGCTCTGGGCAAGCGCCGCAAGGGGCATCAGCCCTGCCATCAGGATTATCCAAACCGCTCTCATCCGGTATCTCCAGCAACAACGAGGCGGACGCCTCGCCACAAAAGAGAACCATTATCATCTCCGTTCTCGAATAATACAACCGTGACATCCCGTCGCAACGGTGATTGGCCAACAATTGCCGTAGATCAATATCCGGGCTTCGCACTCTTCGTAAAGTGGACCCATCGAAACGTTTTCAGGAGTTGATCCATGGCCCGTACCCTATCCCGACTTTCCGCCGCCCTGTTGCTTGCCCCGGCGCTGCTGGCCGCTTCCGTTGCCCAGGCCCACCAGGCCGGTGACATCATTGTTCGTGCTGGCGCGGTAACTGTTGATCCGCACGAAGACAGCTCCGGCATCAAGCATGCCGTAGCGGGAAACCTGGGTGGCAAAGCCACGCTGGACAGTGATACTCAGCTGGGGCTGAACTTTGCCTACATGCTGACCGACAGCGTCGGTATCGAGCTGCTGGCGGCCACCCCGTTCAGTCATGATGTAGGCGTACAAGGACTGGGCGCTCCGATTGACGGAAAACTGGGAAGCATCAAACATCTGCCACCCACCGTCAGCTTGGTCTACTATCCGCTGGATAACAGCTCGGCCTTCAAACCCTATGTGGGCGCCGGGGTGAACTTCACCTGGTTCTTTGACGAAGACCTCAGCAGCGCTGCGAAGGACAACGGCTTCAGCGGCCTGAGCCTGGACAATTCCTGGGGTCTCGCGGCACAGATCGGTGCGGATTACATGCTCAACGACAACTGGATGGTCAACGCCCAGGTTCGCTACATTGATATCGACACCACCGGCAAGACCACACTGGCCGGCGACCGGGTCAAGGTTGACGTGGACGTCGACCCCTGGGTCTACATGGTCGGCCTGGGCTACAAGTTCTGACAGGCACAGCAACACGAAACGGCCGCGACTGCGGCCGTTTTCATGTCGAGCTCAGGAGGACAGCTCGTCCAGCAGCTGCGGTAGCTGGCTGCGCCAGCTGCGCGGCTTGATGCCGAACACCATCATCAGCTTGCGGCTGGACAGGGCCGCGTTCTGCGGTCGGCCCGCCACGGCCGGCAGCTCGGCGAAGGGCACCGCCTGGAAGGCCACGTCCCCTGCGAGCTGCCCGCGGCCGATGAGCTCCTGCATGACGCACTGGACGAAGGCGATCCAGGTGGTCGCTTCGGCGCTGCCATACTGGTAGGTACCGAACACCGGCGCGGCACAGTCGAGCTGCTTGAGCACAGAAAGAATAACCCGGGCGGCGTCCGCCACCGGGGTCGGGTTGCCGCGCCATTCCTCCGGCAGGGTCAGCGTGGCGCCCTGCTCCATGGCGGATACGATCTGCGCCAGCGGGCCGCCAGCGGCACTGTCGAGCAGCCAGCTGAAGCGCAGCACCACATGCCGCTGACAGCGGGTGCGCAGGCTGCGTTCCAGCTCCCAGTGGAGCTGACCCAGCGGGCCGGCCGGGCGCTCCTCGTCCTTTTCCGTATAGGCTGCGGTTCGGGTGCCATCGAATACCCGGGCGCTGGACAGCATGATCAGGGTACTGCCCGCCGCCGCGCACCCTTCGATCAGGCGCTCATCGAATTGCCGTTGGGCCTGCAGCGTGTCCGGGTCCTGGATTCCAAGCTGGAACTGCTCCCGGTAGAACGCCAGGTTCAGCACCAGATCCGGCTTGGCTCCGCCCAGCAACTGATCGGCCATTTCCGGCTGCCAGCCCTGCTCCGGGCGTTCCACTGCTTCCAGCTGGATGAATTCGAGTGCCGCCTGTGCCAGCAATGCCTGACCCAGCGCATTCTCCGCTCCGAGCACCAATACCCGCATTCGCATTCAGTTAAACCCACCAATACACATGAGAATGCGCATTGTGCAATGTTCTGCCGATCCCGTCATCTGCAGCATTCGGTTCAGGTATAGGTGATCATCGCCTCGCGATCCCGTCGATCCAGATGCGGTACGTTGTTGAAACTGCTCAGGCGCATGGCGCGGGAGTTGAACCGGCAGTGCGTCACCGCAGTATTGCGGGTCTGAAGGTTCAGTTCGACCATGACCGACTCGGGCGCCTGCAGCAGCTGCCGTATGAGCATGGCGATGGCACCGCCGGAACTCACCGCCAGTACCCGCTGACCGCTGTGGCGCTGCATCACGCTCTCACGGAAGGCCGCCAGGCGCTGCTCGAAACTGGCCCAGGTTTCCGGCAACTCGCCCTGCAGCTCCCCCGCAGACCAGAGCAGGATGCCCTTTTTCAGACGCCGGAAGAAATCCGCAGCGACCGGTTTCTCGGGCAGCGCCTGATCGGGAAACTGGGTGGTATAGGCGCGCAGTACCGAATGGAAGTCGAACTCGTTGAGTTCGGGATACACCTCGAACTGCTGCGCTTCCAGCCCCATGCCCACGCAGATGCCTTCGGCGGTTTCCCGGTGGCGCACCATGTCTCCGGTAATGATGTGGTCGAAGCGTATCTCCCGCTCACGGAAGTACTCGCCCAGCAACCATGCCTGCTCGTGGCCCAGCTCGGACAGCTGGTCATAGTTACCGGTGCCGAAGGAGGCCTGACCGTGGCGAACGAAATAGATCTCTGACATGCATGCTCCGCAGATGCTGGGCAAAAAAAAGCCCGAGTAAACCATGGTCGGCTATCCCGGGCCTGACACACAGCTCTATTTCAGAACGGAATGTCATCATCAAAGCTGTCGTAATCCGGCATCTGCTGCGCCTGCGGCTGCTGGGCCGGTTGCTGGGCGGCGGGCTGCTGGTTGTACTGCTGCTGGGGCGCCGGGCGCGACTGCTGCGCACGGGGCGCCATGCCTTCACCCTGCGGGCGGCTGTCTAGCAGCTGCATCTGGCCGCCGATGTCGACGACGATTTCGGTGGTGTAGCGCTTGACGCCGTCCTTCTCCCACTCGCGGGTCTGCAGGCGGCCCTCGACGTACATCTTGGTGCCCTTGCGCACGTACTCGCCGACGACCTCCGCCAGCCGGCCGAAGAACACCACACGGTGCCATTCGGTACGCTCCTGCTGCTGGCCGGTCTGCTTGTCCTTCCAGCTGTCGGTGGTGGCCAGGGTGATGTTGGCTACCGCGTTGCCGCTGGGCATGTAGCGAACTTCCGGGTCGCCGCCTACGTTACCGATCAGAATTACCTTGTTTACGCCTCTGGCCATGTTCATTCTCCTCCGGTGTGCGCTGTATTCGTGCCGGGTGCGATGACCCGGTCCAGTTGCTCGCGATCGAGCAACTGTGTGTCGACTTTGATATAGGCGGCTGCTTCTTCAGCCACGATGATTGCCTCGGCCACTCCCGGTACGTCCAGTACTCTGCGAAGCAATGCTTCATCCCTGACCAGTATTGGATCTACTGCCAGACGATAGCTCGTCACATATGGAGGCTCGCCCATGGTAGCACCAATCGCCAGCCAGGAAATGGCGAGCAGTGCACAACAGATGAATACTCCGCCAAGGCCGAAGCTGCCGTAAACCGCCCCGCCGAGGATGCCGCCCAGCGCGGCACCGGCAAACTGGCTGGTGGAATAGATGCCCATGGCGGTGCCCTTGCTCCCCGCCGGGGCTATCTTGCTGAGCATCGAAGGCATGGTCGCCTCGAGCACGTTGAAGGCGGTGAAGAACAGTATGATCGCCGCCACCAGGCCGCTCAGCGAGGTCATCGTCAGCCACATGACCGGCTGGGTCAGGGCCAGCAGCAGGATGGCGCCCAGCACCACGCGCTTTATCCGGCGCTGGCGCTCGGCATAGATGATCAGCGGCACCATGGCGACGAAGGACAGCAGCAAGGCGGTGAGATAGACCCACCAGTGCTCCTCCCGGGGCAACCCGGCCTGTTCCTGCAAGGCCAGCGGCAGTGCGACAAAGCAGGCCATCAGCAGCGCATGCAGAACGGCAATACCGTAGTTGAGACGCAGCAGATCCCGATTGGCCAGTGCCGGCAGGAAGGCGCCCCGGACCACGCCGGCATCCCGATGGTGTTGCACCTGCCGGGGCGTCGGCACCACCAGGCCGACCAGTGCAATGCCCACCAGCGCCAGCACCGAGGTGGTATAAAACACGCCGGCCAACCCGGCAAAGCCGGCAATCAGCGGGCCGGCGACCATGGCAATGGCGAAGGACAGGCCGATGCTCATGCCGATCATCGCCATGGCCTTGGTGCGGTGCTGGTCCCGGGTCAGATCGGCGACCAGCGCCATGATCGCCGCTGCAATGGCGCCGGCCCCCTGCAGAATGCGCCCGGCCAGCACCCCGTGGATGCTCTCCGCCTGGCCGGCGACCAGCCCCCCGAGGGCGAAGATCAGCAGCCCGCCGATGATCACCGGCTTGCGGCCGATCCGGTCGGACAGCATGCCGAAGGGGATCTGCAGGAATGCCTGGGTCAGGCCATAGGCACCGATGGCCATGCCGATCAGCAGCGGCGTTGCCCCATCCAGTTCCGCACCATAGGTAGCCAGCACCGGCAGTACCATGAACAGGCCAAGCATGCGGAAAGCGAACACGCTGGCCAGCGAAGCGGCCGCGCGGCGCTCATCGGATGACATGACGTCTGCCTGATACATAAATTCTCCGCTGCAGGGAACAAAATGCGCCATTTTAGCATGCCCGGTCGCTCAGCACCGAGCCTGCGCGGAGTTGCCGCGGCGGACCTGTTTTCAGGCTGCACGCTGGTCACTTTTTGTCCGGCGTTTTTGCCGTGAACCTGGCTCAACACGTATACTATCGGGCTTTGCTGTCTACCCGGGTGGTGTACCTTGGATACAATCTCGATTCGTGGGGCACGCACCCACAACCTGAAGAACATTGATCTGGAATTGCCCCGGGACAAGCTCATCGTCATCACCGGGCTGTCCGGTTCCGGCAAGTCCTCGCTGGCTTTCGATACGCTGTACGCCGAAGGGCAGCGGCGCTATGTCGAGTCGCTGTCCGCCTACGCCCGGCAGTTCCTGTCGATGATGGAAAAGCCCGATGTGGATCACATCGAAGGGCTGTCGCCGGCCATCTCCATCGAGCAGAAGTCCACCTCCCACAATCCGCGCTCCACCGTCGGCACCATCACCGAGATCTACGACTACCTGCGCCTGCTGTTTGCTCGGGCCGGCGAACCACGCTGTCCGGATCACGACCTGCCGCTGGCCGCCCAGACCGTCAGCCAGATGGTCGACCAGGTGCTCGCCCTGCCCGAGGGCAGCAAGCTGATGCTGCTGGCCCCGGTGATGCGCGAGCGCAAGGGCGAACACCTGGCGCTGCTCGACGAGTTGCGTGCGCAGGGCTTCGTGCGGGCCCGCATCGACGGTCGCATCCACGAGCTGGACGAGGCGCCGGCGCTGGAGAAGAACCGCAAACACACCATCGAAGTGGTCGTGGACAGGTTCAAGGTCCGCGAAGACCTGCAGCTGCGCCTGGCGGAGTCCTTCGAAACCGCCCTGCACCTTGCAGACGGCATCGCCATCGTCGCGCCCATGGATGACGAGCAGGTGGAGGAAATCACCTTCAGCTCGCGCTTTGCCTGCCCCCAGTGTGGCCACTCGATCAGCGAACTGGAACCGCGGCTGTTCTCCTTCAACAACCCCGCCGGCGCCTGCAGCGGCTGCGATGGTCTCGGCGTCAAGCAGTTCTTCGACGCCCGCCGGCTGGCCAATGGCGAGCTGACTCTGGCCGAAGGCGCGATCCGCGGCTGGGACCGGCGCAACGTCTATTACTTCCAGATGCTCAGCTCGCTGGCCGCCCATTACGGTATCGACCTGGACAAGCCCTTTGACGACCTGGACGAGAAGCACCGGCAGCTGATTCTGCGCGGCACCGGCAACGAGAAGATCCCGTTCCGCTATCTCAACGACCGGGGCGATATCGTCAGGCGCGAACATCCCTTCGAGGGCATCCTGCCGAATCTGGAGCGTCGCTACCGGGAGACCGAATCCCAGAGCGTGCGCGAGGAACTGGCCAAGTACCTGAGCACCCAGCCCTGCCCCGACTGCAGCGGCACGCGGCTGCGCCGCGAGGCGCGCCACGTGTTCATCGATGACCGCAACCTGCCGGGTCTCACCACCCTGCCGGTCGGCGCTGCCGCGGAATACTTCGAACAGCTCAGCCTGCCCGGCAGCCGCGGGGAGATTGCCGAGAAGATCCTCAAGGAAATCCGCGCGCGCCTGCAGTTCCTGGTCAACGTCGGGCTGGACTACCTCGCATTGGATCGCAGCGCCGATACCCTGTCCGGCGGCGAAGCCCAGCGCATCCGTCTGGCCAGCCAGATCGGCGCCGGGCTGGTCGGCGTCATGTACATCCTCGACGAGCCCTCCATCGGGCTGCACCAGCGCGATAACGAGCGACTCCTGAGCACCCTGATCCACCTCCGCGATCTGGGCAACACCGTGATCGTGGTGGAGCATGACGAGGACGCCATCCGCCTGGCCGACTACGTGGTCGACATCGGCCCGGGCGCGGGTGTGCACGGCGGCAGGATCGTCTCTCATGGCACGCCGCAACAGGTGATGGATGACCCGAACTCGCTGACCGGTCAGTACCTGTCCGGCACGAAGAAGATTGCTGTCCCGGCCAAGCGCAACCCGCCGAGCAAGGACAAGTGGCTGCGCCTCAAGGGCGCCCGCGGCAACAACCTGCAGAAGGTCAACCTGGAGATTCCGGTCGGCCTGTTCACCTGCGTGACCGGGGTATCCGGCTCGGGCAAGTCGACACTGATCAACAATACCCTGTATCCGATCACCGCCACCGCGCTGAACGGCGCCACCACGCTGGACGCAGCACCCTACGACAGCTTCGATGGCATGGAGCATCTGGACAAGGTGGTCGATATCGACCAGAGCCCCATCGGCCGCACACCGCGCTCCAACCCGGCTACCTATACCGGGCTGTTCACGCCGATCCGCGATCTGTTCGCCGGCACCCAGGAGGCCCGCTCCCGTGGTTACAAGGCCGGTCGCTTTTCCTTCAACGTCAAGGGTGGACGCTGCGAGGCCTGTCAGGGCGACGGCCTGATCAAGGTGGAAATGCACTTCCTGCCGGATATCTACGTGCCCTGCGATGTGTGCAAGAGCAAGCGCTACAACCGCGAGACGCTGGAGATCAAGTACAAGGGCAAGAACATCCACGAGGTGCTGGAGATGACCATCGAGGAGGCCCGCGAGTTCTTCGATGCGGTGCCGGCGCTTGCCCGCAAGCTGCAGACGCTGATGGATGTGGGCCTGTCCTACGTGCGTCTGGGTCAGCCCGCCACGACCCTGTCCGGCGGCGAGGCCCAGCGCGTCAAGCTGGCCCGGGAGCTGTCCAAGCGCGACACCGGCAAGACGCTCTACATCCTTGATGAGCCGACCACCGGTCTGCACTTCGCCGATATCCAGCAGTTGCTGGATGTGCTGCACCGGTTACGTGACCATGGCAACACCCTGGTGGTGATCGAGCATAACCTCGATGTCATCAAGACCGCCGACTGGATTGTCGACATTGGCCCGGAGGGTGGCTCCCGGGGTGGCCAGATCATTGCCGCCGGAACACCGGAGCAGATCGCCGAAGCGTCCCAGTCCTACACTGGCCAGTTCCTCGGACCGCTGCTGAAGCGGGACCGGGCGTCCTGATTTAATGCGGCCCACCGGCCGCCCAACCACTTTCTGACTGCGAAGAACGGATGTGATCGAATTTCAGCAGGTAACCAAGGCCTATCATGTGGCCGGGCGGGACATACCCGCGCTGCATGCAACTGACCTTACCATCGAGGCCGGACAGGTGTACGGCATCATCGGCCACTCCGGCGCGGGCAAGAGCACCCTGCTGCGCCTGATCAACCGCCTGGAAGAACCGAGCAGCGGCAGCATCTTCGTCAACGGCGAGGATGTCACCTCGCTGGACGCTCAGGGGCTGCGGCGACTACGCCAGCGTGTGGGCATGATCTTTCAGCATTTCAACCTGCTGTCTTCGGCCACTGTGGCGGATAACGTGGCCATGCCCCTGCGGCTGGCCGGCAACCATGATCGGCGGCAGATCAGCGAGCGGGTCAAGGCGCTGCTCGCCAGGGTCGGCCTGAGCGAACACGCCAACAAGTATCCGGCGCAACTGTCCGGCGGGCAGAAGCAGCGGGTCGGCATTGCCCGGGCGCTGGCCACCGAACCGAGCATCCTGCTCTGTGACGAGGCCACCAGCGCGCTGGACCCCCATACCACCCGCCAGGTGCTGCAACTGCTGGCGGAAATCAATCAGGAGCTGAAGCTGACCATAGTGCTGATCACCCACGAGATGGATGTGATCCGCCGGGTCTGCGACCAGGTGGCGGTGATGGACGGCGGCCATATCGTCGAGCAGGGCAAGGTCACCGACGTCTTCCTGCATCCGCAGCACCCCACCACCCGCAGCTTCGTGTTCGATGACGAGAGCGACGAGCAGCAGGCCGAGGATTTCGCCCATGTGCCCGGGCGCATTCTGCGCCTGACCTTCCTCGGCGAATCAACCTTCGCGCCGCTGCTCGGCCAGGTGGCCCGGGCCAGCGGCGTGGATTACAGCATCCTGGCCGGGCGTATCGACCGGATCCGCGACCTGCCCTGCGGCCAGCTGACGCTGGCCCTGATTGGCGGCGACGTGGAGAAGGCCATGGCCGAACTGGCCGCGGCTAACGTACATGTGGAGGTACTGCGGCCATGACCGACCTGTTCACCAACATCGACTGGTACGACATCTGGATCGCCACGCTGGACACCCTGCTGATGCTGGGCGGCTCGCTGTTCTTCACCGTACTGTTCGGCCTGCCGCTGGGCATTCTGCTGTTTCTCACCGGGCCTCGGCAGATGTTTCAGCGCAACGGCCTGTATGCGGTGCTGTCGCTGATCGTCAACGCCCTGCGTTCACTGCCCTTCATCATCCTGCTGATCGTGATGATTCCGCTGACCAAGTTCATCACGGGCACGTCACTCGGGGTTGCCGGGGCCATCCCTCCGCTGGTGGTGGGCGCCACCCCGTTCTTTGCGCGGCTGGTGGAAACGGCGCTGCGTGAAGTCGACCGCGGCATCATCGAAGCGACCCAGTCGATGGGCGCGACAACCGGCCAGATCATTACCCGCGCCCTGCTGCCCGAGGCCCGGCCCGGCATCATTGCCGCGATCACGGTCATCGCCATCACCCTGGTGTCCTACACCGCCATGGCCGGCGTGGTCGGCGGTGGCGGCCTGGGGGATCTGGCCATCCGCTATGGTTATCAGCGCTTCCAGACTGACGTGATGGTGGTAACCGTTGTATTACTGCTGGTATTGGTGCAGATTCTGCAAAGTATCGGCGACCGTCTGGTTGTCCACTATTCCCGTAAATAACAAATAGCTGATTTCTTCGGAGCAACCCATGAAAAAGATCGTAGCTGTTCTGGCCCTGGCCACCGCCTTCGGCGCCCATGCTGCAGACAAGCTCAGCGTCGCCGCCACCGCCGTCCCCCATGCCGAGCTGCTCGAGTTCGTCAAACCCGGCCTGGCCGAACAGGGCGTGGAACTGGATATCAAGGTGTTCACTGACTACGTTCAGCCCAACCTGCAGGTGGCTGAAGGCCGCCTGGACGCCAACTTCTTCCAGCACAAGCCGTACCTCGACGAGTTCAACAAGGGCCGCGGCACTGATCTGGTCAGCGTGGCCAATGTGCACGTGGAGCCCTTCGGCATCTATTCCAGCAAACTGGACTCGCTGGACAACCTGCCCAAGCGTGCCACCGTTGCCATCCCGAATGATGCCACCAACGGCGGGCGCGCCCTGCTGCTGCTGGCAAAAGCTGGTGTGATTACCCTCAAGGACAATACCAATATCCTGTCCACCCCCCGGGATATCGCGGACAACCCGCACAACATCCGCATCCGGGAACTGGAAGCCGCTACCCTGCCCCGCGTACTGGATCAGGTGGATCTGGCGCTGATCAACACCAACTACGCCCTGGAAGCCGGCCTGAACCCCACCGAGGACGCGCTGGCCATCGAGGGCGAAGACTCCCCCTACGCCAATATCGTGGTGACCCGCTCCGAGAACCAGAACGACGAAGCCGTGGAAAAGCTGGTAACCACGCTGCAGAGCGACGAGGTGAAGGCCTTCATCGAAGAGAAGTACAAGGGTGCTGTGGTGCCGGCGTTCTGATTGCTCGATCAGCTGTATAAAAAGCCCTTGCTGCGGTGACGTGTCAGGGGCTTTTTCTTGATTGGTAGCTTCTCAACAGCCATATGGATGCCGGCTGACAGACGTGTAAGGCCGTGCTGGGCTGCAGGGCCGTGCCGACACGCCGTGAATACGTCCCTGTAGGCTCGCGGTTTTCATCCCTGAAAACCGACGGTCGGCACAACCCTGCAGCCCAACCCGCCAGCAAACTCCGAGCCGCTGTAAGAAAACCATCAGCAGCTCAGACGTTCCCGCCGTTGCGTTGGTACGACCCTGATACGACCGTTTGATGACAGGGATGTCATCAACGAGCCTACAGGGAAGTATTCACGGCGTGTCGTAGCAGGGTCGTACCAGCGTATAGGCTTGCACAGACACTCCAGCTCAGGCTGCGTCAACGTACCCTCCAAAAGCAAATACAAAAAACCCGCGACTTGTACCACGTCGCGGGCCGTTCCAACCGCCGGCGTTATCAGACCGGCACTTCAGACATCGGTACTCGCAGCGCTGCTGCAACACCTTTGCCGTAATCCGGGTCGGCCTTGTAGCAGTGGGTGATGTGGCGAATCATGATATGGCGCTCCACGCCATTCATCGCCCGCGCCGTGTTCTGGAACAGACGCTGCTGCTCGTCTGCCGACATCAGGCGGAACAGATTGCCCGGCTGGGTGAAGTAGTCGCTATCTTCCTCG
The DNA here is from genome assembly GCF_014646575.1 of Halopseudomonas pertucinogena. Classification (GTDB taxonomy): domain Bacteria; phylum Pseudomonadota; class Gammaproteobacteria; order Pseudomonadales; family Pseudomonadaceae; genus Halopseudomonas; species Halopseudomonas pertucinogena. The sequence continues at coordinate 15,245 of NZ_BMNN01000009.1, read as the reverse complement.
CGATAATCGTAACGGGCTGCCGCACCTTCCAGCGCCATCGGCGGCTCGCTGAAGTCGGGCTGCTGCTGCCATTCGCCATAAGTGTTCGGCTCGTAGTGCAGGCGGCTGCCGTGGTTGCCGTCCACCCGCATGGCACCGTCACGGTGGTAGCTGTGTACCGGGCAACGCGGTGCGTTCACCGGGATCTGGTGGTGGTTCACACCCAGACGGTAGCGCTGTGCATCACCGTAGGAGAACAACCGACCCTGCAGCATCCGGTCCGGCGAGAAGCTGATGCCGGGCACCACGTTGGCCGGGGTAAAGGCGGCCTGCTCCACGTCCTGGAAATAGTTGCCCGGGTTGCGGTTAAGCTCCATGTAGCCCACCTCGATCAGCGGGTAGTCCTGCTTCGACCATACCTTGGTAAGATCGAAGGGATGGAAGCGATAGGTCGCTGCTTCTTCCTCGGGCATGATCTGCACGTACATGGTCCAGCGCGGGAAGTCGCCGTTCTCGATGGCTTCATACAGGTCACGCTGGGAGCTTTCCCGATCGTTGGCTACTACCGCTGCCGCCTGCTCGTCAGTCAGGTTCTTGATGCCCTGCTGGGTCTTGAAGTGGAACTTGACCCAGTAGCGCTTGTGATCCGCGCTGATGAAGCTGTAGGTATGCGAACCGAACAGGTGCATGTTGCGGTAGCCAGCGGGAATACCCCGATCGCCCATCACATAGGTGATCTGGTGCAGCGCTTCCGGCAGGCCGGTCCAGAAGTCCCAGTTGTTGTTGGCGTTGCGCATGTTGGTGCGCGGGTCGCGCTTGACCGCGTGGTTCAGGTCGGGGAATTTCAGCGGGTCTCGGAAGAAGAACACCGGGGTGTTATTGCCTACCAGATCCCAGTTGCCCTGCTCGGTGTAGAACTTCAGCGCAGCACCGCGAATATCACGCTCGGCATCAGCCGCGCCGCGCTCACCGGCCACGGTGGAGAATCGAGCGAACATCGGGGTACGTTTCCCGACCTCGGAGAAAAGCCGCGCCTTGGTGTAAGGAGTGATGTCATGGGTTACAACGAACTCGCCAAACGCACCGGAGCCCTTGGCGTGCATCCGCCGCTCGGGGATGACCTCGCGGTCGAAGTGGGCCAGCTTCTCAAGGAACCACACATCCTGCAGCAACATGGGGCCACGGGGACCTGCGGTCATGACGTTCTGGTTTTCAGCTACCGGCGCACCGGCTACTGTGGTGAGTCTGGGCTTGTCTGTCATCGCGTATCTCCTGGATCGATTCGATCACCAGCGGTCGCTCCCGGTGGTGTTGGGAAGATCATAGGCGAAGCGCAGATATAGCCCCAATGACTTGGATCAAGTGAGCCGATAGGTTTTATTGATGCAATAAAAAACCGGGCCAAGGCCCGGTTTTTCTGAACCAACCGCTGTTACTCTTCGGAAGCAGCAGCCAGTTCGGGGCGGTCAACCAGTTCCACATAGGCCATGGGAGCCGCATCGCCAGCACGGAAACCGCACTTCAGGATACGGACATAGCCGCCGGGACGGTCTGCGTAGCGCTTGCCCAGGTCGTTGAACAGCTTGCCTACAGCTTCCTTGCTGCGGGTGCGGTCAAACGCCAGACGGCGGTTGGCTACGGTGTCTTCTTTCGCCAGGGTGATCAGCGGCTCTGCAACGCGGCGCAATTCCTTGGCCTTGGGCAGAGTGGTTTTGATCAGTTCGTTCTCGAACAGCGACACCGCCATGTTCTGGAACATGGCCTTGCGGTGCGAGCTGGTCCGACTCAGGTGACGACCACTTTTACGATGACGCATCTCTCAATTCCTCGGTGTCAGACGATCAGGCGTTAACCTTGTCGTCCTTCTTCAAGCTAGCAGGCGGCCAGTTGTCCAGACGCATACCCAGTGACAGACCACGGGAAGCCAGAACGTCCTTGATTTCGGTCAGGGACTTCTTGCCCAGGTTCGGGGTCTTCAGCAGTTCCACTTCGGTACGCTGGATCAGATCGCCAATATAGTAAATGTTTTCTGCTTTCAGGCAGTTGGCCGAACGAACAGTCAGCTCCAGGTCGTCAACCGGGCGCAGCAGGATCGGATCGATCTCGTCTTCCTGCTGCTCTACTACCGGCTCCTGATCGCTCTTCAGGTCAACGAAGGCCGCCAGCTGGTGCTGCAGGATGGTAGCAGCGCGACGAATCGCCTCTTCCGGGTCCAGCGTACCGTTGGTTTCCAGGTCAATGACCAGCTTGTCCAGGTCAGTACGCTGTTCAACCCGCGCGTTCTCCACAACATACGCCACACGGCGAACCGGCGTGTAAGTCGCGTCAAGTTGCAGACGGCCGATGGACCGACTTTCGTCTTCATCGGACTGGCGCGCATCGGCGGGCTGGTAGCCACGACCGCGGGCAATCACCAGCTTCATGTTCAGCGCGCCGTTGGCGGACAGCGTGGCGATGTGGTGATCGGGATTGACGATCTCCACATCGTGATCCAGCTGGATATCGCCAGCGGTGACGGCACCCGCGCCCTTTTTGGACAGGGTCAGGGTAACCTGGTCACGACCATGCATCTTGACTGCCAGACCCTTCAGGTTCAGCAGGATCTCGATGACATCTTCCTGGACGCCTTCAATGGCGCTGTACTCATGCAAAACGCCATCGATTTCCGCCTCTACCACGGCACAACCGGGCATGGAGGAGAGCAGGATGCGCCGCAACGCATTGCCCAGGGTATGACCGAAGCCACGCTCCAGCGGCTCAAGAGTGATCTTGGCACGCGTGGGCGAGGCTTCCTGTACGTCGATATGACGTGGGGTAAGAAACTCGGCAACCGAATTTTGCATGAAAGGCACCTTTTGCTGACTATCGCTTACTTGGAGTAGAGCTCGACGATCAGGTTTTCGTTGATGTCGGCGTACAGATCACTCCGTGCGGGCAGGCTCTTGAAGACACCTTCCTTCTTGGCAGCATCTACTTGCAGCCATTCTGCCTGGCCGCGCTGGGCCGCCAGTTCCAGAGCGCCGTTGATGCGCAGCTGGTTCTTGGCTTTTTCGCGAACGGCGATCACGTCACCCGGGGAAACCAGGTAGGAAGCGATGTTCACGGTCTTGCCGTTGACACTGATTGCCTTGTGGGATACCAGCTGACGCGCTTCGGCACGGGTAGCGCCAAAGCCCATGCGGTAGACCACGTTGTCCAGACGACGCTCGAGCAGTTGCAGCAGGTTCTCACCGGTAGCACCCTTCAGACGGGCAGCTTCCTTGTAGTAGTTGCTGAACTGACGCTCCAGAACGCCGTAGATGCGGCGAACCTTCTGTTTCTCGCGCAGCTGGGTACCGTACTCGGAGAGTCGGCCGCGACGCTGACCATGCACACCCGGAGGGCTTTCCAGCTTGCACTTGGAGTCCAGAGCGCGAACACCGCTCTTGAGGAACAGGTCAGTGCCTTCGCGACGAGACAGCTTGCATTTGGGACCAATATATCTAGCCATTTTACCGTCTCCTGATTACACGCGGCGCTTCTTGGGCGGGCGACAGCCGTTATGTGGGATAGGTGTGACATCGGTGATGCTGCTGATCTTGTAACCACAAGAGTTCAGCGCACGCACTGCGGATTCACGACCCGGGCCAGGGCCCTTCACATTAACGTCGAGGTTTTTGAGACCATATTCCAGCGCGGCCTGACCAGCACGCTCGGCTGCTACCTGAGCAGCAAACGGGGTGCTTTTACGCGAACCACGGAACCCGGAACCACCGGAAGTCGCCCAGCTCAGAGCATTGCCCTGACGGTCGGTGATGGTGATGATGGTGTTGTTGAAAGACGCATGGATGTGGGCGATCCCATCAACCACCGTCTTTTTTACTTTCTTACGAACACGAGCAGCAGGCTTAGCCATATCTGTATATTCCTTCGCGATTACTTACGGATCGGCTTGCGCGGACCCTTGCGGGTACGGGCGTTGGTCTTGGTACGCTGGCCGCGAACCGGAAGACCACGACGATGACGCAGACCACGATAGCAACCCAGATCCATGAGACGCTTGATGTTCATGTTGATCGCGCGGCGCAGGTCACCTTCGGTGTTGTTCTTGGCAACCTCGTTACGCAGCAGATCAATCTGCTCCTCGCTCAGATCCTTGATCTTGACGCTGGGCTCGATGCCAGCGGCGGCACAGATCTGCTGTGCCTTGGTTTGACCGATACCAAAGATATAGGTCAGAGAGATAACAGCATGCTTGTTATCCGGGATGTTGACGCCTGCAATACGGGCCATCCAAATTTACTCCGTCTGACAGCTACCTGACTCAACCCAACACAACCAGGTTGCGAGAAAAAGGGTGCAGTAGGGTAGCGCTAACAAATAAAAAAATCAACCACCCGGCCATTGACTGACCGGGTGGCGGTTATCCTGAGACGTAGTCTTCAATCAGTACAGGGTTGGAATATCAACCCTGGCGCTGCTTGTGACGGGGCTCAGCGCTGCAGATTACCCGTACGCTACCGTTGCGACGGATTACCTTGCAGTTACGGCAAAGCTTCTTGACTGATGCTGCAACTTTCATATCGTTCTCCAATCCTGAAAAATCAGCGCAGCATGCCGCTGCCGTAACCCTTCAGGTTCGATTTCTTCAAAAGAGACTCGTACTGCTGTGAAACGAGGTGCGATTGTACTTGGGACATGAAGTCCATCACAACCACAACAACAATCAGCAGCGAGGTACCACCCAGATAGAACGGCACGTTGGCCGATACCATCAGAAACTGCGGCAACAGACACACCGCAGTCATGTACAACGCACCGAACATGGTCAGGCGGGTCAGCACGCCATCGATATAGCGAGCGGACTGCTCACCCGGGCGAATACCCGGAATGAACGCGCCGGACTTCTTCAGATTGTCTGCAACATCCTTGGGGTTGAACATCAACGCTGTATAGAAGAAGCAGAAGAAAATGATCCCTGCACTGAACAGGATGATGTTCAGGGGCTGCCCGGTTTCCAGCTGACGGGTAATGCTCAGCAGCCATTCCATGCCCTCGCCCTGGCCGAACCAGGTACCCAGCGATGCCGGGAACAGCAGGATACTGCTGGCAAAGATCGCCGGAATCACACCTGCCATGTTGACCTTGAGCGGCAAATGGCTGGTCTGAGCCGCGAACACCTTGCGGCCCTGCTGACGCTTGGCATAGTTGACGGTAATCCGCCGCTGCCCGCGCTCGACGAAGACCACGAAGGCGATCATGGCCACCGCCAGGAAACCGATCACGATCAGGGCGAAGATATTGATATCACCCTGCCGAGCCGACTCGAAGGACTGGCCGATAGCACTCGGCAGACCGGCAACGATACCGGCGAAGATCAGCATGGAGATACCGTTGCCGATACCCCGCTCGGTGATCTGCTCGCCCAGCCACATCATGAACATGGCACCGCATACAAAGGTGGTGACCGCTATGAAATAGAAGCCGAACCCCGTATGGAATGCCACCCCCTGACTGGCCAGACCCACCGACATGCCCACCGCCTGGATGAAGGCCAGCACCAGCGTCAGATAACGCGTGTACTGGGCAATCTTCCGGCGGCCGGACTCGCCTTCCTTCTTCAACTGCTCCAGTGACGGGCTGACTGCCGTCATCAGCTGCATGATGATCGATGCAGAGATATACGGCATGATCCCCAGAGCGAAGATACTCATCCGCTCCAGGGCACCACCGGAAAACATGTTGAACAGGCTAAGGATGGTTCCCTCGTTCTGTCTGAACATATCAGCCAGGCGATCAGGGTTGATGCCGGGTACCGGTATGTGAGCACCGATCCGGTAAACGATGATTGCCAGGAACAGGAACCGCAAGCGGCCCCAGAGTTCGCTCAGGCCGCCTTGATTCATTCCAGAGAGAGCACCTTGCTTAGCCATGTAGTCCTTATTCCTCGATCTTGCCGCCAGCTGCTTCGATTGCTGCACGGGCACCCTTGGTAGCCTTCAGGCCCTTGATGGTAACCGCCTTGGTTACTTCTCCGGACAGAACCACCTTCGCGCGCTCGTACTTGCCGCCGATGATGTTGGCATCTTTCAGCGCCTGCAGATCGATGACGTCCACATCCAGCTTGTTCAGCTCGCTGGTGCGGATTTCCGTGGTGACCATCGCAATGCGGGATACGAAGCCGAACTTGGGCAGACGGCGGTGCAACGGCTGTTGACCACCCTCGAAACCAGGAGCGACGGTACCGCCGGAACGCGAAGTCAAACCCTTGTGGCCACGGCCGGCAGTCTTGCCCAGGCCGCTGCCGATACCACGACCGACGCGCAGCTTGGCTGGGCGTGCGCCGGGCGCGGAACGCAGATCATTCAGTTTCATGTCTTAACCCTCAACCCGCACCATGTAGGCGACCTTGTTGATCATCCCACGCACGGCAGGCGTATCTTCGACTTCCACGGTGTGACCGATGCGGCGCAGGCCCAGGCCCTGGATGCAGGCCTTGTGGCTCGGCAGACGACCGATCACGCTCTTGTACTGGGTGACTTTGATTTTTGCATTAGCCATGTCAGCTTACCCCACGATATCTTCAACGGTCTTGCCACGCTTGGCCGCCACGGAATCGGGAGACTGCATGGACTTCAGACCCTTGTAGGTAGCCTGAACGACGTTGACCGGGTTGGTGGAACCGTAACATTTGGCCAGTACGTTGTGGATGCCAGCGGCTTCCAGAACAGCGCGCATCGCGCCACCGGCGATGACACCGGTACCTTCGGAGGCCGGCATCATGAACACCTTGGAGGCACCATGAGCAGCCCGCAGCGGGTACTGAATGGTGGTGCCATTCAGATCCACCTGGATCATGTTACGACGTGCGGCTTCCATGGCCTTCTGGATGGCGGCGGGCACTTCACGCGCCTTGCCACGACCGAAGCCCACGCGACCATTGCCATCGCCGACTACCGTCAGCGCTGTGAAGGCAAAGATCCGACCGCCCTTAACTACTTTGGCGACGCGGTTAACCTGAACCAGCTTCTCAATGTAACCTTCGTCACGCTTTTGATCGAAATTAGCCATAGCTCTACCCTTAGAATTCCAGCCCGCCTTCACGAGCGGCGTCGGCCAGCGCTTTCACGCGGCCATGATACTTGAAGCCGGAACGGTCGAAGGAGACCTGAGTTACACCGGCGGCCTTGGCACGCTCGGCAACCAGAAGTCCCACTTTCTTGGCGGCTTCAGCATTGCCGGTGTTGCCACCGCGCAGGCTGGCGTCAAGAGTGGAGGCGCTGGCCAGAACCTTGGAACCATCGGCGGAGATCACTTGCGCGTACATGTGCTGCGAAGAACGGTACACGCACAGACGTACGGCTTCGAGCTCGCGCAGTTTCAGACGCGAACGACGAGCGCGACGGAGACGAATAACTTTTTTATCGCTCATTTTCTATGCCCTACTTCTTCTTGGCTTCTTTACGACGCACGATCTCATCGGCGTAGCGAACACCCTTGCCCTTGTAGGGCTCGGGACGACGGAAGTCACGGATTTCCGCAGCTACCTGACCGACCAGTTGCTTGTCGATACCTTTGATGACGATATCAGTCTGGCTTGGGGTTTCCACGGAAACGCCCTCCGGCAGCTGATAATCGACCGGGTGGGAGAAACCCAGCGCCAGGGACAGGGTCTGACCCTTGGCCTGCGCGCGGTAACCCACACCAACCAGCTGCAGCTTGCGCTCGAAGCCCTGGCTGACGCCGACAACCATGTTGTTGACCAGTGCACGGGTGGTACCGGCCATGGCTGCATTGACACTTCCGGGACGCGGAGCGAAACGCAGCTCGCCCTCTTCCTGGATCATTTCAACGGCCGGATGCATGCTCAGGTTCAGGGCACCCTTGGGGCCTTTGACCGACACTTCCTGACCGTCAACCTTGATTTCTACACCCTGTGGCAATTTGACAGGGTTCTTTGCGACGCGAGACATCGTAACCCCCTATCAGAATACGGTGCAGAGCACTTCGCCGCCGATACCGGCAGCGCGAGCGGCGCGATCAGTCATGACACCCTTGTTGGTGGAGACGATCGAAACACCCAGTCCACCCTTGACCTTGGGCAGCTGGTCCGCGGATTTGTACTGACGCAGACCAGGACGGCTGGTGCGCTTCAGCTCTTCAATTACCGGCTTGCCCTCGAAGTACTTCAGTTCGATGGACAGGACAGGCTTGGTGTCGCCCTGAACATCGTAACCGGCTACATAGCCTTCTTCGGTCAATACTTTGGCGACAGCCACCTTCAGCTTTGCCGAAGGCATGCTGACACTGGACTTTTCAGCCATCTGGGCATTACGGATACGGGTTAGCATATCGGCTAACGGGTCCTGCATACTCATGGGCTTGGTGCTCCTGAAACGAGTAAGTAAGGTCTTGTTTACCAGCTGGCCTTGACCAGACCGGGTACATCACCGCGCATGGCAGCTTCGCGCAGTTTGATGCGGGAAAGACCGAATTTGCGGTATACACCGTGCGGACGGCCGGTCATGCGGCAGCGGTTACGCTGACGAACGGGGCTCGCATCACGCGGCAGTTTCTGCAGGGCTACCTGAGCATTCCAACGATCCTCGACGGATGCATTGACGTTGCCCACCAGCGCCTTCAGCTCAGCACGCTTGGCGGCGTACTTGGCAACCAGACGAGCACGCTTGAGCTCGCGGTTCTTCATACTGATTTTGGCCATTGCTGACTCCTAGTTGCGGAACGGGAAAGCAAACGCACGCAGCAGCGCACGGCCTTCGTCGTCATTCCGGGCAGTGGTGGTGAAGGTGATGTCCAGACCACGCAGGGCATCGATCTTGTCGTAATCGATTTCCGGGAAGATGATCTGCTCTTTCACGCCCATGCTGTAGTTGCCGCGACCGTCGAAGGACTTGGCATTCAGGCCACGGAAGTCACGCACCCGCGGCAGCGAGATCGACAGCAGGCGATCCAGGAATTCGTACATCTGCTCACGACGCAGGGTCACCTTGACACCGATCGGCCAGCCGTCACGGATCTTGAAGCCGGCGATCGACTTGCGGGAGTAGGTCACGATGCCCTTACGGCCGGTGATCTTCTCCAGGTCTGCCAGTGCGTTCTCGATGACCTTCTTGTCACCCACTGCTTCACCAAGACCCATGTTCAGGGTGATCTTGGTGATCTTCGGAACTTCCATCACGTTCTGCAGGCCAAGTTCTTCCTTGAGCTGCGGAACAAGCGTGTTCCGATAATGTTCTTTCAATCTTGCCATGGTAAGCACCTGGACTCTCAAGCGTCGACGGCTTTTTGCGTCGACTTGAAAATACGAACCTTCTTACCGTCTTCGACCTTGAAGCCGACGCGATCGGCCTTGCTGGTCTCAGGGTTGAAGATAGCCACGTTGGAGACGTGGATGGGCGCCTCCTTTTCAACAATACCGCCCTGTACACCGGCCATGGGGTTCGGCTTGGTGTGGCGCTTGATAATGTTGACACCGGTGACGACCAGGCGGTTGTCGGCCAGGACCTTCTGGGCCTTGCCGCGCTTGCCTTTGTCTTTACCGGCGATGACGATGACGTCGTCGTCACGTTTGATCTTTTGCATGACCGGGCTCCTTACAGCACTTCGGGCGCGAGGGAAACGATCTTCATGAACTGCTCGTTGCGCAGCTCACGCGTCACTGGCCCAAAGATGCGGGTACCGATCGGCTCGTTCTTGTTGTTGAGCAGAACAGCAGCGTTGCCATCGAAACGGATCAGCGAACCGTCGGTACGGCGTACGCCGTGACGGGTACGCACGATAACGGCAGTCAGCACCTGGCCTTTCTTTACTTTGCCGCGGGGAATCGCTTCCTTCACGGTCACTTTGATGATATCGCCAATGCCGGCGTAGCGGCGGTGAGAACCGCCCAGAACCTTGATGCACATGACACGACGAGCACCACTGTTGTCAGCCACATCCAGCATGGATTGAGTCTGAATCATAACTTTCTCCGACCCTTGAAAATTCCGCTATAAACGCGCGGGCTTAGACTTGCGCCGCGCGCTCGTCGATCTGTACCAGGGTCCAGCTCTTGGTCTTGGCCAAGGGGCGGGTTTCCCGAATGGTCACCAGATCACCAATGCGGCATTCGTTGTTCTCGTCATGCGCATGCAGCTTGGTAGAGCGACGCAGGTACTTGCCATACAGCGGGTGCTTTACCTGACGCTCAACGAGCACAGTAACGGTTTTTTCCATCTTGTCGCTGACCACACGGCCAGTGACAGTACGAACGATAGAGTTCTCGGCCATGATCAGTTACCACCTTTCTGTTTCAGCACGGTCTTGACGCGAGCGATGTCACGCTTGGTCTGCTTCAGCAGGTGACTCTGGCCCAGTTGACCGGTTGCCTTCTGCATGCGCAGGTTGAACTGGTCGCGCAGCAGGGTGAGCAGCTGTTCGTTCAGCTGCTCGGCAGATTTTTCACGAAGTTCTGTCGCTTTCATCACATCACCGTCCGCTTAACGAAGGTGGTTGCCAGCGGCAGCTTGGCAGCGGCCAGGGCAAAAGCCTCGCGCGCCAGCTCTTCGGAAACACCTTCAATCTCGTACAGGACCTTGCCCGGCTGAATCTGGGCTACCCAGTATTCGACGTTACCCTTACCTTTACCCATCCGCACCTCGAGAGGCTTCTTGGAGATCGGCTTGTCAGGGAAGACACGGATCCAGATTTTACCGCCACGCTTGACGTGACGAGTCAGAGCACGACGTGCCGCTTCGATCTGACGCGCGGTCAGACGACCACGGCTGACGGATTTCAATGCGTATTCGCCAAAGCTCACCTTACTGCCGCGATGCGCCAGACCACGGTTGTGGCCGGTCATTTGCTTGCGGAACTTCGTACGCTTGGGTTGTAACATGTGCGTACCCCTTACTTAGCAGCTTTTTTCTTGGTCGCGACGGCTTTGACTTCCTCAGGCTGGCCACCGATGACCTCACCCTTGAAAATCCAAACCTTCACACCGATCACACCGTAGGTGGTGTGGGCTTCAGCCGTTGCGTAGTCGATATCGGCACGCAGGGTGTGCAGCGGCACACGGCCTTCACGGTACCATTCGGTACGGGCGATCTCGGCGCCGCCGAGACGGCCGCTGACCTGGATCTTGATACCCTTGCCACCGATACGCATGGTGTTCTGAACCGCGCGCTTCATCGCACGACGGAACATCACACGACGCTCCAGCTGTTGAGCAACGCTCTGCGCCACCAGACCAGCATCGAGCTCCGGCTTGCGGATTTCTTCGATGTTGATATGTACCGGCACGCCCATCTGCTGGGTCAGGTCCTGACGCAGCTTTTCGACGTCCTCGCCCTTCTTGCCAATCACGATGCCGGGACGGGCAGTGTGAATGGTGATGCGAGCGGTCTGGGCCGGACGCTGAATATCAACGCGGCTGACAGAGGCGGCTTTCAGTTTGTCCTGGATGTACTGACGTACCTTCAGGTCTGTGTTCAGATAGTCCGCGTAAGTGCGACCATCTGCATACCACACCGAAGTGTGCTGTTTAACGATACCGAGGCGAATACCCGTCGGATTTACTTTCTGACCCATGATCGACTCCTACTTGTCAGCAACCTTGACCGTGATGTGGCAAGACCGCTTGATGATGCGATCAGCACGGCCCTTGGCACGTGGCATGATGCGCTTCAGGGAGCGACCTTCGTTAACAAACACGGTGGAGACCTTCAGGTCATCCACGTCTGCGCCATCGTTATGCTCGGCGTTGGCAATCGCCGACTCGAGCACTTTCTTGATGACATCAGCGGCCTTCTTGTTGCTGAAAGTCAGCAGATTCAGGGCCTCATCCACTTTCTTCCCGCGGATCTGGTCGGCAACCAGGCGTGCTTTCTGGGCAGAAAGTTTGGCGCCTTTAACTGTAGCGGCTACTTCCATCTTCCTAACCCCTTAGCGCTTGGCTTTCTTGTCTGCCACGTGACCACGGTAGGTACGGGTGGCAGCAAATTCGCCGAGTTTGTGGCCGACCATGTCTTCGGTAACGATAACCGGGACATGCTGACGACCGTTGTGTACTGCGATGGTCAGACCGACCATCTGCGGCAGAACCATGGAACGGCGCGACCAGGTCTTGACTGGCTTGCGGTCGTTCTTTTCTGCTGCGGTTTCGACCTTCTTCAACAGGTGAAGATCGATAAAAGGACCTTTCTTCAGAGAACGCGGCACGTCGTTTCCCCTCTATTACTTGCTGCGACGACGGACAATCATGTTGTCTGTGCGCTTGTTGGACCGAGTCTTGGCACCCTTGGTGGGGAAGCCCCACGGCGACACCGGATGACGACCACCAGAAGTACGCCCTTCACCACCACCATGCGGGTGGTCGACCGGGTTCATGGCGACACCACGAACGGTCGGACGTACGCCGCGCCAGCGAGTGGCACCGGCCTTGCCCAGGGAGCGCAGGCTGTGCTCACCATTGGACGCTTCGCCCAGGGTGGCGCGGCACTCGCCGAGGATCTTGCGCATCTCGCCGGAACGCAGGCGAACGGTGACATAGGCACCTTCACGGGCTACCAGCTGAACGGATGCACCGGCACTGCGGGCAACCTGAGCACCCTTGCCGGGCTTCAGCTCGATCGCGTGGATAGTGCTACCCACCGGAATGTTGCGCAGCGGCAGACAGTTGCCCGGCTTGATCGGCGCTTCGGCACCGTTGATCAGCTGATCGCCAGCAACAACACCACGGGGGGCGATGATGTAGCGACGCTCGCCATCGGCATACTTCAGCAGAGCAATATGAGCGGTACGGTTCGGATCGTATTCGACGCGCTCAACGGTGGCAGGGATGCCATCCTTGTTGCGACGAAAATCGACCAGACGATAGTGCTGCTTGTGACCGCCCCCACGATGACGCGTGGTAATGCGGCCATTGTTGTTACGACCACCGGACTTGCCTTGCTTCTCCAGCAGAGGTGCATAGGGAGCACCCTTGTGCAGGTCCGAGTTAACGACCTTTACAACGAAGCGGCGGCCAGCGGAAGTAGGTTTACATTTAACAATTGCCATGATGTACCCCTTTCTTATTCAGCGCTGGCGAAGTCGATGTCCTGACCGGGCTGCAGGCTGACATACGCCTTCTTCCAGTCATTACGCTTGCCCAGGCCGCGAACGGTTCGCTTGGTCTTGCCTTTGACATTCAGGGTCGAAACCTTCTCGACCTTGACGTTGAACAGTTGCTCAACGGCTTTCTTGATTTCCAGCTTGGTCGCAGTGGTATCCACCTTGAACACGATCTGGCTGTGCTTCTCGGCCAGGCCGGTAGCCTTTTCGGATACATGCGGGCCGAGCAGTACTTTGAAAATGCGCTCCTGGTTCATCCCAGCATCTCCTCGAACTTCTTGACGGCAGGCACGGTGATCAGCACCTTGTCATAAGCGATCAGGCTGACCGGGTCTGAACCCTGAACATCACGCACGTCGACGTGAGGCAGGTTGCGAGCAGCCAGATACAGGTTGGTATCCAGGCTGTCGGTAACGATCAGCACGTTTTCCAGGTTGAGCTCGTTGAGCTTGCCAACCAGGGCCTTGGTCTTGGGTGCATCGACACCGAAGCTTTCCACGACAACCAGACGCTCCTGGCGTACCAGTTCGGACAGGATCGAGCGCATGGCGCCGCGGTACATCTTGCGGTTCAGCTTCTGTTCGAAGTTGCGCGGACGAGCTGCGAAGGTGGTACCGCCCCCGCGCCAGATCGGGCTGCGGATGGTACCGGCACGGGCGCGACCGGTGCCCTTCTGACGCCAGGGCTTCTTGCCGCCGCCGGACACTTCAGAACGGGTCTTCTGCTGCTTGGTGCCCTGACGGCCACCGGCCATGTAGGCCACAACAGCCTGGTGAACCAGGGTTTCGTTAAACTCGGTGGCAAAGGCCAGATCGGATACTTCGATCGCGCTTGCACCAGCTACATTCAAATTCATGAGAACTCCCCCTTAACCCTTGGCCTTGACTGCCGGGCGAACAATGACGTCGCTGCCGGGCGCGCCGGGAACCGGGCCTTTGATCAGCAGCAGGTTACGTTCGGCGTCAACGCGTACGATTTCCAGGGTCTGCACGGTCACTCGCTCGGCACCCATGTGACCGGCCATCTTCTTGCCCTTGAATACGCGACCCGGGGTCTGGCACTGGCCAATGGAACCCGGAACACGGTGGGAGACGGAGTTGCCGTGGGTGGCGTCCTGACCGCGGAAGTTCCAGCGCTTGATGGTACCGGCGAAGCCCTTACCCTTGGACTGACCGGTAACGTCTACTTTCTGGCCCGCTTCGAAAATACCGACATTGATTTCTGCACCGGCTTCGTATTCCGCGCCGTCATCCAGGCGGAATTCGCATACGCTGCGGCCCGCAGCAATATTGGCCTTGGCAAAATGCCCTGCCATCGGCTTGGTTACGCGATTTGCGCGACGCTCGCCAACGGTGACCTGAATGGCAGAGTAGCCATCGGTGTCAAGGGTCTTGACTTGAGTGATACGGTTTGGCTCGACTTCAACCACCGTAACAGGAATGGAAACACCATCTTCAGTGAAAACGCGGGTCATACCGCATTTCCGGCCGACTACACCAATAGTCATGTTGTAAACCTCTTAAGTGCACGGGGCTATTACCCGCTATGGCCGCCCATTTCAGGGCGTTACACGGCTGGATAGCCCCCGTCGTTCGGGGCTATCAGCCGAGGCTGATCTGAACCTCAACGCCAGCTGCAAGGTCCAGTTTCATCAGCGCATCGACAGTCTTGTCGGTGGGCTGAACGATATCCAGCACCCGCTTGTGGGTACGGATTTCATATTGATCCCGGGCATCTTTGTTGACGTGCGGAGAAATCAGCACGGTAAAACGCTCTTTGCGCGTCGGCAAAGGTATCGGACCACGCACCTGAGCCCCAGTACGCTTCGCGGTATCCACGATTTCCTGGGTTGATTGATCTATCAGGCGATGGTCAAAAGCCTTCAACCGAATACGAATCTGTTGGTTCTGCATTTGACCAGAAACTCCAAGCTTCTATTTTCAGAGCACACCCGGAAACAGGCGGGCCCATCCAAGGGAGGCGCAATCTTACAGATGCGCCAAACCAGTGTCAACCAAAATACAAAAGCCCCCGATCATCGGGGGCTTCTGCATAGTGTCAGATCATCAGGCGATGATCTTGGCAACCACGCCGGCGCCAACGGTACGGCCGCCTTCGCGAATCGCGAAACGCAGGCCTTCTTCCATGGCGATCGGAGCGATCAGGGTCACGTC
>NZ_BMNN01000008.1 GCF_014646575.1 Halopseudomonas pertucinogena | reverse complement strand
TGTGAGGCGTTGAGCTAACCAGTACTAATTGCCCGTGTGGCTTGACCATATAACACCCAAGCAATCCGGGTCGTGGTCTGCCATGAGAAACGACAGTCAGGAACGGCACAGAGATTACAAGACAGTCAACTATCACTTTTCCCCCTTTTCGCTGTGAGGACTCAACCCCGCGCAGCAACCGAATTGCTTGACGACCATAGAGCATTGGAATCATCGTCAAGCATCAAATTAAAACCCCGATCTGGAAACAGGTCGGGGTTTTTTCTTAACGTCTTTTGCTTATGTCTTATTGTTTTAAATGCTAAGTAAATCGTTCTAATGCATTTCTTGTTATAAGCGCCTGCCTTCGTTATGCTCATTCTTCGATTTTTGAAGCGCTGTTCCTATCGGAGGATGTATGACAACTCGCCTTTCCCTGTTCAAGAGAGCCAGCCGCTGGGGTGGCGCGTTGATGCTCAGCGCAGGCCTCTCCATCGGTCACGCCCAGGCCGCCGACCAGGAGCTGCTCAATTCCTCCTACGACATCGCCCGTGAGCTGTTCTCCGCCTATAACGAGCTGTTCGTCGAACAGTGGAAAGAGAAGACCGGCAAGACCGTCGAGATCAAGCAATCCCACGCTGGCTCTTCCCGCCAGGCCCAGGCCATTATTCAGGGGCTGCGTGCCGACGTGGTGACCTACAACCAGGTGACCGACGTGGACATCCTCCACGAGCGGGGCAATCTGATTCCGGAGAACTGGCGCGAGCGGCTGCCAAATGCCAGCTCCCCCTACTATTCGACCATGGCGTTTCTGGTCCGCAAGGGTAACCCGAAGAACATCCAGAACTGGGATGATCTGGCCCGCGATGACGTGAGCACCGTGCTGCCGAACCCCAAGACTTCCGGCAATGGTCGTTACACCTATCTGGCCGCGCTGGGCTACGCCCAGAAGACCTACGGTGACGATCAGCAGGCGATTGATAATTTCCTGCGCACCTTCCTCGGCAATGTAGCGGTATTTGATACCGGCGGGCGTGGGGCGACCACTACATTCGTCGAACGTGGCATCGGTGATGCGCTGCTGACCTTCGAGGCTGAAGTGAACAACATCGCAGCGGAAAATCCAGACTACGAGGTAGTCGTGCCGAAAATCAGCTTCATGGCCGAATTCCCGGTTACCTGGGTTGATCGCAGCGTCAAGCAGAACGGCACCGAGGAACTGGCCAAGGCCTATCTGGAAGGGCTCTACAGCGAAGATGCACAGCGACTGATCGCCGGCTTCTACAACCGCGTACACAACGAAACCGTCAAGGCCGAGTTTGCCGACAGGTTTCCGGAGCTTGAACTGGTTACCGTCGAACAGATCGGTGGCAGCTGGGAGAATGTGATGAAGGAACATTTCGCCAGCGGTGGTAAACTTGACCAACTTCAACGTCGGTAATTAGCCCTCATAATGAATCGATCTCTCTCCGGTTTCCTGCCGGGAGGTTCGAGCCAGCCCGGCAAGCGTGTCTTGCCGGGTTTTGCTTTGAGCCTCGGTATTTCACTGTTTTTTATCAGCGTTGTTCTGATTCTGCCCCTGACAGGCCTCATTGCACATACCGCAGGCATGGGCTGGGAGCAGTACTGGGCCGTCATTACCGATGAGCGGGTGGTCGCCTCATACAAGGTCACGCTCTGGACGGCTGCCGTGGCAGCACTGATCAACGCACTGGTAGGTCTGCTGCTGGCCTGGGTTCTGGTGCGCTACGATTTTCCGGGCAAGGGCATCATGGATGCACTTGTGGATCTGCCCTTCGCATTGCCCACTGCTGTCGCGGGTATCACGCTCGCCGCACTGTTTGCCCAGGATGGCTGGTACGGCCAGTTCTTTGCAGCGATGGGCCTGAAGATATCTTTCACCCCCCTGGGCATCATTGTCGCGATGTCTTTCACCAGCCTTCCCTTCGTGGTGAGGACAGTGCAGCCGGTACTCGAAGATCAGGCGCCGGAGGATGAAGAAGCGGCGGTGAGCCTGGGTGCGTCCGACTGGACGGTATTTCGCCGCATCCTGTTTCCGGCGATCTGGCCGGCACTGATGACCGGCGTTGGCCTGTCCTTCACCCGCAGCCTGGGAGAATTCGGTGCAGTCATTTTCATCGCCGGCAACATGCCCTACGTCAGCGAGATTACCAGCCTGATGATCTTCGTTCGCCTGCAGGAGTTCGACCACGCCGCTGCCAGTGCGATTGCATCGGTGGTGCTCATGGCCTCGCTGGTGCTCCTGCTCGGCATCAATCTCTGGCAGGCGCGGTATCTGCGCCGGCTGCACGGGAGGTAGGTCATGCAGCGCAAGAAAATGCGGGCCGGTGATCAGCCGCTGGTGAGGTGGACCCTGATAACCCTGGCCGTGGTCACCACCCTGTTGATGCTGGTCATCCCGCTCATTCTGATCTTCGAGACGGCGTTCTCGGCGGGTGCGGGCACCTACTGGGAAAACCTGACCAACCGTTATACGGTACACGCCATCGGGTTGACGTTGCTGGTGGCCGCGCTGACCGTGCCGATCAATCTGGTGTTCGGGGTGTTTCTGGCCTGGCTGGTCACCCGCTTCGAGTTTCCCGGCCGCAAGGCGCTGATCACGCTGATCGATATACCCTTTGCGGTTTCCCCGGTGGTTGCCGGCCTGCTTTACCTGTTGCTGTACGGCAGCAATGGCTGGGTCGGCAGCTGGCTGATGAATCATGACGTGCAGCTCATGTTCTCCTGGCCGGGGATTGTCATGGTTACCGTGTTTGTTACCTGTCCCTTCGTCGCTCGGGAGCTGATTCCGTTGATGCAGCAACAGGGGCGCGAAGAGGAAGAAGCCGGTGTGGTGCTGGGCGCCACCGGCTGGCAGCTGTTCCGTCGGATCACCCTGCCCAATATCCAGTGGGCACTGCTTTATGGGGTGGTGCTCACAAATGCCCGGGCCGTTGGCGAGTTCGGTGCGGTGTCTGTTGTATCCGGCAATATTCGCGGCGAGACCAATACGCTTTCGCTCCATGTCGAGTTGCTGTATCAGGATTACAACGTGGTGGGCGCCTTCGCCGCTGCCTCCCTGCTGGCGGGGATTGCGCTGATCACCATCATCGTCAAGAGTTTTGTGGAGTGGCGCCAGGCCCGTCAGCGTGCCCCCCTGAATGAATTATCGGATAATCGCTGATGAGTATTTCCATCGAAGGTATCACCAAGCACTTCGGCTCTTTCCAAGCCCTCAAGAATATTTCTCTGGAGGTGCCGGACGGGCAGCTGGTCGGCCTGCTGGGTCCGTCCGGGTCAGGCAAGACTACCCTGCTGCGGATCATCGCGGGTCTGGAAACCGCCAACGAGGGCCGCATCCTGTTCGAGGGCGAGGACGTCACCCGCCTGCATGTACGTGAGCGCCGGGTAGGCTTCGTGTTCCAGCATTACGCGCTGTTCCGGCACATGACGGTGGCCGAGAACGTGGCGTTCGGTCTGGATGTGCTCCCTGCCAGGCAGCGCCCCCCGGCGGCAGAGATACGCAAACGGGTGGAAACCCTGCTGGAGATGGTGCAGCTCGGCCACTTGGCGCAGCGTTATCCCTCCCAGCTGTCCGGCGGCCAGAAGCAGCGGATTGCGCTGGCCAGGGCACTGTCGATGAAGCCCAAGATCCTGCTGCTGGACGAGCCTTTCGGCGCACTGGATGCCAAGGTCCGCAAGGACCTGCGTCGCTGGCTGCGTACCCTGCACGAGGAGTTCCACTTCACCAGCGTGTTCGTGACCCACGACCAGGAAGAAGCGCTGGAGTTGTCCGATCAGGTGGCTGTCATGAGTGCCGGCCGCATCGAGCAGATCGACAGCCCTCAGCAACTGTATGCCCAGCCCAGCAGCCGCTTTGTCTTCGATTTCATGGGGAACGTGAATGTATTCGCCGGCGAAGCCGACGGTGAAGTGCTGCGTCAGGGTGAGGCCTGGGTACACCTGCCGGAAGCTCCCGCTGCTGCCCAGCAGCAACTCTATATGCGTTCCCATGAGGTGCGCCTGCAGAGCACGGCGGCTTCCCACGCCCACCTGCCGCTTCGGATCGAGTCGATCAGCCTGGTGGGGGCCGAGGTGCGGCTGGAGCTGACGCCCCTGGGCTGGCACGCCGAGGAGCTCTGGGAGGTAGGCATCACCCATGCCCAGTTCAACAGCTGGCAGCCCAGCCGTGGCGACCAGTGTTTTGCCGTGCCGCAGGTGGCCCATGCGATTGCGGTAAACGCCCATACCCCCGTGACGCTGCGCTGGCGAGCTGGAGAAATGGACGATCCCGCTGCGATGATATGATGCCGAAATAGCGGCATGGTGACATTGCTGGTGCGCTGATTTACTATTTTGAGCGCATGTCATCGCATGCAGGGATTGGCCGTCATGGGGACGGCCACTAGGGAAGGTAAAAATCATGATGCGTAAGACGTTTCTGGCAGTACTGATTTCGGGCGCAATGGTCTCCGGTGCGCAGGCGGCGGGTAATCAGGTCAATGGTTATCTGTTCGGTAATGTGGGGCAGGCTGATTACGACACCGGCAGCTTCTACAGTGGAACAGCGGGTTCATTGGACGAAAAGGACGTAGGTTTCAAAGTCGGCGCTGGCATCCAGCTCAACCCCTATATCGGGATCGAGTTCCAATATGTGGATCTGGGGGAGCTGACCTATAAAGACAACGGCTTCAAAGGCGAGGATTCAGCGGAAGGTTACGGAGCGAATCTGGTTATGACCCTGCCGCTGGATCGCTTCAAGCTTTATGGCAAAGTCGGTTATCACAAGATGGAATATGAAGTCAGGGAGAAGGCTTTCGGCCTGAGCTGGGGTGAAGAAGAAAAGGAATGGGTCGCCTCTTATGCCATCGGCGCCACCTTCGCTCTCACCCCGCAGTTTGAAATTGTCGGAGAATATGAGCGCTACGAAAAGGTGGCAGACAATTTCAACGATAGCGGCTTTGATGCCGATATCGATCTGGCCTCCATCGGCCTGCGCTACAACTTCTGATCCACACGCGCCCGGGCACCGACCCGGGCGCGTTGTGTTGCCCGCCCCGTCCGGTCAGATTTCCCCCAAGCGCCCCCGCCTTTGCTCTATAATCGCGCGTTTGCGCAATACCCGGCTCCGGCGCCGGACCTGACTGAGGGCCCATCACCATGATCAAGACGCCGTATTACCTGATCGACAAGAGCAAGCTGCTGCGCAACATGGAGAAGATCGCGTACCTGCGCGAGCACTCCGGCGCCAAGGCGCTGCTGGCTCTCAAGTGTTTTGCCACCTGGTCGGTATTCGACCTGATGAATCAGTACATGGATGGCACTACCTCGTCCTCGCTGTACGAGGTCAAGCTGGGCAAGCGCAAGTTCGGCGGTGAAACCCATGCCTACAGCGTGGCCTATGCCGATGAGGAGATCGAAGAGGTGCTGGCCCATTCGGACAAGATCATCTTCAACTCCATCGGTCAGCTGCAGCGTTTCGCTGACGCCTCTGCCAACCATGTCCGTGGTCTCCGTCTCAATCCCCAGGTCAGCAGCTCGGACTGGCTGATTGCCGACCCGGCGCGCCCGTTCAGCCGTCTGGGCGAATGGGATGCGCAGAAGGTCGAGCAGGTAATGGACCAGATCTCCGGGTTCATGATTCATAACAACTGCGAAAACAGTGACTTCGAGCTGTTCGACAGCATGTTGCAGCAGATCGAGCAGCGCTTCGGCTCACTGCTCAAGCGTGTGGAGTGGGTCAGTCTCGGTGGCGGCATCCATTTCACCGGTGAAGGTTACCCGCTGGACAGGCTCTGTGCACGGCTCAAGGCATTCTCCGAGCGTTACGGCGTGCAGGTGTATCTGGAGCCGGGCGAGGCGGCCATCACCAACAGCACCTCGCTGGAAGTGACAGTGCTGGATACCCTGTACAACGGCAAGCAACTGGCGATTGTCGACAGCTCGATCGAGGCCCACATGCTCGACCTGCTGATCTATCGCGAGTCGGCGAAAATGGCCCCCTGTGACGGACCCCATGAATACATGGTCTGCGGCAAGTCCTGTCTGGCCGGCGATATCTTTGGTGAATTCCGCTTTGACCGCGAGCTGCAGGTGGGGGACCGTCTGTCCTTCATTGACGCAGCCGGTTACACAATGGTCAAGAAGAACTGGTTCAATGGTGTGAAGATGCCCTCCATTGCGGTTCGCCAGCTCGATGGCAGCATCGAGGTGGTGCGCGAGTTCGGTTACGACGACTTTGAAAGCGGCCTCTCCTGAGGCCAGAACCCTAGCCCAAGGAGGCGTATAGAGGAAACGTAATGAAAAGAAACGTTCTGATTATTGGTGCCGGAGGGGTTGCCCAGGTGGTTGCGCACAAGTGTGCGCAGCACAATGACGTACTGGGTAACATCCACATCGCCTCGCGTACTGTCGATAAGTGTCAGCAGATCGTCGACAGCGTGCGGGAAAAGGGCAGTCTGAAGACTGCCGGTGAATTGCAAGCCCATGCCCTGGACGCGCTGGATATCGAAGCGACCAAGGCTCTGATTGGCAAGACACAGTCGCAACTGGTCATCAACGTCGGATCGCCTTTCATTAACATGTCGGTCTTGCAGGCCTGTATCGAGACCGGCGCCGCCTACCTCGACACCGCCATCCATGAAGACCCGGACAAGATCTGCGAGACGCCGCCGTGGTATGCCAACTACGAATGGAAGCGCCGCGAGCTGTGCGAAGAGAACAAGGTCACCGCCATCCTCGGCGTGGGCTTCGACCCGGGTGTGGTCAACGCCTATGCGGCGCTGGGCATGGAGCATTTCGACAGCGTCAGCGATATCGATATCATCGACATCAACGCTGGCGACCACGGACACTACTTCGCCACCAACTTCGACCCGGAGATCAACTTCCGTGAATTCACCGGTCGGGTATGGAGCTGGCAGAACCGCCAGTGGGTGCAGAACAAGATGTTCGAGGTCAAGCGTACCGACGACCTGCCGGTCGTAGGTCAGCGCACCAGCTACATGACCGGTCACGACGAGCTGCACTCGCTGTCGAAGAACCTCGACGTGCCGAACATCCGTTTCTGGATGGGCTTTGGTGACCATTACATAAATGTCTTCACCGTGCTCAACAGCCTGGGTCTGCTCTCCGAGCAGCCGGTGACCACCGCCGAGGGGCTGGAAGTGGTGCCGCTGAAAGTGGTCAAGGCCGTGCTGCCCGACCCGGCTTCGCTGGCTCCCAACTACACCGGCAAAACCTGCATCGGTGACATCCTCAAGGGCAAGAAGGATGGCAAGGACAAGGAGATCTTCATCTACAACGTCGCCGACCACAAGGAAGCCTACGAGGAAGTGGGCAGCCAGGGCATCTCCTATACCGCGGGCGTGCCGCCGGTCGCCGCTGCCATCCTGATCGCCCAGGGCGTCTGGGACGTGCAGAAGATGGTCAACGTCGAGGAGCTGGACTGCAAGCCCTTCATCAACCTGTTGAATGAAATCGGCCTGCCGACCCGGATCAAGGACGAGGACGGTGATCGTGCGCTGAGCTACTGAAAACTCTGATCCCTTGAGAAATCCCCGGCTCGCCCGGGGATTTTTTCATCTGCTGGGTGGAGCCGGATTATTCTCCGGCGCCACGATGCGGTAATATCGTGCCCTTTCCGGGCAATCAGCTGTCGCTGCAAGGTTTCTTTCATGACGTCCCTCTCCGCACCCACTGCGCTATCCGAGCGACTGGCCGGCATCGCCGCGGTCGAGTGCGTGATTGCCGACATGAATGGCATCCCGCGCGGCAAGCTGATCAATGCCACTTCCTACAGCCAGGGCCGGCGGGTGCAGATGGCCCACGGCGTGCTGGTGCAGAGTCTTACCGGTGACTATCCCGAGCCTCGCTTCTACGGGTATGACGACAGCGATTTTCTGCTGCGCACCATCCCGGGGCAGTTGCATGTCACGCCCTGGACTGCGGAGCCGCGCGCCCTGGCTGTCTGCGAAGCCCTGGAGATGGACGGTACACCGTCGCGGCTGTCCTCCCGCGCCATGCTGCAGCGGGTGGTCGAGCGCTACCAGGCCCGGGGCTGGGCGCCGAAGGTGGCGACCGAACTGGAATTCTACCTGTTTGAGCACAACCCCGATGTGATGCAGCCGTTCCGCCCGCCGGTCGGCCTGGATGGCCGCCGGGAAGTGGGCAATCAGGCGTTCGCCGCGGGCTCGGCCTATGCGCTGCAGCCTTTTTTCGCCGAGCTGAAGGCCGGCATGGCAGCGCTGGGTATCCCCTGCGAAGCGGTGCTGCATGAGATGGGGCTGAGTCAGTACGAGGTCAATTTCCTGCATGACGATCCGCTGCTGATCGCCGATCAGACCTTTCTGTTCAAGTTCATGCTGCACGAGATCGCCCTCAAGCACGGATTGATCTCCGTCTGCATGGCCAAGCCGCTGTCGCGCATGCCGGGCTCGTCGATGCACATCCATCAGAGCGTGGTGGACCGGAGCGGGCAGAACATCTTCACCGACCCCGCTACCCAGGGCCCGAGTGAGCTGTTCCGCCATTACCTGGGCGGCCTGCAGGCCGGACTCGGCGACCTGATCCTGCTGATGGCGCCCAACGTCAATTCCTACCAGCGCTATTGTCATACCTACGCCTCGCCGAACAACCTCTGCTGGTCGCTGGATAATCGCCGTACCGGACTGCGCGTTCCCAACAGCGAGCCGGAGGCGCGACGCGTGGAGAATCGTGTACCCGGCGCCGATGCCAACCCCTATCTGGCCATCGCAGCCACCCTCGCTGCGGGGCTTTACGGCATCGATCGTCAACTGCAGCCGGATCTGCCGGCCCAGCGCGAGTTCGATGTGCCCGACGACCTGCGACTGAGCTGCACCGTTCACCGCGCCATTCGCCGGCTGCGGATCAGCGAGGTGGCGGCGGACTTTTTCACCCCCGAGTTCATCGATGGCTATCTGGCCTGCAAGGAGCTGGAGCTGGAAAGCTTCATGGACGAGATCAGCCCCTGGGAAAGGCGCTATCTCGGCAGTCAGGTCTGAGGGCGCTCACGGGGCGTGATGCTGCAGCGCCGTGGCCAGATAGAGTAGGCTGTGGTCTGCAGTTCCCTTAGCTGAATACACGGAGTGCCCATGCCGGACGCCCAGGACCTTGCTCCCGGTCTGATGATCATCCATGGCAATCGCCTGGAAACCCTGCGTGAACTGGTAGTGGACTGGCTGCGCGCCAACCCGCTGCGCCCGCTGGAGAACGAGGTGATGCTGGTGCAGAGCAACGGCATCGCCCAGTGGCTGCAGATGGCGCTCGCGGCGGACCCGGAACAGGGCGGCTGTGGCATCGCAGCGGCAGTGGATGTGCAACTGCCGGCGCGCTTCCTGTGGGATGCCTATCGCACGGTGCTGGGCCGCGAAGCGGTGCCGGAGACCTCGCCGCTGGACAAGGAGCCGCTGAGCTGGCGTCTCATGCGTTTGCTCCCCGGCCTGCTGGACCAGGCCGAATTTGCCCCGCTGCAACGCTTCCTTGCCGATGACCACGACTGCCGCAAGCGTTATCAGCTGGCTCTGCGGCTGGCGGACCTGTTCGACCAGTATCAGGTCTACCGAGCTGACTGGCTGAATGACTGGGCCCGGGGCCAGGACCGCATCGCCCTGGCCCGGGACGGGCTGCGCCAGCTGGATGAGCAGGAATGCTGGCAGCCGGCACTGTGGCGCGCGGTCTTGGAAGACGTTGGTACCGAGCGCCTGAGCGACAGCCGGGCCGGGATCCACCCGCGTTTTGTCGAGCATATGCTGGGGGCCGACCGGCGTCCTGCGGGCTTGCCCAGACGGGTAGTGGTCTTTGGCATCTCCTCCCTGCCGGCACAGACGCTGGAGGCACTGGCGGTGATCGGCCGCTACAGTCAGGTACTGTTGGCGGTGCTCAACCCCTGCCAGTACCACTGGGGCGATATCGTTGCCGATCAGGACCTGCTGCGGCATCAGTACCGACGCCAGCAGCGCCGTCCCGGTGTGCCGGTCCAGCTGGACGACAGCCTGTTGCACCAGCATGCCCATCCGCTGCTGGCCGCCTGGGGAAAGCAGGGGCGGGACTACATCAACCTGCTGGATCAGCACGATGAGCGCGGCACCTACGAAGCGCGCTTTGCCGATATCAATGGTGGCCGTGTGGACCTGTTTGACCCGCCCGCCGGTGATACCCTGCTGGAGCAGCTGCAACAGGACATTCTTGAACTGCGTCCGCTGGCGGAAACCCGCGCGCTCTGGCCGCCGGTTGCCGAGACCGATGCCTCGCTGCGCTTCCAGATTGCCCACAGCGCCCAGCGCGAAGTGGAGATACTGCACAACCAGCTGCTGGACGCCTTCGACCGCGACCCGGCGCTCAGGCCCAGGGACGTTATTGTCATGGTGCCTGACGTGGACAGCTATGCTCCCCACGTTCAGGCGGTGTTCGGCCAGTACGCCAGCGATGATCCGCGACACATCCCCTTCACTCTGGCCGACCAGGGCCAGCGCGGCCAGCAGCCGATACTCATTGCACTGGAGCACCTGCTGCGCCTGCCCGACAGCCGCTTGCCGGTCAGTGAGGTGCTGGACCTGCTTGATGTACCGGCGCTGCGCAAGCGCTTCGCCCTGAACGAAGCGGACCTGCCGACGCTGCGCCGCTGGATCGAGGGGGCCGGTATCCGCTGGGGGCTGGATCAACAGCGTCGGCGGGCCCGAGGAATGCCCACCGGCCTGGAGGAAAACAGCTGGCGTTTCGGTCTGCGCCGCATGCTGCTGGGCTATGCCAGCGGTAGCGGTGCGGCATGGAGCGGCGTCGAACCCTACGAGGAGGTGGCCGGGCTGGAGGCAGCCCTGGTCGGCCCGCTCAGTCTTTTGCTCGAACGGCTGGATTACCACGAGCAGGCCTTGTCGGAGCCTGCGCCACCGAGCCAGTGGGGCGAGCGCCTTCGCCGCCTGCTGGAAGACTTCTTTCTCGCCGGCAACGAGCAGGACCAGTTGTTGCTCGCACAGCTGCAGGAAGGCCTGGAAAGCTGGCTGGAGCTCTGCGAATCAGTCGAGCTGGACGAAAATCTGCCGCTGACGGTGGTTGCCGAAGCCTGGTTGTCAGGTGTCGGTCAGTCGTCCCTGAGTCAGCGCTTTCTCGCGGGCGCAGTCAATATCTGCACGCTGATGCCGATGCGGGCGATCCCGTTCCGCCATGTCTGCCTGCTGGGGATGAACGACGGCGATTATCCCCGGGCGCAGCCCCCGCTGGATTTTGATCTCATGGGACAGGATTACCGCCCCGGCGACCGCTCGCGGCGCGAGGATGATCGCTACCTGCTGCTCGAAGCGCTGCTGTCGGCGCGTCAATGCCTGAGCATCAGCTGGGTTGGGCGCAGCATCCGCGACAACAGCGAGCGGCCGCCCTCGGTGCTCATCGGTCAGCTGCGAGACCATCTTGCCGCAGGCTGGCAACGGGCAGATGGCGGTGACCTGCTCGAAGCGCTGACCACGGAACACCCGCTGCAACCCTTCAGCCGGCAATACTTTTCCGACGACGGGCGGCTGTTCAGTTACGCCCGGGAATGGCGGGTGCTGCATGATGGCATGGCTGATCCACAACCCGATGTGGAACTCGATCCCATGGTTCAGGACGGCCCGATCGAGGCCAGTCAGTTGCAGCGCTTTCTGCGCAATCCCCCGGAGCACTTCTTTGGCTACCGACTCAAGGTGTTCATGCGCGAGCAGGACAGCCCCACCGAAGATGACGAACCCTTCGGCCTCGATGGTCTGCGGCAGCATCAGCTCAGTCAGTGGTTGCTGGAGCAGGCGACCGCAGCCGAGCCGCAGGAGTGGCCTCGGCGCCTCGAACAGGCCGCTGCCCGGCTGCAGGCTCGCGGGGAACTGCCGCTGGCGGGGTTTGGAAGGCTGGCGCTGGAACAGCTGATTGATCCGCTGCAGGAACAGCTGCAGCGCCTGAGCATGCAATGGCAGCTGTGGGACCAGCTGCAGCAGCAGCCGCTGCTGCTGCGCCAGGGGATCGCCGGCGGGACGCAGCTTGAATCAGCCTTGGCCGGCCTTCGCCGGCCGTCAACCGGTGACGGGCTGGCCCGGGTTGTGCTGGTTACCAGCAAGCTGCTGGACAGGAAGGGCTGCCCGCGCTGGGACAAGCTGATGATGGACTGGTGTGTGCATGTATTGGCCGCCGCCAGCGGATACCCTCTGCACAGCGTGCTGGTCGGAGCCAATGGCGACATCGCCATGGCGCCGGTCAGCCCGGATCAGGCGCAGCGGATAGCAGCGGGCTGGCTCAGTGCCTGGCAGGCTGGCCTGCGCCGGCCGCTGCCGGTAGTACCGGAAACCGCCTTCAACTATCTGACCGCGAAGGAAGACCAGCGTGAAAGCAAGGCGCGAGGCTGCTATGAAGGATCGGAATATGTCACGGGCGAGCTGGGCAAAAGCCCGGTGCTGCAGCGGACCTTTCCGGACTTCGCCAGCCTGCTGGCCAGTGGCGAATTCGAGGAGTGGGCACAGCGGCTCTATCAGCCGCTGCTGGATGCCGAACAGGGCGGATTGCTCACCATCCGTCCCGCCGGGGGAGAACAGCCATGAGTGATACACCGCTGGCGCTGCGCTGCCCGTTGCGCGGCAGCCGCCTGATCGAAGCCAGCGCCGGTACCGGCAAGACCTTCACCATTTCCGCCCTGTATCTGCGGCTGGTGCTCGGGCATGGCGGGGACAACGGCTTCACCCGTGAGCTGCTGCCGCCGGACATTCTGGTAGTGACCTTCACCGAGGCCGCGACACAGGAGCTGCGAGACCGCATCCGCGCACGGCTGGTGCAGGCGGCACAGGCATTCCGCGGTGAGCTGCAGGAGATAGACCCCATCCTCCAAGGCCTGCTGGATGACATCGACCCGGCTCACTACGCCTCTGCTGCACGCAAGCTGGATATCGCCGGGCAGTGGATGGACCAGGCCGCCGTCTCCACCATCCACAGCTGGTGCCAGCGCATGTTGCGCGAACACGCGTTTGACAGCGGCAGCCTGTTCGAGCAGACCCTGGAAACCGACCAATCCGACCTGCTGGCCGAAGTAGTACGCGATTACTGGCGCGAGCATTGTTACCCGCTGCAGGGGGAGGCGCTGTTGTGGGTCCGCCAGCACTGGCAACAGCCGGATGAGCTGGGACGGCTGATCAAACCGTGGATGAGCAGCGCCAGTGCTCCTGAAGAAGGTGACCTGCAGCAGCTGCTGACCCGTGCCATGCAGCAGGCCGCCAGTGAACTGGAGCAGATCCGACGGCCTTGGGCACCATGGCTGGAGGAGCTGCAGGCGTTTTATGAACAGGCCTGCGCAGCCGGCCACTTCAACGGCAACAAGCTCAAGCCGTCCATTTACGAGCCGCGTCTCGCTCAGCTGCGGGCCTGGTGCGACGGCGTCGGCAAGTTGGAATTCAAGAACGGCGACCACTTCAAGCGCTTTACCCACGAAGGGCTGCGTGATGCCTGCAAGAAAGGCATAGAGCTGGACCTGCCGCCGGGCATCTGTGCGGCATTGGATGACATGGCCACCCTGGAGCAGCGGCTGGCCGCGCTGCCGGACCCGGCGGAGCCAGCGCTGCGGCATGCCGCTTGGTGGATCAGTCAGCGCTTCGAGCGGGAAAAGCAGCGCCGCGCACAGATGGGCTTTGATGACATGCTCACCCGGCTCGATGCCGCTCTGCAGGGGCCCAACGGCGAACGCCTGGCCGAGGTGATACGCCGCCAGTTCCCGGTAGCGCTGATCGACGAGTTCCAGGATACCGACCCGCTGCAGTACCGCATCTTCGACAGCATCTACCGGGTCGGACAGAGCGATCCGGATACGGCGTTACTGCTGATCGGCGACCCCAAGCAGGCGATCTACTCCTTCCGCGGGGCGGATATCCATACCTACCTGAAGGCGCGCGAAGCGACGGACGGACGGCATGAGAACCTGGATACCAACTTTCGTTCGAGCCGGAACATGGTCGAGGCGGTCAACGGCGTATTCAGCCAGGCTGAAACCAGCTGGAATAACGGCGCCTTCCTGTTCCGAGGGGGACAGGGCGAGCCCAATCCACTGCCCTTTCTGCCGGTGGCCGCCAGAGGGCGCAGCGAGGTGTGGACGGTACGCGGGCAGCCGGCTCCGGCACTGACCGCCTGGCACCTCGCCTCGGCAGAACCGCTCACCGCAGAGGATTACCGCCGCGAGATGGCAGCCCGTTGTGCCACCGCCATGGTCGAGTTGTTGCAGGCCGGCCAGGCGGGCGATGCCGGATTCGATGATCCGCAAGGCGGGTTGCAGCCGGTGCGACCGGCAGACATGGCGGTGCTGGTGCGAACCGGACGCGAAGCCCAGGCCATCCGCGATGCGCTGGCCGCCCGCGGGGTGCGCAGCGTGTACCTGTCGGACAAGGACTCGGTGCTGGCCACCCGGCAGGCCGAGGACGTGCTGCGTTGGCTGCGCGCCTGTGCCGACCCCGGTAACGACCGGCTGCTGCGCGCCGCCCTGGCCACGGCCACCCTGGCGTTGAGCTGGGCGGAACTGGAACAGCTGAATCAGGACGAGCGGCGCTGGGAGCGGTGGGTCGAGCGCTTCCGCAGCTATCGTCATATCTGGCTGCGGCAGGGCGTGCTGCCCATGCTGCATCGTTTCATGCACGATTTTCATCTGCCGGCGCGTCTGGTGCGCCAGGGCGATGGCGAACGTCAGCTGACCAATCTGCTGCACCTGGCCGAGCTGCTGCAGCAGGCCGCGCGGGAGCTCGATGGCGAGCAGGCGTTGATCCGGCATCTGAGTGAAAGCATCCGCCGGGTCCAGCAGGGCGGCGCCGCCGAGGAACAGGTGCTGCGGCTGGAAAGCGACGCCGAGCTGGTCAAGGTAGTGACCATCCACAAGTCCAAGGGGCTGGAGTACCCCCTGGTGTTTCTGCCTTTCATCGCCCACAGCCGGCCGGTGAAGAAGGGTGAGCCGGTGCGGTTGCACAGCGATGGGGAAAGCACCTGGGTAATGAATCCCGACGACGAGCAGACGCAACAGGCTGACCGCGAGCGGCTTGGTGAAGACCTGCGTCTGCTCTATGTGGCGCTGACCCGGGCCCGGCACGCCTGCTGGCTCGGGCTGGCGGACCTGCGGCGGGGCAATTCCAGGGCGTCGGTGCTGCATGAGGGAGCCGCAGCCTGGCTGCTGGGTGGAGGCGAGCGGCTGGCAACAACGGAAGGGTTGGCACGCTGGCTCGTCAGCTGGCAGGACATCCCCGGCGTTGCCGTCAGTCCCGCCCCTGAAGCAGCAGATAGCCATTATCAGCCGGAGCCGGGCGACAGCAGCGCGCTGCATGAGCGGACGCCCGGACACGCCCCCTTCGAGCCCTGGTGGATCAGCTCCTACAGCGCCCTGGTCACAGGAGGCGATGCGCCGGATTCGCCACTGTCTGCACAGATGGCAGACGATGATCGCCGCCCGCAGTTTCTGCCCCTCAGACCCGGGGAAGCGCCCACCATCCACCGCTTCCCCCGAGGGCCGCAGCCGGGGACCTTTCTCCACGGCTTGCTTGAGCTGGCGGGGGCGGAAGGCTTTGGACATTTCGCCGACCCCCAGCTCAGCCGGGAGCGTCTGCGCCCGCGCTGTGTGCGGCGTGGCTGGGAGCAATGGAGCGATTGCCTGGCCGACTGGCTGGCCGGGTTGCTGCGTCGCCCAGGCCTGGTCCCCGGCACCGGGCTGGCGCTGGCAGATCTGGTGGATGGCCAGTACCAGGTCGAGCTGGAATTCATGTTCAGCGCCGCCCGGGTGGATGTGCAACAGGTCGACCAGCTGATCTGCGAGCGCACGCTGGGCGGCCAGCCCCGCGCCGTGCTGATGCGTGACCGCCTGAACGGCATGTTCAAGGGCTTCATCGACCTGGTATTCGAGCACGGGGGGCGTTACTACGTGGTGGACTACAAATCCAACTGGCTGGGTACCGATGCCCAGGCGTATACCCCGGAGGCGATGACCGCGGCGGTGCTGGAACATCGTTACGATCTCCAGTACATATTCTACCTGCTGGCGCTGCATCGCCAGCTGCAGGCCCGACTGCCGGATTATGACTACGACCGGCACATGGGCGGTGCGCTGTACTGGTTCGTACGGGGCAGCGAGGGGCAGAGCGGTGGGCTGTGGCATCAATGCCCGCCCCGGGAGCTGATCGAACAGCTGGATCAACTGTTTGCCGGGCGGCTGGCAGAGGTAGCGACATGAGCAATGACATGCAATTGGACCTGCTGGCCGACCTGTCGGTAACCGAGCCTGACCTGGACGCCGTGCTGCACCAGGTGCAGCAATGGGTCGAGGTCGGCTGGCTGCGGGCGCTGGACCGCGCCCTGGTGCAGTTCCTGCTCGATATGCAGCCGCACGCCGAGCCACTGGTGCTGCTGGCCGCTGCCCTCACCAGTCACCAGCTCGGGCACGGCCACGTCTGTCTGGACCTGGCTGAAACCCTGCACAATCCGGACGCCAGCCTCTCGTTGCCGCCGGAGGGCCAGCAAGCCGGGCATGATGTGCGGTTGCCATCGGAGCTGTTGCGCACGGTTACCGCAGCCCGCTGGGCCGAGGTGCTGAGCGCAAGCTCGCTGGTGGCCAGGCCCGGTGCCGACCAGCAGAACCGACCGCTGATACTGCAGGATTCACGACTCTACCTGCGTCGTTACTGGAATTATGAGCGTCAGGTCTCGTCAGCCCTGCGGGAGCGGCTGGCTACCCGCATGTCGTTGCCGGACAATCTCCCAGCGCAGCTGGACGCGCTCTTCGCTGGCAGTCGCCAGCACCCCGACTGGCAGAAACTGGCCTGTGCGCTGGCGGCGCGCGGCGCGTTCAGCATCATCACCGGCGGGCCGGGTACCGGCAAGACGACCACCGTGGTGCGCCTGCTCGCCCTGTTGCAGGGACCGGCCGTGGAAGCAGGGCAGCCGCTGCGCATTCACCTGGCGGCGCCCACCGGCAAGGCTGCTGCACGGCTGACCGAATCCATCGGTGGCCAGATCGGCAGTCTGCAGATCGACCCTGCGGTGCGGGACCAGATCCCCCGGGAGGTCACCACGCTGCATCGGCTGCTCGGCAGTCTGCCGGACACCCGCCGGTTCCGCCACCATGCCGGCAACCCCCTGGCGCTGGATGTGCTGGTAGTAGACGAGGCGTCGATGATCGATCTGGAGATGATGGCCTGTCTGCTCGACGCCTTGCCGCCCCGGGCCCGGTTGATCCTGCTGGGGGACAAGGACCAGCTTGCCTCGGTGGAGGCGGGCGCGGTGCTGGGTGATCTGTGCCGGGATGCCGAAGCCGGCCGTTACAGCGAGGAAACCCGCCGCTGGCTGGAGCAGGCCAGCGGTCAGAGTATTGCCGGCAGCGGCCTGGAGCCGGGGGATGACCGGCACCATCGGCTGGCACAACAGACCGTGATGCTGCGCCACTCTCACCGCTTCGGTGCGGACAGCGGTATCGGCCAGCTGGCGCGCGCTGTCAACCGGGCCGATCCGGCTGCCGCCCGGCAGATTCTTTCCGATCAGCGCTACGGAGATATCCGCCAGTACAGCCTCAGCGGCGAGCGGGACCCGGCCTGGGCGAGCCTGCTGCTGGGCAGCGATGGGCTGCCGGGTTACGCCAGCTACCTGCAGCAGCTGCAGGAACAGCGTCCGTCGCCACAGCAAAGCGCCGAGGATCCGGTCTGGGAGGACTGGGCGCGACAGGTACTGCAGGCCTTCGACCGGTTCCAGGTGCTCTGCGCGCTGCGCCGCGGGCCCTGGGGTGTTGAAGGGCTCAACCAGCATATCGCCGGTCTGCTGCACCGCCGTGGTCTGCTGCCCGAGCCCAGCGGCTGGTATGAAGGGCGACCGGTGCTGGTGACGCGCAACGACTACTCGCTGGGATTGATGAACGGCGATATCGGCATCGCCCTGCGGATCCGGGAGCCGGCCCTGCAGCCGGGTGAGCAGGAGCGGCTGATGCTGCGGGTGGCCTTTCCGCGCAATGACGGCTCCAGGGGGGTACGCTTCGTACTGCCCAGTCGGCTGACCGAGGTGGAAACGGTATTCGCCATGACCGTGCACAAATCCCAGGGCTCGGAGTTCGCCCATGCCCTGCTGGTGCTGCCGGACAGCCGCAGTCCGCTGTTGACCAAGGAACTGGTGTATACCGCCATCACCCGGGCCAGCGCGCACTTCAGCCTGGGGGAAACCCGCAGCGGCATCTTCGAGGCGGCGGTGTCCCAGCCGGTGCGCCGGATCAGCGGCCTGGCGCTGGACTGGGCCGGGCCCTGAGCCCGTGACGAATTTTCATGATAGACTTCGTGAACTCCAGCAGGTCTGCTGGGTCCGTTTGATCGGTGGATGCCGGTCGAACACAGCTCCACCGTACACGGTGTCTCGCTTCTGAACACATCATCATCTGTCTGAGCAATGGCTGTCCGCTAATGGATAAGTTCTTGCTGCTTCGCGCCGTGCCGCGAATCTTTCACAGACATGTGCATTGCAATGGGTTGAACATGACCAGGAATGCTTCGTTTCGGGAAATCGAACGCAAACTCGCCGAGAGTCTGGCGCAGCTCGAGGCCAACAGAAAAACCGAACGCCTGCGCGAAGCGCGGGAGTTCGGAGACGAGCTCAAGGCGCTGATGAAGAGCTACCGCATGACTGCGGCCGATGTGGTCGGTATTCTCGAATCTGTTGACGAACGGCAGCACCAGGGCGGCTGATCGGCAGGCGCGGGTTGCGCTGCCCGGGTCGGAGGCAGCCGGCACGCTGATTGGGTTACCATGGCGCAACCCTCGATTCGCCGTCTAGAGTAGTAAGAGCTGGCGCGCAACGCTATACAAGGAGCAGACATGGGGACCGACCCGAATAACGACAAGCCGATCCATGAGCCGGAAGTCCAGGATGATGGCATTCCGGCCCCCTCGGGCGAGGCCAATCTGATCGACACCGATTATGTGGTCGGCCAGGACAACTTCTCGGGTAAGATCACCCTCAGCCTGGATATCCACAGCAAGGTATTTCTCATCTCGGCCGGTACCATTCTGCTGTTCGTGCTGCTTACCCTGGCCCTGCAGGACCAGGCCGCCGAAGCCTTCACCGGGGTGCGGGGCTGGCTGACCAGCAACATGGCCTGGTTCTTCATCAGCGCCGCGAACATCTTCGTGCTGCTGTGTCTGGCACTGGTGATCTCGCCACTGGGCAGGGTTCGCATCGGCGGCAAGGAAGCCGTGCCGGACTATACCTATCTGGGCTGGTTTTCCATGTTGTTCGCTGCGGGCATGGGAATCGGCCTGATGTTCTACGGTGTGGCCGAACCCATGGGCCATTTTTCGGCCGCCTTCGAGGGCATCACCGTGGGGGCAACAGGTGAGCGTACCGACTGGGCGCCGCTCGGTGGCGCCGCCGGGGATGCGACGGAGTCGCTCAGACTGGGCATGGCAGCCACCATCTTCCACTGGGGGCTGCACCCCTGGGGGATCTACGCCATCGTCGCGCTGTCACTGGCGATCTTTGCCTACAACAAGGGCCTGCCATTGAGCGTTCGTTCCATCTTCTATCCCCTGCTGGGTGAGCGCATCTGGGGCTGGCCTGGCCATGTGATCGATATCCTCGCGGTATTCGCCACCATGTTCGGTCTGGTCACCTCGCTCGGACTGGGTGCGCAGCAGGCAGGGGCGGGGATGAACCTGCTGTTCGGCATACCCAACACCAACCTGACCCTGGTGCTGCTGATCATCGCTATCATCACCGTAGCCCTGTGGTCGGTGGTATCCGGGGTGGACAAGGGGGTCCAGCGGCTCTCCAAGATCAATATCGGCCTGGCTTTTCTGCTGCTGCTGTTCGTCATCACGTTCGGCCCGACGCTGGGTATTCTGGAAGGCTTTTTCAGGAATCTTGGTTCCTACGCCAGCTACCTGCCGGCGCTGGCCAACCCGGTTGGACGGGAGGATGCCAACTTCAGCCAGGGCTGGACGGCGTTCTACTGGGCCTGGTGGATCAGCTGGTCGCCCTTTGTCGGCATGTTCATCGCCCGTATCAGTCGCGGCAGGACAGTGCGCGAGTTCCTCATTGCGGTCACCCTGGTGCCGTCGGTGGTGTCGGTATTGTGGATGACCGCCTTCGGCGGTACCGCGATCGACCAGCTTCTGACCGACAATTTCACCGGGGTACAGGAAGCGGCCCTTGAACTGCAGCTGTTCGCCATGCTCGGCCAGCTGCCGTTGTCGGCGATCACCTCGTTCATCGGTGTGGTACTGGTGATCATGTTCTTCATCACCTCCTCCGACTCGGGTTCGCTGGTGATCGATGCCATCACCGCTGGCGGCAAGATCAATGCCCCCGTCGGTCAGCGGATTTTCTGGACGATACTCGAAGGGGTACTGGCGATCGCGCTGCTGCTCGGCGGCGGGCTGGTCGCGCTGCAGGCCATGGCGGTTTCCACCGGATTGCCGTTCACCATCGTGTTGCTGGCCGGCTGCGTGGCCATCATCAAGGGGTTGATGAGCGAGCCGCGCTGAGTGATCAATACCACAGGTCTCCGACCTGGGCGTCCGGCGAGAAGTGCGTGGCCACCTGGGCCTGGAACAGTTCCGCCGTCGCCAGGGCATCGGTCAGCGCATGGTGGGCCTGATACAGCGGCAGCCGGTAACGGCTGCGGCTGTCGGCCAGGCGGATGGACAGCGGTTGCCTCCCGAGCATCCGGGCGAACCAGCCCGGGTCCCGTTGCGGATGCAGGTCCGCTTCTATCTGCATGGTGTCGATCACAGGGAACTGCAGGCTTTCGCCGATTGCATGCTTGACCGCCTCGTCCAAGAAAGGGCGTTCGATCTTGCGGTAATGTACCACCACTACCTTGCCTGCCAGACGTTCAAGCAGCGGCCCGATGATTTCGGCAAAGCGCGGCGCCTGGCGGATATCCGAATGGGTGATGTGGTGAAAGGTCACCGACTCCGGCAGCAGGTCACCGTAGGGGCGAACCAGCTGATACCATGCCCGGTCGGTGTATATGCGCTCCAGGGTGAAGGGCACCAGCCCGATGCTGACGATGGCGTGGCGCCGGGCGTCCAGCCCGGTGGTTTCGATATCCATCGCCACCAGCTGCAGCTCCTTCAGGGGCGTCCCGGCATCTGGCCAGCTGGTGCTGTGGAATGCGGCCAGCGCCGGGTGGCTGGTGCTGCGCGCGCGGTCGGCCATATACTGCGGCCAGTCTGTTCGTCTACGCTCATTCACGGCAGACGCCCTGCGGCGGTGAGCGGGTAGCGGAAGCGCAGGAATTTCTGCGCGTTGCTGAGTATCTGGAAGGCATCCTTGAGCCCGTGGCGCTCCGCCGCGGACACGTTCTCCGGCTCGATGTAGTTGTTCGGCTCCCGCCCTTCCTGAAGATCCAGCGCCTGGTGGCGAATGCGTGCCAGCGACAGAAACTCCAGTGCATAGCGCAACCGTTCCACCGCTTCCGGGGGCATGATCCGGGTCCTGGCGATGTCGTCCAGGCGGTCATGGGAGCTCTGTGCGCTGGAGCCGATTGCCAGCGCATGTACCCGGATGAGGTCGGTCAGCGGAGCCGTCCCGCGGCCCTTGATGTTGATGATGTTCTTCTGCTGGCCGTCCTGTTCCATGACGAAGGTGCGGAAGAACCCCAGCGGCGGGGTCCGGTTGAGCGAGTTGCGTGCCAGCAGTGCAAGAAATCGGGCATTGCGGCTGGCCGTGGTGGCGATCAGTTCGCGCAGCTGCTCGATGAAATCCGCCTGACCGGTTACCGACTCCAGGTCGAAGAAGATGTTGCTGTTGAGCAATGCCCGGGGGTCGGGGCGCTCCATCCACTCGCGGAAATAGCCTTTCCATACGGACAGCGGCTGGCGCCAGCGCCGGTTGGTAGCCATGATGTCGCCCTTGCAGTAGCTGTATCCGCAGGCGGCCAGCCCGTCACTGACGAAGGTCGCCAGGCGCAGGAAATAGTCGTCGTGCTGCGCCGGATCGAAACTGTCATCCAGCACCAGGGCATTGTCCTGGTCCGTCACGATGAGCTGTTCATCCCGGGCCATCGAACCCATCACCATGAAACTGTAGGGCACGGGTGGGGGGCCGAGCTCCTTCTCGGCCAGGTCCACCAGCCGCTGGATGAAGCTGCGACCGATGCTCGACAGGGCGCTGCCGATCATCCGGGCGCTGGCCTCGTCCTCGACCATGCGCAGGAAGGTCTCGCGTACGGCCGGCACCAGGCTCTGCAGTTCGCTGACCGACGAGCGGTTATAGATGTCATTGACCAGATACAGGCTGCTCTGTGACTGGTAGCGGATGACGTCGGCCAGGTTGATCAGGCCGACCGGGCGGCGCCGGTTGAGGATGGGCAGATGATGGATGTTGTGCCGCAGCATGCAGAGAATGGCATCAAGTACCGAAGCATTGATCTGCAGGGTGATGGGGTCCGGCGTCATGATGCTGTGCAGCGGGGTTTCGGGTGGCAGCGCTGCGGACACCACCCGGGTGCGGAAATCGCGGTCAGTGATGATGCCTGCTACCCGGGGCAGTTCCGGTTGCAGCGGATCGGGCTCGGTGATCAGCAGCGCGGATACGCTCTGCTCGGTCATCACTGCCGCCGCGCGATGGATGCTGGCCTGGGTATCCAGCATCACCGGCGGACGGCTGATCAGCTTGTTGACCCTGACCCTGACCAGCTCGCTGGCGCGGCCATGGGGTTGCGCGGCCATGCGCAGTCGCTTGGCGCCTTCGGTATCGACGAAGTCGGCGAGGCTGTCGTGCTGTTCACAGAGCCGACTGAACAGCTCCCCGGGGATGAAGTAGATCAGCGTATCTTCCAGCGCCCGGGCCGGAAAGCGTACCCGCCCGCCGCGGCGCAGACTGGCCTGACCGAAAATGTCGCCTTCACCCAGACGGTTGTACAGCTCGCCGCTGCGCCGGTATATCTCCACCGCGCCGCTGCGTATGTAATGCAGGTCGGTTATCGCTTCGTCGCGTTCCAGAATGGAGCTTCCGGCCTTGAAATAGCGCACCTGGGTATGACAGCTGAGCTCGTCCAGCACCTCTTCCGGCAGTTCGTCAAAGGGGGCGAAGCGACTGAAGTGGTCGCGGATCTCGATCAGTTCAACTTGCATCGGCACTGTCCAGCCATGGTCGTTGGGACAGTGTAATGCCTGGAGGCGGGTAATGCCCGGCGCGCGGTCGCCCTGTCGGGACAGGGCGGCCGCGCAGCGGGTGAATCAGCGGTCGAAGCCGGGGCTGTCGCGCTGTGCCTTGCGCAGCAATGCCGGCCACGCCAGGTTGGCCCCGGCACCCCGGGTGACCTGGCGCATGCTCTCGATGGCGCCATCCAGAATGTTCTGCGGGATCGGCACCAGCTCGGCGCCGCCGGCCTGGGCATTGATCTGGATCTCGCAGCAACGCTGCAGGGTATGCATGGCCAGGTAGGCTTCGGCCACGTCCCGGCCGCAGGTGAGCAGCCCATGGTTGCGCAGCACCAGGTTCTTGGCGCGGCCCATATGCTGCTGCAGGCGGGCTTTCTCGTCTTCACGCAGGGCCACACCTTCGTAATCGTGATAGGCCAGGCTGCTGAGCACGAACAGGGCCTGCTGGGAAATCGGCAGGATTCCTTCCTTCTGCGCGGAAACGCCGACACCGGCGGCGGTGTGGGTATGCAGCACGCAGCCCGCGTCATGGCGTGCCTCATGAACGGCACTGTGGATGGTGAACCCCGCCGGGTTGATCTCGTAGGGCGACTCCATGACCTTGTTGCCATGCAGGTCGATCTTCACCAGGTTGGAGGCGGTAATTTCCTCAAACATCAGCCCGTAGGGGTTGATCAGAAAATGCTCGGTCCCGGGAATCTTCGCCGAGATGTGGGTGAAGACCACGTCATCCCAGCCATTGAGCGCGACCAGGCGGTAGCAGGCGGCCAGGTCGACACGGGTCTGCCACTCCTCAGGCGAGACCTGGTCACGTACATCGGGCACCGGTAGTGGCTGCATTGCGTTCATCGGGCGTTCCTCTTCTTGTTCATTCGCGTGATGGACGGCGGGGCGGACATGCCGTGTCCGGGCAGTCTAGTTGATGGCCGGGCAGCGGACTGTCATGCGCATGACACTATCAGCCGGGGCGCGCCCGGCGATCAGCTGCTACCCTGTCATCTTCGATAACGGTTCGCCGGCGCCGGGCGCTCGGGGGTCCGTCTCCGGACAACACATGTCGAACACAGCCGAATGAAGCGAGCCCGCCACCATCGATACCTGTCTGCCTGGGTGCTGCTGTGCTGCATCCTGTTCAGCGCGCTGCATTGCGCCTACGGGGCGGGTCAGATGGTGTTCCCCGGGCACGGTGCAGCGGACCAGCACGCGCATCACTCTGATGGGCATTCCGATTCCGAGGCAGATGCCCACCACCATTCTTCGGCCGCTGGGGGCTGCGAATTTGCCAGCCCGTTCAGCGCGATCATACTCGCCGCCTTTTTCGGCCTGCTGGCCATGCTGGCGCCTGCGGCGGCTAGTCCGTTCGCGGCGTGGAGCGCAGCACATCACCCGCGTCTGCGATGGCCTCCGACCAATCCGCGGGCGCCCCCCTCGACTTCCTGCTGCTGAACTGATGCCGACCGGGCCGTGGCTTGAGGCCACGGCGCGGTCGGGCCTGTCGAAACAAGCTGGAGCCCTTGCATGTTGCTACGCCTTTCCCTTGCGGCGCTGTGGATCAGTGCCGCCCCCTTGCTGTGGGCGCAGAATGCCGCCCTGAATCTGCCCGCCAGTACCGTATCCGCCCGGGCCGCAGCGCCGGTCAGTGCGCCGTCCGCTGTTCAACTGGATCAGCCCATCAATACCGGCTCCCGGCTGGACCTCACTGCCCGCGAGACGCCCGCCTCGGTCAGCGTGGCGGACCGCGCCGTCATCGATGCCCGCGGTGCGGTGGACACCCATGACGTGATCAATGGCATGACCGGCATCAATGCCTCTGCCAATCCCGGCTACGGTGGCTTTCTTTCCTACCGTGGCTTCACCCAGAACCAGATCACCCAGCTGTATAACGGCATCAATCTGGGCTACGGCAGTGCCACGCGCCCGGTGGATGCCTGGCAGATCGAACGCATCGAGCTGCTCGGCGGGCCGTCATCCTTCCTGCACGGGGCCGGCGCGGTCGGCGGCTCGGTCAATTACATCAGCAAACTGGCCAGCCGGGAGCCGCAGGGTTTGGAAGGGCGCCTGCGCTATGGCCGTTTCGACGAGTCGCAGCTGGCGCTGGGATTCAACCAGGCGCTCGGCGAACTGGCTGATAGCCGCCATTTCATGCGTCTGGATGTCAGCCGGGGTGACAGCAACGGCTACGTTGACCGCAACGAGCGCGAGACCGGCAGTATCGCCCTGTCACTGCTCAGTGATGTGACATCCAGACTCAGCCATACGCTGGCACTGGAATACCTGGAAGACCGGGAGGACAGTCCCTACTGGGGCTCGCCCGTTCTCAACACCGGTGGCAGCACCATGAAGATCGACAGGCGCCGACGCTTCGAGAACTACAACGTGGCCGATGGCCGCTATGAACAGCGGGTGCGCTGGCTGCGATCGATCACCGATTACCACTGGAGCCACGCCACCCGTCTGCGCAATACGCTGTACCACTACGACGGCCAGCGCGACTACCGCAATCTGGAACAGTACGCCTATTCCGGGGACAACAGCCAGGTAGAGCGGTCCGCTGCCTACCTGCAGCGCCACGACCAGAATCTGCTGGGCAGCCGGGTGGAATTGAGCCACGACCACCAGCTGTTCGGTCTGCCCAGTCGCTGGGCATTGGGGCTGGACTACTCGCGCATGCGCCAGACGCTGTACCCGCGCTCCGGTGGAGATTTTGATGTGGTCGACCCGCAGGACTTCGACCCGAGACGCTTCAGGGATATTCCCGGCATGGCGCAGGGTTTGCAGAAACAGCGCTTCCACGAAATCGACAGTCGCGCATTGTTCGTGGAGAACCACCTGCAGCTGAGTGACCGGCTGGCACTGCTCAGCGGCCTGCGCTATGACCATCTGCAGATGGAAGTGACTAACCACGGCGCTGTCAGCCCGACCAGTCCGGCGTTCTTCCGGCGCCGCTGGGAGCCGCTCAGCGGCCGTCTCGGTCTGGTCCTTGATCTGACCCCCAACGCCAGTCTGTATGTGCAATACAGTACCTCCGCGGATCTTCCGGCGGGAGCACTGGCCTCGGCGACCTATTCCAATGTGGGGCTGTTCGACCTGTCCAGTGGCGAGCAGTGGGAAGTGGGCAGCAAGTTCGATTTTCTCGATGGGCGCGGCGCGGCAACCGTGGCGCTGTATCAGATCGTGCGGCGGGATTTCGCGGTACGTGACTCAACCAATCCCAACCTGTGGGTGCAGGCCGGGCAGCAGACCTCCCGAGGGATCGAGCTGGCTGGACGTCTGCAGCTTACGCCTGCGCTGCTGGTGGAGGCGAATTATGCCCATGTGGAGGCCGAGTATGACGAGTTCAACGAGGCAGTCGACGGCGTGTCGGTATCGCGCGAGGGCAACACGCCGGTCAACGTGCCGGACAGCGTCGCCAACCTCTGGCTGACCTGGCGCTTGACGCCGGCCCTTGAGCTGGGCGCGGATCTGCGCCACGTGGACTCGGTCTACGCCAATAATGCCAACACTCTGCGGGCACCCTCCTACACCCTGTATGGTGCGTTTGGCCGCTATCGTTTCGATGAGCATCTGGCAGTAACCGCGCGAGTGCGCAATCTGACCGATGAAATATATGCCATGCAGGCCTATGGCGGGCAGTACTACGCAGGCGCGCCGCGCAGCTTCGATGTCAGTCTGGATATGAGGTTCTGAGATGAAACGCTACCTCTATCTGTGGCATCGCTGGCTGGGCATAGGCCTGGGCACGTTCATGGCGCTGTGGTTTTTGTCCGGACTGGTCATGCTGTATGTCGGCTACCCCAAGCTGACGCCCCGCGAACACCTGGCCCGGCTGCCACCGCTGGCGCAGCAGCAGTGTTGCGTGCCGGTGAGTCAGGTGCTGACAGGGGAGGGCGAGGCACCGGACAGCTTGCGCCTGACCACAGTGGCCGGTGAAATGCGATATATCCTGCGCCACGGTTCGCGTATTCAGGTGCTGGATGCCCGCACCGGCGAGCCGCTTGGCCCTGTTGATGAAGCGCAGGCCGTCGCCAGCGCGCGACAGTTCGCCAGCCTGCAGAACCCGCAGTACCAGCGGCTGGTGAACGAGGACGCCTGGACTCATACGCGCTCGCTCGATGCGCATCGACCTCTGCATCGGCTGGCGCTGGATAACGGCACATTGTTGTACATCTCCAGCCAGAGCGGCGAGGTGGTGCGCGATGCCAGCCCCACCGAGCGTATCTGGAACAGGGCGGGTGCCTGGCTGCACTGGGTATACCCGCTGCGTGGCGGTGCGCTTGATGACTGGTGGACGGATATCGTGATCTATCTGTCGTTGGCTGCTACGCTGATGACCCTTCTGGGTCTGGTTCTGGGCGTGTTGCGCTGGCGCTTCACGCGGCCTTATCGCAATGGCTCGCGCAGCCCCTATCGAGGGTTCGCCCGCTGGCATCATGTTGGTGGGCTGCTGTTCGGCCTGCTGGCGCTGGCCTGGATTTTCAGCGGATTGATGTCGATGAATCCCTGGCGGATATTTACCAGCAGCGCGCCCCTGGATACGTCCGGGTACGCCGGCGGTGAGCTGCACGCCGCGCATTTCCCGTTGGCGCCGGATGCGGCGCTGCAGCAGTTGCAGGCGCGGGGCCTGCAGGCGCGGGAGTTGCACTGGCTGCTGATCGGTGGGCGGGGCTATCTGCTGGGCGTGGATGCCGAGGGCAACAGTCTGCTGCTGGCGGCCGATGGCAGTGCGGTGCTTGAGGCGCTCCCCGATGCGGTATTGCTGGATGCGATACAGGAGGTCAGTCCCGGGGTGCAGCTGCATGTGGAGCGGCTGGCCGCTCACGATTTTTATTATTACCCGCGCGCCGAGCACAGCATGCTCGGGCACCTGCCCCGGTCGCTGCCGGTGTTGCGGGTGCGGCTCGATGATCCAGAGCAGACCTGGCTGCATATCGACCCGCGCAGCGGCACTATCGTCAATACTCTCGATCGCAGGCAGCGAGCCTCCCGCTGGTTGTTCGCGCTGTTGCACAGCTGGGACTGGTTGCCGCTGCTGGAGCGCCGGCCGCTCTGGGACGGCTGGATGTGGCTGGGCAGCGTGGGCGGGTTGGTGATCAGTGGCAGCGGGATGGTACTCGGATGGCGGCGGCTGCAAAGGGTGCGCAGCAGGCGGGTGGTGCCGGCGCGCCAGAGGCCATGCTGAAAACCGGTGGATCCCGGTGCAGCATCCTGCGCTGCACCGGGATCCTCACGCTTTACTCGGTAGTCGGGGTCAGCTTGAGCAGCGCGCCGTCCCCGCCACGGGTGCCGTCTTCCAGCAGCCAGATCGCTCCGTCTGGACCCTGCTCCACCTCGCGGATGCGGCGCTGCATGTCGAAGCGGTCGGCTTCCTCGGCGGTTTCGCCGTCGAAGCTCACCCGCACCAGCGACAGGGACGACATGCCGCCGATGAAGCCGCTGCCTTTCCAGTCGGGAAACAGGTCACCATCGTAGATGAT
The DNA here is from genome assembly GCF_014646575.1 of Halopseudomonas pertucinogena. Lineage (GTDB taxonomy): Bacteria > Pseudomonadota > Gammaproteobacteria > Pseudomonadales > Pseudomonadaceae > Halopseudomonas > Halopseudomonas pertucinogena. The sequence goes on along the minus strand of NZ_BMNN01000008.1, from coordinate 70,034 downwards.
GAACCCCGCCGGAGAGATGACCGGGGTCCAGGTAATCACCGGGGCCTTGAATTCCGGCCGGGTGTCATGATCGGGGATGGGGGTGTCGTCGTAGTGGTTGCCGTTGGATACCAGGGGATAGCCGTAGTTCTCGCCCTTGACGATCAGGTTGAGCTCGTCGCCGTCCTTGGGACCCATTTCATGGGCCCACAGGCGCCCCTCGGCGTCGAACGCCATGCCGAGGATGTTGCGATGACCGAGGGTCCAGATCTGGGCTGCCACCTCGCCCTGATCAGTGAAGGGGTTGTCATCCGGAACGCTGCCATCATCCTTCAGGCGAACGATCTTGCCCAGGTTCGAATTCATGTCCTGGGACGGGTCGAAGGCCTGGCGCTCGCTGGAGCTGATCCACAGCATGCCGTCACGGTCGAAGGCCAGGCGATGGCCGAAATGGCCATTGCCTTCCAGCTTCGGCGTCTGACGCCAGATCACCTGCACATCTTCCAGCGCGCCGCCGCCCTGGTCGTCCAGCACCAGTCGGGCCCGGGCCACTGCCGCCCCTGTGCCGCCATCCCCTTCCTCGGCATAGCTCAGATAAATGTACTGGTTGTCGCCGAACTGCGGATGCAGCAGCACATCACCCAGGCCTCCCTGGCCCGCATGTACCACTTCAGGGACACCGCTGATGGTACCGGTGCTGTCATTGGCTACGTCATACAGACGCAGGGTGCCGGCCATCTCGGTTATCAGTGCGCGCCCATCGGGCAGGAAGGTCATCGCCCAGGGCGCATCGAACCGCGCTACCTCGCTCACGCTGAAAGGCAGATCGGCGGTGCCGGGGTCCGCGGTGGGCTGACCGGCTGCGGCCTGTTCGGCAGCCTGCTCTTCGCCTTCTATGTCCGCCTCGGCGGTCTCCGGCGCCGGGCTGGCTGTCTGCGCTGGTTCGGGCTCGGTTGCAACGGCCGGCGTGTCCTGGGCTTGGTCGGGCGAGTCCGACGAGTTATCGCAGGCCGCCAGCAGTCCGAGCATGGCGAGAAAGAGGATCGAATGCCTGAAAGGGATCATGACAGCTCCTGTTGTCGGGTTTCAGGGTAAGGATCAACTCAGTAATAGTAGGCGGGGTGGGGCGTTTCGCAAGCGCAGGGGCTTGGCTGACCCGAGGCATTACTGCGGCGGCGCACTACACTGGTGGAAACGTGGTTGAGCAGAGGGCGGATATGGATTGGCGAGGCAGGCGGCAGAGCCGCAACATAGAGGATCGCCGCGGGCAGCCGCTGCAGGGCAGTGGCGGGGGTGCCGGGCTGCTGTTGCTGTTGCGTCTGCTGCCCTGGTTGCTGCGCAGCAGGGTCGGGCGAGTGGTGCTGGCGGTGGGGGTGATGGCCTTTGTCGGAGCGCGCCTGCTGGGCATCGATCTCCTGCAGCTCACATCCGCCCCGGGTCAGCAGACCGCCAGCTTCTCCGCCGAAGAGCAGCAGCTCGCCGAGTTCGTCTCGGTGGTGCTGGCGGACACGGAACATACCTGGCAGGCGATCTTTGCCGAGCAGGGCATGAGCTACGAAGAGCCGGTGCTGGTATTGTTCAGCCAGCGGGTCGCCTCGGCCTGCGGCACGGCCAGTTCCGCGGTCGGTCCGTTCTATTGCCCTGCGGATCGCAGGGTCTACCTTGATCTGAGTTTCTTCCGTGATCTTGACCGTCAGCTCGGCGCGCCCGGCGACTTTGCCCAGGCCTACGTGGTCGCTCACGAGGTGGGGCACCATATCCAGACCATCCTCGGCATCAGTCATCAGGTGCGCAACGCCGGGCGTGGTAAATCCGCAGCGGTGGTCAATGCACTGTCGGTACGCCAGGAGCTGCAGGCTGACTGCTTCGCCGGGGTGTGGGGGCATGCGGCGGGAAATTACCGGGACATGCTCGAGCCGGGCGATCTGGAAGAAGCGCTGCAGGCCGCTGCCGCCATCGGTGATGATCGGCTGCAGAAACGCAGCGGCGGCGAAGTCGTGCCGGACAGCTTCACCCACGGCACGTCGGCCCAGCGGGTTGAATGGTTCAGACGTGGCTTCGAGAGCGGAGATATGGCGCAGTGCGATACTTTTTCGGCGCAGCTTTGAAGAGTCAGAGGGCGTGCGTGCGCGCAAGAAAAAGCCCCGACTGTTGCCAGTCGGGGCCTGGTATTGGTGGAGCCGGCGGGATTTGAACCCGCGTCCGTCAGTCCGCCACTATCGGTTCTACATGCGTAGTCATCTCTATTTCGTTAACTCCTCACCGCCCGAGTGACAGGGTGTTTGGAGCGAGCTGTATGAGTTTTAGCCGTTACGTCTACAGCGAACTTGGCGGCGATCCTGTTCTATATGACAGCCAGATCTTCGGGTTTACAGGCATCCCCTAGAGGCTGCTAGCCGACTTAAGCGGCTAGGGCGTAGTTGTCGTCGTTGGCAACTATTAGTTTGCAACAGTGGATTTACGAGTTCTGTTACCAACTCGGCATGCCCCTCAAGCTTTGTAACCGTCGTCGAATCCTGATCGGCCCCAAAACCATTGGTACTCGTTGAATCAGAGCCTATTCTAGGGGAAAGGTTCCCCGCTGTACAGGCCGCTCAGCGGTTGGCTTCGCGGACCAGACGCTGCTTCTCGCGATCCCAGTCGCGGTTCTTCTCGGTCTCGCGCTTGTCGTAGTCCTTCTTGCCCTTGACCAGTGCTATCTCGCACTTGACCAGATGCTTCTTCCAGTACAGGGCCAGCGGGACGCAGCTGTACCCCTTCTGCTCTACACCGGCGATGATCTTTTCCAGCTCCCGACGGTGCAGCAGCAGTTTGCGGGTCCGCGTGGGATCCGCGATGACGTGGGTGCTGGCGGCCAGCAGCGGGGTGATATGGGCGCCGAACAGGAAGGCTTCGCCGTCCTTCAGCAGCACGTAACTGTCCACCAGCTGCGCCTTTCCGGCACGCAGGCTTTTCACTTCCCAGCCGGTGAGGGCGAGTCCGGCCTCGAAGCGCTGTTCGATGAAGTATTCGTGTTTGGCCCGTTTGTTCAGCGCAATGGTGCCGCCGGTGGGCTGGGATTTCTTCTGTTTGCTCATGGGGCCGTATTATAGGGAGTGCGTGTATCTTCGGCTATCTCATTGAAGTGATACACGGAAATTTGCGGGACCTGCTTCTGTCCCCTGCGGTCTATTCACTGGTAGGCTATGTTGCTTCAAGATCGAGAAAATCCATGACTGTACAAGTGATGATCCTATGACGCATATCAAGCGTTCCGCTCTGCTGCCGTTCCCGGCCGAGCGACTGTTTGACCTGGTCAACCGGGTTGAGCATTACCCCGAGTTCCTGCCCTGGTGTACCAAGGCGGAAATCCTCAGCGAGACCGAAGACAGCATGCGTGCCCGTCTGACGGTGGGCAAGGCGGGCCTGCATCAGAGTTTCACTACATCCAATGAGCTGGAGCCGGGCCGTCGCATCGACATGCATCTGGAGGATGGCCCCTTCAGCGAGCTGCATGGCGTCTGGGAATTCCAGCCGCTGAACGAGCAGGCCTGCAAGATCACCCTGGATCTGCAGTTCAACTATTCCGGCACCCTGGTGCGCGCGACCCTCGGGCCGCTGTTCAACCATGCGGCCAACACCATGGTGGAAGCGTTTTCCAAACGTGCCCACGAGCTGTATGGCTGAAGCCGGCATCACAGTCGAGGTGGCCTATGCGTTGCCGGAGCGGCAGCGCATCATTCGCCTGACCGTGCCGGAAGGCACCAGCATGCTGGAAGCAGCACGATTGTCGCGTATCACCGATCACTTTCCCGGCCTGGATATCGAGGCCAGTGCCATGGGCATATTCGGCAAGGTGGTATCAGCGCCGGCCGAGCACGCACTGAGGGACGGGGACAGAGTTGAAATCTACCGTCCGCTGGTCGCCGATCCCAGGGAGGTTCGCCGGCAGCGGGCCGCCAGGGCGAAGGGGGCGCCCCGGGCAGGGTGATGGTGCAGTGAACGGCGGAGCGGTGCTCCGCCAGGTCGGTTATTCGCCGGTACCCAGCGGCGCACCCAGATCGACCGGGTAACTGGTGGCAGCGGGTTCGGTTTCATCGGTGCTGCCGCTGCCCATGATCGCTTCATCGCGGCTGGTGCCGGGGATGAAGTCGCCGGCCAGGCCTGCCAACCGATCGTTCTCGAACATCAGGCTGATGCGTTCCTGCTCCCGCGGATTGTGCCCGGCCTGCATGCTGTACAGGTAATCCCAGCGATCAGGTTCGAAGGTATCCTGGATGAGCGGCGTGCCCATGATGAAGCGCACCTGACGGGTGGTCATGCCGGGTCGCAGTTGGTCTACCATTTCCTGGGTGACGACGTTGCCCTGCTGTACATCGATCTTGTACACACCGGGAAAGCCGCAGCCGGAAAGGCTGGCGCCGGCGGCACAAAATACCAGGATACAAAGGGCACGGTTCAGACTATTTGGCATCGCGTGGTAACATCCACTATCGAAAGTTTGCTGAATGGCCCTGAATCATACCCGACTGATCCAGCGCTGCGAAGCATTGTGGAGAGAAACTGAACCATGGTTGAAAATCAGGAACTGCGCAAGGCCGGCCTCAAGGTCACGCTGCCGCGAGTCAAGATTCTGCAGATGCTGGCCAATGATGATGACCGGCACATGAGTGCGGAGGATGTCTACAAGGCGCTGATGGAGGCGGGGGAAGACGTGGGGCTGGCGACCGTCTATCGGGTGCTTACCCAGTTTGAATCCGCCGGTCTGGTGGTGCGCCACAACTTCGATGGCGGTCACGCCGTATTCGAGCTGGCCGATGGCGAGCATCACGATCACATGGTGTGCGTGGATACCGGTGAGGTTATCGAATTCTTCGACCAGGAGATCGAGCGGCGTCAGCAGCAGATAGTCGACGAACACGGCTATGAGCTGGTTGATCACAACCTCGTGCTCTATGTGAAGAAGAAAGACGCCTGATCAAGGCTTCCGGGGGGCGAGGCGTCTGCCTCGCCTTCATCCTGTCTGGCGGCTGCCAGCAAGCTGCTTGCGGGCATGCGCAAGCGACTCTTCGGTAATATCCACCCCGCCCAGCATCCGCGCGACCTCCTGTACTCGCCCCTCCTCATCCAGCCGATCGATACGGGTTCGGGTGGAGTCGCGTTGCTGCTCCTTTCGCACGAACAGATGCTGGTGCCCCTGTGCGGCTACCTGCGGCAGGTGGGTAACGGTGAGCACCTGGCCACGCTCCCCGAGCTGGCGCAGCAGCTTGCCGACTATCTCGGCGGTGGGGCCCCCGATGCCCACATCCACCTCGTCGAACACCAGGGTGGGTACCCTCGATGTCTGTGCCGTGATCACCTGGATACCCAGGCTGATGCGGGACAGCTCACCGCCCGACGCGACCTTGGCCAGCGGTTTGACGGGCTGGCCGGGATTGGCGCTGACCAGAAACTCCACACTTTCGAGCCCCTGCGTGGGGTAATCCGCCGCCTGAAGCGGGCGCAGCTCGACCTGAATCCGGCCTCCCGGCATGCCCAGCTGCTGGATCTCGGCGGTGACGGCGGCGGCCAGACGGGTGGCGGCCTTGTTGCGGGCGCCGGATAGCTGGGCAGCCAGCTGCTCATAGTGGGCGCGGTAGGCGGCCAGCTCGTCGGTCAGCCGTTCCTTGTCGGCATCGCTCTGCTGGATGCCCTCGAGCTCCTCGATGAGGCGCTGCTGGAGGGCAGGCAGCTCGTCGGCATTTATCCGGTGCTTTCGGGCCAGGTCATGAATGACGCCGAGGCGTTCGTCCACCAGTTGCTGACGCTGCGGGTCGGCTTCGAAGTGGTCCAGGTAACGGGTCAGCTCGCCTATCGCTTCTTCCACCTGTATCTGCGCGCCGGCCAGCAGGTCGTGGGCTTCGTCCAGACTGCGGCCATGCTGGCGCAGGCTGGCAAGGCGGCTGAGGCTGGAAGTGAGCGCCTGCAATACGCTGCCACTGTCGCTCTCGCTGCAGATATTGATGACCTGCTGGCAGGAATGCATGATCTGCTCGGCATTGGCGAGCTGGCGCTGTTCGGCTTCCAGCTGCTCCAGTTCGCCTTCCTCCAGGCCCAGATTCTCCAGCTCCTCCAGTTGATAGCTGAGCAGCTGCAGTCGGGCGTTCTGCTCGTCACTGGTCTCGCTGGCCTGCTGCAGGGCCTGTTCGGTGCGGCGGCAGCGTTGCGCCGCGAGCTGCACCTGGCGGGCCAGTTCGCCGGCACCGGCGTATTCGTCGAGCAGGCGACGATGGGTGTCGGTCTTGAGAAGGGACTGGTGCTCATGCTGGCTGTGGATGTCGATGAGCATCCCGCCCAGGGTTCTGAGGTCCTGCTGCGGGCAGGGGCTGCCATTGATATAGCCACGGGAGCGCCCCTCGGCGGTGACCACGCGGCGCAGGATCACCTGCTGGTCTTCGCCTGCCAGATCGCGTTCCTCGAGCCACTGGCGGGCCTCGGCAATGTTGCTGACATCGAAGGTGGCGAGAATGTCGGCCTTGTCGGTACCCGGTCGTACTGCTCCGCTGTCGGCACGGTCACCGAGGGTAAGCGCCAGGGCGTCGAGCATGATCGATTTGCCGGCGCCGGTTTCACCGGTGACCACCGTCATGCCGGGATCGAGCTCGAGCTCCAGGTGATCGACAATTGCGTAATTGTTCACCGCCAGGTGCAGCAGCATGGAGTCATCTCCGCAGGGCTTGTTGTTCTGGTTGTTTATACAGTACTCCGGGTTTGTTGTTCAACCCCCTTGAACATCATCCGGCCAGCCCCATATAGGGGTCATCGGTCCGGCTCGATATCCGGACGGCCAACTTCAGACAGGAGGATACATGGTGGACGAACAGAGACAGGAGCCGCAGGACGAGAACCTCGAAGCGGAGCAGCAGGAAACCGTGGCAGCCGAAGAGGATCTGGTGGCACGTATCACCGAGCTCGAGGAGCAGCTGGCGGCGGCCCAGGACCAGGCCCTGCGGGCCGTGGCGGACGCGCAGAATGCCCGTCGCCGTTCCGAGCAGGAAGTAGCCAAGGCGCACAAGTTTGCGCTGGAGCGCTTTGCCAACGATCTGCTGGCAGTGGTCGACAGCCTGGAGCGCGGTCTCGAGCTGTCCAGTGACGAGGATCCTGCCATCAAGCCGATGCGTGACGGTATGGAACTGACCCTGAAGCTGTTCACCGACACCCTCGCGCGCCATCAGATCGTTGCGGTGGATCCCCATGGCGAGCCGTTCAACCCGGAACTGCATCAGGCGATGACGATGGAAGAGCGCGACAACGTCGAGCCCAACACCGTGATCAAGGTATTCCAGAAGGGCTATACCCTGAACGAGCGGCTGTTGCGCCCGGCCATGGTGGTGGTGAGCAAGGCGGCTGCCGGTGCGACCGGCGGAACGATTGACGAGCAGGCTTGAAATCGCATTTTTCGGCCCCATTCAAGGGACATCAGAGATTGAACAGCGCCGCGGTCAACCAGCGGCGGGCACATTCGGAGAGATAGCACATGGGTAAGATTATCGGTATCGACCTGGGGACCACCAACTCCTGCGTCGCAGTAATGGAGAATGGTACCGCCAGAGTCATCGAAAACGCAGAGGGCGGTCGTACCACTCCGTCCATCGTCGCCTACACCAATGATGGCGAGACCCTGGTAGGCCAGTCGGCCAAGCGCCAGTCGGTCACCAACCCGCAGAACACCCTGTATGCGGTCAAGCGTCTGATCGGTCGCCGCTTTGACGAGGACGTGGTACAGAAGGACATCAAGCTGGTGCCCTACAAGATCGTCAAGGCCGATAACGGCGACGCCTGGGTCGAGGCCAAGGGCGAGAAGATGGCGCCGCCGCAGATTTCCGCGGAAGTCCTGAAGAAGATGAAGAAGACCGCCGAGGATTATCTGGGCGAGTCCGTGACCGAGGCGGTCATCACCGTTCCGGCCTACTTCAACGACAGTCAGCGCCAGGCGACCAAGGACGCCGGCCGTATCGCCGGTCTGGACGTCAAGCGGATCATCAACGAGCCGACCGCAGCGGCGCTGGCCTATGGCATGGACAAGGCCCGGGGCGACTCCACCGTAGTCGTGTATGACCTGGGTGGCGGTACCTTCGACGTGTCGGTGATCGAGATTGCCGAAGTGGATGGCGAGCACCAGTTCGAAGTGCTGGCCACCAACGGGGATACCTTCCTCGGCGGTGAAGACTTCGACATGCGCCTGATCGACTATCTGGCCGACGAGTTCAAGAAGGAAAACGGGGTTGACCTGCACAACGACCCGCTTGCTCTGCAGCGCCTGAAGGAAGCGGCGGAGAAAGCGAAGATCGAGCTGTCCTCCAGCCAGCAGACCGAGGTCAACCTGCCGTACATCACTGCTGACGCTACTGGTCCCAAGCACCTGCAGGTCAAGGTGACCCGCGCCAAGCTGGAATCGCTGGTCGAGGACCTGGTCAAGCGCAGTATCGAGCCCTGCCGCATCGCCATGCAGGACGCCGGTCTGGACGTTTCCGAGATCAACGAAGTGATTCTGGTTGGTGGTCAGACCCGCATGCCGCTGGTACAGCAGACCGTTGCCGAGTTCTTCAGCAAGGAGTCGCGCAAGGACGTCAACCCGGATGAGGCCGTGGCAGTCGGCGCAGCCATCCAGGGTGCGGTACTGGCCGGTGACGTGAAGGACGTACTGCTGCTGGACGTGACCCCGCTGTCGCTGGGTATCGAGACCATGGGCGGCGTGATGACTGCGCTGATCGAGAAGAACACCACCATCCCGACCAAGAAGTCGCAGGTGTTCTCCACCGCCGAGGACAACCAGACCGCCGTGACCATTCACGTGCTGCAGGGTGAGCGCAAGCAGGCGTCGCAGAACAAGTCGCTGGGTCGTTTTGACCTGGCTGACATTCCGCCGGCGCAGCGTGGCGTACCGCAGATCGAGGTCAGCTTTGACATCGACGCCAACGGCATCCTCAACGTGTCCGCGAAAGATAAGGCCACCGGCAAGCAGCAGTCGATCGTGATCAAGGCCAACTCCGGTCTGAGTGACGAGGAAATCGAGCAGATGGTGCGCGATGCCGAGGCCAACGCCGAGGAAGACCGCAAGTTCGAGGAGCTGGTGAACATCCGCAACCAGGGCGACCAGCTGGTTCACGCGACCCGCAAGACGCTGACCGAGGCCGGTGACAAGGCCACCGAGGAGCAGAAGGCGGCGATCGAGAAGGCGCTGAGCGAACTGGAAGAAGCGGTCAAGGGTGACGACAAGGCGGAGATCGAAGCGAAGATCAATGCCCTGTCCGAAGCCTCCGCTCCGGTTGTGCAGAAGATGTACGAGGAGCAGGCCGCCCAGGGTGACGCTCAGGCCAATGCCGGAGAGAGCAAGGCCGATGCCGATGACGTGGTCGACGCCGAGTTCGAAGAGGTCAAGGACAACAACAAGTAGTCCTTGGGTGACTGGGCCTGGCATGATCCGGGCCCGGACACGGTACGGCAGGGCAACGCGGGAGTCATTCCCGCGTTGCCGTTTGTGCCGTAGGACTTTCCAAAGGAACAGAATGTATGGCCAAGCGTGACTATTATGAGGTGCTGGGCGTAGAGCGCGGCGCCAGTGAAGCCGAGCTGAAGAAGGCCTACCGCCGACTGGCGATGAAGTATCACCCGGACCGCAACCCGGATGACAAGGAGGCCGAGGAGAAGTTCAAGGAGGCCAACGAGGCCTACGAGATCCTCACCGACGCCAACAAGCGGGCGGCCTACGACCAGTATGGCCATGCCGGTGTCGACCCGAACATGGGCGCCGGTGCAGGCGGCTTCGGCGGCGGCAACTTCTCGGATATCTTCGGCGACGTATTCGGCGACATCTTCGGTGGCGGCCGCGGCGGCCGCTCCTCGGTTCAGCGCGGCAGCGACCTGCGCTATACCCTGGAGCTGGACCTGGAGGAGGCGGTACGCGGGACCACCGTCACCATCAAGGTGCCGACTCTGGTCGGCTGCAAGACCTGTGATGGCAGCGGTGCGAAGAAGGGCACCAGCCCGACGACCTGTACCACCTGTGGCGGCCATGGCCAGGTACGCATGCAGCAGGGTTTCTTTGCCGTGCAGCAGACCTGCCCGCGTTGTCATGGCACGGGGCAGATGATTACCGATCCCTGTCGCGATTGCCATGGCCAGGGGCGGGTAGAGGAGCACAAGACCCTGTCGGTGAAGGTTCCACCGGGCGTGGACAGCGGCGACCGCATCCGCCTGGCCGGTGAAGGGGAGGCAGGCGTCAATGGTGGCCCCACCGGCGACCTGTACGTGGTGGTGTCGGTACGCGAGCACAAGATCTTCCAGCGTGACGGCAAGAACCTGTACTGCGAGGTGCCGATCAGCTTTGCCGATGCGGCCCTGGGTGGCGAGCTGGAAGTGCCCACGCTGGATGGTCGGGTAAAGCTGAAGATTCCGGAGGGGACCCAGACCGGCAAACTGTTCCGCCTGCGTGGCAAGGGCGTGGTGCCGGTCCGCGGCGGTGCGCCGGGTGATCTGCTGTGCCGGGTGGTGCTGGAGACGCCGGTCAATCTGACCAGGCGCCAGCGCGAACTGCTGGGTGAATTGCGTGATACCCTGCAGGCCGAAGGCAGCAATCAGTCGCCACGGGCCAAGAGCTGGTTCGAAGGCGTGAAAAATTTCTTTGAAGACATGAAGTTCTGACCGGGGCAAGCATGAGAAGAATAGCGGTTATCGGCGCAGCCGGACGCATGGGCAAGACGCTGATCGAAGCCATCCAGCAGGCCGAGGGGGCCAGCCTCACGGCGGCGATCGAGCGACCGGGGAGCTCCCTGATCGGCACCGATGCCGGCGAACTGGCCGGGGTCGGCAAGCTGGGAGTGCAGGTGGTGGGTGATCTGGCGCAGGTGCTCGATGATTTCGACGTGCTGATCGATTTCACCCATCCGACCAGTACCCTGGTCAATCTGGAGCTGTGTCGTGATGCCGGCAAGGCAATGGTGATCGGTACCACCGGGTTCTCCGAGGAGGAGAAGCAGACCATCGCCGCTGCGGCTGAGCGGGTGCCGATCGTGTTCGCGCCGAACTTCAGCGTGGGCGTCAACCTGACCCTCAAGCTGCTGGACATGGCCGCCCGGGTCATGGGTGACGAAGCGGATATCGAGATCATCGAGGCGCACCACCGGCACAAGGTCGATGCGCCATCCGGCACTGCGCTGCGCATGGGTGAAGTGGTGGCCGATGCGCTGGGCCGCAATCTTCAGGAGGTCGCCGTATACGGCCGCGAAGGTCAGACCGGCGCCCGTGATCGCAACACCATCGGCTTTGCCACCGTGCGCGCCGGCGACGTGGTCGGTGACCATACGGTGCTGTTTGCCACCGAAGGCGAGCGGGTCGAGATCACCCACAAGGTATCAAGCCGCATGACCTTCGCCAAGGGCGCGGTGCGTTCGGCGGTATGGCTGGGTGAGCGCCGCAGTGGTCTGTTCGATATGCAGGATGTGTTGTCGCTGCGCGATTGACATCAGCTGTAATCAAAAACCCGGCTGCCGAGAGGCGCCGGGTTTTTATTTGAGCTCTACGCCGGGGGAGGGGGTGCCGGGAAACCACAGGGCGCAGTCTCCCGAGAGTCCCGATCTCCCTGGACGCTCTAGCCCTGTTGCGCCTGAGCCCGCGCCAGCTTGTTGAGCGTTTCGGTATTGCGCAGCAGATAAAACGCCGCAATGGTCGGCACCCAGTCGGTGTGGTGATCCAGCAGACGTGGTTGAATGAACCCGTACTGCTTGTCCAGGTCCTGCAGGGTGGAGGACAGTTCGGGGAGCAGGCCCTTGAGCACCTCGGCTCTGGCCGTCAGGCTGGCGTCCATGCTGCGGAAGATGCCTTCGCTGGTTTCCATGAAATACACGCCGATTGAGCTGAACATGTTGTTCTGATAGAGCAGCAGAATCTGGCTGGTCTCGAGGCTCTGCTGATGCAGGGTCTTGAGCTTCTCGTCGATCTGGCCGGCCGCCTGGCCGTACTGTGCGGCAATCGCCTTGTCCATTTCGGCATGCGCCATCATGATCCGGTTCACGGTTGCCAGGTGATAATGCGCCTCGTCTTCGGTCTGGGTTTCCAGTTCCCGGATCAGACGAACGAACTGGGAGTACGGGCCGCGCAGGTCGCTCGGGTTGTCCAGGCCACGCAACAGTCGATCCATGTTCCCCAGCGCGTCGTTGTAGGCCTCGCGATTGCCCGGCTCGCGGACGCGTTCATAGAGGTTGTTGTCGATCAGCAGGTAGGTGGCGGCGCGGTAACCTTCGCTGCGCAGCTCGTGCAGCGTCTGGGCCAGCTGAGCGCTGGCGTGGGCCTGGGTGGCGAGGCCGAGAAGTGCCAGCGCAAGCATGTACTTTGCGTACTCTAGGTAGGTTTTCATTGTTCGAAGTCCCTGTTCTTTTTGTTGTTCCCGTGCCCGGAGGACTGCAACCAGGAGGTTCCCCATCCTCCGGCTGGCCAGGAAATGTGATCCAGTTGCAGTTTTAACACGTTCGCCGGGATTATGAAACAGATCGGAAAGCTGTCCGGCCGGCGCGCTCAAGTGGATGGTCGGTGTGGATATTTACTGATCAAACCGGTAAAATGTCGGGCTAATCTGTCTATCTCAGCGCGTATCTGACAATGCCTTTGCAGTGGGGTGAAGTGGAAGCCACATCATTCCCGCTTTTGTGCAGCCCGCGTTCGGCAAAAACGTGTCAGTCTTTCGGAGGTTTTCTTGTCCCAGCCCGCCATTCTTGCTCTCGCCGACGGCAGTATTTTCCGGGGTGTAGCTATCGGCGCCGACGGCCACAGCGTCGGCGAGGTCGTCTTCAATACGGCCATGACCGGTTACCAGGAGATCCTTACCGATCCATCCTATGCACGCCAGATAGTGACGCTGACCTATCCTCACATCGGCAATACCGGCACCACGCCGCTGGACGCCGAATCCGACCGCGTATGGGCAGCGGGGATGATCATCCGGGACCTGCCGCTGGTGGCTTCCAACTGGCGCAACCGCCAGCCGCTGGACGAATATCTTCGGGAGAACGGTACCGTTGCCATTGCCGAGGTGGATACGCGCCGGCTGACGCGCATCCTGCGCGAGAAGGGCTCGCAGAATGGCTGCATCATGGCGGGCGCGGACGCCAGCGAAGAGAAGGCGCTGGAACTGGCGCGCGGGTTTGCCGGACTCAAGGGCATGGACCTTGCCAGAGAGGTCAGCGTGAAGCAGCCCTACGAATGGCGCCAGAGCACCTGGGATCTGGCCACCGACAGCTACCCTGAGATCGACCCTGCCGAGCTGCCCCACCATGTCGTGGTGTACGACTACGGCGTCAAGTACAACATCCTGCGCATGCTGGTTGCCCGCGGTTGCCGCCTGACTGTGGTGCCGGCGCAGACCACTGCCGCAGAGGTGCTGGCACTGAATCCCGATGGTGTGCTGCTGGCTAACGGTCCCGGCGATCCGGCCCCCTGTGACTACGCCATTACCGCCATCCGTGAACTGCTGGAGACCGATACTCCGATCCTCGGAATCTGTCTGGGGCATCAACTGCTGGCACTGGCGGCCGGCGCGCAGACCGTGAAGATGCCGAGCGGGCACCACGGCGCGAACCATCCGGTGCAGGATCTGATCACCGGAGAGGTGATGATCACCAGCCAGAATCACGGTTTCGCGGTGGACGAGGCGACCCTGCCGGCCAACGTCCGGGCTACCTACAAATCACTGTTCGACGGCACCCTGCAGGGAATCGAGTTGATCGGCAAGGACGCGTTCAGTTTCCAGGGGCACCCGGAGGCCAGTCCCGGCCCGGGTGACGTGGCCCCGCTGTTCGAGCGTTTCATCGCAGCCATGACCAAGCGCGCCTGAATCACCGGAATATCCAAGGATCAAAAGCACTTATGCCAAAACGTACTGATATCAAGAGTATCCTGATACTCGGCGCCGGCCCCATCGTCATCGGCCAGGCCTGCGAGTTCGACTATTCCGGTGCCCAGGCCTGCAAGGCGCTGCGCGAGGAGGGGTTCCGGGTCATTCTGGTCAACTCCAACCCGGCCACCATCATGACCGACCCGGCCATGGCCGATGCGACCTACATCGAACCGATCAAGTGGCAGACCGTGGCCCGGATCATCGAGAAGGAGCGCCCTGACGCGCTGCTGCCGACCATGGGCGGCCAGACCGCGCTGAACTGCGCGCTGGATCTGGAAAAGCATGGGGTGCTGGAGAAATTCGGCGTCGAGATGATCGGTGCCAATGCCGATACCATCGACAAGGCCGAAGACCGCTCGCGCTTCGACAAGGCGATGCGCGCCATCGGGCTGGAATGCCCGCGCTCCGGCATCGCCCACAGCATGGAAGAAGCCTACGGCGTGCTGGATCAGGTGGGCTTTCCCTGCATCATCCGTCCGTCCTTCACCATGGGTGGCACCGGTGGTGGCATCGCCTACAACCGCGAGGAGTTCGAGGAAATCTGCACCCGTGGTCTCGATCTGTCGCCGACCCGGGAGCTGCTGATCGACGAATCGCTGATCGGCTGGAAGGAATACGAGATGGAGGTGGTCCGCGACAGGAAGGACAACTGCATCATCGTCTGTTCCATCGAGAACTTCGACCCCATGGGCGTGCACACCGGTGACTCCATCACCGTGGCACCGGCCCAGACCCTGACCGACAAGGAATACCAGATCATGCGCAACGCCTCGCTGGCGGTGCTGCGTGAAATCGGTGTGGAAACCGGTGGATCCAACGTCCAGTTCGGTATCAACCCGGTGGACGGCCGCATGGTGGTCATCGAGATGAACCCGCGGGTGTCGCGCTCCTCGGCGCTGGCCTCCAAGGCCACCGGCTTCCCGATCGCCAAGATCGCCGCCAAGCTGGCCGTCGGTTACACCCTGGACGAGCTGAGCAACGACATTACCGGTGGTCGTACTCCGGCCTCCTTCGAGCCGTCGATCGATTACGTGGTGACCAAGATCCCGCGTTTCGCCTTCGAGAAATTCCCGAATGCCGACGCCCGCCTGACCACCCAGATGAAGTCGGTGGGCGAGGTCATGGCCATCGGTCGTACTTTCCAGGAATCCCTGCAGAAGGCCCTGCGCGGTCTGGAAGTCGGCTCCTGTGGCTTCGACCCGCAGCTGGATCTGAGTGCTACCGACGCAGCCACCGAGCTGACCCGCGAACTGACCGTGCCCGGTGCCGAGCGCATCTGGTACATCGGCGACGCCTTCCGCGCCGGCATGAGCGTCGAGCGCATCTTCGAGCTGACCAAGATCGATCCCTGGTTCCTGGTACAGATCGAGGATCTGATCAAGGACGAGCAGCGGGTCAGTGAGATGGGGCTGGCCGATATCGACCGTGATCTGATGTATCGCCTCAAGCGCAAGGGCTTTTCCGATACCCGCCTGGCCCAGCTGCTGGGGGTAAGCGAGAAGAACCTGCGCTCCCAGCGCCAGAAACTGGGCGTGTTGCCGGTATACAAGCGGGTGGACACCTGTGCCGCCGAATTCGCCACCGATACCGCCTACATGTACTCCACCTACGAGGAAGAGTGCGAGGCCAATCCATCCGATCGCGACAAGATCATGGTGCTGGGTGGCGGGCCGAACCGCATCGGTCAGGGCATCGAGTTCGACTACTGCTGCGTGCACGCCGCGCTGGCCATGCGCGAAGACGGTTACGAGACCATCATGGTCAACTGCAACCCGGAAACCGTCTCCACCGACTATGACACCTCCGATCGCCTGTACTTCGAGCCGGTCACCCTGGAAGACGTGCTGGAGATCGTCCGCGTCGAGCAGCCCAAGGGCGTGATCGTCCAGTACGGCGGGCAGACCCCGCTGAAACTGGCCCGTGCCCTGGAAGAAGCCGGCGTGCCGATCATCGGCACCAGCCCCGAGGCGATCGACCGTGCCGAGGACCGCGAGCGTTTCCAGCAGATGGTCGAGCGCCTGAAACTGCGTCAGCCGTCCAACGCCACCGTGCGCAGCGAAGACGAGGCGATCATCGCCGCCAACAGGATCGGTTACCCGCTGGTGGTGCGTCCCTCCTATGTGCTGGGCGGCCGCGCCATGGAGATCGTCTATCAGGAAGACGAGCTCAAGCGCTACCTGCGTGATGCGGTGAAGGTCTCCAACGACAGTCCGGTGCTGCTGGATCATTACCTCAACTGCGCTATCGAAGTCGACGTGGATGCCGTGTCCGACGGTACCGATGTGGTCATCGGCGCGATCATGCAGCATATCGAGCAGGCAGGCGTGCACTCCGGTGACTCGGCCTGTTCGCTGCCGCCGTACTCGCTGTCCGCCGAGGTTCAGGATCAGATGCGCGATCAGGTCAAGCGCATGGCGCTGGAACTGGGTGTGGTCGGTCTGATGAACGTGCAGCTGGCACTGCAGGACGGCGTTATCTACGTCATCGAGGTGAACCCCCGTGCTTCGCGTACCGTGCCCTTCGTATCCAAGTGCATCGGCACATCGCTGGCGCAGATCGCCGCACGGGTCATGGCCGGCAAGACGCTGAAGGAGCTGGGCTTCACCGAGGAAATCGTGCCGAACTTCTACAGCGTCAAGGAAGCGGTGTTCCCCTTCGCCAAGTTCCCCGGCGTTGACCCGATCCTCGGGCCGGAAATGAAGTCCACCGGCGAGGTGATGGGTGTGGGTGACAGCTTCGCCGAGGCCTTCGCCAAGTCCCAGCTGGGTGCCAGCGAAGTGTTGCCGACCTCCGGCACCGTGTTCATCAGCGTGCGCGAAGATGACAAGCCCTTCGTTGCCGACATGGCCCGCGAACTGGTTGACCTGGGCTTCGATATCGTCGCTACCGCCGGCACCGCCAGGGTTATCGAGGCGGCCGGCCTGCCGGTACGTCGGGTGAACAAGGTCACCGAAGGGCGTCCGCACATCGTCGACATGATCAAGAACGAGGAAGTCAGCCTGGTGATCAACACCACCGAAGGTCGCCAGTCGATTGCCGACTCCTATTCCATTCGCCGCAACGCCCTGCAGCACAAGGTGTATTCCACCACCACCCTGGCAGGCGGGCAGGCTGTATGCATGGCGCTGAAATTCGGACCCGAGCGGGCAGTACGTCGCCTGCAGGATCTACACGAGAGATTATGAACATGAAGTACCCCATGACCAAAGCGGGCGCTCAGGCCCTGGAAGACGAGCTCAGGCATCTGAAAACCGTCATGCGCCCGCAGATCACCGAAGCCATCGCCGAGGCACGCGAGCTGGGTGACCTGAAGGAAAACGCCGAATACCATGCCGCCCGCGAACAGCAGGGCATGGTTGAGGCGCGCATCAGTGACATCGAGGGGCGCCTGGCGGCGGCCCAGGTGATAGACGTGACGACCATTCCCTACAGCGGCAAGGTCATCTTCGGCACCACGGTCACCATCGCCAACGTGGACAGCGACGAAGAGGTGAAGTATCAGATCGTCGGTGAGGATGAGGCCGAGATCAAGGAGGGCAAGATTTCCGTGACCTCGCCCATTGCCCGCGCGCTGATCGGCAAGGAAGAGGGCGAGATCGTTGCCGTACGCACACCCGGCGGGGTGGTGGAGTACGAAATCATCGAGGTGCAGCACCTGTGAATCCAGCAGGCGCTCTGCCCGCTGTACGCAGCGGACGAGTAGCCTGGCAGCTCGCCCAGACCCTCTGGGTCGGCGGGGCCTGGATGCTGCATTTCGTGCTGTTGCCGGCGCTGGAGCGCTTTGGCCTGGCGCCGATACTGATCGACGAGATCGGCGCCTTCATGCGCCCGGTCGTCGTCGGCTTTGCCGCAGTCTGTGTCGCCCTGCAGTGTCTGCTGGCCTGGCTGGTTCTGCGGCGGCCGATCTGGCACGACCTGCGGGGTCAGATGCTGCTGCTGGTGCTGGTTGCCGCGGCAGCGTTCTATCTGGTGGGCTCGCTGACCAATGGTCCGTACTGGCAACTGTTCAGCTATCTGGTACTGGCCTTTGCCGGTCTCGTGCTCATACTTCAGCCGCGACCGGACGAGGAGACAGTGCGTCCGGCTCAGAAGTCCTTGTAACGCACCAGGTTGGAGAGGTTGGCGTTGGGGGTCTTGTTGCGGCGCAGCAGGATCGCCATCTTGCCGATCACCTGCACCAGTTCGGCCTTGCTGGCTGCACAGATTTCCGTGATCAGCTCCTGCTTGGCCTCGCGATCACCCGCTGAGACTCGGATCTTGATCAGCTCGTGATCGTCGAGGGCGCGGTTCAACTCGGCGAGCACGCCTTCGGTGATGCCGTTCTCGCTGACCATGACCACAGGCTTGAGATGGTGGCCGATGCGTTTGAAGGCCTTCTTCTGTTCAGAGCTGAGCGCCATAATGTTCGGGTGATTCCTGTTTCGTGAGTGTTCTTGGCTGAAGAGCGCTAGTATAACCGGCGGCGCGATCCGCTGCATGAGGTATTCCGTGGCAAGATCAAAGACCAGCAAGGGCTGGCTGAAAGAACATTTCGATGACCCCTATGTGAAGAAGGCGCAGAAGGACGGTTACCGCTCCCGAGCCAGCTACAAGCTGCTGGAGATCCAGGAGAAGGACCGCCTCATGAAGCCGGGCATGACGGTGCTGGACCTCGGCTCCGCGCCGGGCGGCTGGTCACAGGTGGCCAGCCGGCTGATCGGCGAGAAGGGCCGCATCATCGCCTCGGACATCCTGCCGATGGACTCCATAGCCGACGTCACCTTCATCCAGGGTGATTTCACCGAGGATGAGGTGTTCGAGGCGATCCTTGCCGCCATCGGTGATCAGCCGGTTGACCTTGTTATTTCCGATATGGCCCCCAACATGAGTGGTACACCTGCGGTGGACCAGCCGCGGGCCATGTATCTGTGCGAACTGGCGCTGGATATGGCCGCGCGGGTACTGCGCCCGGGCGGAGACTTTCTGATCAAGGTCTTCCATGGCGAAGGCTTTGATGAATACTTCCGGGAAATGCGCGGCCGGTTCGACAAGATCGTTACCCGCAAGCCGGGGGCATCGCGGGACAGGTCAAGGGAAACCTATCTGCTGGGCAAGGGCTTCAGGCCCGGACAATGATCAGGATGACACAGGGCGTTACACAGCTGAAACTGCCGAGCCGGCGGAATCTGGTGTAAGGTAGACAGGTCTAATCAACAGACGAATACAGCCATGCCCCGGCGAATTACGGGGCAAGAGGATAGCGATTTGAACGACATGGCGAAAAACCTCATCCTGTGGTTGATCATTGCTGCAGTGCTGGTGACTGTGATGAACAACTTCAACAGTCCGGCAGAGCCCCGCACGATGAACTACACCGAATTTCTCGAGCTGGTGAATGATCGCCAGGTCGAACGGGTGACCGTGGACGGCTTCGTGATCACCGGTCAGCGCCGCGACGGCGAGAGCTTCAAGACCATCCGGCCGGCGATTCAGGACAATGGCCTGATCGGCGATCTGCTGGAGAACAACGTGGTCGTCGAAGGCAAGCAGCCGGAGCGCCAGAGTATCTGGACCCAGCTGCTGATCGCCAGTTTCCCGATCCTGATCATCATCGCCATCTTCATGTTCTTCATGCGCCAGATGCAGGGCGGTGGCGGCGGCCGGGGCGGCCCGATGAGCTTTGGCAAGAGCAAGGCGCGCATGCTGTCCGAGGACCAGGTCAAGACCACCTTTGCCGATGTGGCCGGCTGTGACGAGGCCAAGGAGGAAGTCGCCGAGCTGGTCGAATTCCTGCGTGACCCGGGCAAATTCCAGCGCCTCGGCGGTCATATCCCCCGCGGTGTGCTGATGGTCGGTCAGCCCGGTACCGGTAAAACGCTGCTGGCCAAGGCCGTGGCGGGTGAGGCCAAGGTGCCGTTCTTCACCATTTCCGGCTCCGACTTTGTCGAGATGTTTGTCGGCGTCGGTGCCAGCCGGGTGCGCGACATGTTCGAGCAGGCGAAGAAGCATGCGCCCTGCATCATCTTCATCGACGAGATCGATGCCGTCGGTCGTCACCGTGGCGCCGGTCTGGGCGGCGGTCACGACGAGCGCGAGCAGACCCTGAACCAGCTGCTGGTCGAAATGGACGGTTTCGAGGCCAATGACGGCATCATCGTCGTCGCTGCCACCAACCGCCCCGACGTGCTCGATCCGGCACTGCTGCGTCCGGGCCGCTTCGATCGCCAGGTGGTGGTCGGTCTGCCGGACATCCGTGGTCGCGAGCAGATCCTCAAGGTACACATGCGCAAGGTGCCGCTGGGTGACGACGTGGTGCCGTCCTCGATTGCCCGGGGTACCCCCGGCTTCTCCGGCGCCGATCTGGCCAACCTGGTGAACGAGGCGTCGCTGTTCGCTGCCCGTGCCGGCAAGCGCGTGGTCGAAATGAACGAGTTCGAGCTGGCCAAGGACAAGATCATGATGGGCGCCGAGCGCAAGTCCATGGTCATGTCCGAGAAGGAGAAGCTCAATACCGCCTATCACGAGTCGGGTCATGCCATCGTGGGCCGCCTGGTGCCGGAACACGACCCGGTGTACAAGGTATCGATCATTCCCCGCGGTCGCGCCCTGGGCGTGACCATGTTCCTGCCGGAGGAGGATCGTTACAGTCTGTCCAAGCGTGCGCTCACCAGCCAGATCTGTTCGCTGTTCGGTGGCCGTATCGCCGAAGAGATGACGCTGGGCTTCGACGGCGTGACCACCGGCGCTTCCAACGACATCATGCGCGCCACCCAGCTGGCCAAGAACATGGTGACCAAATGGGGCCTGTCGGAAAGGCTCGGTCCGCTGATGTATGCGGAGGAAGAGGGTGAGGTGTTCCTGGGTCGCAGTGCCGGCTCGCAGGCGTCCAACGTGTCGGCTGAAACCGCCCGCATGATCGACGAGGAGGTGCGCCGGATCATCGACGAGTGCTACGACACCGCCAAGCGCATCCTCGAGGAAAACCGCGACAAGCTGGACGTGATGGCCGAGGCGCTGATGAAGTATGAAACCATCGACCTCGACCAGATCAATGACATCATGGCCGGCAAGCCGGTGCGCGAGCCCAAGGGCTGGACCGATGACGACCGCCGCGGTCCGGGGGCTGCCGCTTCTACCAGCGACGACCCGGCCGATGCAAGGGACAAGCCTCGCGATGACGGCATCATTGGCGGGCCCGCTGGCGAGCACTGAGTCCCGGATGAACACTGATCGCAATAACTCCCGGCTGCCCTGCGGCAACCGGGAGCTCGACCTTTCCCGTACCCAGATCATGGGTATCCTCAATATCACCCCTGACTCCTTCTCCGACGGCGGTCGCTACAATCGGATGGATACCGCGCTCCAGCGCGTCGAGCAGATGCTCGCCGCCGGTGCCACCATCATCGATGTCGGCGGCGAATCCACGCGCCCCGGTGCAGCCCTGGTCAGTGTCCAGGAGGAGGTCGACCGGGTAGTGCCGATGGTCGAAGCGATCACGGCGCGATTCGATACGGTGGTATCCGTGGACACCAGCACGCCCGAGGTCATGCGCGGTTCCGCCGGGGTCGGTGCCGGACTGATCAATGACATCCGCGCGCTGCTTCGTCCGGGGGCGATGGAGGCGGCGGTCGACACCGGTCTGGCAGTATGTCTGATGCACATGCAGGGCGAGCCGCAGACCATGCAGCAGGCTCCGGTATATGATTCGGTGCTGGCCGAGGTGAACTCCTTCCTCGAGCTCCGGGTCCAAGCCTGTCTGGATGCCGGCATCGAACGCAGCAGGCTGGTTCTGGATCCGGGCTTCGGGTTCGGCAAGAGCCTGCAGCACAATCTGGAACTCTTCGCCTCCATGCGGCAGGTACGGCCCCTTGATCTGCCGCTGCTGGTCGGCGTATCCCGCAAGAGCATGATAGGCCAGGCGCTGGATCGGCCGGTCGACCAGCGTCTGGCGGGCGGCCTGGCGCTGGCGACGCTGGCCGTGACCATGGGCGCACGCATCATAAGGGTGCACGACGTCGCGGAAACCGTCGACGCTGTCCGCATGGCCGAAGCGGTACTGGCGGCGGAGCAGGGCTAGAAGATAACCGCTTTCGGGTTGCTCCCGATAATCGAGTCAGGATACTCACACATGGAAAAACGCTACTTTGGCACCGACGGTATTCGAGGACTTGTCGGCACTCACCCCATCACCCCGGAATTCATGCTCAAGCTCGGCTGGGCGGCGGGGAAGGCCTTCAGAAACAACGGTCACTGCCGGGTAGTCATAGGCAAGGACACGCGCATCTCCGGTTACATGTTCGAATCCGCCCTGGAGGCGGGTCTGTCCGCGGCGGGTGCCCAGGTGCAGCTGCTCGGTCCGATGCCCACGCCGGCCATTGCTTATCTGACGCGTACCTTCCAGGCCGACGCCGGGATCGTCATCAGCGCCTCGCATAATCCCCATTACGACAATGGCATCAAATTCTTCTCGGCCCAGGGGACCAAGCTGGCCGACTCGCTGGAACACGAGATCGAGCGGCTGGTGGATTCGCCGATGGAGCTGGTGGAAGCCAGCCTGCTGGGCAAGGTGGCGCGCGTCGAGGACGCCTCCGGTCGGTACATCGAGTTCTGCAAGAGCAGTGTGCCCACCAGTACCAGCTTCAAGGGCATGAAGATCGTCCTCGACTGTGCCCACGGGGCGACCTACAAGGTGGCGCCCAGCGTGTTCCGCGAACTCGGTGCCACCGTCAGCACCATCGGGGTGACCCCCGACGGGCTCAACATCAACGACGGGGTGGGCTCCACCCACCTCAAGGCGCTGAGCAGGGCGGTGGTGGAGCAGAAGGCCGACCTGGGTATTGCCTTCGACGGCGACGGCGACCGGGTGATGATGGTCGATGCGGCAGGCAACGAAGTGGACGGTGATCAGCTGCTCTACATCATGACCCTCGACCTCTATGAGCGCGGCGCGCTGGAAGGTGGGGTTGCCGGCACCCTGATGACCAACCTGGGGCTCGAGCTGGCCCTGCGCGAGCGGGACATTCCCTTTGTCCGCGCCAAGGTCGGCGACCGCTACGTCATGGCCGAGCTGCACCAGCGTGGCTGGCATCTGGGCGGCGAATCCTCCGGCCATCTGGTGTGCCTCAAGCACACCACCACCGGTGACGGCATCATTGCCGCGCTGCAGGTGCTGCGGGCGCTGCGCATGTCCGGCAAGACCCTGGCCGAAGCCTGCCAGGGAATGAACAAATGTCCACAGAAACTGATCAACGTGCGCTATCAGAGCAACGGCCAATCGCCGCTCGAGGCTCCCGAGCTGAAATCCGCAGTGGCTGCAGCCGAGGGCAGGCTGGCCGATACCGGCCGCGTGCTGCTGCGTCTGTCGGGCACCGAGCCGGTCATCCGGGTGATGGTGGAAGGGCAGGATGCCGAGCTGGTGAACCGGGAAGCGGAGACCCTCGCCGAGCAGGTGCGCAAAATGTTTGCCGCGGACTGAAAAGCGGTTGTTTCAGGCGGGCATTCTGGGTAACATTGGCGCCCGCTTGAGCAGAGAGGTTTGGCATGCGTCGTCCGCTGGTCGCCGGAAACTGGAAAATGCACGGTACCCGGCACTCGATTGGTGAGTTGCTCTCGGGGTTGAACGCCCAGCAGTGGCCGGATCAGGTCGATCTGCTGATAGCGCCCCCGGCCCTGTATATTCAGCAATGCCGTGAAGCGCTTGACGGCTCTCCCCTGAAGCTGGCGGGTCAGAGCTGTGCGTATCAGGCCGAGCCCGGCGCGCTGACCGGCGAGGTGTCCCCGGCCCAGCTGCGGGATGCCGGTTGTGAGTACGTGCTGGTAGGGCATTCCGAGCGCCGCAGCCTGTTCGGTGAGACCGATGAGGTCGTATGTCGCAAGTTCGCTGCGGCACTGGCCTGCGGTCTGCGACCGATCCTGTGTGTCGGCGAAACCCGGCAGCAGCGCGACGCGGGTGATACCGCCGAGGTGGTCGGGCGTCAGCTGCAGGTGATCCTGGAGCGCTTCGGTGTGAGCGGTCTGGCCCAGGGTGTGGTGGCCTATGAGCCGGTCTGGGCAATCGGCACCGGGTTGACAGCCAGCCCCGAGCAGGCGCAGGAAGTGCACGCGATGATCCGTGCGCGGCTGGCGGTTCTGGATGACGAGCAGGCCCAGTGCGTGCAGATTGTCTACGGCGGCAGCGTCAAGGCGGAGAACGCTCGAGCCTTGTTCGGCATGCCGGATATCGACGGAGGGCTGGTGGGTGGAGCCTCTCTCAATGCAGATGAATTTGGCGCGATTGCGCGCGCCGCGGGACAAGCTTAATGATTGAAACCCTGATTGTTGTTGTGCATCTTCTGGTCGCTATTGCCCTGGTTGGGTTGATTCTCATCCAGCAAGGCAAGGGCGCGGAGACGGGTGCGTCTTTCGGCGCGGGCGCGTCCGGCACCGTTTTCGGCAGTCAGGGTTCGGCTACTTTTCTCAGCCGCTTGACAGCTGTGCTGGCCACTGTATTCTTTCTGACCTCGCTGGGCCTGGCGTACTACGCCAGTTACAAGGCAAGCGAGATTCGCGACGCAGGTCTGCCGGTTCCGGCACTGCAGAGCCAGCCGGCCGCTCCGGCCAGCGATGATGTACCTGTTCTGGATGAAGTGCAGGCTCCTCAGGCCCCCGTATCGGACGACGTGCCGACACTGGATTGAGCCAACAGTTTTGCGGAAGTGGTGGAATTGGTAGACACGCTATCTTGAGGGGGTAGTGCCTTAGGGTGTATGGGTTCGAGTCCCATCTTCCGCACCAATCAGACAGGGCCTGCGTTCGCGCAGGCCCTGTTTTTTTCCGGCAGGAAATGCCCGCGGTTGTCATAACCGGCAGGCGGGCGTATAATTTCTGCCTTGGATTCGCCGCGGGGTGGAGCAGTCTGGTAGCTCGTCGGGCTCATAACCCGAAGGTCGTAGGTTCAAATCCTGCCCCCGCAACCAGTCAAAGGCCCCTTTTCAGGGGCTTTTTGTTAACTCCGGACTTCATCTTCATGAAGTGGCCGGAACCAGGATGGGCTATCAGGCCCATTTTTTATTCGTGAAGAAAGGCGGTCAAATTGTCCGGCAAACTTACCGAGTTGGAGCAGTTGCTGATCCCGGTGGTCGAAGCTCTGGGCTATCGTTGCTGGGGAATAGAATTTCTTTCCCAGGGCAGGCACAGCCTGTTGCGCGTGTACATCGACCATCCCGATGGCGTCAGCGTCGAAGCCTGTGCCACGGTCAGCCGGCAGGCCAGCGCGGTGCTGGATGTGGAGGACCCGATCAGCGGCGATTACACCCTGGAGGTGTCTTCGCCGGGTATGGACCGCCCGCTGTTCACCCTGGAGCAGTATGCAGCTTATGCAGGTGAGCAGGCGAAGATCAGACTGCGCGCGCCCTACGAAGGGCGGCGCAACTTTCAGGGTGTCATCCGCGGGGTGGAAGGCGATGAGGTGGTTCTGCAGGTGGAGGATCATGAGTACCTGCTGCCCATCGACAGTATCGACAAAGGTCAGATCGTTCCGCGGTTTTGAGCATTTTCCGGGCTCCAGTGGCCCCAATGGATGGCGTTAGGCGAGGCATACGATGAGCAAAGAAGTGCTGCTGGTTGTGGAATCCGTTTCCAATGAGAAGGGCGTACCGCCCGGAGTCATATTCGAGGCTCTGGAGCTGGCCCTGGCTACGGCTACCAAGAAGCGCTACGAAGAAGAAGTTGATATCCGCGTACAGATCAACCGTCTGACCGGCAATCACGACTCCTTCCGTCGCTGGACAGTTGTCGCCGACGAGGAATTTGTCGAGCCCGGCATGCAGCTGACGCTGGACCAGGCCCGCGAACGCGACCCAGCCCTGGACATCGGTGACGTGGTGGAAGAGAAGATCGAGTCCGAGGAGTTCGGCCGTATCGCCGCCCAGATCGCCAAACAGGTCATCGTGCAGAAGGTGCGCGAGGCCGAGCGCGCCCAGGTGGTCGACGCCTACCGTGACCGCATCGGCGAGATCATCAGTGGCACCGTGAAGAAGGTGACCCGCGACAGCGTCATCGTCGACCTGGGCAACAACGCCGAGGCGGTGCTGCCCCGCGAGGAAATGATCCCCCGCGAGACCTTCCGCACCGGCACCCGCATCCGCGCGCTGCTCAAGGAAATCCGGGTGGAGAACCGCGGTCCGCAGCTGGTGCTGTCCCGTGCCTGCCCGGAAATGATCATCGAGTTGTTCCGCATCGAGGTGCCGGAGATCTCCGAGGAGCTGATCGAAGTCATGGGCGCGGCCCGTGATCCGGGCTCCCGTGCCAAGATCGCGGTGCGCTCCAAGGACAAGCGCATCGATCCCCAGGGTGCCTGTATCGGCATGCGCGGATCGCGCGTGCAGGCGGTATCCGGTGAGCTGGGTGGCGAACGGGTCGACATCGTACTGTGGGACGACAACCTCGCCCAGTTCGTGATCAACGCCATGGCCCCGGCCGAGGTGGCCTCGATCATTCTCGATGAGGATACCCGCACCATCGATATCGCCGTGGCCGAGGACAACCTCGCCCAGGCCATCGGCCGCAGCGGTCAGAACGTGCGCCTGGCCAGTCAGCTGACCGGCTGGACGCTGAACGTGATGACCGAGGAAGACATCCGCGCGAAGCAGGAAGCCGAGACCGGCGACGTCCTGCGCAGCTTCATCGAAGAGCTGGATGTGGATGAGGAGTTGGCGCAGATTCTGGTTGATGAAGGCTTCACCTCGCTCGAGGAAGTCGCCTATGTGCCCATGGAAGAAATGCTCGAGATTGACGGCTTCGACGAAGACATCGTCAACGAGCTGCGCTCGAGGGCCAAGGACCGCCTGCTGACCAGGGCGATCGCCAATGAGGAGAAACTGGAAGAGGTTCAGCCTGCCGACGACCTGCTGAATATGGAAGGCATGGATCGTCCGCTGGCACTCCAGCTGGCTGCCCGGGGCATCCTCAGCATGGAGGACCTTGCAGAGCAGTCCGTGGACGACCTGCTGGACATAGATGGAATCGACGAAGCCCGTGCCGCTGCGCTGATCATGGCAGCGCGGGCCCCCTGGTTTGAATAAACCGGTCGGCTGGCAGTAACACCAGGCGGATACGCCAGGCCCCCGACTGAGGAGAAAGTGAATGGCTGAAGTGACGGTCAAAGAGTTGGCTGAGGTGACAGGTACGCCGGTAGAGCGCCTGTTGCAACAGATGCAGGAAGCAGGACTGCCGCACAAGGCGGCGGAGCAGACGGTTTCCGATGATGAGAAGCAGCGCTTGCTGGCGCACCTGAAGAACGCCCATGGCGAAGGTGGCGGCGAGCCGCGCAAGATCACCCTGAAGCGCAAGACCGTCAGCAAGCTCAAGGTGCCTGGCAGCAAGACAGTTAACGTGGAGGTGCGCAAGAAGCGCACTTACGTCAAGCGCGACGAAGTGGACCTGGAAGCCGAGCGTCAGCGTGAGCTCGAGGAGCTGCGTGCCGCCGAAGAGGCACGCCAGGCCGCCGCCGAAGCACGCCTGCGGGCCGAGGAAGAGGAAGCGCGCAAGGCCACTGAGGAGGCCGCGCAGAAGGCCGCCCAGGAACAGGCCGCTCGCGAGCAGGCCGAAGCCGCCGCCCCGGCGCCCGAGGCTGTCGAGCCCGCGGTTGAAGTGGCTGCCGAGGTGGAGGCTGCTCCCTCTCCTGCGGTTATCGCCAAGAAGAAGGATGAGCAGCGCCGCAAGGACCGCGCCGAGGAAGAAGAGCGCAGTCGCAAGCGTGCCGGTGGCCCGGGCAAGGGCCGCGGTGCTGCACGCGGTGTGGACGACGAGGGCATGGCGCGCCGCCGCGGTGGCGGTGGCAAGCTCAAGGCTCAGAAGAAACGCAATCAGCACGGCTTCGAGAAGCCGACAGGGCCAATAGTGCGAGAAGTTGTTATCGGTGAAACCATCACTGTGGCCGAGCTGGCCCAGAAGATGTCGATCAAGGCTGCCGAAGTCATCAAGTACATGTTCAAGAACGGCACCATGGTGACCATCAACCAGGTGCTCGATCAGGAAACGGCGACCATCATTGCCGAAGACATGGGGCACCAGGTCAAGAACGTCCGCGAGACCGATCTGGAGGACAGCGTGACCGCTGCCGCCAAGCAATTCGAGGGCGAGGAGGTGAGTCGTGCTCCGGTGGTGACCGTCATGGGTCACGTTGACCACGGCAAGACCTCGCTGCTGGACTACATCCGTCGTACTCGTGTGGCGTCCGGCGAGGCGGGTGGCATCACCCAGCACATCGGTGCCTACCACGTGGAAACCGAGCGTGGCATGGTCACCTTCCTGGATACCCCCGGCCACGCCGCGTTTACCGCGATGCGCGCCCGTGGTGCCAAGTCCACCGACATCGTGATTCTTGTGGTCGCCGCCGATGATGGCGTCATGCCGCAGACCGAAGAAGCCGTGCAGCACGCCAAGGCCGCCGGTGTGCCGCTGGTCGTGGCGGTGAACAAGATCGACAAGGAGCAGGCCGATCCGGATCGCATCAAGAACGATCTGGGTGCGCTGGACGTCATCCCCGAGGAGTGGGGTGGCGATACCCAGTTCGTCCATGTGTCGGCCAAGGTCGGTACCGGCATCGACGAGCTGCTGGAGGCCGTGCTGCTGCAGGCCGAGGTACTTGAGCTCAAGGCCCAGCCCACCGCCCCGGCGCGCGGCGTGGTCATCGAATCCCGTCTGGACAAGGGCCGTGGTCCGATCGCAACCGTACTGGTGCAGAACGGCACCCTGCGTCAGGGTGACGTGGTGCTGGCTGGCTTCAACCATGGCCGGGTCCGGGCGATGCTTGACGAGAACGGCAAGAACGTGAAGGAAGCCGGTCCGTCCATTCCGGTGGCGATCCTGGGTCTGGATGGCACCCCCGAGGCCGGCGACGAGCTGACCGTGGTGGCTGACGAGAAGAAGGCGCGGGAAGTGGCGCTGTTCCGTCAGGGCAAGTTCCGCGAGATCAAGCTGGCACGTCAGCAATCCGCCAAGCTGGAGAACATGTTCGAGAACATGGGACAGGGCGAGAAGAAGACCCTCAATCTGGTGGTCAAGACCGACGTGCGCGGTACCCTGGAAGCGCTGCAGGGCTCGCTCAGCGAGCTGGGCAACGACGAGGTTCAGGTCAAGATCGTATCCGGCGGCGTGGGCGGTATCACCGAGACCGACGCCAACCTGGCACTGGCTTCCAACGCCGTGATCTTCGGCTTCAACGTCCGGGCCGACGCGTCGGCGCGCAAGGTCATCGAGAACGAAGGTCTGGACCTGCGTTACTACAGCGTCATCTACGAGATCATCGAAGACGTCAAGAAGGCGCTGTCCGGTATGCTCGGCAGCGACGTCCGCGAGCAAATCCTGGGTGTGGCGGAAGTGCGTGACGTGTTCCGCTCGCCCAAGTTCGGCGCGGTGGCCGGCTGTATGGTCATCGAAGGCACCGTGTACCGCAACCGTCCGATCCGTGTACTGCGTGAAGACGTGGTCATCTACGAAGGCGAGCTGGAATCCCTGCGCCGCTTTAAGGATGACGTCGGCGAAGTGCGCAACGGCATGGAGTGCGGTATCGGCGTGAAGAACTACAACGATGTGCGTGTCGGCGACCGGATCGAGGTCTTCGAGCGGGTTCAGGTAGCCAGAACCCTGTAAGGGATTCTCAAGCTGACAGTCTGAAGCTGGAAGTCGCCCCATGGGTGGCTTCCGGCTTTGGCGTTTTCAGCTCCACCGATTTTTGAGTGCATTTTTATGGCCAAAGAATACAGTCGCACCCAGCGCGTAGCCGACCAGATGCAGCGTGAGCTTGCGCTGCTGATCCAGCGTGAAGTGCGTGACCCGCGTGTCGGCATGATTACCGTGACCGCCGCCGAGGTCAGCCGCGACCTGGCGCACGCGAAGATCTTCATCACCCTGATGGGCGAGGCCAGTGATGATGACATCGCGCTCAACCTCGCCGCCCTCAAGGATGCCGCAGGATTTCTGCGCGCCCAGCTGGGTCGGGTGATGAAGCTGCGCAGCATTCCGCAACTGCACTTCTTCTACGACGAGAGCGTGCGCCGCGGTGTGCACCTGTCCTCGCTGATCGAGCGTGCCGTCGCCGAGGATCGCCAGCATGCCAGGGATGATGAGGAATAACAGTGTCAGCGCCACGCAGCAAACGCCGTGATATCGACGGCATCCTGATTTTCGACAAGCCGCTGGGCATGACCTCCAATGCCGCGTTGCAGAAGGTTCGCTGGTTGTTCAACGCGAACAAGGGCGGTCACACCGGCAGCCTTGATCCGCTGGCCAGTGGTGTGCTGCCACTATGCCTGGGCGAGGCGACGAAATTTTCCCAGTACCTGCTCGATGCCGACAAGACCTATGTCACCGAGGCACGCCTGGGCATGACCACCACCACCGGCGATGCCGAGGGCGAGGTACTGGAGATGAAGCCATGCCAGGTCAGCCAGGCCGACGTGGAAGCGGTACTGCCGCGCTTCACCGGTGACATCGAGCAGATCCCGCCGATGTATTCGGCGCTCAAGCATGAAGGTCAGCCGTTGTACAAGCTGGCCCGGGCCGGGGAAACAGTGGAGCGCAAGGCGCGATCTGTTACCATACGCCGATTGACGCTGCTCGGACTCGAGGGCGACCGGCTGCGACTGGAAGTACACTGCAGCAAAGGCACCTATATCCGCACTCTGGTGGAGGACATCGGCGCCGCACTGGGCTGTGGTGCGCATGTTGCCGAGCTGCGCCGCAGCCAGGCCGGGCCCTTCGATCTGAGCCAGGCAGTGACGCTGGAGCAGCTGGAAACGCTGCACGCCGAAGGCGGTGCCCAGGCGCTGGATCATCTGCTGCTGCCCAGCGACAGCGGCCTGCTGGATTGGCCGGAAGTGAAGCTCACCGAGCAGACCGCCTATTATCTGAATCATGGGCAGGCGGTTCGCGTGCCGGGCAGTCCGGCGTTCGGCATGGTACGTCTGCGTGACCACACAGGTCAGTTCATCGGTATCGGTGAAATGACCGAGGACGCCCGGGTAGCTCCGAAGCGCCTGATGCGTTTCAATGGCTGAAGAATTCGGCGAGCCCTTAGGGCTCGCTCCGAAGTTGACCCGTAACGGGTCGCAACGAGGGTGGCTGTCAACAGGCGCGGTCATTCCTCGATTTAAAACACGGGACCAACCTCCCGGCCTGTTACCTCAGAGGAAAGCTGTCATGGCACTGAGCGTTGAAGAAAAAGCTGCAATCGTATCCGAGTATGCACGTGGTGAAGGTGATACCGGTTCTCCTGAAGTCCAGGTTGCTCTGTTGACCGCAAACATCAACAAGCTGCAAGGTCACTTCAAGGACAACAAGAAGGATCACCACTCCCGTCGCGGCCTGATCCGCATGGTTAACCAGCGTCGCAAGCTGCTGGACTACCTGAAGAGCAAGGATCTGGGCCGTTATGCAAGCCTGATCAGCAGCCTGGGTCTGCGTCGCTGAGACCAGTCCCGTTTGGACATGGCCGGGTCCGAAACCCGGTCGTGCCCAGAGTTTCCCCGCAGGGCAAGTAAAGCAAACAGCAGAGAGAGAATACGCCGTGAAACCGGTTATCAAACAATTCAAATTAGGTAATAACACCGTTACCCTGGAGACCGGTCGCATTGCGCGTCAGGCATCGGGTGCGGTTCTGGTCAGCATCGATGACTCGGTCAGCGTGCTGGCAACCGTAGTGGGCGCCAAGACCGCCGAAGCCGGACGTGATTTCTTCCCTCTGTCTGTTCACTACATCGAAAAGACCTATGCGGCAGGCCGCATCCCCGGTGGCTTCTTCAAGCGTGAAGGCCGTCCCACCGAGAAGGAAACCCTGACCTCCCGCCTGATCGACCGTCCCATCCGCCCGCTGTTCGCCGAAGGCTTCATGAACGAAGTCCAGGTCGTCTGCACCGTGGTGTCCACTGACAAGACCACCGATCCGGATATCGCCGCGATGATCGGCACCTCCGCCGCGCTGGCCATTTCCGGCATTCCCTTCGATGGCCCGATCGCCGGTGCCCGCGTCGGTTTCGACGACGTGGCGGGCTATGTGCTGAACCCCACCTATGAGCAGCTCAAGACCTCCCGCCTGGACATGGTGGTAGCCGGCACCGAAGACGCCGTGCTGATGGTCGAGTCCGAGGCCCAGGAGCTGACCGAAGACCAGATGCTGGGCGCGGTGCTGTTTGCCCACATGGAATTCCAGCCGGCGATCGACGCCATCAAGGAGCTGGCCGCCGAAGCGGGCAAGCCGGCCTGGGACTGGCAGCCGGCGCCGGAAAACACCGCACTGCTGGACGCCATCAAGTCCCAGTTCGGTGCCGGCATCAGCGAAGCCTATACCATCACCCACAAGCAGTCGCGCTACGACCGTCTCGGTGAGCTGCGTGAAGCCGCCGTTGCGGCCCTGGCCGGTGACGAAGAGGGCAAGCCCTCCGCCGGCGAGGTGAAGGAAGCCTTCGGCGAGATCGAATACCGCACCGTGCGCGAGAACATCGTCAACGGCAACCCGCGTATCGACGGCCGTGACACCCGCACCGTGCGTCCGCTGAACATCGAAGTCGGCGTGCTGGATCGCACCCACGGCTCGGCACTGTTCACCCGTGGCGAGACCCAGGCGCTGGTGGTCACCACCCTCGGCACCGCCCGAGACGCGCAGCTGCTGGATACCCTGGAAGGCGAGAAGAAAGACCCCTTCATGTTCCACTACAACTTCCCTCCCTACTCGGTGGGCGAGTGTGGTCGCATGGGTGGCACCGGTCGCCGTGAGATCGGCCATGGTCGTCTGGCCCGCCGCGGCATCCAGGCGGTCATGCCCGACATGGACCAGTTCCCCTACAGCATCCGCGTGGTGTCCGAGATCACCGAATCCAACGGTTCCAGCTCCATGGCCTCGGTCTGTGGTGCCTCCCTGGCACTGATGGACGCCGGTGTGCCGCTGAAGGCGCCGGTGGCCGGTATTGCCATGGGTCTGGTCAAGGAAGGCGAGAAGTTCGCCGTACTGACCGACATCCTCGGTGACGAGGACCACCTGGGCGACATGGACTTCAAGGTCGCCGGGACCGAGAAGGGCGTCACTGCGCTGCAGATGGACATCAAGATCAAGGGTATCACCGAGGAAATCATGGAGCTGGCCCTGCACCAGGCCCATGAGGCGCGTCTGAACATCCTCGGCCAGATGAATCAGGTACTGCCGGAGTCGCGCAAGGAGCTGTCCGCCAACGCGCCGACCATGATCAGCATGAAGATCGATTCCGACAAGATCCGTGACGTGATCGGCAAGGGCGGCGCCACCATTCGCAGCATCTGCGAAGAGACCGGCGCGTCCATCGACATCACCGACGACGGCACCGTGAAGATCTTCGCTGCCAGCAAGGACGCAGCCAACGCTGCCAAGGCCCGGGTCGACGGCATCACCGCCGAAGCGGAAATCGGCAAGGTCTACACCGGCAAGGTCGAGCGCATCGTCGACTTCGGCGCCTTCGTCAGCATCCTGCCGGGCAAGGACGGCCTGGTGCACATCTCGCAGATCGCCAACCAGCGTATCGAGAAGGTCACCGACGTGCTGCAGGAAGGCCAGGAAGTGAAGGTGCTGGTACTGGACGTGGACAACCGCGGCCGCATCAAGCTGTCCATGAAGGACGTCGAGGCGGCTGAAGACAGCGGCGTCTGACGATCCCCGGGCCGCGGTTTGCGGTCCGCATGAAAAACCCCGGTAGCCGCAGGCGCCGGGGTTTTTTGTGATCGCTCGAATGGCCCGATCCGCTGCCCGTCAGGCCTTGTCGGACTCGTCCAGCGGAGGCGTGGCCAGATTATTATCCACTGCGGTTGCCGGCTCCAGCGGCTCGTCGGGATCGCCGTCCCAGGGCTTGCCGTCCAGCGGTCGGGCCCGGCCCAGTTCCGCCTCGTCCAGACCGCGGCCGCCGCCGATGTCGCCACGGCCGACTTCGGTCAGCTCGGTGTCGGCGGCACCATCCTCGATCACCGCCTCCGCGGGGGAGCGGCTGCCATCATCCGGCAGCAGGGTTTCCGGCGCGGCGTCGTCCGCCGTCGGGCCCTGTCCCGGCCTGGCTGCTGCGGTCAGGCCGCCTTCCGCGGCGCGCTGGTTGCTCTCCTGGCGCGATGGCACGTTGCCAACCGGGCCCATGGGGCTGTCATCGGCGGCGGATTCGCGGTTGTCGGCTTCCACCTGGCGGCGTACCGCGTCGGTCAGCATCTTCTCGTCGGGTTCGTGTGAATCGTTCATGGTCACCTCCACATCTGTCCCTTCGGTTGACGCTGGCGGCGGCTGAAGATTCAGCCTATTTGCCTGCGTTCAGACCCGGCGCACCACGGCGTGCGGATCGAAGTCGTACCAGTGCCCGTCACGCAGCTCGCCCTCGGCCTCTTCCACGTCCTCGGCGCCCAGCCGGGTGAGGGTATCGATGGCAGTCTGGCGAGTGTCTTCGGATACCCGCACAGCAACCAGCACGCCGGCGGCGCGTTCGGTAACATCTGGCTGGGCAAAGGAAGGCTCGCCGGTCTGCTCGTCCACATCGGATTGCTTGTCGGTGCTGCTGACAGCACCGACCAGTGAACCGGTATAGGCACCCAGTCCCGCGCCGATGGCGATGCCTGCAGGGCCGATCACCGGCGTGGCGGCTGCGCCCGCGACGGCACCCACCACGGCCCCCACGCCGCCGCCCTTGGCCGCGCCGGAACCGGAATGGCGCGCACCGGCGGAGCTTTCAGCGTCGCCGCCGATGGGATACAGATCGTGCTGACCGTTGGGGTTCAGATAGAATGCGGCCAGCGCATCCCGGGGGAATCCCGCTTTCTGGAGTTCCGCCAGTGCGATGTCGGCTTGATCCTGCAACGTGAATCGGCCTGCAATGATGTTATGCATGGGCATCGCCTCACAGATGATGGGGCTTTTAAGCATAGCAGCGGGTTTTCTGCTAAACCAAACGGCAGGCCCGGGCCGCTGTGCCCCGCGCCTGGCCGCTCTGGGAGGACAAATGCAGCAACGACTCTTTGTGGGTATCGAGATTCCAGCATCGGCACGGATGAAGTTGACCACCCTGCGCACCGATTATCCGGGGGCACGCTGGCATCCACCGGAGGCACTGCATCTGACGCTGGTCTTTATCGGTCATGTGGAAGATGCACAGGCCAGGCAGATGGCAGCGGCGCTGGCGGACCTGCATGGCGCCGCGCTGACGCTCGAGCTGGCGGGCGTCGGCCATTTCGGCCCGGTGCACAAGCCCACCGTCCTCTGGGCAGGGGTGGAGGCCAGCGCGCTGCTTGCACAACTGCAGCAGCGCGTGGAACAGCAATTGCTGCCTCTGGGCCTGATCAGGGATGAGCGGCCTTACCGGCCGCATGTCACCCTGGCCAGGGTGAAGGAAGGTGGGGAGGCGCTGCAGGATTTTCTGCAGCGTTATCGGGATTTTCGGCTGCCACCCTTCGAGGTACAGGAGTTCTGCCTGTACGTAAGCCACGGGGGGCCGTCGGGGGTGCGCTACGAGGTGATCGAGCGCTTCAGCCTGGCGAAGCGCTGATCAGGGTACTCAGTCCCGTGCGAGCGCCAACGCCACGCCCTGACCGCCACCGATACACAGCGTAGCCAGCCCCTTGCGGGCATCGCGTCGCTGCATTTCGTGAAGCAGGGTAACCAGGATTCGGCAGCCGGATGCGCCGATGGGATGACCCAGCGCGATGGCCCCACCGTTGACGTTGACCTTGCTCATGTCCCAGCGCAGATCACTGGCCACTGCCAGCGCCTGGGCGGCAAACGCCTCGTTGGCTTCGATCAGATCCAGCTCCTCGACCTTCCAGCCAGCGCGGTTGAGGCAGCGCTGGGTGGCGCTCACCGGGCCGATACCCATCACTGCCGGGTCCACGCCGGAACTGGCATGGGCAGCGATGCGGGCCAGTACTGGCAGGCCGAGCTCGGCCGCTCTGGCGGCGCTCATCAGCAATACGGCGGCTGCACCATCATTGAGGCTGGAGGCGTTACCGGCGGTGACGGTACCGTCCTGGCGGAAGGCCGGGCGCAGCCGGCCGAGGGATTCCAGGGTGGTGTCGGCACGGGGCTGCTCGTCCTGGTCAACCAGCAGGGCTTCGCCCTTGCGCTGAGGCACTTCTACAGGAGTGATCTCGTCCCTGAATCGGCCGGCTTGCTGCGCTGCAGCGACCTTCTGCTGGGAGCCCAGGGCGTAGGCGTCCTGCTGCTGGCGACTGACCTCATAGCGCTCGGAGAGATTCTCCGCAGTTATGCCCATGTGATAGTGGTTGAAGGCGTCCCACAGGCCGTCGTGCACCATGCTGTCGATCAGCTGGCTGTTGCCCATGCGCTGGCCGGTACGGGAGTTCGGCAGCAGATGGGGGGACAGGCTCATGGACTCCTGGCCGCCGGCGATCATGATCTGCGCATCGCCGCAGCGGATGGCCTGCGCAGCAAGATGGACCGCCTTGAGTCCGGAGCCGCAGACCTTGTTGATGTTCAGTGCCGGCACGCTGTGCGGCAGGCCACCATAAATGGCCGCCTGGCGCGCCGGGTTCTGACCGCATCCCGCAGTCAGAACCTGGCCCAGGATGACCTCGTCCACACTGGCCGGTTCGATTCCGGTCTGCTCCAGCAGCGCCCGGATGACGGTGGCACCCAGCTGATGGGCAGGCACACCGGCGAACTGGCCACCGAAACTGCCGATGGCAGTCCGGGTGGCAGCAACAATCACGACCTCTTGCATGAACGACTACCTCTGACAATCTGACGAACCGGCAAGAATAGTGGCCGCGGTCAGGTTGGACAACCGACTTTCGTCAGGAGCCCCGATTGAGCCGATTCTCGATCAGGCTGTCGACCACCGAAGGATCAGCCAGGGTCGAAGTATCGCCCAGGTTGTCCAGCTCGTCACAGGCGATCTTGCGCAGTATGCGGCGCATGATCTTGCCCGAGCGGGTCTTCGGCAGACCGGCGGTCGGCTGGATGAAGTCCGGCCTGGCGAAGGCGCCGACCTGGGCGGTGACGATGGCCTTGAGCTCGGTCATCAGCTCCTCGGTGACGGTAACCCCCTTCATCGGGATGACGTAGGCATAGATCGCCTGGCCCTTGATATCGTGCGGGCAGCCGACCACCGCCGCCTCGGCGATGTAGTCGTTGAGCACCAGGGCGCTCTCTACCTCGGCGGTGCCGATCCGGTGGCCGGAGATATTCAGGACGTCGTCCACCCTGCCGGTGATCCAGTAATCGCCATCCGCATCGCGGCGGGCGCCGTCACCAGTGAAGTAGGTGCCCTTGTAGGTGCTGAAGTAGGTCTCGATCAGCCGGTCATGATCGCCGTAGACGGTGCGGATCTGGCTTGGCCAGGATTGCTTGATCACCAGGTTGCCATCGGCCACGCCCTCCAGCTCGTTACCCTCGTTGTCTACCAGAGCAGGCACCACACCGAACAGCGGGCGCATGGCAGCGCCGGGCTTGAGATCGCAGGCACCGGGCAGCGGGGCGATGAGGATGGAGCCGGTCTCGGTCTGCCACCAGGTATCCACGATAGGGCAGCGGCTGTCACCGACGGCCTGGTAGTACCATTCCCACACCTCGGGGTTGATCGGCTCGCCGACCGATCCGAGCAGGCGCAGCGTCTCGCGGGATGAGCCTTTCAGCGGCTCCTCGCCCAGCGCCATCAGCGCACGGATGGCCGTGGGCGCGGTGTAGAAGATGTTGACCTTGTGTTTGTCCACCACTTCCCAGCAACGCGAGGCGGTCGGGTAGGTCGGCACGCCCTCGAACATCAGCGTGGTGGCGCCGTTGCACAGCGGGCCGTAGACGATATAGGAGTGGCCGGTGACCCAGCCGACGTCGGCGGTGCACCAGAAGACCTCGCCTTCCTGATAATCGAACACGTAATGGTGGGTCAGCGCCACGCTGACCAGGTAGCCGCCGGTGGTGTGCAGCACGCCCTTGGGCTTGCCGGTGGAGCCGGAGGTGTAGAGGATGAACAGCGGGTCCTCGCTGTCCATCGGCTCAGGCGCGCATTCGGTGCTGGCTTCGGCACAGGCCTCGTGGTACCAGACATCGCGGCCGCTCTCCCAGCCGATCTCGCCTCCGGTCCGTTTCACCGTGATCACACTGTGAACGCCCGGGCAGGCGCTCAACGCCTTGTCGACGTTCTGCTTGAGAGGAATGATCTTGCCGCCGCGCACGCCCTCGTCGGCTGTGATCACCACCTCGCACTCGGCGTTCTGAATGCGGTCGCGCAGCGCCTCGGGGGAGAATCCACCGAACACCACCGAGTGCACGGCACCGATCCGGGCACATGCGAGCATGGCGAAGGCCGCCTCGGGAATCATCGGCATGTACAGACAGACCCGGTCACCCTTGCCGACACCGCGCTGCTTGAGCACGTTGGCCAGGCGGCAGACCTCGTCATGCAGTTCGCGGTAGGTGATGTGGCGGGACTCGTCGGGATTGTCGCCTTCCCAGATGATGGCCGTCTGGTTGGCGCGCTTCTTCAGGTGGCGGTCGATGCAGTTGACGCTGACGTTGAGTTTGGCATCGATGAACCAGGCGGCTTCGCCGGTTTCCATGTTGCTCTGGTGGACCTTGCTCCAGGGTTGCATCCATTCGACGAAGCGGTTCGCCTGCTCGGCCCAGAACATGTCCGGCTGTTCGATGGACTGGCGGTACATGCGCTCGTAGCCATCCCGATCCAGGTGGGTCTGACGGAGCGGATTCTCGGATACCTTGTGGTTCTGAATCTTGTACATGGATCTTCCTCTATTGTTATTGTCGGGCTCTGGGGCCTGAGGTGATGCACACAGCTGCGCTGTTGACATCAAGGTTTGATCAGAACACCCGCCAGTTCAACCCTGCTTTGGTCTGATATGAAGGGAGCGCGGCCGGCAGGGCGCCGGCCGGGGGAGTCAGGTGAGCTTGAGGACGAGGTTGTCGATCAGGCGGGTTGTGCCGAGAAAGGCAGCGGCGAGAATGGCGATGTCACTGGTCCGGGCTGATGCCGGTTGCAGGGAAGCAGCGTCGCGCAGTTCCAGATAGTCGAGGCGGAAGCCGGCATCGACCAGCTGCCGGGTGGCCTCATCGAGCAGCGACGCGAAGTCACGCCTGCCCGCCAGCAGCTGCTGCTCCACATATTTCAGGGTCTGATGGAGCCTGGGTGCCGTACGGCGCTCGGCCTCGCTCAGATACCCGTTGCGGGACGACAGGGCCAGGCCGTCAGCGGCACGCACGATGGGCGCGCCCATGATCTGGACCGGCAGGCAGAGGTCGTGGGCCATCTTGCGGATCACCGCCAGCTGCTGGAAATCCTTCTCGCCGAATACGGCGATATCCGGCTGTACCATGTTCAGCAACTTGGTGACCACCGTGGATACGCCGTCGAAATGCCCCGGCCGGCTGGCACCGCACAGCCCCTCGGAGACACCCGGGACGCTGACCAGTGTGTGGCCCTCCATGCCGTGGGGGTACATCTCGTTGACGCTGGGGGCGAACACCAGATGCGCACCGGCATCCAGCAGCCGGCTCTGGTCCTCGGCCAGGGTCCGCGGGTAGCTGTCCAGGTCCTCGTTCGGTCCGAACTGCAGGGGATTGACGAAGATGCTCACGACCACGTAGTCGGTACGCTGCCGCGCCATCTCCACCAGGGCCAGGTGTCCATCATGCAGATTGCCCATGGTCGGCACCAGGCCGATACGCTTGTTTTCCTGACGGGCGCGGCTCAGTGCAGCACGCAGCTGGGCAACCGTATGTACCGTATTCATGGTCAGAACTCGTGCTCGGCGGCGGGGAACTCGCCGGCCTTGACCGCCGCAACATACGCCTTGAAAGCCGAGGGAATATCCGGCTGCCCCGGCATGAAGTTACGTACGAAGCGCGCCAGCCGCCCGGT
This sequence comes from Halopseudomonas pertucinogena, assembly GCF_014646575.1. GTDB lineage: Bacteria > Pseudomonadota > Gammaproteobacteria > Pseudomonadales > Pseudomonadaceae > Halopseudomonas > Halopseudomonas pertucinogena. The sequence continues at coordinate 30,299 of NZ_BMNN01000008.1, read as the reverse complement.
GGTGCTCAGGCCGAGCATGTCGTGCATCACCAGCATCTGCCCATCGGTATCCGGCCCCGCGCCGATGCCGATCACCGGAATGCTGACCGAACGGGTGATCTCCGCGGCCAGGCTGCTGGGTACGCATTCCAGCAGCAGCAACGCAGCACCGGCCTGTTCCAGCGCGATGGCATCGGCCAGCAGTTCCCGGGCCTGGGTCTCTTCACGGCCCTGCACCTTGTAACCGCCGGTCACGTTGACGCTCTGCGGGGTGAGGCCGAGATGGGCACATACCGGAATGCCGTTGCGCGTCAGCACGCTGATGGTTTCCGCCAGCCATCCGGCACCTTCCAGCTTGACCACGTGGGCGCCGGCCTGCATCAGGCGGGTACTGGCGTCCAGCGCCCGTTCAAGGGTAGCGCAGGTCATGAAGGGCAGGTCCGACATGATCAGTGCGCCCTGATTGCCGCGCTTCACCGCCCGAGTGTGGTATTCCATGTCCTCGACGGTGACCGGCAGGGTGGTGTCGTGGCCCTGCAACACCATCCCCAGCGAGTCGCCGATCAGCAGCAACTCGACGCCCGCCGAGCTTTGCAGATGCGCAAACAGCGCATCGTAGGCGGTCAGGCAGGCAAACTTCTCGCCGGACTGCTTGAGCTTGTTGAGAGTGGTCAGGGTAATGTCAGGCATGGCAGATTCCAGTAATTCGGCCTTCGGCAGGCAACATGGCGATGATCGGCAGACGGGTATCCCGGCTGCCGTTGCGACTGTGCGGGCCGGTCGCTGCCCGCACAGTATAGTCTTCCTGACTGTACATCCATCAATCCCGTCCAGCGGCGTCGCTGAGGCGTTCCAGCCCTGTCGGAGGACAGCCGAGCAGCAGCTGCTGCAAGGGCGTGCCGTCGGGCAGGATCAGATCCGCGGCCAATTCTGCCAGCGGATACAGCACAAAGGAACGGGCGTGCATATGATAATGCGGGACCTGCAGGCGTGGCGTATCGACTCTGCGGTCGGCGTACAGCAACAGGTCGAGATCAAGGACCCGTGGGCCCCAGCGTTCGGCATTGCGCACCCGGCCGGCCCGCTGCTCGATAGCCTGCAGCGCATCCAAGAGTGCTTCCGGTTCCAGCTGGGTATCCAGCATCGCCACCGCGTTGATGAAGGCCGGCTGGTCCTGGGGCCCGAGCGGAGCGCTGCGATACAGCGAGGAACGACCGGCGAGGCTGGACTGCGGCAGCGCTTGCAGTTCGTCGAAGGCGCGGGTGACCTGGGCCATCGGATCGCCCTGGTTGCTGCCCAACGCCACGAAACAGCGTTGCATCACTGCTGTGCCCCACCGGACGGTTTGCGCTTGCGGGGTGTGCGTGAGCGTTTGCGCGGCCCGGAGCCACTGCCCAGTTGCTGGATCATGCGGCGGCGGGTCTCTGCATTGGCATCCTGGTAGCGGGTCCACCACTCACCCAGCCCGTCGGTCTGCTCGCCGGCCGCTTCGCGCAGCAGCAGGAAGTCGTAGGCAGCGCGGAACCGCGGGTGCTCGAGCATCTGGTCGGCACGGCGGCCGTTGCGCCGCTCCAGCCGGGGCTGCATATCCCAGATTTCCCGCAGGGGAATGCTGAAGCGCTTGGGAATGGCTGTGTGCCGGCACTGCTCGGCGAGCAGCTCGTGGGCGGCCTGCTGCTGTGCGGGTATCAGCGGGATGCCCTGCTGTTCGAGTTCACGGGTGCGCTGGGGCAGCGCGGGCCACAACAGGGCGGCAAACAGGAAGGCCGGGGTTACCGGACGGCCTTCGCGGATGCGCTGGTCGGTATTGCGCAGTGCCTGGCGAATCATCTTCAGGGTGTAGTCCGGCTGCTCGTCGATGGCCTCGTCGGTGTCCGGAAACAGCGGCGCGAACAGATCGTATTCCAGCAGCAGGTCGAAGGTCCGCTCGCCGTGGCCGCCCAGCAGCAGCTTGAGCACTTCATCGAACAGTCGCGCGGCAGGTATGTCATGCAGCAGCTCGGCCAGCTCGGTGATCGGTGCGGCCGTGTGGGGCTCGATCTCGAAGTCCAGCTTGGCGGCAAAGCGGATGGCTCGCAGCATGCGCACCGGGTCTTCCTGGTAGCGCTGTACCGGATGGCCGATCAGCCGTATTCGCCCATTGCGGATATCCTGGACGCCGTTCACGTAGTCATGAATATTGCCGGTGCATACGTCGTAGTAGAGTGCATTGATGGTGAAGTCGCGGCGCTGGGCATCGTCTTCCAGGCTGCCGTACACGTTGTCACGCAGCAGCCGGCCCGATTCGCTCTGCAGCGAGTGCTCACGCCCCGGGGCGGCGTCATCGTCCTCCGCATGAGCGGCGCGGAAGGTCGCCACCTCGATGATTTCCCGGCCGAAGTGAACATGGGCCAGCTTGAAGCGACGGCCGATCAGGCGGCTGTTGCGGAAGGTCGAGCGCACCTGCTCCGGGGTGGCACTGGTGGCCACGTCGTAATCCTTGGGGTCCAGCTCAAGCAGCAGGTCCCGCACGCACCCGCCTACGGCAAAGGCCTGGTAGCCCGCCTGCTGCAGGCGCTCGACCACAGTCACGGCGTTGCGGCTGATCTGGCTGCGCTTGACCGGGTGCTGGCTGGCGGGAATGATGGCGGGCGTAGTTCGCCTGTGGGCAGGACGCCCGAAGGGTGAGGGAATTCTTTTCAGTAGCTTGCGAATCATATGAGTGGGTAGTCCACCGGCTTGTCCAGCCTCCGCTGCGCCTGTGTCGCCAGGTCGCCGAGACTGCAAAAGGCCGACGTTAACATGCATGTCGCTGGGGGCATAGTGCCAGCAAGTGCATGGCTGAGTTTTAGAAGATGTTCTGTGATGACAAGCTGCGCATTCTAACTCGAATGCCGGGGGATGTGTAATACATCGATGGGGGAGGGGAAAGCTCAAGGGGAGTTTTCACTCCCCCTAATGGTTTTTTTATTCTTGTTTTATGAGCTGTTTCTTGTTCTTTTGGCTGGGCGACAGTGCCACCCCGTAAACCCATCCCGGGTTGCCGAAAAGCAAGCGGATTGCTTTGGACGCGCAGGAAGCAGCGGTGGTCAGGTTGACATCGGATCCGGTGGGTTGCTTGAGCAACTTTTATTCTTCTCGGTTCCAATCGAACTCATCGTTCGCCGGCTGGATTTCCCATTCTCCAAAAAAATCAGTTTGCTGCACTCGCACGTCTTGTTCTTGTTATGGGTGGAGTTCGATCTTGTTCTTGTTATGGGTGCTGCCTGGTTTTTATTCTTGTTGTGCATGTAATAAAGCACTTGCCATGCCAGTTTGCATAAATCGTTATAAATCAACAGGTTAGTTTGTTCGGGCTCGGGCGGCGGCGGAGCCGGTGTGGGGAAGTGTTACCGTATGCCTCGGTTAAGTGTTACCGCTCCCCGCGGAGCGGTAACACTTTGTGCGGGTAACAGGTAACGAATCGGCAATTGTCCCTGGCCGGGAGGGTGAAAAGAAGGGGTCAGGAACTGGCGGTCTTCTTGCGCGGAATGCCCAGCCGCTGGCGCCGCTCCCACAGGCACTTGCGGCTGATGCCCAGCTTGTTGGCCAGTTCGGTTTCGGTCATGTGTTCCTGGTGCTCCAGCACGAAGTGCTGAAAATAGTCTTCCAGCGAGAGGTTTTCCGCTGGCTCGCTGCCGGTCTTTTCCGGGGTGCGCATGGAGTTCAGCGCGCTGGTGGCGTGGGAGCTCCGTTCCTGGCCCAGGTCCGGCTCGATACCCAGCAGGTCCGCTGAGATTTCGTCCTCGTCACACAGGATCGCCGCGCGTTCGATTGCATTCTCCAGTTCCCGGACGTTGCCCGGCCAGCGATAGCGGCGAATGGCCTCGGCTGCTTCCTGACTGAAATGCAGGTTGGGGGTATTCATGCCGGTACCTATGCGTGCCAACAGCGCTTCGGCGATCAGCATCACGTCCTCGCCGCGCTCGCGCAGCGGCGGCAGCCGCAATTCGATCACATTGAGGCGGTAATACAGGTCTTCGCGGAACAGGCCCTGATGAGCCAGTGCCTTGAGGCCGCGGTGGGTGGCGGCGACGAGGCGCACGTCGACTTTCTGCGACTGCACCGAGCCGACGCGCCTGATTTCGCTTTCCTGCAGCACCCGCAGCAAACGCGCCTGGGCTTCCAGGGGCAGCTCACCGATCTCGTCGAGAAACAGGGTGCCGCCGTTGGCCGCTTCCACCAGGCCGGTCCGCCCGGCGACGGCACCGGTGAACGCACCTTTTTCATGGCCGAACAGTTCCGACTCGATCAGGGTCTCCGGAATGGCCGCGCAGTTCACCGAGATCATCGGTGCCTGGGCGCGCGGGGAGTTTTCGTGCAGTGCCCGTGCCACCAGCTCCTTGCCGGTGCCTGATTCACCCTGGATCAGCACCGTGGACATGGTCGGTGCCACCTTGCGGATACGCTTGAACAGCGTCTGCATCGACGGACTGGCGCCGATGATGCCCATATCCTTATCAGCGGGCTCGCTGCGCTGCGCCCGCGGCTCGGCGGCCGCCGGGGCCCGCGGTCGCTTGCTGGTCTCGATGATGCGCGCCACCGCCTGCAGCATTTCGTCGTGATCGAACGGCTTGGCGATATAGTCCACGGCGCCCAGTTTCATGGAATCAACCGCCGAGCGCAGGCTGGCGTAACTGGTCATGATCAGCACCGGCGTATCGGGTGCCCGGCGGATCAGTTCGGTGCCGGGTTCGCCGGGCAGCCGCAGGTCACTGATGATCAGGTCGAACTGATTCAGATCGTGCTGCTCGACCGCTTCGTGTACCGCCCCCGCTTCGCTGACCTGGTAGTGGTGGCGTTCCAGCAGCCGTCGTAGTGCGGAGCGGATGATGGGTTCGTCTTCAACAACCAGAATGTGCGACATATATACCTCTTGCGATTGCTACCGCTGTACCTCAGGCGGAAGAACCGGAACTAAAGACGCCGTAGCGGGGAAGGGTAATGGTGAACCGCGTCCCGCGCTGCCCGGCTTCATCGATCGGACTGTCCACGGTTATCTGACCATAATGCTCCTCGACTATCGAGTACACCAGTGCCAGACCCAGCCCGGTTCCCTTGCCCGGCGCCTTGGTGGTGAAGAAGGGTTCGAACAGACGGTCCTTCAGTGCCTGGTCGATACCGCTGCCCTGGTCCTCTACGCTCAGCAGTATCTGGTGTTCGTCCTGGACGGTGCGCACGGTCACCTGATCGCCATCGCTGCTGGCATCCCGGGCGTTGCCCAGCAGGTTGATCAGTACCTGCACCAGCCGCTGGCTGTCGCCGGCGACCCGGTGGGCTGGATCACACAGGTTAACATACTCGATTTCGGCACCCTGTCGGCTGAGCGACAATAGGTGGATGGCCTCGTTGGTGCAGGCGGCCAGGTCGACCTCGTCCGCGGCGCCCTGATGGCGGCTGCCGACGTGGGCGAAGTTGACCATGGACTGGACGATGCGCGACACCCGGCGGGTCTGGTCCAGCACCTGGTCGGCCATCTCCTGCAGCTCCGGTTCGCTGGTTTCCTCGCGCAGGTTCTGCGCCAGGCAGGCAATACCGGTGATCGGGTTGCCGATCTCGTGGGCCACTCCGGCGGCCAGCCGGCCGATGGAGGCCAGGCGTTCGGAATGGATCAGCTCCTCTTCCAGCATCTGGGTCTCGGTCTGGTCCTCGATCAGCAGTACCAGACCGCCGCGCGCATTGCCCGGCTCATCGATCGCCGCCTTGTGCAGGCTCAGCCACTGGGTATGGCCGTTGATCACCAGCTTCTGCTTGTAGAGATGGGCCGATTCGTCGGCGACAAAACGCTGCAGCAGTTCTCCCCAGGGCTCGGGCAGGCTCTCCAGGCGGGAGCCGATCACGCTCTGCTCGGGGATGCCGGTCAGCGCCTGCAGGGCCCGGTTCCACATGAGTACTTCGCTGTCCTCGGCCAGTGAGCAGACGCCCATCGGCAGGTCCTGAAGGGTCTGCCGGTGATAGCGCCGCAGCGCGTCCAGCTCGGCAGCCAGACCGGTGAGGCGGGAATGGTAATCCTCCAGCCGGCTTTCGATGAAATGGATGTCCTCGGTAACGTAGGCATTGCGGGCCAGTTTGAAGGGCAGGAAGGTCTCAATCATTTCCTGCGCCACGGCGGGGCCCATCAGACCTGAGAGGTTGGCTTCCAGGCGATCCCGCAGGCGGCGCAGGGCGTAGGGCCGGCGCTCGTCGAAGGGCATCTTGAGATCGCGCAGGGCCTGCTCCACCTCCTGCTGGGCAGCCCGGTTGCCCAGCGGCTTGGCCAGTTGCTGGGCAAATTCCTGGGGTGATCCGGCTACCAGCTCCATGCGCTGGGGGCGGCGCACGTTGTCCACCAGGCAGGCTTCGGCGGCGCTGACTTCGTCCGCAGGGCGCTGGGTGAACAGCGATACCAGGGTAAAGACGATGATGTTCACCGCCAGCGAGGCAATGGCCGCGATGTGCCAGGTTTCCTCGTCGAAGGCCAGCTGCACGCCCAGCAGCTGCAATACATCGATGCCGGTGAACAGCGGCAGCAGCAGGGTCGAGGCCCAGACCAGCATGCCGGCGATCAGCCCGCCGATGAAGCCGCGGTGGTTGGCCTGGGGCCAGTAGAGAACCGACAGGGCGCCGGGCAGGAATTGCACCGTGGCGACGAACGAGGTTATGCCCAGATTGGACAGGTGCTGATCGGTACCGAGCAGGCGATAGAAGGCGTAGCTGGCCATGATGATGGCGGCGATCAGGCCGCGCCGGGTCCACAGCAGCCAGCGATAGATGTTGTTGTCGGCACTGGGCTGGTAGATCGGCAGCACCATGTGGTTGAGCACCATTCCCGACAGCGCCAGGGTGACCACGATGATCAGCCCGCTGGCGGCGGAAATGCCACCGATGAAGGCCACCAGTGTGAGCCAGTCAGCGCCGGCGGCCACGCCCAGCCCGAGGGTGAAGTATTCGGCATTGGTCGGCACGTTGAGATACAGCCCGGCCCAGAGGATCGGCGGTACCGCCAGGCTCATCAGCAGCAGGAACAGCGGCAGGCCCCAGCTCGCAGCGCCCAGCGCCCGGGGGTTGAGGTTTTCGGTGAAAGCCATGTGGTACATGTGCGGCATGACGATGGCTGCAGCGAAGAACACCAGCAGCAGCGTCCGCCAGGGGCCTTCCTGCAGGGGGCTGTGCAGGGTCTTGAGCGCTTCCTGGTTGTGACTGAGCCACAGCTCCAGGCCAGACGGCCCTTCGAACACGATGAACAGTGCATACAGGCCCACTGCGGACAGGCACACCAGCTTCACCAGGGATTCGAAGGCGATGGCGATCACCAGCCCCTCGTGCTTCTCCCGGGCGGAGATATGTCTGGCGCCGAACAGGATGGCAAACATGACGATCAGCAGGCAGAAGCCCAGTGCCACGGGATGCTGGCGCGGTTCCAGGGTAAGGATCTGTACCGAATCGGTCACCGCCTGGATCTGCAGGGCCAGCAGCGGCAGCATGCTGAGCAGCATGAAGACCGTGGTCAGGGTGCCCGCCCAGGTACTGCGGAAACGGAAGGCGAACAGGTCTGCCAGCGAAGACAGCTGATAGGTGCGGGTAATGCGCAGAATGGGGTTGAGCAGCACCGGTGCCAGCAGGAAGGCACCGCAGACGCCCAGGTAATAGGTGAGGAAGCCATAACCGTACTGATAGGCCAGGCCCACCGTGCCATAGAAAGCCCAGGCGCTGGCATAGACACCGATCGACAGGGTATATACCGCCGGATGGCGCACCAGCGCCTTGGGCAGCAGGCCCCGTTCGGTGGCCCAGGCGACGCTGAACAGGATGATGAGATAGACGACGCTGAGCAGAATCAGCAGGCTGAGTTCAAAGCTCATCGGTATCCCTTGGACTCTGCAGCAGCATGCCGGCGATGATCAGGATCAGCCACAGCACATAGGGGCGATACCAGGCTCCCATGGGCTCTATCCACCAGTCCATGATGGCTGGAGAGAACAGGTAGATGCCGATGACCAGCAGCAATACCAGGCGGTAGATATACATGGAGACGTCCTCGGGCTGAGACTCGATGGTAATGACGCCCGGTTGGCTTGTCACCCCTGGACCATGGTCGGGTCGAGTATCTGACGGCTCTGCGGCAGGCGCTCGGGCTGCCAGTGCCGCACGGCCCATTCCAGCTGGTCGGCTACCGGGGCAGAGGCCAGCTCCGGCGGGATATCGGGCGTAAGGATGCGCAGCGCACGATGCAGCGTGGCGACCGCCTGGTCCGCTTCCAGCGGGGCGGAGCCCAGCCGTTTGCTGAGCTTCTCGCCGTCCAGGCGCATGATCAGCGGCACATGCAGGTAGCGCGGAGCGGGGTGTCGCAACAGCTGGTACATCCAGAGCTGACGCGGGGTGGAGTCGAGTAGGTCGGCGCCGCGGACGATATCGGTCATGCCCTGATCGATATCATCGATCACGACCGCCAGCTGGTAGGCGATGATGCCGTCGCGCCGCCGGATGATGAAGTCGCCCGATGTCTGCAGGATGTTCCGGGTAATGGTTCCCTGCAGGCGGTCATCGAAGCTCAGCGGCTGGTCAGTGACCCGCAGCCGAACCGCATGGTCGGGCGCAGCGGGGAGTTGCCGCTCGCGGCAGGTGCCAGGGTAAACGCCGTTGTTGGCAATGATTTCCCGCCGAGGGCAGTCGCAGTAATAGGCCTGGCCGCTCTCCAGCCACTGGTCGATGACCTGCTGGTAGCGCTGCAGGCGATCGCTCTGCCTGAGCACCTCGCCATTCCAGTGCAGGCCGTAGGTGCGCAGGGTGCGCAGGATGTGGTCGCTGGCGCCGGGGATATTGCGCGGGGTGTCCAGATCCTCCATGCGGACCAGCCAGCATCCCTGATGATGCATGGCATCGAGATAGCTGGCGACGGCGGTGAGCAGTGAGCCGAAATGCAGGTAGCCGCTCGGGGTAGGGGCGAAGCGTCCGATGTAGCGAGGGGAGGACATGGCAGGTCAGCGGCAGACAGTAGAGTGTACTGCCTGCCAGCAGGCCGGAAGCGGGTCAGCCGCCGATCTGCTTTTCCTTGATCTCCGCCAGGGTCTTGCAATCGATGCAGAGGGTGGCGGTGGGGCGTGCTTCCAGCCGGCGGATACCGATTTCCACACCGCATGAGTCGCAGAAGCCGTAGTCGTCATCTTCGATGCGCTGCAGGGTCTGGTCGATCTTCTTGATCAGTTTGCGCTCACGGTCGCGGGTGCGCAGCTCCAGGCTGAATTCCTCTTCCTGGCTGGCGCGGTCGGCCGGATCGGGAAAGTTGGCCGCTTCGTCCTGCATATAGGTCACGGTGCGGTCCACTTCCTCCATCAGCTCGCGCTTCCAGCTGTTCAGGATGTCGGCGAAATGAGCGAGCTGGCGCTCGTTCATGTATTCCTCGCCCTTTTCTTCCTTGTATGGAACAAAGCCGCGAATCAACAATGCATTTTTTTCTTTGGTATTGCTGGGCATAGACAGCCTCACTCTTAGCTCAATCATCCTGTGCCAGGTCGAAACCATGTGCTGACCGGCGGGGGTGCGGCCTGTGGCCTGCAAGCGGGCAAAGCTACCAGAACGCGCACGACGGCGCTACTTTTTACCCACGGCAGATCATAGTGCATGTTCTGAGCATAGTGCCAAGGCCGCCAGGCGTGACTGTTTCCGCGCTGGCGGCGATGGCTGGCGGGTTGTCGGCGGGCCAACTGGCGTCCGGCGAGGTATCATGCGGGCTTTTGGCGCCGTAACGGCGGAGGATTGCAATGAAGGAGCGGCGCTGGGCGCAACGGCTGGGTGACATCGAGCCCTTTCATGTCATGGCGGTACTGGACCGGGCCCGGGTTCTGCAGTCGCAGGGCCATGACGTCATACACATGGAAATCGGCGAGCCTGATTTCGGCACGCCGGAGCCGATCATGCGTGCCGCCGAAGCGGCGCTGGCTGCCGGACATACCGGTTACACCCCGGCGCTGGGGTTGCCGGCGCTGCGCGAAGCGATCGCGGCTTTCTACCAGCGCCGTTATGGCGTGGATCTCGACCCTCGCCGGATCATCATCACCCCCGGCGGCTCCGGTGCTCTGCTGCTGATCAGCGCGCTGCTAGTCGGGCGGGACGATCGGGTGCTGATGGCCGATCCGGCCTATCCCTGCAACAGGCATTTCCTGCGTCTGGTCGAAGGGCGCGGGCGGCTGATTCCCACCGGGCCGGAGAGCGGCTACCAGCTGACGGCGGAGCAGGTAGAGCAGCACTGGACCGGTGACAGCGTTGCGGTGTTGGCGGCCTCGCCGGCCAATCCCTCCGGCAGTGTGCTCAGTGCTGCGCAGCTGCGCAGCCTGGCGGACACCACCCGCCGCCTGGGCGGACAGCTCATTGTCGATGAGATCTACCACGGCCTGACCTACGGCTGCGATGCTGTCTCGGCGCTGGAGGTCGCGCCGGATGCCTGGGTGCTGAACAGCTTCTCCAAATATTTCGGTATGACCGGCTGGCGGCTGGGCTGGCTGGTCGCTCCCGAGGAGGCGGTGCCGGAGCTGGAGAAGCTGGCGCAGAACTTCTACATCTGCGCCCCGCACCTGTCCCAGCAGGCGGCACTTGCTGCTTTCAGCGACGAGACCCTGGCCATCTGCGAGGCGAGACGTGAAGCCTTCCATCAGCGCCGGGACTTCCTGCTGCCGGCACTGCGGGAACTGGGCTTCTCGATTCCCCACACACCGGAAGGGGCGTTCTACCTCTATGCCGATGCCAGCGCCTTCGGCAGCGACTCCCAACGCCTTTGCCAACACCTGATCGACACCCAGCACGTGGCCATTACCCCCGGGCTGGACTTCGGCACCCACCGCGCGGGCGAACATGTACGCTTCGCCTACGCCAGTGACCTGCCACGGCTGGCACAGGCGGTGGAGCGCATTGCCGGCGGGCTGCGGGACTGGTCCGGATGCTGATCCCGTTCGACCGGCCGCTGGTGCCGGGCATACTCCTTCGGCGCTACAAGCGGTTTCTTGCAGATGTTCAGCTCCATGATGGTCAGGAGTTGACCGTGCATTGCCCCAATACCGGATCAATGAAGAACTGTGCCGAGGCCGGCAGCCGTGTATGGGTTGACCTCAACCCACGGCCCGGCCGCAAGCTGCCGGGCACCTGGGAGCTGGTGGAAACCACGCCGGGTGGGCTGGCCTGCATACATAGCGCCAGGGCCAACGCGGTGGTCGCGACGGGATTGGCGCAGGGGCGCATCACACCGCTGGCTGCTTTTACCGAGATACGGCGCGAGGTGTGTGTCGAGGTGGGCGGCAGCCGCTTCGACTTCCTGCTTGCCGGCGCGGATGGCGATTGTGTCGTAGAGGTGAAGAGCGTCACCCTGGCGCTGGGAGGTGGCATCGGCGCCTTTCCCGATGCGGTCAGCCTGCGCGGCCAGAAGCATCTGCGTGAGTTGACGGCGTTGGCGCGCGCGGGCCGGCGAAGCTGCCTGCTGTTCTGCGTGATGCACGGAGGCATCACGCGGGTGCGCCCCGCGGATGAGATCGATCCGGTTTACGGCATGCTGTTGCGTGAAGCCAGCGCCGCCGGTGTGTCGGTACTCGCCTGGGGGGTGGAGCCGACGCCCCAGGGCCTGGTGCTGGCAGGTCAGCTACCTGTGGAGCTGGATCAGCCGGCGGGCGGCAGCTGATTCAACCACACCTGGCCGGCACTTACCTCGCAGGCCAGGGGCATCAGATAGGCCCCGGCACAGGGGCCCGCCACGCATTCACCGGACTCGGGGAGGAACAGCGCGCCGTGGCTGGCGCACTGGATCAGACGCCCGGAGCGGTCGAGAAACTGATCCGGCACCCACTCAAGTGGAACGCCGCGGTGCGGGCAGCGGTTGTGGTAGGCAAACACCTGCTGCCCCTGGCGTACCAGGAACAGCCGGCGCCCCGCCAGCTCGAAGCCTCTGCTGCCCGGGTCCGCCAGCTCATCCAGTCGGCACAGCAAGACCGGAACAGTCGGCTCACTTCCCACCGGCGGCTTGCTCCTGCAACATCGCCGGGCTGTATCTGAGCGTATCCAGAATGATGTCCGCCAGCCGTTCGGCCTGATCGGCCAGGGAGTAGTCTTCCGGGCGCAGCAGCCAGGTATCCAGCGTGCCGATCAGCTGGGCCTGAATGCAGCGGGCTGCGACCGGAATATCCAGCGCCGGGGGCAGCTGCTGCTTCTCGACGGCGTTGCGCAGGGCCATTTCCAGCTTATCCAGCGATGCCCGGCGCATGGTGCGCATGTTTTCACGCAAATCACACATCCGATCGGTAAATTCGCACTTGTGAAAGACGATCTCGTTTATCCGGCGGGTCGCGGGATCGCGCTCGGTCTGACGGAGCACTTCGGCAATGAGTTCGCGCAGCCGGTCAAGGGGGGCGGGCTGGTCGATATCCCGGGTGGCCTCTTCCAGGTGCTGGAGGGGAGTCCGGGCGCGCTGAAGCATGGCTTCGAACACTTCGTCCTTGTTGAGGAAATGCCAGTATATGGCACCGCGGCTGACGCCAGCGCGCTTGGCTATTTCTGCCAGCGAGGTATGCGTCACCCCCTTGCTGGAGAAACACAGCTCCGCAGCGTCGATAATCTGGGCGCGGGTTTCCTGGGCTTCCTGTTTGGTGCGTCTGGCCATCTGGCTGGTAAGCCCTCTGTACGGTCATGGCGAGGGGATGCGAGACATCCCACTGAATTGGTGTACAAATGTTAAGCAATCGCAAAACAACTTACAAACATTCGTGAATGTAAGTATTATTGTCTGCTTCGAAACGAACTATTTCCCTGCCGCTGCATCGCGTTAAACGTTTGCACAAAGAGGTGCCCCGCCCATGCCAGTCAAGCCAGCACGCGCTGCTCTGATCCCCCTGTTTACCGCCGTCGTCCTGCTCGCCGCCTGCTCCGAGCCGCAACCGGACGAGGTGGCCCAGCCCATTCCGCAGGTCGGGGTCATCAGCGTCGAAGCCCAACATTTTGTCGTAACCACAGAATTGCCGGGCCGGACCCGTGCCTACCGGGTGGCGGAAGTTCGGCCGCAGGTCAACGGTATCATTCAGAAGCGGTTGTTCGAGGAAGGCAGCGAGGTCAAGGCCGGACAACAGTTGTACCAGATCGACGCGGCCGTCTATGAAGCGGCAGTGAAGAGCGCCGAGGCCACCCAGCTGTCCGCCAGTACCCTGGCGGAGCGTTATGGGGTGCTGGTCGAGGATCGGGCGGTCAGCCGTCAGGCCTACGACGAGGCGCGTGCCGCCAAGCTGCAGGCTGATGCGGCGCTCGAACGGGCTCGGATCGATCTGCGCTATACCCGGGTTTCCGCACCGATCTCCGGACGGATCGGCCGGTCGGCGGTGACCGAGGGGGCGCTGGTCAGCAATGGCCAGGCCCAGCCGCTGGCCACCATCCAGCAACTTGACCCTATCTATGTGGACGTGACACAGCCGGCCCGCGACATGCTGGCGCTACGCCGTGATCTGGACAGCGGGCGATTGGAGAAGGCGGGCGAGAACGCGGCCCGGGCGGTCCTGCGTCTGGATGACGGCTCCGAATATGAACACGAGGGACGTCTGGAATTCTCCGAAGTGAGCGTGGACGAGGGTACCGGTTCGGTAACGCTGCGGGCGGTGTTCCCCAACCCTGACCGGATCCTGTTGCCGGGCATGTTCGTGCATGCGCAGCTGGTCGCCGGGGCACGCAGCGATGCGATCTTGGTGCCGCAGCAGGGCGTCGGGCGCAACCCCCGGGGCCAGGCCGTGGCGATGCTGGTCAACGACGACAATGTGGTCGAGCAGCGCATCATTGTTACCGACCGTACCGTGGGCAACCGCTGGCTGGTCAGCGAAGGTCTCAACGTAGGCGACCGGCTGATAACCGAAGGGGTGCACATGGCACGACCGGGCATGAAGGTCGAGCCGGTGCCGGCAGAGAATGTCGAGCCCGTGAACGCTGCCGGACAGGAAGGATAATCTCCCATGCCACATTATTTCATCGACCGCCCCATCTTCGCCTGGGTGCTGGCGATCCTGGTGATGCTGATGGGCGGGCTGGCTGTGCTCGGCCTGCCGGTCAACCAGTATCCCAGCATTGCTCCGCCCGCGGTCAACATCGCGGTCAACTACCCCGGTGCCTCAGCACAGACAGTGCAGGACACGGTCGCCCAGGTAATCGAGCAACAGATGAACGGCATCGATGGTCTGCGCTACATGCGGTCGGAGAGTGGCTCCGATGGCAGCATGCGGATCACCGTCACCTTCGATCAGGGCGTCGACCCGGATATCGCCCAGGTTCAGGTGCAGAACAAGCTGCAGCTGGCGACGCCGATGCTCCCCCAGGAGGTTCAGCAGCAGGGGATCCGGGTGACCAAGGCATCATCCAACTTCCTGATGGTGGTGAGCCTGATCTCCACCGACGGCAGCATGGGCAACGAGGACCTGTCGGACTTTATCGTGTCCACGGTCCAGGACCCGATTTCCCGGACCAACGGAGTCGGTGACTTCCAGGTATTCGGTTCGGCCTATTCCATGCGCATCTGGCTGGATCCGGCCAAACTCAACCGCTTCAACCTGACTCCGGTTGACGTGCGCAACGCCATTGCCGCACAGAACGTGCAGGTATCCGGTGGCCAGCTCGGGGGCGCGCCGGCGGTGCCGGGGCAGCAGCTCAACGCAACCATCATCGGCAAGACCCGTTTCGAGACACCGGAGCAGTTCCGCGCCATTCTGCTCAAGGTCAACTCCGACGGCTCCCAGGTCCGTCTGGGTGACGTGGCGCGGGTCGAGCTCGGGGCACAGAATGCCAACTTCCGTGCGCTGTACAACGGCCAGCCGGCCACCGGTATCGCCATTCAGCTGGCCACCGGTGCCAACGCACTGGAAACCACCCGGGCGGTCAAGCAGACCATCGCCGATCTGAAGCCGTTCTTCCCGCCGGGAGTCGAGGTCGTTTACCCCTTCGAAACGGCGCCGGTGGTCTCCGAATCCATTACCGGGGTGGTGTACACGCTGATGGAAGCCATCGCCCTGGTGTTCCTGGTGATGTACCTGTTCCTGCAGAATTTCCGCGCCACGCTGATTCCCACCCTCGCTGTGCCGGTAGTGATTCTCGGCACCTTCGGGGTGCTTTCGGTGTTCGGCTTCAGCATCAACATCCTCACCATGTTCGCCATGGTGCTGGCCATCGGTCTGCTGGTGGATGACGCCATTGTGGTGGTGGAGAACGTCGAGCGGGTGATGGCCGAGGAAGGGTTGTCACCGCTTGAGGCGACGCGCAAATCCATGACCCAGATCCAGGGCGCCCTGATCGGTATCGGCCTTGTGCTGTCAGCGGTATTCGTGCCGATGGCCTTCTTCGGTGGATCCACCGGGGTAATCTACCGCCAGTTCGCAATCACCATTGCTTCGGCCATGACGCTGTCGGTGCTGGTGGCCCTGATCTTCACGCCGGCGTTGTGCGCGACCATTCTCAAGCCCATCCCCAAGGGGCAGGCTCATGAGAAACGTGGCTTCTTCGGCTGGTTCAACCGCAACTTCGACAAGGGTGTGCGTCGCTACGAGCGGGGAGTGGCGGCAGTACTGCGGCGCAAGGCGCCCTATCTGCTGATGTATGTCGCGATTGTCGGCGGCATGATATTCCTGTTCGGCAAGTTGCCCAGTTCCTTCCTGCCGGATGAGGACCAGGGGGTGATGTTCGTTCAGGTGCTGGGGCCGGCAGGCTCCACCATGGAGCGTACGCAGAAGACCGTGGACGAGATGCGCGAGTACCTTCTCACCGAAGAGAGTGACGTGGTTCAGTCGGTCTTTACCGTGACCGGGTTCAGCTTCGCCGGTCGCGGCCAGAATGCCGCCATTGCGTTCGTCGGCCTCAAGCCCTGGGCGGAGCGTGAGGAGGATGGGCAGAGCGTCTTTGCTCTGGTCGAGCGCGCCATGGATCGCTTCGCTTCCTTCCGTGACGCGCAGGTCATGGCTTTCGCGCCGCCGGCGGTGATGGCGCTGGGTAACGCCACCGGTTTCAACTTCTTCCTTCAGGACAACGCAGGGCTGGGCCATGATGCGCTGATGCAGGCGCGCAATCAGCTGCTCGGCCTGGCGGCTCAAAGCGACGTGGTGACCTCGGTGCGGCCCAATGGCCTGGATGACGAGCCGCAGTACCGGCTGATCATCGATGACGAAAAGGCTCAGGTGCTGGGCGTGGCGCTCAGTGACGTCAACGCTGCCCAGTCGATTGCCTGGGGCTCGAGCTACGTCAATGACTTCATCGATCGTGGGCGGGTGAAGCGGGTCTACCTGCAGGGCGAAGCGGAAGCGCGGATGAACCCGGAGGATCTGGGCAAGTGGTTCGTACGCAACAACCAGGGTGAGATGGTTCCGTTCAGCGCCTTTGCTACCGGCGAGTGGGTCTATGGCCCGCCGAAACTGGCGCGCTACAACGGGGTGCTGGCCATGGAAATTCAGGGCGAAGCGGCTCCCGGATACAGTACTGGTGATGCCATGGCCGAGATGGAACGACTGGCCCAGCAGCTGCCGGCGGGCATCGGCATCGACTGGACCGGGCTGTCATTCGAGGAGCGGCTGTCCGGCGATCAGGCCCCGGCGCTCTACGCCCTTTCCCTGCTGGTGGTCTTCCTGTGTCTGGCTGCGCTCTATGAGAGCTGGTCCATTCCCTTTGCGGTGATGCTGGTAGTACCGCTGGGCGTGATAGGGGCGCTGCTGGCGACCATGGGCCGTGGGCTGGATAACGACGTGTTCTTCCAGGTGGGGCTGCTGACCACGATCGGTCTGACGGCGAAGAACGCTATCCTGATCGTCGAGTTCGCCAAGGACCTGCATGCCCAGGGGATGTCGCTGTTCGATGCCGCGGTAGAGGCCTGTCGCATGCGTCTGCGGCCGATCATCATGACTTCTCTGGCATTCACCCTCGGCGTCGTGCCGCTGGCGATTGCCACTGGTGCCGGCGCCGGCAGCTCCCATGCGATTGGTACTGGTGTGGTCGGCGGCATGCTCACGGCGACGGTGCTGGTGATTTTCTGGGTGCCGCTGTTCTACGTGATGGTGTCGTCCATCTTCTCACGCAGGGTCGTCACCGACGACAAGGAGAACGCACAGTGAAACCTTCCCTGATGTGTCTGGCGGTGCTGGGCCTGCTCGGCGGTTGTTCGATGATTCCGCAGTACGAGCGGCCGGCGATGCCGGTTGCCGACGTCTGGCCGGCCGGTGAAGCCTACGGCGAACTCAATTCGCAGACCGAAGCGATGGACCTGAGCTGGCAGGAGTTCTTCCGGGACCCGGCGCTGCGCGAACTGATCCAGGTTGCGCTGGAGAACAATCGTGATATGCGCATCGCGGCATTGAATGTGGAGGCCTACCGGGCCCTTTACGGCATCCAGCATGCCACGCTGCTGCCTTCGGTTTCCGCTGACGCCAGCGGCAACCGCAGCCGCACCCCGGAGAACCTGAGCCCCACCGGCGAAGCGACCACCGGGGGGCAGTATTTTGCCACCCTGGGGGTAGCCTGGGAGCTGGACCTGTTCGGTCGACTGCGCAGCCTCAGCGAACAGGCGCTGCAGGAATTTCTCGCCAGCGAGGCAGCCCAGCGCAGTGTCCAGGTCAGCCTGATCGCCGGCGTGGCCAACAGCTATTTCACCTGGCAGGCCAACCGGGAATTGCTCAGGGTTACCCAGCAGACTCTGAATGCCTATGAGGAAAGCCTGGCCCTGGTCCAGCGCAGCTACGACGTCGGCGTTGCCTCGACCCTGGAACTGACCCAGGCCCGCACCGCGGTCGAGACAGCCCGCGCCGCCGAGGCGCAGTACCGCCGTCAGGTGGCCCAGGACCGCAACGCGCTGCAACAACTGCTCGGTCAGAACGTGGCACTGGATGACATCGGCGAAGGCAAGCTGGAAATGGACCTGCTGGCGGATCTGCCAGTGGGCCTGCCCTCCGAACTGCTGTTCAAACGGCCTGATATCATTGCCGCCGAGCGGCAGTTGATGGCGGCCAACGCCAGTATCGGCGCGGCCCGCGCCGCCTTCTTCCCGAGCATCGGGTTGACCGGCGCCGCCGGCAGTGCCAGCACTCAGCTGTCCGATCTGTTCAGCAGCGGATCCGGCTACTGGAGCTTCACGCCGAGTATCAGCATTCCGATATTCACGGCCGGTCGCCTGCGGGCCAATCTCGACTACGCGGAAATCTCCCGGGATATCCGTGTGGCCGAGTACGAGCAGGCGATTCAGGATGCGTTCCGCGACGTGGCAGACGGCCTTGCGGCCCACGAGACTTACGTCGAGCAGGTCCAGGCGCAGCGCAACCTGCTGGAAGTGAGCGAGGATTACTACGAGGTGGCCGAGCGCCGCTATCGCACCGGGGTGGACAGCCACCTGACCTTGCTTGATGCCCAGCGCCAATTGCTCACGGCCCAGCAGCAGTTGGTCAATGACCGTCGCAATCAATTGGTCAGCGAGGTGAATTTGTTCAAGGCGCTTGGTGGTGGCTGGCAGGTGGAAGAAGTGGCAGCGGCCTCGGCAGAACCGGAAGCCTGACAGGCAAAAAAATGGCCCGCTCAGGGAGCGGGCCAAAATCCGTGATTAGCCTGATGAGGAGATAACCGTCAGTCTTGCGACCTCCCGTTACCCAAGCCACCTTGCGGTGACTTGCTGTTAATAATAATCGTTATCATTTGAGAGTCAAGGCTTCTCGCAAAATTAATTTGCGGCCAGCTGTTTGTAATGGGTCAGTTCCTTGTTCATCAGGTCGATGCGGCGGGCCATGCTTTCGATCAGGCTGTGGGCGATCCGCGGGTTGCTCTGCATCAGCGCCAGGAACTGTTCCTTGGGAATCATCATCACCGTGGTCGGGCTGCTGGCAATTACCGTGGCCGAGCGCTTTTCCCGGGTGAACAGGGCCATGGCACCGAAGATCTCGTCGCGCTGAACGTCTCCCACCTTGATGCCGCCGACAAACGCCTCGGCATGGCCTTCGGTGATGATGAAGACGTGGTCCGCATCGTCACCTTCCCTGATCAGCTCCTCACCGGCCGCGAAGTGGCGGAAGCCGGTAACCGGCCGTACGTCGGCAGGCTTGCTGCGCGCCAGGGCATCGGACATCAATGCGGCCTGGCCGAGTATGTACTGGGTGAACAGCTCCTGGCGCTGATTGCTGGCGTGGATGTGCCGGAACAGCGACTCGCGATCATAGGGGACCAGTACCAGCGGCTCCTCGCTCATATAGGTGCAGGGTGCCGCGTTGAGCCCCTGGCGCAGCCCGATCAGATCGCCTTCCTGGATGTAGAACAATGGCTTTCCGTCGATCAGCGCGTGCAGCAGGCCGCTTCGCAGCAAATAGAGATCGCGATTGCCGATGACCTGATAAAGGTCGGCGACGGCCTCCAGCGCGATGGGCTCGCCGTGGGGCTCCAGTCCATCCAGCAGCTGGGCGGGAATGCGCTGCAGACTATTGATGAGCTTTTCCGCGTAAGGGGGTTGGTCGCCGATGAGATACATAACGAGTTCCTTGATCCTGTTCCTTGGCTGATCGATACGATACTGCAAAAGCATCACCTGCGGCTAACGCTTAAGCACGCCGCGAGAGGTCTGTTCGCGCGGCAGCTCATTCCCTGCGGTCGTATTCATCCAGCTGCTGCAGCAGCTGTTGCTTGTAATCGGGGTCGAGCTTGCTCCAGTGGATGTCCTGGAGCGCACCGGCGATGGCGAAGAGCAGTGTCCGCGACGCCCGGAAACCGCGCGCACGCACTGCGCTGTAGGCCGCGACCGGGCCGCGGCGGCGCAGCTCGGCGGCGTCATGGATGCCGATGGCGCGCAGCCATTGCACGGAGGTCTTGCCCAGGTTGCGCAGATTGATCAGTTCCGTTTCAGGCATGGCCACCTCGCTGCGGGGGAAACGGAGGTGGCCGTGCAGACGGCGTCTGCGCCGGCCCGCTGGAGACGGCAGATGTGGTTTTGTGGCATGGCATCGGGCTTCTTTTTATTGGGTCCCGAGTTCAGTCTAGTTGCCGCCAGCCGTTCCGTACAGCTGGCGGGTCCGTCACAGGCGGCGCTGTAGCTGTTCTGTGAGCTGGTCGAGGCTGTCAGAGCGATCGGTGGCGACGACAAGGGTGATCTGGCGTTCCTCTTCATCCAGCGGTTCGAGCTCCTGCAGCTGCAGATTGACCACGTGGATATCGGCATCGGAGGGATCGCCACCCTTGCGCTGGCGCTCGTTGAGCCAGATTTCCACGGTATCCAGCGGCGCCTGGCAATGCAGAATGACGCAGGGTACGCCCTGGCTCTCGATTGCCTGGCGTGACTGGTTGCGCTGCCAGCGTTGCAGGTGGGTTGCATCGACGATCACCGGGTAGCCGGCGGCCAGTATCTTGCTGGCCAGGCTTGCGAGCCGGGCGTAGGTCTGGCGACTGGCATCCTCGCCGTACAGCTCGCCGGTATTGCCACCCTCCGTGGCCAGCCGCTTGCGTTCTACATCCGAGCGTACCCGGATGGCGCCCAGACGCTCGACCAGCGCGCCGCCGACCGTGCTCTTGCCGGAGCCGGAGACCCCGTGGGTCAGCAGGCCGAAGCGCCGGGGGATGTCGGTGTAGCTTTCGGCCAGGGCGGCGTAGCCATGGTAGCGGGCCAGTACCTGTTCGCGCTCCTGCGCGCTCAGCTCGGCCTGGCCCAGGCGAAACAGCGCCACCTTGGCGCGGACCATGGCACGGTAGGCCTTGTAATAGTTGAGTACGGCGAGCCCGGCATAGTCGCCGGTATGCTCCAGCCAGGCGTTGACGAAGCGGCGGGACAGTTGTGGCAGGCCGCGGTCCTCCAGATCCATGGCCATGAATGCCACGTCGCTCATGATATCGATCCAGCGGAAGGCGTCATTGAACTCTATGCAGTCGAACAGGGTCACTTGTCCGTCGACCAATGTGACGTTGTCCAGATAGATGTCACCGTGGCATTCCCGAATCAGCCCGTCGGCTTTACGCTGTGCCAGTTGGGGAATCAGCCGCTGGAAGGTAGTATGCGCCCAGTGCTCCAGTCGCTCGAGCTGTGCCAGGTCTGTGGGGTCCGTGAGCAGCTGCCGGATCTGTTCGAAGTTCTGTGTTACCGGCGCGTGGACCTGCTCCGGCTCGCCCCATGGGGTGCCGGTCGCGGCCCGCTCGATACGCTGATGGAACGCCGCCAGGGTGGTGGCCAGGTCGTCGATATGCCCGGGCATGAGCCCACCGGCCCGTTGCAGGTTGCCGAGCAGATCCTCCTGGCGGAACTGGCGGGTCCTGACCATGTATTCGATGATCGGCCCGTCGCCCTTGAGGCTGGGAGCGGTTTCGCTGCCGCGGATGGCGACCACCTCCAGATACAGATCCGGGGCGAGGCGCTGGTTGAGCCGCAGCTCCTCGGCGCAGTAGTGGGCGCGTTGCTCGAGTGTGGAATAATCGAGGAAGCCGAAGTTGACCGGCTTCTTGATCTTGTAGACGAAGTCGCCGGTGAGAAGAACCCAGGATATGTGGATTTCCATCAGCGTGAAATTGCTGACGGGGTGGTCGTACAGCGCCGGGTCTTGCAGCGCATCAAGCAGTGTCTGGCTCACGTCGGATCCTGTGGTAGGCGGGCGATGCGGGCATTATGAAGCCTGGCCGCAGTGAGGCCAACCGTTGCTGGAAGTGTTGCTTTCCCGTGATATGGGGTGAACAGGGATTTTATGGGTAGAAAACGCAGTAGGAAGTCAGCCCGCAGGGTCGGGTTCTGGCGGCGCTGGACGGGGCTGCTGTGGAAGCTGGCGCTGGTGGGTCTGGTGGTATTGGCAGGTCTGACGATCTATCTGGACGCGGTGGTCCAGGAAAAGTTCTCCGGCAAGCGCTGGGCCGTTCCGGCCAAGGTGTTTGCCCGTCCGCTGGAACTCTATGCGGGGCAGCAGCTCAGTCGGGATGATTTTCTCACGGAGCTCTCGGCACTGGGTTATCGCAAGGTCAGCGCCATCAGTCAGCCCGGTCAGATGTCCGTTGCGGCGGGCCGGGTGGATGTCTATACCCGCGGTTTCCAGTCCTTCGAAGGGTCTGAGCCGGCCCAGCGCATCAGCGTGCGCTTTGACGGCCGTCAGGTGTCCGGTCTGTCGGGCAGCGGCGATGTGGTGATGGCGCGTCTGGAGCCGCTGATGATCGGCGGAATCTATCCCGCACACAACGAGGACCGGATCCTGGTGCGGCTGGATCAGGCGCCGCCCTATCTGGTCGAGGCGCTGGTGGCCGTGGAGGACCGCGAATACTTCCAGCATTTTGGCGTCTCGCCCAAAGGCATTGCCCGGGCGGCCTACGTCAACTTCACCGCCGGTGGGGTGGTGCAGGGCGGCAGTACCCTGACCCAGCAATTGGTCAAGAACTTCTACCTCAGCAGTGAGCGCAGCCTGGTGCGCAAGGGCACCGAGGCGATCATGGCCATACTGCTTGAGCTCCATTATTCCAAGGAGGAGATTCTGGAGGCCTATCTGAACGAGGTGTTCCTCGGTCAGGATGGCCGCCGCGCCGTGCACGGCTTCGGTCTGGCCAGCCAGTACTACTTCGCCCAGCCGCTGCATGAACTGCAGCTGCATCAGGTCGCGCTGCTGGTGGGCATGGTGAAGGGGCCGTCGCTGTACAACCCCCGTCGCCAGCCCGAGCGTGCCAAGAAGCGCCGTGATCTGGTCATCCAGATGCTCCAGGAGCAGGGGGTGATCAGTTCCGAGCAGGCGGTAGCGGCCATCGGTCAGCCGCTGGATGTGACCGTGCGGGGCAGCCTGGCGGACAGCAGCTATCCGGCATTCATGGATCTGGTCCGGCGTCAGCTGCGTGAGGACTATATGGATGAGGACCTGACCAGCGAAGGGCTGCGCATCTTCACCAGTTTCGATCCGCTGCTGCAGTCGAAGGCGGAAAAGGCAGTAGCCGATTCGCTGAAGAGCCTGGGTGAGCGTGCCGATGAAATGGAAGCGGCGATGGTGGTCACCGGCGCCCAGACCGGCGAGATACTTGCGCTGGTAGGGGGGCGCAATCCGCGCTTCTCCGGCTTCAACCGCGCACTGGATGCGTCACGGCCGATAGGCTCGCTGGTCAAACCGGCGGTCTACCTGGCGGCGCTGGAACAGCCCGAGCGCTATTCGCTGATCACGCCGGTGGACGACTCGCCGATCACCCTGACCGCCGAGCCGGGCAAGACCTGGTCGCCGCAGAACTACAGCCGCCAGAGCCACGGCATCGTGCCGCTGCATGAGGCGCTGTCGCGCTCCTACAACCAGGCCACGGTGCGGCTGGGTGTGGAAGTGGGCGTGGACCGGGTGCTCAATACCATCGAGCGCATGGGCGTTCGCCATGGCTGGCCGGCCTATCCGGCGATGCTGCTCGGGTCGGGTGCGATGACGCCGATGCAGGTGACAGACATGTACCAGACAATGGCCAACGGCGGTTTCAATACGCCGTTGCGGGCCATCCGCAACGTGCTGACCGCCGACGGCGAGCAGCTGCGGCGCTATCCGTTCGAAGTGCAGCAGCAGTTCGATTCGGCGACCATCTTCCTCATTCAGGAGGCGATGAGTCGGGTCATGGCGGAAGGTACGGGGCGTTCGGCCTATAATCGGATACCGTCGAGTGTGCGTCTGGCTGGCAAGACCGGAACCACCAATGACCTGCGCGACAGCTGGTTTGCCGGCTTCTCGGATGATCTGGTAGCGGTGGCCTGGCTTGGCCGTGACGACAATGGCCAGACGCGTCTCACTGGCGCTACCGGCGCTCTGCGGGTGTGGACTGCGTTCATGGCCGAGGCGCATCCGCGCAGTCTGTCCGACGTGCCGCCGGAGGGTATCGTTTACGCCTGGGTCGACCGACTGACCGGTGAAGGCAGTGACCCGAGTTGCCCTGATACGGTTCGGGTGCCCTTCCGGCATGGCTTCGAGCCGCTGCCGGGGCCTGGTTGCCAGCCGCTGATTGACACCGCGCCGGTGCGTGAGGGCGCCGGGCGGGTAATGGATGTCATCCGCGGATGGCTGCAATGAACATGAGGAGTGAAGCAATGGGTACCAAGCACATTGGCCTGCTGGCCGGTTGTATCATGCTGTTGGCAGGCTGCGCCGGCACCGGTGGTCACGCGCCGGTCGTGGACTCGGGCCGTCCGGTATCCAACGAGGATCTGCAGACGGGGGCGGGCATGCGCGGCCAACCCCAGGTGCAGCCGCAGGAGCAGGTCCGGGATGACGCCGGCGTGGTCGTGCTGGTGCCCGATGGTCAGGGTGGCTCCAGCGCAGTTCAGTCGTACCCGCTGGATAGCTCACCGGTCAGCAGCGAGCCTGCGACGGGCAGCAGGCCCGGTGCCGGCAACGCCCTGCAGGAAGACGAGCAGCTCTCCGGGCCGGTGCTGGCGCTGTTGACGTCAGCTCGCCAGCAGGAAAGCAGTGGCGACCTCAACAGTGCTTCAGCCAGTCTCGAGCGGGCGCTCAGGATCGCGCCGCGGGAGCCCCAGGTGCTGTATCGCCTGGCCCGGGTCCGGCTGGACCAGGGCGACGCGGCCCAGGCTGAGCAACTGGCGCGTCGCGGGTTGTCGTATGCATCCGGTAGGCCAACCCTGCAGGCCGGACTCTGGGGGCTGGTAGCCGAGGCGCGGGAGCGTCAGGGTGATGCCGCCGGGGCGGAGCAGGCCCGTCAGCGTGCCAGGGTGAACCTGTGATGCAGCAGTGGCATGGCCTGGCCGATGCTCTGCTCGAGCTGGAGCAGGAGCTGCGTGCGCTGGAGTTGTGGGCGGCGCTGCCGCCCTCGCCGGCGGCGCTGGCCAGCCGCGAGCCGTTCTGCGTGGATACCTTGCCCTTCGAAGGCTGGCTGCAGTGGATCTTCATCCCGCGGATGGGGCAGATCATCGAGGCTGGCGGCGGCATGCCGGCGGGGTGCAATATCCGGCCGATGGGCGAGGAAGCCTTCGCTCATCTCGGCAGTCACGCTGCCGGTCTGGTTGCAATCCTCGGTCGTATCGACCACGCCGCGGGTCAGCTGGCAAGCCGGGGCTGACTGCTGCCAGGCCTAGCGGCAGTGTTGCTGCAGATTGTCCCGGGTCTGCTGAATGAGTTGCTGGCGCTCGTCTTCACCTAGCCGCTCCACTTCACCATCCGCGTTGGTTCGGCGCAGCCGCGGATTGTTCTCCAGAGTGGTCAGATCCTTCTCCAGTTCCTCACACATCGCCTGGGTGGCTTCCGCCCGCGCCCGTTCACGCTGCCGTTCTTCAGTGGCGCGGGCTGCTTCCGCTCGGTCCGGCGCGGCGGGAGTGCCGGCCGGCGCACGGAGCTGGCCGCCGATGGGGGCGGGCGCGCGTATGTCCACCTGCTGGTAGGAGGTGTTCGCCGGAGGCAGCTGCCCGTATTGCGTTCGACCGCGCTCGTCAGTCCATTGATATATCTGCTGGGCCGTGGCGCTGCAGCAGAACAGGCTCAGCGTTGCGAGTGTCATCAGCTTGCGCATGTATCGTCATCCCTGTGTTGAGCATCGAATGTCGCTACTATAGCCAATTGCCGAAACCGGGGTATATGGCAACCTCCCCGTCATGTCAGAGGTGCGGCTTTCGTCTCATCTTCACTTGACTTGTAGGTCATGAATGTAAACAATTCGGGGTTCTCATAAGCATGCTGTGATCGGTGCCTACTCGGCGACCGGGGCAGCCTGCTTTGTTGCTCAATCCGGGAGGTCTTGACCCACAAGCTCCCGGCCTGGCCCCGAACGCGTTACCTCGCGCTGGGTGAGATGCTCCCGCTACCTGCAGGGAGACAGTCTCCATTGCACGCAGTCAAGCTGTTGCATGACAACCACCGTTGCCAATGCACTGCCGAGCAGTAAACAGGTATCCTGCCGCTCGCCCAAAGGGTGAACGGTATGCTAGAGGTGATTCAAAAGTGGAACTTTTATCCGGCGCTGAGATGGTCGTCCGCTCACTGCGTGACGAGGGTGTTAAATTTATTTACGGGTACCCGGGCGGTGCGCTGTTGCACGTCTATGACGCGATTTTCCGTCAGGATGATGTGACCCACGTGCTGGTGCGTCATGAGCAGGCCGCCGCACACATGGCTGATGGCTACGCGCGTGCCACCGGCAAGCCGGGCGTGGTGCTGGTGACCTCGGGTCCCGGCGCCACCAATACCATTACCGGTATCGCAACGGCCTACATGGACTCCATACCAATGGTAGTCATTTCCGGCCAGGTTGCCAGTCACATGGTCGGCACCGATGCCTTCCAGGAGACCGACATGGTCGGCATCTCCCGCCCGATCGTGAAGCACAGCTTCATCGTCAAGGATCCGCGCGAGATCCCCGAAATCGTCAAGAAGGCCTTCTATCTCGCTCAGACCGGTCGCCCCGGTCCGGTGGTCATCGATATCCCGAAGGACATGACCAACCCGGCCGAGAAGTTCGAATACAGCTACCCGAAGAAGGTCAAGCTGCGCTCCTATAACCCGGCGGTCCGCGGCCACTCCGGTCAGATCCGCAAGGCGCTGGACCTGCTGGTCGAAGCCCGTCGCCCGATCATCTACTCCGGTGGTGGCGTGATCATGGGCGGCGCTGCGAAGCAGCTCACAGAGCTGGGCAAGGAGCTGGGTGTCCCGGTCACCAATACCCTGATGGGTCTGGGTGGCTTTCCGGGTACCGATCGCCAGTTCCTCGGCATGCTGGGCATGCATGGCAGCTACACCGCCAACGTCGCCATGCACCATGCAGACGTGGTCATGTGCGTCGGCGCGCGCTTCGACGACCGGGTGATCAACGGTGCGTCCAAGTTCTGCCCGAACGCCAAGATCATCCATATCGATATCGACCCGGCGTCCATCTCCAAGACCATCAAGGCGGATATTCCGATTGTCGGTCCGGTGGACAGCGTGCTGAATGAAATGCTGGGCATGACCCGCGAGCACAAGCTCAAGCCCAGGGCCGAGGTACTGGCTGCCTGGTGGAAGCAGATCGACGAGTGGCGCGGTGACGGCAAGCTGTTCCCCTACGACATGGGCGACGGTTCCATCATCAAGCCGCAGACCGTGATCGAGACCCTCTGGGAGGTCACCAAGGGCGACGCCTACGTTACCTCCGACGTCGGTCAGCATCAGATGTTTGCGGCCCAGTACTATCCGTTCGACAAACCCAACCGCTGGGTCAACTCCGGTGGTCTCGGTACCATGGGCTTCGGCCTGCCGGCAGCCATGGGCATCCAGCTGCACCATCCTGACGCGATGGTCGCCTGTGTGACCGGCGAGGGCAGCATCCAGATGAACATTCAGGAGCTGTCGACCTGTCTGCAGTACGACCTGCCGGTGAAGATCATCACCCTTAACAACCAGGCGCTGGGCATGGTTCGCCAGTGGCAGGACATGCAGTACAACAGTCGTTACTCGCACTCCTACATGGAATCGCTGCCGGACTTCATCAAGCTCACCGAGTCCTACGGCCACGTCGGCATGCGTGTCGAAAAGCCGGAAGATCTGAAGCCGGCGATGGAAGAGGCGTTCGCTCAGACCAAGCGTCTGGTGTTCATGGATATCCGTGTGGACCATACCGAGCACGTTTACCCGATGCAGATCGCGGGTGGCTCGATGCGTGACATGTGGCTGAGCAAGACGGAGCGTACCTGACATGAGACATATCATTTCCGTACTGCTGGAGAACGAGCCCGGTGCGCTGTCCCGTGTGGTCGGGCTGTTTTCCCAGCGTAACTACAACATCGAAACCCTGACCGTGGCGGCGACCGAGGATCCGACGCTGTCGCGCCTGACGCTGACCACCATCGGTCAGGAGGATGTCATCGAGCAGATCACCAAGAACCTCAACAAGCTGATCGAGGTGGTGAAGCTGGTCAATCTGTCCGAAGGCGCACACATCGAGCGCGAACTGATGCTGGTCAAGATCAAGGCTACCGGCGCCCAGCGCGCGGAAGTCAAGCGGACCACCGATATCTTCCGCGGCCAGATCGTCGATGTGACCAGCAGTGTGTATACCGTTCAGCTTACAGGGACGTCTGACAAGCTGGACAGCTTCATCGAAGCGGTTGGCCCGGCGACGGTACTGGAGGTCGTGCGCACCGGCGTGTCCGGCATTGCGCGCGGCGAGAAGGTTCTGAGTATCTAAAACAATTGAGTCGCGGCCTGGCACGGCCGCATAGGAAGGGGATTCACATGCAAGTTTATTACGACAAAGACTGCGATCTGAGCATCATCCAGGGCAAGAAAGTGGCCATCATCGGTTACGGTTCGCAGGGCCATGCCCATGCCTGCAACCTGAAGGATTCCGGCGTTGACGTTACCGTCGGCCTGCGTGCCGGTTCATCCTCCATCGCCAAGGCCGAAGCCCATGGCCTGAAAGTGACCGACGTGCCGGCTGCCGTTGCCGCCGCCGACGTGGTCATGATCCTGACTCCGGATGAGTTCCAGGCCCAGCTGTATCGCGACGAGATCGAGCCGAACCTGAAGCAGGGTGCTACCCTGGCCTTCGCCCACGGTTTCGCCATCTACTACAACCAGATCGTGCCGCGCAAGGATCTGGACGTGATCATGGTTGCTCCCAAGGCGCCAGGCCACACCGTTCGCTCCGAGTTCGTCAAGGGTGGTGGTATTCCCGACCTGATCGCCATCTATCAGGACGCTTCCGGCAACGCCAAGAATGTTGCCCTGTCTTACGCCAGCGGCGTGGGCGGCGGTCGTACCGGCATCATCGAGACTACCTTCAAGGACGAGACCGAAACCGACCTGTTCGGTGAGCAGGCCGTTCTCTGTGGTGGTGCGGTCGAGCTGGTCAAGGCCGGTTTCGAAGTGCTGACCGAAGCGGGCTACGCGCCGGAAATGGCCTACTTCGAGTGCCTGCACGAGTTGAAGCTGATCGTCGACCTGATGTACGAAGGCGGCATCGCCAACATGAACTACTCCATCTCCAACAACGCCGAGTACGGTGAGTACGTGACTGGTCCGGAAATCATCAACGATGAGTCCCGCGCCGCAATGCGCAATGCGCTGAAGCGTATCCAGTCCGGTGAGTACGCCAAGATGTTCATCTCCGAAGGTGCTCTGGGCTATCCGTCCATGACCGCAGCACGTCGCAACAACGCTGCGCACCCGATCGAGCAGGTGGGCGAGAAGCTGCGTGGCATGATGCCGTGGATCGCTTCCAACAAGATCGTTGACAAGACCAAGAACTGATTCGGCTCTCGGTCAGAGAAAAACGCGGCTTCGGCCGCGTTTTTCGTTTCCGGGGAGCGCTGGGACTGGCTATACATGAGTCAAGTTTGCGACACTGGGCGCTCAGCCGACGTGGTCAAGGTTCAGGATATGAAAGACGAGCATCAGCAAGAATCACATTTCGAAGACGAAGGCGCGCACACCCTGTTGCCCATTGATGAGCATATCGAAGAAGTGCCGGGGCCGGATGGCAAGAAGGTCCGCCGTCGGGGTATCTATCTGCTGCCCAACCTGTTTACCACCGCAGCCCTGTTCTCCGGGTTCTACGCGATAGTCAGTGCCATGAACGGCAATTTTTCCCACTCCGCCATAGCCATCTTCGTGGCCATGGTGCTGGATGGTCTGGACGGTCGAGTGGCGAGGCTCACCAACACCCAGAGTGCCTTCGGTGCCGAGTACGACTCCTTGTCGGACATGGTGGCCTTCGGCGTGGCGCCGGCGCTGGTGGCGTTCACCTGGGCGCTCGACGGCATGGGCAAGGTGGGCTGGATCTTCGCGTTCATCTATGTAGCCGGGGCGGCGCTGCGCCTGGCGCGCTTCAACACCCATATCGGCTCCACCGACAAGCGCTACTTCACCGGTCTGGCCAGTCCGTCAGCGGCGGGGCTGGTGGCGGGCATGGTCTGGTCATTGAGCGATTTCGGCATCGAAGGGCAGGATATTGCCTGGCTGGTTGGCATCCTGACCGCGATGGGCGGGCTGCTGATGGTGAGTAATGTCCGCTATTACAGCTTCAAGGATCTCGACATGCGCGGGCGCGTCCCGTTTTTTGTCATCCTGCTGGTGGTACTGGTTTTTGCGATCATATCCACCGACCCGTCGCGTATCCTGTGGGTTATCTTCATTGCCTACAGTCTCTCGGGGCCGGTCCAGGCGCTCTGGCGCTGGCGTCGTCACGGTCGCCGGCAGGATGAGACGAACTCAGTTTGAGAAAAGGGCTTGACGTCGTTGCTGATCACTCTATAATGCGCCGCTCACCGCCGGGGCAGGTCAGCAGCAGGATTGCCAGGCAGTGGAAAGGGATGTGAGGAAGGCGTTGACAAGGTGTTTCAACCCTGTAGAATGCGCCTCCCTGACCCGGTAAGCGAACAGCTTGTCAGGTCGATGTATCAGGCAGTG
>NZ_BMNN01000007.1 GCF_014646575.1 Halopseudomonas pertucinogena | reverse complement strand
CCTACAATCGCTAGGTGCCGCGTGCCGATCGCCCCGGGGTCGGGGCTCCTACAATCGCTAGGTGCCGCGCGCCGATCGCCCCGGGGGCGGGGCTGCGGCAGGTTTGGGTGAAACTGTTGATCGGAGGTTGGTGTTGTAGGAGCCGCGACCCCGCGGCGATGGCGTGCGCAGCACGCCCTGCCCATCCCTCAGCCGCGCAGACGCTCAGCGGCGTCCAGCAACAGCCGCTCGGTACCGGCCCAGCCCAGACAGCCGTCGGTGATCGACACGCCGTACTCCAGCTGAGCAGTAAGCGGCTGATTGCCATCGAACAGGTGACTCTCCAGCATGACCGCTCGCAGATTGTCATTGCCGGCCAGACGCTGACCGATCACATCGTGCAATATCTCGGGCTGGCGCATCGGGTCCTTGCCGCTGTTGGCGTGACTGCAGTCAACCATGATCGCCGCCTCGACGCCGGCCCTGTTCAACTCTGCCTGAGCGCCGGCTACGCTGATCGCGTCGAAGTTCGGCCCCTGATTGCCGCCGCGCAGCACCAGGTGAGTATCCGGGTTGCCGAGCGTTTCCACCAGCGCGGGTCGGCCCAGCTCGTCCAGGCCGAAATGCTGATGCGGGTGGGCCGCGGAGCGCATGGCATCAATCGCGATGCCCATGCTGCCATCGGTGCCATTCTTGAACCCCACGGGCATATCCAGACCGCTGACCAGCTCCCGGTGAATCTGCGATTCACTGGTCCGCGCCCCGATGGCCGCCCAGCCCAGCAGGTCATCCACATAGCCAGCCACCAGCGGCTGCAGCAGCTCACTGGCCAGCGGCAGGCCCAGCTCGATCATCTGCAGCATCAGCCGGCGGGACAGCTCCAGGCCGCCCGCCATGTCCCCGCTGCCATCCAGCTGCGGGTCGTAGACCAGCCCCTTCCAGCCAATGGTGGTGCGGGGCTTCTCGATGTAGGCGCGCATCACCAGCAACATCCGGTCCTCAACCTGCGGTGCCAGTTCGGCCAGGCGCTGTGCATAGTCCAGCGCTGCATCGGCGTCATGGATGGAACAGGGGCCAATTACCACCAGCAGGCGGGGGTCATGTCCGTGGAGGATGTTGCGAATCGCTTCACGCTGGGAGCGGACCTGCTCGGCCAGCAGGGCATTGAGCGGCAGGCGCTGGCGCAGAACGGCCGGGGTAGGCAGTGGCCGCGTGCGGCGCTGGGTTGAATCGGACTGGGTCGAATTGTTCGAGACCAGGGAAAGCTGCAGGGCGGATACGGGAGAGTTCATCGTTTGTCCTTAACCGCGCGGTTCAGGCCGCGCGGTGTTCTATCGTTCTGATCTGGGTGGTGTCGTACGGTCCGGCGTCAGGCCGGTAAATCGCCAGCTGCAGTAACGGTAGGAATGCCTGAAGTAGTTGCTCATGTCTCTTTCCTCGATATGTAAGCCACTGTGGGCCGAAAAAACAAAACCCCCGGTCGGGTGGCCGACCGGGGGTTTCTGAATACTGCGGTGGGCGGCC
The DNA here is from genome assembly GCF_014646575.1 of Halopseudomonas pertucinogena. Classification (GTDB taxonomy): domain Bacteria; phylum Pseudomonadota; class Gammaproteobacteria; order Pseudomonadales; family Pseudomonadaceae; genus Halopseudomonas; species Halopseudomonas pertucinogena. Next base: position 113,762 of record NZ_BMNN01000007.1, on the reverse strand, counting down.
GGTGCAGAGTGGGCCGCCTGATGGGATCAGGCCAGCCCTTGGCTAAACCAATACCCATAAAAATAAACGGAAACCGCGTCAGCAGCGCAGGCAGCAGTCGCCACGGCGTGAGCCGGGGTGCGATGGTGCTGAAGGGATGCGCTGAGTGACATGCTGTTCTCCGTTGACGTGCAGTTAACTTACTGGATTAACCGGCGGTGTTCAACTCTGGTACGGATGAAGAATGCCGGAAGCAGATGACAATAGGGTGACGGAGCCCACACTCGGAGTCAGGCTGGCGGTCTGGAGCATGTGGAGCAAAGCCTCTGTCGCCAGGGATGGCGACAGGGAGCCTACAGGGAAGTATTTACGGCGTCTTTGCGGAACATGCTCCAGACCGGCATTCACTGAGAACGCAACTAGGGCTGTTTTACCGTATCCAGCGTCCTGGTGATCGCTGCCACCGCCGCGCCGACGTTGCTCAGCTCCGCCGGCAGGATCATGGTGTTGTTGGTCTTGGCCAGCTTGCCGAACTCGTTCACGTATTGCTCGGCCACCCGCAACGCCACCGCATCCTTGCCGCCTGGGGTGGTGATCGCATCGGCGACCAGACGCAGGCCGTCAGCGGTGGCCTGGGCAATCAGTTCGATCTGCCGTGCCTTGCCCTCGGCTTCATTGATCTGACGCTCGCGCTCGGCGATGGACAGGTTGATGGTTTCCTGCTTGATCCCTTCCGAGACATTGATCTTGGCCTCCCGCTCACCCTCGGACTGGGCGACCACAGCGCGGCGCTCCCGTTCTGCGCGCATCTGCTTCTCCAATGCATCGAGGATGGTCGCCGGCAGCTCGATATCGGCGATTTCGTAACGCATCACCTTCACGCCCCAGGGCCTTGCAGCCTCATCCAGAGCCTGGACCACCTGCACGTTGATCGCCTCGCGCTCCTCAAAGGTCTTGTCCAGATCGATCTTGCCGATCACCGAGCGCAGCGTGGTCTGGGCCAGCTGGGTTGCGGCGTAGCGGTAGTTGGTGATGCCGTAGCTGGCAGCCTTGGGGTCCACCACCTGCAGGTAAATCACGCCATTGACCACCACCTGGATGTTGTCCTTGGTCACGCAGGCCTGACGATCCACATCAATCGCCTCCTCCTTCATGGTATGGCGGTAGGCGATGCGGTCGACGAAGGGGATCAGCAGATGAAAGCCGGCCTCCAGGGTTTTCGCGTATTTGCCGAGTCGCTCGACCACAAAGGCGGAACGCTGAGGGACTATCTGTGCGGTCTTGGCGATGGTGATGACGATCAGCACCAGGAACGCGAGGGCAATGAGCGTTGCGGTTTCCATTAACTGCTCCTTCTTGTTGGTTTCGTTTTATCAGGGTGCGCTGCCGTCCGGCCGGCTGCGCACCTTCAGCACTATGCCGTTGAAGCCGGTTACCCAGGCGGTATCACCGCTGCGCAGCGGCTCGCTGGATTCGGCATCCCATTTCGCTCCGTTGAGCTGTACATCCCCCGCCCCGTCGACGAAATCGGTCAGTACGGTGACCCGCTGGTTGAGCAGTCCGGCGCTGTCCAGATCATCCTCGGCACGACCACCAACCATGCCCTTCAACCAGCGGGTACAGTGGCGACGCAGGCCGAACAGGGCAACCAGGCTGATCAATGCAAAGCACAGCAACTGCACCGCGAGGCTATCGATAATGCCGAACAGGGTCAGCAGGCCCACCGCCAGCGCACCGATGCCAAAGAACGCGGCGACCAGCCCGGGCACGAAGAACTCGGAAATCAGCAGCGCCAGCCCCAGCAGCAGCCAGAAGGTATATCCATTGAGAAAACTGCCCAGCATGATCTGTCTCCCACGCGTCATCCGAACCATGAAATGCAGCCTAACAGAACAGACATCGCCGGGAAGCACAAAGTCATCACTACCGTCCGTCGGATCGATTTCATGAATGGTATTGCAACAGAGCCATCGACCAACCGGTCATCTATGGGGCCACCAGGTCACCCAGGGCGAAGAACAGCCGGCCGGGGCCGGGCCGGCTATTCTTCTGGTTCCTGTTGCGCAGTCAGGAGCCGTCACCACAACAATAACAACCAATGAAGGAAACTCCGCATGTTCCGTAAACACCTGTTCGGCAGCCTGGCGCTGACCGCCGCGCTGGTTGCCTCCGGGCAGGCTCAGGCCTCCTGGTTCAGCTCTTCCTCCGATTACACCCGAACCAAGTACCCCATCGTCCTGACGCACGGCATGCTCGGCTGGGACAGCATGCTCGGCATCGACTACTGGTACGGCATCCCCCAGGCCCTGCGCAAGGATGGCGCCACGGTGTACATCACCGAGGTCAGCCAGCTGGATACCTCCGAAGCCCGCGGCGAGCAGCTGCTGGAGCAGGTCGAGGAGATCGTCGCCATCTCCGGCAAGGGCAAGGTCAACCTGTTCGGCCACAGCCACGGCGGGCCGACCATCCGCTACGTCGCTGCGGTCCGGCCCGACCTGGTGGCCTCGGTAACCAGCATAGGCGCGCCCCACAAGGGCTCGGCGCTGGCCGACTTCCTGCGGGAGATTCCGGAAGGGTCCGCCGGCGAGGCTATCCTTTCCAGTCTGGTGAATGCCGCCGGCAAGATGATCAACTTCCTGTCGAAGAGCCCGATCGACAGCCCGATGAACTCCCTCGGCTCGCTGGAATCACTGCATACGGCGGGCGCGGCCCGCTTCAACGCCCGGTTCCCGCAGGGCATCCCCACTTCGGCATGCGGCGAGGGGGCCTACCAGGTGAACGGGGTGCGCTACTACTCCTGGAGCGGCACCAGCCCCTCGACCAACGTGCTGGACCCGTCGGATCTGATGATGATCGCCGCCGCCCAGACCTTCCCCAGGGGGGAAGCCAATGACGGTATGGTCGGCCGCTGCAGCTCCCGGCTGGGGATGGTGATCAGGGACAACTACCGCATGAACCACCTGGATGAGGTCAACCAGTTCTTCGGTCTGACCAGCATTCTGGAGACCGATCCGGTAACGGTCTATCGCCAGCAGGCCAACCGGCTGAAGAAAGCGGGACTCTGACCGCAGGCCCTGCCGGTGGAAGGCTCCGGCGGGGCTTACCCCTTTTCTGACAGTACGGTGAGCACATGAAGATGATCATCTATCTGCCGCTGGTGACCAGCGCCCTGCTGCTGGGCTGGTACCTGTTCGGCGGCAATCCCTCTCAGCCCCCCTCCCCTGCGGACATTCCGGTCGCCGGACGCAGCACGGCGGCCACCCCGCTGATATCCCCCACTACAGGCCCGTCCCGTGCATTGCCGGCACCGGTGGAACAGCCCACCAGCCTGCGCGGTACGGATATCGACGGTCAGCTTGAGGTGGACGGCATCGGCAACCTGCGCATCACCGGCCAGGTCCGTCACCTGTTCGATTACTTCCTCAGCCTGATCGGCGAGGAGGACCTGGCGGCAACGGAGCGGCGGATTCGCGATCATCTGGCTGGGCAGCTGCAACAACCGGCCCTCGGCCAGGCGCTGGCGTTGCTGGATGACTATCTCGAATATCAGCGGCAGGTCGCCGAGCTGGAAAGCCGCTTCCCGGTCAGTGAGAACCTGGAAGACCTGCTTGCCCGCGAACAGGCAGTGCAACAGCTGCGTGCCAGCCTGTTCAGCCGCGAGGCCCATGAGGCCTTCTTTGCCGGTGAGGAGATCTACAACAACTTCACCCTTGAACGTCTGATCATCGCCAGGGATGACTTCATGGATGAACGGCAGAAGGCCGAAGCCGTGGAGGCGCTCAGGGAAAGCCTGCCGGAGGAAATGCAGCAACTGCTGGTGCCCCAGCTGCATCAGGAACTGCGGGAGCAGACCCTGGCACTGCGCGATGCCGGTGCGGACGAACATGCCATCCGCGCGTTGCGCATGAACCTGCTGGGCCCGGCGGCCACCGAACGGCTTGAGGAGCTGGACGCACAGCGCGCCGAATGGCGACAGCGGGTGGCCTCCTTCGAACGGGAGCGCGATGCCATCATGGCACAGCCCGGGCTTGCCGCCACCGACCGTCAGGCGGCGGTGGACGCGCTGATGCAGGAGCAGTTCAGCGAAAGCGAGCGGCTGCGGCTGCGCTGATCACTTTTTCATCCAGACGCCGTTGAGCATTATGTATTGCCCGGACGGCGTCTTCTCCAGCGCCTTCTTGCCGGCCATGGACTCCACATCCCGCAGCTGGATGTTGTTCTCCCGGGCCAGGCGCTGATATTCCTGGCGCCGGGCATCGTTGATCTGCCGGACAATGGCAGCACCGTTGCCGCCCGGACTGACCACCCCTAGATAGCCGTCGGGCTGCTCACCGACCTGCCCCGCCGCCTTGGCGGCCGGCAGTGCCGCCATCGCCTCGTTGAGACTCATGGCCATGGCCGGTGCGCTGAGCAACACCAGCATCAGACCGATCAGTTTGATTGCGCTACGCATGGGGTTCTCCTAGAACAGTCCGCTGGATTCGCTGAACAGCGAGTCCAGCTCCTTGTCGACCTTGATGTAGATCTCGTGCTGGATCTTCACATTAAGGTTGATGTTGATCGGGTCGCTGGGCGCGGCCAGCTGCACCGTCGGCGTGCAGGCGCTCAATATCGCAACGGCTACCGCCACCACCGTCAGTCGCCACATATCTGTCTCCTGTCATGGACTGCCGCGCTGCATATAACGCTGCTCGATCCGTTTTCTGATTAGGTCACTCACCTGTCCACTGAGCTGCAGGCTGGTCAGCAGAGCCGGTATGTCTTCCTCAAGCCGGATGTTGAGGTTGACCTGGCGTCCCTGCTGAAAGGCGGGATTGCTGCCCTCCAGGCGCAGACCAAGCACCAGCACACCCTGCTCATCATAGGACACATCGCTGGCCAGCACGCGGTAACGGAAGTCATCCAGCGCCGCCGCCAGCTGTTCCAGGTTCGGGTTGCCCTCGGCCATGGTGCGCAGCTGTTCGGCCTGATAACGCAATACACCGCCCGGCTCGCGGGCCTGCAGCCGGCCATCCTCGATCAGCAGTTTGCCATCGACCAGGCTGACCGGGAAGCGGCCGTCGAGCGTACCGCGGCCGCTGAGACCCTCGGCCGGGTAGACTTCGAACAGCCGGGCCAGTTCGAGCCCTTCTACCAGCGCCACCAGGCTTTGCCGTGGCTGGCCAAGGTCAATCGCGCCAGGCTCTACGCTCACCCGGCCACCCAGTACACCCAGACTGGCTGACTGCAGTTCAAGCACCCCACGCGCCGGTTGCGCCAGCCGCGTTGCATAGCTGCCCCGAGCCTGCAGCGGCCCCAGTTCCAGCCCCGGATCCAGACTGTCGACCCGCAAGCCTCCGGTAGCAAGACGCAGCTGCTCACCCTGCAGGGATATCGACAGAGGCAAGGTCAGGCCGCGGAACGCGGCGCGGTCGTAGATACCTTCGGCCCCCGTCAGGGTCACCTGCCCGCTCAGCTTCTGCAGACTATCAAGGCCACTGGCCTGGATCTGACCGGTGATCCGCCCGCTGCTGAAACTGAGCAGGTCCGGCCAGTCGACAAGAGTCGTCGCCAGCGGGTTACCAGCGCGCAGGAAGATATCATTGAGAGTGGCCTGCAGCTGCCATGACTGGTCGGCGGGCCAGTCCAGCTGCAGCCGGCTGTCGAGGCCGCTCGCCGCGGTGAGGTTGGCGTCCAGATCCAGCCCGGCGCCGGCATAGCGCAGTTCGCCCTGCAGCTCCCAGCTCTGCGGTTGCAGAACCGCCTGCTGCAGGTTATCCACGCTCAATCTCAGGGGGGCAGTAAGCGCCAGTTCCTCGGGTATCGCCAGGGGCAACAGCAGGCGAGCCCCACCTAGCTGCCCACGGACGCTGTGAAGCACCAGCGTGTCCTCGGCCAGCGCCAGGCGCCCTGCCGTCAACGGAGCCTCGGCACCCAGCTCGAGTGTCAGCTGGTCGCTATCCCCGCTGGCCTGAAGTGGCCAGTCCAGCTCGACATTCGACAGCTCGACCTCAGCCAGCTCCAGACGGGAAGCAGCAAGCCGCAGGCGGGCGGCGTCCAGGCTGGCATTCCAGCCGTCCTGACTCTGCAGCCTGAGGTTGCCTTGCAGCTGGCCTTTGAGGGGACCTTCGGCCTGTATATCGAGCGCCAGATCGATTCGATCCTGCCAGTCCGCCAGACTGGCGGGATCGGGCTTCAGATCCAGCATCAGCGTCTCGGGTCGCGGGAGCGATGCGGGCATGGCGAATTCGGGATTTTCCAGCTTTGCCGTTATCTGGCCCCGGTTAAGCCGCCACTGCTCGGTCTCGTTTTCCAGATCCAGCATGGCATCGCCGCTGAGCGTCCCGATGCCCGGCAGGCTCAGCGGCTCGGGCAGGTGCAGCGCGGCCTGGATCAGGTAGCGGCCGTTACGCTCTGTCAGATCCAGCTGGCCGCTGACTCGCTGCTCCTGCGACGCCAACTGCAGCGCGCCATGCAGTTCCAGTGGCTGGGCCTGGCTGTCCAACCGAACACTGCCCTGCAGCATGCACTGACCCTGCGGGCAGGGTAACTGCAGCAGCAGCCGGTCCACCTGCAGACGCTCCGGCAACCAGGCCAGGGGGTCGGCAAGATCGGCAAGCGAGGGCAATTGCCAGGGCTGGTCCGCATCCACCTCGGGCAACCGCTCGACCGGTTGCCATATCAGCTGCAGCTCATCGACCGACAATTCGCCGATGCGCGGCCCTTCGCGCCACACCGGCCGCAGGCTAACCCCTCCACCACGGACGCCGAGGCGTCCCTGATCGTGGACGTAGACAGCGCCGATCTGCTGCAGATGCAGCTGGCCATCGCGCCAGCGCAGTTCCTGCCAGTGCCATTGTTCGATACCCGCCGCCAGCAGACTGCGCTGCAGCCACTGAGCCGCCAGCACCAGCAGCAGCGACAACACTCCCAGCACGGCAATCAGGCCGGCAAGTCTGCGCATTGGCCACGGTCCCCTGAAGACAAACATCCGAAATCAAGGTTAGCATGCCGGATCACTTCGACTGACGGGCCATATATGGATATTCTCCGCCGCATAAACCGCCGCAACCGGCGCGCGCACCCGCTGACCAGGATCGGTCTGATACTGCTGGTGATCTGGCTCGGGCTCATCCTGTATCAGACTCAGCGCCAGCTGCCGGAGGACTTTTCCCTGAGCCTGCCCTGGCGGCAGGCCGTGAACGTCGAGCTGCTGCTGGATCAGACCTGGCAGACACCCGACGGGGAGCGCTTCAGCAAGCAGGAGATCTTCGACGAAGCGCTGCGGATCATCAGCCAGGCCCGGCGTCTGGTAGTAGTGGATATGTTCCTGTTCAACGAGTTCGCCGGCCAGCAGAGTTACCGCCCCCTGTCAGGTGAACTCGCCGGCGCGCTGGCGCAGGCCCGGCAACTGAACCCGGAGCTCGAAGTGGTGCTGATAACCGACCCCTTCAACACCCTCTATGGCGGGCTGGAAAATACCCATCTGCAGTCGCTGCAGGCCGAGGGTGTGCAAGTTGTCATGTCACCCCTGAAACAACTGCCTCCGTCCAATCCACTGTGGACCAGCCTGTGGAGCGTCTGCTGCCGCCTGCTCGGCAACAGCACCGATGGAGGCTGGCTACCCAATCCGGTGGGGCCGGGCAAGGTTACCCTGCGCAGTTACCTGCACCTGGCGAATTTCCGCGCCAATCACCGCAAGACGCTGTTTGCCGATGCGGGTGACAGCTGGACCGCCCTGGTCACCTCGGCCAACCCGCACGATGCAAGCAGTCGACACAGCAACCAGGCGCTGCGCTTCAGCGGCGCAGCAGCGCTGGACCTGCTGCGCTCGGAAGCCACGATCACCCGCCTCCTCGATATGCCCACCGGCCATTGGCCGACCCCGCCACCGGTCCAGCCGCTGACGGCCGACCAGCCGCGGCTGCGGGTGCTGACCGAGGGCGCCATCGCCCGCGCCTTGCTGGAGCTGGTCAACGACGCCGTCGCCGGCGAGCGGCTGGATGTGTCGGTGTTTTACCTGTCCCATCGACCATTGATCGAGGCGTTGATCAACGCCCGTCAGCGCGAAGTGGATGTACGCGTGCTGCTCGACCCCAACCGCGACGCCTTCGGCCGCGAGAAGAACGGCATCCCCAACCGCCAGGCCGCCTGGGACCTGCACCGCGCCGGCATCCCCCTGCGCTGGTGCAATACCAGTGGCGAACAGTGCCACAGCAAATGGCTGCGCCTGGACCGCGCCGATGGCAGCAGCGAACTGATCAGCGGCTCAGCCAATTTCACCCGACGCAATCTGGATGACCTGAATCTGGAAACGGATGTCCAGCTGGTCGCTGCGCAGAACCACCCGGCGATACAGCGAGCCAGGACCGCGTTTGACAGACAGTGGAGCAATGCCGAAGGCATCGAATACAGCCTGCCCTACACCGCCTTCGCCGACCACAACGTCGCACGCTACGCGCTGTACCGGTTGATGGAAGCGACGGGGTTATCGACGTTCTGATGATCTGATAATGCCGAAGGCCCATTAAAGGCCGGGGAACCATGGAAGGCCGAGTTCCATGATCAGCTCTGGATATAGGCTACCTGGGTGTGCATGTACTCATACAACCCATGCTTGCCATCCGCCCCACCGATACCCGAGCGGCGCACGCCGGCGTGGAAGCCCAGCCAGTCGCAGCCCCGCAGCGCTCCGCCCCCCCCGGGAATGTCGAGTTCCACCTCGACACCAACGAACCACCCGCACTACCCCAGCCAGCCCCAGCCTCACCACGTTCCGCCCCTTGGGAGTGTCGAGTTCCATCTCGACACCAGCGGACGCTCCGCCCACCATCAACCCTCAGGCGATCTCCCCCAGACAGGCCTCGATGATATCCAGCCCTTCCCCCACCTCCACATCTGTGGCGGTGAGCGGCACGAGGATACGGATGACGTTGGCATACTGCCCACAGGTAAGCAGCAGCAGGCGTTTCTCCCGGGCGCGCATGACCAGCCGGCTGGCCAGTTCGGGGTCCGGGTGGCCGTCTTCGGTCAGGAACTCGACCGCCACCATGGCACCCAGCCCGCGCACTTCGGCTATGCGCCTGTGCTGCTCGGCCAGTTTCCGCAGCCGCTGGGTAAGCATGTCGCCCAGGGTGCGGGCCCGCGCCAGCAGGTTTTCTTCCTCGAATACCTCCAGCACCGCCAGCGCCGCGGCGCAGGACACCGGGTTGCCCGCGTAGGTGCCGCCCAGCCCACCGGGGGCGATGGCATCCATGAGCTCCGCACGACCGCACACGCCCGCCAGCGGGAAGCCGCCGGCCACCGACTTGGCAAAGGTGGTCAGGTCGGCAGTGGCGCCCATCTGCTCCATGGCAAAGAAGGTGCCGGTACGCCCTGCGCCGGTCTGCACCTCGTCGGCAATCAATACGATGCCATGCAGGTCGCACAGGGCCCGCAACCGCTGCATGAACTGCGGCGAGGCCACGCGGAAGCCGCCCTCGCCCTGCACCGGCTCGACCACCAGCGCGGCGATGTCCCTGGGCTCGGCGTCGGTCTTGAAGATCTGCTTGATGCTGTCGATGGCATCGTCCTCGCTCACCCCGTGCAGGGCATCGGGGAAGCGCGCACGGAACACCCCGCCCGGCATCAGGCCCATGCCGGAGGCATAGGGCATGACCTTGCCGGTCATCGCCAGGGTCATCATGGTGCGGCCATGATAGCCGCCGGCAAAAGCGATGACGCCGGCGCGGCCAGTGGCGGCGCGGGCGATCTTCACTGCATTTTCCAGCGCTTCCGAGCCGGTGGTGACCAGCAGGGTCTTCTTGTCGAAGTCGCCGGGCACCAGGCTGTTGATTTTTTCGCACAGCGCGACATAGGGCTCATAGGCCACCACCTGGAAGCAGGTGTGGGTGTAGAGTTCCAGCTGGCGCCGGACCGCATCGATCACCCTGGGGTGGCGGTGCCCGGTGTTGAGCACGGCGATACCCCCGGCGAAATCCAGGTAATGATTGCCTTCGACATCGACGATGGTGGCGTTTTCCGCGTGCTGGACGAACACCGGGTGGATCTGGCCCACGCCACGGGCCACCGCCTGCTCGCGCCGCTGCATCAGGGATTCGTTGTTCATGCTCATGCCGCTGCCCTCCAGGTGATCCGGCGGATCAGATGCCGCCCAGACACACGTATTTGAGTTCCAGATATTCGTCGATGCCGTATTTGGAGCCTTCACGGCCCAGCCCCGATGCCTTCATGCCGCCGAAGGGTGCTACCTCGGTGGAGATCAGCCCGGTATTCACGCCGACCATGCCGTACTCCAGCGCCTCGGCGACGCGGAACACCCGGCTCAGGTCCCGGGCATAGAAATAGGCCGCCAGGCCGTACTCCGTATCGTTGGCCTGACGGATCACATCGGCCTCGTCGCTGAAGCGGAACAGCGGCGCCACCGGGCCGAAGGTTTCCTCCCGGGCAATCAGCATGCTGCTGTTCACATCGGTCAGTATGGTCGGCTCGAAGAACAGCCCGCCCAGGGCATGGGGCTTGCCGCCGGCCAGCACGGTGGCACCACCAGCAACGGCGTCCTCGATATGCCGCGCGACCTTCTGCACCGCCTCGGCATTGATCAGCGGGCCGGTGGTCACGCCTTCGCGCATGCCATCGCCCACTTCGAGATGCCGCACGGCGGTGGCCAGCTTCTCGGCGAAGGCATCATATACCCCGTCCTGAACGTAGATGCGGTTGGCACACACGCAGGTCTGGCCGGCATTGCGGTACTTGGAGATCATCGCTCCCTCTACCGCTGCATCCAGATCCGCATCGTCGAACACGATGAACGGGGCGTTGCCGCCCAGCTCCAGGGACAGCTTCTTGATGCTCGGCGCGCACTGTTCCATCAGACGTACACCCACCGACGTGGAGCCGGTGAACGACAGCTTGCGCACTACCGGATTGGCGCACAGTTCGGCACCGACCAGCCGGGAATTGTCGACGCCGGCGGTCACCACGCTGAACAGGCCCGCCGGCAGACCGGCCTGCTCGGCCAGATGGGCCAGGGCCAGGGCGGAGAACGGTGTCTGCGGTGCCGGCTTCAGCACCATGGCACAGCCGGCGGCCAGCGCCGGGCCGGCCTTGCGGGTGATCATGGCGGCGGGGAAGTTCCAGGGGGTGATGGCGGCGGTAACGCCGACCGGCTCCTTCTGCACCAGCAGGCGCTTGTCGCCCTGGTGGCCGGGGATGATGTCGCCGTAGACCCGCTTGGCTTCCTCGGCGAACCATTCGATAAAGGAGGCGGCGTAGAGGACTTCCCCCCGGGCCTCGGCCAGCGGCTTGCCCTGCTCGGCCGTCATGATCCGCGCCAGGTCTTCCTGGTGCTGCACAATCAGCTCGAACCAGCGCCGCAGCGCTGCCGATCTTTCCTTCGCAGTGCGTCGGCGCCAGGCTGCCTGAGCGGTCTGGGCGGCGGCAATGGCGCGACGGGTCTCCGCTGCCGCCATGTCCGGCACACTGCCCAGACGCTCTCCGGTGGCGGGGTTGTGGATGTCGGTACGCCGGCCCTGATCGGCCTCGCACCAGTGTCCGTCGATGAATGCCTGTTGGCGAAACAGTTCGGGGGCATGCAGTTCCATGGGCTCTCCTGGGGACCGGCGCTACGCCTGCCAGCAGCGTTTGATATTTCGAACATGCTAAGGCGGATAGCCGGTCCAGACAAGATGAGCCGGGGTTACACCAGCGGTTCGTCATCCATCAGGATGCTGGCCGGCTTATGGCCTTCCTCGAACAGCCCCGCCACGCGCTGCAGACTGGCCAGCAGCATGTGCTGCTCCCAGTCTGCCAGTTCGCCAAAGCGTTCCAGAAAGGCACTGGGCAGCAGGGCCGGCTCGGCCTGGATAACCGCTTCGCCGTCCTCGGTCAGGCACAGGTGGACCTTGCGCTTGTCGCTCTGGCTGCGCACCCGCTTGAGCAGCTGGCGGCTTTCCAGCCGGTCGATGATGGTGCTGAGGGTGGCCTGGGAGACGCTGACCTGTCGCGCCAGGGAGCCGAGTGTGCCCTCCTCGCTGACCTGGATGCTGTGCAGGATCAGCAGCTGAATCGGCGTCAGCCCGCTGTGGCGGCCCAGCCGCTTGGCGTGAATCTCGGTTGCGCGCTGCAGCCGCCGCAGGGCCATGTACAGGTCGTGCATCATAGAATGGAGTTCCCCCCGGCAAAAACAGCTGAAAGACGTCCATTCTGCCACAAAGCCCTCGACTCCGGTGGCCCTGCGGGCCCGTCCTGGCCCCGATCGGTTAGACATGTAAACATGTAAAGGCAACCGAAACGGAAAAAACCGTTAAACCAAACACCTGAAACGCCCTCAAAGAAGAGGATTGCAACGAAACAGATGCGCATTTCCAGCGGAGTCACACCGGATTCCCGGGGTGTGCAAGCATTTCCTACACAAACAGGAGCTTTTGATGTGTGGACTGGCGGGGGAATTTCGCTTTGATGGACAACTGCCTGACCTGGATGCGTTGTCGCGCATAAGCGGTCAGATGATCAACCGCGGCCCTGACGCTGCCGGCATGTGGGCCGCCGGGCCCATCGCCCTGGCCCACCGGCGACTGAAGATCATGGACCTGGCCGAAGCTTCCGGTCAGCCCATGGTGGACCCACAGCTGGGGCTGAGCCTCATCTTCAACGGGGCCATCTATAACTACCCGGCGCTGCGCGGCGAGCTGGAGATCCTCGGTTACCAATTCTTCTCGGATGGCGATACCGAGGTGGTGCTCAAAGCCTACCATGCCTGGGGCGAGAACATGCTTGAGCGCATGAACGGCATGTTCGCCCTGGCGATCTGGGAGCGCGACAGCCAGCGGCTGTTCCTGGCCCGGGACCGGCTCGGCATCAAACCGCTCTACCTGTCGCAGACCGACAAGCGACTGCGCTTCGCCTCAAGCCTGCCGGCGCTGCTGCGCGGTGGCGAGCTGGATACCTCGCTCAACCCGCAGGCGTTGAATCACTACCTGTCCTTCCACTCCGTGGTGCCGGCGCCGCTGACGCTGCTCAACGGTGTCACCAAGCTGCCGCCCGGCCACTGGATGCGCATCGACGCCCGCGGCAATCAGGAACAGAAATGCTGGTGGACGCTGAACTACGGCGCCCGCCCCGACGAACAGGGCCTGCCCTTCGAGGAGTGGCAGGACCGCGTGCTGGACAGCCTGCGCAGCGCGGTCAAGCGGCGCAATCTGGCCGCCGTGGACGTCGGGGTTCTGCTCTCCGGCGGTGTCGATTCCAGTCTGCTGGTCGCGCTGCTGGACGAGGCCGGCGCACGCGACCTGAAGACCTTCACCATCGGTTTCGCCGATGTCGGTGGCGAAGCGGGGAACGAATTCCCGTACTCGGACCTGATCGCCGAGCACTACGGCACCGAGCATCATCAGCTGATGGTGCCCGAGCAGGACATCATCGCCCACCTCCCCGACGCGCTGACGGCCATGAGCGAACCCATGGTCAGCCATGACTGCATCGCCTTCTATCTGCTTTCGCGGGAAGTCTCGAAGCACTGCAAGGTGGTGCAGAGTGGCCAGGGTGCCGACGAGATATTTGCCGGCTACCATTGGTACCCGACCGTGGCTGATGCCGAGGATCCGGTGGGCGCCTACCAGCAGGCGTTCATGGATCAGGATTTCGCCACCTACCGCAACATGGTCCAGCCGGCGTGGGTGCAGCAGGATTACTCCGGCGAATTCATCCGCGAGCATTTTTCCCGGCCCGGTGCCGATTCGGGCCTGGACCGCGCGCTGCGACTGGACAGCACCGTCATGCTGGTCGAGGACCCGGTAAAGCGGGTCGACAACATGACCATGGCCTGGGGGCTGGAGGCGCGAGTGCCCTTCCTCGACCATGAGCTGGTGGAGCTGGCCGCCCGGGTGCCGGGTGAATTCAAGTTGCCCGGCGACGGCAAGTATGTACTCAAGGAAGCCGCCCGGCGGATGCTGCCGGCTGCGGTGATCGACCGGCCCAAGGGCTACTTCCCGGTGCCCGGCCTGAAATATCTGCAGGGTGAAACCCTCGACTGGGTGCGCGACAGCCTGACCGGCAGCAGCGCCCGATCACGGGGGCTTTTCAATCCCGACTATGTCGACCAGTTGCTGCAGGATCCCGCTGCCCATATCACCCCCCTGCGGGGTTCGCGCCTGTGGCAGCTGGCCGTTCTGGAACTCTGGCTGGACACCCACCGAGTGACGCCATCATGAATAAAGTATTGCCCCCCGACCAACAGCGCCTGCGCCGCAGCCAGACGCCCACCTGGGAACGGCTGCAGGCGGGCCATGCGCAGCAGGGCCAGCAGCCCGATGACAGCCTGGCGGATGTCACGCTCGATTGCGGGTGGGGCCGGCTGCTGGTCGGTCATACCTTCAACGACCCCCAGCGCCTGGCCAATGCCCTGCTGGAGGAAAGACCCGGGGAGCGCGACATCGCGCTCTACGTCGCCGATCCCCATGTGGTGCTGAGTTTCGCCCCGCAACAGCTGTTTCTCGACCCCTCCGACACGCTGCGGCTGTGGTTTACCGATTACCGCCCGGCCCATGAAAGTATCCGTGGTTTCCACATTCGCCGCCCGCAGTGCGAAGAGGACTGGCAGGCGATCAACAATCTCTATCTGTCCAACGGCATGGTGCAGGTCAACCCCCAGCGGCTTACCGCGCGGGAAGCCGGCGGCCCGGACTTCTGGCTGGCCGAGGATACCGACACCGGGCAGATCATAGGCACGGTGATGGGGCTGAACCACGCCCGGGCCTATGACGATCCGGACAAGGGGTCCAGCCTCTGGTGCCTGGCTGCCGACAGCCAGACCCAGCGCTTCGGTGTTGGCGAGATGCTGGTCCGGCACCTGATCGAGTATTTCATGAGTCGCGGCGCCAGTTATCTGGATCTCTCGGTGCTGCACGACAACCGCGGCGCCAAGACCCTCTACCGCAAGCTGGGCTTCCGCCAGCTGCGCACCTTCACCATCAAGCGCAAGAACAGCATCAACCAGCCGCTGTTTCTCGGTCCCGAGCAGGACAAGGGGCTCAACCCCTATGCCCGCATCATCACCCGCGCGGCCATGCGCAAGGGTATCGAGGTCAACATCATCGATGCCGAGGCCGGTCTGTTCAGCCTGACCCAGGGTGGCCGCACCATCCGCTGCCGGGAGTCGCTCAGCGACCTGACCAGCGCAGTCAGCATGACCCTGTGCCAGCAGAAACAGCTCACCCACCGCGCATTGCAACGGCACGGCCTGAACACACCCAGCTGGCAACTGGCGGGCAGCCCCGAGGACAATGCCGCCTTTCTGGCCGAACACGGTGCGCTGGTGGTCAAGCCGGACAACGGCGAGCAGGGCGATGGCGTGGCGGTGAATATCCGCGATGAGGCGAGTCTGGAGCAGGCCATCGAGCAGGCCCGCCGGTTCGACAGCCGCGTGCTGCTGGAAAGCTTTCATCCCGGCCACGACCTGCGGGTGGTGGTGATCAACTATCAGGTGGTCGCCGCCGCCATCCGCCAGCCGGCGCAGATCTGCGGGGACGGCCGCAAGACGGTACGCGAACTGATCGAGAAGCAGAGCCGCAAGCGCCAGGCCAGCACCGACGGCGAGAGTCGCATACCGGTGGACGAGGAGACACAGCGCACCGTGGAGGACGCCGGCTTCACCTTCGACAGCGTACTGCCGGCCAACCAGACCCTGCAGGTGCGCCGTACCGCCAACCTGCACACCGGCGGGGTGCTGGTGGATGTGACCGACGAGCTGCATCCGACCCTGCGCGACGCCGCCGTTCAGGCCGCCCGCGCACTGGAAATCCCGGTGGTCGGCATGGACCTGCTGGTGCCCGCGGTGGACCAGCCGGAGTACGTGATCATCGAGGCCAACGAGCGGCCCGGACTGGCCAACCACGAGCCGCAGCCCACCGCGGAATGCTTTATCGATCTGCTGTTCCCGCTCAGCCAGGTCAGCTGAGGGGAACCGGGAGTACACATGCACAACGAACACCTTCCCGACATGCAGTACCTGCAACAGGTATTGCTGGAAATGCTCGCCATTCCCTGCCCCACCGGTTTCACCGATGGCATAGTGCGTTACGTCGCCGAACATCTGGATCAGATGGGCGTGGCCTACGAACTGACCCGCCGCGGCACCATCCGCGCGACCCTGCCGGGCCGGCAGAACAGCCCGGACCGCGCCATCGCCAGCCATCTGGATACGGTCGGCGCCATGGTCGGCGAGATCAAGGACAACGGCCGGCTGAAGCTGGCACCGGTCGGTTGCTGGTCCAGCCGCTTTGCCGAAGGCAGCCGCGTCAGCGTCTTCACCGAAAGCGGCTGTTTCCGCGGCAGCGTGCTGCCTCTCATGGCCTCCGGGCACGCCTTCAATACCGAGGTCGATACCCTGCCGGTCAGCTGGGATACCATCGAGCTGCGGCTGGACATTCCCACCGGCAGCCGGGCGGACACCGAGCGTCATGGGGTGGGCGTGGGGGATTTCGTCGCCTTCGACCCGCTGCCCGAATTCACCTCCAACGGCTTCATAAGTGCCCGCCATCTGGACAACAAGGCCGGCGCGGCAGCCATGCTCACCGCCATCAAGTATGTAGTCGACAGTGGTCGCACCCTGCCGATGGACTGCCACCCGCTGTTCACCATCACCGAGGAAACCGGCTCCGGCGCCGCCGGCGCGCTGCCCTGGGATGTCAGCGAGTTCGTCGGGGTGGATATCGCACCGGTCGCCCCCGGCCAGTCCTCCACCGAGCACGCGGTAACCCTGTGCATGCAGGACTCCAGCGGCCCCTACGATTACCACCTGAGTCGTCATCTGCTGCGTCTGTGTCAGCGTGACGAGATTCCGGTACGCCGTGACCTGTTCCGCTACTATCACAGCGACGCGGAGTCGGCCGTGCGCTCCGGCAACGACACCCGGGTAGCACTGATCGCCTTCGGCACCGACGCCACCCATGGCTACGAGCGCACCCATCGGGACAGCCTGGAAGCGCTGACCCGGCTGCTGATCGCCTATGTGTTCAGCCCACCGGTGTTCGAGCATGATGATCGGGACAACGCGCCGCTCGAACACTTCCACCTGCAGACCGATGCGGACATGCCGCTGTCCAGCGAGACCCCGCTGCCGCCTCTGGAGAAGATATTCGCCTGCGGCAATGACGAGAACTAGGTCAGCTGCAACCGCCTCAACGAACCCGCCCCACCCGGGGCGATCCGGCGCCAGCCCACTGAACCACCCTCGGGCGCGCTGTGCGCGCCAATCGCGCCGGGGTCGGCGCTCCCACAAAACCCGGGGGCTTGGGCTACCGACGGGAGCTCATCATCCCTCGAACGGTAGGAGCCCCGACCCCGGGGCGATTCGGCATCACCCCAGGTCACTGAACCTCGTTCGGGCGCGCTGCGCGCGCCAATCGCGCCGGGGTCGGCGCTCCCACAAAACCCGGGGGCTTGGGCTACCGACGGGAGCTCACCACCCCTCGAACGGTAGGAGCCCCGACCCCGGGGCGATTCAGGCCTTCCGACGCGATGCGTCACCCGTTTCCAGACTACCGCTGCACCCGCACCGCATCGAACGCCCCGCGCCGGAACGCCAGCATCAGGAACACCACTGCCATCGCCGCCATCAGTACCGGCAGCGCGTGACTGCTGGCCCAGCGGCTGGCGGCACCGGTGACCAGCGGCCCGAACAGGCAACCGGCACCCCACAGCAGCGCAATATGCGCATTGGCCCGCACCAGCGCGTCATCGCGGAAACGTTGCCCGACCAGAATCAGTGACAGGGTATACAACCCGCCGGCGCTGGCGCCGAACAACACCAACGCCGGCCAGATGAATGGGCCGTGCAGCAGTACCGGAATGCTCAGACTGCTGCCCAGCAACACCAGCCCGCAGACGCGGTAAAGCGTGGTCCGCGGCACCCGGTCGGCCAGCCAGCCGATCGGTAGCTGCAGCACCGCATCGCCGACCACCACGGTACTGACCATCACCAGCGCCATGGCGGGCGGAAAACCTTCACGGATCAGGTACACCGGCATCAGCGTCAGCGCCATCGCCTCGAAGCCGGCAAACAGGATCACCGCCCAGGCCACCGCAGGCATACGCCGCACGAACTCCGTCACGCCCTTGCCGGAGGCGTTCTGCGCGTTGATCTGGGGTGCGCCATCCACCTGCCAGAGCACCGCCACCCCCAGCAGCAACAGGGTCACCGACAGCCAGAACCCTGCGTCTCCGGCGGTGCCCAGCACACCCAGCAGCAGCGGCCCGCACAGCTGGCTTACGGCAAAGCCGCTGCCGTAGACCGCCACCAGCCGCCCCCGCAGACGATCCACCACCAGCTGGTTGATCCAGCTTTCACCGAGAATGAAGGTGATGGTCAAACTGGCCCCCAGCACCAGGCGCAACACCAGCCACAGCCAGTAATTGACCCACACCGTCAGCAGCCCCACCGATATCGCCGCCCAGACCAGCATCAGCCGCATGCAGCGCTCCGAGCCGAGCCAGCCGGCCAGGTGCCCCGCCAGCCGCGCCCCGAACAGGATGCCGATCGCCGGCGTTGCCGCCATCACACCAATGGCGAAGGCGTCATACCCCAAATGATCAAGGCGCAGTGATACCAGCGGCAGGGTCACGCCCATGGCCAGGCCGACGACCACCACCGCCGAGGTGACTATCCAGTAGGTGCTCCAGCGCATCGACTGTGTTCCGGTCAGAAAATGGAAGGCGGAAAAACATACGCCCACCCCGCTGAACATTCAATATTTTTGACAGGCCGCGCTGCTGCCTCCGCCACTCGGACCGGACTGTACCTGGCCTGTTTCCTCTCTCGGGATCGTCCCGACACTGCGCTTTGCTGTTTGATTTATTTGACATAGACTCGAACAAAACAACAATTACCCCGAGCAAGGTGTGAATGATGAACAGCCCCAGCCGCAAGCCCTCCGCCGAATCTGCCACCCGCCTCGACAGCTTCTGGATGCCCTTCACCGCCAACCGCCAGTTCAAGGGCCGGCCGCGCATGCTGCAGAGTGCCGAAGGCATGTTCTACACCGATACCGAAGGACGGCAGGTACTGGACGGCACCGCCGGACTCTGGTGCTGCAACGCCGGGCACGGGCGCCGCGAGATCGCCGAGGCGGTGAGCCGGCAGATCAGCCAGATGGATTTCGCCCCGACCTTCCAGATGGGCCACCCGCTGCCCTTCGAGCTGGCCGAGCAGTTGGCCGGTATCGCGCCGCCGGGTCTGAACCGGGTGTTCTTCACCAATTCCGGCTCCGAGGCGGTGGATACCGCACTGAAGATCGCCCTGGCCTATCACCGCGCCCGGGGTGAAGGCAGCCGCCGGCTGCTGATCGGCCGGGAGCTGGCCTATCACGGGGTGGGCTTCGGCGGCATCTCGGTGGGCGGCATTGCCAACAACCGCCGGGCCTATACCACCCTGCCCAATGTCGACCATCTGCCGCACACCCTCGACCTCGAGCGCAACGCCTTCACCCGCGGGCTTCCGGTCAATGGCGCGGAGCAAGCGGACCATCTGGAACGGCTGGTCAATCTGCACGGGGCGGAGAACATCGCCGCGGTCATCGTCGAGCCACTGTCCGGCTCAGCAGGCGTCATCCTGCCACCGGTCGGCTATCTGCAGCGGCTGCGGGAGATTACCCGCAGGCACGGCATTGTGCTGATCTTCGATGAAGTGATCACCGGCTTCGGCCGGGTCGGCGCGCCCTTTGCCGCCCAGCGCTGGGAGGTGGTTCCGGACATGCTCACCGCCGCCAAGGGACTGACCAACGGCGCCATACCCATGGGCGCGGTACTGCTGCACAGCGCCCTGCAGGATGCGCTGATGAGCGGGCCGGAGCAGCAGATCGAGTTCTTCCACGGCTACACCTATTCCGGGCATCCGGTGGCCGCCGCCGCCGCCCTGGCCACCCTGGAGATTTACCGCAGCGAGCAGCTGCTGACCCGGGCGGCCGACCTGGAAGAAGACTGGCAGACGCTGCTGCACAGCCTGGCCGGGCTGCCCAACGTGGTCGACATCCGCAATACCGGTCTGGTCGGGGCGGTGCATCTGGCCAGCCGGGAAAACAGCCCGGGCAGCCGCGGCTACGAGGTGTTCGAGCGCTGTTTCCGTGAGGGTCTGCTGGTGCGCTGCACCGGGGACATCATCGCCCTGTCGCCGCCGCTGATCATCGAGCCGGGCCACATGGACCGGATCATCGATACCCTCGGCAGCGTGATCCAGCGCACGGCCTGACTTCCGCCGGCAGGCAGGCGTCCTGCCATCTCACCTGAATGGGATCGTATTGCCGCTTGCAGCCGGCAATACGCGTCCATAGCATCGCCCCTGGACAACATCTTCAGGATTCAGCTGTTCCTGGTTCCGTCGACAACGAACCGGCTTGCTTCGCCGCAAGCCCAACCCGGAGCCCAAACCGATGAAATCACCCGCCCTGCTGTTGACCCTGCTGCTCATTCCGTCCCTCTGCTTCGCCCTCAACCCACCGCCGGACGAGCCCGGCGACCCCGGCACCCCCTCCGTCTGTTCAGCCCCCACCCTGCAACCCGGCCAGCATACCCGCACCCTGACCGTAGACGGCCAGCGCCGCAGTTACATACTTCATGTCCCCGCCGGCTACAGCGGTGAGCGCAAGGTCCCGCTGCTGCTCGACTTCCACGCGCTGCATACCAGCGCCGATTACCAGCTGAACAACTCCGGGACCCGCGCCGTGGCGGACAGCCAGAATTTTCTGGTGGCCTATCCACAGGGCATCGACAATGCCTGGAACCTGGGCCCCTGCTGCACCGAGTCGCGCAGCGTGAATGATGTCGGTTTCGCCCGACAGCTGGTCGCCCAGCTCACTGCCGACGCCTGCGTCGATGAGCAACGGGTATACGCCACTGGCTACTCCAACGGCGGCGGCATGGCCTACCTGCTGGCCTGCCAGGCGGCTGACCTGTTCGCGGCGGTGGCGCCGGCGGCCTTCGACATGATCGCCGAAGTCCCCTGCAGTCCGTCCCGGCCGGTATCGGTGTTCGCCCACCGCGGCCGTCTGGACCTGATCGTGCCGTACCGGGGCGGCCCGTCCACGCCGCCGACAGGGTATCCGCTGGAGCCGATCACCTTCCTTGGCGCCGAAGGCAGTTTCCAGCGCTGGACCAGCCTGAACAACTGCCAGGCCGCCGCCGGCAGCAGCGGCAACTGCCAGAGCGCGCGCAACTGCGCCGACGGCGTTGAAACCGTGCTCTGCACCGCCCGCGCCGGCACCCACTCCCCCTGGGATGCCCAGCAGAGCTGGAATTACCTGAAGAATCACCGCCTGCCCTGAGTGCCATGAGGGGATGCCCGGCATCCCCGTTTTTTGCATGACATCATGGTCTATACGTGACCGGTCGGTTACATTCCTCGTCATCTATGCTATTCGAATAACGCCCCGGCGGGCCGAAGTACCGTCCGCCACGCATGACCGGGTCCGGGAGACCGTCATGGGGGCCCTGCGAGGAGTCTTGCCAGATGTCGCGTTTGCCGGTCATCGTCGGTTTCGGAGGCTACAACGCCGCCGGCCGCAGCTCGTTTCACCATGCGTTCCGCCGCACCGTGATCGAATCCCTGTCCCCTGCCGAGCGCCAGGAAACGCTGGCGGGTCTGGCCGTACTGATGCAGCTGGTTCGCGTCGACAACGAGCGGTATGTCGATCATGCCGGCGCCATGCTTACCCCGGCGGAGATCGAACAGCGCTTTGCCGCACAGATCCTGGACAGCACTCTGGTGCGACGCATCGAGAAGCGCCACCTGGACGTCGATGCCGCCCACTGGCACAAGGTGCTGCCGGTCAATCCGGTGGATGCCCAGCCGCTGACCTTCACCACCCTGGCCAAGCAGCTGCCCGAACCGTTGCCCGCCGGTTGGAGCGTCGAGCCGCTGACCGGCAACGAGGTGCGGGTCACGATCGCCGCCGGCTGCGAACTGAAGGTCGACAGCTACCGGGAACTGGCGGTCAAGTCCGCCGGCCAGTTGCCCAGCGGTTTCGAGCCCGGCGAACACTACAATTCCCGCTTCCACCCCCGGGGCCTGCAGCTGTCCATCGTCGCTGCGGCAGACGTGCTGCATTCCAGCGGTCTGTCCTGGCAGCGCATCATGGAGCATGTGCAGCCGGATCAGGTGGCGGTGTTCTCCAGCAGCATCATGAGCCAGCTGGATGAGTTCAGTTTCGGCGGCATGATGCAGTCGCGGCTGCGCGGCCACCGGGTCAGTGCCAAGCACTGCGCGCTGGGCCTGAACAGCATGCCGGCGGATTTCGTCAACGCCTATGTGCTGGGCAGCGTCGGCACCACCGGCGCGGTGACCGGTGCCTGCGCCAGCTTCCTGTACAACCTGCAGAAAGGCGTCGACATGATCGACAGCGGCCGCGCCCGGGTGGTGCTGGTCGGTGCCAGCGAGGCGCCCATCACCCAGGAGTGCATCGAGGGCTATGGCGCCATGAGCGCGCTGGCCACCGAGGAAGGCCTGCGCAATATCGAAGGCCGGGACGAGGTGGATTTCCGCCGCGCCAGCCGCCCGTTCAGCCAGAACTGCGGCTTCACCCTGGCCGAGTCCGGCCAGTTCATCATGCTGATGGACGACGAGCTCGCGATGGAGCTGGGCGCGGACATCCATGGTGCGGTACCGGACGTATTCGTCAGCGCCGACGGCTTCAAGAAGTCCATCTCCGCCCCCGGCCCGGGCAACTACCTGACCATGGCCAGGGCGGTGCACAGTGCAATGCAGATCCTCGGGCCGGATGCGGTGCGCCGGGGCAGCTTCGTGCACGCCCATGGCTCCAGCACCCCGGCCAACCGGGTGACCGAGTCCCAGCTGCTCGACGAGGTCGCAGGCGCCTTCGGCATCGACGAACTGCCGGTGGCGGCGGTCAAGGCCTTTGTCGGCCACTCGCTGGCCAGCGCCAGCGCCGACCAGCTGATCTCGGCCCTGGGCAGCTTCAGGTACCAGTTGCTGCCGGGCATCAAGACCATCGACCGGATCGCCGATGATGTCTATCAGCAGCACCTGCGCTTCAGCACCACCGACGTCAACCGTGAGGACAATCCGCTGCAGGTCTGCTTCATCAACTCCAAGGGCTTCGGCGGCAACAATGCCAGTGCCGTGGTGCTCGGGCCGCAACCGGTGGAGCGCATGCTGCGCAAGCGCTACGGCGCGGAACGCTTTGCCGAATACGAGATCCACCGCGCGGAAACCCGCAAGGTCGCCGCTGCCTACGAGCAGCGCGCCCTGCTCGGCCAGCTGGATGTGATCTACAACTTCGGCAACGACATGATCGATGACAGCGACATCCGCATCACGCAGGAGCAGATCAGCATCCCCGGCTTCACCCAGCCGCTGGTGTTCGGCCGGGATCAGCGCTTCAGCGACATGCTGGACTAGTTCTTCGCCCCCATGGCTGCGATGAAGGCCGCCATCTCGGCCTTCTTGTCCGCCTCGATGCGCTGAACGTTGGGGTTGGTGGCCAGCCGCTCCAGCAGGTCCCGGGCCTGCGGCCAGTCTGCCAGCAGATCGGTGTCGAACAGCTTCCGGGCCACCGCCCGGGCCAGATCGATGCTGTACAGGAACATGAGGTCGGCAATGGTCATCTCCGCGCCGGCCACATAGGGCGAGAAGCTGGCGTGCCGGCGCAGGGCCGCCACGCCCATGGTCAGTTCCTCCCGCGCCTTGTCCTTGATGGCCTGGTCGACCTTGCCGCCGAAGAATACTTCCGGGTAACAGCTGCGGGCCGGCAGTTCGATATACAGCTCGATTTCCTTGGTCAGCGCGCGAACACGGGCGCGCTGGAACGGGTCGCTCGGCAGCAGCGCCCTGCCGCCCTGGGTTTCCTCCAGGTACTCCAGAATCACGTTGGTTTCGATGATGAAGCCATCCGGCGTTTCCAGACAGGGCACCTTGCCGCGCGGGCTGATGGCGAGGAACTCCGGCGACTGGCCGCCGCGAACGGTATTGATCTCGAAGGGAACGCCCTTCTCCAGCAGTGCCAGCTTGACCATGTTGAAGTAGTTGCTGACGGCGAAGCCATGAAGTCGCAGCATGGGTGGGTCCTTGTCTGTGTTGTTGTCGGAAAACCCCTTTTACCCGCCCGCCCGTTCCATTTCCAGCACATCAGCACGGTGAATGGACTGCCCCGCGACAAGCTGCCGGTTGCCTGCGCCGTGCCGTTTGCAGCTAGACTGCACGACAGGACTTCCCATCACAGCGAGGCGCGATCATGTCCCTGACCCCCGAAGAGATAGACGAGATCAATCTGCTGGCCCAGTACAACCTGGCCAATACCCACGAGGGCCTGAAAATCCATCAGCGCCAGGCAGACGCCAATACCATAGCGGCAGCCGAACGGTTGTATCAGCGCGGCCTGACCACCATGGATGACGGTGGCTACCTGACCAGCCTGGGGCTGGACGCCGCGGAGCATGCACAGCACCTACTGACGATATTGCGGGCACGTTAGGCGGCGGGTGCGCGGCATCCCCAGCCTCGGTATACTGCATTTCATCATCCGTTCATCAACCGGAGTTCCATCATGAAACGATCCCTCGGAGCGTTCATTGCCCTGCTGTTCCTGGCCGGCTGTGGCCAGAAAGGTCCCCTTTACCTGCCTGAAGAAACAGCCGGCCAGCCGGTTGATCCCGCGCGGGAAGCGCTGATCCAGCAACCTACGGAAGACTGAAAGCTTAATGAGTGAATTCCAATACCGTAACGGCGAGCTCCATGCCGAGGACGTTGCCCTGTCCGACATCGCCGCGCAGTACGGCACCCCCTGTTATGTCTATTCCCGCCGCGCCATCGAACAGGCCTGGCTGGCCTGGGACCGGGCCCTGGACGGTCTGCCCCATCTGGTCTGCTTTGCCGTCAAGGCCAACTCCAACCTTGGCGTGCTGAACGCGCTGGCCCGGCTCGGCGCCGGCTTCGACATCGTCTCCGGCGGTGAGCTGGAACGCGTGCTGGCCGCCGGCGGGGAGCCCGGCAAGGTGGTGTTCTCCGGCCTGGGCAAGACCGAGGAAGAGATGCGCCGGGCCCTGCTGGTCGGCATCAAATGTTTCAACGTCGAGTCCGCCGCCGAGCTGGAGCGTCTGCAGCACGTGGCTGCAGAGCTGGGCGTGAAGGCACCGGTTTCGCTGCGGGTCAACCCCGACGTGGACGCCATGACCCACCCCTACATCTCCACCGGACTGAAGGAAAACAAGTTCGGCATCGACATCAACCAGGCCCTGGCGATCTACCGCCGCGCTGCGGAACTGCCGAACCTCGAGATCGTCGGCGCCGACTGCCACATCGGCTCCCAGCTGACCGACGACACCCCCTTGCTGGACGCTCTGGATCGCATGCTGGTGCTGATCGACCAGCTCGCCGACGAGGGCATCCGGGTACGCCACCTGGACATGGGCGGCGGTCTGGGCGTGGTCTACCAGAACGAGACGCCGCCCACCCCCGGCGAATACCTCGGCCGGGTGCGCGAGAAGATCGCCGGTCGGGATCTCACCCTGCTGTTCGAGCCGGGCCGGTCGATCGTGGCCAACGCCGGCGTGCTGCTGACCGGCGTCAACCTGCTCAAGCCCACCGAGCACCGGAACTTCGCCATCATCGATGCGGCCATGAACGATCTGATCCGCCCTGCCCTGTACAGCGCCTGGATGGGCATCGACCCGGTGCGGCCGCGCGAGGACGTGCCCGTGATGCAATGGGATCTGGTCGGCGCCATCTGCGAGACCGGCGACTTTCTCGGCAAGGACCGGCCGCTGGCGCTGGCCGAGGGTGATCTGCTGGCAGTCCGCTCCGCCGGCGCCTACGGCTTCGTGATGAGCTCCAACTACAATTCGCGCCCCCGCGCTGCCGAAGTGATGGTAGACGGTGCCACCAGCCATCTGGTGCGCCGCCGGGAGACGGTCAGCGAGCTGTTCGCCGGCGAGTCCCTGCTGCCCGAGGCCTGACATGCTGCTGCGCTTCACCAAGATGCACGGCCTGGGCAACGATTTCATGGTCATCGACATGGTCACCCAGCATGCCCAGCTGTCGCCGAAGCTGATCCGCCAGTGGAGCAACAGGCATACCGGTGTCGGCTTCGATCAGTTGCTGGTGGTCGAGCCGCCGGGCGATCCGGACGTGGACTTCCGCTATCGCATCTTCAACGCCGATGGCAGCGAAGTGGAACAGTGCGGCAACGGCGCACGCTGCTTTGCGCGCTTCGTTCAGGACAAGCGGCTCACCGCCAAGTCCAGCATCGAGGTGGAGACCGCCGGCGGCCGGATCACCCTGCATGTACGGCGGGACGGCCAGGTAACGGTCAACATGGGCATTCCACGCCTGGAGCCGCAGCAGGTGCCCTTCGAGGCGGACAGCGCGGCAGCGGTCCATCCCCTGCAGGTCGGCGAACTGAACCTGCAGGTGTCCGTCCTGTCCATGGGTAACCCCCATTGCGTCACCCTGGTGGAAGACCTGGACCGCTACCCGGTGGCCGAACTGGGCCCGCTGATCGAGCACCATCCGCGCTTCCCGCAGCGGGTCAATGCCGGCTTCATGCAGATCGTCGATGCCCACCACGTCCGGCTGCGGGTGCACGAGCGCGGAGCCGGTGAAACCCAGGCCTGTGGTACCGGTGCCTGCGCCGCAGCGGTGGCCGGCATTCGGCTGGGCCGGCTGCAGTCGCCGGTCAATGTGCGCCTGCCGGGGGGCACCCTGAAAATAGAATGGGCCGGTGAAGGCCGGCCCGTGATGATGACCGGGCCCGCCAGCCGGGTTTACGAAGGACAGATACGCGTATGAGCACACCCTCCCAGCCGACCCAGCCTGACCTCAGCGCCGCGCAGGTGGCGGAATACCTGCGGCAGAATCCGGCCTTCTTCGTCGAATATGACGAGCTGCTGCCGGAACTGCTGATTCCCCACCAGTCCGGTCAGGCCGTGTCGCTGGTCGAACGTCAGGTTAAGCTTCTGCGAGAGCGCAACATCGATGTGCGTCACCGGCTCAGCGAGCTGATGAGCGTGGCCAGGGAAAATGACCGCCTGTTCGAGAAGAGCCGCCGGCTGATACTCCAGCTGCTGGAAGCGCCGGATGTGGAGGAGGTCATTGCCAGCATCGAGGACAGTCTGCGGGATGATTTCAAGGTGCCCTTCGTCAGCCTGATCCTGTTCAGCGAGACCCGGCGCTTCTCCAATGCCCGCTGTACCACCCATGCCCAGGCCCGCGAAGCCATCGGCCACCTGCTCGACAGCGGCAAGACCCTCAGCGGCGTGCTGCGCAGTCACGAACTGGAGTTCCTGTTCGGCGAGCATGCGGACGAGGTTGCCTCCACCGCGCTGGCGCCGATCCAGCACCAGGGGCTGCACGGTGTGCTGGCCCTTGGCAGTCGTGACCCGCAGCAGTACCGCAGCGCCACCGGTACGCTGTTCCTCAGTTACATCGCCGATGCCCTGGCGCGGGTGCTGCTGCGCCAGCGCCCGGCGACACTCAGCGAGCCGGCGTCCCGATGACCCTCAGCGCTCCGTTGCACGGCGCGGTGGAGCAGTTCACCGACCACCTGCGCAACGAGCGCCAGCTTTCCCCCCATACGCTGGAGGCCTACCGGCGCGACCTGCTCAGCTGCTGCCGCTTTCTCGAAAAGCAGCAGATCAGCGACTGGAACGAGGTCGACAACGCCCTGCTGCGCCGCTACGTCGCCGGCCGCCATGCCAGCGGCCTGTCCGGACGCAGCCTGCAGCGGGAGCTCAGCGCCATCCGCACCCTGTTCCAGTACCTGATCCGCGAGCGGCGCTGCCGGCACAATCCGGCGCTGGATCTGCGAGCACCGAAGGCGCCGGACAGGTTGCCGAGGCTGCTGGATGCCGACCAGGCCAACCAGCTGCTCGATGCCCCGGTCGAGGACGACTGGCTGACGCTGCGCGACCACGCCATGCTCGAGCTGCTGTACTCCTCCGGCCTGCGGCTGGCGGAACTGGCCAGCCTCGACATGCCGCAGCTGGATCTTCAACAGGGCGAGGTGCGTGTTACCGGCAAGCGCAAACGCACCCGCGTGATCCCCGTGGGACGCATGGCCCGTCAGGCGCTGGAACGCTGGTTCAAGGTACGACCTCCGGTGCCCGGGGGCAGCCAGCCGGTCTTCGTCAGCATGCAGGGTCGACGGCTGACGCCGAGGGCAATCCAGCTGCGGGTTCGCCGCTATGGTGTCGAACAGCTGGGCCAGCATCTGCACCCGCACATGCTGCGGCATTCCTTCGCCAGTCATCTGCTGGAGTCCTCCGGCGACCTGCGTGCGGTGCAGGAGCTGCTCGGCCACAGCGATATCAGCACCACGCAGGTGTACACTCATCTCAACTTCCAGCATCTGGCGGAGGTGTACGACCAGGCCCACCCCAGGGCCAGACGCAAGACCGAGGAATGACATGATCGAGCTGTTGACCTTCGACCTGGACAATACTCTCTGGGAGACCGAATCCGTAGTCGCTGCCGCCGAGCAGACCCTGCTCGAATGGCTGGACCGACACGCGCCGCGCTTCAGCCAGCGGCTGGATGCCGATGCCCGGCGTGCCCTGCGCGGTGAGGTGCTGGCCACCCAGCCCGAGCTGCGTCACCGGGTGACGGCGCTGCGTATTGCGGTGCTCGAACATGGCCTGCGCAAGGCCGGGTACGAGCAGGATGAAGCGCGCGAGCTGGCGCTGGCAGGGTTTGAGGTGTTTCTCGAGGCGCGCCATGCGCTGACGTTCTTTCCCCACTGCGAACCGCTGCTGGAAGAGCTGGCCAGGCATTATCAGCTGGCGACCATTTCCAATGGCAACGCCGATGTACGCAGACTGGGGCTGGAAAAGTATTTCAAGGTGATCGTGTCCGCCGACGAGATCGGCCTGAGCAAGCCGGACCCGGCGCCCTTTCTCGCGGCACTGGAGCGTGCCGGCGTCGAGCCGCAGGCAGCTCTGCACGTCGGTGACCACCCGGTGGACGATGTGGCAGGCGCCCGTGCGGTAGGGCTGCATACCCTGTGGTTCAACCGGCTGGGGCTGGAATGGTCGGGTGCGGAGCCAGCCCACGGGGAAGTCCGCTGCCTCAGCGAAATCCCCGGCTGGCTCCGCGAGTACGGCAGCCGTCTGGTCAGATAGGTCGGCTGCCGTACTTGCCCTCCGGCTTCTTCGGCGGGTCGCCCAGCGCGTTGTTGTCCACCTCCTGGATCTTGCCGCCCCTGGCCAGAAACTCTTCCATCTGCCGCGCCAGCATCTCCCGCTCCCGCTGCTTCGCCTCCAGCGATGCCCCTTCCAGGTCCTCCTGAACAGCGGCCTTCTTCCGCGGCTTTACCGCCGGCTCTTCATCGACTTCCATTTCGTCGACTTCGTCGACATTGCTGTTGTCTACCTCCTCCTCTTCCTGGAGGTCATCATCTTCGATGTCGTCTTCGCTCATACATAATCCTCGGCTGGAAAACCTGGCTATATATAGCGCAACGTAAGGATTTGAAAAGAGGAAAAAAGATGAATTTTTCCAATGACCTGCCGAACCCGGCTCAAAGTTCGTTCAGCCGGCCAGCCTGCTCCGCCAGACGGCGGGTCGCCCCTTCTTCCAGATTGAGCATGTTGGTCATCAGCTCCACCGCAGCGGGGATGGGTGCGCGGCCCTTCATCGAGGTGAACACCTCGATCAGCTGGTTGTGCAGTTCGAATACCTTGGCCTTGATCTGCTCCGCGTCATCCCCTTCGAAACTGAGCTCCCAGCGCGAGTTGGGCGGCACGTCCTCACCGACGTGTTCGTACAGCCAGGTGCGACTCTCCGCCTCGCCCGCCTGCGCCCGATAGCGTTCCACGGTGGCGGCCAGCTCGCGCTCATGGCTAGCTATGTATTCCATCAGCCAGCGGCTGCGCTGGTCGGTATCCGGGCCCATGGCCTGTTCGAGCTTGTCGGCAATGGTCTGGTGCAGTTCGCTGGTCCATTGCAACAGATAATCGTAGGTTTCAGTCTGCATCCCGTTCTCCAGGTAATGGGTTTGGGGGTGCTGTCTTGGACTGCGATATGAGAGGCAAGTTTGGTGTTTGTGGGAGGATCAGACCCAGGTTACCTGGCTTCCCCTTGGGGAGCGTCGAGTTCCATCTCGACGGGCGTGCTTGTCGGCTGCCCTCCTTGTTCGAGATGGAACTCGAACTTCCCAAAAAAGCGGCCTCCCCTGGGAGCGTCGAGTTCCATCTCGACGGGCGGGCTTGTCGGCTGCCCCTTGTTCGAGATGGAACTCGAACTTCCCCACAAAACGGCCTCCCCTGGGAGCGTCGAGTTCCATCTCGACGGGCGCGCTTGTCGGCTGCCCTCCTTGTTCGAGGTGGAACTCGAACTTCCCCACAAAACGGCCTCCCCTGGGAGCGTCGAGTTCCATCTCGACGGGCGCTCTTGTCGGCTGCCCCTTGTTCGAGATGGAACTCGAACTTCCCAGGGAGTCCTCCCGGGGTATCTGCGGACGTGTCACTTCTTCAAGGTGAACTCCGGGTAGGCTTCCAGTCCGCATTCCACGGCATCCACTCCGAGGTATTCCTCTTCGGGGGAAATCCGGATGCCGATGACCACCGTGATCAGCCCCCATACCAGCAGGCTGGCCACGAACACCCAGGCGAAGATCGATATCACGCCGATCAGCTGTCCGACCAGGCTTGCCTCCGCATTGCTCAGCGGCACGGCCAGCACACCCCAGATGCCCGCCGAGCCGTGGGCAGAGATGGCACCGGCAGGATCATCGATCTTCAGCCGGTCCAGACCGAGCACACTGAGCACCACGATCACCCCGCCGACCGCACCGATCAGCAGCGCACCGGGCGCCGAAGGAGACAGCGGATCGGCGGTGATCGCCACCAGTCCCGCCAGCGCCCCGTTGAGCACCATGGTCAGGTCGGTCTTGCCGAACAGCACCCGGGCGGTAGCCATGGCAGCAAGCAGCCCGCCGGCCGCAGACAGATTGGTGTTCACCATCACCTGCGCCACGTTGTTGGCCGACTCCACGTCTGAAATCTTCAGCTCAGACCCTCCGTTGAAGCCGAACCAGCCCATCCACAGGATGAAAATACCCAGCGTGGAGAGCGGCATGTTGCTGCCGGGTATGGCATTGATCTGACCACCGGGCCCGTACTTGCCACTGCGCGGACCGAGCAGCAGCACACCGGCCAGCGCCGCAGCGGCGCCAGCCATGTGGACGATGCCGGAGCCGGCATAATCGGAATAGCCCAGCTCGCTCAGCCAGCCCCCACCCCAGCTCCAGCTGCCCTGTATGGGATAGATGAAGCCGGTCATGATCACCGCAAAGCCGAGGAATGCCCAGAGCTTCATGCGCTCGGCCACGGCGCCGGAAACGATGGACATGCAGGCGCCGGCGAACACGATCTGGAAGAAGAAGTCGGCGCGACTGGAATAGTAGGGGGCTTCGTCTCCCCCTGCGGTCACGTCGGCCAGACTGTGTTCGTCGCCGATCAGCATGCCCAGACTCGGCAGGATGCCGTTGTCGGAGGAGTACATGATGTAATACCCCACCAGCAGGTACATTACCGAGGCAATGGCGAACAGCGAGATGTTCTTGGCGAGGATTTCGGTGGTGCTCTTGGTGCGGACCAGGCCGGCTTCGAGCATGGCAAAACCGCAGGCCATCCACATCACCAGTACGGCGCACACCAGAAAATAGAACGTATCAAGTGCGTACTTGATCTGTACGAGATCTTCCATAACTAAGCCCCCCAGATAGGCTTGTTACTGCATGTGATGAAGCAATGCTTCAGATGGCGTCAGTGCCGGTCTCACCCGTCCTGATACGGATGGCCTGTTCCAGCGCCACGACGAAGATCTTGCCGTCGCCGATCTTGCCGGTATTGGCCGCCTTGGTGATGGCTTCGATGACGCGGTCGAGCATGTCGTCGCCGATGGCCACTTCAATCTTTACCTTGGGCAGAAAGTCCACCACGTACTCGGCACCCCGATACAGTTCGGTGTGGCCCTTCTGCCGGCCGAAGCCCTTGACCTCTGTGACGGTGAGACCCTGAACGCCGATTTCGGAAAGCGCTTCCCGAACGTCGTCCAGCTTGAATGGCTTGATAACAGCCGTTACTAATTTCATCTGCATACTCCCGTTTAGATGGCTTGCCCTGGGGGACAGGACAAGTCTATTCCGAGTTAAAGCCTTTTAAAATCGGACTTTGCATCTATCACCCTTATCGAGCGGCGCAATAAGTGCCGCCGGTGTCCGTCTGCTGCATTGCAGAAACTCTGCCAATGTCGGAATTCCGACTCTTTTCAACGTCTTGCGTGAAGCAGAGCGCCGTCCCACCGACGCAGCGGGGAGGAACTGCACCACATCAGTGCAATGTTTCGCCGCCGTTGCGCCAGGAACGTGCGCTGGCGCACCCAAATGAGTTGGGCCGGTTCAGTAGCGGGTGATAAACTGACCGCCATCATCACCGGCCCTGCCGGTGCCAGTACGCCGGTAACGGGAAGCAGAAGATGTTGCACAAGGTCCTGATGGATAAAGTTGGCAGCCAGGCCGCACGCCTGATGAGCAGTGATCTCGGTCAGCCCGCCGCCGACCTCGAGAAACAGGTCAAGGCGCTGCTGCAGAGCGCGCTGGCCAGGCTCGACGTGGTGAGCCGTGAAGAGTTCGAGACCCAGCAGACCGTGCTGCTGCGTACCCGCGAGCGCCTGGAGGCGCTGGAAAAGCGCGTTGCGGAGCTTGAAAACAAGGAGTGATCAATGTCCCTCGCGATTGTTCACAGTCGCGCGAAACTGGGAATTCAGGCACCACCAGTCACTGTTGAAGTCCACCTGGCCAATGGCATGCCCAGTCTCACACTGGTTGGCATGCCGGAGACCGCTGTACGTGAGAGCAAGGATCGGGTCCGGAGCGCATTGCAGAATGCGCGCTTCGACTTTCCCAGCCTCAAGCGCATCACCATCAATCTTGCCCCCGCCGATCTGCCCAAGGAAGGCGGGCGTTTCGACCTGGCCATTGCCCTTGGCATGCTGCTGGCCAGCGGGCAGATCCCTGCTGACAGCCTGCAGGATTGTGAGGTACTCGGCGAGCTGGCCCTTTCCGGCGAGCTGCGTCCGGTTCAGGGTGTACTGCCTGCTGCGCTGGCGTGCCGCGAGCAGCAGCGGACCCTGCTGATCCCCAGCTGCAACGCTGCCGAAGCGGCGCTGGTGCCCGGGGTACGCATCATCGCCGCAACGCACCTGGCCCAGCTGGGTGAACACCTGCGCGGCGAGCAACTGCTGACGCCGGTATCACCGGCCGAACCGGCAGCCGATCCTGCGCCTGTCGCTGATCTGGCCGATGTTCAGGGCCAGGCCCAGGCCAAGCGGGCACTGATCGTGGCCGCCGCCGGCTCCCATAATCTTCTGCTGTTCGGTCCGCCCGGCACCGGCAAGACCCTGCTTGCCAGCCGGCTCCCCGGTATCCTGCCGCCGCTGGCCGAGCATGAAGCGCTGGAGGTCGCCGCCATCCAGTCGGTATGCGGGCGGGAATTGGTGGCGCGCTGGCCCGGGCGCCCGTTCCGCTCGCCCCACCATGGCGCATCCGCCGCCGCGCTGGTCGGTGGTGGCAGCCAGCCGCGCCCCGGAGAAATCAGCCAGGCGCACCATGGCGTGCTGTTTCTCGATGAGCTGCCGGAATTCGACCGCAAGGTCCTGGAGATGCTGCGCGAACCGCTGGAGTCCGGGGTTATCCACATCGCCAGGGCGCGGGAACAGTTGAGCTTCCCGGCCCGCTTCCAGCTGATCGCAGCGATGAATCCCTGCCCGTGCGGCTATCAGAGCGACCCGTCCGGCCGCTGCAACTGCTCGCCGGAGCAGGTTCAGCGCTACCGCAGCAAGTTGTCCGGCCCGCTGCTGGACCGGATCGATCTGCACCTGGGCATGCACAACGAGCCCTTCAGCCTGTCGAGCCATGCGCCGGCCAGACCCAGCAGCGAAGAGGCGGCGGCACAGGTCATCTCGGCGAGGGAGCGGCAACTGCATCGGCAGGACTGTCTGAATGCCCATCTCGATCTGGGGGGAACGCGTGAGCATTGTCGACTGAGTAGTGCAGACGAGGCCTGGCTGGAGCAGGCGGTGCAGCGTCTGGGCCTGTCCCGCCGGGCCAGCCACCGCGCACTGAAGGTGGCACGCACCCTGGCGGACATGGAAGAAGCGACGCACATCGGACGGCCCCACCTGGCCGAAGCCCTGCAGTACCGTCAGCTGGACCGGCAGCCCACCAGCTGAGATACCACGCCCTTGTCCGGCGTGGCGAGGGCGTCCTCACGGCCCATGCTGTAGGCATCGACGAAATAGCACAGCTCGACAAAGGGCAGCGCCGGGCTGATGAAGAAGCCCTGGATCTGGTCGCAGTTCAGTGCACGCAGGGATTCCATCTGGGCGCGATCCTCCACCCCTTCGGCCACCACCTCCAGGCCCAGGCTGTGGCCCATCTCGATCATCGCCTGGACCAGCTTGCGATCCGCCGGATTGGGCACAATGCCCCGCACGAAACTGCGATCAAGCTTGAGCAGCTTGATCGGCAGGCTGTGCAGATGCACGAAGGAGGAAAAGCCGGTGCCGAAGTCGTCCAGCGAGAAGCGCAGCCCCTGCTGGATCATCCCGGCCATGGTGTTCTGTACCTGCTCAGGATGCTGCATGACCGCGGTCTCGGTCAGCTCGAACTCCAGCCGCCGGGGGTCGATGCCGGTCTTCTGGATCAACCGCTGGATGGTCGCCAGCAGGCGGCTGTCGAGAAACTGGCGGAAGGACATGTTCACCGCCACGTTCAGATCTATGCCGCGGCGCTGCAGAATCCGCAGATCGTGGCAGGCGCGGGCAATCACCCAGTACCCCATGGGAATGATCAGCCCCGTTTCCTCGGCCATCGGAATGAACTCGCCGGGGGCCAGCAGACCCCGTTCCGGATGGCGCCAGCGCACCAGCCCCTCGACGCCGACGATCTTGCCGCTGCGCAGGTCCACCCGCGGCTGGTAGTGCAGCTCCAGCTCATTGCCGCGCAGCGCCGAACGGAGCTGGTTCTCGAATTCGATCTGGGTGTTGGCCTGGCGATTGATCCGCTCATCATAGAAGTGATAGCTGCAGCCGCTCTGGGCCTTGGCCTGCTGCACAGCCAGACTGGCATGCAGCAGCAGGCTGTCGACGCTCTCCCCCGCCTCGGGATAGGTCGCTATGCCCATGCTGCAGCCGAGCAGGACGCTGTCGCTGCCGACGCCGAAGGGCTCGCTGAGGGTGGCGGTGATCTTCTTCACCACATGCATGAGATTGGCCGCGTTGAGGTATTCCTCGACGATGACGGCGAACTCGTCGCTGCCGATCCGCCCGACCGTATCGGTGGAGCGCAGCGCCCCGCGCAGCCGGTCGGCCACCTGACGGATGATGGCATCCCCGGCGGCATGGCCGAGGGTGTCGTTGACGTGACTGAAGTTATCCAGGTCCAGCACCAGGACCGCCAGCGGCTGGTCGGCGCGCAACGAACGCTGCATGCCGTGCTTGAGGCGATCCTGCAGCATCTGCCGGTTGCAGCAACCGGTCAGCGGATCATCGGTAGCGGCGCGGGCCAGCGCGTCCAGCAGCTGGTGGCGCTCCCAGGCGTAACGCAGACTGCGCAGCAGCTCGGTTACCGCCGCGCCCCGGCTTACCCTGTCGGCGTCCACGCTGGGGTAATCCAGCTCCCCTGGAGTGAACAGCTGCACGATCGGCGCCGAGCAGTAATCCGGCCCGGGCATGAAGCTTTCATCCACCAGCAGCACGCTGCCGGGCTCGCCGGCATGGTCCAGCGCCTGGGGCCAGTCCGCTGCGATGACCACCCGCGGACCGCCGACCGCCCACAGACGGTTCACCAGATCGTTTCTGGTTCCATCTGCGTCAAGCAGCACGATCTGTTGCAGGGGTGCATCGTTAAACAAATTCGTCCCTCGCCTCAGGCATGACTGAAATGCCCGTTCTGCCCAGCCTAGCCTGTGGCCATCATGATGTCGAGCGCCACAAGCGCAGCGACGATATTATCCTGTGCTAGAATTGCGCGCCCGGCATTGCGTGAGGTCAATGTGTCGCAACTCAATCCCCGTCAACAGGAAGCTGTCCGCTACATCAGCGGCCCGCTGCTGGTCCTGGCCGGCGCGGGGAGCGGCAAGACCAGCGTCATCACCCGCAAGATCGCCTATCTGGTGAAGGAATGCGGCATCCGCGCCCAGCATATCGTCGCGGTGACCTTCACCAACAAGGCCGCCCGGGAGATGAAGGAGCGTGTCGGCACCCTGCTGCGCGGGGCCGAAGGACGCGGGCTGACCGTTTCCACCTTCCACAACCTCGGCCTCAACATCATCCGCAAGGAGCACAAGCGGCTGGGCTACAAGCCCGGCTTCTCGATCTTCGACCAGCGCGATGCCGAAGCGCTGATCAACGACCTGATGCACAAGGACTACGGTGCCGATGACGGTGCCGAGGGCATTCAGGCGCAGATCTCCTCCTGGAAGAATGACCTGATCACCCCCGAGGAGGCCCTGCAGCAGGCGAAGACCCCGCAGCAGCAGACCGCCGCCAGCGTCTACATGCACTACAACCGCACGCTCAAGGCCTACAACGCGGTCGATTTCGACGACCTCATCCTGATCCCGGTATTGCTGTTCCGGGATCACCCCGATGTGCTGGAGAAGTGGCAGTTCCGCATCCGCTACATGCTGGTCGACGAGTATCAGGACACCAACGCCAGCCAGTACCTGCTGGTCAAGATGCTGGTCGGCAATCAGGCGCGCTTCACCGTGGTCGGCGACGATGACCAGTCAATCTACGCCTGGCGTGGTGCCCGGCCGGAAAACCTCGCCCAGCTCAAGGAAGACTTTCCCAGCCTCAAGGTGGTCATGCTGGAGCAGAACTACCGCTCCACCAGCCGCATTCTCAAGGCCGCCAACACGCTGATCGCCAACAACCCCCACGTGTTCGAGAAGCAGCTGTGGAGCGAGCTCGGTTACGGCGATCCGATCCGGGTGATCCGCTGCCGCAACGAGGACGCCGAAGCCGAGCGGGTGGCCACCGACATCCAGATGCTGCACCTGAAACAGGGCATTCCCTGGAAGGATTTCGCCATCCTCTACCGGGGCAACCACCAGTCACGGCTGATCGAACTGAAACTGCAGCATCACCAGATCCCCTATCACCTCTCCGGCGGCACCAGTTTCTTCAGCCGCCAGGAGGTCAAGGACCTGATGTCCTACTTCCGGCTGCTGGTCAACACCGACGACGACAACGCCCTGCTGCGCATCATCAACGTGCCCCGCCGCGAGATCGGCCCGGCCACCCTGGAGAAGCTCGGCACCTATGCCAATGAACGGGGCGTGAGCCTGTTCACCGCCTGCACCGAGATAGGGCTGGCCGAACATATGGAACCGCGCTACCTGGAGCGCCTGCAGCGCTTTGCCAGATGGCTGGAGGGCATCCGCGAGCGGTGCATGCGCAGCGAACCCATTGCCGCCCTGCGCGATATGATCAACGATCTGGATTACGAGAACTGGATTCGCCAGAACTGTTCCAGTGACGAAATTGCCGCCAAGCGCATGGGCAACGTCTGGTTCCTGCTGGATGCACTGAAAACCACCATGGACCGTGACGAGACCGGCGAAACCACCTTCGAGGATGCCATCGCCAAGCTGGTACTGCGCGACATGCTCGAGCGCCAGGAAGAGGAAGAGGATGCCGACCGCGTGCAGCTGATGACGATGCACGCCTCCAAGGGGCTGGAATACCCCCACGTCTACGTACTCGGCATGGAGGAAGAGATCCTCCCGCACCGCTCCAGCATCGAGGCCGACAGCGTGGACGAGGAACGCCGGCTGGCCTACGTCGCCATCACCCGGGCCAAGCGCAACCTCACCTTCACCTTCGCCGCGCGCCGCCGCCAGTTCGGCGAGATCATCGATTGCCTGCCCAGCCGCTTCCTCGACGAGCTGCCGCCGGAAGACCTCGAATGGGAAGGCACCGAGGACGTGCCCGTGGAGCAGAAGCAGGCCCGCGGCAACAGCGCACTGGCCGATATTCGCGGGCTGCTCGGGCGCTGAAGCTACTCCCGCAGCAGGTCGGCCAGGGCCGCCAGCGCCGGCAGGCTCAACGGCATGGTCTGGGCACTGCTGGCCACCGGATGGGATGACAGGCGGACCATGACCAGCCCCACCGTCGGGTTGATATGGATCATCTGCCCGTGCACGCCGAGGGCCTCGATGGCGCCATCGGCGTTGTGGCTGATCCACCACTGGTTGCGATAGGAATAACCCGGCTGGTAGTCCCGGCCCGCCGCCTTGAATGCCTCCCGATCGCCACCCTCACGAATGGCGCGCACGGCCTCGGCACTGACAATCCGCTGACCGTTGAACTCCCCTTCAAGCCGCACCATTTCCGCAAACCGCGCCAGATCGCGCAGGGTCACGTTGAGCCCGGCACCTGCCCACTCCGCACCGCGGGGATCGAGCAGCATGTAGGCATCCTGCTCCGCCCCCAGCTTGCGCCAGATGCGCTGCTCCACCAGCGCCGCCGTGGACAGGCCGGTCACCCGGCGCAGAATCCAGCCCAGCACCTCGGTATGGGTGGTGCGATAGCGGAACGACTTGCCGTGAGGGTCGACACCCGCGGAGATGGTCGGCAGATAACTGTACAGGTCCCTCGCCCCCGGGTAGTCGTGGGGCACCGGCGCCATGCCCGCTGCCAGCGAATACTTCACCACATCCGAATCGCGGTCGGCATAGACCTCGCTGTAATCAATATCCGCGGTCATATCCAGTACCTGCTGCACCGTGGCCCCGCGCCAGCCGCTGTCGGCGAGCTCGGGTACATGATCGGTCACCAGCGATG
This sequence comes from Halopseudomonas pertucinogena, assembly GCF_014646575.1. Lineage (GTDB taxonomy): Bacteria > Pseudomonadota > Gammaproteobacteria > Pseudomonadales > Pseudomonadaceae > Halopseudomonas > Halopseudomonas pertucinogena. The sequence goes on along the minus strand of NZ_BMNN01000007.1, from coordinate 74,956 downwards.
CGGGGTTCAGCGCGCCCTCTTCGATCAGCTGGGTTGCCAGCAGCCCGACCACCGACTTGGTCACCGACCAGAGAATATGCGGCTCATCCTCCGGCACACCTGGCTGATATTGCTCGAACAGCACCTTGCCGTGCTGCATGACCAGCACACCGTCGACATAGGTGGCGTCCAGATACTGCTGGAAGCTCATCGGCTCGCCATCGGGACCGGTGAACTGCAGGTCGGCTATCTTCTGCTCCCAGCCCTCGGCCCGGGGCAGCTCGTATACGCCATCGTTGCCGCGGGCAACACGCCGTGACGGGATCAGCTCCCGTGCATGATGGAAACTCCACCGCGGATTCGGGTAGGGCCGCATGAAGCCGGCCAGCGTGACCTGCTTCTCGGCCGATGGCGGAAAACCCTGCATCAGCTGCAGCCGATCGGTACGCACCGACTCGGGATCGGGCAGCTCGGCAGCCGGGACTTGAGTGGACAGCAGAACAGTAGCCAAGGACACCCCCAGTATCTTCAATCGATTCATGACACACCGGTATCTGTTGTTATTGTTCTGTCGAGACTATATGACCCGTTGCCGAGCCGCCATGGTTGCCAGGCTGGATTGCTCCGCTGAATGGTGCAGGATCGGCCATCGAGCGGACACAAAAAAGCCACCCGAAGGTGGCTTCTCAGCAAGGCAGGCGACTCAGTTGAGGGACAGGATCCACTCGGCCAGTTGCATGGCCTCATCGTCGCTGACGGCGTTCGGCGGCATGGGAATCGGGCCCCAGTTACCGGAGGAGCCGTTCTTGATGCTGTTGGCAATATGATCGGCATCGCCCGCATACTTGGCTGCCACCTCTTTCATGGCCGGACCGACCACCTTGTTGTCGATAGCATGACAAGCCACACAGACCTTGGCCGAGAACAGCGCCTCACCCTGGCCGCCAGCCGCGGCACCGCCCTCTTCCTGGCCACCGGCAGCAGGAGCCGCGGCCGCAGCCAGCTCTTCAGCGCAGGGGTCACCGGCAACACACACGGTGCCTACCGGCTTGATGCGCTCGGCAATGGCTTCCTCGGTGGTCGCATGGGCACTGCCAGCGAACAGGGCAAGTACTGCTGCAGAAGCAGCCAGAATATTCTTCGCAATCGTCACTTATCCATCCTCATCATGGCTATTGGTATGCGCCCAAGTGCAGTGCCCGGACAATCCGGCAAGTATACTGCCAAAGCGGCATCGGGCAAAATTGCAAACCATTCCAGCGACAAGACGCCGCACCCCTCCCCGCCGACCGCCGCAACCGAGTTTAACGACAAGGCATGGACGAAAGGGCAATCCGAGGGTATCATGCCGCGCTTACGCACTCGTAGCTCAGTTGGATAGAGTACTGCCCTCCGAAGGCAGGGGTCACAGGTTCGAATCCTGTCGAGTGCGCCATTTCCCTCTAGCGTTAGCTGCTTACCTTCGCACCAGCCTCCCTAGCTTTTAACTGCACGCCAAACTGGCATGCCAAAGCAATTGCAGCTCAATATCAGATCGCCTAAGGTCGAACTTCGCCCTGGGTGCTGCGCCTCACCGCTGCGCTATCTTATTTCATAGAGTACACCTGACCGCGCCCATCGGTGCATTGCATATCGCCGGCCCCGGTTACAGGCTCTGTGTGGCAACAGGGAATTAACGCTTTGAACACCATGAGGAAGTAATGAATAGCACAGAACAACAGTTTCTAAAGGCCTTGGACGACAAGCTCTGGAAAGCCGCTGACAAGCTCCGGGCCAACCTGGACGCTGCCAACTACAAGCACGTGGTGCTGGGGCTGATTTTCCTGAAATACGTATCCGATGCCTTCGAAGAGCGTCAGGAACAACTGCTGGAGCTCTTCCAGCAAAACGATGACAACAACATCTATTACCTGCCCAGAGAAGATTTCGGCAGCGATGAGGAATACCAGCAAGCCCTGCAGGAAGAGCTGGAAGTACTCGACTACTACCGCGAGGCCAACATCTTCTGGGTACCCAGGCCAGCCCGCTGGAGCACCCTGAAAGAGAAAGCCGTGCTGCCTGTAGGCACCGTGCTCTGGCAGGACGATGCCGGCAACGAGGTAAAACTGCGCTCGGTGTCCTGGCTGATCGACAACGCTCTGGAAGAGATCGAGAAGAGCAACGTAAAGCTGAAGGGGATTCTCAACCGTATCAGCCAGTACCAGCTGGAAAACGACAAGCTGCTGGGGCTGATCAACACCTTCTCCGACACCTCCTTTACCCGGCCCGTATTCGACGGCGAAAAGCTGAACCTGCACAGCAAGGACATCCTCGGCCATGTCTATGAATACTTCCTGGGTCAGTTTGCACTGGCCGAAGGCAAGCAGGGCGGCCAGTACTACACCCCCAAAAGCATCGTCACCCTGATCGTGGAAATGCTCCAGCCCTACTCCGGGCGCGTGTATGACCCGGCCATGGGTTCCGGCGGTTTCTTTGTCTCCAGCGACAAGTTCATTGAAGAGCACGCCCAGAAACAGCACTACGACGCCGCCGAACAGAAGAAGCACATTTCCGTATACGGCCAGGAATCCAACCCCACCACCTGGAAGCTGGCGGCCATGAACATGGCCATCCGCGGCATCGACTTCAACTTCGGCAAGAAGAACGCCGACACCTTCCTCGACGACCAGCACCCGGACCTGCGCGCCGACTTTGTTATGGCCAACCCACCCTTCAACATGAAGGACTGGTGGAGTGAGTCCCTGGCCGATGACGTGCGCTGGAAGTACGGCACCCCACCCAGGGGCAACGCCAACTTCGCCTGGATGCAGCACATGATTCACCACCTGGCCCCCACCGGCAGTATGGCCCTGCTGCTGGCCAACGGCTCCATGAGCTCCAACACCAACAACGAAGGTGAAATCCGCAAGCGGCTGGTGGAAGAGGACCTGGTGGAATGCATGGTCGCCCTGCCCGGTCAACTGTTCACCAACACCCAGATCCCCGCCTGCATCTGGCTCCTGACCAAGGACAAAGCCAACGGCATGGTGCGTGACGAAAAGAAACGTGACCGCCGACAGGAGTTCCTGTTTATCGATGCCCGAAACCTGGGTTTTATGCGGGATCGGGTACTACGGGACTTCACCAACGACGACATCGCCCAGATCGCTGATACCTTCCACGCCTGGCAGCGTGGCGAAGGCTATGAAGATGTCGCCGGTTTCTGCAAATCCGCCAGCCTGGACGAGATCAGGAAGCATGACTTTGTACTGACTCCAGGCCGCTATGTCGGCGCTCAAGAACAGGAAGACGATGGCGAGCCCTTTGCCGAGAAGATGACTCGGTTGACTGAGCAGTTGCGGGAGCAGTTTGCGGAGAGTGATCGGCTGGAAGCGGAGATAAAGCGGAATCTTGGGGGGCTGGGGTATGAGTTCTAAGACAGCCTTTTATCGGCTGGGCGATCTCACTGACTGGTTCTCTGGTGGGACTCCTTCAAAGAAGAATCCAGAATGCTGGGGCGATGAAATACCGTGGATTAGCGCCTCCTCGATGGGCGGTTCTCGTTATTCCAATTCTGACCTAAAAATCACGAAGCTAGGCTTAGAATCCGGCTCCCGACTTGCACTCAAGGGCTCAATTCTTCTGCTTGTGCGAGGAAGTACTCTTCATAACAGGATTCCTGTTGGCATTGCGGTGCGAGACGTTGCTTTCAATCAAGACGTGAAGGCTATCAGAGTCAAGCCTGAGCTTGCTGCCCGCCAAGTAACCGATGAAATGTATTTGTATTATTGGCTCAAGGCTAACGAGAAAAAATTGCTTGAAATGGTTGAGCATACAGGTATTGGAGCCGGGAAACTCGATACAAAGCGTCTTCAAGATCTTGAGATACGCCTACCTTCTTGGTCAGAGCAACGGCAAATTGTTGCATCAGCCACAGCAATTGATGAAAAAGAAATCCTAAACTCCTGCATCAACCAAACCCTCGAACGGATGGCCCAGGCCATCTTCAAAAGCTGGTTTGTCGATTTCGAGCCGGTCAAAGCCAAGATCGCAGCACTGGAAGCCGGTGGCAGCGAGGAAGACGCCCTGCTCGCCGCCATGCAGGCCATTTCCGGCAAAGGCGAAGCGGAGCTAACCCGCCTCCAGGCCGAACAGCCCGAGCAATACGCCGAGCTGCGCGCCACCGCCGAACTGTTTCCGTCGGCTATGCAGGATAGTGAGCTGGGGGAGATTCCGGAGGGGTGGTATCTCAGCACTATAGGTGACGAGGTTACTGTGGTCGGCGGCGGTACCCCCTCCACGAAAAACCCTGCCTTTTGGGACGACGGACAGATCAGTTGGACTTCACCAAAAGATCTATCAAATCTCCCGGATAAGGTACTTGTCAGAACTGAGCGAAAAATTACAGAAGCGGGCCTTGCTAAGATTAGCTCTGGCCTACTTCCAGTCGATACCGTGCTGATGTCATCGCGTGCACCAGTTGGTTATCTGGCTCTCGCCAAAATACCTCTGGCGGTTAACCAGGGCTACATAGCGATGAAATGCGAGAAGGTGTTGACTGCCGCGTTTGTCATCCAATGGTGTCAGGCTCATATGGAGGAAATAAAGAATCGAGCTAGCGGTACAACATTCGCAGAGATTAGCAAAAAAAGTTTCAATGTCATTCCTGTCTTGACACCTACAGAAGGTGCTATCTCAGCATATACAAAATTAGCAAGTAAACTGTATAACGTTATAGAGAGCAATATTAGAGAAGCGCACTCCCTGAGCGAACTGCGGGACATCCTTCTCCCACAACTCCTGTCTGGAAAACTTACAATAGCAGACGCTGAGGAATGAATGGATAATTTCTGTCAAAACCTAATCCACTGGCTATCTAGCATGGAAAACTGGAAAGACGTAGCGACAGTTTTAAGCGGCTTTTCCACAGTGGTAATCGCCGGCTTGACACTTTTCCTGTGGCGGGAAAACCGGGCGATGCGTAAAGCCGGTTCTGAGCCCCGTCTTATCGCCTACTACGAGCCGCACCCAGATGGCACGGGTGGCTTGAACATTGCGATTGCCAATGTGGGTACAGGGCCCGCTAGAAATGTATGTTTTCAGTTTCTGGGATCTCCTGAAGACTTTTCCAGATACAACCTGCAGCTAGACTGTACCTTGAGACGCGGACCAATCAGCATGATTCCTCAAGGTGAGAAGCTCTCCCTCTTCTTCGCAGTAGGGCACCAACTTTTTAAATCCAAGGCAGGTGAGGAAAAACCGATACCACCTTTCAATATTAAGCTTGAATGGTCCACACTGCAGAGCAGTCGTAAAATTTCAAGCATTTTCCCTTTGGATGTCAGTCCTTACGCAGGCTTACCCGGCTTTGTAAATAAGCCACCCCTAATCAAAATAGTTGACTCCTTGGATGAGGTCGGCAAACAAATTGGTGCGCTAAAACCACTTGTTGGGAAACTTACTCACATTATAGAGACGACCACTCTGGAAAGTGAATGGGTAAGCAAAACAAAGGGGAATACAGAGGATATTTAAAATCAACCCACCACCAACCGCATCAACCCATTGGAAGATGAAGAAAAAGCGCCAGCAATGAGCCTGATCTTCAGTAAGGGCGAGGTCCGGGTAGAGTTTTACATGTCCCGCCCCCAGGCCGAGACCAACCAGCTGGTATTCGACCAACTATTCGCACAGAAAGAACAGATCGAGGCGGAGTTTGGTGCAGAGCTTGAATGGCAGCCCCTGCCCAACCGCAAGGCCTGCCGTATCCAGTACTCCCGAGCGGTGGATGGCTATAACAAGGACAATTGGGCGGATATGATCAAATGGCTGGTGGAGCATATGACGCGGCTGGAAAGCACCCTGAGCACACCCCTTGGCGTGATCAGGCAAAACCTGAAGAACCAGTAACAGGACAAAGGCACTGAATTGAAACCACTGAAGCCATGGCTATCGTTTTCTGATCAGTTGGAACAACTGCGTGGGCGCGGGCTTCAGGTGGAAGACCGCGCAGCAGCGCTGGGCTACCTCAAACGACTGGGCTACTACCGCTTGAGCGGATATTGGTATCCACTGCGGGAAATAGACCGGACAGCATCAGCCAGGCAGGATCGCCCCGTACGCGACGACCGTTTTGTCCCTGGCAGCCGCTTTGAGGATGTGGTTAAGCTGTACGTTTTCGATAAGAAACTCCGTCTGCTGGCACTGGATGCGTTGGAGCGTATCGAAATGGCCGTACGGGTGGATGTGGCTCACCTGTTGGGTCAGCGCGACCCGCGAGCGCATGAGAACCCCGATTGCCTGCACGGCAAGTTTGCACGTCGCCCATTCAAAGCTGGCCCTGACAAAGGAAAAACAGAACATGACCTGTGGCTGGCCAAATACCACGCTCTGCTCCAGCGCGCACGTAAAGAACCCTTCGTCGCACACCACATTACTCATTACGGCAGCTTACCTATCTGGGTGGCGATAGAGGTATTGGACTTTGGCGCGCTATCCAAGCTGTTTTCCGGCATGGCACATGAGGATCAGGAGACTATTGCAGCCATTTACGGTGCACCAACTGGCAAGGCCTTTGCTCAGTGGTTACGCAGCCTGAACTTCATCCGCAATGTTTCGGCGCACCACAGCCGCCTGTGGAATATCAACGTGGTGGAAATATCAACGGTTCCAGAGGGCTGGTCGAAGGAGTTGAAACCTTCCCGGCCATTCTTCTACTTCTGCCTGATCCAGCAGCTGATGCGGGTGATCTGTCCCAATTCCAGCTGGGGTGACCGGTACAAGGCTTTGTTGGCAGAAGAGTTTCCCAGACTGGCAAACCAGCAGCTGAGCTTGAAGGATATGGGTGTGGTAGAGGGCTGGGAGAACTGGCCGGTGTGGCGTAAGCAATAGGCAGAAATGAGAACCGACGCGTACACAGAAGTGCAGAGGCGCCGGTCATATTGGCGCTGATACTAGTGCAATAATGCTTGCATGTAAAGCCTACCGCATGGCCAGAGCAGCACTCGACAGGCTGGCGAGCCGACAAGCACTATGGGATCAATGGTAGCCTGAGAAGATATTGGCAGATGTACCCAAAGGAAGCAGTCAATGACGGAAGATCAGCTGGAACAGCAATGCCTGGAATGGTTCGCCGAGGGTGGTTGGGAGCTGGGTCATGGTCCGGATCTGGCGCCGGATGGTATCGCTCCGGAGCGCAGTGATTATCGCCAGGTGCTGCTGCTGGCTGATCTGGAAGCGGCCATTCGGCGGATCAACCCGCACCTGCCAGACTCCGCTGTTGAACAGGCGATCTCCCAGGTGCGCCAGCCATCGAGCCTGGACACCGTAGTGAGCAACCGGGCCTTTCACCGGCTGTTACTGGATGGTGTGCCGGTGGATTACAAGCTGGACGACCGCATCATCCACGACCATGCCCTGCTGATCGACTTCGAACAGCTCGAAGCCAACCGCTTTCGCGCCATCAATCAGTTCACCCTGCAGGGCAGCAAGCAACTGCGCCGCCCCGACATCATCTGCTTTGTCAACGGCCTGCCCCTGGCCGTACTTGAGCTGAAAAGCCACACCTCGGAAAACGTCAGCATCTGGGATGCCTTCAACCAGATTCAGACCTACAAGGACGAGCTGCCGGAGCTGTTCGTCTACAACGAAGCCCTGGTGATCAGTGATGGCTACAACGCCCGGGTAGGCTCGCTCACAGCCAGCCAGGAGCGCTTCATGCCCTGGCGCACAATCAAGCACGAAGACGACAAACCGCTGCTGGAGTGGCAGCTGGAGACGATGGTGCGCGGCTTCTTCGATCGCGAGCTGCTTCTCGACTATATCCGCTACTTTGTCCTGTTCGAGACGGACTCCGAGAAGCTGATCAAGAAAATCGCCGGTTACCACCAGTTCCACGCGGTGCGCGAGGCCGTCAGGGCGACCATTATTGCGGCATCCGTACCGGAAAAGGAGCTCCGGGAACGGCGCGCCACCTACGGCGCCGAGGTCGCGCCCGGCAGCAAGAAAGCGGGCGTGGTCTGGCACACCCAGGGCTCAGGCAAGAGCATTTCCATGTGCTGCTACGCGGGGATGCTGCTGCAGCAGCCGGAGCTGAACAACCCGACCATCGTTGTGGTTACCGACCGTAATGACCTCGACGGTCAACTGTTTGCCACCTTCTCTGCTGCACGGGAGCTGCTCAAGCAAGAGCCGGTTCAGGCGGACGATCGCGATACCCTGCGCCAACTGCTGGCCGAGCGCGAATCCGGCGGCATCATTTTCACTACCGTGCAGAAGTTCGCGCTGCTGGAAGACGAAAGCGGCCATCCGATCCTGAATGACCGCCACAACATAGTGGTGATTTCCGACGAGGCCCACCGCAGTCAATACGGCCTGAAGGCCACCCTGAAACAGGACGGCAGCTACAAATTCGGTTATGCCAAGCACATGCGCGATGCGTTGCCGAACGCTTCGTTCATTGGCTTTACCGGCACGCCCATCGCCACCGAGGACAAGGATACCCGCGCGGTCTTCGGTGATTACGTATCCATTTACGATATCCAGGATGCGGTAGATGACGGTGCCACTGTGCCCATCTATTACGAGTCACGCCTGGCAAAACTGGATATCAATCACGATGAAATCGAAGCCCTGTCCGATCAGGTGGATGAGGTCGTAGAGGACGAGGAAGACGTTACCCAGCGGGAAAGAACCAAGGGCGAGTGGAGCCGACTGGAAAAGCTGGTTGGTGCAGGACCGCGCCTGCGTCAGGTTGCGGCCGACCTGGTGGAGCACTTTGAAACACGTACCGCCATGATGGACGGCAAGGCGATGATCGTGGCCATGAGCCGGGACATCTGCGTGCAGCTGTATGACGAAATCGTCGCGTTGCGCCCGCAGTGGCACGACCCAGACCCGGAAAAAGGCGCCATCAAGATTGTCATGACCGGGTCAGCATCGGACAAGGCGGCCCTGCAGCCCCATATCTACAACAAACAAACCAAGAAGCGACTCGAAAAACGCTTCAAGGATATCAACGACCCGCTGAAGCTGGTCATCGTCCGGGACATGTGGCTGACCGGTTTCGACGCCCCGTGCTGCCACACCATGTACATAGACAAGCCCATGAAGGGCCACAACCTGATGCAGGCCATCGCCCGCGTCAACCGGGTATTCAAGAACAAGCCCGGCGGTCTGGTGGTGGACTACATCGGCATCGCCAACGAGCTCAAACAGGCGCTGAAAACCTACACCGACGCCAAGGGCCGCGGCGAACCCACGCACAGCGCGGAAGAAGCCTTCGCCGTGATGCTCGAAAAGCTGGATATCATCCATGGCATGTTTGCGCCCGGACCGAACAGCAAGGGCTTCGACTACAGCGGCTTCGAAGATCAACCGCACAAGCTGCTGGTACCGGCAGCCAACCACGTGCTCGGGCTGGAGGACGGCAAGAAACGCTTCCTCGATACGGTGCTGGCTCTGAACAAGGCTTACAGCCTGTGCAGCACCCTCGATCAGGCTCGGACCTACCATAAGGAGGTAGCCTTCCTGTCGGCAGTAAAGGCTGCGATTACCAAGCACACCAGCGTGGACAGGAAGCTGACCGAGGAAGAAAAGAACTCGGTGCTCAAGCAGATCCTCGACAACGCCGTCGTTGCCGAGGGTGTGACCGACGTGTTCGCCCTGTGCGGCCTCGACAAGCCCAATATCGGGCTGCTGTCTGACGAGTTCCTGGATGATGTACGGCGCATGCCCTACAGGAATCTGGCCGTGGAGCTGCTGGAAAAGCTCCTGAAGGACAATATCAAGGCCCGCACTGGCAACAACGTGGTGCAGGAGAAGAAGTACGCTGACCGCCTGCAGGAGACCCTGCGCCGCTACAACAACCGCGGCATCGAAACGGCGCAGGTCATTGAAGAACTGATTGCCATGGCCAAGCAGTTCCAGGCCGAGATGGAGAGGGAGGCTGCGCTGGGCCTCAACCCGGACGAAATCGCCTTTTATGATGCCCTGGCCAACAACGAGAGCGCCGTGCGCGAGCTGGGCGATGAAATCCTGAAGAAGATTGCGGTGGAAATCACTGAGAAACTACGCGCATCCACCACCGTGGACTGGCAGGTACGCGAGAGTGTCAGAGCCAAGTTACGGATCCTGGTTCGACGTACCTTGCAGCGGTACAAATACCCACCCGATGAAGCACCGGGGGCTGTGGAGCTGGTGTTGAAGCAAGCTGAGGTGCTGTCTAATGCGTGGAGTGTGTAAGGTGAAAAGATACTTCCGTTGATACCAAATTAAAGTGGCAGGCTGTCGGGTGCGTACTCATCCAAAGCTGCGAGATAGCCATTCACCCTTCGTGAGCGCATTGGTACCATCAGCCAACCATTCCATATCACCGGCCAACACCGCCTCCAGCCGATCCACCGCCTCTGCCAGCTTCTCATCGATGATATGCAGGTATTCGGTCCAGTCATCGACGTGATGCAGATCGGCCTTGCCATCCGAAATACCGCGCAGGGCCACCAGCGGCACATCGAACTGCATGCAGGCGCGCAGGCAGGCGTAGGTTTCCATATCCACCATCTCGGCTGAAATCGCATCGTACGCCGCGCCCGAGACGATATTTCCCCCGGTGGACAGAGTGGCCTGTGGCACACCGGGAATACGCAGCGGCAGTGGCACCGTCGCTGGCAGCGAGAGGAAGGGTGTGACGCCCTTTTCGAAGCCCAGGGCGCTGGCGTCCATGTCGCGGTAGGCAACGGACGTCGCCTGGTAGACCTCGGTCTGCTCCAGCACCCGACTGCCGGCCGAGCCCAGGGACACCACCAGATCCGGCAGTCTTCCACTCTGAGCCAGAGCGGCGAGCGCTGCGGTCAACTGCACCGCCGCCTCGACCGGGCCGATGCCGGTCATCAGCGGCACGAAGCGTCGCTGCAGGTGCGGGCCGTATTCGGCCTTGTCGGCCATGACGAAGAGGATGTTGCGACCTGCCAGGGTGGTCAGTTCAGGTCGGCCGGAGCGCTCGGCCATGGGTGCTGGGGTATGTGAAATGTTCATTTGTGCCGTTTGCCACATTGGTTCCGAGTACGGGGAGGCCCCATCATACCGGGAGTCTTCACTCGCGAAACTGCACCGCAAGCATCTCACCCCGGGCACACACCGTGCCGCCCGCGGCCAGGGCCAGTGCAACACGCACCTTGCGCCCTTCGAGACTCATCAGCCTGCCCGTAATGGTGACTTCCTTGCCGACGGGTGTCGGTCTCAGATAGTCGATGGTCAGCGACGCCGTGACGAAGCGCACCGGCTCCGCTCCCTCCCCCAGCTCGTGACCTTGCGCGCGGCAGGCGAAGGCCGCAGCCGATGCTGTGCCGTGGCAGTCAATGAGGGATGCGACCATGCCTCCATAGGCATTGCCCGGTACCCCACCGCTGTACATGGGCGCAATGGTGAAGCGGGCAATCGTCTCATCGCCCTTCCAGTAGCTCTTCAGCTGATGCCCGTGGGGATTGTTTCTGCCACAACCGAAGCAGTGACTGAACCGCTCGGGGTAATAATCCTGAATCGCGCGAGTCATGACTCGTCTACTCCTGTGCATTGCGATGGCCAGCGCCATCAACGCCAACGTCAGCGCCCTTCATTTAATCCGCCGAGAATTTTCCCCGCCGGCCCAACCACGCTGTACTCCCGCTCTGCGGCCACAGGCACCGGCTCGGTATTCACATGCACCACCGTGGCACCGCGCTCCCACGCCAGCCCCGGTATCTGTGCTGCCGGGTAGACCAGGCCGGAGGTGCCGACAACCAGCACGAGGTCCGCCGATTGTGCTGCCTCCACCGCCTGCTGCCAGGCCTCTTCAGGCAATGCCTCGCCAAACCAGACGACGCCCGGGCGCAGCAGACCGTTACAGTGTTCACAGTGTGGAGGAGGAATGGCTGCGCCATCCAGGGGCATCGGGTCCACCGGCACCTGGGCGGGGATTGCGCAGTCAAAGCAGTGGGTCGACAGCAGGCTGCCGTGCAGGTGAATCACTCCTTCGCTTCCGGCGCGCTCGTGCAGGTCATCCACGTTCTGGGTCACCACGGTGACGCTGGCCCCCCGCTGCGCCAGTGCCGCGATGGCCCAATGTGCCGGGTTCGGTTCGCGGCTCAACAACTGCTGGCGCCGCCATTGGTACCAACCCCATACCCGTGCGGGATCTGCCATGAACCCTTCCGGCGTGGCCAGTTGTTGAGGATCGTTATTTGCCCACAGGCCGGTCAGCGCGTCGCGAAATGTCGCTATACCGCTTTCTGCCGAGACGCCAGCCCCGGTAAAGACGAGGACGTGGTGGGCTTCCCTGATCAGGCTCTGCAGGTCGGGCGTGGTGGTGGGCATGACGGGCTCCGGGGAATCAGCAATATGAGCGGATACCCTCGGGGCCGGCCGCAGATATGTCAACCCGCTCGCTGTTGTCACGAAGGCCTGATATCGACCTGTTCGATGAATTCCATCCCTTTTTTGTGCTTATAAACCGTAAGGAAAGGATGGACCATGATCAGCACTATCAAGACGATCAGCGGGGAACACAGCCTGTTGGCTAGAATCAATCCAATCCCCCCGACCTTTTCAGGAGGACACAATGGGCTTACTTGTCGAAGGCAAATGGGTAGATCAGTGGTACGACACCGAATCGAGCAAAGGCCACTTCATCCGCAGCCAGTCACAGTTCCGCAACTGGGTAACCGCCGACGGGCGCCCCGGCCCCACCGGAGAAGGAGGCTTCAAGGCGGAAGCGGGCCGCTACCACCTGTACGTGTCGCTGGCCTGCCCCTGGGCGCACCGCACGCTGATCTTCCGCACGCTGAAGGGGCTGGAGGGCATGATCTCGCTGTCGGTGGTCAATCCGCTGATGCGCGAGCATGGCTGGACCTTCGCCCCGGACGAGGGGGTAATCGCCGATCCGATTCACCAGGCCGACTACATGCACCAGATCTACACCGCCGATACCCCCGATTACACGGGACGGGTGACCATCCCGGTACTCTGGGACAAGCAGCAACAGCGGATCGTCAGCAACGAATCGGCGGACATCATCCGCATGTTCAACAGCGCCTTCGACGATGTCGGCGCCAAGCCGGGTGACTACTATCCGCAGGCATTGCGCAAAGACATCGACGCGCTCAACGAGCGCGTCTACGATCTGGTCAACAACGGCGTCTACAAGGCCGGTTTTGCCACCAGCGACGAGGCGTACCAGCAGGCCTTCTGGCCGCTGTTCGGCATGCTTGACGAGCTGGACGAGCGGCTGGGCGGGCAGCGCTACCTGCTGGGCGACACCCTGACCGAGGCGGACTGGCGGCTGTTTACTACCCTGCTCCGCTTTGACCCGGTCTACCATGGTCATTTCAAATGCAACCTGCGGCGGATCGTCGATTATCCCAACCTGTCAGGCTATGTGCGTGAGCTGTATCAGTGGCCCGGTGTGGCTGCCACGGTGAACATGCAGCACATCAAGGATCATTATTACCGCAGCCACGAGACCATCAACCCGACCGGCATCGTACCGGCGGGGCCGCAGCTGGATCTTGACCGTCCGCACGGGCGCGAGCAGCTCTGATCCCGCCGCGGCAGGGAGGCCGCGCCCCGGACAGGTCAGGCCTTGAGCTTGACTGCCAGCCTGGCGACCATTTCACCCTGATGGCGGGCAATATCCAGTTCGCTGGCGCTTGGCTGACGGGAGCCGTCCCCTCCCGCGATAGTGGATGCGCCATACGGCGTACCCCCGCGGACCTCCGAAATGTCGAACAGGGCCGGGTTGGTATAGCCAATGGGCACGATGACCATGCCATGGTGGGCCAGCGTCGTCCAGGTGGAGGTGATGGTCATCTCCTCCCCGCCGCCCGTGCCGGTGGAGGTGAAGACGCTGGCGACCTTGCCGGCCAGGGCGCCCTTGGCCCACAGGCCGCCGGTCTGGTCAAGGAAGTTGCGCATCTGTCCGGACATGTTGCCGAAGCGGGTCGGCGTGCCGATGATGATCGCGTCGTAGTCGGCCAGTTCTGCCGGCGCGGCGACTTCAGCGGCCTGATCCGTCTTGCCGCCAGCCTTGGCGAACGCCTCCGCCGGCATGGTTTCCGGCACGCGCTTGATGGTCACATCCACCCCGGACACGCTGGCGGCCCCTTCGGCCACCTTCTGCGCCATGGTTTCGATATGGCCGTACATCGAATGGTAGAGCACAAGTAGCTTGGTCATCAGCTGGGCTCCTCTGTTGAGCAGATCTGGTGGGTGCCTGGCTGGGCTGGCAGCTGGCCCCACCAGGGTTTGTCCTGAAGTTGAACACTGAGAATAGTTCACCCGCGCGGATCTTCCTGCGCGCCACCATCCATCAATTAAACTGATCATTTTGTCGGGATTTATGCGCTTTTAGCGCGCTCTGAACTGATGGATCATACGGGTATGGGATCCCCGCAGCGGGGGTCGGCACAGAGGAAGACATCCATGATCGAATTACGCCCATACGAGCAGCTGGGTGGCGCCCATCACGGCTGGCTTGAAACCCGCCATCACTTCTCGTTCGCCGAATACTACGATCCGGCCAGAATGCACTGGGGCCGCCTGCGGGTGTGGAATGACGACATCATCGCGGCGCAGTCGGGGTTTCCGCCCCATCCGCACCGGGATATGGAAATCATCACCTACGTTCGCAGCGGTGCAATCACCCATGTCGACAATCTGGGCAACCAGGGTCGCACCGTAGCCGGTGATGTGCAGGTAATGAGCGCGGGCACAGGTATCACCCACGGCGAATACAATCTGGAAGACCAGGAAACCCGCCTGTTCCAGATCTGGATAATGCCGGACCAGAAGGGGCTGCCGCCGTCCTGGGGCACCCGTCAGTTTCCCCGGGGGGACCGCGCCGGTGCCTTTGTGACCCTGGCCAGTGGCATCGACGGCGATGAGGACGAAGCGCTGCGGATCCACGCCGACGCACGAGTCGCAGCCGCCACCCTGAACCGGGGCCAGGCCACCGAATATTTCATGGCATCCGGCCGCAGGGTCTACATGGTGCCCGCGCGGGGGCGTATCGAAGTCAACGGAGTGACAGCCAACGCCGGTGACGGTCTGGCCATCCGTGACGAGCGTCTACTGCGGGTGAGCGCCGGTGAGGACAGCGAAATCGTGCTGGTAGACGTGGCCTGACGCGTTCTGTTTTCCGATCACCGGCCAATCGCCCGGCATTGCAGTCTGCAGATTTGCTGTTTAACATGGCGCGTCAATAACACAACACTTTCAGCCCTGCTCGTCTGATTTTTGACGAAGCGGGCTTTCCGGTGATACCGGAACGCTGACATCACGAATGGATTACCGGGTCACTGCAAGGAGGCATTCACCCCGCCGCCCTGTGGGGCCTGTCAATCAGCCGCAAACCCAGTAACGGTGCGCTTTCGCAGACAGGCGAGACACAGGCGATCATGACCTTCAGAGATTATCCTTTCAGAGCCTGCGGCCACACCTTGCGCTCGGCCGGCGTGTTGCTGGCCATCACATTGCTTGCTGGCACGGCCGGCGCTTCCCAGGCGGAGTACGACAGCCTGGTGCTGCGGGCCCGCGCGGGAGATTCCGCACCGTTGCTGGATTGGCTGGCCAATAACCGGGACAGGCTCGACCCGGCCAGACAGGCCGACTGGCTGCAGGTAGCCAACTGGGCGGAGGATGACCCTCAGGTGATTACGGTCTGGGAAGAATTGCCCGCCGACGCGCGCAACAGGCTTCCTGAGCGCGGCCTGCTGGCGGTGGCCCGGTCCTACCGCAACCTGCAGCAATGGCAGAACGCGCTGCTGCTGTGGGAAGCGATCCTGCAGCGCAACCCCGCCCTGCAGGATGCCCGCGCAGGCTGGATCATGAGCCTTGCGGACGCCGGCAACCATGCCCTTGCCCGGGAGCAGGCCGAGCTGTTCGTGCGCGAGCATGACAACCTTCTCAGCCGTCAGGTGCGCGCCTATGTGCTGCGCGGGCATGGCAATGAATGGGATCAGCTGTTTGCCGCGACCCGGCTGTGGGAGGCGCAGCGTACGCCACCCCGGGATACCGAACTGATGCTGGTGGATACGCTGGCAGCCGCACGAGTATCGGCACCGGCACTGGAAATCGGGTCCCGCCTGGCGCTGGAGCCGGCCACGCGGCGCCGTCTCGAACTGGACCAGGCTGCCGAGCTGGTGCGCATGGCCCACACCGATAGCCGCAGCGAGGAACAACGCTACCGGATTGCCGACCGCGCCCTTGCCCGCTACGCAGAGCTTCTGCAGCGATGGCAGGGCATGGCGGAAGCTGAAGAGGCAGTGCTGCAGGCACGTATCGATCGGCTGGGTGCCCTGCTCGCCCGCCATCGCCACGAAGAGGTGATCAGCGAGTACGAGCAATTGACCAGAGATGGCCAGAAGCTGCCCCGCTACGCCCGCCGCTGGGCAGCCAGTGCCTACCTGTCCAACCGCCAGGCCGAGCAGGCCTATCTGCTGCTGGAAGAGCTCCTCACGGCAACGCCCGCCTCGCAACTGGAACCTGAGGATGCCCAGGAACTGTTCTTTGCCGCACTGGAAAGCGAGCGCATCCAGACCGCCGGCGCGCTGGCGCAGGAGATCCAGGCCGACGCGCCCTACCATCGGTATCTGCATGGCTCGCCCACGCCGCAGCCCAATGACCGCTGGCTGACCGGCCAGGTGCTGTACGGACATTACCTGCAGAAAATCAACCGCCTGGATCTTGCCCAGGCCCATAACCAGCAGCTGAGCGCCAACGGCCCCGGCAACATGGGGCTGCGGATCAACCACGCGGAAACCCTGCTGGCACGGGACCTGCCCCGTGCAGCCGAACGCGAGCTGAAGATAGCCGAGGCGCAGCAACCCACCAGCCTGCCGCTGGAACGTGAACAGGCCTGGGTAGCCCAGCGGCTGCACGAATGGCAGCAATTCGATCTGCTGGTGGAGGATGTCAGCCGGCGCAGCCCGGACGAGCCGGCCACCCGGCAGCTCAGGCGCGCCCATCAAGTGGAGAACATGAACGAGCTGCGGCTGGCCGGACGCAAGGGCATTTCCTCCGGCAACCCGCAGACCGGCTCCCATGACCTGCATCTGCACACCGCGCTGTACGGCCCGCGGCAGCATGAGCATTACCGTCCCTTCATCGGTTTCGATTATGGCCGCGGCCGCTTCGAGGAGGGCGACGGCAGCCAGCGCATCCAGGCACTGGGCGTCGAATACAGCCGCCGCGACCACTGGGCAGAACTCGAGCTGTCGAACCACAACGCCCGGGGCGGCAACAGGACCGGTGTGCGCCTTTCCTACTGGCATGAGTTCGATGACCACTGGCGGGTGGGCACCGACCTGGAGCGGCTGTCACGGGACACCCCGCTGCGCGCCATTCGCAGCGGCGTTACCTCCAACCAGGCAGGGGGCTACCTGCGCTGGTACCAGAACGAAATGCGCGAATACACCCTGGGGGTATCGACCAGCCGGTTTTCCGATGGCAACCGGCGCATGAATTACGCCATCAGCGGCAAGGAGCGGCTGTACACCCACCCTTATCTGACGCTGGATCTGCAGCCTTACCTCGGCGCAAGTACCAACAGCAGTCAGGATGGTCCCTATTACAGCCCCCGCCGGGATATCCATCTGGCCCCATCGCTGCTGGCCGACCATGTCCTGCATCGCTATTACGACACCCTCTGGCGCCAGCAATTCCTGCTGGGCGCAGGGTATTACCGGCAGCGCGGCGAAGGCGGCGGCATGAGCGCCACCGCCGGCTACGGCCAGCGCTATGCCGCCAACCAGGTGCTCGACCTCGGCGCCATGCTGATCTGGGGCCGGCAACCCTATGACGGCGACCAGGAACACGACCTGAGCCTGGTCTTCGACTTGAACTACCGATTCTGAGAACCACGATGAAAAGATACCTATCCATGGTTCTGGCAGCAGCACTGGCCTTGGGCGCGGCACTGGCAGCCGCCCAGCCGGTGGAGTTCGTTCCGCCCCAGCAGCGACCGGCGCAGAACTCGGAAAAGCCCTGGCCGAAGAACCACTTTCTGGCGCTCTGCTACCACGAGGTGGAAGACGATGCGGCCGACGAACGCTATCTGTCGGTGCGCACCAGCGCACTGAACGAACAGATCGCCTGGCTGCGTAATAACGGGTACAACCCGGTCAGCGTGCAGCAGATCCTCGAAGCCCACAGGGGCGGTCGCGAACTGCCGGAAAAGGCCGTGCTGCTGAGCTTCGATGATGGCTTCAGCAGCTTCGTCAACCGCGTCTACCCCTTGCTCAGGGCCTATGACTGGCCCGCACTGTGGGCCCCGGTAGGCAAATGGGTGGACACCCCGGCAGACGAGATGGTGGACTTCGGCGGGTTGCCGACCGAGCGCGAACGCTTTGCCGACTGGCAGGCGGTGGCTGAGCTGAAGGACTCACCGCTGGTGGAAATCGGCTCGCATACCTGGGACATGCACTTCGGTGTGCAGGCCAACCCCCAGGGCAGCCGCCAACCGGTGGCAGCCAGTCGGTTCTATGACCCCGCCACAGGGACCTACGAAAGCACCGAGGCTTTTCACCAGCGCATCGCCGCCGATGTGCGCCGGATCACCGACAAGCTCACCGAGGTCACCGGCAAGGCGCCGGTCGCCTGGGTCTGGCCCTATGGCGCCGCCAGCGGCACGGCGCTTTCGGTTATCCGCGAGCATGGCTACGAAATGGCCTTTACCCTGGAACCGGGGCTGGCCAGCACCGAGGACCTGAGCAGCATTCCGCGGCTGCTGATCTCGGGCAACCCGGACATCGATGACTTTGCCCGCCAGGTGACGCGGTTCGAGGAACAGCCGGCAGTGCGGGTCATGCACATTGATCTGGATTACGTCTATGACGAGGATCCCGGTCAACAGCGCCGGAATATCGACACGCTGATCCAGCGGGTACATGACATGCGGATTTCCCACGTATTCCTGCAGGCCTATGCCGACCCGGAGGGCGACGGCACCGTGCGCGAGCTGTACTTCCCCAACCGCTGGCTGCCCATGCGGGCCGACCTGTTCAATTTCGTCTCCTGGCAGCTGAGGACCCGTGCCGATGCCCGGGTCTATGCCTGGATGCCGGTGCTGGCCTTCGACCTGGCGCCGTCCATACCCCGGGTGCAGCGCTGGTCCGCTGATGGCATCCACCAGGACGCTGAGCAGTACAGCCGCCTGTCACCCTGGAGCCCGGTGGCCCGCCGGCAGATCACCGAAATCTACCAGGATCTGGCCCAGCGAGCGTCCTTCCAGGGCATCCTGTTCCATGACGATGCCCTGCTGTCCGACTTCGAGGATGCCGGCGATGACGCCCTGGCTGCCTATGAAGCCGCCGGCTTTCCCCGGGATATCGGCGAAATCCGCGATTCGCCGGAACAGCTGCAGGCCTGGAGCCGCTACAAATCCCGTTACCTGACCGACTTCACCCTGGAGCTGACCGAGGCCGTACGGGCCATCCGCGGGCCGCAGATCAGCACCGCGCGCAACATCTATGCAATGCCGCTGCTGGAACCCGGTTCGGAGGAGTGGTTCGCCCAGAACTTCGAGGACTTCCTGCAGGCCTACGACTGGACAGCGGTGATGGCCATGCCGCTGATGGAAGGCATCCCGGAACAACACAGCAAGCGCTGGCTGGACCGGCTGGTCAGAACCGCGCTGGCCCATCCGGGCGCGCGGGACCGGGTGCTGTTCGAGCTTCAGGCAATGGACTGGCGCAAGGATGGCAATCACCGGCAGATTCCCCCGCGGCAACTGCTGGACTGGATGTACCAGCTGCAGATCAGCGGCGCCCGCCACTTCGGCTACTACCCGGATGATTTCCCCGCGAACCATCCCGACCTGAAGACCATCCGCCCCGGGTTCTCCTCCTACTGGTATCCCGACCATGACTGATCGCCTGTTCGCCCTGCTGGTGCTGTGCCTGATGCTGGGCCTGCCGCTCGGCGCCGCCGCGCTGTTCACCGCCGATGTGATACTCAACTTCGTGTTCTTCTGGCCGCTGTTCATGTCCGGGCTGTGGATCATCGGCGGCCTGTACTTCTGGGCCCATCGCGAGCGGCACTGGCCCTGGGGCGAGGATGTCGCTCCGCCAGAGCTGATCGGCAACCCGCTGGTATCGATCCTGGTGCCCTGCTTCAACGAGGGCGTGAACGTCCGCGAAACCATCGGCGCGGCACTGGCCCAGCGCTACCGGAACATCGAGGTCATCGCGGTAAATGACGGCTCGTCAGACAACACCGGCGAGGTACTGGATCAGCTGGCCCTGGAGCATCCCCGTCTGCGGGTCATTCATCTTGCCGCCAACCAGGGCAAGGCGATCGCCCTGAACACCGGCGCCCTGGCTGCCCGCAGCGACCTGCTGGTCTGCATCGACGGGGACGCCATGCTCGAGCAGGACACCGTGGCCTACATGGTGGCGCCGCTGCTCGATAACCCGCGGGTCGGCGCGGTAACCGGCAATCCGCGGGTACGTACCCGCTCGACCCTGGTGGGCCGGGTGCAGGTGGGCGAGTTTTCCTCGATCATCGGCCTGATCAAGCGGACCCAGCGGGTATATGGCCAGGTATTCACCGTCTCCGGCGTCATTGCCTCGTTTCGCAAGCGGGCGCTAGCGGAGGTCGGCTTCTGGAGTCCCGAGATGGCCACCGAAGACATCGACATCAGCTGGAAGCTGCAACGCCAGCACTGGGCGATCTTCTTCGAGCCCCGCGGGCTGTGCTGGATCCTGATGCCGGAAACCCTGCGCGGGCTGTGGAAGCAGCGGCTGCGCTGGGCGCAGGGCGGCGCCGAGGTGTTCCTCAAGCACATTCGCAACATCTGGATCTGGCGTAACCGGCGCATGTGGCCGCTGATCATCGAATTCTGCCTGTCCGCAGCCTGGGCCTTCGCCTACGGCTTCAGTCTGATCCTCTACCTGATCGGCCAGTTCGTGACGCTGCCGGACAACCTGACGGTCCTGCAGGTCATCCCGCCCGCCTTCACCGGCCTGCTGCTCGGTGTCGTCTGTCTGCTGCAGTTCGCCGTGAGTCTGCTGATCGAGCGGCGCTACGAGAAAAACCTCGGCCGCTCGCTGTTCTGGGTCATCTGGTTCCCGGTGGTGTACTGGATGCTGAGCCTGTTCACCACCATCGTGGGCTTCACCAGAGTCATGCTCAAACGTCAGAACCAACGCGCGCGCTGGGTCAGTCCCGACCGCGGCATAGGGAGGATCACCCGATGAGTCATCCACTGATCTGCACCGAGCGACGGATACTGCCCAGGCTGCTGGACACCCTGTTCACTCTGCTCGCCTGGATCGGCTTCGGCTGGCTGGTCTGCCAGGGCCTGATCAATGTCCTGCAGGCGCAGCCTGATGCCGGCGCCCGACCTCTGGCGCTGAACGTCAGCACCATCAGCATGTATCTGCTGATTGCGCTGATCAACGCCATGCTGCTGGTGCTGTGGGCACGCTACAACCAGCGCCGTTTTGCCGTGGAGCGCCGCCAGCGCCGCGACGGGCTGCCGGACGAGACGCTGGCCCGCCTCAGCGGCCTGCCTGCCGAACGCCTGCAGCAGATGCAGGTCACCCGATCAATGGTGGTCAGCCACGACGCCGACGGCAGCATCACCGAGTTGCGCGCCCGGGAGGCCGTACTCGGCTTCCTGGACATACCCACACTCGACACCATCGATTAGCCCACAGCTGGCGCAGACCGGCGGATTGTCAACTATATTGACTGCTGACTCAGGCAGCCGCCCCCGCTGACCTTGCTTTACCATCCTCCGGGCCTGCTGCCATTCTCGCCGGGAGTACGCCATGGCATTGCTGCACCCGCTGTTCGACCAGAACGTTCAACAACACGGCAGCGCCCAGACGCTGCTCCATCCCGACCTGCAACGGCTGGATCTGACGCAGCTGGCCCGGCAGGTCAGCCTGCATTACATGGTCGATGAAAACAGCCTGATGCCCGAGCTGATCAAGGTGCTGGGCCACCAGCCGGAGGATGTGAGGCGGCTGGAACAGCGCACCGCCGAACTGGTCGAGCGGGTCCGCCGCCAGGGTGATGCCAGTGACAGTCTCGACCGGCTGCTGCAGCAATACAGTCTGGACACCCGTGAAGGGGTGCTGCTGATGTGCCTGGCCGAAGCCTTGTTGCGGGTACCCGATTCGCGCACTGCCGAAGCGCTGATCCGCGACAAGCTGTCGGTGGCGGACTGGAAGAGCCACCTGGGCCAGAGCGACTCGCTGCTGGTCAACGCCTCCACCTGGGGACTGATGCTCACCGGCGGGCTGGTGAAGATGGACCCGCGGGACAACCAGCCGCTGCCCGTGTTCAATCGGCTGGTCAGCCGACTGGGCGAACCGGTGGTACGCCAGGTGATGTCCCATGCAATGAAACTGATGGGCTACCAGTTCGTGCTGGGCCGCACGCTGCCCGAGGCATTGCGCAACGGCAAAGCCATGCTCAGACAGGGCTATACCTATTCCTTCGACATGCTCGGCGAGGCCGCCCGCACCGCCGAGGACGCCCGCCGCTACCTGGCTGCCTATCTGGACGCCATCGAGCGGGTCGGCGAGGCTCGTTCCACGGCGAAGGCGAGCGCTCCACCGCCATCCATCTCCGTCAAGCTCTCCGCCCTGCACCCGCGCTATGAGCGCAGCCAGCGCACGCGGGTACTGAAAGAGCTGGGTGCCAGCCTCGGCCAGCTGGTGGATCGAGCCCGTGAACTGGACGTGGCCATTACCCTGGATGCGGAAGAGGCGGACCGGCTGGAGATCTCGCTGGAACTGCTGGAGCAGGTCTATCGCCAGCATGCCCGGGGCTGGGGCAAGCTGGGCATGGTGGTACAGGCCTATTCCAAACGGTCGCTGCCGGTGCTGCACTGGCTGACCCGGCTGGCTGACGAACAGGGCGACACCATTCCGGTGCGCCTGGTCAAGGGGGCCTACTGGGATACCGAAATCAAGCTGGCCCAGATCGAGGGGCTGGCCGGCTACCCCGTGTTCACCCGCAAGGCCAATACCGACATCTCCTATCTGGCCTGTGCCCGCTACCTGCTGTCCGACAGCGCCCGCGGCCGCCTGCTGCCCCAGTTCGCCACCCACAATGCCCATACCGTCGTCAGCCTGCTGGACATGGCCGGCGACCGCCCCATCGAGTTCCAGCGCCTGCACGGCATGGGCGAGGCTCTGTACAACGAGGCGCTGCAACTGGCGCCCGCCGGCAGTTACTGCCGCATCTACGCCCCGGTGGGCGCGCACAAGGATCTGCTCCCCTATCTGGTGCGACGGCTGCTGGAGAACGGTGCCAACTCGTCCTTCGTGCACCAGCTGGTGGATGAGGACGTGCCGGTGGCCCAGCTGTGCCAGCATCCGCTGGAAGCGCTTGCCGGCAAGATCCAGTACCGCAACACCAGCATCCCCCTGCCGCAGGATATCTACGGCCCCCAGCGCCCGAATTCGCGCGGCCTGAACCTGAACATCAACAGCCAGCTCGAGCCCCTGCTCCAGGCCCTGGAGCCCTGGAACAGGCACCGCTGGCAGGGCGCGCCGCTGCTCGCCGACACGGTGACCGCCGACGCCGGCCCTTCCCATGCGGTGGTGAGCCCGTTCGACCGTGGCCAGCAGGTGGGCGAGGTCCGTTCGGCCAGCCCGGAGCAGGTAGCCCAGGCGCTGGACGCGGCGGCAATGGCGTTTCCCCGCTGGAACGCGGTCGCGGTGGCCGAACGGGCCGCCTGCCTGCGGCGCCTGGCCGACCTGCTGGAGCAGCACTTTGCCGAACTCATGGCGCTCTGCGCCCGGGAGGCCGGCAAGCAGCTGCGCGACGGGGTGGCTGAAATCCGCGAAGCGGTGGACTTCTGTCGCTATTACGCGATGAAGGCCGAGCAGAAGATGGGCGAACCGACCTTGCTGCCCGGTCCCACGGGTGAATCCAACGAGTACTACCTCACCGGCAAGGGCGTATTCGCTGCCATCAGCCCGTGGAATTTTCCGGTGGCCATCTTCCTCGGCCAGATTACCGCAGCGGTGGTGGCTGGTAATCCGGTACTGGCCAAGCCTGCCGAACAGACCTCGCTGATCGCCTGCCGCTGCGTCGAGCTGGCCCACGAGGCGGGGGTCCCGCGGGATGTGCTGCAACTGCTGCCCGGCCCGGGGAGCGAACTCGGCCCCCTACTGACGGCCGACCCGCGGGTGGTGGGTGTGGTATTCACCGGCTCGACCGCCACCGCGCAGCAGATCAACCTGGGCCTGGCCCAGCGCAGGGGTGGCCCGCTGGCCAGTCTGGTAGCCGAAACCGGCGGCCAGAACGCCATGCTGGTCGACTCCACTGCACTGCCCGAGCAGGTGGTGTCGGATGTGCTGGAGTCAGGTTTTGCCAGTGCCGGCCAACGCTGCTCGGCGCTGCGCGTGCTGTTCCTCCAGGAAGACATAGCCGACAGGGTGGAAACATTGCTCATCGGCGCGATGCAGGAGCTGCAGATAGGCGATCCGCGCGACCCGGCAACCGACGTCGGGCCGGTGATCGATGCGCGGGCCCGGGAACGGCTGCAGGGGCATATCGATCTCCACCGAGCCCAGGGCCGCATGCTGGCGGTCAGCGGAGTGCCGGACGAATGGCTGGCGAAGGGGGAATTCGTGGCGCCGGTAGCGCTGCGCCTGGAAAGCATGAACGAGCTGACCGCCGAGCACTTCGGCCCGGTGGTGCACATCGTCCGCTACCAGGCCGAGGAGCTGGAGGAGGTGCTCGACAGCATCAACCGCTGTGGCTACGGGCTCACCTTCGGCATCCAGAGCCGCAATGAAAGCCACGCTGCGGCCATCGAGAAGCGCATTCGCGTGGGCAATGTGTATATCAATCGCAATATGATTGGCGCCGTCGTGGGCGTGCAGCCTTTTGGTGGCATGGGGCTGTCCGGTACCGGTCCCAAGGCAGGCGGGCCGCATTACCTGCTGCGCTTCGTCACCGAACGAACCCGTACCATCAATACCGCAGCCATAGGCGGCAATGCCAGCCTGCTGGCGCAGGGCGATGACTGAGCGGCAGTTCTGCCGTGATCGGCTTCGCCTCTATCTGCAAGGAGCTGTTCAATGCTGGACGACACCAATAACGCCTGCCTGGCCAAGCCGCAGAGGAGGATATTCCCGTGACGGACCAGACCTATCAGCTGATCGCCATCGCCGTGTATTTCCTCACCATGCTTGGCATCGGTTATTACGCCTACTTCCAGACCACCGACCTCGACGACTACATGCTCGCCGGCCGCAAGCTTCCACCGAGCGTAGCTGCGTTGTCTGCCGGTGCCTCGGACATGTCCGGCTGGCTGCTCATGGGGCTGCCCGGCGCTATCTACTCAGCCGGACTGGTGGAGGCCTGGATCGCCATCGGCCTGACCATCGGCGCCTATCTCAACTGGCGCTTCGTTGCGCCGCGGCTGCGCTCGTACACAGAGGTATCCAACAACTCGATCACCCTGCCCAGCTTCATGGAGAACCGCTTCAAGGACGAGTCCCGACTGCTGCGCATCACCTCCGGGATCATCATCCTGGTGTTCTTCACTTTCTATGTCTCTTCCGGCATGGTGGCCGGCGGGGTGTTTTTCGAGGCTTCCTTCGGCACGCATTACCTGTTCGGCATGCTGCTGGTGGCCGGCGTCACCCTGACCTATACCCTGTTCGGCGGCTTTCTGGGCGCTTCGCTGACCGATGTGGTGCAGGGTCTGCTGATGCTGGCGGCGCTGGTCATCGTGCCCGTGATGATTGTCATCGGCATGGGCGGTCCCGGTGACACCATCGCTGCGATCAATGCCGCTGACGCGGCCCACAACCTGGCCAACCCGGACGACGAGCTGCGCCGCACCTCGCTGCTGTTCGGTGGCAGCCTGCTGGCCATCATTTCCGCTGCATCCTGGGGGCTCGGCTATTTCGGCCAGCCGCATATCATCGTGCGCTTCATGGCTCTGCGCTCTTCCGCAGATGCCAAGGCCGGGCGCCGCATCGGCATCGGCTGGATGATCCTGGTGTCGGCCGGTGCGGTGTTTACCGGGCTGATCGGCGTCGGCTACTTCCACAGCACCGGGCGCACCCTGGACAACCCCGAAACCGTGTTCCTGCTGCTGTCGCAGATCCTGTTCCACCCGCTGGTCGCCGGTCTGGTACTGGCTGCGGTGCTGGCAGCGATCATGTCCACCGTGTCGTCGCAGCTGATCGTCTGCTCATCCGCGCTGGTCGAGGACCTGTACAAGATCTTCGGCAAGGATCTCTCCGTAACACAGCAGGTGCGCATGGGCCGGGTGGGCGTGCTGGCCGTGGCGGTGGTGGCCGCCCTGCTGGCGGTCGATCCGCGTTCCAACATCCTGGGGCTGGTCGCCTTCGCCTGGGCCGGTTTCGGCGCCGCCTTCGGCCCGATCATCCTGCTGTCGCTGTTCTGGCGCCGACTCAGCGCCATGGGCGCGCTGGCCGGCATGATCGCCGGCTCGGTGGTGGTGGGCATCTGGGGTAACGTGCCGGCCCTCAAGGCGCTGATGTACGAGATCGTGCCCGGCTTCTTCGCCTGCGTGGTGGTTGCGGTGGTGGTGTCGCTGCTGACCAGGCCGCGCCATGACCAGGAGATCCAGCGCGAATTCAGCGCCATGGAATCCCAGCACTGAGGAACAGCTTTCGATGGTCAAGGGCCGCCGTTTCCCCTAAGCTCTGCGGCCCCGTCAACCCGGCCACTGGAAATCAATCATGAAATCGATCAACAGACTCCTGCTCGCCCTGCTGACCCTGGCGGCACCCCTTTCCGCGCTCGCCGCCAACGGACATTACGTACCGGGTATCGAAGCCACCGGCGGCGCCTTCCTGCCGCCTGCGCCTGGGCTCTACTACCGAGCCTATCTGGTGCACTACGACATCACCGATGTGGTGGATCCCAGCGGCGACACGCTGCCCGGCAGCAACTCCGGCTCGGTTTCGGCGCTCGCCAACCGCTTCGTCTGGGTCTCCGGACGCAAGTTCCTCGGCGCTGATTACGGTGTGGAAACCATCATCCCGGTTCAGCGCACCACGCTGAATTTCAAGGGACTGGGCGTCGACAGCAGCGAAAGCGGCGTGGGCGACGTCTACCTGGGCCCGGTGGTACTGGGCTGGCACGGCTCGCAATGGGACGCGGTATTCGCCGCCGGCGTCTGGCTCGACACTGCCGAGCACGACGCCCGTGATCCCGCCTCCATCGGGCGCGGTCACCACACCACCATGCTGACGCTGGGTGGCGCCTGGCATTTCGACGAGCAGCGTCGCTGGTCGGTCTCGGCCCTGTCCCGTTACGAGATCAAGGGCGAGCAGGATGATACGCATATCACTCCGGGGGACAGCTGGCTGGTGGAGTGGGCACTGACCCATCGCCTGGAAAGTGGCCTGGAAGTTGCGCTGGCCGGTTTTGATGCCTGGCAGCTGGAAGCCGACAGCGGCACCCCGAGCAACGACAAGCTGGAGCGGCACGCCGCCGGGATCGAACTGGGTTACGGCTGGCGCGAGCTCGGCATGGAATTGCGCGGTGCCGTCTATCACGAGTACTCGACGCGGGCCGGCAGCAGTGGCGTGCAGCCGGAAGGGAATCTGTTCAGGCTGGCCCTGACCAAGGCCTTCTGAGCCAGCGTGGCGAAGACGGAGCATGGGGTGCGGTTGCGACCATGGGCTAATCAACGGCCCCGGTTGCGCCTGCTAAAGTGGACATCTGTTGTAACAATTGCCGACAGACTGCAACAAGTCCCGGAATAACAACAACGAGGTCATTCCATGCTCATCTTCTTCGCCAGCCTTGCCATACTGCTGCTCGGTTACCGGTTCTACAGCCCCTTCGTCGAGAAACAGGCCGGCATAGACCCCACCGCTGCAACGCCCCAGCAACGCCTGCACGACGGGGTGGACTATGTCGCCATCAGTCCTGCCCGGGCATTTCTGATCCAGTTTCTCAATATTGCCGGGATCGGCCCCATTTTCGGGCCCATTCTCGGTGCCCTCTACGGTCCCATCGCGCTGGTGTGGATTGTCATCGGCAACGTCATAGGCGGGGCCGTGCACGATTATTTCTCCGGCGTGATGAGCCTGAAGGAAGATGGCAAGAGCCTGCCGGAGATCGCCGGCAACTACTACAACGTCATCTTCAAGGGTTTCATGCTGGTGTTCACCTGCATGCTGCTGTTCTTCGTCGGCGTGGTCTTCATCATGAGCCCGGCCGGCCTGCTCAGTAACCTGTCCTACTTCGAAGGCACCATCCTCGCGAACAATATGTTCTGGGTGGTGGCGATCCTGGTCTATTACTTCCTGGCTACCCTGCTGCCGATCAACAAGATCATCACCAGACTGTATCCGTTGTTCGGTCTGCTGATGATCGTGATGACCACCCTGGTTGCCCTGGCGCTGCTTGTGGAGGCGCCGCACCTGCCCCGGGTGAGCGATATCTTCGCCTATTTCCACGGTCACCACGAGCATGACTTCCTGACGCCCAACGCCGAAGGCCTGCCGGTATGGCCGCTGCTGTTCCTGACCATCACCTGCGGTGCCATCAGTGGCTTCCACTCCACCCAGTCCCCGATGATCGCCCGCTGCCTGACCAACGAGAAATACGCTCGACCGATCTTCTACGGCTCGATGATGTGTGAAGGGATCGTCGCCTGCGTCTGGGCACTGGCCGGCATCGCCGCCTTCCCCGGCGGTTACCCGGAACTGAAGGCCATGCTGGATCTGGGTGGTCCGGGGCTGGTGGTCAACCACATCGCTACCAGCTACCTGGGCGTGTTCGGTGGGGTGATGGCGATCATGGCAGTAGCGATCTTCCCGATCACCTCGGGGGACACGGCGTTCCGCTCGCTGCGCCTGACCATCACCGATGCGTTCCATATCCGGCAGTCGATCGGGCGCCGGCTGTCACTGGCTGCGCCGATACTGGGCGTGGCCTTCCTGATGACCTTCCTCGACTTCTCGCTGATCTGGCGCTACTTCGCTTTCTCCAACATGCTGCTGTCCACCAGCGTGCTGTGGCTGGCGACCAAGTATCTGCTGGACCGCGGTACCTTCCACTGGGTGACCAGCATTCCTGCAGTGATAGGCACGGCGATCACCGTGTCCTATATTGCCACCGCGGGGATCGGCCTCAACCTGCCGGAAGCGTTCAGCAAGCCGATCGGGATCGTTATCGCAGTGGTGTGCACCATCGGCCTGATCATTCATCACAACCGGCGTGCCGCCGTGGCTGTCGCAAGCCCGGATGCCTGACACCCCGACTGCCCCTTCGGGGGCAGTCAATCATCCACACACACCCGGTTGCGCCCCTGCGCCTTGGCGTCATAGAGCGCCCTGTCGGCCAGCTCCTCCACCCGCTTGCTGTCGTGCCCGTGGACATTGAGCACCATCAGCACCACATTGTCCCGCTCCGGATAGATGTTGGCCACGCCCTCCAGCAGGTGGCCGGGCAACACGGAGGCGACAATGACGCCGGAGAAGACGCCGTTCACGTAATAGGCATGGCTGAACTGCAGCATCCATTCGCCGGTTGCCTCGTTGCGCAGCGGCGCACTGATCAGAAAAGGAACACGCTGACGGGCATGCTGTTCAAAGTAGTCACTGGCGGCGACTGAGCCACCGGTACTCCCCCCGCCGGCGGCTCGCCGGCTGCTGAACAGGATATTCCCCTCCGCATCGGTGACCAGCATCTCCCGCAGCGCCCCGTTGAAGATGCTCTCCTGTCCCACATCAATCAGATCGCGGTATACCCGCAGGTCACCGTCAAGCCAGTGATGCGCCAGGTGTTCGAGCAGGAACTCGACCTTCATCAGCTGCGAGCGTGCCTGCATGGCCAGGGCGTGGGCCGCCTGGTCGCCGCGCAGTGCAGTGCCCTGCTCGGCCGAGCGCAGGTGATCGGCATGGGTGCCGCGCAGTTGCATCCAGTAGAGTCCCAGCAGGGTGAGGAATACCAGCCACGCCATGGCCAGGCGCATCGGAAAGCGTATTCGTTTTACATTCACGGACGGCGGGCCCTGCTGCCTTGGAAAGATACGGGACAAACTACAACAACAGGCTCCCGAGCGTCCAATAGGCCGCCCTCACCATGGCCATTGGTTGGGGCTATGTTGAAACGGCAGTGCAGCCCGGCCCGGAGAGACGGCTGCGCCCGCCGGTCACCGGCTGGACGACGATGCGCGTGGCGATCCGCTCCTTCAACGCCGGTACGTGGGAGATGATGCCGATCAGCTTGCCTTCCTGCTGCAATCCGGACAGGGTATCCAGCGCGGTATCCAGCGCTTCCTCATCCAGCGTGCCGAAGCCCTCGTCGAGAAACAGCGAGTCCACCCGCACGTTGCGACTGGACATCTGCGACAGCCCCAGCGCCAGCGCCAGGCTGACGATGAAGCTCTCGCCACCCGACAGGTTCCGGGTCGAGCGCACCTCACCGGCCTGGTAATTGTCCATCACATTGAGCTCCAGCGGCTGGGAACCGTCGCGCACCAGCAGATAGCGATCGCTCATTTTCTGCAACTGGCGGTTGGCGTGGCCGATCATCATCTCGAAGGTGAGGCCCTGGGCGAAGTTGCGGTATTTCTTGCCGTCCGCCGATCCGATCAGCGCATGCAGGGCGTCCCACCGGCGACACTCGCGTTGCTGCGCCTCGATGGCCTGCTGCTGCGCCTTGAGACGCTCACGGGCCGCCGCGTTCTCCTGCAGCCGATGGCGCAGGCTGGCACAGATATCGCGAACCTCCTCCAGCGCCTTTTCATCAGCGCTCAGCCGGGACTGCAGCTGCTCAAGGGTGTCAGCGGTCAGGCGGCGCTCACGCTCGCTGGCCAGTCGCTTCCGACATTCCCCACGGCGTACCTCCAGCTCGGTCTGGCGCTGCTCCAGGGCCCTGGCCTGCCCGGCCAGTTCGCTGCGCTCGGTGGCACTCAAGGCCGCCGCGAGATAGTGCTTTTCATCGGCAAAGCCGGCCTCGACAAGGCGCGCGTGGAATGCCGCCTGCTGCTGCAGCAGCTCGGGCTCGCAGCGGGCGATACGTTGCTGCAGCGCCTCGACCTGCACATGAGCACTGTGCCACTGCCCGTGCAGCTCGGTGTGCCGGGCCCGGGCCTGCTGCTCCGCCGCAGCGGCAGTATCAGCCAGCTTCTGCAGCTGACGTTCCTCGCTGGCGGGATCGCGTTCCCCGAACAGCGCTCTGCGCTGTGCCTGAAGCGCGGCCAGCTCCTTTTCGAGAGCAGCCAGGCCCTGCTGACGAACCCGCAGGGCAGCTTCGGCTGATTCCAGCAGCGCATCGAGCCGGCGCACCTCGCCGGCAAGCTCCGCCCTCTGCGCGTCGATCTGCAGCTTGCTGGCTGCCTGCGCCTGCCAGGC
The DNA here is from genome assembly GCF_014646575.1 of Halopseudomonas pertucinogena. Taxonomy (GTDB): domain Bacteria; phylum Pseudomonadota; class Gammaproteobacteria; order Pseudomonadales; family Pseudomonadaceae; genus Halopseudomonas; species Halopseudomonas pertucinogena. The sequence continues at coordinate 43,649 of NZ_BMNN01000007.1, read as the reverse complement.
CGCCAGTCGCGCCTCGAGGCTGTCGAGCAGCGGCGCGATGCCCTGCTCGGGCAGCTCCGTGATCCCCAGCGGCAACAGGCCGGCGGCCACCTCAGCGCGGCGACGGGCAAAATCGTGGTGCATGGCCTGCAGACTGGCGTCGATCTCGGCCAGCCGGGCCTCGGCCGAGGTGAGCTGATGATTTGCGGTTCTGCCCGCCGCCTCGGTACTGGCAAACGCCGTGTGGACCTGCAGCTCGGCCTGCTCCAGTTCGCGAATACCGGCTTCCTGCTCTTCGGCCCTGGCGATCAGCCGGTCGAGAGCCTGGATCCGCTGCTCGGCAGCATCCGGTGTCGGCACGTTGCCATGGGCGAAGGGGTGTTCGGTGGCGCCGCACAGCGGACATGGCTGACCGGCGGTCAACCTGCTGCGCTGTTCCTCCAGCTCGGCGATGCGACTGAGCAGGGCAGCTTCGCGCAGCAGCCCGTCCTTCTCGGCGCGGTATTCGCGCAGCAGGCGCCCCTGCAGCAGTTCGGCGAGAGCCTCCCGCGCGTGCTGCTTGCGCTCGATCGCCTGCTCCAGCGCCTGCTTCTGACAGCGGTATTGCTCGCGCAGCGATGTCAGCGCCGCGCTCGCCTCTCGCACAGCGCTGTCGGCGGTGTTTCGCTCCTCCTGACGCCGGTCGATGTCCTGCTGCCGTTCGAGCAGCCCATGCATCTGCTCTCTGACACCGGCCAGGCCGCTGACCAGCCATTCATCCCGGGCGTGCTGTTGCAGGTAGTCCTGTATCTCTCGCAGCTGCTGTTCTGTCCGATCGAGTTTTTCCTGCTCGGTACGGCGCTGGCGGCGGAGCGCTTCGATTGCGGCGGTCTCCTTCCCGCTGGCCTGCTGCTCGGCGCTGATGCGGCGCCCCAGCTCAGCGAGCCCCTGATCCAGTGAGCGCACCTGTTGCAGGAGCGGCGCAGCGTCGCTGAGCTGTTGGCGGTGCTGGAGACAGGCCTGCTCGGCGCCCAGCAGGATGTCTTTCTGTTCCCGGGCCGCGGTTTCCAGTGCCGGCAGCGCCTGCTGCTGGGCAACCAGCGCGCCACGGTCCTGCTGCAGTTGCCTGCGGGTGGCATCGAGTGCGGCGTGGCAGCCGTCGAGCGTCGCCGCCCGAGTGGCGCGTTCGAGTCGGGCACGTTCCGGCTCGAACGCCGCAACGTCCATCTTCAGCCGTTCGGCTTCGGTATCCAGCGTCTGCAGTTCCCGAGCCAGGCTATCGAGGGTGGTCAGCCAACTGATCGCCTCGCGGGTTCCGGCCAGTCCTGCCTCCCGTTCTGCCTGTTCCGCGGTACGGGTCTGCAGTTGCTGTTCAAGCAGCTGCTCCTGCTCCGCGTCCAGCAGAACCAGCCCGGCGGTCTCGGCCTGCAGCAACTCCAGCTGCTGTTTCTCGGTCCGCTGGCGCTCATGAACGCGCACCGAAATCTCGCTGTAGATCTCGGTACCGGTGATCTGTTCGAGAATCGGCGCACGCCTGTCCGCATCGGCCTGCAGGAAGGCGGCGAAGCCGCCCTGGGCCAGCAGCATCGAGCGGGTGAAACGCTCGAAGTCCATGCCGGTGACGCTCTCCACCTGCCCGGCCACCCGGCGGATCTGCGACTCAATGATCTCGCCGGTGTCGGCGTCGGCTATCTCCTGCTTCGGTTGCTGCAGCTCGCCTTCGGGCTTTCGCCGCGCCCGGTGCTGGCTCCAATGGCAACGGTAACGGCCGGCGGCGGTTTCGAAGGTGACCTCGGCAAAGCACTCCCCGGTCTGCCGGGACATGATCTCGTTGCCGCCGGCGGTTACCCTGCCAAGTCGCGGCGTGCAGCCGTACAGCGCAAGGCAGATGGCGTCCAGGATGGTGCTCTTGCCCGCGCCGGTCGGTCCGGTAATGGCGAATATGCCATCCGCAACATAGGCCGGGTCGGTCAGGTCGATCTGCCATTCGCCGACCAGCGAATTGAGGTTACGCAAGCGGATCTGCAGGATTCTCATCAGCGCTCGCCACCCTGGGCCAGGGGATCTTCGTCATGGAGCTCGCGAAGTATCTCGCGGTAGGCGTCCATCAGTGCCGAGCGCTGCTCCTCCATCACGTCATGCTGAGTCAGGCAGCGCTCGAACACCTCGGTCACGTCCAGATCATCCAGCGTCTCCTGCTCATCCATCCGGTCCAGCACCCGGTCGATGATGCGGCTGTTCTTCACCCGCAGGATATCCATGCCGGTGCCGGCAATGGCGTTGTCCAGCCGCTCGCGCAGGTCGGTGACAATTTCCTCGCCCTGGTAGACCACCTCCAGCCAGGCCCGGGAGTCGCTGGCCTTCAGCTCGGCCAGACGCGCGGCAATGGCCTGCCAGTCACCGCTGATGCGCTCCAGTTGCTGGAATACCGGTATGTCCAGCAGTTCAACCCGGGTGCTGCGCTTGCCGTCGGCCGTGTCGAAGGTGACCTGGCACAGGCTTTTCTGCTGCCTGGCCTCGCCAAACCCCATGGGCAACGGCGAGCCGCTGTAGCGGATGATCTCGGAGCCGTTCACTTTCTGCGGAATGTGCAGATGGCCGAGGGCGACATAATCGAATATCGGCGAGAAAACCGCTCCGGTGACATGCGCCAGGCTGCCCACATACAGATCGCGGACGCCATCGTCCTTCAGCGTCTGGCCTCCGGCGGTGAACAGATGGCCGGTGGCAACGATGGGGATATCCACATTCAGCGCTTGCCGTTGGCGGCTGGCTGTGTCGGCGACGGCAGCGTAGTGGTCCCTGATGCCTTCGAGCAGTTTGCGCTCCTTGTCTGCAACGCTTTCCCCCGCCTCGACCTGGCGGATGTCGCGGTCCCGCAGATAAGGCACCGCGCAGACAATCAGCTCCGGCTCGCCCTGGGCGTCCCGCAGCACCAGCACCTCGTCGGCCGGGTCCTCGGCGCTGCTGCCGACGACATGCACATCCAGTGCGCGCAGCAATTCACGGGGCGCATTGAGAAACGAAGGAGAATCATGATTGCCGGCAACGATCACCACATGCCTGCAGGGAGAGGCGGCCACCTGGCAGAGAAAACGATAGTAGAGCTGCTGGGCCCGATTGCTCGGCGCCGTGGTATCGAAGATGTCACCGGCCACCACGAGTATCTCGGTGCCCTGCTCATTCATGGTTGCGGCGAGCCAGTCGAGGAAAGCGGCAAACTCCTCGTAACGTCGCCTGCCGTGCAGGGTGCGACCAAGATGCCAGTCTGATGTATGCAGCAGTTTCATGAAATTCCCGGGCCTTGAAGTACGGGCCGATTGTCGCATAACGGCAGCGGTGAATGCTGCCTGCGGGATATCGACGGTAGCCAGCAGATTGGATACTCTGGCGTCGCGGCGCTCAGCCCGGCCTCGACCAGACCAACAACAATAAAGGAACGCCCTTGATAACCGTCCATCACCTGAATAACTCGCGCTCGCAGCGCATCCTGTGGCTCCTTGAGGAGCTGGCCGTGCCCTACGAGATCAAGCGCTACGAGCGTGACCCACAGACCATGCTGGCGCCGGCGGCCCTGAAGCAGGTGCACCCGCTGGGCAAGTCCCCGGTGATCACCGACGGCGAGCTGACCATCGCCGAATCCGGGGCCATCATCGAGTATCTGGTCGACCGCTATGGCGATGGCCGTCTGGCACCCGCGCCGGGCACGCCGCAGCGGCTGCGCTACCGCTACTGGCTGCACTATGCCGAAGGTTCGGCGATGCCGCCGCTGTTGCTCAAGCTGGTCTTCGACCGGATCGAGAAGGCGCCCATGCCGTTCTTCTTCCGCCCCTTTGCCAGAGGCATCGCCAGCAAGGCCAGGGCCAGCTTCATCGAGCCGCAGATACGCCAGCACCTGAACTATATGAATGACGAACTGGCGGCCACCAGGTGGTTCGCCGGCGAGGAATTCAGCGCCGCGGATGTGCAGATGAGCTTCCCACTGGAGGCCGCAGCGGCGCGGGGCGGGCTGGATTCCAGATGGCCCCGCCTGCTGGATTTTCTGCAGCGCATTCATGGCCGACCGGCGTATCAGCGCGCGCTCGAGCGCGGCGGCAGATATGACATCGTCGGCTGAGGCCGGGCGTCCGTTACATGCGCCAGCGGGCGATGATGTGCTGCCCCATCCGCCGGCGCGGCACCTGCCGTCTCGGTACCGCATAACCGCACACGGTAATGCCCTTGCGCCGCATCCGCTGCCGACTGCCGGCCAGCAGCGGGTGCCAGGCGGGCAGCGGCTCGCCCCTGTGGATCCGGCGATAGGAACAGGATGCGGGGAGCCAGTCATACTGCTCGACATTGGCCGGAGTGAGCTGATGACAGCTGGGCTCCCGCCGCAGGCGGCTGGCGTAATCGCTGCAGCGGCTTTGTTCGATATCCAGCAGATCGCAGGCGACGCTGTAGACCGTGACCTCACCCTGGTCTACCTCGCGCACCAGGCAGCACTGCCCGCAACCGTCGCACAGCGCCTCCCATTCCCTGGCGTTAAGCTCGCCCAGTGAATAACGTTCCCAGAAACGCTCCCGCACATCTCCCTCCCGCCGAAAAAGGAGCGCATTAGACGACATTCGCAGCATTTAGTCAAATTTCTCGCATTTTTACGTTTTTTGTCGGCGGTTCGTGCAGCGCCCGGGGTCGCCGGAGCTGTATCCCGGCCCAGCGACCGGGTATCCTTGCGGCCATGTACAGCCTCGCCCGTCCCGTCACCAGCGTTCTGGAAATCCGCAAGAGTCGCTTCATCGGCTGCGTGGAGCCCGTTGCCGATCGCGCCGCCGCTCAGCTGCGAGTGGATGAACTGCGCGCCCAGCACCCCGGCGCCGCCCATGTCTGCTGGGCCCTGCTCGCCGGCGGGCACAGCGCGGCGGTGGACGACGGCGAGCCCTCCGGCACCGCCGGACGCCCGATGCTCGAAGTGCTGCGTCACCAGCAGCTGGATGGTGTACTGGCCACCGTGGTGCGCTACTACGGTGGCATCAAGCTCGGCGCCGGCGGACTGGTGCGAGCCTATACCGATGCGGTGGCCCAGGCCCTGGCGTCGGCAGAGAAAATCGAATATATCCCCCACCAGACAGTACGCTGTAGCCTGCCTTATGCCCATGAAGGGATTGCCCGCCAGTTGATTGCCGAGTCGGGTGGCGAACTGGGCGACGTCGAGCATTGTCAGACCGTCACCCTGACAGCGCGTCTGCCGGCCACCGCCAGCGATGCACTCCATGAACAGCTTCTGTCGGTAACGCGCGGCGAGCTGGAATGGGAAACTTTCTGTTCGGAGTAGGCTCGTGGAACGCCCCCCTGAACGCAGAATACCGAGCTCCATCTCGACGCTGCGAGCCTGCCGCAACCCGATGGCCGGGATGGAACCCGGCCCTCCAGCCCCTCTGGGAACGTCGAGTTCCATCTCGACGCTGCACGCCCACCGCAACCCAGATGGCCGGGATGGAACCCGGCCCATCTCGACGCGAAATGGGACCAGTCGCCGAGCTAGCCGGATGCCGAGCGGCAGCTGGCAGCGGTTGCCACAGGTGCGGCCTGCAGCAGCCACTCCAGAGCCTCATCCCAGAACGGTTGCGCTTCGCTGCGGAAATAGCCCATGTGGCCGATGGCCGGTTTGCCCGGTGCCGGCTCTATGTCGTAAATGGTCAGCGGGGCGTTGATGTAGCCCTTGACGAAGGCATCCCGCGATCTGGGCGGCGCCCAGGGGTCGTCGCGGGACGTGACAAAGGCACAGGGGGTCTGCACGGCGGCGTAGCGCGCGTGGACGAAGGTCATGCGCGGGTCGTCAAAGTAGTAATGGGGATAACTGCACCAGCGCTTCCAGTCCCGGTAAACACCCTTCGGCAGATCGTCGCCCATACCCAGCACACTCCAGGCCATGTAGCCCTTCCAACGCACTATCACCGGCATGAGGACATTCCAGAACAGCCGGATCTTCAGCGCCTCACCTCGGGGCATCCAGCCGGCCCAGCCGGCGCCGGAACCGAAGCTGTAGCAGGCGGTGAGCCGATCATGGTTGGGAAGCATGCCGATGGCATGGCCACCGAAGGAGTGACCTATCCAGTACAGCGGCAGATCTTCCTGACTGAGCAGATCGACTGCCGCCGGCAGATCCTTTTCCGACCAGTCCAGATAGGACATCTCGAACCCCTTGAGGCTTGCCGGGCTGGACTCACCGGTGCCCCGATAATCCACCGTGAGCACATTGAACCCACGGCGCGCAGCATACTCGGCAAAGCGTCGATAAAAACGCTGGGGCACGCCCGTCCCGCCAGCCACCAGCACATTTCCCCGCGGCGGACCAAGGGCCTGAAACCGCGTGGCACCGAGCGCGTAGCCATCCCTTGCGGTAATGGTGATTCTGCGGGAACGGACATCTGGCTCCGGCGAGCCCGGCTTGGCGGTCATGCGTAGCTCCATACTGCGTTGTTGTTAGAAACGAAGCGGTCGACAGGAATGCATTGGCACGGCACACCAATTCAAACGACCGTTTAACACGCTAACCAATCTGTCGGGCGCGGTCAAACGGCAAAAGGGAGTAACAAAGGGGAGGATCGGGTGAATCAGGATTAAGGGGGCCGCTGCCGGCCCCGGAGAGGATCAGTCCTGCATCTGTTCGCAGATTGCCCGGGCAGCAGCTGCGGCTGACCCGAAGCGCTGGTTGAGGGCTCCGTGGGCCTGGCTTATCGCTTCCCAGCGACCGTCTGCCCCTTGCATGGTAAGGCCTACCTGCAGACCCTCATGGTCATGCACGCTGATCTGCCTTTCACCGGCAGCGTTGAGCTGCACGCGACCCAGTTCACACGCCGCGGCAATACCGCTGCCAACCAGCAGCGTCAGCCCCAGAGCGGCACACAGAATTGGCTTTTTCATCTTTGAATCTCCTGGTGGACCGGCTCGCCGGAGGCGGCGAGCCGGTCGGCTTTTTCAGCGCAGATTGATTACGACCGGAATTTCCTGAATAACGGCGGTTTCGGCACCGACCACATCAAGCCGGAAGACGAAACGCTGTTCACCGGGCCCACTGCGACCGCGATTGAAGGTAACGTCGAAATGGACGGTTTCCCCACGACGGACGTCGCGGATAACCGACGGGGTGATCGACTGCACCATGCCGGCAAAGTCGCCATTGGGCGCGAGCCGGAGATCCAGCATCGCCGCAGCGGTATCCAGTGCCTCGACAACCTTGGCCACGATGTCACTGCTGGCGCTGTCGAGCTGGAATACCTGGCCGTTGGTCTGGGCAACCATTTCCGCTACGTCGGGCACGCTGTAGCCTCGCTCCAGCCCATACACGCGGATGCCCATACCATTGAGCGCGTTGACGGTTTCCGTCCAGCCCGGCCCGGGATAGCCCTCACTGTAGTAACCGCCGTCCTCATTGGTGGAGCTGTGGAAAGCCGCATCGGTAGCCAGGAACACGATCCGCAGCGAGCCTTCCCGCCAACCCGTGATGGACGCATCCAGATCCGCGGCGGGCGTGCCCGGCACGCTGCGACCGGCACCGGTGGCCAGCTGATAAAGGGCTTCAAGCTGGCTTTCCGGCGTGTCATTGCCACTCCGAAGGGTCAGACCGTTGATGGCATCGATGGTCTGCTCGCTGTCCGCGGTCAACGCCTGATCCAGCCTGAACGCATAGTCACCGGACGAACCCCAGGGGCTGATCGGCGTGTCGGCGAAGGACGCAATCCCGGTGTGCACGTCATTGCCACTGGCCCGGAAGGCGTTTACCAGGTCCACAGCCTGACGCTTGAACTGGTTGATACTGCTGCCGTAACTGCCGGAAACGTCGACCAGGAACATGATATCGACACGGTCGAACACTGCACCTTCGAGCGGCAGGGTAACCGCGAGACGCTCGGTGACGCTTTCGCCACCGCCAATGACCACAGTGACCGGGTCGGTGATCGGACGGGTACGCCCTTCCCTGGCATCCAGGGCGGCCTGTATCGCGCCTTCGACGTTGAGTCGGGCGCCCTTGCCGAGACGACTGGGATCTGCGCCCACCTCGGCAGCGCTCAACGGCTGGGTGAACACATCGCTGCCCACCACGGTACCGCCTTCGCTCAGCACCACCTCGTTGTTCTCGATGGGTAGCGCGCTCTCCCTCAGCAGGCGACGAACCTGGGCCGGGGTCAGGTTGGGCTCGATGCTGCGCATGGCAACCACTGTCGCTGCGACCAGCGGAGCGGCGAAGGAGGTGCCGCGGGCTTCGCCATCATTCCAGGCACTGCGAACCGTACCGGACGCAGCAATGTCCACCCGGCTGCCGTAGTTCGAGTAACCCTCGCGCGCCGGAGCCGCTGCATTGTCATGCGCGCCGACCGTCAACACCTGAACGCTGGGATGGGCACCGAACAGGCGCACGTCGCGCTCACCCGTGTCGGTATTGCCGTTGCCGGCAGACACTACCAGCATGGCGTTGGGATAATGTCGCGCCATGCTCGCCACCAGTCGATCATAGGCTCGACTCAGGCTGTCGAACTGGGCAGCACCGATCAGGTTGTTGGTGACCGGCGAGCCATCGCTCTGCACCGGGCCATCAACGCAGCCAGAGACACCGAAACGGGCGCAGCGATGCACACCTGCGCTCATGTTGACCACCTGAGCGCCACTGTCCAGCGCCAGCACCACGTCTGCCAGAAAGCTGTGAATGGAACGGGTGCCGCTGTTGCCCACACGGATGTTGACACCACCATGTGCACCCGCCTCCCCCATTGCACGGAGCAGGCCGGCGGCACCGCCATCGCCCAGCTCCGCGGCAATCAACCCCATCACATTGGTACCGTGGATCGAATCGCTGGAGGTCGACCGACCCCGGTCGGGAGAGAACAGTCCGATGTTACCGGAACGGCTGCTGCCGTCGGCGGCATACCCGTTGAAATCCGGCCGGGAGAAGTGCACTCCCGCCTCGAATACACCCATCGAGCGGAAGAAGGGCATGACCGCACCGCTACGCTCGGGATGCACCCTCTCGGCATAGAGCTGCGCGCCCTCTTCCACCCGGTTGGAGGCACGCTGGCCCGCCAGGCCAGGGTCCGCGCTCCAGCTGATCGCTTCCGGGTCAAGATGGATATCCATCAGAGCATCTTCGATATGCTCACGTGCCCGCAGGCGCTCCATGGCTTCTTCCAGCTGCTCGATGCTGGTGGTGGGAAGCCGCAGCTGACGGCTGCGCAGCAGGTCGATCCCGCCCACCACCTCGCCACCTTCGGCAGCGGCGGCGGCCTCGGCCACGGCATCCAGGTCCGCTCCCTCGGCAATGAATATCAGAACCAGATTGGCCGCGACCTTGCTGTCACCCTCATCCTCCAGCAGCTCATCCTCATCGGGAGCCACGATGGAGACAGAATCGCTGATGGTGAAGCGCAGCCTGTTGCTCTCGACACTTCCGGCACGGAGAAACAGCGTCTGGTCGCCGGCAAGACCGGAGGGGATGACGAAGGTGAGCTCATCTTCGTCCACACCGGCTGGAGTGATCACCTCGTCACCGAGCACCACTTCCAGGTCATCGAGGCTGACGCCTTCGCCTTGCTTCTCGAAGCGCACCCTGACGGTACTGCCCGCAGGCCCCGAGGACGGATTGATCGATGTCGTGCTCAGTGTCGCCGACGTATCGCCGCCACCGCCGCCACCCTTGTCATCGTCCCTGCTGCTGCCACCGCCACCGCCGCCCAGACAGCCGGTCAGTATGACCGCGAGCAGCACCAGCCAAAGCCCCCGCCACAATTGTCCGGGAGCGCCCCCTGAATATGCGTTATGCACCATGTTCTCCTCAAGAACGGTGCCACAGAGGGATACTGCAGTACGGCTTCCCTACCGAGGCCTGAATTTTTGCGTAATTTTGCACCGCCCGATGCTATCGACAAAAAACAGGCACTTCAAACCAGATTTGTGCTGCCTGTCATCTTTTTGACAAATAAAGTTTCCGTTCCAGAGGCAGTACCGCCGGTCAGGGACGCTGGAGCGGGCATTGCTCCGGCCGATATGACGGCAGACCTTCCGAATCGACTATATAATTTCCCATGTTTCACCCCGTCCTGAATTCGAACTGGAACCACTCGATGCGGCATAACCTGAAGTCAATTACATTCATGCTGCTCGTCACGGTCCTGGCACTGAACCTGTTCATGGTCACTCTGCTGACCTATACGCTGCATGCCTCCTACAAACGCAAGATCGCCGAGGTGCGGACCAACGTCGCCAACATCGCGCTGATGATGGAACAGAGCATTACCGGCACCGCCAGGGAGGTGGATCTGGTGCTGCAGGAGATCCAGTATTTTCTCAACAGAGAGCTGGCTGAAAGGGGCACAGTTCGGCGGAGCGAGATGGATGAGCTGATAAAGGCCAGGCAGGGTTGGGTCAGCCATGTCGCCCGTATACGCGTCAGTGACGCAACGGGCGCGGTACGCTTTGCCCCCAATGGGCCCCCGAGCCAGCTGAGCTACGCAGATGCCGAGATATTTCATCAGCTTCGTTCGGGCGCCCAGGTCGGCCTGGCGATCTCGCCGCTGATACGGTCCCCCCTGACCGGTGAGTGGATCCTGCTGTTTGCCCGCCGCTACGACAACGCCGACGGCAGCTTCGCGGGTGTGGTTGCCGCATCGGTGCGGGCCAGCCATTTCGCCAGCCTGGTCTCCGAACTGGATCTCGGCTCCAAAGGCATTGCCTTGGTGCGCGACCTCGACATGCGGCTGGTGGCCCGCCACCCGCCGCTGGACGCCCCGCCCGGTCGCACGGGGTCGGTGGGCGGCTCGGCGGAGCTTACGGCACTGCTGAACTCAGGTGAACCTTCCGGCATCTTCTTCAGCGAAGGCACCGCCGACGGCGTCCCTCGCACCAATGCCTTCCGCCGGTTATCCGAGCCTCCGGTGATGCTCGTGGCAGGGCTGGGCGAAGATGATTACCTGGCTATCTGGCGGCATGATCGTAACAAGGCGGCAGGGCTGGGATTGCTGTTCTTTCTGGTGACGACCCTGGGCAGCGTTCTGATGTGGCGGCAGATCAGGGCCAGCCACCGGGCCAACCGGCGCAGCCATCTGCTGCTGCAGCATGCCAGTGACGGCATCCACATTCTCGACAGCAGGGGCCGGTTGCTGGACGCCAGCGATGCCTTCTACCGCATGCTCGGCTACCCGGCCGGGGGGCATGCCTGCCCCTCCCTTGCCCCCTGGGATGTCATGCATCCGGGGGACCAATTCCGTGCGCTGGTCGCGTCCTGCCTGCGACACAAGCGGGTCACCACCTACGAAAGCGTGTTCCGGCACCGCGACGGTGGCGAGTTTCCCGTGGAGGTGAGCGTCGTTCCCCTTGAGATAGACGGCAAGCCCCAGCTGTTCTGCGCCGCCCGCGATATCACCACGCGCAAGAAGGTGGAGGAGGACCTGCGCATCGCCGCCCGGGCCTTCGAATCCCAGGTGGGGATGATGATCACCGATGCCGATCTGCACATCCTGCGCTGCAACGAGGCCTTCACCCGGATCACCGGTTACGCCATGGAGGATATCGTCGGCCGGCATCCGAACATCCTGCAGTCCGGTCGGCATGACGAGAAGTTCTACCGCGCCATGTGGCAGGCCATCAGGACCGACGGCTCCTGGCAGGGGGAGATCTGGAACAAGCGCAAGAACGGCGAGATATATCCGCAGCTGCTGTCCATCGGCTCGGTACGCGATGAAAAAGGCGAAACCACCCATTATGTCGCCTCGCTGTCCGATATCTCGTCGCGCAAGGCCGACGAGGAACAGATGCGCACCCTGGCCTTCTACGACTCGCTCACCAAGCTTCCCAACCGTCGGCTGTTTCTCGAGCGTCTGGATCAGGCCCACGCCGCCGCCCAGCGCCTGCAGACCTTCGGCGCCCTGCTGGTCGTGGATCTGGATGACTTCAAGACGCTCAATGACACCGAGGGGCATGCTGCCGGTGACCTGCTGCTGGCCAAGGTGGCGCAGCGGCTGGTCGACTGCGTTCCGCAGAACGAGGCGGTCGCCCGGCTCGGCGGGGATGAGTTCGTGATCCTGCTGGATAATCTCGGGCCCCACGAGGTGGAGGCGGCACGCCGTGCCGAGCAGGTGGCGAGGGGCGCAATGGCGACACTGGGCAAGCCCTACCGCCTGGGCCGGTCCGATTACCGTGGCTCCGCAGGTATCGGCATCGCGCTGTTCGGGCCCGGCAATATGCCGTCCGCCCAGGAAGTGCTGCGCAACGCGCATCTGGCTGTGTCCCAGGCCAAGAATACCGGCAGTAACAGCCTGTGCTTCTTCGATACCCGCATGCCCGCCCAGGTCAGGGAACGCAGCGATATCGAAGCGGGGCTGCGCATCGCGCTGGAGCAGGATCAGCTGGTACTGCACTATCAGCCGCAGGTGGACCGGGATGGCCACATCATCGGCGCCGAGGCGCTGATCCGCTGGTGCCACCCGCAGCAGGGCATGATCTCACCCGGCCGCTTCATTCCCCTGGCCGAGGCCAACGGCCTGATCCTGCCCATCGGCAACTGGGTGCTGGAGACCGCCTGCCAGCAATTGGCACGCTGGGCAGAGGTGCCCGCCCTCGCCCACCTCACCCTCTCGGTGAACGTCAGTGCGAATCAGCTCTCCCAGCCGGACTTCGTCGAACGGGTGCTGGAGGTGCTGCAGCGAACCGGCGCGCCGGCGCAGAAGCTGAAGCTGGAGCTGACCGAGAGCGCCCTGGTGCATGAGATCGAAGAGATCATCCGCAAGATGTCGGTGCTCAAGGAGCACGGGGTATGCTTCTCACTGGATGATTTCGGTACCGGCTACTCATCGCTCAATTACCTCAGTCGCCTGCCGCTGGATCAGCTGAAGATCGACCAGAGCTTCGTTCAGGGAATGCTGCAGGATACCAACAGCGCCGAGATTGCCCACCTGATCATGCTGCTGGCCGAGCGCATGGGGCTGGTAGTGCTGGCCGAAGGAGTGGAAACCGAGGAACAGCGTGCCGCGCTCCTTGAGCGCGGCTGCCAGCAGTTCCAGGGTTATCTGTTCGGGCGGCCGATGACCGTCGAGCAGCTGGAAGGGGAGCTGCAGGCCTGACTCCCCGGCGCTCACACGGTGCGGGAGAAGTTGCCCTTCTGCTTCGCTCCCAGATAGGCGTCGAACGCCATCGCCACGTTGCGCAGCATCAGCTTGCCCTCAGGCAGCAGCACCACCTCGTCATCATGGATGGCCACCAGCCCGTCGGCCACCGGCTCGGCCAACTGCTCCAGGGCGTCAGCGAAGTAGCTGCGGAAATCGATGCCGTACCGCTCCTCGAACCTCGCAAAATCGATCCGCTCCTGACACATCAGGTCCAGAATCACTTCCCTGCGCAGCTGATCATCCTCACTCAGGGTGTAACCGCGCATGATCGGCAGCAGGTCGGCATCAATCCGCGCGTAATACTGGGACAGCTCCTTGACGCTCTGGCTGTAGGTGTTGTGCACCTTGCCGATCGAGGAGACACCGATACCGATGAGGTCGCAGTCGGCATGGGTGGAGTAGCCCTGGAAGTTGCGCTGCAGGGTACCGTTCTCCCGGGCGATTGCCAGCTCGTCATCCGGCAGCGCAAAGTGGTCCATGCCGATGTAGACATAACCGGCGGCGGTCAGCCGGGCGATGGTAAGCTCCAGCAGCTCCAGTTTGCGCTCCGGCGGTGGCATGTCCTGGGGGCGGATGAGCTTCTGCGCGCGGACCAGCTCCGGCAGGTGAGCATAGCTGTACGCAGCGATGCGGTCCGGGCGCATCTCGATGATCTTGCTCAGCGTGGCATCGAAGCTCTCCACGGTCTGCAGCGGCAGGCCGTAGATGAGGTCCACACTGATCGAGCGGAACTGCGCCTCGCGGGCCGCCAGCACCAGGTCACGGGTCTGCTCCTCGCTCTGCAGACGGTTGACCGCCTTCTGCACCGCCTCGTCAAAGTCCTGCACGCCGAAGCTCAGCCGGTTGAAGCCCAGTGCCCGCAGCTGATGGATCTGGGCGGGGGCGACGGTACGCGGGTCGACTTCCAGCGAAAACTCGTGGTTGTCGCTTTCATCCATGTTGAAGGAAGAACGCAGGGTGTCCATCAGGTCTTCCAGCTGCTCGCTGGTCAGATAGGTCGGTGTACCGCCGCCCAGATGCAGCTGGGTCAGCTTGCGCGACCTGTCGAACAGCGCCGCCTGCATGGCGATCTCGCGTTTGAGGTATTCCAGATATTCCACCGCACGCTCGGTCTTGTGGGTGATGATCTTGTTGCAGGCGCAGTAGTAGCAGAGGCTCTTGCAGAACGGGATATGAATGTAGACCGACAGATCCTTCGGCATCTCAGCGGCATTGCTGGCCTTTGCCGCAGCGCGGTAGTCATCCATGGCAAAAGCCTGATGGAACTGAGGTGCCGTGGGGTAGGAGGTGTAGCGCGGACCCGGCCGATCATATTTTTCGATCAGTGCGCGGTCAAAGGTGATTTTCTGTGTCATGGGTGCTCGCCCTCATCATCGCCGGCCGGAACCCGGCTATTCTTGCGTGTGATTGTATGGCACCACGGGCCGGGTTGCATTGAGGCGAATCAACGCAGGGCGCACCTGGTCACTCCTGGCGCAGACCGAACATCACCGAATGGGCTTCGCCCTCGCTCACGGATACCACGACTCCCTGGCGGCCATATATCCAGGCTTCGCCCCCTTCTACCGGCATGTGCCAGTCCGCCACGCCGAATGTCGCAATCACCTTCTGCGCGCTGAGCGGCTCCTCGGGCATTACGCTCAATCGCTCCACCGGATACTGCGCCAGCGCGGCTGCAACCGCCGGCGACACCGCCTGGTCAGCCATGTCCGGCTGCCAGGCCTGCGCTTCCACCAGACTGTTGGTGCGCTCCTCGTCCAGGCCGATCACCGCCTGCAACCGCCAGCGCTGGCCATCGGAGTCCAGCGGGTGGCGGCTGACCAGCCGCGGCTCGCCGTCGGCGCTGATCATCCACAGGCTTCCCTTGCCCAGCGTGCGCTCCACATCAGCCAGGGTCAGCAGCCGTTCCCGCAGGGGCGCCCAGAGCGTTGCCTCGTAAGCAGCCTTCCAGGCCAGCGGCTGGCCCGCTTCCTGCTCGGCGCGCCAGCGGTCCAGCGCCAGCAGCGTGAGCAGCACCACCGCGACCAGTGTGCCGATCCGTAAACCCATGCGTGCGTTCATGCAGCTCCCCTTTCCCTGCGATGCGAAACGATAAAAGCAAAAGGGCATCCGAATGGATGCCCCTTGATCTGCGCCGGAGAATATCAGGCTGCGTCGTCGATATTGATCTGCTTCTTCAACTTGTTCATGGCGTTCTTTTCCAGCTGGCGAATGCGCTCCGCCGAGACCTGGTACTTCGCCGCCAGCTCATGCAGGGTCGCCTTCTCCTCGGCCAGCCAGCGCTGGTAGAGAATGTCGCGGCTGCGCTCGTCCAGCTGCGCCAGCCCTTCCTGCAGTTGCTGGGTCGAGCTGTCGGCCCAGTCGGCGTTTTCCATCTGCACGGCCGGATCGTACCGCTTGTCTTCCAGATAGTGCACCGGCGCATAGGTCGCGTCGTCATCGTCGTCGCTGGCGCCGTCAAAGCCCAGGTCCTGGCCATACAGGCGGCTTTCCATCTCGCGCACTTCCCGCGCCGCCACGCCCAGGTCGGCCGCCACCGCATCGACCTCGTCCTGGTTCAGCCAGGCCAGCTTCTTCTTGGCGCTGCGCAGGTTGAAGAACAGCTTGCGCTGGGCCTTGGTAGTAGCCACCTTGACGATGCGCCAGTTGCGCAGGATGAACTCGTGAATCTCGGCGCGGATCCAGTGCACGGCAAAGGACACCAGGCGCACGCCCATTTCGGGGTTGAAGCGCTTCACCGCCTTCATCAGGCCGACGTTGCCTTCCTGCACCAGATCGGCCTGGGCCAGGCCGTAGCCGGCATAGCTGCGAGCGATGTGCACGACAAAACGCAGGTGCGACATGACCAGCTGCCGGGCTGCGTCAAGATCCTGGTGATAGTACAAACGGTCAGCCAGCTCGCGCTCTTCCTCGACACTGAGTATCGGGATGCTGCTTACGGTCTGAACATAGGCCTCCAGGTTGGCACCTGGCGACAGATTATGTACGGGCTGCAAAGCAGTGCTCATGTTTGGACTCCAAATGGTTGAAAGACCCCTTTTGCGTCCGGTCGGGACGTGGCTCAAGCAGGCCGGGCCTGCGAGCCGGACACCCGATTGTAGCATTCAGAGATCTGACATGGAATGCTGGGCAAAGTTCATATGTACGAATAAATACAGTTATTAATCAATGCCTTACATGTTACTGCGGCTCGATTTCGCGAATATGACGGCCGACCGCGAGCCAGGCGCCGGCAAGCCCCAGCAGCATGCCGCCAGCCACCAGCATCACGCCGTCCGACACTGGCATGCCGGCCAGGGCAAAGTCACTCTGATACAGCGCGGCGACCTGCTCGACGGTAAGGTTGAGCCAGTACAGTCCGGCCAGCACCAGCAGCCAGGCGAGTACACCGGCCAGGGCACCATAATAGAGTCCAAGATAGAGGAACGGCCTGCGTACGAAGGCATCGGTGCCGCCAACCAGCTTGACCACCAGAATCTCTTCCCGGCGGCTTTCGATTGCCAGTCGGATGGTGTTGGCCATGACCAGCAGCAGGGCAATGATCAGCAGTGTCGCCAATCCTGCCGTGAACCGCTCGAGCATCTTCAGGATCGCCGTCAGCCGCTCGACCCACAACAGGTCTATCTGCACCTCGTCGACACCCGGCAACCGCGCCAGCTGATCCCGCAGGGGCTGCAGCGCCGCCGCACCGCCCTCGATGCTGTGCGGCGTTACCAGAATGAGGTTGGGCAGCGGGTTGTAGGCAAGCTGCTGGAGCGCATCGCCCAGACCCGAGTGCTGCTGGAATTCGACCAGCGCCAGCTCCCGGTCCAGCAGCTCCGTGGCAGCCACGTCCGGCCGCGCCTCGATCTGCTGCTGCAGCTCGGCCGCACCCGCGGCATCCACCTCGTCTTCAAGATAGACCGAGAGCTGGGCTGCCCGTTGCCAGTCCACCCCGAGCTGCTCGACCTGGTCGATGAGCACCGCCAGCCCCATCGGCAAGGCCAGCACTATGCTCATCACCAGCACTATCATCAAGGTGCTGAACGGGGCATGCGCCATTCGCCGCAAAGCCAGCCGGGCGCTGTCGCGATGGCTGTTGGCCCAGCTGCGCAGCGGGTGGCGCCAGTTGCGCTGTGAGCGGGCAGCACCGCTGGCCTTCGCCGGCCGCTTGTCAGTCGTCTTGCCTGGGTTGGTAGCCATTTCAGGCTCCATCCGCCAGCAGTCGGCCTTCGTGCAGAGTCAGCATCCGATGATCCAGTCTGGCAATCAGTGGCAGGTCGTGGCTGGCAATGATCACGGTCACCCCGACCCGGTTGAAATCCTCGAACAGCCCCATGATCTCGGCGGACAGAGCCGGGTCCAGGTTGCCGGTGGGCTCGTCGGCCAGCAGCAGGGCCGGCTTGTGCACCACCGCCCGGGCAATGCCGACCCGCTGCTGCTCACCACCGGACAGGGCGATCGGGTACATGCTTTCCTTCTTCAGCAGACCGACCTTGTCCAGCGCGGCACGCACCCGGCGGCCGATCTCGTCCCGCGGGGTGCCGTTGATGATCAATGGCAGCGCCACATTGTCGAACACGGTGCGATCGAACAGCAGCTGGTGATTCTGGAATACCACGCCTACCTGGCGGCGCAGGTAGGGAATGTCATGGCTGCGCAGGTCGCGCAGGTTCTGGCCACCGACATGCACATGGCCGGAACTGGGCCGCTCCATGCACATGATCAGCTTCAGCAGGGTGCTCTTGCCGGCACCGGAATGGCCTGTGATGAAGACCATCTCCCCGGTGCGGATATGAAAACTCAGGCTGTCCAGTCCCTGGTGGCCGTTGGGGTATCGCTTGCTGACCTGGTCGAAGCGGATCATCGGCTACTCGCGTCCGAACAGCGCCTTGACGAACTCCGGCGCCGTGAACGGCCGCAGGTCATCGATCTGCTCACCCACGCCGATGAAGCGGATCGGCAGGCCGAACTGCTTGGCCAGCGCGAAGATCACCCCGCCCTTGGCGGTGCCGTCCAGCTTGGTCAGCACCAGTCCGGACAGGCCCACTGCCTGGTCGAACAGCTTGGTCTGGCTGATGGCGTTCTGGCCGGTGCCGGCATCCAGCACCAGCAGCACCTCGTGGGGCGCTTCGGGGTCGAGCTTGGCCATGACCCGCTTGACCTTCTTCAGCTCGTCCATGAGGTTGTCCTTGTTGTGCAGACGACCGGCGGTATCGGCAATCAGCACGTCAGCGCCGCGGGCCTGAGCGGCCTGCAGCGCATCGAAGACCACCGAAGCGGAATCGGCACCGGTGTGCTGGGCAATTACCGGAATATTGTTGCGCTCGCCCCATACCTGCAGCTGCTCGACCGCTGCGGCACGGAAGGTGTCTCCGGCCGCCAGCATCACCTGTTTGCCCTCGCCCTGCAGGCGTTTGGCGAGCTTGCCGATGGTGGTGGTCTTGCCGACACCGTTCACGCCCACCACCAGGATCACGTAGGGCTTCTTGCCGGCGTCGACCTGCATGGGCCTGGCGACATCGGCCAGCAGGCGTTCAAGTTCATTCTGCAGCGCCCGGTACAAGGCATTGCGGTTGGACAGCTCGCGGCGCCGCACCCGCTGCTGCAGCGACTCCATGATCAGGGTCGTCGCCTCGATGCCGACATCGGCCATCAACAGACGGGTCTCCATCTCTTCCAGCAGCTCGTCGTCGATTTCCTTCTCGCCGAGGAACAGGTTGGCCATGCCCTCACCGAGGTTGGCGCTGGTCTTGGACAGCCCGGCGCGCATCCGCGCGAAGAATCCCCTGGGCTCTTCCTGCGGTTGCGGCGGCTCGGGAGCCGTTTGCTCGCTGAGCCCGCCGAACAGCTGCTCGGCAGCCTGGCGGGCGGCCAGGTCATGACTGGGTTGCTGAGCGGCCGGCTGGCTGGGTGCTGCGCTCTCCACCGATGCAGCGGCCTCGGCGGCGGATGCCTGAGGAATCGATGCCTGCTCGGGTACGGGCACGTCTGAAGGTGCAGGGGTTTCGCTGGCCGGCTCATCGGCCTTGCGGCGCATCCAGCCGAACAGGCCCTTCTTGCCACCGCGGGCATCATCGCCGCGGTCGGGGCCCTGCTGGGGATGCTCTGGCTTGTCTTTGGAACCAAACATGAACGATCACTATCTGAGTCTGGCGCCGACCGGGATGGAGACCCTTGGCCTGCGCGTTGGAGGTTGGGTTATCCTACCCCACTTCCGCCATCGGCGGTATGACCCATGCAAGCCACAGGATTGAACATGCATACGGCGCGGCGCTCCCTTGTATACACGGTTTTCCTGCTGCTGCTCGGCCTGGCCGGCAGCACCTCGGCCAGCGACACGCGGCAACCCACCCACGAGTTCACCCTGGATAACGGTCTCAAGGTCATAGTGCGCGAGGATCATCGCGCCCCGGTGGTGGTCTCCCAACTGTGGTACCGCGTCGGCAGCAGTTACGAGCCGCCCGGGCGGACCGGCCTGTCCCACGCGCTGGAGCACATGATGTTCAAGGGCAGCGAGCGGCTGGCCCCGGGCCAGGCATCACGCCTGCTGAGCAGCCTCGGCGCTCAGGAAAACGCCTTTACCTCCCGCGATTACACCGCCTATTACCAGATCCTCAGCCGCGATCAGCTGGCCATTGCGCTGGAACTGGAAGCCGAGCGCATGCATAACCTGACACTGCCCGAGGACGAGTTCCTGCGGGAGATGGAAGTGATCAAGGAGGAGCGCCGGCTGCGGGTGGATGACAACCCCAACAGCCTGGCCTACGAGCGCTTCCTGTCCCAGGCCTACATGGCCAGCCCCTACGCCCAGCCGGTAATCGGCTGGATGCACGACCTGGACCGACTCACTGTCGAGGACATGCGCAACTGGTACGACCTCTATTATCAGCCAAGCAATGCGGTGCTGGTGATCGTCGGCGACGTCCAGCTGGAGGAAGTGCGCAGTCTTGTCGACCGCTACTTCGCTCCCCTGAGCAACAGGCCGGTTCCGGAGCAGCGCGCCCCGCTGGAACTGCCCGGCGGCGCCGAGCGCAGTCTGACCCTGCGCCTGCCGGTGCAGATGCCGAGCCTGCTGCTGGGCTTCAACGTGCCGAGTCTGACCACCGCCGAGCAGGCCGCGGACGTGCACGCCCTGCGCCTGCTGGCCGCGGTTCTCGACGGCGGTTACAGCGCGCGCCTGGCCACCCATCTGGAGCGTGGCGAGTCCGTGGCCACCTCGGCGTCGGCCCATTACGACGGCTTCGCCCGGGGCGACAGCCTGTTCCTGCTCAGCGGCATTCCCAACCAGTCCCGGGACATCTCCCTGGAACAGCTGGAGCAAGCCCTGTGGCAGCAGATCGAGCAACTGCAGCAGACGCCGCCCAGTCCCGAAGAGCTGAACCGGGTACAGGCGCAGATGACCGCGCAGCTGGTCTATGCCCAGGACAGCATCAGCCATCAGGCCAACCGGATCGGCATGCTCGAGAGCATCGGCCTGCCCTGGACCCTGCTGGATGAAGATATCGACGCCCTGCAGAACATCACCCCGGAACAGATCAGTGATGTGGCCCGGCGCTATCTCGTACCGGAACGGCTGACCCGTGCCGAAGTTCTGCCCGCCGTAACCGAGGAGGCGCTCTGATGGCTGCCCATTCCGCAAGGCGCTGGACCGCCGCGCTGCTTACCCTTGCCGTATTCGCCGTGTTCGTCTGGCTGCTCTACGAGCCGGCGCCGCAGGCGCCGATACCGGCTCCCGCCGAACACAGCCAGCCGGCGGCCGCTACCGAGGCTGTCAGCAGCGAGGTAGCCGGCAGCGAACCACCGGACGCCGTGGAGGAGCTGCTCCCGGAACTGGAATCCCTGCAGAGCGTCGACCTGGACCAGCCGCCGGCGCGACGCAACCTGGACCTGCAGCACTGGGTGACCGAACAGGGTGCCCGGGTCTATTTCATGGCCGCCGATGAGCTGCCGATGCTGGATGTGCAGGTGCTGTTTGCGGCGGGGGCCAGCCGGGACGGGGAACAGCCCGGCCTGGCGATGATGACCAACGCCATGCTCAACGAGGGCACCGGAAACAAGGATACCGGAGCCATCGCGGCTGCCTTCGAACAGCTGGGTGCCGAATTCTCCAACAGCTCGCACCGGGATATGGCGCTGGTCGGGCTGCGCAGCCTCACCGCTGCAGACAAGCTGGACCCGGCTCTGGCCCTGTTCTCCAGCGTCGTCTCCCGCCCCAGTTTCCCGGACGAGGCCTTCGAGCGGTTGCGCAACCAGCTGCTGGCCAGCCTGCGGCTGCGATTGCAGCGTCCGGCCTCGCTGGCCAGTGAGGCCTTCTGGGCCGATCTCTATCCGGACCATCCCTATGGCAGCCTGCCGGAGGGCACCGCCGAGAGCCTGGGCCAGCTGCAGATCGACGACCTGCGCCGGTTCCACCAGCAATACTACAGCGCGGGCAATGCGGTGATCGCCATGGTCGGCGCGATCGACCGGGACAGGGCCGAGCGTATCGCCCAGCGCCTGGCCGATGCCCTGCCCGCAGGGCCGGCGGCGGAGGTGATTCCGGAGCCGGCGCCGATCGCCAGCAGCCACCGGCATATCGACTTCGATGGCCAGCAGACCCACGTGCTGGTCGGCCAGCATGGCATCAGTCGCCATGATCCTGACTACGCCGCGCTCTATGTCGGCAACCAGATTCTCGGTGGCTCCGGCTTCGGCTCACGGCTCATGGAAGAGATCCGTGAGACCCGTGGACTGTCCTACTCGGTCAGCAGCAGGTTGATCCCGATGCAGGCCACCGGCCCGGTGATGGTGAGCATGCAGACCCGTGCCGATCAGGTGGATCTGGCCCTGTCGGTCATCCACGAAAGCCTGGACAGATTCATCAGCGAAGGCCCGACCGAAGCGGAACTGATCCGCACCAAGCGCCAGATCAACGGTGAGTTCCCGCTGAGCACCGCCAATAACGCAGCGATTGTGGCCCAGCTGGGCGCCATCGGCTTCTATGGCCTGCCGCTGAACCATCTGCAGCTGTTCCTTGATCAGGTGCAGGCGCTTACCACTGAAGATATCCAGCAGGCGTTCGCCCGGCATTTCGACCCGCAGCAGCGTCTGGTCATTACCGTCGGCCCGGCCCGGGCGATACCCGAGCAGCCGGCAGTCGAGCCCGCCGACACCCTCGACGAACCCGCGGAGCTCAACCCATGAGACAGCAGAAGACCAGAACCAGCCAGCTGCGCATCATCGCCGGCGAATGGCGCAGCCGCCGTTTCAGTTTCGTCGAACAGCCGGGGCTGCGGCCGACCCCTGACCGGGTGCGCGAAACCCTGTTCAATTGGCTGAGCGGGCACATCGAGGGCGCCCGCTGCCTGGACCTGTTCACCGGCAGCGGTGCGCTGACCCTGGAAGCACTGTCCCGCGGCGCCAGCCATGTGTTGAGCTGTGACCTGAGTCGCGAGGTGGTATCCACCCTGCGCGGCCACCTGCAGACCCTGCAGTGCGACCGTGCCGAGGTCCGCCAGCAGGACGCCCTGGCGCTGCTTGCCGGCCCGCCGCCCGCCCCCTTCGACATCGTCTTCATTGATCCGCCCTTTCATCAGGACCTGCTCATCCCGGCCTGCACCACACTGGAATCCAATGGCTGGCTGACCGTCGATGCGCTGATATACACCGAAAGCGAAACGCCGCCGGCACAGCTGGCGTTCCCCTCGGCCTGGCAGCTGCACCGGGAAAAAAGAGCCGGCCAGGTATGGTACTGCCTGTGGCAGCGGCAGGCGTCCGGAGGATGATTTTGGGTTTTGCCGCAGCAGGACCATTAAGCTACCATGCGCCCTCTGGTACCCTCAGGCAGGAAAGCGCCAAATGAATACTGTTCTCTACCCCGGCACCTTCGATCCCATCACCATGGGGCACATGGATCTGGTAGGCCGTGCCTCCCGGCTGTTCGATCGCGTAGTGGTTGCCGTGGCCGCCAGCCCGAAGAAGAATCCGGCCTTTTCGCTGGAACAGCGCGTGGAGCTGGCGCAGGAAGTGCTCAGCCAGTACGACAATGTCGAGGTGGTGGGCTTTTCCACCCTGCTCGCGCATTTCAGCCGCGAGGTGGGTGCCAACGTGCTGCTGCGTGGCCTGCGTGCGGTGTCCGACTTCGAATACGAGTTCCAGCTGGCCAACATGAATCGCCAGCTCGCCCCCGAGGTGGAAAGTCTGTTCCTGACCCCTTCGGAGAAGTATTCTTATATCTCTTCCACCCTGGTACGCGAGATTGCTTCGCTGGGTGGTGATGTCAGCAAATTTGTTCATCCGGTAGTGCACGAGGCCCTGCTCAAGCGCTACAACGGTTGAACCTCTCCCGGAGCAGAAGATGGCCCTGATCATTACCGACGACTGCATCAACTGCGACGTCTGCGAACCGGAATGCCCCAACGGGGCCATTTCCCAGGGAGAGGAAATCTACGTCATCGACCCCAACCTGTGCACCGAGTGTGTGGGCCATTTCGACGAACCCCAGTGCCAGCAGGTCTGCCCGGTTGATTGCATTCCCCTTGACCCGGACCGGGTCGAATCCCGCGAGCAGCTGATGGAAAAATACAAGCTGCTGACCGAGGCGTCATGATGCTTCGCAGCCTGGTACCCGCGCTGGCGCTGCTGCTGAGCCTGACGGTCCAGGCAGCCCCCGCGCCCGGCCAGCAGGCCATTGCCAGCGCCCACCCCATCGCTACCGAAGCCGGCCACCGGATCATGGACCAGGGCGGCAACGCCTTTGACGCGGCCATTGCCGTGGCCGCTACCTTGGCGGTGGTCGAGCCCTACGGTTCGGGCATCGGCGGTGGCGGCTTCTTCCTGCTGCGCCAGGCCGGCGAGGATGAACCGCAGTATCGCTTCATCGACGCCCGGGAGACCGCACCGCTGGCCGCCCACCGGGACATGTTCCTGGACGAGCAGGACAAGCTGAAGCGGGTAATCAACGGCCCACTGGCCGCCGGTATTCCCGGCACCCCCGCTGCGCTCGCGCACCTGGCCGGACACTACGGCAGGCTGCCCCTGGCGCAGAGCCTGGCACCGGCGATCGCTGCCGCCGAAGAAGGCTTCGCTGTTGGCGAAAGTTATCGCACCCTGGTCGGTTTCCGCCTTGACGCCATGCAGCAGGACGCGGAAACCGCACGCATCTTTCTCAGGGACAACCAGGCGCCGGCCGCGGGTGACCTGGTACGCCAGCCCGAGCTGGCCGAGACCCTGCGCCGGATGGCAGAACATGGCCACGCCGGATTCTATTCCGGCCCGCTGGCCGAACGGCTGGTCAGTGGGGTCAAGGCGGCCGGTGGCATCTGGGAGCAGGGCGATCTGGACAGTTACCGCGTCATCGAGCGTGATCCGGTGCGCTTCAGCAGTCGCGGCTTCGATGTGATCACCTCCCCCCTGCCCTCCGCCGGCGGCATTGCCCTGGCCGGCATTCTCCAGGGCATGGATCAGCTGCCCGAGGCAGCCCATGGCTCGGTGCAGTGGACCCATCAGCTGGTTGAACTGATGCGCCGCACCTACCGCGACCGGGCGGTACTGCTGGGTGACAGCGATTTTGTCGAGGTGCCGGAGGAGCGGCTGCTGTCAGTCGATCACGCGCGCCGACTGGCCGCCGGTGTCGATCCGCAGCGGGCCACGCCGAGCCTGGAGCTGGGCCCCGCCATCCCCTTCCATGAAGGCACCAACACCACGCATTTCTCGCTGATCGACCGCGAGGGTAACGCCGTGGCCGCCACCCTGAGCGTCAACCTGCCCTTCGGCGCCGCCTTCACCGTGCCGGGTACCGGTGTGCTGCTGAACAACGAGATGGATGATTTTGCCGCCGACCCGGATGGCCGCAACAGCTATGGTCTGGAAGGCAGCGAGGCCAATGCCATCGCCCCGGGCAAGCGTCCGCTGTCGAGCATGACGCCAACGATGCTGGAAAATGAGAACCAACTTGCGGTGCTCGGTACACCCGGCGGCAGCCGTATCATCAGCATGGTGCTGCTCGGCACCCTGGAAGCGATGGCAGGCCGGCCGGTGGAGGAGTGGGTCAGCCGCCCGCGTTTCCATCATCAGTACCTGCCCGACCATATCCAGATCGAGGATGCGGCCTTCAGTGCCGAGCAACGCCGGGCGCTGGAAAAACTGGGCCATACGATCAAGCCGGTCGGGCGGGATTATGGCGACATGCAGGTGCTGCAGTGGGACAAGCGCAGGGCCGAGATCAGTGCCGCCAGCGATCCCCGCGGCGAAGGCGAGGCCACTGCCAGACGGCCCGTCAGGCGAGACTGACCACCTCTTCCCGCCGCTGCCGCTCGTCGCCCGGCACATACTGCCCCAGCCCCGCATGGGCCCGCAGCAGATGCCGATGGATCCGCTGCATGTAGTGCAGATCATTGAGCAGCGAGGTGGCCTGCCAGCCATCCAGTTCCCGATTGCGCAGCTGCTGATGCAGCTCATGCTGAAACCCATCCATGAACAGCTGCGCCCGCGCCTCGCTTGATTCGATCTGCTGCAGCCGTTCCTGGCCGGCCGCGGCGTCCGGCCAGTCGCGCAGCTCCAGCAATGTCAGCCCGCACTGCTCGCGCAGCCGGTCATAGGCCCGGCGCAGCGTCGGCTGGTTGCTGTCGATGTGTCGGCGCAGGTTGGTCTGCAGGTGCTTGGCCGCCTTCACAGCGGTGACCAGATCGCGCGCCGCCATGGAAAGATTGAGCATTGCCTGCTGCTGTTCGGGCAGCAGCGACACGTCCATCCGCGACATGAACTCGACGATATCGGCATAGATGCCCTTGATGTGCCGCTCATAGAGCGCCTCGGCGTCCTCCCGCAGGGCCATGGGAACCGGCTGGCGTACCGCTTCGTGAAGGGCTGCCGGGCCCATCGCGGTGAAGTCGTCGGGCAGATACACCGCAGTAGCCACCACCTGACGGCTCAGGCCCGCCAGGTGGTGCAGTTCCTGTTCGAGCACCCGCAGGGCGGTATCGGCGTGCAGCAGCGCCGACTCGTTGATGTATCTTGCCCGGGCACGGGATTGCTCGCTGAGCCGCCCCGCTGTCGTTGCCGGGTCGTCATCCGGCAGCCAGCGCTCCAGCAACCGTACCAGATAGAAACTCCAGGGCAGCACCAGCGCCAGGCCGAACAGGTTGTACAGGGTATGGAAGATGGCCAGCTTGAGCATGTGCGCATCGGCGGCCAGGCCACCCAGCTCCGCCAGCCACTCCACCGCCGCCATCAGCTGGTGCAGCAACAGCAGCGCCGCACCGGCGGTGACCAGATTGAAGATCAGATGGGTAGCGGCAATGCGCCGCCCGGCATTGTTGCTGCCGATCGCCGCAAACAGTGCGGTGGCGGTGGAGCCCAGGTTGGCGCCGATGACCAGCGCCAGCGCAGCCAGGGTCAGCACCAGGGTGGCATGGCTGGACTGCATGATCACC
Source organism: Halopseudomonas pertucinogena (assembly GCF_014646575.1). Lineage (GTDB taxonomy): Bacteria > Pseudomonadota > Gammaproteobacteria > Pseudomonadales > Pseudomonadaceae > Halopseudomonas > Halopseudomonas pertucinogena. Next base: position 17,161 of record NZ_BMNN01000007.1, on the reverse strand, counting down.
GTGGCCAGCGCGCCGAGCAGCACGAACAGCAGCACCCCCGACCAGCCGTCAACGGCATGGCGGCTGAGATCGAACGCCCCTTCGAAGCCGCTGAAGCCGGTCTTCATCAGATCGATGCCCAGGAACAGCAGGCCGATGCCCAGCAGTGCCAGCCCGCCTCCGCGCCAGCCGGCTTCATCGCGGCGGGCAAGAAACACACCGAATGCCAGCATCGGCATCGCCAGCTGCGCCATGTTCAGCTTGAGCCCGGCGAGGGCGATCAGCCAGGCGCCGGAGGTGGTGCCCAGGTTGGCGCCCAACACCAGGCCGACACCGCCCAGGGTATTGATCAGACCGGCGCTGAGAAAGGCGATGCCCAGCAGCGTGACCAGCGTGCTGGACTGGACCAGTGCAGTGCTGACCACGCCTACCAGCAGGCTCTTACCGAGACCGTCGGTACTCCAGTTCAGCCAGCGCTCCAGGGCACCGCCCGACAGCGCCCGGAAGCCCTCTTCCAGCCGGCCGATGCCGAGCACGAACAAGCCGACACCGGCGGCCAGCGTGGCCAGCTCGTTGCTCCAGATCATCAAGCCGAGCAATAACAGCAGCAGAGCCGGAAACCAGGCCTGCCTGATCAGTTTCTGCATCCCAGGCCCCGACAGACTACAGACAACCCCCCGCTACCGTACTACCCGGTGTGCAGGGTCCTACCAGCTGCTTTCGTCCTGCTGCTTGCGACCGTAGCCGGCCTTGGTGCAGCCCAGGCAGCGCATGAAGGTTTCCCGACCCGGGCGCACCACCAGTTCCTGCCCCGCCTCGGCGGTGTTGCCGGCCAGCGCGGTGAACGGCAGACTGACGACAAAGGCAGCGGCGCCCACCGCCGTGATGGCCGCGCCGATCGGCCTGGCAATGATCAGGTCGCCGACCATGGCGAAGATGCCGGGGTTGTCGACATTCTCCTGATAACCGTAGTTGGCCTCGGTGGCCATGACACTGCCGGCGAGCAGCATGCCGGCAAACAATGCTGTGAAGTGACGAGACAGGCGCATAGTGGTAATCCCTGATGGTGAGCCCGATAAGCGGCGTTATTGGTGTTATCCCGGCGCCCCATCCCGGAGCGCCATCCTCAGCATTGTAGGCATAATCAGCCTGCCAGGGAACGTGTCGGGCCGGCAAAAGGCTACCGGGCGCACATTTTTGCAGCTCAGCGCTGGCAGCGGCGGCAGAATACCGTGCTGCGCTGACCGAGTCGGCATTCCGACAGGGTGGTACCACAGACCTTGCACAGCTGACCGCCCCGGCCGTAGACGAACAGCTCCTGCTGGAAGTACCCCGGCTTGCCATCTCCGCCGATGAAGTCGCGCAAAGTGGTTCCGCCACTCTCGATGGCACGCGCCAGCACCTTGCGGATCTCCCCGGCGAGCAGATCATAGCGGGCCCAGCTGATCCGGCCGGCCTCCCGGCGCGGATCGATGCCGGCGGCGAACAGCGCTTCGGTGGCATAGATGTTACCCACCCCGACCACCACCGCGTTGTCCATGATGAACGGCTTGACCGCCATGCTGCGCCGGCGCGACAGCTGATACAGCCGCGCGCCGTCGAACTCCTCTGACAGGGGCTCCGGGCCGAGACTGGCCAGCAGCGGATGCACCTCCCCGGCGCGCTGCCAGAGCATGGCGCCGAAGCGCCGCGGGTCCGTGTAGCGCAGGGTGAGGCCGCTATCCAGTTCGATATCGACGTGCTCGTGCTTCAGCGCGGGGGTGGCAGCCGGCACCAGCCGCAGACTGCCGGACATGCCCAGGTGGCAGATCAGCGTGCCGCCGCCGATATCCATCAGCAGATACTTGGCGCGGCGGCGGACCGCCGTGAAGGTCTGGTCCTCGATCTGGATCGCCAGATCCTCGGGAATCGGCCAGCGCAGCCGGGCATCCCGCACGATCAGGCGGGTAACACGATGGCCCTGCAGATGCGGGGCGATGCCCCGACGGGTAGTTTCGACTTCAGGTAGCTCAGGCATCAGTACCTTATCCTTCTGCGGCCGACCGGAATCAGTTGACCAGCCAGTGAATGATAACCAGCAGGGCAATCAGCAGGGGAATGGCAGTCGCCACGAAGGGACCATTCCATCTGAATACCACCTGGTACGGACTGACCTCGCTGTAACGGGACAGGATCAGCGTCGACGGCCCGAACGGGGCGAAGATCATGGAGATGGAGAAGCCGCAGATCAACCCCACCGCCGGGGTGAGAATGGGTACCCCCAGCCGCGCCAGCTCCGCCAGCAGGCCGACCATCAGCGCCAGCGAGACAATCGGCGCGATGCCCACCAGCGCCAACAGGATGATCCCGAGCAGGCTGCCCGTGGCAAGCACCACGCTGTACTCCGGCTTCAGCGCCAGCCAGGCGGCCAGCTGCTCAAGAGGCACCGTCGCGCCGAGCATTCCGCCCATCAGCGCAGCGCAACCAAAGATGAACATCTCGTTGTGCATGGCCACCAGGTTGTCGGTCATCTGTTGCATCACACGCCGTGGCGAGCGCTCGCGCCAGAGCAGGTAAGCCGCCATTCCCAGCGGAATCAGGATCATCGCCGCCTGGGATGGACTCAGAACCGAGACCGAGGCCAGCAGCCCGATGGCGCTCAGCCCCAGCAGGCTCCCAAACAGCAGCTGCCCCATGCCACGGGCCGGCGTGCCATCGCCGATATGGTCACGCAGCGCCACCAGATTACGGTTTTCCCGACGCCAGCCCACCAGCAGCAACAGCACCGCTGCGGTCAGGCCGTAGGGCAACATGCCGGCCCAGCTCAGTTCCGGCATCTCCCGGGTGAGCATGGCGATGGTCACGCTGGTTGGCGCCACCAGCGGCACCAGGGCGAAGCCACGCAGGGTCGCCAGCATGACCACGCGCATGCCGGAGCGGCGCTGCGCCTCATCCAGAGGATACTGCTGCAGATGCTGCTGCAGCGTACCGCACATCAGGCTCATCATGCCGAAGTTGAGAATCGAACCGATACTGCCGGCGGTCAGTACATAGCGCGGGTAGAGCCACAGTGGCCGCCCGGTCAGCAGTGCCTTGTGCATCTCGCGCAGATGCGGCAGATGCCGGGCCAGCAGCTGGATGAGCCCCAGCGCGCCGAGGAAGCTGGTGTAATAGGCCATGGCGCTGGCCAGCTGGCCCCACAGCGCCGGCTCCGGATCGCCGAATGCCAGCAGTGCGATCAGCATGCCAAGGGTAATCAGCCCCAGTACCCGGGGATAGACAAGCAGTCGCCGGTAATGCAGCAGGTAGTAGGCGGCCAGCGCCGCCGCGGCAGCCCAGCTCAGGTGCGGCCACTGCCCGGCCAGCGCCAGCAGCTCGAGTCCCACGCCCAGCGGCAACAACAGCGCTGTCATGGCAGATCTCTGCGCAGCGCACCCTTCTTGAATACACCTTCGCCGAAGGCCAGCAGGGTGTCGTGGTCATCGAGCAGATCACAGCTGGCCATGAAGATCTTGTGACCCTGCTTGCGACAGGTCGCCACCGCCCGCACCCGCGCACCCTCGCCGGCCGGCGCACTGAAGTTGACGTTCATCGACAGGGTGATCGCCACCCTGCGCTCCTCCGGATCGTCGGCGTGGGTGCCGCACAGCCCCATGGCCACATCCAGCAGACTGGCCACCACCCCGCCATGCAGGTTGCTGGCATTGTTGAGGTGACGCTTTTCCAGCGTCAGGCCGATTACCGCGCGCTGGGGCTTGAACTCCAGCAGCTCGGCACCCAACTCCTGAAAGAAACCGGTCACCGAATTCTGCACGGCCAGATTCTGGTCTTCACTCATGGATGTCTCACTCACGATTTACCTGACGGCCGACGCGACGGCGGCGGCAGCAGTATGCCACGGGGCGGCATGCGCGTAACGACATTGGCTGGGCTGATGGCGGTGCATAAGCCGATAAATGTGCCGGCCGACTTGCACTGGATCAGCCCAGGATTTACTCTCGTTACACATTAAACGGAATATGGTTCCGCATGGCGGAACAGACGATCAGAGTACCGAGGAGCACCCACATGTTCAACCGTATCGGCGTTATCGGCGCCGGGGCCATGGGCCGCGGCATTGCCCAACTGTTCGCCACCAGCGGTCAGCAGGTCCTGCTGTTCGACACCCGAGCCGAGGCCATCGACGACGCCCTCGCCTTCAACCGCAACCTGCTCCAGCGCCAGGTCGCCAAGGGCAAGCTCAGCGAGGCGGAGTTCGAGGCGATCAACGCGCGTATGCAGCCCGCTGCCGAGCTGCAGCAGCTCAGGGACTGCGACCTGATCATCGAGGCCATCGTCGAGATCCTGGAAGTAAAGCAGAAGCTGTTCACCGATCTGGAAGCCATTGTCAGCGACGACTGCCTGCTGGCCACCAACACCTCGTCGCTGTCGGTCACCCGCATCGCCGCCGGCTGCCGCCGCCCCGAGCGGGTCGCGGGCTTTCACTTCTTCAACCCCGTGCCGCTGATGAAGATTGTCGAGGTGGTGCGCGGCTCCCGTACCGAGGAGCGCTACATCCAGGGCCTGGTCGACCTGGCCGAGAAGGCCGGTCACTTCCCGGCGATTACCCCCGACACCCCCGGTTTCCTGGTCAACCACGCCGGCCGCGCCTTCGGCACCGAAGCCCTGCGCATGCTCAGTGAAGGCGTCGCCACGCCGCAGCAGATCGACCGCATCCTGCGCGACGGCCCGGGCTTTCGCATGGGGCCCTTCGAGCTGTTCGATCTGACCGGGTTGGACGTGTCCCACGCGGTGATGGAGTCGGTGTACGAGCAGTTCTACCACGACCCGCGCTACACCCCCTCCTTCATCGCCGGTCAGCGCGTCGCCGCCGGCCTGCTGGGCCGCAAGACCGGCCAGGGCTTCTACCGTTATCAAGACGGCCAGAAGATCGAGCAGCCCGAGCCTGCGCCGGAGACCGTGCTGATCAACCGGCCGTTCTGGCTGCAGAGCGATGACCCGGGGCTGCGCAGCCAGGTCGCTGCCGTGCTGCAGGCCGCCGGCGCCACCCTGGAGACTGGCGATGCGCCGTCCGCCGAGGCCATCTGCCTGGTGACGCCGCTGGGTGAAGACTGCACCGCCGCCCTGACCCGCCTGGGCCTGCCGGCGGCGCGCACCCTGGCCCTGGACAGCTTTGCCAGCTGGGACAAGCGCCGCACCCTGATGCGCCAGCCCGCCGCCGAGGCCGATGTGGTTGCCCAGGCGCGCCAGGCCCTGGCCGCCGATGGCGTGCCGGTGGAAGTGATAAACGACTCCCCCGGTTTCGTCATCCAGCGGCTGATTGCCAGCGTGGTGAACCTGGGTACCGAAATCGCTCAGAAGGGCATCGCCACACCGGACACACTGGACCGTGCCATCCAGCTTGCGCTGGGCTACCCGAAGGGCCCGCTGGCCTTCGGCGAGCACTACGGCAAGCAGGTCATTCTCACCGTTCTCAACAACATGCAGGCCACCTATGGCGAGCCGCGCTACCGTCCCAGCCCCTGGCTGCGCCGCCGCGTCCAGCTCGACCTGCCGTTGACCGCCCCCGATTTCCAGGAGTAATCCGATGACTGCTTATATCTATGATGGTTTGCGCTCGCCCTTCGGCCGCCACGCCGGTGCCCTGGCGCCGGTGCGCCCGGACGACCTGCTGGCCGAGGTGATCCGCGCTGTGGTCGCCCGCAACCCCTTCGACGGCCAGGACTACGAAGACATTGTCATGGGCAATACCAACCAGGCCGGTGAAGACGCCCGCAACGTCGCCCGCCACGCCGGCCTGCTGGCCGGCCTGCCCCAGGAAGTGGCCGGTGTCACCGTCAACCGCCTGTGCGGCTCGGGTCTGGCTGCCATTCTCGATGCTGCCCGCGCGGTGAAGTCCGGCGAAGGCGAGCTGTTCCTGGCTGGCGGCGTGGAAAGCATGAGCCGTGCACCCTTCGTCATCGCCAAGAGCGAAAGCCCCTACTCTCGCGACTTCCGCGCCTTCGACAGCACCATCGGTGCGCGCTTCCCCAACCCGAAGGTGGAAGAACAGTACGGTGACGACACCATGCCGCAGACCGCCGACAACGTAGCGGCGGACTTGGGCATCAGCCGCGAGGAGGCCGACACCTACGCCGCTCGTAGCCAGGCGCTGTACGAGAAGGCCCGTGCCGAAGGCTTCTTCGCCGAGGAAATCCACCCCATCGAAGTGCCCCAGGGCCGCAAGAAGCCGAACAAGGTGGTAGACCAGGACGAGCACCCGCGCCCGTCCAGCGACCTGGAAGCCTTGGCCGGCCTGCGTCCGCTGTTCGGTGGTGGTGTGGTCACCGCCGGCAACGCCTCCGGCGTCAACGATGGCGCCGCGGCCCTGATCATCGGCAGCGAGGCCATCGGCCAGAAGTACGGCATCAAGCCCCGTGCCCGCATCCTCGCCGGTGCTGTTTCCGGCGTTGCGCCCCGCATCATGGGCCTGGGCCCGGTCGAGGCATGCAAGAAAGCGCTCAGCCGTGCCGGTCTGACCCTGGACGACATGGACGTGATCGAGATCAACGAAGCCTTCGCCGCTCAGGTACTGGGCTGCGCCAAGCAGCTGGGTATTGCCTTCGACGACCCGCGCCTGAACCCCAACGGTGGTGCCATCGCCGTCGGCCACCCGCTGGGCGCCTCCGGCGCGCGCCTGACCCTGACCGCCCTGCGCCAGCTGGAACGTACCGGCAAGCGTTATGCGCTGGTGAGTCTGTGCATTGGGCTGGGCCAGGGTGTTGCAGCGGTGATTGAGCGGGTCTGATGGTCTGCTCCCCCTCTCCCCAGCCCTCTCCCGCAAGGGGAGAGGGAGCAGTGCTGATGCCGCTGATAGTAGTGATGTCAGACATACACCGCTGCGCTCCCCTCTCCCCTTGCGGGAGAGGGGCGGGGGGAGAGGGGGAATCCACCCCCGCGAACCACCCCCGGAACTTCTGACCCCACACCAATCTCTGCTATGGTATCGATCCCATCGAACCGGAAGCGCCCCGATGCAACTGAACACCAATCCCTTTGAATGGCTGGGCCAGGCCTTTGGTACCCTTGTCCGGCTGATTGTTGATGGTCTGGCCTGGGTGTTCGACATGCTCAGCGGCGCCAGCAGCGCCTTCGTCCACGGCTTTTCCCGGGCGCTGGGGGTGGACAGCAGCATTCTCAGCATCGCCTTTGTCATTCTCGGGCTGTTCCTGATCTACCTCGGTTTCAGCTCGTTCATCAGAAAGCGATTCATCCGCGGGATCATCTGGCTGTTGCTCGGCCTCTGGTTGCTGAGCAGCCTGATCCGTTAGTCACCTTCCTGGATAAGGAGAACACCATGGGTTTTGCCTTGAATCTCGACCTGCAACTGACCAGCGGCGCCTTCGCCAACGACGGCCCCATCCCCACCCGCCATACCGGCGAAGGCGAGGACGTCTCCCCGGCCCTGAGCTGGAGTGGCGCGCCGGCCGGTACAAAAAGCTTTGCCGTGATCTGCCACGACCCGGATGCCCCGCTGGTGTCGGCCAACGGCACCTACGGTTTCGTGCACTGGGTGCACTACAACATTCCGGCTGATGTCACCTCTTTGCCCGAAGGGTGCAAGCACCACACCGATGGTCCGACCAACTTCGGCAAGCCCGGCTATGGCGGCCCCATGCCTCCTGAGGGTCATGGTCAGCATAAGTACTACTTCTGGATTCTTGCGCTGGATTGCGAGCCGAATCTGGAGGACGGCCTGGACATGTGGCAGCTGCTGGCGAAGGTCGAGCCTCACACCCTGGCGATGAACCGTCTGGTCGGAACCTACCAGCGCGGCTGAGCCGTGCGGTACCGCCAGACCTGATGCCCCATGATCCCGGCCTGCGCCGGGATCATGCTTTCCGGCCCCGTGTATCGCCACTGTGCATGCCGCCGGATTCACGGGGCGATATCAGCTTGCCCACTGCCCCTGCAGTACCTAGGATGTGCGCCACCCAAGCCTGCCAATGGAAACAATAATGAGCAGTCATCTGTTTGATCAGGCCATCGCCCTGACGCCGCTGGCCCCCAACCTGTACCGGGGGGAGACCAGCGAAGCCTTCGAGAACATGGTTGGCCCCTTCGGCGGCTCAACCGCTGCCACCCTGCTGAATGCGGTGCTGCTGCACCCGCAGCGTCTCGGCGACCCGGTGTCGCTGACGGTCAACTTTGCCGGACCGGTAGCGGCCGGCGAGTTCGAGATCGAGGCCACACCGCTGCGTACCAACCGTTCGACCCAGCACTGGCTGATATTGCAGAAGCAGAATGGCGAGGTAGTGACCAGCGCCACCGCGTTTTTCGCCAACCGGCGCGAGACGCTGACCGAGCAGCCCCTCGGCCCGCCTGCGGCTCCTGCCCCCCAGACGCTTCAGCGAATCGATCTGAGCATCCGCAACTGGTTCAGGCAGTATGACTTCCGCTTCGTGCATGGCATTCCGCTGATGCGCCGCCCGGCAGACCAGCCGGCCGACACCGAATCACTGCTGTGGGTGCGGGACTTTCCCGAGCGCGCTCTGGACTATGCCTCGCTGACCGCGCTGGGTGATGTCTTTGCGCCGCGCATCTTCATGCTGCGCGAGACCTTCACGCCCTCCGGCACGGTATCCATGACGCACTATTTCCACGCTACCCGCGATGAACTGGAGAAGGTGGGGACCGGTTTCGTGCTGGGCCAGGCCCGGGCGTCGAGACTGCACGCCAACTATTCGGATCAGGTGGCGCACCTGTGGTCGGAGGATGGCGTCCTGCTGCTGACCAGTACCCAGTCGGTCTACTTCAAGGAGTAGACCGACCGGTCTCAGCCGCGCACGCCGGTCAGCGCGGCGATAACATCGGCGCGCAGGGGCGCGTTGAGCAGCAGGCGGGTTTCCCGGTAGGCCCGGCGATTCAGCGCTGCCAGTTGGCGAACCTTTTCCCTGGCCCGTTCCAGCAGCTCGCCGCCGGTGGCCAGCTCATCGTAGAAACCAGCCTCCAGCGCCTGCTCAGGGGTGAGCTTCTGCGCCTGCAGCGCGCAGCGATTCAGCCACTGCGGCGCCAGACGACGCGCCTGGGGCATGGCGGCATCGGGCATGGTCATGCCGATGGCCACTTCGTTCAGGGCGATATTGAAGGCGCCGGCCGCACCGATGCGGTAGTCCGCCAGCAGCAACATGAACGCCGCCTTGGCCATCGCATGGCCGGTGCTGGCGATCACCACCGGCGCCGGGTAGTCGAGCAGCGCCAGCGTCAGCCGATCCCCGGCAGCACGCATGGCGTCGCACTCCGGGCCACCGGACTCGATCAGCGCACGGTCGTAACCCGCGCTCAGGCAACCGGCTCGCCCATATATAAGCAGGGCCGCATCGGCAGCCTGAGCCTCGGCAATGGCAGCCAGCAGCTGCTGCAGCATGCGCTCGGACAGGGCATTGACCTTGCCGTCGTCCAGTGCAATTTCGGCAACGCCATCAGCGATGGTCAGACTCAGCATGGTCATGCTCCGGCTTGTGCCCGGGCCTCATCGCGAAGCACCCGGCGTAACAACTTGCCCACCGAGGACTTGGGCAGGTCATCACGGATCTCGATGAAGCTCGGCACCTTGTAGCCGGTCAGTTGCTCACGGCAGTGGGCGATGATGTCGGCCTCGGTCAGGTTCTGGTCATGCAGGCTGACATACAGTTTGATCGCCTCGCCCTTGCGCTCGTCCGGAATGCCCACGGCAACACACTCGCGGATGCCGGGATGGCGCATCACCGCATCCTCCACATCGTTGGGGTAGACGTTGAAGCCGGAGACCAGAATCATGTCCTTCTTTCTATCGACCAGCTTGAGGAAGCCGTCCTCGTCGATGACGCCGATATCGCCGCTCTTCAGCCAGCCATCGGGGGTGAAGGTTTCGGCCGTGGCTTCCGGACGCTGCCAGTAGCCGGCCATGACCTGCGGCCCGCGGATCAGCAGTTCGCCGGGCTCACCGGGAGGCAGCTCGTTGCCCTCGTCATCGACGATCTTCAGCTCGGTATCGAGGATCGCCTGGCCGATATAACCTTCGCGGTAGGGCGTGTTGGCAGTGGCAGCAATCACCACCGGCGAGGTCTCGGTCATGCCGAAACCTTCCCGTATCACGTTGCCGGTGCGCTCCTGCCAGCGCCTGGCCACCGCCAGGTTCAGCGGAGCACCACCGGAGTTGACCCATTTGACGTTGCTGAAGTCGACGGTATCGAATTCGGGGTGGGCCATCAGCGCAACGAACAGGGAGTTGATGCCGGTGAACAGGGTGATGCGGTGCCGGCGCATGTCGGCGATCATGCCGTCCAGATCCCGCGGATTGGTGATCAGTACACTGTTGAAACCGGTGAATACCGACGCCAGGCAATTGGCGGTGAAAGCAAAGACATGGTACAGCGGCAGGGGCGAAACCCGCACCTCGTTGCCGTACTCCACCTCGCCGGGGCTGAGAATGCTCACCGCCTGCAGCACGTTGCTCAGCAGATTGCGGTGGGTCAGCATGGCGCCCTTGGACACGCCGGTGGTACCGCCGGTGTACTGCAGCACCGCCAGGTCATCCAGCCCGCGCTGCGGCTCCACCTCGGGCAGGGTCCGGCCAAGGCGCAGCGCCGCCATGAACCGCGTTTCGTCCTCGGCGCCGGCCTCTTCCTGCGGGTTGCCCCAGTCATCGACACTGGTAACGATCAGTCGCTCGATACAGGTATCCTGCTGGATGCTGCGCACCAGCGGCACCAGCCGGTCCAGCACTACCACGGCGCGGGCACCGGAATCGCGGAACTGGTGACGGGTTTCCGGAGCCGTGTACTGGGGGTTGGTGTTGACTATGACCAGACCGGCCTTGAACGCGCCGAAGATGCTCACCACATACTGCAGCAGATTGGGCAGCTGGATGGCCAGCCGATCACCGGGCTGCAGGCCCGCCCCGTGGCGCAGATAGCGGGCAAACGCATCGGCATGCTCGTGCAGCTGGTTGAACGTCAGAGACTCCGCACCACAGGAGAAGGCTGGCCTGTCCGCATAATCCCGCCGGGCCTTGTCCAGCAGATGGAACAGGTTGGTGTGACCGAGATCGGCCAGCCGGCCGGCAACAACACTCGATTCTGGTGTGGACATCGGAACCTCTTTATTGGACTATTATTTTGCAGTGCGAAATACAATACCAAAAAGATGCTATTCTATCCTTCGCGGCTGTGCAATCGTCCGAACAAATCATAACAATTGCCGTGCAAACGCCTGGTTCGCCATGCCAGCCCGGGTTCAAGAATGAAGAAAGACTTTACGGATGGATTAATCAAGGGCTTACCCTCCATGAATGACGATCAGGCAGAACAAACCCCCATCAAGGACCGCAAATTTGTCGAGGCGCTGTCGCGTGGACTGGACGTCTTGCGGGCATTCAGTCAGGGCTCGGTGGTCATGGGCAATCAGGACATTGCCCGCATCACCGGTCTGCCCAAGCCGACCGTCTCGCGCATGACCTATACGCTGACCAAGCTGGGCTATCTCTCCTACTCTCCCCAGCTTGAGAAATACCAACTGGACTCCGGCGTGCTCGCCCTCGGCTATGCCTACGTATCCAATCTCCGGGTTCGCCAGCTGGCCAAGCCCTATCTCGACGAGTTCGCCCGTAACACCAATACCTCGGTAGGCCTGACCTGCCGCGACCGGCTGTCGATGATCTACGTCGAGAACTGTCGCCCCGCAGAGGTCACCTCGCTGCGCATGGATGTTGGCGTACGTCTGCCGCTGGCCACCACTGCGGCCGGCCGCGCCTATCTGGCGGCACTGAAGGAGGAGGAGCGCAAGCACGTGATGAGCGCTCTGGCAGCCCGCAACCCGGAGACCTGGCCGGAACTGGAAGCCCAGCTCGAACAGGCTTTCGCCGATTACGCACAGTACGGGTTCTGCCTCTCCCTGGGAGACTGGGACCGCAACGTCAACGCGGCGGGTGTGGCCCTGCACCTGCAGGATGGCACCATCATGGCGCTGACCTGCGGCGCGCCGACCTATCTGGTGTCCGAGGAGAAGGTGAAGAACCAGCTGGCCCATCAGCTGGCGATTCTCGCTCGCGATATAGAACGCCTGGGCGTGTAACCATCACGCCCCTTTATGAGCAGCCATTTACCGATGGGCATCGACAACGCTTTGTAAGTTTTGTATTTTGCCCTGCGAAACATGGTTTCATTATTTCGCACAATGAAACTCATCTGATTGCATCACAGGAGGTTCAGCATGTCCGAGGTCGTTACCCTGGAACGGCAAGGCGCCGTTGCCGTCATTACCGTCAACAACCCCCCGGTCAACGCCCTTGGCGTGGCTGTGCGTGACGGACTGCAGAAGAGCTTCAGTGCCGCCGAGGCCGATGCCGAGGTCAAGGCCATCGTGCTGGTCTGCGAAGGCAATACTTTCATCGCCGGTGCCGACATCAAGGAATTCGGCAAGCCGCCGCAATCCCCGAGCCTGCCGGAAGTGGTCAACGGCATCGAAGCCGGCAGCAAGCCGAGCATCGCCGTGATCCATGGCACCGCCCTGGGTGGCGGTCTGGAAGTGGCCCTGAGCTGCCATTACCGCATCGCCCGCAAGGACGCCAAGGTCGGCCTGCCGGAAGTGAAGCTGGGCCTGCTGCCCGGTGCCGGTGGCACCCAGCGCCTGCCCCGTGTAGTGGGTGTCGAGAAGGCGCTGGACATGATCGTCAGCGGTAACCCCATCGCCGCCACCGAAGCCGAGCAGCTGGGCGTGGTGGATGAGCTGTTCGAGGGCGAGCTGCTGGCCGCCGGTCTGGCCTTCGCCGAGAAACTGATTGCCGAGGGCAAGGGCCCGCGCCGCACCGGTGAGCGCACCGACAAGCTGGAAGGCGTGGACAACGCCGCGCTGGTTGCTGCCAAGCGCGCCGAGATCGAGAAGAAGACCCCGGGTCTGTTCTCGCCCCAGCGCTGCGTCTCCGCCGTTGAGGCCTCCTTCACCCTGCCGCTGGAAGAAGGCCTCAAGCGCGAACGCGAGCTGTTCGGCGAGTGCCTGGTATCGCCCCAGCGTGCCGCCCTGGTGCATGCGTTCTTCACCGAGCGCCAGGCCTCCAAGGTCGATGGGCTGCCCAAGGACACGCCGGTACGCGACATCAAGTCCGCCGGGGTCATCGGTGGCGGCACCATGGGCGTCGGCATCGCCATGTGCTTTGCCAATGCCGGCATTCCGGTCAAGATCCTCGAAATCAGTGAAGAGGCCCGCGACAAGGCCATCCAGCGCGCCCGCGATACCTATGGCATGAGCGTCAAGCGCGGCAGTCTGACCGAAGCGGCGCTGGAAAAGCGCATGTTGCTGATCAGCGGCATCACCGATTACGCCGACCTGTCTGACGTTGATGTTGTGGTGGAAGCCGTATTCGAGGAAATGGGCGTCAAGCAGAAGGTCTTCGAGGCACTGGATGCCCACTGCAAGCCCGGCGCCATTCTGGCCAGCAACACCTCCTCGCTGGACCTGAATCAGATCGCCCGGTTCACCAAACGTCCCGAGGACGTGGTCGGCCTGCACTTCTTCAGCCCGGCCAACGTCATGCGTCTGCTGGAAGTGGTGCGCGGCGAGAAGACCAGCGACGAAGTGCTGGCCACCGCCATGGCCATCGGCAAGAAGCTGAAGAAGGTTGCCGTGCCGGTTGGCGTTTGCGACGGCTTCGTCGGTAACCGCATGGTGTTCCAGTACGGCCGCGAAGCCGAATTCCTGCTGGAGGAAGGCGCCACCCCCGAGCAGGTCGACGCTGCGCTGCGCAAGTTCGGCATGGCCATGGGACCCTTCGCCATGCGCGATCTGTCCGGTCTGGATATCGGTCTGGCCATCCGCACCCGCCAGCGTCAGACACTGCCAGCCGAATACAAGCTGCCGACCATCCTCGACAAGATGGCCGAGGCCGGCATGCTCGGCCAGAAGACCGGCAAGGGCTTCTATGTCTATGAGAAAGGTTCGCGCACCCCGCTGCCCAACCCGGAGCTGCCGGCCATTCTGCAGGCCGCTTCGAAGGAACAGGGCATGGAGCGCCGCGAGCTGAGCGACGAGTACATCATCGAGCGCACCATGTACGCCCTGATCAACGAAGGCGCCAAGATCCTGGAAGAGGGCATTGCCCAGCGTGCCAGCGATATCGACGTCATCTACATCAACGGCTACGGCTTCCCGGCGCACCAGGGTGGCCCCATGTTCTATGCTGACGCGATCGGCCTGGACCGTGTGTATGCCCGCATCTGCGAATTCCACGAGCAGCACGGCGCCTGGTGGAAGCCGGCTCCGCTGCTGGAAAAACTGGCCAAAGAAGGTCGCAAGTTCGCCGATCTCTGAGACTTATCCGCCGGGGCGTCCGCGCCCCCGGCGAGCTGAACAACAACGAGGACCCAACATGGAAATCCATTACTCAGCTGAACAAAACGCCTTCCGCGAAGAAGTGCGTGAATTCCTCAGGCAGGAACTGCCGGCAGACATCGCTGCCAAGGTCAAGCTCGGCAAGCACCTGACCAAGGCTGACCACGAGCGCTGGCAGCAGATCCTGTCCCGCAAGGGCTGGTATGCGCCGGGCTGGCCGGTAGAACACGGCGGTACCGACTGGGGCCCGGTGGAAAAGCACATCTTCGACGAAGAGAGCTCCGCCGCCGGCGCGCCGCGCACCATCCCCTTCGGCGTCGCCATGGTCGCTCCGGTGATCATCAAGTTCGGTACCGAAGAGCAGAAGCAGAAATACCTGCCGCGCATCCTGTCCGGGGAGGACTGGTGGTGTCAGGGTTACTCCGAGCCGGGCGCCGGTTCCGACCTGGCCTCGCTGAAGACCCGCGCGGTGCGCGATGGCGATCACTATATCGTCAACGGCCAGAAGACCTGGACCACCCTGGGCCAGCACGCCAACATGATCTTCTGCCTGGTGCGTACCGATCCGGAAGCCCAGCAGCAGCGCGGCATCTCCTTCCTGCTGATCGATATGGACACCCCCGGCATCACCGTGCGTCCGATCATCACCCTGGACGGCGACCATGAAGTCAACGAAGTGTTCTTCGACGACGTGCGCGTACCGGTCGAGAACTTGGTAGGTGAAGAGAACAAGGGCTGGACCTGCGCCAAGTACCTGCTGACCCACGAGCGTACCGGCCTGGCCGGCATCGGTTCGTCCAAGGCCGCTCTGAGCCACCTGAAGAAGATTGCTGCCAAACAGCAGAAGGGCGGCAAGTCACTGCTGGAAGATCCGCTGTTCCGCGCCCAGATCGCCGAAGTGGAAATGTCCCTGATGGCTGCCGAGATGAGCACCCTGCGCATTGTCGCCGCGGCTTCCGAAGGCGGTGTGCCGGGCGCCGAGAGCTCAATCCTCAAGGTCCAGGGCACCGAGATCCGTCAGGCCATCACCCACCTGATGCGCAAGGCGCTCGGCCCCTACGCCCTGCCCTTCCTGCCGGAAGAACTGGAAGGCGACTTCGACGGTGAGTACCTGGTAGCCGATTACGCGGCGGCCCCGGCTTCCACCTACTTCAACATGCGCAAACTGTCGATCTTCGGCGGATCCAACGAGATCCAGAAGAACATCGTCTCGAAAATGATTCTCGAACTCTGAGGAGCCGACCATGGACTTCAAACTGACTGAAGAGCAGCAGATGCTGCAGGACACCGCGGCCCGCCTGGTTCGCGACGTTTATACCTTTGAAAAGCGCCTGGAATTCAGCGACAGCGAAGCCGGCTACAGCACCGAGTTCTGGCAGCAGCTGGGCGAGCTGGGCCTGACCGCCATCCCCTTCTCCGAGGAGCTGGGCGGTTTCGGCGGCAGCGGCGTGGAAACCATGCTGATCATGGAACAGCTGGGCCGTGGCATCTGCCTGGAGCCCTACATGGAGTCGGTCATCCTGGCCGGCGGTCTGATCGGCCAGCTGGGCAATGACCAGCAGAAGGAAGAACTGCTGGGCGCCATCGCCAGCGGCGAACTGCAGGCCGCCGTGGCTCTGGAAGAGCCGAGCAGCCACTACAACCTGTTCGACGTGCAGACCACTGCCCGCCAGAACGGCAGCAGCTGGAGCCTGAGCGGTCGCAAGGCCGTGGTGATCGGCGGCCACACTGCCGGCAAGATCCTGGTTTCCGCCCGCACCGCCGGTGACGTGCGTGACCAGCAGGGCATCAGCCTGTTCATCATCGACCCGAACGCTCAGGGTGTCAGCCGCCGCGTGTACTCCACCATGGATGGCCGCAAGGGTTGCGAGCTGTTCCTGGACAACGTCCAGGGTGAACTGCTGGGCAGCGCCGGCGATGCCTACGACGCCATCCGCTACCAGAGCGGGCGTGCCATCGCCGCCCTGTGCGGCGAAGCCGTCGGCGCCATGCGCGTGGCCTGCGACCTGACCCTGGATTACCTGAAGACCCGCAAGCAGTTCGGCGTGCCGATCGGCAAGTTCCAGGTACTGCAGCACCGCATGGTGGACATGGTCAGCGAGCTGGAGCGGGCCACCTCCATGGCCATTCTGGCGGCCTGTCTGGCCGATGACGAAGACAACGACGAGCGCAGCGCCAAGCTGTCCGCCGCCAAGTTCATCGTCAACCGCGCTGCCCGTTACGTGGCCGAACAGTGCATCCAGCTGCATGGCGGCATCGCCATGACCTGGGAGTACAACGGCGCCCACTACGCCAAGCGCCTGGTCATGATCAGCCACCAGTTCGGTGATGACGATCATCACCTGGAAGCCTATTCCAACCAGCTGGTTGTTGCCTGAGGCCACAGCCCTGATCGGGAAACAGGCTTTTGTCCTGTTTTCCCGGTCAATTCATCGTAAATTCAGCCTCAAGGTACTATCGGTCAGGAAAAGCGACCGGTATGCTAAGGCCCCTTTTAATGTCATGCGCCGCTCCATGGTGGCGTTTCACAGACTTGCGGAGGACTAACGTCCATGAAAATCCTCGTCGCCGTAAAGCGCGTGGTTGACTACAACGTCAAGGTTCGCGTCAAGGCGGACAACAGCGGTGTCGACCTCGCCAACGTCAAGATGTCCATGAACCCCTTCTGCGAAATCGCCGTGGAAGAAGCCGTACGCCTGAAGGAAAAGGGTGTCGCCACCGAGATCGTTGCGGTCACCGTGGGCCCGACCGCGGCCCAGGAGCAGCTGCGTACCGCCCTGGCACTGGGTGCCGACCGCGCCATTCTGGTCGAGAGCAACGACGACCTGAACTCGCTGGCCATCGCCAAGCTGCTCAA
>NZ_BMNN01000006.1 GCF_014646575.1 Halopseudomonas pertucinogena | reverse complement strand
GTTGCGCCGCAGCTGTACATCGCCGTCGGCATCTCCGGTGCCATCCAGCACCTGGCGGGCATGAAGGACTCCAAGGTCATTGTTGCGATCAACAAGGACGAGGAAGCGCCGATCTTCCAGGTAGCCGATTACGGTCTGGTGGGCGATCTGTTCGAGATCGTACCGGAGCTGACCAGCAAGCTGTAAACGACAGGCTTGAAGCGGTAAGTGAAACCCCTGGTTCGAGAGAGCCGGGGGTTTTGTTTTTGTGGCCGGGGGGGGCGAGAAGCTCATCAGGAAAAAACACCTTCAACCCAACCCGAAACTCCCCAGCCGATACCCATCCCCATCCCCATCCCCATCCACCTCCAGCGCCCAGCCATCCTTGTCCCAGTCCCCCAGAACAATCCGCTGTGCAGTCTGGCCATCCACCTCCAGCGAATGCACTGCCGGGCGGTGGGTGTGGCCATGGATGAGGGTGGTGGCCCTGTGTTCGCGCATTACCCGGATCACCTCGTCCTGATTGACATCGGTGATATCCAGCGCCTTGTAACGAGTACGCTGCTGGCTTTCGTTGCGCAGCTTGCGACCGATGCGGTGGCGGGTCTGCAGGGGCAGGTGGCGCAGGATGAACAGACTCGCCGGGTTGCGCAGCCAGCGGCGCATGCGCATGTACCCGGTATCATCGATGCACAGGCTGTCCCCGTGCATCAGCAGTACCCGCTCGCCGTTCAGCCTGATGACGGTTGGGTCGCGGAGCAGGATGCAGCCGGAGCGGCGGCAGAAGTCCCGGCCGATGAGGAAATCCCGGTTGCCATGCATGACATATATGGAAGTACCGGCGCGCGACAGGGCGAGCAGGGCCGCGCTGATTTCGTCTGCCAGCGGGTCGGGGTTGTCGTCCCCGAGCCAGACTTCAAAGAAGTCGCCCAGTATGTAGAGAGCGCCAGCTCCCTTGGCACGCTCCTGGAGAAAACGCAGAAACGCCCGGGTGATGTCCGGGCGTTGTGCTTCAAGATGCAGATCCGAGATGAACAGACAGCGCATCTGCAGGTATTACTCGACCAGTTCGGCGCGCTCGATGACCACGTCGTCCGCAGGCACGTCCTGATGGCCGGCGCGGCTGGTGGTACGTACTGCCTTGATCTTCTCTACCACATCCATGCCCTCGCTGACCTTGCCGAACACCGCATAACCCCAGCCCTGGGTGGTCTGGGCGGTATGGTTGAGGAAGCTGTTGTCGGCAACGTTGATGAAGAACTGGGCGCTGGCCGAATGCGGGTCCATGGTGCGGGCCATGGCGACGGTGCCAACGGTGTTGCCGACGCCGTTGTTGGCTTCGTTCTTGATCGGCGCGCGGGTATCCTTCTGCACCATGCCCGGCTCGAAGCCGCCGCCCTGGATCATGAAATTGTTGATCACCCGGTGGAAGATGGTGTTGTCGTAATGGCCGTCACGCACGTACTGCTTGAAGTTCTCGACGGTTTCCGGTGCCTTGTCGGCGAAGAGTTCCAGGGTAATGACGCCGAAGTTGGTATGCAGCTTGACCATGCGATTGATCCTCGCCTTGTTTGTACGGGTTGAATGAAGGAGTGCAATGCTATCAGCTGGGGCTGATTCAGGCATCCTCGAGTTTAGGGTATGATAGGCGTCATTTTTTACACTGCCCAACCACACCCTCTTGGATGAGTCCCGAAGCACCTATGAATAAACCGGAAACCACGCCACCCGCCCACTTTCTGCGTCAGATCGTGCAGGCAGACCTGCAGAGCGGCAAGCACACCAGGATAGTGACGCGCTTTCCGCCGGAGCCCAACGGCTATCTGCATATTGGTCATGCCAAGTCGATCTGTCTGAACTTTGGTCTGGCGAAGGAGTTCGGCGGGGTCTGCCATCTGCGTTTCGACGATACCAACCCGGCCAAGGAAGAGCAGGAATACATCGACTCCATCAAGGAAGACGTGCGCTGGCTGGGCTTTCAGTGGGACGGCGACGTGCGTTATGCCTCGGATTACTTCGACCAGCTGTATGCATGGGCCATCGAACTGATCAAGGCAGGCAAGGCCTATGTCTGTGATCTGTCGCCGGAGCAGGCCCGTGAATACCGTGGCAACCTGACCGAGCCGGGCAAGAACAGCCCGTTCCGCGACCGCAGCGTCGAGGAAAACCTCGATCTGTTCCAGCGCATGAAGGCCGGCGAATTCCCCGATGGGGCCCGTGCGCTGCGCGCGAAGATCGACATGGCCTCACCGAACATGAACATGCGGGACCCTATTCTGTATCGGATCCGCCATGCCCATCACCACCAGACTGGTGACAAATGGTGCATCTATCCCAGCTATGACTTCACCCATGGCCAGTCCGACGCCATCGAGCACATCAGCCACTCGATCTGTACTCTCGAGTTCGAGGACCACCGCCCGCTGTATGAGTGGTTCCTGGACAACCTGCCGGTGCCGGCCAAACCGCGCCAGTACGAATTTGCCCGGCTGAACCTCAACTACACCATCACCAGCAAGCGCAAGCTCAAGTTGCTGGTGGACGAAGGCCATGTGACCGGCTGGGATGATCCGCGGATGTCCACCATCAGCGGCTTCCGCCGTCGCGGCTACACGCCGGCTTCCATCCGCGAATTCTGCGAGCGTATCGGCGTTACCCGCTCCGATGCAGTGGTCGACATGGGCATGCTGGAGTTCTGCATCCGTGACGACCTGGACAACAACGCGCCGCGCGCCATGTGCGTCCTGCGGCCGCTCAAGGTCACCATCACCAATTACCCGGAAGGCCAGGTAGAGCAACTGACGCTGCCCCGCCATCCGAAGCAGGACATGGGCGAGCGCACGCTGCCGTTCAGTCGCGAGATCTATATCGATCGGGACGATTACATGGTTGATCCGCCCAAGGGCTACAAGCGCCTGGTGCCCGGTGGCGAGGTGCGTCTGCGTGGCAGCTATGTGATCCGCGCAGACGAGGCGGTAACCGATGCGGACGGCAACATTGTCGAGCTGCTGTGCTCCTACGACCCGGACACCCTGGGCAAGAACCCCGAGGGGCGCAAGGTGAAGGGCGTCATTCATTGGGTGCCGGCTGCGGAAAGCGTGGAGTGTGAAGTGCGCCTGTACGACCGGTTGTTCACCGAGGCCAATCCGGACAAGACGGAAGAGGGCGGCAGCTTCCTCGACAACATCAACCCCGAGTCACTGGTCGTGCTCAAGGGGTGCAGAGCCGAGCCGTCGCTGGCCGGCGCCACGCCGGAGGACCGCTTCCAGTTCGAGCGGGAGGGTTACTTCTGCGCCGACAACAAGGACTCGCGTCCGGGCAATCTGGTGTTCAACCGCACTGTGACCCTGCGCGACTCCTGGGGGCAATAAGCGATGACACTGCAGATCTACAACACCCTGAGCAAGGCCAAGGAGCCGCTGCGCCCGCTGGTGGACAACCAGGTGCGCATGTACGTCTGCGGTATGACCGTATATGACTTCTGCCATATCGGCCATGCCCGGGTGATGGTAGCCTTCGACGTGGTGGCGCGCTGGATGCGCGCCAGGGGCTACGACCTGACCTATGTGCGCAATATCACCGATATCGATGACAAGATCATCCGGCGCGCTGCGGAGAACGGCGAAACCTTCCAGCAGCTGACAGAGCGCATGATTGCCGCCATGCATGAGGACGAGGCCGCACTGGGCGTACTGCGCCCGGATCAGGAGCCCCGTGCCAGTGAGCACATCGACGGCATGCACGCGATGATCCAGACGCTGATCGACAAGGGTTACGCCTACGCCCCGGGCAACGGCGACGTGTACTACCGGGTCGGCCGGTTTGCCGAGTACGGCAAGCTGTCGCGAAAGCGGATCGAGGACCTGAAGATCGGTGCCCGCATCGAGGTTGACGAGGCCAAGGAAGACCCGTTGGACTTCGTGCTCTGGAAAGGTGCCAAGCCCGGCGAGCCGAGCTGGTCTTCCCCCTGGGGTGAAGGCCGTCCCGGCTGGCATATCGAGTGCTCGGTCATGTCCACTTGCTGCCTGGGGGATACCTTCGATATCCACGGTGGCGGTCCGGACCTGGTGTTCCCGCACCACGAGAACGAGATCGCCCAGAGCGAAGCGGCCACTGGCAAACCCTACGCGATGAGCTGGATGCATGCCGGCGCGGTGCGGGTGGACGGCGAGAAGATGTCCAAGTCCCTGGGCAACTTCTTCACCATCCGTGATGTGCTGGAAAAGTATCACCCGGAAGTGGTGCGCTATCTGCTGGTGGCCAGCCACTATCGCAGCCCCATCAACTATTCCGAGGACAACCTCCGTGAAGCCCGCGGCGCGCTGGAGCGTTTTTACCGGGCGCTCAAGGGTTTACCCGAGGTTCCTGCCAAAGGAGGTGAGGAGTTTGTCGCCCGCTTCTGCAAGGCAATGGATGATGACTTCAACACCCCGGAGGCCTGCGCCGTCCTGTTTGAAATGGCACGGGAGGTGAACCGGCTGAAGGAATCCGACCCGGCAGCCGCCGCCGGACTGGGAGCGCGTCTGCGCGAGCAGGCCGCCGTCCTTGGTCTGCTGCAGCTGGACGCGGACAAGTTCCTGCATGCCGGCGTGGTGGGCAAGGTGGACGAGGCGCAGGTCGAAGCGCTGATCGAGGCCCGCCTGCAGGCTCGGGCTGACAGGAACTGGGCCGAATCAGACCGCATCCGTGACCAGTTGGCGGACATGGGCGTGGTTCTGGAGGATAGCAAGGGCGTCACTACCTGGCGCCTGAAGGACTGACCTCGACGCTGCCTGCTGGGCACTACCGCAGCAGGCAGCCTCGTTTCTATCGCCCTATCGCCAGATGTCGTTATCCAGCTGCCGATCCAGCTCCGGAAAATCAGCCGACCTGAAGCGCGGTACCAATCCCTGTCTGCGCTGGGCAAAGTAATCTCTGGTCAGCTTGCTGACGGTCCCCGACAGCAGCACTATCGCGATCAGGTTGATCGTCGCCATCAGCCCCATTGAGGCATCGGCGGCGTTGAATACCGTGAGTACGGCCTCCCTTGCGCCCCAGACCACCATCGCCAGCGCAACGATGCGCAACAGCGTAAGCCCCAGCGTGTTTCCGGCCCCGAGGTAAATCAGCGCATTTTCCGCATAGGTGTAGTTCGCCACGATGGAAGTAAATGCGAAGAACAGGATAGCGATGGCGACGAAGACATTGCCGGCCTCTCGGACATGTACCGCCAGCGCTTGCTGGGTCAACTGGATGCCGGTAACACCGTTGCCCGACTCGAGAACGCCCGATAGCAGGATCATGATCGCCGTTGCGGTGCAGATGACGATGGTGTCGAGAAAGACCCCAGCCGCCTGGACCAGACCCTGGGAGGAGGGGTGATGGGGCGCCGGTGTGGCTGTTGCCGCCACGTTGGGTGCCGACCCCATGCCGGCCTCGTTGGAGAATAGCCCACGCTTGATACCATTCAGCATGGCCGCTGTCATGGAGCCGGCGGCGCCTCCAGCAGCCTCCTCCAGACCGAAGGCCCCGCGGAGAATCGACATGAAGGCCCCTGGGACATCCGCGATGTTAACCGCCAGCACATAGAACACCATCAATACATAGGCGCCCGCCATGAAAGGCACCACATACTCCGCAAAGCGGGCAATGGTCCGCAGGCCGCCGAAGATTACCAACCCGGCCAGAAAGGCCAGGGCGACACCAACCCAGACCTTTTGCAATCCGAAAGCATTTTCCATGGCATCGGCAATGGAGTTCGCCTGTACGGCGTTGAATATGAGACCGAAGGACAGGATTAGGCTGACAGCGAAGATCGCACCCGCCCAGGGCGCCTTCAAACCCCTGGCGATATAGAAGGCCGGGCCGCCGCGATACTGGCCCCGGCGGTCCTCGACCTTGTAGAGCTGCGCGAGGGTGCTCTCGGCGTAACCCGTGGCCATGCCCACCAGCGCCACCACCCACATCCAGAAGATCGCACCTGGGCCGCCCAGATAGAGAGCCACGGCCACGCCGGCGATATTGCCGGTGCCGATCCGCGAGGCGAGGCTGGTACACAGCGCCTGGAACGGGGAAATACCGTGCTTGTCGCTCTGCCGGGCGCCGACGATGGCCCGGACCATTTCCCCGAAATGGCGGAACTGGATGAAGCCCAGCCGCAGGGTGAAGAACGCGCCCACCGCCAGCAGGCCGTAGACGAGGATGTAGCTCCAGAAGATGTTATTGAGAAAGTCGATAACGGCGTTCATGGGGGTTCCTTGTATGCAGTGGAAACCTGAGAGTAGCCGCTGCGATGGAAACTGCCATCCAGAGCCTCGCGTGCTAAGCTTGTCGGCTTTACCGGAACCCGGGTTCCGCGCTGTCTGGGAGATCTTGATGGTAGTGCTCAACGCCCTGATTCCGGTCTTCGGTCTCATCCTGCTCGGCTGGCTCTTCGGCGCGCGCGGTGTGATTCCTGCCGATGGCGGCAGGACCCTCGGTGTGATCACCTTCAAGTTGTTCATGCCGGTGCTGCTGTTCTCCGGCCTTGCCAGGGCGGATCTCGCGGAGGCCATGTCACCGCAGCTGTTGCTGCTCTATTATCTTCCTGCCATCAGCCTGTTCGTGGGCGTCAACCTGCTCATGCACCGTCGGCTGGGGCGCCCTTCGTCAATGGGGCTGGCCGCCAGCTACTCCAACAATGTGCTGGTGGGGATTCCCATCATCACCGTGATGCTGGGCATCGACAGTCTGGTCTACCTGTTCGCGATCCTGGTGTTCCACAGTCTTGTCCTGTTTACCCTGCAAAGTCTGTACAACGCCTTCTGGGGAGACGGCGAGGGGGTCAACTGGCGGAATCTGCTCGCCAGCCTTGCCAACCCGTTGATCATCGGCCTGGCACTCGGAGCGCTGGTGAATCTTTCCGGCCTGACCATTCCCGATCCGCTGTGGCGACTGATCGAGCTGCTTGCCGCGGCCGCGTTGCCGGTGGCACTGCTGATGCTTGGCATGAGCCTGTCCGGCTACCGGCTGCACCTCAGCGGCAGCATGTTGCTGCTCACCCTGGCCAAGCTGGTGGCGTTCCCCGCCATGATGCTTGGCGCCGGGAGTCTGCTTCCCGGTCTGAATCCGACCGCCCATGCGGTGCTGGTGCTGATGGCGGCCTGCCCGACGGGGGTGAACGTGCTTGCGTTCGCCATGGGAGCCACTGATACCCGCATCATCAGCTCGGTTATTTTCCTCTCGACACTGCTCGCTGCGTTGACCCTGCCGCTCTGGCTGGTCATTCTCGGCTTCTGACAAGACGTCATGTTTTCGGCGTAACTCACTGGAAATACGCAGAAAAACTGATATTTCCCCGCATCGGCGAGTCCTTTCAGGATAAATACGCGAAAGCGAATCCAAAAAAGTTTCAAAACAACTACGAAAGTCCAATGGCATTTGGTGTATGCTTGCCGGCGTTTTTTGGCTTGAACAAGACAAACAATAGGTGAAGGAGACTCCATGCCGGTCAGTCTGTTTGTTCCCGGGGAAACACGCGAACACGAAAAACGCGTCGCCCTGGTCCCATCCGTCGCCAGTAAACTGGCGAAAATGGGCATCGAATGCTCTCTGCAATCCGGCGCAGGCCAGGCTGCAAGAATTCCCGATAGCGCATATGAAAAGGAAGGCGTGAAAATCGCTTCCGCACCGGTCAGTTCCGACCTGGTGTTCAGCGTTCAACCCCCCACTGTGGCCGACATCGAGAAGATGGCACCAGGCACGGTTCTTTGCAGCTTCATCTACGCGCACCGTGAGCCGGAAGTGGTCAAGGCGCTGCGTGATCGTCAGATCACCTGTTTCGCCATGGAGCTGGTGCCGCGCATCACGCGCGCCCAGGCCATGGACGCGCTGTCCTCCCAGGCTGCCTTGACTGGCTACTCAGCCGGTTTGATGGCGGCGACCAGCCTCAACCGTATTCTGCCGATGATGACCACCGCCGTTGGCTCCCTGCGTCCGGCCAAGGTGCTGGTCATGGGCGCCGGTGTTGCCGGCCTGCAGGCGCTGGCTACCGCCAAGCGTCTGGGTGCGATGATCGAAGGCTACGACGTGCGTGCCGAGGTGAAGGAACAGGTCGAATCGGTGGGCGGCAAGTTTGTCGACACCGGCGTCTCCGCCAGCGGTGAAGGCGGCTACGCCCGCGAACTGACCGATGAGGAAAAGGCCCAGGTCGAGAAGGTCATTACCCGTCATATCCAGCAGGCCGACGCGGTGATCACCACAGCGGCGATCCCTGGCCGTCCGAGCCCGAAGATCATCAGCGAAGCCCAGATCATGGGCATGAAACCCGGCTCGGTGATCATCGATCTGGCAGGCGAGGGCGGTGGCAATACTCCGCTGACCGTACCGGGTGAAACCGTTGAAGTCGGGCCGGCGACCATTGTCGCGCCGCTCAACGTGCCCAGCCGCCTGGCCGAGCACGCCTCCGAGCCGTATGCCCGCAACCTGCAGAACCTGGTCGGCCTGATGGTCAAGGATGGCGAGCTGGCCATCGACTGGGAAGACGAGATTCTGGCCGGTGCGGTGCTGACTCATGCCGGTGAAATCCGTAACGAGGCCGCTCGCAAGGCCATCGAATCAGCCGAGGGATAATCTCATGGATCCAGTAGTAACCATTACCGGCTTTGTCGCCCTGTACATCTTCATGCTGGCGGCTTTCACCGGCTATGAAATCATCGGCAAGGTGCCGTCCATTCTGCACACTCCGTTGATGTCCGGCTCCAACTTCGTCCACGGTATCGTGGTGGTCGGCGCCATGTGGGCATTGCTCAACGCCGGCTCGACCCTGGAGCAGGTGATTGGCTTCTTTGGTGTGCTGCTCGGCGCGGGTAACGCCGCCGGCGGCTATGTAGTAACCGAGCGCATGCTGGAAATGTTCAAGCCCAGCGACAAGCGCCCGGGAACAGCGGACAAGGAATAACAACAGATGATTGAATACATAATCCACGGTGCCTACTTTCTTGCGGCACTGCTGTTCATCTACGGCCTCAAGCGCATGGCCAGCCCGGTCACTGCGCGCTCGGGTATCCTGATTGCCGGTGTCGGCATGGTGTTGGCGGTACTGGCTGCCTTCCTGTATGGCTTCGACGTTCGTCCGGCTGCCGAAGAATACCTGACCATGAACGTGGCGCTGGTACTGATCGCACTGGGCCTGGGCCTGGGCTGGGCCTGGTACAGCGGCAAGAAGGTCGCCATGACCGACATGCCGCAGATGGTCGCCCTGTACAACGGTATGGGCGGCGGTGCGGCTGCCGCAATTGCCGCGACCGAGCTGTTCTCCGGTAACGCCCAGTCCCATGGGGCTGTGGTATCGGTACTGGCAGTGCTGGGCGGTCTGATCGGCGCGGTAGCGCTGTCCGGCTCGCTGATTGCCTGGGCCAAGCTTGATGGCCGCATGAATGGCGTGCTTCGCCTGCCTGCACAGCAGATCATCAACCTGGTCCTGTTCCTCGGCTCGCTGGCTCTGGGTGCCTACATTGTAGTGACCGGGCTCGAAGGTGGCATTTCCTTCCCGCTGATCGCGCTGTTCTTTGTGCTCGCTCTGGCACTGGGTGTGCTGCTGACCACGCCGATCGGCGGCGCCGACATGCCGGTAGTGATCTCCCTGTACAACGCCCTGACCGGTCTGGCCGTGGCCTTCGAAGGCTTCGTGCTGCAGAACCCGGCGATGATCATCGCTGGTACGGTGGTCGGTTCCGCGGGTACGCTGCTGACGCTGATGATGGCCAAGGCGATGAACCGTCCGGTCAGCAACATCATCTTCAGCCAGTTTGGCGGCAGTGACGAGGATGGTGGCGAGATTGAAGGCACCATGAAGTCGGCTGATGCCTCCGACGCAGCCATTGCCATGTACTACGCGAGCAAGGTGATCATTGTTCCGGGCTACGGCCTGGCAGTGGCCCAGGCCCAGCACAAGCTGTACGAGTTCGTGAAGCTGCTGCAGAAGCAGGGTGTGGACGTGGCCTTCGCCATCCACCCGGTTGCCGGTCGCATGCCCGGCCACATGAACGTGCTGCTGGCCGAAGCGGGTGTGCCTTACGACATCATCTATGACCTGGAAGACATCAACGAGGACTTCCCGCAGGCCGACGTGGCCATCGTTCTGGGTGCCAACGACGTGGTCAACCCGGCCGCCCGTCATCGCAAGTCCAGCCCGATCTACGGCATGCCGATTCTCAACGTCGACATGGCGCGTCAGGCCTACGTGGTCAAGCGTGGTCAGGGCAAGGGATACTCCGGCGTGGAGAACGAACTGTTCTTCGCCGAGAATACCTCCATGGTCTATGGCGACGCGCAGAAAGTGATGGTTCAGATGATCGAAGCGGTCAAATCGCTGGGTTGATTCCGGACTGTTGCAGAAGAGGGGGCTTCGTGAAAACGAAGCCCCTTTTTTATGGATGATCGATAATGCCGACTCGCTCACAGCGAGCAGTGACGCGATAGGGAATAATGCAGGGGCCGTAAACCGCTGTAACGGCAGGACCGTTATCAGACAAGGACCTCTGGATGTTTGCTCCCGCCGACGAACCACACTTCACCCTGACCCTGCCGGGCATCGACCACGACTTCAAGGTACTGGCCTTCCGTGCCCGCGAGGCGATCAGCCAGTGCTACCGTATCGAACTGCAGCTGGTCAGCGACCAGCCGGATCTGGACCTGGAAGCGCTGCTGCAGCACAACGCCTGGCTCGATCTGGGCAACGGCACCGGCCTGCACGGACTGATCCACCATGCCGCCATCGGCGAATCCGGCAAGCGCATGACCCGCTACCGGCTGGAGCTGGTACCGCACCTGCACTACCTGTCCCTGCGCCACAACCAGCGCATCTTCCAGCATCTGACCGTACCTCAGATCATCAGCCGGGTACTCGAAGACCATGGTATCCAGAGCGACGCCTTCCAGTTCCAGCTCGGCAGCGAGTATCCCGAGCGGGACTACTGCACCCAGTACGACGAGAGCGACCTGCACTTCATCCAGCGCCTGTGCGAGGAAGAGGGCATTCACTACCACTTCCGTCACAGCCAGGACGGCCACCTGCTGGTGTTCGGCGACGACCAGACCGTATTCCCCCGCCTCGCCCCGGTCAGCTTCGACCAGGGCAACGGCATGGTCGCCGATGAGCCGGTGATCAAGCGCTTCGGCGTAAGACTGGAAACCCGCACCAGCCGCGTCACCCGCCGCGACTACGACCACAACAAAGCCCGTCTGCAGCTGGAAAGCCAGGCCCGGACCGAGCAACTGCCCGACCTGGAAGACTACGACTACCCCGGCCGCTTCACCGACCGCAGCCGCGGCAAACACCTGGCCCAGCGCACCCTGGAACGTCACCGCAGCGACTACCACCAGGCCACCGCCCACAGCGACCAGCCGACCCTGCGCAGCGGCCACTTCCTCGAACTGCAGGGCCACCCAAGAACCAACTGGAACGACCTCTGGCTCATCACCGAGCTACATCACGAAGGCAAACAGCCGCAGGTTCTTGAGGAATCTATAACCAGCTCAGAGTTACCGGCCGGCACCGATTTTACTCCCTCTCCCCTCGCGGGAGAGGGCTGGGGAGAGGGGGATCCCAGCTTCACCCAAGGCTACCGCAACCACTTCCACGCCACCCCCTGGGCCACCCCCCACCGCCCAGCCCTCGAGCACCCCAAACCAAAAGTCCTGGGCACCCAAACCGCCACCGTCACCGGCCCCGAAGGCGAAGAAATCCACTGCGACAACCAAGGCCGCATCAAGGTCCAGTTCCACTGGGACCGCGAAGGCCAGGCCGACGCCAACACCAGCTGCTGGCTAAGAGTCGCCAGCAACTGGGCCGGCAACCACTGGGGCAGCGTCACCATCCCGCGTATCGGCATGGAAGTGCTGGTCAGCTTCCTCGAAGGCGACCCGGACCAGCCACTGGTCAGCGGCTGCTTGTACAACAGCGCCCACCCGGTGCCCTATGAGCTGCCCGAGCACAAGACCCGAACCGTCTTCAAGAGCCTGAGCAGCCCCGGCGGCAACGGCTTCAACGAACTGCGCATCGAAGACAAGGCCGGTGAGGAACAGATCTTCATCCACGCCCAGCGCGACTGGGACCAGAACATCCAGCACGACCAGACCATCCGCGTCGGCAACGAACGCCACGAACGCATCGAAGCCAATCGCTACACCGAGAACCTGGCCGAAGAACACCACACCACCCACGCCGACCGCAAAACCGAGATCAAGGCCGACGACCATCTGACCGTCGCCGGAAGTCAGCATCTGAAAGCAGGTGGCTCCCAACTGACCAAGGCCGGCCGCGAGATACACCTGAAGGCCGGACAGAAAATGGTGATCGAAGCGGATAGCGAGCTGACACTCAGCGCGGGCGGCAGCTTTATCCGCATCACGCCGGCTGGGGTGACGGTCGTGGGGCCGACCATTCGGCAGAACGCAGGAGGGAGTCCGGGGCAGGGGAGTGGGCTCAAGATACTTGGTCCGCTGGTGGGTTCGCGTGCCCAATCGGCGGCGGCAGGACAGATGCTCCAATCCCTTCCTAACTCCATCTCTGCGGAGGCACTACTTAAACAGAGACGGGCTTTCATGCTTGCAACAAGCGGACTATGTGAAGTGTGTGAGCCAGTTGCCGACCGGGCGGAGGCAGAGACATGAGTAAAGGGGCGTTGTTGGTTGACGGAGCTCTCCAGCGTGATGCCCTTGTCTGGTTGAGCCATACCTATTCAGAACACAGTTTGAGTCCATTGCTGTCTGGCACCCCGTATGAAGCACTGGCAGACGTTGGTCCGATTCTTCTGGAGGCAGACGAGGGCAGCCGCTTGCATACCGATTGGTTGCGCGGCTCGACGATGTTGGAAAGCGCCGTCTGGTTAAAAACAGAGGTGGGGCAGGGCCGACTATATGAATTATTGCGGCGCCGGCTGAAGATCCAGTCACCGGATGGTCGTGAATACTGGTTGCGACTGGCGGACGCTCGCCCTCTGGTGAACGCTTGGCACGCTGACGCCGTTTGGCCCGACGGGTTTTGGCACGGCATTCATGAAATATGGGCGCGCTATAAGGGGAACGCCTGCAGGATATGGAAGAACCCGCTGCCGATGAACGATTGTAGAGATCTCGATGATGGCACGGCCGCAACATTTACACTGGATTGGCCGCTGCTGGAGGCGCTTGCCTGCAACCATGAAGCAGCGCAGGAGGCAGCTTTATGAATCAACCAGTTGCTATGCCCGGGCGGTTACAAGCTGCCGCCTGCCCTCTGCTGGCTGCAGTGTTGCCGGTGCGTTATGCCATTGGCCCCATTGCCCCCCAGAACCCTGCCAGCCTTGATGCTGCGAAGTTCGGTCTGCCGGCCCTGAAAGGTCTGTTTCCCGAACTCGGTCCCGATCATCCGCAACTGCATGACCATCCAATGGGCTATGTACCACGCATGTTGCGTGATGGATGGCTGTATCTATGGGACGAGGCGCTTAATGAACTAAGCGAATATGAAGTCAGCGGTTCACTGCTGACATCCAGCGGGCGCGGTGGCGGATTGAAAGATGGGACTTCACGGGCCTACCTGATACTGGCGGCCGGCTCGCCGGTACGTTTGTGTTGGTCTCCCTGTCAGTGGAGTGCTGAGATCTTCGGCATGGTTGAGCAACAACCGGCTTTACGCCAACGGCTGATGCGGGAAATCGTGCCAGGGGTAGCGCCGTTCAGTGGGCCAGTACAAAGCCTGCATCCCCAGTCAGGCGACATGCGGCCCGAGAACTTCCGCTGGAGTTGCGCGCCAGAGCCGCGCTACTGGCTGTTGCAAGATCCACCGCTGAAACAGATGCAACGTTGTGAGCAGCAACATTTCGCTGTGCTGGACGACCCCTGGGGAGTCCTTTTCGATATTGCCGGTCTCATGCGCGCCCGCGCCCGGGCCTTTGAGAGTCTGCATAGGCACCGGATGGAAGATTGGTCGATCGCCGCCATTGTGCGGTCCATGGGCAACAGCGATGAGAAGATACGCGGGCGGCTCGCATCCATTATTGATCTGCCGCATATGCAGAGCATTCTAGAGGAGCAAACACGGGAAACGCAGTCGCTGGAAGCAGACCACTTACGTCTGGCTGATTTATGGTCCAACTGGTTCGCCACACTGGGCGAGAGCGCTCCCCACAGCCTGGAAAGCGCCTGTGAACACTTCGACATCACCCAGCCCGCCGCCCGTGAGCTTCTGGAGGCCAGCTTTGCCGCTGCATTTACCGGCCCCGCCGCGACTTCTCCAGGTGTAAAAGCCATCGAGCATGCCCTAGATCCGGCTCAGGTCAAGGGCCAACCCTGGCTGCTATGGTCTGTCCTCGGCCTGACCCAACGTCTTGATACTGCTCACCTGCAACGATTGTTACAGGTGCCGGATGCGCTGCCTGCCGTCACCGACGATCTGGCTCGGGTAGGTGCCGCAACAACCCGAGCGGCAGCCTTCGCCGCCGCCCTCAATTTAGGCGCGGCAAATCTCGGGAAATTTCATTTGGCTGGGGGCGGTGAACCACTGTTTGCTGCCGTCGCACCGGTATTAGGCGGACGCCTGCGCAGCTTACCAGAAGAAATCCATCGTCTGACTTACAGTCTGATGATAGCCATGCTGGCTCGCAGCAGGCAGCTTATGGAAGCAGAAAGCTTGTCACCCGCTGATGCACTGCGCTGGATGACAGCGCAGATCGGCACGGCACATAACAAGGGACAGAAACGCAGCCTGGAGCGGCGTATTGAGGCGCACGAACGCCAACAGGGTAGAGCTGATAGAGCTAGAGGCCCTGGCAAACCGGCACGAAGCCCGCTGGCTTCGCAAATCAAGGCCGGAATCCCGCATCTGCGCGTAGTACCCAACCCCGACGCCCCGCCGGTACGCAACTTCACGCAGCCCGGATACGGCCGCGCGATGCCTGAATTGAAACCTCGCCCGGCAATGGCTCCGGCTCCGGCATTGCCGCCCCTCAGTAGCCAACAGGCCGGTCTGGAGCTGCCGCATAATATCAAGGATCTGCTGAACGACGCGCCGTTGAAGACGTTGATTGCAATGGTGTCGGTGTGGAATTTGGGGCAGGCGGGAGAGGCTGCGTGGCGGGAACTATCGGCAAAGAACTCATTAGCGTTGGCTAGTGCGTTCACTACCACAGCGGCGGCTTCCTCCGCACTCTTACAGCACTGGGCTGATGCGGAATGGGTCCAACATGTAGCCCACGCAGGCAATACTAATCCAGAAGCCCGGCGGTTATTAGCAAATGCGCTTGGGTTTGGTGCAGCTACCATGCTGTTTCAGGCCATCACTGCGGGCATGGATATTTTCTTTTTTGGCTGGCGTGCACTGACGGCATA
Source organism: Halopseudomonas pertucinogena (assembly GCF_014646575.1). Classification (GTDB taxonomy): domain Bacteria; phylum Pseudomonadota; class Gammaproteobacteria; order Pseudomonadales; family Pseudomonadaceae; genus Halopseudomonas; species Halopseudomonas pertucinogena. Next base: position 153,886 of record NZ_BMNN01000006.1, on the reverse strand, counting down.
TCGAACCGGCGACCTGGATAGTGCTGCTGTTCATGCTGGTTTGGCTGGAGCAAGTCTGACCTACGCGCGGCTATCACTGGAAGCTATGCGCGCCCTACGTATCGCACGCACGGCAGTACTAGCAGGCGAGGCACAAGCCCTAGCCACCGGATTGCGGGTGTTGTCATTGCCCCTTCGTCTAAGTCTGGTGGGACTGGCTATCACGATTGTCGCCGGGCTGGTAACTCTGTTCTTCACGGAGGACAAGCCACTGGAGCAATGGCTTAAGCAGACCCGCTTCGGGACCCGCCCGGCCGAGTGGTCGCGGAGCCTCCCAGGCACCTTGACTGCCTTATATCAGATTGTACTGCCGGTTCAGCTCAGCCTGGAGCGCTGGCAGGATATCAACCCGCGCACGGGCCGGATGATCCGCGAAGTGCGGCTTATCCTGCATCTGCCCGGTCAACAGGAATACCGTCAAGGGATGATCAGCTTCGATGGTGAAGAGGAGTGGGAGCAGAAAGCGGATCTGTTCCGCTCAACAGGGCGGTGTGTGCCGTTGGTCTGGGATGAAAGCGACCCGATACCTTTCGACCCAGATACAGGGGGCAGGGTGGTACGGCAACCGGCAGGTCTCACGTTGCGTCGGGCGTACCACGACGAAGGCTATTCCCGTCTTGCTGCCATACGAGGCCGATTGACCTACCAACCCATTGAGGGTTTGATACTGCCCCCCATAGACGTTGAGTTGAGCTGAAAATGACTATCAACAATCCTGCTCATCCGCTATCCCAGCGCCTGGCTCAGGCACTTGATGGTTATCCGCTGCAGGCTGACCGATCCACCGGCGCGGCGCTGATGTGTATACCCGAAGTGGAAGAGCATACGGAGCATTATCTCGCGATTGAACATGGAGATAGCGCCCACCGGGGAATGTTGACCGGTGCTTTGGGTGGAATGTTGGGAGGAGGGTTTCTGTTATTTGCGGTTGCATTCGCCTTAGATGGCCGACTCGATTCTGCATTGATGGCCTTGCTGATCGCTCTAGGATTCTTTCTCCCGGCTTTCCTCTGGGAGATCCTACGGCCCATGCCGTTGCCCATTCTGTTCAATCGCCGCACCCGGGAGCTCTACTTCGAGCAGGACGGCCAGTTGTACCACAGCCCTTGGGACGGAATTGCTGCCGCCGCCTACAGCGTGGACACCGTCGGCCCCTACACAGGGCGCATGGGCCACGCTGCGCTGGAGGCCCTCTTGCACCGGTATGGCCATCCCGAGGAACAGGTGCTGATCAACCTTGGCTCCCCGCTGGGCAAGAGCCTGCCCATGCAGCTGGGCTTCTGGGAATATCTTCGAGCCTATATGAACAACGGTCCCTGGTTCGATGAGCAGGGTCATCCCAGCGACTCGAGAAGTTTCAACCTGGGCATGCTGGACGTCCACCAGACAAAAGGGCAGATGGTGCGCTTGTATTGGGGGTTGATCAGGAAAGAATACGAAGCCAACAATGGACGTAACTTTCTCAAAGGAGCTCACGTTATTCTGTTGCTGGGCGGAATATTCTTCCTCCCATTCCATGCTGTACAAAACTTCACCTACGCCATCGCCAAGCGCCGCTCCCGCAGCCGCTGGCCGGAGCTGATCCGCGAGCGTCTTGAGGCGGACGGTCCCACCAGCCGGCTGGTGGATCTGGAGCAGCGCCAGGCTGGATAAACAATAAATGAAATGCGGTACACGTAAACAGATTGTTTTATTGCCACTGCCCAGCGACGGGCTGTTTTGGAACACCGTTTTCCCGGGAAAGCTGCGGCGGGAGAAAAAAACATGACCCCGCAGGCAGGTGAGGTAAAGGCAGGTCTGTTATGGAAACAGGAGCACCTCTCTCCGCTGCCTATCCCTACCGGCCAGCCGGCCTCCGATGTGCTGGGTATGATCTGGCGAAAGAACGATATTTTTTTGGATATTGGCAGCCTCTCGCTATCAGGGGGCTGGGTAACCTTGTACTCAATGTCGTTGATTTTTGCTGGAGGTATCCTGCTTGCACTATTTCAAGGGATATTTTTGGCAGCGATTCTTATCGGACTAATTAGTGGCGTAATGATGGGCTTTCTGTGGCAGGGCTATATCAAAGCCTACCGCCGCCCATTGATGCCACCCCTGCGCTTTCACCGCCAGCGTCGGGAAGTCCGTATCGTTACGCCGGAGGGCGAGGAGTGGACAGTGCCCTGGGAGCGCGTACATGCCATCGCTCCCAGCGCGACGATGATCGGTCAGTTTGGTGCCGCCAAGATGGGTGGGTTGCTGTTGTGGTTTCCGTACAAGGATCAGATTGACGAACCCTTCCATATGAACAAGGAAGGCTGGGCCATCATGGTCAGCCCGGGCCCGGGTATTGCGGCCATGCGCCAGTGGGAGTGCATTCGCAGTTTTATGGAGATCGGTCCTGAAGCGGTACCGGAACCCACACACGTCCGGGATGAAAGCCTGCGAGATATCTTTGTCGAAGAGTTTCACAAGGCTCGACAACACCACGGGCTTCTTCTGACCTTGTTATGGGACGTGGGTATAGGCCAGATCCTGTTCAACCCGATGGGTTACCATTGGCTGCACAAGAAGAAATTCGCCGTCATTCCCGACCTGACCAGCTCGGAGTCCATCGCCTGGTCCCAATCTTTACCTCCGGAGCAATGGGCCAAGCGCTCGCCGGAACTGGAGGCAGCCATTGCAGAGCGAGAGAAGGACCTTGAAGCTGCCGCAACCGCCAAACTCGCTTCGTCATCAGAGCCAGTTGATCTATAGGTGCAACGGGTAGGCGAGGCACTGCGGTAGGAGATTCAGCCCGGGCATTTGTTGATAATGCCAACTCGCTCACGGCCAAATGAGGCGCGATAGGAGACAAGTCCTGCGCCTTTGCGCGCTCCGTTACTCATCAAGGATCCACGAATGGTGTGCCACATCAACAATCCTGCTCACCCACTATCCCAGCGCCTGGCTCAGGCATTGGATGGTTATCCGCTGCAGGCTGACCGATCCACCGGTGCGGCGCTAATGTGCATGCCCGAAGTAGAACAGCATACGGAGCACTATATTGCGATTGAACATGGAGATAGCGCACACCGGGGGATGTTGAGTGGTGCCTTGGGTGGGATGTGCTCGTTTTTTTTTGGGGTCTTTGCGGTTATATTTTTACTGGACAACGATCTTGGAACCGCCCTGATGTACTTTTTGATCGCGGTGGTTTGCTTCGTGCCATCGTTTCTCTGGGAAATCCTGCGCCCTATGCCGCTGCCCATTCTGTTCAATCGCCGTACCCGAGAGGTGTATTTCGAGCAGGAAGGTCAGCTATACCACAGCCCTTGGGACGGCATTGCCGCTGCCGCCTACAGCGCGGAGACCGTTGGCCCCTACACAGGGCGCATGGGCCACGCTGCACTGGAAGCCCTCCTGCATCGGTATGGCCATCCCGAAGAACAGGTGTTGATCAATCTCGGGTCCCCCTTGGGCAAGAGCCTGCCCATGCAGCTGGGCTTCTGGGAATATCTTCGAGCCTATATGAACAACGGTCCCTGGTTCGATGAGCAGGGTAATCCGACCGACTCGAGAAGTTTCAACCTGGGCATGCTGGACGTTCACCAGACAAAAGGGCAAATGGTGCGCTTGTATTGGGGGTTGATCAGGAAAGAATACGAAGCCAACAATGGACGTAACTTTCTCAAAGGAGCTCACGTTATTCTGTTGCTGGGCGGAATATTCTTCCTCCCATTCCATGCTGTACAGAACTTCACCTACGCCATCGCCAAGCGGCGCTCCCGCAGCCGCTGGCCGGAGTTGATCCGTGAACGCCTTGAGCCAGACGGTCCGACCACTAGGCTGGTGGATCTGGAGCAGCAACAGGGTGGATGAACAATAAATGAAATGCGGTACACGTAAACAGATCGTTTTATTGCCACTACCCAGCGACAGGCTGTTTCGAAGCGCCGATATCCCTGGAAAGCTGCGGCTGGAGAAAAAACATGACCCAGCAGGCAGGTGATGTAAAGACAGGTCTGTTATGGAAACAGGAGCACCTTTCTCCGCTGCCTATCCCTACCGGCCAGCCGGCCTCCGATGTGCTGGGTATGATCTGGCGAAAGAACGATATTTATCTGGATATTGGCAGCCTCTCGCTATCAGGGGGCTGGGTAACCTTGTACTCAATGTCGTTGATTTTTGCTGGAGGTATCCTGCTTGCACTATTCCAAGGGATATTTTTAGCAGCGATTCTAATCGGATTAATTAGTGGCGTAATGATGGGCTTTCTGTGGAAGGGCTACATCAAGGCCTACCGCCGCCCACTGATGCCACCCCTGCGCTTCCACCGCCAACGCCGCGAAGTCCGCATCGTCACCCCAGAGGGAGAGGAGTGGACAGTACCCTGGGAGCGGGTACATGCCATCGCTCCCAGCGCGACCATGATCGGTCAGTTCGGTGCCGCCAAGATGGGTGGACTGCTGTTGTGGTTTCCGTACAAGGATCAGATCGACGAACCCTTCCATATGAACAAGGAAGGCTGGGCCATCATGGTCAGCCCGGGTCCGGGTATTGCGGCCATGCGCCAGTGGGAGTGCATTCGCAGCTTTATGGAAGTGGGACCTGAAGCAGTGCCAGAGCCTTCACCAGTGCATAATGGCCATATGGGTATCTGGGAAAGCTTCATGCACGACATGCGTGAAGGCATAAAAGCCAATGGCTGGCTACGTACTATTATCGAAATTGGTCTGTTCAGCTTCTTTTTCAATGTCTTCGTACTGGATTATCTGACCCGCAAGAAATTCGCCGTCATCCCCGATCTGACCAGCCCCGAGTCCATCGCTTGGTCACAGTCTCTACCTCCGGAGCAATGGGCCAAACGCTCGCCCGAGCTGGAGAAAGCCATTGCCGAACGGGAGAAAGAACTGGAGTTTGCCGCAACCTCGAAGCTTTCGTCAGAGGCGGGTTGATCTATAGGTGCGACAACGGGAGGTTCAGCCTTGCATAGTCGATAATGCCGACTCGCTCACGGCGAAGTGAGGTTCGATAGGAGATAATGTCGGCACCGCCATCCGCCGTAACGGCTCGACTGTCACTCCGAAAGGATCACGATGGTAACTCATGCCAATAATTCTGCTCGTCCGCTATCCCAGCGCCTGGCCCAAGCTCTGGATGGCTATCCGCTGCAGACTGATCAACATACTGGCGCTACGCTGATGTGCATGCCCGACGTAGAGGAGCACACGGAACATTATCTTTCTATTGAGCATGGAGACAGCGTCCATCGCGGGATGTTGACTGGTGTCTTGGGAGGCGCGTTGGGAGGTTTTCTCCTAATAATGGCGATGTTGGCTTATTACCATGGTAATCCTCAGAATGCTTTGCAGGCACTTATCATAGCGATCGCGTGTGCGGTCTTGCCTTTCCTCTGGGAGGTTCTCCGCCCCATGCCCTTGCCCATATTGTTCAATCGCCGTACCCGCGAGTTGTACTTCGAGCAGGACGGCAAGCTATACCATAGCCCCTGGGACGGCATCGCCGCCGCTGCTTACAGCATGAATACCGTTGGTCCTTACACCGGACGTATGGGCCATGCTGCGCTGGAGGTTCTACTGCATCGGTACGCTCATCCGGAAGAACAGGTATTGATCAATCTTGGCTCCCCGCTGGGCAAAAGCCTGCGCATGCAACTGGGCTTCTGGGAATACCTTCGGGCTTATATGGATAACGGTCCTTGGTTCGATGAGGAGGGGAACACCTGTGAATCGCCAGTCTTCAATCACAGCATGCTAGAAGTGCGCAAGCGTCGAGGCCAGTGGGCGCGTTTGCAATGGCGGGATATAAAAAACCAGTACAGAGCTAACAACGGACGCAACTTTCTCGGCGCAGATGATCTTGTGCTGTTGATTGGAGGCATATTTTTGGCGCCGATGAATGCCATACAGAACCTCACGTACGCCATAGCCAAGCGCCGCTCACGCAGCCGCTGGCCGGAGCTGATCCGCGAGCGTCTTGAGGCGGACGGCCCCACCAGCCGGCTGGTGGATCTGGAGCAGCACCAGGCTGGATAAGCAATAAATGAAATGCGGCACACGTAAACAGATCGTTTTATTGCCACTGCCCAGCGACAGCCTGTTTTGGAGCACCGATTTCCCGGGAAAGCTGCGGCGGGAGAAAAAAGCATGACCCCGCAGGCAGGTGAGGTAAAGTCCGGGCTGTTATGGAAACAGGAGCACCTCTCTCCGCTGCCTATCCCTACCGGCCAGCCGGCCTCCGATGTGCTGGGTATGATCTGGCGCAAAAACGCAGTCTATTTGGATGTCGGTAGCATTTCTTTGGCAGGTGGATGGGTTGTCTGCTATTTGGGCACCCTGATATGGGGGAGCTCGATCTTGTATATGTTGGTTCATAAAATTTACCTTGGGGCCATACTGTTTGCTATTGGTGCCTTAGCCATGATGGGCTTTCTCTGGAAAGGCTATATCAAAGCTTATCGCCGCCCCCTGATGCCACCCTTGCGCTTTCATCGCCAGCGCAGGGAAGTCCGCATTGTTACGCCGGAAGGTGAGGAGTGGACAGTGCCCTGGGAGCGGGTACATGCCATCGCTCCCAGCGCGACCATGATTGGCCAGTTCGGTGCCACCAGGATGGGCGGACTGCTGTTGTGGTTTCCGTACAAGGATCAGATTGACGAACCCTTCCATATGAACAAGGAAGGCTGGGCCATCATGGTCAGCCCGGGTCCCGGCATCGCGGCCATGCGTCAGTGGGAATGCATTCGCAGCTTCATGGAGATCGGCCCTGAAGCGGTACCGGAACCCGCACACGTCCGGGATAAAAGCCTGCGAGATATCTTTGTCGAAGAGTTTCACAAGGCTCGACAGCACCACGGGCTTCTTCTGACCTTGTTATGGGACGTGGGTATAGGCCAGGCTCTCTTCAACCCGATGGTCTACCACTGGCTGCACAAGAAGAAATTCGCCGTCATCCCCGACCTGGCCAGCCCGGAGTCCATCGCTTGGTCACAGGCTATACCTCCGGAACAATGGGCCAAACGCTCTCCCGAACTGGAGAAAGCCATTGCCGAACGGGAGAAAGAACTGGAGTTTGCCGCAACCTCGAAGCTTTCGTCAGAGGCGGGTTGATTCATAGGTGCAACGGAGATCCTGCACCCCATGCCGTTGCCCATTGTGTTCAATCACCGTACCCGAGAGGTGTATTTCGAGTAAGTAGATCAGCCGTATTACTCAGCTAGAGTAACTCTGGGTACTCCGGTTGTCGCGATTGATGCGGTAACCGGAGCGGCTATAGGCGTTTACTCAGGAGGGAGCATGGGCGGCGATCTCGGTGAGTATGTGGGTCTCAAGATATACGAGTGGCGAGACGATTAGATGTCTGTTTACAAAGTGCTTATAATTGACATATTTATCGGACTATTCCTCATTTCCTTCGCCAACGGGGTTTTCATATGTTTTCATGGTATCAAGTATATGGATAAATATTTCTCGGATCTGCCAGATTATAAGCAGGAATCCTTGAGCCCCTTCGACTGCTTTGAAAGAATGCATAAATATAGTTTTAAGTTTGTTTTTAGCATAAGCAATCCTCCTGTAAGCAAGTTCATGAAGGTGTGGCTATTCGCGACCTGCTTCTCGTTAACGTTTTACTGGCTAGTATTGTCCCTCGGAGCTATAGATTATTACTTTGGTATCTTCAGTTGATTGAGGAGGGGGGGTAGCAATCCTCCCGGTGGTTGGGGGCGACCACGAACCATGTCTGACGAGCACTTAAGTGGAAGCCAGGTGGGTGAGTTCGGTAAATGGGCAGGTGAAGTAATCTATAAGCGGGGGATGTCACAGTAATATGCAGGTAGATATGGTGTTGCTATGGGCTTATGCGTTTCTCGCTGCCTTTGTGAACGGCTTGTACATTTGTTGTTATGGCATCAGCTTCATGGATCGTTATCTGTCGGACAAGAAAAGGTTTGAACATGAACCGATTTCGCCCTTCGAGAGATTCGCCAGGATGCATAGATATAGCTTTATAAGCGTTTATAGAAAGGACGTTGCGAAGATTCAGAGCATGCCTGTAAGGATATGGGTCTATATGACATCGCTTGGCTTGATGGTGTATTGGGGTACAGTGATTTTTATCGTGGTTTACAAAAGCTTCTTTTGCGGCAAGCCGTAAATTAATCACCTCTGTTTTCGTAGACGCGGGGTCTACCCCGATACACGGACGCTTTCAAGTAGGCGCAAACAAAGTCATAGGTCTCAACGCTGGCTACTCCGAGTCCGCTCCAACAACGCCTGACACTGGCTGGTCTGCTCGCCACTGGGTGCTATCAGGGCCAGCAGGCCTGCCGCCGGCGTCAGCGCGCCGAGGGCCAGCATGCCGGTGCCGCGCAGCGCCAGTGGGCCGGCGTGCACGCCCGGGCTGGGGTTGGCGAAGGTGCCGCGCACGTACAGTGGTGAGCGTAGCGAGAAGATCCGCATGCCTTTGGATTCCGGATCGATATCCAGGTCCATTTCCTCGGTGGCGAAGTTCACCGTGCCATCGACCTCAATCAAGGCGTTCTCCGTGTCCACGACGAAGATTGGCGTGCTCATCACGCCCTGGTTGAATCTGAGGTCCGCTACCGCGCAGTTGATCTGCACTTCATCATCACCGAACAGCCGGGTGACCAGATAGTTGCCAACGTTGAGTCCGGCAATCTCCATGAGGCTGCGGCTCACAGTGCCATCATTGATGGCCAGTTGCATGGAGCCATCAGCCGTGCCCAGCAGGGCGGCCACGGAGTTGCCGCGACCGCTGAGATCGGCAGCGCCGTTGAGCTCACCCAGGCTGGTCTGCATGGGCTCGAATCCGGGTACCAGCTCCTTGAGTCTGAGGCCGCGGGCGCTCAAGCTGGCCTTGCCCTGCAAGGGTGTCGCAGCACCGTTCAGCGCGATGTCGGCCTCCAGCGTGCCGCCGGCCATGCCGAACTTCAGCGGGGCCAGATGCAGCCGTCCGTCTTCCAGCAATACGCGAGCTTCCAGGTCGGTGATGGGCAGCTCGTCACTGTGAACGATACGTTGACCGCGCACGCTGACGTCCGCGTCCATTGCCCGCCAGCGCTCAGTGCGAAACTCCTCCACCGGTAACACCTTGTCTGCCGGCTGGCGTACTTCGCTGCCACGAGCTTCTTTCTCCTCGTTGGAGTCAGCGCCGATCAGCGGGGCAAGGTCGCTGAACAGCAACTGATTGGAGACAAGATGGCCGGACAGACTGGGGCGGGGCTCACCGGCTACATAGGTAAGGTCCCCATGGATATCGCTGTCACCGATGCTGCCGTTGAAGTCCTGATAGCGGTAGGTGGCGCCGTCCTCGGCCTGCAGCTCGGCAATCAGTCTGCCGTCGGTGGAGTAGGGCGGGCTGTCGGGCAGGGTGACGCCGGTCAGCGGGTACAGATTGCCCAGACTGGTACCCGAGAGCCGCAGCTGAAGGTCCAGTCCGCCCAGGTTCAGCGGATCAGTGAGGGTGCCGGCCAGGCGGATGCGGGTTGAGCCGGCGCGTACGTCTGCCTGCAGGGGGAATGGCTGTTCGGCATCCTGCAGAGCCAACAATCCACCGATCCTGCCTTCGCCTTCCACGGCCTGTTGCTGGTAGCTGCCCTCGGCCCGCCAGGCGAACGCGTAATCCTGCGGCGTCGTGGAGGTCGGTTCGGGCGATTCACCGACAATGTCGCTGAAGGCAATGGGTTCGCCCAGCGGGTCAATCTGCAGGTCGAGCTTCAGTTTGCTGATGGCGTCGTCAATGCTGATCTGCCCCTGATCGAAGCCGATGGTGCCGATGTCCAGCACCCAGCGCGATGGTTCCTCGGCACGGTCTTCTTCGCTTCCCAGATCGAATGTCCAGTTGTTGCGCCCGTCGGCCTGGCGCTGCAGATCGGCGACCGGCTGGGTTACATCGATACGGGGAATGCGCACCACCTTCCACAACAGGGGGACGGGCGCAAGTCGCATCTCGACACGCTCGAGGCTGACGAAGGTGTCGCCTTCGGCCCAGTCGGGGTTGCCGAGTCGCATCTGTTCAGCAGCAATATGCGGCCACGGCATCCATGCCCGCCAACTGGTGCTGTCCGGGTCGCGACGCCACTTGACCGACAGATCTCCTTCTATTGCGAAGGGCCGGTCCAGCGCCTCGGATACCCGCTCATTGATGGTCGGTCGGAGCAGGTTCCAGTCGAACAGCAACAGAAACAGCACCAGCGCAGCGACCAGTACCGCCAGAGAACCAAGTATCCAGAAGAAAATGCCACGAACGCGCGTCATAACCAGTCGGCCCCCGATCATGCACCCGACAGGGATGCGTCAGCTTCAGCCTAGCAAATTCTGCGCGAACCCGAAGTCCGGAACCATGAAACCGAACGGATATGACAGTCAGGGAAAGGAGGAAGTGCCGGTACAGCGAACGCCGCACCGGCTCGGGAGGATCAGCTCTCGGCGTAATAACCGAAGATGGATTTCACTTCCAGGAAGTCTTCGAAGCCGTAATGCCCCCACTCACGGCCATTACCCGATTCCTTGTAACCACCGAAGGGTGCGTCGTTGTCCAGGGGTGCGCCGTTCAGATGCACCATGCCGGTGCGGATCTTGCGGGCCACGTTGCGCGCGCGATCCAGATCAGCGGAAGATACATAGCCGGAGAGGCCGTAACGGGTGTCGTTGGCGATGCGGATGGCGTCGGCCTCATCCTCATAACCGATGATCGACAATACCGGCCCGAAGATTTCCTCGCGGGCGATGGTCATGTCAGGTGTCACGTGGCTGAAGATGGTCGGTTTGACGTAGTAGCCCTGATCCAGACCTTCGGGGCGGCCGGTACCGCCAACCACCAGATTGGCACCTTCCTCGATCCCCTTGGCGACCAGATCCTGGATCTTGCTCCACTGGGCCTTGGACGCCACCGGTCCGATGGTGGTGTCGGGTGCATCCGGCGCGCCGGGTTTGACCTTGGCGGCGACCGCCTTGGCAATCTCCACGACTTCGTCCATGCGGCTGTTGGGCACCAGCAGGCGGGTAGGGGCATTGCAGGACTGGCCACTGTTGTTCATGCAGGACATCACGGCATGGGCAACCATCTTCTGGAAGTCGACGTCCTCCAGCAGGATGTTGGCAGACTTGCCCCCCAGCTCCAGAGCGACCCGCTTGATGGTGTCGGCGCCGGTCTTCATGACCTGGCGTCCGGCACCGGTCGACCCGGTGAAGGACATCATATCGATATCCGGATGGGAGGACATGGCGTTACCCACAGTGGGGCCGTCGCCATTAACCAGGTTGAACACGCCGGCCGGCACACCCGCTTCATCCAGTACTTCGGCCAGCAGCAGCGCGGACAGCGGAGCCACTTCGGAGGGTTTCAGCACCATGGTGCAGCCGGTAGCCAGCGCCGGCGCGATCTTGCAGGCCAGCTGGTTGATCGGCCAGTTCCACGGGGTGATCAGGCCGCACACACCGATCGGCTCCTTCACTACCAGGGTGTTGCCGATGCGCTCTTCAAATTCGAATTCCTTCAGTGCCTTCAGGGCGGCAGCGAAGTGGCCGGTGCCGGAGGGTGCCTGAGCATATTTGGACAGCTTGGCCGGCGCGCCCATTTCCAGGGTGATGGCCTCGGCAAACTCGGCGCTGCGGCGCTGGTAGACTTCCAGAATCCGCTCGAGCAGGGCAATACGCTCCTCGCGGGAGGTCTGCGAGTAGGTTTCAAAGGCCTTGCGTGCCGCAGCTACCGCAGCGTCGACGTCTGCCTTGCCACCCAGGGCAATGGTGGCGACCACTTTCTCGGTGGCGGGGTTGATCACGTCAACCGTGTCGGTGGTGCTGGGCTCGGCCCATTGGCCGTTGATATAGAATTGTTTTTCGTGGCTCATTGATAGCTCCTGACGGGACAGAATCTGAAAGTGCGATGAAAGATACACGCAATTGTGTTTTGTATCAGCTGTTTTGCCTTAATTCGTTCAAGCAGAACACGCCTGCCATTCGACTTCAAGCACCCCCCTGATGCCTCTATACTATGCGATCCACGCCGCCGATACGGGGCGGGTTAATAGTTGACTAATTTGGTTGGATATTGCATAGTGCGGTCTGGCAAAACCGGACTCGGGGATCGTTATGCGATTGACCACCAAAGGCCGTTACGCGGTGACAGCAATGCTGGACCTCGCTCTTCATGAGGATCAGGGACCCATCACTCTGGCGGACATTTCCGCGCGGCAGGGTGTTTCGGTTTCCTATCTCGAGCAGCTGTTCGCCAAGCTTCGTCGCAGCAAGCTGGTGGAGAGTGTCCGCGGTCCGGGTGGAGGCTATCGTCTGGCGGGCGGTCCGGCGAACATCAGCGTGGCACAGATTGTCGAGGCGGTGAACGACTCGATGGACGCTACTCGATGTCTGGGCAAGGGCGATTGCCAACAGGGCGATATCTGCCTGACCCACCATCTATGGACAGATCTGAGCACGCGCCTGCGCGACTTTCTCGGCGAGATAACCCTCGCTGACCTGGTTTCCCGTGATGATATCCAGCGGGTGCGAGCCCGGCAGGACAAGAGCAACTGTTCCTCCGGAGCCGTGCTTCCACTGGAGCGCATCATCTGACGCGGCAGCTGCCGCACGAATTTGCATAATACCCGCAGAGGTAGTGCAGCCTGACACAGTATGCAGCCGGGATGGTGCCGTGCTGCAAGATTGAGGTGATACCGTGACTCAAGAAGTCGAGAACCTGATCAAGACGGAATACGCTGCCGGCTTCCATACCGACATCGAATCCGACACCCTGCCGCCCGGTCTGAACGAGGACGTGATCCGCTTCATCTCCGCCCGCAAGGAGGAGCCGGAGTGGATGCTTGAGTGGCGCCTGAAGGCCTATCGCGCCTGGTGCGAGATGGAAGAGCCGACCTGGGCTCACGTCAAGTATCCGGAAATCGACTTCCAGGATATCTCCTACTTCTCCGCGCCCAAGAGCATGGCAGACCGTCCCAAGAGTCTGGACGAGGTCGATCCCGAGCTGCTTCGCACCTACGAGAAGCTCGGTATCCCGCTGCATGAGCAGGAGCAGCTGGCCGGTGTCGCCATGGACGTGGTATTCGACTCCGTCTCCGTTGTCACCACCTTCCGCGAGAAACTGGCGGAGGCAGGGGTGATCTTCTGCCCGATCAGCGATGCCATCCGCGATTACCCGGAACTGGTCCAGAAGTACCTGGGTACCGTTGTGCCGCAGAAGGACAACTACTATGCGGCGCTGAACTCCGCGGTGTTCTCCGATGGCTCCTTCGTCTATATCCCCAAGGGCGTACGCTGCCCGATGGAGCTTTCCACCTATTTCCGTATCAACGAACTCAACACCGGACAGTTCGAGCGCACGCTGATCATTGCCGATGAAGGCTCCCATGTCAGCTACCTGGAGGGTTGTACCGCGCCGATGCGTGACGAGAACCAGCTCCACGCAGCGGTGGTCGAGCTGATTGCGCTGGACGACGCGCAGATCAAGTACTCCACGGTGCAGAACTGGTACCCCGGCGATGCCGAAGGCAAGGGCGGCATCTACAACTTCGTGACCAAGCGAGGCGTGGCCCATACCAACGCGAAGATCTCCTGGACCCAGGTGGAAACCGGCTCGGCCGTTACCTGGAAATACCCCAGCTGCATCCTCAAGGGTGACAACAGCGTGGGAGAGTTCTACTCGGTGGCCCTGACCAACAACTTCCAGCAGGCCGACACCGGGACCAAGATGATCCATCTTGGCAAGAACACACGCTCGACCATTGTTGCCAAAGGTATTTCCGCCGGTCGCAGTGACCAGGCCTACCGGGGCCTGGTGCGCATCAACCCCGGCGCCGAAGGGGCACGCAACTTCACCCAGTGTGACTCGCTGCTGATCGGCGATCGCTGCGGAGCTCACACCTTCCCGTACATCGAAAGCAAGAACCCGAGCGCGGTGATCGAGCACGAGGCGACCACCTCCAAGGTGAGTGACGACCAGATGTTCCTGTGCCAGCAGCGCGGCCTGGACGCGGAAAAGGCGGTGTCCATGATCGTTAACGGCTTCTGCCGTGAGGTGTTCAAGGAGCTGCCGATGGAGTTCGCGGTAGAGGCGGGCAAGTTGCTGGAAGTCAGTCTGGAAGGTTCGGTGGGTTAACCCGCTCCAGACAGCAAGACCAAATTCAATACTGATTATCAGGCGCAAAATATGTTATCGATCAAAGGGTTGCACGCTAAAGTTGAAGAGAAGGATATCCTCAAGGGACTGGATATCGAGGTCAAGCCGGGCGAAGTTCACGCCATCATGGGGCCCAACGGCTCGGGCAAGAGCACCCTGGGCAACGTCCTGGCGGGCCGCCCGGGCTATGAAGCCACCGCCGGCAGCGTGCAGTTCAAGGATATGGATGTACTCGAGCTGGATACCGAGGAGCGCGCCCGCGAGGGTATCTTCCTGGCATTCCAGTACCCCGTCGAAATTCCCGGCGTGAGCAACATGGAGTTCCTCAAGGTGTCGGTCGACGCCATGCGCAAGCACAAGGGACTGCCGGAGCTTTCCGCCGTCGAATTCATGAAGCTCGCCCGGGAAACCAGCAAGCGCGTGGACCTGGATGCGAACTTCCTCAAGCGTGGCGTCAACGAAGGCTTCTCCGGCGGGGAGAAGAAGCGCAACGAGATCCTGCAGATGATGCTGCTGGAGCCCGAGCTGTGCATTCTCGACGAAACCGACTCCGGTCTGGATATCGACGCACTGCAGGTGGTTGCCGATGGCGTCAACTCCATGCGCGACGGCAACCGCAGTTTCATCGTTGTTACCCACTATCAGCGCCTGCTGGACTACATCGTTCCTGATTATGTACACGTGCTGGCCGACGGCCGCATCGTCCGCACCGGGGACAAGAGCCTGGCACTGGAACTGGAAGCCAAGGGTTACAGCTGGCTTGAAAACGGAGAAGGCTGACGGCATGACTGACTTTCAACAGCAGGCCCTGCAGTTGGCAGCACAGCAGTCGGCCCCCGCCTGGCTGGCTGAGCTGCGTGCCACCGGCGCCGAGCGCTGGGCGAGCACCAAGTGGCCGACCCGCAAGACCGAAGCCTGGAAATATACCCCGCTGCTGCCGCTGCAGAACGACAACCCGGCCCGCTGGGCCAGCGTCGATACCTGTGCCTGGCAGGAAGCGATTGATCCCATTGCTGTGGATGCAACCCGGCTGGTGTTCATCAATGGTCATTTCAGTACCGAGCACTCGAGCACGCTGCCGGCCGGTGTGGTGCGTTTCAGCGATGCCGACGCGGCTCAGCAGGATCTGCTTGCCCAGCATCTGGGCAAGGTCATGGACAGTGAACGGTATCTGTTCGGTGCACTGAGCGATGCGCTGCTGCGCGACGGTGTGCTGGTGCATGTGCCCCGTGGGCAGAAACTCGCCAAACCGGTGTACATCGTCAACGTAGCCACCCCCGAAGCGCAGCCGGCGATGAGCAGCCAGCGCGTACTCGTGGTGGTGGAAGACAATGCCGAAGCCGAGCTGATCGAGCACTACGTGTCCGGCGTCGAACAGCAGAACCTGTTTATCAACAGCCACACCGAAGTGGTGGTCGGCAACAACGCGCAGATTCAGCACTACCGCATCAATCTGGAGCAGGAAGACCTGCTGCACGTCGGCGGTGTGCATGTGGACCTGCACCGCGACGCACGCTTCCTCGGCTTCGCCCTGGCGCAGGGCAGCCGCCTGAAGCGCATTGATTATCACGTGAACCACAAGGGGCAGGGCGCCCACCTGGGGCTCAACGGTGTATATCTGCCGCGCAACCGGCAGTTGATCGACTACCACACCAACGTCGAGCATCAGGTCCCGAACTGCACCACGGACGAAGTCTTCCGCGGCATCGTCGGCGATTCCGCCAAGGCGGTGTTCAACGGCCGCATCCATATCCATCAGGATGCCCAGAAGACCTTTGCCGAGATGAGCAACCGCAACCTGCTGACGTCCCCGACCGCCGAGGTGTACACCAAGCCGGAACTGGAGATCTACGCCGATGACGTGCGCTGCGGCCACGGTGCAACCATCGCCCAGCTGGATGAAACGTCGGTCTTCTATCTGCAGAGCCGTGGCGTCAGCCGCGCCGATGCCATTCGCATGCTGAGCTTCGGCTTCATCAACGAGCTGCTCAACGAAGTACCCGAGCAGGCGATCCAGGACTATCTGCGTCCGCGCCTGACGGCGCTTTTCGGGCAGGCTGACGAAAAACTGGGGCACATGAGTTATGAGTGAAGCGGCGCTGGTCACCCGCACCGCCTTCGACGCGGAACAGGTACGCAAGGACTTTCCGATCCTGCATCAGGAGGTCCACGGCAAGCCGCTGGTGTATCTGGATAACGCCGCCACCACGCAGAAGCCTGAGGCGGTGATCCAGGCCATCGTCGACTATTACCGCAACGACAACAGCAACGTCCACCGCGGCGCCCACGCGCTGGCCGAACGGGCGACCGAAAAGTTCGAGAACGCCCGGGTCAAGGTGGCGCAGCTGATCAACGCAGCGGAGCCCAGGGAAATCATCTGGACCCGCGGCACGTCGGAAAGCATCAACCTGGTCGCCGCCAGCTGGGGTCGCAGCCAGCTCAAGGCCGGCGATCGCATACTGGTCTCGGCGATGGAGCACCACTCCAACATCGTGCCGTGGCAGATGATTGCCGAACAGATGGGTGCACGGGTCGAGGCCATTCCGGTGGGCAGTGACGGCACGCTGGACTTGTCCGCGCTGCGCGAGATGCTCGACGACAGCGTGAGAATGATCGCCTGCGGGCACGTTTCCAACGCGCTTGGCAGCGTCAACCCGGTCGAGGAGATCGTGCAGCTGGCCCATTCGGTCGGCGCCCTGTGCCTGATCGATGGCGCCCAGGCCATGAGCCACCTGCGGGTGGATGTTCAGGCGCTGGACTGCGATTTTTACGTGTTCTCGGCGCACAAGATGTTCGGCCCCACCGGGGTCGGTGTGCTCTACGGCAAGGCAGCGATTCTCGAAGCCATGCCGCCGTATCAGGGCGGTGGCGAAATGATCGAAACGGTCAGCTTCAGCGGCACCACCTACAACCAGCTACCCTACAAGTTCGAGGCGGGTACCCCGGACATTGCCGGGGTGATTGCCCTGGGCGCGGCGGTGGACTACCTCCAGAGCATCGACCGGGAAGGGGCCGAGCGTCACGAGCAGGATCTGCTGGAGTACGCTGAAGCAAAGGCGAGAGCGATGCCGGGCATCACCCTTGTGGGTACCGCAGCCAGGCGCACCGGGGTGCTGAGCTTTCTGATGGAGGGCACCCACCCGAGTGATGTGGGCATGCTGCTGGATCAGCAGGGCGTCGCTGTACGCACCGGCAACCATTGCGCACAGCCGATCATGGATCAGCTGGGTATTCCCGGTACCGTGCGCGCGAGCTTCTGCTTCTACAACACCAGAGCCGATATCGACCGTCTGTTCGAGGCTCTGATCAAGGCGAAACAGTTTCTTGTCGAGGAGTAGAAAATGACCGTTCAAGCATTTGATCCGACCAGCCAGGTGGTAACCGTTACCCCCGCCGCGCTGGCGCATTTTCGTCGACAGGTTACCCGTGAGCCCGGTAAGTCCGTGCGCCTGAGTGTGAAAAAAAGCGGCTGCACCGGCTTCAAGTACGTGGTCGACATGGTCGAGAAGGGCGCTGAAGACGACCTGCGCTACCAGCTGGATGACCAGGTCCAGCTGCTGGTGGACTCGGACAGCCTGCATATGCTGTCCGGCACCGAAATCGATCTGGTAACCGAAGGTATCAACCGCCAGATCCGCTTTACTAACCCCAACGTCAAAGACCAGTGTGGTTGTGGCGAAAGCTTCAGTGTGAGTTGAGATGGAAAGACGCATGGTGGTAGCGCGGGCCGACTGTCCCGCGCGGCGAGTTCCCGATGGTACTCCGCTGACGATTCCCAAGGATACCTTTGTAACCATTACCCAGGCCCTGGGCGGCAACTATACCGTTACCTACAACGGTCAGATGGTGCGCGTCGATGGCACCGACGCAGACAGGCTCGGTCTTGAACCGGAGCTGTTGAGCTTCC
This sequence comes from Halopseudomonas pertucinogena, assembly GCF_014646575.1. Lineage (GTDB taxonomy): Bacteria > Pseudomonadota > Gammaproteobacteria > Pseudomonadales > Pseudomonadaceae > Halopseudomonas > Halopseudomonas pertucinogena. The sequence goes on along the minus strand of NZ_BMNN01000006.1, from coordinate 135,801 downwards.
CGCCGGCGACGGACGACCTGATCCACGAAGAGCAGGTATGGACCGCGCTGAAGACGGTATTTGACCCGGAGATCCCGGTGGACCTGGTCAATCTGGGGCTGATCTACGCAGTCAATATCGACCAGCAGAGCAAGCGGGTGGACATCACCATGACGCTGACCGCGCCAGGTTGCGGCATGGGACCTGTTCTGGTCGGTGACGTCGAGTATCGGGTACGGTTGGTGCCGAACGTAGAGCAGGTAAATGTCGAGCTGGTATTCGACCCGCCCTGGAGTCGGGAAATGATGAGCGAGGAAGCACAGCTCGAAACCGGCATGTTTTTCTAAGGACCACGCATGAGCCAATTCGGTACGGACGTCACCAGCGACGATATTCTCGAGACCCTCGCTTTCTTCGACAGCTGGGAAGACCGTTACAAGTACATCATCGACCTCGGCCGTGAGCTGCCTCCGCTGGAGGATCAGCATCGCACCGATGAGAATATCGTCCGTGGTTGCCAGAGTCAGGTCTGGCTGACCAGCCGCGAAGAGGGGGGCAAGCTCTACTTCGATGCCGACAGCGACGCCTTCATCGTCAAGGGTCTGCTGGCTGTGGTACTCGCTGCCTACAATGGCAAGGCACCCCGGGACATTCTGGATTTCGATATCGAGGACTATTTCGCCCGGTTGAACCTGCTCAAGCATCTGAGCGTGACCCGGGGCAATGGACTGCGGGCCATGGTCAAGCGCATCCGGGATACCGCAGAGTCGGTCTGATACGCCAGTCTATGGCCAGTGGCCATTGTAATGGCTCCAGCTTCACGTTAGCCTACCGGCAAACAAGAACGCGGGTGAGCGATGCAGAGAATCTGGAGTCGTCTTCGTAATGATCCCTATCTGGCGATCGTTACCGCCGCAGGTTTGATGGGGCTTGCCAGCCTGGCGCCCTTTGCGGTGTATCGCCTGATCCAGGGCGACACCCTGATGGTGGTACTCGACTCGCTGATGGTGCTGGTCGCTGCCTTCGTGCTGTACCTGGCGTGGGTGCACAGGCGACCCCGGCTGGCCGGGCAACTTCTTGCGGCGGCCTACGCCGTAGGAACCGTATTCGTTGTGCTCTATCTTCCGGTCAGCGGTCTCTATTGGTTCTACTGCGTCATCCTCCTCAACTTCTTCATCATCCCGCCGCTGCCCAGCACTCTGCTGACCCTGGCATCACTGGCCACCATATGCAGCTATGGCATCTGGCGGCCCGGCGTCGTATTTGCGGATAACCAGCAATTGGTGCTGTTTACCACCACCAGTCTGTTATGCAGCCTGTTCGCCTTCATGTTTGCCTGGCGTACCACCCAGCAGCGCAGAAAACTTCAGCAACTGGCCAGCCTCGACCCGCTCACGGGTATCGGCAACCGGCGCATGCTGATGCGCGAGATGGACATTGCGGTTGCCAACTACGGGCGCAACGGCATCCAGTGCGGATTGTTGCTGCTGGATATCGACCACTTCAAGCAGATCAACGACAACCATGGCCATGCCGAGGGAGATCGGGTTCTGGTGGAACTGGCCCGGCTGATCTGGAACATTTCCCGGCGCACCGACCGGCTGTTCCGACTCGGCGGGGAGGAGTTCGTGTTACTGCTGCCCAGCCTCGGGGAAGCAGGGCTGGAAGCCGCGGGCAACAACATGGTCCGCACGGTGGCCGCGCAGCTGCGCTGTCATGGCAAACCGGTAACCATATCCATAGGCGGTGCCTTGCTTCAGCCAGGGGACGATAGCAATAGCTGGATGAAGCGGGCCGACGTGCGTCTGTATCAGGCCAAGAACGGCGGACGCAACAGGAGCGTGGTGGCCGAGGGGCATGCCGATCTGCGGGTGATACCCCGCGGACGCGACCGGGCTCTGCAGGAGCCCAGCGCTCTGGGAGTGGGGTCAGCGTCTGGCGATGATCCACACTGCATGGATGATGCCGGGAATGTAGCCGAGCAGGGTGAGCAGAATATTCAGCCAGAAGGCACCGCCAAAGCCCACCTGAAGGAAAACCCCCAGCGGCGGTAACAGGACGGCAGCTATGAGACGGATGATGTCCATGTAATCACTCCTTATCTGTTAGGTAGCCGAAACACCGGCTCTCCTTGTGACTGCAACGCAGGAATCAGGTTCCGACACCCGCTCCGGTCTAGTACAGGTCCTGCCGATAACGGCTCAGCCGCTGCAGGCGATTCCATTGCTCCGCGGTCAACAATTCCTCAAGGGCACGCCGTACAGCCGTACCCATCCCACGGAGGCTGCCACATACATGAATGCTCGCACCCTGATCGACCCAGCGCCGCAGTTCATCAGCATGGGTGCGTAGCCGGTCCTGCACATATTCCGGTTGCTCGGGAGCGCGGGAGAAACAGCGATCCAGGCGGATCCGGCCGTCCCGCGCCGGCAGTTCCAGCTCCTCACTCAGCCAGCGGTCGTGCTCCTGGCAGCGCTCGCCGAAGATCAGCCACGCCGGGGACATTCCCTGACGCTGATGCTGCCTGAGCAGGCCCCGAAGCCCGGCAATACCAGTACCTGCGCCGATCAGGATGACCGGCGCCGAAGCCCTGCAGAGGTGAAACTGCGGGTTGGGCAGCAACTGGATTTCCACGGTGTCACCGGGTCGCACATCGTGGCACAGCCAGCCTGAAGCGCGGCCGAGCGTGCCATCGGCATGGATAACCTGACGAACGATGAGTTCGAGCACGCCATCCTCCGGCAGGCTGGCCACCGAGTATGTGCGCAGCAGATTGCCAATGCGCAACTGGGCGAGATCACCGGCTTGCCAGGCAGGCATCTTCCCGCGCGGCTGAAGGCGTATCAGCCAGACGGGCGCGCCGGGGCTCTGGGCATTGAGTAACTGCCGATCCAGCAACCGCCAGGGGCGAAAGTCATCACTGAGCATGATCCTCTGGCCCGTGGCCTGGCCGAATCGCTGTTGCCACTGCCGCAGCGTTTCCGGGTCGAGCCGGTCCACCTTCTGCAGCGGCAGCAGCGGGCGAGCCCCGGCGCTGATGAACCATTCGGAAAGGTGCTGGCCGAAGGCGCAGAAGCCCGCGTAGCCGCGGTCCCCCAGTGCCAGGACGGCGAAGCCCAGCGTACGCAGGTCAGGGGAGGTCTGCCGCGCGATGCGCCAGAACACAGCGGCATTATCCGGCGCCTCCCCTTCACCATAGGTGCTGACCACCAGCAATACCCTGCGGTACGCCAGCAGTTGTCCTGGTCGCAACTCATTCAGCGCCATGAGGGCAGCGGTGTGGTCGGCTGAGGTAAGGCAGCGGGCGAGCTGTCCGGCCAACCGTCGAGCAGTGCCGGACTGGCTGGCATAAAGCACCAGCCAGTCCGGCGAGGCAGCGGCCTCAGCCGGCTGCCTTCCTGGCCTTTCACGCCCGGGCACAAGACAGACCCAGCAGATCGCCAGCCACGCAGCCAGCGCCAGCGCGGCCCAGACCTGCCGAGCATCGAACCAATCCGGAAATGCGGAGAACACCGTCAGGGGGCCATGACTTCCAGGGTTGCACTGTAGCTCGCCCGGCGCTGGGTCAGAGGCGCTGCAAGCCCTTCGTCCTGCACCTTTCTGGCTTCCAGCCACCAGAATCCCGCGCTCGGCCAGTTTATGCTTACCTTGCCATCGGATGAGGTGGTAAACGTCAGCTCATTGAGCTTGTCGCGATGGCGTACGCCGCCTGGAATCACTTTGATCTCGACGCCGGCGGCGGGCTTGCCATCCAGAAGAAAGACCAGCTCGCTGTTTTCTCCGGCGAAAAGGTCATTGGGGTGGGTGACGGGGTGCAGTTCCAGCCCCCGACCGGTGGGCTGCAATACCGTATCGGTGGGCTGCCCGGAGGTGATGAAAACCTCCATGCGCGACTCCATCTGGCTTACCTCGATATCCGTCGCATTACCCGGAATGGTACCGGGCAGATCTTCCAACGCGCCCATCCATCGGCGGTCTTCGCCGTTCTCCTGGAAGCGCGCCATATAGCGGGGCGCTCCTGCCACTGCCAGCTTGTAGGTACCTTTCTGCGCGAGCTCCACATCGAAGACACTGCGGTACTTGCCGATGTGGCCATTACGGGGAAGGATTGTGCTGCCGTCCGGCGCGGTTATCACCAGTTGGTTGGCCGGCCTCGGTCGGGCCGGGGCAGCAGACTCCGGAGTGTCTCGCTGGGGTGGTTGGCCGATGCCCTGGAGCACCAGTGGATGATGCTCGAATGAAAACAGCTCGTTGGAGACTGCGGCGTCCACCGTCACCCAGGGCGCCTCTCCGGAAAGGATGGTGGCAGAGGGCAACAGCCAGGCGCGATGGGCCTGGGCAGTCAGCGGCAGGCTGGCGACCAGCGCGAGTACCAGGCCAGGGGCAAGTGATTTCAACATGTGATCTCTCCGATGATGGGTGTCAGGGCTGCAGATTGAGACTGATGCGGCCCAGCTCGCTGGTACCGCCTTGCTGATGGGACTCGGGCTCGGCCACCGGCCAGCGGAACGGCACTCTGACCAGCTCGCGGCCGCCCACCTCCCGTGCTGCTTCAACGACCAATTGATACTCCCCGGCATCCAGCCGCTGCAGGGCCCGGTGGTCGCCGCCAAACCGCAGACTGTGTTCACCTGCCGGTCGGGTGGCACCGGACAGGCCGTCGACGGGCAGCGTCAGTGCGCGTCCGCTGCGTCGCCACCACTGGCGCATGTCCTTGAGCCATTTCTCACCTTCACGGTCACGCAGTTTCAGGTCGTACCACACCGCCAGGTCGGCCACATGGCCGGCGGTGTTCTCTATCCATATCGCCACATAGGGCCGGTGGTACTCCGCGACCGCCAGGCGCGGGACCTCCACCTTGACTTCCATTTCGGTGGCGGTGGCCTGTGTGGTAATGACCGCCAGCAGGGGCAGCAGCACTTTTCTGTGCATGGAATATCCTTCTATTGAGTTAATGAATAAGCAGCAGGGCTATGAGGACCGGGATCAGCAAACCAAGACCGGTGACCGGCCAGGTCGCAGGTCGGCTGCGTGCCTGCCGGTGCAGCAACAGCAGCCCGGTCAGCGAGAACAGCACGGATACACCGGCGAAGATGTCGATGAACCAGCTCCATGCGGTACCGGCGTGACGTCCCTTGTGCAGGTCATTGGCGTAGGCAATCCAGCCACGATCGGTGCTTTCGTGGAATACCTCACCGGTATGCAGATCAATCGTCAGCCAGGCGTCGCCGCCTGGGCGCGGCAGCCCTAGGTAGAGTTCATCGTCGGACCACTCGGCCCGCGTCGGATCGAAACGCACGTCCAGCTCGGTTCTCAGCCAACTGCGCAGCGAGCCGGGGAGGGTCTGATTCCGTGCAACGTCCGGAAGCAGCTGCAGGAGTTCTTCCGGCAGCCGGGTTTCGGTACTGCTCACCACTGGCTGGGACTCGATCGCCCTCGCATGGTTGAGCGTGATACCCGTCACGGCGAACAGCAGCATGCCCCCCAGACAGAGGGCCGAGCTGATCCAGTGCCACTGCCGCAGGGTGCCGATAAACAGATATTTCATCTGCTCAGAACCGGTAATTGGCCGACAGCCAGAGGCTGCGCGCCTTCTCGGTCACGTTGTAGTCGTTGGAGCAGGTCCAGCTGTCGTGCGCCCCCAGATCGTCGTAGGTCGGATCGCAGCTGCGGCCGGCCATGTCCTTGTCCAGCAGGTTGTTGATTCGGCCATGCAGGGTGAGGGCCTCGCTGGCCTGGAAGTGCATCGCCAGGTGATAAAGATCATAGGACTTGTAATACAGCTTGCGGGTGACCGGTTGCGGGCCGGTGCTGACGGCGGTGCCGCGGTAACGCTCATCACGCAGTTCGGCGATCAGCGATACATTCAACCGGGGCAGAACGTCCCAGCTGAGCGTGCCGTTGAGCATGTGTTCCGGCGTATTCACCAGCGGCAATCCCTTGTTGGCACCGCTTTTCTGCTCGCTGTCGGTATAGGTGTAGTTGCCGCTCAGGGCCAGCGTCGGAATGATCTCCCAGCGCGCCGCGAGCTCGATGCCCCGGGTCTCCGCCTTGTCCACATTGGTGTTCTGGCTGAAGCTGTCATACCCCAGCTCTGCCCAGCCCGGCCCGACGTCCACACACCCTGAGCTGAGATATCTCACGCCATCGGCGTTGTAGCAGTTGGGAATGGCATCCGCCCGGGCGATCTTGTCCTTGAAGTCGTTGTAGAGCAGCGTGACGTTGGCATTGAAGTTCAGCAGGTTGTCGTAATAGGCCGCCACCTCGTAGTTGGTACTGGTTTCCGGTTGCAGGTCCGGGGTGCCGACCATCGGGCTCACGCCCTGACCGCCAAAGCCCGTGATGCCGGCGAACAGCTGATTGGGCTTGGGTGTCTTGTAGCCCGTGCTGACACCTCCCTTGAAGGTCCAGTTATCGTCCGTACGCCAGGTCAGATAACCGCGCGGGCTGACCTGCGAGCCAAACAGGTTGTGGTCGTCGTAGCGCGCCCCGACGGTCAGGGTCAGTGTATCGGTCAGGTCCCAGTTATCCTCCGCAAACAGCGCCCATTGCCGGTGATCCTGGGTGGTGCCGGACCGGTAACTGGCCCCATCCATACCAAAGACACCATCCTCCATTTCAGCGAGGAAGTACTGACCGCCCACGGTGAAGTGATGCCTGCCCAGGGTATGGGCCAGCTTGGTATCGAAGATGGTGTTGCGGATTTCCAGCTCGCGCCGCTGTCTGGGCAGGAAGCTGGCCTGCAACTGATCCCGCAACTCGTCGGTCAGTTCGGGGATGGCCACACCCTGATCCGCAGCTGCTTCGTCCCAGATGGCTTGCAGGTTGCTGCGTTCCTGGACGGTGAGGGGCAGGGAGCGACCGAGGTTGTTGCTGGTGCTGCGGGTCAGGCTGGAGGTGCTGGTGCCGAAATTCCAGCGGCCGGTGTGCGCCAGCACGTACTGTTCCCGCTCGTTGCGCTGATATTCCGCGTAACCCACCCGAGGCTGGATGACGCCTTCCCGACTTGCGCGCCACAGGCTCTCCACCGAGTCCAGGGTGCCGGTCTGACCCTCGGTATTGTCATACCGCTGTTTCGCCAGGTCGTACTCGAACTGGAAATCATGGTCCTCAAGAGGGGTGAGGTTCAGGGTGAGGCCGGCATTCCAGTTCTTCGCCGCGACTATCTTCTTGTCACCGAAACTGCCTCTATCCTCGAACAGGCTGCCGTCGCCGTTGACCAGACTGCCAAGACTGTAACCGGGATCGCTCTGATCCCGATCATAGAGACCGGCCCGCAGTCCCAGGCCGACCAGACCGACCACCAGCGGGCCGCTGGCATACACATCGGTCTTGCGGTCATCACCGAACTGGGAGTCTTCCTGAAGGGTAAGCCCATGGGTGATGGAACCACCCCATCTGTCCATCACCTTGCGGGTGATGATATTGATCACTCCACCCATGGCGTCGGCCCCGTAGAGGGTCGACATCGGCCCGCGTATGACTTCGATGCGTTCGATGGCGTCCAGCGGCGGCATGTACATGAACTGGCTGTTGCCGAAATTGTTCGGGCCGATATCACCCACATCACTCTGGCGGCGACCGTCTATCAGCACCAGCGTGTAATCCTTGGGCAGGCCGCGCATGGTGATGCTGATATTGCCATTCTTGTCGAGGTCGGCGCCCACGTCCACGCCTTCGACGTCCCGCAGGGCATCAGCCAGCCCGGCGTACGGTTTGCGCTGCAGCTGTTCGCGAGTGATCACGCTGATACTGGCAGGCGCATCGGTGATCTTCTGTTCGTAACCGGTGGCGGACACGACGGTCACATCCGGCAGATGTACCGGGGATTCACTGGCCAGTGCCAGGCCCGTCGTCAGCAGGCCGATGCCCCCAAAGACACGGGAAGGAAGAGTAGTGTTGATCGACATCCTGATAGTACTCCTTGAGCAGGGTAGGAAGTTCCAATGTGATCACCACGCTAATCAGAATCATTATCATTTTTGTTTGCGGGACGGATTATATAGAGAAATGCGATAAAGGCCAGCGGCAAATGAGAACCAGTGCCGTTTATGGGTGGATAAAACGCAAGGAAGGAGGGGGAGGTGGGCGCAAATAAAAACGCCCGCGATAAGCGGGCGTGTCCGGTGCACAAGAGTCAGAAGTCGTAGGTAGCCGAGACCCAGAGCCGGCGGCCTTCTTCGAGAGTCCCGTCTACAGAGCGGCCGGTCTGAATGTAGTCGGAGACCCATGCCGGATCGCCGTTCGCCAGGGTGTAGGAGGTGCCCTTGGTGAAATCCTTGTCCAGCAGGTTGTAGATTGCCGCGTTGAAGCTCAGGTTTTCGGTCGCGCGGAACGAACCGCCCAGACTGAAGACCTCGTAGGCTTTCAGGTCGCCCGCCGCGTCCAGCAGACGCTGGTTCGCACCGCTGAGGTTGTCGTAGTTCTGCAGGAAGCGCTCCCGGTCACTGCGGTATTCACCCTGCAGCCAGATACTGGCCTGGGAAGTTGCGTCCCAGGTCAGGCGCGCTGTAATCAGGTGTTCCGGTGTGTTGGTGAGCGGGGCGCCCTTGTTCTCGCCGCTCTTCTGTTCGCTATCGGTGTAGGTGTAGTTGGCGCGGATGTTCCAGGCCGGGGCGAACTGCCATTTGCCGGAAACTTCCACACCCTGAGTTACCGCCTCGTCAACGTTGACATCCCAGCCTACTTCTCCTTGGCCATCGAACCCGATAAGGTTGTAGCAGTCCGCTGGTGGCGGCACTTGCAGCGGCTCGTCACCCTCGCCGTTGTAGTTGCAGTTGTAGCGGCTCGTGGACTGGATCTTGTCCTTGAACTTGTTATGGAAGATTGTCAGGTTGGCATTGAAGTTGGCCAGGTTATCGTAATAGATGCCGAATTCGGTATTGGTGCTGATTTCGGGATCGAGGTCCGGGTTCCCCACATTGGCCACGGTGCCCTGGCCGCTGATGCCATTCAGGCCCGGGTGCAGAGCGTTGACACTGGGCGTCTTGTAGCCGCGGCTTACGCCACCCTTCAATGTCCAGTTGTCGGTGGTGTTCCATACCAGATAGGCCCGCGGGCTGAAATGACCACCGAACGCGTCGTGATCCTCATAACGACCACCCAGCGTCAGGGCTAGATCATCGCGCATGCGCCACTCGTTCTCGGCAAACAGAGCCCAGCTCTTCTGATCGAATTTCTGCGGTGCGATACCATCTTCGGTCTCGGTATCCCACCACTGACCGCCAACGGTGGTGATGTGGCTGTCGCCAAGGGGGGCGACAAGCTTGGTGTCGAAAATCAGATCGGTGGATTTCAGCTCCCGGTCGTTGCCGACGATGATGCTCGGATAACCGGTGTAGGAACTGCCGACCCCTTCGCCCGGAATGGTGCGGCCCAGAGTCTCGGTGACGTTGCGGGTCAGGGTGTTGCTCCACTGGCCGAAACCGAGACGTGCTTCATGGCCCAGCACGACCTGGTTGCGCTCGAACTTCAGCTCATCCTTGTAACCGTTGATGGTATCCGGATCCAGGGTGGCACAGCCGGCAACCGCATTTCCGCCGGCGCGGCCATCGAGAGTACCCAGCTGGCAATCGTCATTGTTATAGGTCTGCACTCCGCGCTCGAGATCAACGAAGAAGGAATGCTGGTCGCCGGGGGTGAAGTTCAGACGCGTACCGACGGTGAAGTTTTCTCCTTCCACCGGCGAAGCACCGCGCTTGCTGACGTTGCTGCCGTCGCTGAAGGTCAGATCGGAGGCGTCGCGATCGTAGAAGCTGCCCCGCAGGGTCAGACCGACAAGATCGTCGACCAGCGGGCCGCTGGTGTACAGATTGATCCGGCTGCTTTCACCGTAATCACTGTCCTCCTGAAATACATGATCGACGCTGGCAGTCGCGCCCCATTCCCTGGACACCTTCTTGGTGATGATGTTGACCACACCACCGATGGCATCCGAACCATAGAGGGTGGACATCGGACCACGGATCACCTCGATACGCTCGATGGCCGACATCGGCGGCATGAAGCTGGTGTTGGTATCGCCAAAGCCGTTGGGCGTCACGTCACCACCGGGATTCTGGCGCCGGCCATCGATCAGGATGAGGGTGTACTCACTGGGCATCCCGCGCAGGCTGATGTTCAGCCCACCGGTCTTGCCGGTACCTTGACGGATATCCACCCCTTCCACCCCATCCAGAGCCTGGGCGAGGTTGCTGTAACGGTTTCTGCGCAGATCTTCCTGACTGATCACGCTGATGCTGGCGGGCGCATCGGTTATCTTCTGCTCGAAACCGGCAGCGGTTACCACGGTATCCGCCAGCCGAACGGCATCCTGATTTGCCAATGCGATACTGGTGGCCAGCAGGGCCAGGGTGCCAGCGGCGACCTGGGACGCGTGCAGGGCAGTGGGGTTGCGGGACATCAAATGCTCCTTTCCTTCTTGGTAGGCCGACGGAAAATGCCTGAATAGGGGTCTATTGATAAGCATTATCAAACGCGAACAATGATACATATCGTTCCTTGAAGTTCAACAGAATATTTCAGCGTTTTCAGGGCGGCAGAAACGGGAGGCCCGATAGCAATGCAAGCGGGCTGAGTGGAAGGTATTTATTGAACTAGGAGAGTCGGTTGCAGATCAGAGCGAAAGATCGGAAGGAGGACGCTCGGTGAGGTGCTCACCGAGCGCAGGAGATCATTTGAGCCGGCGCTCGATTCCCATATGTACCAGAATCTTGGCGGAAATCTCTTCCACGGAAAAATGGGTCGAGTTGATGTGCGGGATGTTTTCCCGGCGGAACAGGTTTTCCACCTCCCGGATCTCGAATTCGCACTGGGCGAAGCTGGCGTAGCGGCTGTTCGGGCGGCGCTCGTTACGAATGCTCGCCAGCCGGTCGGCGTCGATGGTCAGACCGAACAGCTTGTGCTTGTGGGGTTTGAGCGCGGCGGGCAGTTGCAGACGCTCCATGTCGTCATCAGTCAGCGGATAGTTGGCCGCGCGGATCCCGTACTGCAGTGCCATGTAAAGGCAGGAAGGGGTTTTCCCGCAGCGCGAGACACCGACCAGAATGATGTCCGCCTCCTTGTAGTGGTGGGTCCGGGCACCGTCGTCGTTGTCCATGGCGAAGTGCACGGCATCGATGCGGTCCTGATAGTTGCTGTTGTGCTGTATGGAGTGGGATTTGCCCACCGAATAGGACGAGCCGGCTCCCAGTTCCTGCTCAAGCGGAGCGAGGAAGGTGGAAAAGATATCTATGATGTGCCCCTGGGAACGGGCAAGCTCATCATGGATCTCGCGATTGACCACGGTTTCGAAAATGATCGGACGCTGACCATCTGCCTCGGCAGCGGCATTGATTTGTTGTACCATGTCCCGCGCTTTTTCCACGGTGTCGACATAAGGCCGAAGCAGTTTGCGGAACTGGATGTTCTCGAACTGCGAGAGCAGACTCTGGCCAAGCGTCTCGGCAGTGATACCAGTCCCATCGGAAATGAAAAAAGCAGTGCGTTTCATGGGTGAAACCTTAAAATAACGGAACTTTGTCGGGCTGAATTGTCGGCCCCATACATGAGCGGTAAGCGTCAAAGCGGCATTGTGGCGTATTTGTGACTTGCAGACCAGACGGCAAAGCCTGCGCTGCCAACCTTATTCATTAGATTGACGGAGAGATCACCTTGCTAGAGTACGTAGTGTCCTTTGAGCAACTGGGTGTTGGGGACGTCGAGCGTGTGGGCGGCAAGAACGCCTCGCTTGGCGAAATGATCAGCAATCTGGCCGGTGCGGGTGTTTCCGTCCCGGGTGGCTTCGCCACCACTGCGGACGCTTATCGCGAGTTTCTCGAGCAGAGCGGGCTCAACGACCGCATCAACGCGGCGCTGGATACACTGGACGTTGACGACGTCAACGCGCTGGCCCGCACCGGCAGCCAGATCCGTCAGTGGATCATGGAGGCCGAGTTCCCCGCCGCGCTGGACAGCGCCATCCGTCAGGCTTTCGCCGAGCTCTCCGCAGGCAATGACAACCTGGCCGTGGCCGTGCGCTCCTCTGCAACGGCCGAAGATCTGCCCGATGCCTCTTTTGCCGGTCAGCAGGAAACCTTCCTCAATATTCGCGGCGTCGATAACGTCATCCGCGCTACCAAGGAAGTATTCGCCTCGCTGTTCAATGACCGCGCCATCTCCTATCGCGTACACCAGGGCTTTGACCACAAGCTGGTCGCGCTGTCTGCCGGTGTCCAGCGCATGGTGCGCTCCGAAACCGGTACTGCCGGCGTAATGTTCACCCTGGATACCGAATCCGGTTTCCGTGACGTGGTTTTCATCACCGGTGCCTACGGCCTGGGTGAGACCGTGGTGCAGGGCGCGGTCAACCCGGACGAGTTCTATGTCCACAAGCCCACTCTTGAAGCCGGTCGGCCGTCGATCCTGCGCCGCAACCTCGGCAGCAAGGCCATCAAGATGGTCTACGGCGAGGAAGCTGCTGCCGGGCGCTCGGTCAAGACTGTGGATGTGGACGTGGCCGAGCGCGCGCGCTTCTGCCTGAGTGACGACGAAGTGGTCAGCCTGGCCAAACAGGCCATGATCATCGAGAAACACTACGGCTGCCCGATGGACATCGAGTGGGCCAAGGACGGTGATGACGGCCAGCTGTACATCGTGCAGGCCCGCCCGGAGACCGTTAAGAGCCGCAGCAACGTCAACGTCATGGAGCGTTACCTGCTGAAGGACAAGGGCACCGTCCTGGTTGAAGGCCGCGCGATCGGTCAGCGTATCGGGGCAGGGCCGGTCAAGATCATCCGGGACGTATCCGAGATGGACAAGGTCCAGCCCGGCGACGTGCTGGTTTCCGACATGACCGATCCCGACTGGGAACCGGTGATGAAGCGCGCCAGCGCCATCATCACCAACCGCGGCGGCCGTACCTGCCACGCGGCGATCATCGCCCGTGAACTGGGCATTCCCGCGGTGGTGGGTTGTGGCAACGCCACCAGCGAGCTGCAGGACGGACAGGAAGTCACGGTGTCCTGTGCCGAAGGCGACACCGGTGTGATCTATGCCGGCCGTCTGGACTTCGATATCCGCACCAACAGCGTGGATGCGATGCCCGAGCTGCCGTTCAAGATCATGATGAACGTCGGCAACCCCGACCGCGCATTCGATTTCGCCAACCTGCCGAACGAAGGTGTGGGCCTGGCACGGCTGGAATTCATCATCAACCGCATGATCGGTGTACATCCCAAGGCGCTGCTGAACTTCGACAGCCTGCCGTCCGAAGTGAAGGACAGTGTCGAGAAGCGCATCGCCGGCTACAGCGATCCGGTCAGCTTCTATGTGGACAAGCTGGTCGAAGGGGTGAGCACCCTGGCTGCGGCCTTCTGGCCGAAGAAGGTCATCGTGCGCCTGTCGGACTTCAAGTCCAACGAATACGCCAACCTCATCGGCGGTCGCCTCTACGAGCCCGAGGAAGAGAACCCGATGCTGGGTTTCCGCGGCGCCTCGCGCTACATCAGCGAATCCTTCCGCGACTGCTTCGAGCTCGAGTGCCGGGCGATGAAGCACGTGCGCAACGAGATGGGGCTGACCAATGTCGAGATCATGGTGCCCTTCGTCCGCACCCTGGACGAAGCCAGTCAGGTGGTGGATCTGCTGGCCGAAAATGGTCTCAAGCGTGGCGAGAACGGTCTGCGCCTGATCATGATGTGCGAACTGCCTGCCAACGCGCTGCTGGCTGACGAGTTCCTCGAGTACTTCGACGGCTTCTCGATCGGCTCCAACGACCTGACCCAGCTGACCCTGGGCCTGGACCGCGACTCCGGGATCATTGCCCACCTGTTCGACGAGCGTAACCCCGCGGTCAAGAAGCTGCTGGCCAACGCCATCGCTGCCTGCCGCAAGGCCGACAAGTACATCGGCATCTGCGGGCAGGGGCCGTCGGATCATCCGGACCTGGCCCGCTGGCTGATGGAGCAGGGTATCGAGAGTGTATCCCTGAACCCCGACTCGGTAATGGATACCTGGTTCTTCCTCGCGGAAAACAACGGCTGATCGGCCCAGGAGCAGAACAATGCAATATGTAACTCCGGATCTGTGCGACGCCTACCCCGACGTGGCAGTGGTGGAGCCCATGTTCGCCAACTTCGGCGGGCACGACTCCTTCGGTGGCGAGATCGTCACGGTCAAGTGTTTCGAAGACAACTCGGTGGTCAAGGAGCTGGTCGAGAAAGATGGCACCGGCAAGGTCATGGTGGTGGATGGCGGCGGCTCCCTGCGCCGCGCTCTTCTGGGCGACATGCTGGCAGAAAAGGCTGCCGGCAACGGTTGGGAGGGGATCATCATCTACGGTTGCGTCCGTGATGTTGATGTTCTGATCCAGACGGCGCTGGGTATCCAGGCCCTGGCCAGCCATCCGATGAAGACCGACAAGCGCGGCATCGGTGATCTGAACGTGCCGGTCACCTTCGGCGGCGTCACCTTCCGCCCGGGCGAGTTCGTGTATGCCGACAATAACGGCATCATCGTCTCTCCGGTTGCCCTGAAAATGCCCGAATGACGTTGGACTGAGAGCGGAGCGGCGCCGGGCGGGTGACATTACCCGCTCGGCGCGCGTCTTTGCTCTGTGCCTACTCATTCGGAGATTGCCATGGAAGATCCTTTCGAGCATCACCTGCGCAGCTTGATGCAGAACTCCAGCCCCTCGACCTCGAGTCTTGAGGATGACCGGCGACTGGAACGCGTACTGCACCGCGCACATATTCACGGCGGCCTGTTTGATCTTCTCAAACTGTTTGCCAACTGGGGCTGGGTCATCAGCGAGGGGGGTGCCCGCGGGCTTCGTCACGCCAGGCCCGTACGTCGCAGCGAACCAGAACCTCCTCCTTCCGACCTGAATTCACAGTGAGCCTGCCATGGACCATGTAACCTGGGGCCAGAGCTTCATCAACGCGATGACGGCTCTGTGGGCCAAGATAGCTTCATTCATTCCTGATCTGTTCACGGCGCTGATCATCGTCCTGCTGGGCTTCGTGGTTGCCCGGATCGTCGACGCCATCCTGAGCAAGGGCCTGGCCAAGCTGGGGCTCGATCGACTGATGCGTGGCGCAGGGGTCACCCGTATGCTCAGCCGGATCGGCATCGCCTCGCCGGTATCTTCAGTGATCGGCAAGATCGTCTACTGGTTCATCGTACTGACCTTCGTCGTTTCCGCCGCCGAGACCCTGGGTCTGGCGCGGGTGTCCGCTACCCTGGATGCCTTTGCGCTCTATCTGCCCAAGGTGTTCGGCGCCGCGTTGATCCTGTTGGCGGGCCTGCTGTTGTCCCACCTGGTCGCGGGTGTGGTCAAGGGCACGGTGGAAAGCATCGGCGCGGATTATGCAGGCGGTATCAGCCGCCTGGTTCAGGGGCTGCTGGTCATCATTACCGTGTCGCTGGCCATCGGTCAGCTGCAGATCGAAACCCAGCTGCTCAACACCGTCATCGCCATCGTGCTCGTCTCCTTCGGTGCGGCAGCTGCACTGGCCATGGGGCTGGGCAGCCGGGATACGGTCAGCCAGATCATCGCCGGCGTCTATCTGCGGGAGCTGTATGAGGTAGGTGACCGCATTACCGTGGATGGGCTCGAGGGGGTCATCGAGGAGATCGGTACCGTCAAGACCTCGCTGATGGACGATGACGGCCGGATCATCTCCATGCCGAACCGCGCACTGATAGACCGACCTGTCTCGCGCTGAGCGCGGGGCAGGGCAATATTCCCCAAGTGATGATGCAGTCTTGAGCAACCCATCTGCCTCACGCAGTCGCAGCCGACTCTCCGACATGACGGATGAAGAGTTGGTAATTCAGGCTCAGCGTGAACTTTTTCATACTACCGTTGCCTATGAGGAGCTGATGCGAAGATACCAGCGTACGCTCTTCAATGTGTGTGCCCGGTATCTTGGCAATGAAAGGGATGCTGATGATGTATGTCAGGAAGTAATGCTCAAAGTGCTGCATGGCCTGAAGCAGTTTGAAGGTAAAGCCAAGTTCAAGACATGGCTATATAGCATTACTTACAACGAATGCATTACTCAGTATCGAAAAGAGAAGCGGAAACGACGGTTGTACGATGCGCTGAGTCTGGATGGTCAGGAAGAAGCGCACGAGCCCGAACAACCGGCGATGGACAGCAAGGGCCTTGACCACTGGCTGGTGCATGTCAATCAGGTTGACCGGGAGATACTGGTGTTACGCTTCGTGGCCGAGCTGGAGTTTCAGGAAATAGCGGACATCATGAGAATGGGCCTGAGCGCGACGAAGATGCGTTACAAACGTGCTCTGGAGAAGCTGCGCAAACACGTCAGCAATCCATTCTGAACACTTGCTTGCTGTTTTATCAGCTCTGCTATACTGCGTATCGAGTTTTGCGCAAAACCTAACGTCCGAATGGATTTAACGGGGATTCACAGATGAAATTAAAAAATACAGTAGGTATCGTTGTAAGCGCCGCCATGGCAGCCTCCGCGCTTCCGGTAATGGCTCAGAGCGCTGGCTCGGTTGAAGTTGAGGCTTTCGCGAAGCGCTACTTCACAGACAGTATGCGCAACCTGGATGATGGCACCCTGGTTGGTGGCAGCATCGGTTACTTCCTGACCGACGATGTACTGTTGAATATCGGCCTGGGTACCTACAAGAGCCTCGACGTCGACCAAGCCGGCAGCCCGTATGACGGTGACGAGATGGACGGTCGCATGGCCCATCTGGAAGCCGTATACCACTTCGGACAGGGCGCACTGCGTCCCTACGTTTCCGGCGGCTTCGCCCACCAGGAACTGGACCAGCCCGGCACCAGCCAGGAAGACCGCACCACCATGGCCATGGCGGGTGTAGGTATCAAGAACTACCTGAACGAGAACTTCTTCGTCAAGGCAGGTGTTGACGCCCTGTACGGCATTGACCATGGCAATACCGAGTGGCAGGCCGGTGTGGGCCTGGGTCTGAACTTCGGTGGCTCCAAGCCCGCTCCGGTTGTTGCTCAGGCTGAGCCGGCACCGGCTCCGGCGCCCGCACCGGAACCCGCTCCCGAGATGCAGTCCGTACGCGTTGAGCTGGACGTGAAGTTCGACTTTGACCGCGACACCATTCGCCCCGAGTTCCGTCAGGACATCCAGAGCCTGGCCGAGTTCATGAAGACCTATCCCTCGGTCACCACCACTGTTGAAGGCCACACCGACTCCGTCGGTACTGACGCCTACAACCAGGATCTGTCCGAGCGCCGCGCCAACTCCGTGCGTCAGGCTCTGATTGATGAAGGTGTCGAGTCTTCCCGCGTCAATGCTGTCGGCTATGGCGAATCCCGCCCGATCGCCGACAACTCCACCGATGACGGTCGCGCCATGAACCGTCGCGTGGAAGCTGAAGTGGAAACCCAGGTCGAAGTTCGCTGATCGAACTCTGGCAATAAAAAACCCGGTCTCAGGACCGGGTTTTTTCATGTTCGGCTGGTGCGCTCAATCAATATGATTGACGCCCGGGAAGCGCAGGCGGAAGTCTTCCGGCATGGGGGTTACCTTGGCCGCCAGGAAGTTGTAGAAAACGAAGCCGGACTTGGCCAGCGCTACCAGCTCTCCGGTGTCCAGTTTGGTAATGCGGAAGATGATATCACCACCGTATTTGTTGAGATCCATCAGCCCCACTTCAAACACAAGCGTTTCTCTGGCGAAGGCTTCACGGCGATAAGTGGTGGCCAGGTCGGTGACTATGATGCCGACATCATTGACGCTGACTTCTTCAATACCGAACTGATAAAGAAAGCGCGCCCGCGCTTCCGAGATCATGGATACCATGGAATCGTTGGCCAGATGCTTGCCGGAGTTGATGTCGGTGATGCGGACGGTCAGTTGCGTGGTGAAATAGAACTGATCTTCCGGAAATTCCAGATGTAAACGTGCCATTCTAAAAAACCTGCTGCTGCATGGAGTGCCGGGGACCGGAAGCAAAGCCGGGACGGCGGTGAAGGGCGTATTGTACGCGAGCGGGGCAGAGGGTGACAGCGACCTGCCAACCCCTCAAAGAAAAGGCCACCCGAAGGTGGCCTTTCCTCAACACCGGGCCAGAAGCCCTGAATGGTCGGAATTAACCGAACTGGTTCATGGTGTTGTCTTTACCACCCGCTTTCAGAGCAGCTTCGCCAGCGAAGTACTCCTTGTGGTTGTCACCGATGTCGGAGCCAGCCATGTTCTGGTGCTTGACGCAGGCGATACCCTGACGGATTTCCTGACGCTGAACGCCCTTGACGTAGGCCAGCATGCCTTCATCGGCGAAGTAGCCCTTGGCCAGGTTGTCGGTGGACAGCGCGGCAGTGTGGTAGGTCGGCAGAGTGATCAGGTGGTGGAAGATACCTGCTTCACGGGAAGCGTCAGCCTGGAAGGTGCGGATGCGCTCGTCGGCTTCGTTGCACAGCTCGGTACCGTCGTACTCGACGCTCATCAGGTTGGCGCGGTCGTAGGCGGAAACGTCCTTGCCTTCGGCAACCCAGGCATCGTACACCTGCTGACGGAAGTTCAGAGTCCAGTTGAAGGACGGGCTGTTGTTGTAGACCAGCTTGGCATTCGGAACCACTTCGCGGATGCGGTTGACCATCTCGGCGATCTGGCCGACGTGGGGCTTCTCGGTTTCGATCCACAGCAGGTCGGCACCGTTCTGCAGGGAAGTGATGCAGTCCAGAACCACGCGATCAACACCAGTGCCTTCACGGAACTGGAACAGGCCGGACGCCAGACGCTTGGGCTTGAGCAGCTTGCCGTTGGCCTTGATGACGACGTCACCGTTCTCGATGTCGTCAGCGCTGGTGATGTAGTCACCATCGATGAAGCTGTTGTACTGATCGCCCAGGTCGCCCGGCTCGTTGGTCACGGCGATCTGCTTGGTCAGGCCTGCGCCAAGGGAGTCGGTACGGGCAACAATCACACCGTCGTCAACGCCCAGTTCAAGGAAGGCATAGCGTACGGCGTTGATCTTGGCCAGGAACTCGGCATGGGGAACAGTTACCTTGCCGTCCTGGTGGCCGCACTGCTTCTCGTCGGAAACCTGGTTCTCGATCTGGATGCAGCAGGCGCCAGCTTCGATCATCTTCTTGGCCAGCAGGTAGGTGGCCTCTTCGTTGCCGAAGCCGGCATCGATGTCGGCGATGATCGGCACAACGTGGGTTTCGAAGTTGTCGATCTGGGCCTGGATTTCAGCTTCACGGGCCTTGTTGCCTTCGGCGCGGGCATCATCCAGAGCAGTGAACAGCAGGTCCAGCTCACGGGTATCAGCCTGACGCAGGAAGGTGTAGAGCTCTTCGATCAGTGCGGCGACGGAGGTCTTCTCGTGCATGGACTGGTCGGGCAGCGGGCCGAACTCGGAGCGCAGCGCGGCAACCATCCAGCCGGACAGGTAGAGGTAGCGCTTGTTGGTGGTTTTCAGGTGCTTCTTGATGGAGATCAGCTTCTGCTGACCGATGAAGCCGTGCCAGCAACCCAGGGACTGGGTGTAGGCGGAGCTGTCGGCGTCGTATTCGGCCATGTCCTTGCGCATGATGGCTGCGGTGTACTTGGCAATATCCAGACCGGTCTTGAAGCGGTTCTGAACACGCATGCGAGCTGCGTATTCCGGGTTGATTGCGCTCCAGCCGTTACCTGCAGCTTCTTTCAGCGCAGCAACAGCCTTGATTTCGTTTTGGTAAGCAGACATGGTCAATCCTTCAAAGTGTGCGATTGGTTCTGACGTTGGTCGACCCCGAACCCATCAGCCAGAGCATGGGTGCGGCACTCCGCAGTGCGTCGAAACAGGGACCGGAATTGAAGAATGACAGGAGAGAGGAGGGTGACGAACAGTCCCCTGATGCGGATGTCCTGACCGCTCAAGCTGTAGCTCGATAGGGCAATGACTATCCAGGCCATGCAGGCTGTTACGTTTTGATTCGCTTCCCCGTCCCTCAGGACAACTTCGTTCCAGTCGCAACCTCGTCGAACTGCCTTGTGGGCGGTAGAGACACGAGTGGTTCCTTAGGTTCCGGAATCCACCCGGAGCCCCGTTCGGGGGCTCTGGCTAGCGGGAGCGGGGCAATAATGCGGGTTCGGAAGGCAGAAGTCAATGCGGATGTAGTGATTTAATAAAAACACTACAAATCTATAACAAAGCTCAATCCAACCGCTCCACCATGACCCGGATACTCTGTTGCATCGCACTGCCGGTGGTGATACGCCGCCCGATATCCCGGCTCTGCCCGCTGGCCAGGTCATCGACACCGCCGATGGTTACCCACTCGCCCAGCGGTGCAGTCACCACGGTGTCGGTACGCTGCACGTCGATCACGTCATTGCCCGCCGCGCGGGTCCGGTCATGATTGGTGCTGAGGGTGATGGTGGCGCGGTCTCCATTGAGTCGCACCGTCGCGTAGAACCCGGACGTCACGTCATGGTACTGGGTCTGCTGCATCACCTGGCCATGGATAGTCGATGTGGCGGATTCCAGCGGAATGCTCTGACCGCTCTGGATGAGCACCGGGTATCCTTCGTTGGCCATGATCGTGCGCACCCCATCGTCGCTGCCGGTGGTTTCCCGCCGAATGATACGCGCCTGGCTGCCACGGCCAGGATGCCCGATCTCCAGATCGCCGGCGCCGGTCCGGATGCGGCCATCCAGCCGATACCCGCGTTGGCTGCCGCTGCTGCTGCCGGCATTGGCCACGCTGATGCGCAGCCGGGCAGGGCGCCGGTCGAGATCATCGAGCAGGACACGTATCTCCTGCAACCGCTCGGGCTCGGCACGAATGATCAACTGGTTGCCGTAGGCCGAAGCGCGCTCATCGGGGCGCAGCAATGGCTGAATGGCGGGCAACAGATTCTCAGCCAGACCGTAATTCAGCGGGATCACCTCGGTACGGGGGGCGGCGGTCAGGTGCAGGGGTGTCAGCAAGGCGACCATGACAAGCATGCCGACAGTGAAGGAGAAAGATTTCATGCTGCTACCTCGGCGATTGGGCATACCGAGTTTAGCAGCTGGTGTCAGTCGGCGGTGGGGGTCCAGCGCATCCGCTGGTGGGGGATACCGGCATCCTCATACACATCGGAGCAGACCACAAAACCCAGCTGCTCATAGAATCCGAGGGCGTGGGTCTGGGCCGACAGCTCCAGTTGCCGCATACCTGCGTCCCGCCCATGACTCATCACCGCAAGCATCAGTATCTTGCCCAATCCCTTGCCCCTGGCTTCCGGGAGCAGCGCCACCCGGCCGATACGGCCGCTGGCGAGAAGCCTGGCGGTCCCCAGGGGGCGCTCATCGACCGTGAGCAGGAAATGCGTGGCCGTCAGATCATGCTCGTCCCACTCCAGCTCGGGCGCGACCTTCTGCTCCTCGACAAAGACCTGTTGTCGGATGGTGCGCAGTGCCGGAGTGGTCTGCCAGTCGATGGTGCGGATCCGGATGTCATTCATCGCTGCTGTCCTCCTCATCGGGCTCGATCACGAAGTCTCCCTTGATCAGCAATTGCTCGACCAACTGCATGGCCTCGTCATCTCCGCGCCACGGCTGCAGCGCCTCTGCGCTCAGGTAATCCTGATTGCAGAGCGTCTGTACCAGTGGCAGCAGGTGGATGGGCAACACACAGTGCTCGCCACTGGCGAACAGCATCAGATAGCTATCCTGCTCCCGCCGCCAGGCGAGCCGGGCGCTGGGGTTGCGGATCAGACCATAACCATTGTCCAGAATCTGCCCCAGCAAGTCCGGTTCGAGGTGCTCCTGGGGCTGGATGAGCTCGGGATAGCGCGGCTCGGTCATGAATCGCCCGAACCAGGTGCCCAGCGCCTCGCGGTCCTGTACCAGGGACAGAACGAGCTGCTGAAGGCGATCCACTGTCTGCTCGTCGATCTGTGCCGGGTCGGCAGGCAAAACGAGATCGGCGTCGCCGTAGCGTTGCTCGTCACCCAGATACTGCGCAAGAAAATCGGTGAAGTGAGTAATCACCTCAGCATGACTCGGGGCGCGGAAGCCGATCGACCAGGTCATGCACTCATCTTCAGCGATGCCGTAATGGGCCAGCCGCGGCGGCAAGTAGAGCATGTCGCCGGGCTCCAGTACCCATTCCTGCTGCTGCTCGAACTCGCTCAGGATGCGCAGATCCGGGTGCTCCAGCAACGGACTGTCCGCATCGCACATCTGGCCGATCTTCCAGCGTCGGTGCCCCTGGGTCTGCAGAAGGAAGACGTCATAGTTATCGAAATGCGGGCCGACGCTGCCGCCGGGTGCGGCAAAGCTGGTCATCAGATCATCCACCCGCCAGCTGGGCAGAAAACGGAAGGCAGCCAGCACCTCGGCGACCTCCGGCACGAACTGGTCGACCGCCTGAACCAGCAAGGTCCAATCACGGTCGGGCAACCTGCGGTAATCGTCTTCCGCGAAGGGGCCGCGGCGCAGTTCCCATGGGGTGGCGCCGTGTTCCAGCACCAGTCGGGACTCGACTTCCTCTTCCAGTGACAGGCCTGCCAGCTCGTCCGCTGACAGCGGATTCTCGAAATCCGGAAAGGCCTGGCGGATCAGCAGCGGCTTTTTCTGCCAGTAGTCGCGGAGAAACTCCTCGGCAGGCATGCCGCCGGGCAAGGTGTTCACGGCAAAGTTCATCTGACAGTCTCGCTAATGAATATGAAAGGGAAGGTGGGGACAGAAAATCATTGCCCGGCCGGAGCCGGGCAATGGCGGGGCTCAGACGCGGCGTGCCTGGGCTGCAGCGTTGCCGATGTAGCTGGCGGGAGTCAGCGCCTTGAGTTCCAGCTTGGCTTCATCAGGAATCTCCAGCCCATCGACAAAGCTGCGCAGTGCCTCCGGAGTGATTCCCTTGCCACGGGTCAGTTCCTTGAGCTTTTCGTAGGCCTGGGGTACCGCGTAGCGACGCATCACGGTCTGGACGGGCTCGGCCAGAACCTCCCAGCTGTTGTCCAGATCCTCTGCGATGCGCTGAGCATTCACCTCCAGCTTGCTGATCCCCTTGAGGGTGGATTCGTAGGCGATCACGCCGTGGGCAAAGCCGACACCGAGATTGCG
This sequence comes from Halopseudomonas pertucinogena, assembly GCF_014646575.1. GTDB lineage: Bacteria > Pseudomonadota > Gammaproteobacteria > Pseudomonadales > Pseudomonadaceae > Halopseudomonas > Halopseudomonas pertucinogena. The sequence goes on along the minus strand of NZ_BMNN01000006.1, from coordinate 112,791 downwards.
CAACACGGTGGAGTCGGTCAGGTCGCGCTGCCAGCGGGAGATGGGCAGCTTGCTGGCCAGGTGCTGGAGGATGGCGTTGGCAATACCCAGGTTACCTTCGGAGTTCTCGAAGTCGATCGGGTTCACCTTGTGCGGCATCGTCGAGGAGCCAATTTCGCCGGCTACTGTCTTCTGCTTGAAATAGCCCAGCGCAATGTAACCCCAGACGTCCCGATCGAAATCGATGAGGACGGTGTTGAAGCGCGCCACTGCATCGAACAGTTCGGCGATATAGTCGTGCGGCTCGATCTGCGTCGTATACGGGTTGAACGTCAGCCCCAGGGTGTCCTCGATGAAGTGGCGTGCATTGGCTTCCCAGTCGAGCTGGGGATAGGCGGACAGGTGCGCGTTGTAGTTGCCCACCGCGCCGTTGATCTTGCCCAGCAGCGGAATGCTCTCGATCTGGTGGATCTGGCGCTCCAGGCGGTAGACCACGTTGGCCATCTCCTTGCCCAGCGTGGTCGGGGAGGCGGGCTGGCCATGGGTGCGTGAGAGCATGGGCACGTCAGCAAACTGCACTGCCAGCTGACGGATCTCGTCAGCGATGCGGCGCATCAGCGGCAGCACCACCTCATCGCGACCGGCGCGCAGCATCAGCGCATGGGACAGGTTGTTGATGTCCTCGGAGGTGCAGGCGAAGTGGATGAACTCGCTGACCGCTTCCAGCTCCGGCAGTTTGCCGGCCTGCTCCTTGAGCAGATATTCGACAGCCTTTACGTCATGATTGGTGGTGCGTTCGATTTCCTTGATGCGCTCTGCGTGGCTGAGCTGGAAGTCGTCCACCAGATTGTTCAGCAGTGCGTTGGCTTCGTCGGAGAACGGTTGAATCTCCGGTATGCCGGGGTGCGCCGCCAGACATTGCAGCCAGCGAACCTCAACCTGCACTCGGAAGCGGATCAGACCATATTCACTGAAGATACTGCGCAGACTTGCGGTCTTGCTGCCGTAGCGGCCATCGACGGGTGATACGGCAGTCAGGGAGGAAAGTTGCATAGAGATTCTCATCAATAGGGCTGGCTGAAAGGCGCAAATTATACACCATCTGGCCGTCAGTGCCTCCCGGACGCCCCGGAGCAATCACCCCTGCAGAATGGAACGGGTTGCCTCCAGCAGCTTGCGCCGCGACAGCAGCAGCTGCCAGCGATGACCGCCTACCTGCCGCCACAGCAGGGCAGAGCGGATACCTGCCAGCAGCAGGGCGCGGATACGGTTGGCCACGTCCGGCTGCTGCAGATAGCGCATGTCGCCGTGCACCTGTATGCGCATGCGCAGGGTACTCAGGGTGTCCTGATAGGTGCCGCCGAGCGAGGCGGCGACATTATCGTGCAGCAGACCGAAATGGCGGACCTGGATCTCGGCCTGATCCAGGCGCTGGCCGAGGACGCTGAGCATGTCGTCACGCTTGGACAGCTGCCGCTCCAGCGCGATCAGGTTCATGCTGTAGCGCAATGCGTCCCGCTGCAGGGCCGCGGTGTCACGATCGAGCATGGCTTCCAGGGCCTGCAGGCCGCCGCGCAGCTGATGGTGCGAGCCGCCATAGACAGCCAGGGTGTTCGCCGGCGAGCGTTCGATGATGCTCTGGAGCAGACAGCTGACCGGACCTTCGGCGTACTGACCACTGCGTGCCAGCTTGTCGACCTGCAACGCGGCCTCGAAGATGCCGCCGAGGGCGAGTGCCTGTTCCTCTATGGGCGTCATGCCTGGGCCTCCGTAGGGGCGCTCAGCGCGCGCTCGATGACGCCACCTCCGAGACAGATCTCGCCCTGATAGAACACCACCGATTGCCCCGGAGTCACTGCCCGCTGCGGCTCGTCAAAGTAGACCCGCCAGCCGTCCGGGGTTCGCTCGAGGGTACAGTCCTGGTCCGGCTGACGATAGCGTACCTTGGCGGTGAGACGCAGCGGCCCGCTGTACGGCAACGGATTGACCCAGTAGATGTCGGAGCACTCCAGCGCTGTGGCGAACAGCCAAGGGTGGTCGTTGCCCTGGCCGACAACCAGCACATTGCGCTCGAGGTCCTTGCTCAGCACATACCAGGGGTCATCACTGGCACCCTGCAGCCCACCGATGCCCAGCCCCTGGCGCTGGCCGATGGTGTGGTACATGAGTCCGTGGTGACGACCGATGACATCACCTTCGGTGGTTTCAATGTCGCCGGGTTGAGCCGGCAGGTAGCGCTTGAGGAAGTCGGTGAAGCGCCGCTCGCCGATGAAACAGATACCGGTCGAGTCCTTCTTGCGTGCCGTGGCCAGTTCATACTGCTCGGCAATGCGCCGGACTTCGGGTTTTTCCAGCTCGCCAACCGGAAACAGGGTCCGTGCCAGCTGTTCCCCGGCAACGGCATGCAGGAAATAGCTCTGATCCTTGTTGCCGTCCAGGCCACGCAGCAACAACGATTGTCCGTCGCGGTCAGCCCTGCGCGCATAATGACCTGTCGCGATCAGGTCGGCGCCCAGCATCAGCGCATAATCCAGGAAGGCCTTGAACTTGATTTCCCGGTTGCACAGGATGTCAGGGTTCGGCGTGCGTCCCGCCTGGTACTCCTCGAGAAAGTGCTCAAAAACATTGTCCCAGTACTCGGCGGCGAAGTTTGCGGTGTGCAGCTTGATGCCGAGGCGATCGGAGACGGCCTGGGCGTCGGCCAGGTCTTCCCGGGCAGTACAGTACTCGGTGCCATCGTCCTCGTCCCAGTTCTTCATGAACAGTCCCTCGACCTGATAGCCCTGCTGGATCAGCAGGGCCGCAGAGACGGAAGAGTCGACACCGCCGGACATGCCGACAATGACCCGGGTGTCGCCGGGCGCCTTGGCTTGGATGTTCATATCAGCGAATCAGGTCCAGTGGGTAACTCGGTTTGTTCAGATAGTCGAGCAGGCACTGCAATACCAGAGGGCTGCGCAGCTGTGCCTGACGGGCACGAATCTCGTCCAGCGTAAGCCAGTGGGCTCTGAGGACACCTTCATCCAGCTCCAGCTCGGCGTGATGTTCCACCGGCACGGCGGCGAAACAGGTGCGCTGATAAGTGACGCCATTGGCGCCCCTGAAGAGATAGAGCCCCGTGACGCCAGTGACCTCCACGCTCCAGCCGGTCTCCTCCAGGGTCTCGCGGCAGGCTGCCTCGATCAGGCTTTCACTGGCTTCCAGGTGCCCTGCGGGCTGGTTGAAGACGACCTGCTTGCTGCTGATCTCCTCGACCATGAGGTACCGCCCCTGGTCTTCCACGATGGTGGCGACGGTAACATGAGGTGTAAAACGCATGACGACTCCCAATTTCAGGGCGTTAGGGTAACGTAAACGGCCCTGCCGGTGAATGGTTTGTTCAATTACCCGGTGCCACTGGATTTGACCCGGAAAACCAGCCAGTATTGCTTCGCGAGACCTTGTAGCGCTCATGTAGTCACACTACATATTCGCCAAGAGTCGAATGGCTTATCCGCTCAAATAGACGTATCATCTGGCTGGCCAATTGAAAGTGCGTGACTTAATGTAGGAAAACTACAACAATATGGCCTACCAGGCCGTATTCATATGATCCGGATCAACCGTCCGGGTTCTTCATTGACAACGACAACGGAGTCACAAATGGGATACCAAAAGATCCAGGTGCCGGCGAACGGCGACAAAATTACCGTAAACGCTGACTTCTCCCTCAATGTTCCCGACAATCCGATCATTCCCTTTATCGAGGGCGATGGCATCGGCGTCGATATTTCCCCCGTCATGATGAAGGTAGTCGATGCCGCTGTCGAAAAGGCCTATGACGGCAAGCGCAAGATTTCCTGGATGGAAGTTTATGCAGGCGAGAAGGCTACCCAGGTTTACGATCAGGACACCTGGCTCCCGGAAGAAACCCTGCATGCCGTCAAGGACTACGTTGTTTCCATCAAGGGACCGCTGACCACACCGGTAGGTGGCGGTATCCGCTCCCTGAACGTTGCCCTGCGTCAGCAGCTGGACCTGTACGTCTGTCAGCGTCCGGTGCGCTGGTTCACCGGCGTACCCAGCCCGGTCAAGAACCCGGGTGACGTCGACATGGTCATCTTCCGCGAAAACTCCGAAGACATCTACGCCGGTGTCGAGTGGAAAGCAGGCTCCCCTGAAGCCGAGAAGGTCATCAAGTTCCTGACCGAAGAAATGGGTGTGACCAAGATCCGTTTCACCGAAGGCTGCGGTATCGGCATCAAGCCGGTGTCCGAGCAGGGCACCAAGCGTCTGATGCGCAAGGCGCTGCAGTACGCGGTGGACAACGATCGCAGCTCTGTGACCATCGTTCACAAGGGCAACATCATGAAGTTCACCGAAGGTGCCTTCAAGGAGTGGGGCTACGAAGTGGCCCGCGACGAGTTCGGCGCCGAGCTGCTGGACGGCGGCCCCTGGATGCAGTTCAAGAACCCGAACACCGGCAAGAACATCATCGTCAAGGATGCCATCGCTGACGCCATGCTGCAGCAGATCCTGCTGCGCCCGGCCGAGTACGACGTCATTGCCACCCTGAACCTGAACGGTGACTACCTGTCCGACGCCCTGGCGGCCGAAGTAGGTGGTATCGGTATCGCTCCGGGTGCCAACCTGTCCGACTCCGTTGCGATGTTCGAAGCCACCCACGGTACTGCTCCGAAGTATGCGGGTCAGGACAAGGTGAACCCCGGTTCGCTGATCCTGTCTGCGGAAATGATGCTGCGCCACATGGGCTGGGTCGAAGCCGCTGACCTCATCATCAAGGGTACCGAAGGCGCCATCGCCAACAAGACCGTTACCTATGATTTCGAGCGTCTGATGGACGGTGCAACCCTGCGCAAGTGCTCCGAGTTCGGTGACGACCTGATCGCCGCCATGTAAGGCACGCTGCACAGCAGAAAACAAACAAGCCGGCTTTTGCCGGCTTGTTTGTTTGCGAAGGCCCGGTACAGCAGAGAAACGCGGGCTTGCTGAGTCCCTTACAGAGGAGAGGTCATCTCCGTCGCCGCTTCGGCGGACTTGCGCACCGGCTCACCGAGCGCCTGGATATTGATGGCATGCAGGCCCTTGGGCCCCTGAATGATCTCGAACTGCACGGGCTGGCCGGCCTTGAGCGTGCGGTATCCATCCATCTGGATGGCTGAGTAGTGAGCAAAAAGGTCTTCGTTGCGGCCGTCGGCAACTACGAAACCATACCCTTTGGCGTTATTGAACCATTTGACCTTGCCGATTTCCATACTGCTGTCCTCTGCTGTCCCATTCGCTGAATAGTTGAAATGCCCAATACAAGTAAGGCTTTCAGGGCATGCCTGTTACACTTTTTAACATTGGATCATGGCAAGTCAAGTTGGCACAGGGCAAGCTGTGTACCAGCGCACATTTTGCCTGTAGCCTGAACGTCTGAATTGCGCAACCGTTCCCATTCACGACGGCTGCGCCGATACTTCAAACCAGACCCACAAGATGTTTGCAAAGATGGAAATTCAACTAACCTTTATGCAGGAACCGGGTCAACCGGAGCATGAGGACGACGGCAACCTTGCGGTGCAGACCGGCAAGCCCGAACTCAAGCCGCCGCCCCGTTATCAGGTCGTCATGCTGAATGACGACTACACCCCGATGGATTTCGTGGTGGAAGTGCTCGAGGTATTTTTCATGCTTGACCGCGAAACCGCTACACGAATCATGCTTCGGGTCCATACTGAGGGCAGAGCCGTTTGCGGAGTGTATTCACGGGATGTTGCAGAAACCAAGGCGGCGCAGGTCAACGAGTACGCCCGGGAGTGCCAGCATCCGCTCATGTGTCAGATTGAACGGGAAGCCTAGACAAACTATGTCGCTTGATGATGGGGGCACCTATGCTTAACAGAGACCTCGAAATCACCCTGAACCTGGCGTTCAAGGAGGCCCGCAACAAACGGCACGAGTTCATGACGGTCGAACACCTGCTGCTTGCTCTGCTGGACAACCAGGCTGCGGTGGCGGTATTGCGTGCCTGCGGCGCCGACATGGATCGACTGCGTCACGAGCTGTCCGAGTTCATCGACTCGACCACCCCCCTGATCCCCAGCCAGGACACCGAACGCGAGACCCAGCCCACGCTCGGCTTCCAGCGCGTGCTGCAGCGTGCTGTATTTCACGTGCAGAGCTCAGGCAAGGGAGAGGTCAATGGCGCCAACGTGCTGGCGGCAATCTTCAGCGAGCAGGAAAGCCAGGCGGTTTTCTTCCTCAAGCAGCAGCACATCGCGCGCATCGATATCGTCAATTTCATCTCCCACGGGATCTCCAAGGTGGCGGATGAGAACGAGAACATCCAGCCCGATCAGGAGAGCATGGACGAGGAGGGCGGCGAGGCCGTTGGCTCGAATAACCCGCTCGAATCCTACGCCACCAACCTGAATGAGCAGGCCCGCCAGGGCCGGATCGACCCGCTGGTCGGGCGTGCCTCCGAAGTGGAACGGGTGGCGCAGATCCTGGTGCGCCGCCGCAAGAACAATCCCCTGCTGGTGGGCGAGGCCGGCGTGGGCAAGACCGCCATTGCCGAAGGCCTGGCCAAGCGCATTGTCGATGGCGAGGTCCCCGACATTCTGACCGAGGCGGTGGTGTATTCCCTCGATCTGGGTGCGCTGCTGGCGGGAACCAAGTACCGCGGGGACTTCGAGAAACGCTTCAAGGCGTTGCTCAAGGCACTGAAGAAGCGCCCCCAGGCGATCCTGTTCATTGACGAGATCCATACCATCATCGGCGCCGGAGCGGCCTCCGGCGGAGTGATGGATGCCTCCAATCTGCTGAAGCCGCTCCTGTCCTCTGGTGAGATCCGTTGTATCGGCTCAACGACTTTCCAGGAGTTCCGCGGTATCTTCGAGAAGGACAGGGCGCTTGCCCGCCGCTTCCAGAAGGTCGATGTGGTGGAGCCGTCGGTCAGCGACACCATCCAGATCCTCAAGGGGCTGCGCACCCGGTTCGAGGAGCATCACGGCATCCGCTATACGGATGAATCGCTACGGGCAGCAGCTGAACTGGCAGATCGTTACATCAATGACCGGCACATACCGGACAAGGCAATCGATGTGATCGACGAGGCAGGGGCCTACCAGCGCCTGCGTCCGCAGGAGGAGCGCCCTGAAAGCATCGACGTGGCGGAGGTCGAAGCCATCGTCGCGAAGATCGCGCGCATTCCGCCCAAGCACGTATCGACCAGCGACAAGCAGCTGCTGAAGAATCTGGAGCGCGACCTGAAACTGGTGGTGTTCGGCCAGGATCAGGCGATCGAGGCGCTGAGCACTGCGATCAAGCTCTCCCGGGCTGGGTTGAAGGCGCCGGACAAGCCGGTCGGCTCATTCCTCTTCGCCGGCCCCACCGGAGTAGGAAAGACCGAGGTGACCCGCCAGCTGGCCAAGAGTCTTGGCGTGGAGCTGGTGCGCTTCGATATGTCCGAGTACATGGAGCGGCACACCGTTTCCCGGCTGATAGGTGCACCTCCCGGATACGTCGGTTTCGACCAGGGTGGCCTGCTTACCGAAGCGATGAACAAGACGCCACACTGTGTGCTGCTTCTGGACGAGATCGAAAAGGCGCACCCCGAGGTCTTCAATCTGCTGTTGCAGGTCATGGACCACGGCACCCTGACCGACAACAACGGCCGTAAGGCGGACTTCCGCAACGCGATCATCGTGCTGACCACCAACGCCGGCGCGGAATCCATGGCGCGGTCGTCCATCGGGTTCACCACCCAGGATCACACCAGTGATGCCATGGAAGTGATCAAGAAGACCTTCACGCCGGAGTTCCGCAACCGGCTGGACGCCATCATCCAGTTCGGCCGCCTCAGCCACGAAAGCGTCAAGTTCGTGGTCGACAAGTTCCTCACCGAGCTTCAGGCCCAGCTGGAGGACAAGCATGTGCTGCTTGATGTCGATGACGAAGCGCGCAACTGGCTGGTAGAGCACGGGTACGACCCGCTGATGGGAGCCCGTCCCATGGCCCGCCTGATCCAGGACAAGATCAAGCGGCCGCTGGCAGAGCAGATCCTGTTTGGTGGCCTGGCCGATCATGGCGGCACGGTTCACGTCACGCTGCGTGACGGCGAACTGGTGCTGGACGTGCCGGAAGAGGAAATGGCCTGACCGGAGCGCCTGACGGGGTTGCCCCGTCAGGCCTTGCGTCAGAGATCGAAACTGGCCCAGACCGGTGCGTGATCCGAGGGCCGCTCCATGCCCCGAATTTCGTAATCGATACCGGTATCCACACAGTGCCCAATCAGTCCGCGGCTGGCCATGACCAGATCGATACGCAGACCACGCCGGGGGTCATCCTCGAACCCGCGGCTGCGATAGTCGAACCAGCTGAACCGGTCATTCACGGCAGGGTTCATGTGCCGGAACGTATCCACCAGCCCCCAGTCCTTGAGCGCCTGCATCCATTCACGCTCTTCCGGCAGAAAGCTGCACTTGCCGGTCCTGAGCCATCGCCTGGCGTTGGCCTCACCTATTCCGATGTCGCAGTCCTCCGGCGAAATATTCATGTCACCCATCACCACAATGCGCTGAGCCGGGTCGAAGCTCTGCTCAAGGTGGGCCTGCAGATCAGCATAGAAGCGGGTCTTGGCAGGAAACTTGATCGGGTGGGCACGGTTTTCACCCTGGGGGAAGTAGCCATTGAACACGATCAGCGGCTCGCCATCGGAGCAGGGCAGGGCCGCGCTGATCATGCGACACTGGGCATCCTCACCATCTTCCGGAAACCCCTTGCGTACCCACAGCGGTTCGTCACGGGTCAGCAGCGCGACACCATAATGCCCTTTCTGGCCATGGTAGTGGACGTGATAACCAAGGGCCTGCACGCTTTCAAGCGGGAACTGCGGATCGTCAACCTTGGTTTCCTGCAGGCCGATTACCGCGGGAGCGTGTTTGTCGACAAGTTCCTGAAGTTGATGAGGTCTCGCGCGCAAGCCATTGATATTGAAAGAAACGAATTTCATGCTTTTCCTATTGTAAAAATACCGGATGGGCGTCTGAGGGGTCGGCCCATGAGCGACGACATGGTAGCATCCCCCGGCGATCCGTTGATGTATTCCTGGCCATGGCTCGGGCAATGGCGACTCGACAGATTCCGTTGTTCCTGATGGGAAAGAAGACATGGCCCGTATCCCCGCACTGTTGACGATGCTGCTGCTGACCACCGCTGCCCAGGCCGCCCTCGAGGTACGGGTGGAGCCGCGCAACGATGCCGCCAGGGAAAATATCGAGGCCTTTCTGGGTCCGATTACCGCAGACAGCCGTGAGGCAATGTGGCGGATGGCCCGCGCCAGTCGCGAACAGGCGTTGAGCGCACTTCAGGCGCTCGGCTATTACCACGCCCGGGTCCGCCCCAATGTCATCGGCCCCGACGACGACCCGGTGCTGCAGTTGAATGTGACACTCCAGGAGCCGGTGAGACTTGACGAGGTGGTCATCGAGGTCACCGGGGAGGGCAGGGACGAGTCGTTCTTCAATCTGCCTCGCAGCCGGCACATGCTCAAGGGTGCCCAGCTGCACCACGGTCATTATGAAGATACCAAGAGCCTGCTGGAGAACCAGGCCCTGCGTTACGGCTATTTCAATGGACAGTTCCTGGAGAACAGGTTGCTGGTCGATGTGGAGCAACGCATGGCCGATGTCATTCTGCGCTACGAGACCGGCCCCCGTTTTCATCTTGGCGAGGTGAGTTTCTCCGACACGCCCTTCGATGAAGACCTGCTGCAGCGCATGGTGCCTTTCGAGCCCGGCGTGCCCTACGATGCCGACCTTATTGCCGAATTCAACCGGGAACTGCTCTCCAGCGGCTATTTCGATTCGGTTCAGGTAGCCGCCCCAGCGAGCCAGGCAGTGGACGGGCAGATTCCGGTACAGGTCATGCTTGAGGCGCGCAAGCAGCACTCCCTCGGTTTCGGCGGCGGCTTTTCTACCGACGTCGGGCCTCGGGCGAGGGCCGAATGGACCCAGCACTGGCTCAATTCACGTGGTCACAGTCGCGGCGCGGAAACCGAGCTGTCCGGCCCGCGGCAGCAGTTCTCGAGCTGGTATCAGATCCCGCTGACGCCGCCGCAATCCAGCCATCTGCGCTTCTTTACCGGCTGGCAACGGGAGAATATCGACGATACCGACAGCCAGAGCATGGTGCTCGGTGGCCTGTTCCAGAAGCGGCTGGCCAGTGGCTGGGACCGCAGTATCGGGCTGCGCCTGGAGCAGGAGCGCTACTCGCTGGGTAACGACTCCGGGAAGAGCACCTTGCTTATCCCGAGCATCGGCTTCCAGCGCACCATCAGTGATAACACCATCGATCCCAGCCGCGGCTACACCCTGATGATGGATCTGCAGGGCGCCAAGGAGGGCGTGGTATCGGATATCGATTTCGTGCGTCTCAATCTGGGCGCTCGCGGGCTCTACACCCTGTTCGACAAGCATCGTTTTCTTGCCAGGGCGCAGGTAGGCGGCATTGCCAGCGATGGATTCGCCAGCGTTCCGGCTTCCCTGCGCTTCTTCGCTGGGGGCGACCAGAGCGTGCGCGGCTACGATTACCGCACCCTGTCGCCCACCGATGAAACCGGCGACCGCATCGGTGGACGCTACCTGCTGGCCAGCAGCCTGGAGTACCAGTACGAATTCCGTCCCAAATGGCGGGCGGCGACCTTCGTCGATCACGGTAATGCGGTCAATACCTGGAAGGACCCGAAGAAGACCAGCGCCGGTGTCGGGATTCGCTGGGTCTCGCCGGTAGGCCCGATCCGGGTAGACCTGGCCAGATCGATCAGTGACCCGGACGAAGGCTTTCGCATTCACTTTTCCATGGGGGCCGAGCTGTGAGTCGCTTTCTGCTCCGGGCGCTGGGGCGGGGGCTGCTCATTCTCCTGCTGGTGCCCTTGCTGCTGGTGCTTCTGCTGGCGGCGCTGCTGTCCAGCGAGTCGGTCAACCGATGGGTAATGGCCAAGGTCGGCACTATCGAGCCGCGGCTGGAACTGGAGTTTGTCAGCGGCCAGCTGTGGCAGGGATGGGCATTTTCCCGAGTGGCCTGGGAGGATGAGACCATCAGGGTGACCCTGGACGATGTAGCGTTCGACTGGTCGCCCGGCTGCCTGCGTGGCAAACGGCTATGTATCGATCGGCTTGCGGTCGGTCGCATCGACATCGAGACCACTGAGGACAACAGCCCGGACGAGCCGCGCCAGGATATCCACCTGCCGGATGTGCGGCTGCCGCTGGGTATCGACTTGCAGGCGCTGCGCATCGGCAGCCTGGTACTCAACGGCGAGCCGGCATTGTTGAGGGATATCCAGCTGCGCCTGCGGGCCAGCGGCAACCATCTGCATATCACACATTTCAGCGGCCAGGGTCCGGATCTGGGATGGCAACTGGAGGGCGATCTGCGCATGACCGGCGACTGGCCGCTGCGTGTCGAGGCCGACCTGCAGCTGCCAGCCGTGGATGAGCGCGACTGGACGCTGCAGGTGCGCCTGGGCGGCAACCTGGACCAGCTCCGGGTCGAGGCGCGTAGCCTCGGCTACCTGACCGGCCAGCTGGATGCGGAACTGCAGCCGCTGCAGGCCAGGTTGCCGTTGCAGGCCCGCTGGCAGGGGGACGCGTTTCTGGCGCTGCAGACCCTGCCGGATACTCTCACCCTGCACGACGTGATGCTGGAAGCACAGGGGGATCTGGAATCCGGCATCGGCCTTGCAGGACGATCACGTCTGGCAGGCGAGGGCGGTGATGTCGCCCTGCAACTGGGCGGTCGTGTCAGCCTCACCGAGCTGTCCGATCTTAACCTGCGACTTCACGTGGTAGAGCAGCCCGAACGCGCTCTGGTGCTCTCCGCCAACGCGCACTGGGATGAGGTTCTCGCTGCGGATGCCCGGCTGGAGATGCAGGAATTCCCCTGGCAGTGGCTGTATCCGCAGCCGGTCGGCGACCTCCAGCTGCACCAGATCAGCGCCCGGGGCCAGCTGCGCGGCGACGAGTTTGTATCGGATCTGCGCGCCAGACTCAGCGGTGTCGGCGAGCATACAGCCGAGCTGGAACTCGCCCTGGCAGGCACCGCCGATCAGATGACCCTGGCGCCACTCCGGCTCGAAACGCCAGGCGGTCGCCTTGAAGGCGAGGCCGTCATTGGTCTGGCCGGCGGGCTCAGCTGGGATGCCGACCTGATGTTGCACGAGCTGAATCCGCAGTGGTTTGTCAGTCAGCTCCCCGGCGCGCTCACCGGGCCGATCCGAAGCCGCGGTTCACTGCGAGAGGGGGAGCTTGAGCTGTCCGCCGGCTGGGATATCGCCGGCACTCTGCGCCGTCAGCCTCTGGCGCTGTCCGGCTCGCTGGCCGGTAATGCGGACCGCTGGCAGCTGATGGAACTGCAGCTGCGACAGGGGGAGAACCGCATCACCGGGGCAGGGCATTGGGGCGAGGACGTGAGGGCTGACCTGGACATCCGGCTCCCGGCTCTGCACACGCTGTGGCCCGGGCTGGGTGGAGAGATGACCGGCAGCGTTTCCGCCGCAGGGCCGGCAAGCGCACCGGTTGTCAGGACGGAACTCGAAGCCCGGCGCCTGGCTTTCGAGGCCTTCGCCATGTCGGAAATGAGGGCGACAGGGCGCCTGACCCTCGATGACCGCCTGGCTGGCTCGCTGAACCTGACCGCATCGCGAATGCGCAACGGTGATACCCGCCTTGGTGACCTCAGCCTCTCGGCAGAGGGGGACCGCGCTTCGCACATTGTCGCGGCGGACCTCCAGAACGGCCTGGTCGAACTGGATCTGCGGCTTTCCGGCGCCATATCGGATGAGCGGTGGCGCGGTCGACTGACGTCAGCCAATATCGCCGTTGAAGAAATGTACTGGCAGTTGCAGGATCCGGCTGCGCTGAGCTATCACCAGGGCAACGGCGAGCTTCGCCTGGGCGCACATTGCTGGAGCCACCTCGCGAGCGCGCTCTGCTTCAATGGCGAGCAGCGGTTGTTGCCGGACCGCAGACTGGATCTGGAACTGCGCAACTTCCCTCTGTCATCGCTGCAGGCCTGGCTGCCGGACGACTTCAGCTGGGAAGGCACCCTCAATGCCGAGGCGCGTCTGGAGCAGAACGCCGGCGCCGCGCCCACTGGTAACGTGCTCGTAAGCAGCCGTGGTGGCGAAATCAGCGTCAGCCACCCCGAGCAGCAGCTTGAATTGCCATACGATCTCCTCGAGCTGAACGCGGACCTGCAGCCCCGCCGTGCACAGACCCGCCTGCAGCTGATCAGCAACGGTCTGGGTAACCTCAATGTGGAGGCTGACATCGATGACCCCAGCGGCGACCAACAGCTGCAGGGCCGCTTTCTGCTGGACAACGTGCAACTGGATATCCTGCGGCCATTCCTGCCTCAGGTGGAGCGCCTCACCGGCAAGCTGGTGGGCCGCGGCCAGCTCGCCGGCACCCTGACCGAGCCGCTTGTGGAGGGCGAGATTCGTCTGAGCGATGCCACGATCAGCGGACCGGAACTGCCGGTGAGCTTCGAGCAGTTGCAGGTAGTGGTGGGAATCGATGGTCAGCGTGCCGACATTGATGGCCGCTGGAACAGCGGCGAGGGGCAGGGGAGGCTCACCGGTCAGGGCGGCTGGGCTCCCGACCTGCATGTGGATGTGTCGCTCACTGGCCAGGACCTGCCGATACGGGTGGCACCCTATGCCGATCTGCGGGCCAGTCCGGACCTGCACATAGGCCTGCTCGACAACAACCTGAGCCTCACCGGAAGTATCGCCATTCCCGAAGGGGAAATCACCGTCCGCGAGCTGCCACCTGCTGCAGTGCGCGTCTCCCCGGATACGGTGATCGTCGGGGCTGAACCGGAACAGCAGGAAGCCCTGCCGATGGGCATCAACGCGGACATCCAGCTGGTGGTGGGCGATCAACTGCACTTCAGCGGATTCGGCCTCAGCGGTCGGCTGAGCGGCATGTTGCGGGTGCGTGAAAACCTCACCGCGGCCGGCGACCTGAACATTCTTGACGGACGCTTCCGCGGTTACGGCCAGCGTCTGGAGCTGCGCCGCGCGCAGATACTCTTCGCCGGCCCGCTGAGCAAACCCTACCTGGATATCGAAGCCATACGGCGGGTGGACGACGTGGTGGCCGGCCTGCGCCTGAGCGGCCCGGCAGACGCGCCGCTGTCGGAAGTCTTTGCCGAGCCGGCGATGGCCCAGGAGCAGGCCCTGGCGTACCTGATTCTTGGACGGCCCCTGGGCGCCGACACGGGTGACAGCAACCTGCTGGGGCAGGCCGCACTGGCCCTGGGCATGGCCGGCAGTACACCGCTGGCACAGAACATCGCCAGTTCGCTGGGTATCGACGACTTCCAGCTGGACACCGAAGGCAGCGGCATGACCACCAGCGTGGTGGCTACCGGATATATCACCGAGAAGCTGAGCCTGCGCTACGGGGTAGGCGTATTCGAGCAGGCAAACCAGCTTGCACTGCGCTACGATCTGACCAGGCGTTTATACCTGGAAGCCGTGGGCGGCCTGGCCAGCTCTCTGGACTTCTTCTATCGCATCGACTTCTGATGCATCTGCGAGCCTCAAAGGAGCTTCAAGCATGTCTCAAGTAACACTGCGTGGTAACCCGGTAAGCGTTGGCGGCACCTTTCCCAAGGCCGGCGATCAGGCACCGGCGTTCAGCCTGGTAGCCCAGGATCTGTCCGACGTAAGCCTGTCGTCCTACGCGGGCAAGCGCAAGATCCTGAACATTTTCCCCAGCGTTGACACGCCGACCTGTGCCACCTCGGTACGTACTTTCAACACCAAGGCGGGTAATGTGCCCAATACCGTCGTCCTGTGCATCTCCGCGGACCTGCCGTTTGCCCAGGCGCGTTTCTGCGCAGCGGAAGGCCTGGAGAACGTCGTCAACCTGTCCACGCTGCGGGGCGCCGAGTTCATCCGCAACTACGGCGTTGCCATTGAGGATGGTCCCATGGCCGGGCTCACCGCACGCGCGGTTGTGGTGCTGGATGAAAACGACAAGGTCCTGCACAGCGAACTGGTTTCGGAAATCGGCCAGGAGCCGGATTACGAGAAGGCGCTCGCTGCACTGTCCTGACCGGCGCTTCATGCATGTGCACCCTGGGATACGGCTGTATCTCAGGGTCAGCGCCAGCTCGTGGGCCTGAACCATCCTGACGTGCGAGTTCGCATAATCGATATTATGTTAAATCGCGTATTATCTGACCCAGACCATCCTCCCATTTGCTAGAATGCAGCTCCGAGCCTCTGGAGTTCAGCATGACAATGACCCCTTCGCCGCCACTTTTTGGTACAGCCGACGCCTCGTACAGAGCTGCCGGTGGCATCGAGGGCATCCGCCGGCTGGTCGATGATTTCTACCGGATCATGGATACCTGGGAGCCAGCCCGCACGATCAGGCAGATGCATCGTGAGGACCTGACCGAATCACGCGACAAGCTCGCCTGCTTTCTCAGTGGCTGGCTTGGCGGGCCCAAGCTGTTTCAGGAGCGTTATGGCTCGATCAGCATTCCCATGTTCCATGCCAGCTGGCCGATCGGCGATGCCGAGCGTGATGCCTGGATCGGCTGCATGGCCCAGGCGATTGACCTGCAGCCCTATGCACCCGAATTCAAGGAATATCTGCTGCGGCAGCTGCGTGTGCCCGCCGAGCGTATTGTCGCCGTACAACGCAAAACGACGCCAGAACGCCCGTCTTAAATCTGTCGGCTCAGCAAATGCAAACGCCGCGGCTTTTCCAGCCAGCCTTCCCGGACCTGCGACCATTGCTCCGTAGTCAACTGCTCCAATGCGGCACACTGTTCCAGCACCGTCGCGTACGGCAAACTCAACGCCCGGGCCCAGGCCAGCTCACTGCGCCCCGCATCGGACTGCACCTGGGTTCGCAGATGGTCTGCCAGCCGACGCGCCTGGCTCTGCACCTGAGCAAATGGCAGAGCTGACAGGCGCGCGTGTTCGCTGGCCAGCCACTCGTCAATGGCATTGGAGATCGCTTCATGATCATGACTGGGCGACTGCACCAGCAGAATCAGGCCGGGCACGCCGGCCACCTCATGGTAACGGGCCACTACCCAATAACCCAGTTGCCGACGGGTGCGCAACTGGTCAAAAAAAGAGGCGCTGATGTGCTGGTGCAGGAGCTGCCAGCCAGCCAGATCGGCCACCGAGTCGCTGTCGCCCTGGCAATAGAGAATCTGCGCTCGATCGGCGTGCCGACACCCTACTTCGATGGCTTCAGTGCCCTGCCCCAGCCGCCTTGGCGCCGGCGGGTGCCAACGAAACGCGTGGGCCACACGGAGGCTTGCCAGCGCAGCGGCAACAGGCTGGCGTTCTCCGGCTGCCCAGGCGGCGGGGTATAACCAGGCGATCTGGGGATGGCCAGCTGGCTGGGTGGCGGCAGCTTCACGAGCGCTGTGGGGAGTGCCGCGGCAGATGAGTGCATCCAGCTCATCCAGCAACCGGTAGGCTGGCAAGGCATGGTCGCGCTCCTTCATCACCGTCTGGTAGCGGTGTTCGGCCAGTCTCTGAAGTGCTTCATCGTCCGGGGCCTTGAGCGCTTCCAGCGCTGCAACCAAGCCAAGCGGAAGCGACTGGGATGGCCCCTGCAGCTCCAGCGATATGACACCGGGGCTATTGCTCCACAGATGACGAATGCCAGTGGCGCTCATCCAGTTGTTCAGCGGTTCCAGTTGGAGTGACCACAAGGCTTGCAGGCGCTCCCCCTGATCGCGGTCCAGCTGTTCGACTGGCCAGCACCAGGCGATGCGTGTGGTTTCCGAGCCTGTTCCCTCTGCCGCCGCCAACCGGTACGGAACAGGGATTTCCCTCACGCCCGGTATGGGGTCAGATTCAGTGCGCGCCGCCTGCTCCGGCATCGCCGGAGACCATACAGGCCAGTCTGCCTCATTGAGACTGTCATTCCAGGTCGGGGCGAGCGGTACGTGCAGGGGTTCGTATCTATAGGCGGTATCGGTCCAGGGTGCGCGCTGCGGCAGTCCCGCTTCGCCCTGCTGGCTACATGCGAGTAACAGGCGAGCTGGCTCCAGCTGATCAAGCAGATTTCGCCAGGTGCCCTCCTCCAGCCCGGCCCACCGGCCTATACTTTCGAGGATCTGTTCGGCGGGCTCGTGGAGCAGGCGTTCCCCCAGGGAGGCAAGCCAGGGCAGCAGTTCGCCCTGGGGCCCGGCGGCGAAAGCCTGATCCTCCAATTGCTGCCGGGCAGCCTGCGGCCATTCCCGGCTGGGCGTAGCCCTCAGCGCAGCCAGCCAGGAGAACAAGGCGTTCAGCAGCCCGACAGGCTCTTCCGCCCTGTCCAGCGGTTCGATTTCCAAACGCAGCAGGGACCGCTTGTTCCGGTAGCGCTGCACATCCACCCGCAACTCCGCAGCAAGGCCCCGATGGCGCAGCCAGCCCAGGCCACCCGCCGGCGCGGGGCTGGCCAACCATTCACACAGCCAGCGCACGGCCTGCTGCCCCTCACCGGTGTGAACCCCTTCCAGCTCGAACAGAAGAAGATGGGGCTGCTCGCGCCCCGGGCTCTGCCACCTCAGCATACCGGGCAGTTTCTGCGGTGCCAAAAGCGATGCAGCCTCAGTTCGCTGGGCAGCCGGTCCGGTCGGCAGGCGCTCGGCGGCCCGCTGCGCCAGCGCTACCAGCTCTTTCATGGGCTGCGGTGCATGCATGAGCAGACAACCATTGCCGGCGCGGTAATGCTCAACATGAAACTGCCGAAGCGCCTGGGCCAATACCCGGGGTTCTCCCGCGAGGCTGCGTGCATTGCCAGCGCTGAAACGGCTCAGGGGATGATCCGGCTGGACCACGCAGGCCAATACCGCCTGCTCGTGCAAGGCGGCATCCGCCAGCCGGGTATGGAATTCCGCATCGATCACCTGACGTTCCGCCTCGACGGCATCAGCAGCAAACAGAGGCGCGACCAGCATATCCGTCAGCTGGGCCAGGCAGGGTTCCAACCCGGCGGGGTTGACGCTGAAATGGTAGCGCGTCCGCTCGGGCGCGGTGCTGGCATTGAAGCGCCCCGACCATTGGCTGACAAGCTGCGGAAACGAACCGGGCTGGGGGTGATCCGCCGAGCCCATGAACAGCATGTGTTCCAGCAGGTGAGCCAGCCCGGGCCACTCTGAAGGCTCATCGTGACTGCCGACGCCAAACTGGAATACACAGCCGGCCGCATCGGCGTGAGGCTCGCGGACCAGCAGACACAGCAACCCGCCCGGTGAACGGAGAAGCTGATAGTCACGCCCGTCATCAGGGGTGCGGGGGAGCGTCAGTGTCTGCATTTTCGGCACAACGATATCAGGGTTAAATTGCGGATTAATTTATATTTCACATGTAGTTACGATAGAAACGCAATTCCATTTCGAGAACGATTTCGAGGTTTTCAGGGCGTCGAAAGCCATGCCGTTCTTCGGCAAATGTCACGCACTCCACAGGCACGCCCTGGTCCTTCAACGCGTTTACCATCTGCTCGGTTTGCTCCGGAAGCACCACAGCGTCCCTGCCTCCCTGGAAAAAGATAACCGGCGTCCGGATGGCGCCGGCCTGTGCCAAAGGCGACCGCTGCCAGTAACGGTCGTCATGGCGAAGCGGGTCTCCTACCAGCCAGTCGATATAATCCGCCTCGAATTTGTGAGTCACGCTCCGTAGCTGCAAGAGATCGCTCACACCGTAGAGACTGGCCGCCGCCCGGAAGCGCCCACTCGCCCGTACCAGACTGTTGAGGCTGGTAAACCCACCGGCGCTCTGGCCCCGGATGAACACCCGCTCAGGATCGATCAGTTGCTGCTCGACAAGATGGTCAATGGCAGCCAGCACATCCTCCACGTCGGTCACGCCCCAGTTCTCCCGAAGGCGCTGACGGTAAGCGCGACCGAAGCCGACGCTGCCCCGATAATTGAGGTCCGCCACGGCAAAGCCGCGCTGGGTCCAGAACTGGATGCGGTTATCCAGTACCGGATAGCAGGCTGAGGTGGGGCCACCGTGGGTGAAGATCACCAGCGGCGGAAGTTCCCCCGGGGCCAGTGCGGCGCGGCTATTGCGTGGAGGATAAAAGAAGCCGTGGGCGGTCTCCTGGTGCGCGGTGAGATAGCGCAAGGGCTCGGGGCGGGAAATTTCTTCCGGCGCCAGTGTGCTGCCAGCTTGCGCCAGCACCTGCACCTTTCCGCCAGCCAGCGCAATGCGCAGCACTGCGGCACTGCAATCCGGTCCACTGGCTACGCAGAAAAGTGCCGTGGAGTCATGGGTCAGAGCGCGGAACCGGGTGTACTCCGGAGCAACGGATCTGACCTCGCCACGCTCGGGGTGGCGCAGCTCCAGCCGGCCATAGCCCTCATCGCTCCAGCTCAAAGCCAGCCAGCCTCCCGGCAATGGGAGGAAGTGTCGGGGTTGCAGCTGCCAGGGCCCGGGCGCGTGGTCTGCCTCGTGCGAAGGCAGTGGGTGCCACTGATGGTCGTCAGACTGCCGCCAGGGTCGCCAGTAGCCACAGCGATCCGTCAGGCACAGGAGTCCCCCTTCACTATCGAACAGGGGCTGTTGTACGGCTTCGCCCTGCCCCATGCGCTGAACCTGTACGGGTACCCCTGTGCTGTCCAGCTGGGCCCAGCACAGTGTGCTGTCGATCCAGGGCAATGCGGGGCGTTGCCACTCGATCCAGGCCAGGCGCTGGCCGTCGGGGCTCAGGCAGGGGCTGTTGTAGAAATCACTTCCTTCAGCCAGCAACTGCCGCTGGCCTTGCAGGTTGATCGCCACCAGACGGTGGATGACCTCTCTCTCGGCATGCTCTTCCTCCACGGCGATGACCCGCTGGCGTTGCGGATCGAAAGTCAAACCGCCGTAGCGGCACCCGGGACGGGATGTAAGAGATGTGCATCCAAGGTCGGCCAGCGACTGGTTATAGAGCTGCTGGTCTGCCTCGTTGACAAATATCAGATTGTTACCGGCCAGGCAGATCGCGCCACCGCCGTATTCGTACACCCGGCTGCGCACGCTGTACCCGGGCGGCGTCAGGTGTCTGGTCCCACGGGGCGTCGATTCCACCACGACATTGCGGCCTTCGTCAGGCATGAACTGCACCCACAGCAACCGCTGTTCGTCACAGACCAGGTCGGCATAATCCGTGCCCGCCGCGACGGCCGCAGCGGCGGAGAAATCACTCGGCCAGTACCCTGCCCGCTCAGCTGCGGCAGATGATGCGAGAGTTGCGTTCATTGCGAAAGGTCAGTTCCTCGACGGCTGGTTGGGGCTGTTCCGCTTCGGTACGGGCGGCCAGGATCCTGTGATGATGTGGCGACTTGCTGCACACCGGGTCGGCCTGGGCCGCGTCGCCGGTCAGCAGGTAGGCCTGACAGCGGCAGCCGCCGAAATCCAGATGCTTTTCCGGGCAGGATCGACAGGGCTCCTGCATCCAGTCATCACCGCGGAAGTGATTGAAGCCGAAGGAGTCATACCAGATATGACCCAGGCTCTGCTCCTTCACACTGGGAAAGCTGATCGGCAGCTGGCGTGCGCTGTGACACGGCAGGGCCGTGCCATCCGGCGTAATGGTGAGAAAGATGCTGCCCCAGCCATTCATGCAGCCCTTGGGGCGCTCTTCGTAGTAATCGGGGGTGACGAAAATCAGTTTGCACGGATGATTGTCCGCCGCCAGTTGGGCTCGATAGCGGTTGGTGACCGCCTCGGCGTGTTCCAGCTGCGCCCTGGTGGGCAGCAGGCCGGCGCGGTTCAGGTGGGCCCAGCCATAGTACTGGCAGGTGGCAAGTTCGACGAAGTCCGCCTCCAGCGCCAGGCACAGTTCGATGATGTTCTCGATCTGGTCGATATTGTGCCGATGGGTAACGAAGTTCAGCACCATGGGGTAACCGGCGGCCTTGACTGCCCGGGCCATGGCCAGCTTCTGATCGAAGGCCTTGCGCGAGCCGGCCAGCATGTTATTGACCTCACTGTCGGAGGCCTGGAAGCTGATCTGGATGTGGTCCAGCCCGGCGTCGAGAAACTCGTCGATACGCGACTGATTCAACCCCATCCCCGAAGTGATCAGGTTAGTGTAGTAGCCCATACCCCGCGCTGCGCGAATCAGCTCGGCCAGGTCGTCGCGCACCAGCGGCTCGCCGCCGGAGAAGCCCAGCTGTGCCGCTCCCAGCGCCCGCGCCTGGCTGAACACGTCGATCCACTGGCCCGTGGTGAGCTCCTGCTTGTGCTCGGCGAATTCCAGCGGGTTGGAGCAATAGGGGCACTGCAGCGGGCAGCGGTAGGTCAGCTCGGCAAGCAGCCACAGCGGCGGCCCCTGTTCGGGGTGTGCCGCACGCTCAGCGAAACCGGAGCCAGTGTTGTTCATGGGCCTCCCCGATAAAGGCCAGCACGTCGTCATCCAGTTCGGGTGCCGACGGGAATTTGGTCTGGAGTTCGCTGATGATGTCCTCCACCGTGCGCTGGCCATCGACCCGCTGCAGCACCTCGGCGGCGCTGTCGTTGAGCTTGACCATGCCCTCTGGATACAGCAGCACGTGGGCGTTCTGCACCGCCTCCCACTGCAGGCGGTAGCCGGGCCGGAACGCCGGCACGGCGGTGCGCGAGACAGCGTTCACAGACGTATCCCCCGGTGCCAGGCCGGTTGGTCGGTTACCGTATGGTAAGGCGGCCGCCCCAGTTCGTAAGCCATGGACATGGCGTCGAGCATACTCCAGAGCACATCCAGCTTGAACTGCAGGATCTCCAGCATGCGTTGCTGCGCTTCAAGCGTCTGGTAATGGTCCAGGGTAATGCGCAGACCATGCTCCACGTCCCGCCGCGCTTCACCCAGGCGGGTGCGGAAATAGCGGTAACCCTGCGGGTCGATCCAGGGATAATGCTGCGGCCAGCTGTCCAGGCGCGACTGGTGAATCTGCGGTGCGAACAGCTCGGTCAGTGACGAGCTGGCCGCTTCCTGCCAGTTGGCACGGCGGGCAAAGTTGACGTAGGCATCCACGGCAAAGCGGACGCCGGGCAAGACATGGCGCTGATCCAGCAATTCCTCGCGGCGCAGGCCGACGGCCTCGCCCAGCTGCAGCCAGGCCTCGATGCCGCCCTGCCCGTCTGCATCGCCATCATGGTCGATGATGCGTTGCACCCATTCACGGCGGGCCTTGGCATCATCGCAGTTGGCCAGGATGGCGGCATCCTTGAGCGGAATATTGATCTGGTAATAGAACCGGTTGGCTACCCAGCCGCGGATCTGCTCGGGCGAGGCGCGCCCTTCATGCATCGCAACGTGGAACGGGTGATGGATGTGGTAATACCGGCCCTTGTCCCGCAGGGCCTGCTCGAACGCCGTACGGCTCATCGGCTCAGCTGGCACGCAGTTCTCCTTACAGGGTGATTACCATGCCATCATGGGCGACCTCGATGCCGTGACGCGTCAGTTCGGCGCGCTCGGGCGAGTCCTCGTCCAGGATCGGGTTGGTATTGTTGATGTGGGTCAGCACCCGCCGGGCTTCCGGGTAAGCACTGAGCACCTCGATCATCCCACCCTCGCCGCTCTGGGGCAGGTGGCCCATCTCGCTGCCAAGTTTGGTGCCGACGCCGACGTGGATCATTTCGTCCTCACGCCATAGGGTGCCATCGACCAGCAGACAGTCGGCCTGCGCCATGGCGTCATACACCGCAGCGTCGGGCCGCCCCAGACCGGGCGCGTAGAAAAGCACGCCGCCGGTCTGGATGTCGCGTACCAGCAGGCCGATATTGTCGCCCGGGTGCGGGTCATGGCGGTGCGGTGAATAGGGCGGCGCCGCGCTGCGCAGCGGGATGGGGGTAAAATGCAGGGCCGGACAGGCTGGAATGGTGAAACCGGTGTCCAGCTCGATGCGGTTCCACTGCAGACCGCCGTTCCAGTGATCCAGAATACTGAACAGCGGGAAGCCGGTGCTCAGGTCCTGATGCACCATTTCGGTACACCACACCTGGTGCGGGCACCCCTCGCGCAGGGTGAGCAGGCCGGTGGTATGATCAATCTGACTGTCCATCAGGATGATCGCGCCGATCGCGGTGTCGCGCAGCTGGCGACCGGGCTGCAACACCGGCGTGTGCTCCAGCTGGGTACGGATATCAGGCGAGGCGTTGCACAGTATCCAGTTGCCGCTACCGTCCGACAGGGCTATCGAGGACTGGGTGCGTGGCTGCGCGTTGATCCGCCCCTTGCGCAAGCCGTCGCAGTTGCGGCAATTGCAGTTCCACTGGGGAAAACCCCCACCGGCAGCGGAACCCAGAATATGAATCAGCATTTCAACTCTTCCTGGTGCGGCGGTTTGCCGGCGAACCGGTCAAACCGCTCGCGTGCGCTTAACGGTTGGCGAAGTACATGGTCACTTCGAAGCCAATGCGCAGGTCGGTATAGCTGGGCTTTGTCCACATGGTCGAGTCCTCCAGTAGTTGACGAGCAGGTATGCCAGACATGGCTGACAAGTTGAGTTAAGCATTAGAACCATAGCACCGACAGTGCTCATTTGTGAGCGTTCTTTACCGCACCAGCAAAGGTTCGGAGAACTGATCAGGCGGAGCGGCCAATGCGTGTGACCAGAGTATGGCTCTCACCCGGCGCGAGTACCCGGCCATCTGGCCCGGCATTGGCCGCTTCGACGCACACCATGGTGCGATACCCGTCCGGCGGAAACTGGCTCAATCGGGCGGCCTTGGCCTGCCAGGGGTTCCAGAGCACTACCGACTCGCTGCCAGCGCGGCTGACCCTGAGGTGATCATCCCCGGTGTGTATGTCGATGTCTCCGTGGTGATCAAGATAAATTCGGTCCACCTCCTGCGCAAAGCGCAATGGAGCTTCCTGCACAAGCGTAGCGCCCTGCAGCTTGTCGATATAGGCGCACCCGAGCAGGCCCGTGATCTCGACATCGGCAATATCGGTGACTGGCAGATAACTGTGCAGCGCCTGGCTCAATCGCTGGGGGCGGGTACCGGTGTTGGTGGTGGTCAGGCCGACCTCAAGCTCATGGGCCAGTCTGAACTCGACCCAGACCACCCAGGCTTCATCCGGCAGTTGTCGGGTAATGGTTTCCGGCGCCAGCTCCAGCATCAGGTGCACCGTTTCGCTCTCCACGCGGGCGTCGACCAGATCCCAATTGCTGGTGCGGGCGATACCGTGCGCGGGACCTTCGCGCTCATCCGCAAACCATGGCCAGCACAAAGGCACCCCGCCGCGCAGAGCGGTGTCCGGCTTGCAGGGATCGGTCGGACTCATCCACAGTAGCGGGCGCTGGCCGGCAGGCCTGCACTGAATGATGTGTGCGCCCTGCAGGGCGATGCGCGCCTGGACTGCCGGATGGTCAACGTGAATGAACTGGCGGCCGTGCTCATTGGCGACGAGTCGCAATTCCGGCGGCAGATCGCTGGTCTCAAGCACTCATTCGGCTCCCATGCACAGATATTTGAGTTCGGTATATTCGTCCAGCCCGTGGCGAGAGCCTTCGCGGCCCAGGCCGGACTCCTTGACACCCCCGAAGGGCGCCATCGGGTTGGAGATCAGTCCCTCGTTGATACCGACAATACCTGCTTCCAGCGCGTCGGCGACGCGCCACATGCGGTGCAGGTCGCGGGTATAGAAATAGGCTGCGAGTCCGAAGGGGGTGTCATTGGCCAGCTCGATCGCCTGCTCTTCGGTATCAAAACGGATCACCGCAGCGAGAGGCCCGAATGTTTCCTCGTGGCACAGTTTCATTTCCGTGGTCACGTTGGTAAGCAGCACGGGTTGCACATAATTGCCCCGACTGGCATCCGGCGCCGGACCGCAGACCCGTTTCGCGCCTTTGGCCATGGCATCCTCGAAGTGCTCCACCACTTTCTCCACGGCAGCCTCGTTGATCAGCGCCGACTGCGTCACTCCTTCCTCGAAGCCGTCCCCTACCTTGAGTCGGCCCATCGCTTCAGCCAGCGCAGCGACGAACTCGCTATGCACGCCAGACTGCACCAGGAAGCGGTTCGCGCATACGCAGGTCTGGCCCGTGTTGCGGAACTTGCAGACCATAGCGCCCTCCACCGCCCGTTCGATATCCGCATCATCGAACACGATGAACGGAGCGTTGCCGCCCAGCTCCAGAGAGATCTTCTGCACATGTTCGGCGCACTGGGCCATCAGCCGCCGCCCTACGTCGGTGGAGCCGGTGAAACTGACCTTCCGGACCCGGGCATCACTGGTAAGGGCCTCGCTGACAACATCTGCCTTGCCGGTGACGACGTTGAACACGCCATGGGGGATGCCCGCCTGGGTGGCGAGTTCAGCCAGCGCCAGGGCGGAAAATGGAGTGGCGCTGGCCGGCTTGACCACCATGGTGCAGCCGGCAGCCAGCGCGGCGCCGGCCTTGCGGGTGATCATGGCGGCAGGAAAATTCCACGGGGTAATGGCGGCGCAGACGCCTACCGGCTGCCGCGTCACGACGATATGCTGCCCCAGACGCGCGCCTGGTATCGTCTCGCCATACATGCGCCGGGCCTCTTCGGCAAACCAGCGGAGGAAGGAAGCGGCGTATTCGATCTCGCCTCTGGACTCCGCGAGCGGCTTGCCCTGTTCGAGGGTCATGAGAATGGCCAGATCTTCCTGGTTGGCCAGCATGAGGTCATGCCAGGCCAGCAGCCGGTCCGCCCGCTCCTGCGCGGTGCGCAAACGCCATTGGCGCAGAGCCATGGATGCGGCTGTAACTGCAGAGCCGACTTCTCCGGCACTCAGCGAAGGGACATGGCCAACCCGCTCTCCAGTGGAGGGGTTGTCTACTTCGATGGTCTCACCGCTGGCAGCATCCACCCAGCGCCCATCGATATGGCATTGCTGCCGAAACAGTGCTGTTGAGCTGAGACGTGAAAGGGTCATTGGGGCTCCTGCTGCTGTCATGGCGGGGCCCGGCAGCAGTGATCCGGAGCCCCGCTCCGGGCTCAGCTGTTCTGAATGCGGAATCCAATCTTCAAGGAAACCTGAAAATGCGCGACCTTGCCGTCGACGATGTGACCGCGGGTTTCGGTAACCTCGAACCACTCGATGTTCTTGACGCTCTTGCTGCACTCGGCAATGGCGTTATTGATGGCATCCTCGATGCTGGTGGTGGACGAACCGACCAGCTCGATTTTCTTGTAGGTGTGATGTTCTGACATGTCGACCTCCTCTTTGCGTGTTTTCAGTATGGCAAAGGATTGGCCGAATGGTTTCAGAAATGCTTGGCGTCGCCGATGCTGTTCGTTTCAGCGGCTGGACACCATTCGCTCAATGCATTGTCGCGACTCGTCAGGGAGACTGGTGAACTGCAGTCCGGTCCAGTACTGGTGGCCGCCGATGCTCTCCCGGTGCCAGCGGCTTTCGGCGCCAAGCGTGAACTCGCTTACGCCATTGAGTGTCATCGGCAGGTTCACCTGCAGGGCCCAGGCTCTGTTCAATTCGATCGGCGACTCGCTCAGCAACATCAACCCCTCGGTATGCAGGTCGACTACGCGGCCGAGTAACTGCCCGCTATCAAGGTCATACACTTCAAGGCTGCTGCTCACGTGGTGTCGCTCCAGTTTACGTCGTTCATGCATTGCAAAGGTCTGCCTGAGTTATGACACAAGTGTGGGATATTTGCGTAATGGCGAAAAGCTACAATGCCTGTGTTTTCGCATACATAGCATGGGTTTGTGACCCAGTTCAACTCTTGCCCGTGTTGCGCCGCTGCCTGCCCTGTCCCATACTCGAACCGCCCCGGCAAGAACGTCAGTCAAAACAATCGCGGGGATTATTTCGGGGAGTTTTCATGCGCCTACACCTTGCCGCCCTGCTGCTGGCAGGCAGTTGCCTCAGCATTCCAACCGTTGCCCACGAGTTCACGTCAGGGGATCTGCATATCCTGCACCCCTGGTCCCGCGCTCTGCCGCCCGTCGCACCTACCGGTGCCGCGTATCTGGTCATCGAGAACAGGGGTGAGCGCAGCGACCGCCTGACTGCCGCACATACCCCGATCGCTGCCCATGCGGAACTGCATGAACACGTACACGAGAATGACGTGATGAAGATGCAGGAAATTGACAGTGTCGAGATCGCCGCCGGGGGATCGGTAGAGTTTGCCCCGGGTGGGCATCATGTGATGCTGTTTGGCCTGAAGGAGCCGCTGGCGGCTGGCGGCGAATACCCGCTGACGCTGGTCTTCGAGCACGCCGGCGAGGTGGAGGTGACGGTCATGGTGCAAGGGGAAGGCGCAGCTGATGAAGGCCACCCCGGGCATGGCCACGACCATCACTGATCTGCGCCAATCCCTGGCGATGAGAAATGCCGATCAGTCTCGACGCGAGGGGGTCCGCATGGTGACGAATTCCTCTGCTGCGGTCGGGTGGATGCCCAGGGTGGCATCAAATACCGCCTTGGTGGCGCCGGCCTTGAGTGCGACAGCGAGCCCCTGGATGATCTCGCCGGCATCGGGGCCGACCATGTGTACGCCAAGTACCCGGTCGGTATCCTGATCGACCAGCAGCTTCATGAAGCTCTGCTCGTCGTTGCCTGCAAGAGTATTGCGCATCGGACGGAAGCGGCTTTCGAAGATATCCAGCTTGTGCCCCTGCGCCCTCGCCTGCTCCTCGGTAAGCCCCAGCGTGGCGATGTTGGGAATGCAGAAGACAGCAGTGGCGAGGTCGTTGTAATCGACCGGTCGGTATTCCTCGGGGCGGTACAGGCGGCGGGCCAACGCCATGCCCTCTGCCAGTGCTACCGGGGTCAGCTGTACCGTGTCGGTCACATCGCCGATCGCAAATATTGCCGGGTCGCTGGTCTGGTATTCATCGTCCACCGCGATGAAGCCCTTCTCGTCCAACTCCACTGCGGTATTCTCCAGCCCCAGCCCATCCAGTTTCGGGCGGCGGCCGGTGGCATACAGCACCAGGTCGGCTTCAAGCGTATCCCCATTCTTCAGGGTCAACTGCAGACTGCCATCCTCCTGCTTGTCGATGCGCACCACATCGGCATTGAACTGCAGGTCCAGCCCCTTGTTCTGCATCGTCACCACCATGTGGTCGCGCAGCCCCTGATCGAAGCCCCGCAGGAACTGCTCGCCCCTATACAGAAGGCTGGTCTGACAGCCCAGGCCGTGGAAGATGCTGGCAAACTCGATGGCAATGTAACCGCCGCCTACCACGACGCAGCGCCGAGGCAGTTCTTCAAGATAGAAAACCTCGTTGGAGGTGATGACATACTCCCGCCCCGGGAAGTCCGGCACGTAAGGCCAGCCCCCGGTTGCCAGAAGAATGCGTTCAGCGGTGTAGGTATTGTCTCCGACCTCAACGGTATGGGAATCCACCAGGCGGGCGCGGCCATTTACCAGGGTGACCCCCGCACCGGTCAGCAGGTTGTGATAAATGCCATTGAGACGGTTGATTTCAGTGTTCTTGTTTGCCACCAGACGTTGCCAGCTGAACCGGCTCGCTTCCAGATCCCACCCATAGCCGCGGGCGTCATCGAAGTCTTCGGCAAAGTGCGCGGCATAAGCGAACAGCTTCTTCGGCACGCAGCCCACGTTCACGCAGGTGCCGCCCAGATACAGCTCCTCGGCCACGGCTACCCGCGCCCCGAAGCCGGCTGCCATTCGGCTGGCGCGCACACCTCCGGAGCCGGCACCAATTACAAAGAGATCAAAATCATAATCCGACATGGCTTGCTGTCCTGCTGCTTATACAAGCCCAAGAGGATACCTCATTGGCGTGGTTCCCGGGGAGCAAGGCACCGATGCAGCTGATCTATTGGCGTTCTCAGGTCTTGTTCAGCAAGTGCTCGAATTCGGCGTTGTACTGGTGCGCCAGTTCGGTCTTCTGCTTCTGGGTCAGGAGCTTTCCCGCCATCTGAAAAAAGCGCTGCTCCTCTTCCTCCAGGTGATGCAGGACCTTGTCACCCAGCGCGCGTGCGGTGGTCAGCCAGGCCGAACTGGACATGTCGGTTTCGTCCAGCTTCTCCAGCAGCTCATCCATCTCGTGGTGTTCTGCAATGGCATGACGGCTGAGGTCGACACCGTTCTCATGGGCCATCAGGGGGATGTAGAAGAACCGCTCCTCCGCTGTTTCATGGGCGTAGAGCTCTTCTTTCAACTGCTTGTAGGCGGCTTTGCGTTCCGGTGTGTCACCCTTGGTAACAAGCACGGCATCGACATACCGTCGCTGTCGATCATGGCTGGCACGCAGGGCTTCGAAGATGGTCATGCGTCTGCTCCATTGCAGGATTCTTCACCATGGGACAGCGCTTCGCTTCGCCGAGTTCAAGCGCAAGTCTGGCGAAAAGTGTCGAAAAGCCGACACAAAGTTACCTCCCCTTTCATAACCCGCCCGGCAGGCATACAATAGCCGCATCCGACGCGGCAAAGCGCCGCGCATAAATAAAAGCCGTTCTCCAAGGAGTGCCGGCATGCCTGAT
This sequence comes from Halopseudomonas pertucinogena, assembly GCF_014646575.1. GTDB lineage: Bacteria > Pseudomonadota > Gammaproteobacteria > Pseudomonadales > Pseudomonadaceae > Halopseudomonas > Halopseudomonas pertucinogena. The sequence continues at coordinate 83,371 of NZ_BMNN01000006.1, read as the reverse complement.
GCTGCTGTTTCAACGCTATCCCATAACTGGGCGTTAGCGGTTTTCCTTTTGGGTGTTCTGGGTCTATGTGCCTTCATGTTGCTGCTTTCCAGTGTACTGGGCAGCAGGGCGTGGGGACGCAGCAAGAACGAGCCCTTCGAGTCCGGTATCGTGTCGACCGGCGACACCCGACTGCGCTTTTCCGCAAAATTCTATCTGGTCGCGATGCTCTTCGTGATCTTCGATGTAGAAGCCCTATTCCTGTTTGCATGGGCCGTCACGGTACGCGAAAGCGGCTGGGCCGGTTTCATCGGAGCCTTTATCTTTATTTCCATTCTAGTTGCGGGTCTTGTCTACGAAGCATCCATCGGTGCCCTTGATTGGTCACCGGCTGGCCGACGCAAGAGGCAAGCGAAGCTAAAATGAGGCTTTTGACATGCAATATGAACTTATTCGGATCGATCCGGATGCCGTCAATGACGAGTATCCAATCGGTACCAGGGAGAGTGTCGACGAAAAGCTGCTGAAAGATCAGGTTCACCGCAACATCTTCATGGGCAAACTGGAAGATGTCATCAGTGGCGCGGTGAACTGGGGCCGCAAGAACTCCCTCTGGCCATACAACTTCGGTCTGTCCTGCTGCTATGTGGAGATGACCACCGCTTTCACCGCTCCCCATGACGTGGCACGCTTCGGTGCCGAGGTCATTCGTGCCTCCCCGCGGCAGGCGGACTTCATGGTCATCGCGGGCACCCCTTTCATCAAGATGGCTCCGATCATCCAGCGTCTGTATGACCAGATGCTCGAGCCCAAGTGGGTCATCTCCATGGGTGCATGCGCCAACTCCGGCGGCATGTACGACATCTATTCCGTGGTACAGGGCGTGGACAAATTCCTGCCGGTGGATGTGTACATCCCCGGCTGCCCTCCCCGTCCGGAAGCATTCCTGCAGGGCCTGATGCTGCTGCAGGATTCCATCGGCAAGGAGCGTCGCCCTCTATCCTGGGTGGTTGGAGATCAGGGTATCTATCGGGCAGACATGCCTTCGCAACGCGAGGAGAAGCGTGACCAGCGTATTCAGGTCACGAATCTGCGCAGCCCTGACGACGTGTGAAACGGCTACCCGCCAGCACCGCCGCCGTACTTCACCGCTGACCGATAGCGATAGAGATGATGACTGCAGATCAGGCATTACACATACCCCCGTACAAGGCAGATGACCAACGCGTCATCAGCGAGCTGAACGCGCACTTCGGTGCAGAGAGCTTCACCATCCAGCCCACCCTGACCGGCATGCCGGTAATCTGGGTTGCCCGTGAGCAACTGCTGGCGGTCCTGCGCTTCCTGCGCCAGCTGCCACAGCCCTACGTCATGCTGTACGACCTGCATGGCGTGGACGAACGCCTGCGCACACACCGTCAGGGCCTGCCGGCCGGCGCGGAATTCAGCGTGTTCTATCACCTGATGTCACTCGAGCGTAACAGCGACGTGATGATCAAGGTGGCCCTGAAGGAGAATGACCTCAACGTCCCCAGCGCCATCAGTGTCTGGCCGAACGCCGACTGGTACGAGCGTGAGGTGTGGGACATGTACGGCATCAATTTCGAAGGGCATCCGCGGCTCAAGCGCCTGCTGATGCCGCCCTACTGGGAAGGCCATCCCCTGCGCAAGGATTACCCTGCCCGGGCCACCGAATTCGATCCCTATATGCTGACCGCGGCAAGGCAGGATGCCGAACAGGAAGCCCTGCGTTTCAACCCCGAGGAGTGGGGGATGAAACGTGGTGGTGAGCACGAGGATTTCATGTTCCTCAACCTGGGGCCCAACCACCCCTCGGCCCACGGCGCGTTTCGTATCATCCTGCAGCTGGACGGCGAGGAAATCGTCGACTGCGTGCCGGACATCGGCTATCACCACCGCGGTGCCGAGAAGATGGGCGAGCGCCAGAGCTGGCACAGCTACATCCCCTACACCGACCGGGTGGATTACCTGGGCGGCGTGATGAACAACCTGCCCTACGTACTGGCGGTCGAAAAGCTGGCCGGCATCAAGGTGCCGCAGCGGGTGGATGTGATCCGCATCATGATGGCGGAGTTCTTCCGCATCCAGAACCACCTGCTGTACCTGGGTACCTATATCCAGGACGTCGGCGCCATGACCCCGGTGTTTTTCACCTTCACCGACCGCCAGCGCGCCTATGAGGTGATCGAGGCCATTACCGGCTTCCGCATGCACCCCGCCTGGTATCGCATCGGCGGCGTCGCCCATGACCTGCCCCGCGGCTGGGACAAACTGGTACGCAAGTTCCTGGACTGGATGCCCAAGCGCCTGAACGAATACGAGAAGGCTGCGCTGAAGAACAGCATCCTGATCGGCCGCACCAAGGGCGTGGCCGATTACAACACCAAGGAAGCACTGGAATGGGGCGTGACCGGTGCCGGCCTGCGCGCCACCGGCTGCGACTTCGACATCCGCAAGGCCCGTCCCTACTCCGGTTACGAGAACTTCGAGTTCGAAGTGCCGCTGGCGGTCAATGGCGATGCCTACGACCGTTGCATGGTCAAGATGGGCGAGATGAGGGAGAGCCTGAAGATCATCGAGCAATGTCTGAACAACATGCCCGAGGGTCCTTACAAGGCGGACCACCCGCTGACCACGCCGCCGCCGAAGGAGCGCACGCTCGAGCACATCGAAACGCTGATCACCCACTTCCTGCAGGTGTCCTGGGGTCCGGTGATGCCGGCCAACGAGTCGTTCCAGATGATCGAGGCAACCAAGGGCATCAACAGCTACTACCTGACCAGCGACGGCAGCACCATGAGCTACCGTACCCGTATCCGCACGCCCAGCTTCCCGCACCTGCAACAGATCCCGGCGGTGATCCGCGGCAGCATGGTGTCGGACCTGATCGCCTACCTGGGCAGTATCGACTTCGTTATGGCTGATGTGGACCGCTGATCATGACCAATCTTATTCAGACTGACCGTTTCACCCTGAGTGACGTCGAGCGCGCTGCCATCGAACTGGAAATGCAGCATTACGAGGACCCGCGCGCGGCGTCCATCGAGGCGCTCAAGATCGTCCAGGAACAGCGTGGCTGGGTACCGGATGGCGCCTCTGATGCCATCGGCGAAGTGCTCGGCATTCCCGGCAGCGATGTGGAAGGTGTGGCCACCTTCTACAGCCAGATCTTCCGTCAGCCGGTGGGTCGCCACATCATCCGCGTCTGCGACAGCATGACCTGCTATATCGGTGGCCATGAAAGCGTGCTGGACAGTATCCGCAAGGAGCTGGGCATTGGCCCCGGCCAGACGACCGCAGATAACCGCTTCACGCTGATCCCCGTGTGCTGTCTGGGCAACTGCGACAAGGCACCGGCGCTGATGATCGACGATGACACCTTCGGCGATGTCAGCGCCGACAGCGTGGCTGCCCTGCTGGAGGCCTACCCATGAAGAAACTGTCTTCCTTCGGTCCGGCCAACCGCATTGAGCGGTCGGAAGAGACCCACCCGCTGACCTGGCGCCTGCGTGATGACGGCCAGCCGGTATGGCTGGAAGAGTATCAGCAGAAGAACGGCTACGCCGCTGCGCGCAAGGCGCTGCGCGAGATGGCAGCGGCGGACATCGTCAACACCGTCAAGGACTCCGGCCTCAAGGGCCGTGGCGGTGCAGGCTTCCCTACCGGGGTGAAGTGGAGCCTGATGCCCGCTGACGAGTCGCTCAATATCCGTTATCTGCTGTGCAACGCCGACGAGATGGAGCCCAATACCTGGAAGGACCGTCTGCTCATGGAGCAGCTGCCCCATCTGCTGATCGAGGGCATGCTGATTTCCGCCCGGGCGCTGAAGGCCTACCGCGGTTATATCTTCCTGCGGGGCGAGTATGTTGACGCCGCCCGCCATCTCAAGCGGGCTGTTGCCGAAGCAGAGGCTGCCGGGCTGCTGGGTAGGAATATCATGGGCTCGGGCTTCGACTTCGAGCTGTTCGTGCACACCGGAGCCGGCCGCTACATCTGTGGTGAGGAAACGGCCCTGATCAACTCCCTTGAGGGTCGCCGCGCCAATCCACGGGCCAAGCCCCCCTTCCCGGCCGCCGTGGGCGTCTGGGGCAAACCGACCTGCGTCAACAACGTGGAGACCCTCTGCAACGTCCCGGCAATCGTCGGCAACGGCGTGGAGTGGTACACCTCTCTGGCCCGCCCCGAGAGCGGTGACCACGGCACCAAGATGATGGGGTTCTCCGGCAAGGTGAAGAACCCGGGCATCTGGGAACTGCCGTTCGGGATCAGCGCCCGCGAACTGTTCGAGGATTATGCCGGCGGCATGCGTGACGGCTACACCCTCAAGTGCTGGCAACCCGGAGGTGCCGGTACCGGCTTTCTGCTCCCCGAGCACCTGGATGCACTGATGTATTCCGGTGGCGTCGCCGAATACGGCACGCGGATGGGTACCGGCCTGGCTCTTGCGGTGGACAACACGGTCAACATGGTCTCGCTGTTGCGCAATATGGAGGAGTTCTTCGCGCGGGAGTCCTGCGGCTGGTGTACTCCCTGCCGCGACGGCCTGCCCTGGAGCGTCAAGACCCTGCGCGCGCTGGAGCGCGGCGAAGGCCGACCCGAGGACCTTGAGGTCCTGGCGCGGATCGTCGATTTTCTCGGGCCGGGCAAGACCTTCTGTGCTCACGCCCCGGGCGCCGTCGAGCCGCTCGGCAGTGCGATCAAGTACTTCCGCCAGGAGTTTGAGGCGGGCGTCGACCGTTCTGCCAGAACCAGACCGACCACCGAATTTGTCAAGGCATGACAGGCGGCGGGGACGTTGGCCCGACCATTTCCCCCGCCGGCTCCGCAAGGATTCCATTATCAGCACCCGCTATCGGGTAAGAAGAAAGTAGAACCATGGCCACTATCCATGTAGACGGTAAAGAATACGAAGTCGACGGGGCGGACAACCTGCTGCAGGCCTGTCTGTCACTCGGCCTCGATGTTCCCTACTTCTGCTGGCACCCCGCGCTGGGTAGCGTGGGCGCCTGCCGCCAGTGTGCGGTCAAGCAGTACAGCGATGAGAACGACACCCGCGGCCGCCTGGTCATGTCCTGCATGACCCCGGCGACCGACAACAGCTGGATTTCCATCGACGATGAGGAAGCCAAGGCGTTCCGCGCCAGCGTCATCGAGTGGTTGATGATCAACCACCCGCATGATTGCCCGGTATGCGAGGAAGGCGGTCACTGCCACCTGCAGGACATGACGGTGATGACCGGCCACAACCAGCGCCGCTACCGCTTCAACAAGCGCACCCACGTGAACCAGGAACTCGGCCCGTTCATTGCCCATGAGATGAACCGCTGCATCGCCTGCTATCGCTGCGTGCGCTATTACAAGGATTACGCGGGGGGCACCGACCTGGGTGTATTCGGTGCCAATGATCAGGTGTATTTCGGCCGGGTCGAGGATGGCACGCTGGAAAGCGAATTTTCCGGCAACCTGACAGAGGTCTGCCCCACCGGCGTCTTTACCGACAAGACTCACTCCGAGCGCTATAACCGCAAATGGGACATGCAGTTTGCCCCAAGCATCTGCCACGGCTGTGCCTCCGGCTGCAACATCAGCCCGGGCGAGCGCTATGGTGAGATACGCCGCATCGAGAACCGCTTCAACGGTTCGGTCAACCACTACTTCCTGTGCGACCGCGGCCGCTTCGGCTATGGCTACGTCAACCGCAAGGATCGTCCGCGCCAGCCGGTCGCCCAGCGATCCGGGCTGAGCATGGGCATCGATGCGGCACTGGACCAGACCGCCGGCCTGCTCAACCGTCAGCGCATTCTCGGCATCGGCTCGCCACGGGCCAGCCTGGAAAGCAACTTCGCGTTGCGTGAACTGGTCGGTGCCGAAGATTTCTACTCCGGTATTGCGCGGCAGGAGCTGGCCAATATCCAGGCCATCCGCAATCTGCTGCAGCACGGTCCACTGCCCACCGCGAGCATCCGCGAAATGGAAAGCCACGACGCGGTGTTCGTGCTCGGTGAAGACCTGACTCAGACCGCGGCCCGCCTCGCGCTGGCCCTGCGCCAGACAGCCAAAGGCAAGGCCACCGAAATTGCCGAAGCTGCCGGCATTCAGAGCTGGCACCAGGCAGCGGTGGAAAACATTGCGCAAGGTGCCAGGCACCCGGTGTTCATTGCCAGCGTCACGGCTACCCGGCTGGACGATATCGCCGCGGAAACCGTGCAGGCCGCGCCGGATGACCTGGCTCGCCTCGGCTTCGCCGTCGCGCATGCCATTGACCCGGCCGCTCCGGCTGTGGCCGACCTTGAGCCGGACGCCCTGGAGCTGGCGCAACGCATTGCCGATGCCCTGCTCGCCGCCCAGCGCCCGCTGCTGGTATCCGGCGCCTCGCTGGGCAACCCGGCGATCATCGATGCCGCCGCCAACATCGCCCAGGCGCTGAAGAACCGTGAGAAGAACGGCTCGATCAGCATGGTGGTGCCGGAAGCCAACAGCATGGGCATGGCCATCATGCTGGCCGATGACGAGGCGGACCGCTCTGTCGAGGCGGCTCTGGAAGCACTGACCGCCGGCGAGTACGACGCGCTGGTGGTACTGGAAAACGATCTCTACCGCCGTGCGGACAGCGCAATGGTCGATGCGGCCCTGGCCGCCGCCAAGGTGGTGGTTGTGGTTGATCATCAGCAGACCCCCACGGCGGACAAGGCGCACATCCTGCTGCCGGCGTCGAGCTTTGCTGAAGGCGACGGCACCCTGGTCAGCCAGGAAGGCCGCGCGCAGCGCTTCTTCCAGGTATTCGAGCCGAGCTACTACAACTCCGAGGTGCTGATCCGCGAAGGCTGGCGCTGGCTGCATGCGCTGCGCCACACACTGCTCGGCAACCCGGTCGACTGGACCAGCCTGGATCAGGTCACTGAAGCCTGCGCTGCAGTACATCCGCGGCTGGCGGCGATTACCGAAGCGGCTCCCGACGCCGACTTCCGCATCAAGGGCATGAAGCTGGCCCGCGCGCCCCACCGCTACAGCGGACGCACCGCCATGCGGGCCAACATCAGCGTGCATGAGCCGCGTCAGCCCCAGGATCCCGACACGCCCTTTGCCTTTTCCATGGAGGGTTACGCCGGCACCAGGGAAGACCGCCAGCAGATTGCCTTCGCCTGGGCCCCGGGCTGGAACTCGCCACAGGCGTGGAACAAGTTCCAGGACGAGGTCGGCGGCCACCTGCGCGCCGGCGATCCCGGCGTCCGCCTGCTGGATGGCGCCCGCATGGATCTGCCATGGGCCGAGGCACCGGCTGCCTTTGCTCCGGCTCCAGGTAACTGGCAGGCAGTGCCGCTGCATCACCTGTTCGGCAGTGAGGAAAACTCAAGCCGTGCCGAACCGATCCAGCAGCGCATGCCGCAGCCGTATCTGGCTCTGGCTGAGGCTGAGGCCCAGCGTCTGGGCGTAGCCGAGGGCGCAACAGTGGAAGCCACCCTGGGAGAACGGCAGCTGGTGTTGGCAGTGCGCATCATCGAGGAGCTGCCGCTGGGTGTGGTCGGACTGCCGGCAGGCCTGCCGGGCATTCCTCCGCTGAACACCGCGAGTGTGGTCACTGGACTCAAGGGGGTAGCACAATGAGCTGGTTCACTCCCGAGGTGATGGCAATCCTGGTCGCGGTGATCAAGGCCATCGTCATCCTGCTGGCGGTGGTTATCGCCGGCGCCCTGCTGTCCTTTGTCGAGCGCCGTCTGCTGGCGGTCTGGCAGGACCGCTATGGCCCCAACCGCGTTGGCCCCTTCGGCATGTTCCAGATCGTCGCGGACATGCTGAAGATGTTCTTCAAGGAGGACTGGACCCCGCCGTTCGCCGACAAGCTGATCTTCACCCTGGCGCCGGTGGTGGCGATGAGCTCGTTGCTGATTGCCTTCATCGTGGTGCCGATCACCCCCACCTGGGGCGTGGCGGATCTGAACATCGGGCTGCTGTTCTTCTTTGCCATGGCGGGGCTGACGGTATACGCGGTGCTCTTCGCAGGCTGGGCCAGCAACAACAAGTTCGCTCTGCTCGGCGGCCTGCGCGCCGCGGCCCAGACGCTCTCCTACGAGGTATTCCTCGGCCTGTCGCTGATGGGTGTGGTGGCGCAGGCCGGCTCGTTCAACATGCGGGACATCGTTGCCTACCAGGCCGACAACATGTGGTTCATCATTCCACAGATCTTCGGCTTCCTGACCTTCTTCGTCGCCGGTGTCGCGGTTACCCACCGCCATCCCTTCGACCAGCCGGAAGCGGAGCAGGAACTGGCTGACGGCTACCACGTTGAGTATGCAGGCATGAAGTGGGGCATGTTCTTCGTCGGCGAGTACATCGGCATCGTGCTGGTGTCTGCCCTGCTGGCCACACTGTTCTTCGGCGGCTGGCACGGCCCGTTCGATCTGCTGCCGCAGCTGCCGTTCCTGTGGTTTGCGCTGAAGACCGCCTTCTTCATCATGATCTTCATCCTGCTGCGCGCCTCCCTGCCCCGGCCGCGCTATGACCAGATGATGGCATTCGGCTGGAAGGTCTGCCTGCCATTGACCCTGATCAACCTGCTGGTGACCGGCGCGTTTGTGCTGGCCGCGGCCTGAGGAGAGAAGCCATGATCAAATCAATCATTCACGTAGTACATGGCACCTACACCCAGCTTCGCAGCCTGGTGATGATCTTCGGCCATGCGTTCCGCAAGCGGGACACCCTGCAGTACCCGGAAGAGCCGGTCTATCTGCCGCCCCGTTATCGCGGCCGGATCGTACTGACCCGGGACCCGGACGGCGAAGAACGTTGCGTTGCCTGCAACCTGTGCGCTGCTGCCTGCCCGGTGGGCTGCATCTCGCTGCAGAAGGCCGAGGCCGAGGACGGCCGCTGGTATCCGGAGTTCTTCCGCATCAACTTCTCCCGCTGCATCTTCTGCGGTCTGTGCGAGGAGGCCTGCCCGACTACGGCCATCCAGCTGACCCCGGACTTCGAGCTGGCGGAGTACAAGCGCCAGGATCTGGTATTCGAGAAGGAAGATCTGATGATCGCCGGTACCGGCAAAAACCCGGACTACAACTTCTACCGCGTCTCGGGGCTGGCCATCGCCGGCAAACCCAAGGGCGCCGCGCAGAACGAGGCCGAGCCGGTCAACGTCAAGGGCCTGCTGCCATGATCAGTGCGAGGATTATCTGATGGAATTCGCGTTCTATTTCTCCGCCGGGGTGGCGGTCGCCGCTACCCTGATGGTGATTACAAACACCCGGGCGGTACACGCCCTGCTCTACCTGGTCACCTCGCTGCTGGCGGTGTCCATGTGTTTCTTCTCCCTCGGAGCGCCCTTTGCCGGGGTGCTGGAGATCATCGTCTACGCCGGCGCCATCATGGTGCTGTTCGTGTTCGTGGTGATGATGCTCAACCTCGGCAGCGGCAGCGAGAACCAGGAGCGGCAATGGCTCAGCCCGCGCGGCTGGATCGGGCCGGCGGTGCTCTCTGGCCTGCTGCTGGCACAACTGCTGTATGTGCTGTTCAGCGAGCCCACCTCCGCCGTGATCACCGGTGAGTCCGTCGATGCCAAGGCGGTTGGCTTCGCGCTGTTCGGTCCGTACATCCTGGCCGTCGAGCTGGCCGCGATGATGCTGCTCGGCGCCATGGTCACCGCGTTCCACATCGGACGTCATGAAGCCAAGGAGATCGCATGAACGGCATACCCATGGAGCATGGCCTGGCGCTGGCGGCCGTGCTGTTCGGCCTTGGCCTCACCGGGCTGATGATCCGCCGCAACATTCTGTATGTGCTGATGAGTCTGGAAATCATGATGAACGCCGCGGCTCTTGCCTTTGTCGTGGCCGGCGCCCGCTGGGGCCAGGCCGACGGGCAGGTGATGTTCATTCTGGTGATCACCCTTGCGGCGGCGGAGGCCAGTATCGGCCTGGCGATCCTGCTGCAACTGTATCGCCGTTTCAGAACCCTGGATATCGATGCTGCCAGTGAGATGCGCGGATGAACATGCTATTTCTTACTCTTCTGTTTCCGCTGATCGGCTTCCTGCTGCTGGCCTTCTCCCGCGGCCGCTGGTCGGAGAATATCTCGGCACTGGTCGGGGTCGGCTCGGTAGGCCTGTCCGCACTGGTCACGGCCTGGATCATTTTCCAGTTCAGTACCGGCGCGCTGCAGGACGGTGCCTATATCCAGTTGCTCTGGCAATGGATGGCGGTGGGCAACTTCACCCCCAGTCTGACGCTGTATCTGGACGGGTTGTCGCTGACCATGCTGGGCGTGGTGACCGGGGTGGGCTTTCTCATTCATCTGTTTGCCAGCTGGTACATGCGTGGCGAGGAAGGCTACTCCCGCTTCTTTGCCTATACCAACCTGTTCATCGCCAGCATGCTGTGTCTGGTGCTGGCCGATGACCTGCTGTTCCTCTACCTGGGCTGGGAAGGGGTTGGCGTCTGCAGCTATCTGCTGATCGGCTTCTATTACACCGAGCGCAAGAATGGTAACGCCGCTCTCAAGGCCTTCCTGGTCACCCGGGTAGGCGATGTGCTGATGGCCTTCGGTCTGTTCATCCTGTTCGTCCAGCTGGGCACACTGAACATTCAGGAACTGCTGGTGCTGGCGCCGCAGCGGTTCGCCGAAGGCGACTTCTGGATCAGCCTGGCCACCCTGGCCCTGCTCGGTGGCGCGGTGGGCAAGTCCGCCCAGCTGCCGCTGCAGACCTGGCTTGCCGATGCGATGGCCGGCCCGACGCCGGTGTCGGCGCTGATCCACGCGGCGACCATGGTCACGGCCGGTGTCTATCTGATTGCCCGTACCCACGGCCTGTTCCTGCTGACACCGGACGTGCTTTACCTGGTGGGCATTGTCGGCGGCGCCACCCTGCTGCTGGCCGGCTTTGCCGCCCTGGTGCAGACCGATATCAAGCGCATCCTTGCCTACTCGACCATGAGCCAGCTCGGTTACATGTTCCTGGCACTGGGAGTCGGTGCATGGGAGGCGGCGATCTTCCACCTGATGACCCACGCCTTCTTCAAGGCGCTGCTGTTCCTCGCGTCCGGCTCGGTCATCCACGCCTGCCACCACGAGCAGAACATCTTCCGCATGGGCGGCCTGCGCCGCAAGCTGCCGGTGGCCTACGCCAGCTTCATCGTTGGCGGCGCTGCGCTGGCCGCGCTGCCGCTGCTGACTGCCGGCTTCTACTCCAAGGACGAGATCCTCTGGGAGGCGTTTGCCAGCGGCAACAATGCTCTGCTGTACGCCGGGCTGCTGGGCGCCTTCCTGACCTCGATCTACACCTTCCGCCTGATCTTCGTGGTGTTCCACGGAGAGGAGCAGATCGACGCACACCCTGGCAAGGGCATTGCCCATAACCTGCCGCTGTTCGCCCTGATCATCCTGTCCACCTTCGTGGGCGCGCTGATCACTCCGCCCCTGACCGGCGTGCTGCCACAGAGCGTGGGCCATGCCGGCGGCGAAGGCCGCATGGGGCTGGAGATTGCCTCCGGGGTGATCGCGGTACTGGGCATCCTGCTGGCCGCCTGGCTGTACCTGGGTCGCCGCCATGTCGTTGCCGCCATCGGTAACAGCGCCCCCGGCCGCTTCCTCACCGCCTGGTGGTTCGCCGCCTGGGGCTTTGACTGGCTGTATGACAAGGTGTTCGTGCAACCCTACCTGTGGCTGACACGGATACTCGCCCGCGACCCGCTGGACCGCACCATCGGCATCCTGCCGCTGCTGGCCAGGGGCGGCAATGCGCTGCTCAGCCGTACCCAGAATGGCCAGACTCGCTGGTATGCCGCGACCATCGCCGCCGGCGCCGTGCTGGTTATCGGCATCCTGATGCTGCAGATGGTCTGATTATGAATTCACGCAAGGAAATGATCCCGTCATGATTTTGCCCTGGCTGGTCCTGATACCCTTCATCGGTGGCCTGTTATGCTGGCTGACCGAACGCCACAGCAGCGCCCTGCCACGCTGGATAGCGCTGCTGACCATGGGTCTGGTGCTGGCTCTGAGCCTCTGGCTCTGGGTCAGCAAAGATTATTCGATGGCTGCCGTCACCGATGGCGTGCCGGTCTGGACGATGGAGTTCAAGTACGTCTGGATCGAACGCTTCGGCATCAACCTGCATCTTGCGCTGGATGGCCTGTCGCTGCTGATGCTGATTCTCACCGGCATCCTCGGCGTGCTGTCGGTACTCTGCTCCTGGAACGAGATCCAGCACCGGATCGGTTTCTTCCACCTCAATCTGATGTGGATCCTTGGCGGAGTCGCCGGCGTGTTCCTGGCGATGGACCTGTTCCTGTTCTTCTTCTTCTGGGAAATGATGCTGGTGCCGATGTATTTCCTCATCGCGCTCTGGGGTCACAGTGGCGCGGGCCGCAAGACCCGCATCAACGCCGCCACCAAGTTCTTCATCTACACTCAGGCCAGCGGGCTGATCATGCTGGTCGCGATCCTCGGACTGGTGCTGTACAACTTCAACCAGACCGGCGTACTGACGTTTGCCTATGACCAGCTGCTGGGTCTGGACATGCCGGCGGGTGTGGAATACATCCTCATGCTCGGCTTCTTCATCGCCTTCGCGGTGAAGTTCCCGGTGGTGCCATTGCATTCCTGGCTGCCCGATGCCCACGCCCAGGCACCCACTGCGGGCTCCGTGGACCTGGCCGGGATCCTGCTGAAGACCGCTGCCTATGGCATGCTGCGCTTTGCCCTGCCGCTGTTCCCCGACGCCTCGGTCGAATTCGCGCCGATTGCCATGACCCTGGGTCTGATCGGCATCTTCTACGGCGCCATCCTGTCCTTCGCCCAGACTGACATCAAACGCCTGGTGGCCTACTCCAGCATCTCGCACATGGGCTTCGTGCTGATCGGCATCTATGCCACTACCCACCTGGCGCTGCAGGGAGCGGTGGTACAGATGGTCGCCCACGGCCTGTCGGCAGCGGCGCTGTTCATCCTCTGCGGTCAGCTGTATGAACGCATTCACACCCGCGACATGCGCGAGATGGGTGGTCTCTGGGCCCGCCTGCGCTGGCTGCCGGCGCTGAGCATGTTCTTCGCGATCGCGTCGCTGGGCATGCCGGGCACCGGCAACTTCGTCGGGGAGTTCCTCATCCTGTTCGGCAGCTTCGCGGACAATCCCTGGGTCGTGGTGATCGCCACCTTCGGTCTGGTACTGGCCTCGGCCTACTCGCTGATCATGATTCACCGTGCCTACTTCGGCGCTCCACGTGAAGGCGATGCCCTGCGCGGCCTGAACGCCCGCGAACTGGCGATGATGCTGTCGCTGGTAGCACTGGTTGTGGCGCTGGGCCTGTATCCGCAACCGGTGCTGGATACCTCGGCGGCGAGCATGAGCGGTGTGCAGCACTGGCTCAGCGATGCGCTCTCCAACCTCGTTCCGGTCCGGTAGCAGTCTGATGGAAACTGACACTATGCAATTTACCCTGTCCCACTTCACTGCCCTGCTGCCGCTGCTGATCGTCTGCGGCACGGCGATCGTGGTCATGTTGACCATCGCCTGGCGGCGTCAGCATGACCTGGCTTTCATCCTCACCGCGGTGGGGCTGAATCTGGCACTGCTGTCGCTGATTCCCGCTCTGCAGTCTGCACCTATCGAATTCACCAGCCTGATGCAGGTGGACCGCTTCGCGCTTCTGTATATGGGCGTGATCCTGGTGGCCACCCTGGCCTGCGTTACGCTGGCGCATGCTTACCTGGGCAAGAGCAATATCGGTGAGGGTTTTCCCGGCAACCGCGAGGAAATGTATCTGCTCATGCTGCTGGCCGCTGCCGGTGGGCTGGTCATGGTCGGCGCCTCGCACCTGGCCAGCCTGTTCATCGGCCTGGAGCTACTGTCGGTGCCGGTCTACGGCATGGTGGCCTACGCCTTCTTCAACAAGCGTTCGCTGGAAGCGGGCATCAAATACATGGTGCTCTCTGCGGCCGGCTCCGCCTTCCTGCTGTTCGGCATGGCCCTGGCCTATGCCGAATCCGGCAGCCTGGCGTTCGCGGCACTGGGCGCGGTGAGCCTCAGCCCCATCCTGCAGCTGGGCTTCGGCATGATGCTGATCGGGCTGGCGTTCAAGCTGTCGCTGGTGCCCTTCCACATCTGGACACCGGACGTCTACGAGGGCGCGCCGGCACCGGTCTCGGCGTTTCTGGCCACCGCCGCCAAGGTAGCAGTGTTCGTGGTACTGCTGCGCCTGTATCAGGTCTCCCCAGCCGCCGCCGGTGGTTGGCTGAATGACCTGCTGGCGGTCATCGCCATCGGCTCGATCCTGTTCGGCAACCTACTGGCGCTGATGCAGAGCAACCTGAAGCGGCTGCTAGGTTACTCGTCCATCGCCCACTTCGGTTATCTGGTGATTGCCCTCATTGCCAGCAAAGGTCTGGCGGTGGAGGCGGTGGGCGTGTACCTGGTGACCTATGTGCTCACCACCATCGGCGCCTTCGGTGTGGTGACGCTGATGTCCACCCCGTTCAAGGGTCGCGACGCGGACGCGCTGTACGAATACCGCGGGCTGTTCTGGCGTCGTCCCTACCTCACCGCCGTGCTCACGGTCATGATGCTGTCGCTGGCCGGCATTCCCCTGACCGCGGGTTTCATCGGCAAGTTCTACATCATCGCCGCAGGTGTGGAGTCGCAACTGTGGTGGTTGCTGGGCGCGCTGATACTGGGTAGTGCCATCGGCCTGTATTACTACCTGCGGGTCATGGTCACCCTGTATCTGGTGGAGCCTGGTATCCGCCGCCGGGACGCACCGCTGAACTGGGGTCAGCACGCCGGCGGCATCATGCTGCTGCTGATGGCCCTGCTGGTCTTCGCGCTGGGTGTCTACCCGCAGCCCCTGCTGGGCCTTGTAGAACAGGCTACACTTTTCAGGTGACGGCCTGCATGCCGCGCTCCGGCGCGGTGTTCATGGGCAATCTTCAAAGGAATCCATTTATGCCACGTCTCGTAATTCTTGCCGGTGCGGCACTGTTCAGCGTTGCCGGCGGTGTGTCCGCCAGCAGTTTCATCGGTACCACAGATGCCATTGGGGGGTCCCTGGTCAACACCGTCGAGGCCACCAGCGATGCGATTTCCGGTAACGACAAGGTCATCCTGGATGCCCGGGCCGACGCTGCCAGCTTTGTCGGAAGCAATGGCGCGATCCGGGGCGCCTACCTGGAAGCGGCGCTCGTCCACGTCCGTGAACAGCACCCCGGACTCGAGGCCAGTGACATGCAATTGGCCGAGGCCATTCTCGCCCGTTGAGCTTCTCATCCTTCCGTTGGCAGCGCCGCGTGGCGTCGGCGCTGCTGGTTACACTTTTTCTGTCGATCCCTCCCGCCCAGGCGGCCCTTCAACTTGTGCTGGACGGCACCGGCCTGACCGCTGAGCAGCGGCAGGCTTCACAGGCGCTTCTGGATGCCACCCTGGACAGCCTGCCACCCTTGATGCGTGAAACACTGGGGCGACACGTGCCGGTACGCTGGACCCACCGGCTGCCCGAGCAGGTCATCGGCCGCGCCAGCCCCTCGGGGCGGCTGCTGCTCAACGCCCGCTGGCTGGAGGGCCTGACGGGAGGGCCGGTCTCCCCTGCCGGGCGACTGATGCATGCCACGCTGATCCATGAGCTGACCCATTTCTATGACCAGCAACGAGCCTGGAGCGATGCGGAGCGGAGGTTGATCCGCGCCTGCAACCAGCGCCAGCAGATCCAGGGCGATATAGGATTGCCGGCCGAATGCAGGGGGCAGGTCGGGCGGCGCCATACCTTGAGCGACGATCCACGATGGCTGGATCTGGCCGGCTGGCCGCAACGGGTCGGCACCCGGGGCGACCGAGAGGCGGCGAACCATCAACGCCTGCGCAGCCCGGACCCATACGAGTTCACCAACCCTCAGGAATTCCTGGCGGTGAACATGGAGCACTTTCTGCTCGACCCGCAATACGCCTGCCGACGCCCCGCGCTTGCCGCACATCTGCGCCAGCACTTCGGCTGGTCGCCGGCAGCGGACGCGCCCTGCTCCGCCCTGCCTTATGTCAACGCGGCTCTGGACGGCAACGAACCGCCGCTGGGCTGGCTGGACCCGAAACGCCTGTATCAGGCCCATTATCTGCTCGCCGAAGCCGACCACAGCTGGGCCGGTCGCTGGGGGCACAGCATGCTGCGGCTGGTCATCTGCGCCCCCGGGCGCGAGCCCGGACCGGACTGCATGCTTGATCTGCAACATCACCTGGTGTTGTCGTACCGCGCCTTCGTGGACGACGTGCAGCTATCCAGCTGGGATGGGCTTACCGGTGTCTACCCGTCACGCCTGTTCATCCTGCCGCTGCAACGGGTAATCGATGAATATACCCGCACCGAACTGCGCACCCTGTCGTCGGTGCCTTTGCAGCTGACACCTGAGCAGCTGCAAGGGCTGGCCCACCAGGCCGCCACCCAGCACTGGAGCTATGACGGCACCTACTACTTCGTCAACAATAACTGCGCCGTCGAAACCCTCAAGCTGCTGCGCAGCGGGAGCAACCATCCGCAGCTGATCGATCTGGACAGCCAGACGCCCTATGGTCTGCTACGCCTACTGGAAAGCCGCGGCCTGGCTGACGCCCGGCCGCTGCGGGATCCTGTCGAGGCGCTGCGACTTGGTTACCGGTTCGACTCCTACCGCGAGCGTTACGAGCAGTTGTTCTCCATCGTCCGCAGCCACCTGCAAATCCCCTCCGGCAGTTTCAGCGAGTGGCTGGCGCTGACCGCCGAACAGCGCCAGCCGTGGCTCAAGCCCGGAGCTCTGCCACCAACGGCTGCATTGCTGGTACTGGAAAATGCTGCTCTGCGTCAGCATCTGCAGCATATCAAGCAGGATCTCAAGTTGCGCTTTCTGAGCGGCCGTGAGGGGATGGGTGCTTTGCAGGAAGCAGGAGAACTCATGTCAGCCCTGCTGACTGAAAGCGCCTTCCTGAGTCGTCCTGCGGACCTGCTGCCGACCGGCTATGGCCTGCCTCAACCCGAGGAAGCTGCCTTGCTGGAAGAGACGGCATCGACGCGCCGGTCCACGCTGCTGGAAATGACGGACTCGCTGGAGCAGCAGGTGGAAGCGCTGCTGTTGCCGGAACAGAAACTGGAGCTGGATAGAATCAAGGACAATATCACCCTGCTCGGCGATCACCTGCGCCAATTGCACCGGCAATCCGGTGGTCTGGAGTTCTGAATCTCCAGCACGGAAGGAGCAAAGGACACCTTCAGGGAGCCCACGTTTTCCGCGCCAATGAACTTCGCTACCCCCGACGGCCTCCTCCCGCTCACCCGTTTTCCGATCATAGCCGCTGTTGACGGCCTGCAAATGGCCATCGGAACGCAGGCTGTATTCGGCCTTCACATTGTCCAGTCCGCGTTCAAATGAATGATCCAGCCTGGCAATTTCATACCAAGTGCCAAGGTAGCGCGCCACATCGAAGGGTGTAACTGGCTGCACCCCCTTCGGCGGTGAACTGAACATCCGGCCAGCCCCAGCGCCAGCAATCCCATGGTTGGTACCGTGGCGTATTTCGGCTTTCTTGCGAAGCTGGCATGGATGGGCGGGAATATGCTGGCGAATCAGCCGTTCTGATCGAAGGGGAAGAAAATCACGCCGACAAAATAGAATTGCGGACCACGGCTGTAATTGCGGACCAGAACGAAGGAGGATGAAAACGAAAGAACCGCTCTGGAATGGTGCCCGGAGCCGGGGTCGAACCGGCACGAAGGTTACCCTTCGAGGGATTTTAAGTCCGCTGCCATTTCCATATAAATCATGGTCTTATCGCTCTTTTCGTTCCGCATCGTAAGCATTTCAGCCCCGCTGTAGGCCAATAACCGCGCGGGGTCTGAAATAATTGCGGAACAGAATTTCGGAATATTTTCTTCATCAGAAGCTGACGAGCACTTCCTGCGCACGCACCTTTTCGACGCTATGCTTGAGGACAGTTGGCAAAGTGATAGCATGGCCAAAAAGGAGAAAAAAATGCACAGAAAGCAAATAGTCCGGATCATCAACGGTGCTCTGAAAGACCTGCCTAAACGTGGCTCAACATCCCCTTTATACAGATCATACATACGGTCGTTGCTTCCCTATGCAGTGATTCATGAGCAGGCAGAGGACGGCAGCCAAATAACTGTCGTGGTGAACAGGGATTACAAGCCATTGGGTGTTTCTGGGTACCAGGATTTAGTCTCGTATAGCGACTACGTGGGAATTGTAGATAACTCCCTGGTAGACAAACTGAAAATGGTTTTGGGGGGTGACCACCCCAGAGCAGTATTCCTTTACCAAGACGGCAATGCTCCTTGGTTGGCTAAAACGCAGATGGAGTCCTACTTGAAGCGCTTGGACAAACTGCTGGGTTTGCTCCGCAGTTAAAAAGAGTTTCGAGGCCGATTGAGGTGAAATGACCGCAATGGCGGGGGAGTCAGGAATGGCTGCGGAACAGCATTCAAACGTTTCGCCCGCTCTGCCGCCCTTCGAGCGCCCCGCTACTTGCATCCCACCTTCCACAGACCATTCCAATCGGTCGTATATCTCGGGCTCAACAGCTCACGACGCATGCCCCATCCCGGGGTAACCGGCACCCTCGCCGGGCGCAGCGTCCCCCTCCCCCATCTCGCATTGATTTGATCCAGAACTCCCATTACCCGCTCCGATGATTCCGGCTGCTCCTGGGCGAACAGGTCGCCGCTGAATTCCCCACGCTGCCGCAGGTCCATCAGCAGGATCTCGGCTTTGGCGTAGGCGTAGCCGGTGCGGTAGATCGCATCCAGCCCTTGGCTGGCGGCCTTGATGATCAGCCGGGTGTCGTCGGATGGAAACGGCAGCTCGCAGACAATCCCCTTCGCAAACTTCGCCTCGTTCGGGTTGAACATGCCGGTGCGGATACTGACCCGGACCTGCTTGCACAGCGAGCCCTGAGCGCGCAATTTCTCAGCAGCCCGGGCGGCATAGGTGGCTACGGCTTCACGGATCGGCTCGATAGCGTGCAAGCGCTCGCCGAACGCGCGGGATGAGCAGATCTCCTGCTTCGGCTGTGGCTCGTCTTCCAGATCAAGGCAGGGCACGCCGCGCAGTTCGCGGGCGGTTTTCTCAAGGACCACGCTATGCCGCTTGCGCAGGGTCCAGGCATCGGCCTGGGCCAGGTCCCAGGCGGTCTTGATTCCCGCCACGGCCAGATGCTCTTTCATCCGCCGGCCCACGCCCCACACCTCATCAACCGGCATCTTCCTCAGCACCCAGTCGCGGCGCTCTGGCGTGTCCAGATGAACGACCCCGCCGGTGTGCTGCTGCCAGCGCTTCGCCGCGGCGTTGGCCAACTTCGCCAATGTCTTCGTCGGGCCGATCCCGATGCCGGTGGGAATGCCAGTCTGTTTCAGCACCTGGGCGCGGATCTGGCGGGCCAGCTGTTCGGGTCCGCTGATACCGGTGAGGTCAGCGAATGCCTCGTCGATGGAGTACACCTCCAGCGCCGGCACCATGCTCTCGATCACCGTCATCACCCGCTGGCTCATGTCGCCGTACAGCGCATAGTTGCTGGAGAACGCGACGATGCCGTGGCGGCGCACCACGTCCCGGATCTTGTGGTAGGGCTCGCCCATCCGGACATGCGGCTTGGCCTCGGCGCTCCGGGCGATCACGCAGCCGTCGTTGTTGCTCAGCACCACGATGGGCACCCGGCGCAGGTCTGGCCGGAATACCCGTTCGCAGCTCGCATAGAACGAGTTGCAATCAATCAGCGCAATGGCCCGATCAGCCATGGTGGAAGCGCCGCAGACTGCCGGTGACTACGCCCCAGACGTCGAACTCATCCCCCTCCATGATGAATCGGGGCGGGTATTTCGGATTCGCTGACTCCAACACGTACTGTTCCCCGCGCTTCGTCAGCCGCTTCACGCACACCTCCCCGTTCAGGGCGGCAATGACGATGTGGCCGGGTGCCGGATCCAGCTTCCGGTTCACCACCATCACGTCGCCGTCGAATATCCCCACTCCGATCATACTGTCGCCCGACGCCTGGACCAGATAGGCATGCGGCGCGTCCACATCCATCAGCTCATCCAGAGACAGCGGCTGGTCCATGTGATCCTGCGCCGGGCTGGGGAAGCCGGCCGGCACCCGGCATGTATAGAACCGCAATTCGGTGTTCGATCGGGAGATCGGGCCTATGATTACTGCATTGCTACTCATTAGCGTGACTCGCTGGCGTGACTGGATGCGCATACAGTATTTTTATTGGCCGGGATCGTCAATCAGGAGCGGATAGGAGGCGGGCATGTGTGGCAGGTTCGCGCAGTACCGGATTGCTTGGGAATACCTGGAGCCGATCGGCCTGCAGTTGCCGCTGCTTGGCGGCATGGATCCTGAGCCGATCAACCGGTATAACGTCGCGCCGCGGTCGAAGGTGCGCATTCTGCATCAGGACCCGGGCGGGCTGCGGTGGGATCTGGTGCCCTGGGGCTGGGCGCCATTCTGGGCAAGGGGCAAGCGGCCACCGGCGATCAATGCCCGGGGCGAGACAGCGGCCACCGGCAAGTTCTTCAAATCCATCTGGGCAGGCGGCCGGTGCGTGGTCCCGGCTGATGGCTGGTATGAGTGGGTGAAGGATCCTGACGACCCGAAGCAGAAGCAGCCCTACTTCATCCACAGAAAAGATGGGGAGCCGATGTACTTCGCGGCGATTGGTCAGTTCCGGCGGGACGGCGGCGAGCCGCACGAAGGAGACGGGTTCGTTATCATCACAGCGGACAGCGACCAGGGCATGGTGGATATACACGACCGGAAACCAGTCGTGCTATCACCCGAAACCGCAGCAAATTGGCTCGACCCTGAACTGGCCGCAGATGAGGCGGGCGTGATTATAGCGCGGCATGGCGAGCCGGCGGATGTGTTTGAGTGGTACCCGGTGGGCAAGGCGGTGGGGAATGTGAGGAATGAGGGAGGAACGCTGATTGCTATGGCGCCCCACCATGATCAGGGGTAGATTGTCTTCAGTCGAGGCTTGCGGCCGACCACATACAGCTTGATACAGATCCGCCGACCTTTGAGCGCAGCCGCAGACCAGCCGAAGTGGTTTTCTTCTCTGAAGTCAAAGGTTGCCGAGGAGCAGGGCTCTATCCGCAGCTGGATGGGATCCGTGGCGGTGGCAATCGGGGAAAGCTTTCGCCAGAACCAACGTCCTTTCACATAGCTCAGCTCCCAGTGGTCCAAAATAATCGGTCGATCTGAGAGATTCCGAATAAAAATCTGATTGCCTTCGTACTCATTTCCTGTCAGTCGGTAGGATACGTCCAGGCGGAAGCGATGCTGCCAGTATTCCCACAACTTTAAGAGCGCGAGCAGCGTCGATAAGCCTGCGCCCCAGTACGCGATGTAGAGTTCGGCGCTCATCTGAGTCCCTTCTTCGATGTGATGTTGAGATTTGTTTTAACGCGAAGCGCTGATGAAATCAAACCTGCTGCGCCCTAAGCTGGCTCACTCCCTGCCGGCTTTATCGATCCACCCCTGCAAATACTCCAGCTTCTCTCGATCCTCGATCATTCCTCGCCGGATATCCCAAACAGCTCGTCGAGCTGCTGGACTGAGTTCGAGGGAGGCTGCATCGCCCACGCTGCCGGCGCCGGTGGTGGCGGACACGGTTGCATCATTACGGGCAACGATGACGTCGATGCGCAGCCGGCGGCGCTCATCATCAGCATGAGAATACAGATCTTCAAGGCGGCGGTTTTCCTGCAGCGCATGGGATAGCTCCTGGGTGTGCTTGGTGTCGAGTTCGGCCAGGCGCTGGGCCTGTGCCTGTTGTTCGGCCTGCTGCTGCAGGATGGCCCGGGCATTGGCCTCGGCAGTCCGGCGCAGCAGGTCGACGTGCTCGGTGCGCTGCTCGGCCATCTGTTCGCCCATCCGCCAGCCTTGTACAGCCCAGCCAGCGGCACCGGCGACGAGCAGCGCAGCCGCATAGAACCAGCCCTTACGCATTGCGCACCTCCTCGGCCAGCAGATCCGCCAGCACCTCGGCGAGCTGCAATTTCCACCGCTGGTATTTCGCGACGTCATCCGGGTTACTGATGAAGAACAGCTCGACGATGATCCCGCCGCCAGATGACACGAACGCCAGGCGCGAGTGCTGGCCGCTGCCCTCGCCTTTCGCGCCGCGGTTGACGATGCCCAGGGTGTCGCTGATGGCCGTGCAGATCGCCCGGCCCAGCTCCATGTGCTCGGGATGGCTCAGGGTCTCGACGCCGGTGGCGCTGGGCCGGCTGAACGCGTTGCAGTGAAATTCGACGGCAATGTCGTGATCTGCCGCCATCCGCCACGCCCGAGACAGCGGCAGGTTCTCGCCCCGCCCGCCATCCTTGCTGAACTCGATGCCGCGGGCGCGCAGTGCCTCGGCCAGGTAGTCGCGGAACTCCAGCACGATGGCGGCCTCGGTATAACCGTTGCCCACGGCGCCAGGGTCAGATGCCGAGTGACCGGCACTGATGAACAGTGATTTCGTTTGCATGGGATTTCCTGCAGGCAATAAAAAACCCGCCGAAGCGGGTTGGTATCTGAGAGAGTGTCAGGCTGGCGTTGGGTGAATCACTGGCCGGACATAGGAGTAAACCAGGTCGTACACGTCCTCCGCAGCCGCGCGGGCCGCATTCGCCTCCAGATCATTGAAGCTGACCACGGTTGAGCTCAAGCGAAAGTGGGATTTAGCGTTGGCGAACCGCTCGAATATCTCCTTGAGTGCGTTCTGGATCTCGGCCTGACGCTCACCCATTAGCACGTCATCCGCCGCAGTCGGCAGCGTGATGTGATCGAAATGGACGTCAGCGAACCTCGACCTGACAGTGACGGTTACGTAAGGCACCCGGTCCCTTACGCACTTGTGGTACCAGTCCGTGCGCAGCTCGGCTTTGGTGCTGCTTTTCACTTCCAAAAACTTCTGCATGTCCTGCTCCCTTCGCTCGAGCTCCCAATATACGCATCAGCCCAGCCGAAGCTAGCTCCAAGATAACTACGGACTGACAAGGGCCGCGTATGGAATTTGAGACCTAGGACACAGCAGGCCGGCTCCGGCTATGGCACAGTGCAGCTTCCTCAATGGTGGTTGTTGACACCAGCCGGCTCCAGCAGTGCCGGCACCTACTCCGGCCAGCCTGTGTTCAGCATCTCATCTGAATAGGTGCCAGCCTCAACTGCAGCAACCAGCTCTGCCTCCCGATCAAAGCACGCCTGAACATGGGCCCGGATAGCGCTAGCCACTGCAATAACTTGCTGGCCAGAGATAAGCACGAAGCCCCCGGGCGTTTTCCATTGCACGGAGTAGTTCGAGTCGAGCATGGCGGAAACAGCTGCTCCAGTTATCAGCGCCTGGCTCTCCCTGTCGGTCTTGAAGGCCATGCCGTCTACAGCAATGCCTGAGCACTCGGCTTGCCAGCGTCGGCTGGCTATGGCGTCGAGCACCGCATTTTTGTGTTGCCGGGCCTTATCCTCAGCTGTCACCACCTGATTCCAATCGATCACGGCTGGTACTCCTCATCGGTGGGCAGGGTCACCGGGCCGTCCTCAGTGACGATGAGCGGCTCCGGAAATGCGACATGCTTCGGGGGGTTGGGGCCGTGCGGCAGGCGTAGCGTCATGTGCAGCTCCCCGTTGATGCGCTCAACCGGGCCGGAAAACCACCCCGAGCCTATCGCCTCGCGGGGCAAGGTCGCGCCCTCGGGAAGGCTCGAGAAATCAAACACTTCGCCGTTGATATTCACAACATCCTCATGGGCGGTCAAAGTCAGTCTTTCATCGCTCCGCGCCGGCGAAAACTCAATAATCATTTCCATCTCCCTACTGCGACGGCCTCTACATCTGCGTAGGCATTCGATGAAAAAGCTGAGCCGCCTTCATTTCTATAGGCCTGGATGTTCACGCTGGTGGGAAACAATGAATAGTTCTTGTTCAAACTCACCTCGCCAACATTGGGGTAGTTAATTAGGTTGTCCAGATCCATGCTCACGTTCACGCAGGGCAAGGAGATAAAAGCTGCTGGATATGTCCAGGTGCCTCCCAAACGATATGCAGATGCCCAGACAATCCTATGCTTGGTTTTTGTGCAGATCTGCGTTCCATCAGCAAACCGCACATACTCACCGTTGGCATTACTGCCTCGCTCGATGATCGCGCCTGCCGACATATCCCCCACCACGTCAGCCAGTGCAGCATCACCCAGCTCAAGCGCAGCTCTGCCCTGCTCCGCGCTGCCTGTCGCTACCGATTTTCCTGACGGCGAGAAGGGGACCCAGTCTGGATCCAGAGTGCCGGCCGCCCGCGCCTTGGGGATCATCCCCGGCCCCGGGGTTTCCGTCGGCACCAGCCCTTCG
This sequence comes from Halopseudomonas pertucinogena, assembly GCF_014646575.1. Classification (GTDB taxonomy): domain Bacteria; phylum Pseudomonadota; class Gammaproteobacteria; order Pseudomonadales; family Pseudomonadaceae; genus Halopseudomonas; species Halopseudomonas pertucinogena. The sequence goes on along the minus strand of NZ_BMNN01000006.1, from coordinate 59,021 downwards.
GCTTCCTGAACGGCTTGCTCGGCGGCTACCCGGGCCTGGTCGGCCGCGTCTGCGCTGCCTGCTGCATCAGATGCCTTCTGGCTGGCCACCTGTTCAGACTGGGCCGCTGCGGCTGCGCTGGCGGCGGCGTCGGTGGCTGATTGGCCTGAAGCCTGCTCAGACTGAGCTGCGGCATTCGCACTGCCTGCCGAAGCCGTCGCCGACTGGGCCGATGCCTGTTCTGATTGCGCTGCAGCACTGGCGCTGTCGCTGGCCTGGCTGGCGGCCTCGATAGCGTCTCTGGTGGGGTCAAGGACCCAGTCATTCAGCTCGTGGAGGTTCGTCAGGTAGTCACCAATCTCCAATCTCAGGCGATTGAAGGCGTCCGACAAATCCTTGTCGTAACCCAGGACCGGCGCGATCGCATACTGTTTTCCGCTACCGCTGGGCCCGTTGTAGGCAGGCCGGATGGTCAGCTGAGCATTGCTGGCGATGCCAATGACTTCATGCAGCGACTGGCTTCCCTGGATCGTGATGCCATCGCCGATGCGGACATTCTCGATAAAGGCCGTGCCGGTACCGGTGATGACGTTGCTGTCGTTAGTGGCAGCTACTGTGCCTTGTGAGTACCACATTGGACTGTTCCTTTTTGCTGGAATTTGGGCAATGAAAAACCCGCTCGGGGCGGGTTGGCGTGGGGAGTGATGCTTTCAAATCGTCAGTCGGGCTTCTTGATCAGGGCGCACCTCAACGGCATCGCGTATGAATAGTACTCGACACCCTCGCCTGTTTCTTGGAACCACTCCGCCGTGCGGACATGGAAGTATCCGCCCTCGTCTTTGATATCCAGAAACCAGCCCTCCACAAAATAGGCAGTGGACCCGTTGTAATTGATAGACCCGAAGCCGCCGCGTGGCATGAGGTTTTCCACGACAATCAGCCTGCCGGCGGAAGGCGCAACACGCACATAGGGAAGAGTGCCGAGCGGTCCTTTGATGGTTGTGACTTCCACCACATCCTCAACCTGTACCAAGGGCGTCGATGAGTTCAGCACGATGCCGCCGGAAGCATCTTTCAACTCGATGCCAAAACCGGTCGCCGGTGTGCTCGGTCTGACACGGTCCATCAGATAGAACACCGGAGGGCTGCTCGGCGCAGGCAGGTTCCATTGCCTTTCTCTGAACCGGACCTGGATCATCTGCCCGTCAAGGCTGTTGTAGATCCTGTAGTTGCCTCCGATGCCATCGGGTATATGAATCGCGACCATCACCGCATCGGTGAACCTGCCATTAATGTTCTTCTGGTAGTGCCTGTAGGAGCCACCGGCGTTGATCACATCAAAAGGTTCGGCAATCGCGGTGAACCGGTATGGCAGATCGTTGGAGTTGAATACTTCGTGGCGCCTCTCGTTGTTCACGGCAAGACCGATGCTCATGCGTAAAACCCGTAATAAACCTTGGCCGGATGCCGGTAGTAGGTGGTCCCCTCGTAATATCCCGTGTGCTGGATGCGTACTGTCCTGCCCTGAAGCAGGTAGGACTTCGCGCCTTCCAGCACAGAGAGCTTGATGAACGGCTCTTCATCTGTCGGCACGCTGGCAGGCAGTTGAAAGGTAGATTCAAGAATGGATGGGCTGCTGGATGAAGCCGCAGGGAAGCTGATCTCACCCACGATCCTGAAATACTTCCGACCCACCGAAAATACATCACGCCTATTCTCGTCGCGGATCTCGATACCAAAACTCACAGGCAGTCCTCCGTACTTGGCCCCATAGGGTGAAAGTTGCCTTCAAAGGCGTGTCGAAGTTCATGAACGAGGCATTTCGGGTACACCGATCTGCGAATCCACACGTCGCAGTCGCCCTCCCTGCAGGATGAAAGCCCATACAGATTCGGGCGGCCGGGGATACGCTCGACGATGTGCACGCGCACCGTCGCCTCCGTGCGCTGCAGGTCATACTGCGGGCGCGGCTGAGCGCAGGCCGCGAGGCACAGGCCCAGCAGCGCTATGAAAATCAGCCTCATAGCGCTACCAGTTCCTCAGATCGCCTAGGCGGACCCGGACGATGTTGTTGTTATCGACGACCTTTACCCCTCGGTTGGTCATCGTCGTTCTGCCCTGCCCGGGGACCACGCCATTCATTTCAAATTCGCCAGTGACGAAGTTGATCCGAACCCCCTGCTGGCCCGCCACATAGTTACCCGACTGCAGCACCCCGGTGACGATCAGGTTCACGATGTCCGCCTGTTTGATCACAGCCGAATTCATGAACACCTGGCCGCCCTCGACCACAAACGGCGTGGTGGTCACTCCGTTGAGCGTGTTGAGCAGGGCAAACCGGTTGGCCTCGACCAGGAACTGCGACTGCAGTCCGCCGGGGCCGTTCTCGATGCCCAGGCCGACCCCGGCATAGACGTACTCGCCGTTCTGGTTGACCTGCATCTTGACCGACCACATGGCGGACAGGTCGCCCTCAAGGTCTGCGACAACCTGGCTCGTCTCCTCGACCACCGCCCGGATGTCCTCACCGAGCGTCGCCTCAAGCGTCGATATCTGCTCAGCCAGAGCCGATGTTTCGGACACCCTGACACGCTGCTCTTGGCTGATGGCCGCCTGGGCGTACCAGCCGTCCAGCGCATCAGCCTTTTCGCCATCTGCTCGGCTGGGCCGCGCTGACGCCCGCATCGCGGAAATGCTCTCGCCCTGAGCGGTGACCACACCATCGAGCTCGTCGATGTCCGCGGTGTTCTGCTGCACCTGAACAACCACACCGTTGGCGTCCTCGACAACTTGGCCAACATCCAGCCAGTAGTTGGCATTCGGGGGCGGAGTGTCCGTCGGCACATCGACCAGCGCCTGGTACAGACGCCTGCCGCCCGGCCCGCCGCGCACGGTCTCACCAGGTGAGTATTCCTCGTCCGGGTCGTATGCCAGGGCGTCGACCGCCTCCTCGATCGCGCTGCTGATCCGCTCGTTGACCGAGCCCGGGCCGTCGCCGGAGATTTTGCCGATTTCCTCCTGCAGGTGCTGGCCGAGTTCGGTCTCGCTGATCTGGCCGGCGAGGTAATCCAGAATCTCGTCGGCATCCGCGCTGGATTGGCCGTATACCCAGTCCGTCCAGGGGCCGATGTTGCCGGTGCGGTCTACCAGGCGGGCTCGGAAGTAGAACACCTGAGCCGCCCTCAGGCCGGACATGGTGTGGTTGTCCAGCGGATAGGCGTAGTCGCCCAGGTGCTGTGCATCCTGCTCGGACGGCTGGGTGTTGTACTGGATCTCGGTGCGCAGCGTGTCCTCGGCACCGGCCGGGAAGCCCCAGCGCAGATCGATGCCGAAGATGATGCCGGTGGCATTGAGGAAAGCAGGTGTCGGCGGGACGCCCTGTTTCCCGTCCAGTTCGATGCTGTCGCTGTAACCCCAGGGGCTGGCCACATCCAGGCTGTTCAGAGCCCGCACGCGGATCAGGTAGGTGCCGGCATAGATGCCGACCACATCCAGCTCCGTGCCGCCCACTCGCCCGGCATACACCCAGGCGCCATCCCCTCGCCGCCATTCCACATCGTAGCGAGTGGCGCCTTCTGCAGGATCCCAGATGACGGTCATGGTGGTGACCGCCATGGTCTGCTCGAGCATGGTGCTGCTGATCGCCCGGATGTTCTCCGGCGCAGCCTGTACGCTCGATGGAATGGAGGTGATCGGCCGCTGACTGATGATCGCGCCATTGTCGACCGCCGCGTGCTTGCCCTCGACGTACTTGCTGGCGGTGATCGCGTATTCCAGCGGACCAGACTCGCTGATGCTGACGATCCGGTACCGCTGCGCTGCGAGCGTCTGCGATTCCCAGGCCCACACGCTGTGCGCGACCGGTGCCGCATCGAACTGAGGCGACACCGTGATTTCATTGCCGTCCACACCGGAAATGACCCGGGTCTGGGCGGCCCCATTCGGCAGAATGCACGTCAGTTCATCCCCGATCTGGGCGTCGGCGATCTGATCTACGGTGATGACCGACCGGGTAGCCGCTGATACGCGACCACCGATGCGCCGGCCCGCCCGGTCGTTGTCCGCTACCCGGATGATCTGCCCGGGGCGCGCGCGGATGCCGTCCAGCCCCACCGAGAACGAAACCGTTTCGGTCTCCAGCAGGTTGGTCAGCAGCGCCCATTTGCCGGCCCGCTGCGCCTGACCCTGTGAGGTGCAGCCCAGCGCCATGATTTCCGTGGTCTGTACGCCGAAGCGGGCAACAGCATCCTCATCCTGCACATACTCGACTTTAGCTCGGTACATATCGGCCGGGTCGTTCCAGCTGACCAGCGCTGCGCTGTACCGAGTGCTGCGCTTGCTCCCTTTGTAGCTGAATTTGCCGCCTATCACGTTCCCGTTGGTGTAGGTGTACACCGGGTCGGCTGGCATATCCGCGGAGACGAAAGCCTGGCCAGCGCCCCAGTACGTGATGCCGCGGAAGATCGCGGCAATGTCCTGGAGGGTTTTGTAGGCATCGGCCCGCTTTTGCAGGTACAAGTTGCAGACGAACCGGGGCTCCATGCCGCCCTTGCCGTCCGGGACCAGTTCATCGCAATACCGGGCGATCTGGTACAGACCCCATTTATCCACCTGGGTGGCATCCACCCGGTCACCCAGGCCATAGCGCGGGTGCAGCAGCAGGTCGTAATACACCCAGGCCGGGTTGTTGCTGTACGCAGGCTTGAAGGTGCCATCCCAGACACCGGTGTACGTGCGGGTCGCCGGGTCGTAGTTGCTCGGGACGCGAACGATGCGCCCGCGCATGTGGTATCCGCGCTTTGGCACCGAGCCGCCGAATGTCTCCGCGTCAAACGAGACGCCCACCAGAGCGGAATTGGGATACCGGAACTTGGCGTCGATGATCTCGGTGATCGACTTCAGGTTTGTCGTATCGGCGATGGCCGAAGACGCGCTGTTGGGCGTCAGCCGGCGAACGCGGACCTGCCACCCACCAGCCGGGCGCCCTTCCAGATCGACGCGGACCGAGCGCTCATAGCCGCCCGCGGTCTTGCCGTCGAACGCACCTTTGAGCACTTCCACGAACGGACCGGCACCCTCAGCCACGTCGATGGCATATTCGATGCGATAACCGTTGGTGTCGCCGTTCTCCGTGTTCTGCCGAGCCAGCCGCGGCAGCGCGAAATTGATCCGCACCGCTGACAGATCCAGATTGGTGATGGACCTGACCCAAGGCGCATCCGAGCGCAGCTCGATGCCCAGGGAGATCTCGTTCTCTACCTGCGGGAAGCCGGCCAGGTACGACTGGTCTTGAGTACCGGTGCGCTGCTCCCAGCGGAAGTCGGTGAACGAGTCTGAAGGGGTCTCGTCCAGGTAGATCGATGCGGCACCGTTAACCAGCCCCTCGATCTCCCCTTCGGAGATCAGATCGATCAGGCGCGCATAGGCAATGCTGACCAGGCTGTCGGGTGCCTCCCGAGGCGGACGCTGCTTCTTGCTGCCACCCTTGGCGCCTTTGATCATCGCGGTCATGCCCTGTCCTCGGCGTAAACGCCACCTGAAATCACTGCCGAACCGACGATCAATTCGCCGTAGAGAAGAGGCACAGGGTTGCCCTGGGCCTCGGTGTTCACCGCGCCGTTGAACGCGTAGCTGGGGTTGTTGGCCGCTGAGTCTGCGGACGCGGTGCCCTGTGGCTGCGGGGAAAGCATCATCAGTGCGCCGCCGATGGCCATGCCGGCACCCATCATCATCATCGCCGGCCCCCAGGTTGCGCCGCCGGTGAAGAAGCCCGCGGCAATCAGCACCACGCCCGTCACGACTGCGAAGATCCCGCCACTCTTTGCACCTGCTGGCACCGGGGCGATGCGGATGTCATCGTTACCGGATGGGTGGGCCAACTGATCCATCTGCAGGTTGTCTGTGCCGTAGAACACGGCATATCCGCCGGGCGCATTGAGCAGGTAGGACTCGAACCCGGGCAGCAGAACGCACAGCGCCCGGGAGGCTTCGGCGGCGTTGGCCACTGCCAGCCGGTGGACGCGGCCGAACTTCGCCCCAAGCTTTCCGTACAACCTAATCGTCTTGAGTTTCATGTCGCCAAACGCTCACTGTTTTTTCCAGCCAATAGCCGCCGTACGGGTCGCGCTTGGAGTCGCGCCCGTACAGGTGGTGGAGGATTGATTGGGGAGCCGGGTAGTGCTCTGGCTCGGTGGCCAGCACCCCGGTTTCGAGATAGATCCCGGCGTGGTTCGGTACCGGCGAGCGGATTTGCATCAAAACAACGTCGCCGTGACGCGGGGCCGTGACAGCCCGGAACCCCGCCTTGGGCAGCAGCTCCCGGTAGTAGTCCTTGCCCTGATCCCACCAGCCGTCCTCTCGGTCGTAGGTGCCGAGGTCAATGCCCATCTCGCGCTGATAGAAGTCGAGGATGATCGACAGGCAGTCATGCACCCCATGGACGAACTCACGCCCGATCAGCGGCGCTTGCCAGCCTACTGGCTTGATCCAGACGTGCTTCCCGGCCTTGCCCTGCTCCACCGGGATGATTGCCCAGGGCAAGCCTGATTCCTCGCAGCCGATCCTGTCCGCAACGCTCGGCGCCGCTGGGTAGTCCGGGTGGCTGTGGATGACCGCCTGTACCTCACCGGCGCGCATGGCGGCCTTGTAATCCGCTGGGTCGATGACGAAATGCTCGTCCGGGGTCTGGGCTGCGTTTCTGCAAGGCCAGTACTTGCCGTCTACCAGAAGCCCACAGCTCTCGCGCGGATACTCCCGCTCGGCATGACGCTTCGCGGCGACGGGTAATCTCATGGTTTTCACCCACAAAAAAGCCCGCACGAGGCGGGCCTGGAAGGATCGAGATGCGGTTACCTGGTGAGGGCGGCTGCAGGAAATCCGCCAAACGGGAGCTCACCGTTCTCGCCGAATCGCAACTTGCAGCTCTGAAGCCGCTTGCCGCATTTGTCGCGGGCCGCATCTGTAGTGATGATGTCGAACTCATCGGCCACCGGCGGACCGGTGTAGCTGCACTCGGCTGATCGGTACCGCCAAGGGCAGTGGTTCGCGATAATCGGCCGGCGCGGCAGCTGCACGCCTTGGAAATCCATGGCGCTGGCCAGCTCGAACTCGACTGATTCCGCGTTTTCGCCAGTCTTCTGCTCGATGAACCAGATTTCCGGCGGAAACTCTTCATCCGGATCTGCTTCAGGCGCGCCGTCCAGGTATTTGGCCAGCGTGCGCTTGCGGGTCAGCTTGGCGCCCACCAGGTCATCGAACTGCAGGCAGAGCGCCGTAATGAACCCGCCGACGTTACCTACCCGCAGCTTCGGCGAAGGATTACCGGTACCGCTCATCTCGAAGCCGGAAGCCTCCAACGGCCATGGGTCGTACTGCACACCCTGGAAGCTAATTGCCGCTGCGTCATGGCTATGGAATCGGTAAGTCTCGGCGCCGATGGCCTCGGCATCCAGGATGTACAGGGTTACCACAGAGCCGGGCTCAAGGCGCTGCACGTCAGATGACAGCGTCATGGTGCGTGAACCTCCTCAAAGGTGGCGGACAGCCTGAAGTTGCCCGCGCCTTCGTGTGACAGGCTGTATCCTGCCCGACACTTGAACAGCTTGGTCTGTCCCATAGGTGTCTCCCACTGAAACGCCTTGAAGCCGCCTTGCCTGTCCAAGAACTCGGACATTGCCTTCACCGGCATACCGCTACCGTCAGTCCAGTGACCGGCGGCGGATATGCGCCACGCCTCCTTGCGCGTGTTGATGCCGTCGCCGGCCTCTTGGCTGTAGCCGTCACCGAAGTCGGCGCGCAACGCCTTGAACGCAACGTCGATACTGGTCGCGTTGTCGACCGGGAAATCGAACAGCTCCATTAGCGCCCTCCTCCGTACAAACTCCAGAGCAAGCCGCCGGGGCGGGATTCCTTCTCGATCATGGACATGAAGGTGGCTCGCATTGCCCCGGCTGCCATCTCACCTTGCGCTCGCGTTTCCTCTGGAGACATTCCCGCCTGAGCCTCAATGACCACTTGAGCAGTGAAATTGACTTCCGGCGGGCCGCCGGCTCTCCCGGGCTTCTGCTTGGTGTGGTCGATGATGGTCTCTTGGGGATGGACCATGGCCATGAAGCCGCCCTTGCCGTCCAGTCCGCCGGACCGCGGGCCGTTGCCGGTATAACCGCCGCCGTCGAAGCTCTGGACAGATGCAATATTGCTCACAATGCCGGCGGTCGCCGCAGCCACCGATGCCATCGCCCCCAGGTTGGCCGGCCACGGATTCGCTGCGGCCATCGCAATACCCTGCTGGATAGCAATGATTGACTGCGCAATGGCGGCCGCCTTCTGGACAGCGAACATCGCTCGGTAGATACCGGACTGCTCTCCAGCGAATGTGGAGGCCATGCTTGTGAGGCTGCCGAATAACTGTTCCGTCGATGCCAGCGCCAGCTGAGTACGGGCTTGCTCAAGGTTGGCGAGCTGCGCCTGGTTCTGCTCGTGGATATTCCGAACGCGCTCGGCGTAGACCTCTTCATTGATCGCCTTCGCCTCGAGAAACCCTTGCTGCTTCTCCAGCTCGGTTTGGCGCCATGCTTCCAGCTCAGCAGCCTGCTCCTGCAGCTTGAGAAGTTCGCCTGTGGCACCGCCAAACATCGCATCAATGCCTTGGCTACGCGGCGCTTGGGAAACCCCTTCCACCGTCCCTGGCGCCTGATCAGCGGCAAGCTGTACTTCCCGAATGCGCCTGAGTGTCTCCAGTCGCTGCAAGGCTTCCTGATTGCCCTGTCTCTCGTATTCAGCAATCTTGGCTGCATACTCAAGCTCAAATTGAGCATCGTTGGCGGCGCGCAACTGGCCGGACTCGCGGAGGATTTCAATTCGGCGCTGCTCCTGCTCGGTCAGGTCGCGTTTGGCGTCGAGTTCGCGAGCAAGACCTTCCAGATACTGGATTTGCCGGGTCGCCAACCCCTGCAGGCTGCCGTTCTCGATCTCATAACGAAGCTTTGCAACCTCGCCAGCATCTTCATGCAGATTGATTTCGCGATGCAGGTTGGAGGCGATCGACTGATAGGTGGAGGCCAACCCTTCGAGAGACCGCTTGCGACGATCATCCGCCTCCTCAAGCTCTCTCTTGGCATCGATTTCTCGAGCCATTATGAGAAGCCGCTCTTGCTCAGCCGGGCTGACCTTGATTAAGCCCTCGCGAATCTGGGCCCTTACCTTTTCTTCCTCAGTAATAGCGCCGAGCATCACGAGCTGCTCATTGAGGCGCTTGATGTACGCCTGTCCCTCCTTGGTGCTGGCGTTCTCCTGCTCGGTTGTAGCAGCCCCGAGGACCTCAAGCTGCTCTTTGATGGCAGCGATATTGTCCTGCTTTTGCTGTATCAAGCCACGGGTAATGCCCTTGTTGCCGGCCTCATACAGGCGCTGGAAACGCTTGAGATCCTGCTCCTCGCGGCGCATTACCAATTGCAGCCGCTCAGCGACCTGCTCCACTTCGGCCTTGTTCATCCGGCCGAGGTTTGCGGTTGCACCAGCAAAGCGCTGCTCGGCGATTTCGGCAGTAGTGCGGAGCCGATCCAGGCTACCGCTCAAGCGATCGGTGGAGCGTTTTGCGTCGTCAGCCTTGTCGGAGAAATCGACAAATGACAAGGCAACCGCGCCGACCGTGAAGAGGAGCCCTACAGGGCCACCCAGCAGCCCGAGAAGGCGGCCGCCCACGCCTGTGACGACCCGCATGGCCCCTGCGAGGGTGGCACTGGATGCGGCAGCAGCGGTGTTTGCAGCAGCGGCCGCAGCCGATGCCTTACTCAGTGTGGCGGCAGCTCCGGCAGCAGCTGCCGTTGCTGCAGTGCGCGCACTGGTTGCCGCGGCGACTGCTTGTTCGGACGCAGCCAGGTTGCGGTTCACTGTAGCCAGCCCACTGCTCAGCGCAGCGTATTCGGCAGTTCCCTTGGCGAGCGCGACCTGCAGGGCAAAACGCTGCTGCTCCGCCCGGTTCTGCGCCAAGGTGGCCAGTGCAGCCGCTTCGGTTGCTCGCGCTTTGTTCAGCTCCGCAAGCGCACTGACCTTAGCAGCCTCGGCTTTACGTACCTCAAACGCAGCAGCCTGGGCGGTCAGCTGGTTCGATTTGGCTTGCTGGGCGGCCTGCAGCACCATTGCTGTGGTGCTGGTTGTTATCGCAGTAGCGCCCCGCGCCAGGGCGACATACAGGCCTGTTTCCAGCACCTGAATGACGCCATCCACGTTCTGGGACAGAAACTTGAGCGAATCAGAGTACGCTTCGACACCCTTCGCGAAGGCCGGCTGGGTCGCTTCCCCCAGCTTTACCTGGAAATCCTCCAGATATCGAGTGCTGGAACGCAGCGCCTTCCCTGCGTTATCCAGCGAGGCCTCATAAGCTCCCGCGATATTCGGAGCAGCCTGCAGCACACCATTGGTGCGTGCCTGCACTTTCTCCAGCTCGGTCAGCTCGCTGGCGGTTTTGCCGAGCTGCTGCGCCAGCTCTTCATAGCTGCGCTCGAAGCTGACGTTCAGCCCGATATTGCGCAGCGTCTCGATTTCTGCAGTCTGGATACCTCGCACCAGCCGCTGGAACGCGTCAGACGAGTTCAGGCCGCCGATTACCGCAGCGTCCTGTGCTAGCCGAGCCAGCTCGGTTGCTTTGGCCAGGTCAATGTTCGCCGAGATCATCCGAGCAATGTTGTTGCGCGACTCGATAGCGGAGATCCCGGTGCGCTTGAGCCCATCCTCAAGTGCATCCAGCTCGAGCCGGCTGTACCCGGCGTTTCGGCCCACCACCTCCATTACAATGCCCAGCTCGCCATAGCGTGAGCTCAGCAAGGTGGTTTCTTGAACCAGCTGGCTCACCTTGAGCGTGGCGAAAATGCCAGCGAGGGGGCGCAAGGCCGATTTCAGCGCGCCGGCGGCACCTTCCACCCTCCTTGACTCGACAGCCAGCCCGCGCAGGTCATCGGTGGACCTCTTGACTTGAGTCGAGTCGACAGCGACGACCAACTTCGCATACTCAGTCATCACTATGCTCCATCGGGGTTCTGGGGTTATTTGGCAGGCTTCGCGCCATAGAACTTCGTGCGGTCTGCAGCGACCTGATCAATTGCCGCGGCGATTTGCGGGGCGTTCTTGAGAAACTCGCGTACAGCATCGGGCGTGCACGCCTCCTTGAATGACCACCCGGCAACCAGTGCGACGAGGTCATTCAGGATCACTTCGTCGATGGCTCTTGAGCGCTCCCAGTCGTCCATGTCTTCCGGCAGCTTGCTTACTGCTTGGGATGACTCAAAGCTGGATTTGCGGAACGCATCGGAATCGGTGCCTCGCACCAGCAGCCATTGCCCTGAATCAGAGCCGTCTTCCTTGAGGAGTGGCAGCTTAATGCCGGCGTTGGCCTTCGGGACGGTGTAGAAATCTTCTTTTTTCATGCTTTCCTCTGGGCAATAAAAAACCCGCCGAAGCGGGTCTGTTCCAAATCAGGTGCAGTTAAAGCTTGAGATCCAGAAGGCTCCAATTATCGGTTCCCTTCCGGTTTTGCACTTTCGCGTAATAGGTGGTGCGGATCATCGCTCCGTAGCTGTTTTGCGAGTCAACATAAGCCCAGATTTCATGGACGCAGTCGCCCAGGTAGTTGGAGCGGATACCGTCATTGCGCATCGTAGCTGGAAACTCCGCAGTGCTCGGCGCCTTGAGGGCTCGCTTTACGAAATCCTGTGAGATCCAGAAAGCATCATGCTCGTCTTCACACGTCGCCTGCGCACGCTGCTCGGGCGTCTGGCTTTCGCTGCACCCGGCCTGGCTGGCTAGCAGTACGGCCAATACGGCAATCCTTGAAAATCGCATACCTTCCCTCCCCGAAAAGCTTGAGCATACCAAAGCAGCCGCCGCCATCCCACGACATGCTGCCTGTATGCACAGCCAGTTCCGGACCTAATGGCCTGATGATAGCGTTAAGCGTTTCGTGAAAGCACATCAGCAAGGGAGGCTCTGATGGCCATACGATTCAGGAAGAGCGTAAAAATCATACCCGGTGTCCGGGTAAACTTCGGCAAGAAAGGAATCAGCACCTCCATTGGGGTGCGCGGAGCAACCGTTAACCTGAGTAAGCGTGGCACAAGAGTTACCGCTAGCATACCTGGCACCGGTTTGTCCGCGACTCACCTGTATAAGCCTGCCGGGAGAAGACGGGTTTCGGCGCCGCCTCGCGAATATTCTCCAATAGAAAGAACCATCGCTGCGATAGCGGTTGAGATTCTGGCCATCTGTTTGTGGGTAAGTTTTTCCGGCGCGATTTCGTTCTTTGCTGCACTCACCGCATTCGTTATTCCCCTTGTTCTCCTCGCTCAGCTGATCAGAAAGCTACGGGAGCATGCGGCTGCGTCGAAAGAGTTGGCCCAACTCGCTCGGGAGCGCGTTGAGATCGAAGCAAACGCTGCTCGAGTTCAGGCTCTGATCAATGATCAACCAGTAAAACCTGGAAGGCATTGGACCGAAATTGTCAGGGAGCATGATGCACAGCGCAAACCCGGGCGCACGCCTATTCGGCAGAGCTGCTCCTCTAGCGGCGTCGCAAAGGTCGCAGGTAAACCGACCTATGAATACGCAGCACAAAGCAAGAACGATCTGGATGTCATGTTGAAGTGCTGCAAAGCTGAGTCCGACACCTATTGGGGCCAGCCGGAAGGCGATCGAGCCTGCGCCGCGCCATTTTATTTTGAGCGTGCCGCCATCCTCCATCGCAAGGCCAAAGACTACGCTAGCGAGATAGACATCTGCGCTCAATGGCAAGCAATTGTTGATGATTACCGGATTCAAACCAGAGGCAAGTCTAGCCAGGCGGCATTGGTGCATCAGAGCGCCCGCTCACAAGCGATACTTGCCAGACTTCCGAAGGCGAGGGAGCTGCTGAGAAGGCAAGAGGCTCGTCGAGCCCCTGCGCTTAAAAAAAATGAAAACGGCCAAGCATGAGCTAAGCCGCGACGATCATTGTGCAGCCACCCGATCCTCAGCCGAGGCCAGTCGCCGCATCAAGTCGATCTCGTGTGGCTTGAGCCTGCGCCCGTGCAAATCGGCCCATGCTTTCAGCTCGGCCAGCGAATCTATCGGCCTGGCCGAGCAATACCACTGCCAGATATAGGCGACCTCATCCGGTAGCGGCGGGCCATCCAGCCTGGCCGGCCGTTTGCCGGTCTTCTTGGCTATCGCTTCCAGCTGGGCTCGAATGGTGATGCGCTTGTCCGGCCCTTTCTTCGGCTTTGGCCCGGCCGGCTTCAGCAGCCCCAGCTGATGCTCGGCGAACGCAATCAGTCCTTCGCTGAGCTCGCCGAGCCTTTCCGAAAAAAACGCTTGCGATCCGACGCGAAGTTGTCGGCCTCGATAGCCAGGTGCGGCGCTTCACGAAACAGCTCTTCGACTGCCTCGGGCGTAAGCTCCGCCTCAAAAGACCAGCCTGCCACCAGCGCGCAGTGCAGCTTCAGCCCAGCCTGCCGGTTCTTCTCGGCCCGCTCCGCTTCATCCTCGATCGCTACGTTGGCCAGAACCGCCCTCCGGTGCTCGTCCATGGCCGCGCGGAACTCATCCGAGTCAATGCCCCGGATCAGCAGCCATTCATCGGTGGGCGTGCCATCAGGGAGCGAGAGCGGCATGCGCTCGCCCTCGTTCGCCTTGTTACGGGTGAAAAAGTCGCTCGGCTTCATGCTGCAATCCGTGTGATGGTGATCTCGGTATCCAGCGTCGGGTCGTTAAACGCTCGGAAGTCGTAGTTCTGAATGATCGGGTCGTCGCCGCTACCTTCTTCGGTGGCGGTGGTGAGTTTGGCCTGGGTCATGCTGATCTGGTACGAGTTGTCACCGTCGGTCAACGTCACTACCAACGGGGTCTTGGTCTCGCCCAGGTACTTGGCCCTGAGCCGGTCATCCTCGATGTAAGCAGACAGGCTGCCGCTCAGGTTGATGCGGCCCAGCTTCACGTCATACGGGTCACGGCTGAACAGGCGGTAGATAGCCTCCATGCCGTTGTCCAGGTTGATGTTCAGGGCGGTCGCGTGGTTCAGCCCGGTACCGCCTTCCAGCAGATCACCTTCGAAGGTGGTCATCATCACGGTTTCGGTAGGCTCGGCCAGGGACTCGGCGCCGGAGTCGAAGGCGTAGATCTCTTCCTTCTTGCCGATCATCGAGAAGGTGACGCCGATCTTGCCCTGCAGCGGGCAGTCGATGGCCACGCTACCGGCTTCGCAGCCGCGATAGATCAGCCAGCGGCCAATGTCCGCGTTGTGCTTCAGGATGGCGAAGCTGCGGCGGGTGCTGCCGGTGCGGAGCGTGTCGCTCTCCCAGGTGCCGTGGAAAGCGGCTTCCAGCAGCATGTCGAAAGTCCCGAACGTCAGCTCGGCTTCCAGATCGCCGGTGACACTGGCGGCGCCGCGGCGTGATTCGGCGGTGTGGCGGCCGGGCAGCTTCTCGTCAGACTCCAGCTCTTCGAAGGTTTGCGACAGCCCGTTATTGATCAGGCGCAGGGGCTGCCAGGGGGTGGCCGGGTCCAGGGCGCCGTCCGGGCCTTCCAGTTTGATGTAGCTGTCTTCGTTGACGCCTTGTGCGTAAGCCATTTTTCGATCTCCAGAAATGAAAAAACCCGCACAAGGCGGGCAAGCGGATGCTGCGGGTGGGTTACTGGGGGAACGTCCAAGCCATGTAGTGAACGTCGACGCTCACTGACTGCCAGAGCTCTTCCGTCCTGATCTGGCTGCGCTGGGATTTGCGGATCTTCACGACCTGTCCGTCGTACTCAAGCCGGCGACCCTTGTTGAAGTACTGCAGCACCCACTGGGCATCCCCCAGAATTGGGGCAGTGCCGGTGCCCTTCGGATGGAACAGATCAATCTGCAGGATGCCCAGGCGCTCGTCGGGTGCATGCCGGCCGAGGCCTGCCGGGTCGTTCGAGCTTGGCAGGTCGGTGATCCGCGCCCAGCTTTGGCCGGCCACTGGTGTGAATCCGACCCCTTCGAAGGCCGTGCGCTCCCGGGGCATCACCCCGCAGGCCAGGTAGGCAGACACCAGCGCGGCGTTGATCTTGATTTCGCTCATGCCGCGTCCAGCCCCAGAGTTAGCTGTAGCTGGCGGCGCCAGTGGTCGACATCGCGCTCAAGGGCTGGCTTTGCCCATCGGAACTTGGCCAACTCCCTGCCGCTCAGACTGGCGACATCCTTGGCATCGGAAAGCCGCTTGCAGGCTCGGTCGAACTGCTGCTTCTCCGTGAGCTCGCCGCGCAGCAGTGCGTCAATATGTAGGTCACACCAGACAGCAAAGTCTGGCGATATCCAGCGAGCGAAAGCGACGGATAGTTTCGGGTGGAGCCAAGTACCCCCACCGCGCCCGCGCCGGGCCTGAATCAAATCCCCCTTTTTCGGGGTATTTAAATGTCGCATCAGGGCGCTGATATATTCCTGTGTTTCTTGGGTCGCCAACCACTTATCGACCCTCCGCCCCTCACGGGTGGCTATATCAGTAGCATTGATCCAGCCATCGCTATTGAATCGTACCGGCCGGCCCTGATAGTGAAAGGGGATGATATTGCTCATCACAGTTTCCTCATGAAAAAGAGTCCTGTTGCCCAGAAACATCAGCCCCACAGAGCAACAGCTGATGCTCTCCAGGACTCTTTCTGATGAGGACTCCGTGGTTTCGCGCCGGGCATGGCGCATAAAAAACCCCGCTCGATGGCGGGGCTCTGGTGCTCTTGGGGTTAAACCCTGTTCTTGCGGATGGCCGCGTCGACCATCTTCTGGACCCGGTCCATGTTTTTGCGGACCATGCCTTCCGGCGCCTGCCTGGACGTGCCCTGCTCCAAATTCATGATGTACGGCACGTTGTTTGCCAGATAGGTCACCTGACCGGCTCCGGGCGGCGTATTGCGCTCCACCTCTGCCAGCGGCTCAGCTGCCGTCTTGTCCAGTCGCTTGTTATCGCCCTTCGGGGCGCTGCCGACGCCGGTTTGCCAGCCGCCTCTCGCCCGGCCCGTGTCCACCGGCGTGGCACGGATCACCCCACTGAACAGCTCAAGAGTGGCCACCCGGGCAATCGTGTTGTGCGCGGTGGTCGTCTTGGTGATGAACCGCTGCATATCACCTGAAAAGCTCATCAGCGCCTCACTTGCAGCTCGTACGCCAGCAGGTCACCGGTGGGATTGATGGTCTGGATGGAAATGACCTTCCAGAGCTGGCCTGCTGCGGTCACCTTCGTTTCCAAGGTCGGCGCCCAGTCGAGCGGCTTCATTGCTCCAGTGATGTCCACATCCTGCATGGCCGGCAGGAACAGCTTCTTGTCGTCCCGCAAGATCTGTGTGCCGTCGGCGAACTGGGTACCGGACGACTGCAGGTTGTAGTTGTCGAGGATGGCCCGGGCCAGCTGGGTCTTGATTTCACCCGGCGTGGTCACACCGGTTACCGGGTCGTAGCCGCCCGGCGTTGAGACTTCCAGCGTCACCAGGTCGCCGATTTCAGCAACCACCGCAGCCGCCTCGGCCATGCCGTCGAGGATTTCAGCGCGTAGGCTCATGTCAGACCCTCCTGAGCATCATGGTGCCGGTCCGCCGAGTCCAGGGCGCCAGCAGCGCCAGCGCAAACGACTCGCCGGATGTGGTCGGCTTGGAGCCCTTGGCGAAGGTCTTGGCGGTGGTGACCGGCCCGGCGGTGACGCTTGTGCTCACCACCTCGCGATCCTCTGCAGCGAAGATTCGCCCCGCTGCAGCTTCCTTTGCGATCTGTGCCCCGGCCAGCTTGACCTCATTCGGGGTCGGCTCGGGCACAGGTCGCGTAATCTTGGCCGTCAACCAGGCATTGGCCATGGTCACGGCAAGTGTCTCATCACCGCCGCCGGCCCAGCCAGGACCAAGCAGGGTGTTTACATCGGCTGCGGTGATGAAGTCGGTCATGCATCAGTCCTCGGTTTTCGGCTCGGTCTCGCCGCCATCCTGCTGCGGGATCAGGCCTTGCAGCTCTTCCTTCTTCGCGGAGGGGTCGAACTCGATTCCCTGCTCGGTCAGCCACTCTTTCAGGTCCGCCACTTTCATCTTGTGGGGATCGGTTTCGTCGCCATCCTGCTTGCCTGCGCCCTGCTTGCTGCCACTGACGGCAATGCCGGCACGCTCGTAGGCCTCAGCCACGCCGGGGAAGTCACCCTCGATCTCAACAGCTGTCGCGCCGCTGATAACGCCGAGGAATTTGGTGCGGTAGCACACGCCGCGCTCGTTGCCCGGCTGGTCGGTATAAACGACTTTCATGATCTATCTCCTGGGGAGTTGAGCCGTCCCTGGCTCGAGTGTGGGTTAGCCGCCAGCCGCGGTACCGCTGATGACGGCGGCGAACGGAACCTGCTTGCGGTCGAAGACGCGCTCCCAGTTCGCCGCGCTGGCGTACTGAGCGGCAGTCGGGGAAGCGTTCTGCGCGTTCGCGCCTTTCCAGCTGAAGCCGGCTGGCTGCAGGATGTAGGTCTTGCGCTCCCACAGCACCTCGGCGCCGCCACCGTTACCACCGGAGGGCTTACGCTCTAGCTCTACCGGCATTTTCGGGGTGCCTTCGCCGTAGCCGAAAGCGCCATTGCCGAAGAACACCGACAGGTACTGGCCCGGCGCGTAGGTCAGGCTGTCGTCCATGAAGACCGGTTTGCCCAGGTAGGTGGCCAGAATGATTCGGCCTTCGGAGTCGCGCAGATACTCGATCAGGTCCTGCTTGACCATTTGGTTCATGACCACCGAGTGCACGCCAATGGCGCCGAACTGGTCAGCCGCATCGCCGGCGGTGAAAGCGGCATCCTGGAATGCTTCAGCACTGATGCTGGCACCGGCGTCAATCACCATGTCTCCATCGTTGTTCGCGATGTTGGAGGCGATGATGCCGCGGGCGGCGCCCAGGGTGTAGCGCTGCCACTGGCGGGTCCAGTAGGTGCCGAAGCGGTTGCGGATGTGCTGCATGGGCTCGCTGTTCGCCAGCTCAGCAGTCAAGTCAGCCACGCCGTAACCTTTGTTCAGGTACAGCACGCGGGCAGTCATGCTCGCCTGGCTGGCCTTGCCGACTTCACCCAGGTCATCCGGGTCGTCGTTGGAGATGTTGGGCGCCTCGTCGGCGTCCAGGTCCTGCCAGTAGCTCACCTCGGCAGTGCCTTGGCTGCCATTGGCAATGGCGTCCAGCACAGGCGAGCGGGTGATGATGCCGGAGTCGTAGACAGCGGTCTTCTCCGGGCTGTTAACCGGCTCCAGGGTCGCGTAGTAATCGCCGACGAAGATGTCGGAAAGCTGAGTAGTTGCCATGGGTTATGTTCCTTTGGTGGCCAGAAGTTTCTTGAACGCTTCGGGGTTGTCCCGGGCCAGCGCAGCGCGCTCGGTCTCGGTGTAATCACCCCATTTCTTTGTGGCCTTGCCACCGTTGTCGCCGGTCGGACCGGCACCCTGAGCCCTTGGCCAGAGGTGAGGTGCTGCTTCACGCAGCGATTCCGCCCACTCGAGCGGGTTCAGCGGGGTTTTGCCGTCCTTGCCGTAGATGACCTGGCCATCTGCGTCGACAGCGACTGCCTCGCCGTTTTCGTCGAGGGTGAACGTGCCCCGGGCGCGGAGGATGATGTCCTCGGATGCCTCGGGCAGTGCCCCAGCCTTCAATGCGGCAGCACGGATGGAATCAGCCAGCACCTTGTCGCTGAAGCGCTTGGCAAAGGCCTCAGCCTTGTCCGCGCGCTCCTGCTCAGCCTTGAGCTGCTTCTCCATGTCGTTGCGCAGCCGCTCGGTGCGCTTGGTGACCACCTCGTCCAGCTTGCCCTCGGCAATCAGGCGGGTCTCTTCGTCCTGGTTGGCGCGCTGCAGCAAACCCTTGACCGCCTCGATGTCCAAGCCTTCGAACTGCCCTTTCAGGCCGTCCAGCTCGGTCTTGGTGGTTTTCAGGCTGCCCAGCAGCTCCTGATTCTTCGATTTCAGACCGGAGACTTCTTTGTCCAAGTATTCCTGAACCTGACCGCCGAGCGCCTCCTTGAGGGCCGCGGCTTTTTCGTCGTCCAGTCCAAGTGCTGCTGCATCAAATTCAAATGGCATTGCGATCCCCTCGGGAGTGTTGCGCCTGCCTTGCAGGCATAAAAAAACCCGCACGATGGCGGGCCAGAAATGAAAAGCCCCGACCGGAGTCAGGGCTACTGAATAGTCATGCTTAACTTGTCTGGTTTTCTCTGTAGTGGCATATCAGTGCATGAAGCGTTTCTGCCGCGATAGCCACCTCAAATTGACGTGTTGTCGACTCGACAATGGCCTTTGCTTTTAACTGGTCTTGGCCACTCTGTTCATACATCTCGAATAGCTTAACAACCAGCCGCGGATAAAAATATTGTGAAAACTGCTCTCCATACACCATTCGTTTGGGCAGCCTCTCGCTACCAGGGACTAGGTTGCTGGGCTGCAGAACATGCGGCTCCCCATCTATCTGAAACACTACGCTAGTCACCACTATCGGGCGCTTACCAGTGGAAGTAACCGTTAAACCGAGCAGAGGATGAGGATTATCAGAATGAAGGAGAGTTCTCACCTGAAGCCTCAAATTTTCTGAGTCTTCGGCTTCGCGTCGCGCCGAAATCCGAATGGTTGCAAATACGGCAGCCAAAGCCCCTATCCCAGACACCCATCCGCCAATTGCTGCCAGCGTCGGCACGGTTACGCTCAAGAACATCTCAACGCTTCCCGCAGAGGCTCCCAACGACGCCCCTAGTGCGAATGCCAGGCATGCGATCAAGATCGAAGCTAAGGAGGCGGCGAAAACAACAATCATGAAGCCCGGCTCCGGATCAACACAACACCACCCTCTGTCCCTTCATGAAGCAACCCGCACACAGTATCTGCCTGGTGCCACCCTGGGCCTTGCCGTTCTTGAAGATCATGCCGACCTTGGTCTCGATGACCTCAGCGCCGCCGCACCGGTGGCACGTCAGCAGGTGGGCCGCCGCCGGGTTGTCCTTGCGGGCCTTCTTGAGCTTGTCAGTGTTCGTCTGCTCGGGCGAGCCTTCGATCACGTGGAGTGGTGGCTTTTTGGTCATGCCGCCAGCATACCAGCTTTTTCGAAGGCATCCGCGTCCCGCTTGCGCAGCTCGTCCAGGGTGTAGACCTTGCCGCGCTGATCCGTGAAGCGGTCCACATTCAGGCCGCCATCGCGGAACAGCTTGCCGCGCTCGGGCCCCAGCACTTCGTCTTGGAATGCCGCCGGCTTGGACTTGAGCCACTGGCCATAGCTGATATCGCCAGCGACCTGTCCGTCCATGCTCGCCTGGGTGCCCGGGTCGATCTCGGACTTGCTCAGGCCCAGCGCCTCCCATGCCGACTTCAGCACCGGCACGGCCGTGCTGCGGCATCCCCAATGCCGGGGCGGCTGCGGGCCGGTACCCAGCTTGAACGTCTTGCCGGACAGGCTGGCGCAGGTCAATGTGGTGCGCCCGTCGAGCGTTGCGACAAACTCCCACTCACTGATCAGATCAGCATTGGCCTCGAACATCGCCTGCCGCGCATAGTTGGCCGTGTGGTTGACCGCGGTTCGCACCAGCGCCTCGGCACCGCGCCTGTCGACTTCCATCAGGCCGTCGGCATAACCCAGCGCCCGGGTTCCGCGCAGCCGGCGCACCATCTGATCGATGGTCAGGCCCTCAATGAAGCCCATGCGGATGGTGTCGCGGATCCGGTACGCCCGTGCCTGCTCGATGCCTGTCAGCGCCTCCCGCAGCAGCTTGCCTTGGAATGGCCTGGCCATGGCCGCTGCGTGCGCTTGCGATGCCGTGACAGTGTTCAGTGACAATTTCTCAGCCACCGCCGCGGGCAGCGCAGACTGGATCGCCCTGTGTTGCCAGCTCGCCTCGTAGCCTGCCAGCTCCATCAGAGCCCGGTCCAGCTCCTCGCCGGCGTCGCGGTATACGTCGGCATTGAGCCGCTGCACGCTTACAAGCAGCTGATCCAGCCGCTGCACAGTGAACGCCTCCCGGGGCAGCCGTTCCAGCGCCTCGGTCAGCTGGCGATACAGGTCAGCATCGACGCGATTCAGCAGAGCGATGATCTTCCGGGCTACGCCACCGCCGTACCGCTGCAGGTAGATCTGGTGGCCGATGGCGAGGTCAGAAAGTCGATCATTCGCGCTCGCCATTGTTCAGCCCCTCAAGACCGAGGCCGCCCAGTGCAGGCCCCTGCTGCTGGATAAGCTCCAGTTCTGCCTGCCAATCACGATCAGGCAGCCTGCCGGTGCTGATGTACAGCCAGAACGAATCGTGGCTGACGATGCCGGCCTGGGCCGCGGTCAGCAGCTGCGCCGCCAGCTGGGCGTCAACCCCGACAGAGGTGAAGTCCGGCTTGACCGTGAACGATACCAGCTTTTCGTCGAATCCCAGCCAGTCGGCAAGGTAGCGCAGACCCTGCTCTATTCCCTCAGCAGCGGTGATGACCATGCTATGCAGCGTGGCATGCTGATCATTCTGGCGTGCCTTGCGGGCCTCGCCGGATTCGCTGCCGCCGATATCCATTACCTTCGCGCCAGCCTCGAGGGCGGCGTTCTTCTGGTCATCCATGGCCTGGCGAACGGCCTCGATGCCGGCGCCCTGGAACTCCAGGTAACCGCATGAGCCGTTGGGTCCGAGATCCCAGGCTGCAGAGGGGCCGGTGACCGATAGTTCGACATCACCTTCCAGTCCCGATACCCACGGCTGCGGGTGGCTGGTCTGGTGCAGCGCCGTGAAATAGTCGGCACTCAATTGGTACGACTTCAGCGCCGCGCGCGCCATGCTCAGCAGCGGCACCTCGTCCACGTCAGGGCTGTTGTCGGTCGAGCCGCAGTAGATGATCGGCAGATAGCCCAGGCCTTTGACGAGGCGCTGGTCCGCACCAGTGGTACCCAGCGGCCGCTCTTCTTCGAGCACCTCTTCCTTATCGTTCACCACCTCGGTGTGGCAGATGCCATCACGCATGCGGTAGATGCGATATACCGGCTCGCAGTCGTGACCGAACTCGTCGCTGTCGTCCTTCTCTCGGAATTCGCGGAACACGGCCAGCACCAGGTCCTGCCGCCCGCTCTGACTGGCAATCTTCCAGTTGATGGCGTTGACTGCCGCATAGGTCGAGAAGTACGGCAGACCGTTGTCGTCGATGTTCGCCACCAGCGGCGCCCGGCCATGGGACACGATCTGGCGCACCACACGGAAGAACAGCTGCTTCAGGCCGAAGCCGTCGGCGGTGGCGTTCTCCAGCATGCCCTGCATGCCGCTGGGCAGCTCGATCTCCGGCTGCAGGCGCGATACCAGGCCCATCATGGAGCGCAGACTGTCTCGGACCCAGTGTTCGTACTGAGCCCGGGCCACATAGCCCTCGTACAGGTACCGGTTACCCTCCCCGTCCTGCTTTTCCGCCTCGACCATGCCGCTCGGCTTGGGCAGGTTGCGCGGATTCGCCTTGATCGCCTGCTCGCCGTCCAGAGCGGCGTCCATCAGCTCCCATTCAGGCAGGTGACGATCATAGTCAGGGTTGGTGGATTGCACCGGCATTATGTAAGTCCTCGGATGCGGCGGGTGCCGGCTATCTGGTTTCTGATCGGCCACTCACGATCCACGCAGTAACCAATGGCGGTCGTGATGTGCTGATACTTGTTCTTGTCGTCTTCCTGAAATGACGAGCCATCCTTCAGCTGGACGGTGGCCAGGCCTTTGTCACACCAAGGCGCCGTCACCGGATTCACGAACAGGCTGCGGTGGCCGTCGGCAGTGCAGATCTTGGCCCGGACGGCATTCTGCCTGTCCTTGATCGCCGGGTGGGCCGGCCTGACCTTGCGGGTGTAGGTCCAGCCATTGGCCTTCAACACACCCTCAATGTCGGTGTAGTCCGATGCGTGACCATGCTTCTCGCCGGCCTTGCCAGCGGGGTCACCGTAGATCAGCACATGCTTGTTCTGGTGGTTCTGGAATTTCTCGACGAACTCCAGCGCTGACTGGCGTGACACTGCGCTGGTCAGGACGATCTCATCCAGCAGGTACAGGTCGTTCCCATCCTTGCCGCGGCGCACACCCACAGCCGACGACAGGGGCGTGTAGTTCTGGTCATGCATCCACAGCAGCTGCTCATGCGGCTGGATGCGCTCCCGGGTGTGGTTCGCCTTGCTGTAATCCTCGTAGATCCGCCCGGCGGCTGTCTCGAAGCTGGCCTCGAACTCTTGCTTGAACTGCTTGGCCGACATGGCGCGCTTCATTGCGGCGATCACGTCATCCGGCAGGATCTCTGCAGACTTCCAGTGGAACACGGCAAAGTTCGGGTCTTCACCGGTCTCTGCTTTCTGGCACAAGTCGTAATAGTGGTTCAGGCCGTCCGGCACACCCAGCAGCCAGCACCAGGCGCGGTAATCCGGCCTGGTCGGGTTGACGGTGTTCAGCGCCGGGAGAATGTTGGCCTCCCATGCGTCCGACTTCACATCAGCGAACTCGTCTATGCCGCCACCGGTCCAGGGGATGCCCTCAATGCGCTGGGGCTTATCAAGCCCGATGACATGAATCTCACTGCCGTTCGGCATGAAGATGATCCGGTCTGACTCGCTGGGCCGCTTCTTGTGCATGCAGGACAGCGTGAAAGCCTTCAGGTCATCCCAGAAGATTTTCTTCGCCTGGTCGTGGGTCGGCGCTGCAGCGAAGTAGATGCCCGGGTAGGCATTGGCCTGCTTGACCAGAAACCGCTTGAAGCGCTCAGTCTTGCCGCTACGCCGACCAGCCGGCACCAAGGGGAATCTCACACCGCCGGGCACAGCATCCAGCAGGGCCAGCTGTACAGGGTGGTCTTTCAGCGGATACCAGCGCGCCAGCTGCCGGTCCAATATCAGGTTTCCGGTGCTCATGACGGTAGTTTCGCGATCAGGTCCGACAGCAGGTCAGTCATGTCAGCAGCAGGGCCAGACTTGCTGGCAATGTCTGCACGCTTGGCCTCAAGGTCACCAATTCGACCAAGCAGGCGGTTGATGATGTCCTCATAGGGACGCCGGCGACGCTGGACAGTGGTTGTCCGGCGCGACTGCTCTGAGGGCTCATCGCCAGGCTCCAGCTCGCCGCCGGGCTCAGAGGCGTTGATGCTTTCAAGGTCGAGGTCGAGACCGTCGACAGCCTCCGCCTTCTGCTGGGCAATCATCGCCCGGCGCAGCTGGAGATGAGCAACCTTGATCGCATGGTCCAGATTGCCGATCTCAATGTCATCCCACAGCGCCTTCTCGTCCTCGCCTATCGCGTCAGAGTAGATGCCGTGGGTCCGGGCGTTCTGATTCCCTTTTGGCGCGCCGGTACTGGCGCCGCCATGCTTTCGGCAGCGGCCATTGGGCATTGCATGGGCTTTGCAAGGCTGGCCACTGCGCGTCTTTGCGCCGCAATGGGCCATACAGACCTCACAGGGTTACATGGGGTTGTTTTGGATTAGGGGTGGCGGATGACTTTGGCTCTCAGCCCGCGGCGGACATATTGCCTCACCTTGACCTCATCGAAGTCCAGGCCAGTGAGCCAGCACATCAGGATTACGCCTGCCATATACCACTTGAGCCACCAGACCACGCGGACCTGAAGGGTGATGGTGGGATGCTTTGCCATCACTCCTCCCCCAGCGCCGAATCAACAATGATCCGCTCGCCTATCCGCAGCAGGCCCAGCGAGGTCACATCGTCGCCCCTGGGGCCGAATGCGAAGGTCTCTATGCCGCCGTCCTTGCCCATCAGCACCAGCACGCCCGACTGGATGGGCTCCAGCTCGCCGGACTCCAGATCAGCGATGATCTGCTTGAGCGCGGTGATGCCGTCGCGCCAGCCCTCTTGCCGGAGCTCGACAACCTTAGGGCCAGACATCGGGTACTCCTCTCGATTAAACCGCTGATGGGTCAATCGCAGCTGTGCAGGGCCCCATTCCGTGGCGCCCTATCGTGGGAGGGGCGCTTACAGGAAGAACTGCAGGATCACGATAACCGCCAGGACACAAGCTACCACCCAAGGAAGCTTGGACTCGCTGGCCGGCTGTGGCTGGCGTGCAGGCTGCGACTTGGTAACGCTTTGCAGGCTGGAGTGCAGGCGCTCGATCTCTTTCTCGGCCTTATCCTGAATCAACTCCATATCAACGCTCAACTCTTCAATCTGAGTTTCTCGCGCCTTGATGGTTTTTTCGTACCGCGAGACCAGACCAACAAGGAGAGCCAGCTGATCTCTGATATGTGCGCCAGCCTCTGCCGGCACCGGGGCGGAATAATCCGCTACCAGGTCAAGTAGTGTTGTGTTGCCGCTGTGGCCAATACCCGTAACTCGGTAACTGGTCTTTTCTGCCATAGCGCTCAAGACCTCGGCATCGTTGAAGACGGCGAAGTCGCTCTCCGGCCCGCCACCCCTGATAATCACCAGGATGTCGGCTTCACTCTCTCGGATCGCTGCCGCAATCTCTTGAGCCGAGGTGATGCGCACCGGTACTCGGTTCACACTGCAGCGCTCTATTAGTCCACCCAGGCCATTGAAGAAGTCAGCGTCCACCTGTGCGGAGCTAGCTGCGGAGTGGATCAGATCGACACTGACCATCGGCAACAATGGGAAAGCGTTCCGAGCAGGCTTCAGCGAAGAAAGGGCGGCCAGGTTGGCATTGAGTGTGCGCCGTTGTGCCTGTTGTTCTTCCGACTCCGCATTCTTGATGCCCAGCGCTTCGACCTGGACGGTCACCGCGCCGCGGAAAATGTTGATGATCGGATAACCGATTACCTCAACGAGCTCGCCGTCGCTACAGCCCTCAAAGACTGCGCGTGCCCCCAGCAGAGTGACAGGCCCGTCTGCATTGAGCTCGATGTTGTAGATCTTCGGGTAGTTTTTCGCCTCAGCCATCTGCCGCTGGGCTTCGAGGTTGGAAATTACTCCCTGAATGCGGACCAGTATCCCCTTCGCCGCCCAACCCTTGAGTTCCCTCTCCAACACCTCGGTCATCAGCCGAGCGAACTCCCCGCTCGTCAAAGTTGGAATGAGTTCTTGTTTTATCGTCACGGTAGGCCACCCATTTGCCGAACAAAGGGGCTGACCATACCACGACAAAGCTTGAGCTAGAGCAGTCTCGTTCCAATTGTGACCACTAGGTCATGGTTTTCTGGCCGGCGCTTTCTAATGCTTCCGCTTCCCGCGAGCTCGCCAGTGTTCCGGACCTTTCATGACTGCGCTCAGATTGCCTTCGCAGCGGACAGCCGCAGCAGTGAGCACGCCCAGCAGGATCACCAGCGGCCAGGCCAGTGTCTGGATCTTCAGCTGCCCGTCCAGGATGAATATCGATGCCGCGCCCGAACTGGCCATGACAAGCACTGCCAGCCATGACATGCCGGGGCGGTACTGAGCACCCTGGCGCCGGTAGGTGAACAACCGGACGAACAGGACGATGCACAGGATCAGGGTGATAGTGGTCAGCATGGTGTCAGCCCTCCCGGGGCGACGCCTGTCCCCGCGTCCGTATGGCGGCCAGGGTTACGGTGACGATCAGGGCGGAACAGATGAATGCAGCCAGCGCCGGCAGCTCGATAGGGCCGATGCCGAATACCTCAGCGCGGGCCACCGCCGGGGCAGACAGATACCCCATCACGAATGAGATACAGAAGAACATGATGCGCCGCGGCATTGGCAGCTCATGGGCTGACGCGAAATAAATCAGCGCTCCGCACAGAGCACCTGCTGCGGCAGAACCGTCGAAGCCTGCCAGTACGCCAGCCAGACCCGCTCCGAAGATGGCCGCCAGTATTGATGTGCTGCTCGGCTCGGCCATGGGAGATCCTCTCGGGCACAAAAAAGCCCCGCACAATGGCGAGGCTCGAAATGAAAAACCCCCAGCGCCAGATTTCTCTGTGTGGGGGCCGTGTTTGCCAAAGGCAAAAATTCTAAGATAGCGAAATGATGCCTCCAGCCGGACGGGAAGTCAACACCCATGTGTCTGATTGCGTCTCGCTGTGTTCAACCATACTCATGCCACCTCCTTTGCCTCATAAATCACAGCGGCCACCGGGCTCAACGCTCGGCGGTCGAGCTCTTCGCAACAAGCGAAGCAGTTGTCGATGAACTCGTCCCACTCCCGAGCCCACTGCATTGACTCCAGCCTCACGCCATACTCGTCAAACAGCCAAGCCCTGAACGCCTCCGGCTTGGCCAGCGGGTCAGGGTTTGCCGACTGCCCGCCCTGGTGCATGTACCGGTACCGATGCATCACTCCCTTTACCACGTAGAAGGCGCGCTCCCGCTTTGCCTCGGTCATGCGCTTGGCCTTGCTCATGGTGGCAGCGAAAACCACATCCTCCGCAGCTTCCCGTATCGCATCATCCTGCAGCGCCGAGTACATGAACTCACCGAATACCCGGATCTGCGGATGCAGCTTGGCGATCACCGACTGGATCATCCCGGCCAGCGCCGCGTGCACCGCATGGTCGGCCGTGTTGCCCCGAGAGGTGGTCTGCACAGCCACCCCCAGCCTTGCCCGGTCAGCAAGACCTGACAAACCGCCCCTGGTCATGACGTAACTGGAGTCATGCCACGCCGCCCGCGCCGTTGTGAGTCTCATGCTGTCACCTCCCCGAATCGCGCAATCAACAATGCATCCGCCACCGCCTGCCCCTTCCCTTTCAGATCCAGTACCCGCAACTCGGGGTACAGCTGAATGGCCCGGGAACGAGCAGCGTCCTTGTCCTTACCGATCAGCCCTGCCCGCTTCTTCCAGGCCTGCGGCGTGACCAGCGTGTATGGAATACCCAGCCCCTGCAGCAGTCCTTCAACAACGCCCGCGGCATGCCCGAAGGTGAACATGCTGGATACGCCCTGGCCCGGCATGGCGCCGACCTGCTCAAGGTATGCGTGACAGTCAGCCGTGACGTTCTCGCGAAGGAACGCACCGACCGCCGCACCGTTTACCCGGCTCTTGGTGCCAACCTTGATCGTGGGCATCAGCAGATGGGCAACGTGTCGGCCCTCGCCGTCCATAACCGCCAGCGCCCCGCTACAACCTGGGTCAATCCCGATTTTCATTGATCATCTCCAGCACCTGCTCCCTCGTCTCCACCCGCTTCGGCCTGCCAGAGCCCGAGCTGACCCAGAACACCGGTTGCGGAAGCAGGGAGCGGTATACCGTCCATTTGCCGATGCGCCAGGTGTTCGGGCCGGCTGCAATCCAGCGCGCCAGCTCCGCTGATCCAGCACTCACCGCAGATCATCCGTGCGGATCGACATAATGGATTCCGCAATTGCCGTTGGAGCCCACCACGTCCATGCGATTCTCGTCCGCCTCGGTGTACAGCTCACGGATGACTGGCCTCTTGTGATACCGCCCGGCCGCCTCGCCAGCCAGCGCGAAGTACGCCGCGCCATCTTCGTAGCTGTCCGCCCGGTATGCGCCCTGTTGGCTGCGCACCGCCTTCAGCAGCGCCATGAACAGCCAGCCCTGCTCCTGGGTAACTCTGATACCGGTAATCGCCCTGAACGCCTCCACAGTGGCACACATACTGCGCTCGCCTTCCGGCCTGTCGTACGTTGCGGCCCGGTCCTTCATGTGGCTCTGTGCTGCTGCCAGAATCTCGTGCGCGGTCATGCAACCCCCTTCACTGTGAGCAGGCCCATCTGGACCCACTTCATTTGCGTTTCAGCCAAGGCCCGCAGCAGGTCGGAATGGTCGTACTCCCCCTTGATGCGGCCATCGATAACCCCATGGCAGTGGTCGCAGCCGAATGCGGCGAACAGGTCCGGGCTCTTCATGCTCATGCCCTTCATGCCGACCGGCAGGTGGCAGAGCACGGTGTATTCGGGATTGAACCGGCAGCCCGGCAGGCGCAGAGTGCAATCCTGGCCGCGCGCGCTGTCTCGGAGTTTTTTGCTTACGATTCGGGTCATGCCGCCACCTCCCCCAGCAGGTCATCAAACACCACGCCCCGGGCGCTGAACTCGGCAACGATCTGATCTGTGTATGCGATACCTTGGGCGCGGTTGAACAGCCGGGTTACCGGGAAACCATCGGGACCGAACAGGGCGCACGGCCCCATCAGCTCCAGCTTCTGCTCATAGTCGAGATGCAGGAAAAGCCGATTCCAACCGTCACGGAAGTCAGCATCAGCGGCGCGCATGATCGGCACGCCGAAATGCAGCTTGCAGTACTTGCGCGCCTCTTCCACGTCGCCGATCTCGGTCATCTGAGCGATGCGCTGGTACAGGGCGAACCACAGCGCGTTCTGATCCAGCGTGCGGTCCTTCCCGGGGCGCAGGCTGACCACCACATACTTTTTCTCGCGGAACATCGCGGTCAGCTTGGTGATGGCCTCGGACAGCTTTGCCGCACTGTTGACGGATACGCGCTCAGCCACGCTTCTTCCCCCATCCGTCATGCCCGCCGGCGTCTTCGTGGATCATGTCAGTGAGGCGGCTCTCGATCTGCTCAGCACATGCCTCGTCAACCACGGCCAGGCCGAATGACTCACAGTCGCTGACTCCACGCCGGTACGCCTCGACCAGCTTCTCCATCAGCTCAGACTCCGTGAAGCACTTCATGCCCACACCCTCCCCTTTTCCTCGAACACGCCCTGGCAGGGAGCGCAGCGGATTGCCCATGGCGCGGCCTTCCGGCGCTCCGGGGTCAGGTCCTCGCCGCAGTCTTCGCACCAGTCTTGTCCCTCGCCCTGAAGGCTGGCCCGAATGGCGGCTGTGCGCTCTTCAGCTGCCCGAAGAATCCTGTCCGTGCTGATATCCACTTCGTCAGCCATGTGTCACCTCCCTCAATCTCTCTTCCCCGAACCGCGCCTGGCAGTCCTCGATTACCTGCTCCTTACTCACCGGCTGGCCGTAGATGACGATTCCGCCTTTGCCGTCGTGGAGCTCGAAGTGCCATTTGGTGAGCTTCATGCCCTCGCCCCCTCGCGTTTCTCAAGCTCGCTCAGCGCCTGAGCTCTGCGCTTCTCGAATTCAGCGATCCGCGCGTCGCGCTCCGCGGCCTCGCGCTGCAGCCGTGCCTCCTCGGCCTCCTCGATGTGTTGCTTGAGCTGTTGGAATCGCTCACGGTTTTCCTCGCTGGGCCGTGCCACTTTGCCGGTCAGCAGGCCAGCAATTGCCAGGCCGTCGGCGCTCGGCGGAGCGTCATAGCTCAGGCGCGCCAGCTCCTGATCGGCCACATGGCGCGGCAGCTGCTTCAGCCGCACGGCATCCTCGATGGCCCGGGCGCGAAGGTCTGGGTCAAACCCGAGCGACACCGTCCAGTTTGTCTGGCGTTTCTCGGCGCGAGCATCGGTAACCAGGCGGTCATAGGCCGACAGGAACGCCATACGAGCGCCCACCTTGTCGCCGGCCTCCAGAATCGGTGCCGCTACACCCATGGCCTGCCGGATCTCATCGGTCATCACCACGGTGTTGAACTCATCGGCGCTTGCCAGGGCAATGGCCCATGCCTCATCACGCCCCGGGCGGCCGTCTGCTGCCTGGGTGCGTTCGAGGATGGCAGCCAGTGTCAGCCTGCCGGTCAGCTCCCGGCGGCAGGCCCGCAGCGCGGCGGCAACGTGATCAGCAGGATGCTCGGCCAGGTCCTGGGCCATCAGCTGCGCCGCATTGGCACTCATGGTCTGCCCCAGGGTCTCGGCCGTGGCGATGATGGCGGCGGCCAGCTGGGCGATCTGGTCAGAGGAAAGGGTTTGCATCGATGGCACCTCCCTGGATGCGGCTGGCAGCGTCCTGTGCCGCGTTGATGTTTGCCTGGGTGTCCTCCAGCTGCCGGGCGGTGCGGCCGTTCATCTGGCGGCCGGTCAGCCACTGGGTGTGCAGTGATTCAGCCCTGGCCAGCAGGCCGTTCAGGCTGTGGCAGTCGCTGATCAGCCGGGCGTCGTTGACCCCGACGTAGAACGCGGCGACCTGCGGCGCGGCCTCGGCACCAAGGCGGTCGATCAGTTGACCTAGCTGGCCGCCAGCTTTGGCATTCCACACTGGCCAGGCGCTGTAGCGGCGGCGATAGGCGAATGCGTAGTTCGCCCAGGCCTTGTAGGTTTTGCAGGAAGGGTCTTTGGGTCCTGGCATGTCGCTGGGGATCTCGACCCGTGGCGCAGCGCTCAACTGCGCCTCGCCGCGAGCAGCGTCAGCGGCGACCGGCAAACTATGACTGGTATCCTGATTGGTACCCTGATTACTGGTATCCTGATTTGTCGGAGATTTTTCCGACCCTACCTCGGATTTTTTTCCGACCTTGCTCGGAGATTTTTCCGAGGTACCTCGGATATTTTTCCGACCCTGTGCAGCCTTCTTGCTCGGATATTTTTCCGACCCATCGAGCGCTTTGTTCCACTCCTTCCCCTTCTCGGTGAGGCGCACCAGAGTGATGCCGGCGGTGTGGGAAAGCTCAATGGTCCCTGCAGCCTCCAGCTGTTTCAGCAGGCGGTAAGCGGTGTCCGGCTTGTCGGTAAGCAGAGGCAGCTCCTCGACGATCTTGGCCTTGCTCAGCGCGTAGAAAACACCGTTATCCGTGGTGATCGGGTTCGCCCAGCTCGGGCACTCGTAAACGAACGAGAACAGCAGGGCCTGTTGGGCATTCAAGCCCCACTCAAGGGCCTTGGTCTGGCTGATGGTCAGCGTGTATTGCATGGCCGGTTATGCCTCCAGCCGAACGGTTTCGGCTATCAGGGCGCGCTGGTGGCGCAGCATGAATACCTGGTGGAGCCGGGCCTTGCGCTGGTCGAACGGCATACCGATGTCGATCAGGGAGGCGTTCAGGCGCTGCATGTGCTCCACCGCCCGGATCTCGGCCGGCGTCAGGGTGTCACGCACAGGATCATTTGCAGCCAGGCCATGGGCAGCCCGGTACTGTTTGGATGAGCAGCCGAGAACAACCCGGTTGATCAGGTCGAAT
The DNA here is from genome assembly GCF_014646575.1 of Halopseudomonas pertucinogena. GTDB lineage: Bacteria > Pseudomonadota > Gammaproteobacteria > Pseudomonadales > Pseudomonadaceae > Halopseudomonas > Halopseudomonas pertucinogena. Next base: position 27,168 of record NZ_BMNN01000006.1, on the reverse strand, counting down.
TCGTTGCTGAAGTGGTATGGCTTGAGGTCTTTGCCGGCGGCGAGCCGGTTGTACTTGACGGCGTCGGTGAGGAATGGAGCTTCCAGGCGGGCGCGCTGGCGGGCAGCTTTAGCCTCAGCGATCTCTGATTGCGCTTCAACCAGGCGATCGAAGGTCTGGATGACGTGGAGATGAAATTCGGCACTCACCCACATGGCGTAGGCGTAAACCAGCTCTTTCACCACATAAGTGCCGCCATTACGGCCTTCCAGAGTAACTACCGGATTTCCGGTAGTTTGCAAAAGGGTGATCAGGTCGATCGTCTGTTGGTTCGATAGCCAGTAACTTGGGCCGTGACGCTTCTCACCTCCGGACGCTTTGTGCAGGTCGTTCAGACGAAAGCGACCCTCAGTGTCACGCCTGATGGTCACGCTTCCGATTCTCACGTTTGACGAAGTCACGATAGTCATTTATTGTTCCTTCACTGTTTGGTAGTACCCGAGCCCAGCCCGCCAGCTGGGCTTTTTCTTGCCTGAAATTCAGCCCTTCGCGTGCAGCGCAATCACCGCTTCCACTTCGGCATGCCGCGCCGCGACGTGCTTGTTGTGTACTGCCCTGATTTCTTGCGCTTCCGCCTCGTCGATCTCCCCGTCTGCCAGTGCCGCCTGGATCATCAGGTCGACTTTCCCGCGCGCGGTCTGGGTCTTGATGGCCCGGGAGTACAGGTCCACGTTGTCGAGGTCGCTCTGGGGCATCGGAACAAACACGCCGCCATACATGGCGCAGATGTAGTCAGGGAGGTGGGTGGTGCCGGTGACGGCTTCCAGCGCCTGGATCTCGGTATCGCTCAGCGGCATGCAGCCGGCCGTCTCGTAGACCTGGTTCTGCAGGCGCTTGGGCTTGATGCCCAGATGAGCGGCTGCGCAGGCCTGGCCGCCGGCAAATTCGCTGGTTACCGCCTTCATCACTTCGCGCCGCGTCTCTAGCAGATGCTTTTTCATGTTCTAGTTTTCCTGTGGCGCCGGGTGGCGCAGAATGGGTTTGTCACGCGGCAGGGACGCTGACGCTGCGCAGGGACGGGCAAAGATCGGAGGCTTTGAACAGCCCGCCCGTCGCCTGCTCTGCCTTGAGAGCGGTGATGGGGTTCATGCCATGCTTCCCCCGCACCCACCCCGAAACAGTCCCCTGCTCGACACCAAGAGCGGTTGCGGTCTTCACCTGGCCGTCGAAATGCTTTACGAGCTTTTCGTAAATATTCATATGCAGCTCCTTATAGGGATGCCTGTAATTATGGGCACAGGTATACCTGTTTGCAAGCGTATAGGCGAACCTTTATAAAGTGGTCATGGAATACAAAGATCGAGTTAAGGCAGCACGGAAACATGCCAAGCTCACACAGGCCGCCCTGGCGGATGCTGTGGGTATTAAGCAAGCCTCTATTTCCGAACTGGAGACCGGTAAATCCCTGTCCTCCACATATAACGCCACCATTGCCAAGGCGTGCGGTGTCGATCCTGTGTGGCTGGAAACAGGCCGCGGCCGGATGCTGCCTTCCGATTCCAACGTAGAACCCGGCCCCGATATCAGGGGCCGTGTCCCGCTTATCTCGTGGGTCCAGGCTGGAGCGTGGTGCGAGGTAGAAGATCTGTATGCGGTGGGTGACGCTGAAGAGTGGATGCCCTGCCCGACCTCACATGGTCCCCGGACCTATGCACTGCGCGTCCGGGGCGAGTCGATGTTCAACCCGCATGAGCGCCGGTCATTCCGCGATGGCGACATTATCTTCGTCGACCCCGACAAGCTGGCCGAGAACGGCTCACCAGTGATCGCGAAGCTGGACGACAGCCAAGAAGCCACATTCAAGCAGCTGGTCATTGAGGGCGAGGAGCGCTACTTGAAGGCGCTGAACCCGAACTGGCCGGATCAGATCATCCGCATCAATGGGAATGCGACCATCTGTGGTGTGGTGATTGGGAAATATGAGGTGTTTTGAGGGCTGGCATCGAGTGAGATGGCTGCGCTTCTGGAGATTCTTTATGGATGAATACAGTGTTTTCAATTCCCCAATCACTTTTCAGGAAATGTTGGATTTTCTTGATTACACCCAACGAAGCAATAAATGCCCGACGTGCGGCCAAGAAGATCGTGACTGGAGATTCCATCTGGATCCGGGCTCCCCTGACATTGGAGACTCGGAATCGGGTGACATGCGTAAGCGGTGGATGGCGGTTTTCCATATGCCAATAGTTGGTATACAGACCCATCAGATCACGGACAAATACCTTCCAGTGGTGGCTATCGAGTGCGATCAGTGTTCGCACATGGAGTTTTTAAACGTATTTGCCATCGAAAGGTATAGGAGGGCGAAGCCGGAGGGAACCAAGAATGAGCAATAATGTGATCCGCGGCAGCTGGGGTGACAGGAAGGCGAATAGTGGCCATACTGGAGGCCAGCCACCCGGAGGTGACGACTTGGAAAAACGCGTTCAAGAGCTGGAGAAAGCTATCCCGGAGATTCGGGAGAGACTTGCTCGCGTCGAAACCAAGCTCGACGGTATTGGTGGCGTGATGGCGACCAAAAGCGATATCGCCGATTTGAAGGTTGACGTTTACAAAGCGGTGAATGAGCAGACGTGGAAATTCATCGCAGTTGCCGGTGTTCTTGCTGGAATCGCATTTACTGCGGCACGCTTCATTCCTGGTGGATAGCCAGAGTCGCACTCCCGAACGCCCGCCCCGAGCGGGCTTTTTTACGCCCGCCCTTCCCTCCGCTGTCTCAGCAGCTTCATGACCACCACCGTCCCCGCAACGCAGGTCAGACACATCCCCAGCTGAAGCGCGCCGAATGCCAAGTGGAAGATCGGCCCGGCCAGCTGCTCTTCGGGCATCCCCATAAGCCAGACAGTAGAGCCGACCCCCAGCAGTACCGGAATGGTGAGCCAAGCCGCGATCAGTCGAAGATCATTTTTCATGTCAGCCTCCAGAAATAACGATTTCCAGAGCGTACCAGCCAGCGCGTAGTTCCTCCGCGCCCCCTTCCCGATTTGCGAATCAGTCCGCGATGGGCGCGGAACAGGGTCACAGATGAGCGCTATCTCGGGCCAGTGTCAGCACGCTGCCCTCTTTCCGCGCCACAAGCAGCCGCTGGGCCATATGGCTATTCAGCGCCGGGATCCTGGCCCGGACTCAGCTCCTCTGCAGCCCTCGCTTCCTGCTCCAAGATCCGCTGGAACATTGCCCGAGTATTCAGCGCGGAGATTCTCATCATGCTCATAGCTACGGCAAACATCACCGCATATGCAGCGCTTATCGCACACCCAGCCACCAGAGGCCAGTTCACCACAGTTTTGGTGATGTACCGCCCCTGAACCTCTATAACACCGTATCCAATACATAGAAGCAGCGCCGCAAAAACAGTGGCAATCGCCATTACCCATGACACGCCTACCCAGAATCCCATTGCCCCCTTACTCATGACCTTCTCCATATTCTTGTGAAGCCTCAAGCATATCAAAGCGCCACGTTCCGCGCGCTATCCGCATCTGCCGGGGCGTATATCAGCAACTACGCAATCCCTCTAAGCACCTCGCCTATATTTTTATAGGAATACCTGTTGACAGAGATTACAGGTATGCCTATATTTACTCCCAACAGCGCAGAACACCGCGCTACCGGGCAACCGGACCGTTCTTGCACAACTTGGGGAATGAAACGGGCTGATACCGGCAGCGCGCCGGCAGTAGGCCCCAGCTTCCGGCCATGCGCGGCTGAATGTAAAAGCGCATGAAACAGACCGCATTGCCTCTACCGGCGACCGGCGATCAGACAGGCATGTAGCCTGCCCACGCACAGACAACTGTGACGGCTGACGAGGTTGGTATGACCGAACCGAGCGAATGACCCGGCAAGCAATGCGCCCCGCCCCACCCAGGCGGTTTGGTATGGGCAAGTTTTCCTCGATGGCCTTGGCGACAGGGCCATCCGGGAAGACAAAACAGCGAGGACGACAACATGAGCTCCCTAAGCCCGGTTCACGGACCGGCCCAGTTCGATATCGTGGTTCATCTGATTCACACCGAGGATGACGATAAGCGCGCCGAAGTAACTATCGGCATGGGCGTTGGCAAATACCCGACACAGCAAGACATCGCCGACCGAATAGCGAAGTTTGAGGCGGAGGAAATGCCGAAGGTTTCGCCGGGTTACCGATTGCAAACGGCCCCAGAGCTTTTCGACACGATCTGTCTTGAGAAGGCCGGGGGAACCTTCACCACGCCCGCGGTGTTCCGCCAGTGGGCCCCGCTGGACAGATAGCAGCTCTCCCCTCCGCGCCGGAGCCGTAACCGGCACCCTTTACCCAGCAGTACCGCTCCAACGGATGCGGCCCCCTCTGACTGTTAGCCGCCGGCACCTAACACGGCACGCCCTTCTTCACGGCGGGGCAAGGCGCACCAGGGGTAATCCGTAGCCAGGGTTTCGTGAGACCCCTTTCCCGGCTCATCACCGGGGCGATTCGATGCGCCTAGCCCACGTCACGGGCCTCTTCCCCCTTTCTTTTCTCAGCAGCCACCGGGAATGCCCGGCTTCTCGCGCCTTGTTGCTCGTCAACATACGGAGGCAAACGTATTGGCGTGCGGGCATTCACCAGTGGCTACTCCATGAGGACACGACCATGTATTCACACGTGCAGAACGCTATTGCATTGCGGTCGGCCCAGCTGGCCTACGACAACATGCTGCCGCCGGAAGACCCGCCGGAAGAGCCCGACTTCTACTTCGAGGAAATCGACCTTCTCAATGGCCAGGACACCGACCTGGTCAGGTACGAGCAGTTCAAGCAGGTGGCCAGCGAGCGCATCTATGACCTGGTCGATTCCGAGGTCGTGTTCGAGTTCCTGCGCCAGTGCTCGGTGAGCCTGGACCTGAATACCCGGGACGCCGCCAAGCCGTTCAGGAAGGCGCTGGAACAGATCGCCGGCGAGACCCTGGGCGAGGCATGGAAAGCCGACATGAAGAAGGAGGGCAGGCTGTGACGAAGAACCTGACAACCATCGCTGGCATTGCTCTGGGCGCCTACGTGGCGCTGAGCATTGCCATCGGCCTGGGCCTGATGATCGGAGCCGCCGCTGTGTGGCTGAGGGGTGTGTGATGAGGAATCCTGTCCCGTCCACCACCGACGACCAGCTAGACCAGATCGCCCAAGCAGACGACATCATCCGCAGCCTGACCACCGACCTGCCGCACATCAAATGCGATCCCGCGGCCAAAACAACAGTTCAGCTGCTGCTGAGCCACATTGATCAGATCCGCCATGACCGGTACTCAGCGCTGCTGGATACGGCCCGGCGGCGAGAGATTGCCGACCTCAAGGCGCTGGCTCGGGATCTGCTGGACATCATCGAGACCGGGCATATGAACCACATCGCTACGGCGAAGGCTCGGAAGATAGGGAGGGAGCCATGATCATCAAACCATTCGAGCAATGGCGCGAAGACCGGATCGCAGAGGCTGGCAGGAAGGCATGCGAGTTCTTGCTGAGCGGCGATGAGCCAGACCCGCAGGAATATGAGTGCCCCGACTGCCACGGTGACGGCAGCCGGGATTGCGACTGCGGATGCCCTAACTGTGATGGCGCCATTGATTGCCCGACGTGCGACGGCAACGGCTACATCGAGACAACAGACCCGCCCCTTCTGGAAAGCATCGAGAAGGAGAAAGCAGACCGCAAAGAGTATCTGCGGCAGCTCGCCCGGGAGCTGGTTCTTCTGTCCGAGTGGCAGGGCAAACCGAGCCTGTTCCACGTCGTAAATGCCGGCATGGCCCCAGCCACAATGATCCGGCGCGGCGGTACGCGGATTCTGGTCCTGCACGACCCGGATACAGGCAGTGCCGTTGATGCTCCGGAGGGGGTGCCCAGATCATGACCCTCCGCCGCTTCTGCCACGAACTGACCATTTTTCTCATTCTCTGGGGCGGCATCATCGCGGCCCTGGCTATTGCTTCCGAGGTGTGAAATGGAGCCCGGTTATTACCAGGACCTGAGCAATGACGATTATCACAAAGGTCCAGGCATATCGAAATCCCAGCTCGACCTGATCAATAAAAGCCCTGCCTTGTTCCAGTGGAGCAAGGCAGCCCCAGAAGACGAAGAAAAGAAGTCCGCGCTGAATATCGGCGACGCGGTGCACGCGATTCTTCTGGAGCCGCACCGGTTCGGCGAGCAGTACGTGATTGCCCCTGAGTGTGACCGGCGCACCAAGGCCGGCAAGCAGCAGTGGGAAGAGTTCGAGGCTAGCGTTACCGGGCAAACGATCCTCACGGCAGACGAAGGTCGCAAGGTTCAGCTGATTCGTGAAAGCGTGATGGCCCACCCGCACGCCAGATGGCTCGTTGAGGCTGAAGGTGATGCCGAGGCCAGCATCTACTGGAAAGAGCAAAGCACCGGCCTTCTGGCGCGATGCAGGCCGGACAAAACCATCCCCTCGCTGGGCTGGATCGCTGACGTGAAGACAACAGCCGATATGGACCGGTTTGCCCGGTCTGTCTACGACTACCGCTACCACGTCCAAGACCCTTTCTACTGCGACGGATACGAAGCTCACTTTGGCGAGCAGCCCTCCGCATTCGTATTTCTGGTGGTCAGCACCAGTATCGACTGCGGCAAATACCCCGTTCGCATTTTCACCCTGGATCAACAAGCGAAAGCTGTTGGCCGGGATACCTACCTGCAGGACATGGCCACCTATGCCGAGTGCATCCGCACGGGCGAGTGGTCTGGCCTGGAAACATTGAGTTTGCCCTACTGGGCAAAGGAGCTGAGATGAGCACCGAGAACGTAGCACCCTTTTCACAGAAGGACATGGAAGCCACTGGAAAGCAGGTCAAGCCGCGCTCCCCTGCAGACAATCTGGCGGTCATGCTTTCCAGTCCCAAGATGAAGGCGCAGCTCGCAGCCGCCCTGCCGAAGCACATGACAGCCGAGCGGATGGCTCGCATCATCACTACCGAGATCCGCAAAACCCCTGCCCTGGTGCAGTGTGACCAGCAGAGCTTTCTCGGCTCGGTCATCCAGTGCGCCCAGCTAGGGCTCGAGCCGGGCAACTCACTCGGCCACGCCTATCTGCTGCCCTACGGAAAACAGGTACAACTGATCATCGGGTACCGCGGCATGATCGACCTTGCCCGCCGATCCGGCCAGATCATCAGCCTGACGGCCCGCACCGTGCGCCAGCATGACGAGTTCGACTACCAGCTTGGTCTGCATGAAGACCTGACGCACAAGCCCTACGAAGGCGAGGATGCAGGCCCCATTACGCACGTCTACGCCGTTGCTCGGCTGCAGGGTGGCGGCGTTCAGTTCGAGGTCATGAGTCATGCCCAGGTTGAGGCAGTGAGAGCCCAGAGCAAGGCAGGAAAGTCTGGCCCTTGGGTAAGTCACTGGGAAGAGATGGCTAAGAAAACCGCCATTCGCCGCCTGTTCAAATACCTGCCTGTGTCGGTGGAGATTCAACGAGCAGTTGTGCTTGACGAGGCAGCAGAGGCTGGCATTCCGCAGGACAACGAGTTCGTGTTCGATGGCGAGTTTGAGCAAGTGACGGAGGGGTAGCATGGCCAAATCCCCAGCCCAGCGAAAACGCGAACAGCGGGCCCGGGACAAGCTCAGGCAGGAGGAGCGCGAAGCCCTCCTGCTGTCCCGCCGCATAACCCTCGACCTTTACCACGCCACAGATGAACGCCTGCTGCGCACCATGCAGCGGGTGGATATCGAAGAAGAGCAGGATCTGGTGACCAGGTTAATCCACGCAGCCGACCGCCTGGATGACGCGGCGCTGCAGGAGCTGGTCGCCCTGCCCTGACCTGTCACGCCAGTATGTCACGGAATGAATTATGACCCCTTTATCCGAGCACAAAGCGGCGGAGCGGGAAGCCATTGCCCGCGCCGTGAACGCATACCTTTCTGATGGCGGAAAAATCCAGAAGCTGGGCAATAGCCTGGCACCCATCAAGAACATGACGTGGACCGAGGAAGACGAGGCCAGATGGCAGGCCAAGCTGAATGGTGATCTGCCGCCCAAGCCAGAACGCAAGCGCGCCAGAACAAAGCCATCAAAGAAGGATGTAGCGGATCGACTGAGCGCGGCCCGGGCTGCAAAGCACCAAGCCAACCGGGCAGCACTGGCACCCAAGGTCAGACAGCTCGCCGAGCTTGGCGTGATTCGGTCCCACATCGCGAAAACCATCGGCGTAGCGGCCGGCACGGTGGACAAGATCGGGCAGGAGCACGGCATTGAGATACCTCTGCAGTCTCGCAGAGGTACACGTCAGGCACGCAACAATGCGGAACTGCGGGAGGAGTGGGAGTGAAGATCAAATTCAAACCGCATGGCCTCAAAGCCATCCAGTCGCTGTTTCGCACCCAGCGCATTTCGATCATCCACACGCCGACCCAGCAAGGCCTGATCAACTGGAAAACCATGCAGCCGATCACCCCCGGCGCTGCCACGGTTGACGCGCTCATGTACGCCCCGCTGAGGGGCTGGACATTATTCCCGATTGCCCTGTGCAGGGACCAGATGGGAAAGCGCTATATCCAGTTCGAGACAGTTAAAGTGCCGGATATCTACTCCAGCAGTCAGCTCGGCGGCATAGATGAGCGCTACCTGATCGAGCAACCGGACGGCAGGAAGGTGTCGGTGATGGACTTTCACGTCGAGCGGTTCAGGGCGAGCTGCAATCCCCGGCACGTGGTTGATATGGCCTGGCTGCTGGTGCCGAACCTTGTCGATATTGATGAGCGCCACATGGACGCCCTGCTGGATGCGGTGGGGGCTTGGGAGCTCGAGAAGGCGGCCTGAGGGCCGCCCCTTCACCCAATCAGTGACAGTGAACAGTGCCTTTACTGTTATCCATGTGGCAGCACTGGCCCGGAGGCGAGCTCTTACGGCACCCGCCGCCGTGGGCCAACGCCGTCGAGCTCACCATCATCAGCGATAAAGCAATCAGCAATACCTTCATACCTATCTCCCTGCCCGGCTGGGCTTACATTATTGCCGGCTTCATGCCGGTCTCTTGAAAGTAGCTTATGACTGGGCAACTGGCCAGCATTCTCTGAGGCAACCATGACCATCAACGCGCCCGTTATCCGTTATCACGGATCCAAGTTTCGGCTGGCACCTTGGGTGCTCCAGCACTTTCCTGAGCATGCCGGTAGAGAGCGCAGGCGGCCCGCAGGCCGTCTGCATTTGGCGTCATTTAGCAGATTCTTCTACGTGCGCCTGCCATTTGTGGTGGGCTTTTGAGAGCTCTCTACCCAGCTCGAGCCGTTTACGCCAGTAATCGTCACCCGAGGGAGGGAGGCTGTCGCTCTCAAACTGTCGGTCATGCTCTTCTATTGCATCCATGGCGGCTCGGATGGCAGCCATCAACTCTTTGTTCTTTTCGATTCGCTCACGGTTCACCGCTACGCCTCCTTGTTTTGCTGATGATTGGTGGCAGGTCTAGAGCATGCCAGCAGATTGGAATTCAGGGAGAAGCAACGCTCAGCTCGCGAGCTTCTCTGCCCATGATTTGCCCTAGACAAGCACATAAAGCAATAAGCTTTTCGTGGACGCTACAAAGCCTGGATTGCCCCGTTGTCAATGAGATCGTCAATCAACGCCTTGGCTTCGCGCTCCGCATACGCTCTAGCCTCGTCATAACTGAGGAAAAGCTCATCGTCGAAACGACGCGTAGGGATTCCCGGTATTTGAAACCCCACCTCCACTACCCAGCCGTTCGGCCAGTCCTTACACAGGATGCTGAATTCATGCCCACGATAATTCCCAACGAACGTGCGTCCCATATGCACTCCCTGCCGCGTAGTTTTGAGTGAGAGCATGGCTGATGGCGAAGAAAGCCAGGGTGGGCGTATTCACCATCAATCAGCAGGTGTTATTCAGGACGGATCACAAAGAGACATGTCACACCCGAGGGGCCTCTCGATACAACCATGAAATTTTCTTCGACTTTCTCAATCTCACCGACATATGTCCCCTTCATATCGTAAAACTCATCGCCGTCTGTGCGGTATATGAGGCCGCCTGCGGCGTCACGGACAAACTCATCGTGATCGATGCGTCCAACCCATCGCTCTAGCGGACCTCTTCCGGCGTAAACATCGAACCGCCCGTTAGATAGATCTACTGACATTTCGCATCCCTCTTTCTTTTGCTGGCCCCGCGCCAGTTTCAAAACGATATCTGCAGTGCCAGTGAATGGCCAGCTCTGTTTTGAGGACTGCCCCAATGACATCAATGAACACCCCTGCCCTGCTGTTCCGCGGGCAGTACGGCCTCCCCTTGTCTGAAATCGACGAAGAGATAAACGTCGACCTGTTTGCCGGTGGCGGCGGTGCCAGCACCGGGCTCGAGATGGGCCTGGGCCGGCCGGTACACATCGCTATCAACCACAACCCGGCGGCGATCAGCATGCACCAAGCGAATCACCCCGGCGCCCTGCACCTGCAAACGGATGTGTGGGAGGTCGACCCCGTCCAGGTGCTGGCCGGCCGGCGCTTGGGCTGGTTCCACGCCAGTCCAGATTGCACACACCACAGCCAGGCCGCCGGCGGTCAGCCCCGCAAAAAAGAGATCCGTGACCTGTCCTGGGTGACGATCAAGTGGGCCGGCATTGGCAAGCCGCGGATCATCAGCTTGGAGAACGTGAAGCAGATCCGGAGCTGGGGCCCTCTCATCGCGAAGCGCTGCAAGTTGACCCGGCGGGTAGTGAAGTTGGACGGCACCGTGGCGGCTCCTGGCGAGCGCGTGCCGCGTGAACAGCAGTTTCTGATACCAGATCCCAAGCGCCGGGGTTCTACTTGGAGGCGCTTCCTGGCTGAGCTGAAGGCGCTGGGCTACGAGGTCGAGTATCGCCTGCTGAAAGCCTGTGACTACGGCGCCCCGACCAGTCGGGAGCGGTTATTCCTGGTGGCGCGGCGTGACGGTCAGCCGATTGTCTGGCCTGAGCCGACCCATGCAGCGAAGCCGACCAAAGGCCAGCAGCCGTACCGCACCGCTGCGGAGTGCATTGACTGGAGCGTGCCCAGCCAAAGCATTTTTGGGCGCAAGCGGCCGCTGGCAGAAGCCACCATGCGAAGGATTGCCCGGGGCATTCAACGCGAGGTGATCGAGCGGGCCCAGCCGTTCATTGTGCCGATCGCAAACTGGTCCCGCGAGGCGGTGCATACCACGGATGCGCCGCTGAACACCATCACGGCGTGGCCGCGGGGCGGCTCGTTTGCGCTGGCCTCTCCGGTCATGGTCAGTGCTTCGCATGGTGAAGGCCGACCCGGAGGGGTCCAGCGCTGGGGCCGAGGCAGCAAAGCTGCAGATCAGCCAATCGGCACGGTTACCGCCGGGGGTAGCGGCGGCCATTCGGTAGCCACTGCTTTCCTTGCCCAGGCCAACGGCGGCTTCAACACCACGCACTCTAAGGGCATGGATGAACCCATGACGACCGTCACGAACACCGGTAGCCAGCAGCAGTTGGTCACCGCGTTCCTGTCTCGCCAGTTCGGCGCCAGCGTCGGCCAGGGTATCGATGAGCCCGCACCCACCGTTACCGCCGGCGGCGGGGGCAAATCGGCGCTGGTAGAGCTCAAGCTGTCGCAGGAGCAGCAGGAAGGCGCCCTGCGCTGCGCGGCATTCATGATCAACTACTACGGCAATGGAGACGCCCGAAGCGTCGAGCAGCCGCTCGACACTATCACCACCCGCGACCGCCTGGCTCTGGTCACCGTCTGGATCGGCGGCGACCCATACGTGATCGTCGATATCTGCCTGCGGATGCTGCAGCCCCATGAGCTGTACGCCGCCCAAGGCTTCCCATCGAACTACATCATCGACCGCGGTCACGACGGCCGCCGGTTCACCAAAACCGAGCAGGTCCATATGTGCGGCAACAGCGTCAGCCCGCCGCCCATGGCAGCCATCGCGGCAGCCAACAATCCCTGGGCCAAACCAGTGAGGAAGGCAGCATGACCAGAACCATCACAGCCCTGCACACCCTGCAGGACGGCCAGGCCGTAACGAACCTGGGCAACCTGCCAGGGCCGGACGACTACCTGACGAAAACCGAGCTGCTGGACATGGCCCGGCAGATCCACCAGCACGCGATCGATGCCCAGCGGATCACGGAGACGCCGGTGAGACATCCCGCCACGCCATGCTTTTTCGAGTATCCAGACGAGGTAGCGAGTCATGAATAACCATATTGCCGAGGCCAGCAAAAAGGTTGGCCGCCCGCAGATCCGCGAGATCTTCCTGCGCAACGGCGCCCGGATCGAGCCGGACCGGGACGATTTGCCCGACTGGATATATGAGGCGGCATTCGAGCTGCTGGAACTGGCCGCACCCGCTGTGCAGGGGGAGCCGGTGGCGGGCCGGCCTTTGCACCCTTCTCAAGTCCGGACTTTGCGCCGGAACGTGAAGCGTAACTGCCCACCAGAAATTTACGCCCTGCTCGACCAGGCGATAGCCGCCCCGCAGCCCGCAGAGCAGCAGGCACCTGCTGATTATTCACTCACGCCCGTACCCGATGAGCTGTTCGCCGCCGAGTTCCGTGCATGGTGGGAACAGCATGGGCAGTTCTGCCGGGCCGGTGGCGGTGACTACGAGCGCACTTTTGCCTTCGAGGCATGGCGTCACCTGTACCCGAAGCTAATGAAACTCCAGAAGGTTGCAGCAGAGCAGCAGCCCGCGCCGGACGTGGCGGGGCTGGTGGAAGATGCCGGGCCTCTGCCGTTCTGGAAGCCCTGCAATCCAGGCTGTGACCCGGAATTGAATGGGAGTCGCAGCAGACTTTGCGCAGATCTATGTGAAGCGGCGCGCGAAGCCCTCGCCGCCCATCGCAACCAAGGAGGCGGGGTATGAGCCTAGCTACTGGAGAACCAATCACTGCGGCGACCTGGGCCGACTTCGTAAAGCGCCTGCATCACACCTGCAAAGGTGATGGCGTTCAGGAGCATTGCACTGCCAGCGCCATCTTCACTGTTCAGGCTCGCCGGATCGTCTACGGCATCGATAGGGACTACACAGATAATCTCGTAGTCATCTGGGAGGATGACGAGTGGTTCAACCCGAAGGCGTACTGGGATGACGCTGATAGCGAGCAGCAGGCCACTCTCGACCTGGCCGCACTGGATGCTGAGGATTGCAACTTTCTTGACCTCGCCGAGCATGATCAGTGGGGCGTGCTTGGCGAGCTGGAGGACCACACGGTTACAGGATTTGCCGAATCGTGGGAACACATCAACTCCCACTTCACACGGGAGGCTGCCGAGGCGTTCATATCCAGGAAAAAGCACGACTACCCCAAGGGCCTGCGAGTTTTCGTCGATGCGCAGATCCACTGCTGGGAGTTCGAGGCGATCAAGGAAGGCATTCTGAACGGATATATCGGATTTATCGGGAAGCAGGAGCCCAGCCATGACAACTGACCTTTTCACAGACAGCCCCGAAGTCACCGAGCTGAAGGCCCGAAACAAGGAGCTGCGCCAGCGTCTGAAGCAGCAGACGGCAGCGCTGAAGTCCCTGCGGGCAGCGCTGGTGAGCTTGCACCTGGCCATGGAGGAAGTGGGCGAAGGCGCATTTCATGGCGACATGCTCGAGCAAGACGAGCTGCGCCGAGATAGCGCGCTGCCCTGATCATCCACACTCATCATTTTGAGCATCACCCTATAAGCCGGGAGGCAATCATGTTCCTGACTCATGAAGAAGTCTGTGAGTTGACCGGGGCAAGAACCAAAGCCGGTCAGCTGGAAAATTTGCGCCGGAACGGAGTTCGGCACACGATCAAGCGCAACGGATGGCCGAGCGTAACGAAGGCAGCGGTCATCCAAGGGCACGCCGACCAAGGGGAGCCGCTTGCGTGGAGGCCGAGGAAGGCATCTTAGAACAGAGGGAAATCTATGCGTATCGGGAAAATTCCCCGCTTCAGGGTTCGGAGGCGGGGCGATAAAACCTACTATTACTACGACACCGGTGGACGCAAAAACCGGAAAGAAATACCGCTGGGCAGTGACTACGGGCTCGCGATCATGAAATACGCAGAGTTCGAGCGTGACCGGACCGCCGACGCCCGAGTGCAAGAGGTAATCACTTTCAAGTACGTCGCTGACCGGTACCTGGTGGAGGTGCTGCCCACTAAATCCCCGGCAACCCAGAAGGACAACCTGCGCGAACTGAAAAACCTTCTGGCATTCTTCAATGACCCGCCCGCCCCGCTCGATGCGATCCAGCCCCAGCACGTGCGCCAGTATCTGAGATGGCGCAGCTCGGCGCCGGTACGTGCAAATCGGGAAAAAGCACTGCTGTCAGCAATCTGGAACTTTGCCAGGGAGATGGGCTATACGGCCTTGGCTAACCCGTGTGCCGGCGTGAAGGGAAACAAAGAAGCTGGCCGGGATGTGTACATTGAGGACTCGCTTTACAAGGCAGTGTATGACAAAGCGGAGGTCGGCCTCCAGGATGCAATGGATTTGGCCTATCTGACCGGTCAGCGTGTAACGGACGTGCGCTTGATGGACGAACGAGATATCAGGGATGGGCAAATCTGGATCAAGCAGGGAAAGACCTCGGCAAAGCGGCGCATCGAGCTGATGGGCGATTTAGCGGCGCTGATCAAGAGGATCAGAGCGCGCAAGGCCACCCATGTTGTCCGATCCACTCGACTGATCGTGACAGCAGAAGGCGAGCCGATGTCGTACAGCATGTTACGGACGCGATTTGATAAAGCACGTGAGGATGCAGGCGTGCCAAAAAGTGCGTTCCAGCTGCGTGATTTACGAGCCAAGGCGGCTACCGACAAGGCCGAGTCCAGCGGTGACATCGTCCAGGCTCGGGATCAGCTCGGACACACCACGGTAACTATGACAGAGCACTATGTGCGCAACCGGAAAGGGAAGAAAATCACACCGACAAAATAGAATGTGCGGAAAAGATCAAAATGTGCGGAAATGATGATGCTGTGAGGTAAGCTTACAAACTGCTCTAGAATGGTGCCCGGAGCCGGGGTCGAACCGGCACGAAGGTTACCCTTCGAGGGATTTTAAGTCCCTTGCGTCTACCAGTTTCGCCATCCGGGCTGGCTGGGCTTGCTGCTTGAAAATGGAGGCCGAGGTCGGAATCGAACCGGCGTTGACGGATTTGCAATCCGCTGCATGACCACTCTGCCACCCGGCCTCTAAAGGGGGCTGTCTGGCTGCGAACGCAGCCGGACGAAATTGGAGCGGGAAACGAGGCTCGAACTCGCGACCTCAACCTTGGCAAGGTTGCGCTCTACCAACTGAGCTATTCCCGCTTTGGAACGGCGCCCATTCTATCTTTCTCCGGCGCCCTGTCAAGTCATTGATTCGAAAAAGTTTATCGATCGTTGGTTTCAGTGCCTTCCGGGCGTAAATGGGGCCAGGCAGCGCTCAGGTAATTGACCATCGACCACAGCGTAAGCACAGCGGAAACGGCCAACAGCACATATCCGAGGATCACCCAGGCGCTGGCAGGTGCAGCCGGGTTGGCCAGGAGTACGATCAGGGCAACCATCTGCGCAGCGGTCTTGTACTTGCCCAGACTGGATACCGCCACCTGGGCGCGAGCGCCCATCTCCGCCATCCATTCACGCAGCGCGGAAATCACGATCTCACGCCCGATGATCACCACCGCCGGGGCGGTGACCCAGAAGTTCGCGTGGCTCTGCACCAGCAGTACCAGTGCCACCGCCACCATCAACTTGTCGGCTACCGGGTCGAGAAAGGCACCGAATGGCGTGCTCTGCTGCCATTTTCTGGCCAGGTAGCCGTCCAGCCAGTCGGTAACGCTGGCCAGGGTGAAGACGACGGCGGCGGCAAGATAGCTCCAGTGAAATGGCAGGTAGTAAAGAAGAATGAAGATGGGGATCAGGGCGACCCGCATCAGGGTAAGCATATTCGGTATGTTCATGACGGCTCTATGACATGGACGGTGACAGCATTCTAGTCGCTATGCAGGGCAGTATATATCTGTTCGGCCAGTTTTTTGCTGATGCCCGGCACTTTGGCTATTTCCGCTTCGCTCGCCCGCATCAGCTCCTGCAGACCCGCGAAGTGCCTGAGCAGCTCACGGCGACGTGTGGGGCCCACGCCGGGGATCCCTTCCAATGGCGAAGTGGTGCGGGTCTTGCTTCGACGCTGACGGTGGCCGGTAATCGCAAAGCGGTGAGCCTCATCGCGGATATGCTGGATGAGGTGCAGGGCCGGGGAGTGCCCGGGAAGCACCAGCTCATGATGCGGGTCGTTCAGATAGAGGGTCTCCAGGCCGGCCTTTCGGGTCACGCCCTTTGCCACTCCAAGCAGGGTCAGGTCATGGATGGCCAGTTCCTGCAGAACTTCCCGGGCCATCTTCATCTGCCCCTTGCCGCCATCCACCAGCAGGATATCCGGCATCTTGCCCTCGCCTTCCTTCAGTCGGGTGAAGCGACGCATCAGCACCTGATGCATTGCGGCGTAGTCATCTCCGGCTGTCACATCTTCGATGTTGTACCGCCGATAATCGCTTTTCAGTGGTCCTTCCGGGCCGAATACCACACAGGACGCCACCGTGGACTCCCCGCTGGTATGGCTGATGTCGTAGCACTCCAGCCGTGTTGGCATTTCATCCAGGCCGAGGGCTTCCTGAAGTGCTTCGAAGCGCGCCTGGATGTTCTGCCGGTTGCTGAGCATGGAGACCAGCGCCTGCTCGGCATTGGCCACCGCCATACCCTGCCAGCGGCTGCGGGTGCCCCGGACGTTATGGCTGAAGGTGACGGAGAAACCACGCGCCTGGGCAAGGGCGTCGGCGATGACCGGCAGGTCGTCGTGGACGGCGTTGACGATGATCTCTCCTGGCAACTCGCGCTCCGCCCCTCCCAGGTAATACTGCGGAAGAAAGGCTGCGAGCACCTCGCCGGGTGTCTGTTCAATCGGGACGCGGGGGAAATGGTTGCGGCTGCCCAGCACCCTGCCCTGCCTGACCATGATGACATGGACACAGGCACCGCCAGGCATGACGGCAGCGGCCACCACGTCCACGTTGCCATGCTCGGTATCAATGTTCTGCTGGTCCTGGACCCGCCGCAACTGGCCGATCTGGTCGCGCAGTTCCGCAGCACGCTCGAACTCGAGGTTCTGGGCTGCTGCCTCCATGGCGCGGGTCAGTTCGTCGGTAAGGGCGCTGCTGCGGCCCTCGAGGAACATGACCGAGTGCCGCACATCTTCGGCATATTCCTCTTCGCTGACAAATCCTACGCAGGGTGCCTTGCATCGCTTGATCTGATATTGCAGGCAGGGCCGCAGCCGATTCCGGAAGTAGCTGTCCTCGCACTGGCGAACCTTGAAGGTCTTCTGCAGCAGGCCGAGGCTCTCGCGGATAGCGCCGGCGCTTGGGTAGGGACCGAAATAACGCCCCTTGGCCTTCTTCGCGCCTCGGTGCAGACCCAGCCGCGGATAGGGGGCCTGGCTTGAAAGGTAGACGTAGGGGTAGGACTTATCGTCTCGCAGCAGAATGTTGTACGGTGGGCGCGCTGTCTTGATCAGGCTCTGCTCGAACAGCAGTGCCTCGGTCTCGTTGGCAGTGATGGTGGTATCAATATGCCGGACGCGTGTTACCAGCGCTGCTGTCTTGGGACTCAGTCCGGTCTTGCGAAAGTAGCTGGAAAGACGCTTCCTGAGATTCTTGGCCTTGCCTACATACAGCAACTGGCCGTCCGCATCGAACATCCGGTAGACGCCCGGCTTGCTGGTTACCGCCTTGAGGAAAGCAGTGGCATCGAAGGGGATCGTGGTCATGCCTGGTCGGATGAGGCGTCAATCATGCCGTGACGCACAGCCAGCAGCGTCAGCTCCACGTCGCTGCTGATGCCGAGCTTCTCGAAAATCCGGTAGCGGTAGGTGTTCACGGTCTTGGGGCTCAGGTGCAGTTTCTCCGAGATGCTCTGGACCTTTTCGCACCCCACGATCATTAATGCAATCTGCATTTCGCGCTCGGAAAGAGAATCAAAAGGGCCTTCCTGGCCGGAACCGTACATCCGGGTGAGCAGCAGCTGAGCGATGTCGGGACTGATATGGCGCTGGCCGGCGGCCACCTTGCGGATGGCATTGACCATTTCGTCCAACGGCGCCCCCTTGTTTACGTAGCCGACAGCGCCCGCCTGCATCAGCCGGCTCGGAAAGGGTTCTTCGTCACACACCGTAACCGCTATCACCTTGATGTTGCGGTCATACTGGAGCAGTTTCCGGGTAGCTTCCAGACCGCCGATGCCCGGCATGCGTACATCCATCAATATCACATCAGGTTTCAGTTCCCGGGCCTGACTGATGGCTTCTTCGCCGCTGCTGGCTTCGCCTATTATCGTCAACCCGGCCACATCACTGAGCATCCTGGATATGCCCATGCGTACCAGGTCGTGATCATCAACCACCAATACCTTGATCAAATCAAACCCCTTTCGTAAGCGCAACGGGCGATAGGATACCGTCTGCATTAACAGGTGACGGCATCACGATAGCAAATAGATGGAGTTTTGCGAAACGGATCACACCATGACTGGCCGGGCGGACGCCGGAGCGGACGCGCTGTCCGCGCTTTCAGAACTGACCTATTCCACCTAGGTCTCATTGGCGACCACGCGGAATTGGGCTGAACTGCTTGAGAGGTGCCAAATGCGCAAAGAACAGTCGTCTGATCAGCTTGGTCGAACCGCGGTGAAACAGAACATTCATGGCACCATGAATTTCCTGTTCGCACATTCGCCATTCGATCTCATGGAGCCCGGCCACCTGGCCTGGATGGTGGAGCGGTGCCAGCTGCGTTTCTTCGCCCGAGGTGACGCCATTATCCGTCCCACTGACGGGCCGGTAGAGTTCTTCCATATCGTCAAGCAGGGTCTGGTGCGCGGGGAGCGCCTGATAGCCGGGCAACCGGAGCCGGACACCACGTTCGAGATAAGCACGGGAGAGTGCTTTCCGCTGGCCGCGCTGATAGGCGGGCGGGCTACACGCACCGAGCATAAGGCAGCGGAAGACACTTTCTGCCTGATGCTCTCCCGCGCCGACTTCCTCCAATTGGTCAATCTCTCCCCTCCGTTCCGCGACTTTGCGCTGCGCGGGGTAAGCAGCCTGCTTGACCTGGTCAACAAACAGGCCCAGCGCGAAGCCCGGCAGACCCTTGGTTCCCTGTCACTGGACGAGTCGCTGGGCGCCATCGCCATCCGCCAACCGGTAACCGCCTCACCGGATACGCCCATCCAGCAGGCTGTCAGGCACATGCACGAAGCCTCCGTTGGCAGCGTCGTGATCACCAGCACAGCGGCGATGCCACTGGGGATATTCACCCTGCGTGATCTGCGTCGGCTGGTTGCTGAGGGCGCCATCGACCTGCAGGCTTCCATCGACAGGGTGATGACGCCCGCCCCCTATTGTCTGCCGTCCACCGCCAGCGCCTTTGACGCCGCCATGGCGATGACCCGAGAACATATCGGCCATATATGCGTGATGGAGGGAGAGCGACTGCTTGGCGTGGTCTCGGAACGGGACCTCTTCGCGCTGCAACGGGTCGATCTGGTCCATTTGGCAAGGGCCATAGCCAACAGTCCGGACGTCACCGAGCTGGTCAGACTGCGCCGCGAGATACACCGGCTGGTCGACAGCATGCTCGCCCACGGCGCATCAGCCAGTCAGCTGACCCATATCATCACCTTGCTGAATGATCAGACGGTCTGCAGGGTGATCGAGCTGTGCCTGCGTTCGCATGGCGATCCGCAGATACCGCCCTTTACCTGGCTGTGCTTCGGCAGCGAGGCGCGGGGCGAACAGACGCTGCATACCGATCAGGACAATGGCATCCTGTTCGAGGCGGAGGATGATCGGCAGGCCGAGTCTATTCGTCAGCAACTGCTGCCGCTGGCGCGCAGGATCAATCAGACACTGGCCGAATGCGGCTTTGCCCTCTGCCCCGGCAACATCATGGCGAGCAATCCACAGCTGTGTCTGTCCCGCCGCGAATGGCACAGGCGCTTTGCCCAGTGCATCCGCTCGGCCACCCCGGGGAATCTGCTGGCATCGTCCATTTTTTTCGATCTGCGAGCCGTATGGGGTGACACGTCCGCCGCCAGCAGCCTGTTCGAGGACGTGCTGGCGATGATTGCCGACGCCCCGGATTTCCAGCATCTGCTGGCCCGTAACGCGCTGGGCAACCGTCCGCCGGTGGGCTTTTTCCGCGAGTTCGTCATGCCAGGCAGTGGACAGCACCGCCATACTCTGGATCTCAAAATCCAGGGGCTGGCCCCCTTTGTGGATGCGGTACGGGTTCTTGCGCTTGCCAATGGAGTACAGGCCACCGGCACGCTGCAGCGACTCGACGAACTGCGCAACCGTCAACTGATCGGCAGACTGGATGCTGAAGCCTACGATGAGGCTTACCAATTCATCCAGCTGTTGCGCATGCAACAGCACCAATTGCAGGAAGAGCAACAGTTGCCCTATAGCAACCGCCTCGACCCGGCGACACTGAACCAGCTGGACAGGCGCATATTGCGAGAGTCTTTGCGCCAGGCTCGCCGACTGCAGGCCAGTCTTGCCATGCGATATCAACTGTGAAGATCCATCGGCTATTTCGACAAAAAGCCGGGGGACACTCGGCGCTGCCGTCACCCCAGGCGCTGGATAGCTGTCCTGTGGTTAAGGCCCGTCTGGTGGTGGTGGACCTTGAAACGACCGGTCTGGATATCCATCGCGACGAGATTCTATCCATCGGTGCGGTCGCCATCGAAAACGGAGCGCTGCGTATGGGGGACCAGTTTGAATGCACCCTGTACCGGGCTCACCTGCGGGCAAACGAAGCGACCGTGCTGCATGAAATCAGCCCGCAGCGGATGCAGCGCGGCGTCCCCGCAGCGGTGGCGCTTCGAACCTTTCTCAACTGGGCTGGCCCCTGCGTTATGGTTGCCTTTCATGCCCGCTTCGAGCAGCGGATGCTCGCCCGCTGCGCTCAGGAAGAGTTAAGGCTGCGTCTGGAGCATCGCTACCTTGACGTAGCGGAGCTGGCGCCCATGCTGTTTCCGGAAGCGGCTCAGGAGTGCCACACGCTCGATGATTGGCAGCGTTATTTCCGGCTGACCAACAGTGAGCGCCACAACGCGGCAGCCGATGCGCAGACCACTGCGGAAATTCTCCTCATCCTTCTAAACCGCCTTGCCAGAGAAGGAACCCAGTCACTCGCTGAACTGAACAATCGCCTCTCGACCTGGCGCCGATTGAACCGCGGACGGTTGTCGCGCCTCTAAACCCTCTCAGAGTCTTCATGGTCGATTGCCGACTGATCGGTCGCTGAGCAGTTTTCGCAAGTTTAGGTTTTTAAATGTAATTATGGCCACTTCAGCGATCCTGAGTCGTGGCGCAGCCAGACAAATCCTGATAGTTTCGCGCCTCTGTTAAAACAAGTAGGAACAGTACCGATGATCAAACGCACCTGGTTCAAGGGCTCACTGGCAGTAGCCGTCGCCATGGCCTCTGGACAAATCATGGCCAACGGCCTCGCGGTCAACGAACAAAGCGTCAGCGGCATGGGCACCTCCTTCGCCGGCCGCTCCTCTTCCGCCCAGGACGCCAGCACCGTATTCGGCAACCCTGCCGGCATGTCACGCCTGCAGCGCGCGGAGATCAGCGGTGGTGTTGCTGCCATCTGGCCCGAGACGGATATCGAAGCCTCTCCTGATAATGCTGCGCCAGGAACAAACAAGGGCAATATTGCACCGGACGCACAAGTACCCTTCGCCTATTATGTACGACCACTGGACGAGAAATGGCATTTTGGACTGGGCCTGTATGTGCCGTTCGGTGTGATCAGCGATTACGAAAAGTCGTTTCAGGGTCGGGACCATGGTTTATACAGCAAGGTACAGGTAACCACCCTGCAGCCCACCCTGAGCTACCGCATCAATGATCGAGTTTCCGTCGGCTTCGGTCCTACCATTAACAAGATCGATGGCAAACTGACGAGCAATCCGACCACAAGTCTCGGCCTCCCGGATTCCTATGTCCGAATCAAGGGCGACGATATTGCTTATGGTTTCAACCTGGGCGTGCTGGTTGACGTAACCGAGCGCCTCACCTGGGGCCTGAGCTACCGCTCCAAAGTGGACTACGAGCTGGAAGGTCATATCTCCTACTCCGACTTTCCACAGGGGTTCGGCTACGAAGGTCGACATGACGGCACCGTCGATATCACCATGCCAGAGTCGGTGGACACTTCCATCACCTACCGCGCCAATGACAAATGGACACTGTACGCAGGCTCAACCTGGACACGCTGGAGTCGCCTGAAAGAACTGGAGGTTGTTCATGAAGGCCCTCAGCCAAACCCGCTGGAGCCGTTGAACTGGGAAAACTCCTGGGCTCATGCGGTCGGAGTTTCCTATCAGGTTGCCCCTGCGGTGGTCCTGCGCAGCGGTTTCGCCATGGATGCATCTCCGACCAGCAATGCACATCGTACCGTGCGCATCCCGGTCAGCAACCGCAAGATCTACTCACTTGGCCTGGGTTGGAACATTGATCCGGACTGGACCCTGGACGTCGCCTACGCCTATGTAGACGAAAGCAAGGGGCGTGTGGAACAGGCCGGGAACTTCCCCACAGCGGAATACAACGCCCAGTATGAGAACAGCGCCCACGGCCTTGGCGTCCAGTTGACCCACCGCTTCTGACCCTCAGTAAGCATTATGCAGAGCGCCCCGGCAAGCCGGGGCGCTCTGCATTCAACTCTCGGTAAACGTGCGGTTGTGACAGCATCTAACCCTGTGTACCGGGCGCCGGATCAGTTTCCGGATCATGCAGATTGCCTTCACGGGGAACAGTATTCTCCGGCTCTGCCGAAGGCGGCATGGCATCGGGCTCGTCAATCCGATCGTCGGCATCCGGTCCACAACCGGCAAGCAACAGTGCGAAAAAGGGAATCAACAGAAAAGTCGGTCGCATGGGGATCTCCTCGAATGGGATGGATACCTGAGTTTGGACCGACATCTAGGGGTGAAGTGCGGATTGGTTGCGCACCGGCAGCGCCAGACTACCGGTGCGAGAAGTTGGCGGAGGATCAGGGATTCGAACCCTGGAAGGGCGTTAACCCTTGCCGGTTTTCAAGACCGGTGCATTCAACCGCTCTGCCAACCCTCCACGGCGGGCAATACTACCGGAAACTTCACCGCAGTCAATCACAAAAGACGCATCAGGTAACGTTTTTCGCCCTTGGCTGTTTTGCTTGATGCGTCTTAGCTAGTATGATCGGAAATCAATAACATCCGCGTGAAACACCATTGGAGCGACCAACCATGCAAATGCAAGATCGTCATCAAAGCCTGCAGCAGGCCGGCGTAAACGAGGCGGAAGTAAGCAAACTGTTTCGCAACACCTACTCGTTGCTGGCCATGACCCTGGCCTTCAGCGCCGTGGTGGCCTTCATTTCCATGAGCCTGCGGCTCCCCCACCCCGGCCTGATCCTCACCCTCGTCGGGTTCTACGGACTGTTGTTCGGTATCCACAAGACTCGCAACTCCGGCATGGGGCTCGTACTGACCTTCGCCCTCACCGGCTTCATGGGCTACACACTTGGGCCGCTGCTCAACATGTACCTCGGGCTGCCCAATGGCGGCCAGATCGTCTCCATGGCGCTCGGCATGACCGCCTTGGTGTTTTTCGGTCTGTCGGCCTATGCGATCATGACCCGCAAGGACTTCAGCTTCCTGTCCGGTTTCATCATGGCCGGTTTCGTCGTCCTGCTCTGCGCTGTGGTTGCCAGCTTCTTCGTCCAGATGAGCGGGCTTCAGCTGGCCATTTCGGCCGGCTTCGTACTGTTTTCCTCCGCTGTGATTCTGTATCAGACCAGTGCCATCATCCATGGCGGTGAAGACAACTATATTCTGGCCACAGTCACCCTGTTCGTTTCCATCTACAACCTCTTCCTCAGCCTGTTGCAGCTGCTGGGTGTGTTCAGCAGCGACTGAACCGGCCTCATCGGCTATAATCCGGAGGCTCGCCATTGGCGAGCCTCCTTGTTTCTCTCTGGTGAATTGCCAACCCCATGAATTTTGCCATTGCCCTGTTGGCGGGACCACAAGACCCCGCTGCTCGCAGTGCCCTGGAATTTGCCCGGGCCGTACTCGCCTCCGGCCACCGGATAAGCCGTTTATTCTTTTATCGGGATGCCGTGCAGCTGGCTTCGGCCCTGGGCGTCCAGCCCCAGGACGAGAAGGACATCAGCGCGGAGTGGCGAGAATTCATCGCAGAGCATCAGCTTGATGCCGTGGTCTGCATTGCCGCCGCGCTGCGCCGCGGTATCCTGAACAAGGCCGAGGCCGATCGCTGGGATCGCCCGGTTGCCAATACCGACGCCCCCTGGGAGTTCTCTGGCCTGGGGCAATGGGTCGACGCGCTGCAGACCGCTGACCGTGCGATCACATTCGGAACCTGACATGAAAAGCCTGTTGGTCATCAGCCGCCACCCGCCCACCCGGAGGCAGGCCCGTGAAGCACTCGACGTGGTACTTTCTGCCGCTGCCTTCGGAGTGCCCTGCGGCATTCTGTTCATGGATGACGGGGTCTTTCAACTGCTCAAAGGGCAGGACGCAGCCCTGATCGACCAGAAGTCGCTGGCTGCCAACCTGCAGGCGCTTTCGCTCTACGGAGTGGAAGACATATTGGTCTGCCAGCACTCCCTCGGGGAGCGGGGCCTCCAGGTCAGTCAGTGCATCCTGGACGCCCGCGTGATGAACAATGCCGAACTTGCCGGCCTGATCGAGCATTACGATCAGGTGCTGTCTCTCTGAAGAGGGCTGACCGATGCTGCATATCCTGCGCCATTCCCCCCACGCGCAATCCTGCTTTGCCAGTTGCCTGCGCACCATCAATGCGGGCCAGAGCCTTCTGCTGATAGAAGATGCCGTTTATGGGCTGTTTCCCGGTACATCCAGCCGCAGCGCGCTGGAATACCTGCCTGCTACTGTCAGACTCTATGCTCTCGACGTCGACCTCCAGGCCCGGGGCCTTGCTCTGGACGATGTTCCGACCAGAGCAACGATCATCAATTATGCAATGATGGTCGAGCTCACGGTCGAGCATCACAAGGTGGTGAGCTGGTGAGTATCCTGCAGATCGACGGCAAACACATAGAACTCGACGCCGAGGGGTTTCTGGTTCACCTGTCCGACTGGTCGGAAGCAGTGGCGCACCATCTCGCCCGGAGCGAGGGACTGGAATTGAGCGCGGCGCATCTGGAAATTTTATATCTCCTGCGTCAGTTCCACTCTCAGTTTCAACTGTCGCCGGCCATGCGACCACTGGTGAAATATGTAGCTCAGGAGCTGGGAAAGGAAAAAGGCAGCAGCATGTACCTGCTCTCGCTATTTCCGGGCAGCCCGGCCAAACTGGCAAGCAAACTTGCCGGCCTGCCAAAGCCGGACAACTGCCTATAACCCGATAAAGCAGGTTGCGATGGAATATCTGCACAGTGTCGTCGGTTGGATCTACGCGGGCCTCTACTGGCTGGTCATCGCAGCGGTCACCATTCGCATCATTGCACGACGGCGGCCTGTCAGCGTCACGCTGGCGTGGCTGCTGATCATCTATATCGTTCCCTTCATCGGAGCAATCCTGTACATCCTGTTCGGCGAACTCAACCTGGGACGAAAGCGCGCCTCCCGGTCCGGACAGATGCTGGAACCCTATCTCAATAATCTGACGACCCAGTTTCAGGGTTACGCAGGAGCGTTGCCGGGGGGTGAGCTGGGTCTTGCCATCAATCGGCTGATGGATACCCAGGTGGGCATAGGTGCGCTCAACTATGGTGACCTGGAAGTGCTCTGCACTCCTCAGCAGATATTCGAGAGGATGCTCCAAGACGTCCGCCACGCCCGCCGCAGCGTCAACCTGGAGACTTATATCTGGCATCCGGGCGGTTACGTCGAATTGCTGACCGATGAACTGATCAATGCCGCACGCCGCGGCGTCAAGATCAAGCTTCTGATAGATCACGCCGGCAGCCGACGCTTTTTCCGGTCGCGCTCATGTCAGGCCATGAGGGCCGCTGGCATAAAAGTGGTCGCCGCCCTCCCCGTGCGCCTCTTCCGCGCCCTGGTGCAAAGGATCGATCTGCGCATGCACCGCAAATTGCTGGTCATAGACGACTGCATCGCTTACACCGGCTCGATGAATATCGCCGACCCGGCGTACTTCAAACGGGAAGCCCGCGTCGGCCAGTGGATCGACATGATGCTGCGGCTGGAGGGTGAGGCGGCTGCCGGACTGGCAAAGGTTTTCGCCTGGGATTGGGAGGTCGAGACCGGAGAACGGGAATTCCCCCTGATGAAGGAGGAGCGTGGTGAGCCCCGGCATTGGTTGTCGATCATCCCTTCCGGCCCAGGCCTCGGGGATCTGATAAACCAGACCGTACTGGTCAGTATCTATCGAGCCAACGAAAGTATCGTGATCAGCACACCGTATTTCGTCCCTTCTGAATCGGTGCTCGAGGCGCTCTGCCAGGCGGCAGAACGCGGCGTGGAAGTAAAGCTGCTGGTGCCCCGCAAGAACGACTCGCTGATGGTGGGCTGGGCTAGCCGATCCTATTTCGATGTTCTGCTGGAATCGGGTGTGCAGATCCTCTTATTCGATGGCGGCCTCCTGCATACCAAAGCCATGCTCATGGACAACAAACTGGCCCTGGTGGGCAGCGTCAATCTGGATATCCGCAGCTTCCAGCTCAACTTCGAGCTCACTGTCGCTCTCTTTGCACCGGATAGCTGCGAAGAAGTAGGTCAGCTCCTGAGCAGCTACGAAACCGTCAGCGAGCGCCTCGAACCAGAACGCTGGGGCCAGCGCAAAAAGCCAGCCCGGGTGCTGGAACGGTTGATGTTCTTCATGAGCCCGCTGCTCTGACGGCTTCGCCCTGACACGACTTCCAGTGTCATCATTGCAGCGCCTGAACGAGGGGGCTGCGCTAACGGCTACAAAAGTCTTCCCGCAGCCAGCCCCAGGGCCAACATCAACCCACCGCCTCTTGGCACGCCGCTCCTGCGCGATGGGGAGCCACCAAGAAAAAACCCCGACCTGTTTCCAGATCGGGGTTTCCTGTTTGAAGCTTGACGATGATTCCAATGCTCT
>NZ_BMNN01000005.1 GCF_014646575.1 Halopseudomonas pertucinogena | reverse complement strand
CCCTTGGCGCTCTGCCAGGCCCAGCTGCTCTTGCTCTTCTCGTGGCTTTCCTGGTGCAGGTCCTTGACGCCTTCGAAGCTGATGGCGCCGCCGCTGACCAGTTCCAGATCGGCGCCGCTGCGCAGTGTGGCGGCCTGGTAGGTCTGGTCACCTCCGCTGATCAGCGCCAGGTCACCCCCTGTGGTGATCTCGGTGCCCTGCTGAGTGATCCGGGTAACCTGGTCGCTACGGAAAGATTTGCGCCCGAAGGAGCCTTTGCTCTTCTTTTCGTAGAAGCTGTGATCCAGGTCTTCAGCCGCCAGCAGGGCCATCTGGTCGCCCGCCACCAGATAGGCTTCGCCGCCTGCCTCCAAGCGGCTGGACGAAGCGATCAGGTTGTTACCGGAGAGTATGGTGAGATCACCACCAGCCTGAATCTCACTCTGCTGCTGGGTGATCCCGCTGGTTTCACGGGTAACCTTCTTGTCGCTGCGCCGGTAGCGGTAGATGTCGTGCTGTTCGTTGGCAGCACTGGCGATCAGCACATCGCCTCCGGCCGCAAGGGTAAGGTCATCCCCGGCCTGAACCTGGCTGGCGATGATGGCCAGATCGTTGTCGGCGCTGGCCTGCAGGCTGCCCCCCACGGTTATCTCACTGCCGTGCTGGGTCACGCTGCCACGTTCTATGAAATGGCGGCGATCCTGACGCATCAGGTCGCTGCGTTCCTCCACGGCGCTGATGATCAGATCATTACCGGCGCTCAGCTGAGCATCGCCGCCAGCTTGCATCGCCCCGCCGATATTCAGCAGGTCGCGCCCAGGCGCCCCATCTGATCTACCAACTGCTCCAGTTCGCGCAGATTGAGCGGTTCATCCACCCGTCCTGGGAAGGCCATCGCCAGTTCGCGATCACTGGCCAGTGCCGAGCTGTCCAGTCCTTCCAACACCCCCTCGATGACGATGATCCGCAAGATGCCACTACCCAGGTCCTGCTCCGGCAGGTAGGCGCGCGCAGTCACATAACCGCGATCCAGATAGAAAGCGGTGACGGTCTTGAGAATATCGTTGAGCTGGGTTGTACCGAGGCAGCGATTGAGGAACTCGCCGAGCAGTTTCTCCTGCTCGGCTGGTGACATCAGCGTGGCGCCGGGGAGATGTATCTCATGAATATCGAAACAGACCGGTGGCTGTCCCTCGTCCCGTGGCAGGGGGGAGGCGCGCTCCCCCGGCAGGTTCTGCAGCGCTTCCAGGCGTCGGCGTTGCTCTTCCAGCAAGCGCTGCTGGCGGTCCTGGGCCAGATCACGGTCGGAGGGCAACGTTTGTGCTACGGCAGGACCTGTGGCCAGTGATATCAGCAACAGCGCGAGAAGACGCATAAACATGGTCACCCATCCTTGGGAATATAGTGAAGCCGCGGATTATACCCAGCCGTTATATCAAGGCAATACACCCCAAAAGAGTGTCTGCTGCTTCACTCGCTGGCAGCCACAACGGTTTCGGCACCGCTGCGCTGCAATATCGCCTGCAACCGTTCCAGCGTACTGCTCAACTGCTCTTCCTGTTCCATGCTGGTCAGCTGCAGGGTGTCGTTTTCGTCGCGCAGTTGCGCCAGTTCGCCTTCCAGCCGGCTGATGGTTTCCTGTTGGGCGCGGTTCTGCTGCAGCAGATCGTCGATCAGGCGTTCGAGTTGGGTGAGTGTGGTTTCAAGCATGCTTATACCCCCGGCAAAAAGCCGCAGAGGATAGCCGAAAGCGCCGCCGCCAGCCAGTTGCGGCACAGCGCCAGCTGCATCAGCCTGGGCTGGCACCATATAGATGAAGGAACAGGTCAACCACTACGTCCACATGCTGCCGGCGTTCGTGCTCGGTCATCCGCTCGCCATAGCCAACCAGCAGCCGGAAGTGGCTGTCCCCCTTGAGCAGGGTGAAGAACTGCCTGGCTGCTTCCAGCGGTTGATCGATGCTCAGCTCGCCCCGCGCGCAGGCCTGCGCCAGGATCACCACCATGCCATCGCACACTCGCTGCGGCCCTTCTTCGTAGAACAGCCGTGCGAGCCGCACATCCTGCCCGGCCATGCTCACCAGCAGCCGGTGGAGCGCGATGGATTCCTCGCTGTTGATGAGCACGCAGAAGGCATTGCCGATGCGCCGCAGTGTGCTGCGGATGTCGTCATGCTCCCGCTGGCCGAGGTACAGGTCGGGCAGCTGCGCTTCGCATACGGCGCGGATGGCCGCCGCGTAGAGGGTTTCCTTGTCGGTGAAGTGGCTGTACACCGTGAGCTTGGACACGCCGGCCTCGGCGGCAATGGCGTCCATGCTGGTGCCTTCGAAACCGCTGCGCAGGAACAGCAGCTGGGCGGCCTGCAGGATGGCCGCGCGTTTGGCCGGGTCTTTCGGGCGGCCCGGTCCCGGGCTGGTGGTCGTCTTTTCGGTCATTGCATTCAATACTGGACTGGCGAGTTCACTATTCATACTATACTCGCCAGTACACTTATTCCACCCGCTGATGGGACCGATCATGTTTCGCACCATTCTGCTTCCAGGCCTCGCCCTGCTAACCCTCCCGCTGCTGACCGCCTGCAGCGACCCGCCACCTGCCGAGCCGCCGCCGCGCCCGGCGCTGGTGGTTCAGCCCCAGCCGGCCACCGAGCGGGTGCAGAGCTATCCCGGTGAAGTCCGGGCACGAATCGAGCCGGAACTGGCCTTCCGCATCGGCGGCAAGGTGAGCAAACGTCTGGTGGATGCGGGCGACCGGGTGCGGCGTGATCAGCCACTGGCCGAGCTGGACCCCGAGGATGCACGCCTGCAACTGGAAGCCGCACGTTCTCAGGTGGCAGCCGCCCAGGCCAACCTGAACCTTGCGCAGGCAGAGCGGGACCGCTACCGGGCCCTGCTCGACCGGCAGATGATCAGCTCCTCGCAATATGACAATGCCGAGAACAGCTTCCGCTCGGCAGCAGCCCGACTGAAACAGGCCCGGGCCGAGTTCGACGTGGCGGAAAACCACGCTACCTACAGCGTACTGCGCGCACCGCGCGACGGGGTGATTGCCCGCCGCAGCGTGGAGGTCGGTCAGGTGGTGGCGGCCGGGCAGACGGTCTTCACCCTGGCAGCTGATGGCGAGCGCGAAGTGCTGTTCAGCCTGCCGGAAAAGAGCCTGGCTCACCTGCGTATCGGCCAGCCGGTGGAAGTCGAATTGTGGTCCCGTCCGGAACAGCGCTTTGCCGGCACCCTGCGTGAACTGTCGCCGGCGGCCGACCCGCAGTCGCGCACCTTTGCCGCCCGGGTCAGCTTTGATACCGACCAGCCAAACATCGAGACCGGCCAGAGCGCACGGGTGTTCATCCGCCAGGCCGATCAGGTCACGCTGGCGGTGCCGCTGGCGGCGGTCACGGCCGAGGCCGGGCAGAGCTTCGTCTGGGTGGTGGACCCAGAGAACCACCTGCTGCAACGCCGGCCCGTGACGCTGGGCGCCTATCACCAGGACCAGGCCACCATTACGGATGGCCTGCGGCCCGGCGACTGGGTGGTGGCCGCGGGCGTCCATATGCTGCGTGAGGGTCAGCAGGTGGTGCCGGTGGACCGGCAGAACCGCCAGCTCGACCTGGACGGAGAGTGACCGATGGCTTTCAACCTTTCCGCCTGGGCCCTGCGCAACCGCCAGCTGGTGCTGTATTTCATGCTGGTGCTGTCCGTCGCCGGGTTCATTTCCTACGGCCAGCTGGGCCAGAGCGAGGACCCGCCGTTCACCTTCAAGGCCATGGTGATCCGCACCGTCTGGCCCGGCGCCACCGCCGAGGAGGTCGCCCGCCAGGTGTCCGACCGTATCGAGCAGAAGGCGATGGAGACCGGTGCCTACCAGCAGGTGGTGTCCTACTCCCGGCCGGGCGAGTCGACCATCACCTTCATCGTCCGGGATGACCTGCCGCCGGCCGATATTCCCGAGCTCTGGTATCAGTTGCGCAAGAAGATCGGCGACATCCGCCACACCCTGCCGCCGGATATTGTCGGCCCCTTCTACAACGACGAATTCGGCACCACCTTCGGCAACATCTATGCACTCACCGGCGATGGCTTTGATTATGCGGTGCTCAAGGACTATGCCGAGCGCCTGCAGCTGCAGCTGCAACGCCTGCCGGACGTTGGCAAGGTGGAGCTGATCGGCGTTCAGGAGGAGAAGATCTGGATCGAGATCTCCAACCTGAAGCTGGCGACCCTCGGGCTGCCGCTGGCTGCGGTGCAGCAGGCCCTCCAGGAGCAGAACAGCCTGCGCGAGGCCGGCTTCTTCGAGACCCCTGCCGAGCGGGTGCGACTGCGGGTATCCGGGCAGTTCGAGAGCCTGGAGCAGATCCAGCAGTTCCCGATCCGGGTGGGTGACCGGACCCTGCGCATCTCCGATGTGGCCGACGTGCACCGCGGCTTCAACGATCCCATGGCGCCGCGCATGCGCTACATGGAACAGAACGCCCTGGGGCTGGCGGTGGCGATGAAGCACGGTGGCGATATCCTGCGCCTGGGCGATCGACTGGAATCCGAGTTCGAGCGCCTGCGTCAGACCCTGCCGCTGGGCATGGAGCTGCACAAGGTGTCCGACCAGCCTGAAGCCGTCCGTGACAGCGTGGGTGAGTTCGTCAAGGTGCTCGCCGAAGCGGTCGCGGTGGTGCTGCTGGTGTGCTTCTTCTCGCTGGGGCTGCGCACCGGCTTCGTCGTGGCCCTGTCGATCCCGCTGGTGCTGGCCATGACCTTTACCGCAATGAACTACTTCGGCATCGGCCTGCACAAGATTTCGCTGGGCGCGCTGGTGCTGGCGCTGGGCCTGATGGTGGACGACGCCATCATCGCGGTGGAGATGATGGCGATCAAGATGGAGCAGGGTTACGACCGGATCAAGGCAGCCAGTTTCGCCTGGACCAGCACCGCCTTCCCCATGCTCACCGGCACCCTGATTACCGCTGCCGGCTTTCTGCCGATTGCCACCGCCGCCTCGGCCACCGGCGAGTACACCCGGGCGATCTTCCAGGTGGTGACCATCGCCTTGCTGCTGTCGTGGATCGCCGCGGTCATCTTCGTTCCCTGGCTCGGCCACCGGCTGCTGCCGGACATGGCGGCACTGCATGCGAAAAAGCATGGCGGCAATCCCGCCGGCCATGATCCCTACTCCACCCGTTTCTACCAGCGGGTCCGTGGCACGGTGCGCTGGTGCGTCGAGCATCGCTGGCTGGTACTGGTATTGACCGCCGCCCTGTTCATCAGCTCGCTGCTGGCGTTCCGGCTGGTGCCCCAGCAGTTCTTCCCACCCTCCGCCCGGCTCGAGCTGATGGTCGATCTGACCCTCACCGAGGGGGCCTCGCTGCAGGCAACCGAGGCCCAGGCACTGCGTCTGGAGGAACGTCTGCGCGATCATCCGGGAATCGACAACTTCGTCGCCTACATCGGCACCGGCTCGCCCCGTTTCTACCTGCCGCTGGACCAGCAGCTGCCGGCCACCCGCTTCAGCCAGTTCGTGATCAAGGCCAAATCCATCGAGCAGCGGGAGGAAATCCGCAGCTGGCTGATGGAGCTGCTGGCCACCGAGTTCCCCGACCTGCGCGCACGCATCTCCCGGTTGGAGAACGGGCCGCCGGTGGGCTATCCGATCCAGTTCCGCCTGTCCGGCGAACATATCGACGAGGTTCGCCGCCTCGCCCGCGAGGTCGCCGAGCGGGTGCGGCAGAACCCGGCGGTGAGCAACGTTCACCTGAACTGGGAGGAGCCGAGCAAGATCGTCTATCTGGATATCGACCAGGAACGCGCCCGCGCCCTCGGGGTAAGCACCAGCGATGTATCGCGCTTTCTCGCCAGCCAGCTCACCGGCAGCCCGGTCAGCCAGTTCCGTGAAGGTGACGAGCTGATCGAGATCCTGTTGCGCGGCACCCCGGGTGAGCGTGAGGCGCTGGAGTTGCTGCCCAGCCTGGCGATTCCCACCGGCAGCGGGCGCAGCGTTGCGCTGGAGCAGGTGGCCACACTCGAATACGGCTTCGAGGAAGGGGTGATCTGGCGCCGCGACCGACTGCCGACGGTGACAGTGCTGGCGGACATTCCCGGCGCCGAGCAACCCGCTACCCTGGTGCAGCAGATACTGCCGACCCTGCAGCCGATCCGGGACCAGCTGCCCAGCGGCTTCCGCTTCGAGATCGGCGGCACCATGGAGGATTCGGCCCGCGGTCAGAAGTCCATCATGAAGGGGCTGCCGCTGCTCGGGCTGGTGATCATGACCCTGCTGATGATTCAGCTGCGCAGTTTCTCGCGCTCGATCATGGTCTTTCTGACTGCTCCGCTGGGGCTGATCGGCGTGACCCTGTTCCTGCTGATATTCCAGCAGCCGTTCGGCTTTGTTGCCATGCTCGGCACCATTGCCCTGTCCGGCATGATCATGCGCAACTCGGTGATTCTGGTGGATCAGATCGAGAAGGACATCGCCGCCGGGCATGACCGCTGGACCGCCACCATCGAGGCGACGGTGCGCCGGTTCCGGCCCATCGTGCTGACGGCCCTCGCCGCCATCCTGGCGATGATTCCGCTGTCGCGCAGCGTCTTCTTCGGTCCCATGGCAGTGGCCATCATGGGCGGTCTGACGATCGCTACCGCGCTTACCCTGCTGTTCCTGCCGGCGCTCTACGCCGCCTGGTACCGGGTGCGCCCGCCGCAGCAGGCGGCCCGCTGACAGCAAGGGGGCGCTGCGGGGCGCCCCCTTGCGGTCTCAGTGCTCCAGCGCGTACAGCCGGTTGCCCCGATGCTCCACCTGCTCGCCGATGCCGAACCCGGCCTTCGGCGAGCGCACTGTCCGGATCTGGCCGTCGTCCCCCCGGACTTCATAGGCGCGCTCCTCCAGGCCAACGGCCTGCTGCACCACCTTGCCCAGCAGCCAACCAGCTCCCGCGCCGGCCAGAGCGCCCAGCGGGCCGCCGGCTGCCCCGCCGATCATCAACCCGGTCGAGGCACCCACGCCTGCGCCCGCCGTGGTGTCCGCCGCCTCGCCGACCACCTCCGCTGCGCTCACCTTCGCAGCCCCCAGCACCACGCCCAGTACCACAACCGGAACCAGCATCCCTTTCAGGTATTTCATGTACACCTCTGCTCTGTGAATGTGCCGGTAAGCAATTCATGAAGTGTGCCAGCAGCGCAATTGACGGAAATCAAGGACCCGGCGCCCGCCAGTCGTCACATTAACAACCTGAAACCGGGTACAGACGCCCCGGGCGATGTGAAAACGACGACAGATGACTCCGATACCCCTCACCACCCTGCTGCCGCTGCTTGATGACCTGAGCCGGGACCTGCCCCAGGCCGAGCGCTACCAGCGGTTGCTGCAGACACTGCACAACTGTCTGCCCTGCGATGCACTCGCCCTGCTGCGGCTGGACGGGCAGCGGCTGGTGCCGGTGGCGGTACTGGGGTTGAGTGCCGACACCCTTGGTCGGCGCTTCCCGCTGGATGAGCATCCGCGCCTGCAGCGCATTCTCGGCCAGCAGCGCGCCACCCGGTTCGCTGCCGATTGCGACCTGCCAGACCCCTACGACGGTCTGATTCCCGGTAACAGTGGCCCGCTGCAGGTGCACGACTGCCTGGGTTGCCCGCTGTACATCGACGATCAGCCCTGGGGCGTGCTGACGCTCGACTCGCTGGACCCGGCGCGCTTCGGCCGCATCGACCTCGCCACACTGGAAGCCTTCGGCCATCTGGCGGCGGCCACGGTGAAGGCGAGCGAGCGCCTGCAGCAGCTGACGCATGCCGCCGAGCAGCAGCGCCGGTCCGCAGAGACCTGGCGGCGGGCGGCGGTACAGGTGCCGGGGCCGGAGCTGATCGGTGACAGTGCCGCTCATCAGCACCTGTTGGGCGAGATTGCCCTGGTCGCCCGCAGCCCGCTGACCGTGCTGATCTGCGGCGAAACCGGGACCGGCAAGGAGCTGGTGGCCCGGGCGGTGCATCGCCAGTCTGCGCGCCATGACAAGCCGCTGATCAGCATCAACTGCGCTGCCTTGCCGGAGTCGCTGGTGGAAAGTGAGCTGTTCGGCCATGTCCGCGGCGCGTTTTCCGGCGCCACCACAGCGCGGGCAGGCAAGTTCGAACTGGCCGACGGCGGCACGCTGTTTCTGGACGAAGTCGGTGAGCTGCCGCTGTCAATCCAGGCGAAACTGCTGCGGGTACTGCAGAGCGGCCAGTTGCAGCGTCTCGGCTCGGACCGGGAGCACCACGTGGACGTGCGCATCATCGCCGCCACCAACCGGGACCTGGCCAAGGCGGTGCGCGATGGGCGTTTCCGTGCGGACCTCTATCACCGCCTGAGTGCCTATCCGCTGCAGGTACCGCCCCTGCGCGAGCGCCAGCATGACATCCTGCTGCTGGCCGGTTATTTCATCGAGCAGAACCGCAGCCGCCTGCAGGTGCGCAGCGCCAGTCTTCGGGACGATGCGCAGCAGGCGCTGCTCGCCCATGACTGGCCCGGTAACGTGCGGGAACTGGAGCACCTTGTCAGTCGCGCTCTGCTTCGGGCACGCGCCCGGCACGGCGCGACACCGGCAATGCTGCAGCTGAACGCCGCGGATCTGGGCCTCTCCTCCGATGCTCGCCCTGCGCAGGCGTACCCGCCTCTGGAGTTGGCACCCCCTGGCTGCGGACTGCGTGAGGCCGTTGACAACTATCAGCGGCAGCTCATCGAAACGCTGATGAAGCGACACCGTGGCAACCTGTCAGCCACGGCCCGCGCACTGCAGATCGACCGCGGCAACCTGCATCGCCTGGCACGCCGGCTCGGCCTGGCCAGCCAGGCAAGGCCCGATCGCCAGGGAAAGATACCCGGATGATGCGCTTCGCTGAATCAGAACGCTGATTTGACACCCGTTTGATCGTGATCAAGTCTTGAAACCACTGGGCCATATTAAATTTACAACGCCCTCGATACGGAAGCTGCCATGATGTTGTCGAAAATCACCGGGGTTGTCAGCAGGGTACTGCTGGCCGCGGTGCTGATATCTGCCACTTTATTCCTCTCGCCCGCCTTCGCCGATCAGGCCCTTATCGAAGAGCGTATCGAGCAATTCTTCCCCCGTGCGACGGTGATTTCCGAGCCGGAAGGAGACTACGGCGTACGCACACTGACTGACGGCGTGGGCACCATTTACGGCTACGCCTTCGAGAGCATCAACGTCATCAATATCCCGGCCTACTCCGGCAAGCCGGTGAACATGCTGATCCTGATGGATACCGAGGGCGTGATTCAGGACGCCTATGTGCTGGAGCACCACGAGCCGATTCTGCTGATCGGCATTCCCGAACAGCGCCTGCATGACTTCAACGCCCTGTATCACGGCATCCGCGCCGACCAGCGGGTGGTGGTCGGGCGCTCCCGTGACCCCGGCGCCGTCACCGTGGATGCGGTATCCGGTGCCACCGTGACCGTCATGGTGATCAACGAGATCGTGATGCGCGCTGCCCATGAGGTTGGCGCCTCCCTCGGTCTGGTGCAGACCAACGTGGCCGCCCGCGGCCGGCCCTCCACCGTGCGCGAGGAGGTCTACGAGCCCGCCAGCTGGGCGGAACTGACCGGTGACGGCTCCATCCGCCGACTGCTGCTGACCAATGCCGATATCAACCGCGCCTTCCAGGGCACCGAGGCCGAGGGCATTGATGAGGCCCCCCCCGGAGCAGGCCGATGCGACCTTCATCGACCTGTACGCCACCTACCTCAACGTACCCACTGTGGGGCGCAACCTGCTTGGCGACAACCAGTACCGCTTCCTGATGGAGGACCTCAAGCCCGGCGAGCATGCCTTCGCGGTGCTGGGCAGCGGCCAGTATTCATTCAAGGGCTCGGGTTACGTACGCGGCGGCATCTTCGATCGGGTGCAGATCCGCCAGTTCGGCAATATCCACAGCTTCCGCGATCTGGACCATATCCGCCTGTACGACGTGATGGCCGAGGGCGCTCCGCGCTTCCAGGAAATGGCCATTTTCATCCTCCGTGAGGATGCCAATTTCGACCCCGGCACGCCCTGGGCCCTGGAGCTGCTGGTGCGCCGGCAGACCGGCCCGGTGGACAGCATCTTCGTCAGCTTCGAGCTGCCCTATGAAACGCCGGAGCAGTACATCGACCGGCCGGTACCGACACCGGAGGAGCTGCGCGCCATCGAGGAGGCCAACCGGCCGGTGTGGGTGAACATCTGGTATCAGAAGAGTTTCCAGGTGGGTGTCATCCTGGTTGCGCTGCTGCTGCTGACCATCATCCTGTTCTTCCAGGACAACTTCGCCCGCCACCCGAACTTCCTGCGCTGGCTGCGCCACGGCTACCTGACCTTCACGGTGGTCTTCATCGGCTGGTACGCGCTGGGCCAGCTGTCGATCGTCAACGTGCTGACCTTCGTCCACGCGCTGTTCACGGAATTCCGCTGGGAGCTGTTCCTCAGCGATCCGGTGATCTTCATCATCTGGACCTTTACCGCCGCCAGCATCCTGCTCTGGGGCCGGGGCGTTTTCTGTGGCTGGCTGTGCCCCTTCGGTGCGCTGCAGGAGCTGATCAACGAGATCGCCCGCAAGCTGAAGATCCCCCAGTACGAACTGCCCTTTGCCGTGCATGAGCGGCTGTGGGCGATCAAGTACATCATCCTGCTGGTGCTGTTCGGCATCTCGCTGGAGTCGATGATGCTGGCGGAAAAGGCCGCCGAGGTGGAGCCCTTCAAGACTGCCATCACCCTCAAGTTCGACCGTCAGTGGTGGTTCGTGCTGTACGCGGTGATCCTGCTGGTGGTGAACATCTTCACCCGCAAGGTGTTCTGCCGCTACATCTGCCCGCTTGGCGCGGCCCTCTCGGTATCCAGCCGGGTCCGGCTGTTCGACTGGCTCAAGCGCCGCAAGGAGTGTGGCAACCCCTGTCAGCTGTGCGCCAAGGAATGCGAGATCCAGGCCATTCATCCCGATGGGCACATCAACCACAACGAGTGCCACTACTGCCTCGACTGTCAGATGACCTATCACAACGAGAACAAGTGTCCTCCGCTGATTCTGAAGAACAAGCGCAAGACACGCGGCAAGAAACAGCCGGATGATCAGCTGATCCCGGTAGTGCAGGTAGTTGAACCCTGACCCCAAGGTCAACCAAGTGTGCAATCAAGGAGCTTGACTATGAGCGACAAGAGCAACAACCCTCCGGCCCTTCCGGAATCCAGAGGCATGAGCCGCCGGGGCTTCCTCGGCGCTGGTGCCGTGACCGGTGCAGCCGTGGCCGCCACCGCCTTCGGCGGTGCGGTCATGACCCGCGAGAGCTGGGCCCAGGCGGTCAGCGAGGCCCAGAAGAATGCCATGTCCAAGATTCACGTCGGTCCCGGTGAGCTGGATACCTACTATGGCTTCTGGTCCGGCGGTCACCAGGGAGAGGTACGGGTGTTCGGTGTGCCCTCCATGCGCGAACTCATGCGTATTCCGGTATTCAATATCGATTCGGCGACCGGTTGGGGGCTGACCAACGAGAGCAAGCGGATCATGGGAGACAGCGCCCGCTTCGCCAACGGCGACTGCCACCACCCGCACCTGTCGATGACCGATGGCAAGTACGACGGCAAGTATCTGTTCATCAACGACAAGGCCAACAGCCGCGTCGCCCGTATCCGTCTGGACATCATGAAGACGGACAAGATGGTCACCGTGCCCAACGTTCAGGCCATCCATGGGCTGCGTCTGCAGAAGGTGCCGCATACCAAGTACGTCTTCGGTAACGCCGAATTCATCATCCCGCATCCCAATGACGGCTCGTTCTTCGATATGGAGAACGAGAACAGCTACACCATGTACAACGCGATCGACGCGGAGACCATGGAAGTCGCCTGGCAAGTGATCGTCGAAGGCAACCTCGACAATACCGACATGGATTACACCGGCCGGTTCTGTGCCTCCACCTGCTACAACTCGGAAAAGGCGCTGGACCTGGGCGGTACCATGCGCAACGAGCGCGACTGGGTGGTGGTATTTGACGTGCATGCCATCGAGGCCGAGGTAAAGGCCGGCAACTTCATCACCCTGGGCGATTCCAAGGTGCCGGTAGTGGATGGCCGCCGCAAGGACGGCAAGAACAGCAAGGTCACCCGCTACATTCCGGTGCCGAAGAACCCCCACGGTCTGAACACCTCGCCGGACGGCAAGTATTTCATCGCGGCGGGCAAGCTGTCGCCTACCGTCTCCATCATCGCCATCGACAAGCTGCCCGACCTGTTCGACGACAAGTTCGAGGATCCCCGTGAGGTGATCGTCGCCGAGCCCGAACTGGGCCTCGGGCCGCTGCACACCACCTTCGACGGTCGTGGCAACGGCTACACCACGCTGTTCATCGACAGCCAGATCGTCAAGTGGAACATCGAGGAAGCGATTCGCGCGCACAACGGCGAGAACGTCAACTACATCAAGCAGAAGCTGGATGTGCACTACCAGCCGGGCCACACCCATGCCTCGCTGACCGAAACCAGCGAAGCCGATGGCCAGTGGCTGGTGGTGCTGTCCAAGTTCTCCAAGGACCGCTTCCTGCCGACCGGACCGCTGCACCCGGAGAACGACCAGCTGATCGACATCTCCGGCGACGAGATGATCCTGGTGCACGACGGCCCCACCTTCGCCGAACCACACGACTGCATCATGGCCCGCCGCGACCAGATCCGTACCAAGAAGATCTGGGATCGCGACGACCCCTTCTTTGCCGAAACCGTGAAGATGGCCGAGGCAGACGGCATCAACCTGACCACCGACAGCAAGGTCATCCGCGACGGCAACAAGGTCCGGGTATACATGGTCTCCATGGCGCCGTCCTTCGGGCTCAACGAGTTCACCGTCAAGCAGGGCGATGAGGTCACCGTGATCATCACCAACATCGACCAGATCGAGGACGTGACTCACGGCTTCGTTGTGGTCAACCACGGTGTGAGCATGGAGATCAGCCCGCAGCAGACATCGTCCATCACCTTCACCGCCGACAAGGCCGGGGTGTACTGGTACTACTGCAGCTGGTTCTGCCATGCTCTGCATATGGAGATGTGCGGCCGCATGCTGGTCGAGCCGGCCTGATGGCTACGTCCGGGGCGGACGCACCGCCCCGGACGCACGCGGCCTCGAGAACACCCACAACCTGCATCAAAGGAGCAGCATTGTTCACGCATCAGGCCAGACGCCGCCGGCTGGCGGCCACCATGCTACTGTGCGGTCTCTCCGCTACCATCCATGCATCACCCCAGACAATCGACAGCCTGCCGCTGCGGGCTGACGGCAACACCATGATCCTCCCCGCCGGGGACTATTCCGGCCAGTTCCTGCTTGACGAGCCGGTGCACCTGCGCTGCGAGCCCGGTGCCGTGCTGGACTCCGCCGGCAAGGGCAGCCTGCTGACCATCCGCGCCGCGGATGTGACCATCGAGGGTTGTACCCTGCGCAACTGGGGCGCCAACCTGACCGACATGAACGCCGGTATCTTCGTCGAGCCCAGCGCCACTGGCGTGACCCTGCGCAACAACGATCTGAGCGGGCCGAGCTTCGGCATCTGGTCGGACGGCACCCGACATCTGACGGTCGAAGGCAACCAGGTGGAAGGTGACCGCAACTATCGGTCCCAGGACCGCGGCAACGGCATCCACCTGATCAACACCAACGAGGCCCGCGTGGTCGACAACCAGGTACGCCATGTGCGTGACGGCATCTACCTGGGCAACTCCAACAACAACCTGATCGAAGGCAACCTCATGGAGGATCTGCGCTTCGGCATCCATTACATGTTCTCCCAGAGCAACCGGGTCATCGGCAATACCACCCGGCGCACCCGCACCGGCTACGCCCTGATGCAGAGCCGCATGCTCACCGTGGAGAACAACCGCTCCGAGGATGACCGCAACTACGGCATCCTGATGAACTTCATCACCTACTCGACCATCACCAACAACTTCGTCTCCAACGTGCAGCGTGGCCAGACCGGGGATGACAGCATGATCAAGGGCGGCGAAGGCAAGGCGCTGTTCATCTACAACTCGCTGTTCAACACCATCGAGCACAACCACTTCGAGCGCAGCAATCTTGGCATCCACCTGACCGCAGGCTCGGAGAACAACAAGATCAGCCACAACGCCTTCGTCGGCAACGAGCAGCAGGTCAAGTATGTCGCCACCCGTACCCAGGAGTGGTCGGTGGACGGACGGGGCAACTTCTGGAGCGACTATCTGGGCTGGGACCGCAACGACGACGGCCTGGGCGACGTACCCTATGAACCCAACGACAACGTCGACCGGCTGCTGTGGATGTATCCCCAGGTGCGCCTGCTGATGAACAGCCCGGCGATCCAGGTGCTGCGCTGGGTGCAGCGCGCCTTCCCGGTCATGAAGATGCAGGGCGTGCAGGACAGTCATCCCCTGATGCAGTTGCCCACCACCCATCTGATTCAACCTACACAGGAAGCCAATTGATGAATGCGGTTGATATCCAGGGCGTCAGTCTGCGCTACGGCAGGATGACTGCGTTGCGCCAGCTGAACCTTCATCTGGAAAGTGGCGAGGTACTGGGGCTGTTCGGCCACAACGGCGCCGGCAAGACCACCACCATGAAACTCATCCTCGGCCTGCTTGCCCCCAGCGAAGGCCAGTTGCGCGTGCTCGGCCAGGAACCGAACAACGCCGACGTCCGCCGCCGGATGGGCTACCTGCAGGAGAACGTGATGTTCTACCCGCAGCTCAGCGGCCGCGAGACCCTGCACCACTTCGCCCGGATCAAGGGCGCCGCCCGGCAGCAGGCCGACCAACTGCTGGAACAGGTAGGCCTGGCCCATGCCGCCGACCGCCGCGTGAAGACCTACTCCAAGGGCATGCGTCAGCGTCTGGGTCTGGCCCAGGCACTGCTGGGCGAGCCCCGTCTGCTGCTGCTGGACGAGCCCACCGTCGGGCTCGACCCGATTGCCACCCAGGACCTGTATGTGCTGATCGACAAACTGCGCCAGCAGGGCACCAGTGTGATTCTCTGCTCCCATGTGCTGCCCGGGGTGGAGGCGCATATCAACCGGGCGGCGATTCTCGCCGGCGGCCAGCTGGAAGCGGTGGGTACCCTGGCCAGCCTGCGCAACGAGGCTCAGCTGCCATCCCGCATCCGCGCCAGCGGTCTGCAACAGCGCGAACAGGTGCTGCAGAGCCTGAGCGTCAACGGCAGCACCTCGCGCCCCCTGGGCAGCGACAGTATCGAGTTCACCGGCAGCTCCGCCGTCAAGGTGCAACTGCTGCGCCAATTGCTGAATCAGGATCAGCCCAGTGATATCGAGATCCTCCAGCCGTCACTGGAGGACCTCTATCGCTACTACACCGAGCGCGCCGGTGCGGCCAGGGCAGCGGAGGATAAGGCATGAATCAGGTATGGA
The DNA here is from genome assembly GCF_014646575.1 of Halopseudomonas pertucinogena. Lineage (GTDB taxonomy): Bacteria > Pseudomonadota > Gammaproteobacteria > Pseudomonadales > Pseudomonadaceae > Halopseudomonas > Halopseudomonas pertucinogena. Next base: position 211,488 of record NZ_BMNN01000005.1, on the reverse strand, counting down.
ATATCGCACGCAAGGAACTCAGCGACGGCCTGCGCAACCGCTGGTTGCTGGCCATCAGTGTGCTGTTTGCGGTATTGGCGGTAGGCATTGCCTGGCTGGGCGCCGCGGCCTCCGGTCAACTGGGCTTCACATCGATTCCGGCGACCATCGCCAGTCTGGCCAGTCTGGCGACCTTCCTGATGCCGCTGATCGCCCTGCTGCTGGCCTATGACGCCATCGTCGGCGAGGACGAAGGCGGCACACTGATGCTGTTGATGACCTACCCCATCGGTCGCGGCCAGATCCTGCTCGGCAAGTTCGTCGGCCACGGGCTGATTCTGGCGCTGGCGGTCCTGATCGGTTTCGGCTGTGCCGCGCTGGCCATCGGGCTGCTGGTAGAGGATGTCGAGGTCAATCTGCTGGTATGGGCCTTCGGTCGCTTCATGCTGTCCTCCACGCTGCTGGGCTGGGCGTTCCTGGCGCTGGCCTACCTGCTCAGCAGTCTGGCCGGTGAGAAGTCCAGCGCCGCAGGGCTGGCACTCGGGGTGTGGTTCGTCTTCGTGCTGGTCTTCGATCTGGCATTGCTGGCCCTGCTGGTATTCAGCGAGGGCAAGTTCAACCCCGAGGTGCTGCCCTGGCTTCTGCTGCTGAACCCGACCGATATCTACCGGCTGATCAACCTCGGTGGCTTCGATGGGGGCAACGCCATCGGCGTGCTGTCTCTGGCCGAGGATCTGCCGGTTCCCGGTGCGGTGCTCTGGCTGTGCCTGCTGCTGTGGGCGGGCGTGGCTCTGCTGCTGGCCTACGCCGCCTTCCGGCGTCGCTCTGCCTGACATAACAAGAGGATAGAAAAACTGTCATGAAAAACCGTTACAACTTCCATCTGGGTTTTCTGCTGGTACTGCTGTTCGGCCTTTCCCTGGCGGGATGCGGAGACGATGAACAGACGCGGATTTCCTACGATCCGGTGGCCTTTCACGGCGATGACGAGTGCCATATCTGCGGCATGATCATCGCCGACTTCCCGGGGCCGAAAGGCCAGGCCGTGGAGCGCGATGGCGTACGCAAGTTCTGCTCCACGGCGGAAATGTTCAGCTGGTGGCTGCAACCGGAAAACCGCATCCTGGATGCGCGCCTGTACGTGCATGACATGGGCCGCAGCCACTGGGACCAGCCGGACGACGAGCATCTGGTGGATGCCACCCAGGCCTGGTATGTCAGCGGCACGCCGCTGAAGGGAGCGATGGGCGCCTCGCTGGCCGCCTTTGCCGACCGTGCCGCCGCCGAGGAGCTTGCCGCGCAGCATGAGGGCGCCGAGATCCTGGCATTCGACGATATCGACGAGGCATTCCTCGCGCAGGCCGCCGCAGCACAGCATGGAGGCATGGATCACATGCACCCGCCGATGGATTCACATGACAGTCACTCCGGTCACTAAAGGCCGGAGCACAGAGGAGTAGAGCAATATGATGGGCATCAGTATCTGGCAACTTCTGATCATCCTGCTGATCGTGGTGATGCTGTTCGGCACCAAGCGTCTGCGCGGTCTGGGCAACGACGTGGGCAGCGCCATCAGCGGCTTCCGCAAGGCGGTACACGAGGGCGAAAACACCGCGCCGGCGGTGGAAAACGAGAAGCTCAAGAGTCAGCAGTAGGGATTGATGCAGGCAACCAACCACAGCCGGTGGATGTCCAAAGGACACAGTCCTCTCGACGGAGCCCACCATGTCCAGCATCTGGCCGGTTGCCTGGCGACCTGATCCGCAATACCGCCGAGCGGTGGCGTACTTCTCGATGGAGTATGCCATTGACCATGCGCTGAAGATCTATGCCGGCGGCCTCGGCTTTCTTGCCGGCTCGCACATGCGCAGCGCCCACGACCTGCGCCAGAACCTGATCGGCGTCGGCATGCTGTGGAAGTACGGCTACTACGACCAGGTGCGCAATGATGACCAGACCATGCGGGTGCAGTTCCAGAAGAAGTACTACCCCTTCCTCCAGGAAACCGGCCTGCGCACCGAGGTGCTGGTCAACGGCCACCGGGTGGTGGTCAAGGCGCTGCTGCTGCCGCCGCAGGTATTCGGCACCGCGCCCATCCTGCTGTTGACCACCGACATTCCCGAAAACGATTACCTGGCCCGCACCATCACCCACCGGTTGTACGATACCGAACCTTCCACCCGGGTGGCACAGAGCATTGTGCTCGGCCTGGGCGGCGCGCAGCTGGTGGACCAGCTCGGCGGCGTCGCCACCTACCATCTGAACGAGGCCCATGCCCTGCCCCTGGCGTTCCACCTGCTTGCCCGTCTCGGCAGCGTGCAGAAAGTGCGCAAGCAGGTGGTCGTCACCACCCACACACCGGAGAAGGCCGGCAACGAGGAAAGCCCGTTCCGCTTCCTGCATGACATGGGCTATTTCGGCGGTCTGCCCGAGGCGGCCGTGCGGGAGGCTACCGGGATGCACGGAGAGACCTTCAGCCATACGCTGGCCGCATTGCGACTGGCCGGCCGTGCCAATGGCGTATCGCAGCTGCACGCCCGGGTCGCCACAGACATGTGGGCTGACCACCCGGGGGTGTGCCCGATCATCGGCATCAGCAATGCCCAGCATGCCGGCTTCTGGCAGGATCCCCTGCTGCGGCAGGCCCTGGACGACGGCGATGATGACGGCCTGGTCGATCGCAAGCGGGAGCTGAAACGACGCCTGTTCGAGGTGGTTGCCGATCAGACCGGCAAACTGTTCGACCCCCAGGTGCTGACCATCGTCTGGGCCAGGCGCTTTGCCGAGTACAAGCGCGCGGACCTGCTGCTGCATGACCTGTACCGCTTCAACCGGCTGATGGAGCAGCGGGAACTGCCGGTGCAGATCATCTGGGCGGGCAAGCCCTTTCCCTTCGATGCCAAGGCCGTCGAGCTGTTCAACAGTCTGGTACGCCTGTGCTGGAAGCACCCGCGTCTTGCGGTGCTGACCGGATACGAGATGTTGCTGTCGCGGCAGCTCAAGCAGGGGGCGGATGTCTGGCTGAACACACCGCGGCGGCTGCGTGAGGCGTCCGGCACCAGCGGCATGACCGCCGCCATGAACGGCGCAGTCAATCTGTCGATCAGCGATGGCTGGGTGCCGGAATTCGCCCGCGATGGCGAGAACTGCCTGCTGATCCCGCCGGCGGACCCGCAGCTGGATGCCGCCGACCAGGATGCCGAGGATTATCGTCAACTGATGGAGATCATCGAGGGCAGGTTGCTGCCGACCTATTACCGTCAGCCCGCCGCCTGGCTGCGACTGGTCAGGCAGGGCATGAGCGACGTGCTGCCCCACTTCGATTCCCATCGGCTTGCCCATGAGTATCATGTTCTCATGTACCAGTAGAAAACCGGAGGTGACCATGGCTACCGGATGGGCGCAGGACGGCGCCGTACAGGATCAGATTGATGATACCGTCAGCGACGCGGTGGAACGAGCCCGCAGCCGGCTGCCCGCCGGCGAGAGCCTGACCCACTGCGAGGAATGTGGCGCGGCCATCGCCGAGGCACGACGCCAGGCTCTGCCGGGCGTTCGCCTGTGCATTGCCTGTCAGAGCGAACGGGACAAGGAGCAGCACAACAGCGGCTATAACCGCCGCGGCAGCAAGGACAGCCAACTGCGCTGACCATCGCCCGCCATATCCGCCGAAGGAGCCACCGTGCCATCCAGTCCTGCCGCCAGCCCCTCTGCACGCTCCGTTCAGCTGACCGGCGCCGAAACCCTGTTCATGGTGATGAACAGCGGTTCGGGCAGGCGCAACTGCGAGGCGACACAGCAGGCGATCCGCGCCGCCTGCGCTGAAGCGGGCCGCCAGTGCGAGCTGATCGTGGTCGATCGTGGCGCAGACCTGCCGGGAGCCGCGGCGCGGGCGGTGCGGATGGCGCGCCAGACCTCCGGCGTGGTGGTGGCGGTGGGCGGCGACGGAACGCTGAACGCCGTGTGCCAGGCGGTGGTCGGCCAGGGCATCCCCTTCGGCGTCCTGCCCCAGGGGACCTTCAATTATTTCGGCCGCACCCACGGCATATCCCAGGACACCGAGCAAGCCGTGCACGAGCTGCTCTCCGCCCGCCTGGAGTACGTCAGTCTGGGGCGGGTGAACGACCGCTATTTCCTGGTCAATGCCAGTCTCGGGCTGTATCCGCGGCTGCTGGAGGACCGCGAACTGTACAAGCAGCGCTTCGGTCGCAGCCGCTGGGTGGCGCTGCTCTCGGCGCTGGTCACCCTCGCCCGCGCCCACCGTCAACTGGACATCCAGCTGGACCATGGCGGCCGGCATCAGCGCCTGCGCACGCCGACCCTGGTGGTGTGCAACAACCCGCTGCAGCTGCAGCAGATCGGCATTGATCCCGAGCCAGCAGACGACAGGGATCACCTGATTGCGCTGGCCTCCCGGCCGGTCGGCACCGGTGCGCTCTATCTGTTGCTGCTGCAGGGCATGCTCAGCCGCATGGGCGAGGCGGAGAATGTCATCAGTATCTGCTTCGAGAACATGACCACCTACCTGGGCAACCGCCCGCGCTGGGTCAAGGTGGCGGTCGACGGGGAAATCCTGCGGATGCGCACGCCGCTGCAGTTCAGTATCGAGCAGCAGGTACTGCCCCTGCTGATCCCGCGTACCGCCGAACCGCTGGAGCATCCATGACGCGCATCCTGCATCTGTCGGACCTGCACTTCGGCACCGAGAACCCTGCAGTGACCGAGGCGCTGTTGCGACTGGGGGAGGAACTGCAGCCCAGCCTCTACCTGCTCAGCGGGGACATAACCCAGCGCGCCCGCCGGAGCCAGTTCGCGGCGGCCAGGGCCTTCGTCGAACGGCTTCAGGTGCCCGTGCTGGCGGTGCCCGGCAACCATGACCTGCCGTTGTTCAACCTGCCCGCCCGGCTGCTGAACCCCTACGGCAATTACCGCCGGGCCTTCGGCAGCCAGCTGGAGCCCGTGCTCGAGACCGATCAACTGCTGGTGGCCTGCGTGAATACCACCCGGGCGGCGCGTCACAAGAATGGTGAAGTGTCTGCGGTGCAGATCCGGCGGGTCGAACAGCAGCTGCGCCAGGCCCGCAGCGCCCAGCTGAGGATAGTGATGATGCACCACCCGGTACGGGCGGTGGAGGAAACAGACGTGGACAACCTGCTGATCGGCCGGGATCAGGCGGTGCCCGCCTGGGTGGACGCCGGCATGGACCTGCTGCTGGCGGGGCATATCCACCTGCCCTATCAGGTGCTTCTGGGCGGCAGCCACCCGGAGCGCAGGGCCTGGGCCATCCAGGCCGGCACCGGCATCTCGGAACGGGTGCGCGGCGCCATTCCCAACTCGGTGAATGTCATCGAGTATTCACCCGGCACGCCCCGTCGCTGTCGCCTGACCCGCTGGGATCATGCTGCCGACCAGGGCCGCTTCATCCCCTGGCAGAGCATCGAGCTGGCGCTGGGCCCCTGAGCCGGGCGCGGCAACCGATTCCTAGAGTTCTGCGTTGTGGTAGATGTTCTGCACATCGTCCAGATCGTTGAGCATGTCGACGAACCGCTCGAACATCGGCCTGTCCTCGTCGCTGATCGGGGTGGAGGTCTGCGGCAGGAACTGGATCTCGTCCACCTCGAAGTCGATATCCCCCAGCGCATCGGTCAACGCCTGACGCGCCCTGGCATATTCGGTGTTGGGGGTGAACACGGTGATCAGACCGTTCTCGTTCTCGATGTCGGTGACATCCACGTCAGCCATCATCAGGGCCTCAAGCACCGCTTCCTCGTCATCACTGCGGAAGGCCAGGATGGCGCAGTGGTCGAACATGTGGCTGACACTGCCGGGGGTGCCCATCTTGCACCTGGTCTTGGTGAAGCAGTGGCGCACGTCGGCAATGGTACGGTTGGGGTTGTCGGTCAGGCACTCGACGATGACGATGCAGTTGCCCGGGCCGAAGCCCTCATACCGCGCAACGGCAAAATCCTCGCCGCCGCCGCCCGAAGCCTTGTCGATCGCCTTCTCGATCACGTGCGCCGGCACCTGATCCTTCCTGGCCCGCTCGATCAGCCCGCGCAGCGCCAGGTTGCCCGCTGGGTCGGTTCCGCCCGACTTGGCGCATACATAGATCTCCCGAGCGTACTTGCTGTAGATCTTGGTCTTGGCGTCGGCCGTCTTGGCCATGGATTCCTTGCGATTCTGATAGGCGCGTCCCATCGTGCAGTCCCGTTGATTGGAAAAGACCGGATTTTACGTCAGTTGTCCGGCCGGCTGGTGGTCTTTTTCCACCGGCTGGCAGCAACCGCCGGGCGGTCACGGATTGCCTGAACTCCCGCATCGGTTATCAGGTCTGAGTCTGTACCCCGAAGAGGTAGAGATGATGTTGGTTCGTTTTCCTGTATCCGCCTTCACCACAGCCGCTGCGCTGGCTCTGCTGCTGGTGTTGTCGGGCTGTGACCGCTGGCCGGATGATCCCCGCGACTCGCTGGCCGCTGCCGAGCAGCGTGGCGCGCTGAGAGTGGGGGTCGTCGCCAATCCGCCCTGGGTCGAACCGAACCCGCCAGGCGCACCCGGCGGTATGGAGAGTGAACTGATCAGCGAATTTGCCGACCAGCTCGGGCTGCAGGTGCAATGGCATCACGCTGGTGTGGAGCAGCAGATCGAGGCACTGAAGAACTTCGACCTGGACTTGCTGATCGGCGGCTTTTCGGCAGCCCATCCATGGCAGGCCGAGGTCGGCCAGACCTTCCCCTACTTCATCGACAATCGTCAGGACGGCGCGCGCGGCAAGCATCTCATCCTCAGCGCCCCGGGCGAAAATGCCCTGCTGATGGAGCTTGAGCGTTTCCTGTTCGACCATCGGGATCCACAGCGCTTCCTGCCCCGTCTGCGTGAGGCGTCGCCGCCATGAGAGTACGTCAGGGATACCGGCTGCCGCCCGAGAAGGAACGGCTGCTGAGAAAGGCGATCCGCCTGGAGTGGATCTCGATCTTCTTCGTGCTGAGTATCGTGCTGGCCATGTATCTGTCCATGGGCGCCTCCCAGGCGATGAAGATGGCCATGCTGGAGGACCTGCTGGCACTGATTCCACCGGTGGTGTTCCTGCTCGCCATGCGCGTGCGCCACCTGCCTCCCGACGAGCAACACCCCTACGGCCACAGTCGGGCGATATTGCTGGCCTTTCTTGCCGCCGCCGCGGCCATCCTGATGTTCGGCCTGTTCATGCTGACCAGCTCGCTGGGCAGCCTGCTCAGGCAGGAGCACCCGAGCATCGGCCACTTCCAGCTGTTCGACTGGCAGTATCCGATCTGGGGCGGCTGGGTCATGATCGCCGCGCTCCTCTATTCCCTCACCCCTCCGCTGATCCTCGGTCGGCTGAAACTGCCGCTGGCCAGGGCACTGCATGAGCGCACCCTGTACGCGGACGCAAACATGAACAAGGCCGACTGGATCACCTCCGCCGCGGCCATCGTCGGTGTGCTGGGCATCGGCATGGGCTTCTGGTGGGCCGACTCTGTGGCCGCGGCCATTATCTCGCTGGATGTCCTGAAAGACGGTGTCATGCAGTTGCGTACAGCCATGCGTACCCTCATGGATCAGCGACCCACCGACATCTTCAGCGGCGAACCGCTGGGTCTGGAACAGGCCATTGCCGAGTCGCTGCGCAGCGAGCCCGACATTCTCGACGTGGAAGCGCGCCTGCGCGAGGAGGGCCACCTGGTCGGAGGTGAAATCTTCGTGGTATTCGCGCCGGAGCAGCAGGTCGCCCATCGGGCACAGCAGCTGGTAGCCCAGGCGGCCGCACTGGACTGGCGGCTCTACGATCTCATCGTCATGCCGGTGGAGAAGATCCAACGCTGAACAGGAGTCCTGTCATGTGGAAACCGAACCCTGCACGAATGCAGACCCCGAGCAGCAGCTCGACCTTCTGGTGGTGCCGCCCCTTTGCGGTGCCCGAACAGTCCGTATGCAACTCGGCGCGCCGGCCTCCGTTGCCCGCCTGGCGACAGAAGGCCCAGCTCAAATAGCAGCAGGCACCGCACAACACGAAGGGGGCGGCGTGCTACCATGCGCGCCCGAGGCGGAACCCACCGTCTTTTTGTTGATATCGACACGGATACACAGTGCAAGTCTCCTCCCTCTGCTTTGATGTGGTGATCATAGGCGCCGGTGCCGCCGGGCTGATGTGCGCAGCCACCGCCGCCCAGCGTGGCCGGCGGGTGCTGGTGGTGGAAAAGGCCAACAGGCCGGGCAAGAAGATTCTCATGTCCGGCGGGGGGCGCTGCAATTTCACCAACTATCAGGTGGAACCGTCGAACTTCATTTCCGGCAACCCGCACTTCTGCAAGGCCGCGCTCAAGCGTTACACCCAATGGGACTTCATCGGCATGGTCGAGCGCCACGCCATTCCCTATGAAGAGCGCAAGCATGGCCAGCTGTTCTGCCGGGACTCGGCAAAGGACATTCTCAACATGCTGTTGGATGAATGCGCCCAGGCGGGTGTGGAGATCCGCATCCACTGCGATATCCTGGGTGTGGAGCCGCTGGAGGACCCACCCCTGCGCTACCGACTCACCTGTCACCAGCAGGAACGGCCACTGCGCATCGATTGCCAGTCACTGGTAGTTGCCAGCGGTGCGCTGTCGATCCCGACTCTGGGCGGCAGTGGCATCGGTTACCAGATAGCCGAACAGTTCGGGCTTCCCCTGATAGCAAGGCGCGCGGGTCTGGTGCCCTTCATGTTCACCGATCAGCTCAAGGGGCTGTGCGAGCGGTTGTCGGGCCTGGCTCTGGAGGTCACGGTGAGCTGCAACGGCCAGAGCTTCACGGAGAACATGCTGTTCACCCACCGGGGCATAAGCGGCCCGGCGATCCTGCAGATCTCCAGCTACTGGGAGGCCGGCGACCGGATCACCATCGACCTGCTGCCCGGTACCGACGCCCGGACCTGGCTGCGAGAAGCCAAGCAGCATCAGGCACGCCAGTTGCTCAGGACGGTACTGGCCGGGAAACTCGGGCGCGCACTGGTGACCGAGCTGCAGGAGCTGTGGTGGACCGAGGCGGGGGAACGGACACTGGCGGAGTTCAGCGACAAGCTGTTGATGGGCATCGCCGATCAGCTCAACGGCTGGGAGCTGAGGCCGTCAGGCACCGAGGGCTACCGCACCGCCGAAGTCACCCTCGGTGGCGTGGATACCGATGCGATCAGCTCCCGCACCATGGAGGCCAGACACTGTCCCGGGCTGTATTTCATCGGCGAAGTACTGGATGTCACGGGCCACCTGGGCGGGTTCAATTTCCAGTGGGCCTGGTCATCGGGCTACAGCGCCGGCCTGGTGGCCTGATCGGTCCGGCGACGCCACAGCGCATACAGCACCAATCCGGCCAGGATTGCATAAACCGTGTTGATGAAGGCGCCCGGATAGCGGCTGAAGAAGCTGCCCCCTGAGGCACTGTCGAAGGGCACCCTCACCAGCAGCTCTGCCCGGTTGAAAGCCGGCCCCCGGGCCAGCACCCGGCCGTTGGGGGCGGTCGCGACCGACGGCCCGTTGTTGATCAGGTGAACCATGGGCAGACGGTTCTCCACCCCGCGCAGGATCGACATGTTCCCGTGCTGCAGGGGCTGCGAGCTCTCACCGAACCAGTTGTCCTGGGACAGGAACAGCAGCACCTTGCCCGCCCCGTCATCGTCCACCGCCCCTGCGACGAAATCGTTAAAGGCCGCCTCGTAACAGACCATCGGCATCACCCGCATGCCGTTCAGCACAAACTCCACATGCTCGTCACCGGCGCCGAGCGGCCGCAGGAACTCGCCGAACACACGGTCGTTGATCGACCGCAGCAGCGGCCATGACCAGGGCTCGGGCAGATACTCGCCGAAGGGCATGCGCAGCATCTTGCGATAGCGGGCAGCGAGCTCGCCCTGGCCATCCAGCAATGCCACGGTGTTGTAGCTGGTCTGTTCGGCGTTCAGCCAGCGGCGCTCCACGTCATGGAAAATGAGCGGTACGCCGGTGCGGGCCACTTCCCGCCCGTAGCGCTGGCGCACCGAGTAGTTGTCGAAATAGCCCTTGTAGCGCGCTTCGGGCCAGGCCACCCACTCGGCGCCGGCTGCCACCAGCCGTTCCGTCGCTTCCATTTCCCAGGGGTACTCGCGGCTGTAGCCCGGGGGCGGCTCGGGTATGTCCAGAGTAATGGCGTCGTCGGGCTGCACCAGGCCGATGCGGCGGGTATCCCATTGCTGAATGCGCTGATCCCAGCTCTGTACCGCGACCAGGCCGTAACCCAGCCAGCCCAGCACCAGCAGCCAGGCCAGACGATTGGCAACGACCGACTGGGGGCCGGTGCGTACCGCACGCTTGATGACAAGCCGGTACAGCAGCACCGCAAACAGCGCCATCACCGCGTCCAGACCCGCTGCACCGGTCAGCTCGACCGCCTGCAGGGCGGGCAGGAAGTTGACCTGGCCATCGGCGAAGTGGGTCTTGAACAGCATCGGATAGAGCGCCATGACCGCCACCAGGCTGAGCGGGAAGGCCAGCAGCTCCCAACCGCCGAGGCGCAGCAGCAACCAGCGGTAGAGCATGCAGGCAAGCCCTATGCTCAGGCCGAGGTAGCCCCAGAACAGGGCGGCGAGCAGCACGCTGGTGGCTGGGCTGATCTGCTTGAGGTTCACCATGAACCCGGCCAACCAATAACTGCCGCCGGCGAAACAGACTGTACCGGCCACCCAGCCCAGCAGCAGCGCAGCCCGCGGCCCGGTGTCGCGCAGCGCCCAGAGCACAGGCAGCCAGGCGACCCAGCCAACCCAGTACAGCTGCGGGTGAAGCCAGGGTACACAGAGCATGAAACCGCCGAGACCGGCCAGCAGCAGGCGTGCCAGCATCAGCTGCTGGCCGACTTCCGGCTGGTCCACGGCCATCTCGCCGGTGCAGGAACCCAAGGTGCCGCGGGTCATGGCTCAGCTCCCCTCTCCTGATGGTCGATGCCCCCATCCTTTAATGTAATGGCCTGCACTTTCAATACCCTTTCCGAGTGAAGCCGCACCACCGGCAAAAGTCGTTTATGCTTGGGGCCGATTTGTCGCTTGAGGACTGATATATGCCCCACTGGATGACCGGCACCCTCACCTGCCTGCTCGTTCTGCTGAACACCCTGATCGGTATCGGCCCCATGATGGTGCTGGCCGTGATCAAGGTTGTGGTCCCGCACCAGGGTGTCCGCCGCTGGAGCTCCCGCTGGGTCATGTGGATCGCCGAGACCTGGGCCGAGATCAACAAGGCCATCTTCCGTCTCATGCTGCCTACCGTCTGGGACATACGCTATGACGCCGAGCTACATCGGGACCACTCGTACCTGGTGATCAGCAACCACCAGTCCTGGGTGGACATCCCGGCGCTGGTGCAGTCGTTCAACCGCCGGACGCCGTATTTCAAGTTCTTCCTGAAGAAGGAACTGATCTGGACCCCATTTCTCGGTCTGGCCTTCTGGGCTCTGGATTACCCCTTCATGAAGCGCTACAGCAAGGCTCACCTGGCAAGGCACCCCGAAGACCGCGGCAAGGACCTGGAAATCACCCGCCGGGCCTGCGAGAAGTTCCGCAACCTGCCGGTCACGGTGGTCAACTTCCTTGAAGGCACGCGGTTCACCGAGCAGAAGCATCGGGCGCAGGGCTCTCCCTACCGCCATCTGCTGCGGCCCAAGTCCGGCGGCATCGCCTTCGTTGCCGCCGCTCTGGGGGAGCAGATGCGCTCCCTGCTGGATGTCACCATTGTCTATCCGGAGCAGTCGCCGCCCGGCTTCTGGGCGCTGGTCAGCGGCAGAGTACCCAGGGTCCTGGTGGACATCCGCTCCCAGACATTGCCAGCCGACCTGTTCCACGGCGATTACAGCGAGGATCCCGCGTTCCGCAGTTACTTCCAGGGCTGGGTCAACAGCATCTGGGAGGCAAGGACCAACGTATCGCCGAACTGAAACGGGAGCTGCAGACCGTCTCGCCGCGGCATGATCGCCGATCCGACGAAAGGTAGCAAAATAAAGAGCCGCACCGCCCATTCTGTCGCAAAAGAATCACAGCATTGTTGAGCGCTTGGCAAAAAACATATAAATGAACCATTATCGGCCAGTTGCCTCAAAGCCCTTTGCTGGGCTGGAACGAAACCATCCTGAGTTGGCCATGGCACAAGGAAGAGTCGGAGTCGCAGGTGAGTGGTCACCGTGCGAGTAGTCCCTGCCCGTATTAGTCATTGGGTCCCGTGACCCCGAAACAGGCAGTGAGAAGATGAGCAACCGCGAGAAGAGCTGGCGCTGGGCCTACCAGAAAATACGCAGCTACCATGTATCCCCTCTGCAGGCCTGCTACAGGGCGACCCGCTACTGGCTGACGGGTGATACCGGCTCTTTCACCTCCCATGGCGGCTTTCGCAAGTCCCGCATCAGAAACTGACAATCCGCGATACCGCCAAAGCCATCTGTTACACTCTGCTGCCCTTTCCCTGCAGGTCCCTGATGTGAGCCATTCCCCGTTTGCCACCCTCCCTCTCCCCGCCGCGCTGCTGGACAGCATCAAGCGCCTCGGATACGAGCAGATGACGCCCGTGCAGAGCGCGTCCCTGCCCGTCATCCTCGCCGGCGGGGACCTGATCGCCCGCTCGCGCACCGGCAGCGGCAAGACCGCCGCATTCGGTATCGGCCTGCTGGCACCGCTCAACCCTGCATTCCTCGGCTGCCAGGCGCTGGTGCTGAGCCCCACCCGGGAGCTGGCCAGCCAGACCGCCGATGCCCTGCGTGCGCTGGCCCGGGGCATCGGCAACGTGAAGATCCTGACCCTGTGCGGCGGCACGCCCTTCGGTCCGCAGGCGGCCTCCCTTGAGCAGGGCGCGCAGATCATCGTGGGTACACCGGGGCGGGTGCGTGACCATCTGCAACGTGGCACGCTGGCACTGGACCGGCTCAACTGCCTGGTACTGGATGAAGCCGACCGCATGCTCGACATGGGCTTCATCGACGCCATCAGCGAAATCATCGAGGCCACGCCGGCACGGCGGCAGACGCTGCTGTTCTCCGCCACCTACCCGGCCGGCATCGAGAGCCTGGCCGGTCGCTTCATGCGTGATCCGCAGCAGGTGGTCATCGAGGACGCCGTTGTGGAGAACCCCATTTCCCAGCGCTTCTACGAGATCGATCCGGCCGAGCGCGCCCGGGCGGTACTGCGCCTGCTGGCCGGGGAACGTCCGCAACCCTGCATGGTGTTCTGCCAGACCCGGCAGCAATGTCAGGAACTTCAGCAGCTGCTCAACAGCAATCGGGTCAGTGCCCTGGCGCTGCATGGCGACATGGAACAGCGCGAGCGCGACCAGGTGCTCGCGCTGTTCGCCAACCAGAGTTGCAGCGTACTGGTCGCCACAGACGTGGCCGCAAGGGGGATCGATATCGAAGGGGTGGCTGCGGTGATCAACGCCGAGCTGTCGCCAGACCCGGCCGTGCATACCCACCGCATCGGCCGGAGCGGCCGGGCCGGTCAGCCGGGCCTGGCCCTGAGTCTGGTCGCACCTGCCGAGCAGGGCCGCGCGCGGCGCATCGAGGAAGCCCTGGGCGAACCGCTGGAATGGCATGCGCTGGATCGGCTGCCGGAGCGGCTGGACCCGCCGCTGCTGCCGCCCATGCGCACCCTTGCCGTGGCTGGTGGCCGCAAGGACAAGGTCCGCCCCGGCGACCTGCTCGGCGCCCTGACCGGCGACGCCGGCCTGCCCGGGGATGCCATCGGCAAGATCAGCATCAGCGATTTTCAGGCGCTGGTGGCGATACGCTGGGACCTGGCAAATACCGCGCTGGAGCGGCTGGAGGCCGGAAAGATCAAAGGCAGAAAGTTCAAGGTGCGGTTACTGTAACCCGGGAGCGTCGAACTCCACCTCCACGCAACGCATTCCCAGCAACCCCAGCGGCCGGGATGGAACCCGGCCCTCCGGAAAACCAGGATCGTCGAGTTCCGTCTCGACGCAGCGTACTCGCCGGCAACCCTGTGGCCGGGATGGAACCCGGCCCTCCTTGGGCGCGCCTCAGCCCAGTACGCGCAGTCCGCGCCGGGCTCTGGGCCTGGTCAGGTGGCCGAACAGCCAGCTGCCGATGGCAACCGCTACCAGTACCGCTGCCCATTGCCAGCCCTGGCCAGGCGTGGTGACGGCCAGCTGTGGCAGAAAACCATCCACGACCCTGTACGCAGCCCAGAGCCCCGCCGCTCCGGCCACCCCGAACAGCAGCCAGCGCCAGGGCCGGAATATCCGTGCCAGCGCTTCGGCGATCGGCAGGGTAATGATGAAGGCCGCCGCCAGCATCGCCGCCAGCGTCGGCAGCAGCTCCGGCAGCAGTTGCCAGGTGGCCGCGAGCCGCTCGCCAAAGGTGGCGGGTGCGTCGGCCAGGCCGGCCAGCTCTATCTGAGCCTGGGCCAAGCCCCCGAGAATGGTCGCCAGCAAAACCGCCAGCAAATAGAAGAGCGCTACGCGCAGTATCGCAACAGGTGACATCGCTTATTCCTTGTCAGGCAGATCCGGCAGATTGCGCAGGGATCGCTCATAGCCTTCCAGATCGAAGGGAGCGTCCTGCTCAAGCATCCGGTTGATATGAAAGGCCAGCACCTGGGCCATCAGATCCAGACTGTCGGCGCGCTCATAGCCCACCAGCGTCAGTTTGTTCAGGGTAGCCTGGGCAGCAGCGGGTGCACCCTCCGCCAGCTGGTTCTCTACCGCTTCCAGCAGCTTCTCGTGGGTGAATGCCGCGTCGGCATCGTCGTCGGATTGGGACATGTGTGGTCTCTGGTTTAACGGCCGGCGAGAGATCGCCGGCATGGGCGTTGTGTCAAAGGTTCCCGGGACGGCTGGAAGGCCGAGTTCCATCTCGGCCACCGGCGGTACCGGCGCGCACGCTTCGTCGAGATGGAACTCGACGATCCCAGACAGCTGGAAGGCCGAGTTCCATCTCGGCCAGCGGAGGTGCCGGCGCGCACGCCTCGTCGAGATGGAACTCGACAATCCCAGACAGCTGGAGGGCCGAGTTCCATCTCGGCCAGCGGCGGTGCCGGCGCGCACGCTTCGTCGAGATGGAACTCGACGGTCCCGGACAGCTGGAGGGCCGAGTTCCATTTCGGCCAGCGGCGGTACCGGCGCGTACGCTTCGTCGAGATGGAACTCGACAATCCCGGACGGCTGGAAGGCCGAGTTCCATCTCGGCCAGCGGCGGTGCCGGCGCATACGCTGCTTCGAGATAATCCCCGGCCCTTTCCGATGTCCCGATCCTCAGATCAGTTGATCTTCGGGTCCAGCTCGCCGCTCTCATAGCGCTGGTACATGGCTTCCAGGCTGATCGGCTTGATTTTCGATGCATTGCCGGCGGTGCCAAAGGCTTCGTAACGGGCAATGCAGATGTCACGCATGGCCTTGACGGTTTCGCTGAGCACCTTGCGCGGATCGAATTCGCTGCGGTTGTGAGCCAGGAAGCGGCGCATGGCACCGGTGGAGGCCAGACGCAGGTCGGTGTCGATGTTGACCTTGCGCACGCCGTACTTGATGCCTTCAACGATTTCCTCGACCGGCACGCCGTAGGTTTCCTTGATGTCGCCGCCGTATTCGTTGATCACCGCCAGCCACTCCTGGGGTACCGAGGAGGAGCCGTGCATCACCAGGTGGGTGTTGGGGATGCGCTCGTGGATCGCCTTGATGCGGTCGATGGCCAGGATGTCGCCGGTCGGCGGACGGCTGAACTTGTAGGCGCCGTGGCTGGTGCCGATGGCGATCGCCAGGGCGTCAACCTTGGTCTGCTTGACGAAGTCGGCGGCCTCTTCCGGATCGGTCAGCATCTGCTCCAGGTCCAGTGTACCTTCGGCACCGATGCCGTCTTCTTCACCGGCCTGGCCGGTCTCCAGGCTGCCCAGGCACCCCAGTTCGCCTTCGACCGAGACGCCGCAGGCATGGGCCATCTGTACGGTGCGACGGGTCACGTCGACGTTGTACTCGTAGCTGGTCGGCGTCTTGCCATCTTCGCCGAGCGAGCCGTCCATCATGACCGAGGAAAAGCCCAGCTGAATGGAGCGCTGGCATACCGCAGGGCTGGTGCCGTGGTCCTGGTGCATGCACACCGGGATGTGCGGAAACTCTTCGATGGCGGCAAGGATCAGGTGGCGCAGAAAGGGCGCACCAGCGTACTTGCGGGCACCGGCAGAGGCCTGGACGATCACCGGGGAGTCGGTCTTGTCAGCCGCTTCCATGATCGCGCGCATCTGCTCGAGGTTGTTGACGTTGAAGGCCGGGACGCCGTAGCCGTACTCGGCAGCGTGGTCCAGCATCTGGCGCAAGCTGATCAAAGCCATGATTGTATTCTCCGGTTAACTGAACTCATGAATCCGTGGTGTAGCCTGCCGCAGCAGACCATGTGCTGCAAGTGCCCGGGGTGGCCGGGCACTGCGTTGGCGATCAACTGCGTTGCTGCAGGATCTCTACCGCTGGCAATACCTTGCCTTCGACAAACTCGAGGAAGGCGCCACCGCCAGTGGAAATATAGGAAATGCGCTCGGCGACGCCGTACTTGTCGATCGCCGCCAGGGTGTCGCCGCCACCGGCGATGGAGAAACCTTCGCTGTCGGCAATGGCTTCGGCCAGCACCCGCGTTCCCTCGCCGAACTGGTCGAATTCGAACACCCCGACCGGGCCGTTCCACAGGATGGTACCGGAGGACTTCAGCAGCTCGGCAAAACTGGCCGCGGTCTGCGGGCCGATGTCCAGGATCATGTCGTCATCGGCCACATCGGCCACCCGCTTGACGGTGGCTTCGGCATCCTCGGCGAAGGCCTTGGCCACCACCACATCCACCGGCAGCGGCACGCTGACCTTCTCGGCAATGGCCCGGGCGGTGTCGACCAGCTCGGCTTCGTACAGGGATTTGCCCACCGGCAGGCCGGCAGCGGCAAGGAAGGTGTTGGCGATACCGCCGCCGACGATGAGCTGGTCGCACTTCTCGGACAGGGCGTTGAGCACGTCCAGCTTGGTGGACACCTTGGAGCCGGCAACGATGGCCGCCATGGGCTTGGCCGGCTTGTCCAGCGCGCGGGCCAGGGCGTCCAGCTCGGCGGCCAGCAACGGACCGGCACAGGCCACAGGGGCAAACCTGGCCACGCCATGGGTGGAACCCTGGGCGCGGTGGGCGGTGCCGAAGGCGTCCATGACGAAGACGTCGCAGAGCGCGGCATATTGTTTTGCCAGCTCGTCGGTGTTCTTCTTCTCGCCGTTGTTGAAGCGCACGTTCTCCAGCAGCACCACCTGCCCCGGCTGCACCTCGACGCCATTGAGGTAGTCACGCACCAGCGGTACCTCGCGGCCCAGCGCCTTGCTCAGGTAGTCGGCGACCGGGGCCAGGCTGTTCTCTTCACTGAACACGCCCTCTTCCGGACGGCCAAGATGCGAGCAGACCATCACCGCCGCGCCCTTTTCCAGCGCCAGCCTGATGGTGGGCAGGGAGGCAACAATCCGGGCGTCGCTGGCAACCTGACCGTTCTTCACCGGCACGTTGAGGTCTTCGCGGATCAGGACCCGCTTGCCCTCCAGGTTCAGTTCACCCATGGTCAGTACCGACATCTGCAGCTCCTTGTCAAAATCGAAATAGAAATAATCAGGAATTGGCCGGGTTGTCCTTGCCATCCAGCTTCCGCAGCCAGTACTGCGCCACATCCAGCATGCGGTTGGCAAAGCCCCATTCGTTATCAAACCACACCAGCAGGTTGACCAGCCGCGGGCCGGACATGCCGGTCAGGCTGCCATCGACGATCGCCGAATGCGGGTCATGGTTGAAATCACAACTGGCATGCTGCAACTCGGTATAGCCCAGCAGGCCGAAATACTCAGACTCAGATGCCTTTTCCAGCAGTCGGTTCACTTCTGCCACGCTGGTATCGCGGGTGGTCTGCAGGGTGATGTCCAGTGCCGAGACGTTGACCGTCGGCACCCGCATGGCCTTGGCCTGTACCCGGCCGGCCAGCTCCGGCAGCAACCGCTCGATCCCGCGCGCCAGCCCGGTAGAAACCGGGATGACCGACTGGAAGGCAGAGCGGGTGCGGCGCAGGTCGGCGTGATGATAGGCATCGATGACCGGCTGATCATTCATCGCCGAATGGATGGTGGTGATCGACACCTGCTCCAGACCCAGCTCGCGGTTGAGCAGATTCAGCACCGGCACGCTGGCGTTGGTGGTGCAGGAGGCGTTGGAAATCAGCCGGGCGTCGGTCGGCAGCAGGTCGTGGTTGACCCCGTACACCAGAGTGGCCTCCACCGCCTCGGCATTGGCCATCGGCTGGGAGAACAGCACCCGTGGCGCCCCGGCCTGGACAAACCGTTCGGCATCATCGCGTGTGGTGTACTGCCCCGAGCATTCCAGCAGCAGGTCGATATTCAGCGCCGCCCAGTCGATGTCTTCAGGCTGCGGTGCACAGAGCACCTGGACGCAGTGGCCGTTGATGTGCAGGCAGTCGCCGTCCACCCGCACCTCGCCGGGGAAGCGCCCGTGGGTGGAGTCGAACCGGGTCAGATACTCGACGCTGGCCTGGTCGGCCAGGTCGTTCAGGGCGACGATCTGCATGTGCTCGCCACCGCGCTCATGCAGGGCGCGCAGCACGCACCGCCCGATCCGGCCGTAGCCGTTCAGGGCGATGCGATAGGGTCGGGCGGCGGGCATGCTCACTCGTCTTCGAGCAGCTCTTCAGCCACCAGCAGGATGTTCTCCACGGTGAAGCCGAACTCCTCGAACAGCTGACCGGCCGGGGCCGACTCGCCGTAGGTGTGCATGCCGATGATGCGGCCGTCCAGACCCACGTACTTGTACCAGTAGTCGGCGTGGGCAGCTTCGATGGCGATGCGCGCGCCCACTTCCAGCGGCAGCACCTTCTGGCGGTACTCGGCGTCCTGCTGGTCGAACACGCTGGTACAGGGCAGGGACACCACGCGCACACGGCGGCCCTGCTCGTTCAGCCTCTCCCAGGCCTGCATGGCCAGGCCGACTTCCGAGCCGGTGGCGATCAGGATCAGTTCCGGCTCGCCGGCGCAATCCTTGAGGATGTACCCGCCGCGGGCGATGGCCGCTTCGGTCTCGTTGTCGCGGATATGGCACGGCAGGTTCTGCCGCGAGAAGATCAGCGCGCTGGGGCCGTCCTTGCGCTGCAGCGCGTGCTTCCAGGCCACTGCCGATTCGACGGTATCGGCCGGGCGCCAGGTGTCCAGGTTCGGCGTGGTGCGCAGGCTGGTCAGCTGTTCGACCGGCTGGTGAGTCGGGCCGTCCTCGCCCAGACCGATGGAGTCGTGGGTGAACACGTAGATCACCCGCTGCTTCATCAGCGCCGACATCCGCACCGCGTTGCGCGCGTATTCCATGAACATCAGGAAAGTCGCGCCGTAGGGGATCAGACCGCCGTGCAGGGCCACACCGTTCATGATGGCGGCCATGCCGAACTCGCGCACGCCGTAGTACATGTAGTTGCCGGAGGCATCTTCCTCGACCACCGGCTTGCAGCCGTTCCACAGGGTCAGGTTGGAGCCGGCCAGGTCGGCGGAGCCGCCCAGCAGCTCGGGCAGCAGCGGGCCGAAGAAATTCAGGCAGTTCTGGCTGGCCTTGCGGCTGGCGATGTTCTCGCCCTTCTCGGCCACTTCACGGATGTAGGCGCTGGCCTTCTCTTCGAAGTCCGCCGGCAGGTCACCGGCCATGCGCCGCTTGAACTCGGCGGCCAGCTCCGGGAATTCGGCCTCGTAGGCGGCGAACTTCTCATTCCACTGCTGCTCGGCGCGGGCACCGGCTTCGCGGGCATCCCATTCGGCGTAGATATCAGCGGGAATCTCGAACGGACCGTGGCTCCAGCCCAGCGCCTGGCGGGTCAGCGCGATCTCCTCCTCACCCAGCGCAGCGCCGTGGGAGGACTCCTTGCCCTGCTTGTTGGGCGAACCAAACCCGATGATGGTCTTGCAGCAGATCAGGGTCGGCTTGTCGCTCTTGCGCGCAGTCTCGATGGCGGTCCTGATCTCATCGGCGTCATGGCCGTCGACGTTGCGGATCACCTGCCAGCCGTAGGACTCGAAGCGACGCGGGGTATCGTCGGTGAACCAGCCGTGGACTTCCCCGTCGATGGAAATGCCGTTGTCGTCGTAGAAGGCAGTCAGCTTGTTCAGCCCGAGGGTGCCGGCCAGGGAGCAGACCTCGTGGGAAATCCCCTCCATCATGCAGCCGTCGCCGAGGAACACGTAGGTCTCGTGATCGACAATCTCGTGGCCGGGACGGTTGAACTGGGCGGCCATGATCTTTTCCGCCAGGGCGAAGCCCACAGCGTTGGCAATGCCCTGCCCCAGCGGTCCGGTGGTGGTCTCCACGCCGGGGGTATAGCCCAGCTCGGGGTGCCCCGGGGTCTTGCTGTGCAGCTGGCGGAAGTTCTTCAGATCGTCGATGGACAGGTCGTAGCCGGTCAGGTGCAGCAGCGAGTAGATCAGCATCGAGCCATGGCCGTTGGACAGCACGAAACGGTCACGGTCGGCCCACTGCGGGTTGCTCGGGTTGTGCTTGAGGAAGTCCCTCCAGAGCACTTCGGCGATATCCGCCATGCCCATTGGCGCACCCGGATGACCACTGTTGGCTTTCTGCACGGCATCCATGCTCAGGGCACGAATGGCATTGGCTCGGTCACGACGACTGGGCATGAACAACTCCTGTGATTTGCAAGACTGAGGGCGGAATCGGGCCAGGCCCGACGCGCCGGAAAGTGAAAGGACGGCATTTTCGCCCAAACCGCCGCGCCGGGCAATGAAAACCCGGCCGGCCCTGGCGCGGGACCGCCAATACGTGACGAGCGGGCCACTTGAACGACCGTATATCAAAATATTTTGATATAGCCATTGCAGCCCGCCCCGGCTACCTCTAGAATCCTCCCCCATGACCCACAGCGCCCCACTGCTTCTGGCCACCGACTCCGACACCGCACGCCTGGCAGCCTTTCTCAAGGCCGCCGGTGATCAGCTGCGCCTGGATATCCTGCGGGTGCTGCGCAGCGACTCCTTCGGGGTGCTGGAGCTGTCGCAGATCTTCGACATGCGCCAGTCCGGCATGAGCCACCATCTCAAGGTGCTGGCCAACGCGGGGCTGGTGAGCACGCGGCGCGAGGGCAATTCGATCTTCTATCGCCGCAGCCTGCCGGACACCGGCAGTCAGTGGCACGGGTTGCACGAGCAGTTGCTGGGTGAGCTGGATGCGCTGCCGATGGATGCGCAGCTGACAGCGGCGATTGCCGCCGTGCACGGCCAGCGTGGGGACATCTCCCGGCAGTTCTTCGCCCGCTTTACCGATGGCACACCGGCCCAGCAGGACCTGATTGCCCATTTCGGACTGTATCGCGAGCCGCTGCTGGGGCTGATCGACAGTCTCGAGCTGCCGGACCGGGCGCTGGCAATCGAGGTGGGGCCCGGCGAAGGCGGTTTTCTACCGGACCTGGCCGCCCGCTTCCGGCGCGTGCTGGCACTGGATAACGCACCGGCTATGCTGGAACGGGCGCAGCAGCTGTGCGCCGAGGCCGGGCTGGGCAATGTCGAGTGTCTGCTGGCCGATGCCCTGCAGCCACAGGCGCTGCCGGCGGCGGATTGCCTGGTATGCAATATGGTGCTGCACCACATGCCGGCACCGGCGGAGGCGCTGAAGCGCTTTGCCGATCTGCTGAAACCGGGCGCCAGCCTGGTGCTGACCGAGTTGTGCAGCCACGATCAGAGCTGGGTACGCGATACCTGCGGCGATCTGTGGCTGGGCTTCGAGCAGGATGACCTGGCCCGCTGGGCCGCAGATGCAGGATTAAGAACGGGTGTCAGCCTCTATCTGGGGCTGCGCAACGGATTTCAGATTCAGCTTCAACAATTTTCCAAGGACTAGAACCATGAGCGAATACGCTATCTTCACCTCCGAATCGGTCTCCGAAGGCCATCCGGACAAGCTGGCTGATCAGATTTCCGATGCCGTGCTGGATGCCATCCTCGCTGAAGACAAGCTCGCCCGCGTCGCCTGTGAAACCATGGTGAAGACCGGCGTGGCCATCATCGGCGGCGAGATCACCACCAGCGCCTGGGTTGATCTTGAGGATCTGGTCCGCCAGGTGATCAAGGACGTCGGTTACACCTCTTCGGATGTCGGCTATGACGCCGATACCTGCGGGGTGATCAACATCATCGGCAAGCAGTCCCCGGACATTGCCCAGGGCGTCGACCGGCAGAAACCCGAAGATCAGGGCGCCGGCGACCAGGGCCTGATGTTCGGCTATGCCAGCAACGAGACCGACGTGCTGATGCCCGCCCCCATCACCTTTGCCCACCGTCTGGTGGAACGCCAGGCCGAGGTGCGAAAGAACGGCATGCTCAACTGGCTGCGTCCGGACGCCAAGTCCCAGGTGACCTGCCGTTACGATAACGGCAAGGTGGTGGGTATCGACGCCATCGTGCTGTCGACCCAACACAATCCGGAGATCGAACAGGCGGACCTGCGTGAAGCGGTGATGGAAACCATCATCAAGCACGTGATTCCGGCCGAACTGCTGCATGCCGACACCCAGTACCACATCAACCCGACCGGCAAGTTCGTCATCGGCGGACCGGTGGGCGACTGCGGCCTGACCGGACGCAAGATCATCGTTGATACCTACGGCGGCATGGCCCGCCACGGTGGCGGCGCATTCTCAGGCAAGGATCCGTCCAAGGTCGACCGCAGCGCCGCCTATGCCGGCCGCTATGTGGCGAAGAACATCGTTGCCGCCGGCCTGGCCGAGCGCTGCGAGATCCAGGTCTCCTACGCCATTGGGGTGGCCCAGCCGACCTCGGTATCGATCAACACCTTCGGTACCGGCAAGGTGAGCGATGAGCGGATCGTGCAGCTGGTGCGCGAGCATTTCGACCTGCGTCCGTACGCCATCACCCGCATGCTCGACCTGCTGCATCCGATGTACCGCGCCACAGCAGCCTATGGCCACTTCGGTCGCGATCCTTACGAGATGACGGTCAAGGGCGAAACCTTCACGGCCTTCCCGTGGGAGATGACCGACCGGGCCGACGCCCTGCGGGCTGACGCAGGGCTTTAACGGCGATAGCTGTCGTGGCAGCCCTTGCAGCTCTGCTGCACCGCTGCCATGGGCTGGGCGACCTGCTCGGGAGTCTCAACACCCTCGCGGGTAACGGCCACCAGATCGGCCACCGCAGTGCGGTACTGGTCGATGGCACGCTGGAAATTCTCAGGATGTTTCCAGATCTCCGGGCGGGCCGCGTTGCGCTGTTTGGAATCGCCCGGCTCGGGGAAATGCTCCCACGGCAGCTCGACGGTCTCGGCCAGACCCTCGGCATGGGCAGCAAAGGCTTCGCCATCAAAGGGCAAACGCTCCGCGAGCATGCCACCCATCGGCTCGCTGTGGTGGAGGAACTGCTTGAACGCAGCCTGGCGTTTGCCTTCCGGCGAGTCAGGGTCGGCAGGACCGCCGCCGCAACCGGCCAGAACAAGGCCCAGGGTAGCGGCCAACAGAATTCGGGGATATGGAACTGACAACAGGTTTCTCCCTCGTTGAACACATTGAAAGGGTTATGAAATGACCCGCATAGCTTACATCCAATGGAGAGAATCATGAGCGCAGTCATGCAAGCAGATTTTTCCGACTACAAGGTAGCGGACATCACCCTGGCCGACTGGGGCCGCCGCGAGATCATCATCGCCGAGTCGGAAATGCCGGCACTGATGGCCATGCGCCGCAAGTACAAGGCCGAGCAGCCGCTCAAGGGTGCGCGTATCCTCGGCTGCATCCACATGACCATCCAGACCGCGGTACTGATCGAGACCCTGGTCGAGCTGGGTGCCGAAGTGCGCTGGTCCTCGTGCAACATCTTCTCCACCCAGGACCACGCTGCGGCGGCGATTGCCGCTGCCGGCATCCCGGTGTTCGCCTGGAAGGGCGAGACCGAGGAAGAGTACGAGTGGTGCATCGAGCAGACCATTCTCAAGGATGGCAAGCCGTGGGACGCCAACATGGTACTGGACGACGGCGGCGACCTGACCCTGATCCTGCACGAGAAATTCCCCCAGGTGCTGGAGAACGTCCACGGCGTGACCGAGGAAACCACCACCGGCGTGCACCGCCTGCTCGACATGCTGAAGAAAGGCACGCTCAAGGTACCGGCGATCAACGTCAACGACTCGGTCACCAAGAGCAAGAACGACAACAAGTACGGCTGCCGCCACAGTCTGAACGATGCCATCAAGCGCGCTACCGACCACCTGCTGTCCGGCAAGAAGGCACTGGTCATCGGCTACGGTGACGTGGGCAAGGGTTCGGCCCAGTCCCTGCGTCAGGAAGGCATGGTCGTACGGGTTACCGAGGCCGATCCGATCTGCGCCATGCAGGCCTGCATGGACGGCTTCGAGGTAGTCTCGCCCTACATCAACGGCGTCAACGACGGCACCGAGGCCTGCATCGATCGCGAGCTGCTGGGCAACACCGACCTGATCGTCACCACCACCGGCAACGTCAACGTCTGTGATGCCAACATGCTCAAGGCGCTGAAGAAGCGCGCCGTGGTCTGCAACATCGGCCACTTCGACAACGAGATCGATACCGCCTTCATGCGCCAGAACTGGCACTGGGAAGAGGTCAAGCCGCAGGTGCACAAGATCCACCGCACCGGCAAGGACAACTTCGATCCGGCCAACGATGATTACCTGATCCTCCTGGCCGAGGGCCGCCTGGTCAACCTGGGTAATGCCACCGGCCACCCCAGCCGCATCATGGATGGCTCCTTCGCCAACCAGGTGCTGGCTCAGATCCACCTGTTCAGGCAGGGCTACGCGAATCTGGACGCTGCGGCCAAGGCCGAGCTGCTGCGCGTGGAGGTGCTGCCCAAGGAGCTGGACGAGGAAGTGGCGCTGGAAATGGTCAAGGGCTTCGGCGGCGTGATTACCCGCATGACCCAACAGCAGGCCGACTACATCGGCGTACCGGTCAACGGCCCGTTCAAGCCCGACACCTATCGCTACTGAGGACGCACCCACATGGCCGGGATGGAACCCGGCCCTCCATTGGCCCGCGCCTTCTGGATACAGAGACAGAATATGAACAGCAACAACAGGATTCCCGTCAGCTTCGAGTTCTTCCCGACCAAGACCGAAGCCGGCCATGAAAAACTGATCGCTGCGGCCCATGTACTGGCCGAGCAGAAACCCGAGTTCTTCTCGGTCACCTACGGTGCCGGCGGCTCGACCCGCGATCGCACCCTCAATACCGTGCTGCAGCTGGATCAGCAGGTTAAGATCCCCACTGCACCGCATCTGTCCTGCGTCGGCGACAGCAAGGAAGAGCTGCGCAAGCTGCTCGACCAATACCGCGAAGCCGGCATCAGACGCATCGTCGCCCTGCGCGGCGATCTGCCCTCGGGCATGGGGCGCGCCTCCGGCGAGCTGCGCTATGCCAACGAGCTGGTGGAGTTCATCCGCGAGGAGACCGGTGATCATTTCATCATCGAGGTGGCTGCCTATCCGGAAGCCCACCCGCAGGCGCGCAACTTCGAGGAAGACCTGCAGAACTTCGTGCGCAAGGCCAAGGCCGGTGCGGACAGCGCCATCACCCAGCTGTTCTTCAATGCCGACTGTTATTTCCACTTCGTCGACCGGGTACGCAAGGCGGGGGTGGATATTCCGATCGTGCCGGGCATCATGCCGATCACCAACTACAGCGGTCTGGCGCGCTTTGCCGATTCCTGCGGTGCGGAAATTCCCCGCTGGATCCGCAAGCAGCTGGAGTCCTATGGTGACGACACGGCGAGCATCACCGCCTTCGGTACAGAGGTCGTCAGCGACATGTGCCGGCGACTGATAGACGGCGGCGCGCCGAGCCTGCATTTCTATACAATGAACCAGGCTGAATCCAGCCTGGCCATCCTGCGCAACCTGTAACAGCGCAGGCGATGGCGGCTGAAAAAGGCGTAGCGCCAGTGCGCTGCGCCCGCCCGCCGCAGCATTTTTCTCCGCGGTGAGTGACGTTTTCTGTTAGACTCGCCGCTCTCATCTTCATTTCGGCCGGACGGACAGCCCCTGTTCGCAAACGGCCATCACAGGGTTTATCTGAATGTCCTTTGCTTCTCTCGGCCTGTCCGACGCGCTTGTGCGTGCCGTGGCTGCCACCGGCTATACCACTCCTACCCCCGTCCAGCTGCAGGCCATTCCTGCGGTACTCGAGGGCCGCGACCTGATGGTTGCCGCCCAGACCGGCACCGGCAAGACCGCCGGCTTTTCCCTGCCGATCCTCGAACTGCTGTTCCCGAACGGCAAGCGCCCGGCTGACTACAAGCGGGTACCAAAGAAGGTCCGAGCGCTGGTGCTGACTCCGACCCGCGAGCTGGCCGCGCAGGTCCATGACAACATCCGCTCCTATGCTACCGAGCTGCAGCTGCACAGTGCCTGCATCTTCGGCGGCGTCGGCGCCAACCCGCAGATCAAGGCTCTGGCCCCCGGGCTCGACATCCTCGTCGCCTGCCCCGGCCGGCTGCTGGATCTGGTCGGCCAGCGTGCGGTGGACCTCTCCGCCGTTGAATATTTCGTCCTCGATGAAGCCGACCGCATGCTCGACATGGGCTTCATCCACGACGTGAAGAAGGTCATCGCCAGGCTGCCAGCCAAGCGTCAGAACCTGCTGTTCTCCGCGACCTTCTCGGCCGAGATCACCGAGCTGACCAATCGTCTGCTGCACAACCCGGCGCGCATCCAGGTCACCCCGCTGAATACCACCGTGGAGCGCATCGAGCAGCGCGTCTATCGCGTTCAGGCCGGTCACAAGCGGGCACTGGTCGCTCACCTGATCACCATGGGTGCCTGGGAACAGGTGCTGGTGTTCACCCGTACCAAGCATGGCGCCAACCGTCTGGCCGAGTATCTGGAAAAGAACGGCCTGCCTGCCGCTGCCATCCACGGCAATAAGAGTCAGAGCGCACGCACCAAGGCGCTGGCCGACTTCAAGGCGAACAGGATCCGGGTACTGGTTGCTACCGATATCGCCGCCCGCGGGCTGGATATCGACCAGCTGCCGCATGTGGTCAACTTCGAGCTGCCCAACGTGGCGGAAGACTATGTGCACCGTATCGGCCGTACCGGTCGCGCCGGTCGCAGCGGTGAGGCGGTATCGCTGGTCAGCCCCGACGAAGAGAAGCTGCTCAAGGCCATCGAACGTCTGACCCGGCAGAAGTTCGAGGAAGGTGATCTGCAGGGATTCGTGCCGCCGGCGCAGGCCGAGCTGAACAGCGATCGCCCGGAGCGTCCGCGCAGCAACACCGGTGGACGCGGCCGCAATCAGCGTCCGGCCGCTGCGGCGCCCCGCAGCCAGGGCCGCAATGACAAGCCCCGCAGCAACAGCGGCGGCAAGCCCCGCCGCCCGCAGCAGACGATGCCGGGCATCGCCGTACCGGAGGACGCAGTCGCCCGTGAGCGTCGCCTGCAAGCCATGGGTAACCGTGCGATACCGGAAACAGCTCCGGCCGCCGCGCCAAAGCGCCAGCGACCCCGTCGCGAAAAGCCCGCGCTGTTGAGCAACTGATTCACCCGGGCTCCGGCGATCGCCGGAGCCCATCCTTCTCTTCCCGCCTCCCTCTCTCCAGCTTCCTCAGTCCAGTTCCGAGCGGAAAAATCGTCGCGCCGGCACCCGATGGCCAGATAGTAGCCCGTAGCCGTCATACGAAATAATGTCAAAAGAAAATCGTGCACATTCGGGTTAACCAGCTATAGTCAGTATTCAAATATAAAAGTTCCCCAACTCACACAACAGGAGGATTCGGAGATGAAAAGCGCCTTTTCCATTTTCGCGCTTGTCACCATCATCAGTCTGCCTGTGCAAGCCCACCATCTGCAGCCTGTTCCCGAGGCGGGACTTTGGCGGAGCGAGAACAGGATACTCAACGGTTACAACGACCCACACAGGGTGACGGGCGATCTTCAGCCTGCAGAATTGACCAACGCCGACTACCAGGCGCTGATGAACTCAGCGGTCATCAAGACAGTTCCCGAAGTCACCATGGAATGCATGTCTGTCGCTCAGGCTGCCGGTCTCGGCCGTCTGGACAGCATGCAACGCATCATTCAGCGCAAGCTGCCGGATTGCCAGTTCGACCTGAAACAGACTGACCGCTCGACCCTGCGTATTCTCGGCCGCTGCGATAACAGTCAGGGGGCCACCGGAGAACTGCACGGGCTGGTGCAGATCATCAGCACCCGTGAAATCCACGCGTCCTTCATGGTGGAAGATCGGCTGCGCCCCGCCGGTGGCCTGCCGTTGAAACCCAATGCGAATCGCCAGCGCCATGAGATACACCGCTGGACTTCATCCGATTGCGGGCTGGCTCCAGCGCATGAACGGATTACCTTCTGAATTAGCTCATTCATGAGCGTCGGCTAGACTGGTAACCAGATCATAAAAGAAGGGCCAGTCCATGCTGAAACACTGCATTCTTGGTTTCGACTATTCGGAAAGCTGGGATAAGACCCTTGATCGCCTGCCGCCGATACTCGGACTGGCAGGCGTTGAGCGGCTGACGCTGGTGCACGCGGTAGATGCCACCCGCCGGGTCAACATAGAGGACAGCGAGGCCGTAGCGGCCGGGCATCTGGAAAAGCTCTCAGGCCGGCTGTCCGCGGAGCTGGGTATCCCCACCGGGTTCGAGGTGCGCCGGGGCTTCGCCGCCACCGAGCTCCACGAGGTGGCACGCCGGCTCAAGGCCGATGGCCTGATCGTGCTGAACCAGAGCCACTCGGCGGGGCGGGCACTGTTTTACGGCAACACAACCCTCAACCTGGCTCGCCTGACCCGGCTGCCACTGCTCATCATTCCCGCAGACGCCGCAGCTATCGAGCCTGAGGGCCTGATCATGCTCGCCACCGATGGCTCGCGCCCGGCGCAGGTGGCGCAGCGGGCGTTCGAACATTTCATCACCCCGGGTCGCCCCGGCCTGGTGCTCTGGGTCGAGACCGATGAATATGACAACAGGGCAGTGATTGATGAGCAGGTGTCCGCCCTCGTCAGCCGCCACGAACAGCTAGCGGTGCGGCATACAAAGGGCTCGGCGGTAAGGGAGATCGTCAAGACGGCCGCCGACGAGCAGGCGTCACTGCTGATCATCGGCAAGCGCGGCACCACGCCGATCCAGGACCTGATGATCGGCAGTACTGCCGAAGGTGTCGCACGGGAAAGTCGCCAGCCCGTGCTGCTGATCCCGGTCAACAGCGAACTGTAACGTAGAAGGCCCCGCTATCGGGGCCTTCGCATATCACGCCTCTGTGCAGCTCCGAGGGGGCAAATTACCTTGCAGGAGCCTCGGCTTCGGGGCGATTACTGCTGTAGTCAGAAAAACGCCTGCAACCCTGTCTGCGCCCGGCCCAGAATCAGCGCATGCACGTCATGGGTCCCTTCATAGGTGTTGACCACCTCCAGATTGACCACATGCCGGATCACGCCGTATTCATCGGAAATGCCATTGCCGCCCAGCATGTCGCGGGCCATCCGGGCGATATCGAGCGCCTTGCCGCAGGAGTTGCGCTTCATGATAGAGGTGATTTCCACCGCGGCGGTGCCCTCATCCTTCATCCGGCCGAGGCGCAGACAACCCTGCAGCGCCATGGTGATCTCGGTCTGCATGTCTGCCAGCTTCTTCTGGATCAACTGGGTCTGAGCCAGCGGGCGGCCGAACTGCAGACGATCCAGGGTGTACTGCCGGGCGGTGTGCCAGCAGAACTCGGCGGCGCCCAGTGCGCCCCAGGAGATGCCATAGCGGGCGGAGTTCAGGCAGGTGAAGGGGCCGCGCAGACCGGTCACACCCGGCATCAGGTTCTCTTCCGGAACGAATACATCCTCCATCACGATCTCGCCGGTGATCGAGGTACGCAGCCCGACCTTGCCCTTGATCGCCGGTGCGCTCAGGCCTTTCCAGCCCTTTTCGAGAATGAAGCCGCGGATCACGCCGTCCTCGGTCTTGGCCCAGACCACGAATACATCCGCGATAGGGCTGTTGGTGATCCACATCTTGGCGCCCTTGAGCAGGTAGCCACCCTCGACCTTCTTCGCCCGGGTCTCCATCGAGCCGGGATCGGAGCCGTGGTTCGGCTCGGTCAGCCCGAAGCAGCCGATGTATTCGCCGCTGGCCAGTTTCGGCAGGTATTTCTGCTTCTGCTCCGCGGAGCCAAATTCATTGATCGGCACCATCACCAGCGAAGACTGCACGCTCATCATCGAACGGTAGCCGGAGTCGACACGCTCCACTTCCCGGGCTATCAGGCCGTAGCAGACATAGTTCAGACCACTGCCACCGTACTCCGTGGGGATGGTCGCACCCAGCAGGCCCAGCTCGCCCATTTCGCGAAAGATATCGGCATCGGTCTGCTCATGGCGAAAGGACTCCAGCACCCGTGGCATCAGCTTGTCCTGGCAGTACTGCGCTGCCGAGTTGCGCACCATGCGCTCTTCTTCGGTGAGCTGTTGATCCAGCAACAGCGGATCCATCCAGTTGAAACTTGCTTTGGTATTAGCCATGGGTTCTCCGATCAATATTCGCATTCGAGCCTGGAGCGGCCCCTTCAGACCTGACACAGCCTAGTCTGCCCGACCTGTCGAGGCAAACGCGTTTTTTTCAGCCATCTGTGCTAATTTGGAATTCCGAAAAATGAAAGCCAGGCAATATCCATGCGCCGCAAGATTCCCCCTACCCAGGCTCTGATCTGTTTCGAATCTGCCGCCAGGCATGAAAGTTTTACCCGTGCCGCCGAGGAACTGGCCATGACCCAGAGCGCCGTCTGCCGTCAGATCGCCAATCTGGAGCGTTTCCTCGACGTTGACCTGTTCCGACGCACCCGCAGAGGCGTGCGGCTTACCGAGGCCGGTCAGACCTACAGTCGGCGCATCGCTAACCGACTTGACGCAGTGGAGCGCGACACCCTTTCGCTGATGGGCAACAAGGGTAGCGCCACCCTGGAGCTGGCCACAGTACCAACCTTCGGCACCCAGTGGCTGCTGCCACGGATGGGCCAGTTCGTTGTGCAACATCCGCATGTCACGATCAACATGACCAACCGCACCAGGCCCTTCCTGTTTGCCGATACGGAGTTCGACGCGGCCATCTATTTCGGCGATGGTGACTGGTCGGGAACGGAAGTGCACTTCCTCATGACGGAGTCGCCGGTGCCGGTATGCAGCCCGCAGCTGCTCGGTGGCCGGCCGGGATTGACACCGGAGCAGATCAGCCAGCTGCCGCTGCTGCAGCAATCCACCCGGCCCTATGCCTGGCGCCAGTGGTTCGAATCATGCGACATGCGCATCGAGCATGACCTCAACGGTACCCGGCTGGAACTGTTCTCCATGCTCGCCCAGGCGGCCATGCACGGCATGGGGGTGGCATTGATACCGCCCTTTCTCATCCGCAGCGAGCTGGAAAGCGGCCGCCTGGTGATTGCCAACCCGCACAGCTTCGACAGCAGCAATGCGTACTATCTGGTGATCCCCGAGCGCAAGGCCGAGTCAGCCACCCTGCAGGGATTCAGGGACTGGGTAATCGAGGAGGCCAGAGCCTACGTTCAGAGCCGGACCGGCTCCTGATCGGAGCACCTGGAGGAGCGAGTTCCATCTCGCCCCTCCTCGCGCGGGCGGATACGCCACTGGCCGGGATGGAACCCGGCCCTCCAGGGGGAGTGCTTTCTGGGCTAGCCTGCCTTTGAGCGGAGCCCAATGCACAAGAATGGTTAAAAAGACCAGAAGTGGCTGGGAGGGGCGAGTTCCATCTCGCCCATCCTCGCGCGGGCGGATACGCCGCTGGCCGGGATGGAACCCGGCCCTTCCGGGGTGGGTTCCGCGATGGGCTTACGGGGTGGCTGGCCTGGCGCTGCGTTACACGGCTGATGCCGTGGCGGGCATGCGGAAATAGACGCAGATCCGCTGATCATTCACCTCATGCACCCGGATATCCATCTCGTACAGGTCGCGCAGCACCTCATCGCGGATGATCTCGGCGGGGGTGCCCTGATAGGCCGGTCTGCCCCGACGCATGGCGATGATATGGTCCGAATAGCAGGAAGCGAAGTTGATGTCATGCAGCACCACTACCACCGTCTTGCCCTTCTCGTCGGCGGCGCGGCGCAGCAGCTGCATCATGTCCACGGCAAAGCGCATGTCGATATTGTTCAGCGGCTCGTCCAGCAGCACATAATCGGTGTCCTGACACATCACCATGGCCACATAGGCGCGCTGGCGCTGCCCACCGGACAGCTCGTCGATTGGCCGGTCGCGGTATTCGTTGAGCTGCAGATAATCCATGGCCTCATCCACATGACGCAGATCCGCGGCGGTCAGCCGTCCCCCGGAATGGGGAAAGCGCCCGAAGGCCACCAGATCCCGCACGGTCAGGCGCAGGGAGGTCTGATTGTCCTGACGCAGAATGGATAAACGCTGGGCCAGCACATTGCCGGGCGTACGGGTCACATCCATACCATCAACCAGTACCGTGCCGGCACTCATCGGCGTCAGCCGGCTGATCATCGACAGCAGGGTCGACTTACCCGCCCCGTTGGGCCCGATGATGGAGGTGAAGCCGCCCCTGGGAATGGTCAGGCTGACATCGTCCACCACCAGGGTGTCGCCGTAGCGTTTGGATACTCCACGGGTTTCAATCATTGTCTTACTCCGCGCAACAGCAGCGCTATGAACAGCAATCCACCGGCCAGCTCGATCACCAGCGCCAGCGGCAGGGTTGAGGACAGCAGGTGTTCCAGCAGCACCTGACCACCGACCAGACAGATGATGCCCGCCAGCACACTGGCCGGCAGTGTCCAGCGGTGGCGCTGGGTACCGGTAAACCAGTAGGCCAGGTTGGCAATTAGCAGACCGAAGAACAGGGTCGGCCCGACCAGTACCGTGGCCACCGAGACCATGATGGCTACCACCGCCATGATGCCCAGTACTACCCGACCATGGGCCACGC
Organism: Halopseudomonas pertucinogena; assembly: GCF_014646575.1. Lineage (GTDB taxonomy): Bacteria > Pseudomonadota > Gammaproteobacteria > Pseudomonadales > Pseudomonadaceae > Halopseudomonas > Halopseudomonas pertucinogena. The sequence continues at coordinate 178,495 of NZ_BMNN01000005.1, read as the reverse complement.
CCAGGTTGATGGCGATGTCCCGGCCCAGCGACAGTACATCCAGATAGCGCCGCCAGCGCAGCAGCAACAGCCCGGCCAGCGCCAGACCCAACGAAGACGCCCAGAGCAGGGAGGTATTGACTCGATTGAAGCTGGCCTGACGTACGCCACTGCTGATGCCGAATTCGCTGGGGTCAAGCACCCGCGCGCCCAGTTCAGCCAGCTCCCGGAACAGCATGCCCGCCAGCATGCCCAGCAGGATCATCAGGTGCAGACTGCGCACCGAGCCGGAAAATAGCAGGCGGAACGCCAGCAGCGCCACCGCCACCATCACCAGTACCTGCACGGCAAAGCGCAGTGAAGGCGGCCAGGCCGCCAGCTCCGCGCCACCCCACACCAGCAGCACCAAGGTATTGACCAGCACGAAGAGCACATCGAAGCCCATCAGCGCCGGGGTCAGCAGGCGGCTGTGGGTAATGGTCTGGAACAGCACGGTGGAGACGCCAATGGCGCAGGCGGTCAGCAGCAATGCCAGCAGGCGGCTGCCCCGGTGTTCGAGGATGAAGACCCAGTCGGTCTGCACATTCAGCGTCATGAAGCCGATCACGCACAGCACCGCCACCACCGCCAGCAGCCCAACCCGGGCCGCCGGTTGACGCCAGAGGCTCATGACCATTTCGCCCTCCCATGCAGCAGCACTGCAAGGAACACCGCACAACCGGCGATCGACAGCAGATTGGAGGACGGCACTTCGTAGGGATGGATCAGCAGCCGACCGAGCAGGTCGGCGGCCAGCAACAGCGCCGCGCCCAGCAGCGCGACCATGGGCACCGCCCGGCGCAGATTGTCACCGGCCAGCAGCCGCACCAGGTTCGGCGCGACCAGCCCGATAAAGGGGATCACCCCCGCGGTGACCACCACGCTGCCGACGATCATGGATACCAGCGCCACGCCGATGGCCATCAGCAGCGCGTAGTTGACGCCAATGTTGGTGGCAAAGTCGCGGCCCATACCGATCACGGTAAACCGATCGGCCAGCAGCATGGCCGCCACGGTCAGCCCGGCGGCAATCCACAGCAACTCATAACGGCCACGCAGCACGGCGGAAAAATCCCCGCTGTTCCAGGCCCGCAGGGATTGGGACAGATCGAAGTGATGGGCAATCAGCCCGCTCCCCGCGTGAATCACCCCGGCAATCACCAGCCCGACCAGCGGTACGATCAGCGCCGAGCGCAGCGGCATGCGTTGCAGCACGCCGAGAAACAGCACAATACCGCCTGCGGCAAAGGCGCTGACTGTCAGAAAGCGTGCCCACAGCGGCAGCCCGTTCGGCAGCACGATCGCCAGTGCCAGCATCCCCAATGCGGCGGCCGCCATGGGCCCGGTAGTCGAGGTGTCGACCAGCCGGTTACGCGCCATCATCTGCAGTATCGCCCCGGCCACTGCCAGCGCCGCACCGGCGAGGATCAGCGCCAGGGTGCGGGGCAGGCGGCTGGCAAACAGGATCTTCGACACCCGGTCATCCGGGTCAGCGGTCAGTACGTTGAGAAGGTTCATGCGGCTGGCACCGACGTTCAGGCTGCACAGCCCGAGCACCACTACCAGTACCAGCAACAGAAACGGCCAGAGGGCGCTCCCCCGGGAGGCCCTCTGTAATGAAGCGATGGAATCAGTCATGCATCCTGCCTGAACAACCTGCGAACGGAACAGCGCGAACCCGAATCCGCCCTGGATTCCCGCTGTGCGGGAAAGGTATCAGCGCCGCCTTCAGAGAGGGGCTATTCAGCGCGCAGCAGCAGCGGAGAACACCTTGATCAGTTCATCAACGCTGCGCTGCATTACGCCGATACCGCTGTTATCCAGCAGGTACCAACTGGCCGGGTCCAGATAGACGATCTGGCCCTTGCTGCCAGCGCTGGTCGCGGCAACCAGTTCGTTGTCCATCAGCTCGGCAGCGGCGGTGCCCTCGCGGCCGATGGCAGCATCACGGTCCATGACGAACAGCCAGTCCGGATCGGCTTCCAGCAGGAACTCGAAGGAGACCGACTGACCATGGCGGCCGGCCTTCAGCTCATCCACCGCCTGCTCGACACCGAACACATCGTGAATCAGACCGAAGCGCGTACCCTTGCCGAAGGCAGCCATCTTGCCACCGGTGGTCAGAATCAGCAGACCATCGCCCTGCTCCCTGGTCAGCTGACGCAGCTCCGCGACCGACGCCTTCAGCTGGGCCACCAGCTCGGCCGCCCTGTCCTGCTTGCCGAAGATCTCCCCCAGCAGCAGGGTATTGCGCTCAACGCTGCCCAGCAGATCGTTCGGATCCGGTGTCAGGTCGATGGTGGTGCCGAAAGCTGACACTTCTTCATATTTGCCCTGGGCCCGCCGGCCGAGAATGATCAGCTCCGGCTGAGTGTTCTTCAGCACTTCCAGGTCCGGCTCGAACAGCGAGCCGGCACGAATGAACTGGCCATCGCGGTACTGTTTCAGCATCTCAGGCGGGTTGGAGGAAGGGATACCTGCCACGGTCACGCCCAGCTGAGCCAGGGTGTCCAGTGTCGACCAATCCAGCACCACGACCTTCTGCGGCTGCACGGCCACCTCGGTCTGGCCGCTGGAATGCGCGATGGTCACGCTCTCAGCCTGAACGGCAGCGGCGCCCAGCATCATGCTCAGACACACGCAGGACACTGCGGCATAACGGGATACGGCTGACAGCATGACAACTCCTGAAAAGACGATGAGTGAGAATAGTTATTGTTTGCGATGCTATCAGAGCGAATCGCCAGGAGGCAATCGGCAGGCATGAAAAAAGCGAGCCGGAGCTCGCTTTTTTGCCATCGCGGCAACGTCTTACTTGCGGACGCCTTCGATGGTCAGGTCCAGCTCGACCACAGCAGAAGCCGGCCCGAGGTCCATGGAAACATCGTAGTCTGCCAGCTTGATGCTGGTAGTGCCGACAAACCCGGCGCGATAGCCGCCCCAGGGGTCCTCGCCTTCACCGATGAAGCGGGCGTCGATCACCACCGGCCTGGTCACACCGTTGAAGGTAAAGTCGCCAGTGACCTTCGCAGTGTCCTCACCGGTCACTTCCACGCCGGTGGAAACAAAGGTCGCCTGCGGGTGCTTGTCCACGTTGAGGAAGTCTGCGCTGCGCAGATGCTTGTCACGCTCGGCATGGTTGGAATCGATACTGGCGGTGTTGATGACCACCTCGACCCTGCTCTCTTCCGGCTTGTCGGCATCCCAGCTGAAGGAACCGTCAAAGTCGTTGAAGCGGCCGTGCAGCATGCTGAAGCCCATATGCCCGGTCTTGAAGTTGATGAAGGCGTGCTGGCCTTCCTTGTCGATTGCATAGTCAGCGGCGAACAGCGAACCGGAAACGGCCATCAAACCACCCAGCGCGATACCGGAAATGATCTTTTTCATGCTTGCTTCTCCTTTGAAGAGTTCAGTTGTCGCGACCGCAGACCGAGCATACGGCGCAGCGTGTCATCACGGTCGATGAAGTGGTGTTTCAACGCACCCAGTGCATGCAATGCAGCCAGCCCCAGCACCAGGATCGCAGCCCAGTAGTGAACGGCTCCGGCCCGGTCCGCCTGAGCGGGGAGCCCGGTCAACGTGGCCGGCACCTCAAACCAGCCGAAGAAGCTGATCCCCTGCCCTGTGGCCGTGGAGATCAGGTAACCGCTGATTACGATCACGAACAGCAGGAAATACAGCAATCCGTGGACCAGCGCCGCCAGGTTAAGCTCCCAGCGCCTGTGGTTGGGTAGTTGGCCCGGGCGTGGGTTGAAGCAACGCCAGAACATTCGCAACAGCAGCACGGCGAACAACGCCAGTCCTACACTCCGGTGCCAGAAAGGCGCGCTGCGGTACCAGGGGCTGTAATAACTCAGATCCACCATCCACAGACCCAGGATGGCGAGCCCGATCACCGTCAACGCGACCAGCCAGTGCAGCGCGATCGCCACCAGGCCATAGCCGCTGCGCGTATTTTTCCACTGCATTGAGGCGCTCCTTGTCAGTTGGTGCGGCCATCATACATCTGATATCAGACACTAAAAGCGCAAATAATGGCTCATATTGATCAGTAAAACAGATGTTTTCGAGCGGAAAGGGCGGAACAAGTCAGAAATGGGGGCACGGCTGACACCCACGACGGGTGTCAGCTCTGCCGCAGCGGTCAGCTGGGGAAGAACAGCCGCTTGAGCTCGGCACCCGGGTCAGGCGCACGCATGAAAGCCTCACCGACCAGGAAGCTGTAGACGCCGTTGTCCAGCATCAGCTCCACATCGGCGCGGCTGAGGATACCGCTTTCGGTAACGGCCAGACGGTCGGCAGGTATCTTCTCCAGCAGATCGAGGGTGGTATCCAGCGATACCTCGAAATCGTGGAGGTTCCGGTTGTTGATGCCGACCAGCGGTGTATCCAGCTGCAGGGCACGATCCAGCTCGGCGCGGTCATGCACCTCCACCAGCACATCCATTCCATGCTCAATCGCGGTGGCGTTCAGCTCCGCCATCTGCCCGTCTGCCAGCGAAGCCACGATCAGCAGCACGCAGTCGGCTCCCATGGCCCGGGCTTCGACTACCTGATAAGGATCCACCAGAAAATCCTTGCGGATCACCGGCAGGTTACAGGCGGCGCGGGCCTGTTGGAGATAGGCCGGGCTGCCCTGGAAGAAATCGATGTCCGTGAGCACCGAGAGGCAGGCGGCGCCACCCTGCTGATAACTGACGGCGATCTCGGCCGGATTGAAGTTCTCGCGAATGACGCCCTTGCTCGGCGAGGCCTTCTTCACCTCGGCAATCACCGCCGGGGTCTTCGCCTCGGCACGCTGGCGCAGCGCCTGGGCAAAGCCACGGACCGGACCGGCCTGAGCGGCCAGCCGTTGCAGTTCATCCAGACTCGTCCGGGCACGGTTTTCCTTCACTTCTTCGTACTTGCGGGCAACGATATTTTCCAGAATGGTTGGCAGGCTCATTTCTGCTGCGCCTCCTCGCGAAAGATTTCGGTGAACGAGGCGAGCTCGGCCATCTTTTCCCGGGCCATGCCGGAATACAACGCATCGGATGCCAGCTCCACGCCCTCCTTCAGGGTGGAGGCGACGTCGGCCGCGTAGAGCGCAGCGCCGGCGTTGAGGATGATCATGTCCGCAGCCTTTTCGCCATTCTCGGTCTCACGCTTGCCGAGCGCATCGCGAATCAGCTTCAGCGAAGCCTCGGGGCCGTCCACGGTGAGGCCGATCAGGCTGCGGCTCTTGATTCCCAGATCCTCCGGGCTGACTTCATACTCGGTGACCTTGCCGTCCCTGAGTTCAGCGATGTGCGTGGGGGACGCCAGGCTGATCTCATCCAGGCCATCGCGCGAGTGCACGATGAGCACATGTTCACTGCCCAGGCGGCCCATCACCTCGGCCATCGGCCGGCACAGCGCCTGGCTGAACACACCGATCACCTGGTGCTTGACCCCGGCCGGGTTGGTCATCGGCCCGAGCATGTTGAACAGCGTCCGCATGCCCAGTTCGCGGCGGGGGCCGACTGCGTGCTTCATCGCCCCATGGTGCGCAGGTGCAAACATGAAGCCGACGCCTACATGCTCGACACACCGTGCCACCTGCTCGGGGGTCAGGTCGAGATTGATGCCGGCCGCTTCCAGCAGGTCGGCGCTTCCGCTCTTGCCGGATACCGCCCGGTTGCCGTGCTTGGCAACCTGGCCGCCGGCCGCTGCCACGACAAAAGCCGCCGCAGAGGACACGTTGAAGATGTTCGCACCATCACCGCCGGTGCCGCAGGTATCGACCAGGTGATCACCCGGAATGGCCACGCTGGACGCCAGCTCGCGCATGGCCAGGGCCGCGCCGGTAATCTCGTCCAGGCTTTCGCTCTTCATGCGCAGCGCGACCAGCATGCCGCCGATCTGCGCATCGGTGCACTGGCCGGTCATGATCTGCCGCATCACGTCCTGCATCTCTTCGGTGGACAGGTCGATATGGCTGACGACCCGTGCCAGTGCTGTGGTGATATCCATTTAGTCTCTCCTGATCTTCAGCTGCGCATTCCGCCCTGCTGTTTGAGAAAGTTGGCCAGTAGTTCATGGCCCTGTTCGCTGAGGATGGACTCGGGGTGAAACTGCACCCCCTCGATCATGTACTGGCGATGGCGCAGGCCCATGATCTCGTCCATCGAGCCGTCGGCATGCTGCGTCCAGGCGGTGATTTCCAGGCAATCCGGCAGGCTGTCCCGACTGACCACCAGCGAATGGTAGCGGGTGACAGTGAGGGGGTTGGCCAGCCCGCGGAAAACGCCCTCTTCCCGGTGGTGCACCGGGCTGGTCTTGCCATGCATCGCCTGACGGGCGCGGATCACCTCACCGCCAAAGGCCTGGCCGATGCTCTGGTGGCCCAGGCACACTCCAAGGATCGGCAGCTTGCCGGCGAAGTGCTGCAGCACCTCGACCGACACGCCGGCTTCACTGGGCGTGCAGGGGCCTGGCGATATGACGATGCGCTCGGGCCGCAGCGCGGCGATCTCGTCCACGGTCAGTTCGTCGTTGCGCACCACCTTGATCTCGGCTCCCAGCTCGCCGAAATACTGCACCAGATTCCAGGTGAAGGAATCGTAGTTGTCGATCATCAGTAACATGACGCTCCCTCACTCCATGGTCTGTTCGGCAAGCGCCACCGCACGGAACATGGCACGTCGCTTGCTTATGGTCTCTTCCCACTCGGTCTCAGGAACCGAATCGGCGACGATGCCGGCACCGGCCTGAACGTGCAGCTCGCCGTGCTTGATCACTGCGGTACGGATGGCGATGGCGGTGTCCATGTTGCCATTCCATGCCCAGTAACCGACGGCCCCACCATAGACGCCGCGCTTGACCGGCTCCAGCTCGTCGATGATCTCCATGGCACGGATCTTCGGCGCACCGGAGAGCGTACCCGCCGGCAGGATCGCCCGCAGCGCATCCATCGCCGTCAGCTCAGGGCGCAGGCGCCCCTGCACATTGGACACGATATGCATCACGTTGGAGTAGCGCTCGATGACCATCTGCTCGGTCACCTGCACCCGGCCGATCTCGGCGACCCGACCAACGTCGTTGCGCCCCAGGTCGATCAGCATCAGGTGCTCGGCAAGCTCCTTTGCATCGGACAGCAGGTCCCGCTCCAGCGCCAGGTCTTCCTCTTCGGTGGCGCCACGGGGACGGGTTCCGGCGATGGGCCGCACCGTCACCTCGCCGTCCTCCACCCGGACCAGCACTTCGGGGGAACTGCCTACCACATGGAAATCATCGAAGTTGAAGAAATAGAGGTAGGGCGTGGGGTTCTGGCTGCGCAGGGCGCGATAGAGATCGATGGGGGCGGCGGTGAAATCGATGCTCATGCGTTGCGAGGGCACCACCTGCATGCAGTCACCGGCGAGGATGTAGTCCTTGATCCGCCTGACCGCTTCCTGATAGTTCTCGCGGGTGAAACTGGCACGGTATTCCGGCTCGCGCCCGGCAGCGCCGGCGAGATTCAGCCCGGGGCGCGGCGTGAAGGGGGCGGATAGGCGCCCCAGCAGATCATCCAGCCGCTGATTGGCCTGCTCCCACGCGGTGCCCGCGGCAATACCAGCGGCGGTGTCCGCCAGCACGATGACGTGCAGCTTGCCCGCCAGGTTGTCGAATACCACCACCTCGTCGGACACCATCAACAGGATGTCCGGATTGCCCAGCGGGTCGGGATTGGGTGACCGGCTCAGGCGAGGCTCGACGTAGCGCACACAGTCGTAGCCGAAATACCCCACCAGCCCACCGTTGAAGCGCGGCAGACCGGGCACATCCGGCACCCGGTAACGGGCCTTGAACTGCTCTACAAAGGCCAGCGGATCCTCGCACTCATGGGACTCGGTCTCGACCCCGTCCACCTGCACGCTGGCGGTGTGGCCATGGACCTTCAACAGCGTGCGCGCCGGCAGGCCGATGATCGAGTAACGCCCCCACTTCTCGCCTCCCTGTACCGACTCCAGCAGATAGGAATAAGGCGCATCCGCCAGTTTCAGATAGATGGACAGCGGGGTATCCATATCCGCCAGCACCTCACGGACTACGGGTACGCGGTTATGATCCTGGGCGGCCAGGCGGAGAAATTCTTCTTGGGTCATGATCAGCCTCACGGGCGGGTAGTTGTCACACACAAACCGAGGGCCTGCGCAGACGGCAGGCAGGAGAATTTCAGGTACGCCAACGCCAGCGGGCGAGCGCCTTCATCATTCCCATCAGTATGCGGTTGCTGACAAACACGGGCTGATCCATCGATTGAAGTAACTGTTCAAGACTATATGAGCGCATCGAGTGAATCAACCAGCAGGTCCGGCTGCTCTTCTTCGATGGGCCGGCCATGGTTGTAGCCGTAGCTGACCGCTACCACCTTCACACCGGCGGCCCTGGCCGCTTGCACATCGTTGCGCGAATCACCGACGAACAGGCTGTGCTGCGGGGCGACCCCAGCCTCCTGCATCACCCGAATCAGGCCGGCGGGGTCCGGCTTCTTCACCGGCAGAGTGTCGCCACCGATGATCCAGTCGAAGCTCCCCAGCCCCTTTTCTTCCAGCAGCGGAGCGACAAAGCGCTCCGGCTTGTTGGTGATCACTGCCAGCCTGACGCTGCGGCTGCGCAGCCATTGCAGCAGCTCGCTCACGCCGGGATACACGGTGGTGGCGTCGTGGCTGCCATCGTATGCCCGGAGAAAGTCCTGCAGTGCGAGCGCGGCCTCGTCGTCATCCACCCCTTCGTGTTCGATCGAACCCGCCAGCGCCCGGCGCACCAGCATGGGCGAGCCATTGCCGACCCATTCACGCACCCGCTCGACGCCTGCGGGCGGCCTGCCCCGCATTGCCAGCATCTGGTCAACCGCTGCCGCGAGGTCCGGCACCGAATCAATCAGCGTGCCATCCAGGTCGAACATCACCAGCTGCGGCAGCCCGCCGCCGAACAGCGTTGCAAGCATGTCAGCGGCTGACCTGGGCGAGCTCGGCGCGCATCTGGTCGATCACCGCCCTATAGTCCGGCGCATTGAAAATCGCCGAACCGGCAACAAAGGTATCGGCCCCGGCCTGGGCAATCTCGCGGATGTTCTGCGTATTGATGCCGCCGTCCACCTCCAGACGGATGTCGCGGCCGCTGGCGTCGATCAACGCCCGGGCTTCGCGTACCTTGTCCAGCGTGGCGGGGATGAATTTCTGCCCGCCGAAACCGGGATTCACGCTCATCAGCAGGATCATGTCGACCTTGTCCATCACATACTTCAGCGCATCCAGCGAGCTGGCGGGGTTGAATACCAGACCGGCTCTGGCACCACCGGACTTGATCAGCTGCAGCGAGCGGTCGACGTGATCACTGGCCTCGGGGTGGAAAGTGATATAGGAAGCGCCCGCCTCGAGAAAGTCGCCGATGAGTCGATCCACCGGGCGCACCATCAGATGCACATCGATCGGCGCCGTCACGCCATACTTGCGCAGCGCCGCGCAGACCATCGGACCTATGGTGAGGTTGGGGACATAGTGGTTGTCCATTACATCGAAATGGACGATATCGGCACCTGCCTCCAGCACCCGGTCGACCTCCTCACCCAGGCGAGCGAAATCGGCGGACAGGATGGAGGGGGCAATAGCGTAATCAGGCATGACAGACCTCAGGGGGATGATCGGAACCTGCTCATTCTAACCCGCTGGAGCCCTGCTGTGGGACCGCGGTCAGCGAATGCCGTGGTAGCGGCGCAGCCGCTCGTAGGCCTGCTGGATCTGATGAACCCGCTCGCTGGCGGTGGCCAGCTCGGCCGGGCTGGCTCCGGAGGCCACCAGCTTGTCCGGATGATAGCGGCTGAGCATGCGCCGGTAGGCCCGCTTGATCTGTTCCGGGCTGCTGTTCAGCTCCACACCGAGCAGGGTCGCCGCCTGCTGCAGTCTGCTGGTGGTCGGGACCGCAGCCGAGCCGCTGGCGGGGCGCCGCTGGTGACGCTGGCGCAGCCGCTGCTGCTCGGCCCTGCCCAGGCCGGCCCATTGGGCCCACTTTTCCAGCAGCTGCAGGGCCTCGCCATGGCGTGGCTGTACCAATGCCATGCGCCAGCACCCATCCAGCAGCTCGGCGCTGCGCTGCGGCTGCTGGCGGAACACTCGGCGAAGGCGTCGCTCCATGGCGGCACCAGACGCCTTGCCGGTATTGAAGTCAGCCATCGCCGCCAGCCGCTGCCCCTCGTTCAACCGATACTGCTGCATCAGTTCACGCGCCAGCTGAAGATGCTGCTCGGTGACCCGACCGTCCGCCTTGGCCACCCGGCCCAGGCACTGGAACAACATCTGCTCGAAGCCGGGGCGCATTCCCAGCCGCAACAGCAGATCGGACCATCGCGCCAGCCGCCAGTGCCGATCCAGCGCGTGACCCAGTACGCCGCCGAGGATGGCCGTCGGCACGCCGGCAATGAAGCCACCAAGCACCACACCGAGGAGGGTCAGCGGCCAGACCATGTCAGCCCCGCTCGGCCTGGATGCTGGCCTGCTGCAGGCGCTCCGGGGTGCCCACATCGATCCACTGCCCGGCGTGGATCTCACCGCTGACCAAACCCTGGTCAGCCGCCGTCCGCAGCAGGGGTGCCAGCGGCCGCGGCCCCCCGGGGAGCCCTTCGAAAAGAATCGGGGACAGAACCGATATGCCGCTGAAGGTCTGCGCCCGGCCCCGCTCGTCGTCGGTGGGATTGCTCACTGCGCCACCTTCCAGCAGGAAGTCGCCGCCCTGCTTGAACGGCGGGTTGGGCACCAGAACGAGATGGGCAAGCTTGCCCGGGGGCAGCCGCAGGTCGGCAAAGTCGACGTCGCACCAGATGTCGCCGTTGACCAGCAGAAAGGGCTCGGAGCCAAGTAATGGCAAAGCGCGGACAATGCCGCCAGCCGTTTCCAGCGGCTGCTCCTCGGCTGACCAGCTGATGCACACGTCCAGCGCCGAGCCGTCACCGAAGGCTTCCTCGAGCTGCTCGCCCAGCCAGGCGTGATTGATCACCAACTGGTCGATACCGGCCCTGCGCAGCGCTTCGATATGCCACTGGATCAGCGGCTTGCCGGCCACCGGCAACAACGGCTTGGGTGTATGCAGGGTCAGCGGTCGCATCCGCTCGCCCTTGCCGGCAGCGAGGATCATGGCTTTCATGGCCTACAGCTCCAGCCCGTCGAGCAGCCGTTGCAACGGCGCCAGTCGCGCCTCTCGCTCGCAGGCATCACGCAGGTAACCGATGAAGCGCGGAGCGTCTTCCAGGTAGCGTGGCTTGCCGTCGCGATAGCGGATACGGGCGAAGATGCCCAGCACCTTGAGGTGGCGCTGCACGCCCATCAACCGCGACTGGCTGATGAATGTCTGGAAGTCATCGGGCACCGGCACACCGGCGGCCAGTGCCGCTTCCCAATAACGCCTGACCCATGCCTCCCGCTGCTCGACGGGCAGATTGAAGAAGGCGTCGGCAAACAGGGAGGTCACGTCGTAACTGACGGGCCCGTACAGTGCGTCCTGGAAGTCCAGCACCCCCGGCTCCCCCGCCGAGGTCATCAGGTTGCGCGGCATGTAGTCCCGGTGAACGAACACCTGGCCCTCGGCCAGATGGCTCGCCAGAAGTACGCGGCAGAGAGCATCCCAATCCTCCTGTTCCGCCGCACTGAATCGGCGTTGCAGGTGCTCACCGACGTACCAGTCGGGAAACAGCTGCAGCTCGCGACGCAGCACCGCCTCGTCATACTCCGGCAGTACCCCGGGCCGACTGCGGGCCTGCCAGCGCACCAGCACCTCGATGGCCCCGGTGAACATGTGCTCGAACTGCTCTGCACTGATGCCGTCCTGGATACTCTCCAGATAGGTGCGCGCACCGAGATCCTCCATCAGCAGGAAACCCTGGTCCGGATCGGCTGCGAGGATCTCCGGTGTGTGCACACCGGCCTCGGCCAGCAGCTCGCCTATGCGCAGGAAGGGGCGCACGTCTTCCTGGGGCGGCGGCGCATCCATGATGATCAGGCTGCGCTCGCCATCGGACCAGCGGAAGTAGCGCCGGAAGCTGGCGTCCGTACTGGCGGGCAGCAGGCGCGCGCTGCGCACTTCTCCCCATCCCTTCTGCCGGTGAGCCCGGGCCAGGGCCGACGGCAGCCAGTCCTGCAACAGTTGCTGTCTCGCATCCATCAATTCGGTTCCTCGATGCCTTGGTGCCAGCGCTGGCTCTGGCGGCCAACAATGCTTTATTATCCACGATCTCTATTCAGAAACAGCACCCATATTGCAAATTGCCTCGCCGTTCACCTAGCGAGCCTGCACGCCGACTGGAAGACCGGATAATTATAATGCTCAACGCAAAACCTCCGTTTCGCCCCAAGCTCCCCCTGTTGCTCGCCAGTGGACTGCTGTTGGCACAACCCGTCAGCACCATTGCCAACCAGGTCGAATGCCGCCCCGGCGCCGACGGCGGCTGGGTCTGCAACCCGCTTGAGACCACCGGCAAGCTTCCTCCGCGCCCGGACAAACCGGTGGTTCGCAGTGACGAGCCTGCAGTGGAGGCAACCGTCCAGGCGCCGAGCCAGCGGGCAGCGCGTGAGGATGCGGAGCGCGCCGCCGAAGTGGACTTCAGCGAACTGGACTGGGTACCCCGGGACCGGCTGAGCGAAGCCCAGCGGGCAGCCATAGCCCCCTACTGCGGCGGTGACTACATCGAGCCCGAACGCATCGGCTACGACGACGACACGCCGTTCGACGAGCTGCCCATCTATGCCACCGCCGACTCCAGCAGCTTTGAGCAGAACCGCGACACCGGCACCCTGGAAGGGGATGTGGTGCTGCGTCAGGGGCGCCTGCAGGCCCAGTCCAACCAGGCCAGCTACGACCGGAACAATAATCTGGTCCGTCTGGAAGGTAACGTGCGGCTGCGGGATCAGGGCGTGCTGGTGCTGGGCAACGACGCCGAGATGCATGTGGATACCGGCGAAGCCAGGGTCAACAGCGTGCGCTATGTCGTGCATGAGGCCAGTGCCCGCGGCACCGCCGACAGCCTGCGGCGCCGGGATGATGCGGTCATCGTGATGACCGACGGCTCCTACACCACCTGCGAGCCCGGCAGCAACGCGTGGAGCCTGCACAGCGACGACATCGAGCTGGACCGGGAGAAGGGCTGGGGTGAAGCGCGGCATGTGACACTCAGGGTGAAGGACTTCCCGGTGTTCTATACGCCCTACATCTACTTCCCGATCGACGACCGCCGCCAGAGCGGCCTGCTGGTACCGAGCCTGTCCTACAGCAGCGACTCGGGCACCGAGTACACCCAGCCCTACTATTTCAACCTGGCGCCGAACTACGACGCCACGCTGTACCCGACACTGATGACCGATCGGGGCCTGCAACTCGAAGGCGAATTCCGCTATCTGACACCGCGCAGCGAGGGGCAGATCGGCGCGTCCGTCCTGGACGACAGGGAGGACGAGCGCGAGCTGCAGTCGGGCTATGAAGACCAGCGCTGGATGTACAGCTGGCAGCATGTCACGGATTTCACCCCGCGCCTGCGCGGCGAGGTGGATTACACCGACATCAGCGATTACTACTACTTCCAGGACCTGGACACCTTCCTCGGCATCAATCAGGGCGACTTTCTCGACCAGCGGGGCAGTCTCGCCTGGCAGGGCAACCACTACCGTGCCGCGCTGAATGTACAGGCCTTCGAACGTGCCACCATCACCGACATCACACCCTACGAGCGCCTGCCGCAGCTGACCCTGAACGGCACCCTGCCCTATCAGCCCGGCGGCCTGCGCTTTGACTACGGCACGGAGTTCGTCAGCTTCAAGCGCGATCTCATGAGTGGTTTCACCACGGACCGTGACGGCAATACCGGCACCCCGGCACACCGCTGGTATGACGACCGTCTCACCGGGCTGACCCGTGCCGAGGGCGAGCGGTTGCACCTGGAGCCGAGTGTCAGCCTGCCCCTGGACTGGGACTGGGGCTTCGTCAAGCCGACCGCCAAGTACGCCTATACACGCTACGACCTGTCGCTGGACAACACCGGGCGGACCACTCTGGGCCAGAGGGACGGGGTCTTCTACGAGAGCTTCGACAGCAACCAGGATCGCAGCGTGCCGATCTTCAGTGTCGACAGCGGGCTGTATTTCGACCGCCCCACCCAGTTGTTCGGTCAGACCTACAACCAGACCCTGGAGCCCCGGCTGTTCTACCTGTACGTGCCAGAGGAAGATCAGCGTGACATTCCGATCTTCGACAGCAGCGAGCCGGCCTTCAGCTATGCCTCGCTGTGGCGGGACAACCGCTTTTCCGGCCGGGACCGCATCGGTGATGCCAACCAGATCTCGCTGGGGCTGACCAACCGCTGGATCGACTCCAGGGGAGTGGAGCGGCAGACCTTCAGCATCGGTCAGGCCTACTATTTCCGGGACCGTGAAGTCCAGCTGCGCGGTATCGATTACCGCGACCGCCGTGAAGCCCAATCGTCGGAATCACCGGTTGCGCTGGTCTATCAGTACCGTCACAACGAAGACTGGCGTTTCACCTCGACCTTCAACTGGGATACCGACCAGAGCGAGACCCGCAGCGGCAGCGCCATGTGGCACTATCAGCCGGCGGACAACCCGCGCAAGATCCTCAACGTCGGTTACCGCTATCGCAACGAGACCATGCGTTTCGACCGCAATCAGGGTATCTGGACCACCAACCCGGATTACGGCCAGCCCGGCGACCCGGACTACATCGCCAACTACTACAAGACCGACCAGCATGACATTTCCTTCATGTGGCCGGTCTCCAACCAGTGGAGCCTGATCGGCCGCTGGCAGCGTGACTATGGCCGCAACCGCACCGTGGAAGCCTTCGGCGGTTTCGAGTATGACAGCTGCTGCTGGAAGCTGCGGGTGATCAACCGCTACTGGATCGACTACGATGAAACCAGCCTCAACCCGCGCCTCAACGACGAGCCGGATCGGGGTATTTTCCTGCAGGTTGTCTTCAAGGGCCTCGGCAATGTTGCCGGCGGCAGCATGGAAACGCTGCTTGAAGAGAGCATTACCGGTTACCGAGAGCGAGAATCCAATGCATTTTAAGCTACATCCGAAACTCATCGGCCTCTGCGCCGGGCTGCTGCTCAGTACCGGCATCCAGGCCCAGATGGTGGAACTGGACCGGGTCGCTGCGATCGTCGACAACGACGTGATCATGGCCAGCCAGGTCGAGCAGCGGATGAACACCATCCGTGCCCAGCTGGCCGAGCGTGGCGCCGGCGAGTTGCCTTCGGACGAGGTCATGCGCAACCAGGTGCTGGACCGCCTGGTACTGGAAAGCATCCAGCTGCAGATGGGCGAGCGGGCCGGCATCCAGATCGATGAAGGCACCCTGAACCAGACCATGGCGCAACTGGCCGAGCGTAACGGGGTGACCCTGGAGCAGTTCCGCGCCGCACTGGAGCGCGACGGCATCGATTATGGCCTGGCCCGCGAGCAGGTTCGCCGCGAGCTGATCATCAACCGGGTCCGCCAGCGCCGGGTTGCCGAGCGCATCCAGGTCAGCGACCAGGAAGTGCGCAACTTCCTCAATTCGGAGATGGGCCGTTACCAGACCGCCGCGGACTACCGCCTGGCCATGATCGTGTTGCCGGTTTCGGAGAATGCGACCAGCGAGGAGGCGCGCCGTCAGTCCGAGGCCGCCGATGAAATCTACCGTGAGCTGCAGGCCGGTGCCGACTTCACCAGCCTCGCGGTCAGCCGCTCCGGTGGCGAGCACGCTCTGGAAGGCGGCGAGCTGGGCTGGCGCAAGGCGGTGCAGCTGCCCCCCGCCTTCGTCAATGCAGTCGACGAGGTGGGCGTCGGCGGTATCACTCCGCCCCTGCGCTCCCCTGCCGGATATCACATCCTGAAATTGCTGGACAAGCGTGGTGGCGACAACCTGATGGTCAACGAGTACCGGGTTCGCCACATCCTGATCAAGCCCAGCGAGATCCGCAGCGAGGCAGAAGCGGCCCAGCTGATTCAGCGCCTGTACGAGCGGATCGGCAACGGCGAGTCCTTCGAGAACCTGGCCCGCGCCTTCTCCGAGGACCCCGGATCGGCGCTGAACGGCGGCTCGCTGGACTGGGTCATGCCCGACGCCATGGTCCCGGAATTCCGCGAGATGATGGTGGCAACGCCCCAGGGCCAGGTGTCCGCTCCGTTCCAGAGCCAGTTCGGCTGGCACATCCTGCAGGTCATGGATCAGCGGGAAGTGGACATGACCGACGAGATGCGCGAGCAGCAGGCCCGCAATCTGCTGCAGAACCGCAAGTTCGATGAAGAGTTGCAGACCTGGCTTCAGGAAATCCGCGACGAAGCCTACGTAGAGATAAAGAGTTAAGTGAGTGTCCTGTCCATTGCCCTGACTGCCGGCGAACCCGCCGGCATCGGGCCCGATCTGTGTCTGCAGCTGGCCACCGAGCCCTGCGCCCATCAACGCGTCATCATTGCCGACCCCGACCTGCTGGCCGAGCGCGCCAGCCTGCTGGGCCTGGATATCGAGTTGCTGCCCTACGACGCCGCACAGCCGGCCCGCGCCCAGCAGGCCGGACAGATCAGCGTCCTGCCAGTGCCGCTGACGGCCTCCTGCCAGCCCGGCAAGCTGAACCCGGCGAATGCCCGCTATGTCCTGGAGACCCTGCGCCTGGGCGGCCAGGGCTGCCTGGACGGTGAGTTCGCCGCCGTGGTGACCGCCCCCGTGCACAAGGGCGTGATCAATGATGCCGGCGTGCCGTTCTCCGGGCACACCGAGTTCTTCGCCGACCAGACCGGCACCCGGCAGGTGGTGATGATGCTGGCCTGCCCCGGTCTGCGAGTAGCCCTGGCCACCACTCACCTGCCGCTGCGTGAAGTGGCGGATGCCATCAACACCGAGTCGCTGGAGCGGGTGATCCGCATTCTTCAAGCTGATCTGCAGGACAAGTTCGGCATTGCCGAACCGCGCATCCTGGTCTGCGGACTCAACCCGCACGCCGGCGAGGGCGGTCATCTGGGTCGGGAGGAGATCGACATCATCATCCCGCTGCTGGAGCGTCTGCGCGGCGAGGGGATGGCTCTGGAAGGTCCGCTGCCGGCGGACACCCTGTTCACCGCGAAGCATCTGGACCACGCGGACGCAGTGCTGGCCATGTATCACGATCAGGGTCTGCCGGTGCTCAAGCACAAAGGCTTCGGCCAGGCGGTGAACATCACGCTCGGCATGCCCATCATCCGCACATCGGTGGACCACGGCACCGCCCTGGACCTGGCCGGCACCGGCCGCGCCGATGTCGGCAGTCTCAGGGTCGCGCTGGATACCGCCATCAGCATGATCGAAGCCCGGAGCAGACAATGAGTGAATTCGCTCCCCACCGCGCGCGCAAGCGTTTCGGTCAGAACTTCCTGCATGACCACGGCGTCATCAATCGCATCCTGCGTGCCATCGGCCCGCGCGAGGGTCAGCATCTGGTGGAGATCGGCCCCGGCCAGGGTGCGTTGACCGCCGGCCTGGTCGACAGCGGTGCACGTCTGGATGTGGTGGAGCTGGATAATGACCTGCATCCCCGTCTGCTGGCCATGTTCGGCCACAAGCCGCTGTTCACCCTGCATAAGGGCGATGCGCTGAAGTTCGACTTTCGCAGCCTGGTGCAGCCCGGCGAGAAACTGCGGGTGGTCGGCAACCTGCCCTACAACATCTCCACGCCGCTGATGTTCCACCTGCTGTCCCAGGCCGACTGCGTGGCGGACATGCACTTCATGCTGCAGAAGGAAGTGGTGCAGCGGCTGGCTGCCACCGCCGGCATGAACCATTACGGTCGGCTCGGTATCATGGTGCAGTACTGGTGTGAAGTGGAGCACCTGTTCGACGTCGGCCCCGGCGCGTTCAATCCGCCGCCCAAGGTCGACTCGGCGATCGTCCGGCTGACCCCCCACGCCCGCCTGCCGCATCCGGCCGACGATGTGGAGATGCTGGAGATCGTGGTACGCGAAGCCTTCAACCAGCGCCGCAAGACCCTGCGCAACACGCTCAAGCCGCTGATGGACGCCGATGCCATCGCTGCGGTCGGTATCGACCCGACCACACGCCCCGAGCAGGTCGATCTGGCCGGCTGGGTGCGCCTGGCCAACCAGCTGGCGCAGGCACGCCCACAGACCGCGCCGCCATCGAGCTGAACCATGACCGTCTACGCCGTAGGTGATATCCAGGGTTGCCTGAAGCCCCTGAAATGCGTGCTCGACAAGGTCGGGTTCAACCCCTCGCAGGATACCCTGTGGTCGGTTGGCGATCTGGTCAACCGAGGCCCCGCCTCGCTGGACACCCTGCGCTTCATCGACGGGCTCGGCAATGCCTGCATCAGCGTGCTGGGCAATCACGACCTGCATCTGCTGGCCTGCGCCCATGACCGCTCGCGGCTGCGCAAATCCGATACCCTGCTGCCCATCCTCAAGGCGCCGGACAGCGAGCAGCTGCTGGCCAACCTGCGCCAGCGCCCGCTCGCCCACCTGGACCGCAGCCGCAATATCATCATGACCCATGCCGGCATCCCGCCCGTCTGGAGCCCCGAGGAGACCCGCCAGTACGCCGCCGAGGTGGAAGCCGTCCTGCGCTGCGATCAGCAGCTGCCCGGTTTTCTCGCGGAGATGTACGGCAACGAGCCGGCTCGCTGGAATCCGCAGCTGGAAGGGACACCGCGCCTGCGGCTGATCACCAATTACCTGACCCGCATGCGCTTCTGCAAGGCAGACGGCACCCTGGAGCTGAAATCCAAGGACGCCCCCGATGAGCCACCCAAGGGGTATGCCCCCTGGTACCGCCACCCGCGCCGTGAGCCGGACGTACAGATCCTGTTCGGCCACTGGGCTGCCCTGGAAGGCAAGGTCGGGATACCCGGCATCCATGGGCTGGATACCGGCTGCGTATGGGGCAACCGGCTGACGCTGATGAACCTGGATACCGGTGAGCGGCTCCACTGCAAGTGCCGCCCCTGACCGTTCAAGGTAAATATTTTCTCCCTTTCCTGTCACCCTCGCCCAAAGCAACTATCCTGAAGTCAAGGCAATTAGAAAAAGCAGAGCCGGTCCGCCGGCTTCCGATAAAAGGGGAGCAGGCCGAAGCGCATCCCAGCTGCCTTCGGCACTTCTCCCGGGCCTTGTCTGACAAGCGGTAACGGGGGATTGCACATGTCGAGATCTTCGCCCTTCACTGCGTGGCAGGTGGGTTCCTACCCGGAAGCCCCGGACCTCAACCCTGGTAACAGCGAGGTCATGCCATGAGCATATTCAGTCACTTCCAGAATCGTTTCGAGACCGTTCAGCAGGAGGAGATGTCCCTCCAGGAATACCTTGAACTGTGCAAGGCCGACCCTTCGACCTATGCGTCGGCCGCCGAGCGATTACTGATGGCGATCGGCGAGCCGGAGCTGATCGATACCTCGCTTGATCCGCGTCTGTCGCGCATCTTCTCCAACAAGGTAATCAAGCGCTACCCGGCCTTTGCCGACTTTCACGGCATGGAGGATGCGGTGGAGCGCATCGTGTCCTTCTTCAAGCACGCCGCCCAGGGGCTGGAAGAGCGCAAGCAGATTCTCTACCTGCTCGGGCCGGTGGGCGGCGGCAAGTCCTCCATTGCCGAGAAGCTCAAGGCGCTTATGCAGCAGGTGCCCTTCTATGCGATCAAGGGGTCGCCGGTGTTCGAATCGCCGCTGGGGCTGTTCAACGCCGCCGAGGATGGCCACATCCTCGAGGAGGATTACGGCATCCCACGGCGCTATCTCAACAGCATCATGTCACCCTGGGCAGTCAAACGCCTGCACGAGTACAACGGCGACATCAGCCAGTTCCGCGTGGTCAAGCTGTACCCGTCGATCCTGCAGCAGATCGCGGTGGCCAAGACCGAGCCGGGTGACGAGAACAACCAGGACATCTCTGCGCTGGTGGGCAAGGTGGATATCCGCAAGCTGGAGGAATTCCCGCAGAACGACCCGGATGCCTACAGCTATTCCGGTGCGCTGTGCCGGGCCAACCAGGGCCTGATGGAATTCGTCGAGATGTTCAAGGCGCCGATCAAGGTGCTGCACCCGCTGCTGACCGCCACCCAGGAAGGCAACTACAACAGCACCGAGGGCCTCGGCGCACTGCCCTTCAACGGTGTGGTCCTGGCCCACTCCAACGAATCGGAGTGGCACACCTTCCGCAACAACAAGAACAACGAAGCCTTCATAGACCGGATATACATCGTCAAGATCCCCTACTGCCTGCGGGTCAGCGACGAGATCCAGATCTACCGCAAACTGCTGGCCAACAGCTCCCTGTCCAGCGCCCACTGCGCGCCGGACACCCTGAAGATGCTTGCCCAGTTCAGCGTGCTGTCGCGCCTGAAGGAGCCGGAAAACTCCAACGTCTACTCGAAGATGCGCATCTACGATGGCGAGAACCTGAAGGACACCGACCCCAAGGCCAAGTCCATCCAGGAGTACCGTGACGCCGCTGGCGTCGACGAGGGCATGAGCGGACTGTCCACCCGTTTCGCCTTCAAGATCCTTTCCAAGGTGTTCAACTACGACAACACCGAGGTCGCGGCCAACCCGGTGCACCTGCTGTATGTGCTGGAACAGCAGATCGAGCAGGAGCAGTTCCCGGCCGAGGTCAGCGAGCGCTACCTGCGCTTCATCAAGGAATACCTGGCGCCGCGCTACGTCGAGTTCATCGGCAAGGAAATCCAGACCGCTTATCTGGAGTCCTACAGCGAATACGGTCAGAACATCTTCGACCGCTACGTGCTGTATGCCGACTTCTGGATCCAGGACCAGGAATACCGCGATCCGGACACCGGCGAGATCCTCGATCGCAGCGCCCTCAACGAGGAACTGGAAAAGATCGAGAAACCGGCCGGCATCAGCAATCCCAAGGACTTCCGCAACGAAATCGTGAACTTCGTGCTGCGTGCCCGCGCGCACAACAACGGCAAGAACCCGACCTGGCTCTCCTACGAGAAGCTGCGCGTGGTCATCGAGAAGAAGATGTTCTCCAATACCGAGGATCTGTTGCCGGTCATCAGCTTCAACGCCAAGGCATCCACCGAGGATCAGAAGAAGCACAACGACTTCGTCACCCGCATGGTGGAGCGGGGCTATACCGAGAAACAGGTGCGTCTGCTCTCGGAGTGGTACCTGCGGGTACGCAAGGCGCAGTAGTCTGAGGTTATCGGGAGAAGCCCATGAGCTATGTGATTGACCGTCGACTGAACGGCAAGAACAAGAGCACGGTCAACCGCCAACGCTTTCTGCGGCGCTACAAGGCGCACATCAAGAAGGCGGTGGAAGAGGCGGTCGGCCGGCGCTCCATCACCGATATCGACCATGGTGAGCAGATCAGCATTCCGGCACGGGATATAGACGAACCCATCTTCCACCACGGCCCCGGCGGCCGGCAGACGCGCGTGTTCCCGGGCAACCGGGAGTTCGCTACCGGCGACCGTATCCCCCGCCCCGAGGGAGGCGGGGGCGGCGGCGCGGGCAGTCAGGCCGGCAACAGCGGTGAAGGGGAAGACGATTTCGTGTTCCAGATCACCCAGGAGGAGTTCCTCGACTTCATGTTCGAGGATCTCGCCCTGCCCAACCTGATCAAGCGCCACCTGACCGGGACCGATACCTTCCGCACCGTGCGTGCCGGGTTCAGCCAGCAGGGCAACCCGTCCCGGATCAACGTGGTGCGCTCGATGCGCGCCGCCCAGGCGCGGCGCATTGCCCTGTCCGGCGGCAGCCGCGCGCGATTGCGCGAGGCGGTGAAGGAGCTGGAGCAGCTGCGCCAGCAACAGCCGGACAACCTCATCGACATCCGCGAGCTGGAGCTGGAGATCGAACAGCTGCGGGCGCGCATCGACAAGGTGCCCTTCCTGGACACCTTCGACCTGCGCTACAACCTGCTGGTCAAGCACCCCGACCCCAGCTCCCGTGCGGTCATGTTCTGCCTGATGGACGTCTCCGGCTCCATGACCCAGGCCACCAAGGACATGGCCAAGCGTTTCTACATCCTGCTGTACCTGTTCCTGCAGCGCAGCTACGAGCGGATCGAGGTGGTATTCATCCGCCACCACACCAGTGCCAAGGAGGTGGATGAAGAGGAATTCTTCTATTCCCGGGAAACCGGCGGCACCATCGTCTCCAGCGCCCTGCGGATGATGCAGCAGATCATCGCCGAGCGCTATTCGCCGGCGGAGTGGAACATCTACTGTGCCCAGGCCTCGGACGGCGACAACTGGAACGACGACTCGCCGATCTGCCGGGAACTGCTGGTCCGCCAGCTGATGCCCGCCATGCAGTATTACTGCTACGTGGAGATCACGCCGAGGGAACATCAGGCCCTGTGGTACGAGTACGAGAAGGTTGCCGAGCTGTTCCCGGACAGCTTCGCCCAGCAGCAGATTGTCGATGCCGGTGATATCTATCCGGTATTCCGCAAGCTGTTCCAGAAGAGGATGGCCACATGAGTCGACAGCCCATTTCCAGCGGGTCGGAATGGACCTTCGAACTGATCCGCGAGTATGACCGCGAGATCGGGCGCATCGCCCACGATATCTACGGCCTGGACACCTACCCCAACCAGATCGAGGTGATCACCGCCGAGCAGATGATGGACGCCTATGCCTCGGTGGGCATGCCGCTGGGCTATCACCACTGGTCCTATGGCAAGCACTTCCTGCATACCGAAAAACACTACAAGCGCGGGCAGATGGGCCTGGCCTACGAGATCGTGATCAACTCCGATCCGTGCATCGCCTATCTGATGGAAGAGAACACCATGACCATGCAGGCGCTGGTGATCGCCCACGCCTGCTACGGTCACAACTCCTTCTTCAAGGGCAACTACCTGTTCCGCAGCTGGACGGATGCGGGCTCGATCATCGATTACCTGGTGTTCGCCAAGCAGTACATCACCCAGTGCGAGGAGCGTTACGGCATCGACGCGGTGGAAGACCTGCTGGACTCCTGCCACGCGCTGATGAACTACGGCGTGGACCGCTACAAGCGCCCTGCTCCCATTTCGGCGGAGGAGGAGCGCCGCCGCCAGCAGGAGCGGGAGGAATATCTGCAGCGCCAGGTCAATGACCTGTGGCGCACCATCCCGGTCAACCCCGACACCCATGACCGCCGCCAGCAGGAATCACGCTATCCCAGCGAGCCGCAGGAGAGCCTGCTCTACTTCATCGAGAAGAACGCGCCGCTGCTGGAGCCCTGGCAACGGGAGGTGGTGCGCATCGTGCGCAAGGTGGCGCAGTATTTCTATCCCCAGCGCCAGACCCAGGTGATGAACGAGGGCTGGGCCACCTTCTGGCATTACACCCTGCTCAACCACCTCTATGACGAGGGCAAGGTCACCGACGGCTTCATGATGGAGTTCCTGCAGTCCCATACCAGTGTCATCTACCAGCCGCCGTTTGACAGCGACTGGTTCAGCGGCATCAATCCCTATGCGCTGGGCTTTGCCATGATGCAGGACATCCGCCGCATTTGCGAGAATCCCACCGCCGAGGACCGTCTCTGGTTTCCCGACATCGCCGGTGGCGACTGGCTGGAAACCCTCAAGTTCGCCATGCGTACCTTCAAGGATGAGAGCTTCATTCTGCAGTACCTGTCGCCGCGGGTAATCCGCGAGCTCAAGCTGTTCGCCATTGTCGACGACGAAAAGGACGATCACCTGCAGGTGGCCGCCATCCACGACGACGCCGGCTACCGCCGCATCCGCGAGCTGCTCGCCGCCCAGTACAACCTGGGCAACAACGAGCCCAATATTCAGGTCTGGGAAGTGGATCGCCGCGGCGACCGCTCCCTGACCCTGCGCCACCAGCGTCACGAGGGCAAACCCCTGGGGCAGACCACCGAGCGCATGCTCAAGCACCTGCACCGCCTGTGGGGCTTCGACATCCATCTGCAGAGCTGGGATGGCGATACCCTCAGGGACGAACAACACATGCCGCCCCGCCCAGCGGCCGAAGAACAGAAACTGCCCCGCTTCGACATGAATATCCCACCCATCTGACCGGAGGCCGCGGCCCCGCGGCCTGCCCCCACACAGAACTTCTCACACAGACGCGCTGTTCCCTACCCTATATGCACCTCCCGTGTTACCTGACGGGCCCCTGTCCACTCCCTGTGGGAGCCGCGACCCCGCGGCGATCGGCGCGCACCGCGCGCCCGGCCAACCCAGCCATCTTGCGACAACCCCACCTCACCCCCTAAGCTTGCCCGATGAAAACAGACTTCCATACCTACCTGGTCGGCGGCGCCGTGCGCGACCAGCTGCTTGGCGTGCCCTGGCACGAGCGTGACTGGGTAGTGGTCGGCGCCGCCCCAGAGCAGCTGCTGAACCTCGGCTTCCGCCCGGTCGGCCAGGACTTCCCGGTATTCCTTCACCCGCAGACCGGAGAGGAATACGCCCTCGCCCGAACCGAACGCAAGAGCGGTCGCGGCTACGGCGGTTTCACTTTCCATGCCACCCCCGAGGTTACGCTGGAAGAGGACCTGCAACGCCGCGACCTGACCATCAACGCCATGGCCATGGACGACCAGGGCAAAATCATCGACCCCTATGGAGGCCAGCAGGACATCGCTGACCGCCTGTTGCGGCATGTATCGCCGGCTTTTGCCGAAGACCCCCTGCGGGTGCTGCGGGTTGCCCGTTTCGCCGCCCGCTATGCGCCGCTGGGCTTTCGCGTGGCTGACGAGACGCTGCAGCTCATGCGCGAGCTGGCCGAGTCCGGCGAGCTGCGGGAGCTGACACCCGAGCGCAGCTGGAAGGAAATCAGCCGGGCGCTGATGGAAGATCGCCCGGACGTCTTCATCCGGGTGCTGCGCGATTGCGGAGCCCTGGCAGAGCTGCTGCCGGAAGTCGACTGCCTGTTCGGTGTACCGCAGCCGGAGGCCCATCATCCGGAGGTCGATACCGGCGAGCATGTGCTGCTGGTGCTGCAACAGGCTGCACGCATGCAGCTGCCACTGGCGGCGCGCTGGGCCTGCCTGCTCCATGATCTGGGCAAGGGTCGCACGCCGGAGCGTTTCTGGCCGAAACACCATGGTCACGAGAGCAAGGGGCTGGCCGCGGTCAAGGCGGTAAACCAGCGCAGCAAGGCGCCGCGCGAATGTCAGGAGCTGGCGCTGCTCACCTGTGAGTATCACACCCACTGCCATCGGGCCCTGGAGCTGAAGCCGGGCACGCTGATGAAGCTGTTTCGCGCCTTCGATATCTACCGGCGGCCGGAACGCTTCGAGCAGTTTCTCGGCGCCTGCGAAGCCGACGCCCGCGGGCGGACCGGGCTGGAACAACGTGAGTATCCGCAAGCCGATTTTCTGCGCGGAGCCGCCGCAGCGGCGCGCTCGGCGCAGGTGCAGCGGCTGCTGGAGCAGGGCTACCAGGGAGCGGAACTGGGGAAACAGATGGAGCAGGAGCGGTTGCGGCTGGTGAGTGCGTATTGTCAGGCCAGTCGCTCGGCGGTGAAGCCTGAGTGAGGGGCCAGCGCCGATACTGTGCCGGGCCCCCGGGGCCGCTGACGCGGCCCGATCGCCCCGAGGTCGGGGCTCCTACCGATGGGGCGCGAGACAGCAAATTCTTGAACACCTGCACGAAACCCTGGCTTTGCGTAGGAGCGGCGACCCCGCCGCGATTGGCGTGCAACGCACGCCCGCCCTGTCAGGCAGCACCACTGCCTGGTATTACCTCCGTCTCCGGCAGTGCCTGCCGCAACAGCCAGTCCGGCGTCAACGGCTGTTGCCGCCAGTCAAAGGCGACCGGCCAGACCTTCTGACGACCCTGCCAGCCCAGCCACACCGACGCTGCGCTCTGCCCGCTGTCGGGAATGCTCAGCTGCGGGGCCAGCAGCGCCAGCGGCCACAGAACAAAGGCGTTGCGGTAGATTTCCGGGCGCGGCAGCTGGATGCCGTCATGGCAACCGGTCAGTTCACCGTATAGCAGAATATCGATATCCAGCGTGATGCGCCCCGGCACTGTCTGCTCACGGCGACCGCAGGCGGCTTCGATGGCTTTCAGGGCGGCGTTCAGGTCCGTCAGCTCCAGGGCGCAATCAGCCGCCACCGCCATGTTATAGAAGCGCGTGCCGAGAATGCCGACCGCATCACTCTCGAATACCGGCGAGAGCTGCAACGGCCCCAACAACTGCTCCAGCGCATCCAGCCCGCGAGCAAGATAATGTTCGCGGTTGGTATTGCTGCCGATGCCGAGGTAGACCCGCGTCATGCGCGGCACTCCCCCCGTTCAATGACCACACCCACGCCGCCGGTCGCCTGGGTAACGGCTCCGGGCTTGTTGATCCTCAGGCGCACCCAGGGCACATGGAATTCGGACATCAACAGCGTGGCCAACCGCTCGGCCAGGGTCTCCACCAGTTCGAAGCTGCTGGCGCGGACATATTCCAGCACGCGGCGACTGACCGAAGCGTAATCCAGCGCCAGATTCAGGTCATCGGTTTCGGCTGCCGGGCGAATGTCCCACCCCATTTCGAGATCAACCACCAGCCGCTGCCGGATGGTCCGCTCCCAGTCGTAGGCGCCGATCACCGCGTCGACCTCCAGCCCTCTGATAAAAACCTGATCCATTGTTTGCTCCTGTATGACTACAATGGCCTTTCACCCAAAGCGGCAAGGTACCATGAGCCTCGAATTCATCCTGCTGTCGTGTGCTGCCTACCTGCTCGGTTCGATCTCCTTCGCCGTGCTGCTGGCCCGACTGAGCCGCCAGCCGGACCCGCGCAGCTTTGGCTCACGCAATCCGGGCGCCAGCAACATGCTGCGGCTGGGCAAGCGCTGGCTGGCCATTGCCACCCTGCTCGGTGACACGGGCAAGGGCGCGCTGGTGGTATGGCTGGCCGCCCGACTCGGCTTCGAGCCGGTACAACAGGCCTGGGTAGGGCTTGCTGCCCTGGCCGGCCACATACTGCCGCTGTATCACCGCTTCCATGGTGGCAAGGGCGTTGCCACCGCCGCCGGCGTCCTGCTGGTGCTGTCCTGGCCTGCCGCCGCTCTGACAGCGCTGGTCTGGGTCGGCGTTTTCGCCCTGCGGGCCACTGCTTCGCTTGCGTCACTGGCAGCCTGCGTCGCCCTGCTCCCCTGGACGGCCTGGCACAGCCCCGAACTGCAGATCCCGATCAGCCTCATGGCGCTCGTCGTGGTACTGCGCCACCGGCTGAATATCGGCCGGCTGATAGCCGGCAACGAGAACCGCTTCAGGTTCTGAGCCGTCTAGCTGACGATAGCCGGCAACTGTTCCAGCGGCCAGCGCGCCCGCGGCGACAGTCCCTGCTCATCCTGCTGACCTGCCATGAGACGCTGGCAACCGGCGTAAGCGATCATCGCACCGTTATCCGTACAGAATTCAGGACGCGCATAGAAGAGCTCCCCGCCCAGGCCCCCCGCCATTTTTTCCAGCGATGCCCGCAGGCGCCGGTTGGCGCTGACGCCTCCGGCAATCACCAGGCGCTTGAGCCCGCTCTGCTTCAACGCCCGTCGGCACTTGATGGTCAGGGTGTCGACAACGGCCTGCTCAAAGGCAAGGGCGATGTCGCTGCGGGTCTGCTCCTGGGCATCGCCGGCCTGCACACAGCTCTGCCAGGTATTCAGGGTGAACGTCTTGAGGCCGCTGAAACTGAAGTCCAGGCCGGGACGGTCGGTCATCGGGCGGGGAAACACGAACCGCCCCGGCGCTCCCTGCTCGGCCAGCCTGGCAATCTCGGGGCCGCCGGGATAGCGCAGCCCCATGAGTTTGGCGGTCTTGTCGAAGGCTTCGCCGGCGGCGTCGTCCAGCGACTCGCCAAGCAACTGGTAATGGCCGATGCCGTCTACCCGCACCAGCTGGGTATGACCGCCGGACACCAGCAGCGCAACGAACGGAAACTGCGGCGGACGCTCTTCGAGCATGGGCGCCAGCAGGTGGCCTTCCATGTGATGCACCCCAAGCGCCGGCACCTGCCAGGCGTAAGCCAGGGCACGGGCGAAGGCACCGCCTACCAGCAGCGCGCCGACCAGTCCCGGTCCGGCGGTATAGGCGATGCCGTCCACATCCTGACGCTGCACGCCGGCGCGCTCGAGCACCTCGCGCACCAGCGGCACCATGCGTCTGACATGGTCGCGGGAGGCCAGCTCGGGCACCACGCCGCCGTAGATGCGGTGCAGATCGATCTGACTGAACAGGGCGTCCGCCAGCAGGCCGCGCTCGCTGTCATACAGCGCAACGCCGGTTTCATCACAGGAAGTTTCAATACCCAGAACACGCATGGAATCAGGAGGGCCGGTCAGCTTGGAAAGAGGCGTGCATGATAATCCCCATGCCCCCCTCAGACCAGCCCTTCCTGTCAGCTGCTCAGCGCATGTCCTGGAATCGGTGGGGTGCCGCAGCCAGAGCCAGCCCTGCGCCGCCGGGTCCGGCGTATATGTTGCTGGTGATGTTGGCAGGTGAAGCCAGCAGGGTTACGCCATGATCCCGACAGGTCTGCTGCAGCCGGTCGAAGCCCGGCAGATCTGCCATCTCCTGCTCCTCCATCCCCGCAGAGAACACCACATAGGGCGACAACAGGCCCTTGCGGATACAGCCACAGGCATAGTCGATCATTCTTTCCACCGCCGCTTCGAAACTGCGGGCGCGGAACACGGGCCCGCCCTGATGGCCCTGCCCCCAGATCACCGGAGTCACCTTGAGATGCCGTGCAAGAAATGCCGATACCGCCGACACACTCTTTTCACCCCGCGACAGGCTGCGCTGGCGGATGTAGTCCAGATCCCGCGGGATCGCGCAGCCATATATATGCTGGGTAAAGTCATCCACCTGCTGACGCAGGGCATTCTTGCCCACGCCCTGCCTGATCAGATGGACGGTGTGCGCCGCCAGCAAACCCTGACCGGCGAACACGGTACGGCTGTCAACGACACGCATGGCGAAGCGCCCGCTCAGCCCGGCCGCTTCCCGGTACGGCTTGTAGCCGGCGATGATGCGGTGCATGGCCTCGTTGGCATTGTCATGGATATCGCTACGCGCCCGGGCAATGGTCTCGAGGAACGCGAAATCGTACTGGGTGACCACCTCGCGCATGAACAGATCGTGAATCTGCTCGGGAGTGAACGCCGCCGTTTCGGCCTGATGGCCGAGGGACATGCGACCGCTGGTATAGAAGCGCCGGGTAGTGACCGGGTCGTGGTCGTCGACGAACGTCTCGCCATCAACCCGGACGGTCACCGGCAGAATGAAGATATTGTTTTCCTGGATGAAGGAGTACGGCAACTCGCATGCCGAATCCACGATCAGACCTACGCGCATCCCACTCTCCCTGGTGACTGCCGATGCTGGATTCCATCGATAGATTTCTGTTGCTGCCTCGTATTCTGTTTCAAAGCTGAGACAGCCTCAAGAAGCTCCTGATCACCCATAAGGGTGACGCATAGGAAGGCGAACAAGGATACCGGCGACCCGGGGATTCACCCATCCATACCCTTTGCATTTCGCCGACAAAGAAGGTAATATCCGCTCCCCTTGAAATGCGATTGCTCTGACTCGCTCAGGGCTATTAACCACAGTTTCCGAGAAAGGTACGAAATGCCTGCCGTCAAAGTTAAAGAGAACGAACCCTTCGACGTCGCCCTGCGTCGTTTCAAGCGCTCCTGCGAAAAAGCCGGCGTTCTGGCTGAAGTCCGTCGCCGCGAGTTCTACGAGAAGCCCACCACCGAGCGCAAGCGCAAGGCAGCTGCAGCCGTCAAGCGTCACGCCAAGAAGCTGCAGCGCGAGAACCGTCGCCGCGAGCGCCTGTACTGAGTTCAGTTACAGCGTCCTGCCGGGCCTGATCGCAGGCCCGCCGAGCACGACCTTCCGCGCTGGACGCCTGAACCTGCATTGATAGCCATTATCTCCGGCCTTCCTTTCAACAGGGAAGCAGCTGGATTTTCGTGTTTCCTACGTATGCTATCATTCCGCCCCTGATTCACTCACCAACCTTCGCAAGGCAGGATGCATGGCCGGGCTGATCCCGCAGGGCTTCATTGACGATCTTCTTGGACGCACCGACGTGGTCGAGGTGGTCGGCTCACGGATCAAGCTGAAGAAGACCGGCAAGAACTGGTCCGCGCTGTGCCCGTTCCATAACGAGAAATCCCCCTCGTTCAGCGTCAGCCCCGACAAGCAGTTCTATTACTGTTTCGGCTGCGGCGCCGGCGGGAACGCCATCGGCTTCCTGATGGATTTCGAGCGGCTGGATTTCCCGCAGGCGGTGGAGGAGCTGGCTCGCCAGGCCGGTGTCGAGGTACCCAGGGAAGAGCGAAGCGATCGTCGCGGGCCCCGCCCCAGTCGTCAGGACAGTCCGCTGTACCCGGTGCTGGAAAATGCCGCCGCGTATTACCGTCAGCAGCTCAGGCATCATGCCCAACGCCGACGCGCGGTGGACTACCTGCAGCAACGGGGCCTGTCGGGGCAGATCGCCAAGCTCTATGACCTGGGCTTTGCTCCACCCGGCTGGAACAACCTGATGAGCCACCTGGCCACGGATAATACCGAGGAGAAGGTACTCATCGAGGCCGGGCTGGTAGTGGAGAACCCGGACAGCGGCAAGCGCTACGACCGCTTCCGCGACCGCATCATCTTCCCCATCCGCGACAGCCGCGGGCGGGTCATCGGTTTCGGCGGCCGGGTGCTGGGCGACGACAAGCCCAAGTACCTGAACTCCCCCGAAACGCCGGTGTTCCAGAAGGGCCGGGAGCTGTATGGCCTGTACGAGGCCCGCCGCCAGAACCGTCAGCTGAACGACATTCTGGTGGTGGAAGGCTACATGGATGTGATCGCACTGGCCCAGCACGGCGTCACCAATGCGGTCGCCACACTCGGCACGGCCACCAGCGAAGAGCATCTCAAGCGGCTGTTCCGCGTGGTCAACACCGTCATCTTCTGTTTCGACGGGGACAATGCCGGTCGCCAGGCAGCCTGGCGTGCGCTGCAGTCCTGCCTGCCGGTACTGGAGGACGGGCGTCACGTGCGCTTCATGTTCCTCCCCGAGGGCCAGGACCCGGACAGCCTGATCCGCCATGAGGGCCAGGACGCCTTCCGGGCCCGGATGCAGCAGCAGGCTCAGCCCCTGACGGAGTACATGTACCGCCACCTTGCCGAAGAGGCGCCGCCGACCAGTCTCGAAGGCAAGGCGCATCTGGCCACACTGGCCCTGCCGCTGATCGAGCAGGTGCCGGGCAGCCTGTTGCGGCGCCTGCTGCGTCAGGCCCTGCAGGAACGCACGGGCATGGCGCTGGATGATCTGGCCCAGCCTGCCCCGCCACCGGCAGCTGTCACAGCGCCGCCGGCGGTGGACGACGAGTACGATCCGGGCTACGCCGACCCCGGCGACTATCGTCATTACGACGAGGCGCCGGACTGGGACAGCCGGGCGGCCATCAGCCGCTCCAGCCCTGCCCCGCGCGCGAAGCGGCCCGAGGCCAGCCGATCGGTGGAAAGCCCGGTAATGAGCGCTGCCCGTATTCTGCTGCACAACCCGCACCTGGCGGGGCTGGCGCAGCAGGCCAGTTCGCTGGCCAATGAAGGGGACGAAGAGGCCCAGCTGCTGATCGCGCTGATCGACACCCTTCAGAAAAACCCGAAACTGACGACAATAGAGTTACTGGCGAGGTGGCACGGGACGGCTCTGGGAGTGGAGCTGAACCGCCTGGCGGAAAAGGAGTGGCTGCTGAATATTCCCACTGCCAACCTTGAACAACAGTTTTTCGACACTATAAATAGATTGATGGCGGGGCAAATCGACCGCCAGATTCAGCACCTCCTCGACAAGTCGGCTCAGACCCCACTCACCAACGAGGAGAAACAGCAGCTGCGGGAGCTAATCGCCCACCGGCATACACCAACTGCCGGTAGCTGACAATACGTCAACTGGCCAGGCGACCCTGTTTCAGGGTATAATCCGCAGCTTACTTTTTTGCACACCAAGGCATCCACATAGGGTTGTTATGTCCGGAAAAGCGCAACAGCAATCCCGTCTCAAAGAGCTCATCGCCCGCGGTCGCGAGCAGGGCTACTTGACCTACGCGGAGGTCAACGATCATCTGCCGGAGGATATCTCAGATCCGGAGCAGGTTGAAGACATCATCCGCATGATCAATGACATGGGAATCACCGTCTTCGAGACTGCACCTGATGCAGATGCCCTGCTGCTGGCAGACAGCGACGCCGACGAGGCCGCTGCCGAAGAAGCCGCCGCCGCGCTGGCTGCGGTAGAGAGCGACATCGGGCGCACCACCGACCCGGTACGCATGTACATGCGTGAGATGGGTACTGTCGAACTGCTGACCCGCGAAGGCGAGATCGAGATCGCCAAGCGCATCGAGGAAGGCATCCGCGAGGTCATGGCGGCCATCTCCATGTTCCCCGGCACGGTCGACGGCATTCTCACCGAATACCAGCGCATCGCCGAGGAAGGCGGGCGCCTGACCGATATCTTCAATGGCTACATCGACCCGGATGACGATGGGCTCTCCGGCACCGATAACGCGGTGGTCCCCGCCGCTGCGGCCAAGCCGAAGGACGAGAAGAAAGCCTCCGACGATGACGAGGAGGAAGAGGAAGACACCGAGGACGATACCGAGGAAGAGACCGATGGCGGTCCCGACCCGGAGATCGCCCGCCAGCGTTTCGGCGCTGTGCAGGAGCAGCTGGAGAAAGTCCGCAAGGTACTCAAGGCCAAGAAAGGCGACCGCAGCCACCCCGACGTGGTGGCGGAGATGGAAACCCTCGCCCAGCTGTTCATGCCGATCAAGCTGGTGCCCAAGCAATACGACGCACTGGTGGCCCGTGTTCGCGGGGTGCAGGATGATATCCGCGCCCGGGAACGTGCCATCATGCAGCTCTGTGTGCGTGATGCCCGCATGCCCCGCGCCGACTTCCTGCGCTCCTTCCCCGGCAACGAGACCAACGAGAAGTGGATCGACGAGGTGCTCGCCAAGAAGCCTGCCTACGCCGACGCCCTGGCTGCCCTGCAACCGGACATTCTCCGCCAGCAGCAGCAACTGATCGCCCTGGAACAGGACGCTCAGTTGACCATCGCTCAGGTCAAGGACATCAACCGTCGCATGTCGATCGGTGAAGCCCGCGCCCGTCGCGCCAAGAAGGAGATGGTCGAGGCCAACCTGCGTCTGGTGATCTCCATTGCCAAGAAGTACACCAACCGCGGCCTGCAGTTCCTCGACCTGATCCAGGAAGGCAACATCGGCCTGATGAAGGCGGTGGACAAGTTCGAATACCGTCGTGGCTACAAGTTCTCGACCTATGCCACCTGGTGGATCCGCCAGGCGATCACCCGCTCGATCGCCGACCAGGCACGCACCATCCGTATTCCGGTGCACATGATCGAGACGATCAACAAGCTCAACCGCATCTCCCGGCAGATGCTGCAGGAGATGGGCCGCGAGCCCACTCCGGAAGAGCTCGGCGAGCGCATGGAAATGCCCGAGGACAAGATCCGCAAGGTACTGAAGATCGCCAAGGAGCCGATCTCCATGGAGACCCCGATCGGGGACGACGAGGATTCGCATCTGGGCGACTTCATCGAGGACAGCACCATGGAATCGCCGATCGACTCGGCCACCGTGGAAAGCCTCAAGGAAGCCACCCGCGAAGTACTTTCCGGTCTCACCGCACGGGAAGCCAAGGTACTGCGGATGCGCTTCGGCATCGACATGAACACCGATCACACCCTGGAAGAGGTCGGCAAGCAGTTCGACGTCACCCGGGAGCGGATCCGTCAGATCGAAGCCAAGGCCCTGCGCAAGCTGCGCCACCCCACCCGCAGCGACCATCTGCGCAGCTTCCTCGACGAGTAAGCTTGCCTGCACCATCGAACGCCCGGCTCTGCCGGGCGTTCTCGTTTCTGCCCTGCCACCATAAAACCTGTGCTGCGCCTCGATTTTCTCCTATCCTGCTTCGACCACCCGAAAGTGTGGCCAACAATAATAAGAGGAACGGAACATGCGGCAGTATCTGCAGCGTAGAAGTCTCGTACAACTGGGCCTGATCGGCACCGCCCTGATGCTGGGCGCCTGCAAGCTGGGCGGAGGCGGCGGCAGCAGCTCATCTCCCGCCCCGGACAGGGGCTACCAGGCGACCATCGAAAGAACCACCTATGGCATTCCGCACATCACCGCAGAGGATTTCGGCGGTGCAGGGTACGGCCACGGTTACGCCATCGCCGAGGACAACCTCTGCGTGCTGGCCGACGCCTTCGTGACCTTCCGCGGAGAGCGCTCACGCTTCTTCGGGCCCGATGCACCGGCCTCGGAGATGAGCACCTTCGGCACGCCTCCCAACCTGGAGGCGGACTTCTTCTTCAGGTTCATAGTGAATGACCAGCAGGTGGCCCGGTTCAGAGAAGCCCAGTCCGCCGATGTGCTGGAACTGCTGAGCGGCTTCACCGCCGGTTACAACCGTTACGTTCGGGAGATCCGCGACGGCATGCACCCGGGCCGCCATGAAGCCTGCCGGGATGAAGAATGGTTGGCGACCACCACCGAAGACGACCACATGCGCCGCCTCGTGAGCCTCAACCTGGCCGCCAGCAGCGCCAACTGGGTCGAGGAAATCGCCAGCGCTCAGCCGCCGCAGGCCGCCGCTGCCACCCGCAGCCTGATGCGCAGCGCCCCGCCCCAGCCGGATATCGATCCGGAGCGTTTCAGGCTGGGCCGCAAGGAAGGCATCGGCAGCAATACCTATGCCTTCGGCAGTGATACCACCGAAACCGGTCGCAGCCTGCTGTTCGCCAACCCCCACTGGTACTCGTCAGGCATCGACCGCTTCTACCAGGTCCATATGACCGTGCCGGGCAAGATGGATATCTTCGGTGCATCGATCATGGGCTCGCCCATGGTGCAGATGGGCTTCAACAACAATATTGCCTGGGCCCATACGGTCTCCACCGCCTACCGCTTCACTCTCTACCAGCTGCAGTTGGTCAGCGGCGACCCGACCCGCTACGTCCATGATGGCGTGGAAAAGGCTCTGGAAGCTGTTGAGCTGACGGTGCAGGTCAGACAGGAGGACGGCTCGCTGTCACCCGTTACACGCACGCTGTATCGGTCCGTATACGGGCCGATGATCAACCTCGCGGCCCTGGGCCTGCCGGCATGGAACGAACAACTCGCCTTTACCTTGCGTGACGTGAACCTGGAGAACACCCGCGCGTTCGAGAACTTCTTCGCGTGGAACCAGGCCGAGTCACTGAACGAGTTCTTCGACATCATCCAGCAGCAGGTGGGCATCCCCTGGGTGAATACCACAGCGATCGGTCGTGATGACTCTCGCGCTCTGTATTCCGATATCACCGCAGTGCCTAACGTGCCTGACAGCATGCTCGCGGAATGCCTGGCGCAACCTCTGGGGCCCATCGTGATTCAGGTAGTCCCCGGCCTGCCCCTGCTCGATGGCAGCCGCAGCGCCTGCGACTGGCGTACCGACGCTGATTCCCGGCAGCCCGGGGCGTTCGGCCCGAGCAACCTGCCCCACCTGTTCACTACCGATTACGTCGCCAACATGAATGACAGTTACTGGCTGAGCAACCCTGACCAGCGGCTTACCGGCTTCGACGGCATCATCGGGCGGGAGGACTACCAGCAGACCCTGCGTACCCGCCTGGGGCATATCATGGTCAGGGAGCGGCTGGCCGGTCTGGACGGCCTCCCTGGCGATCGCGCCAGCAGCGAGAACATCCGCAAGCTCGTGTTGAACAGCCGGGTCTACAGCGCAGAGTTGCTGAAGGACGACGTACTGGACACTGCCTGCACGGGCGCGCTGACTGCCAGCGAACGGCAGGCATGCGACATCCTTGCCAACTGGGATAACACCGGTGAACTGGATGCCGTCGGCGCCCATATCTGGACCCGCTTCTGGGAAACGGTTCAGGAGCAGCAGTTGAACCTGTACGCCACCCCCTTCGACCCGGCCCAGCCTCTGGACACACCCGCCGGGCTGAATCCCGCCATATCCGCCGACATCCGCTCTGCCTTCTCGGCTGCGGTGGCGGACCTGGTGGCCGATGGCGTTCCCCTCAACGCCCGGCTGGGTGACCTGCAGTTCTTCCCGAAACCCGACGAGTCCATTCCCCAGTTCGGCGGCGAGGGCAGCGAAGGCTACTTCACCGTGCTGCGTAACAGCCACCTGCATGTGGTGGATTTCCCGGAGGACGGGCCCGTTCGCGGATACACCCTGTTGAGCGGCTCCCAGTCCACCGACCCGAACAGCCCCCACTACGCCGACTACAGCAAGGCCTATTCGGAGAAGCAGTGGCATGCGCTGCCCTTCACCCGGGAACAGATAGAGACCGCACGCATTTCATCGATCGAGATAGAGGAGTAGCACCCGCCCCGCAAGGCGCCCATGGGCGCCTTGCATTCCTCCCCGTGCGGATGCACAGCAGCCTAGCCACAGCCCACCGCAGCCCGTATAATTCGCGACTGTTGCAAATCGGGGGCCTATAGCTCAGTTGGTCAGAGCAGTCGACTCATAATCGATTGGTCGCAGGTTCAAGTCCTGCTGGGCCCACCATTCCTGCTATAAGCGAATACATCACTCGCTTATTCGAAAGCCCTTACACTCCTTGCCTGCCCCCTCAGGGAAAAAGTATCCAAACCCACCGCTACGCGACATCTGAGCGACCTGCTGGAAAAAGACTGTCTCGTTCGGCTACCGGGCGGCGGTCGCAGCACGCGGTATCAGATCAATCACACCTCGTGAAACAACTAGTCGACTGATCAATTCCCGACTAGCCTGCTATGACACGGCGCCAGCCCGTGTCGCCGAAAAGGAGCAGGCCCATATGAAAGCCACACTGTTGCTGCTGTTGAGTTTCCTGTCACTGTCCGTACATGCGCTGGAAATGGGCGAGAGGCTGGATCGCTGGACGCTGCCGGACCAGTTTGACCAGCCCTTCGAGCTGAACGATGGGGTGAAGGTCATTCTCGTTGCCAGCAGCACCGGCGCGGCGCGCGTGGTGGACGCGGCAATCAAGACGGAGCCCGAGGGGTATCTGGAAGCGCGGCAGACAATCTATATCGCCGACATTACCCATATGCCCAGGCTGGTGGCCAACCGGGTGCTGGTGCCCTCCATGCGTGATGCCAACTATCGCATTCTGCTGGACCGTGAGGGCCAGGTGGCCTCAGGCTACAACCCTGACCGGGGTGAGGTGCTGTGGCTGAGACTGGAGAACGGCGCGCTGCGCGAGCGGCGACAATTCGCTTCAGCGGACCAGCTGAAGGATGCGCTGGATCAGTTGGCGTCGACGAGGCAGTAGTCATCAGACGATATGCGGCCTATCCCATGGGCAACCGAGCAGGTTTTCAATGAGCATCGCTATTAACACACTGGTTTTCTTTATCACTCTGGCCGGAATGGAAGCCTTTGCCTGGTGGGCGCATAAATATGTGATGCACGGTTGGGGCTGGGGCTGGCACAGGTCGCACCATGAGCCCCGCGAGGGCTGGTTTGAGAAGAATGATCTGTATGCGGTGGTATTTGCAGCTGTGGCGATAGCGCTGATCGCGTTCGGTACGGGCGGTTGGCATCCTCTGGAGTGGGTCGGCGCGGGGATGACGGCTTACGGTTTTCTGTACTTTCTGGCCCATGACGGGCTGGTGCACCGCCGCTGGCCGTTCCGCCATGTGCCGCGCAGCGGCTACCTTAAACGCCTCTACCAGGCGCATTTGATGCACCACGCGGTGCGTGGGCGTGAGGGCTGTGTTTCCTTTGGTTTTCTTGTCGCGCCGTCGGTCGCCACGCTGAAAAGGCAGTTGCGTGAATTGCACGACGGGCCGCTCAACAAGGCGGCTGGCGAGGCCGTGTCCAGAGAGCCCCACGGGGTCTGATCTGGAACCGACGGGAGGCCAGCGCCTGTACCGCGCCCGCCGTCACCAACCGCAGTTTGTCCCCCTTGCTGGTCGACACGCGCTGATCCCACGCGGCGGCGCCTCTGGCTTTCACCTTGATTCCGATCTCCCGGTAGACGCCCCGCGCGGTGGCGATGGCCCAGGCCGAGCGCAGCGGCAGCGCCGGCAGGCCCTGGTTGGCGGAGGCGTAGTAGGGCTCGGCCAGGTCGACCAGGCGTGCGGCCAGTCGGGCCACCGCTGGACGGTGTGCCGGCAGTGCAAGCTCTTTTCGGGGCACGCCTTCTTCACTCAGCCACTGCGCCGGTAGATAGCACCGATCGTTTCTGGCGTCCTCGACGATATCCCGGGCGATGTTGGTCAGCTGAAATGCCAGCCCGAGGTCGCAGGCGCGATCGAGCGTGGCTTCGCCCTTCGCGCCCATGATCACGGCCATCATCAGCCCGACCACCCCGGCCACGTGGTAGCAGTACTCAAGGGTGTCGTCGATGGTGATGTATTCGCGTCCATGCACATCCATGGCGAAGCCCTGCAGATGCTCCTGCGCATATCGTTCGGGCAACGCATGCCGCTGTGCCACTTCCTGCAACGCGGCGAACGCGGGGTTGCTCATCGGCTCGCCAGCGTATGCCCGGCGGGTCAGTTCGACCAGTTCGGCCAGCCGTTGCTCGCTGCCCTCGGCGCTGCCTCCGGTCTGGCCGAAGCCCAGCTCCTGGCCATCGACCACATCGTCGCAGTAGCGGCACCAGGCGTAGAGCATGATTGCGCTGCGACGGGTAGCCGGATCGAACAGCCTGGCCGCCGCGGCGAAGCTTCTGGAGCCCACCTGGATTGTATGAGCAGCGTGTTCCACCAGCGCGTCGGTCATGCGTTCAGTTGCTCCATCATCAGTTCAGCGGTGGCCTTGGCGGAGCCGACGACTCCGGGCACCCCCGCACCGGGATGTGTACCCGCGCCCACCAGATACAGGTTGGTGATTGTTCCGTCGCGGTTATGCGGTCTGAACCAGGCGCTCTGGGTCAGGATCGGCTCCAGTGAAAAGGCCGATCCCAGATGCGAGTTCAGCTCATCGCGAAAATCCACTGGCGTAAAGAAGCTGCTGGTGACCAGATGCTCGCGCAAGCCGGGAATGTAATGCTCCTCCAGGTAGGCCAGAATGCGATCACGATACCTGGGCCCCTCCACTTCCCAGTTGATGGGCGCGTTGCCCAGATGCGGTACCGGTGCGAGTACGTAATGGGCACTGTGACCGGGCGGCGCCAGTGACGGGTCCGTCACACAGGGCGCATGAAGATACAGGGAAAAGTCATCGGCCAGGGTGTCGTGATTGAAGATTTCCTGGATCAGCTCACGGTAGCGCGGCCCGAAACACACCGTATGGTGCTGCAGGTTCCCGGGCACCTTGTTCAGGCCGAAATAGATGACAAACAGCGACATGCTGAAGCGCTTGGACCTGAGGGATCTGGCCTTGCTCACGCCGCGGGGATGATGGCCCAGCAGGCGCTCGTAGGTATGCACCACATCGGCATTGGATGCGAGAGCGTCTGTGCTGAAAACGCGCCCGTCCTTCGCCTCGACGGCCTTGACCCGGCCATCCTCAACATCGATGCGCGCCACTTCGGCATTGAGCTCGACGGTGCCGCCCAGCTCCTCGAACAGCCTGACCATGCCCTGCACCAGCGCGCCGGTACCACCCCTGGGAAACCACACGCCCCACTTGCGTTCCAGCGCGTGGATCAGGGTGTAGATGGATGAGGTTGCAAAGGGATTGCCGCCCACCAGCAGCGAATGGAAGGAGAACGCCTGACGCAGATGTTCGTCCTTGATAAACCGCGAGACCATGTCGTACACGCTGCGCCAGGCTTGCAGTCTGGCCAGCTGGGGACCGGCGGCGACCATATCGCGGATGGTCAGAAAGGGCACAGTGCCAAGCTTGATATAACCCTCCTGAAATACCGCCTGGGAGTACGCCAGAAAGCGGCGATAGCCTTCTACGTCGTCCGGGTTGCGTTGCTCAATCTGCCGATCCAGTGCCTGCTGATCATTCAGGTAATCGAAGGGCGGCGCGTTCTCCCAGCAGAGCCGGTAGAAGGGCTCGACCGGCAGCAGTTCGACATAATCGCTCATCGCCCTGCCGGCCAGCGTGAACAGTTCTTCCAGCGCTGAAGGGTCAGTGATGACGGTAGGGCCTGCGTCGAACACAAAGCCCTGATCCTCGTAGACATAGGCCCTGCCGCCGGGCTTGCCGCGCTTTTCCAGTACCGTGACCTGATAGCCGCCGGCCTGTAGTCTGATGGCCAGAGCCAGCCCGCCGAAACCGGCGCCGACCACCACTGCGCGCTTGGGTTGGGTCATGCACTGATCCTGATTTTCCGAGGTTGGGTAAGACCGGCTGCCCTGATGGCCTGGCCAAGGGGGACCGGCGGCTTGCCGGAAACGATGCGCAGCTTGTCCAGCGGTGTCAGGCGTCCGGCGTAGAAGCGACTGATAAGACCTGCCTGCAGCCCGTAGAAACGCTGCATGACCTTCCAGCGGTCACCGGGCTTGCCGGCCAGAAACAGCATGCGGTTAAGCAGCCGGAAGAAGCCCTGACGCCGCCACTCCCGCTCTGCTTCAAGCGCCACAATGCGCGCCAGCGCAGCCGCGCTGAGGTCCGGCGCGGAGGCGATGCGCTCGGCCAGCCGCACGGCGTGGGGCAAGGAGTACCCGGTGGTCGGGTGAAACAGACCGGCACGCAGGCCGCTGACCGGCTGGCCGGCGTGATCATGCCAGAAGGCCGAGAGGTCTCCGGCAAGGGTGATCGGCAATACGCCCTGCTCCTCGCGCAGCACCTCGACAGTCGACCAGCCCCGCGCCTGCGCGTAAGCGCTTATATTCCCGCGCAATCGGGCCGCGTCGATGACCGGACCGTCGACATAGTGGGTGTCTTCAATCAGCAACGTATCGGCGGAAAACGGCAGCACGTAGACAAAGCGATAACCCTGCCCCTGCTCGACGCTGGCATCCATCAGGATCGGCTCGGTCAGCCCGTGGGGACGCGACAGCCGGACCTCCTGGCCGACAAAGCCCTGGTATCCCAGCGCCAGATGCGGGCTGGATTGCGCGCCACGCCCGTCGATGACTGCACCGGCCTCGAGCACCTCGCCATCCTCCAGCGTCACCGAGGTGGGGGTCAGCTGGGTTATGCGCGCCCCGGTGCGTACCTGCCCGGCCAGCGTCCGGCTGAGCACGCGGGCGAAGTCATGCGCTGCGATGCTCATGTAACCGCCGGGCAGCCGGCGTCGGCGCTCCGGAAAGATCACCTGATACCCATCCCAGCGATGGCTGACAAGCGGAGCCAGCCAGGCATGCTGCGCGGGGGTCAGGTCGGCCTCATGGAAGGACCAGGTATGATTACCACCGAGCCTGTCACCCTGCTCCAGCAGCAACACCTTCAGGTCCGGGCGCTGCTGATGCAGGCGCCAGGCAATCAGTCCATTGGCCAGCCCTGCGCCGGCCAGCATGACATCGTAGCGCACCGTCACCGCCGGCCCTCCGCCAGCACCGGCCTGCCGGTGCGCATCACTGCTTCGACAATATCGGCGGCGACCGGGGTGCCGCCCGCCGCCTCAACCTCAGCGCCGAGCCGGGCCAGATTGCCGGCGAAGCCGGTATCGTTCAGCAACCGCTGCAGCAAGGTACTCATTGCCGCGCTGGAGCAGAAGCGTGCCGAAGCCCTGAGACCGACACCCGCGTGGCACACCCGCGCGGCAACGCCGGCCTGGTCGAAGGCAATCGGCAGAGCCAGTACCGGCGTGCGGGCCACCAGGGCGTCCATCACCGTATTGAGCCCCCCGTGGGAAACCACCGCATCGGCCCGCGCCAGCGCCGCGCGCTGCGGCGCGAAGTCCGTCACCCAGGTAGCACCTTCCCGTTCCAGCACGCGGGCCTGTGCTGCATCCAGCCCGTTGCAATGGGCCAGCAGCAATTGCACATCCAGCCTGCGGCAGGCCCGTGCGATACGCCTGAACACTCCGTAGCGCTGGCCCAGAAGAGTGCCGAGCGAAGCAAACACCATGGGTTTGCCCGCTGTCACGGCGTACGGCAGCGGTGGTTCGGCGCCAATGTCAGCACGCAGCGGGCCCACGTGATGGAAATGCGCGGGCAGCGCAACGCGGGGAAACTCGAAGCCCGGCACTGTCTGGCTTATCTGGGCCAGCGGCGAGAGACACTGGTGCAAGCCGTCGCGGGGAGACAGACCCAGCGCCGCTGCGTGCTCGGCAATCACCCGACGGTGACGCCTCATTATCCAGTCGTAAACCCGGGTACTGCCCTGATACATCTGCCGGGAGCGCTCATCCTCGCCGTAGGCCATGGGCATTACCGGCAACGGCACGCCGGGCTCGCGGTTCACCGGCAGGGCGCAGGCCACCGAGACGTACGGCAGGTCCAGTGCCTCCGCCACCATGCCGCCAGCCGCCTCCATCTGGTCACAGATCAGCGCGTCGACCTGCAGGGCTGACAAGGCGGCGGGCAACTCCCGGCAGAGCATATCGGTTGTGCGCGCCATGTCGGCGATCAGCCGTCTGAGTCCGGTCAGGCCGCCTGGATTGGCCGCGTAGCGCAGCGTCTGCGCCAGACTGCCCGCCGGGTGCGAGGTCAACCCAACCGCATGAAAGTGGATCAGCGGTGAATCCAGCCAGGCCGCCGCGTCCTGCTGGTGAACGAAGGTGACCCGGTGCCCGCGGCTGACCAGCTCCACGCCCAGCGCCTGCAGCGCACGGAAATGGCTGGGCAAGGCCGGGGCAACGACCGCGAAATGCGTCATGCCGGACCGCTCAGCGGCACGCCGTCCAGACTCAGGGGCGCACGTCGCAACGCAGCCAGGTCGGCGCTGCCGGTGCAGAAGCAGGCGATGCGCAGCTGCCGGATAAGCACCTCGAAATGGGCGATCACCGCCTCGGTGGACCGGGTAGCGCTGTGCAATACCGCAGCGGCCTGGCCGACCATGTCCGCGCCCAGACGGATGGCCTTGGCCGCGTCCACCCCGTTGCGAATGCCGCCGGAGGCGATCAGGGGCGTGGCCGGCAGGGCCTGGCGCACCTGCACTATGGCCTGGGTGGTCGGGATTCCCCAATCGGCGAAGGCCATGGCCACCTGCCGATCCGCCTCACTGAGCGCCCGCTCGGCCTCTACCTGCGCCCAGCTGGTGCCGCCGGCGCCCGCCACATCGATTACCGACACACCCACCTCCACCAGCGACCGCGCCACCGCAGCGGAAATACCGGCGCCCACCTCCTTGACGACCACCGGTACCTGGCAGCGCTGCACGACTGCGCCGATCGCCTCAAGCACCCGGCGCCAGTCCCGATCTCCGCCGCCTTGCACCGCTTCCTGCAGCGGGTTGAGATGGATGATGAGGGCATCCGCGCCAATCATTTCCACCGTCCTGCGCGCCCAGTCCGTACCGGACCCATCGGCCAGCTGGGCCGCGCCGATGTTGGCCAGCAGGGGCACGTCGGGTGCAAGGCTGCGCAGCTCCCGGGTCAGGCCGTGATCGATTCCGGACTGCACAGCTACTCTCTGGGAACCTATCGCCAGAGCGATACCCAAAGCCTGGGCGGCCTCGGCCAGATGGCGGTTGATGCCCTCGGCCCGCGCGGCACCGCCGGTCATCGAGCTGATCAGCAAGGGGGCACGGAGGGTTCGGCCCAGAAACCGGGTGCTGAGATCCACCGCGTCAAGGTTCAGCTCGGGCAGCGCACAATGCTCGAGCTGATAACGAGCGAACTGGTTACCGGAAGGTGAGGGAGTTCTGTGCGGGTCGAGCACGATGTCCAGATGGTCGTTCTTGCGGCTAACCAGATCACCATCGCTCATGCCAGGCATAGCTCCGAAGGAAGGATTATTGTGAGCGAATCCATGCAGGATTCCGATTGCACGGCTTTAATGGCTGATGGCAGCGCCCTGCTCTGTCGGTCGCCGCCGTTCAGATTGACCAATTACAGTCCAGTAACCCGCAAGACGCAAACAGGAAGCTGCCCGGGAGCCTTCATATGAACCAGTTATCTGCGGCAGTCAGCTCTGACCATGATTGCAGTATTCGGACGATCAGAGCCAGGATCGATGCGCGCCTGGCGGAAATGCTGGCCGGCGAGGATCTGAACACCCCTGTCAGTGCCGCCATGCATCGAGGCACGCTTCCTGCCGGCAAGCGCGTGAGGCCCATTTTACTGATCCTGGCCGCGCGGGATCTGGGCCATGACTCCGCGGCGCTGATCGATCTTGGCTGCGCCATCGAGATGGTGCATGCCGGCTCCCTGATCGTCGACGATCTGCCGTGCATGGACGACGCCTCCCTGCGCCGCGGGCAGCCCACCATACACCGGCGCTTCGGCGAGGATGTGGCGATACTGGCGACGGTCGGGTTGCTCGCCAGGGCATTCGCAACGGTGGCCTCGCTGGAGCCGGTTGACTCCGGTGTCCGCGCCAGACTGGTCAGCTGTCTGCCCGAGGCCGTCGGCACCCAGGGGCTGGTACGTGGCCAATATGAGGATCTGCACGAGGGGCTTCGGGCGCGTTCCGCCAGCGCCATCACGACCACCAATGAATTGAAGACCGGTGTGCTGTTCAGCGCCACGCTGCATATGGCCGGCCTGATCGCCGGGGCAAGTGAGGCACAGCAGCACAATCTTCATCGCTTCGCCATCGAGCTGGGCCACAGTTTTCAGCTGCTGGATGACCTGACCGATGGCGAGCCGGATACGGGCAAGGATGCAAACAAGGACCTGGGCAAATCGACACTGGTGGGCTTGCTTGGGGCGGAGGCCGCCCGCCAGCAGCTGGTTGGCCACCTGACCCGGGCCGACGCCTGGCTCACCCGGGTGTACGGTGCGGACGGCCAGGTCAGCCGCTATATCCGATCATTGTTTGCCGCGGCGCTGCCAGCCCCGCAGCAGAGCAGCCGAGCCTATTTCCACGACGGTGGCATTCGCTGAAAAGGACACTGCCCGGCTCAGCTGGACAGCTCTGCTGCCGAGCCTGGCAGTTCTCGGGTGCCGGCCTCCACACCCGGCCTCTTGAGGGCCCAGGT
Organism: Halopseudomonas pertucinogena; assembly: GCF_014646575.1. GTDB lineage: Bacteria > Pseudomonadota > Gammaproteobacteria > Pseudomonadales > Pseudomonadaceae > Halopseudomonas > Halopseudomonas pertucinogena. Next base: position 133,499 of record NZ_BMNN01000005.1, on the reverse strand, counting down.
CATGACCATCACCACCAGTGCCCCCGCCACCATGCACACCCAGGCCCACTCCAGCGCCCCCAGGCTGTCGCGGATGACCCCCGCCAACAGAGGCATGAGTGCGGCGATGGTGTAGCCGCCGCCCTGGACGAAGGCCAGCAAGGCGCCGGCCCGCGCAGGCGAGTCGGCGTGGTCGAGAGTGACGATCAGCTGCAGCGGGAACAGCGCGCCGATACCCAGGCCCACCAGAATGACGGCGGGAAGCATGAGCGATACCGGTGCCAGGATCAGGCACCCCAGTCCGCCGAGAATGAGGCAGATGACCCCCGACAGCAGCGGCCGCCGGTCGGGAAAGCGATGAACCAGTGCGGACACCGCCAGCCCGGCCACCACTTCCATTGCGGAGACGGCGCCAAGCAGGTAGCCGCCGTGGGCAGCGGGAAAGCCCAGATCGATGTAATACACCGGCAGCCAGGCAAGAACCAGCGTGTAGGCGCTGGTGCCAATACCGAAATACATCAGCAGCATCCAGGCCTTGCGGTCGCGATAGGGCAGTAGCGGTACTTCGCTGTGACGCTGGTGCCCGCCGGCGAAGCGCAGCCAGGCGAGCAGCGCCAGCAGTGCCGGCAACATGGCAGCCCCCAGCACCAGCTTCCAGCCGCCCAGCTCTGCCGCCGGCGCCGCGCCGGCCGCGGCCAGCACCGCGCCGCCCATGATGCCGGTAGTGAACAGCCCCATCAGCGACCCGGCCCGTTCGGGGTGATGGCGTTTCAGCCAGGCCGGCATCAGTGCCTGCACCATGGCGATGCCGGTGCCGGCCACGGCGGCCGAGACGATCATCGGGCCGGTGGAGTCGATCACAAAGCGCGCCGCACTGGCAAGCACGATCAGCAGCATCCCCAGCGCGATCCCCCGCACCTCTCCGATGTTGCGCTGCAGCCAGGGGCCGGCCAGTGCGCAGACACCCATCAGCACCACCGGCAGGGTGGTGAGAAGGCTGGCCTGGGTGCTGTTGAGACCGAGATCGCCCTGCAACATGCCCAGCAGGGGGCCAACCGCCGCCATGATCGGGCGCAGGTTCAGACCAATGAGCAATGCAAGCACGGCGACGAGCGCGTACCGGGGAGTATGAGACATGAATATTCCGGGGAGGGAGTGAAACAGCGGCCGATTTTAACATATTCGCCCGCTGCGCGCCGCCCGTCAGAAGCTGAGGGTAGCCGAGACCCAGTAGCGCCGGCCCTCGTCGACCATCCAGTTGCCATCCAGGCCATCGAAGCGGCCCCGCTCATCCACCGCCACGATCCGGTCGCTCAGATTGAGCACGGCGGCGCTCAGGCTGACATCTTCCGTCACCCTGTAAGTCGCGCCCAGGTCCACGGTGGTACTGGCGCTCCGCTCCCGGCTGCTCACCGCACCGTTACGAAACCCGGTGTAGTACTGCCTGCCCTCATAGTTGGCGCGAATGTAGGTGCTCAGCTGTGCCAGCGGGTTCCATTCAAGCCGCAGGTGCGCCATGTGCTCCGGCGTCTTGTCCAGTGGCTGACCGTCCAGCGAGCTGCCGTCAAAGGCGGGCTCGCCACCCCCGCGGCGCTCGGAATCGGTATAGGTATAGTTGCCGCTGAGCAGCCAGTCGGCGTGCAGCGGCAGGGCAGCACTGAGCTCCACCCCGCGGATGCGTACCTCGTCGATGTTGTCGTAGACATACAGCGGCCGGGCCGGATTCCCCGGGTCGGCCTGGCCCGAATCGTAACTGACCACCTTGTTCTCGAAATCGTTGTTGAACAGGGTCAGGCCGAAGCTGCGGGCCATCGCTGCCGTCGTAGCGGATGCCCAACTCCTGAGTGGTGCTCTCTTCCGGCTCCAGATCCGGATTACCGCACAACGGACCACGGGGCAGCGAGCTGCCGCCAGTGGTCATGCAGTACTCGGCGGTGACCTGACGCAGAGTCGGCGCCTTGAAACCGCGGGCCAGGCCGGCGCGCAGCGTCCACTCCGGGGTCAGGCTGTAGTTGGCGTAGAGGCGTGGCGTGATGTACTGCTGCACAAGGCAGGGATCGATAACATCATCATCGAAAGACAGTCCGCTGACTACGTGCAGAGCCGTATCCGCGCCGGCATTCTGGAGCAGGGTATGGTTGATCTGCTGCGCGAAGCCGGTGTCAGCGAGCGCATGGAAAGCGAAGGGATCGAGCATGACGGCTTCGAGATGGCTCTGGATGGTCGCCGCGTGCGTATCGACCTGAAGCGGCTCACCTCCGGCAAGTCGGTCATGGTCTATGGCCAGACCGAAGTCACCCGGGACCTGATGGCGGCCCGTGCCGCCAGCGGCCTGACCACCCTGTACGAAGTACCGGACGTGGCGCTGCATGAGCTCAAGGGTGAGAGCCCCTACCTGACCTTCACCCACGAAGGCCAGCCGGTGCGCCTGGATTGCGATTACGTCGCCGGCTGCGACGGTTTCCACGGCATTGCCCGCCGCTCCATCCCGGAGGATTCGATCAAGACCTTCGAGCGGGTTTACCCGTTCGGCTGGCTGGGCCTGCTGTCCGACACCCCACCGGTGAGCGAGGAGCTGATCTATGCCACTCATGAGCGCGGCTTCGCCCTGTGCAGCATGCGTTCACCGACCCGTTCGCGCTATTACCTGCAGGTAAGTCTGGACGAGAAGGTCGAGGACTGGAGCGACGAGCGTTTCTGGAGCGAGCTGAAAAGCCGTCTTCCTGCTGAAACGGCCGCCCGGCTGGTAACCGGACCATCGCTGGAGAAAAGTATCGCCCCGCTGCGCAGCTTCGTGGTCGAACCCATGCAGTACGGGCGCCTGTTCCTGGTGGGTGACGCTGCGCACATCGTGCCGCCGACCGGCGCCAAGGGACTGAACCTGGCCGCCAGCGACGTGAATACCCTGTACCGGATCATGACCAAGGTCTACCAGGAGGGCCGTATCGGCCTGGTGGAACGCTACTCCGAAATCTGCCTGAAGCGGGTCTGGAAGGCCGAGCGCTTCTCCTGGTGGATGACCTCGGTGCTGCACCGCTTCCCCAGCATGGACGGCTTCAGTCAACGCATGCAGAGCAGCGAACTGGACTATTACGTGGGATCACCCGCAGGGCAGACGACCATTGCCGAGAACTACGTCGGCCTGGCCTACCAGCAGGTCGAGTAACCACCGCTGGCCGGCCCCACCATCAGGCGGGGCTGGCCGGAACTCAGTGCAGCTTCATCCGCGGATTGGTTCGTTTGCCGATGCGGTCGTTGAGGATCAGCAGGCCGGTGCGGAAGATGCCGTACAGCGCCATCTGGTGCATGCGGTACAGCGACACGTAGAACACCCGCGCCAACCAGCCTTCGACCTTGACGTTACCCATGACACTGCCCATCAGGTTGCCCACGGCACTGAACCTGGCCAGGGATACCAGCGAGCCATAATCCTTGTACCGATACTCCGGCAGCGGCTTGCCTTCCAACCGGTTCCTCAGCGATTTGGCCAACAGGGTGGCCTGCTGGTGGGCCGTCTGTGCCCGCGGCGGTACATTCCTGTCACTGCCATCACCCATCGGGCAGGCCGCACAATCGCCAAGTGCGAAGATGTTCTCATCCCGGGTTGTCTGCAGGGTCTGGCTGACCACCAGCTGATTGATCCGGTTGGTTTCCAGACCGTCGATGTCCTTCATGAACGACGACACGCGAATACCGGCGGCCCAGACTTTCAGGTGCGCCGGGATCAGCGTGCCGTCAGCGGTGATCATGCCTTCGGCTGTCACCTCTCTGACCGGCGACGAGGTGCGCACCACCACGCCGAGCTTTTCCAGCTGTGTGTGCACAGCGGTGCCAATGCGTTCGGGCAGCGCGGGGAGTACCCGAGGCCCTGCCTCGATCACGTTGATATTCATGTCCTGCGGCTGGATGGCACTGAGCCCATAGGCCGCCAGCTCTTCCGAGGCATTACGCAGCTCCGCCGCCAGCTCCACGCCGGTGGCCCCGGCGCCGACGATGGCAATATCCAGGCGGTTACCGTCTCCCTTTCGGGCATGGGCGCTGAGGTAATGGCCGAGCAACTGGCGGTGCAGGTTCAGCGCCTGACCGGTCTCGTCGAGGAAGAAGCAATGGTCGGCAGCGCCCTTGGTGCCAAAATCATTGGTCACACTGCCGATCGCCAGCACCAGGGTGTCGTAACCCAGCGTGCGGGCCGGCACCAGCTCGCGGCCTTCCTCATCCAGCGTGGCCGCCAGGCTGATCTCTCTGGCCGCCCGATCCAGTCCCTCGAAGCGGCCGAGCTGGAATTCGAAGTGATTCCACTTGGCCTGAGCCAGGTAGTTGAGCTCGTTATCGGTACTGTTGAGCGAGCCGGTGGCCACCTCATGCAACAGCGGCTTCCAGATATGGGTGAGATGCGCATCCACCAGGGTGATATGCGCCTTGCGTTTTCTGCCCAGGGCGCGGCCGAGCCGGGTAGCCAGTTCCAGACCACCCGCGCCGCCGCCTACGACGACTATCCTATGTAACATCAGAACCACTCTAGCTGAGAGATGGCCGCCCGCTCACCGGGCAGCCAATCAGAAAACCCGCGACTGGCTGACACGCCAGCAGGCTGGTCAGTCCAGTACCTTTTCCGTACCCGCATCCCGTGGCGTCAACAGCAGATACAGCGCCGGCACCACGAACAGCGCCAGCACCGAGACGGAGACCAATCCGAATATGATCACCAGAGTGAGCGGCCGGTAGAACGCACTGCTGATCGCCAGAGGTATCAACCCGACGATGGTGGTGATGGCCGTGGTCAGCAGCGGGCGCAGTCGCCGCGCCGAGCCGGCCGCAGCCGCTTCGGGAATGCTCATGCCATCCTGAATGAAACGGTTCATGGTATCGACCATTATGATCCCGTTGTTGATGGCAATGCCGATCAATGATACCAGACCGATCATGGCGAAGAACGAGAAGGTGATGCCGAAGATCCAGAATCCCAGGGCAGTCCCTATGATCGCCAGGGGCATGGTGGCAAAGATGATGAAGGCCTGACTGAAACTGTTGAACAGGATGACCAGAACGCCCACCACCAGGACGATGGCGATGACCAGGGCGATCAGCGCCGAGCCGAAGGTCTCGCTGGTGTCCGCCGCTTCCCCGCCGATAACGCTGCGGTATTCCGCGGGCCATTGCTGCTGCAGTTCATTCAGCCGGGGCTGGATGTCGGCGATGATCTCGCCGACGGTGCGGCCCTCGTTCTTGCCCATGACGGTGATGGCCCGCTCGCCGTTGACGTGGGAAATGGCAATGGCTGCCTCTGAATGGGTGGGCTTGAGCAGCTGCTGCATGGCGAAGGAGCGGCCATCCTGGGTGAATACCCGCACCCGCGACAGCTCCTCGGTGTTGCGCGGTCCTCCTGCTTCTCCTGGACGGCTTGGCCACTCGGTGCCCAGACGTATGTCGATATTGTCATCGGCGTCATCGGTGACGAAGGTACCAATCTCGTCGGAACTGAAGGCAATGCGCAGTTGCGACGCCAGATCCCCATGATCGATGCCGAGGAAGTTGGCCGCCTCACGGTCCGGCTGCAGAGCCAGCTGCGGCTTGAGCATGCCGATGTTGTCCCGCACGTCCACCACTCCGGCGGTCTCCGACAGCAGCGCCTGCACCTGACGGGACAGTTCCTGCAACCGATCCATGTCCGGGCCGATCAGCTGGATCTCGATCGGGTCGCCGGAGGTGGGGCTGGCTGACTCGGAAACCACCAGCAGCTGCGCCGCGGCGACCCGCTCCCGCAGGAATGCCGACAGCTCCCGACGCAGCTCGTCAGCCAGTTCGAAGGATTGCGCATCACGCTCTTCCTCCGGGCGGAAGATGGCGGAAAAACCGATGAAGTTCTCCGCCTCGCTGGGCTGCAGATTCGCCGCCATCGAGCCACCGGCAAACGGGCTCTTGAGGCCGACCAGCTTGACCACACTTTCCAGGTAGGGCTTCTCGCGCAGGATCGCTCCCACCTCGTCGGCAATCTCCTGGGAGGTGGCCAGTTGCACGGTTGGCGGCAGTTCGATGTTTATACCCAGGCGCTGGCCATCGGTGGGCGGAAACAGCTCGACCCTCGCCTGACTGAATGCCAGCATGGACACCACGAACAAGGCCAGTGCCCCGATCACCCACAGCCAGGACTGACGGCGACTGCGCACCACCCACCGGGCATTCCAGCTTTCCAGCGCGTTGACCGCCCGGGCGGTGACGCGGTCGGAATAGCCCTGCTTGCTGCGCTCCGTCGCACGCTGCCTGCCCAGCAGTACCCGCGACAGCGGCAGCGAGCACAACATGGCGACGATATAGGCGAGCACCAGACAGACCACGGTCGTGGTCGGCAGCACCCGGATGAACTCACCTACCGTGCCGCTGATCGACATCAATGGTGCCAGCGCGAGGATGGTGGTGATCTGCGCGGCAAAGGCCGCCAGCCCGTAGCGCTCGACCGTCGCCAGCACGCCCTGGCCGAAGGTCTTGCCGTTGTTGTAGATCTCGTCGTGCAGGCCCTCGAGCAGGATGATGAACACGTCGACAATCATTACCAGCGCAATGACCATGCCGATGACCACCAGCTCGTTGAGCGAATAGCCCATCAGCAGGATCACCAGCAGCACCCCGGCAAAGGTCACCGGCACCGACAGACCGGCGATGACGGCTTCGCGCCAGGCGATGGTCAGCAGCAGGATGGCGAACACAACGAGCATGGTCTGCAGTGCACTGACAAACACGTCGGAAAGCGAATCCCAGATCTGTTCGGCCTCGTCCTGGGTGATGGTGTAGTCCAGGCCCGATGGCCAGGAGCCCTCGTTGCGCATGCTCTCCAGGGTGCTGCGCAGCGTCTCGACCAGACCGACCGTGTCGCCGCCGGGTGACTTGCGTACCGACAGCTCCAGCGACTCGGCATATTCACCGCCTTCGGCACTGAAGAACGCGCGGGTCGTTTCGGTTTCCTGCATGCGCCGCACGGTAGCCACCTCATCAAGACGCACCGGGCGCCCGGCTCCCACGCCACTGAGTCGCGCCACCGGCAGCGCCCGCAAATCGTCCACGTCACGGAAGCGCCCTTCAAGCCGAACCACCGCACCGATATCATCGCTGCGTATCTCGCCGAACGGCTGCTCCACGTTGGCCTGCTGGACGGCGTTGCGTACCGCCGAGGGCGACAGTCCCAGCGCCAGCATGCGCTCCGGCCGCAGCAGGATCTGCACTATCTCCTCCCGCTCGCCACCGATGTTGACTTCATCAATGCCCGGCAGACGCTCCAGCTGATCCTGGACGCGGCGGGCCTGCTGATTCATGGTCGCCGAGCCGGCATCGCCGTGCAGGGTAAAGGTCAGGATCGGCAACATATCCACAGACGCCTGTTCGATGGCGGGCCGCTCCACGTCCTCCGGGAGTTCCGCTTCGGCATCGGCCACCGCCGCGCGCAGCCGGGTCATGGCGTCCACCGGATCAGCCGAGGCATCAAACTCCACCGAGACCACGGAAAACGAATCGTAGGAGGCGCTATCCACCTTGCGCACGCCCTCCAGGGTGGTGACCTCATCCTCGATGATGTCGGTGACCTGCTCCTCCATGGTGCGTGGGTCGGCGCCGGGCCAGGCGGTGGTGATGGTCGCCTGGGGGATGTTCAGGTCCGGCAGCGATTCCTTTACCAGTTGCAGGTAGGCCATCCAGCCGCCGAGTACCAGGGTGATCAGCAGCAGGATGCCGAAGATCGGCTGCAGGAAGAAGAACCTTGCCAGGCGGTGGGCGTTGCGCACCTCTTCGGTTTCCACCGGACGCTCCCGTTCCGGCCGGTCCTCGCGGTCAGGGGCTGCGGTCATGGCTGCTGCCCGTCCGCACCGAGAACATGTACCTGCTGGCCGTCGTGCAGGGCGGCGCGGCCGTCCGTCACTACCTGCTCGCCCTGCTCCAGACCGTTGAGGATGGCGCGATACCCGCCGGCCTGCTGACCCAGCTCGACCCGACGCTCGGTGGCCCGCGACGTGTCACGATTGACCACCAGGACGAAGGCCTGGTCATGGCGGAAACGCAGTGCTTCCTGGGGTACGGCAAGCACATCGGGCTGTTCCGGCATGGCGATCCATACGGCGACGAACTCCCCGTCCTGCAGACGCGGATTTTCGCCCTCGGTATGCACGATCACTTCGAAGGTGCGGGTCTCGGGGTCCAGCGAGGGGCTGACCGCATGCACCCGACCACGCACGTGGTCCTGCGCCAGCAGCGGGTCGAGGTTCTGCCCGTCCCGCGGTGGCGCGTCACCGATCACCGCGTCGGCTCCGACGCTGATCCTGCGGTAGTCGTAGGATGGGAGGTCGACCCGGATCTCGAAGCGGTCGGGGTCTATCACCAGCGCCGGCACGGTCCGCAGCGCGTTCTGTTCGGTGTTGGTCTGCACCACGCTGGGCATGAAGTAGCGGCCCTTCTCGACGTTCAGCCGTGCCAGCACGCCATCGATCGGCGATACCAGCCGGGACTCGTTCACCGTCAGCCTGGCCTGCGCCAGCTGGGCGCGACTGTTGTCACGGATGGCCCGCGCCTGCTCGACCTGAACTACCGCCTGGTCCAGCTCCTGCTGCGACGCGGACCTCTGCTCGACCAGCGTTTCATAACGCCGCTGGGTGACCTGCGCCAGCGACAGATTGGCCTCTGCTTCGGCAAGGCTGGCACGGGCGGCCTGCAGCTCCGCTTCCACGCGATCCGGTGCCTGATGGGCGATCACCTGCCCGGCCCTGACCGGACTGCCGACTTCCAGATCTTCATCAACGAAGGTGACCATGCCCTGCTGGGTAAAGGTGAGGAACTCCCGCTGGCGGGACCGGGCCGTGCCCTGGCTGTACACCCAGGCCTGCAGCTTACGGGGCTCCACTGCCACCACGTTGACACTGACCGGCTGGGTCTGACCGCTGCGCTGTTGCCCGGCAGCAGCCTCTCCCGTGGAATCGGGCTCGCTGTCGCCGCCGCAGGCGGACAGCCCCAGCAGGCAGATGAATAGCAGAGGAAGAAGCGGCGCGGAACGGGTCTGGGATCTGATCATGGCGTGGCGGCTGTCCTGGCGGTGGTGTCCTGAATGGGGTGGTGCTCGGTTGTGATCGGGTATTGCTCGAAACCGCCGCCCAGCGCCAGATGCAGGGCGATGCGGTTTTCGATGCGGGCGTGGCGTGCGGTGAGATAGGCGCTACGGCCGTCCAGCGCCCGCTGCTGGCTTTCCAGCACATTGAGGAAAGGGTCGATGCCCTGCTGATAACGGTTGAATGACACCCTTACCGCTTCCTCGGCGGCACCGGCGGATGCATCCAGACTGTCTTCCCGGCGCTGCAGGACGGTATCCACCGCCAGCAGGCTTTCCACTTCGGCAAGGGCGTTGAGCGCGGTTTCGACATAGCCTCCCAGGGCCTCGGCCTGCTGCCCTTCGGCGATGTCCACCTGGGCGACGAGACGCCCGCCCTGGAACACCGGCTGCATGACCTGACCGGCGATGGACCAGACGAAATTGCTGCTGTCGAACAGACCGTCCCACTCGCTGCTGGCATACCCTGCCGAGCCGTTGAGCGAGATGGACGGAAGGAAGGAACGCTCGGCCGCGCCGAGCTGATAGCCGGCGGCCAGCAGGGCCAGCTCCGCGGCGCGTACATCGGGGCGTCGTTCCAGCAAGCGGGCGGGCACGCCTGCGCTTGGCGCCGCAGGCACATCCGGAAGCGTGTCGGCAGTGCGGCTTTCGCCATCGGGGTAATATCCCAGCAACACGTCCATCTGCCGCAACGCGCGCGCCAGCGCCTCGTTACGCTGCTCCAGGCCGGCCCGGGCGGATTCCAGATTGGCCTCGGCCAGCATGCCGTCTGCGGGCGAGGCGATGCCGGCAGCCACGCGGTTGCCGATCTGCCGGGACATCTCGGCCAGCGACTCGACGGTACGCTCCGACAGCTCCACCTGGGCCCGCGCATGGACGATCTCGTAATACAGCGGTGCAACCTGCGCGGCGACCGACTGACGTACCCCGCGCAGCTGTTCGGCGCTGGCGAGGAACTCGGCGCGGGCAGCAGAGTCGAGCGCCGACAGCCGCCCCCACAGGTCCAGCTCCCAGCTCACGTCGAGCGATGCATTGTGATTATTGCTGATGAAGGTCATGTCATCGGCCAGTTCGCCCAGCGGACCGGCCATGGCGCCGAGGTTCTGCCGCTGGCGGGCGCTGCTCAGGCCGACACCGGCCTGCGGCAGCCGGTCCGCTCGGCCCTGACGGATCCGCGCTTCAGCCATCCGCGCCCGGGCCACAGCCTGGGCTATGGCGGGATTGCGCACCAGCGCGGTTTCCACGAGCTGGTCCAGCTCGGCATCGCCGAACTCGCGCCACCAACGCTCGTTCCGCTCAAAGGAGGCGGACAGATCGGCCTGGAAGGTTTCCGGGAGGGCGAAGGGCAGCTCCGGCTCGGCGGGCGGCGAGACACTGCAGGCGCTGAACAGTACTGCCGAAGCGGTGAGGATAATGCGGGGGAGTGCCCTGTTGATGCTGGAACCCATTCGCCGTCCTTTTTCTGGCATCTGAATGAATCTCTCTCAGCCATTGAGAGTGGCATTTGTGTCAATAGTTCTGCAGCGCTCCGGGGCAGTCGCTCCCCTTGTCGGTCAGCGCCGCCGCAGCTGCCTGTACCAGGGGCGCAGTGTCTGCTGTTCCGGTTCCGGCCAGTTGATCTTCTTGCTCTCGCATTCCACGATACCACTGGCGCCCAGCCGCAGTCGCCAGCGCTGGGCCGAGGTGTGCCGCGCACCGGGTTCGTTGAAGATCAGCAACAGATTGTAATCGTGCTGCTTCTCGATCGGGTGGGCTTCGATGCTGGCAAAGGGCTCCTCTGCGTCGGCTGAAGCGAACAACCGATTGCGGGTGGGTTCGATCAGTTCGCACAGCGGTTCACAGTCCAGATTGAGCCGCTCCTGGATCTCGTTCTGTTCCAGCGCATCACGGGTCATGTTGAGCTGGGTGCGATAGCAGACGATATGCCGCTCCTCCGTGGCCCACTTGCCGGCGTTCTCCAGTATGTCCCGGGGCAGGTCGTTGACCTTGCAGTAGTCCAGCCAGACCGCCTGCTGAGCCATCAGCTGATTGGTGTAGGGCATCAGCAGACGGTTCTTCCAGCGCGGGCGGCCCTTGCGCAGCCAACGGGTCACCATGGTAATGAGGTCATCGCGCAGCAGGTCGCGGATGCCGTAGATCATGGCGATACCCAGCAGCAGCGTTATCGACAACTGGCTGCCCGTGCGGGCATTGAACAGTATGTAGGTGAACAATCCCATGATCAGGGTGGTAGTCGCGGCCTTCACCAGTTTGCGGGTGCCCTCGCCCAGCTCGGTGCGCTTGGAGCGCAGCAGTACGGGATATTCGAGCAGCCGGTGATAGAGGCTCATGCGGTTCCATACACGGGTCGGCTTGCCATGGAAGTCCGCCAGATACTCGCGCTCCTTGCGGATCCGGTACTCCTCCAGCAGAAATTCCTCGATGGACTCGCGCAGGTCGGCATCCAGCTCCTCATAACCCGCGAGGGTCATGCATTCAAGCAGGAACTGCTCGGCATACCAGGAGAAGTAGATGTCCATCTGCCGGAAATAGCGTTGCTGCCCGGTCTGCTCCGGAACGGTACGGCGCAGCCGCGAGGCATAGGTCTCGGTCAGGCGCAGGGCCCGGGCAATGGGCTCGGAAGCGGCTGCACCACTGCTCTGCAGCTGCTGGCGCAGCCGATCCATCGAGGCGGTATAGCGGAACAGCCAGGAACCATAGGTGATTTCATAATGTGGCGATAACAGCGCGAAGGTGCTGTCTTCCTTGCTGGCCCGCTCCTGGGCCGGCAGTCCGAGCAGACCGAAGCGGTGCAGCAGGGCACTGAAGTAGAACTGCTGCTCGGTCATGGTCCAGGCCGAGAAATTGCTTTCGTGGGGTGTGAAGAGATACAGCTCGATCCGGTAACGACCCGGCTTCTTCAGGGTACGGGTCAGCTGCACACGGTAATCACCCTTGCGCTTGAGCGAGAACAATCGCAACCCTCCCCGGCCGGACTCTGGAACACCTTGCAGGCGCTCATTCTATCACGGCGGCGGGCCGCTGACCCCGACGGGCGGGTGGCGCAGCGTTGACCAATAAAGAAACCCCTGCAAGCAAGACCGTATGGTCTCCCTTGCAGGGGTTGCAGTAACGTCCTGGTCGTCCTTAACGTCTGCTACATCCTGTAGCTCGTCCCTGTCCCTTCCTTTCTGCGTCGCTTCCTGCGGTGCGTCCCTACGATTTGAATAGTACGCAGGCAACCGGGCGTTACCTAGAGGCGATCACCGCCGGCTGCTGTAGGTTATGGCCTACAGCAGCTCAAAGTGTCTCAGAACTGAGACGCATCCATCTCGAACAGCACCTCGCTGCCGGCGCGGACCGATTCACTCAGCGAGTGGATGCGCGGCAGCAACCGCTTGAAGAAGAACCGGGCGGTGGACAGTTTGCCCTGGTAGAAACCGTCGTCTTCTCCAGCAGCCAGCGCGACCCGGGCCATGCGAGCCCACATGTAGGCATAGGCCGTATAACCGAAGGTGTGCAGGTACTCCACCGAGGCGGCACCCACTTCGTTGGGGTTGCTGGCGCTGCGTTCAATCACGTATGCGGTCAGCTCCCGCAGATTGGTCAGCGCCGCCTGCAGCGGCTGGACAAATTCGGCCAGCTCGGCGTCACCGTTGGCGTCGATAAAGCCCTGAATCTCGTCGGCAAACACCTGGAAGAAGGCGCCGCCATTGGCGACGGTCTTGCGGCCCATCAGGTCCAGCGCCTGGATGCCGTTGGTGCCCTCATAGATCTGCGCGATGCGCACGTCCCGCACCAGCTGCTCCTGGCCCCATTCACGGATGTAGCCATGGCCGCCGAACACCTGCTGGCCATGGACGCAGCTTTCGAAGCCGATATCGGTGAAGAAGGCCTTGGCCACCGGCGTAAGCAGTGCCACCAGGTCCTCGCCCTTCTTGCGGATCGCCTCGTCCTCGGCAAACTTGCTGATGTCCAGCTGCATGCCGACGTAGGTCGAGAACGCACGGCTGCCCTCGGTCATCGCCTTCATGGTCAGCAGCATGCGGCGCACATCCGGATGCACGATGATGGGGTCGGCGGCCTTGTCCGGTTGCACCGCGCCGGTCGGGGCACGGCTCTGGATACGCTCGCGGGCGTATTCCACCGCGCTCTGGTAGGACGCCTCGGCGCTGCCGATGCCCTGAATGCCGATCGACAACCGCTCGTAATTCATCATGGTGAACATGGCGTTGAGGCCCTTGTTCAGCTCGCCGATCAGATAGCCCCTGGCACCGTCGAAGTTCATCACACAGGTGGCCGAGCCCTTGATGCCCATCTTGTGCTCGATGGAGCCGCAGGTGACGCTGTTGCGCTCACCCAGGCTGCCGTCTTCGTTGACCAGGAACTTGGGCACCAGAAACAGCGAGATGCCCTTGGGCCCGGCCGGAGCATCCGGCAGCTTGGCCAGAACCAGGTGGATGATGTTCTCGGTCAGATCATGCTCGCCGCCGGTGATGAAGATCTTGGTACCGGTGACCGAATAGCTGCCGTCAGCTTCCGGCACCGCACGGGTGCGGATGATGCCCAGATCGGTACCTGCATGGGGCTCGGTCAGGCACATGGTACCGGCCCAGGTACCGGCGTACATGTTGGGCAGGAATTTGCGCTTGAGTTCTTCGCTGCCGTGGGCATCCAGCGCCAGGGTGCTGCCGGCGGTCAGTGCGATATAGAGGGCAAAGCTGCTGTTGGCGCCGTAAAGCATTTCCTCCACCTGCACCCCCAGCGTCTTGGGCATGCCCATGCCGCCAAACTCGGGATTGCCGCCCAGCCCTACCCAGCCGCCTTCGGCGTAGGTGGCGTAGGCTTCCTTGAAGCCGGTGGGGGTGGTAACGACGCCGTCCTTCCATACTGCGCCTTCTTCATCGCCGCTGCGGTTCAGCGGGGCGATCGTCTGCGAGGTGATCTTGCCGGCTTCTTCCAGCATGGCGTCGGCCATTTCCGCATCGATGGCACCATTCAGGCCGGGCAGGCTCTGCCACAGCTTGTCGGCTTCGAAAACCTCATTCAGCACGAAACGGATGTCACGCAGGGGGGCTTGGTACTCGGCCATGGGAACTCCTCAGCAACAATCAATAAGCCGGATCAACCGGGTCAATGGGCTTGATTGTAGACTGAGAACATTTCCATGGATAGCGTCTTGTTGTGACTTTTATTCTTATATCAGTCACATCCAAGACCAGCCAGCAAGACGGATCCAGCGGTTGGGGTTCCGTTGCGTCAGGATGAGAGGCGACGGAGCTTGCCGGCTGGGCCGTCACGACACGCCGCAAGTACGTCCCTGTAAGCTCATTGATGCCATCCCTGGCATCAAACGGTCGTGCCAGCCCAACCGGCAAGCTCCTCCACTATATTTCGTGCTGCGGCGCGCATGCTCACAGCCACTCCGAGTTTCTGGGCCGGAGGGTTCTGCGCCTCTTCGGGACCGTCTGCGGCCAGGGATGGCCGTAGACGAGCGCCATGGATGGCGGGTTGCGAGTCCCGAAGAGGCGCAGCACCCTTCGGAACCCTGCACAAAATGCCCCACCACTCGAAGAGATCAGAACTGCTCGGCACTCAACTGCATCAGCGTATCCGCACCCGCCTCCAGCGCTGCGACATGGGCCTGAGCACGGGGCAGAAGACGCTTGAAGTAGAACTCTTGAGTAGCCAGCTTGGCCTGATAGAACGCGGTCTCCGAGGTGCCGGCGTCCAGCTTCTGCTGGGCGACGACCGCCATTTTCAACCAGAAGAAGGCATGGATGACGTAGCCGGAGAACATCAGGAAGTCCATGGCCGCCGCGCCGACCTCCTCGCGGTTCTGCATGGAGCGCACGGCGATCTGCTGGGTCAATTCACCCCACTGTCTGTTCAGCTCGGCCAGCCTGGCGACGTAGGCATTGAGCTGCGCATGGCCTTCATTGGCCTGGCAGAACATGTGAACCTGTTTGGAGAACGCCCGCAGCAGTTTGCCCTGGCTCATCAGCACCTTGCGGCCCAGCAGGTCCAGCGCCTGGATGCCGTTGGTGCCTTCGTAGATCGGCGCGATACGGCAGTCGCGCACCTGCTGCTCCTGACCCCACTCGCGGATGTAGCCATGGCCACCGAACACCTGCATGCCCAGCAAGGTGGCTTCCAGCCCGGTCTCGGTCATGAACGCCTTGCAGATCGGTGTGAGGAACGCCAGCTGGTCCTCGGCAGCGCTACGTACGGCCTCGTCGCTCGAATAGTGCGCATCATCCAGCAGCTGCGCGGTGTAATAGGCCAGCGCGCGGTTGCCCTCGTTGAAGGCTTTCATGGTCAACAGCATGCGGCGCACGTCCGGGTGGACGATGATGGGGTCGGCCGCCTTTTCCGGCTCTGCGGGGCCGGACAGCGAACGCATCTGCAGGCGGTCTTTGGCGTAGGCGACGGCGTTCTGGTAGGACACCTCGCCGTGGCAGAGGCCCTGCATGCCGGTACCCAGCCGGGCGCTGTTCATCATGGTGAACATGCAGTTCAGCCCCTTGTTGATCTCGCCGATCAGGAAACCGGTGGCGCCGTCGAAGTTCATCACGCAGGTGGCGGAAGCCTTGATGCCCATCTTGTGCTCGATGGAGCCGCAGACCACGCCGTTGCGCTCACCCTTCTCGCCGTTGGCGTCAGGCAGGAACTTGGGCACGATGAACAGCGAGATGCCTTTGGTACCGGCCGGTGCGTCGGGCAGCTTGGCGAGTACCAGGTGCACGATATTTTCAGCCATGTCGTGCTCGCCGGAGGAGATGAAGATCTTGGTTCCGGTGACGGCGTAGGTGCCATCCGGTTGTGGCACGGCGCGGGTCTTGATCAGGCCCAGGTCGGTACCGCAGTGGGGTTCGGTAAGGCACATGGTGCCGGTCCAGTGGCCCGGTACCAGCTTGTTGAGATACAGCTCCTTCTGCTCCTGGGTGCCGTGGGCGCGAATGGCCGCAGCGCAGCCGTGGGTCAGGCCCGGGTACATGTTCCAGGCATAGTTGGCCGAGGCGGTCATCTCGTTGACCACAAGGCCCAGCGAGGCCGGCAGACCCTGACCGCCGAACTCCACCGGACCGCTCATCGCCGCCCAGCCGTTATCCACGTATTGCTGGTAGGCTTCCTTGAAGCCCTTCGGGGTGGTCACGACGCCGTTCTCGAAATGGCAGCCCTCCTCGTCCCCGGTGCGGTTCAGCGGTGCCAGCACTTCCGCTGCGAACCTGGCGCTTTCTTCGAGAACCGCGTCCACCACATCCGGGGTCGCATCTGTCAGGCCGTGGGTCGCATAGGTGCCAGCGAAATCGAACACTTCATCCATGAGAAAGCGCATGTCGCGCAGGGGGGCTGTGTAACTGGGCATCTCGGTACTCCGGAAGATTGGGGCAGTTTCATACGGACGTTTGACCCTAATGGCCCATTGACCGACCAGTCAATGGAAATGTCTTTCCATCAAGTCGCTTGATAGAGGGGCATAACACAGGCAGCATGAAACCGACATTCACTCATTCGGGTGCTCCATGACCTCTCTGGCCGATCTGCATTTCGATAACCGCTTCGCGCGTCTGGGCGACGTTTTCTCCAGCCGTGTGGTACCCGACCCGTTGAACAATCCGCGACTGGTGGTCGGCAGCGCCGATGCCGCGGGGCTGCTCGGGCTCAACCCCGCCGAGATGGAAGATCCGCTGTTCACCGAGCTGTTTTCCGGACAGAAGATCTGGAAGGAGGCAGAGCCGCGGGCGATGGTCTATTCCGGCCACCAGTTCGGCGTGTACAACCCGCAGCTCGGCGATGGCCGTGGTCTGCTGCTGGGCGAAGTGGTCAATCCCGGTGGCGAGCACTGGGACCTGCATCTCAAGGGCGCGGGCAGCACGCCCTTTTCGCGCATGGGTGACGGCCGCGCGGTGCTGCGCTCGTCGATCCGGGAATTCCTCGCTTCCGAGGCGCTGCCGGTACTGGGCATTCCCAGCAGCCGGGCGCTGTGCGTGACGGTGGGTGACAACCCTGTCTACCGGGAACGCAAGGAACGGGCCGCCATGCTGGTACGGCTGGCCCGTTCGCATATCCGCTTCGGCCATTTCGAGTTCTTCTATTACAACGACCGGGAGGACGACCTGCGACGGCTGGTCGATTTCACCCTGCAGACCTGCTACCCGTATTGTCAGCATGAACCGCAGCCGGTACTGGCGATGTTCCGGACGGTGGCCGAGCGCACCATGCACATGGTCGCCCGCTGGCAGGCCTACGGCTTCTGTCACGGAGTGATGAATACCGACAACATGTCGATCCTGGGCATCACCTTCGATTTCGGCCCCTACGCCTTTCTCGATGAATATGATGCCGGTTACATCTGCAATCACTCCGACCACGCGGGGCGCTACGCCTTCAACCGCCAGCCGGTGATTGCCCACTGGAACCTGGCGTGCCTGGCCCAGGCCCTGGTGCCCTTTATTGATGTGGAAGTTCTCAAGGCCGAACTGGGCAACGCCATGCCGTTGTATGAAGCCGAATACCGTCGGCTGATGAACGCGCGGCTGGGCTGGGCCGGCCAGCGGCCGGAGGATGACGAGCTGCGCAACGAGCTGCTGGCCCTGATGCAGGGCAGCGCGGCGGACTACCATATTGCCCTGCGGCTGCTGGCCGAGGACGACCCGCAGGCCCGCGACCAGTTCATTGACCGGGAGGCCTTCGATCGCTGGCTTGTCCGTCACCGGACCCGGCAGGCGGTCGACGAGTCCGCCATGGCCGGGCGGCTGGCCTGCAATCCGGTATATGTCCTGCGTAACTATCTGGCGCAGCAGGCGATCAGCGCTGCCGAAGAGGATGACTTCAGCGAGGTGCGGCGGCTGCATCAGATCCTGCGCGAGCCCTTTATCCGCGTGCCGGGGCAGGAAGCGTATGCGGCGCCCCCTCCCGATTGGGGTCGTCGGCTTGAGATCAGCTGCTCATCCTGAACATCTTTCTTATATCAATCAAGAATAAGAAAATCATTTTACGGTCTTGGACAGACTAAGGCCCACCCGTTAGCGTATACCCCCATCGAGGTTCCCCTCCGCGGAACCGATACCTCAAGCGAGATTCTGGTACCGATGAGCTGGGATACCCTTTCCATGGCCGGCGTGGCTGCACTGCTGTGCTGGGTGATGTACGCATTCGTACGGGAGAAGCACAGCCCCGATGTTGTGGTCGGCATCGCGGTGGCCGTGCTGCTGGCCACCACACTGCTGACCCCCGGCGAGGTGCTGAGCGTGCTGTCCAACAGCGCCCCGGTGACCATCGCCTGCATGTTCGTGCTCTCCGCCGCGCTCGAGCGCACCGGCTGTGTTGACCGTCTGGGCAGTATCCTGGCACGCGTGGGTGGCACCAGTCCCACGCGCATGCTGTTCGCGCTGCTGCTCACCGCGATGCTGCTGTCGTCCTTCATCAACAATACACCGGTCGTTGCGATCCTCACGCCGGTCGCCGTCACCCTTGCCGCCCGGGTGGGCAGCAAGGCATCGAAGATGCTGATCCCGCTGTCCTACGCCACCATTCTCGGCGGCACCATGACCATGATCGGCACCTCGACCAACATCCTGGTCGACGGTGTCGCACGCCAGCATGGCATGGCGCCCTTCGGCATGTTCGAGATCAGTCTGGCCGGCGCGCTCTTCGCCGGGCTTGGTCTGGGGTTCATCATGCTGTTCGGCAACCGTCTGCTGCCCGACCGGGACAGCCTGTCCGAGCGCCTGCGCCCACAACGCAGCCGTACCTTCATGACCGAGCTGCTGGTGCCCCAGGGCTCGCCGGTGATCAACCGCAGCCTGGCCGAGGCCCAGCTCAATGGTGACAGCGGTATCCGGGTGCTGAAGATCTTCCGTGGGGACGACGAACTGTCCACTCCGCTGAACACCACCACGCTCAGTGCAGGCGACCGGCTGATCCTGCATGCGGGCATGCGCGACTTCGTCGAACTGCGCCAGAACGGGGTGCTGGAGTTCAACCGCGACCAGAACTTCGAGACCATCTCCACGCGGGACGTAGTGCTGGCAGAGGCCGTGGTGGCCCGCAGCTCACGCTACATCAACCGCCCCATGCGCGACCTCAACCTGACCGCGCGCTATGGCATTCATGTGCTGGCCGTACACCGTCAGGACGAGCACATTCAGGACAACCTGGACGACTTCGAGCTGCAGTTCGGGGATGTGATGCTGGTCGAGGGCTCTCCGGCGCAGATCCGCAAGTTTGCCGATAACGGAGACCTGATCAGTCTGAACACCGTGCAGGAACGCGCGTACCGTCGCAACAAGGCGCCGATCGCCATCGTCTCGGTGCTGGCGGTGATGGTACTGGCAGCGTTCGGCGTGATGCCCATCGAAGGGCTGGCAATCATTGCCGCTGCGGTAGTGGTGGCTACCGGCTGCCTGGAAATCGAAGATGCCTACAAGGCTATCGACTGGAAGATCCTGGCGCTGATCTTCGGCATGCTGGCCATCAGTATTGCCATGAACAAGGTCGGTCTGGTCGATAGCATCGTCGCCCAGGTGATGAGTCTGTCACCGCTGCTGGGACCGTTGTTCATGCTGTCGTTTATTTACCTGCTGACCTCGATCCTGACCGAAATCGTCAGCAACAATGCGGTGAGTGTCTTGCTGACTCCCATTGCCATCGGTGTCGCCCTGCAATTGGGTGCCGACCCGCGGCCCTTCGTTGTCGCCGTCATGTTCGCCGCCAGCGCCAGCTTCGCCACCCCGATCGGGTATCAGACGAATACCTTCGTCTACAGTGCGGGGGGGTACAAGTTCATCGACTTCGTACGTATCGGCATGCCGATGAACCTGATCATGTGGGCGGCCGCAACACTGGTAATACCGCTGATCTGGCCGTTGTTCCCGGCCTGAAGCTGCGCTCCATCTGCAGCATGGGAAGCCAACCGCAAGCCGCGTTGGCCGGGATGGAACCCGGCCCTCCCGGACAGTTGCGGAGGCGCTCATGCCGGGAAGGTCGAGTTCCATCTCGACCGTTCGGGGTCAGCGGCAAACCCGGGCGGCCGGAAATTCGGCCCTCCCAGGTCGCCGGTCAGACCTTTGCCGCTTCCAACGCCTGCTCGAGGTCGGCCAGAATGTCATCGATATGCTCGATACCGATCGACAGGCGCACGAGATCCCGCGGCACGCCGGCCTTCTCCAGCTCGTCGTCATCCAGCTGACGGTGGGTGGTCGAGGCCGGGTGACAGGCCAGCGATTTGGCGTCGCCGATATTCACCAGCCGCAATACCAGTTTCAGAGCATCAATGAACCGGGCGCCGGCCTCCTGACCGCCCTTGATGCCGAACGACAGGATCGCTGCCGGCCTGCCGCCCAGATAACGCTGGGCCAGGTGGTGGTCCGGGTGATCCTTGAGCCCGGCATACTGGACCCACTCCACCTGCGGATGCTGCTGCAGGTACTCGGCGACCTTCTGCGCGTTCTCGCAGTGACGCTCCATGCGCAGGCTCAGTGTCTCCAAGCCCTGCAGAATCAGGAAGGTATTGAAAGGCGACAGCGCCGCGCCCATGTTGCGCAGCGGCACTACCCGGCAGCGGCCGATGAAGGCCGCCGGGCCGAAGGCTTCGGTGTAGACCACACCGTGATAGGAGGGATCCGGCGTGTTCAGCAGCGGGAAACGGTCCTTGTGCTCGGCCCAGGGAAACTTGCCCGAATCCACTATCATCCCGCCGATGCTGTTGCCATGACCGCCGATGTACTTGGTCAGCGAGTGCACCACGATATCGGCACCATGCTCGAAGGGCCGGCACAACACCGGCGTCGCCACGGTATTGTCGACGATCACCGGCACACCGTGACGGTGCGCCACGTCGGCCAGCGCCTGCAGGTCGACGATATTGCCCGCCGGGTTGCCGATCGACTCGCAGAACACCGCCTTGGTGTTCTCGTCGATCAGTGCCTCCAGCGCAGCAATATCATCGTGGGGAGCCATGCGAACCTCGATACCCTGACGCGGCAAGGTGTGCGCGAACAGGTTGTAGGTACCGCCGTACAGCTTGGCAATGGAAACGATATTGTCGCCGACCCCGGCAATGGTCTGGATGGCATAGGTGATTGCCGCCATGCCGGACGCCACCGCCAGGGCACCCACCCCGCCTTCCATTGCCGCCACCCGCTCTTCCAGCACCGCGTTGGTCGGGTTGGTGATGCGCGTGTAGATGTTGCCGGGCACCTTGAGGTCGAACAGGTCAGCGCCATGCTGAGTACTGTCGAAGGCGTAGGAGGTGGTCTGATAGATTGGCACCGCCACCGCCCTGGTGTTCGGGTCAGGGCTGTATCCAGCGTGTACTGCCAGGGTTTCAAGTTTCATTATTGTTTTCTCCCTCGGGTAACGCGGTGTCAGATCACCGCGTTTGGATCATGGTACTTGGCGGACAACTCGTGCACGGCCTCGATGAACGCACCGGCATGGGCCGGGTCGACTTCAGGGGTGATGCCATGGCCCAGGTTGAATACGTGGCCATTGCCCTTGCCGTAGCTGGCCAGGATGCGCTCGACCTCGGCGCGGATGGTCTTCGGACTGGCGTACAGTACCGACGGGTCCATGTTGCCCTGCAGCGCCACCTTGGAGCCCACCCGCGAACGGGCCACGCCGATATCCATGGTCCAGTCCAGGCCCACGCCATCGGCTCCGCAGTCAGCAATGCTCTCCAGCCACAGGCCACCGTTCTTGGTGAACACGATCACCGGTACGTGGCGACCGTCATGCTCGCGGATCAGGCCGCTGATGATCTTGCGCATGTAATCCAGCGAGAAGGTCTGGTAGGCATCCCAGGACAGGTTGCCGCCCCAGGTATCGAAGATCTGCACCGCCTGGGCGCCGGAGCGGATCTGCTCGTTCAGGTAGGCGGTCACCGACTGCGCCAGCTTGTCCAGCAACAGGTGCACGGCCTCGGGCTGGTCGTACATCATGGCCTTGATCTTGCGGAAGTCCTTGGAACTGCCGCCCTCGACCATGTAGGTGGCCAGCGTCCAGGGGCTGCCGGAGAAGCCGATCAGGGGTACCCGGCCATTGAGCTCGCGGCGGATGGTGCTGACCGCATCCATCACGTAACCCAGGTCCTTGCGCGCATCGGGGATCGGCAGGGCTTCGATATCCGCTGCGGTGTCGATGCGCTTGCGGAACCTGGGGCCTTCACCGGTCTCGAAATAAAGGCCCAGGCCCATGGCATCCGGGATCGTCAGAATGTCGGAAAACAGGATGGCCGCATCCAGCGGGTAGCGCTCCAGCGGCTGCAGGGTAACCTCGCAGGCCATCTCGGGGTTCATGCACAGCCCCATGAAATCACCGGCCCGGGCGCGGGAGGCGCGGTATTCCGGGAGATAACGACCGGCCTGGCGCATCATCCACACCGGGGTCACATCCACAGGCTGGCGCATCAGCGCACGCAGAAAACGGTCATTCTTCAATTCAGACATGAAATCGGTATCCAGTTGCGAAAATGGCGACCATTGTAACCGTTATCGCAACGAAGATAACGTGGCGGGCGCCAAACGGGTGCGACGGCTTGTCTCGGGTTGTTTCCGGGAGCGTGGCCGGTTGGGGCGGGAGCTGCGATCAAAAACGGGCGGCCGGTGGCCGCCAATCGCCCCGGGGCCGAGGCTTCCCACCATCGAGGTTCGACAGCAGACAATCGAAGTTCAACGGCAGGAGGGTGCGCTCACCTGCCGGCAGCGCCGCTTGCGCAACCGGCACATGGGTGACATCTCAAACCGGGAACATGGGTTACACCTCCCCTGCTTGCCAATAGCATGGGCTGATCTTCCTCGCCCATACCGTAACTTATGTAACCCGGTCGCCGGTCTGGTCTGTTACCCATGTTGCCGGTTTGCATACCCCTCTCCCCTTGCGGGAGAGGGGTCGGGGGAGAGGGGGGCGGTCAGACGCCGAGGTAATCCAGGATGCCTTCGGCAGCCTGCCGGCCTTCCCAGATGGCGGTGACCACCAGGTCCGACCCTCGAACCATGTCTCCCCCGGCAAATACCCTGGGGTTGCTGGTCTGAAACCTGTAGCGCGACTGCTCGGGGGCGATGACCCTGCCCTGGCTGTCCACCTCCACCTGCACGTCTGCGAACCAGTCCGCCGGGCTTGGGCGAAAGCCGAAGGCGATGATGACAGCATCGGCGGGGAGAATCTGCTCCGAGCCGGGGATCGGCTCGGGGCTGCGACGCCCCCTGGCGTCGGGCTCACCCAGTCTTGTTTCGATGACCTTGATGCCTTCGACCCTGCCGTTACCGACGATCGCCAGCGGCTGGCGGTTGAACAGAAACTTCACGCCTTCATCCCGGGCGTTCTTCACCTCCTTGCGCGAACCCGGCATGTTTTCCGCATCCCGGCGATAGGCGCAGGTAACCGATTCGGCGCCCTGTCGGATCGAGGTGCGGTTGCAGTCCATGGCGGTGTCGCCGCCGCCCAGCACCACCACGCGCTTGCCCTTCATGTCGATGAAGTCGTCCGGCGACCTTTCGAAACCCAGATGGCGGTTGACGTTGGCCACCAGAAAATCCAGCGCATCGTGGACCCCCGGCAGGTCCTCGCCGGGGAAGCCACCTTTCATATAGTTGTAGGTGCCCATCCCCATGAACACGGCGTCGTAATCCTTGAGCAAGCGATCAATGCTGATATCCCGGCCGACCTCGGTATTCAGCCGGAACTCGATACCCATCCCGGAGAACACCTCGCGCCGGCGTGACATGACGGTTTTCTCCAGCTTGAATTCGGGAATGCCGAAGGTCAGCAGACCGCCGATTTCCGGATTGCGGTCGAATACCACGGGGGTGACCCCGGCACGCACCAGCACATCCGCACAGCCCAGTCCGGCCGGGCCCGCACCGATAATCGCCACTCGCTTGCCGGTGGGTATGACGCGGGACATGTCCGGACGCCAGCCCATGGCAAAGGCGGTATCGGTGATGTACTTCTCCACCGAGCCGATGGTCACCGCGCCGAAGCCGTCATTCAGGGTGCAGGCGCCCTCGCACAGCCGGTCCTGCGGGCACACCCGGCCACAGACCTCCGGCAGGGTATTGGTCTGGTGGCACAGTTCGGCGGCTTCGATGATGTTGCCTTCGGACACCAGCTTCAGCCAGTTGGGAATGTAGTTGTGGACCGGGCACTTCCATTCGCAGTAGGGGTTGCCGCATTCCAGACATCGATGGGCCTGCTCGGTCGCCTCCTGCGGCTTGAACAGTTCGTTGATTTCGATGAAGCGGGTCTTGCGATGACGCAAGGGACGCTTCTGCGGCTCCTGGCGGGCCACTTCGACGAACTGGAAGTCATTGTTCACACGCTCACCCATGTTGCACCTCTCGATAAATTCGTATTCCTGCGCGGCGTCCGGTGCGCCGACCCCGTTATGCCCGGGTGGGGTGTCTGGAAGGTCGAGTCCCATCTCGACCATTCGGAGCCAGCCGCAACCCCAGCTGGCCGGGGCGGAACCCGGCCTTCCATGTCCCTACTGCGGGTTGGCCAGGGTGGTTTTCAGCAGCGCCCGCAGGCTCGCGGCCTTGGGCTTGACCAGCCAGAAGCGGCGTATGTGGTTGTCCAGATCCTCCAGCACCTCGGCGCCCCATGCGCTGCCGGTTTCCTCGACGTATTCGGTCAGCACGCCGGTCAGGTGATTGCGGTAGGCTTCCATGGCTTCGCCACTGATGCGCTGCAGCTCCACCAGTTCATGGTTGAGCCGGTCGAACAGGCTGTTGTCCAGATCCAGCACGTAGGCGAACCCGCCGGTCATGCCGGCACCGAAGTTGTAACCGGTCCTGCCGAGCACGCAGACCATGCCGCCGGTCATGTACTCGCAGCAGTGGTCACCGGCACCCTCGATCACCGCGTGGCAACCGGAGTTGCGTACGGCAAAGCGCTCGCCTGCCACCCCTGCTGCAAACAATTTGCCGCCGGTGGCACCGTACAGACAGGTGTTACCCATGATGGCGGTCTGCTCGGAGCGGAACGGACTGCCCGCCGGCGGTACCAGCACCAGCTTGCCACCGGTCATGCCCTTGCCGACGTAATCGTTGGCATCGCCTTCCAGGTACATGTGCAAGCCTCCGGCGTTCCATACCCCGAAGCTCTGCCCGGCGGTGCCGCTGAAGCGGAAGGTGACCGGGGCGCAGGCCATGCCCTGGTTGCCATGGCGGCGGGCAATCTCTCCGGAGACCCGCGCACCGATGGAGCGATCGCAGTTGGTGAGCGTCATCTCGAACTGCGCCCCGCTGGCGGCCTCGATCGCCGGCCGGGCCAGCTCGACCATGCGCTCGGCGGTCGCTCCCTTGTCGAACGGATCGTTGCCTTCGACCTGGCAGTACTGGGGCCGGTCTGCCGGCACCGCATCGCTGAACAGCAGCGGCCTGAGATCCAGCCCGCGCTGCTTGCCGGTGGCGCCGGGCAGAATCTCCAGCAGCTCGGTGCGGCCGATCAGATCCTGCAGCCGGCGCACGCCCAGCTTCGCCATCCACTCGCGGGTTTCGCTGGCGACGAAGGTGAAGAAACTCATCACCATCTCGACGGTGCCAATGTAGTGGTTGTCCCGCAGATTCCTGTTCTGCGTGGCAATGCCGGTGGCACAGTTGTTCAAATGGCAGATACGCAGGTACTTGCAGCCCAGCGCAATCATCGGCGCGGTGCCGAAGCCGAAGCTTTCCGCGCCCAGGATTGCCGCCTTGACCACATCCAGCCCGGTCTTCAGCCCCCCATCGGTCTGCACCCGCACCCGTCCGCGCAGGTCGTTGCCGCGCAGGGTCTGGTGAGCTTCGGAGAGGCCGAGCTCCCAGGGGGAGCCTGCATACTTGACCGAGGTCAGCGGCGAGGCGCCGGTGCCGCCGTCGTATCCGGAGATGGTGATCAGGTCGGCATAGGCCTTGGTCACGCCGGCGGCGATGGTGCCTACCCCCGGCTCGGCGACCAGCTTGACCGAGACCAGCGCCCGGGGATTGACCTGCTTGAGGTCGAAGATCAGCTGGGCCAGATCTTCGATGGAATAGATGTCATGGTGCGGCGGTGGGGAGATCAGCGTCACACCCGGGACGGCATAGCGCAGCCGGGCGATCAGGTCGTTGACCTTGCCGCCGGGCAGCTGCCCGCCTTCCCCCGGCTTGGCGCCCTGGGCCAGCTTGATCTGCAGCACCTCGGCATTGACCAGATATTCCGGCGTGACCCCGAAGCGCCCGGAGGCGACCTGCTTGATCTTCGAGTTGCGCGTGGTGCCGTAACGGGCAGGATCCTCCCCACCCTCCCCGGAATTGGAGCGGGCACCGAGGCGGTTCATCGCCTCGGCAATCGCCTCATGCGCCTCGGGTGACAGGGCCCCCAGCGAGATCCCAGCCGAATCAAATCGCGGGAACAGCGATTCCAGCGGCTCTACATCCTCCAATGGTATGGGCGTGCAGTCGGTGCGCAGTTGCAGCAGGTCGCGCAGCATGGCCACCGGGCGCTGGTTCACCAGTGCTGCATAGTCGAGATAGCGCTGGTAGCTGCCACCCTGCACCGCCTCCTGCAATACCTTGACCACGTCCGGGTTGTAGGCGTGATACTCGCCGCCGTGCACATACTTGAGCAGCCCTCCCTGGCCGATGGTCTTGCGTGGATTCCAGGCCGCGGCGGCGAGCAGCGCCTGGTCAGCCTGCAGATCGGCGAAGCCGGCACCCTGAATACGGCTGGGTACACCGCGGAAACACAGATCAACCACCTCATCCGCCAGACCCACCACTTCGAACAGCTGGGCGCCGCGGTAGGACGCCACCGTGGAAATGCCCATCTTCGATAGTATCTTCAGCAGGCCCTTGGCGATGCCCTTTCGATAGTTCTTGAACACCTCATAGAGGTCGCCGATGACTTCTCCGGTGCGCACCAGGTCGGCGAGCACATCGTAGGCGAGCCAGGGATGGACGGCGGACGCACCGAAGCCGATCAGCACGGCAAACTGGTGGGGGTCGCGGGCCGTCGCGGTTTCCACCAGGATGTTGCAGTCGCAGCGCAGCCCCCGTTCGATCAGATGATGGTGTACCGCGCCCACCGCCAGCGCCGCATGAACCGGCAGCCGGCCCGGTGCTACGGCCCGGTCGCTGAGTACCAGCAGGGTCTTGCCGGCACGCACCGCAGCCTCGGCCTGTTCGGCGATACCGGTGACGGCAGCGGCCAGCGGCACCTGTTCATCGACGTTGAGGTCTATCAGATGATGGTCGAACCCGGGGCGGTCCAGCTGCAACAGGGTGCGCCACTTGGCCGGCGAGATGATCGGGCTGTTGAGAATGGCCCGGTTGGCATGGTCCGGGGTCTCCTCAAACACATTGCGCTCGGCACCCAGGCAGGTTTCCAGTGACATGACCACCGCCTCGCGCAGCGGGTCGATGGCCGGGTTGGTCACCTGGGCAAACTGCTGCCGGAAGTAGTCGTATACCGAGCGAACCCGACTGGAAAGCACAGCCATGGGCGTGTCATCGCCCATTGAACCGACCGCCTCCTGGCCGTTTTCGCCGAGCGGCCGCAGGATCTGGTCCCGCTCCTCGAAGCTGACCTGAAACATCTTCATGCATTGCTGCAGGTGTTCCGGCTCGAGAAACTGCTCGCCGCCGGCGCTGTCGTCCAGAGTGCCCTGGATGCGCAGCGCCTGCTGCTTCAGCCACTTGCGATAGGGGTGCCGGGATTTCAGGCGGCTGTCCACATCATCGGTATGCAATACCTCGCCGGTATGTGTATCCACCGCGAGGATCTGGCCCGGGCCAACCCTCCCCTTGCTGATCACGTCCTCGGGGCGGTAGTTCCACACCCCGATCTCCGAAGCCAGGGTGATATAACCGTTGCGGGTAATCACATAGCGCGCCGGGCGCAGGCCGTTGCGATCCAGCAGGCAGACGGCGTGTCGGCCTTCGGTGAGCACTATCCCCGCCGGGCCATCCCAGGCCTCCATATGCATGGAATTGAATTCGTGGAAGGCGCGCAGATCGGCGTCCATGGTTTCCATGTTCTGCCAGGCAGGTGGCACCACCATGCGTACGGCACGGAACAGGTCCATCCCCCCGGTCAGCAGCAGTTCGAGCATGTTGTCCATGCTCGAGGAGTCCGAGCCTGTGGTGTTGACCAGCGGCGCCAGGCTTTCCAGATCCGGCAGCAACGGGTTGGCGAACTTGTTGCGCCGCGCGTGGGCCCAGTTGCGGTTGGCAGTGATGGTGTTGATCTCGCCGTTATGCGCCAGCAGGCGGAACGGCTGTGCCAGCGGCCAGCGCGGCAGCGTGTTGGTGGAAAAGCGCTGATGAAACACGCAGATCGCGGTTGCCATGCGCTCGTCCCCGAGGTCGGGGTAGAAGCGGGTCAGGTCAGCCGGCATCATCAGACCCTTGTAGGAAATCACCCGACTCGACAGGCTGCAGATATAGAAGTCGCCGTCCGACTGCATGGCGATTTCTGCCTTGCGACGCACATGGAACAGGCGGATGGCGAACTGCTGATCGTCCAGACCTTCCCCGCCCAGGAACACCTGGTGTATCGCCGGTCGGCAGCTCTGCGCGAGTGGACCCAGCACCTGGTCGTCGACCGGTACAAGTCGCCAGCCGAGCACGGCCACCTGCTGATCGGCACAGACCTGTTCAAAGGCGGAGCGCGCGCGCTGCTGCGCCGCGTCGGTTACGCCGGTGAACACCATGCCCACCGCATATTGCTCAGGTAACTCCTTTCCCAGATCGTCCCGGGCCACGGCACGCATGAACTGATCCGGCATCTGCAGCAGCAGACCGCAACCATCCCCGGTCCGCCCATCGGCATTGATCCCACCGCGGTGGGTCATGCAGGTGAGCGCCTCGATGGCAGTCTGCAGCAGATGACGACTGGGCTGACCCTGCATCTGGGCGATCAGTCCGAAGCCGCAGTTATCCCTGAATTGGTCCGGTTGGTAGAGGCCTGCTTGCATAAATACGCTCTCGGTATACGTCATTTTCGCGATGTCCGAAAACGAGTTTACACAGGCATATTCCGCCTAACAACGATTTTTGTCCGAAAAATATATGCAAATGTCGTCACCAGGAAAGCATTTTTTAGTTTACACGATCCGTTTTGAACCAAAAAAGGGCATAAGAGGGCACTCTGCCCTCCAATGGTGCAAAGAACGGCTCAGAATGGGGAATGAAAAGAATGCGGAGTATCTTGAAGCGACGGGAGCGGTCGGCCTTCGCGCCCCGGATAGCCGGGACGCAAAGGCGTGATCAGCGCAACGAGCGGGAAGTGAAGATCAGCGCAGGGACTGCTGAATGCTGGCCATGCTTCGTGGCCACGGGTTCTGCTTCTGCAGCGCCGCTGGCAGCGCGGCGATGCCCTGCATCGCCTGCGTGCGAGTACTGTAGGCCCCTTGGGTGACTACAAACCACGGCTTGCCTTCATGTTCGGTTTCGAACAGACCGAGATCAGCCACACCGGCCTGGCGGCTGACAAACTCCAGGGCAGCCTGACGCGATCGGGTGCCCAGCAGCTGCAGGGCATATTCTGTCGCTGGACGCTCCCGGTACCAGCCGGCCTTATGATACTGCCCCGCGCCTGCCTGGCCAGCGCCCGTCGCAGCCGCCGCAGGGGGCGTCACCGGGGCTGGCGGCGGCGCGTCAGCGGCCACGCGTGCGGTTTCCTGCTCAGCTGCAGGGGCTGACGGCTCGGCTGGCTCAGCCGGTTCAGTGGAAGGGTCCGGTGCACGCTCTGCCTGGGCCGCCGGAACCGGAGAAGGAGCCTCCACCAGCTGAGGAGCATCCCGCTGTGGCGGCTCGGGCAAGGCTACCGGTGCGGGCAGTTCGCCCTCTGCTGTGGCCGCAGGTGCACGGGTCACCTGCGCGGCTGCCAGCGGCTCGCCATCCGGCTCCTCGACTATGCGCTCCAGCGCACTGGAGGAATCTCCCGGCATCTGCAGAACAGGCGCTCGGG
This sequence comes from Halopseudomonas pertucinogena, assembly GCF_014646575.1. Taxonomy (GTDB): domain Bacteria; phylum Pseudomonadota; class Gammaproteobacteria; order Pseudomonadales; family Pseudomonadaceae; genus Halopseudomonas; species Halopseudomonas pertucinogena. The sequence continues at coordinate 103,528 of NZ_BMNN01000005.1, read as the reverse complement.
CGCTATCGGTCACATCTACCGTGGCAACCTGGTCGGGCAGAGTCAGAACCGTACGGGTCGGCTCCGGCTCGTCCCCTCCCATCATCCAGGCAATCCCGACACCCGCGCCAACCAGTACCAGCGCGACCAGCGAGCGCACCGGCAATACCACACCGCGCGGGCGCTCGGCACGCAGGGGTTGCTGCACCTCCTCCAACATCACCTGGCGTGCGACACGGTTGATATCTGCGGGCCAGCCTGCGCTCTGCTCATGGATACGCGCGACCTGCCCATCATCCAGTAATTCGATGCCCTGCCCGGCGGCCTCCAGGCGCTGGCTCAGGTAGCCGCGGGTTTCTTCCAGGGTAAGCGGCTGCAACTCGACCAGATGCAGCCAGGCACTGTCACCGGGTAGTTCCACCGCTTCCAGCGCGGCAACGATGGTCTCCTCGGCGAACAGGAACACCCGGGGCGCGGCGCGACCGGACTGGCTCAACTCGGCCAGCATCTGCACGGCCTCCTGCTCCAGGTGATGCGCATCATCAATCACCAGATAGAGCTGCATCCCGGTAGCATGCAACTGCTCTGCCCGTTCGAGCAGCGACGGCATGTCGGAACAGCCCATGGCCTGGCATATCAGGCGCTCCAGTCCCGCTGCGTCGGCATATTCGCGGCCGGAGCTGACCACGCACTGAACCTTGTCCCGGTTGCAGCTGGCGACCATGGCCTGACGCAAGAGCGTCTTGCCTGCCCCCTCCGGCCCTACCACCACCTGCAGCTGCTCGGAAAAATGAGCCATGTGATGCAGCTGGGCCAGGACCGGCTTGCGGCCAGGCGTGAAGAACCGGAACCCTGCCGGACGCGGAACAAAGGGATCATGTTGCAACTGATAATGCAGGAGAAACTCTTCGGCATCTGCCATGTCATCGACTTCCATCGCCGTACGCCCCATCACTGACCCACCCCGGCCAGAATCCCGTCCAGTACCGCCGCCTCGAAATCAGCAGTCACCACTGCCTCCCCCAATTGCCGCAGCAATACCAGACGCAGCTGCCCGTCGAGTACCTTCTTGTCTACTGCCATCAGTTGCCTGAAGTCATCTGCCAACATCCCGCGCGGGGGAGCGGTCGGCAGCCCGGCTCTGGCAATCAGATCAATGCCTCGCCGGCAATCCTCAGCCGGCAGCCAGCCCAGCTCGCGGGACATTTCCAGCGCCATGACCATGCCGGCCCCCACTGCCTCGCCGTGCAGCCAGGTACCATACCCCTGATGCGCCTCGATGGCGTGTCCGAAGGTATGTCCAAGGTTGAGGATGGCTCGCACACCGCCTTCGCGCTCATCGGCCGCGACGACTTCAGCCTTGATGGCGCAGGAGCGGGCGATGGCTTCGGTAATCAGCGCCGGGTCCAGCTTACGCAGCGACGGCATGTGCTCCTCAAGCCAGGCGTGAAAACCGCTGTCTCGGATCAGGCCATATTTGATGATCTCGGCAAGCCCGGCGCTGACCTCCCTGTCGGGCAGCGTTTTCAGGCTGTCGGTATCGATCAGCACCGCCCTGGGCTGGTAGAAGGCGCCGATCATGTTCTTACCAGCAGGATGGTTGATTCCGGTCTTGCCACCCACCGAGGAGTCGACCTGGGACAGGAGCGTGGTGGGAATCTGGATGAAGTCGACGCCCCGCTGATAGCAGGCTGCAGCGAAACCCGTCATGTCACCGACCACCCCTCCCCCGAGTGCAATCAGCGTGGTTCGACGATCATGGCGCGCGTTCAGCAGCGCATCGAAGATCTGCTGCAGGGTAGACCAGTTCTTGAATGCCTCGCCGGTGGGCAGAATCACTGGCAGCAGCGAATAACCGGCCAGCGTCTGGCACAGGCGCTCGAGGTAGAGGGGAGCAACGGTGTCATCGGTGACGATGCATACCTGCTTGCCGGCAATGTGCGGAGCGAGCAGATCGATCTGGTCGAGCAGGCCGGCGCCTATATGGATGGGATAACTGCGATCATCGAGATTAACGGTCAATTGCTGCATGGAACTCTCCCTGACAATGCCGCTAGGATACAACAGTCGCGCCTCTGACGGGCACAAAGCGGATATCAGTCGGACTCGCGTTCCAGCTGGGCAACGATGGTGTTGACGACGACCTTGGGGCCGCGCTGGTCGGTATCTATCACCAGATGGGCGATTTCACGATAGAGGGGTTCGCGCCTTTCCATGAGCTCACGCAGGACCTTTTCCGGGTCGGCCGTCTGCAACAATGGCCGCTGGCGGTCCTTGGCTGTTCGTTGCAGCTGCTGTTCAACGCTGGTGCGCAGGTAGACCACCAGACCGTTGGACGCCAGCGCCCTGCGATTGGCCTCACGCATGACGACACCGCCGCCGGTGGCAAGAACGATGCCTCGCTCCTGCACCAATTCGGAGATCATGGCTTCTTCACGTTGCCGGAAGCCCTCTTCCCCTTCCACATCGAAGATCCAGGGAATGTCGGCTCCGGTTCTGGCTTCGATCTCCCTGTCGGAATCCTTGAAGGGATAATGAAGCTCCTTTGCCAGCAGGCGCCCGATGGTACTCTTTCCTGCCCCCATCGGGCCTACCAGAAACACATTACGCAAAGGGATTACCTGGCAAGACTGATAGCTCCGTTGTTGATGATACGGGGGGTCAGGAATACCAACAGCTCGGTCTTGCTCTCGAAGCTGATATCCCGACGGAAGGCTCGACCTACCACCGGCAGGTCTCCCAGGAAAGGCACCTTTTCCTGACTCTTTTGCGATTCACTGGAAAATACCCCACCGATCACAATGGTCTCGCCGTCGGACACAAGAATTTTGGCAGTCACTTCATTCTTGCGAATCATCGGCACACCATTCACATCGCGACTGAAGTCCGGCTCGTCCTTGGTTACGATAACATCCATGATTACCTGATTATCAGGAGTAATTTGCGGTGTAACCTCAAGCGAGAGCACAGCTTCAGCAAAGGCGGTAGTAGTCGCCCCGCTGGAGCTTGCTTCCTGGTATGGGATCTCGGCGCCCTTGAGGATCCGAGCTGTCTCCTTATCCGAGGTTACCACCTTCGGTTGGGAAATAATTTCGCCGTTACCAGAACTTTCCATGGCGGAGAGTTGCAGATCGAGAATCGCATTATCGGTGATAAAACCTATGCCAATACCTGAAGTGGCCCCGAGAACCCCCATATCAACAAAAGGCGTATTGAATGGCACCTCCGGTATTCCCAGGAAACCCGCCGTGGTACGAGACACTTCGGTCGTGCTGCCGTCCGGATTAGTCACCGTGACGGGGTTAGGATCATCAACAATTCCGATACTGCTGTTGCGCGGCTGACCACCGTAGGTATTGAACCGGCTCCCCAGATTCACGTTACCGCCCCAGCGAACACCCAGTGCCTTGTCGAAGCCGACGTTGGCTTCGACGATGCGCGCCTCGATCATGACCTGACGCACCGGAATATCCAGCTGGGTCACGATGCGGCGCAGCTCATCCAGGCGATCCTGGGTTTCCAGCGCGATGATGCTGTTGGTGCGGTCGTCGACAGTGATGGACCCGCGCTGCTCGCCACCGCTGGTGACGGAGGCAAACAGAGTGGCGATGTCCGACGCCTTGGCGTAGTTCACCTGAATCAGCTCACGGCGCAGCGGTGCCAGCTCGGCGATCTGCTTCTGGGACTCCAGCTCCTGGCGCTCGCGCGCAGCAATTTCTTCGGCCGGAGCAACCAGCAGTACGTTGCCGACCTGACGCTTGTCCAGACCCTTGGTGCGGAGCACCAGATCCAGCGCCTGGTCCCATGGCACGTTCTGCAGGCGCAGGGTGATGCTGCCCTGCACGGTGTCACTGGCGACCAGGTTGAGGTCGGTGAAGTCGGCAATCAACTGCAGGACCGAGCGCACCTCGATGTCCTGGAAATTGAGGGAAAGCTTTTCGCCGGTATAACTGAAGGCGTCAGCGCGGCGCTGTTCGACCTCGGTCTGGGTCAGCGGCTTGAAACTGACGATCAGCCGGTTGTCGGTCTGATATACCAGATGCTCGTAGAAACCGGTCGGCTCGATATTGATGGTCGCATCCGCACCGGAGGTATTTGCATTGACGAAGTTGACCGGTGTGGCGAAATCCTTCACGTCCAGCCGTACGCGCAGCTCGTCAGGCAGCTCGGTGGAAGGGAACACCAGCCGCACACGGCCGCCCTGCTCCTGCACATCCACGCGGATGGATGGATCCGACAGATCAATGATGACGTTGCCTTCGCCCTGCTCGCCACGCTGAAAGTCGAGACTGCGGATGGCACGGGCACCGGTGACAGCCGCCGGGCTGGATACCGCCGGCTCATCCGCTCCACGCCAGGCGCTTCTGCTGGCCTGGGACTGGCTGCCAGTTGCGGTTGGCGCCGCTGCGGTATAGCCGGGCGCCTCACCGGCGCCGACCAGAATATACAGATTGTTACCCTCGGCCCGGGTAGCGTAAGGGGCCAGATCGGTCAGATTGATGATCAGGCGGGTACGATCATTCGCTTCGACAACTGTTACGCTGCGGGTATTGCCCAGGCCCAACTCGCGATTGCGCTCGCCCAGACGGTTCTTGACACCCGGCAGGTCGATGGCGATACGCGCAGGCTGATCGATGGTGTAGCCTTTCGGCGCAGCGGTTACCGGCTCGTCGAAGGTCAGCTTGAGTTCTACCCGCTCCCCGGGCAGCGACGCCACATCAAGCTTCTGAAGGTCTGCGGCCAGGGCCAGCGGGCTGAGCAGCGCAAGCACGGCTGCTAATGAAAACTTCCTGGTTAGAGGCATTTGATTGCGTTCCACGCGCGACTGTTTACAGTTCATGTTATCTCTCCCTGGTTGACCTTATCCGCGCTCAGGCAAGCTGAGGGTTCGCGGTCGCTCCAACCAACCACCTTCACCATCCGGGACTATCTCAACGACATCGACACGACCTTCCTCGATGCTGGTGACCCGGCCGTGGTTGCGGCCCAGGTAGTCGCCGATCTTGACTCGATGCACGCTGCCCGCACCGCGGATCAGCGCCTGCATGCCTTGTTGATTGCTGAGCACGCCGACCATTTCGAAGCCTTCGATATTGAAGCCTTCGAGGAATTGTCTCGGGCGGTCCTCATCCGGTTTTATATCCTGCGAACCACGCTCGCGCTGCGACAGGTCGATACGGACCGGTGGCTGGAACGGGCTGCGCAGGGAACTGGCACTGTAGGTGAATGCCTCATAGGGTCTGACCTGGGGCAGCGGCTCGATGGCCCCCGCCGGTCGCGCCCTGGTTTCTTCCATGAACACCTGCAGATCATTGAACTCGTTGCTGCCGCAGCCGGCGAGCAGGCTCGCACCCACCACCAGCACGGCACCCGCGAACGGTCTGAATACGCTCATTGCTGACCTCCCGCTTCGTTGTAACGGTAGGTCTTGGCGACGATGTTCATCTTCAGCAGATCAGGATTGCCGGCACTGATCGGCTCGATATCGAAGTCGTGCAGCGTGACGATGCGCGGCAGGCCGGCGACGCTGCTGACGAAGGTGGCGATATCATGGTAGTTGCCCTGCACCACGATGTGGATCGGCAGCTCGATATAGAATTGCTGGGCCACTTCCGGCTGCAGCGTGATGGACTCGAACTCCAGGCCGCTGTTGAGACCCATCTGGGTAATATCCTCAAGCAGACCGGGAACCTCGGTGTCGCTCGGCAGTTGCTTCAGCAGGGTGCCGAAACGCTCCTCGATCTCCACCAGCTGTGCCTTGTAGGCTTCCAGATTGGCAGCCTTGAAGGACTTGTCCGCAAATTCCTTGCGCAGGGTCACTTCCTGGCCCTCGGTCCGCTCCAGGCGGGCCTGCAGATCCTTGAGATGGAAGTGATAACCGAGGAACAGCAGCACCGCGAATACCACGACGGCGACGATGACCTTCAGTGCTCCCGGCCAGGACCCGATATTGTTGAAGTCAAGGTCGTTGATATCGACCTTCTTCAGACTCTCCATGGATTGAGCAAAACTCATTGCTGCTGTTCTCCCTCAGCGGCTTCCGCGCCCGGCTCGGTCTGACGGACCGACATCTCGAACACGTTGGCCTGATCCAACGCTCCCTGGGTGACCGCCTTCACCGCAGTCAGGTTCGGCGCCGTCAGCCAGTCAGAAGCATCCATCTGACGCATCAGGTTGGATACCCGGCTGTTCGACTCGGCACCGCCCTTGATATTCACTACCGACCCCTTCATGTTGACGGAAGTGAAATACACGCCATCGGGCATGGTACGCACCAGCTCATCGAAGACCCGCACGATGATCGGACGGTTGCCCTGCAGGTCCTGGATGATCTTCATCCGGTCCAGCAGTTGCGTTCGACGCGCCTGCAGCTGTTCGATTTCCTTGATGCGGCCATCCAGCAACTGGATTTCCTTGCGCAGGAAGTCGTTGCGTGCGTTCTGGTGGTCGATCTTGCCGTTCAGATTGCGGTCGGCCAGGAAAACCAGCAGCCCGGCAACGATCACTATCAGGACAAGAATGGAGAGAAACTGCTTCTTGCGCTCTTCCCTGAGCTGCTCGCGCCAGGGTAACAGGTTAATGCGAGCCATCAGTCGAAACTCCTCATTGCCAGACCACAGGCGATCATCAGCGCCGGCGCGTCATTGCTCAGCGCAACTGCGTTCACCTTGTTCGAGAGGGTCATGTTTGCAAAGGGGTTTGCCACCAGCGTGGCAGTGCCGAGCTTCTGCTGAACCAGCTGATCCAGCCCCGGAATCGATGCGGTACCCCCTGCCAGCAGGATGTAGTCGACGTCGTGGTACTGCCCCCCGGCGAAGAAGAACTGCAGCGAACGGGATACCTGCTGGACCACCGCTTCCTTGAACGGGCGCAGCACTTCGGCTTCGTAGTCGTCCGGCAGACCGCCCTGCTTCTTGGCGAGACCGGCCTCCTCCTGGGACAGGCCGTAGCGGCGCTGAATCTCGTCGGTAAGCTGCTTGCCACCGAACAGTTGCTCGCGGGTGTAGATGGTGCGGCCACCGCTCAGCACGCTGAGGGTCATCATGGTGGCGCCGATGTCGATGACCGCAATGGTCATGTCCTCGGCGTTACCGTCGAGCTGATCGATGACCAGTTCACAGGCCCGCTCCATGGCATAGGCTTCGACTTCCACCACCTTGACGTCGATGCCCGCCAGCGCCAGGGCGGCTTCGCGGATATCCACGTTTTCCCGACGGCAGGCGGCAAGCAGCACCTCGACGCGATCGGGGTTGCGCGGCGCGACGCCCTGCACCTCGAAGTCGATGGCCACTTCATCAAGGGGATAGGGAATGTACTGATCGGCTTCCAGCGCGATCTGTTCTTCCATCTCGTTGTCATCGAGACCGGCGTCCATCTCGATGATCTTGGTGATCACCGCGGATCCGGCTACCGCCACCGCCGCCTGTTTCAGCGGCGTGCGCGAGCGGGCCAGAACCTTTTCCAGGGTCTGACCGACGGCTTCGAGCTCGACGATATTCTTTTCTGCCACCGCACCGGGGGGGAGAGGTTCAACCGCATACGCTTCCACCTTGTAGCGGTTCCCTGTTCTGCTGAGTTCCAGCAACTTCACTGTCGTGGAGCTGATATCGATACCCAACAGCGTGTTCGATTTTTTCTTGAGGAGCCCTAGCACAAGCCAATTTCCTATCAGCATCCGCCACTTACGGGCGGTTCGTATTTGACCACATTAAATAACAGTCCTTGTCCCAGCGCAAATGGCTAATTGGAAAAAAAAGAGCTTATAATGCGGACTGTTAACCCGTTCTCAACCCTTCATCCGTAAACAGTTTCATTTAACAGGGAAATGATCAATCCCTCATGCGCCTTCTAATTGTTCTTTTCTGGCTGCTGGTTGCCGCAGCAAGTGGTCCGCTGCTCGTCCTTAGCGGCGTTGCCCTGGCCCTCAGCCCCAGCCTTCCAGATGTAGATACACTGCGCGATGTCAAATTGCAAACCCCTTTGCGCATTTACAGCAAAGATCACAAGCTGATCGCCGAATTCGGTGAAATGCGTCGCCTGCCCATCAGCTTCGAGCAGATTCCCCAGGGGTTCATCGACGCCCTGCTGGCTGCCGAGGACGACAACTTTCTCCACCATCACGGGGTCGATCCGGTCAGCCTGCTGCGGGCTGCCAGTGAACTGGTGAGCACCGGGCAGATTCAGACGGGCGGCAGCACCATCACCATGCAGGTGGCGAAGAACTTCTTTCTCACCAGCGACCGGGTATTCTCGCGCAAGCTGAACGAGATCCTCCTGGCGTTGCAGATCGAGCGTCAGCTGAGCAAGCGCGAGATCTTCGAGCTGTATGTGAACAAGATATATCTGGGCAATCGCGCCTATGGTATCGAAGCGGCCGCACATGTCTATTACGGCAAGCCCATTGCCGAACTCCCGCTGGCCGAGCTGGCGATGATCGCCGGCCTGCCGAAGGCGCCCTCCGCCTTCAATCCGGTAGCCAACCCCGAACGCGCCCGCATCCGCCGTGACTGGATCCTGTCGCGCATGCTGCAGTTGGGCAGCATCGATCAGGCTACCTACGAGGAAGCCATTGCCGCTCCGGTCAGCGCACGCAATCACGGCGCCAATCCCGAGCTTGAAGCGCCCTATGTAGCGGAAATGGCCCGCCTCGAGATGATCGAACGCTTCGGCACCGCCGCCTATACCGACGGCTACCACGTCTACACGACTGTCGACAGCAAGCTGCAGGAACAGGCCAACCGGGCGCTGCGCAAGGGGCTGATCGATTACGACCGGCGTCATGGCTACCGCGGCGCGGAAGCCAATCATGCGGATGTCGCCCCTGCGGAATGGCCGCGCCTGCTGCGCGGCTATCCGAGCCTCGGCGGTCTGCGCGCGGCGATCGTCAGCGAAGTGGGTGCACAGGGAGCCAGCATCGTTCTGCGCAATGGCGAGACCAGCACCATCGCCTGGGAGGACATGCGCTGGGCCCGTCCCTATCTGAGCGCCAACAGCATGGGGCCCCAGCCGGGCAAGCCGGCCGACGTGGTGCAGCCCGGCGATGTGATCCGGGTGCAGTCAGCCGGCGAGCCCGGCAGCTATGTGCTTTCCCAGCTTCCCCAGGCCCAGAGCGCACTGGTGAGCCTGTCGCCGCAGGACGGCAGCATAGTGGCCCTGACCGGTGGCTTTTCCTTTCTGCAGAGCAACTACAACCGGGTAACCCAGGCCCGACGCCAGCCCGGCTCGGCATTCAAGCCGTTTCTCTACAGCGCGGCGCTGGATCATGGTTATACCCCTGCCAGCCTGACCAACGATGCCCCCCTGGTATTCAATGACGGTCATCAGGAAGAGGACTGGCGCCCGCGCAACTCCGGCGGCGACTTCCTCGGCCCCATCCGCCTGCGTGAAGCGCTGTACCGCTCGCGCAACCTGGTTTCGGTGCGCCTGATGATGGACATCGGTGTAGACGAGGCACTGACCTATATCGAACGCTTCGGCTTCAGCCGCAGCGATCTGCCGCGCCATCTTTCCTCCTCGCTGGGCACACCCGAGCTCACCCCGCTGCAGATGGCCGTCGGCTATGCCCTCATCGCCAACGGAGGCTATGCAGTCAGCCCCTGGCTGATCGAGCGCATCGAGGACGCCGAGCAGAACGTGATCGACTTCACCCGGCCGGTGGTCACACCGGAAGCCGCTCCGGCACAGCAGGCGCGGATCAACGCCTACAGCGGGCTCACCACGGATGAGGCACTGCCCCAGCCGGAACTCGCCGAGCAGGTCATCGACCCGCGCACTATCTATCAGCTCAACAGCATGCTGCAGGACGTGATCACCCGTGGCACCGGCTCCCGCGCACGGGCGCTGAATCGCCAGGATCTGGCAGGCAAGACGGGCACCACCAATGACCAGAAGGACGGCTGGTTCGCCGGTTACAACGGCGATTATGCGACCGTTGTCTGGGTAGGGTTCGACCAGCCGTCGCCGCTGGGCAGGCGCGAATACGGCAGCACCACCGCACTGCCGATCTGGACCGACTTCATGGCGGCCGCGCTGGAGGGGCGTCCCGAGCACAGTCAGCCGCAGCCCGAGGGGCTGGTGAGCGTGCGCATCGACCCCTACACCGGGCGCAGCGCCCGCCCCGGTACACCGGGCACACTGCTTGAGATCTTCAAGGAAGAAGACATGCCACCCTCCTACAGCGAACTGGAGATTGGCGGCTACAGCACCGAGGATGCCCTCACCCCGCTCGAACTGTTCTGACCTCCCACCCGCTGCGCAGCGGGTGCACCCATCGTGACTGATTCTGCGCCATTCGCCTCGGCAATCATGCTGTCATTGGCGTGAAAGCGCTTTAATGTCGTCTGCATACCGACAAGAACAATGCAGGTGACCACATGCACGAGCGCGACTACCTCGACCGACTTCGCGAACTGCAACAGGCCGTCTGGCCGACCGGCCAGCCCCGGGAACCCCAGTACCCGCTGGGCCAGCGCCCCCTCACCCACTACCTGAAGCACTGGGGGCAGAGCGTCCCGGACAAGCCCGCCGTGCGCTTCTACGGGCACGACCTGAGCTACGCCGAACTCGATGACCTGAGCAGCCGCTTCGCCACCTTGCTGCTGGATAAAGGCGTGCAACCCGGCGACCGGGTGGCCGTGTATCTGCCCAACTGCCCGCAGCTGCATATCGTCTTCTACGGCATCCTCAGGGCCGGCGCCGTGCACTGCCCGGTCAGCCCGATGGCCACACCGATGGAGCTGGCCTACCAGTTGAAGGACTGCGGCGCCCGGGTCATCGTCAGCTTCGATCAGCTGCTGCCGGCAGTGCGCCAGGTAGCCGAGGAATACCGGCTGCGCCTGCTGATCAGCACCAGCCTCTCGGAATTATGCCCGGCTGAGCCGCCCTTTGCCGTACCCGATCTGCTGCTGGCACCCAAAGTGCCGATCACCGACACTATCGATCTGCTGCCCGCGCTGGCAGATATCGAGCCGCGCACCGATCTGCCCGAGCCCATGCTGGACGAGATTGCCGCGCTGAATTACACCGGCGGCACCACAGGTCTGCCCAAGGGCTGCATCCATACCCATGGTGACATGCTCTACACCTGCGCCAGCTTCCTGCCAGCCGCACTGGGCCTGGACAGCGAGCGAGTCAGCCTCAACTTCATGCCCGAATTCTGGATCGCCGGCGAGAACGCCGGGCTGCTGTTTCCGGTGTTCGGCGGCACCACCCTGGTGTTGCTGGCCCGCTGGGACGCACTGGCGTTCATGGGCGCCGTGCAACACTACCGGGTCAATCACACCGGGCTGCTGGTCGACAGCGCAGCGGAGATTCTCGATCACCCGCAGCGCAACGAGTTCGACCTCAGCTCGCTGCAGGTCACCAGTTGCGTGTCCTTCATCAAGAAACTGACCCCCGAGTACCGCCGCCGCTGGCGCGAGCTGACCGGCTGCACCCTGTTCGAGACCAGTTTCGGCATGACCGAGACCCACACCTGCGACACCTTTACCGCCGGCTTGCAGGAGGGCGATTTCGACCTGAAATCCGCACCGACCTTTGTCGGCCTGCCGGTGCCCGGCACCGAATTCAAGGTCTGCGATTTCGATACCGGCGCACTGCTGCCGCTGGGCAGCGAAGGTGAGCTGTGCGTGCGCTCGCCTTCCCTGCTCAAGGGCTATTGGAACAAACCCGAGGCCAGCGCCGAGGCGCTGCGCGACGGCTGGCTGCATACCGGCGACAGCGGCGTGATCACCGAGCAGGGGTTTATCCGCTATCTGGGGCGGCGCAAGGAGATGCTCAAGGTCAACGGCATGAGCGTGTTCCCGGCGGAGCTGGAAGCCATGCTCGGTCAGCACCCCGACATTACCGCCTCAGCGGTGATCGGTCGGCCGGACCCGCGTCGCGGCGAAAGCCCGCTGGCCTTTGTCGTGGCCAGACCCGGCAGCGGCCTGAGCACCGACAGCCTCGCCGCCTGGTGCCGCGAGGTCATGGCCAGCTACAAGGTGCCGGAACTCCGCCTGGTCGACTCCCTGCCCATGACCGCCACCGGCAAGGTCAAGAAGAATGAACTCAAGGAATGGATCTGATGCCCTTCAAACGTCTGCTCATCGCCAACCGTGGCGAGATTGCCATTCGCCTGGCCCGGGCCGCCGCGGAGCTGGATATCCCAAGCGTCGCGGTGTATTCGGAAGATGATGCCCAGTCCCTGCACCTGCGCAAGGCTGACACCGCCGTTGCCCTGCAAGGGCGCGGAGCTGCCGCCTACCTGGATATCGAACAGCTGGTCGCGCTGGCCCGGGAACACGGCTGCGATGCCGTCCACCCCGGTTACGGCTTTCTCAGCGAGAGCGCGGAATTTGCCCGCGCCTGCGCGGCAGCCGATATCACCTTCATCGGCCCCGATCCGGGAGTACTGGACTGCTTCGGCGACAAGGCCAGCGCCCGGCGGCTGGCCGAGGAACAGGATGTGCCGCTGGTGCAGGGCACCAATCAGGCCACCAGTGTGGAACAGGCTCAAGCGTTCTTCGCGCAGCTGCCTCCGGGCAGCGCGGTGATGCTCAAGGCCCTGGCGGGCGGCGGCGGCCGGGGCATGCGGGTGGTGCAGGATCCGGCGCAACTGGAGGAGGCCTTCACCCGTTGCAGTTCCGAGGCCCGGGCGGCCTTCGGCAGTGGTGAGCTGTATATCGAACGGCTGATCCGCCGCGCCCGGCATATCGAAGTACAGATTGCCGGAGATGGCCAGCAGGTTGTTCACCTGTGGGAGCGCGACTGTACCCTGCAGCGCCGTCACCAGAAGTTGCTGGAAGTGGCACCGGCGCCCGGCCTGGCCCCGCGGTTACGCGAGCAGATGCTCGATGCCGCGGTAAAACTGACCAGCGCGGCGGGCTATCGCGGTCTGTGTACCGTGGAATTCCTGGTGGATGAGGACAGCGGCGACTTTGTATTCATGGAGTCCAACCCGCGCATCCAGGTCGAGCACACGGTCACCGAAGCCGTCACCGGACTGGATCTGGCCCAATTGCAGATCCGCCTGGCCGCCGGTGCCACTCTGGCCGAGCTGGGTCTGACCCAGCAGCAGGTGCCCGCTCCCCGGGGCTTTGCCGTACAGCTGCGCATCAACCTCGAAGCCATGCAGGCCGACGGCAGCGCTCGCCCCAGCGGTGGCACCCTCAGCGCCTACGAGGCCCCGGGCGGGCACGGCGTACGAGTGGACGGCTACGGTTACAGCGGCTACACCACCAACCCCGGATTCGATTCCCTGCTGGCCAAGCTCATCGTGCATGCCGATGCGGACTACCCGGCGGTGCTGCGCCGCGCCTACCGAGCCCTGTGCGAGTTCCGCCTTGAAGGCGTGACCAGCAATCTGCATTTTCTGCAGAATCTGCTGCAGCATCCCGAGGTACAGGCCAACCGGGTCACCACCGGTTTTATCGAAACCCATGCCGGCGCGCTCACCGGTGCCAGCGACAAGCCCCACCCCCATCTGTTTGCGCAAACCAGCCCCCTCAGCCAGGCCAACCGCCCGGCCGGGCACCAGCCCCCCGCAGGCAGCCAGGCGCTGAACACACCGGTGCAGGGCGTACTGGTCAGTCTTGACGTTCAACCTGGCGACAGCGTCAGCGTTGGCCAGCAGATCGCCGTGCTGGAAGCGATGAAGATGGAGTTCGTGGTCAGGGCCGAGTGCAGTGGCACCATCCGCGAACTGGCAGCCCTTCCGGGGGATAACCTGTTCGAAGGCAGTCCGCTGGTATTCATCGAAGCCACCGGCGACAGCGCCGACCAGCAACTCAGCGAAGAACAGATCGACCTGGAACATATCCGCGCCGACCTCCTGGAAGTGCTGGAGCGCCGGGCCCAGCTCACCGACGAACGGCGCCCGGAGGCCGTTGCCCGGCGCCGCAAAACCGGCCAGCGCACCGCCCGGGAGAACCTCGCCGACCTGCTGGATGAGGGCAGCTTCATGGAGTACGGCGGCTTCGCCCTGGCCGCCCAGCGCACCCGCCGCAGCCACGAGGACCTGCTGAAGATGAGCCCGGCCGACGGCCTGATCGCTGGTATCGGTACGGTGAATGCCACACTGTTCGGTGCCGAGGCCGCCCGCTGCATGGCCATGAGTTACGACTACACGGTATTTGCCGGCACCCAGGGGGTAATGAACCACAAGAAGACTGATCGGATGCTGGAGCTGGCCGAACAATGGCGCCTGCCGCTGGTGCTCTACGCCGAAGGGGGCGGTGGTCGACCAGGGGATGTGGACAAGGTCGGCGTGGCCGGCCTGGACTGTACCACTTTCATGCGCATGGCCAGGCTCAGCGGCCAGGTGCCGCTGGTCGGTGTGGTCTCCGGCCGCTGCTTTGCCGGTAACGCTGCCCTGCTCGGTTGCTGCGACGTAATCATCGCCACCCGCAACGCCACCATCGGCATGGCCGGGCCGGCGATGATCGAGGGCGGCGGTCTGGGCAGCTATACCCCCGAAGAGGTCGGCCCCACCAGCATGCAAGGGCCCAACGGGGTGATCGATGTACTGGTGGAGGATGAAGCCGAAGCCACCCGGGTAGCCAAGCAGTACCTGTCCTACTTCCAGGGCGATCTGCCCGGCGGCGAATGCACCGACCAACGCCTGCTGCGTCATCTGATTCCGGAGAACCGCCTGCGGGTCTACGATATCCGTGAGGTCATCCGCGCGCTGGCGGACACCGGCTCGGTACTGGAGCTGCGCCGCGAGTTTGCCCCGGGGATGATCACCGCTCTGGTGCGCATCGGCGGCAAGGCTTTCGGCCTGATGGCCAACAACCCCATGCATCTGGGCGGCGCCATCGATGCCGCCGGCGGAGACAAGGCCGCCCGCTTCATGCAGCTGTGCCAGGCCCATGGTCTGCCGATGGTCTCGCTGTGCGACACCCCCGGCTTCATGGTCGGCCCGGAATCGGAGCAGCAGGCCACGGTGCGCCATGTCTCGCGCATTTTCGTTACCGCCGCCAGCCTGAGCATTCCGTTCTTCACCGTAGTGCTGCGCAAGGGCTACGGGCTCGGCGCCCAGGCCATGGCCGCCGGCAGCTTCCACGCGCCCATGTTCACCATCGGCTGGCCGAGCAGCGAATTTGGCGCCATGGGGCTTGAGGGCGCAGTCCGCCTCGGGTTTGCCAAGGAGCTGGCAGCGCTGGAAGACCCGGCCGAACAGAAGGCGCTGTTCGACAAGCTGGTAGGCGAACTGTACGCCCGGGGCAAGGGCATCAGCATGGCCAGCTTCCTGGAGATAGATGCGGTGATCGATCCCGTGGAGACCCGCGATTGGCTGTTGCGCGGGCTGAACTCGACGCCGCCGGAGGCGCTGCAGGCGGGAACGAGACCGTTTGTTGATACCTGGTAGGTGGCCCAGCCTCCCATCGGGGGGCGGATAGGATACAAATCGTTATTCCCCGACCCGCAGGTATCTGATGCCCTCACCCGTTACCGGCTGATGGCTGGCGATGATCAGCAGGCCATCGGCCTGGCGCCGTATCAGCGAGGCCATCACCCTTTCCCGGGTTGCTTCATCCAACCCGGCGAAGGGCTCGTCCAATAACAGGATCGGCCGTTCGGCCAACAGCAGGCGGGCCAGGGCGATGCGCCGGGCCTGGCCTCCGGACACGGCGGTGCCGAGCTCTCCGGGCAGCAGCGCCAGCTGCTGCGGATGGTTTCTCACCCAGTCCGCCAGCGCCACGTCCTCCAGTGCCTGCCACAGCTGGGCGTCGCTGGCCTCGGGGTTGCCCAGCCGCAGGTTGTCCGCCAGCGACAGGTCAAAGATGTCCACATCCTGCGGCAGCCAGCCCATGACCCGCCGCAGGTCCCAGTGTTCGAGGGGCCGGCCGTTGAGCAGGCAACGCCCCTCATAAGCCAATGGCTCCCCTGCCAGCAACTGCAGCAACGTGGATTTGCCACCACCGGACGGTCCATGCAGCAACAGTACCTCGCCCTGCTGCAGTGCAAGATTCAGCCCCGTGGCGCCGTTGATCGCACCGGGCCAGCGCACGCCCAGGCGCTCCCATTGCATCGAGAAGGGCGCAACCGGACGCGGGCTCACCCGCGGTTCGGCAATCGGGTCGTGTCCCGCCATCCCGTTGACGCGATCCCTCGCCGTCTGGCTCAGCCCCAACGCGACGAAGCTGCCCGCCAGCGGCAGCAGCGCCTCGCTGAGCCCCAGCAGCGCCAGCACACCTGCCAGCAGCAGGGGCACGGACACTGCTCCTGCGTCAAGCAGCGGCCAGCCCTGCCAGACAAGTGCCAGCAAGGCGGCGCCCAGCGCCCATTGCTGGAACAGCGTAAGCAGGCTGATGAGCTGCTGTTGCCGATCCTGCTGCGCCAGATGTTGCTGGTCGATCCGGGTGAAGTCCCCGGCCCGCTGGGGCCAGCGCTGCCACAGCAGCAGAGGCGTAAGCAGATGCAGGCTGTCCAGCAGATAGGCCCGGCGACGCTCGTTTCGCTCCACGTCATCCCGCGCCAGCTGACCCCCACGCCAGTAGCCGAGCCAGGGCATCAGCCAGGCCAGCAGCAGACCGGGCAGTGACCACAGCATGAGGGTCAGGTCCAGCCAGGCGAGAAAGCCGAGCATGATGATGAGCATCAGGCTTGCCCAGGCCCAGGGCAGCAGCACCCGGAGGGGAAACTGATCCAGCAGGTCGATATCGGATACCAGCCGATGCATTGCCTCGCCGCTGCGATCGGGCAACGCCCGCGCCTGGCCGATGCGGCGAAACAGCCCGGCACGCAGATCACGCAACAGCCCCAGGGCAGCATGATGCGAGGCCAGCCGCTCACCATAGCGCCCGAGCGTGCGGGTCAGCGCCAGCAGGCGAATGACCGCGGCAGGCCGGAAGATATCCAGCACATAGCCGGCGGCCAGGCCAGCCATGGCTGATGCCGTGATGAACCAGCCGGACAAGGCCAGCAGAGCGATGGCAGAGAACAGCGCGACACCGCCCAGCAGCAACGCCAGCAGCCAGCCGGCGCGGCGCGTCTGCAAAAGGTGGCGCAGACGTATCGGCTGTCGCGTCCGGGGGGCCTGTTCAGTCATCCTTCACCCCCAGCGATAGGCGCCGCTCGATCCAGTCCAGCCCCTGATCCCCATGACTGACAAGCAGCAGCGTGCGGCCGCGGCTCAGCCGTTCGAGCAGTCCGCCTATGACAACAGAAGTATCCACATCCAGATGCCCCAGGGGTTCGTCCAGCAGCCATACCGGGGTATCGCGCAGCAGCATGCGGGCCAACGCCAGCCGGCTGAGCTGACCGCCGGACAGACCCAGGCCGCGCTCGCCCAGCGGTGTGTCCAGCTGCAGCGGCAATCGACTGAGCAGCGGCCACAGTTCTACCTGTTCCAGCACATGGATCAGTTGATCATCGCTCGCCTCAGGGACGGCCAGCCGCAGGTTATCTGCCACCGTGCCGGGCAGCAGCTCCGGTTGCTGGGCGAGGTAGCTGACCTGGGAGTGCCAGGCCGGACGGGGGAGTGCGTCAAGCGGCTGGCCGTCGATCAGGAGTTCGCCCTGATACGGGAGAAACCCCAGCAGGGTGTGTAGCAGGGTGGATTTGCCGCTGCCGCTGGGGCCCTGTATGAGAACGCGGTCGCCGGGGTTCAGTTTCATGTCCAGTGGCAGCAGGCGCGCGGGCATGTCGGGGTCTCTTACGGTGAGGGCGTGGCAGGCTATGGTCGGTGGGCTTGCCGGCCTGGCGGCCGGTATCGCCGCGGGGTCGCGGCTCCTACGGGGCGGGAGCATCATCGCTGCGGGGTCGCGGCTCCCGCGAGGCGATACGGGGTCCTGCGGTGGCACAGAAGCGAATTGCAGCAGCGGGAGCATTTCGGTCACCGCGGCCTGGGCTTCGGCGCGGGCGTGGTAATCGCTGCCGAGCTGACGCAGGGGTGCATAGAATTCCGGGGCCATTAACAGGATGAACAGCGCGCTCTGGTAGGGCACCGGGGCCTGGCCCTGGCTCCAGGGCAGCATGCCCAGAAGACCCATGCCCAGGTACAAAGCCAGCATGGCGATGGCAATCGAGGCAAACAGCTCCAGCACCGCGGTGGAAAGAAAGGCCAGACGCAGCACGCCCATGGTGCGGCTGCGGTAATCCTCTGCGGCCTGCTCCACCGCACGCTGGGCAGTGGGCAGCGCCTGCAGGTGGCGCAGGGTGCGCAGGCCGCGCAACAGATCGAGAAAGCGCCCGCTCATGCGCCCGAGGGCCACAAACTGGCGCTGACTGGCATTGGCCGCCGTCTGCCCCAGCAGCACCATGAACAGCGGCACCAGCGGTGCGGTCAGAAGCAGCAGCAGGGCCGCCAGCAGGCTGTGCCAGGCGGTGGCCACCAATACCATCAGCGGCACCAGCACCACCAGCTGGCGCTGAACCTGGTAACGGCTGATATAGCCGTCGAGTGCGTCAACCTCTTCGAGTACCTGGCTGGCCAGCTGGGCATCCGGTCCGATCAGACGCCGCGCAGGCCCCAGCGAGGCCAGACTCTGCATGAGCATCTCCCGCAGCTGGCGGCGGGCCTGCCAGCTTGCATGCTGACTGAGGCGCTCGCGGCCGAACTGCAGCACCGGGCGCAGCAGCAGACAAAGCAACAGCACCGGCAGCCAGGCAGCCTCCGGTGGCGACACCGGGGCAGCCCCGTGCCAGACCTGCAACAGATAGCTGAACAGGGCAGCGAGTATCCAGCTCTGCAGTATGAACAGCACGGCGCCGAGCAGCGCCAGCAACAGCGCAGCGCGCAGCCAGTGCTGCTGGCCCTTCAGCAGCTGGTCCAGCCAGCGGCCGACCTCATCTCCCTGGCGCACGAGAGTATCCCTAGTGATAGCCCTCGCCCGCCCGCACCTTGCCGCGGAACACCCAGTAACTCCAGGCCGTATAGGTGAGAATCACCGGTATCACGAACAGCATGCCCACCAGCAGGAACAGCTGCGAGCCCGGTGCCGAGGCCGCATCCCAGAGGGTGTAATTCGGCGGCACCACATAGGGCCATTTGGTGACCAGCAGACCCAGAAAGGTAAACACGAACATGCCCATGGTGGCGATGAAAGGCCGTACCTGATAGCGACGCCGGATGCTGCGCCACACCTGCCAGGCGAACACCAGCGCCAGCACCGGGAAGATCCAGATGATGCGTATCACGCTGAACCAGCGCTCGAAGGCCGAAGGGTCGACCAGTGGCGTCCACACGCTGACGATGGCAAACACGCCGAGCACCACCAGCAGCAACCAGGGCGCGAGCCGGTAGGCCCAGTCCTGGATATAGCCTTCGGATTTCATGATCAGCCAGGTGCTGCCAAGCAGCATGTAGCCTGCCAGCAGCCCGAGGCCGGTAAGTACGGTAAATGGTGAAAGCCAGTCCAGCGCACCGCCGACATAGCGACCATCCACGGTATTGAAGCCCTCGATATAGGTCCCCACCACCGCCCCCTGGGCAATCGCCGCCACCATCGAGCCGCCGGCAAAGGCCCAGTTCCACAGGTTGCGCGAGCGCTGCGCCTTGAAACGGAACTCGAACGCCACGCCACGGAAGATCAGCCCCGCCAGCATCAGAAACACACCGATGTAGAGCGCAGGCATGAATACCGAATACACCAGCGGGAAGGCGGCCAGCAGGCCCGCGCCCGCCAGGATCAGCCAGGTCTCGTTGCCGTCCCATACCGGTGCCACCGAGTTCATCATCACGTCACGGGCCTCTTCATCGGGGGCGAAGGGGAAGAGAATGCCCACGCCCAGATCGAAGCCGTCCATCAGGACGTACATCATGATGCTGAAGGCGATGATCACCGCCCAGATAATGCTCAGATCAATGCCATGCATGGGGCTCGCCTCCCTCTTCGATGCGAACGTGGCTGGCCGACAGCGGACGCTTGGGCCGCTCGATGTCATGAACGTCATCCGGCCCGGTGATGCTTTCGACACCGGCACGCAACACCCGCATCAGATAGTAGATTCCCGCGCTGAAGATCGCCGCGTAGACCGTGATGTAGCCCAGCAGGGTGAACAGCACCATCGGACCGGTGAGTGAGGGGGTAAGGCCGTCCAGCTGGTTCATCTGTTCATAGACCAGCCAGGGGAAGCGTCCCACCTCGGTGACGACCCAACCGCACAACACCGCCACGAATGGCGTGAACGCCATCAGCCGCAGGGTGTTGAGGAACCAGGGCTGCCGCCAGTAACGGTCGCCCTTGCGCAGCACCAGGCCGGCCAGCGCACAGCCGATCATCAGCAGACCGATTCCGACCATGATGCGGAAGGCCCAGAACACGATCCAGACCGGTGGCCGCTCCTCCGGGGCTACCGTCTTGAGACCGGGTATCTCGCCGTTCGGATCATGGGTCAGGATCAGGCTGCCCAGCTTCGGAATACCTATCTCGAAATGGTTGCGCTCGGCTTCCTGATCCGGGATGGCGAACAGCAGCAGCGGCATTCCACGTACCGTCTCCCAGTTGCCTTCGATGGCAGCAATCTTGATCGGCTGATGCTCCATGGTGTTCAAGCCGTGGAAGTCACCGATCACCGCCTGTGCCGGCGCGCCGATCAGGATCAGCCACAGGCACATGGACAGCGCCCGGCGGTTGGTCTCCACCTCTCGCCCGCGCAGCAGGTACCAGGCGCTGACGCCCGCCACCACGAAGGACCCGGTGAGGAAGGAAGCCACTACCATGTGGGCGAAACGATAGGGGAACGAGGGGTTGAAGATCGCCTGACCCCAGCTGGTGACACCGAACACGCCGTCCGCCAGTTCAGTACCGGCCGGGGTGTGCATCCAGCTGTTGGCCGCCAGAATCCAGAACGCGGAGATGAAGGTGCCCAGCGCCACCATGCACGCCGAAAACAGATGCATGCCCGGTGGCACCTTGTTGCGGCCGAACAGCAGCACGCCGAGGAAGGCGGCCTCGAGGAAGAACGCGGTCACCACCTCGTAACTGAGCATCGGCCCGATGAAGTTGGCCGCCGCGTAGGAGAAGTTGCTCCAGTTGGTGCCGAACTGGAAGGACATGACAATGCCCGACACCACCCCCATCGCGAAGGCCACGCCGAATACCTGGATCCAGAACTGGGACAGGCGTGTCCATGCCGCATTGCCCGTTCGGAAGGCAAGCAGCTCGAGGAAGGCGATGAAGGTCGCCAGGCCTATGGTGAATACCGGAAAAATGGCGTGAAAGCACACCACAAAAGCAAACTGCAGGCGGGATAGCAGCAGCGGATCGAGTTCCATCTGTGCAGCTCCTTACTGTACTGGATTCAGGCCCACACGGCCGAACGAGCGCAGAGTTTCTGACAGGGAACAGCAGGAGGCGTTCCCGGCATCTTCGGCCGGGAACGGAAACCACCAGCTCAGAACATGAACCACACAGCCACCGCCACCGGCAGCAGCAGTGCCGTGGCAATACCCATCAGGCTCATGGCCAGCGCCGCGAAGGCGCCGGTTTCGTCGCCCTCTTCCAGCGCGCGGGAGGTGCCCACCGCGTGGGCGGCCAGCCCCAGCGACATCCCCCGGGCCGACGGCTCGGTCACGCCGGTAACGGTCAGCAGCCAGGGCCCCATCAGCGCCCCGAGTACTGCGGTATACATGACAAAGCCCGCTGCCAGCGCAGCGATACCACCGACCTGTTCGGCTACCGCCATGGCGATTGGCGTGGTCAGGGACTTGGGTGCCAGGGTCATCAGCATGGTGAAATCGGCCCCCAGCAGCCAGGCCAGCAGCAGAGTCAGTATGGTAACGAACAGCCCGCCCACCATGAGGCTGATCATCACCGGCCAGAAATACTGCCGTATACGCCGCAGGTTGTGGTACAGCGGCACGCCAAGCGCTACGGTCGCCGGCGCCAGCAGCATGGTCAGCGGAAACACCGCGTCGCGGTAGACCGGATACTCCAGCCCGAGCAGCCACAGCGCCGGGATCAGCAGCGCGATGGCGACGATGAGCGGATGCAGCAGCGCCATACGGGTCCGCTCATAGAGTGCCTGCCCCAGCTGGTAGACACCAAGGGTAAGCCCGATCAGAAACAGCGGGTGCGCCACCACCGCGGCCCAGGCCATGGACAGCGCGTTCATGCCCCCTCCCTGCGCGCCTGGCGCCGCACCAGAAACTGCATCAGGTGCCCGGTCAGCGGCACCACAAGGATGAACGAGACAGTCAGGCTGATCAGGATCGCCGCGGCATCGGCAGCTATCTCTGAGCCGTACATCATGATCCCGGTAGCCGGTGGTGTCAGCAGCAGCGGCAGAAAGCGCAGCAGGCCGGACGAGGCCGTCTCCACCGACTCGCTGACACTGCCGCGCACCCGCAGGAATATCACCAGCAACACCATGCCGATGATGGCACTGGGCAGAAAAGGAAGAAAAAGCACATTAAGGGCCGTGCCCAGCAGCTGAAACAGGATCAGCCAGCTCAACCCGCGTATCAACAACATCCCGACTCGTCCTCGAACATGACCGCAATATGGCCTCGACTGAAGCAAGGCCTGCCCCCGGCGGCGCGGTTGGGGTATGCTCCCCCGCCGCGAGCTTCAAACCATATCACCGATGCTCTCCACTGCAGCACCCCAACCGCAAAAAAAGCCCACCGTTCAGAATGGGCAGCTACAAGGCTTGACAGACACATGACTGATGAAGATCTGGTTTTCCAGAGCTATGGCCGTTGCTGCAGGAGCAGCAGCTTCTTTGAGGACTTCTACGCGAGCTTTCTGACCAGCTCACCGGAGGTAGCCGCCAAGTTTGCAGGTACCGACATGACCGCGCAGAAGCACCTGTTGCGCGCCGGCATTCTCAACCTGGTGCTCTATGCGCGCGGCCTGCCGCCCACCAAGCTGAAGGCGCTGGCCGAATCCCACTCCAGGGAGAAGCTCGATATCCAGCCGCACCTGTACGATTACTGGCTCGACGCCCTGTTGCTGACCATCCGCAAGCACGACGGCGAAACCGATCAGGCCGGGCTGGAAGCCTGGCGACGGGTCCTGGGCAAGGGGATCGAGGTAATCAAGGCAGGCTACTGACAGCACACCGCTGGCAGTTTAATATGGCGCGCTTCGTCAATCAGCAGCCGGAAATCATCCATGCGCACACTGATCAAGGGCGCCGCAGCGGCGGGCCTCGCAATAGCCAGCGGTCTAGCCACCGCCTCCCCTCTGCTCTGGCAGGACAACAGCCTGACCTATCTCTACGGCCAGGACTTCGAGGTCGACCCGGCCATCCAGCAGGCGGTGACCTTCGAGCACGTCAGCGGCTGGAGCGTCGGCGACCTGTTCGTGTTCGTCGACAGCATCCATTACAACGGTGCCAAGGACGCAGCGGGCAATAACAGTACCTGGTATGGCGAGATCGCCCCGCGTCTGTCCTTCGGCAAGATCAGCGGAAAGGAACTCGGATTCGGCCCGATCACCGATGTCCTGCTGGCCGGCACCTATGAGCGCGGCCGCGGTGACATCAAGAACTACCTGCTCGGGCCCGGCTTCGACCTGGCCGTTCCCGGTTTCGACTACCTGCAGCTGAACACCTACTACCGCCATTCCGATTCACCGGAAGGCGTGCGCGGCTCATGGCAGATCACCCCGGTGTGGGGCATCACCCTGCCGGTGGGCAGGTCGGACATCCTGATTGACGGCTACATCGACTGGATCGTCGACAATGACGGGGATGGCAAGCAGGCCAACTTCCACTTCAATCCGCAGGTCAAATACGACCTGGGCAAGGCACTGGGCTGGCAGCCGAAGAAGCTGTACGCGGGTATCGAATACAGCTACTGGAAAAACAAGTACGGCATCAAGGACAGCAGCGCCTTCGATACCGATCAGAGCGTGACCAACCTGCTGGTCAAGGCACACTTCTGACAAGCCGCCGGGGCCAGCCGCATCGGCGGCCCCGGCTTTACGGCGCTACAGACTCACCACCCGAATGATGCGCGCGCCGATGGTCGTCAATACCACGGCGGAACCGGCCAGCATCAGCGCCACACCCGCACCCTTGTCCCTGAAAGTGTATCCCGTACCCAGAAGTGCAAAACCCAGCACCAGCAGGGCCAGCATCAGGTGCAACGCATCGTTGGAATTCATTTGTAGCTTCCCGGTTCAGCCGACCGTGACTGCATGACACGGCCCAGAGCGCTCCATGGTAGCCGCCTCGTATGGCGGAGCCAAGGCAGGCGCTGCCACATCGCCTACGGCAGGGCCTGCACGCCTGACAGCAGGGCGACAAGGTCCTCCAGCTCGATGGCCCGACCGTTGAGGCTGAGGGCCCCACCGGTATAGCTGAGCTGGGTCAGAATGTTGTCACCTTCCACCCGCCCCAGTTGCAGCATCTCGGCCATGCCGGCGACCATTTCCGCCATCATCACCGCCTCCTGCTCCACCGCAGCCAGATCGGCCCCCGGCTGGAACAGCGCCTTGTGACGAATCATGTCCATCAGCATGGGTTTGGAGAGCACCAGCCGGGCCTCGAGGTTGCCGATCAGCTGCGGGACCAGCATGGCGGGCGGCAGCTCCAGTGACAGTGGCCGATCCAGCTCGACTCCCAGACTGAGGCGACTCTCGCCGTTGGCGGTGCGTATGGCAAAGTTGTCCAGGGACACACGCGGATGGCGTTCAAGGAGCTGCTCCAATGCCACCTGGGCCTGCTCGTGGGTCTCCCGGGGGTGGTCATCCTGCTCGCCGACGACCGCGCTGTTGTAGATGCCGGCCAGTTCCAGCAGGGCCTGCGGGTCGAGCCGGCTCAGTGTCCAGCCCATGTCCACCGAGCCCAGCCGGGCGGCGCCATAATTGACCGAACCCAGCCGGTAGTTCAGCTGTACACTGGCGCCGTCGTCGCTGAGCGCGGTGACATCGGTCTGCAGCATCTCGTTCAGCACCAGCGCCGGCTGGCCATCGATGACCGCCGCCAGCTGATCCACCTCGACCTTGCCCGTACCCAGGTAGAGCCCGGAATCATCCCGGGTCCGGTCCAGGGCGAAATCCACCCCCACGAGGCTGACACGGGCGTCGCCATTCAGCTCCAGCGAGTCCACCCGGCCTTTCAGTCTCAGGGTCTCGGCTGTCGTATCGGTACTGTACAGGGCCGACAGGCCGGAAAACGTGCCGGTTGAGGTCGCACCGCTCCAGCTCAGCGGTGCCAGCGCGATCTCGCCGTTGATACCGCCGCCGTATCCGACGTTGCTGATCATCGCCACCGGAGCGCGCCCCCCGCTCGCTGCGAACAGGCCAGCCAGACGTTCGGTACGCTCCAGCTCGGCATTGCTCACCGCCATCACCGGCCAGATCTTGAACGAAGTCAGACGGGATAAGGGCAGCGGGCCGTGTTCGATATGGTCGCGGACGAAGATATCCAGGTCTGTTTCACCCTCGGCCGACTGCATGACCAGGCGGTAGCGGGCCTTGCTGCTGAACACGCCCTGCTGGAAATCGACCAGTTGCAGGGAGACCTCTGCCTCTGGAAACTGGCTGGCCAGCTGCACATTGCCCTGTTCGATATTCTGCCGCAGCACACCTTCAAGCTGCGTGCCGGTGTACCAGGCGCCCGCCGTCCCTGCGACTGCCGTGGCCATCAATACTGTAATTGCGATCCCTGCTTTACCCATGATGCTTCCTTACTTGATGTGGATTTTGACTGTCGGGTCAGTCATGAGCCGTCAATTTGACACAGCTTCATATAAAAATCATCAGCGCGGTATAGTGATGCTCCATCCGCCGTCCCACCACGCGGCCTCCCTGCAGTATCGAAGGAAACACATGCCCTACCTGATCGCCGTTACCCTGCTATGGGCCTTCTCGTTCAGCCTGATCGGCGAGTACCTCGCCGGGCAGGTGGACAGCTATTTCGCAGTACTCACCCGCATTCTGCTGGCCTGCCTGCTGTTTCTGCCGTTACTGCGCCCTGGCAGGGTGCCCCGCGGCGTGACCGCCGGCCTGCTGGGCATCGGCGCGCTGCAGTTCGGGGTGACCTATATATGCCTGTACCTGTCGTTCGAGTTGCTGACGGTGCCGGAAGTTCTGCTGTTCACCATTTTCACCCCCCTGTACATCGCCCTGCTGGACAATGCCCTGCGCCGACAATTCAGCATCGGCCCGGTAGTGGCCACCCTGCTGGCCGTGCTGGGCGCCGGCATCATCCGCTACGATGGCATCAGCGATGCCTATATGAAGGGCTTTCTTCTGCTTCAGCTGGCCAACCTGGCCTTTGCTGCCGGTCAGGTGGGCTATGCTCATCTGATCCTGCATAACCGGGTCAGCTCCCGTCAGCAATGGGAGAATTTCGGGCTGTTCTTCATCGGCGCACTGCTGGTCGCCCTGCCCGCCTGGCTGCTGCTGGGCAATCACGAGCGGATGCCCACCACGTCATTGCACTGGGGAGTGCTCGGCTGGCTTGGGCTGGTGGCTTCGGGGCTTGGATTCTTCTTCTGGAACCGCGGCGCGACTCAGGTCGACGCCGGGACGCTCGGCATCATGAATAACGCATTGATTCCGGCGGGACTGCTGGTCAACCTGCTGATCTGGAATCAGCAGGCCGACCTGCTGCGCCTGGCAATAGGTGGCGGGGTGATCGGACTGTCGCTCTGGCTCAATGCCCGCTGGAACGACTGGAGTGCACGCCTCAGAAAATCAGCATCAGCAGACCGATGATGACCAACAGGCCGACCAGGAAGATGATGCCTACGGTGCTGGCGAGAAACTTGAGCATGGAAGACTCCCCTTTGTGATCTGGTAAAGATTTCGACTCGCCCGCCCGCCGCACAGTTCAGCTTTTCTCCCGGCAGGCAGGCTCCCGCTCACTTTCTGTCGGGCAGAATCCGGCTCAGTACCTGTTTTGCCGACTGCTTGATGATCCCTGCCTGATCCGGGTCCCCCTGCAACAGGGCGGACGCAAAGGTTCGGGCCTGCTCCAGCTTGATATGGGGCGGCAGGGGTGGTACGTCCGGGTCGGTCTTGAACTCGATCACCACCGGGCGATCGGCGGCCAGTGCCTCCTCCCAGGCGGCTGCCACCCGGTCTTCCCGGTCGACGAAGATCCCCTTGAGACCGATGGATTCGGCAAAGCGGTGGTAGGGTACGTCGGGTATATTCTGCGAGGCCTCGAACTTCGGATCGCCCTCCATCGCCCGCTGCTCCCAGGTCACCTGGTTGAGGTCCTCGTTGTTGAACACCGCGCAGATCCACTGCTTGTTGTCCCACTCCTGCCAGTACTTGGCCACGGTGATCAGCTCGGCCAGGTTGTTCATCTGCATCGCCCCGTCGCCCACCAGCGCCACCACCGGCCGGTCGGGGTGGGCGAACTTGGCAGCGATGGCATAGGGCACCGCGGCGCCCATGGAGGCCAACCCGCCGGACAGGGAGCCGAGCATGTCCCGGCGCATCTTCAGATCCCGGGCATACCAGTTGGCGCAGGAGCCGGAATCGCAGGTGACCACCGCGCGATCGGGCAGGCGTGGCGACAGCTCGAACACCACCCGCTGCGGGTTGATCGGGTTGGCCTCCACCATGGCGCGGGCTTCCAGGGTCTTCTCCCAGCCCTCGCGCCAGGCTTCCACCTTCGAGCGCCAGCTGCGATCGGTCTTTTCGTCGAGCAGTGGCAGCAGCCGGCGCAGGGTTTCCGCCGAGTCGCCCTGCAGACAGACCTCCATCGGATAGCGGATGCTCAGCATGTCCGCCTTGATATCGATCTGCACGCCTCGGGCCTTGCCCTCCTCCGGCAGATATTCGGCATAGGGGAAGCCCGAGCCTACCATCAGCAGGGTGTCGCACTCGTTCATCAGCTTATAGCTCGGCTCGGTGCCGAGCATGCCGATGGAGCCGGTCACCCAGGGCAGCTCATCCGGTAATGCCGCCTTGCCGAGCAGGGCCTTGGCCACCCCGGCACCGAGCTTGTCGGCTATCTGGATCACTTCATCGGTTGCCTCCAGCGCACCGGCGCCGACCAGAATCGCGACCTTCTTCCCGGCATTCAGCACTTCGGCTGCCATCTCCAGATCTTCCTGATGGGGCACCACCAGCGGCCGGCTGTAGCCGATGCCGGAGAACACGAAGCCGTGGGAGCGCTCTGGCTCGGTGTACTCTGCTTCCTGCAGGTCATTGGGCAGGATGATGGTGGCTATCCGACGCTCGCCGAAGGCCACTCGAATGCTCCGGTCCACCAGGTGCCGCACCTGCGCCGGCGCGCTGGCCTGCTGCACGAAGGAGCCCGATACGTCCTTGAACATCGAAACCAGATCCAGCTCCTGCTGGTAATGGCTGCCCAGACTGCTGCGCGCCTGCTGGCCGACAATCGCCAGCACCGGCATATGATCCATGCGCGCGTCATACAGACCGGTAATCAGGTGGGACGCCCCCGGACCGGAGGTTGCCAGGCACACCCCCAGCCCGCCGGAGAACTTGGCATCGGCCGAGGCCATGAAGGCTGCCATTTCCTCGTGGCGCGCCTGGATGAAGCGGATCTTGCCATTGGCCCGATTGAGCGCGCCCATCACGCCATTGATGCCGTCGCCGGGGTAGCCATAGATGCGGCGCACGCCCCACTGATACAGGCGCTCCACGAGATAATCACTGACGTTGGCAGCCATGGGGAACCTCCTCGGGATGATGCGGGCGATGGGTACTGAAGCTTGTGACCGGGCACAGGATGAGGGGGTTCAGCCGAAGTTTGCTGATCCCGGCGTATTTGCCTGACTGATGAGATTGCGTCCGGCGAAGGAAATGCGGATGCTCGGATCACCAAGACATTCTCCGATGCACGAGCCCGATAATGACCAAGACCAACAACGACTCGATCTTCACCTGCACCCTGTCCCCGCGTTATACCGACCTGGACAACTGGCGGCACGTGAACAATTCGCGCATCTATCAGCTGCACCAGGAAGTGCGCATGCGCGCCCACATGCAGCAGTTCGGCCCGGACGCCTGGTTCTCCGACGAGGTACGCCTGCGCCCGCTGCGCACCAACACCCAGTTCCGCCAGGAAACCTTCTACGGCGAGGATATCCAGGCGCAGCTGCGGGTAATCAGCGTTCACCAGGACAGCTTCCATGTGCTCAGCGAGCTGTACCAGGGCGGACGTCTGGTCGGCACCCAGGACGCCCTGATGGGCGCCACCCAGCAGGGTCAGCGCACCGTGCTGCCGGATGACATCCGCGAACGGCTCAGCGCCCTGGCCACTGGCGAGGAAGCGACCCTGCCGGAAACGGCGTATCTGAACCAGCTGCACCACGCCCACAACTTCCCGGTGCGCCAGCAACTGACCCCGCGCTTCTCCGACATCGACGCCGACAGCCAGCGCAGCGAAGCGGCGCTGGGCCGCTATATGGAACAGGCGCGCTTCGGCGGCATCCGCCAGCTGGATTTCGAGGGGTTACGGGTGATGGTGGCGGCGGTGGATATCAGTTTCACTGACTACCACATGAGCTGGACGACCATGGAGCTCGCGTCAGGGATCAGTCAGATCGGTAACAGCTCGTTCCGCTTCACCGGCTGTGCGCTGCACAAGGGCGAGGTGCAGGTGGCGGCGTCGAGTGTGATGGTGGTGATAGATCCGGATACCGGCCGACCGGCGCCGCTGCCGAGGGGGTTGAGGGAGCAGTTGGAGGGGTGGGTGATCGGGTGAGGGGGAGCGGGGTTAAACTCAACCCCGATCCCCACCCGCCACCGGCAGCACCGTCCCGGTGATATAACTCGCCGCATCCGACGCCAGGAACAGAATAGGTTCAGCCTGCTCATCCAGCGTTCCATACCGATGCATGAAGCTGCTGTCATTGGTCTGCTTGATCAGCGTCTGGTACCAGGCTTTCTCCTGCTCGCCCTGCTCCTCGGTATTGCGTGGGGTCAGGCGCGGTGGTGCTTCGGTGCCGCCCGGAGCAGTCGCGTTGACGCGGATGCCCTGCTCGGCATATTCGAACGCCAGGTTCACCGTCAGTCCATTCACCCCGGCCTTGGCTGCGCCGTAGGGCACGCGCATCAGGCCACGGGTGGCCACCGAGGAAACGTTGACGATGGCGCCCTTCTGCTGCGCGACCATGTAAGGCAGTACCGCCCGGCAGCACCACAGGGTCGGAAACAGCGAGCGCTGGATTTCCTTCTGGATCTGCTCGGGTTGATAGTGCTCATAGGGCTGGGCCCAGATGGTGCCGCCGACGTTGTTGATCAGCACGTCGATGCGGCCATACTCCCGGTGGGCAGCCGCCATGATACTCTCGGCGCCCTCCCAGGTTTCCAGGTCAGCCTGCAGCGACAGGACCTCCATTTCCTGTTGCCGCAGTTCAGCGGCCACCTCATGCACATACCCGGCAATATCCACCAGCACCAGCCGGCCGCCCTCGGCGCCGGCCAGTTCGGCCACCCGCTTGCCGATGCCCTGGGCGGCACCGGTGATGGCCATCACCTTGCCGCTGAAGCGGGGAGTCATGCTGCCTCCTCGGCCGCCACGCTGGGGGTGAAGCGCTCGTAGTGGAAGGACGCCGGCTCGATCCCTTCCTCGCGGAAGTAGCCCAGCACCGCATCAACCATGGGCGGCGGGCCGCACAGGTAGACGTCGACATCACCGTCGTTGATCGGCGCGTCTTCCATGTGGTTGGTTACATACCCGGTACGCGGGTGCCCGCTCTGCGCATCGGCCACCACCGTCTTGAAGGTGAAGCTCTCGATGTCTGCGGCATAGGCTTCCAGCGCCTCGACCGCTACCAGGTCTTCATCATTGGTCACGCCGTAGATCAGGTGAACCGGCTGGCTGCTGCCGCTGGCCTTGAGGTGCTCCAGCATGGACAGGAAGGGCGCCAGACCGGTGCCACCGGCCAGCATCAGCAGCGGACGGCCCACCGGGCGCAGGTAGAAGATGCCCATCGGGCCGGCCAGCGTGACCTTGTCACCGGTCTTGGCCTGACCGACCAGCCAGGAGCTCATCAGCCCGCCCGGCACGTTGCGGATCAGGAAGCTCAATTCCCGACTGCCGGGGCGCGAGCTGAAGGAGTACGCGCGGGTTTCGCTGGTGCCGGGTACGGTGATGTTCACGTACTGGCCGGGCAGGAAGGCGATGTCTTCATCGGCGGTGATCTTCAGCTCGATCGCCGTCGGCGAGATCAGGTTGACCTCACTGACCGTACCCGTGGTTTCCAGATGACCGGTCTTGCACAGCGTCGACGCCGCGGGAATGGTCACTACGCAGTCGCTGGAGGGGACCATCTGGCAGGTGAGGATCATGCCCTGCTCGGCCTCGTCGTCGGTCAGCGCTTCTTCGATGTACTCGTCGCCCAGCTCGTAGCTGCCCTGCTGGCAGGCGCCCTTGCAGGTGCCGCAGACGCCATCGGAACAGTCCATCGGCAGGTTGATCTTGTTGCGATAGGCCGCGTCCAGCACGGTCTCGCCTTCGTTGCAGTTGATGAAGCGGGTCACGCCGTCTTCAAAGTTCAGTGCAATGTTGTAACTCATGTCGGTGGCTCCTGAGCGGTACGCCCGGTCATCACAGGTGGTAGATATCGATCACCTGGTTGATGTAATCGTTGTTCAGAATGACCTTCTTCTCGGTGATCACCGGCTGCTCGCCGCTGGTATCCAGTGTCAGGAAGGCAGTACCGAAGAACATCTGGGTCTTGTGGTAGCGGTGGCTGTTGGTCTGCCAGTTGTAGCGCAGCTTCACCGTGCTCCCTTCCTGCTCGAGAATCTCGATGTTAGTACGCAGGTGAGTGGTGCGCGGCTCCGGCATGGAGCTGGCACTGGAGCGCTCGGTCTTGATGCGGTATACCCGATCCTCCAGCCCGGCACGGTTGGGGTAGTAGATCAGCGACAGCTCGGTCTGCGGGTCCTCGGTGAGGGTGTCCTCATCGTCCCAGCAGGGCATCCAGTAGGTGGCGTCCTCGTGGTAGCAGGTCAGCCACTCATCCCACTGGCGGTCATCCAGCAGGCGCGCTTCGCGGAAGATGAACTGCTGGATCTGTTCGAAATTCATGCTCATGCCGATGCCTCCTCGCTGCTCAGCGCAATGAACCGTGCCCGCTCGCTCTCAACCGCGCGCAGCATTTCATCCACCCAGTACTGATGGTGTGTCACGTACAGGCCTTCGTCTTCCGGCTTGGCGCCGCTGAGCAGCGGGTTCATGCCGATGGCCTTTGCGGCTTCGTCGGGACCTTCGATCCAGTGGGCCGCACCGCGGCTCATGTCGTTCCAGCGCAGGCCTTGCGCCTGATAGCCTTCCTGACAGGCGCGGAATTCCTCCAGGTCATCCGGCGTGCCCATGCCGCTGACGTTGAAGAAATCCTCGTACTGACGGATGCGCTTGGCACGCAGCTCGGGGGCCTCACCCTTCGGCGCCCAGCAGAAGATGGTGATCTCGGTCTTGGTCGGCGAAATCGGACGCAGCACGCGAATCTGGGTGGAGAACTGGTCCATCAGATAGGCGTTGGGGTACAGGCACAGGTTGCGGGTGGTGTTGACGATGTTGTCCGCACGCGCCTCGCCGAGCTTCTCCTTCAGGCGTTCATGGTGGGCGTAGATCGGCCGCACTTCGGGGTTCTTCAGCTCGGTCCAGAGCATCATGTGACCGTTCTCGAAGGAGTAGAAGCCGCCGTCGCCGGACCAGCCCTTGGCGTCCACCGCCGCGGTGCCGCCCTTCTCATAGTTGCGCTGACCCATGGTGGACAGGTAGTTCCAGTGCACGGTGCCCACGTGGTAGCCGTCGGCACCGTTCTCGGCGGTCAGCTTCCAGTTGCCGTCGTAGGTGTAGGTCGAGGTGCCGCGCAGCACTTCCAGACCCTCCTCACACTGGTCGACGATCTGGTCAATGATCCGGGCGCTCTCGCCGAGGTATTCCTCCAGCGTGGAGACGTCAGCATTCAGGCTGCCGAACAGGAAGCCGCGGTAGCTCTCGAAGCGCGGCAGGCGCTTGAGGTCATGGGAACCGCCGGTGTTGAACTGCTCCGGATAACCGCCCTTCTTCTCATCCCGCGCCTTGAGCAGCTTGCCGTCGTTGCGGAAAGTCCAGCCGTGGAACGGGCAGGTGAAGGACGACTTGTTGCCCCGCTTCTTGCGGCACAGGGTAGCGCCACGGTGCGAACAGGTGTTGAGCAGCGCCTGCAGCTCCCCGTCCTTGGTGCGGGTGATCACCACCGGCTGACGACCTACGGTCAGCGTGAAATAGTCACCGGGATTCGGTACCTGGCTCTCATGGGCCAGGAACACCCAGTTGCCTTCGAAGATGTATTTCATCTCCAGCTCGAACAGCTGCTCATCGGTGAACGCCCGGCGGTCGCCACGGTAGCGCCCGGTTGTCGGATCGGCTTCCACCGCACCGCGGATCAGACTTTCGATTTGATCAAGTTGACGAGTCATGACGTAACTCCCCTTGTTGTTGTCAGGCGGTGGCTTCTTCCAGGGCACGCGGGCGGGCGTGGCGATCCTGCAGGTCGGCCTTGTCGGTGCGTACCAGCTCGATGTTGAACTCGACCTCGGTCACCGGGCCGGTCACACCGAAACGCGCACCTTCGGCGGAGTGCTCCACCCGGTTCGCATCCACCACCAGCTCATCGCGAGTGGCAAAGGCGAAATCGTCGTAGGTGTACTCATCACCGGCCAGGTTGATCTGGGTGGTCAGGTGCTTGTGACCGGGCGCTTCCACGAAGTAGTGGATGTGCGCCGGACGGCGGCCGTGACGGCCGAGCAGGTCGAGCAGGCGCTGGGTGGAACCGTCCGGCGGGCAGCCATAGCCGGCGGGAATGATCGACTGGGCAACGTAGCGGCCTTCGGCATCGGTCTTGATGCGACGGCGCAGGTTGTAGTCGCTCTGGGATTTGTCGAAGTAGGAGTAACCGCCGTGGGCATTGGCATGCCAGATGTCCACCACGGCATTGGCAATCGGGTTGCCCTCGGTGTCGGTGACCCGGCCCTTGATCAGCATGGTTTCCGAGGTGGTGTCGGTACCGTCATCCATACGCGCAAAACCTTCGCACAGCGGCGCGCCGGCAACGAACAGCGGGCCCTCGATGGTGCGCGGGGTACCGCCCGCCAGGCCGGCGGCCTCGTCCTCGGCATCCATGCGGATGTCCAGGTACTTGTCCATGCCCAGACCGGGCGCCAGCAGCGCCGCCTCATTGTTCTTGCCCAGCTGGCTGACATAGTCGACGGCGGTCCAGAACTCCTCCGGAGTCACGTCAAAGTCCTCGATCAGCTGGAAGATATTGCTCATGAAGCGGTGAACGATCTTCTTGGTGCGCGCATCGCCACCTTCGGTGTGCAGGCCTGCAACCTTGTGCAGCAGTTCTTTTACTTCTTCGGTGTGCATAGTCTTGACAGTCATGGTTCTTTCCTCGTACTTGTTCTTGTCTGGATCACGTCTCTCGAGCTCGCAATCTCATCAGGGGGCGGTGCCACCTTGTCCGCTGGCACCAGAGGTTCCGCCTGGCCTCAGCGGTCGCCCTCGTGGATGGACGATGGGTGGCGACACAGAGGCGCAACCGTGATGTCCATGTAGGGGAACAGCGGCAGATTGCTGATCAGCTCCTGGAGTTCTGCGTTATCTGCCACATCGAAAATGCTCACGTTGGCGTAGCTGCCGGCCACCCGCCACAGGTGACGCCACTTGCCCTGACGCTGCAGGTCCTGGGCATAGGCCTTCTCCCGCGCCTTGATCTCGTTGATGACGTCCGCATCGATGTCGTGCGGGATGTTCACCTTCATCTCAACCTTGAACAGCATGGGTATCTCTCCTTACTTGCGGCGGTATTCAGCCAGCTTGTCTTCATCGATCTCGACGCCCAGCCCCGGGCCGGTCGGCAGATCAACACCGTTTTCGTGGTATTTGAGCGGTTGCACCACGATGTCGTCCTTCATCAGCAGCGGGCCGAACATCTCGGTGCCCCACTGCAGGTGATCCAGGGTCGCCCAGGCATGCAGCGACGCGGCGGTACCGATGGTGCCCTCCAGCAGCGTGCCGCCGTACAGGCCGATGCCCGCCGCCTGGGCCACGGCCGCCTGTTCCAGCGCACGCAGCGGACCGCCGGCCTTGGCGATCTTCATCGCCACCGCACCGCTGAAGCCTTCCGCGGCCAGCTTGTACATATCGGTGGCATCGGCGACGGCCTCGTCGGCCAGGATCGGGATATGGAATTTCGCGGACAGGCGCGCCAGGGCGGCGAAGTCCTTCATGGGCGTGGGCTGCTCGACCAGATCGATACCAGCCGCCTGCAGTTCGGCCATGCCGCGGGCGGCGGTCGACTCGTCCCAGGCCTGGTTGACGTCCACCCGCACGCTGGCCTCGTCGCCCACCGCCGTCTTGATCGCGGCAACGTGACGTACGTCCTCCATCAATGGGCGCGAGCCGATCTTCAGCTTGAAGTCGCAGTGCCGACGGGCCGCGATCAGCGTCCTGGCCTCGTCGATATCCCGGTCGGTATCACCACTGGCCAGGGTCCAGAGCACCGGCAGGTGCTGTCGCACAGCGCCACCAAGCAGCTCAGCCAGGGGGCGATTCAGGCGCTTGCCCATGAGATCCAGCAGCGCGGTTTCGATGGCGGACTTGGCGAGATTGTTGCCACGGGTACTACGACCAAGGTCTACCCTCAGGGTATTGATGTTGGTCGCCGGCTTGCCGATCAGCTGTGGTGCGAGATAGGCGTCGATGGTAAGTTTGACGCTCTCGGGGCTCTCCGGGCCGTAGGCCAGACCGCCGATAGTGGTCGCCTCGCCAAGCCCTTCAAGACCGTCAGAATCCCTGATGCGCACGATGACCATGCTCTGTACGCCCATGGTAGCCATCGAAAGCTTGTGCGGCCGGATGGTCGGTATATCCACCAGGACGGCTTCGATGGACTGGATAGTGGCGGTCATTTGGCTCTCCGGAATCGGTAACAATGAAACTGTGATTCCGACGATATGAAGTTTTTATTACGCCGACCAATATTGAATAAGTAGACAGCAATACCCTGGAGGTATGGATGGAGCTCAGACACCTGCGTTACTTCGTCGCAGTCGCGGAACAACGCAACTTCACCCGAGCGGCAGAAAAGCTGTTCATCGCCCAGCCACCACTGACCAGGGCGATTAAACAGCTGGAAGAAGAGATCGGCGTGGAGTTGTTCATCCGCAAGGCCAGAGGTCTGGAGCTGACCTCTGGCGGCAGCTATTTCCTCGTCCATGCCCAGCAGATACTCGACAAGGTAGAGGCGACGGTCGCCGATACCCGCCGCATCGCGTTGAACCGCAAGACCATCTTTTCCATCGGCTTCGTGCCTTCGGTCTTCTACGGGCAACTGCCGCTCATGGTGCGGCGCCTGCGGCAGAACAAGAACCTGGAGATCGTCCTCCACGAGCTGAAGACCCGCGAACAGGTCGAGGCGCTCAAGGCCGGCAGGATCGATATCGGCTTTGGCCGCATCCGCATCGAGGACCCGGACGTCGAACAGGAAAAGCTGTTCGACGAGCCGCTCATCGCGGCCCTGCCCGTGGGGCATCCGCTTACCATTCGCCCTCCCAGCATGAAGGAGCTGGCAGAGGTCAATATGATCGCCTTCCCCGCCACCGCCGGGCCCAACTTCGCCGACCTGACACTCGGCCTGTTCCGCCGGCGCGGCCTGAAGGTCAACATCATCCAGCAGGTCAACGACCTGCAGACGGCACTGTCACTGGTCGCCTCGGAGATGGGTTTCACCCTGGTACCGGAACAGGTGAGGCGGCTCCAGCGTGAAGGCGTGGAATACATGCCGCTGGCTGATGATCACATCACCGCACCGGTACTGGCATCCCGGCGCGCCGGAGAAAACCCCAACGCCATCATGCGCCTGACCAACACCATCCTTGCGGAGCTGGTAGAAAACCGCCTCACCGGGCGCTACCCCTGACCGGACCGATGCTGCGCCACATGTTCGACTTTCATCGCAAATGCACACGGCCCCCTTGACGGGCCACGATGCCGGGTCGCAACATGTTCGGCTATCAAACAGCAGTTCACATAACGAACTTCTGCCAATATTCATCGAACGGGAGAACGCCATGACGTTTTGCATGCACAAGGGCCGCACCATCAGCTATCGCCTGCTGGGCGACAGCGCAAAGCCGCTGCTGGTACTTGCCCATCCGCTGGGCATGACCCAGGGCATCTGGGACGACATGCTGCCAGCACTGCTGGATAACTTCCGGATCATCACCTGGGACCTGCCCGGCCACGGCGCCAGCAGCGCCTGGCCTGAAGAAGCCGGTGCCATCGAAGCGCAGGACCTGGCAGAAGAAGCGCTGGCGCTCGCTGAAATTGCCGGCGCGCAGACCTTCCATTTTGCCGGCACCTCCATTGGCGGCGTCATCGGCCAGCAACTGCTGAGCCAGCACCCCGACAGGCTGCTGTCCGCCACCCTGACCAACACCGGCCCGGTCATCGGCACCCCCGACGGCTGGCTGCAGCGCTCCGTCGCGGTAATGGAACAGGGCCTGGAAGCCATGGCCAAGGACATCGTCCCCCGCTGGTTCGGCCCCCGCGCCTGTGAACAACAGCCGGCTCTGATCGACGGCTGGCGCGTCCAGCTGGGCCGCACCGACAAGCGCAGCTATGCCCTGCTGTGTGAGATGCTCGGAAGGTGCAACTTCACAGAAGCCTTCAAGGGCAAGCAACTGCCCAAGGTCAATGTGATTGCCGGTACCGATGACGTCGCGACGCCGCCGAGCTCGCTGGAAGCGCTCTCCAGCGCACTGGGCGCAGCAGCGCCGCTGGTATGGGAAAATGTCGGGCATGTGCCGGCAGTAGAGTGCCCAGAGAAGATGGCGGAGCTGCTGGTCAAGCAAACCGCCTGACTGGAAAGGCGGCGCAACCTGGCTGGTTGCGTCGCCGTGCCGATAGTAACCAACACCCCAACTCCTCTCCCATCCGAGCACCGAGCCCGGAGCCTTCAGTTAGCTTTAGCAAATGTGATTACTAATTTAGTAACGGCCGATCGAGGCCCTTACCAAAACTTAGCCGAGAAACACCTGCTCCCTGTGCTGCTGCACGAGTTGCGGATCTGGACTGAACCGCTCCGGCAGTTCAATCTTCTGGCCCTCAACAGACTGGAAGTGTGTCTGCAGCGGTGGCTCGGGCCTTTTCAGCGCTACGGACAACACCACCCGCCAATCTTCGTCTAATGTGATCAATCCTTGATCAAAAGCACGGTCATACAGCGCGGACAGGCAAAGGCCATTGTGAGGGTTGAGGCGATTAGCTTTGTCCTGGCGCCAGGGGACGATATGGCTCGCCAGCAATAAGCGCGGCTCGGCTAGGCCGGTTATGCAGCAACGGCTTTGGTAACTGGAGAGCACGGTTCGGCGAAAGAACGCTTGGCCTATGCGTTGCTGAATAATTTGGGCTCGGGTTTGGCCGGTGTAGTCGGGCAGTTGGTCATCGACATGGAGCGAAGTGAAGGCAGTCGTATCGCCAAGGGCTTCTCGGATGCGATTAGCCTCCATGACCAGCCCCTCCCAGTTGGAATGGAACTCATCCCAGACCGCCTGGTCGAGCTTTGACGCTCCGCTCAGGCCCTTACGGCCGGAACCAACGATAACTGGATCCAAGCTCGCCAGGTTGACTAGTTTCATCGCGACGGCCGAAGGGGTGCGGCCAATAAGGTTGGCCAGGGCGATAACCTCTGGGTTGCTATGATGCAACCGGCCAAAGGGCAATTGGCAGTAGAGGTGAAAAGCCAGTTTCACCTGCTCTTCTGTCCATGCTTTCCTTGTCATAGCGGGCTCCATTGGTATTCTCTGCAATCATGATTACGCACCCATCATTTAACCAGCCGCTGATCCAGCTCAAACGCCACTGGCTTCACCGTCCTCAGACAATTCTTGAACGTCGGATGATTCACATTAAGGATCACATTGCTCTCGATGGGGATGACTGTGCTGGGAATGACGAGGGCAACGCCGTCACCCGAATCTATCCAGCCTTTTCCCATTGTCATTGTGCTCAACGGAGGCGGGTCGTTTCTCCAGTCGCGGGGTAGATCCTTGTCGGCAAGATAACGGATCTCGGCTATCGGCACCTCGATGGTGAGCAGCACGAATGCCGGCAGCGGCCCGGTCGATTGCAGGTGCACCAGTGTCTCCAGCGTGGCAAGTGATGCACTGCCGGCAGCGTATACGCAGGGCACGCCCTTGGGGTTCCAGCGGCCACCGAACTTCATCGAGCCGTCGCCCGAGAAAGCCTCATCAACATACTGGCGTTTGACGATGCGGTAGTAGGTGGCTACCTGGCTCATCAGGTGATGATCCCGTGCTCAATCCGCGCGATCAGATCCAGCACTGCGTTGGTACCCACGCTGGTCGATATCAGCTCGCTTGGCTGTTTGCCTCCCAGCGCCTTGGCCGGCGTTTCGAGCCAGCGAATTGCCGCGGCCCTGTCACCTTCGAATAATGACTCAGCTGCCATCAGAATTTTCGCGTAGCGAACTATCCGATCGCTTTCTTCGGCACTGAACCGGCCGCCCTTGGCCCGCCTGTCCAATGTGGCGGGAGGAATGCGCAGGATGGCTGACAGCTGTTTCTTGTTGTGGCTGACGACGTTCATCAGTTTCTGGAAGGTGCCCCAGGTCAGGCCCTGTTCCACCGCCTGGTGCAGATCCTGGGTGCTGGCGCCCAACCCCAGCTCGGTGAGAATCGCGGTGCTCATGATGCCTGAGCGCTGGAGGTCGCTATTCTGCGGCGTGGGTATGTAGCGTTGGGCCATGGCTTGAAGCCTCACAATATGATTTTAAATACACCACATGATTATCGGCCGGTCTTTCATGAAGAGCAATGCCGACAGCAGAGCGCCTGGTGGACGCCCTGTTGCCGGCTGGGATTTATACTCGCTCGATCAGCATGGCAATCCCCTGCCCCACACCCACACACATGGTGCAGAGCGCGTAGCGGCCGCCGCTGCGCTGCAGTTGCAGGGCAGCAGTCATCAGCAGGCGCGCGCCGGACATGCCCAGCGGGTGGCCCA
This sequence comes from Halopseudomonas pertucinogena, assembly GCF_014646575.1. Lineage (GTDB taxonomy): Bacteria > Pseudomonadota > Gammaproteobacteria > Pseudomonadales > Pseudomonadaceae > Halopseudomonas > Halopseudomonas pertucinogena. The sequence goes on along the minus strand of NZ_BMNN01000005.1, from coordinate 63,658 downwards.
GGGCGATGGCGCCGCCGTTGGGGTTGACCCGCGCGTCGTCGTCCTTGATGCCGAGCTCGCGCATGACGGCCAGGCCCTGGGCAGCGAAAGCTTCGTTGAGTTCGATAACGTCGATCTGGTCGATGGTCAGGCCCTGCTTGTCCAGCAGTTTGCGTACCGCCGGGACCGGGCCGATGCCCATGATCCGCGGCTCGATGCCGGCGGTGGCCATGCCGAGCACCCTGGCAACCGGCTTGAGGCCGTGCTTCTGTACCGCGGCGGCACTGGCGACCAGCATGGCGGCGGCACCGTCATTGACGCCGGAGGCATTACCCGCGGTGATGCTGCCGTTCTCGCGGAAGGGAGCAGGCAATGCGTTGAGCTTTTCGATGGTGGAGGCACGGGGGTGTTCGTCCTTGTCGAAGATCAACGGCTCCTGCTTGCGCCGGGGAATCTCGATGGCGACGATCTCTTCATCGAAGATACCCTCTGCCTGGGCCTTGGCGGTCTTTTCCTGGGAACGCAGGGCGAACAGGTCCTGGTCTTCCCGGGAGATGTTGAACTGCTCCGCCACGTTCTCGGCGGTCTCGGGCATGGAGTCGATGCCGTACTGCTTCTTCATCAACGGGTTGACGAAGCGCCAGCCGATGGTGGTGTCTTCGATTTTCTGACCACGGGCGAAGGCGCTGTCGGCCTTGCCCATGACATAAGGCGCGCGGGACATGGACTCGACGCCACCGGCCAGTACCAGGTCCATCTCGCCGGCCTTGATGGCACGGAAGGCGGTGCCGACTGCGTCCATGCCGGAGCCGCACAGGCGGTTGATGGTGGTGCCGGGCACGCTGGTCGGCAGACCGGCGAGCAGCGCGGACATGCGGGCAACGTTGCGGTTGTCCTCCCCGGCCTGGTTGGCACAGCCCATGATGACTTCTTCGATGGCTTCCGGGTTCAGCTCGGGAGCCTGAGCCAGTACGGCCTCGAACACGCGGGCGGCCAGGTCGTCCGGTCGCACGCTGGACAGGGTGCCGCCAAAGCGGCCGATGGCCGAGCGCTTGGGGTTACAGATAAATACGTCAGTCATGTCGACTCCTCAGTTGCCGGCGTGGTGAGCTTCGGTACGAGCCTTGAGTTCGCGCAGCACCATCAGCTCCTGTTCTGTGGGCGCCGGTGTGGTATCCAGCTGGTCGGCAAAGCGGATCTCCCAGCCAGTCGCCTCGATCACCTGCTCGCGGGTGACGCCGGGGTGCAGGGAGGTCACTACCAGCTCCTTGGTCTGCTCATCCGGTCTGAGGATGCACAGGTCGGTAATGACCACAGTCGGGCCACGGCCGATGTTGGGCACATTGTCCCGTGCCTTGCCGTCGCGACCGAAGCCGACGGTGGTGATGAAATCCACGTCCTTCACGAAGGTGCGCTTGGAGTGCTTGACGGTGATGAACACTTCGCGGGCGTTGGTGGCGATCTCCGGCGCACCGCCACCACCCGGCAGACGCACCTTGGGATTGCGGTAGTCGCCGATGAGGGTGGTGTTCAGGTTGGCGTAGCGGTCAATCTGCGCGGTGCCGAGGAAGCCGACGCTGATATGGCCGCCCTGCAGCCAGTAGCGGAACATTTCCGGAACCGACACTGTGGTCAAAGCCGAAGAGCACAGCTCGCCGTCGCCGATGGACAGCGGCAGTACGTCGGGCGCGGTCTGCAGGGTGCCGGATTCATAGATCAGGGTGATGTCGGGAGCGTGGGTCAGGCGCGCCAGGTTGGCTGCCTCACTGGGCAGGCCGATACCGACGAAGCAGGTCATGTCGCTTCGCAGAGCCCGCGCGGCGGTGATGCTCATCATTTCCGAGGAGGTGAATTCGGTAGTCATCTCAGGCGGCTCCTTTCTCGAATACGTTCTCTTTCAGCCAGTTCTGGAACAGCTCGCGGTCACGGGCGATGCCGTCCCAGTTCTTGTAGAAGGCGTTGTCGCGCTCGTAATAACCCAGCGCATAGGAGGGCGCCGCGCCCCGCTCTGCCACGGCGATGGCAGTGATAGCCCAGCTGGGAATAACGCAGGCGTTAACCGAGGCACCGAGATCATCAACGATCTCTTCCACGGTCACGATGCTGCACTTGGCTGCCAGCACTGCTTCCTTCTGTACTCCGACGATCCCCTCGACCAGCACGTTGCCCTTGCGGTCGGCACGCTGGGCGTGGATGACGGTGACATCCGGGCGTATCGACGGTACCGCCGCCAGGCGTTCGCTGGTGAAGGGGCATTCAATGAATCGGATCTGGTCGTTGACCATGGGCAGATCGCTGCCGATGTAGCCGCGCAGCACAGCGAGCGGCAGGCCGGCCGCGCCGGCTTCAAAGGCGTTGGCCATGGCGGCATGGCTGTGCTCGACCAGCTCCAGCGGGCGCGGCCAGCCCGCTTGCACGGCGTCCCGCATGCGGTGCAGCGAGCCGACGCCGGGGTTGCCACCCCAGGAGAAAATCAGTTTTTTCACGCAGCCGGCGCCGATCAGCTGGTCGTAGACCAGGTCCGGCGTCATGCGGATCAGGGTCAGGTCACGCTTTTCCTGGCGGATGATCTCGTGGCCGGCGGCGAAGGGAATCAGGTGGGTGAAGCCTTCCATCGCGACGGTATCTCCGTCCTTGATCAGGGTTTTCACCGCGTCCTGCAGAGAGAGGAATTCTGCCATCACTTGTCTCCTGAAGCGGCTCTGCGCTTTGTTCGTAGTGCGAACTTATGTTCTACTTGCGAACATGATGTCGGAGATGCTGCTGCTCCGTCAACTCCCACCTTGGTCGAATTCGGAATATCCACCCAGTGTTCGGACTGCGAACAGTGTTAAGATCCGCAGCATTCTTGATGGAGGAGGGCCTCGCTCTGGACAACAAACTCAAACCCGGGGACCGCGATTACGTGGCGGCGCTGGCCTCAGGCCTGCAGATTCTCAGGGCATTCGATGCCGAACATTCGCGCCTGACCCTGACCGAAATGGCCGGACTGACCGGCATGGACCGGGCCAAGGCGCGGCGTTTTCTGCTGACGCTGGAGTCGCTGGGGTATGTCCGGCGCGACGGGCGATACTTTGAACTGACGCCACGGGTGCTGGAGCTGGGCCATGCCTTCCAGGCGTCCAATCAGTACCGGGCGGTGATCCAGCATTACCTCCAGGACATCACCGCAGAGATCGGCGAGTCGTCCTCGCTCAGCGTGCTGGATGGAACCGAGGTGGTCTATGTGGTGCGCTCGGCGGCTCCCCACCGGCTGATGGCCATCACCTTGTCGCCGGGCACCCGGCTGCCGGCGGCCTATACCTCCATGGGTCGCGTACTGCTGGCGCAACTGCCCGATGCGGAACTCGACGCGCGACTGGATCAGGTGGCCTTGCAGGCACATACCCCTCATTCACTGACCAGCAAGCGCGCCCTGCGGGAGGACATTCTCAAGGTGCGCAAACAGGGGTACAGCATCGTCGATCAGGAGCTGGACCTGGGTCTGCGTTCAGTCGCCGCTCCGGTATTTGCCGGCAATGGCGATCTGCTCGGCGCGGTGAACATCAGCACCAACGCTGCGCGGGTGCCGCTGCCGATGCTCCGGGAGGATTACCTGCCGCGCCTGCTGCAGCTCGCGGAGACCGTGCACAAGACGGTGCAATCAGCGGCGGGCTGAATAACCCGGGCCGGGAATCGCTCTGGGGTCTATGCTTCCAGTTACACCTTTAGTCGTTGGCGGGGTGGCCAGACGTTGACCCAGCCGCTATATTCCGCCCCCAAGGTGTGTCGCCGCGATGTTGCGGTAAGGACAGGTTTTTGCGTGGGTCGGGCCGCCCGCGCTGGAGACTCCAGATGACCCACCCTCATTCCGGGCAGGATTTGCCTCGTGCCCAGCTTTTTGCTCAGCGGGCCTTTGCCACCGTTGAGCGCTTCATGCATATCCAGGCTTCCAGCGGCATCGTCCTGCTGGTGGCTGCCGCCATCGCCCTGATCTGGGCCAACTCTGCCTATGCTCCTTCCTATCACGAGTTGTGGCACATACCGCTGTCCATCGGCCTGGGCAACGTCACCTTCTCCCAGCCGCTGCACTTCTGGGTGAATGACGTCCTGATGACAGTGTTCTTTCTCGTGGTGGGCATGGAGGTCAAGCGGGAGATCCACGAAGGTTCGCTGAGCAATCTGCGTCAGGCAATGCTGCCGATCGCTGCGGCTGCCGGAGGCGTAGTGGCGCCAGCGTTGATCTACGTGGCGCTCAACCACGGCAGCGCCGGGCTGGACGGCTGGGCCATACCCACTGCCACGGATATTGCCTTCGCGGTAGGGCTGCTGGCCCTGCTGGGTCGTTCGATTCCCAGCAACGTACGGATCTTTCTGCTGGCACTGGCGATCATCGACGATATTGTCGCGATTCTCATCATCGCGCTGTTCTATTCCGAAGGCCTCAACCCGAGCGGTTTCATGGTCGCCGGCGTTGGCGTACTGATGGTGCTGGCACTGCAGAAGATGGGCATCGGCAACGCCTTCGCCTATGTATTTCCCGGTGCGGTGCTGTGGATCGGCATGCTGATGACCGGTGCCCACCCGACCCTCGCCGGCGTGGTGCTTGGCATGATGACCCCGGTAATCCCGGTGCGCCTGCGCGAACGGCCTCTGGAAATGCTCGCACGGGTGGCCAGTGAGCTGACCGGGCGTGCCTCCACGGCAGGTCGTGACCTGGAGAGCATGAGCGCCCATCTGCGCTCGCTGCGCCTGGCACAGCGCGAAATCATGCCGCCGGTGGTGCGGGTGCAGCATGCCTTGCATCCCTGGGTGGCCTTCGGAGTAATGCCGATCTTCGCCCTTGCCAACGCCGGCATCACTCTGGATGGCATTGATCTCACGGTCGATGGCGCACAGTGGGTCACCATAGGCGTGATAGCCGGGCTTGTGCTGGGCAAACCCCTGGGTATTGTGGTTATGGCCTGGCTGATGGTGCGCCTGAGACTGTGTACATTGCCGGTGGGCGTGAGCTGGGGAGGCATCTGGCTTGTGAGCCTGTTCGCCGGGGTCGGCTTCACCATGTCGATCTTTATCGGCATGCTGGCCTTCACTGATCCGAACCTGCTGGGTGCAGCCAAGCTGGGCGTGCTTGTCGGCTCGGTGATCGCCGCTGTGCTCGGGCTGATGACCGGCTTTGTCCTGCTGCGGCGCAGGGCGCGCGCCACCGCGGTTTGATGTTGGAACTGCCCGCCGCCAGGGAGGGTGGCGGCGGGCAGGTTCGATTCCCCGTCCCCGTTACGGTATAGTCAGCGCCCCAAGCAAGCCTCTTACCAGACAGAACCGACTATGACCTTCTCGCAGCCTACGCCGCCGTAGCGTTCCCCTCTCAACGTCATCTTCACTGCTGTCCAGCGGGCGACCAGCCTGCGCCTCAATCGACAGCTTCTGCCGTTTTTCCCGCGCCGGCCTGATGCCATCCACGCGCCTGCAGTTGAGACAGAACATGCTTTACACCCTGAAACAGGAATGGTTTTCCAACATCCGCGGAGACATTCTCTCCGGCCTGGTGGTTGCTCTGGCACTGATTCCCGAGGCCATCGCCTTCTCCATCATTGCCGGCGTCGACCCCAAGGTCGGACTGTACGCCTCCTTCTGTATCGCCGTGGTGATTGCCTTCACCGGCGGTCGTCCCGGCATGATCTCCGCCGCCACCGGTGCCATGGCACTGCTCATGGTGACCCTTGTGCGTGAACACGGGCTGGAGTATCTGCTGGCCGCCACCCTGCTGTGCGGTGCGCTGCAGATTCTGGCCGGGTATCTGAAGCTGGGCGGGCTGATGCGCTTCGTCTCGCGCTCGGTGGTGACCGGCTTCGTCAACGCGCTGGCCATTCTCATCTTCATGGCCCAGCTGCCGGAGCTGGTGAACGTGACCTGGCATGTCTATGCCATGTGTGCAGCGGGCCTGGCCATCATCTATCTGTTCCCCTACGTGCCGCGCATCGGCAAACTGCTGCCCTCGCCGCTGGTATGCATCCTGACGCTCACCGCCGTGTCGCTGTATCTGGGGCTGGATATCCGCACCGTTGGCGATATGGGCGAGCTGCCGGACACCCTGCCGGTGTTCCTCTGGCCGGATGTGCCGCTGAACTTCGAGACGCTGGCGATCATCTTCCCCTACTCCGCCGCGCTGGCTGTGGTCGGCCTGCTGGAGTCGATGATGACCGCGACCATCGTCGATGACCTGACCGACACCCCCAGCGACAAGAACCGCGAGTGCAAGGGCCAGGGCGTGGCCAACATTGCCTCCGGCCTGATGGGAGGCATGGCCGGCTGCGCGATGATCGGCCAGTCGGTGATCAACGTGAAATCGGGCGGGCGTACCCGCCTGTCCTGCCTGATTGCCGGGGTCGTGCTGCTGATCCTGGTGGTCTTTCTGAGCGACTGGGTCCGGCAGATTCCGATGGCCGCGCTGGTCGCGGTGATGATCATGGTGTCCATCGGCACCTTCAGCTGGGCCTCGGTGCGCGACCTCAAGCGCTATCCGCTGTCGACCAACATCGTCATGCTGGTGACCGTCGCCGTGGTGGTGTGGACCCACAACCTTGCCTTCGGTGTACTGGCCGGCGTGCTGCTGGCCTCGCTGTTCTTTGCCAACAAGGTCGGGCATTATCTGGCTATCAGTTCCACCCTGGATGCGTCAGGCAGGCAGCGAACCTACAAGGTGACCGGGCAGGTGTTCTTCAGCTCCGCGGACAAGTTCATCGGCGCATTCGACTTCAGGGAAGTACTGGACAAGGTGGTGATTGACCTGAGCAGCGCGCACTTCTGGGACATTACCGCGGTATCCTCGCTGGACAAGGTAGTCATCAAGTTCCGCCGCGAGGGCACCGAAGTGGAAGTGCTCGGGCTCAACCAGGCCAGCGCCACCATCGTCGACCGCTTCGGCGTGCACGACAAGCCGGACGCCGTCGACAAGCTGATGGGCCAATGACGAGAGGACGCTCACATGACCGATATCATCGCCTGCATTGATGGCTCCCGCTCCGCCCCGGCGGTATGCGATTACGCTGCCTGGGCCAGCCAGCAACTGGATGCCCCGCTGGTCCTGCTGCATGTGCTCGATCGGGCGCTGTATCCACAGTCCGACGACCTGAGCGGAAATATCGGTATGGACAGCCGCGAGCAGCTGCTCGAAGAGCTGGCCCGGCTGGACGAGAAGCGCGCCCGACTGGCCCGCGAGCAGGGCGAACTGACCCTAAGGGCCGCCTGTCAGCGCGTGGTGGATGCGGGCTACGCAGCGCCACAGGCCATGCACCGCCATGGCAATCTGGTCGAGACGCTGATGGAGCAGGAAGAGAACATCCGCCTGCTGGTGATCGGCAAGCGCGGCGAGGACAGCACCCGGCCGAGCCAGCTGATCGGCAGCCAGCTGGAGAATGCCATACGCAGCATGCGCCGCCCGGTACTGGTCACACCTACCGAGTTCCGCATCCCGCGCAGCGTGCTGCTCGCCTTCGATGGCAGCGCCACCGCCGACAAGGGCATCGATATGATCTGCGCCAGCCCCCTGCTGCGTGGCCTGCCGATCCACCTGGTGATGGTGGCGGCGCAGAGCGACAGGCACCGGCAGCAGCTGGATGCCGCCGCCGAGCGGCTGCGAGGCGCCGGCTACGAGACGCACACGGCGCTGCTGTCCGGCGAGGTAGAGGACACGCTGCTGGGCTATCAGCAGGAGCATCAGCTGGATCTGCTGGCAATGGGCGCCTACGGCCATTCGCGCATCCGCGAATTCTTCATCGGCAGCACTACGACTACCATGCTGCGACGGTGTACGACGCCATTATTGATGTTGCGCTGAAGACTGCAGCAATAAAAAAGGCCCGCATTTCTGCGGGCCTTTTGCATGGTGGTGCCGGCACCAGGAGTCGAACCCGGGACCTACTGATTACAAGTCAGTTGCTCTACCAGCTGAGCTATACCGGCGCGGGTTTGCATTATATAGAGTCGGCAGCAACTGTAAAGCTCGGGCATGCCTGAAACGGCAAATTCAGCGCTCGGTGCGGCCATTCGTCACTTGTGCACTACTTCTCGCCCAACACTTGATGATCAGCTCGTAAGTCATTGTTTCCGCGTATCGTCCACACTGATCATTTTCTGTACGCCTCGCTGTAAGCCGCGTCACCAAAGGCTCACAGGGGGTTACCAAGCGGCCATCAACAGTCTTATGCACAACGTTCGGGGATAACTGAGCAACACTGAAATCTGTGGATAACTCTGTGCGCAACCGGTTCACTGGTTGGGAGTTAGCTGTGCCGGCCTTTCCGCCACCAGCAGCAGGTTACGAGGCGTCAGATGCTGTGCACAGAACTGCCCAAGCTCCACGCGGTAGCCCTGCTCCTGCAGAAACAGTGCCCGGTCCAGCAACAGCCAGACCTCCAGCGGCCGGCGGAACAGGCCGGGGAGAAGTTCGAGGTTGCGTACCTGTGCCAGGCGCTCCCAGCCCTGCTGCTCCAACGCCGCCCAATCGGGCGGCTCCGGCAGCCGCAGGCCATGATGCGCGGCCAGATCCCGACAGAACGGTGCGATGCCCTGTCTGAAGGCGGCCTCCGGTCGCGGCGGGGTCGGCAGGTAGCTGTCCACTTCCCTGGCCTGGCGCTGCCAGATATCGAATGCCAGTCGCCACGCCATGGACTGGTCGCGCAGACGGCGAACCCGCTGGCCGGCGGTGACGCTTTCCTGAAGGGGGAGGCCCAGCTCCTCCCTCGTCAACCTGAGCTGACTGTCGCAGGCAGCTCGGGACAGGGGCTGGTAATGGTCTGTACTGATGCGGTTATAGCAGCACGGTGACAGCGCCAGCTGGCTGCATCCCCGCGCTGCGGCTACCTGCAGCAGGGTCATATGCAATTCACCACAGGCATGCAGGGCGACGACGCTGTGCTGCGGTTGCAGGTGTTGCCAGCTATCTGGCGCGAGTACATCCGCATCGAGGTGCTGGCTGGCTATTCCCAGCTGCAGCCCGAGCTCGGCGCCCTGCCTGTTCAAGGCAGGGTCCCGCTCAAGACAGGTCAGCGGCTGGCCACCCTGCCAGGCCAGCAGCCGGCCAAGGTGCCCCTTGCCGGCGCACCAGTCGAGCCAGTGTCGGGTCGGCAACTGCCAGCGTTGCCGGGCCTGGTCGGCGAACAGCGTGATCTGCTGCCATTTTCGACCCGGTACATGTCTGCTCAGCAGGTCAGGCAATGCTGCGGCAGGCGGAGCTTCCCATGTCGGCAATTCGGCCAGCCGCTGGGCCTGCACTGCGAGGCGGGCAAAGGGTTCGGGAGCATCCAGCCACTGCGGCTGGTTGTGCGCGGCTTCAGCCTGTTCCAGCGAGCGGCTGCGCAGCCAGCGGGCAAGTTGGGGGTAATCCGCTTCCCATGGCAGGACGGGGATCGTGAAGGGGCGTGGCCGCCAGATGCCCTGGTGTTCAAGCAACCAGGCATCCAGTTCGGCAAAGCGGGCAGCGTAGTCGATGCCCGCTTCAGCGGCTGCGGCTGGCATCCACTTTCAGCCAGCGTTCGAGCAGCCTGAACAGCTGGGTGAACACCAGGGTGATGACCAGATAGATCAGGCCGGCAATCAGGAAGAACATCTCGTACTGATAGGTCCGCGCGTTGAGCGTGCGCACCACGCCCATGATGTCCAGCAGGGTCACCGTGTAGACCACGGCGCTGGCCTTGAGCATCAGGATGACTTCGTTGCCGTAGGCCGGCAGGCCGATGCGGATCGCCCGCGGCAGGATGATGTGCTGCAACGCCTGGCGCTTGGACATGCCCAGCGCCCGGGCCGCTTCCACTTCACCGGGCGGTACCGCCTGGATGGCGCCGCGCAGGATCTCGGCGATATAGGCGGCGGTATGCAGGGTCATGGTGATCAGCGCGCACCAGTACGGCTCGCGCAGATAGGGCCAGAGCGCGCTCTCGCGCACCACCTGGAACTGCGACAGCCCGTAGTACACGAGAAACAGCTGCAGCAGCAGTGGCGTGCCGCGGAAGAAGAAGATGTAGCCGTACGGCAGCGCCCGTACGTACCAGTGCCGGGAGGCGCGCCCCAGGCCCAGCGGGATGGCGAAGAACAACCCCACCACTACCGCGATGCCGACCAGCTCCAGGGTGACCAGGGTGCCTTCCCACAGCATCGGCGCCCAGCGGACGATCATTTCCCAACGTTCAGCCCAGGTCACAGTTCGGTCCTCGCATAACCGCGGTTGGCCCGGTGTTCAAACCAGTGCAGGGCCGCCATGATGATCACGGTCAGGCCGAGGTAGATCAGCGCCGCCATGAAATAGAAGGTGAAGGGCTCCTTGGTCGAGTTGGCTGCCACCTGCGCCTTGCGCATGACCTCCTCCAGTGAAATCAGCGAGACCAGCGCAGTATCCTTGAGCAGGATGAGATAGAGGTTGCCAAGCCCCGGCAGCGCCACCCGCCACAACTGCGGCAGGGTGATGCGCCAGAAGATGCGCGGCCGGGACATGCCCAGTGCCAGCCCCGCCTCGCGCTGGCCCGGCGGCAGCGACAGCAGCGCACCGCGGAACACTTCGGTGGCATAGGCACCAAAGCAAAGGCCCAGGGCAATGGTGCCGGCCAGAAACGGGCTGAGGGTCAGGTACGGATTACCGAAGTGGCTGCCCAGCCAGTTCATCATCGAGGTGGTGCCGTAGTAGGCCATCAGCACCCACAGGGTCTCGGGTACCCCGCGCACCACCGAGGTATAGAAACCGCCGATTCCGCGCAGCGCGACATTGTTGGCAATCTTGGCGCTGGCACCGAGCAGGCCCAGCAGCAGGCCCAGCGCGACCGAGGCCAGCGACAGGCGTATGGTCATCCAGGTCCCTTCCAGAAGGGCCGGACCAAATCCGTGTAATTCAGGCATGAGAGTAAGGTCTGATATGCGCAACCGGGCCCCTCAGGGCCCGGTTATCCGTCAGCGGATGCTGAAGGGGAAGTACTTCGCGTTGATTTTCTCGTAGGTGCCGTCTTCGATGATCTCGGCCAGCGCCTTGTTCAGGCGCTCGCGCAGCGGGTCGCCCTTGCGTACGGCAATGCCGATCTTGTCATCATCGAACACCGGATCATCCTTGAACTCGAAATCGGCACCGGCTTCGGTCTGCAGCCATTCGTACTGCACGAAGACGTCCGCCAGCACACCATCGATACGGCCGGAGGCCATGTCCAGATACGCGTTCTCCTGGGTGTCATACAGGCGAATGCTGACCACGTCGTCGAGGTTTTCTTCCAGCCACTGACCGGCAATGGTCGCGCGCTGGGCGCCGATGGTCTTGCCCTTGAGATAGTCCTCACTCACCGTGAAGTCGCTGTTCTTCGGCGCGACGAACTGCAGCTTGTTGGTGTAGTAGGGTTCGGTGAAGTCCACCGCACGCTTGCGCTCCTCGGTGATCGACATGGAGGCGACCAGGAAGTCGAAGCGACGGGTGTTCAGTGCCGGAATGATGCCATCCCAGTCGGAGGTCACCACGCTGCACTCGGCGCCCATCTTCTCGCACAGGGCGTGGGCGATATCCAGGTCGAAGCCGACCGCCTTGCCGGTGTTGTCGATTTCGTTGAAGGGAGGATAGGCGCCTTCGGTACCGATGCGCAGCTTGTCGGCCGCCACTGCCTGACCACCCAGGAATACGGCGGCCAGGGCCGCCAGGAGAACTGCCTTGTAGCTCTTCATCGATACTGCTCCTTCTTATGGCTGGACATGAACTGTCTGCAACGCTCGGATGTGGGGTTATCGAACACCTGTTCCGGCGTACCCATCTCTTCCACCTGGCCCTGATGCAGAAATACCACCTTGCTGGACACCTGGCGGGCAAAGCTCATTTCGTGAGTCACCAACAGCATAGTACGTCCTTCCTCGGCCAGCGCCCTGATCACCATCAGGACCTCATTGACCATTTCCGGGTCCAGTGCGGAGGTGGGCTCGTCGAACAGGATCACCCGCGGCTTCATGGCCAGGGTGCGGGCGATGGCGGCCCGCTGCTGCTGGCCACCGGAAAGCTGTGAGGGGAAGGCGTGACGCTTGTCGGCAATGCCGACCTTCTCCAGAAACACCTCGGCAGCGGCAATGGCATCAGCCTTGGACTGGCCGAGCACCCGACGGGGCGCCTCGATGATGTTGTCGAGGATGGTCATGTGCGGCCACAGATTGAAGCTCTGGAAGACGAAGCCGACCCGGGCGCGCAGCCGGTTGATCTGGGCATTGTCTGCGGCGACCAGCGCACCATCGCGGCGCGGCTTGAGCCTGAGCTCTTCGCCGGCCACCAGGATCTGGCCCTTGTGGGGATTTTCCAGCAGATTGATGCAGCGCAACAGGGTGCTCTTGCCGGAACCGGATGAGCCGAGGATGGAAATCACGTCGCCGTCGTGGGCGACCAGGTCGATACCCTTGAGCACTTCAAGGTCGCCGTAGCGCTTGTGCAGGTTACGCACTTCGAGAGCTGGAGGTGTCACGTAAAAGTATCCAAAGTGAAGCAATGCCGCAAAGCTAGCACAGCCGCTGGGTCTGACCAACAGTCAGGATGGCCTTCCCGATAAAAGTCGCACAAATGAAAAAGCCCGCTGGGATGAGCCAGCGGGCCTGGAATAATGGTGCCCGGGGACGGAATCGAACCGCCGACACGGGGATTTTCAATCCCCTGCTCTACCGACTGAGCTACCCGGGCAACGGGGCGCTATTAAACGATTCGGGGCGATACATGTCAAGCATCGCCCGCAAATATTTTACTTTTATCAGCCGCTTAGGCTGAAGGGGGCACATACCCCTCGGCCTGGGCGTACTCTTCGCCGGCCAGGAACTTGTCCATTTCCTGCTGGATGAACCTGCGATCCTCGGCGTCCATCATGTTCAGACGACGCTCGTTGATCAGCATGGTCTGGTGCGCCTGCCATTCATCCCAGGCCTTCTTCGACACGTCGCGGAAGATTTCCTCCCCTTTGGGGCCGGGGTAAGGCGGGCGTTCGAGGCCAGGCAGTTCCTGTTTGTATTTACGGCATAAAACCATGCGTGACATGGGCATCTCCTCTCAGGCAGCCAGAATCCGCTCTACCCGCTCGAGCAGTTTGCTGACCGGTGCGGCCAGGCCCAGGCGGGTGGGCTGGCGCAGGTTATACCAGAGCTGCCCGGCTTCGGCCACGCCGGATGTCGGCTGCACGCGCACCAGCAGCGGCTGGATATCAAGGTGAAAATGGCTGAAGGTGTGCCGCAGCGGCTCCAGCTCCTGCTGCTGGCGCAGTTGCCAGCCGTTCTGTTGCAGCAGTTGCTCGAGCTCGCCGCGGTCATCCAGCTGGGGAGGACACCAGAGCCCGCCCCAGAGGCCGCTGTCCGGCCGGCGCTGCAACCAGATGTCGCCATCCGGGTTGACCATCAGCGGCATGATGCACTGGCGTACCGGCAGGGCCTTGCGCGGCTTGGAGTGCGGGTAGGCAGTGGGCGTGCCCAGCCTGCGCGCCTCGCAACCGGCCTGCACAGGGCACAGCAGACAGGATGGTTTGCTGCGGGTGCACAGGGTGGCGCCCAGGTCCATCATCGCCTGGGTGTAGTGGTTGAACCGCCGGGGCGGCGTGTACCGCTCGGCAATCTCCCACATCCGGTCCTCCACCGCCCTTGTTCCCGGCCAGCCTTCCACCGCGTGGTAGCGGGCCAGCACGCGCTTCACATTGCCGTCGAGAATCGGTGCGCGCAGCCCCATGCTCAGGCTGGCGATGGCCCCGGCCGTGGAGCGGCCGATGCCCGGCAGTGCCTGCAGTGCATCGACGCCCACGGGAAACTCGCCACCGTGCTCATCCACCACTATCTGCGCGGTCCTGTGCAGGCTGCGCGCGCGGCTGTAGTAGCCCAGCCCGGTCCACAGATGCAGCACCTCATCGGCGTCCGCCGCTGCCAGCGCCTGCACATCCGGCAAGGCCCGCATGAAACGCGCGTAGTACGGGATCACCGTAGCCACCTGGGTCTGCTGCAGCATGATCTCCGAAACCCACACGCGGTAAGGTGTCATGTCCTGCTGCCAGGGCAGGTCCTTGCGCCCGAACTGGTCATACCAGGTCAGTACCGCGCGGGAAAATTCCTCACTCACCGGTTGAACAACCCTCTGATGGCGTCGCGCACTTCCGGTGCCTTGTCGCCCAATTTCTCTTCCAGCTTCTCGCTGACCTTGTCCTCGATCTTGCGCTCGGCCTCGTTGCGCAGCAGCTGACCGGCGATACGGGTGACGCCCTGGGTGTCCACCCCGCAGCTCTTCGCCGCGTTGTGCAGGTAGCCCTCGCAGCGCAGCGGCCACTCGATGCCGACATAGCGCTCGTTGATCCGGCACGCCGGATCGGGCATCTCCCGCTGATCGCCCTGCAGCACCAGGCCGACACCGTAATCAAGGCGTTGATCCGGCAGATTGATGTCCCCGTTGCCGCGGGCGGTTATCCCCGGCAGCGCTGCTGTCAGGTCGCGGCTCTGCACTGTACCGTTGACGATCCGGAAGCTGCCGCTGAGTGTGTCGAAGGGCGTGGTGTCGGCACCGAAGTCCGAGCTCAGCTGTTCGCGGTTGGCCAAGGCGATGGCCTGACACAGCCGGTGCTCGAGATTCACCCCGAGCAGGGCTCCGTCCGCCACATCGAAGCGCGCTTCACCGTTGAGGGCATTGACCCAGCTGCGCACGCTGTTGCCCTGGGTCTTCAGGTTCAGCTCGAGGTTGAGCCGCCCCCGGAACTGCTCCGGAACCTCGTAGGCCCGCTGCAGTGCCTGGGAATCCATGCCGGAGAGGCTGGCGGTCAGGCTGATCGGCGCGGGCATCCGGCCGGCATTGATCGTTCCGCTGGCAGCGAACTGTCCGCCGAATACGCCGCCCTCGAACTGGCGCAGCTGCAGATGGCCGTCACGGGCCTGCAGCGCCATGCGGAACGGGCTGATGCGCTGGCCGGTGAGCTGCACCTGCTGCATGTCCAGACTGCCGACCACGTTCAGGCCGGCGAGGGTTTCCATTGGCAGCACCGACTCATTGCTCCAGGGCTCCGGCGCTGCCTGAGAGCTGCTGCCTCCCTGAGCGGCTGCCGGGGCGGAGGCCGGCGTCGCTGCGCTCTCTCCCGCGGACGGCGGCGGCAGATAGTGATCGATGTTCAGGCTGGATCCGGCAAGATCGAAGCGCAGCGCCTGCGTCTCGAAGCTGGCAAGCCCCAGGCTGCCGGTCATTTCGGTACCATCGACCACCAGCTGCATGTTGTTGAGCATGAGGCTGTCGGCACTGCCATCAATCTCGCCGCTCAGCGCAACCTTGCTCAGGGCGTCGGCGCCGGCCATTTCCGGAAGCGACTGACCCAGCGCATGCATCAGCTTTCTGGCGTCGAATTCGGCGACATTGATGTTTCCGGCCAGCTGCATGTCTCCATCAAGCTGGGAGGCGCTGACGGCTCCGGTGGCGCGCAGGTCGGCCAGCGACAGGCGCAGTTGCTGCAGTTCGGCAGTCTGCGCGGCGAGGTCGATGACGCTGTCCCCCTGCAGGCGCATGCCCACCGCACGGCCGTTGAAGGGGTCGCCGCTGGCATCGAGCCTGAGGTCGAAACCGTCGAGCTGATAACGCTCGGCCTGCAGATCGAAACTGGCCACGGTGTTCAGGTCGATGCGCACGCGCATGGCCGGCTGGGTAGTGGTCAGCAGGCCCAGAAACTCGACGTCGAAGGCCTCCCCTTCCAGCAGCGCGCCGGTGCTGAGATTGACCTCCTCGAGCACGATGCGCTGATCCTTCTGGCGATCCACGTAGTTGATCCGCGCATTGGTGATGCGCACGCTCTGTACGGTGACGTCGAGCTCGCCATGCTGCTCGGCCTCCTCCTCCGCTGCGGCGCGCCCTTCCTCCACCGCTTCGCCTTCCTCCGCCGGGTCGCCCTGAGGCCCTATGCTCGACCAGTTGGCGGCGCCATTCTCGTCCACTTCCAGGTTCAGGGTGATGCTGTCCAGAATCACGTCACTCATGCGCAACTGGCGGCGCAGCAGTGGTAATACCTCGACCCCCAGGCCCATGCTGCCTACCTGCGCCAGCGGCTGCGCGGGCTGGTCCACCGGCGCAATGCCGACTTCCTGCAGTTCGATACCCAGCCAGGGGAACAGTGACCAGCCGATCTCACCGCCCAGGGTGAGCTCGACGTTCGCCTGTTCGCGGGCGGCCTGCTGTATCTGCTCCTTGTAGTCGTTGGGGTCGAACATGCGGGTGAGGAAGAACAGCACTCCCACCGCCAGAACGACAAGAGCGAGGACCACCAGACCGACGATTCTGGCTAGCTTTTTCATGGGGACTCCGGCAAATCGCTGTGATCAGGAAACATTAATGGTTGTGTCGTCAGGTTACCACCCGGCAGCAACACCATGCGCTAGGATAGACTTCCGATTTCACCGGAGTTGCTCACCCATGGCATGGATCATCATCGGCCTGCTGACCGGTCTGCTCGTGCTGCTGACACTGTTACCGCTGAGCCGGCATACCGCCTGGTGGGTGCGCGTGTGGGATTTTCCCCGGCTGCAGCTCGCGACCCTTGCCGCTCTGCTGATCGTCGCCGCGCTCGCGTTGCTGGATCTGGCCCATCCCGCAAGCTGGGCGCTGCTCGGGGCGGCGGCGACCTGCCTGGCCTGGCAGGCCTGGTGGATCCTGCCCTATACCCGGCTGTGGCGAAAGGAGGTCCGCTGGGCGGTGGAAGACGGCAGACCCCTGCGCATTCTGGTCGCCAACGTGCTGGAAACCAACCGACGCCACGAACTGCTGCTGGGCCTGATCCGGGAGCATCAGCCCGACATCTTCGTCACCCTGGAGTCCAACGCGCGCTGGCAACAGCAGCTGGACAGGCTGAGTGACTACCCGCACCGGGTCGCCTGTCCGCTGGAAAACCTCTACGGCATGCACGTGTACTCCCGCCTGCCGCTGCACGACGCCGAAATCGCCTGGCTGGTGGAGCAGGACGTGCCGTCCATCCATACCCTGGTCGAGCTGCCCGGTGGCCACTCTGTCCAGGTGCACTTCCTGCACCCTGCACCACCAAGCCCGACGGAGAACGACGAATCCACCGAGCGCGATGTGGAGCTGCTGCTGGTCGCCCGGCGCATCGAGAACAGCCATGCGCCAATCATCGTCACCGGTGATCTGAACGATGTCGCCTGGTCCACCACCACCCGCCTGTTCCGCAAGATCAGCGGTCTTCTCGACCCCCGTGTCGGCCGGGGCATGTTCAACACCTTCCATGCCGACCACTGGTTTCTGCGCTGGCCGCTGGACCATATCTTCCACAGCAGCCATTTCACCCTGGCCGGCATCCGGCGCTTGCCGCACATCGGCTCGGATCACTTCCCGGTACTGGTCGATCTGCGCTACCACCCTGCCGAGCTGGATCAGCAGGGCCTGGATGCCGACGCGCAAGACCGGGCCCTGGCGCAGGAGAAGCTGCAGCAGGA
The DNA here is from genome assembly GCF_014646575.1 of Halopseudomonas pertucinogena. Classification (GTDB taxonomy): domain Bacteria; phylum Pseudomonadota; class Gammaproteobacteria; order Pseudomonadales; family Pseudomonadaceae; genus Halopseudomonas; species Halopseudomonas pertucinogena. Next base: position 46,252 of record NZ_BMNN01000005.1, on the reverse strand, counting down.
GGACGCGACTCCCGGTGAAGTACCCGCTCCCGGTCGCCAATCCCGGCTTTCTATAGCCCCGGGCCATGGCCAGCACGTATAATGCCGGCCCCTGAATTACATATTTGTGGAGAATCGCCATGATGGAGCGCAAGGCAAGTGTCGAGCGCAACACCTCGGAAACCCAGATCAAGGTGGAGATCAACCTGGACGGTACCGGCCAGGCCCACTTCGACATCGGTGTTCCCTTCCTCGAGCACATGCTGGATCAGGTTGCCCGGCACGGGCTGATCGACATGCACATCGAATGTCGCGGCGACCTGCACATCGACGATCACCACACCGTGGAAGATGTTGGCATCACCCTCGGCCAGGCCTTTGCCAGGGCAGTGGGCGACAAGAAGGGTCTGCGCCGCTACGGCCACTCCTACGTACCGATGGACGAGGCCCTGTCCCGCGTGGCGCTGGACTTCTCCGGGCGCCCGGGTTTGCAGATGCACGTGCCTTTCACCCGCGCGGTGGTCGGCAAGTTCGATGTGGACCTGTTCCAGGAGTTCTTCCAGGGCTTCGTCAACCATGCACTGGTAACCCTGCACATCGACAACCTGCGCGGGCAGAACACCCACCACCAGATCGAGACGGTGTTCAAGGCCTTCGGCCGCGCGCTGCGCATGGCGCTGGAAATCGACCCGCGCATGGGTGACCGGATTCCCTCGACCAAGGGTTCGCTGTAAATGGGATCAGTCGCCGTCATCGATTACGGCATGGGCAACCTGCATTCGGTTGCCAAGGCACTGGAACACGCCGGTGCCAGACAGGTGCTGGTCACCAGTGAACCGCAGCAGATTCTGGATGCAGACCGGGTAGTCCTGCCGGGCGTGGGGGCTATCCGCGACTGCATCACGGAAGTGCGCCGGCTGGGGCTGGACCAGGTGGTGCGCCAGCTGGTGGAGGAGAAGCCCCTGCTCGGCATCTGCGTCGGCATGCAGATGCTGCTCGAGCACAGCGAAGAGAATGGCGGCGTGGACGGGCTTGGCCTGTTCCCCGGTGCAGTGAGATTCTTCGGCGACAACCTGACCGAAGAGGGCCAGCGCCTGAAGGTGCCGCACATGGGCTGGAATCAGGTCAAGCAGACCATCGACCACCCGCTGTGGCACCGCATCGAGCAGGACGGCCGTTTCTACTTCGTGCACAGCTATTACGCCCGTCCGGGCAAGCAGACCCAGATGGCCGGGCGCTGCCATTACGGCGTGGATTTTGCCGCCGCACTGGCCCAGGACAATATATTCGCCACCCAATTCCACCCGGAAAAGAGCCACACCAATGGCCTGCAGCTGCTGCAGAACTTTCTGGCCTGGGATGGACGCTGGTAAAAAGGAACGCAACATGCTGATTATTCCCGCTATTGATCTGAAGGACGGCGCCTGCGTGCGCCTGCGTCAGGGGCTGATGGACGATGCCACGGTATTTTCCAACGACCCGGTGGCCATGGCCGCCCGCTGGGTTGAGGCCGGCTGCCGCCGCCTGCACCTGGTCGACCTCAACGGCGCCTTCGAAGGCAAACCGGTCAATGGCGACGCGGTGACCGCCATTGCCCGGCGCTACCCCGACCTGCCGATCCAGATCGGCGGCGGCATCCGCACCCTGGAAACCATCGAGCATTATGTGCGCGCCGGCGTCAGCTACGTGATCATCGGCACCAAGGCGGTCAAGGAGCCGGCGTTTGTCGGCGAGGCCTGCCGCGCCTTCCCCGGCAAGGTCATCGTCGGCCTGGATGCCAAGGATGGCTTCGTTGCCACCGACGGCTGGGCCGAGGTCAGCGAACTGCAGGTGATTGATCTGGCCAGGCGCTTCGAGGCCGATGGCGTGTCCGCGATCGTCTATACCGACATCGCCAAGGACGGCATGATGCAGGGCTGCAACGTCGAGGCCACCGCAGCGCTGGCCAATGCCACCAGCATCCCGGTGATCGCCTCCGGCGGCATCCACAACCTGGGTGACATCCAGCAGCTGCTGGATGCCCGCGCCCCGGGCATCATCGGCGCCATCACCGGCCGTGCCATCTACGAAGGCACCCTGGACGTGGCCGAAGCCCAGGTCCTGTGCGACCGCGCCGCCAACTGACATCACCGGAGAAACAGCCATGACGCTGGCCAAACGCATCATCCCCTGCCTGGACGTGGAAAACGGCCGCGTGGTCAAGGGCGTGAAGTTCGAGAACATCCGCGACGCCGGCGACCCGGTGGAGATCGCCCGACGCTACAACGAGCAGGGCGCCGACGAGATCACCTTCCTCGACATCACCGCCACCCATGAGGGCCGCGATACCACCCTGCATACCGTCGAGCGCATGGCCAGCGAGGTGTTCATCCCGCTGACCGTGGGCGGTGGCGTGCGTACCGTGCAGGACATCCGCAACCTGCTCAATGCCGGTGCAGACAAGGTGTCGATCAACTCGGCGGCGGTATTCACCCCCGAATTCGTCGGCGAGGCAGCGGACCGGTTCGGCTCCCAATGCATCGTCGTGGCCATCGACGCCAAACGCGTCTCCGGCCCCGGCGAGCCTGACCGCTGGGAGATCTTCACCCACGGCGGCCGCAAACCCACCGGGTTGGACGCAGTGGAATGGGCGAAGAAGATGGAAAGCCTCGGCGCCGGTGAGATCCTGCTGACCAGCATGGATCAGGACGGCGTCAAGAGCGGCTATGACCTCGGCGTCACCCGCGCCATCAGCGATGCGGTGGGCGTGCCGGTGATTGCCTCCGGCGGGGTGGGCAACCTGCAGCACCTGGCTGACGGCATCCTGCTGGGCGGGGCTGATGCGGTGCTGGCAGCGAGCATTTTCCACTTCGGTGAATACACCATTCCGCAGGCCAAGGCGTATCTGGCGGAGCGGGGGATTGAGGTCAGACTCTGAGGTAGTCTGGGATCGCCCCCTCTCCCCAGCCCTCTTTCGCGAGGGGAGAGGGAGCTATCCGCAGTTGCCGCCGCCGCATATGTTCGGCCTGCGCGCTCCGCATTCAGCATGGATACGGAGTATCGTCCGCGAGTCACCCCTCGCCCCTCGCGGGAGAGGGGCCGGGGGAGAGGGGGAAGCCGGTAAGAACCTCCTCACTCCCTGCCCAACAACTCCACCACATCCACCACCTCAACTCCCTCCTCGGCCATCAGATCTCCGCTCAACCGCCACTCCAGAAACTCCAGCGTCTGCGGATAGGGATGCCCGATGACCAGCGCCTGCCCTTCCCGCCGCGCCACCTCCAGCGCTCGGTCAAAGGCCCGGCCGATGGCCTCGGCACTGCGCTCGTTATCGAGAAACACATTGCGCGACAGGTGCGGCACACCCGCCGCTTCGGCGGCGAAGGCGGCCTGGGTGTGGTGGGTGGTGCGGCTGTCGATGAAGAACAGTTCCCGTTCGCGCAGCACCTGCATCACCTGATCCATGGCCGGCCGCTCGGCGGTGAGGCGGCTGCCCATGTGATTGTTCAGGCCGCGGATGTGGCCGAAGCTGTCCAGATTGGTGCGCAGTACCTGCTGCAGTTCCGCGGCCGGCATGCCGCTGTACAGACCGCCGGGGCCGATGGACAGTCCGGCGCCATTCTCCATCGGTTGATGCAGGATCACCGTACGCCCGCGGGCGGCGGCTTCCTCGGCCAAGGTGCGGGCCGCCTGGGTGTGGGGGAGGATGGCCAGTGAGACGGGCTCCGGCAGGGCGAGCAGGCGGCGTCCCTGAGTCAGGCTGTGCCCCACGTCGTCAATGAGGATGGCGATGACGGGATACTCGCCCGCCATGCCGGACACCGGCGCAGAGACCGGTTCGGATGGCAGCGCGACAGGAGGCTGGTCTGGCTCCGGCGGCAGCTCCGTGGCCGGCGCGGGTTGGTGCTGGGCGTGCTCCAGCTCGATCCAGCGGGCTCGCAGCTCATCCATATGGGCCGCGTCGGCACGGCGCTCGGTGGCCTCGTCGAAGGTCTCGTCGCTGACGGATTCGCGCTCGGGCGCCGACGTGTCGGGGTCACCGCAGGCTGCCAGCCCGAGCGCCAGCAGCAGGACCAGCCATTGCCTCATCTTGCGCGGGTGATGTTCAGCCCCTTGAGCAGATTCAAGGCCTGATTCAGCTGGTAATCGGCGGCACGCTCCGCCTCGGCGCCCGTGACCGGAGTGCGCAGCCCGGGCTCGGCCTCGCCCGATCCGTTGTTCAGGTGTCCGAGCAGGTCCACTTCACGATAGCCGCCACCCTCGTCTTCGCTGCGCGTCAGCTGGGCACGATCCACGCGGATATCGGGCACTATCCCCTGGGCCTGGATGGAGCGGCCATTGGGCGTGTAATAGAGCGCGGTGGTGAGCTTCAGGGCGCGGTCATTGTTCAGCGGCAGCACCGTCTGTACCGAGCCCTTGCCGAAGCTGTCGGTGCCCATGATCACGGCACGGCCACGATCCTGCAGGGCGCCGGCGACAATTTCCGAGGCCGAGGCGGAGCCGCCGTTGATCAGCACCACCAGCGGGATGTCGCCGCCGGGGTTGCCCGAGGTGGCATTGAAGCGCAGCTCGGTATTGGCCAGCCGGCCCTTGGTGTAGACGATCAGGCCCCCGGTCAGGAAGGCATCCGCCACCTCAACTGCCGACTGCAACACGCCGCCGGGATTGTTGCGCAGATCCATCACCAGGCCCTTGAGGTCGCCTTTCTCCTTCAGCGCTGCCAGACTGCGACGCACCTCGTCTCCGGTATTGTTCTGGAACTGGGTGATGCGCAGGTAGGCGTAACCGGGCTCCAGATCTTCCACGCGGACGCTGCGCACCTTGATCACTGCGCGCTCCAGCTGCACATCGAAGGGTCTGCCGGTGCCACGCACCAGGGTCAGCTTGATCTTCGAGCCCGCCGGTCCGCGCATGCGATCCACCGCATCCATCAGGCTCATGCCCTTGACCGGATGATCATCGATCTTGACGATGAGGTCGCCCGGCTCGATACCGGCGCGGGAGGCGGGGGTGTCATCAATCGGGGAGATGACCTTGATGAAGCCGTCCTCCTGACCGACCTCCAGGCCCAGGCCACCGAACTGACCGGTGGTGGTGTCCTGCAGGCCCTGGAAGGCTTCCGGCTCAAGGTAGGCGGAGTGGGGATCGAGCCCTTCGAGCATGCCGCGAATGGCGTTCTCCAGCAGGGTGGCGTCGTCCACCTCCTCGACATAGGAGGTACGGATGCGCTCAAGTACTTCGGTGAAGGTGCGCAGTTCATTCAGCGGCAGGGGCGCGGGGGGCTCCCCCTCCTGAGCCTGCACGGGAAGCACACCGAGCAGCAGCACCAGGCTGGCAATGGTCAGGTTACGCACAGCGGTCATCTAAACTCTCCCCCGTCAGAACATCATCCTGGAAATATCGGCAGATCTGCGTTGCTGAAACCGCCCTTGCCCCGGTTCATCCTGATCCTGTGCAGCCTCGCGGCCATGTGAAGCATGAACGAGGGTACGGCTTTTTTCAAAGCTTTATCAGCCTGGCAGCATACACCAGACGGCGGGATCAAGGGGTTGGCCACGGTGGCGAATGGAAAAATACAGCGCCGGCTCGCCGAGACCGCCGCTGTTGCCGACTGTCGCGATGGCTTCGCCGGGCTGCACCCAGCTGCCGACCTCGCGCAGCAGGCTCTGGTTATGTCCGTACAGGCTGAGATAACCGTTGCCATGGTCCAGGATGAGCAGCAGCCCCGAGCCGCGCAGCCAGTCGGCGAAGACCACCCGGCCACCATGCACCGCATGTACCCGGGTCCCCTCGCTGGCTCCGATCAGCAGACCATCCCACTTCAACCGCCCATCGCTGCCACGCTGGCTGCCGAAACGCGCGCGTATCGGGCCGCTTACCGGCAGCGGGAGCTTGCCCCTGGCCTGGGCAAACGGCATGCTGCCGGCCGGCGTCGGAATGCTGGTGATGGCCTCGTCGAGCTTCTTGATGAGTGCGGCCAGCTCAGCCCGCTCCGCCTCCCGGCGCCTGACTTCCTGCTGCTGATCGCGGCTGCGCTCGCGCAGGCTGGCCAGCGCGGTGCTGCGCTTTTCCCGCTCGGCCTCCAGCGCGCTGCGGCGCTGCGCCAGGGCCTCGCGGTCACGCTGCAGAACGCCCTGCTGCTCGGCGATCTGCTCGCTGGTCTGGCGGATCTGCTCGATTGTCAGGGTGTAGCGGTTGATCTCCTCCACCCTGGCCTGGTTGAAGTCGCCGTAGTAGCGCATCATGCGCGCCATTCGCGACGGATCATCCTGGTTGAGCAGCATCTTCAGGTAGTCCTGACGGCCAGCCATGTAGGCAGACCGCACCTGACGGGCGATTTGTTCCTGCTGGGCCTGCAGCGCGTTCTGCAGCGCCGCAGCCTGCTGCTCCAGCGACTGCAGTCGCGCTTCGCCTTCGCCGATCTCCCGTTCGATATCCGCCGCTTCGCGGCGCAGCCGGCCGATCTCGCTCTCGCTGTCCCGCAGTTGCCTCTCCACCCCGGACATTTCCTGCCTGAGCCCGTCGAGCATCCGCTTGAGGCGCTTGATCTCCGCCTCGGTCTGTTTCAGCTCGGCCCGGGCGGCACTGGCATCCTGCTGGGCCACCACCGGCTGGGGCACGGCAGCCAGCAGAAGCAGGGCGGCCAGCCAGCCGACCGCTGCCCGCGGCTTGCCCCTATGCCGGCCGAAGGTCAAGGGAGAGACCCTCAGGAGTGCAGGGTGAGAATGGAGCGGCCGGTCATCTCGCTCGGCTGCGGCAGCCCGAGCAGGGTCAGCACGGTCGGCGCCACGTCGGAGAGAATCCCGCCGTCGCGCATGCTGACCTGCCGCGGGCCGACGTAGACGAAGGGTACCGGCTCGCAGGTGTGGGCCGTGTGCGCCTGACCGGTGCTGGCATCGGCCATCTGCTCGACGTTGCCGTGGTCGGCGGTGATCAGCGCCTCGCCGCCGACCTTCTGCAGCGCGGTCTCGATGCGAGCGATGCAGTTATCAAGACATTCCACGGCCTTGACCGCGGCGTCGAACACACCGGTATGACCGACCATGTCGCCGTTGGCGTAGTTGACGATGATGACGTCATAGCGCTGTTGCTCGATGGCCTCGACGATACGGTCGGTGACCTCCGGCGCACTCATCTCCGGCTGCAGGTCGTAGGTCGCAACCTGGGGCGAGGGGATCAGGATGCGCTCCTCCCCCTCGAAGGGCTCCTCGCGGCCGCCGGAGAAGAAGAAGGTCACATGGGCATATTTTTCCGTTTCCGCGATACGCAGCTGGGTCTTGCCCTGCTTCGCCAGGTACTCGCCAAGCACGTTGTTCAGCGTCGACGGCGGGAAGGCGCAGGGCGCAGGGATATCCGCGGCATACTGGGTAAGCATCACGTAGCCGGCCATGTTCAGCTGACGCTGACGGGCGAAGCCAGCGAAATCGGGTTCGACGAAGGCGCGGGTCAGTTCCCGGGCGCGGTCGGCACGGAAGTTCATGAAGATCACCGCATCGCCATCTTCGACCCGGACCGGCTCGCCGATCACCGTGGCCTTTACGAATTCATCGCTCTCGTCACGGGCATAGGCCGCTTCCAGTCCGGCAGCGGCGGTTTCGGCACGGAACATCCCCTGCCCCTCGGTAATGAGGTTGTAGGCGGCTTCGACACGATCCCAGCGGTTGTCACGGTCCATGGCGAAGTAACGGCCGATCAGCGTGGCGGTGCGGCCCTTGCCCAGGCGCTGGTAGGTCTGCTCCAGCAGATCGAGCGAGGGCGCTGCGCTGCGCGGCGGCGTATCGCGACCATCCAGGAAGGCATGCACCTGGATCTGGCTGGCGCCACGGCGGGCGGCGAGATCGATCATGGCGACGATCTGTTCCTCGTGGCTGTGCACACCGCCCGGCGAGACCAGGCCCATGATATGCACCGCCCGGCCAGCGGCCACGGCCCTGTCGACCGCCGCACAGATGGCCGCGTTGTCGAAGAAGTCGCCATCGGCGATGGCCTTGGTCACCCGGGTGAAGTCCTGGTACACCACCCGGCCAGCGCCGAGGTTCATGTGCCCCACCTCGGAGTTGCCCATCTGGCCGTCCGGCAGCCCCACATCCATGCCAGAGCCGGAAATCAGCGTGCGTGGCGCGCTCGCCCACAGGCGATCCCATACAGGTGTATTGGCGGCCATGATGGCATTGGACTCGGGGGACTCGCTGTAGCCGAATCCATCCAGAATCATCAATACCACGGGTTTGGGAGCTGCTGTCATCCGATTACTCGCTGTGTGATAGAGGTAAGAGGAATTGTCTGCCGTGCCGGCAGGATGCTGCCGCAAGTTTACTTGCCCGGGTCCGGCGTGTCATGCCCGGCAATGGTTCTGCAGCTGCGGAGGGCTGTGTATACTGGCGGCCCTCAATACGGTAGCGGATTTTACTTCTATGCAGTTTCTACAACAGCTTATCGAATTCATAGGCAATCATTATTGGCTGACCGGCGCCTTTCTGGTTGTACTTGCGCTGCTGATATTCACCGAGGGCCGCAAGTCCGGCAAGGCGCTGACTTCCCAGCAGGCGACGGCACTGATCAACCGCGAGAACGCGCTGGTGGTGGATGTGCGTCCGAAGAAGGAGTTCGCCGCCGGGCATATTGTCGATTCGATCAACATTCCTCTGGACAGTTTCGCCACCCGCATGGTCGAACTGGACAAGTACAAGGAAAAACCCATCATTCTGGCCTGCGCCAACGGCCAACATTCCGGCGCTGCGTCCAGACAGCTCAAGGCAGCTGGCTATACGCAGATAAGCCGATTGGCACATGGAATCAGTGGTTGGCGCGCAGACAATCTGCCCCTGGTTAAATGACATGACTGACATCACCATCTACAGCAGCAACTATTGCCCATACTGCATCCGTGCCAAGCAACTGCTCGGCAGCAAGGGCCTCGCCTTCAACGAAGTGGTGGTTGACGGCCAACCTGATCTGCGTGCGGAAATGGCCCGCAAGGCCGGCCGCAGCTCAGTGCCTCAGATCTGGATAAACGGCACGCATGTAGGTGGTTGCGACGATCTGATAGCGCTGGATCGCAGCGGCAAACTGGATACAATGCTGGCAGGCTGATTGCCTCCACGGACACAACAAGGATTGAACATGGCTGAAGAACAACAGAACGCAACCGCCAATGGCGCCAACCAGCCGCAGGTGCAGTTTGCCCTGCAGCGCATCTATGTGAAGGACCTGTCCTTCGAATCCCCGAAGGCCCCTGCGGTGTTCCAGGCCCAGTGGAATCCGCAGGTTAACCTGGACCTGAACACCCGCCACAACAAGCTGCAGGACGACATCTACGAAGTTGTGCTGAGCCTGTCGGCCACCGTCACCAACGGTGCCGAGGAGGTGACCTTCATCGCCGAAGTCCAGCAGGCCGGCATCTTTGCCATCTCCGGACTGGACGAGAACTCGATGCGCCACACCCTCGGTGCCTTCTGCCCGAACATCCTGTTCCCCTATGCCCGCGAGGCGATCGACAACCTGGTATCCCGGGGCAGCTTCCCTCCCCTGATGCTGGCGCCGGTCAACTTCGACGCCCTGTTCGCCCAGGCCGAACAGCGTCGTCTGGCCGAGGCCGAACAGGCCAACGCCTGACGGCTACCCTTCTGCCGCCACCCACGGCAGAAGGGCCGACTTTCAACTCCCACGTCGCTCCGGCCCTATGGATATGCGCATGACCCTGCCTGCCTCCCGCCCGCTTCATCTCATCGCCTTCATCGTCTGCGTGATGCTGCTGGCAACGGCCTATTACATGGAGTACGTCATGGGGTTGCTGCCCTGCCCGTTGTGCATCGTGCAGCGCTTTGCCTTCCTGCTGATCGGCCTGGTGTGCCTGGCTGCGGTGCTGCACAACCCCCAGCCCCGTTCTGGCCGCAGGCGCAGCCTGGCGGCGCGCGGCTATGCCGCTGGCGTGCTGCTTCTCGGCGTGTTCGGCGCCGCCACCGCCGGCCGCCAGGTCTGGCTGCAGCACCAGCCCGCCGATCAGTTGCCCTCCTGTCTGCCCAGTCTCGACTACATGATCGACGTGCTGCCAGTGGTGGAAATGCTGACGCTGCTGTTCAGCGGCACCGCAGACTGTGCCAGGGTGACCTGGACCTTCCTCGGCCTGAGCATCGCCGAATGCACCCTGCTGGCCTTCATCGGCTTTGCGCTGTTCGGGCTCGTCCAGCTGCTGCGGGGCGAGGACTGACGGCGCTTGATACCGGCACACCGACTGGCCTATTCTGTTCGTCCCACGGGAACAGCCATCCCTATAACGCTCACAAGGCAAGACGAGGTGGACCATGCTGGAAAGGTGCAAAACAGCCCAGGAACGCTGGGGCGGAGTCGACAGACTCATTGATCGCTGGCTTGCTGATCGAAAGGAACTCGTGGAGCACTACATTGCGTTGCGCGATCGGACTGCGCCGGATACCAGCCTGCAACAGCAACTCAACCTCTTCTGCAGTGCCCTGCTCGATTATGTGTCGGCAGGGCATTTTGCTGTTTATGAACAACTGGTGCGCGGCGCCGAGGAAGCCGGCAACGAGCGCGCACTCGAACTGATGTCCCGGGTGATGCCGCGCATCGAGACCATTACCCAGTTCGCGGTGATCTTCAACGACTATTACGGCGCCGAGACCAAGCGGGTACTCAAGGAAGACGTCATGCAATCGCGGCTGCTGAAGATGGGCGGCCTGCTGGATGAGCGCTTCGAGCTGGAAGACTGCCTGATCGAGATACTGCACACCGCCAACCGCACCCCCGAGTGTGTCAGCGAAACAGTGGAGTAGAGCGTGCCGGAAAAAGACAGAAAAACCGAAGCAGCGGTCCAGACACCGCTGCATCTGCTGCAGGTGCTGACGCGCACGCTCAACGATCACCTTGCCGAAGCCTGTGACCAGGCCCAGACGGATGCGCGCAAGGTGCTGGAAAAGCTCGACCGCGAACAGCAGAAGATCGCCGAGAAGCTTGAGCAGACCCAGCAGAAGCTCGCCGGGGACAACGCTGACGGCGCGTCCTCGGACAAGCGTCAGGGCAAGCTGAATGAACTGAACGAACGGATGGAGGCCGTCAGGCGGGCACGCAGCGAGGCGGAGGATTATGTCCGCCAGCTGCAGAACGATGTGCGCCAGACCCTGCGTCTGGCCAAGGGCCTTGAGCGAATCGATCACCAGGCGAGCCAGGCGATCGAGAAGCGCAACAACCCGGAAGCAGCTGCCGCCAGGCGTCCTGCCGGTCGCCGCTCGCGGGGCCGTCGGCCGGCAGCGGCGTCAGGGGAGGCGGCTCAACCGGCTGTACCACCGGAGCCGCAGGGCTAGCCGGCGAGGGCGGCAGAGGCGAGGGTGTGCAGACGGACATCCTGCGTGCTGCCGCAACATCGGGCCAGATGCGCCAGCACACAGTCGCGCGGCGCTTGCCCGGTGCCGGCTGCGCCGGCGCATAACCGCTCGAGCACAGTGAGCTGATGCCATTCGGCGGCAAGCTCACAGGCCTTGACCTGCTCATACAGCGCAGCGACATCAGGGTTGCCCGCCAGCCCCCGGCGGACCTGCCGCAGCGGCTGGATCACCCTCTCCCGCCAGGGCCTCTGGGCTGCGTGCAGTTCCTGCCATAGCTGCGGCTCAGCCTCACGCTGCTGTCGGCCCAGCCAGCAGGCGCTGAGCATCAGCAGCACGTCCTGTCCCGCTTCGTCCTGCAATTCCAGCAGCAGTGTCTGCATGCCCGGCTGCCCATACAGCCAGCCGGCATAATCAGCCAGTCCGGCCATCGCTTCACTCCCCGACGCTGATATACTCCGCGCCATGATAAAGATTGAATCCCTGACCCTGCAACGCGGCCCCCAGCGGCTGCTCGACAGCGCCGACCTGACCCTGCACGCGGGCCAGAAGGTGGGCCTGCTCGGCACCAATGGCGCGGGCAAATCCAGCCTGTTCGCCCTGCTGCGTGGCGAGCTGACCGCCGACGCCGGTAACTGCTACCTGCCGCCGGACTGGCGCATCGCCCACATGCGCCAGGAGATCGACGATCTCGAGCGCATCGCCGTGGACTATGTACTGGACGGTGATCAGCGCCTGCGGCGGATCCAGCAGCAACTGGCCGCGGCCGAAGCGCAGCAGGATGCGACACAGCTTGGCACCCTCTATGCGGAACTGGAAGCCCACGACGGCTTCAGCGCCGACAGTCGCGCCCGTACCCTGCTGGCCGGGCTGGGTTTCACCGCTGAGCAATGCGAGTCGCGGGTCGGCGAATTTTCCGGTGGCTGGCGGATGCGCCTGAACCTGGCCCAGACGCTGATGAGCCCATCCGACCTGATGCTGCTCGACGAGCCCACCAACCACCTGGATCTGGACGCCATCCTCTGGCTCGAGGACTGGCTGAAGAGTTACCCCGGCACGCTGCTGTTGATCTCCCATGACCGTGACTTTCTCGATGCGGTCGTCGAGCACATCGTGCATGTGGAATCGCGCAAGCTGACGCTCTACCGTGGAGGCTACAGCCAGTTTGAACGCACCCGCGCAGAGCGGCTTGCCCAGCAGCAGGCAGCCTTCGAGAAGCAGCAGGCCCAGCGCGAGCACATGCAGAAGTACATCGCCCGCTTCCGCGCCCAGGCCACCAAGGCCCGTCAGGCGCAGAGCCGCCTGAAGGCACTGGAACGCATGGAGCTGCTGAGCCCGGCCCATGTGGACTCGCCATTCAACTTCAGCTTCCGCGAAGCCGACAATCAGTCCAACCCGCTACTGGATCTGCGCGAAGGCACGCTGGGTTATGACGGCCAGGCGATCCTGCAGAACGTCAAGCTGCAGCTGGCGCCGGGCGCGCGCATCGGCGTACTCGGTCCCAATGGTGCCGGCAAGTCGACCCTGATCAAGACCCTGGCCGGGTCGCTGCCACTGATCGCCGGCGAGCTTAAGACCGGCGAGCACCTGGCGATCGGTTATTTCGCCCAGCACCAGCTCGACAGCCTCGACCCCAAGGCCAGCCCGCTGCTGCACCTGGCCCGACTGGCGCCACAGGCCCGCGAGCAGGAGCTGCGCAACTTCCTCGGTGGCTTCGATTTTCACGGCAGCCGGGCGGAGGAGCCGGTATTGCACTTCTCCGGGGGCGAGAAGGCGCGCCTGGCACTGGCGTTGATTGCCTGGCAGAAGCCCAACCTGCTGCTGCTTGACGAGCCGACCAACCACCTGGACATGGAGATGCGCCACGCCCTGACCCTGGCGCTGCAGGCGTTCGACGGGGCCATGCTGCTGGTGTCCCACGACCGCGCACTGATCCGCGATACCACTGACGAGCTGTGGCTGGTCGCCGATGGCCGATTGCAGGTCTACGACGATGATCTGGACAGTTACACCCGCTGGCTGGCCCAGTTCCGCCAACAACAGGCCAGCGCTGCCAATCCGCCGACCAGCGAAGCTGCTGCACCCAAGCTCGACGCCAAGGCCCAGCGCCGCCTGGCCGCCGAGCAGCGCCAGCGCCTGGCGCCACTGAAGAAGGCCGCCGACCGGCTCGAACAGCAGCTCGACAAGGCGCAGCAGGAAATGGCCGGCATCGAGACCGAGCTGGCCGATAACGACATCTACAGCGACAGCCAGCGCGAGCGGCTGAAGGCCCTGCTCGGCCGCCAGGCTGACTGCCGCCAGCGGATCGAGGAGCTTGAGCTGCAATGGCTGGAGGCCCACGAGGCGCTGGAAGAGCTGCAGGCCCAGCTGACGGAGGCCTCATGACTCTGTGGATCGATGCCGACGCCTGCCCGCGCCCGGTGCGCGAAATCATGCTGCGCGCCGCGCGGCGCCGCGGGTTGCAACTGGTGCTGGTGGCCAACACGTCGCTGGGTCTGCCGGCAGCGCCCGGAGTGCGTCAGGTAGTGGTACCGGGGGGCGCGGACGTCGCGGACCTGTACATCATCGAGCATGCCGTGCCGGGGGACCTCGTGGTAACGGCGGATATTCCGCTGGCCGACGGCCTGGTCACCCGCAACATCACCGCCATCAACCCCCGCGGAGAGGTCTATGACAAGGGCAGCATCGGCGAGCGGCTCGCCGTACGCAACCTGATGGACGAACTGCGCGGTGCCGGCCTCGCCGGCCGCGGCGGTCCGGCACCTTACAGCGACAAGGACAAACAGGCCTTCGCCAACGCCCTGGACCGCCTGCTCGCCAAAGGCCTGGGCAAGTAATACTGCACAACGGCCAGCCCCGCGCTAACCCAGCAGCGCCCCGCCCTCTCGGGAAGATCGAGTTCCATCTCGACCCAACAGCCTAGCAGCAACCCAAATGGCCGGGATGGAACCCGGCCCTCCCGGCACCGCGCCCCGCCAGCCGCGCTCCCACACCCAGCAGCTCTCTCCCTCCGGGAAGGTCGAGTTCCATCTCGACCCGACAGCCTCGCAGCAACCCAATGGCCGGGGTTGAACCCGGCCCTCCCGGTTCAGCTCCCCCACGGTGCCCTGAGGGGCGTTCAGTCGCCGAACGCTTCCTCATCCAGTTCGCACAGGCAGGCGACGGTGTCGTACTGCGCCGCCTGCACCGTGCGGCCCTGCAGCAGGGCCTGGAGGACCGGCTCGATGAAGCTGCTCTCGGCATTGCAGCTGGCACCATCGCTGTAGGGCCCGACGTAGGCGAGCTTGCCGCTGGCGTCCCAGATGGCCACCGAAGGGCCGCCGGGCCAGCCGGCCCATGCCTGCGGCAGTGGCCAATGCGGCAGCTCCGCCAGGATGTCGCCACGACCGCCGGGCGAACTCCCCGCCCGGGCGAAGCGTACGCCCTGCGCGCCGAAACGCCGGGTCATCTCGTTGATGTAGGCCTCATGACCGGCGTTGCAGGGACATTCGTTCTGCCAGACATGCACCACCTGGACCTGGCCACTGCTGAAAGGCGCTGCCACCTCTACTCCGGCAAAGAATGCAGGCCGCTCGAAGGTGCGCTCATGCCGGCCATCCAGCCACCACCAGGCCCAGCCGATCGCGATTATCCAGATACCGGCCAGCAGCCAGCGGACGCCCCATGTCTTCATTTATCACCTTCAATAATCGATTGCGGAAGTCCGCCCGCCAGCCATATGATGGCACTGGGCTAGCCTTCTTCTGCCAACCTCCGCACATCCTGCGAAGCTGGCGCTTTCAACTGACGCGCAGGAGTTCTAGTCTTATCGGTCACGCTGGAACATGTCCGTTACCCCCGCAGTGGAGACGGACAAGGATGAATTCCGCACCATGCACACCGAGTTGAACACATTCTCCCTGGCCCTCGCGCTGGTGCTGGTTACCCTGGGCATGACCCTGGTCCTCATCATGGCGGCGTGGCATTCGGGCAGTGAAAAGGGGTTGCGCCACTGGGCGCTGGGCAATCTCGCGCTGACCATGGGGCTGGTATTGAACATCAGCCAGGGCCTGCTGCACCACAGTATCTCGCAAATTCTCGCCGCCGGGCTGATGGCGCTCGGGCTGGGAGTGATCTGGCTGGGGGTGAGGGCCTTCAAGGGCTCGAGCCAGCCCCAGGCCGGCCCCATATTCGCCGCAGTACTGGTCATGCTGCTGCTCGCCTATTTTCACTACATCCAGGACAGCGCCATCGCCCGTCAGGCCAGCATCGGCATCTGCCTCGGAGTCCTGGCGCTGCTCTCGGCCCGCGAGCTGCTGGTACCCGCCCGCCCCCCATTGCGACGGGCCTACTGGTTCACCGGCGGCATCATGCTGTTGAGCGGGTTCGGCCTGCTGGCGCGCGCAGCGCTGGGCGCCGAGCAGACACTGATATCTGCCACCGAGATCAATCTCGAGCGGAGCCTGCAACATGCTACCCTGCTCGGGGTGATGGTGGCCCAGATCGGCATGGCCGGCGGCTTCATCCTGATGACCCATTACCGCACCATGCTGGCGCTGCAGCAGTTGTCCGAACATGACCCGCTGACCGGCACCCTCAATCGCCGCAGCATGCATGATCGTGCCCAGGCGGTGCTGGAAGGCGCCATGCACGAGGAGCTTCCCGCCACCCTGGTGATGGTCGACGCCGATCACTTCAAGCGCATCAACGACGAGTTCGGTCATCAGACCGGCGATGCGGTGCTCTGCCACCTGGTCACCCGCATCCGCCAGCACATGCGCAGCAACGACCTGCTGGGGCGGTTCGGCGGTGAGGAGTTCGTGCTGCTGCTACCCGGTCTGGATGCCGGCGACGCGCAGGAAGTGGCCGAGCGCATCCGCACCGCCATCTGCAGCCACGCCGAGCCCATCTCCGACCAGGCGGTGGTGCTGAGCGTCAGCCTCGGCGTCGCCAGTACCGATATCTATGGTCACGACTACACCGCGCTCGTGGCGGCCGCAGACTCGGCGCTCTACCGCGCCAAGGCAATGGGCCGCAACCGTGTTGAGGTCAGCACCGAACCCTGTGACGAGCTGCGCGACAACATGGCCCTACGTTTACTGTCTCAATTCCGTCATAATCTCGACGTATAAGGAAGACCTGAGCCACTCCGGCCTGGTCGCAGCGACAACCTCCACCTGCCCACCCCGCCGCTCAGCCGGTCTTCCACTCCGCCATTCTGACCGGTGTTCAGACACCCAGGGAGCCATCGTGACATTTCAACCTGCCCAACGCCCCTTCCCCCTCTCCCGCATGCGCCGTGCGCGCAAGGACGACTTCTCCCGCCGCCTGATGCGCGAAAGCCGCCTGACCACGGACGACCTGATTTACCCGGTGTTCGTTCTCGAGGGTAATCAGCAGCGCGAGCCGGTGGCCTCCATGCCGGGTATCGAGCGGTTGTCCATCGACCTGCTGCTGGAAGAGGCGGCCGAACTGGTCGAGCTGGGCCTTCCCGCCGTTGCGCTGTTCCCGGTGACACCCGCTGCGGCCAAGTCGCTGGACGCGGCCGAGGCGTGGAACCCGGAGGGCCTTGCCCAACGGGCTACCCGCGCGCTCAAGCAGCGCTTCCCTCAGCTGGGGGTGATTACCGACGTGGCGCTGGACCCCTTCACAACCCACGGCCAGGACGGCATCATCGATGAGCAGGGATATGTGCTCAATGACGTGACCGTCGAGGCGCTGGTGAAGCAGGCGGTGTCCCATGCCGAGGCCGGCGCGGATATCGTGGCTCCGTCCGACATGATGGACGGCCGCATCCTGGCGATCCGCGAGGCACTCGAGGAGGCGGGCCATATCGATACCCGTATCCTCGCCTACTCGGCCAAGTACGCCAGCGCCTACTACGGCCCGTTCCGCGATGCGGTAGGCTCAGCGGCGAACCTGGGCAAGGCCGACAAGTCTACCTATCAGATGGACCCGGCAAACAGCGACGAGGCCCTGCACGAGGTAGCCATGGACCTGTCCGAGGGCGCCGACATGGTGATGGTCAAACCCGGCATGCCGTACCTGGACATCGTTCACCGGGTCAAGGAGCATCACAAGGTGCCCACCTTCGTCTACCAGGTCAGCGGTGAGTACGCCATGCACCAGGCCGCCATTGCCAATGGCTGGCTGAGCGAGGCGGTGATCATGGAGTCGCTCACGGTGATCAAGCGGGCCGGCGCCGATGCCATTCTCACCTATTACGCAAAACACGCAGCCCGGCAATTGCGCGGGCGCAACTGATACCAGAGGAAGATGATGCGGGACGCCACCAGCGAGCCGGATTGGCCGCAGCAGGACACCACAGTTACGCAGCTTGCTGCAGAGCCCGAACCGCCGGCTGCCGCGCTTCCGGTGCCGGTGGAGCCGATCGTCCCCTCGCTGGATTCCCCCGAGCTGTACATCCACCGGGAGCTGTCCCAGCTGCAGTTCAATATCCGCGTGCTGGAGCAGGCGCTGGATGAGTCCTATCCGTTGCTGGAGCGGCTGAAGTATCTGCTGATCTTCTCCAGCAACCTGGACGAGTTCTTCGAGATCCGGGTGGCCGGGCTCAAGCAGCAGATCACCTTCGCCCGGGAACTGACCGGCGCGGATGGCCTGCAGCCGCATCAGGTGCTGACCAAGATCAGCGAGATTGCCCACCAGCAGGTGCAGCGCCAGTACGCAATACTCAACGACATCCTGCTGCCGGAGCTGGCCCGCCAGAAGATCCGCTTCATCCGCCGTCGCCAGTGGACATACAAGCAGACGCTATGGGTCAGGCGCTTCTTCCGTGCCGAGATCGCACCCATCATCAGCCCGATCGGCCTGGATCCCACCCATCCCTTCCCGCTGCTGGTGAACAAGAGCCTGAACTTCATCGTCGAACTGGAGGGGGTGGATGCCTTCGGCCGGGACAGCGGTCTGGCCATCATTCCGGCTCCACGCTCGCTGCCGCGGCTGATCCGCGTGCCCGACGAGCTGTGCGACGGCGGTGACAACTTCGTGTTCCTGTCCTCAATGATCCATGCCCATGCCGACGACCTGTTCCCCGGCATGAAGGTACGCGGTTGCTACCAGTTCCGCCTGACCCGCAACGCCGATCTCGATGTCGACCCGGACGAGGTGGACGACCTGGCGCGTGCCCTGCGCGGCGAGCTGCTGTCACGCCGTTACGGTGATGCAGTGCGGCTGGAGGTAGCAGACAACTGTCCCAAGCACCTGTCGGACTTCCTGCTGAAGCAGTTCGGCCTCAGCGAGTCCGAGCTGTATGAGGTCAACGGCCCGGTCAACCTGACCCGGCTGTTCTCCATCACCGGGCTGGACAATCGCCCGGAGCTGCAGTTTCCACCGTTCATTCCCGGCATTCCCAGGATTCTGACCAACCCGGACAACCTGTTCCCGGCAATCCGCAAGCAGGACATCCTGCTGCTGCACCCCTACGAGTCCTTCAGCCCGGTGGTCGACATGCTGCGCCAGGCAGCACAGGACCCCAACGTGCTGGCAATCAAGCAGACGCTGTACCGCACCGGGGCCAACTCGGAAATCGTCAATTCGCTGGTGGACGCGGCGCGCAATGGCAAGGAGGTGACCGTGGTCATCGAACTGCGCGCGCGGTTCGACGAGGAATCCAACCTGCAGCTGGCCAGCCGCCTGCAGCAGGCCGGCGCGGTGGTCATCTACGGTGTGGTCGGATTCAAGACCCACGCCAAGATGATGCTGATCCTGCGCCGGGAAGATCGCGAGCTGCGCCGCTACGCCCACCTGGGCACCGGCAACTACCACGCGGGTAACGCCCGGCTGTATACCGACTACAGCCTGCTGACCTCCGACCTGGCCATGACCGAAGACGTGCACAAGCTGTTCAATCAGCTGATCGGCATGGGCAAGGCCCAGCGCATGAAGAAGCTTTTGCAGGCGCCCTTCACCCTCAAGCGCAAGCTGCTGGAGCTCATCAACCGCGAGGCCCTGGCCGCCCAGGCGGGAAAACCCGCGCACATCATCGCCAAGGCCAACTCGCTGACTGACGTGAAGGTGATCAAGGCGCTGTACAAGGCCTCCCAGGCCGGCGTGAAGGTGGAGCTGATCATCCGCGGCATGTGCTGCCTGCGACCGGGCATCGCGGGCGTATCGCACAATATCAGTGTGCGCTCGATCATCGGCCGGTTCCTCGAACACAGCCGGATGTATTACTTCCTCAACGAGGGGGAGGAACAGATCTGGCTGTCCAGCGCGGACATGATGGAGCGCAACCTCGACAAGCGGGTCGAGAGCTGTTTCCCGCTGGAGGGCAAGAAGCTGGTCAGCCGCGCCAAGCAGGAGCTATTGCTGTATCTGAGCGACAACACTCAGGCCTGGCTGCTTCAGCCGGACGGCAGCTACCTGCGCAGCACGCCCACCGGCAACCAGAACCCGCGCAGCGTCCAGGCCACCCTGCTGGAGAAGCTCGCCAGCTCGTCTCAGAATACCGTCAGCCTGTAGCCGATCTTCGCCCAGTAGCCGGCTTCCTGGGCGAAGTCGGCCTGGGTGAGCGGATTCTGCTCCAGCCAGCCCGGCGGAAAGTACAGCGTGAGGCCGCTGTCGTCGGCCTCGGCTTCCAGCGCGGGCATGTCCTGATAGCCGCGGATATGGTGATAGAGAATTGCCAGCCGCAGCAACATGCACAGCCGGCGCAGCGCCGGCCCCTCTTCACCCAGCTCGGCAATTTTCTCATCGGACGGCAGGTTGCGCCTGTGCCCGCGCACCAGCAGCGCCATGGACTGCTGCTCCTGGCGGGAGAAGCCCGGCAGGTCGGCGTGCTCGATCAGATAGGCACCGTGCTTGTGGTACTGGCTGTGGGCGATGTCCAGACCCACTTCGTGAACCCGGGCGGCCCAGCGCAGCAGGTCGGCATGCTTGCTGTCGGTCAGCCCCCAGGCGTCGGCCACCCGGCCGAGCAGGCTGGCGGCCTTCTGCTCCACCCGGGCTGCCTGTTCCTGATCGACATGGCTGCGCTCGGCCAGCGCCGTCAGCGAACGTTCGCGCACATCCTCATGCTGGTGGCGGCCAAGCAGCTCGTAGAGCACGCCTTCGCGCAGGGCGCCCTCCGAATGCACCATGGTCTGCACGTTGAGGGCGTCGAACAGCGCCTCCACAATGGCCAGCCCCGAGGGCAGAATCCCCCGCCGCTCCGCCTTCAGCCCGGCCAGGGTCAGCCGATCAACATGACCGGCCTTGAGTACCCTGCGCTTGAGCCGCTGCAGCCCCTCGCGGGTTACCTCGCCATTGCTCAGACCGGCTCCACGGATGCACTGCCCGACCGCGCGGATGGTGCCCGACGCACCGACGGCCTCGGTCCAGCCCATCCGCTGGATGTTCTGCTCGATCGGCATCAGCTCAAGCCGCGCCGCCGTGTAGGCTTGGGAATAGGCACGCTCGCTGATGCGCCCATCGGGGAAGAATTGCCGGGCAAAGGAAACGCAGCCGATATGCAGGCTCTCCCGCAGCAGCGATTCGAAACGCTCGCCGATGATGAACTCGGTACTGCCTCCACCGATATCCACCACCAGCCGCTTGCCTTCGTCATCGGCCAGGGTGTGAGCCACGCCGAGGTAGATCAGGCGGGCCTCCTCGCGGCCGGAGATGACGTCCACCCGGTGGCCGATGATCTCCTTCGCCCGGCGTAGGAAATCGGCCCGGTTGCGGGCGACCCGCAGGGTACTGGTCGCGACGATGCGCACGGCGCCGGACGGCAGACCATTGATCATCTGGGCGAACCGTCGCAGACAGTCCAGTCCGCGCTGCATCGCATCTTCAGCCAGGTTGTCGTTCTCGTCCAGACCGGCGGCCAGTTGAACCTTCTCGCCCAGCCGCTCGACAATGCGCACTTCACCATGGTCAACCCTGGCCAGTACCATGTGGAAGCTGTTGGAGCCCAGATCGATGGTCGCCACCAGTGGCGAATCCAGCTGCTCATTCTGCGCCATGCGCGTTTCCCCTGTTGAACGTGGCGAGATTCTACCCAACCATCGGGACGCTTGTCCGCCCGATGCGACAAACAGGCCGGGATCGCCATCGGGGCAGCGGCGTTTCACACTTCCCCGGGGGAATGCTATTATCGTCCTCATCCGCGCCTGGCGAACCTTTTCTGGAGATACTCATGAGTGATTTGATCGTGCACGTGACCGATAGCAGCTTCGAGTCTGAAGTGCTGAAGGCCGACGGCCCTGTTCTGGTCGATTACTGGGCCGAATGGTGTGGCCCGTGCAAGATGATTGCCCCGGTACTGGATGACATTGCCCGCGACTATGAAGGCCGGCTGAAGATCTGCAAGCTGAACATCGACGAGAACACCGACACCCCGCCCAAGTACGGCGTACGCGGCATCCCGACGCTGATGCTGTTCAAGGACGGCAATGTCGAGGCGACCAAGGTCGGCGCCCTGTCCAAATCCCAGCTGGCTGCTTTCCTCGACAGCAACATCTGATTTTCCCGCCATCCCCGGCTCGCCGGGGATGGATTTTGTTGGTCACAGCTGTAGACGACGCCGCCGAGCGGTGCTAGATTTGCTTTCCAACTCCCTGTCGCACCCTGCGGCAACTGGCTTCCCTACTTGCCAAACCATCGCCCCATCCCCACATGGCGGCTGTTACTAACCCCGTCCTGCCGATAGACACCTCACTTACTCACCGAACCTATGAACCTGACTGAACTCAAGCAAAAACCCATAACTGAACTTCTCGAACTCGCCGAGCAGATGGCCCTGGAAAACATGGGTCGTTCGCGCAAACAGGATGTGATCTTCGCCATCCTGAAAAAGCACGCGAAGGGCGGCGAAGACATTCACGGCGATGGCGTCCTGGAGATTCTGCAGGATGGTTTCGGTTTTCTGCGCTCTGCCGACTCCTCTTATCTGGCAGGCCCCGATGATATCTATGTGTCCCCGAGTCAGATCCGCCGCTTCAACCTGCGTACCGGCGACACCATTTCCGGCAAGATCCGCCCGCCGAAGGATGGCGAGCGCTACTTTGCGCTGCTGAAAGTCGATTCGATCAACTTCGACCGGCCGGAGAACACCAAGAACAAGATCCTGTTCGAGAACCTGACTCCCCTGTTCCCGGATGAGCGTCTGGTGATGGAAGCGGGTAACGGCTCCACCGAGGACCTGACCGCCCGGATCATCGACCTCTGTGCGCCTATCGGCAAGGGCCAGCGCGGCCTGCTGGTCGCCCCGCCCAAGGCGGGCAAGACCCTGATGCTGCAGAACGTGGCATCGAACATTTCCCGCAACAACCCCGAGTGTCACCTGATCGTCCTGCTGATCGACGAGCGGCCCGAGGAAGTGACCGAGATGCAGCGCACCGTGCGCGGCGAAGTGGTCGCCTCCACCTTCGACGAGCCGCCGGCGCGTCACGTGCAGGTTGCCGAGATGGTCATCGAGAAGGCCAAGCGCCTGGTCGAGCACAAGAAGGATGTGGTCATCCTGCTGGACTCCATCACCCGCCTGGCCCGTGCCTACAACACCGTGATTCCCAGCTCCGGCAAGGTGCTGACCGGTGGTGTCGACGCCCACGCCCTGGAAAAACCCAAGCGGTTCTTCGGCGCGGCCCGCAACATCGAGGAAGGCGGCAGCCTGACCATCATTGCCACTGCACTGGTTGATACCGGCTCGAAGATGGACGAAGTGATCTACGAGGAATTCAAGGGCACCGGCAACATGGAGATCCACCTGGATCGCAAGATTGCCGAGAAGCGCGTGTTCCCCGCCATCAACATCAACCGCTCCGGCACCCGCCGCGAAGAGCTGCTGACCAGCGAAGACGAGCTGCAGCGGATGTGGATCCTGCGCAAGATCCTGCACTCCATGGACGAGATTGCCGCCATCGAATTCCTGCTGGATCGTCTGAAGGACACCAAGACCAACGACGAATTCTTCATGTCGATGAAGCGCGCCAAGAACTGATCCCAGCTGCCAGCGGCACGCTGTCGACGGTGCATGACATGCCGTCGCAGCGTGGCCCGACCGCCGCCGCGCCGTCGGCTGCCGCCTCAACACACCCTCGCAGGCAGCGCGCCTGATCACCCATCAGCTCGCCGCCTGCAGCCCCGAGACCTGAAGCTGCCATGCAATATTCCGATCTTCGTGACTTCATCAAGGGCCTGGAACAGCGCGGTGAACTCAAGCGCATCCAGACTCCCGTCTCCCCTGTTCTGGAAATGACCGAAGTCTGTGACCGGGTGCTGCGCAAGGCTGGCCCGGCGCTGCTGTTCGAGAACCCCACCGGTTTCGACATGCCGGTGCTGGGCAACCTGTTCGGCACGCCGGAACGCGTCGCCATGGGCATGGGCGCCAGTGACGTCAGCGAGCTGCGCGAGATCGGCAAGCTGCTGGCCTACCTGAAGGAACCCGACCCGCCGAAGGGCTTCAAGGACGCCTGGTCCAAGCTGCCGCTGGTAAAGAAGGTGATCTCGATGGCCCCCAAGGTAGTGCGCGATGCGCCCTGCCAGGCCACCGTCCTTGAAGGAGACGATGTCGATCTGTCCCGTATTCCGGTGCAGACCTGCTGGCCCGGCGATGCCGGACCGCTGATCACCTGGGGGCTGGTCATCACCCGCGGTCCGAACAAGGACCGACAGAACCTGGGTATCTACCGCCAGCAGGTGATCGGGCGCAACAAGGTGATCATGCGCTGGCTCAGCCACCGTGGCGGGGCGCTGGACTTCCGCGAATGGTGCGAGAAGCACCCCGGTGAGCCCTTCCCGGTCGCCGTGGCCCTGGGCGCCGACCCTGCCACCATCCTCGGTGCGGTTACCCCGGTGCCCGATACCCTATCCGAATACGCCTTTGCCGGCCTGCTGCGCGGCCAGCGCACCGAGCTGGTCAAGTGCCGCGGCTCCGATCTGCAGGTGCCTGCCAGTGCCGAGATCGTTCTCGAGGGCGTGATCCACCCGGGCGAGATGGCCGATGAGGGCCCCTTCGGTGACCACACCGGCTACTACAACGAGGTGGACCGCTTCCCGGTATTCACCGTCGAGCGCATCACCCAGCGCGAGAAACCGATCTACCACAGTACCTATACCGGCCGCCCGCCGGATGAGCCGGCGGTGCTGGGTGTGGCACTGAACGAGGTGTTCGTGCCCATCCTGCAGAAGCAGTTCCCGGAGATCACCGATTTCTATCTGCCGCCCGAGGGCTGCTCCTACCGCATGGCGGTGGTGTCGATGAAGAAGCAGTACCCCGGCCACGCCAAGCGCGTGATGCTCGGTGTATGGAGCTTTCTGCGCCAGTTCATGTACACCAAGTTCGTCATCGTGGTGGATGACGATATCAATATCCGGGACTGGAACGATGTGATCTGGGCCATCACCACGCGCATGGATCCCAAGCGCGATACCGTGATGATCGACAATACCCCTATCGATTATCTGGATTTCGCCTCGCCTACATCCGGGCTGGGGAGCAAGATGGGGCTGGATGCCACCAACAAGTGGCCCGGTGAAACCACCCGCGAGTGGGGCACCGCTATCGTCCAGGACCCCGCCGTGCAGCAGCGCGTGGATGCCCTCTGGCACGAACTGGGAATCGATTGATGAAGGTTACCCTGCAGCCCTCCGGGCATGTCATCGAACTGTTGCCGGGCGAGCGCATCATCGATGCGGTCCGCCGCCTGGGCTTTGACGCGCCGCAGAGCTGTCGCAACGGCAACTGCCATATCTGTGCCGCCAACCTGATCAGCGGTCGGGTTTCGCAGAACGGCACCGAGCGTACCCGCGGCGAACTCTACACCTGCATTGCCGAGCCGCTGGAAGACTGCGAGGTGGAATGGCAGGGCGTGCTGGCGCCGGACGAGCTTCCGGTGCGCAGTCTCGCCTGCCAGCTGGTCGAAATCCAGGACGTTGGCGGTGACGTGTGCCGTGTGCTGCTGCGCACCCCTGCGGGGAAGCCCCTGCGCTATCACGCCGGCCAGTACCTGCTGCTGGAGCGACCGGACGGCGAACTGTCAGCATTTTCCATAGCCTCGGCGCCCCATGAGGAGCGACTGCTCGAGCTGCATATCCTGCTGCGGGAAGACAGTACCCGCGCGCTGGTCGAGCACATTCGCGAGCAGCGCATGGTACGGGTGCGCGCGCCGCTGGGGGACTGCTGCCTGCCGCGCCTGCCGCAACGGCCACTGGTGATGGTGGCTGCCGGCACCGGACTGGCACAGATGCAGAGCCTGACCGAATTCTGCCTGCATGAGGGCTTCACCCTGCCCATGCATATGTACTGGGGCGTACGTCACCCCGGGGATTTCTACAGCGCGCCGCATTGGCAGCATTGGCAACAGCAGGAGAATGTGTACCTGCATCAGGTGGTCAGCGATACGCCGGACTGGCCTGGTCGTCAGGGCATGCTCTGTGAAGCCGTCTGTGAGGATCTGGCCGTGCTGGCGGACTACGACATCTATCTGTGTGGCTCACCGCCCATGGTCTACGCGACCCTGGACGCCCTGCTCGCCGCCGGGGCGGTGCGGGAGCAGATCCACTCCGATGTCTTCAGTTACGCGCCGCGGGAAGATTGAGCCGCGACCGGCGCGGGCCTGACGCCCCGCCGGCGGCGCCGGTCGATTACCGTCATGCCCGACTGGGTTGCGGCAGTTCCGGCAGGTCGTGGACCATCAGCGCGAAGCCCTGGCGCAGCATCTTCTGCGCAGCCTGATGCTCGCCCATATGCTCCAGCAGGCGCACCAGTTCGGCACAGGTCTGGATATCACGGCGGTTGGCAAAGCTGGACTCCAGATACTCTCTCGCCTTGCCCCACAGATGATTGCGCAACGCCAGCCGGCCCAGCGCCAGCAACAGGGTGGCGTCATGGGGATGCTCCGCCAGCCAGGCTTCGGCCGAGCTCAACTGGCGGGCCGGATCGGCGCCGCGAACCAGCCCGTAGATATGCACCAGCCGGTCGCTGTAGCGGTCGTTGAGCGCCTCGCGCAATACCTTCTCCGCATGCACTTCCGCCCCTGATGCCCGCAGCTGCAGACTGTAGGTCTCCAGCAGGGTGGAATCCTGCTTCAACGGTTTCGGCAACTTTTCCCACACCCGGCTGACCGGGTTCGCCTCGCCGGTGACCACATCCTCGGTGCGCTTGCCAGCCTGCACCAGCAATGCGCTGTAGACCCGCTTCTCCAGCGCCAGCTGATCCGCCTCGCTGTGCAGACGGTGGCGACGCAGCTCCGGCAGCAACTGCTCCAGCCGCTCCCAGTCCTCGAGCCGCAGATACAACTGCCCCATCAGCTTGATCGCATACAGGTGCCGGGGATGGTCCTTGCGCACCCGGGTCAGCGTCGCCAGTGCCTGTTCCAGCTGACCTCTGGCGATCTGCAGCTGTGCCTGGGTGACGGCAATCGCCACGTCGGCGTTCGGTGTGGATTCATGGGCCTCACGCAGCAGGTTGTCCGACTCGCGGTAGTCCTCCAGCTCGTGGGCGGCACGGGCCGCTGCCAGATAATTGATCAGTGGCTGGTCGGCGTGCGGGGCGGAACGGCGCAGCAGCTTGAGGCTGTTCGCCCAGTGCCCTTCGGCAAATTCCAGCAGCCCGCGGGTGGTGACCTGGTTGGCCCGCCGCGCACGGTTGCGCCGGGACCAGGGGTTAACCCGGCGGCTGGACGCGCTGGCCAGCCGCACCAGCGCCCGCAGCAGGTTGAGCAGCAGCCACAGCGCGAGCAGGAAGGCCAGCCCTACCCAGATACTGGTTTCCACCGACATGTTGCGCCAGGCAATCAGCAGGTATCCCGGGTCCTCCGCCACCGCCATGCCCAGCAGGGCGGCGACCAGCAGCACCACCAGCACCGCCACATAGCTCTTACTCATCGGCGCTCTCCCCGCTGCCACTGGCCGGCGCCCTGCGGCTCTGGATGTAACTGGCCAGCCCCTGCTGCAGCGGCGCGAGGTCGGGCGGAGTCACCGTGATCGGCTCCGCTGTTAGACGCTCCAGGCGGCTGCGCATCGCCCGGACCTGCGGGTTCTCCATCTCGAAGAACTGCTCGAGCATGCCCGCGGCCCGTTCCATGCTGGCCTGGTAGACCTCGCCCTCGCCCCGCAATACTGCCCACTGGGCCTGCTCCAGAGTGAGCTGCAGGGTGCGCCGCACGCGCTGCATCTCCGCCTCGTCCAGCAGCGGGGTGATCACCTTGCCCCGCTGGAAGTCCACCCGCACATAACGCTCCAGTCGCATCAGCATGCGTTCGCCACGGGTACGCCGGGCCAGCCGGTCCTCGAATTCCTCTTCGGGAGTGACTTCATCGGGATCGAACACCGGGACCGGCAGGGCTACCAGGCTGTCCACCTGCTCGTGCAGGGCCGCCAGCTTCAGATAGATACCGGCCCGGTCCACTACCGGCAGCGCCTCGAGCTGGGTCTGGTAACGGGCCAACTGCTCGCGCACGGCGAACACGCCGCTGTCGGGCTGGTCCTGCAGGATATCGTCCACCGCTTCAAGCAGTTCCCTGGCGGAGCTTACATCCTGTGCGGCGAGCAGCCGCAGTGAGGCCAGTCGCAGCAGGTACTCCGCCTCGGCCAGCTTCCAGTCAGCCCGGGCATCACCCTGCAGATCGCTGAGCCGCTGGCTCAGCGCCTGCTGGCTGCGCTGCAGGTCGGCCACCAGCCGCTGCGACTGCTGCCAGCCATCGGCATCGGGCAGACCTTCGAGACGCTCGGCCGCACTGTTGCGACTCTGCCGCTGGGCGTTGGCCAGCTCGGTCAGGCGGTTTTCCAGCTGCGCCAGATCGGATTGCCGCGCCTCGCCCTGTTGCCTGTCCTCATACCATTGCCAGCCGGAAACCCCCAGCGCAGCGGCGGCAAGGAGCAGAGCCAGCACTGCCACGCCACGATTGCCATTACCGCGAGCGCCGCGCCGGCTGCTCCGGGACGGGGCAACGGGGGGCGGCAGCGAAGCGGATGCCGACTTGCGCCCTGCCCCGTCGGTAGTGGTCCTCTCTGCAGACCCGCCGGCGGCGGCAGGCTCCGGCTGCTGCGGCTCGCCGCGCTGATTGTTATCGTTGTTCGGTTCCACGCTGTTCCCCCTATGGCGTGATTGGGTGGGCCAGGATGGCGGCGATGACGCTGTCGTCATCGGCCCCATCGCAGGACACCACATCGGAGCAGCCCAGCTGCCGCGCCAGGCCGGCGACGCGCTCGCCCGGCACCCAGCAACGCCAGTGTCGCTGGCGCTCCCAGTCTGATCCAGCCGCACGCTGCCAGTGCTGCAGCGCCTGGCCACTGAGTATCACCACCCCGCTGCAGCCCTCGGCAGCTGCTGCGGCAAGATCCTGCTCCAGAGTCGCCGGCATGGTCCGCTGATAGAGTTCGAGCAGATCCACCCGGCCGCCGGCCCCGCGGATGGTCACGGAGAAGTGCTCGCGACCGCCCACCCCGCGCCAGATCAGCACCCGCAGATCGGGCAGCCCCAGCAGTCTTTCCCATGCCGGCAGGCGCAACAGCGCCTCACTGTCCTGGCCGTCCAGCGGAAACTGCACCGGCAGGCCATATTCCTGAAGTACCGCCGCCGTACCCGGGCCCACAGCGAACCATTCGATGCCCACCGGAGGCTGGGGCCAGCAGGCATCCAGCCGTTCCAGACCGAGCCTGGCAGCAATCGGGCTGACTGCCATGACCGCGTGGTAGCGGTCCAGCTCCAGTATCAGGCTGCGCTGCTGCGGCGTCTCCTCCTGCGGCTCGATCTGCAGCAGCGGCAGGCTGCGCGCAGCGATGCCGAGCTGCTCAAGGCGAGGAATCAGGCGCTGGTTGTCTTCCGCGGAGCGCGTCAGCAGCACCGGACTCACTTGCCTTCGGCCTCCTGATACACCGCATCGAGGATCTGCTGGGCGCCCTGGCGCAGCAGATCCTCGGCCACTGCCACACCCAGCTTCTCGGGCTCGTTTTCCGGCCCCCGGGCTTCGGCAGTCAGCAGGCGGCTGCCATCGGGCTCGCCCACCATCCCGCGCAGCCACAGCTCGCCATCGGCGCGCTCGGCATAGCAGGCGATGGGCACCTGGCAGCCGCCGTTCAGATGGCTGTTCAGCGCCCGCTCGGCGCGTACCCGCAGCGCGCTGTCGGTATCATTCAGCGGCGCCAGCAGCTCGTGCAGCTCGGTATCGTCGGTGCGACACTCGATGCCCACCGCGCCCTGGCCGCCGGCGGGCAGGCAGATCTCGGTGGACAGCGTGCTGCGGATGCGATCATGGAAGCCCAGACGACGCAGACCGGCGGCGGCCAGAATGATGGCGTCGTAATCGCCGGCATCCAGCTTGGCCAGCCGGGTGTTGACGTTGCCGCGCAGGAAGCGGATCTTCAGATCCGGGCGTCGGGCCATCAACTGGGCCTGGCGGCGCAGGCTGGAGGTGCCCACCACGCTGCCCTCAGGCAGTGCGTCAATGGATTCGAAATCATTGGAAACGAAGGCGTCACGAGGGTCTTCCCGCTCGCAGATGACGTAAAGCCCCAGCCCCTCGGGGAACTGCATGGGCACGTCCTTCATGGAATGCACCGCCAGGTCTGCCTCGTTGGCCAGCATGGCTGACTCCAGCTCCTTGACGAACAGGCCCTTGCCGCCGATCTTGGCCAGCGGCGAGTCCAGCAGCTGGTCGCCACGG
This sequence comes from Halopseudomonas pertucinogena, assembly GCF_014646575.1. GTDB lineage: Bacteria > Pseudomonadota > Gammaproteobacteria > Pseudomonadales > Pseudomonadaceae > Halopseudomonas > Halopseudomonas pertucinogena. The sequence goes on along the minus strand of NZ_BMNN01000005.1, from coordinate 16,368 downwards.
CTTACCATGGGCACCAGACTGACGGTGAGGTGCGGATGAAAATGTTCAAGGCGCGCCTTGACGTACTCGGCCTGCCACAGGGCCAGGGCGCTCTTGCGGGTGGCAATTCGCAGATGTCGACTCATGGGATTCTCGTCCTGTATCAACAGGCATGATACGCCATGCCCCGGCTATCATCCATGCGCGCCCCCTCCGCCGTGCTCAGAGCTGCTCCATCAGTTTGCGCAGGCCGGGCACGTGCCGGCGGCTGACCGTCAGGGTTTCCTCGGGCAGGTCGCGCAGATGCAGATGGAAGTGCCCCATGGAGGTGCGCTGCAGCCGGCCGATGCGATCCCGCGCCACCAGCGCATTGCGGTGGATGCGCACGAACTGCTCGCCGAACTCGTCCTCCAGCGCCTTGAGCGGTTCGTCCAGCAGCAGCTCGCCGTTGGTATGGCGCAGGGTCACATACTTGTGATCGGCGATGAAATACAGCACATCCTCGATCGGTACCAGTTCCACTCCCTTGCGCGTGCGCGCACTGATGTGGCTGCGCGCCTGCTGGGTTTCGCTGGCGATGCCGGCCCGGCCCAGACTGGCCAGCTGCATGCGATTGAGCCGCTGGGCCTTGCCCAGCGCCTCGGCAAGATCCTCACTGCGTACCGGCTTGAGCAGGTAGCCGACGGCGCTCACGGCAAAGGCTTCGAGGGCGTACTCGCCGTGGGCGGTGCAGAACACCACCGCCGGCGCATCCGGCATCTCGCACAACCGTGCGGCCGCCTGCAGTCCGTCCATGCCCGGCATGCGGATGTCCAGCAGGACGGTGTCCGGATGCAGCTTTTCCACCAGCTCCAGCGCTTCCTGGCCGTTGGCTGCCATTTCCGGCAGGGCGGTATACCCGGGCAGCGCGGATACCAGCCTGGCCAGGCGTTCCCGTGCAAGAGGTTCATCATCGGCGATCAGTACTTTCATGCCTGAATGACTTCCTGTGCGTTAAGTGATTGGTTGCCTACAAGGATAGACCAGCCTGCTGAAGTAGCGCGGCCCATCCTGCCACGCTTCCACCCGGGCAGTGGGCCCGAACAGCGCGGCCAGGCGGGCACGTATGTTGTCCAGCGCCATGCAGGCACCACGGTGTTCTGATTGCTGTGGACAGCTGTTGGATACCAGCAGTTCAACGCTGCCGTTGCGATAGTGGCCGGTAACCTGAATGTCGCCACCGTCCACACTGGGCTGGAGACCGTGCAGAATGGCATTCTCCAACAGGGGTTGCAGGGTCAGCAGCGGCATCGGCAGATCGGGCGGCAACTCATCCACCTGCCAGTCCATCCGCAGACGCCCCCCCAGGCGGTACTCCTCGATCCGCAGATAACCGCGGCACAGCCGGTACTCCTCGGCCCAGGTGGCGACCGCCTCGGCATCGCTCAGATTGGCGCGGAACAGGTCGGACAGGTCCAGCACGGCGCTCTCGGCCTTGTCCGGCTGGCTGCCGATCAGGCTGACGATGCTGTTGAGACTGTTGAACAGGAAGTGCGGGCGGATCCGTGACTGCAATGATTGCAGGCGCGCCTGCAATGCGGCCTGGTTGTGCATCTGCCACTGCTGCTGCAGATAGAAATAGCGCAGCAGCAGGCTGGTCATGATGGCAGCGATGAGCCCATGGCGCAGCAGTTGCTCGCCGCGCAGCACCGGCATTCCGGTCATGCCCTGCTGCAGCACCCAGTCAGCCAGCACGGTGAACAGCAGGGTCAGGCCGACCACCACCGTGTAGCAACCGGCAATGGCCGCTCCCATGGACCGCCGGCGCATCCAGCTGCGCAACGGACACAGCAGCGCGGCGGACAGCAGCACGATCCACTGCACGAACAGCGAGGCGAGGGCCAGCTGCAGCCAGTCGAAACCATCGGGGGCGGGCTGGGCAAGCACCCAGACCAGCACCATGAGTTCTGCCAGTACCACCAGGGTAAACACCGAAACCGAGGAGCAGAGGTCGGGAAGGAAGAACTCCTTCCCGCGTTGGGGCTTGCTCAACAGTGACCAGAATCCGTTCTTCATCCGCGCAGTCTCCGCCAGCGGGCACCAAGGGTGCTGGGACAAGTGATATCCTATGCGTTTTCTCACTTCATTGCAGCGGAACCCTCCGACCCATGAGCCAAGATCAGACTACCAACCAATCCTGGGGCGGCCGTTTCAGCGAGCCGGTGGACGCCTTTGTCGCCCGCTTCACTGCCTCGGTCGATTTCGACAAGCGCCTGTACAAGCATGACATCCAGGGCTCCATCGCCCATGCCACCATGCTGGCGAAGGTCGGCGTGCTCAGCGAGGCCGAGCGCGACAGCATCATCGAGGGGCTGGAGGCGATCCGCGCTGAAATCGAAGCCGGCCAGTTCGACTGGCGGGTCGATCTGGAAGATGTGCACATGAACATCGAGGCGCGCCTGACCGAGCGCATCGGCATCACCGGCAAGAAGCTGCACACCGGCCGTTCGCGCAACGATCAGGTAGCCACCGATATCCGCCTGTGGCTGCGCGAGGAAATCGACATCATCGTAGGCGAGCTGGAGCGCCTGCAGCGCGGCCTGCTGGATCAGGCCGAGCAGCATGCCGAGGTCATCATGCCCGGCTTCACCCACCTGCAGACCGCCCAGCCGGTGACCTTCGGCCATCATCTGCTGGCCTGGTTCGAGATGCTCTGCCGCGACCGCGAGCGGTTGCTGGACTGCCGCAAGCGGGTCAACCGCATGCCGCTGGGCTCGGCAGCACTGGCCGGCACCACCTACCCCATCGACCGTGCGCTGACCTGTGAGCTGCTGGGCTTCGAGGCGATTTCCGGCAACTCCCTGGACGGCGTCTCCGACCGCGATTTCGCCATCGAATTCTGCGCCGCTGCGGCGCTGGCGATGATGCATCTGTCGCGCTTTTCAGAGGAGCTGGTGCTGTGGACCAGCGCCCAGTTCAACTTCATCGAGCTGCCCGACCGCTTCTGCACCGGCTCCTCCATCATGCCCCAGAAGAAGAACCCCGACGTGCCCGAACTGGTCCGCGGCAAGTCCGGCCGCGTCTACGGCCACCTGATGGGCCTGCTGACCCTGATGAAAAGCCAGCCGCTGGCCTACAACAAGGACAACCAGGAAGACAAGGAACCGCTGTTCGACGCTGTAGATACCCTGCGCGACAGCCTGCGCGCCTTTGCCGACATGATCCCGGCGATCCATCCGAAGGTCGAGGTGATGCGTGAAGCAGCCCTGCGCGGCTTCTCCACCGCCACCGACCTGGCCGACTATCTGGTACGCAAAGGCATCCCCTTCCGCGACTGCCATGAAATCGTCGGGCATGCGGTGAAGTACGGCGTGGACAGCGGCAAGGACCTGGCCGAGATGAGCCTGGACGAACTGCGCCGCTTCAGCGACCAGATCGAGCAGGACGTGTTCGAGGTGCTTACCCTGGAAGGCTCGGTGAATGCCCGCGACCATATCGGCGGCACCGCACCGGCGCAGGTGCGTGCTGCCGTTCAGCGCGGTCGCGAGTTGCTGGGTCGGTAATAGTCAACGCACGCTGTGCCAGCTGGATTGATGTGGCACAGCGTGAGCGACCAGCAGAAACCCAGACCCGGATGACCACTCACTGATCAACCACTGCTTCCCACACTCCCTAGTGACTGCGAACTGACTCACAGCTTGGCCCACTGAACCACTCCCACAGCCGCCGGTTTGATATAACGGCACCTTTGTTCTTCAGACAAGGGACACAGGATGTTTGCCCCCGCCGACCAACCGCACTTCACCCTGACCCTGCCGGGCATCGACCACGACTTCAAGGTACTGGCCTTCCGTGCCCGCGAGGCGATCAGCCAGTGCTACCGTATCGAACTGCAGCTGGTCAGCGACCAGCCCGATCTGGACCTGGAAGCCCTGCTGCAACACAACGCCTGGCTCGATCTGGGCAACGGCACCGGCCTGCACGGGCTGATCCACCACGCCGCCATCGGCGAGTCCGGCAAGCGCATGACCCGCTACCGGCTGGAGCTGGTACCGCACCTGCACTACCTGTCCCTGCGCCACAACCAGCGCATCTTCCAGCACCTGACCGTACCGCAGATCATTGCCCGAGTGCTCGAAGATCACGGCATCCAGAGCGACGCCTTCCAGTTCCAGCTGGGAAGCGACTATCCAGAACGGGACTACTGCACCCAATACGACGAAAGCGACCTGCACTTCATCCAGCGCCTGTGCGAGGAAGAGGGCATCCACTACCACTTCCGCCACAGCCAGGACGGCCACCTGCTGGTGTTCGGCGATGACCAGACCGTATTTCCGCGCCTCGCCCCGGTCAGCTTTGACCAGGGCAACGGCATGGTCGCCGACGAGCCGGTGATCAAACGCTTCGGCGTAAGACTGGAAACCCGCACCAGCCGCGTCACCCGCCGCGACTACGACCCCAACAAGGCCCGCCTGCAGCTGGAAAGCCAGGCCCGGGCCGAACAGCTGCCCGACCTGGAAGACTACGACTACCCCGGCCGCTTCACCGACCGCAGCCGCGGCAAGCAACTGGCCCAGCGCACCCTGGAACGCCACCGCAGCGACTACCACCAGGCCACCGCCCACAGCGATCAGCCTACTTTGCGCAGCGGCCACTTCCTCGAACTGCAAGGCCACCCCAGAACCAGCTGGAACGACCTCTGGCTGATCACCGAGCTACATCACGAAGGCAAGCAGCCGCAGGTTCTAGAGGAATCTATAACCAGCTCAGAGTTACCGGCCGGCACCGATTTTACTACCTCTCCCCTCGCGGGAGAGGGCTGGGGAGAGGGGGAAAAGTCCTGGGCCAAGGAGGACCCCACCTTCACCCAAGGCTACCGCAATCACTTCACCGCCACCCCCTGGGCCACCCCCCACCGCCCAGCCCGCGCTCACCCCAAGCCAAAAGTACTGGGCACCCAGACCGCCACCGTCACCGGCCCCCAAGGCGAAGAGATCCACTGCGACCCCCAGGGCCGCATCAAGGTCCAGTTCCACTGGGATCGCGAAGGCCAGGCCGACGCCAACACCAGCTGCTGGTTAAGGGTGGCCAGCAACTGGGCCGGCAACCACTGGGGCAGCGTCACCATCCCGCGCATCGGCATGGAAGTGCTGGTCAGCTTCCTCGAAGGCGACCCGGACCAGCCACTTGTCAGCGGCTGCCTGTACAACAGCGCCCACCCGGTGCCCTACGAACTGCCCGAGCATAAAACCCGAACAGTCTTCAAAAGCCTGAGCAGCCCCGGCGGCAATGGCTTCAACGAATTGCGCATCGAGGACCGGGCCGGTGAGGAACAGATCTTCATCCACGCCCAGCGCGACTGGGACCAGAACATCCAGCACGACCAGCACATCCGCGTCGGTAACGAGCGCCACGAACGCATCGAAGCCAATCGCTACACCGAAAACCTGGCCGAAGAACACCACACCACCGATGCCGACCGCAGAACCGAGATCAAGGCCGACGACCACCTGACCGTCGCCCACCACCAGCACATCAAACTCGGTCAGGGCCAGTTCATCGAGGCTGGACAGGAAATCCACCTGTCCAGCGGCATGAAAGTGGTGCTCGAAGCCGGTAGCGAAATCACCTTCAAGGTGGGTGGCAGCTTCGTCAAACTTGATCCCGGTGGGGTGACTCTGGTCGGGCCGAGCGTAAAGATGAATTCCGGCGGCAGCCCAAGTCAAGGCACCGGAGCCACGCCGTTGGTGCCAGGCGAGAGTGTGGCGCCCGAAGTGGAAGAAGGAGGCATTGTGTTAGTGCCCGCGCAGCGTCAGGCATTGATGCAAGCAGCGCCGCGCTGCGCCATTTGCCAACTATCTGAACAGCCGGGTCTGGCAGCGGAAAGGATTGGGTGATGAGCGCAAACGCCCAGTCATATCTGCTGTTCGACGGTGTACTGCGCGAGCAACTGCTGCCGTGGCTGTATATGCAGGATGAGCCGCTGGAAGTCGAACCCCTCTACGCACGGACTCGCTGGAGCGAGTTGGCCGATATTGGCCCGGTGCTGGTGCAACCGCTCTCGGCCCAGGGGCTGCTGACGAACGTCGAGCGTGATCCGGCACTGCAGGCGTGCGCGTCAGTACTGCGCAGCAAAGCGCCCATGCTGACGGTTGCCGACCATCTGCGCCAGTTTATACAGGTCAGCGATGCCCTGGGGAGTGACAGTCTGTTGCGTTTTGCCGACCCGCTGGTGGCTCAATACTGGTTGGCCAGTTACAGCCCGCAGGCACTGGCTGCTGTGCTGGGGCCGATAGATGAGTGGCAGCTGGCTACCCACAAACCTCGTTGGCAAGTGCAGGAACAGACGCAATGGCTCAGCTTTCATTCGTCTATGCCGACGAACAGCTTATTGGGCCTCAAGCCAGGTCATCTGGAAGAACCCCAGATTGATGCGCTGGAGCTGGCCTATCAGAGGCGCTTTGCTGACCGGCTTGATAGCTGGTTTGAGCAGACCCAACCTGACTTCAGGGACAAGCAGGGCAATCATTGGGGCGACTGGATTGCCCGACAATATCAGGCCGCCCAAGCCTGGGGGTTGACGACCGAACGTAGTATCGCCATCTGGTTGGAACTGCATGCTCGGCTCGGCGAGGAGGTGTGCAGTGCTGAGGATGGCCTGTATGCCATCTGGCTGGCCGACAACCCTCATATGACGCGCGTCCCCCCGGATACACGTATTCAGGCTTTCGAAGCCGATTCTCTCAACTGTCAGCAAAAGGGACTCTCATGACGGCCGCACATCCACTATCCCTCGCGCAGGCCCAACGCAATCAGCAGTTCGAAGACAAGCCCGCCAGCGCCAATGCACAATGCCCGCTGCGCGCACAGGAAGTGGCGATCTTCCCGGTACGCTATGCGCTGGATGAATCACCACCTAAAGGGTCTTCACAGGGCCCAAACCCCTTGCCGCCAGGTTTTGACGCCGCGCATCTGCCGTCTCTGGAGTCGCGCAGCTATACGCTGCGCCAGTTGCGTGATGGCTGGCTGTACGTCTGGGATGAAATCGCATCCACTTTTCATGAGTACCGCGTACAGGGCCACCAGTTCACCCGCATGGTCTGGGGCGAGCGAGAGCTGGGGCAGGATGTGCGTGACAATCCTGGCGAAACCCTACCTTATCTGCTTTATCCGCGAAGCAGTCGTCTGCGTCTGGCTTACTCGCCGGTGCAATGGACGTGGCGTATCTGCGAACGGATGCGCAGCAATGCCCAACAGCAGGCACAGTGGATGCGTCATCTGGATCTGCGCAATTACTGCAACAGCCTGGAGGTCGCCCATGGCGCCCCATTGCGCACCCTGGCCGATGCCGTAGCCGATATCAGCAGCGCTGGAGCTGTCCCCAATTTCGAAACGACGTTCGTGCCTGCCACAGGGGAACCGAACAGTGAGCACCCGGCCATGCAGGTCAAACCCGGCATCAGTGACGCTCTGGTGCTGGGCGCGGTCCCGGATCAGGACACCGCATTGTTCATCGCGCTGGATGATCCTCTGGCAGTCATTCAGGATCTGAACATGCAGCTCAACGGTCGCCTGGCTGAGATCGGTGAGTTTGACATGCAACATCGCAACACCATTCAAAGTGCTCTGGCTGTGCATCAGGCCTGCGGTGTCGACCTGGACGCAGTCATGCCAACGGCGGTGAAGGGCGATCTGCAGCAGCGGCTTGCATTTACTGCGGATGCCCATCGCTTTCTGAGCAGTTATGCCACAGCGCATAGTGTGTATGTTGATTTCGCCGGGGCTAACGCCGCCTCGCGTGCGCACCAGATTGATATAGCTATCATGCGCGACAAGTGGCAGGTCTCGCACAACCACCCGGCATGGGGTGAGCTGGCCGAAGACTGGCGGGCCAAGGACGCCTGGCGCAACGATGTGCGCTATGACGAAGTCTGCATTTTTCTAAATGAGAGGGCCGATGAACTACTGCGTCTGCGCCACCACGTGCGGGTTTCCGAGACTGATCTGACTCGCTGGCTTGAGTCCCTGAGACCGGAAGCCGAAGCGCTGTTCTACGACACCTGCAACGCACAGCAGAGCGCAGAACTGCTTGAGTGGGTTGAGGGAATCGCCCAGAGCCTGGGGGGCTGCAGCAGCGACGAAGTGGACGCACCCGCGCAGAACAACAGCATCATGCGGTTGGCCAGGCTCGAATTCCAGGGGCAGGCATGGTTGTATCGCCAGATGACGGAAGAGAACAGTCTCATAGGTCTGGCCTTGTTCAATTTCAATAGCGAGCTGGCCCAGGCCCTGGAACAGATGGCCTACAACTACACCACCACCGGCACGATCGATGGCCTGGGGAATCAGTCGGACACCAGCGGCCAGATCAATACCGGGAGCGACTTCTGGCAGCGGACGCTCAAGGGCGTAGAGGATGTTCAGGGGCTGCTCAGTCTGGAGGTGGTGCAGAACAGCCGCCTCTACCGCTCCCTGTCCGAGACAGCTCGCATGAGCATGGACGCTCTGCGTCAGGCCACTCTTCAACGCGCCAGTGAAGTATGGAATCGGTTGTCGACCCTGTTCCTGCCGGCGCTCAAGGCTTTGGCCAACAATCCGACGACGGCGGTGCGGGTGCTGCGCTTTTCGCTCACCCAGATTGTGGTGAGCCATGAGGTTTCTGACATTGTAGCCCTGAAGCTCAACAGGAACTTCGCCCGTGAGCAGCAGCAATGGACCATGGACCAACAGGCAATAGCCAAGCAGCGGCGAGGTCAGCGGGGAACACTGCGAAGGTCAGGCAACTGGTACGACAAGAAGTCAGCACGCCAGGACCTGCGTGCACTGGATGCGGCGCTGCAAGACCACTACAGCAACCGGCCCCGGCATGTATATGGCGTACTGCATGTATATGGCGTACTGAAAGGCCAATCACGCAGCACCACGGTCAGCGTCCAACAGCTGGAGGTGTTGCTGTTCACGGTCGGCCAGTCCGAAATGCAGACCCAGCTGCACCTCAAGGCAACCAGCCCAGCCGCCTATGCCGCGCGCACCAAGGCCTGGGTTGATGTCAACCTGGGTGGAACCTTGCCGGTACTGCTTGCCGGCCTCGGCCTGTGGAATTTGATGGTGACCACCCGAGCGGTGCATCACGACGGTTACCTCACCGGTGAGGAAAAGAACCAGCTGCTCACTTCGCTGGCTACAGCGGGCTCGTTGTTGATGGCGCTGATGGTGATGCCGATGTGGGCGCGGGTGGGGAATATGACAGGTGTAATTCGGGGGCAGACACTGGAGTTGACCCAGGCAGGGGCGCGTGTCTGGCTGAAGGCGGACAAGCTTTCCCACGCCAAGCTCGCCCAGCGCCTGATTGCTCGCACCGCAGGCATGGCCGCACTGAATGTCATCGCGGCAGCCAGCGAGATTGTGCAGGTCAGTCGACAGATGGAGCGGGCGACCAGTCACGAGCAAACGAGGGCGCTGGAAATTCAACGCTATGCTTTGTCTGCGATGGCTATCGGCGCTGCAATCCAGGTTGGCGGCAGCCTTTCAGGTCTTTACTTCAACTTTGCCTGGGTCATGGGCGGCTGGATGATTGGCTTACTGGCTATTGTAGGGCTGGTCTATCTGGTCGCCAGCGTACTAGTCAGCCTTTATCATCGGGAGGGTTTGCGACTCTGGCTGTACCAGTGCTACTGGGGCAAGGCCGCCATCCCCATGGATGACACCGATGAAGCCCACGGGCAGAGTCTCTGGCAACTGGCGCAGATATGTCTGACCCCGGACGTGAGTGTTCGCTCGACCAATAACCCTTACTGGAACGGGCTCGATGGTGCCTGGTTGCAGATCAGCCTCCCTGCCCAGTTGGCAGGCCAGGGTTGCGAGATCAAGGCCGTATTTGTACGCAAGACAGGCGGGTTTCTGGCCAGCAGAAGCGTGATCGCCCTGGAGCAGCAGGTATACGACCGCCTGGGCGGTGGCTACTGGAGCCCGGCGCTGGGGGATGACCCGCTGTCGAATATGCCCCCGGTCGGCCATAACGACAAACTTCCGGGCGACCATGATTATTCCGCGGATGCCAGCCATTACCATTGGCGCACATGGATACCGGTCAGTGGTGCGTCCTATGTCGAGCTGGAACTGAGTTACCCGGAACTGGATAAGGCGCGTGAACCCATGCGTTTTATGTTCAGGGCCAAGCTGATGAATGCCCCCCGAACCGCCGAGCTGATCAGCGACCCACTGTCGAATAGGCCGGTGGAAGGTGAGTTTCTCTCACGCACTGCCATACAACCACAAATGATTACCCTGCCCGCACCCTTTATGGAGACTTCAGATGTTCTCACGCAAACCCCTGACCCTGCCGCCCCAGCTGGACTGGCAGTACAAGGACGAACCGGCCCTGGCCGAGTGGTCATTGAGGGCGCGGGCCTATAATACGGATGTTGCCAATGGACTGTGCGTAGGAGTTTCCCTGATTGCTATACCAATGGCTATTTGGCTGGGGTTTGACATTGATCGCCCCCTATTCTGGCAACTGTCGTTAACAATATTCGGCCTACTTTTATTTGGCTTAATGATATTCAGCATAACCCACCAGACAACCAAGTTCGCCTACCGGCTGACCGCTTCCGGGCTGGAGTTCTGTGAATGGAAGGAATTCCCCGAGTGGCTGCCCCGGCTGCTGAAGTGGGCGGCCGGCATCACCTGCGTGTTCATGCTGATGCTGGCCACGATACACCCGGCGGCATTGATTGGCGCCATAGCAGGGCCGGGGATGATGGGGCTGATGTATCTTAAAATGGGCACGTCGAGTCAGTTCCGACGCATGCATGAGCGGTTTCATCAGGGTTTTCACCCGTGGACTGACTTCACCAAGATGACGGTGTTTCGGCGGCGCTCCATCATTGGGCTGCACTTCGAGTGGTACAACCCTGAGGGTGATGGCGGCAAGGGTCGAATGATCCCTTGGGAGGAGCTTCTCTACTGCCGCAAATTCCAACTTGACGAGCTGATCGCTATCATCCGCGCGCAACTACCCGAATCCACGCCCTATGAAGAGGCCTATATCCCTATCTATGCCTGATGGGGTGATGCTGCCCAATAAAAAGAAGTTGCCAGCCGAACGTTAGTTGCTGGCTGCATGGAGACTTCAGATGTTCTCACGCGACCCCCTGACCCTGCCGCCCCAGCTGGACTGGCAGTACAATGATGAACCGGCCCTGGCCGAATGGTCATTGAGGGCGCGAGCGTATAACACGGATATTGCAAATGGGCTTTTTGTTATTTTTGCACTGATTTCATTAGCAGCCGCCTATTGGCACAGTACGTTGGGCGGCTATCATGTCGTGGTTGATATCCTGCTCTTTGCTGTTCTCAGTGGTGTTGCTTTAAGCATGACCCACCAGACAACCAAGTTCGCCTACCGGCTGACCGCTTCAGGGCTGGAATTCTGCGAATGGAAGGAGTTCCCCGAGTGGCTGCCTCGGATGCTGAAGTGGGCGGCCGGCATCACCTGCGTGTTCATGCTGATGCTGGCCACGATACACCCGGCGGCATTGATTGGCGCCATAGCCGGGCCGGGCATGATGGGGCTGATGTATCTGAAAATGGGGACGTCGAGTCAGTTTCGTGAAATGCATGAAAGGTATCGGCATAAAGTTCAGCCCTGGAGTGACTTCACGAAGATGATCGTCTTCCGGCGGCGCGCGATCATAGGTTTGAGCTATTCCTACTACAACCCCGAAGCTGAACTCGAAGACAAGTTGATCCGCGCCACGCGCAAGATCTACTGCCGCAAAGCCCAACTCGACAATCTGATCGCGATCATCCGTGAGCAACTACCCGAATCCACACCTTATGAAGAGGCCTACATCCCTATCTATGCCTGATAAAGGGGCGGCCGGCCTTCCCGGAGTGGCGATGCTGCTTCTGGCCACGGCGCACCTGGCGGAACTGGCCGGTGCTATTGCGGGGCCGATGTTGATGGGGATGATGCACCTGCCCAGGCCGGGGCTGCCGTTCAGCGCGGTCGCGCCCTGCTTGCAGAGTAAGTGCTACGCAACTGATCGCCGTGACGGCGGTCAGTTGCGCAGTTGATCAGCTGATCAGACCTTCGGCCTTCATCGCCGCCTGAACTGCGGGCCGTTGGGCGATGCGGGCACTGTAGTCGGCCAGTACCGGCCAGGGTGACAGATCGACCTTGACCAGCTTGCTCCAGCCCAGAATGGTGAACAGATAGGCATCGGCGATGCTGAATTCGCCGCCCAGCAGGTACTGTCTGTTCTCAAGCTGGCCGGCAATATATGCCAGACGCTTGCCCAGCCCCTGCTTCACCTGCTCTCTCCACTCCTCCGGCATGGCCGGATTGAACAGCGAGCCGAAGCCCTTGTGCAGTTCGGTTGTGATGAAATTGAGTTTCTCCTGCAGCCGATAGCGTTCCATGCTGCCTGCCGCCGGCGCCAGCTTGCGCTCCGGTACCTGATCGGCGAGATAGGCCAGAATCACCGCCGCTTCGGTCAATACCTCACCATTGTTCAACGCCAGGGCGGGGACGTAGCCGTTGGGGTTGATCGAGGTATAGTCTGTACCATCAGCGGTTTTCTTGGTGGCCAGGTCGACCTGCTCCTTGTCGAAGGAAAAACCACCCTCAATGAGTACGATATGGACCGCCATGGAACAGGCGCCCGGGCTGTAATACAGCTTCATATGAATCTCCTCCAGGGTAGTGATTCAGACGATCGAGTCGAACCGTGAACGGTTTCGACTCGACAGTCATCATACCTCAGATGGGTGAAACCTGTTTTACAGCCCCCCCCCCGGATCACAGCGCCGCGCTGACCGACAGCACGAAGCCGCCCTGCCCTTCATCGCCGTAGCTGCCGCTGACCAGCTCGTATTCCCCGGCTTCGAGGTACAGTTCGAGCATCGCATTGGTGCCACCCGAGCTGTCGTCATCCTCCATCATCAGCCCCTGCCCATCGAGCCGCAGTACGGCATCGAATTCCGAGGAGCGCAGACCGATCCGGTACAGGCCGCTTTCCGTGATCTGCAGGCGGCTGCGATGGGCTTCGCCCGTGGCAAGGCGGCCGACACGGGTATCAGCAGGCGCGACATGCTCGCCCAGCGGGCTGACCGGACTGATCTGCGCCTGCAGGCTGAAGATGCCGTCCTGGCTGCCCAGTTGCGATGCCTTGACCCGGTAGGTCCCCGGTTCCACCACGGCGCTGATCAGCGCGTCACGGTTGCCGCCACCGTCGTCGTCACGCACAGCCACACCGGGGCCGTGCAGTTCCAGCAGGCTGTCCATGTCCCGTGAGCGCATGCTCAGCTCCAGCAGGCCCGCCTGCTCGATCACCAGGCGATAGGTCTGGGCCTGCCCCGCCAGCAGGCCGGTATATTCCCTGCCCACTTCCAGCGCGGCGCCGTCGCTCAGATCGACGCCGTCCGGCAACTGGCGCTGGGTGATGCTCAGGGTATAGATGCCCTGGGCCCTTTCCTCAACGCCATCGACAATCACCTGGTAATCACCCGCCGCAAGTCGCGTGTACAATCTGGAATCGGTGTTGCCGGCGCCATCATCGTCGCTCAGATTGATCCTGTTACCACGCAGCTTCAGCAGGGTATCCAGTTCATCGGAGCGCAGCAGGATTTCATAAAGCCCTTCATCGGCAATCTTCAATGTGTACTGGTTGCCGGTGCGGGCGTCGCCAGCCTGCAGCCGGCCGAGAATATCCGCGCCCGGATGCAGCTCACCTTCGTTGGTCACGTCGGCGGTACTGACCTCCAGCTGGAAAGGCCCGAAATCTTTGGCATCCCTGCCACTGACCGCCAGCCGATAGGTACCGTCCTGTTCCGGCTGGATATACAGCTTCCCTGGCCGCGGCCCGCCCACCGGGCGGTTGTCCTCGGTCAACAGCAGGAGAACCGGCTCCTGCAGCGCGCCGCTGCTGCTGACGCGGTAGAAGGTATCAGCCTGCAACTGCAACCCGAAGCTCTGGCTGCGCGAGCCATCATTCAGGTTGACGGCACTCTGGCTAGTCAGCTCGCCCTTCAGCGTGGCCGGCATGGCAGCGACCGGAGCCGATGCGGGCTCGGCCTGGCGGGGTTCATTACAACCGGAAAGCAGGATCGCAACGCCTGCCAGAGGCAGGGCTACGGCACGAAAAGCGAAGCGCATGGGGTGTCCTTATCATTGGCTCAAGGCAGAACTGCCCGGCAAGCCGGGCAGGGCAATGAACTATAATACGAACCCTTCTGCGGCGGGAGCCGCTACGCTTAAACCGCCGGCTGCTGCTGGGTGATGCAATGGATATTGCCGCCCCCCAGCAGTATCTCCCGCCCCGGCACCATTACCACCCGCCGCTCGGGGAACAGCCCCTCCAATGTCTGCCTGGCGGTGTCGTCCTGCGGATCATCGAAGGATGGCGCAATGATGCCGCCGTTGACGATCAGGAAGTTGATGTAGGACCCAGCCAGGCGAATGGAGGGGTCACGCGGCTGGCTGCCAGCGGCCGGCTCGACCCCGGCGCACTCCTCCTCGCTGGCATGGATCGGCCCGGGAATCGGCATCCTGTGTACAGTCAGTGATCGGCCCTGGGCATCGACCGCCTGCTCCAGTACCGCCAGCGCCGCCTGGCAACGGGAATAGTTGGGGTCTTCGGGGTCATCCGTCCAGGCCAGCAGCACTTCACCGGGGCGGACGAAGCAACAGAAATTGTCGACGTGGCCATCGGTCTCGTCGTTGTACAGCCCTTCCGGCAGCCAGATGATGCAGTCCACACCAAGATAATCGCGCAACATCTGCTCGATCTCGTGCCGTTGCAGATGAGGGTTGCGGTTGGGGTTGAGCAGGCATTCCTCGGTAGTGATCAGCGTGCCTTCCCCGTCCACATGGATGGCTCCGCCTTCCAGCACGAAGCCCTCGGTGCGGTAACGCGGGCAGCGTTCCAGCCCGAGTATCTTGTCGGCCACCTGATCGTCCCTATCCCAGGATGAATACAGCCCTCCGTTCAAGCCGCCCCAGGCGTTGAACACCCAGTCCACGCCGCGCAGCCCGCCCTGGCCATTGGTAACGAAGGTCGGGCCTGTGTCGCGGACCCAGGCATCATCGCTGCTGAGTTCAACCACGCGGATGGCTGGATGGTCCAGCAACTGGTTGGCCCGGGCATACTGCGCCGCCGACACCCCGACGGTAACCGGCTCGAAACTGGCGATCGCCTTCGCCACCTCGGCAAAGGCCACCTGCGCCGGCTGGCCGCCAAGCCGCCAGTTGTCCGGCCGCTCGGGCCAGATCATCCAGGTCTGGCTGTGCGGCGCCCACTCGGCGGGCATGGCGTAACCGTCGGCGCGGGGCGTGCTGTGCAGGGTGTACATGAATCAGGACTCCAGCGAACCGTCCAGGGTCTTCAGCGGCCCGTACAGGTTCGGCCGGCGGTCGCGGAACACGCCCCAGGCGGAACGGATATGCTCCAGCTGGTCCAGGTCGAACTGCTGCACCAGCACGGTCTCGTCCCGGTCGTTGGCTTCCTGTACTTTGGCGCCGAACTGGTCGGCAATGAAGGACGCACCGTAGAAGGTGATGTCGTACCCGTCCTGCTCCTCCAACCCGACCCGGTTGCTGGCCACCAGCGGCATCAGGTTGGCGCCGGCATGGCCTTGCTGCACCCGCTGCCAGTGATCCTTGGAGGTGATTGATGAGTCATGGGGCTCGCTGCCGATGGCCGTCGGATAGAACAGGATCTCGGCGCCCTGCAGCGCCATCGACCGGGCACACTCGGGGAACCACTGGTCCCAGCAGATCCCCACGCCGATGGTGGCGTAGCGGGTCTTCCATACCTCGAAGCCGGTATCCCCAGGGTTGAAGTAGTACTTCTCGTGGTAACCGGGGCCATCGGGAATGTGGCTCTTGCGGTACACACCCAGATTGCGGCCATCGGCGTCGATAATGGCGATACTGTTGAAACGCGCCCGACCGCTCAGCTCGAAGAAGCTGATCGGCAGTACCACTTCCAGCTCTTTGGCAACCTTCTGGAAATGGGCAATCGCCGGATTCTCGTCCGTAGGCGTGGCCATCTGCAGATATTCAGGATTGGGCTTCTGGCAGAAATACGGCGTCTCGAACAGTTCCTGAATCAGGATGATCTGCGCCCCCCTGGCAGCAGCCTGACGCACCAATTGTTCGGCTTTGGCGATATTGGCCTGGCGATCCCAGCTACAGCTCATCTGGGTGGCGGCGACGGTAACGAGGCGGGGCATGGCATTCTCCGGTAGAAAGGATCATGGGATACAGCATAACCCATGACCCCTTCCCCGGCAGTGACGTTCCTGTGCAAACCGGCAACATAGGTAACAGATCAGACCGGCAACATGGGTTACACAAGTTACGGTATGGGCAAGGAGGACCAGCCCATGCCCTGGCAAGAGACTTGT
>NZ_BMNN01000004.1 GCF_014646575.1 Halopseudomonas pertucinogena | reverse complement strand
GTTGCGCCGCAGCTGTACATCGCCGTCGGCATCTCCGGTGCCATCCAGCACCTGGCGGGCATGAAGGACTCCAAGGTCATTGTTGCGATCAACAAGGACGAGGAGGCGCCGATCTTCCAGGTAGCCGATTACGGCCTGGTGGGCGACCTGTTCGAGATCGTACCGGAGCTGACCAGCAAGCTGTAAGGCTGCGGTTCGCTGCAAGCGGTATCACAAGGCCCCCGGCTCGGAAGAGTCGGGGGTTTTGTTTTGAGGAAGAGGGAGCGGAGCCGCCCTGCCTATAACTCAACATTCACCCCCTCCAATCCCACCCCCACGCTTGCCGCCCCGCCCCCTTGCGCCGTACAGTGAAACCTCCCCCACCCCAAGCCAGAGAGGTGCTCATGTCATCCTTCAGCTTCGCCACCACTTCCCAAATACTCTGTGAAACCGGCGCGGCCAGCCGCCTGGCACAGTTGTGCCGCGAGCGGGACGCACAGCGGGTCATGATCGTCACCGACCCCGGGATAACGAAGCTGAATCTGCTGGGCGATGTCCTGCCGGGTTTCAGTCGGACCGGCATGAGCGTGGAGGTGTTTGATCAGGT
Organism: Halopseudomonas pertucinogena; assembly: GCF_014646575.1. GTDB lineage: Bacteria > Pseudomonadota > Gammaproteobacteria > Pseudomonadales > Pseudomonadaceae > Halopseudomonas > Halopseudomonas pertucinogena. The sequence continues at coordinate 311,509 of NZ_BMNN01000004.1, read as the reverse complement.
TGAGGCTGACCCGCCGGAAGCAGTGGTCATGGCCGCCGTGCGTCATGCCCGGGAAATGAATGCCCAGCTGATCATCGGTTTTGGTGGCGGCAGCTCGATGGATGTCGCCAAGCTGGTGGCCCTGTTGGCGCATCCCAATGCCACCCAGAGCCTGGCCGAGGTCTACGGCGTCGATCAGGCCAGAGGGCAGCGGCTGCCGCTGATTCAGGTTCCGACCACTGCCGGTACCGGTTCGGAAGTCACCCAGATTGCCATTATCACCACCGGCGAGACCACCAAGACCGGCGTGGTTTCACCCTTGCTGCTGCCGGATCTGGCGGTGCTGGATGCCGAGCTGACCCTGGGGCTGCCGCCGGCTGTCACTGCGGCCACCGGCATCGATGCCATGGTGCACGCGATCGAGGCCTATACCAGCAAGTCGAAGAAGAACCCGCTGTCGGACATGCTCGCCCGGGAGGCCCTGCGGCTGCTGGCCGGCAACCTCGACGAAGCGGTACACAACGGCGGCAACCGCGAGGCCCGCCAGGCCATGCTGCTGGGATCGCTGCTGGCCGGGCAGGCCTTTGCCAATGCGCCGGTGGCGGCGGTGCATGCGCTGGCCTACCCGCTGGGCGGGCACTTCCATATCCCCCATGGCCTGTCCAATGCCCTGGTGCTGCCCAGCGTGATTGCCTTCAATGCCCCGGCGGCGGAGAAGCTGTATGCGGAACTGGCGCCTTTGCTGGTGCCCGACTGCCAGCCGGGGGATGCGGCCAGCCTGACCGATCAGTTGATCACTGCTCTGTCCCAGCTGAGTCCCCGTTGCAATCTGCCCAGCCGCCTGCGCGATGCCGGCGTGCCCGAAAGCAGTCTGGAAATGCTGGCCAAGGACGCCATGCTGCAACAGCGCCTGTTGGTGAACAACCCACGGGAGGTGACCGAAGCCGATGCGCTGGCGATCTATCGGCAGGCGTACTGAGCTGATTCAGACGCGCCTGCTTCGCAGGCGATCGCCGCGGGGTTGCGGCTCCTACAGTAGGGACCCGGCAGCGGCGATCGCCCGCGGCGGGCCCGTAACATAACCTGAGCAAACCGAGACGTTCCATGACCACCAGACCACAACGCAGCGACTATCCCTATCTGCACCCCATCACCACACGCTGGCACGACAATGACATCTACGGTCACATCAACAACGTCACCTATTACGCCTACTTCGACAGCGCGGTGAACAGCTGGCTGATCAACGAAGGCGGGCTGGATATCCACCGCGGGCAGCAGGTGGCCTTTGTGGTCAGTTCCGGCTGCGACTATTTCGCGCCGATTGCCTTCCCCGAGCGGATCGAGATCGGCGTACGGGTGGCGAAGCTGGGTAACAGCTCGGTGCATTACCAGCTGGCGGTGTTCAGGGAAGGAATGGAAGAGGCCTGCGCCGCCGGACACTTCGTGCATGTGTTCGTCGAGCGCGCCGGCAACCGCTCCTGCCCGATCCCGGATGGCCCCCGGGCGGCGCTGGAGCGGCTGCTGGTGCGCTGATCACTCGAAGGGGCGCTCGTCCCACCAGGGGTAGAAGTCCGGGCGGTCCTGGCTGGGGCTAAGTCTGAACTCCGGGGCGCGCTTTTCCAGGAAGGAGCGTACGCCTTCCTTTGCGTCGTCGGATTCACCCATGAAGGCAATCGCCCGGGAATCCACTTTGTGTGCCTCCATCGGATGATCGGCGCCGAGCATGCGCCACATCAGCTGACGATTGAGCAGCGCCGACATGGGTGAGGTATTATCCGCGATCTCACGGGCCAGCTCATAGGCCGCCGGAAGCAGCTCGTCCGGCTCGTGAATGCTGCGGATCAGCCCGCCCCTGAGCGCCTCCTCGGCGCCGAACACCCGTCCGGTGTGGATCCATTCAGCCGCCTGCATCGGGCCGACCAGCCGCGGAAGGAACCAGCTGGAGCAGGCTTCCATGGTGATGCCACGGCGGGCAAAGACGAAGCCGAATTTCGCGTTGGTCGACGCCAGGCGGATGTCCATCGGCAGGGTCATGGTCACGCCGACGCCTACCGCAGCGCCATTGAAGGCGCCGATCACCGGCTTGGTACATTCGTAGATGCGCAGCGACACGGTGCCGCCGCCGTCGCGCAGATCAGCACCTTCGGGCTGGTCGGTGCGGGTATGGCGGTTGAAGGTGTCACCGCCCTTCTCCAGATCGGCACCGGCGCAGAAGGCACGACCGGCGCCGGTCATTACGATCACCCGCACGGCGTCATCGGCATCGGCCGCATCGAAGGCGGTGATCAGCTCGCGGCGCATCGGCCCGTTGAAGGCGTTCATGCGCTCGGGGCGGTTGAGGGTCAGGGTAAGGATGCCGTCCTGCACCTGGTAGTCGAGGGTTTCGAATTGCATGGTGACTCCGCAGATTGTTGTTCTGGATGGAGCCAGTGTAGAAAGCACGAAGCGGGCTGACCATGACAGTCAGCAAGGGCTATGGAGCGTCATAGGTGGCAGGCATGTGCCAGGGGCGGAAGAGCGGATGGCCGCACCGCCGGGTTTCATCCCAGCCATGGGTTCGGCGCATCCGCGCTGGTCGAGATGGAACTCGACGGGGCAGCCACCTGCCTTCCGGCGGTCAGTCGATGCGTTCGAACTTCAGATCCCAGACACCATGCCCGAGGCGCTCGCCGCGTTTCTCGAACTTGGTCACCGGACGCTCGTCCGGACGGGGAATGAAGGTGCCGTCAGCGGCCTGGTTGCGGTAACCGGGCGCGGCGCTCATCACCTCCAGCATCTGCTCGGCGTAATGCTCCCAGTCGGTCGCCATGTGCAGCACACCGCCCACCTTCAGCTTGCGCCGCACCAGCTCGGCAAACGCCGGTTGCACGATGCGCCGCTTGTTGTGCTTCTTCTTGTGCCAGGGGTCGGGGAAGAACAGCAACAGGCGGTCGAGGCTGGCGTCGGGGATAGCCTGATTGAGCACTTCGATGGCGTCACAATCATATACCCGCACGTTGCTCAGGCCGGCATTGAGCAGGCCGTTGAGCAGCGCGCCGACGCCGGGGCGGTGCACTTCAATGCCAATGAAATCCTGCTCCGGTGCGGCTTGGGCCATCTCCAGCAGAGAGTGCCCCATGCCGAAGCCGATCTCCAGCGTACGCGGCGCCTGACGGCCGAATACCGCATCCAGATCCAGCGGGCCATCGGCCAGGTTCAGGCCATACAGCGGCCAGCCCTTCTCCACGCCCCGCTGCTGCCCTTCGGTCATGCGCCCGGCGCGCATCACGAAGCTGCGGATGGTGCGGCGCGGCTGGCCGTCTTCGTTCTGCTCTGGCAGCTGCTGGTTCTCGTTCACGTCACTCATTTCCGACAAAGGTACCTTCCCAGGGAGAAGAGGCGGCGGCATACAGGCGACGCGGCATGCGGCCCGCCAGATAAGCGCCGCGGCCGGCCAGCACCGCATGCTTCATGGCCTCGGCCATCAGCACCGGCTTCTGCGCACCGGCAATCGCGGTATTCATCAACACCCCGGCACAACCCAGCTCCATGGCAATGGCGGCGTCGGAGGCAGTACCCACACCGGCATCGACCAGAATCGGCACAGTGGCCTCCTCCAGGATAATGCGCAAGTTGTACGGGTTGCAGATGCCCAGCCCGGAACCGATCAGGCCGGCCAGCGGCATCACCGCCACGCAGCCGATTTCGGCCAGCTGGCGGGCGATGATCGGGTCATCGCTGGTATACACCATGACATCGAAGCCTTCCCTGACCAGCACCTCGGCGGCCTTGATGGTCTCGACCACGTTGGGGTACAGCGTCTTCTGATCCGCCAGCACTTCCAGCTTGACCAGATTGCGGCCATCCAGCAACTCGCGGGCCAAGCGGCAGGTGCGCACCGCATCCTCGGCGGTGAAGCAGCCGGCGGTGTTGGGCAGGATGGTGTAGCGATCCGGGGGCACCACATCGAGCAGATTGGGCTCGCCGGGATTCTGGCCGATATTGGTGCGGCGGATGGCAACGGTCACGATCTCGGCGCCGGAGGCTTCGATCGCCTGCCGGGTTTCTTCCATGTCCTTGTATTTGCCGGTGCCCACCAACAGGCGGGAACGGTAACGCACGCCAGCAATTTCCAGGGCGTCTTGTTGTATCTGTGTCATGGTCTTCTCCGCAGGGCCAGAGCGGGGCTGCGTCTGTCGCGCTAGCCGCCACCAATGGCGTGGACGATCTCGACTCGGTCACCGTCGTTCAGACGTGTGTCGGCATACTGGCTACGCGGCACTATCTCCAGATTCAGCTCGATGGCCAGTCGCTTGCCGGTCAATCCCAGCTGCTCGACCAGTTCGGCCAGGCTGATGGAGGAATCGAGGGGATGGGCTTCGCCATTCAACTTGATCTGCATGAAACAACTCGATGAGGGGTGAATCGGTCGGTAATGATAGCGTGAAATGGGTAGGGCTGACTATTTTACAGTCAGCGCAGCCACGCCAAAACACACCCAGCCCAGCAAAAAACACAGCCCACCCATGGGCGTGACCATGCCCACGCGCCAGCCGGCCAGGGCCATCAGATAAAGGCTGCCGGAGAACAGCAGTATGCCCAGCACGAACAGACCACCGGACGCCTTGAACAACGGACTGTCGGGCTGGCGCAGCAACAACAGACCGACGCCGATCAGCGCAGCGGTGTGCCACAGCTGGTACTGCACGCCGGTCTGGAACACCGACAGCATGCCCTCTGGCAAGCGGCTACGCAGACCATGGGCGGCGAAGGCACCCAGCGCCACGCCGGTGAAACCACTCAGTGCTGCCAGCAACAGAAAGACCCTGGCCATCAAAACCTCTCCCCGGATGTTTATACTACGGCGGATTCTACACCAGCCCACGCAACCGGTAGACAGGCCCACCGTGAAGAGCATTCTGCGCAAGACCCTCAAATGGCTACTGATACTGCTGCTGATCAGCCTGCTGCCGGTGATCCTGCTGCGCTGGGTACCGGTGCCCGGTTCCATGCTGATGGTCGAGCGCTGGCTGCAGAGCGGTGACCAGCCCTTCGAACTGCAGCACCGCTGGACGCCCTACGAACAGCTGCCGGACAGCCTGAAGATGGCAGTCATCGCCGCCGAGGATCAGCGCTTTGCCGAGCACCACGGCTTCGACCTCAAGGCCATCCGCGCCGCGATACGTCACAATGAGCGCGGCGGCAGCCTGCGCGGTGCCAGCACCCTGAGCCAGCAGGTGGCCAAGAATCTGTTTCTCTGGTCCGGGCGCAGCTGGCCGCGCAAGGGACTGGAAGCCTGGTTCACTCTGGCGCTGGAAACCCTGTGGCCCAAGCAGCGGATTCTTGAGGTCTATCTGAATATTGTCGAATGGGATGAGGGGGTATTCGGAGCGGCGGCGGCAGCACAGCATCATTTTGGCGTAGCGCCGGGCGTGCTGTCCGACCAACAGGCCGCACAACTGGCTGCGGTCCTACCCAATCCACGACGCTGGAGCGCCGCCAGCCCACCACCCCAGGCGCTGCAGCGCAGCCAGTGGATCCGTAAGCAGAGCCGACAACTGGGCGGTGCGCATTATCTGCGGCAGATGGAGAAAGGCGGAGAGTGGCCGCAGTGGCTACGGCTGAAGTACTGGCAAGACAAGGTAGCGGAATAGCTGGGGTTGGCGAGCCGCGCTCGCCGACGGAGTGGCCCGCTGGCATGGTACAGAAACGGCGGGGCCGCTGAATCAGCGGCCCCGTGCATGCCTTAAGCGGCTTTTTTCGCAGCCTTTTTCAGGGCCTTGATTTTCTTCTCTTGCTTCTCGACCTTGGCTTCGCGGACCTTGATCTCCTGCTTGATGGATTTGACCTTCTTGTCAACTTTCTTGTCGGCTACTTTAGCTTTCTTGGACATTATTCTGTCTCCTTGAGAATTCCCGGCTGTTCAGTCGCTTCATGCTTTTTGATGAACTTGCGAATGAACTGCCTGATTTCGCGAGCAGCGGTCGTATCCAGCTGTTCGCACAACTCCACGAACTGCTCACGCTCTGCACTGCTGATACGAATCAGCAACTGACTGTCTTTCTTGTTGGATTTCACTTTTCTGGGTTTGTCTGACATGGGCGCGCTCACACAAAAAATGCTATCTCAGCAAGGAAAATATCTACAATGTATATACATTATATATCATTGTCAAATATATCCGAGCTGATGACCTCAGGCTTCACCCGTCAGCCAGTCCCGCAGCTCGCTGGGCAGCAGGCCGGTCCAGCGCCGCAGGGAGCGGCGGAAATTGGCCCGGTCGGTGAAGTTGAGGTAGTCGGCCACCTGGTCGCTGGAGTAGCCACGGCTCTGGTACAGCTCCATGGCCATGCTCGAGCGGGCCTGGTCCAGTTGCTCCTGAAAGCCGGTGCCGTGCTTGTACAGCTTGCGCTTGAGGGTCGCCGGGCTCATATGGAAGTCCTCAGCCACCGCCTCCAGTCGCAACGGCTGGCGTAAACGCTCGCGCAGGTAATCATGCAGGCTATCCAGCAGACTCTGCGGGGCGGGCAGCTGCGCCAGCATGGCCACGCCCTGCTGTTCGGCAACCTGACCGGCGGTGGCCGAAGCGCCCGGCCAGGGGCGATGCAGATAATCCCGGGGCAGGCACATCTGGTTCAGCGGGCTGGCAAAGCGCAGTTGCTCACCCAGATGCACCCAGTACTGTTCGCTGTAGCGCGGCCGGGCATGACTCAGGTGGAACACCCAGGGCAGACGCTGGCCGGATAACCACTGGCTCATGCCGGTGACCGCCGCCATGCCCGCCTCGATCAGGAATACCCGCTGGCTGCCTGCGCCGAAGCTGTCGCCCCAGTCCAGCCAGACATGCTGCTCATCCAGCCGCAGGCGCAACCGCAGCAGCGGCCACAGCAGGGTCTGCAGGCGCACCAGCCGCTCCAGCGCCTCCTGCAGATTGGCGGCATGACTCAGGGCATGGCTGGCCTCACCGTAATGGCCAGGCAGCCATTGCTGGCCCAGCAGGAAGCTGGTGTCGTCGGCCTGCATCTGCTGCTGCACATTGCCGATCAGCCGCAGGAACTGCTGTGGTGCAATCCGCTGATCGCCGGTGAGAATGTCCTCATGGAACAGTCCGGTGCCCTGCAGCAGCCGGTGGATATTCACCCCACGGGCCAGCGCCAGATCGATCAGGCTCGCGGGCTGGTAATGCGCCGGAATGAAGCGCGAATCGCACTCCAACCAACTGTCCGACAGCTGCCTAGGCATGCTGCACCATCAGACTCTGCCGGGCACGGGCCAGACCGATATGCAGCCGCTCCAGCAGGGTTTCCGTATCCTCGTCCCGGGCCATCAGTGCCATCACGCTGGCAGACAGCTCGATACGCTCGCCGTGGCGGCTGCTCTTGTAGGCCAGGCACCGCACCGCATCGCGCAGCTCTCCCGCCAGCACCTGTGCCTGACGCTCGCCGGTATGCGGCAGTATCACCACGAACCTGTCACCCGCCAGGCGGCACAGCAGGTCATGCTGACGCAGGTTGAGCAGCAGCAGCTGGGTCAGCACCTGCAGCAGTCGATCCCCTTCGGCATGCCCGTATTCACGGTTGATGCGGCTGAATGAATCCATATCCAGCATGATCAACGATACCGGCTGACGGTTTTCCGCTGCCTCGTTGAGCGCCAGTTGCAACTGCGCTCGCAGGTAGTTGGCGTCGCCCAGCGGAGTGACCTTGTCGAACTGACGATGCTCGCGGAACAGCCGCTCGCGGTTGCGCATCTGCTCGTTGATCGCCAGTTGCTCCCGGTGCCAGTGGAAGATGCCCAGGGTCATCAGCACGAAGCCCACCGGCATGGGCCCGGACTCCAGCCAGCCGTCCCAGCTCACCGCATCGGGCAGAGCGATGAACTCGTCCACGGTATCCATGAACAGACTGAAGAACAGGCAGCCCAGCCCGAAGAACAGCAGGTTGGTGACAAAACCCGCCGGGCGACTCTTGAGCAGCAGGCCGATCCACACCAGCAGCAATACCGCCGAGCCGCCCTCACCGGCGATATCCAGCCAGTCCCACAGCGCCACCGGCTTGATTTCGCCCGCCATGAGATGCAGCAGCAAGCCGGTATTGGCCGCCACCAGCAGGCCGACCAGCTTGAAACGATGCATGCTCAGCATGGATGTCATTCGGCTTTCCTCCTTTATCTGCCCGCCAGCTAACCAGCAGTTGATGACAATCCGGTTGCAGGGGTGGGGGGTCATATCGGCTCAGGGCAGTTACCGGCGGATGGGGCCATGGATTGCCATGTCGCTGCGCTCCTCGCAATGACGTGGAAGTACAAGGTGTCCGCTCCGTGCTGCCGCCCCTGCCGTCATTGCGAGCCCGCAGGGCGCGGCAATCCATAGGGGCAGCATCTGAAAGATCCATCACACAGGGTCAAATCAGCTCAAAATCGGACTTTTCCCATCCAGATAGGGGCTTTTAACGCCCGTTAGCCCCAACATGGTCACAGAACTGACATCTGTCCTGCCTAACCTGCACTCCCAGGACGGCCCCGCAGAGGCCGCATTTATCCAGGGAGAACCACCATGTCCGTGCAACACGCCCCGATCCGGAGCCCCGGGCTCCGCCTCAGCGCACTGGCGCTGGCCATTACCGCAAGCGCCTCACTGCAGGCGCAGCAAGCACAGCCCGAAGTGGTCGACGTGATCGGCCAGGCCGCACAACTCGAGCAGGCGCTGGATGATCAGCGCCGCGCCAACACCATCAAGAGCGTGGTGCACGCCGATGCCATCGGTCAGTTGCCGGACGACAACGCCGCCGAGGCCCTGCAGCGCATTCCCGGCCTGTCGGTCGAGCGCGACCAGGGCGAAGGCCGCTTTGTGCGGGTCCGCGGACTGGGCTCGGATCTGAACAGCGTGACCATCAACGGTACCCTGGTGCCGGCCCCCGAGGACGACCGCCGGGCGGTGGCCATGGACGTACTGCCCAGCGAACTGGTGCAGTCGCTGTCAGTGGTCAAGACCCTGACCCCGGACATGGACGCCAACTCCCTGGGCGGCACCATCGAGGTGGAAAGCCTGTCGGCCTTCGACCATGACGGCCTGTTCTACAGCCTCAGCGCCGAAGGCAGCCACGACGAGAATACCGGCAAGGAAAGCCCCAAGCTGTCCGGTGCTTTCAGCAACCGCTTCAGCATCGGCGACGGCGTGGACAACTTCGGCATCGCCACCGCCTTCAGCTGGCAGGAACGCAAGTTCGGCTCGGACAACGTCGAGACCGGCGGTGCCTGGGATTTCGATGACGACAACCGGCTGGAGGAAGTGGAGCAGCGCCGCTACGACATCACCCGGGAGCGCACCGGCCTGGGTCTGAACCTGGACTACCGTCCGGACGAACACAGCGAGGTCTGGTTCCGCAGTCTGTACAGCCGCTACAAGGATGATGAGATCCGTCAGGCCCTGGTGACCGAGTTCGCCGACCCGCAACTGCCCGGTGAGCTGGGCGATGCCGAGGCAGTGCGTGAACTCAAGGCCCGGGAAGAAACCCAGAAGGTCATGAGCTTCGTGTTCGGTGGCAAGCGCCAGCTCGGCGACTGGGGCATCAGCGCCCAGGCCGGTTACAGCAAGGCCGGTGAGGACAGCCCCGGCGGTATCGGCAATGCTGCCTTCGAGGCCGACGATGACTTCACCGGCGTCGGTTACGGCAGCGCCCGCAAGCCGCGCATCCGCGCCGACCAGGCGCTGTACGACGCCAACAACTTCAGCCTGACCGAGGTCGAGTGGGAAAAGCAGGACACCACCGATACCGAGAAGAACATCAAGCTCGACCTGACCCGCGACTTCCAGTTCAGCGGCCTGCCCTCGCAGCTGGCCTTCGGCGGCAAGCTCAGCCGCCGGGAAAAGGACAACGATCTGGACGTCTGGGTCTACGAGGACTTCGATGAGCTGGGCTTTACCGACCAGCAGCTGAACCTGTCGCAGTTCAGCCGGGGCAGCACCGACTATGGTCTGGGCCGCTTCGGCCCGCGCATTTCCGACAGCGCGGTGAAGAACCTGATCAGCGGTCTGGATCGGGCGGACTTCTACGATGAGGAGGAGTCGCGCATCAACGACTTCACCATCGAGGAGGACATCAACGCCGCCTATGTGATGAACACCCTGGATATCGACGACCTGCGCATCATCGCCGGTCTGCGCTACGAGAGCACCCGCCTCAAGGCCCGGGGCACCGGTCTGGATCAGGGCGATTTCGTGGCCAACAACACCAGCGAGAAATACGACCACTGGCTGCCCGGTCTCCACGCCATCTACCAGCTCAACGACAGCACCCAGATCCGCGCCGCCTGGACCAACAGCGTGGTGCGTCCAACCTTCGGCCAGCTGTTCCCCGGTTTCGTGCTGGATGACGACGAGGCGGAGTTCGGCAACCCCAACCTCAAACCCATGGAGTCGAGCAACTTCGACCTGGGTATCGAGCACTACATGGGCCGTGCCGGTGCGGTGTCCGCCTTCCTGTTCTACAAGGACATCGACCACTTCGTCTACACCGCCGACATCGCCGGTACCGGTGACTATGTGGGCTTCAGCGAGGCGATCACCTCGCTCAACGGCGACAGCGCCAAGGTCTACGGTCTGGAGCTGGCTTACTCGCAGAAGTTCAGCTGGCTGCCCGCCCCATGGAACGGCCTGCTGCTCAATGCCAACACCACCTTCACCAGCTCCGATGCGGATATCGAGCAGTTCGACCCGGATCTGGGTGCCATGCGTAGCCGCAGTATCCGCCTGCCCGGCCAGTCGGATGTTACCGGCAACCTGACCGTCGGCTGGGAGAACGACAAGCTCAGCCTGCGCCTGTCGACCAACTACAAATCCAACTACTTGGATGAGGTCGGCGACGTGCTCGACTCACGCTACGACTACAAGGTGGACGACCAGCTGTTTGTCGACTTCAGCGCCAGCTACTTCCTGCGCGACAACCTGCAGCTGTTCTTCGAGGCGCAGAACCTGACCGACGAATCCTATTACGTCTACACCGGCAAGCGCCGCTACAACAGCCAGTACGAGGAATACGGCCCCAGCTACAAGCTCGGCCTGACCCTGACCCACTTCTGACCTGCTGCCCGGGCCGCCCCAGCGTGGCCCGGGCACTTTGTACACCTGACCAGACGGACGCACCATGCCCCACGGATTTCGCCTCACCCCACTGGCCGCCCTGGCCCTGACTGGCCTGCTGGCCGCCTGCTCCGCCGACCCCGGGCCGGGCGCTGACAGCCGCCCCACCCCTCAAGCCAGCAGTGCAGCCGCCAGCACCCCGCAGCCACCACAGCTACAAGCCTGGACTCCGGCCAGCGCCAGCCGCGCCGAATCCTGGCTGCTGCTGGACCACGACCAGCGCCTGGCCGCCGACGCCGAAGGCATCTGGCTGCTGGATGCCGACGGCCAGCAGCAGGCCCGCCACCCCGGCAACTTCTACACCCTGGATGCCCGCCGCCACGGCGAGCGACTGCTGATCGCCAGCACCCACACCGCCAGCCAGCAACCGACCCTGTTAGTGGCCGATGCGGCCAACCTGCGGGTGCACCAGCAACTGGTACTGCCCGCCAGCGACTACCGCATCGAGAACCTGTGTCTGTATCAGGACGAGTCGGCCAACCTGCACCTGTTCATCATCGGTGAGGAAGGCATGGGCGACCAGTGGCTGGTGGCCAGCCCGGATGGCCTGCTGAACAACGCCGCCCATGTGCGCACCCTGCGCCTGCCGCCGGAAAGCGAACACTGCGCGGTGGATGACCAGCAGCACCTGCTGTATGTCAGCGAGGAAAGTGTCGGCATCTGGGCCTACGGTGCCCACCCGGAGGCGGAACAGAGCCGCCAGCCGGTGGACATGGTCACGCCCTTTGGCCAGTTGCAGGAGATGGTCGCCGGGCTGGCGGTGGTTCCCGGTGGCCTGCTGGCACTGGACGCCGACGCCCGCCAGTTGCATGCCTATCAGTTGACCGAGGACGGCTGGCACAGCCTGCCGCCGCAGCCGCTGTCCGGCACCACCGAGCCGGAACGCCTGACCGCCCGCAGCCATGACCAGCAGAGCCAACAAGCCCAGCAGGTCGACCTGCTGCTGGTCGATGGCGATGACGGCAGCCTGTATCAGACCCGCATCAACTGGTCGGCCAGCGCCCGGCCCGCCGCAGCCGAGATGCCGGTCGTGCTGCCCAGCGTGCAGACCGATCCGATTCCCAGCCCCGGCGATGCCGCCGATGACCCGGCAATCTGGCTGCACCCGAGCGACCCTGCCCAGTCCCGGGTGCTGGGCACCGACAAGCGCAACGGCCTGGCGGTCTACGACCTGCAGGGTCGCCAGCTGCAGTATCTGGCCAGCGGTCGGCTGAACAATGTCGATGTGCGCCACGGCTTCCAGCTCGGCGCGGCGCGGGTGGATCTGGCGGTGGCCAGCAACCGCGACCACAACAGTCTGCAGGTATTTGCCATCGACCCGGCCAGCGGCCAGCTCAGCGAACTGGGCCAGATCGCCACCGAACTGGATGAGATCTACGGTCTGTGCATGGCCCAGAGCAGCAACGGCGTCATCTATGCCATCGCCAACGACAAGGACGGGCGTTTTGTGCAATACCGCCTGGACGGCAGTCAGGGCGAACTGCGCGGCCAGCTGGTACGCGAGTTTGCCGTCGCCACCCAGCCCGAAGGCTGCGTGGTGGATGACCTGCGCCAGCGCCTGTTCATCGGCGAGGAAGGCGAAGCGGTCTGGGCACTGGCTGCCGCTGAGGATGCCTCCACCGAGATGACCCGGGTGATCAGCGTCGGCGGGGCGATCGAGGCCGATATCGAGGGGCTGGCCCTCTATCAGCATCCGGAGCAGCCCTATCTGGTGATCTCCAGTCAGGGTAACGACAGCTATGTGCTGGTCGATGCCGAACCGCCCTATCAACTGCGCGGCAACTTCCGCATCGGCCTGAACAGTGCGCTGGGTATTGATGGCGTGTCGGAGACCGACGGACTGGAGGTCACCTCCGCCAATCTCGGCGGGCCGTGGGCCCAGGGCATGCTGATGGTGCAGGACGGCCGCAAGCGCCTGCCCGAAGGCAATCAGAACTACAAATACGTGCCCTGGCAGAGCATTGCCGACGCACTGCAACTGGATTGAGGAAACCACCATGTCCGACTCCCCCAACATGTCCCCCTGGACACTGATCGCCGAAGCCAGCCTGCTGGTCCAACTGGTCATGCTGATCCTGGTACTGGCCTCGCTGATCTCCTGGTTCCTGATCATCCAGCGCAGCAGCCTGATGGGTAGCGCCCGGCGCTCGCTGACGCGCTTCGAGCGCAGCTTCTGGTCCAAGGACACCGACCTTGGCCAGATGTACCAGCAACAGCAGGCCGACAGCTCCGGCGTGGAGGGCATCTTCCACGCCGGTTACAGCGAGTTTGCCCACCTGCGCGAGCAGCAGAGTGAGCCGGAAGCAGTGATGGAAGGCGTGCAGCGGGCCATGCGCATCGCCATCGCCCAGGAAGAGGAGCGGCTGGAAAAGCATCTGCCGTTCCTCGCCACGGTCGGCTCGGTCAGCCCCTATATCGGCCTGTTCGGCACCGTGTGGGGCATCATGAACTCCTTTATCGGCCTGTCCCAGACCCAGCAGGCCACCCTGGCGGCGGTGGCCCCGGGCATTGCCGAGGCGCTGATCGCCACCGCCATCGGCCTGTTCGCGGCGATTCCGGCGGTGATCGCCTACAACCGCTTTGCCGCCCGCGCCGAGGGTCTGATCAACCGCTACTACAGCTTCGCCGAACAGTTCTCCGCGCTGCTGCACCGGCGTCTGCACAGCCGGACGGGGCAGTAAGCCATGCGCCCGCAACGCAGAAGGCTGCGGCCCAATTCGGAAATGAACGTGGTGCCCTATATCGACGTGATGCTGGTGCTGCTGGTGATCTTCATGGTCACTGCGCCCATGCTCACCCAAGGTGTGCAGATCGAACTGCCCAAGGTCGCCAGCGAAGCCCTGGCCAATGACGATCCTCTCAATATTGTCACCTTGTCCATCGATGATCAGGGCAACTACCACTGGAACGAAGGCGACACGGTCAACACCGAGCAGTACAGCGACAGCAGCAGCTCACTGGAAGAGATGCGCCAGCGCATCACTGCCCTGGTCGCCGCCCGGCCCGAGACCCAGGTGTTCATCCGTGCCGACCGCCACGCCGATTACGGACTGGTGATCGAAGGCATGGCCGCGCTGCAACAGGGCGGTATCACCCGGCTGGGCCTGATTACCGAGGCACCCTGACGCATGAACGATCTGATCCCGACCAGCCCCCGCCCACGTCCCTGCCAGCCGCGCAGCTGGCTGCTGCCAATGGTCGCCACCCTGGCCCTGCACACCGCTGCCGCCTGGGGCCTGTACGCCAGCTGGTCACCCGAGCCCCCGGCCGGTCACAACCAGCCGGTGATGATCACCCAACTGGTCACCCTGCCCGCTCCTGCCCCCGAGCCAGAACCGGTGCCGCCACCGGCAGTGGAACCGGTGGCCGTGGACCCCGAGCCCACGCAGATTGAGGAGCCGCAGGTCGACCACGCCGCCATCGCCCGCAAGCGCCTGGAAGAACAGCAGCAGAAAGAACACAAGGAACGCGAAGCGCAGCAGCGGCTGGCCGAGCAGCGCAGGCAACAGGAGCAGGAACGGGAACGCCAGCAACAGCTGGCCCGGGAGCAGCAGGAGCGCGAACGGGCCGAACAGCAGGCATTGGCCGAGCAGCAGCGCCAGGCCGCCGAAGCCCAGGCCAGAGCCAATGCCGAAGCCGCCCGACGCGCCGCCGAAGCGGCGGCCATCGCCCAGTACCAGCCGATCAGCAAACAGCCACCGAGTTACCCGAGACGTGCGCTGGATCGCGGTCTGGAAGGCGACTGCACGGTAATCTACACGGTCACCCGGGAAGGCCGGGTCAAGAATCCCCAGGTGGTCGAAGGTGCCTGTGACGACCCCCTGTTCGAGCGCCCGTCACTGACCGCCGCCCGCAGCTTCCGCTACCAGCCACGGCTGATCGACGGCCAGCCGGTAGACGTGCCCGGCATCCGCAACACCTTCCGCTACCGCATTCAATAAGGACAGCAGCATGAGACAGGAACATCAGCATTACCACGCCGACCTGCAGGCGCTGGACGACCGCTGCCTCAACCCCAGCCAGGCCGCCGACCTGAACAGCATCATTAACCGCAGCCGCCGTCAGGTACTCAAGGGCGGTCTGGCGCTGGCAGCCATCGGCCTGTTCGGCACCAGCCTGCTCGGTTGCCAGCGCAGCAGCGCGCCAGCAGCCAGCCCACTGCTGGGCTTCAGCGGAGTAGCGGCGCAGACCGCAGCCGACTTCGACCGGGTGCTGGTGGCCGAGGGTTACCGCGCCCAGCCGTTCTTCAGCTGGGGCGATGCGGTCTTGGACAATGCCCCGACCTGGCGCGAGGACGCCTCCCAGGATTGGCAGGCACAACTGCTGCAGGCCGGTGACAACCATGACGGCATGCACTTCTTCCCCTTCGAGCAGGCACCCAATGACCATGGCCTGCTGGTGATCAACCACGAGTACATCAACCCGACCCTGCATACTGACGGCTTCCGCTATACCGACCTGGCCGATGGCCGCCGCCAGCGCCCCGTCGATCAGGTGCGCAAGGAGCAGGCTGCCCACGGGGTCAGCGTGCTGGAGATCCGCCGCAGTGCCGACGGCCAGTGGCAACGGGTGGCCGGCTCACGCTACCACCGGCGTATCAGCGCCATGACGCCGATGGCCATCAGCGGCCCGCTGCGTGGCGATCCACGCATGCGCACCGCCAGTGATCCAACCGGCACCCGGGTGCTGGGCACCCTGAACAACTGCTCCATGGGCGTCACCCCCTGGGGCACCTACCTGACCTGTGAAGAGAACTTCCACAACTACTTCGTCAACCGCAACGCCGCCGACCACGCCACCCGCCCGACCCACCAGCGCTACGGCATCGGCAACGGCCAGCGCAGCGCCTACTACGCCTGGGAATCGGTGGACGAGCGCTTCGACGCCACCCCGGATGACAACCAGCCCCACCAGGGCCAGGTCAACGAACCCCATCGCTTCGGCTGGGTGGTGGAAATCGATCCCTTCGACCCGGACAGCATGCCGATCAAACGCACCGCCATGGGCCGTCTCAGCCGGGAATGTGCGGTGGTCTCGCTCGGCGAGGACGGGCGCATGGCTATCTACTCCGGCGACGACGCCCGGGGCGAGTACGTGTGGAAGTTCGTGCCCGACGGCCGCCATGACCCAGCCAACCCGGCCAACCCGGCCGCCAGCCGTCAGCTGCTGGACAGCGGCACCCTATACGCCGCCCGTTTCAACGAGGACGGCAGCGGCCAGTGGCTGCCACTGATCTGGGGCGAGCAGGGTCTGACTCCGGCCAACGGCTTTGCCGATCAGCAGGCGGTACTGCTCAACGCCCGGGGCGCCGCTGACCTGCTCGGTGCCACGCCCATGGATCGCCCGGAATGGGTCGCGGTGCATCCCGACAGCCGCGAGGTCTACATCACCCTGACCAACAACCGCGAGCGCGGTGAACGCTTCCCGCTGCACCCGGCCAACCCCAGACCGAATAATCAGCACGGGCAGATAGTGCGCTGGCGCGAGGCCAACGCCGACCCGGCTGCCACTACCTTCGAGTGGGACGTATTCCTGCTCGCCGGTGACCAGCCCGGAGCGCTGGACGCCGAGGGTCAGCCGCTGCCAGATAACCTGATCGGTAATATCCGCGGCGATATCTTCTCCTCCCCGGACGGGCTGGCTTTCGACGGTGCCGGGCGGCTGTGGATCCAGACCGACTCCGACGAGGAAGCCGCACACACGGTCAACACCGGCTGTAACCAGTTGCTGTGCGCCGATCCGCAGAGCCGGGAAGTCCGCCGCTTCCTGGTCGGCCCAAGAGGCGCGGAAATCACCGGCATCACCTGGACCCCGGACTACCGCACCCTGTGGGTCAACATCCAGCATCCCAAACTCAGCTACCCCGCCAGCGACGGCCACAGCCGCCCCCGCTCCACCACGCTGGTCATCACCCATGAGGATGGCAGAGTGATCGGCAGCTGACAGTACGTGGACGAGCTGGTGCTCGTCCCTCCCAGGCCCTGGAGTGCCGAGTTCCACCTCGGCAACCTGGGGTTATAACCAACACACCCTGTCGAGCCGGATCTCGACACCCCCGGGAACGTCGAACACCACGGGCCGCGATCGGACTCGATGAGCGCCCCAAACCAGACACCAACCACCACCAGACCAAGGAACCACCATGAACCTCCGCACCCTGCTCCCCACCCTGCTGCTGGCCGCCAGCACCTTGACCCCAGCCCTCACCCAGGCCGCCGACCCGGTGCTGCGCTTTGCCATCCTCGGCGACGCCGAACCCAAGCCCAAGGCCGAATTCCCCGGCTTGGCCGCCGCCGTCGGCCATGTCAATCACCTGACCGATACTCTGGATCTGGACTTTGTCATCGGTGTCGGTGACATCGCACACAAGGGTACCGAGCTGCAGTATCAGGCCGTCACCCCGGTATTGCAGCGCCTGGCGCTGCCCTTCTACCCGATCATGGGCAACGAGGAACACGGCTCCACTGTTGAACGCTACATGCACTACGCCCAACTGTGGAATCAGGACAAGGTCGAGCTGGAAGGGCCACGTTATGTGCTGGAATTCGAGCAACTGGCACTGGTCATGGCGTCGCCGGATGCAGGTCGCGACTTTGACGACACGGGTGTAGCCTGGATCAGCCAGCAGATCGAGCAGCTGCAGCCCAAACCGGTCCTCTTGGTGGTGCATGGCGCCCCCGCCGGTACCTTCCCCGAGCGGGCCGACAAGGGCATTCACCACCCCGGCTTCGCCGACATAGTGGCGCAGCCGAATCTGGTGGGCATGATCTCCGGCGACCTGCATATGGACCTGGAGCGCAGTGATCACTCGAAACAGGTCGATGGCGTGCACCATCTGCATATCCCCGCGCTGGAACGCACCAAGATCCCGGACGAAGACCACCACGTACCGATGTTCCGCGTATTGACAGTGATGGACGATGATCAGGTGGTAGTGGACACCTACCAGGTCGGACTGGATGGGCCGTTGGAGCGGCATGATTATCGGTTCAGCCTGAAACGATAAGCGACACACGAGGAACAGGGATCAACGCACGCGGGGTGAAGTACTGGCCAGCGCCGAATTTGGTTTCGCTGGTTCTTTTCCAAGAGACCTTCGTACAGGTCGCCCAGGCGGTGTCCTTCAGTGCACTGAACCAGTCGATCTGGTCCAGTGCCTCGATCAGGTCGTCATGCACCAGCTTGCCGTCCGCATCCCTGCCGGTGGACAGGCTGAGCGGGATGCGTTTGTAATCGTTGAGCAAATTGATGCCGTCGTCGCGGAGGACGTCGCAGAGGTTCAGGGTTTCTGGACGATATCGTTTTGTGTCATGGATCAAAAACTTCCTGAGCTTTCTAGTTACGCCTGCTCGATGAGCAGTGCACACAGCGGCTGGTTGATGAAGTAATTGGTACGGCCGATTTTTTCCTTATGCAGAAAACCTTCAGCTGTCAGTTGTTCGAGATATTTGGTGGCGGTGATGCGCGACACGCCAAGATCATCCATGACGAACTCGATCTTGGTGTAAGGGTGGTTGAACAGGTTATTGAGCAGTTCCTGGCGATAAAGCTTGGGCAGCTCCTGACGCATACGCTGCTTGTATTCCTGCATCAACTGCTTGATCTGGCCAATCAGCTTGATGGTGGCCTGCGCGGTGTCAATTACGCCATCAAGCATGTACAGCAACCAGGGCTCCCAGTCGCCGGTTTCGCGTACCTGTTGCAAATGATGGTAGTAACCCGCCTTGTTGCGGATGATATAGCGGCTCAAATACAGAACTGGCAGGTTGAGCAAATCCTGGGCCACGAGATAAAGGATGTTGATGATGCGCCCGGTACGGCCGTTACCGTCGTAAAAGGGATGAATACTTTCAAACTGATGGTGAATGATTGCCATCTTTACCAGCGGGTCCGCATCACAGAGGCTGTCGTCGTTTATATATTCGACCAGATTATTCATCAGGTCTTCGATTTCCCGTGCATTCTGCGGGGGCACATAGACCACCTCCCCGGTGCGGGCATTCTTCAGCTCAGTGCCTGGTAAGCGACGCAAACCAGCCCTGTTATGTTCCAGTTGCTGCTGAACACCGAGAATGTCGTCCAGCCGAATCAGCCGGTGTCGGCGCACGGTCTGAAAGCTCTGCGTCAGAGCGATGGCGTAGTCCTGTACTTCCTTGGCAGCTGGGTCAGTCACTGCCTCGGTAAACAGGTTAGCCTTATATAGCGCGTCGTGGGTGGTGACGATGTTTTCTATCTCGGAGCTGTCCTTGGCCTCCTGCAAGCTGAGCGTGTTGATCAGTATCGCTTCGTTCGGAATACTGGCCGCTACGCCCTTGAGCTCTGCCAGATAGCGGTGGGCTTCGGCGGCTCGTTTCAGCACCGCTCGCGTTTCCAGCGCTGCCATGTCAGTCAGCGGCAGCTTTAACAGTGCTTCGACCATCCATTGCACTCCATTGTTGACGTGTATAGAAAACAGCCGCTTTTCGACATGAGGCTAAGCTCATGTATATAAAGTCGGGAAAAGTATACACGCCACATCCGACATGTATAGATTTCGTCATTTCCTATACATGTCACGCCTGCGATGCTTTCAGGCGCTCTGCTGCGGCTACAAGCATCGCCCATCTCTTCCAGCACTTGGCGCCCTTAGAGTTGTTGATAATCATTAGCATCCATATATAATTCTCATCCGCTTTCAGCTACGCCGCTGCGGCATAACCACAACAGTGCGCCGCCACGGTTTCCTGTTTTCTGGATGGAGTCCCCTGTGCCTCGCCGTCATTCAGCTGTTTCTGCTGCAACACCGCTTGTCCTGTCGTTCTGCCTGACCCTGCCGGTCAATGCCGCCGACCCTCGCGCCCCTGCCGGCCAACCCGCTGTTCCGACTGATCAGGCCGCCTCGCTGAAACTCGGCGATGTGCTGGTCAAGGGCCAGCGCAAGAACTATGAAGGCTCCCGCGAGGTGGATCGCGAGCAGATCGAGCGGATGCCCGCCGGCAATGGTGATATCACCAGTTTGTTGCGTACCAACCCGGCTGTGCAGTTCGATAACAGCCAGCTCAGCAGCAAGACGCCCGGAGAGATTTCCCCCGCCAGTATCAGCATCAATGGTCAGCCCCACTGGCAGAACCTGTTCACCCTTGATGGCATGGGCATGAACAACGATCTTGACCCCGGCAACACCGCCAATAATGCCAGCGAGTTGCCCGGCCGCAGTCAGGGGCTGGCCGTCGATACCGATCTGCTGGAGAGCATCACAGTGCACGACAGCAACGTGCCGGCGTCCTTCGGCGGCTTCAACGGTGGGGTGGTGGACGCCAGGACCCGCGACCCGAAACGGGAGCTGTCCGGCAAGCTCTCGCTGCAGATGTCCCGCTCGCAGTGGACTGAATACCATCTGGATGAGAACGATCCCGAGCTGGACGAGTTCGAGGCCGCTTTCGGCACCGGCAACCAGCCGGAGTTCGACAAGCTCATCACCCGCGCCACCCTGGAGGGCTACCTGACCGACAATGTCGGCCTGCTGGGCAGTTTCTCGCGCAAGCAATCGACCATCCCGACCCGGGTTTTCGGCCTCAGCCATGACACGCCCGAGGCCAACCGGCGGCAGGATCGGGAGCTGCAGATCGATAACTACTTTCTCAAGGCCGTCTGGGATATCAACCCCGAGCTGCGCGTGAGCGGCTCGCTCACCCACGCGCCGGAGGAGGACCGGGGCTTCGGCAGCAACGCGCTGCACTCCTATCGCGTCACCCAGGCCGGCGGCCAGGCCCTGAACCTGACACTGGACTGGAAGTCGCCCGTTGGCCTGATCAGCCAGAAGCTGAGCTGGAGCGATCAGCACAATGCCCGCGACTCGGAAGCCGACTACATGCGCATATGGCGTCCGTCCACGTCGAAGAACTGGAGCAGCAGCAACGTCGCATCCGAAGGCGGCATGGGCGATATCGAACAGAGCCAGCGGGGGCTGGCGTACCAGGCCGACATCCACTGGCATCCGATGCAGACCGGGCCGATCAGCCACCGCCTGCACACCGGTATTGCCCTGAAGCACGATGCTGTCGGCTTCGAGCGTCGGGCACCCTACTTCAGCAATTCCCTTGCCAGCCTGAAGCCCACCGACTACTGCGCAGCGAACGATCCCTGGTGCGCCGTCGGCGAGACTATCAACGGCTGGCCCGGCCAGTACATGACGCAATACAGCCTGCTGGAAGCCGGCGAGGTGGAATTCAGCACCCGCCAATGGGCGCTGTATCTGGAGGACGACATGCGGTACAGACGCCTGAGCCTGCGCCCCGGCATACGCGTCGACAGCGACAACTACATGGACCAGACCACCATCTCGCCGCGGTTCGCCGCCGAGCTGGATGTATTGGGCAACGGCAGCACCCTGGTGACCGCCGGCGCCAACCGCTACTACGGGCGCAATCTATATACCTACCGCCTGCGCGAGTCGCTGGAGCAGATGCAGGTCAGCTACAGTCGGGAAGACCAGAACGCGCCCTGGGTCGCCGGTGAACGCGCACCGGCCGGCAGCAAGTTCAGCCAGTTGGATATTCCCTACAACGATGAAGTATCACTGGCGCTCAGCCATATCCGCTGGGGTACCCGATTCACCCTGAAATACGTCGAGCGCAAGGCCCGCGATCAGGTATCCCGCGCCTGGGGCTCGCAGATTGGCCAACCCTCGGAGGCCCCCGACCAGCTCAAGCCCAACTATTACACCTATTACAACGGGGGCCAGAGCGACAGCGAGATCTGGTCGCTGACGGTCAGCCCCATGCTGCCGCTGCACCTCGGCAGCAGCTGGACCACCTTCGACCTGGCCCTCGACTGGAGCGATATCAACAGCTCGGGGCTCAACGACTACACCAGCAGCATCGGCCTGCTCTGGGTCGATGACCCGCTGATCATGTATGACGGCAGTGCCATGCGTTATTCCGAGCGGCCGGCGGACAACTACAACCGTCCCTGGACTGTACGCCTGGCCACCACCACGGTGATTCCCGAGTGGAATCTCGCTTGGACCAACTTCTTCCGTCACCGCAGCGGCTATCGTCGCGTTGCCCAGACCGGCCAGTTCGTGGAATACCAGGGCCAGCTGCTGCGCGAATGGCTGGAGCAGGACTACGGCTCGACCCTGACCTGGGACACCCGCATCAGCTGGGAAAAGCCCTTCACCCGCAAGCAGGCCGCCTTCGTCAACCTGGACGTAACCAACCTGCTGAACAAACGCATTGCCAGTACCGCCGACAAAAACAGCACCGGCTATGAAGTGGGCCGGCAGTTCATGGTGGAAGTGGGGTACCGTTTCTGATGCCCAGATTCATCATGCTCCAATATGGTCTGGCCCTGTTGCTGCTGGGCACCTCGCTGTTGGCAAACGGCGCCAAGCCCTGCGCCGAGCCGCCGGAGCAGCAGGCCCGTTGCCTGCGGGCGCTCTACGAACAACCCATCAGCCGGTGGCCCAAACCGACCATCATGGGTGACGGCCCCTGGCAGGAACTGGCCCCGCTTCCCACCCACGCCGAATGGCGTGCCCGGGGCGCCTACCAGCCCCAGCGGGCGCAGCTCGGCGAGCGGCTGTTCATGGATCCGATATTGTCGCGCTCCGGCCAGATCGCCTGCGCCTCCTGCCATGAGCCGTCGGAAAGCTTTGCCGATGGCCGGCGCTTCCCCTTCGGCCATGATCGCCGGGTCGGCCGGCGCAACTCGCCCTCGGTTGCCACTGCCGCCCTGCTCGGCCCGTTCTTCTGGGACGGCCGCAGCATGACCCTGGAAGAACAGAGCATGCACCCCATCGAAGATCCGCTGGAGATGGCCTTCAGCGTGCCCGAACTGCTCGAGCGGCTGAATGCCGATGAGTCATACCCCGCAGCATTTGCGGCGGTGTTTGACGATGGCCCTGTAACCCGCGAGCAGCTGGGTCTGGCGCTGGCGGACTATCAGCGCAGCCTGTTGCCCCAGCGCAGCGCACTGGACCGCTTCCTGCGCGGTGACAGGCAGGCGCTGACCGACCAGCAGATCCACGGCCTGCACCTGTTTCGCACCCGCGGCCACTGCATGACCTGCCACCATGGTGCGGCGCTCAGCGACCGCCAGTTCCACAACCTGGGGCTGACCTACTACGGCCGCGACAGATTCGAGGACTGGGGCCGCCAGGAGGTGACCGGCGATCCCGCCGATATCGGCAAGTTCCGCACCCCCAGCCTGCGCCAGGTGGGTCGTACCGGCCCCTGGATGCACAATGGCCTGTTCCAGCTGGGCGGCGTGCTGAATATGTACAACGCCGGTATGCCTCGGCCCAGGCCGCGGCCCGAGCAGGCCGACGACCCGCATTTCCCGAAGACCTCGGCGCTGCTGGTACCGCTGAACCTGAAGGCTGATGAACTTGAAGCGCTGGAGGCCTTCCTGCAGACACTCTGAGTGCCTGCGGGCTGGCCAACATCGGGCGGCATGGTCAATCCTCGGGTATCACCGAGATCTGGCCGTTGCGCTCGAGAATGGCGAACTTGATCTGGTCCATGCGCTCCAGGCCCTGGGAAATGCGCGCCGCTTCGAGCACATCGCTTTCGCTGATCCGCGCCTTGGCCATGCGCCTGGTGAGCGGTCTGCCCTGCTCCACCACGATCATCGGCTCACCTTCCAGGTGTCGGGCAAGCCAGGAGGAGCGGCCCTTGAGCAGCGAGAAGATCAGATCCATGGTGATCAGCGAGACGATCACCAGCAGGGTATTGGTGATCGAGTGGTCATCGCCCAGCAGTGCCTGTCCGGTGGCCTGGCCGATGATCAGCAACAGCAGGAAGTCCAGGGTGGTGATGTCCGACAGCGCCCGGCGTCCGGCAATGCGAAAGATGACCAGCAGTGCGATATAGATGGCAGCGGCGCGCAGGACAGCATCCATGGGAACCTCTCAGGGATAGATGAACTGGGAAACAGTGATCGGTGCGGCGCCGCCGTACAGGGCGAAGTGGCTGCGCGAGACGCCCGGCCCGGCAGCCCTCAGCGCAACACGCAGCACAGCGTCGCCGGCCGGGTCGGTGCGCAGCACCAGACGCAGACCGCCGCGGAAGCTGGCACTGCTCAGCGGCTCGGGCTGCATGCCCTCGATGGTGAATTTCTCCAGCAGGTCGCCGGTGATTTCCAGCTGCACCTGCGCATCAGGCTCACCCTGCACCGCCACCCTCAGTGCGCTGGCCGCACCGTTGCGCTCGAAGCGCTGGTGTTCGACGCTGAGGGCGCCGTCCGCTGAC
This sequence comes from Halopseudomonas pertucinogena, assembly GCF_014646575.1. Taxonomy (GTDB): domain Bacteria; phylum Pseudomonadota; class Gammaproteobacteria; order Pseudomonadales; family Pseudomonadaceae; genus Halopseudomonas; species Halopseudomonas pertucinogena. Next base: position 287,176 of record NZ_BMNN01000004.1, on the reverse strand, counting down.
GCCACGGTGTTCAGACTGAACACGCCCTGGGAGAACAGCCCCAGCAGCGCCGACAGCACGATCAGCACAAACGCGACCCAGCCGATACGCTCCAGGCGCCAGTGGCGGCGCTGGACCTGCATGAATTCCCGCACCGGGTAGGTGCGCTCCCGCATTTCGTCGCTATCGTCGTTCATGGGGACTGATCCCGTGCGCGTGGTAACGGACTCGCTTAAGGGTTGAGCCGAACGGCAGGGGAAAGTTCAGAGAACCGCCGGGCAGGTGCCGGCCAGCTGCAGCTCAGGCCGCCCGGCGGGCCACGGTGCCCTTCTGGTTCTCGCTGACCACCACCAGCTGGTGGTCCTGGCAGTGCAGCACGATGGATTCCGGTTCGTAGTCGTCTTCGCGCTGCACCACCAGCTCCATCAGGTCGCCCCAGAGCAGGGCCGCTTCCAGCTCGGCGAGCTGATCATTGATCCACAGCTCGCCGATCAGCTTCTGGTAGCGCTGCTGCAGCTCGACCCGGTAGCGCGTGCCGTCGGCGCTCTGCCATTGCCACTGGCCGTGCACCCGGGCGGGGACAATCCACAGATACAGGGCGTCGCCCTTGAAGGCGATCTTGCGATCGGCGCGCCAGTCGCCCATATCAAAGGCATGGGAAACGATACGGGTCCCGGGCCGCAGCTCGGCGAGCAGGCGCGGACGCAGCTCCAGATTGACGGTGTGCAGCAGGTACATGGTGACCACGGTGGCCGGGCTGAAATCCACTTCGAACAGGTCGTGCTGGATGAACGCGACTCTGTGCTCGACGCCCATCTGCTCGGCGTAGGCCTCGGCAAGCGCGACGCGGCTGGAATCGATCTCCACCCCGATGGCCCGGGCGCCGTGGTCCACCGCCGCGGCTACCGGGATGCGTCCGTCGCCGGAGCCCAGGTCATACAGGATGTCATCGGCGTCGACGTCGGCCAGCTCAAGCATGGCCCTGACCACGCTTTCATGGGTGGGGACGTAGGGTACGTCGAGGTGCATGCCCAGTTCATCGAACTGATCGTCATTGGATAAATGGCTGAACAAGCTTCACTCCGTTGGTTGAGGGGTACCTGATAGCATGGCCCATGGGCCAGGCCGGGGCTAATTGGCTCATGCATGAGGTGACGGGCGGAGGGCCGCCCTACTCGGTCACGTCCAGATAATCGGCGGCCCAGCCGAGGTAGTCGTCAGGAAGACTATAGCGCTGGGCCAGCTCCGAGGCACTCAGGCCATTGCCCTGCTCGATGCCTCGCTGCTCGCGCAAAGCGTCGTATGTCGCCTTGATCGCTGCAAAGTAGGCGGCATGGCCATTGACCACGATGCGCACGCCGAGCTCGGCAAGGCGTATGTTGTCCTGCAGCTGCGGATTGCCATAGGTCACCAGCATCAGCGGCACCCGCAGGCCCTCGGCGATCGTCTCCAGGTGGGCAAGGTCCTTCACCCCGACCAGACACAGGGCATCGGCACCGGCATCCTGGTAGGCGCGGGTACGCTGGATGACGTCCGTCAGCGGTTGTGTACCTGCATGGGTGCGGCCGATGATCGCCAGCGCAGAGTCTTCCCGCGCCGTCCGCGCCGCCCGCAGCTTGCCGACGCCTTCCTCGACGCTGATCAGGTCATAGGACTTGCCGCCGAACCGGGCCGGCAGCACGGTGTCCTCCAGGGTCAGTGCGGCCATGCCGGCCCGCTCCATTTCCTCCACGGTACGCATGGCGTTCAGCGCATTGCCGTAGCCGTGGTCGGCATCGGCAATCACCGGCAGCTGCGCCACCCGGCCGATGCGCGTGGCCTGCTCGGCGAATTCGCTGAGGGTGATCAGGGCAATGTCCGGCGCGGCCAGTACCTGCAGCGAGGCAACCGAGCCACCCAGGATACCTACCTCGAAACCGAGGTCGGCGGCGATGCGCGCCGCCAGCGGGCTGAACACCGACGCGGTGTGGTAGCAGGAGCGGCTGCTGAGCAGTTCACGGAAGGCGTTGCGCAACTCATGGGGGGAAGTTCTGGGCATGGGAGTCCTGTCTGCTGATCGAGGGCCGGAGGATAGTGCATCGACAGCGCCGCTCCCCGGCCACAAACGGACGCCGCTCCCCGTTCCGGCAGGCGTCCGGGACAAGGGAACGGGGTATTATACCCCATCGCCGCTCAGCGCCCGGGCTCCGCCAGAAACGCCCGCAGATGCTCCATGAACACCTCCGGCTGATGGTGATGCAGGTTGTGCCCGGCCTGCTCCACCATCACCAGCCGGGCATCGGCGAAGTGCCTGATGCGACCATCCTGTTGCGGACTGGAGGCCCAGCTCTCGGTGCCGTACATCAGCAGCACCGGGCAGCGGATCGCCTGCCACAGGTCACTGGGCTCCACCGATGCGACCTCCGCCGGCCCGAAGCCCCGCACCTGATGATCATACTTCCAGCGTAACTGACCGTTCTCGTTGGGCCGCAGCCCGCGCTGGCAGACATATTCGGCCAGCTCGCGACTCAACAGCGGGTCATGCTCCATCAACCGCTGTACTGCGGCTTCAACGCTGGGGTACTGGCTGGGCCCCAGCGCGTCCAGCCCGCGGGCCTTTTCCACCCATTCGCGGAGCTGCTCGCGCCGGGATTTCTCGTCCCGGCGCGCCCGGGCTTCCGGTGAGAAACCCAGCCCTTCTATTACGCACAGGCGATTGACGTGCTCCGGAAACAGGGCGCTGTAGTGCACCGCTATGTTGCCTCCCAGCGAATGCGCCACCAGCGTCGCCGGCTGCTCGCCCAGCTCGGCCATCAAGGCAGCCATGTCGGGCAGGAAGTCGGGAATGGCGTAGGCACCGCCCGGGCTCCAGTCACTGTCACCGTGGCCGCGCAGATCCGGCACCACCACATGCCAGTCATGGCACAGCTGCCGCGCCAGATGATCCCAGACCCGGGCATGCTCCAGCCCGCCGTGAATCAGCACCAGCAGCGGAGCGTTCTCGTTGCCCCAGTCCAGATAATGCAGCCGCAGCCCGCGGGAGTGATAGAAGCGGCTCTGTGGTTCCTGCGCAGCGGGCACCGCCCCGCGCCCGGCCGCTGATCCTGTTTTCATCATCATGTGCTCTCTTCATTCATACTCGGTGATGCTCCGGAAAGCCCGGCTCGGCACCTCACCCGACCCAATCGGTTACACTGCCGGGGTGCAGGCAGCAAATCAACCGTACCTGTTGCCTCTTTCAGGCATGCGGATTCAAGATGACCGACTACCACCGTAAACGCTTTCTCATCGTCGATGATTTCACCGACTTCCGCTCTGCCCTGACCGGCATGCTGCGTCAGATGGGTGCCAATGACATCGACGCGGTGGCCAGCGGTGAGGAAGCGCTGGTACTGTGCGCCCGGCATCACTATGACGTGATCCTGCACGACTACAACCTGGGTAAGGGCAAGAACGGCCAGCAGGTACTGGAACAGCTGCAGCATCAGCGGCTGCTGGCACCGCACTGCGTGTTCGTGATGATCTCCGCCGAGAGCAGCCAGGCGATGGTACTCGGCGCGCTGGAATGCGAGCCGGACAGCTACCTGGCCAAGCCATTCAATCAGGCCAGTCTGGAGCAGCGGCTGGATCGGTTGATCGCCATGAAGACCGCCCTGCGCCCCGTGCTCGAGGCCGAGCGCGCCGGGGATCACGCCGGTGTGCTGCACGCCTGCCGGGAGGTCATGGCCGCCGAGCCGCGCTACCGCCCGCAATGCCAGCGCCATCTGGCCAACGCGCTGGGCGGGCTCGGCCAGCACGACGAACAGGAACGGCTGCTGCAGCGCGTGATCGCCGAACGGCCGGTCCCCTGGGCCATGCTCGCGCTGGCCGAGCTCTACCGGCAGAGCGGCCGGCTGGCCGACGCCCGCGCCGCCTACGAAGCCGGGATCGACCGGTTTCCGATGATCCCGGCGCTGCATGACGGTCTGGCCGCCACGCTGCTCGCCCTCGACGAGCCGGAACAGGCCCAGCAGCAGCTCGAACATGGGCTGCGTCTGTCACCCCACTCGCTGCGCCGGCAGGAGAGCATGGGTCGGCTGGCACAGCAGAACGGCGATCACGAGCAGGCCGCCCGGGCCTACCGGCACGCGGTAGACCTCGGCCGCCATTCGCATTTCCGCAATCCGGAGAATCACCTCAACCTGGTGGCCAGCCTGCATGCCCAGGCGGCCGATACCCCACTAGGCCAGCGCCAGCTGACAGAGATCCGGCAGACCCTCGGCGAGCTGGAGCGCAACTGGCGGGACGATCCGGCGCTGGCCGTGCGCTCCCGCCTGGCCCTGGCGCAGACGGCTGACAGAGCGGGCCAGAAGGAGGACGCGCTGCGCCTGGCCGAACAGGCACTGACGCAGCTCAACGAGATGCACGGGTTCTTCAGCGCCGACGCGGCCTTGCAGGTCTCGGCGCAGCTGCGCAGCCTCGGTCAGGCGCAACAGGCCGATCAGGTGCTGCGGACCTGTGCCGAAATGTACGGCGATGACCCGCAGGTGCGGGCCGAGCTGGCCAGCCATACCGACGATCCGGATATCCTCGCAGCCGGATCCGACGCTCTGGAATGGAACCGCCAGGGCATCCTTGCCTACCAGCAGAAGGATTACACCCGGGCGCTGGAGCTGTTCCGCAGGGCCACGGCATCCCAGCCGCGCAATATCAGCTTCGCCCTGAACACCGCCCAGTCACTGCTGCGCCTGATGAGGACCGAGCCTTCGGCGGCGCTGCGAGAGGAATGCCAGGCGTGTCTGCAGAGGGCCAGCCGTATGCCGGACAGCGACCATCGCCGTGAGCGCTTTCTCAAGCTGTCCGAGCGACTGGAAGCATTGTAAAAAGTGCCCGGGCCGATCGCTGCACTTATGATCCATCAACACCGCCGATTCTGACGGTTCCCCGGTCGGGCAGAGCGTGCTTGACTGGATGTATCCGATAATTACAAAGACAGATCCGGAGTTCCGCGCATGTTTGACCGTCACTACGCCGTCTGGCCTGATCTGGTACCGCACTTCCTCGAGCTGCCGGCCACCAGTCTCTACTCCAACCTCAGCGTTTCCGCGCTGCGCTATCCGCAGCACCCGGCGCTCATCTACTACGGCACCACCCTGACCTATGCCGAGCTGGAGCAGCAGGCCGAAGCCCTGGCCGGCTACCTGCAGCGCGCCGGGGTACAGGCCGGCGACCGGGTGCTGCTGTACATGCAGAACAGCCCGCAGTTCGTCATCGGCTTCTATGCAATCCTGCGGGCCAATGCCGTGGTGGTGCCGGTCAACCCGATGAACCGCCAGGCGGAGCTGGAGTATCTGATAAAGGACACCGAAGCGCGGGTGGCCCTGTGTGGCCGCGAGCTGCTGGACAATATCAGCGGGCTGGTGGGCGAGCATGGGCTGGGCGAGGTGATCGTCACTGCCTACGGCGAGTATGTCCGCGAGCCGACTGATCTGAGCCTGCCGGAAGCGGTCACCCTGCCCGCCGAGCTACCCGACCTGCCCGGCCTCACTGCGTGGCAGCGGGCGCTGGACGCCGAGTACGAGCCGGGTCCGTTGACCGCCGGGCCGGACGACCTCTGTGTAATCCCCTACAGTTCAGGCACCACCGGCAACCCCAAGGGCTGCGCGCACACCCATCACAGCGCCATGGCCACCACGGTCTATCCCTCGGTCTGGGGCAACAGCCAGCACAACGGTGTGCAGTTGGTGTCCGTGCCCATGTTTCACGTCACCGGCATGCAGGTATGCATGAACGCGGCCATCTATCTGGGCGCCACCCAGGTGATCATGACCCGCTGGGACCGGCGCACCGCCGCGCAGCTGATCGAGCGGCACGGCGTGACCGCCTGGCGCAATATCCCGACCATGGTGGTGGACCTGCTGTCCGACCCCGACATCGAACGCTACAACCTGAGCAGTCTGCGGGCGATCGGCGGTGGCGGAGCTGCCATGCCGGCGGCCATTGCCGCGAAGCTCGAGGGCAAGTTGGGTCTGCGTTATTCCGAAGGCTACGGCCTGTCGGAGACCCTCAGCGCCACCCACATGAACCCGCCGCAAGCACCCAAGCCCCAGTGCCTGGGCATCCCTATCATCGGGGTGGACTCCCGGGTGGTCGATGTGGACAGTCTGCGCGAACTGGATGTTGGCGAAGTGGGCGAGATCGTCCTGCAGGGCGAGCAGCTGTTCCAGGGTTATTGGCGCCGCCCGGAAGCGACCGCCGAAGCCTTCATCGAACTGGACGGCAAGCGCTTCTTCCGCACCGGCGATCTGGGTTACTACGACGAGGAGGGTTACTTCTTCCTGGTCGACCGGGTCAAGCGCATGATCAATGCCTCCGGCTACAAGGTCTGGCCGGCGGAGGTGGAGTCACTGCTCTACGGCCATCCGGCGGTGCAGGAGGTGTGCGTCATCTCGGTGCCCGACGAGCGACGCGGCGAGACGGTCAAGGCAGTGATCGTGCCGGCGGCTGGCCACGAAGACGCGGCCGAAGAGGACATCCTCAGCTGGTGCCAGGCCAACATGTCCGCCTACAAGTGTCCGAAACTGGTGGAGTTCGTCGACAGCCTGCCCAAGTCACCGGCGGGCAAGATCATGTGGCGGGCCCTGCAGGAGCAGGAGTGGGCAAAAACCTGACCCTTGGAAGGTCGAGTTCCACCTCGACCAACGAAGGTACTGGCAACCCCAGATGGCCGGGATGGAACCCGGCCCTCCATGAAGTCATGCTCCCTGCATCGAAGGTGCACCTTGGAAGGTCGAGTTCCATCTCGACCAACGCAGGTACTGCCAACCCCGTATGGCCGTGATGGAACCCGGCTCTCCATGAAGTGCTCCCTGCATCGAAGGTGCAACCTGGAAGGTCGAGTTCCATCTCGGCCAGCGCGGGTGCTGGCTACCTCAGATGGCCGGGATGGAACCCGGCCCTCCATGAAGTGCTCCCTGCATCGAAGATGCAACTGGAAGGTCGAGTTCCACCTCGACCAACGAAGGTACTGGCAACCCCAGATGGCCGGGATGGAACCCGGCCCCCATGGGTCAGTCGGCGATGTGCACCAGCTGCTTGCCGAAGTTTCTGCCCTTGAGCATGCCCTTGAAGGCCTCGACAGCATTTTCCAGCCCTTCGGCGACCGTCTCGCGGTACTTGAGGTTGCCGCTGGCCACTTGCTCGGCCAGCAACCTGGTAATCTCCTGGTGGCGGTCCTGCCACTCGGTCACCAGGAAGAAGCGGTGTTCGGGCTTGTTCTCGCCCATGGCGCCGAACACGTGGAAAGGCGTCTCCACCTTGCTGGCATCCTCGGCGTTGTAGGCAGATACATAACCGCAGATAGGCACCCGCGAGCCCTTGTTCAGCAGTTTGGCCACCGCCCGGGTCACCTCGCCGCCGACGTTCTCGAAGTACACATCGATGCCATCCGGGCAGGCAGCAGCCAGGTCGGCCTCCAGGTTCCCGGCCTTGTAGTCGACGCAAGCGTCAAAGCCCAGCACGTCTACCACGAAGCGGCACTTCTCCTCTCCCCCGGCGATGCCCACCACGCGGCAGCCGAGCTGCTTCGCCGTCTGGCCCACCACACTGCCCACCGGACCGGACGCCGCCGACACCACCACGGTTTCGCCGGCCTGGGGCTTGCCGACATAGGTCAGACCACAGTAACCGGTGCGTCCGGGCATGCCGGCGACGCCCAGGTAGGCCTGCAGCGGGACACCGCGAGGCTCGATCTTGTATACCATCGGCGCGTCGCCGGGAATGATGCAGTACTCCTGCCAGCCGGAGTAGCAGGTCACCAGATCCCCTTCGCTGTAATTCGGTGAGTTCGATTCAATGACCCGGCCAACACTTTCGCCGACGATGACCTCGCCGATGCCGATGGGGTCCATGTAGCCCTTGGCATCGTTCATCCGCGGACGCATGTAGGGGTCCAGCGACAGCCACAGGGTGCGGATCAGTACTTCACCGTCGCGCAGTTCGCGCACCGGCTCCTCGACCATCACCAGGTCACCGTCACGGATCTCGCCCTGGGGACGCTGCTGAAGAATGATCTTTCTGTTGTTATAGGCAGACATGGGTGCCTCGCAAGATAGGTGGATTCCCCGGGCTCCGCCCGGCGTGACCCTGATCATAGTCCAGCCCGGCGGGAGTGCGGCCCGTTATTCATGGCAATGATCAGGCGCCAGCAACGCCATGCAGACTAGTGTCCCTGTTGCAGATAGCTGTCCTTCAGCCGCACGTAGTTGGCGGCGGTGTAGGTGAAGAAGGACCGCTCCTTCTCGCTCAGCGGCCTTACCTCCTTCGCCGGGCTGCCCATGTAGAGATAGCCGCTGCGCAGAACCTTATTCGCCGGCACCAGGCTCCCGGCACCGATCACCACTTCATCCTCTACCACCACGCCATCCATGACGATGCTGCCCATGCCGACGAGAATGCGGCTGCCGAGGGTGCAGCCATGCAGAATCACCTTGTGACCGATGGTGACATCGTCACCGATGGTCAGCGGGTAGCCGTCCGGATTGAACGGGCCCGCATGGGTGATATGCAGCACGCTGCCATCCTGAACACTGGTGCGCGCGCCGATACGGATGCGGTGCATGTCACCACGGATGACGGTCGCCGGCCATACCGAGCAGTCATCACCCAGCTGCACATCGCCCAACACCACCGCGCTGGCATCCACGAAAACCCGCTCGCCCAGCTGCGGTGTATGGCCGTCGAATGGACGTATATTCATCAGTTACCCCTTGAATTAAGCGGCCCAAGCCTGCATCTATTGGTTAATGTATGTATTCACGCTATTCAGGAAAGCCCGCCATGTCCAATCCGCTGTTGCAACCCTACGACCTGCCGCCCTTCAGTCAGATCAAGCCCGAGCAGGTAAAGCCCGCCATCGAGCAGATCATCGCCGAGAGCCGGGCGCAGCTGGAAGAGTTGCTCGCCAACCCGCCGGCGCAGTGGAGCTGGAGTACCCTGATCGAGCCGCTGGATGAGCTGGGCGAACGCCTCAGCCAGGCCTGGTCACCGGTCAGCCACCTTAACGCGGTGATGAACACGCCCGAGCTGCGCGATGCCTACAACAGCTGCCTGCCGCTGCTGAGCCAGTTCTCTACCGAGATGGGGCAGAACCAGAAACTCTATGAGGCCTATCGGCAACTGCGCGACAGCGAGGGTTTTGATGCACTGGACCCGGCCCAGCAGACCATCATCGAACATGCCTTGCGCGACTTCCGCCTGTCCGGCATCGCCCTGCCGCCGGCGCAGCAGAAACGCTACGGCGAGCTGAAGATGCGCCTGTCCGAGCTGCAGAGCCGCTTTTCGAACCAGTTGATGGATGCCACACAGGCCTGGACCAAGCATGTCATTGACGCCCGCCAGCTCGACGGACTGCCGGAATCCGCCCTCGCTCAAGCCAGACAGGCGGCCGAGGCGCGCGACCTGGACGGCTGGCTGATCACCCTGGAATTTCCCAGCTACTATGCGGTGATGACCTATGCCAACGACCGCGCGCTGCGGGAAGAGGTATACACCGCCTACTCCACCCGCGCCTCGGACCAGGGCCCCCATGCCGGAGAGAATGATAACGGCCCGCTGATTGCCGAGATTCTGCAGCTGCGTCAGGAGCTGGCCGAGCTGCTGGGCTACGCCAATTATGCCGAGCTGTCGCTGGCGACCAAGATGGCCGAGAGCACCGACCAGGTGCTGGGTTTCCTGCGCGATCTGGCCAGCCGCAGCCGTCCGTACGCCGAAGCCGACCTGCAGGCCCTGCACGACTTTGCCGCCACCAAAGGCTGCACTGACCTGCAGAGCTGGGACACCGGCTACTACGCCGAGCAGCTGCGCCAGCACCGCTACGCCATCTCCCAGGAGGAACTGCGACCCTGGTTCCCGGTGGACAGGGTGCTGCAGGGCATGTTCGAAACCGCCAGCCGACTGTTCGGCATCACCCTTCGCGAAGTCGACGAGTTCGACCGCTGGCACCCGGATGCCCGTCTGTTCGAAGTGCTCGAAGGCGGCGACGTCATCGGCCGCTTCTTCCTTGACCTGTACGCACGCAGCAACAAGCGCGGCGGTGCCTGGATGGACGGCGCCCGTGACCGCCGCCGCCTGCCCGGCGGCGAGCTGCAGCGCCCGGTGGCCTATCTGGTGGGCAATTTCACCCCGGCGGTCGGCGACCAGCCGGCCCTGCTGACCCATGATGAAGTCACCACCCTGTTCCACGAGTTCGGCCATGGCCTGCATCACCTGCTGACCCGGGTCGATTACCCGGCCGCCTCCGGTATCAATGGCGTGGCCTGGGATGCGGTGGAGCTGCCCAGCCAGTTCATGGAGAACTGGTGCTGGGAGCCCGAAGGTCTGGCGCTGATTTCCGGTCACCACGAAACCGGCGAGCCGCTGCCCGCGGACCTGCTGGAGAAGATGCTGGCAGCGAAGAACTTCCAGTCCGGCCTCGGCATGCTGCGCCAGATCGAGTTCTCGCTGTTCGACTTCGAGCTGCACGCCCAGTCGGAACGAGGCGCCCGCGAGGTGCTGCAGGCCGTGCGTGATGAGGTGTCGGTCATGCCGCCGCCCGCCTTCAACCGCTTCGAGAACGGCTTCGCCCACATCTTTGCCGGGGGCTATGCGGCGGGCTATTACAGCTATAAATGGGCAGAGGTACTGTCCGCCGATGCCTTCTCCCGCTTCGAGGAAGAGGGCATCTTCAACAGCGAGACGGGCCAGTCCTTCCGCGATCATATCCTTGCCCGTGGCGGCAGCCGTGAGCCCATGGAGCTGTTCGTGGCCTTCCGTGGCCGTGAGCCCTCCGTGGAAGCGCTGTTGCGCCACAGTGGCCTGACCGAGGAGCAGGCAGCATGAACCAGACCCCAGAACAGCCGATCAAGCGCTTCATTGCCGGGGCGGTATGCCCGGCATGCAGCAAGATGGATACCATCCGCATGTATCAGCAGGACGGCACCATGCACCGCGACTGTGTGGAGTGCGGCTTTGCCGATACCCTGGATGAACGGGGCAACTCGGTGCCCCGGGAGATCCCGACCCGGGTGACGGTGCAGCCGGCGAGCAAGCCCTCACCGACCTCGCATGTGGCGCAGTTCTACCCGAATCCGAAACTGAAGAAAAAGGACAGCTGATGGCGGCGGGGCAATCCGCTCAGAGATTGTCCCTCCAGCTGAGCCCCAGCCCGAGCTCTTCGGCCATGTTCGGCCAGCGGCGCCAGACCTCGTGCCGGTCCTGCTCGCCGATGCCCTCCTTGTAGGCCAGGAACGCGGGGCTGCTGAATACCCCCTCGGGGAGCAGCCCGGCCACGGCCTCGTCCACCGCCCGGTCCAGCCGGCTGGCGTATTCCTCACCCAGCAGGTCGTTGACTATCAGGTTGGCCCGGGTGTTGTTCATCGGGATCAGTGATTCCCCACCGTGCGCAACGTAGCGGTCATTGACCTCCTCTACCAGCCGATGGGCCAGATAGGCCTCGTCCAGCAATACCAGCATGCCCCGGTCCAGCTCCGGGTCCTCCCCCGGTTGCAGGAAGAACTCCTCGGCGACCTTGAGCACTGGGATCAGCTGCGGGCGCATGTTGGCGTGGTTGGCCACCGACTGTGCCGCTTCCAGCATATCCGGCACCCGTTCGATATAGGCCTGCACGAAATTGAACAGGGTGGTGGCGGCGTCCTCCCGTATCCGTATCGTGCGGTGCAGCTTCGGCAGCTTCTGCTCCAGCCACTGGCGCAGCGCACGGTCACTGTCTTCGTGCTCTCGTGCGATCCTTACACGCTCGCGTAACTCCGCAATTTTCATTCGGCAACTCCGATGATGGCGAGCCGGCAGCTCACCTAATGCTCTGGATTGACGGGATTCCAAGCTAGCAGAGTGCCTGCATATCGTCAAAGTGACCCGCAGGCGTGGGGAATGAATATTCTGTCACTTTGCTTTTGCTTACATATTGGAATCTTGACGATCTTGACAATTGATAAAAAAAGCGACTCAAGGGAATTGCCATGATCGCCTTCAGGTCTATACTGCTTTCTGACTGAAGTGGCCCCAGCGGCCCCTGCCGTCGCGATAAAAACAAGAATACAAGGGGAAACCGGGATGTTGCGACATGCACGCACCTGGCTGTATGGCATGCTCCTCATGGCTCTGGCCGGGAATGCCAGCGCCGATTGGACGGTAAACATGAGTCCGGGGGCAACGGAAGTCAGCCGTTCAGTATTCAACCTGCACATGACCATCTTCTGGATCTCGGTGATCATCGGCGCCATGGTGTTTGCCGTGATGCTCTGGTCGATGATCATGCACCGACGCTCCAGGGGCGCGGTGCCGGCCAAGTTCCATGAAAACCTCACCGTCGAGATTCTCTGGACGGTCATCCCTCTGCTGATCCTGGTGGGCATGGCGATCCCGGCGACCAAGACGCTGATCGAGATCTATGACACCGAGGATGCCGACCTGGACATCCTCGTCACCGGTTATCAGTGGCGCTGGCAGTACAACTATATGGGCGAGGACGTGAGCTTCATGAGCAACATGTCCACCCCGCGGGAACAGATCAGCAACCAGCAGGCCAAGGGCGAACATTATCTGCTCGAGGTGGACGAGCCGCTGGTGGTGCCCACCGGGCAGAAGATCCGCTTCCTGATCACCGCTGCCGACGTCATCCACTCCTGGTGGGTACCCGCCCTGGCGGTGAAGAAGGACGCCATCCCCGGTTTCATCAACGAGTCCTGGACCCGCATCGAGGAGCCGGGGATCTACCGCGGTCAGTGCACCGAGCTCTGTGGTCGCGACCATGCTTTCATGCCCATCGTGGTTGACGCCCGCAGCCCCGAGGACTTCGCCGCCTGGCTGGCCGACAAGAAGGCCACCGCCGCTGCCGAGGCCGAGCTCACCGGCAAGGACTGGACGCCTGAAGAGCTGATGGAGCGCGGCGAGCGGGTATATACCGCCAGCTGCGGCGCCTGCCACCAGCCCGGTGGTGAAGGCCTGCCGCCGATGTTCCCGGCGCTCAAGGGCAGCGACATCGTGCTCAACGACGTGACCGCGCATATCGACGTGGTGGTCAACGGGGTGCCCGGCACCTCCATGGCCGCCTTCGGTGCGCAACTGTCGGAAACCGACCTGGCTGCGGTCATCACCTACGAACGCAACGCCTGGGGCAACGATACCGGCGAGGTAGTGACGCCCATGGACATCCTCGACTTCAAGAACGGCCAATAGGAGACCTGTCATGAGTGCAGTGATCGATAATCACGCCGACCATGCCCACGGTCCGGCCAGGGGCCCGATGCGCTGGGTACTGACTACCAACCACAAGGACATCGGCTCGATGTATCTGTGGTTCAGCTTCGCCATGTTCCTGATCGGCGGTACGCTGGCCATGGTCATCCGCGCCGAACTGTTCCAGCCGGGGCTGCAGCTGGTCGACCCCAACTTCTTCAACCAGATGACCACCATGCACGGCCTGATCATGGTGTTCGGCGCGGTGATGCCGGCCTTTGTCGGGCTGGCCAACTGGATGGTGCCGCTGATGATCGGTGCGCCGGACATGGCCCTGCCGCGGATGAACAACTTCAGCTTCTGGCTGCTGCCGGCGGCCTTCGGCCTGCTGCTGTCGACCCTGTTCATGGAGGGCGGCGCACCGAACTTCGGCTGGACCTTCTACGCCCCGCTGTCCACGACCTACGGGCCGGAAAGCACCACCTTCTTCATCTTCGCCATTCACCTGGCGGGTATCAGTTCGATCATGGGGGCGATCAACATCATCGCCACCATCCTCAACATGCGCGCGCCGGGCATGACCCTGATGAAGATGCCGATGTTTGCCTGGACCTGGCTGATCACCGCCTTCCTGCTGATTGCGGTGATGCCGGTGCTGGCGGGTGCGGTAACCATGATGCTGATGGACATCCACTTCGGCACCAGTTTCTTCAATGCCGCCGGCGGCGGGGACCCGGTGCTGTTCCAGCACGTGTTCTGGTTCTTCGGCCACCCCGAGGTGTACATCATGATCCTGCCCGCCTTCGGCGCGGTGAGCATGATCATCCCGGCATTCAGTCGCAAGCCGCTGTTCGGCTACACCTCCATGGTCTATGCCACCGGCGCCATTGCCTTCCTGTCCTTCGCGGTATGGGCGCACCACATGTTCACCGTCGGCATCCCGCTGACCGGCCAGCTGTTCTTCATGTACGCCACCATGCTGATTGCAGTACCCACCGGGGTGAAGGTGTTCAACTGGGCAACCACCATGTTCCGTGGCTCGCTGAGCTTCGAGGCGCCCATGCTGTTCGCCGTGGCCTTCGTCATCCTGTTCACCATCGGCGGCTTCTCCGGGCTGATGCTGGCGATCGCCCCGGCCGATTACCAGTACCACGACACCTATTTCGTGGTGGCGCACTTCCATTATGTGCTGGTACCCGGCGCCATCTTCGGCATCTTCGCCTCGGCCTACTACTGGCTGCCCAAGTGGACCGGGCACATGTATGACGAGGTGCTGGCCAAGACCCATTTCTGGATGAGCTTCATCGGCATGAACCTGGCGTTCTTCCCGATGCACTTCGTCGGCCTGGCCGGCATGCCGCGGCGGATTCCGGACTACAACATGATGTTCGCCAACTTCAACATGGTGTCCTCGATCGGCGCCTTCATGTTCGGCGCCACCCAGCTGCTGTTCCTGTTCATCGTCATCAAGTGCATCCGCGGCGGTCGGCCCGCCCCGGCCAAGCCGTGGGACGGGGCCGAGGGGCTGGAGTGGACGGTGCCATCACCTGCGCCCTACCACACCTTCAGCACGCCGCCGGAAGTGAAATAGGAGTCTGTCATGAGTGAAGAAGGTCTGAGTACCCGCGGTCTGGTCAAGCGACTGATGCTGCTGGTTGTCGGCATGTTCGGCTTCGGCTTCCTGCTGGTGCCGATCTACGACGTGATGTGCCAGGCCTTCGGCATCAACGGCAAGACCACCGGGGTCGCCTGGCAGGGCACCGAGCAGACCGTGGACATGGCCCGGGAGATACGCGTGCAGTTCATCTCCAGCAATGCCGAGGGCATGCGCTGGTCGTTCGGACCGCAGGATAGGGAGATCTTCCTGCACCCCGGCGAGACGCGCACGGTCAACTTCCTGGCGCACAACCCGACCGACCGGGTGATGGTCGCCCAGGCCATCCCCAGCGTGGCGCCTTCCCGTGCCGCCGCCTTCTTCCACAAGACCGAATGCTTCTGCTTTACCCAGCAGGTGCTGCAGCCGGGCGAGAGCATCGAAATGCCGGTGCGCTTCATTGTCGATCCGGCACTGCCCCGCGATGTACACCGTCTGACCCTGGCCTACACGCTGTTTGATGTGACCGAACGCATGGCGCCCAGCCTCGGCCTGGCTGCGGTGCACAGCAACTGAACCGCGACTGCCGATAAGGAGAACAACAGATGGCAAGTCCAGAAAAGCACGAAGTCTACTATGTACCCGAGCAGAGCAAATGGCCCATTGTCGGCTCAATTGCCCTGCTGGTTTCGGTGTTCGGTGCCGGCACCCTGATGAACGGCCTGAGCAGTGGTACGGGTGCAGCCCCGGGCAAGTACATCCTCTATGTTGGCCTGCTGTTGCTGGCCTGGATGTTCTTCGGCTGGTTCGGCAACGTCATCAGGGAAAGCCGCCAGGGACTCTACAGCAAGCAGATGGACCGCTCCTTCCGCATGGGCATGACCTGGTTCATCTTCTCCGAAGTGATGTTCTTCGCTGCCTTTTTCGGTGCACTGTTCTACGTTCGTATCCTGGCCGGTCCGTGGCTGGACGGCGTGGGCGAGAAGGGCTCCTCCAGTCTGTTGTGGCCGGAATTCAACTTCTCCTGGCCGCTGGTGAACAACCCCGACCCCAGTGCCTTCCCGGGGCCCACTGAAACCATCAGCCCCTGGCAGCTGCCGCTGATCAACACCCTGCTGCTGATCAGCTCCAGCGTTACCCTGACCCTCGCCCACCATGCCCTGCGGGCGAACAAACGCACGGCCCTGAAGAACTGGCTGTTGCTGACAGTGGTCCTGGGGGTGATCTTCCTGGGCCTGCAACTCGCTGAATACGTCCACGCATACAACGACCTGGGGCTCACCCTGGCCTCGGGCATCTACGGCTCGACCTTCTTCATGCTGACCGGTTTTCACGGCTTCCACGTGACCATGGGCGCGATCATCCTCACGGTGATGCTGATCCGGGTGCACAGGGGCCACTTCACCCCGGAGAACCATTTCGGCTTCGAGGCGGCGGCCTGGTACTGGCACTTCGTGGACGTGGTCTGGGTGGCGCTGTTCGTGTTCGTCTATGTGCTCTGACCCTAGGGCCGTCAGTGCAGCCAGGGCGCGCCCCACTGCAACTGGCCCGACCACAGCCCCCAGGCAACCAGCAGTACCAGCAGCACGGTGAGCGAGATGCGCACGGACAGAGCGGTGAACAGCCGGCCACCGGAGCTGGCGTTACGGAGAAAGAACGCACCGCTGAACAGGCTGAGAAGGATGGCGGCAAGCAGCAGTACAATGATGGCTTTCAACCACATAAGCGACGGTCCATGGTCAGTAGAGTGAGCACCAGTATAGACCGCAGCAACCGGCGCCGTCGCTTTGCTCCCGGCTGGCCATTGTGGCTGTTTACCCTGACGTTTCTCCCGCTGCTGCTGAGCCTCGGCATGTGGCAGCTCGATCGGGCCGAACAGAAGCGCGCCCTCGCCGCCCAGATGGAACAGCAGCGGCAGTTGCCCGCCGCACCACTGGGTGAGCTGCCTGCGGATACTGCGCTGACGTGGCGCGCTCTGCAGCTGACCGGCCAGTTCGACCCGCAGCATATCTGGCTGCTGGACAACCGCACCCGCAACGGCCAGGCGGGCGTCGAAATCCTGCAGCTGTTCCACGATCAGCCGGGTGACCGCCCGCTTATCATCAATCGCGGCTGGCTGGCCTGGCCTGACCGGCGGCACCTGCCTGCCGTGCCGGTGGCCGAGGGCGAGCTACAACTGCGGGCCGAGGTGCTGCCGCCACCGGGAGAAGGCTTCCGCCTGCAGGGGGGCAGCACCAGCGGCTGGCCGAAGCTGATCACCCATGCGGACCCCGAGGTCCTCGCCAACCAGGCCGTCCTGCCGGACCTGCCGTTGATGGCCCGCCTGCAGCCGGGCAGCCCGGGTGCGCTGCGACTCGACTGGCCAGCGATGCCGATGACCGCCACCAAACACACAGGGTATGCCGTGCAGTGGTTCACGCTGGCGGCCGCTCTGCTGATTCTCTTCATCTGGGCCGGTCTGCGGCCCGCGCATCCGGAAAGCAACCAACATGATGAGCATGACTGAAAGCCACCCGAACAAACCCCGCGGCCAGCTCAAGCTGCTGGGAATCATCGCCATTGTCGTAGGTCCGATATTCATCGCCTGGCTGATGGTGAAATTGCAGATCGGCATTCCCCAGACCCAGACCAACCAGTCCTCCATTGTCGAGCCAGCGCTGGCCGTGACAGACTGGCACCTGCCGTTGGGGCCAATCGGCTATGGCGCCCCCTGGCGGCTGCTGGTCACCGCTCCGGCGGGCTGCGACGACGCTTGCCTGAAGCTGGTGCACGAGGCGCGTCAGATCCACGTGGCAACCGGCCGGGAGGCGGACCGGGTGGAGCACGTGCTGGCGCTGGCCGCACCACTCACCCAGGAGCAGACCGAGCGCATGCAACAGGACTTTCCGAAGCTGAAACAGGTCCCTCTGCCAGTGCATGATTACCAACGCAGCCTGGAAGCACGGCATGCCGACTGGCAGGATGGTCCCCAGCTGTGGGTCATCGACCCGCTCGGTCGGGTCGTCCTGCACCGGGACGCGGACAATCCCGGCAAGCATCTGCTGGACGACCTGCGCCGCTTGTTGAAACTGTCAAAGATAGGCTGATGAGTATGCGTAAACCGGGTTTTCTGTTCGCTGTCGGTGCCCTGGCGCTGGGCTTTGTGGTGGTCATTCTCGGGGCTTATACCCGCCTGGTCCATGCCGGGCTGGGCTGCCCCGACTGGCCGGGCTGCTACGGCTTTCTCAGCGTGCCGCGCAGCGACGCGGCCCTGGAGCTGGCGCAGGCACGCTTCCCTGACTCACCCGTGGAGACGTTCAAGGCCTGGGCGGAAATGATCCATCGCTATGCCGCAGGACTGCTGGGTCTGGCCATTCTCGGCCTGGCCCTGATGGCACTGAAATACCGCGACCGGCAGGGCTACCCACTGAAACTGCCACTGGGCCTGCTGGCGCTGGTCATCTGCCAGGCACTGTTCGGCATGTGGACGGTTACCCTCAAGCTGTGGCCCCAGGTGGTGACCGCTCACCTGCTCGGCGGCTTCGCCACCCTCAGCCTGCTGTTCATCCTGTGCCTGCGCCTGTCCGGTCGCTTCCCTGCCGACGTCGGGCTTACTGCCCTGCGGCCACTGGCCCGCGCGGTGCTGGTGGTGGTCATCATCCAGATCACCCTGGGCGGCTGGGTCAGCAGCAACTATGCCGCGGTCGCCTGCATTGATCTGCCCACCTGCCATGGTGAATGGTGGCCGGACATGGACTTTGCCGCCGGCTTCAATATCTTCCAGGAGATCGGCCCCAATTACCTGGGGGGCATGCTGTACGGCGAAGGTCGCACAGCCATCCACATGACCCACCGTATGGGCGCGCTGGTCACCCTGCTGGCGGTGCTCTGGCTGGCGTGGCGGCTGTACCGGGCAGGCCTGACTGCCACCGCCGCCGCACTGGCCGCCGCGCTGTTCATCCAGCTGGGCCTCGGTATCACCAACATTCTGGCGCAGCTGCCGCTGGCCGTGGCGGTAGCTCACAACGCCTTCGGTGCCGTGCTGCTGCTTACTCTGGTATTCGTGAACTATCAGCTGCGGCCGGTGGCGATCGAAATGAACAGACCCAGCCGCAATGCTGTCGGACACTGGACACCCGGTTGAGCGATGCGGGCGCATTCCCTCGATCGGAGCCATACTGAGGTCAGCCGGACGGCGTGACCAATAAGAACAAGCGCCAGGAGCGCAGGGGGCAGGCATGACAACCTTGATCAGAACCGCAGCAGCCAGCGCAAGCTGGAAGGATTATCTGGAGCTGACCAAACCGAAGGTCGTGGCCCTGATGATCATCACATCGGCCATCGGCATGCTGCTGTCCACACCGGGGGCCATTTCCTGGCAGGTACTGCTGCTGGGCAATATCGGCATCGCCCTGTGCGCCGGCTCGGCAGCTGCGATCAACCATGTGGTGGACCGGCGCATCGACGTGCACATGGCCCGCACCCAGCGTCGACCGCTGGCCCAGGGCCGGGTCAACCCGCTGCACGCCCTGCTGTTTGCGCTGGTGCTGGGCGTGCTCGGCATGGGCATCCTGCTGCTGTGGATCAACCCGCTCACCGCCTGGCTGACCCTCGGCTCCCTGCTGGGCTATGCGGTCATCTACACCTCCTTCCTCAAGCGCGCCACACCGCAGAACATCGTCATCGGCGGGCTCGCAGGCGCAGCGCCACCGCTGTTGGGCTGGACGGCGGTAACCGGCAGGATCGACGCCGAGGCCCTGCTGCTGGTGCTGATCATCTTTGCCTGGACGCCACCGCACTTCTGGGCGCTGGCCATCCACCGCAAGGCGGAATATGCCAAGGTCGCGATTCCCATGCTGCCGGTGACACACGGCGAGCAGTACACCAAGTTGCATATCCTGCTGTATACCTTCATGTTGTTCGCGGTCAGTCTGTTGCCCTATGTGATTCACATGAGTGGCATGCTGTATCTGGTCGCAGCTGTGGGGCTGGGCCTGCGCTTTATCGACTGGGCCTGGGCTCTGTATCGCGACAGCCGAAAACATGCGGCGATCAAGACCTTCAAGTTTTCACTGTGGTACCTGCTGTGGCTGTTCGTTGCCCTGCTGGTGGATCATTACGCGGGAGTAATCGGATGGCTCTGAGTGGAGTGCAGAAGACCGTACTGGTGACGGTGGCTGCCATTGCGCTGGTAGTGGGGTTGACGGTAAACAAGGCGCTGCGCCCGGCGCCGCTGAACGAGGCCGAGCTGCAGGCAGCCGGGGTCTATCTCTTCGACGCGCCACGGCCGGTGCCGGATATCCGCCTCACCTCCTCCACCGGCGCCGATTGGGGCCGCGGCGACCTCGAGGGCCAGTGGAACCTGCTGTTCTTCGGCTATACCTTCTGTCCGGATATCTGCCCGACCACCATGGCCGAGCTGCGCCAGCTGACCCTTTCCCTCCCCGAGGAAGATCGTCGGCAACTGCAGGTCACCATGATCAGCGTCGACCCGAACCGGGACACCCCGCAACAGCTGCACAGCTATCTGAGCTTCTTCGATGCCGGGTTCAACGGCGCCACCGGCGACCCCGGGGAGCTGGCGCGCCTTGCCCAGGCCCTGTCGGTGGCCTATATCGAGCCCGATACCAGTGAGGAGAATTACCTGGTGGATCACAGCGGCCAGGTCATCATGACCGACCCACAGGGGCGCTACGTCGGCTTCATCCGGCCGCCCCTGCGCCCCGCCGAGCTGAGCCAGCTGTTGCCGAGGATCATGGCAAAAGCCGATTGAGAATTGCTCTGGTTACGCTTTACGGCTGCGACAGACTCTCATGCAAGCTGTTGATATTACTGACATTTCTGTCCTCCAAGGTAGCATTCGACGACCCCTTTGGGCACAATGTCATGCATCATCGCTTATCGAATTCTGAGGTAGCACCATGCAGGGCCATCCGGACGTCATCAATTATCTCAACGAACTGCTGCGCGGCGAGCTGGGCGCCCGCGATCAGTACTTCCTGCACTCGCGGCTGTACGAGGATCAGGGCTACAGCAAACTGTACGAACGCATCAACCACGAGATGGAAGAGGAAACCGAGCACGCCGATGCGCTGCTGCGCCGTATCCTGTTCCTCGGCGGCAAGCCGGACATGCGCCCGTCCCCCATCAACCCGGGGTACACCGTGCCGGATATGCTGGCGGCCGACCTCAAACTGGAGTACGAAGTGCGCGAGGCGCTGGCCAAGGGCGTCGCGCTGTGCGAACAGCACCGCGACTACATCAGCCGCGATGTGCTGGTTGCCCAGCTCAGGGACACCGAGGAAGATCACGCCTACTGGCTGGAGAAGCAGCTGGGCCTGATCAAGCTCATGGGGCTGGAAAACTACCTGCAGTCACAGGTCTGACTCAGAAAGGGCCGAGCTCCCTCTCGGCCATTCCGGTTGTGACCCCATCGGACGAAATGGAACTCGTCGCTCCGATCCCGCTGGTTATTGCCGCCTCGGCACCAGCAGCGACAGCATGAACAGCACCGCCGCACTGACCACGATCGAGGGCCCTGCCGGGGTGTCCAGATTCCATGACAGCGCCAGACCACCCAGCACGGCGACACACCCCAGGCAGCTGGCACCGAAGGCCATCTGCTCCGGAGTCCGGGCGTGGCGCTGCGCCGCCGCCGGGGGAATGATCAGCAGCGACGTGATCAGCAGCACCCCGACCACCTTCATCGCCACGGCAATCACGATCGCGATCAGCAGCATCAGCGCCAGCCGTATGCCGCTTACCGGCAGCCCCTCCACCCGTGCCAGCTCCTCGTGCACGGTGACTGACAGCAACGGACGCCACAGGCAGGCCAGCAGTGCTGCCACCACTGCCAGACCGCCGAGCATCCAGCCCAGGTCATGCCGGGTAATGGCCAGCAGATCCCCGAACAGATAGGCCAGCAGGTCGACCCTCACGCTCTCGGTCAGCGCCAGCACCACCAGCCCCAGCGACAAGGTGCTGTGAGCGAGAATGCCCAGCAGCGTATCGCTGGCCAGCCATTTGCGGTTCTGCATGGCCACCAGCAGCACGGCCAGCAGCACGCAGCCCGCCGTTACCGCCAGCGTCAGGTTGATCTGCAGCAGCATGCCCAGGGCGACGCCGAGCAGCGCCGAATGAGCGAGCGTGTCACCGAAATAGGCCATGCGCCGCCAGACCACGAAGGATCCGAGCGGGCCCGCGACCAGTGCCAGCCCGAGGCCGGCAATCAATGCATAGAGAAGAAAGTCAGCCATGGTTGCAGGGTGTTCCGTCCGGGTGCTGGTGAGTGCTGTCGATGATTTCGCCATGCATGTCATGGCTGTGATCGTGCTGGTGGTTGTATACCGCCAGGGCGCTGGCCTGCTCACCGAACAGGGCCACGAAGGCCGGGTCGGTACTCACCTGCTCCGGGCGTCCCGAGCAGCATATGTGACGGTTCAGACAGACCACGGTGTTGGTGGTGGCCATCACCAGATGCAGGTCGTGGGACACCATCAGCACCCCGCAACCGTAACGGTCCCGCAGCCGGGTGATCAGCTGGTAGAGCTCGATCTGACCGTTCACATCGACCCCCTGCACCGGCTCGTCCAGTACCAGCAGGTCCGGTTTGCGCAGCAGCGCCCGGGCCAGCAGGATGCGCTGCAGTTCTCCTCCCGACACCTGCTGCAGCGGTCGCTGGGCCAGATGCGTCGCACCCACTTCGCCCAGTGCCTGCAGCGCCCCCGAACGGTTGACCCCGGGCGCCAGCAGCAGAAAGCGCAGCACATCGAGCGGCAGGGTCGCGTCGATCTGCAGCTTCTGCGGCATGTAGCCGATACGCAGGCGCGGATTGCTGTGAACCTCCCCGCTGTCCGCCCGCAGCAGCCCCAGCACGATGCGCACCAGACTGGTCTTGCCCGCGCCATTGGGGCCGATCAGCGTGACGATCTCACCGCGGCGCACCTGCAGGCTGATGTTCTCCAGAATCCCATTGCCATGCCGCCGAAGGCCGACATCGGTCAGGCTGAGCAGGATGTCGCTCATGCAGCCTCCCGGCAGTGAGCACAGATGCCGGTGATTTCCACGGTTTCAGCCTCCACGCTGAAACCGCGCTGCCTGGCCACCTTGCTGATGGCAGGCTGGATCAGCGACTGATCCAGCTCAAAGGCCACCCGACAGTGGCGGCAGATGAGGAAATGCCCCTGATGGTTGTGCTCCGGACTGGGGCAGCCGATGAAGGCATTCAGCGAGGCGATGCGGTGCACCAGCCCGTGCTCCTGCAGAAAATCCAGCGCCCGGTACACTGTCGGCGGCGCCGGACGGCGGTCGTCCTCCCGGGCCAGGGTGTCGAGCAGATCATAGGCGCCCATGGGCCGGTGACTCTGCCAGACGAGCTCCAGCACTCGTTTGCGCAGCGGCGTCAGCCGCGCACCACTGCGCTCGCAGACCTGCTCGGCGGCGGCCAGCGCATCGCTGACGCACTGCTCGTGGTCGTGCGGGCAATGGGGCGTATCCGAGATTGTCGAATCGTTCATCAGGCACCTTTTTCCAATCCAAGAATGACTGTTATCATATAACACTTCCGTTCCAGAGTATCCGCCATGTTTCCACGATTTCTGCCTGCGCTGCTGTGCGGGCTGCTGCTGTCCTTTCCGATCGCTGCCGCCACGCCCGCAGTGGTTACCACCATCAAGCCCCTGCAGCTGATCGCCGCGGCGGTTCTGGAGGATATCGCCGAGCCCGAGGTGCTGTTGCCACCGGCGGCGTCTCCGCACAACTACGCTCTGCGTCCATCCGACCGTCGCCAGCTGGCTGATGCCGACAGGGTGTACTGGGTCGGCCCGGACCTGGAGCGGTTCCTGCAACGCCTGCTGGAAGACCACAGCAACGCACGCCGGGTTGATCAGGCCACGGGCGTCACTCTGCGCTATTTCACTGAGGATCATGCCCATAACGACCATGGTCATGGCAGCCACGAGCACCACGAGCATGCTCCCGGAACGCTGGATGCGCACATCTGGCTGTCGGTGGCGAACGCCAGGCACATCGCCCGCTGGATGGCCGATGACCTCGGGCAGCTCTACCCCGAGCACCAGCCGCGCCTGCAGGAGAATACGGAGGCCTTCGTGCAGCGCCTGGAGCAGCTCGATGCCCGGCTGCAACAGCGGTTGCGCCCGTTGGCCGGCAAGCCCTACTTCGTGTTCCACGATGCCTATGGTTATCTCGAAGAGCACCTCGGCCTGCAGCCACAGGGAATCTTCACCCTGTCAGCGGAGATCCAGCCGGGGGCCCGCCATCTGCAGGGCCTGCGCAACAAGCTGGTGGAAGCCGGGCCCAGCTGCGTTTTCCGCGAGCCACAATTTCCTGCCGACCGGGTGCGCACGCTGAGCGAAGGCCTGCCGGTACATATTGCCGAACTCGATCCGCTGGGTATCGAAGCCCCGGTCGGGCCTCGTGGTTACGAACAGCTGCTGGCTACGCTCGGGGATGAGCTGGCAGGCTGCCTCGAGCGATTGTGAGCCGACGAAAAACAGATGTTACTCTGCCAGGGTGATGGCTGATGCAGGCGCGGAGCCGCCTACAGAGCCAGCGGTAGCCCCACAGTGATCCGGCGATGCCTCTCCAGCAGCTCCCGGAAGTGCGCCGGGGCCTTGATCAGCACGCCGCCCTGCTCCGCGTAGCGGTCGGCGGCCAGCTGGCGCGACAGCCAGAAACGCAGCGCAGCCACCCGCAGCAGGTCCGGCCAGTTCTCCGCTTCCAGCGGAGTGAAACGGCGCCGGCTAGCGTAGCCGGCCAGTAACGCCTCGGCGAGACGCGCATCGAGTGCACCCTCCGCTGTCAGGCACCAGTCGTTCACGCAGATGGCCAGATCATAGAGCGCCCAGCCGCTGAAGGCGTTGTGGAAATCGATGATTCCGGCCAGATGGTGGCCCTCGAACAGCACATTGTCGCGGAACAGATCACCATGCAGCACCGCCTCCGGTAGTGCCGGGCGCTGGCTGTGCAGGCGCTCCAGCACCGGCACCATTTCCTCCAGCAGCTGCCGCGCCCTGGTATCGCTGCGCTGGCGCAGGCGCTCTGTCTGCTGCAGCATCCAGTCCAGGCCACGATCGCTGCGCCGCTGGAGTCCGCTGCCGACGCTGGCTTCATGCAACTGCGCCAGCGCCCGGCCTACCGCGTGGCAATGGCTGGCATCTGCCGCCCCTACATGTGTGCCGAACAGTCTCGGCTGCAGCAGCGCCGGACGGCCGTTGAGCTGGTGCAGCGCCCGGCCCTGCCGGTCGCGTATCGCGTAGGGCACCGGCAAACCGGCCTGGTGTAGCCGGTCGAGCAGCTCAACCAGAAAAGGCAGGTCGGCAGTCGGGCCGCGCTCGATCAGGGTCAGTACGTATTCGCCCCGCTCGGTCGCCACGAAGAAGTTGCTGTTCTCCGTACCTCCCAGGATATCGCGATGATCGATCAGCCGGCCCAGCTCGAACGCGCTCAGAAACCCGCTCAGCTGCTCAGGGCTTACCGGCGTGAATACGGACACAGCCGGTCTACCATTCGAAGATCTTCCACGACGGGATGCGCATGCCGCTGGGGCTGTCGGCCCGGGCAAAGTTGCCGTCGTCGTCAACCGCTACCAGGAAGTAGGGCGCGCCGTTCTTCGGGGTGATCTTGATCGCGTAGAGAAAGCCGTTGATGCGGTACTCCTCCACCGTCTTGTCCCCCTCGTGACGGATGGTCACCTCCGGCTCGCCGGTCAGTGGCGGCTCCTGTGCCGATACATTCATGCTGCCCAGCAGTAACAGTGCAGCCAATCCGCAGCCTATCAAGCGTGTCATGTTAACCTTGTCCCTAGTGGAATGACGTTGACCCCATTCTAGCCCTTTTACTCTGGATACGCTGAACTGACGCATGACTGATTCGATCGCCCCCCTGGTTCTTGTTGATGGCTCCTCCTATCTGTACCGGGCCTTCCACGCGCTGCCACCGCTGACCACCTCCACCGGCAAGCCGACCGGCGCGGTCAAGGGCGTGCTGAACATGCTGCTGGCCCTGCGCAGGCAGTATCCGGACAGCCCCTTCGCAGTAGTATTCGACGCCAAGGGGCCGACCTTCCGCGACACCCTGTTCGAGAACTACAAGTCCCACCGCCCGCCCATGCCCGATGACCTGCGCAGCCAGGTGGATCCGCTGCATGCCTGCGTTCGCGCGCTGGGGCTGCCGCTGCTGTGCGTCGACAATGTGGAAGCCGACGACGTGATCGGCACCCTGGCCCGGCACAGCGCCGCCGCCGGCTGCCCGGTAGTGATCTCCACCGGTGACAAGGACATGGCCCAGCTGGTCAACCCCTTCGTCACCCTGGTCAACACCATGACCGGCACCAGCATGGATGTGGAGGGCGTGCGCGAGAAGTTCGGCGTGGGGCCCGAACTGATCATCGACTACCTGGCGCTGATGGGCGACAAGGTGGACAACATCCCCGGTGTACCGGGGGTCGGCGAGAAGACCGCGCTGGGCCTGCTGACCGGCCTGGGCGGCGGCATGGATGTGATCTACGCAAATCTGGATAAAATCCCCGAGCTGCCCATCCGCGGCGCGAAGAAACTGCCGGAAAAGCTGCAGGAACACCGGGACATGGCCTACCTGTCCCGCGAGCTCGCCACCATCAAGCTGGATGTCGAACTGGACGTTCAGGTCAGCGAACTGCACCCCGGCGAACCCGATCGCGACGCGCTGATCGAACTGTACCGCGACCTCGAGTTCAAGACCTGGCTGGATGACCTGCTGCGTGAAGCCAGGGCTGCCGGTGACGCCCCGCAGGCCCCCGGCCAGCCGGAAGCGGTGAACACCGAGTACGAAACCATCCTTGACCCGGCACGCCTCGAACACTGGGTGCAGCTGCTGGAGGCGGCACCGCTGTTCGCCTTCGATACCGAGACCACCAGCATAAACGCCCAGCAGGCCGAACTGGTCGGCCTGTCCTTTGCCGTCACCGCACATCAGGCTGCCTATGTGCCGGTAGGCCACAGTTACATGGGCGTGCCGGAACAGCTGGACCGGGATCTGGTGCTGAACAGACTCAAGCCGCTGCTGGAAGACCCGGCCAGACCCAAGCTGGCGCAGAACGCCAAGTACGACATCAACGTGCTCGCCCGTTACGGTGTCGAGGTGCGTGGCGTGGCCTTCGACAGCATGCTCGAATCCTATGTGCTGGACTCCACCGCCACCCGCCATGACATGGACAGCCTTGCCCTCAAGTATCTGGGCATCGGCACCACCCGTTTCGAGGATATCGCCGGCAAGGGCGCCAAGCAGCTGACCTTCGACCAGATCGCCCTGGAGCAGGCCGCGCCCTATGCCGCCGAGGATGCGGACATTACCCTGCGCCTGCACCAGAACCTGTGGCCCCGACTGCAGGAGATCGCGCCCCTGGCGAAGGTGCTGGAAGAGATCGAGATGCCGCTGATGCCGGTGCTGGCACGCATCGAACGGACCGGCACCATGGTCGACGCGAAGCTGCTCGGCGAGCACAGCCGTGAGCTGAGCGACAAGCTGAACGCGCTGGAACGCGAGGCCTTCGAACTGGCCGGCGAAGAATTCAACCTCGGCTCGCCCAAGCAGCTGTGCGCCATCCTCTATGAAAAACAGGGCCTGCCGGTATTGCAGAAAACCGCCAAGGGGCAGCCGTCGACGGCCGAGTCGGTACTTGCCGAGCTGGCCGACCAGGGCCACGAACTGCCCCAGGTGATCATGCAGCACCGTTCACTGAGCAAGCTCAAGAGCACCTATACCGACCGCCTGCCGGAGCAGATCAATCCGCGTACGGGGCGCATCCACACCAGTTACCACCAGGCGGTGACCGCGACCGGCAGACTGTCCTCCTCGGACCCGAACCTGCAGAACATCCCGATCCGCACCGCCGAGGGCCGGCGCATCCGTCAGGCCTTCATCGCCCCGGACGGCTACCGCATCATGGCCGCGGACTATTCCCAGATCGAGCTGCGCATCATGGCCCATCTGGCACAGGACGAAGGGCTGCTGGAAGCCTTCCGCCAGGGGCTCGACGTGCACCGCGCCACTGCGGCCGAGGTCTTCGGTGTACCGCTGGAGGAGGTGACAGCCGATCAGCGACGCAGCGCCAAGGCGATCAACTTCGGCCTGATCTACGGCATGAGCGCCTTCGGCCTGGCCAAGCAGATCGGTGTGGACCGCAAGCAGTCCCAGGCCTATATCGACCGTTACTTCACCCGTTATCCCGGGGTGCTGCGCTACATGGAGGACACCCGCAGGCAGGCCGCCGAGCAGGGCTACGTAGAGACCCTGTTCGGGCGCCGGCTGTACCTGCCGGAGATCCACTCCAGGAACCAGGCCATGCGCAAGGGTGCCGAGCGCACCGCCATCAACGCGCCCATGCAAGGGACCGCCGCGGACATCATCAAGCGGGCAATGGTAACGGTTGACCAATGGCTGCAGGACTCCGGGCTGGATGCACGGGTAGTGATGCAGGTGCATGACGAACTGGTACTGGAAGTGCGGGAAGATCTGATCGAACAGGTCAGCGCCGGCCTGCAGGAACGCATGAGCGCCGCAGCCAGCCTTGACGTGCCCTTGCTGGTAGAGACTGGCGTAGGCGCCAACTGGGATGAGGCACACTGACTTTTCCGTATTTTACCGCTCCGGCTGTTGACGGCGGCATGTCCGGAGCGCCCTGCGCCCGGTGAGAGCTGCCTGTGACACGCCGCGAGCACGTCCCTGTAACCCATGTGACCGGTCTATACAATTGATGCCATCCATGGCATCAAACGGTCACAGTCAGTTCTCCCCGAGCAAAGGAGTACGACCATCGCAGCCGCTGCTTTGAGGAAGACCTTCAGCAGCGCATTACTCGCAGGCGGGGGTGGTCAGTGTCCCTTGCCGGACCGTCTGCGGCCAGGGACGGCCGTAGACGAGCGCCATGGATGGCGGGGTGCGAGTCCGGCGAGGGACACTGACCGCCTCCGCCGGACCACCAATCTCACCGCCATGATCCCACATTCACCGCAAGAAAATACCGAAACACAGCCAACAAAAAACCCGCCAATCAGGGCGGGTTCCTTGTCAGAAAGGGCAGATCTTACTTGATCTTGCCTTCCTTGTAGATCACGTGCTTGCGTACAACCGGATCGTATTTCTTGATTTCGATCTTGTCGGGAGTAGTACGCTTGTTCTTGTCGGTAGTGTAGAAGTGACCAGTACCGGCAGAGGAGATCAGACGAATCAATTCACGCATGGTGCTGCTCCTTAAACCTTGATGCCGCGACCGCGGATATCAGCCAGAACGGCGTCGATACCACGCTTGTCGATGATGCGCATGCCCTTGGCGGAAGTGCGCAGGCGGACAAAACGCTTTTCGGATTCTACCCAGAAGCGATGGTACTGCAGGTTAGGCAGAAAACGACGTTTGGTTTTGTTGTTAGCGTGGGAAACATTGTTCCCAGTCACCGGGCCTTTGCCGGTCACTTGACATACTCGAGCCATGATTAACCCTCTCCAACCACTTGCCCAACCCGAACTGGTTGGAAGTCGTAAAAAATAGAAACTGTAGTCCAGTCGGGGCAACCATAAATGCCTCGCCGTAATGCATGATTACGGGCGCAGCCCCGAGAAGAGCGGAGCTTTATATCAAAAACCGCCCGCCCGATCAATTATTTTTCAGGAAAATCCGCTACAGCAATCCCCGCTCGGCAAAGGAAACCGGTTCCCCGTCACCGACCACCAGGTGGTCCAGCACCCGTATGTCCACCAGCGCCAGCGACTCCTTGAGCCGACGGGTCAGCAGCAGGTCTGCCTGGCTGGGCTCGGAAACCCCCGACGGGTGGTTGTGGGTCAGGATCAGCGCCGCAGCATTGTGCGCCAAAGCGCGCTTGATGACCTCCCGCGGGTAGACGCTGGCACTGTCCAGCGTACCGCGGAACAGCTCCTCGAAGGCGATCACCCGGTGCTGGTTGTCCAGATACAGGCAGGCGAAGACCTCGTGGGGCAGCGCTGCCAGCTGACTGCGCAGGAAATCCCGCACCGCACCCGGAGAAGTCAGGGCATCGCCCCGTTTGAGCTCTTCGAACAGATGCCGCCTGGCCATTTCCATCACCGCCTGCAGCTGGGCGTACTTGGCCGGCCCCAGCCCCGGATGGGCACAGAATTCCTGCTGATCCGCCTGCAGCAGCGCACGCAGGCTGCCGAACCCGGATAACAGTCGTCGGGCAAGATCTACCGCGCTGCACCCCGGAACCCCGGTACGCAGGAAGATCGCCAGCAGCTCGGCATCCGAGAGGCTCGGCGCGCCCTGCAGCAGCAGTTTTTCCCGGGGGCGTTCGGCCGCCGGCCAGTCGGTGATGGGCATGTAGCGGGCTCCCTGTCATGCGCAGAGGGGGCACGTACTTCCCCGCCCGTGCCGACCAGGCGCGGATTATAGGTTTGCCGGTTCGCCGCAGGCCAGCTGCATATCCCAGGGGCGTGACGGGGTCGGCATATGGTATCGTTAACGCCATTTGCCAGGCGCGCTGATGGGCAGCGCGGCGCCGGCCGGAGTTGAAGATGCAGCGGTTGCTCAACAAGCAGATTGTTCTGGGTGTCAGCGGCGGTATCGCCGCCTACAAAAGTGCCGAGCTGGTTCGCCGGCTGAAGGATGCCGGAGCCCAGGTGCGGGTGGTGATGACCCGTGCGGCCCACGAATTCATCACACCGCTGACGCTGCAGGCGCTGTCCGGCAACCCGGTGCATGGCGACCTGCTGGACCCGGCCGCCGAAGCGGCCATGGGGCATATCGAACTGGCCCGCTGGGCAGACATGGTGCTGATCGCACCGGCCACCGCCGATCTGATGGCGCGCCTGGCGACCGGCCGTGGCGACGACCTGCTCACTACCCTGGTGCTGGCCACCGACGCCCGGATCGTGCTGGCACCGGCGATGAATCAGGCCATGTGGCGCGACCCGGCTACCCAGGACAATCTGCGGACCCTGCTGGATCGCGACATGACGGTGATCGGTCCGGCGGCCGGCGAGCAGGCCTGCGGCGATATCGGCCCCGGCCGCATGCTGGAGCCGACCGACATCGCCCAGCGCTGTGCCGACTGCTTCGAGCGCGGCCTGCTGACCGGCCGACATGTGCTGATCAATGCCGGCCCCACCCGCGAAGCGATAGACCCGGTCCGCTACATTTCCAATCACAGCTCCGGGAAGATGGGCTTCGCCCTGGCCGAAGCGGCCGCCGAGGCCGGGGCCCGGGTGACGCTGGTGGCCGGCCCGGTCAGCCAGCCGACCCCGGCCCGCGTCGAGCGGGTGGATGTGATCAGCGCCGTCGAGATGCTGGCCGCCTGTGAGTCCGCGCTGCCGGCGGATGTGTTCATCGCCTCAGCGGCGGTAGCCGACTACCGCCCCGCCAGCTGCGCGCCGGGCAAGCTGAAGAAGGACCCCGGCAGCGACGACGGTATGACCCTGCACATGGTGCGCAACCCCGATATTCTCGCGACCCTTGCCAACCACGCCCAACGGCCCGGCCTGTGCGTGGGCTTTGCCGCCGAGACCGATGACGTGCTCGGTTACGCCAGCGACAAGCTGACCCGCAAGAACCTCGACCTGATCATTGCCAATGATGTCAGCCAGCCGGGTATCGGCTTCAATGCCGATGAAAACGCCGTCACCCTGATCGACCGCAGCCTGGCGCCGCAGCCACTGGCGCAGGCCAGCAAACAGAAGCTGGCGCGCCAGATCATCGCTGTCGTGGCCGCGCGCCTGACCAATCCATCCTGAGGACAACCCATGCACGCCCTGCAAGCCCGCATTCTCGACCCCCGCCTCGGCCAGCAGTGGCCGCTGCCCGCCTATGCCACCGAAGGTTCAGCCGGCCTCGACCTGCGGGCGATGCTCGACGCTCCTCTGGTGCTCGAGCCCGGCCAGACCAGCCTGCTGCCTACCGGTCTGGCGATCCATATTGCCGACCCCGGACTGGCCGCGATGATCCTGCCGCGCTCCGGCCTGGGCCACAAGCACGGCATTGTACTGGGCAATCTGGTGGGGCTGATCGATTCGGATTACCAGGGCGAGCTGATGGTGTCCTGCTGGAACCGCGGCCATCAACCCTTCACCATCGAGCCGGGTGAGCGCATCGCCCAGCTGGTGCTGGTGCCGGTGGTGCAGGCGCAACTGGAAATTGTCAGCGAGTTCGATGGCAGCCAGCGTGGTGCTGGCGGCTTCGGGCATACCGGCAGTCACTGATCGACGGACCATGCACGGAGGCATGACCTGAAATGAAGCTGAAAAAACCATCCCTGGGCCGGCAACGCGAGAACGCCGGGCTGCCCGCCACACTGATACCTCTGCTGCTCATGCTGACCGGCCTCGCCGCAGCCCTCGGGCTGCTGTGGTCGCTGGTATTCGCCCCGGCTGCGGAAAACTACCGCCGCGACCTCGGCCAGGCCTACGCCAGCCAGCAGCAGAGTGCGCTCAACCGCGCGCTGGCCCGGCTGGATGCGGACCTGGCACGGGTAGCCTCCAACCCCCAGCTGCAGGTCACTCTGCAACAGGGCGGCAGCCCCACCCTGAATCGCCTGCTTCATTATCAGTTTGCCGACAGCCTGGCCGTGCATACCTATCTGCCAGGACAGGCACGACAGCTGGACCACGCCGACGCGCCGCTGAGCTTTGCCGCGCTGGACATGATCCGCCGCGCCGAGCAGGGCCAGGCGGTTCCTGTAGAGGCTCACCGCGTCGGTGACCACTGGCGCCTGTATGCGGTGCAGCCCCTGCGCGCCTCGGCCCAGGCGCCTGTCGGCGGGACCATGCTGGTGGTGTTCGACATGCAGCGGCTGCTCGGCCTGCTGCCCCAATTGCCGGTGGATGCCGGACAGCTGAGCCTGGTGCAGCAATTCCCGGGTGGGCCGGCCCAGACCCTGTACCAGACCGGCAGCGGCAATGGTCCGGTCATCACCCTGCTTAGCAGCAATCCGGCCTGGTCGCTCCACCTGCGCGAGGGCGCGGCCATGGGCGCCGGGGCGCCCAACCCCCTGTTCCTGTTCGGCGCTATCCTGCTGGCGCTGGCCGGTGCGCTGGCCAGTCTGTTGTTTCTCCAGCGCAGCTGGACCCGTGCCCTTGAAGCGGATGCCGATACCCTCGATCAGCTGACCCGCGGGCACAAGGCGGCCGGCCTGCAGCTCGGCCCGCTGGAGCCCGTCGCCCAGAGCATCATGCAGGTGGCCAGCCGCAATGCAGTACGCCAGCCGAACCCGGCACCGCAGCCGGCAGCCGCCGCCCGGGGAGCGCCAGACACGGCACCCGCCAGCACCGCAGCGGCCGAATCGGCGAAGCAGGAACTGCCCCCGCTGGATGACGTGCTCGATATCGATTTTCTCGACGAGATCCCCGATGACAGCCCGCTGGGCCCGCCCGCGCTGCCGGCGGAAATCTTCCGCGCCTATGACATCCGTGGCGTGGTCGGCAAGACCCTGACGCCCGAGTATGTCTACTGGCTGGGTCGCGCCATTGGCAGCGAATCCATCGACCAGGGCCAGTATCAGGTCGCCACCGCCCGCGACGGCCGGCTGTCCGGCCCCGAGCTGATGGAGGAGCTGATCCGAGGCCTGATCGACAGCGGCTGCGAGGTGCACGATCTGGGCATGGTACCGACGCCGGTGCTCTACTACGCCACCCACACCACCGCAGCGCGCTCCGGCATCATGCTCACCGGCAGCCACAACCCGCCCGACTACAATGGCCTGAAGATCGTCATTGCCGGCCAGACCCTGGCCGACGAACGCATCACCGCGCTGCATCAGCGGCTGCAGGACAACCGGCTGCATCAGGGCAGCGGCAGCCGCAGCACGGTCGACATTCTTGATGACTACTGCCGGCGCATCGTCGATGACGTGCTCCCTGCCCGCCCGCTCAAGGTGGTCGTCGACTGCGGCAACGGCGTCGGCGGTGTCGTCGCCGAGCAGCTGTTCAGCCAGCTCGGTTGCGAGGTGATCCCGCTGTACTGCGACGTGGACGGCAACTTCCCCAACCACCATCCGGACCCCGGCAAGGCGGAAAACCTGCAGGACCTGGTTCTCATCGTCCGGCAGCAGGGAGCGGATCTGGGGATCGCCTTCGATGGCGATGCCGATCGCCTCGGCGTGGTTACCCCGGCCGGGGAGATCATCTGCGCCGATCGGCTGCTGATGCTGTTCGCCGAGGACATCGTCACCCGCAACCCCGGCGCCGACATCGTCTTCGACGTCAAGTGCAGCCGCCAGCTGCCCCAGCTGATCAGCCGGCTCGGCGGCCGGCCGGTCATGTGGAAGTCCGGCCACTCCATGATCAAGGCCAAGATGCAGGAAACCGGCGCCCTGCTCGGCGGCGAAATGAGCGGCCATGTTTTCTTCCAGGAACGCTGGTACGGCTTCGACGATGGCCTGTACGCCGCCTGTCGGCTGCTGGAGCTGGTATCCATCCTCAGCGGCACTCCGGAGCAGACCAACGAGCTGTTCGCCCGCCACCCGGCAGGCTGGAGCACCCCGGAAATCAACATCAGCGTCGGCGAGCAACGCAAGTTCCAGCTGATCGAAGCCCTGCATGGCGCAGCGGACTGGGGGCAGCAGGCACGGGTAACCACCATCGACGGCATCCGCGTCGACTACCCTGATGGCTGGGGACTGGTGCGGGCCTCGAATACCACGCCGGTGCTGGTGCTGCGCTTCGAAGCCGATGACGCCGCCGGGCTGGAGCGCATCCGCCAGACATTCCGCCAGCAGCTCGGTGCTGTGGCGCCCGATCTTGAACTGAACCTGTAAACCCGGAGAACACCATCATCATGCTCAACCGTGACGCCGCCACCCAGGTATCGCGCATCCTCACCGAAGCGCTGCCCTATATCCAGCGCTTTACCGGCAAGACCATCGTCATCAAGTACGGCGGCAATGCCATGGAAAGCGAGGAGCTGCAGGCCAGCTTCGCCAAGGACATCGTGCTGATGAAGACCGTCGGCATCAACCCGGTGGTGGTGCACGGCGGTGGCCCGCAGATCGGCGACCTGCTCAAGCGCCTGAACATCAACAGCGAATTCATCGAGGGCATGCGGGTGACCGACAATGCCACCATGGACGTCGTTGAAATGGTGCTCGGCGGTCAGGTGAACAAGAACATCGTCAACCTGATCAACCAGCATGGCGGCCAGGCCCTGGGCCTGACCGGCAAGGACGCCAACCTGATCCGCGCACGCAAGCTCAAGGTCACCCGCAAGACGCCGGGCATGGACAAGCCGGAGATCCTCGACATCGGCCGTGTCGGTGAAGTGGCCGGGGTCAACGTCAACCTGATCAACCGGCTGATTTCCGACGATTTCATTCCGGTGATCGCTCCGATCGGCGTGGGCGAGGACGGCCAGTCCTATAACATCAATGCCGATCTGGTGGCCGGCAAGGTGGCCGAGGCCCTGGGCGCGGAGAAGCTCATGCTGCTGACCAACATCGCGGGGCTGATGAACAAGGAAGGCAAGGTGCTGACCGGACTGAGTACCGCCCAGGTCGATGAGCTGATTGCCGATGGCACCATCTATGGCGGCATGCTGCCCAAGATCCGCTGCGCGCTGGACGCGGTGCAGGGTGGCGTGGGCAGCGCGATCATCGTCGATGGACGGGTACCCAACGCGGTACTGCTGGAAGTCTTCACCGATACCGGTGTGGGCACCCTGATCACCAATCAGCAGGACTGAGCCGATGCAGCAGGAAGATTTCCGTTTCAGCACCTCGTTACGGGTTCGCTGGGCCGAGGTGGACATGCAGGGCATCGTGTTCAATGGTCACTATCTGACCTATGCCGATGTCGGCATCACCGAATACTTCCGCGCCCTGCGCGAGGCGAACCCTGCCGGGGACATCACCGGCAGCGAGTTCTTTGCCGTACGCACCCTGCTGGAATACCAGGCCCCGGCCCGGTTCGACGACCTGCTGGACGTCCGCGTGCGCCTTGCCCGACTGGGCAACAGCAGCATGCAGTTCGCCATCGGGATCTATCGGGATCAGGAACTGCTGGTGAAGGGGGAGATCGTCTACGTCCACGCGGATACCGAAAGCCGACGCCCGCAGACCATAGGCCAGCGCTTCCGGGACACCATCCATGCCTTCGAGGCGGTGGCTCCGGTCGATACGGCGTCAGCCCAGGCCTGAGTCAGCTCCGTTCGGCTGGCTGCCGGCGTCAGTCCGGCAGCAGTTGCGCCAGCCGTTCACGGCGACTGGTGAAAGCCGTGTTGACCGCGTCGATTTCCGCGCGGTTGCTGCGGATCTGCCGCTCCAGCCGGCGCCGCTCGGCCTCGATATTTTCAAGCTGCTGCAGCAGCAGCGGGTCCACCTTGCGACCGGCCCGCTCCTGACTGGCTGCGCGGCTCTGCACATCGTCGCGCTGACTGCGCAGGGTCATCAGCCCGGCTTCAGCGGTGGCGATCAGCGTCTCGATCTGCTGGATCTGGCGCTGGTGGGCACGGTCGAGGTCGGCGACACTGGAATACAGCCGCAGCAGGGTTTCATCCGAACTGCGCTGGCGGCGCTGCTCCTTCTCTGCCTCGCGCATGGCACGCAGCTCATCGGGGGTTGGGGCAGCAGGGACGACCTGCTTGACCCGGCCATCCTTGTCCAGCACCTCATAACCCCGGCTGACGAACTGGGGCGGCACGCTGCGATCCAGCACGGTAATGCCCTTGTCGTTGACGTAGCGATACAACTCGGTGGCGTCGGCTGTCACCGCCATACCCCCGAGCATCAATCCCAGCGCTGGATACAGAACCCTCTTGTACATAACGGGACCACCCTGTCCTGACTGATTGGTTTACGGCCTCCGCTCAGATGCCGTATTCATCACGATAGGCCTGCACCGCAGGCAGAAACCTGTGCAACTGCTCGTCGCCTTCCAGAAACTCGAGAATCTGGTCGAGGGAAACGATGCTGATCACCGGAATGCCGAAATCCCGCTCCACTTCCTGGATGGCAGACAGCTCGCCCTGGCCGCGCTCCTGACGGTCCAGCGCCACCAGCACCGCTGCCGGCTCGGCACCGGCAGCCTTGATGATCTGCATCACCTCGCGGATGGCGGTGCCGGCGGTGATCACGTCATCGATGATCGCCACCCTGCCCTGCAGCGGCGCGCCGACCAGCGCGCCACCCTCGCCGTGATCCTTGGCTTCCTTGCGATTGAAGCAGTATGGCAGATCAATATCAAAGCTGTCAGCCAGCGAGACCGCCGTGGACGCGGCGAGCGGAATGCCCTTGTAGGCCGGGCCGAAGAGCAGATCGATGTCCTTCGGGCCATTGTGTATCAGTGCCTGGGCATAATAGCGGCCCAGCCGGGACAGGCTGTTGCCGGTGTTGAACAGGCCGGCATTGAAGAAGTAGGGGCTCTTGCGGCCGGACTTGAGGGTAAATTCGCCGAAGCGCAACACGTTGCGATCCAGCGCGAAGCGAATGAATTCCCACTGATACTCGTGCATCTATTACCCTCTGAATTAACAAAACTTTGTTGAGCTCAGGTATCATACACGCACGTTTTTGAGGGAGCCATGTATGCGAATCATCAGTCTGAATGTCAACGGTGTCGAGGCCGCAGCGGCCCGGGGTCTGTTTGACTGGCTGCGCACGCAGGACGCTGACGTCATCTGCCTGCAGGATATTCGCGTCACCGCCCCCGAACTGGAACAGGATCCCTACTGGATCGACGGCTACTGGCAATATTGCTTCGAGTCCGAAGTACCCAGCCAGGGCGGTGTCGCCATCTATACCCGCACCGCGCCCAAGGCCATCATCATGGGTCTGGGTTTCGAGCTCGCCGACCGTTACGGGCGCTATATCCAGGCTGACTTCGACAAGGTCAGCATCGGCTGCCTGCTGCTGCCCTCCGGGCGCAACGGTGACGCCGACCTGAACCAGAAATTCAAGTTCATGAACGACTTCACCACCTACCTGCAGAAGCAGCGGCGCAAGCGCCGGGAGTTCATCTACTGCGGCTCCCTGCATACCGCCCATCTGAAGCTGGACGTGAAGAACTGGCGCGACTGCCAGCACCAGCCCGGCTTCATGGCGCCGGAACGGGCCTGGATGGACGAGATCTTCGGCAACCTCGGCTATGTCGATGCACTGCGCGAAGTCACCCGCGAATCCGATCTGTACAGCTGGTGGCCCGACAGCGAGCAGGCCCAGGACCTGAACCTGGGGTTGCGCTTCGACTATCAGATTCTCACCCCGGGGCTGCGGCGCTTCGTTCGCCATGCCAGCATCCCGCGCAAGGTGCGCTTCTCCGAGCATGCGCCGGTGATTGTCGACTACGAGTGGACGCTGAGCATCTGATCCCGGATTGCGCGTGGCCTCCGGCACTGCTCCACCAGCATACCGACAGCCAGTCTTGACCGCGATCAAGGTCAGCGCGTGCAGTAGTCTCCAGACTGGAACACATCTGGTGTCAGCCATTCTGTGAACCTGCAGGGCTGCCTTTCAGCGGCGGCCCGCCATCTGGATATTGCCCATGTCTTCAATGCCTTCCGCGGACTGGGATCCGCGATCTCCCGCCGTACTGGCCGACCAGCGCCGCGCCTACGACCGAATGCGTGAACGGTGCCCGGTGGCGCACAGTGATTATCTGCAGTGGAGCGTATTCCGCCACGCCGACGTCCTTCGCATCCTGCATGACCATGCCACCTTCAGCAGCCAGGCGTCGAGCCACCTTTCCGTGCCCAACAGCATGGACCCGCCCGAGCACAGCGCCTACCGCGCCATCATCGAACGTTACTTCACGGCCGAACGCATGACCGCCTTCGAGCCGGTCTGCCGGGCGATTGCCGACGAGCTTGCCGCAGTGGCCCTGAGTGGTGAGGAGGTCGAGCTGATGGGCAGCTTCGCCCAGCCCTTTGCGCTGCGCATACAGTGCGCCTTCATGGGCTGGCCGCTCAGTCTGCAGGAGCCGCTGCTGAGCTGGGCGACCCGCAACAGCCAGGCGACGCTGCAGCGCGACCGCACCGCGCTGGCCGCCCTGGCCGCTGAATTCGAGGAGTTGGTGGCAGGGTTGCTGGCGCAGCGCCGCAGCACCGAGGGTCCGGCGCCGGGTGTCACAAGCGAACTGATGAACGAGCGCGTTCACGGCAGGCCGCTGAGCGACGGCGAGATCGCCAGCATCCTGCGCAACTGGACGGTGGGAGAGGTAGGCACCATCGCCGCCTCCGTGGGCATCATCGGCGAATTTCTGGCCAGCCATCCGCAGGTCCAGCAGCAGCTGCGCGACGATCCATCACTGCTGTGGAAGGCCAATGACGAGATACTGCGCATTCACGGCCCGCTGGTGGACAACCGCCGACGCACCACCTGCCCGGTGCAGATCGGGGAGCGTCAGCTGGCGGCCGATCAACGGGTAACCATCAACTGGATCAGCGCCAACCGCGATCCCGACGTGTTCGCCGACCCGGATCAGTTCTCGCTGGAGCGCGACCCATCATTGAACCTGCTGTACGGAGCGGGCGTGCACGTCTGCCCGGGCGCGCCGCTGGCACGCATGGAGCTGGTGATCATCATCGGGAAATTGCTGGAACACACCAGCCAGCTGGCGCTGATCGAAGATCAGCCGCCGACACTGGCCAGCTACCCTTCCAGCGGCTTCGCCAGCCTGCCGTTGCGGCTGGGCCGGCGGTAGGACAGGCCGCCTCGCGGCGGCCATGCCCCATCTATTTGATCAGCCGCAGACAGAACGGGTAACGATAGGGTGCCCCTTCGTTTGCCTTGATTGCCGCGATGATCATCAGCACGATGGCGCCCACCGCCACCACCCAGATCAGCAGAAAGCCGACCGCGATCAGCATGAGCAGCACGCAGACCAGCGCGGCGATCATTACCGTGATCTGGAAGTTCAGCGCCTCCTTGCCCTGCTCGTCCACATAAGGGTGCAGGTCCTTCTTCAGCTGCCAGACGATCAGCGGCCCGATCAGGCTGCCGATCACCGGCAGGAAGTACCCCAGAAACCCGGCCAGATGGGCGATCATCGCCCAGAGCCGGGCGTCCGAATCGGGCTCCTGCACCTCCACACGCGTTTCATTGTCAATCATGTTCCCTGTTCCTCGTGCTATCGACAGTTACATCTTAGGTCAGCGGCGGCGAACATGTGAGGCCTGGCTGCCCGGGATCAGGCCTCCAGCGCCGCCGCCTGATGGGCGAACAGCTCGGCAATACCCTTGCGCGCGAGTTCAAGCATGGCATTGAGTTCCTCTGCCGTGAACGGCGCTGCCTCGGCAGTGCCCTGCACCTCGATGAAGCCGCCCTTGTCGGTCATCACCACGTTGAGATCGGTATCCGCTGCCGAATCCTCGGGGTAGTCGAGATCCAGCACCGGCTCGCCCTGATAGATGCCCACCGAGATCGCCGCGATCATCTGCACCGGCGGCACCCGCTTGATCAGCTTGCGCTGCTTCATCACGCCCAGCGCGTCCACCAGTGCCACGCAGGCACCGGTGATGGCCGCGGTGCGGGTACCGCCATCGGCCTGGATGACGTCGCAATCGATATGGATGGTATTTTCCCCCAGATTTTTCAGATCCACCGCCGCACGCAGCGAACGGCCGATCAGACGCTGGATCTCCAGCGTACGACCACCCTGCTTGCCGCGGCTGGCCTCGCGCTGCATGCGCTCGCCGGTGGAGCGCGGCAGCATGCCGTACTCGGCAGTGATCCAGCCCTGCCCGGTACCCCGCAGGAAGCGCGGCACGCCGCCTTCCACACTGGCGGTACAGATCACCTTGGTATCGCCGAACTCGACCAGTACCGAGCCCTCCGCATGCCGGGTGTAGTGACGGGTCAGGGTTACCTGACGAAGCTGATCGGCGGCGCGGCCACTGGGTCGTGTCATTTCCAAATCCTTGTCCTGCGTGTGTGTGCGGCGATTATACGGGGCCGGGTCGGCGGCACAAGGCGCTGTACCGTCACTGCGACTGGCGGAGTACAATGCCGGTCGCCAACAGAAGAACCGACGATCAGGAGCGCACCCCATGGTTTACAGCATGACGGCCTTTGCCCGCAGCGAACAGAGCACCCGGCAGGGCAGCCTCGTATGGGAGCTGCGCTCGGTAAACCATCGCTACCTGGAAGCCAGCCTGCGCCTGCCCGAAGCCTTCCGCGAGCTGGAGGGCCCGCTGCGCGAGCGGCTGCGCAAACAACTCGCCCGGGGCAAACTGGAGTGCACCCTGCGCTTCAATCCCACCAGCGACAGCAATCAGCAACTGAGCCTGAACCAGCCCCTTATCAGCCAGCTGCTGGAAGCGGCCGGACAGATCAGCAGCCAGCTGACCAATCCCGCTCCCATCAACCCGCTGGAACTGCTGGCCTGGCCCGGGGTACTGGCTGGCGGCGAAGCCCAGCAGAGCGACCTGGTGAAGCAGGCCGATCAACTGTTCAATGAGGCGCTGGAGCAGCTCAAGCAGAGCCGGGCTCGGGAGGGTGCCGAGCTGGGCGGGCTGATTGAAGAGCGTCTGCGCAGCATGGAGGAGCGTGTCGCCACCCTGCGGGAAATGATGCCCGAGCTCCTGGCCGCCCACCGCCAGAAACTCATCGACCGCTTCCACGAAGCGAAGCTGGAATTGGATAGCACACGCGTTGAACAGGAGCTGGTGATCCTCGCTCAGAAGATCGATGTGGCAGAAGAACTTGACCGCCTGACCACCCACATCAACGAAACCCGCAACGTGCTGAACAGCAGGGGCGCCATCGGCCGGCGCCTGGACTTCCTCATGCAGGAATTCAACCGCGAGGCCAACACCCTCGGCTCCAAGGCCATCGACATCCGCAGCACCCAGGCGGCGGTGGATCTGAAGGTGTATATCGAGCAGATGCGCGAGCAGGTGCAGAATATCGAATAACACAAGCGGATTGCCCTGGCGCCAGGCGGCTGCCCAGGATTGACCTCCAGCCCATTTCCGAGAAGGATTCAGCACATGCCCGGCGCACTATCCACTATCCGTGTTCTGGATTTATCCCGGGTCCTTGCAGGACCCTGGGCGGGTCAGATCCTGGGTGACCTGGGCGCCGATGTCATCAAGGTGGAGCGCCCTGAAACGGGGGATGACACCCGTCACTGGGGCCCGCCCTTCCTGACCGATGATCAGGGCAGGGAAACCACGGAGTCCGCCTATTACCTGAGCGCCAACCGCAACAAGCAGTCCATTACCGTGGACTTCACCAGGCCGGCTGGCCAGCAGATCATTCGCGAACTGGTACAGCAGTCAGATGTGCTGATCGAGAACTTCAAGGTGGGGGGGCTGGCCGCCTACGGCCTGGACTATC
This sequence comes from Halopseudomonas pertucinogena, assembly GCF_014646575.1. GTDB lineage: Bacteria > Pseudomonadota > Gammaproteobacteria > Pseudomonadales > Pseudomonadaceae > Halopseudomonas > Halopseudomonas pertucinogena. Next base: position 245,146 of record NZ_BMNN01000004.1, on the reverse strand, counting down.
AGAGCCTGAAAACGACCAACCCGAAACTCATCTACTGCTCGGTGACCGGATTCGGCCAGAACGGCCCCTACGCCCAGCGTGCCGGTTACGACTTCATGATCCAGGGGCTGGGAGGTCTGATGAGCCTCACCGGCCGGGCTGACGACGAGGAAGGCGCCGGTCCGATGAAGGTCGGTGTGGCGCTCACCGACATCCTTACCGGGCTGTATGCCACCATCGGCATCCTTGCCGCGCTCAACCACCGCAGCGAAACCGGCCAGGGCCAGCATATCGACACCGCGTTGCTGGACGTACAGGTGGCCTGCCTGGCCAACCAGGCAATGAATTACCTGACCACGGGCAAGGCCCCGGCGCGGCTGGGTAACGCCCACCCCAACATAGTGCCTTATCAGGACTTTCCCACTGCCGACGGGGACCTGATTCTTACCATCGGCAACGACACGCAGTTCCGCAAGTTCGCCGAGGTAGCCGGCCACCCCGAATGGGCTGACGACCCACGCTTTGCCAGCAACCAGGCGCGGGTAGCCAACCGCAGCGTGCTGATTCCGCTGATCCGTCAGACCACCGTGTTCAGGACCACCGATGAGTGGATGGCGGCGCTGGAGCCGGCCGGTGTGCCCTGTGGTCCGATCAACAGCTTGGACAAGGTGTTTGCCGACCCGCAGATCAGGGCCCGCCAGATGCAGATAGCGATGGAGCACAGCCTCGCCGGCAGCGTGCCGCTGGTAGCCAGCCCGCTGCGCCTGTCAGCCACCCCGGTGCACTACCGCCAGGCCCCGCCGCTGCTGGGCGAGCACACCGACAGCGTGTTGATGCAGCGCCTGAATTTCAGCCCCGAAGATATCGCGCGGATGCGCGCCAGCGGCATTCTCTAGGCCCGACGCAGGTGGCGCAACGCTGTCAGGCGGCAGTGGTCAATTGCAGTCCCACCACCGACAGCACCAGGGTGGTCAGAAAGAACATCCGCCAGAAGGTCACCGGCTCGTTGAACAGGGCGATGCCGGCTACCACGGTGCCGAAGGCGCCGATAGCGCCCCATACTGCGTAGGCGGTACCCACCGGAATGGCCTTGGGCCCACCCATGGCCTTGAACAGCAGGAACATGCTGATCGCCACGCAGACGGCGAAGGTGGTCAGCCACAGGGCCAGGGCCTTGCCGCTGGATTGCTGGGCCTTGCCCAGGCTGATGGCAAAGCCGGTTTCGAACAAGCCGCCGATGATCAGCATCAGCCAGTTGATGGACATGACACCCCCCCTTGAGATCGGATAACCGCCGCAAGCTACCGCAATCGGGGCGCAAATGAAAATGCCGCGACATCCCGCCGGCGCCGGATAATGCTCGCCCGCCCCGAGCAGGGCGCTGCAGGCGGGCCCCATGACTGCTATGATTGCCGGTCCCGTCACCCCACCCGAAGATGTCAGCTTGCGCTTACTTCCCAGCCGTTTGAACCTGTTCCGTCAGCCGGGTTTCATGCCCTTTGTCATCGCCCGGCTGCTCGCGGTGTTCGCCATGCAGATCCAGGCCATCGTGGTGGCCTGGCAGGTCTACGAGATCACCGGCGATCCGCTGTCACTGGCCTGGGTGGGTCTGGCGCAATTTCTGCCGATGCTGTTTCTGCTGATGCCGGCCGGCGATCTGATCGACAGGTACAGCCGCAAGATGATCCTCAGCCTGTCCTGGCTGGGCGCGGCGGCGTGCAGCGGGATTCTGTTATGGCTGTCGACGCTGGATGAGCCCCACCTGGCCTGGCTCTACGGGGCGCTGGTGCTCTACGGCTGCTCGCGGGCATTCATCGGCCCGGCGCTGCAGAGCCTGCTGCCGCAGATCGTGCCGCGCGATCAGTTGGCCCAGGCGATCGCCACCAACAGCACCATCATGCGCGCTGCCACCATTCTCGGTCCGGTGCTTGGCGGTGTCCTGTATGCCATCGGCGGTGGTGAACTGACCTACACCGTTTGCCTTGTCTGCTTCACCGGCAGCCTGGCGTTGCTGAGCCGCGTACCGGTGCTGTATGCCGAGGCCATGCAGGTCACCGAGACGTCCGGCTGGAAGCGCTTCACCGCCGGGCTGCATTTCATCCGTACCAGGCCGATCATCCTGGGCACCATCTCGCTGGATCTGTTTGCCGTGCTGCTCGGCGGCGTGGTGGCGCTGCTGCCGATCTATGCCAGCGATGTGCTGCAGGTGGGCTCAGAGGGGCTCGGCCTGCTGCGCAGTGCCATGGCCATCGGCGAGATCGTCGTCGGGCTGTACCTCAGCGCCCGGCCCTTCAATCGCAATGTCGGGCGCACCATGTTCATCGCGGTGGCGCTGTTCGGCGTGGCCAATCTGGTGTTTGCCCTGTCCACCCTGTTCTGGCTGTCCTTTGCGGCCCTGCTGATTGCCGGGGCGGCGGACATGGTCAGCGTCTATATCCGCTCGGCGCTGATCCAGTTCTCCACGCCGGATGCCATGCGCGGACGGGTGAATGCGGTCAACATGCTGTTCATCAGCTCGTCGAACGAGCTGGGCAATTTCCGCGGCGGGCTCAGCGCCGCCTGGTTCGGCGCGGTACCGGCAGCGCTGATCGGCGCGTTCTCCACCCTGGCGGTGGTGGGCGGCTGGGCGGCAGCCTTCCGCACCCTGCGGCAGGTCGACCGGTTCGAGGACGCCTCCCCCGCCGAAGCCACGCCGCCCGCCTCCGCCATGCGGAAATGACCTGGGGCGCGTTACGTTTTATACTGCGCCCCATCCCCAATCTACCCCCAGGAAAGAACATGACCCAGGCCGCCGGCACCCTTTACATCGTTTCCGCCCCCTCCGGCGCGGGCAAGACCACCCTGGTAAAGGCACTGATCGATCAGATCGAGACCCTGCGCGTGTCGGTTTCCCATACCACCCGCCCCATGCGGCCGGGCGAGGTGGATGGGGTCAACTATCACTTCACCACCCGCGAGCAGTTCCTCAGGCAGGTCGGTGAAGGGGACTTCCTGGAACATGCCGAGGTGTTCGGCAACCTGTATGGCACCTCGCAGAGCGCGGTTGAGCGCACCCTGGCGGAAGGCCATGACCTGATTCTGGAGATCGACTGGCAGGGCGCCCAGCAGGTGCGCCGTGCGCTGCCCCAGGCCCGCTCGATCTTCATCCTGCCACCAAGCCGCGAAGCGCTGAACGAACGACTGAACAACCGCGGGCAGGACGCCGACGAGGTGATTGCCTCGCGCATGGCGCAGGCGGTAGCGGAGATGAGCCATTATGTGGAATACGACTATATTGTCATCAATGACGACTTCCAGACCGCACTGGATGACATGAAATCGATATTGCGCAGCAACCGCATGACCCTGGCGCACCAGCAGGTAACCCACCGGGACCTGCTGAACGCGCTGTTGTCAGACTGAGCCCTGACCCAGTAAACTGTCCGGTCCTGCGTTGCTTTACACGCTTCCCCGATTTTTTTCATCTGCCGTTTCGGAGTATCACCATGGCCCGTGTCACCGTTGAAGACTGCCTGGAAAACGTAGACAACCGCTTTGAGCTGGTCATGCTGGCCACCAAGCGTGCCCGCCAGATCGCCACTGGCGGCAAGGAACCCAAGGTTGCATGGGAAAATGACAAGCCCACCGTCGTCGCGCTGCGCGAAATCGCCGAGGGTCTGATCAGCGACGAGATCCTTGCCGAGGAAGCCCTGCACGATCAGCAGGAACCCCTGTATTCGCTGGAAAGCGAACTGCCGGAGTAACGCTATACGATGGCCGTGCAATCTGCATCGAATCGCCCGCCCGTCAGGCTGCAGGAGGGTTGCATGTCCGGAATAGAAGTACTTGCCGATCGGCTCGACAGTTACCTGGAGCCCGATCAGGTCAACCTGGTGCGCCGCGCCTATTTCTATGCAGAGCAGGCGCATGACGGCCAGACCCGCCGCAGCGGTGAGCCCTACGTCACCCATCCGCTGGCGGTAGCCAATATTCTTGCCGAAATGCACATGGACCATCAGAGCCTGATGGCGGCCATGCTGCACGACATGATCGAAGACACCGGCATTCCCAAGGAAGCGCTGGTCAGTCAGTTCGGCGACACCGTGGCCGATCTGGTGGACGGGGTCAGCAAGCTGACCCAGATGACCTTCGAGACCAAGGCCGAGGCCCAGGCGGAAAACTTCCAGAAGATGGCGCTGGCCATGGCCCGGGATATCCGGGTGATCCTGGTCAAGCTCGCCGACCGCCTGCACAACATGCGCACCCTGGGTGCGCTGCGGCCGGACAAGAGCCGCCGCATCGCCCGCGAGACCCTGGAAATATACGCTCCCATCGCCAACCGGCTGGGCATGCACAGCCTGAGCACCGAATTCGAGGACCTGGGTTTCAAGGCGATGTACCCGATGCGCTCGCGGATGATTGCCCAGGCCGTGCGCGATGCCCGCGGCAACCGCAAGGAGCTGCTCAACCAGATTCTGGAGTCGCTGCAGGCCTGCCTCGAACGCGAGGGCCTGGAGGGCAAGGTGCTGGGGCGGGAGAAGCACCTGTACGGCATCTACGAGAAGATGCGCGAGAAGCGCAAGGCGTTCAGCGAGATCATGGATGTCTACGCCTTCCGCATTATCGTCGACAAGGTCGATACCTGCTACCGGGTGCTGGGCGCGGTACACAGCCTGTACAAACCCTTCCCCGGCCGCTTCAAGGACTACATCGCGATCCCCAAGGCCAACGGTTACCAGTCCCTGCACACCACCCTGTTCGGTCTGCATGGGGTACCGATCGAGATTCAGATCCGTACCCAGGAGATGGAAGACCTGGCCAACAATGGCATTGCTGCGCACTGGGTGTACAAGTCCAAGGACGACGTGATCAACGGCAACCATGCCCGCACCCGGCAATGGCTCAAGGGCGTGCTGGAACTGCAGCAGCACGCGGGCAGTTCGCTGGAGTTCATCGAGAACGTCAAGATCGACCTGTTCCCCGATGAGGTCTACATCTTCACGCCCAAGGGCCGGATCATGGAACTGCCCAAGGGCTCGACCCCGGTGGACTTCGCCTACGCGGTGCACACCGACGTCGGCAACAGCTGCATTGCCTGTCGCATCAACCGGCGCCTGGCGCCGCTGTCCGAGCCGCTGGAAAGTGGCCAGACGGTAGAGATCATCACCGCTCCGGGCGCGCGGCCCAATCCCGCCTGGCTCAATTTCGTCACTACCGGCAAGGCGCGCAGCAACATCCGCCATGCCCTCAAACACCAGCGCCAGTCCGAAGCCATCGCCCTCGGCGAGCGGTTGCTCGACAAGGTACTGGTCAGCTTCGATACCACCCTCAAGCAGATTCCCGAGCGGCGCATCAAGGCGATTCTCCAGGATTACGGCATGGAGAACCTCGAGGACCTGCTGGCCGACATCGGTCTGGGCAACCGCATGGCCTACGTCATCGCCCGCAACCTGCTGAGCAATGACGCACCGGCGCAGGCGGAAATCATTCAGGCTGACACAGCCCAGCAGCCGAGCACTGAAGAAGCGCCACTGGCAATCCGTGGCACCGAAGGAATGGTGGTCAGTTTTGCACGCTGCTGTAACCCGATCCCCGGCGACCCCATCGTCGGCTTCATCACCACCGGCAAGGGCATGGTCATCCACCAGGAGACCTGCAACAACCTGGCGGAACATCGGGGCAACAGCGAGAAGATCCTCCATCTGACCTGGGACAAGAACGTCAGTGGCGAATTCACCGTGGAACTGCGGGTCGAACTGGAACATCAGCGCGGCATCATCGCGCAGCTGGCTACCAGCATCACTGTCGCGGACGCCAGCATCGACAAGATCAGTGTTGACGAACGTGACGGCAAGATCAGTGTTGTGCAACTGGCTCTGCGCGTGCGCGGCCGCCTGCATCTGTCACAACTGATCAAACGCATCCGCGCCCTACAAGGGGTAACGCGGATCACCCGCTTGAAGAACTGAATCCAATGGAGACACCATGAACAAGCAAGTCATCACCAGTGAACACGCCCCTGCCGCCATCGGCACCTACTCCCAGGCCATCAAGGTAGGCAACACCGTCTACCTGTCCGGACAGATCCCGCTGGATCCGGCCACCATGGAAGTGGTTGAGGGCTTCGAGGCCCAGGTCTGCCGTGTATTCGACAACCTGGCACTGGTGGCCGAGGCCGCAGGCGGCAAGCTGCAGGACATCGTCAAGCTGAACATTTTCCTCACCGACCTGAACAACTTCGCCAAGGTCAACGAGATCATGGGCCGCTACTTCGAGCAGCCCTATCCGGCCCGTGCCGCCATCGGTGTGGCCGCCCTGCCCAAGGGCGTGCCGGTCGAGATGGACGGCATCCTGGTCGTAGGCTGATCAGCCCGGGGCTACCCGAGCATGCTCGCGTAGCCCTCCCGATAACTGGGATACTGCGGTTCCCAGCCCGACTCCCTGGCCAGGGCATTGCTGCAGCGCTTGCTGCCGATCCGGTTGGCCGTCGCCCCTTCCTCCAGCAGACTGACCCCCAACCGTCCCGCCAGCCAATCGGCGACTTCGCGCAGCGATGCCGGTTCATCGTCGACACCGATATAACACGGCGCCAGCAAGTCTCCCCTGTCAGCCGATAGCAGCAGATGCGCCAGCAGTCCGGCGGCATCGTCGCGGTGAATACGGTTGGTGAACTGCTCAGGCTCCTCCGGTACGTACAGACCGTTGCGCACCTGTTCGATCAGCCGGGTCCGGCCGGGACCATAGATACCTCCCAGCCGCACCACCGACGCCGGCATCCCGCTGCGCAGGGCAATGTCCTCGGCCTCCAGCAGTATCGGGGCTGTGGGCGTGGCGGCCACCGCCGGGCTGTTTTCCGTTACCCATTCACCGGCACTCTGGCCGTACACGGCCGTGCTGGACACCTGCAGCAGGTGGCGTGGCCGCTGTCGGCTTTGCTGCAGCCAACCCAACACATGCCTGAGGCCGTCTGCATAGAGTGCGCGGTACAGCTCGGGATCACGCCGGCCGGCAGCGGGGCAGAAGACCACATAATCCACCCGCTCCGGCCAGTCGGCGGGACGCTCGTCGAGGATGAGATCCGCCGCAATACGCCCGAATCCGTCGGGCAGGCCAGTGGGGTCACGACGCAGACCGCTGACCTGCCAACCGTGCTCCAGCATGCGCAGGCCCAACGCCGTGCCCACGTCACCGCAACCTGCAATTACCAGATGCTTCATCCTGATTGTTTTCCTCTATCAGAGACCGCTATGCTTGGGGAAATTTTTTGCATGAGCAGTATATACCCCATGACACTGACCGAACTCCGCTACATCGTCACCCTCGCCCAGGAGCAGCACTTCGGCCACGCGGCCGAGCGTTGCCACGTATCCCAGCCGACCCTGAGCGTGGGCGTCAAGAAGCTCGAGGAAGAACTCGGCGTGCTGCTGTTCGAGCGCACCAAGAGCGCGGTCCGGGTCACTCCTATCGGGGAGAAGATCGTCGCCCAGGCGCAACGTGTGCTGGAGGAGGCCATGACCATCCGCGAGCTGGCCAACGCGGGCAAGAACCAGCTCTCGGCGCCGCTCAAGGTCGGTACGATCTATACCATCGGACCCTACCTGTTCCCCCACCTGATCCCGCAGCTGCATCGGGTCGCACCGGAGATGCCGCTGTATATCGAAGAGGACTACACCCACAACCTGCGGGACAAGCTGCGCAATGGTGAGCTCGACGCGATCATCGTGGCGCTGCCCTTCAGCGAGCCGGACATCTTGACCAAACCGCTGTACGACGAGCCGTTCAGCCTGCTGATCCCCGCTGATCACCCCTGGGCAGATCGCCAGGATGTCAGCCTGGACGATCTGGACGACGACCGTCTGCTGCTGCTCGGCGAGGGTCACTGCTTCCGTGAGCAGGTACTGGAAGCCTGTCCCACCACCCGCCGGGGTGACGAGCCGAAACACAGCACGATCGAGTCCAGCTCGCTGGAGACCATTCGCCACATGGTCGCCTCCGGCATGGGCATGACGGTGCTGCCGATGTCCGCGGCAGATGACCGTTATTACAGCTCCGATCTGCTGGTCACCAAGCAGTTCCGCTCGCCGGTACCTTTCCGGACTGTCGCCATCGCCTGGCGCGCCAGTTTTCCGCGGCCCAAGGCTGTGGATATCCTCAGCGACTCCATCCGCCTGTGTTCAGTGGCCGCCCCGGCTGACAAGGCCTGATCATGCGTGCGACGTCTGAACATACGTCGCTGACGGTGCTCAAGGGTATCGGTCCGGCCATGGAGGAGAAACTCAACCGCCTGGGCCTGCGCAGCGTGGAAGATATCCTCTTCCACCTGCCGCTGCGTTATCAGGACCGGACCCGGATTACTCCCATCGGTGCCCTGCGCCCGGGGCTCGACGCGGTGATCGAAGGCGTCATCATGGGCGCCGATGTGGTCATGGGCCGGCGCCGCAGCCTGCTGTGCCGGATACAGGATGGCAGCGGTACGCTGAGCCTGCGCTTCTACTATTTCAGTGCCGCGCTCAAGGCCAGCCTGCAGCGCGGCAGCCGCTGGCGCTGTTATGGCGAGGTGCGACCGGGCGCGTCGGGCCTGGAAATCTATCATCCCGAACTGCAAAGCCTCGACCGCCCCCAGCAGGCGCCAGTGGATACCACCCTAACGCCTATCTATCCGGCGACCGAGGGGCTGTCGCAGCAACGTCTGCGCAACCTCAGCGAGTCGGCCCTGGGCTGGCTCGAGCAGGGCAACACCCTGCCGGACCTGTTGCCGCCGGAGCTGATCAGCGAATACCGCCTGCCACCGCTGCATGAAGCCATCCGCACCCTGCACCGGCCTCCGCCGGACATTGACCTGCAGGCGCTGGAGGACGGCCGGCACTGGGCCCAGCATCGGCTGGCCTTCGAAGAGCTGCTGGCACACCAGCTGACCATGCTGCGGCTGCGTGCTGAACTGCGCGCCTGGCACGCACCGGTGATGCAGGCACCAGGTGAACTGGCACAGGCTTACATCGTGCAGCTGGGCTTTCCCCTTACAGGCGCCCAGCAGCGGGTGGCGGAAGAGATTCGCGCCGACCTGGCGCAGCCGCGCCCCATGCTGCGTCTGGTTCAGGGCGATGTCGGGGCCGGCAAGACCGTGGTCGCAGCCCTGGCCGCCCTGCAGGCACTGGAAGCCGGCTGGCAGGTCGCGCTGATGGCGCCCACCGAGATCCTTGCCGAGCAGCATTTCAACAACTTCCAGCGCTGGTTCAGCGCACTGGGCATCTCGGTGGCCTGGATGGCGGGCAAGCTCAAGGGCAAAGCCCGGGCCAACCAGCTACAGATGATCGCCACCGGCGAGGCGGCGATGGTGGTCGGTACCCACGCGCTGTTCCAGGACGAAGTCCGCTTCCACAATCTGGGCTTGGCGATCATCGACGAGCAACACCGCTTCGGCGTGCAGCAACGCCTGGCATTGCGCGACAAGGGCGCAGCCGGGCGCTTCTCTCCGCACCAGCTGATCATGACCGCCACCCCCATCCCGCGCACCCTGGCGATGAGCGCCTACGCCGATCTGGACACCTCGGTACTGGACGAGCTGCCACCGGGACGCACGCCCATCAACACCGTACTGGTGTCCGACAGCCGCCGTGACGAAGTGGTCGAGCGCGTCCGCGCCGGCTGCGCCGAAGGTCGCCAGGCCTATTGGGTATGCACCCTGATCGAGGAATCCGAGCAGCTGCAGGCTCAGGCCGCCGAGGTGACCTGGCAGACACTCTGCGAGCAGCTGCCGGACCTGTCCATCGGTCTGATCCATGGCCGCATGAAACCCGCCGAGAAAGCCGAGATCATGCAATCGTTCAAGGACGGCGATCTGCATCTGCTGGTGGCCACCACGGTCATAGAGGTCGGCGTCGACGTGCCCAACGCCAGCCTGATGATCATCGAGAACCCTGAACGCCTTGGCCTGGCACAGCTGCACCAGCTGCGCGGCCGGGTCGGCCGGGGCAGTACTGCCAGCCACTGCGTGCTGCTGTACCAGACGCCGCTGTCCGCACTGGGCCGCGAGCGACTGAGCATCATGCGGGAAAGCTCGGACGGTTTTGTCATTGCCGAAAAGGATCTCGAGCTGCGCGGTCCCGGCGAGGTATTGGGTACCCGTCAGACCGGTCTGGTGCAGTTCAGGGTGGCCGACCTGGTGCGTGACGCCGACCTTCTGCCACTGGTTCAGCAGGCCGCAGCAGACCTCGCCAACGCCCATCCAGAGCGGGTCGGCCCGCTTATCGACCGTTGGCTGGCGGAAGGTCAGCAGTTCGCCCAGGTATAACCTGCCCATGCTAAGATCGGCCGGCACGTACCAAGAGAAAAAGGAAGCGCGATGACTGCCACAGCCACACTGCCCGACCTGCTGGAAAAACAGCTGGAACGGCACGCCATAGCGTACCAGCTGCGCCAGGCGCATGAGATCGGGCCTGCCGGGCAGCGGGTGGAGGCATGTTTGCTCGGCGATGCTGACGGCATGGTGCTGACGCTGATCCCTTCCAATCATATGCTGGACCTGCGCCAGCTCCAGCAACTCACCCAGCGTGAGCTGCAACCTATCCGCGACCGGCAGCTGCAGCAGATCCTCAGTCACTATCAGCTGAGCCAGCTGCCCGGCCTGCCGACACTGGTGGATGCGACCTGCATCATCGAGAACAGATTGCTCGGCGAATCGAAGGTATGGCTGCGCAGCGGTCTGCCCGGCTGGTGGCTGGAACTTGACCGCAAGGCGCTGACGGCCCTCTCCGCCTCGGCTACCGCCGCCTCCTTCGCCGTGCCGCTGGACAGCATTCACAGCCCAGCCGAAGATCCCGAGCAGGACCGCGAGGACATCAGTGCCGCGGTGAGCAACTTCACCGCGCTGCGCATGCGTCAGCGGCTGGAAGAGACCATCGAGATTCCACCGCTGCCCACCACGGCCCAGCGGATCATGGCCCTGCGGGTGAATCCCAATGTGACGGTCGAGCAGCTGACCGACGTAGTGGAAACCGACCCCAGCCTGGCCGCACAGGTGGTCAGCTGGGCCTCATCCTCGTTCTACGCGTCCTCAGGCAAGGTCCGTTCGGTGGAAGACGCCATCGTCCGGGTGCTGGGCTTCGAGCTGGTGATCAACCTGTCCATCGGTCTGGCGCTGGGCAAGACCTTCAGCCTGCCCAAGGACGCGCCGGAGCGCACCACTCCCTATTGGGAGCAGTCCATCTACGCTGCCGCGGTGATCGAGGGCCTGGCCCGGATCATGCCCCGGGACCGCCGCCCTGAGCTGGGCCTGAGTTACCTGGCCGGTTTGCTGCACAACTTCGGCTATCTGGTGCTGGCGTACATCTTCCCGCCCTACTTCCAGCTGATCTGCCGGCATATGGAAGCCAACCCGCATGTGCCCGCCTGGCAGGTGGATCAGCATCTGCTGGGGGTCAATCGTGACCAGATCGGCAGCTGGCTGATGCGTTACTGGGACATGCCGACGGAAATCTGCACCGCCATCCGCCACCAGCACGACCCGGACTTCGACGGCGAACATCACGTCTACGCCAATCTGGTGTACCTGACACTGGCTACCCTGCGCGAGCGGGGCATCGGCAGCGGTCCGGAGATGCCGATACCGGAGGCACTGCTGGAGCGACTGGGTCTGACGGAGGATGCCGTCCACCAGGCGGTGGACAAGGTGCTGGATGCGAGGGATGCGCTGCGCAAGCTGGTGAACGAGTACCAGCTGGGGTTCAAGCGCAAGGAGTGATGTCGTCTGGCCGGAGGGCCCCGGGCCCTCCGGCTGCGAGCCTCAGTTGACCGAGTCTTTCAGACCCTTGCCCGGTTTGAAGGCGACGGTGTTGCTGGCCTTGATCTTGACTGGCTCGCCGGTCTGCGGGTTCTTGCCGGTGCGGGCGCCGCGATGACGCTGCAGGAAAGTGCCGAAGCCAACCAGAGTGACGGTGTCCTTGCGGCTCAGGGCCTGGGTGATTTCATCGAGAATTGCGTTAAGCGCGCGGTTAGCCTGTTCCTTGCTCAGGTCTGCCTTTTCGGCGATGGCCGCTGCGAGTTCCGGTTTACGCATATGAAGCCTCACTTTCAGTGTTGTTTTTGTTTTTCGCTGCTGCGCAGCACTGCTTCCGGCCCGCCTTGCCTGGCTCTGGGCCGCTTCGAGCTCGCACAGCATCGCACGACTCAAACATGTGCGCCAGCCATTTACCCGCCGACGCCCGCCTGTTATCGCCCATTTGGCGGAAAAAGCCAAGAATGTCTCACTACTATTTCTCTAGCCGATCAGCTCGAAGTCATCCTTGCCCACGCCGCAATCCGGACACTGCCAGTCCTCCGGAACGTCCTCCCACGCCGTACCCGGGGCGATGCCATCTTCCGGCCAGCCCTCGGCCTCGTCATAGATGAAACCACAGACAATGCACTGCCACTTTCTCATGCAACCGGCTCCCCAACTGAGATCCGCTACAGGTTAGCTGCTTCGCGCGGGCGCAGCCAGCAGCACAAAGCCCGGGCCAATCATGCTACCCTCTGCTCTCGCTTCAACACCGATACAGCGCCAAGGACTTCCATGTGCATCCCCGACTGGCAACCTGCCTCCCTTCACCCGCAGCGCCCCGGCGGTGCCCTGCTGGACTGGCTGGTTGATGAGGGCTCGCTGACCCGTCGGTTGATTGCTGCAGGACGCGACGATTTCCGGGTAGAAGTGCTGACCCAACAGCAGCAACCGGCCCGGGCCGACGAGGCTGCTGCGCTCGGCCTGTCCGCCGGGCACCCGCTGTGGATCCGCGAGGTGCTGCTGCACACGGCAGGAGCGCCCCGCGTGTTTGCCCGCACCGTCGCCGACCTCCAGGCCTTCCGCGCCGCGGGCGTGCACCTGGAGGACCTCGGAAGTCGCAGCCTGGGAGAGCTGCTGTTCAGCGATCCGCGCATCCGCCGCGAGCCGATCGAGATCAGCCCCTACCCGGCCGACTGGCTACCCTCGCCCCTGCGGGCCGAGCATTGCTGGGCAAGACGTTCACGCTTCAGCAGCGAACGCCTGCAGCTGCTGGTGTGCGAAGTCTTTCTTCCCGGCTGGCCGCCTGCGGCCTGATACACCCACCCCGTTTCGGAGATCATCGTGACCGGCCTGCTGATCAAACCCCTCGCCCGCCTGCATCCCCGCGCCATGGATTTCATCCAGTTGATGCGGCTGGACAGACCCATCGGCATCTATCTGTTGCTGTGGCCCACGCTCTGCGCGCTGTGGCTGGCGGCAGGCGGTATTCCGGACCCTGTGCTGCTGGCGGTGTTCGTCGCCGGCGTGGTGCTGATGCGCTGCGCCGGTTGCGTGATAAATGATTTTGCCGACCGCAAGGTGGATGGCCATGTCAGCCGCACCCGCAACCGACCGCTGGCCACCGGACGCATCAGTTCACGGGAAGCCCTGGTCACCTTCGCCATTCTGGTGGCACTCAGCGCCTCGCTGCTGCTGTGGACCAACCTGCTGACCTTCAAGCTGGCCCTGATCGCCGTGGTGCTGGCCACGGTCTACCCCTTCTGCAAGCGCTTCACCTTCTATCCCCAGGTGGTACTCGGCGCCGCCTATTCCATGGCCATCCCGATGGCCTTTGCCGCCCAGGCCGGCGAGCTGCCCCCGGCGCTCTGGCTGCTGTATATCGCCAATCTGCTGTGGACAGTGGCCTATGACACCGAATACGCCATGTGCGACCGTCCGGACGACCTGGTGATCGGGGTCAAGTCCACCGCCATCCTGTTCGGCGAAGCGGACCGGTTGATGGTCGGCCTGCTGCAGGGCCTGACGCTGCTGTGCCTGCTGCTGGTAGGCAGTCGTTTCGAACTGGGCCTCTACTGGCTGCTCGGGCTGCTGGCGATGGCGCTGAGCTTCGGCTGGCAACACTGGCTGATCCGTGACCGCGAGCCCCAGGCCTGTCTGGCGGCGTTCCTGTCGAATCACTGGAGCGGCATGCTGGCTTTCATCGGTCTGGCGCTGCATTTCCAGTTCGGCTGAGCCGCCGCCGGCGCAGTAATACAACTGCAACAAAATTGTTATCTAATCGTCTCGTCAGAAATGCAACCGGACGGAGCACCATGGCAGACAAGACCATACTGATCGTTGACGACGAAGCCCCCATTCGGGAAATGATTGCCGTTGCGCTGGAGATGGCCGGATACAGCTGCCTTGAAGCGGAAAATGCCCAGCAGGCCCGTGCGGCGATCATCGATGCCCAGCCGGACCTGATCCTGCTCGACTGGATGCTGCCGGGCACCAGCGGCATAGAACTGGCCCGACGGCTCAAGCGCGACGAGTTGACCAGCAGCATCCCGATCATCATGCTCACCGCCAAGGGTGAAGAGGACAACAAGGTCCAGGGGCTGGAGGTGGGTGCAGACGATTACATCACCAAGCCCTTCTCCCCCCGTGAGCTGGTGGCGCGCCTCAAGGCAGTACTGCGCCGGGCCGGCGCGATGGATGACGAGACACCCATCGAAATCGGCGGGCTGTGCCTGGATCCGGTGAGCCACCGGGTCACCATCGATGGCAAGCCGGCCGAGATAGGCCCTACCGAATACCGGCTGCTCCAGTTCTTCATGACCCACCAGGAGCGCGCCTATACTCGCAGCCAGTTGCTGGATCAGGTGTGGGGCGGCAACGTGTATGTCGAGGAGCGCACGGTCGATGTACACATTCGTCGCCTGCGCAAGGCGCTGGGCAGTGACTATGAAGGGCTGGTCCAGACCGTACGCGGAACCGGATACCGGTTCTCCACCAAGAGCTGATCACAGGACGGATCACTCACCACCTATCGGGAAGCACGGGTGAAGACGAACTGGTTTACTGCCATCCTCGGCAGACTGTTCTGGCTGCTGGCGATCTGCGTCGCCGTTGGCTGGGCCGTGGGTCAGCCGGCCTGGGCACTGGTGATCGGCCTGGGCGCGTACCTTGCCCATACCCTGCGGCAGACCCAGCGGCTGCAGAACTGGCTGCATACCCGCCCGGGCGAACCGCCGCCCGAGGCCCGGGGGCTGTGGGGCAACATCTTTGATGATATCTACCGCATCCAGCGCCGCGATCAGCGGGCGCGCGCCCGGCTGCAGGGGATCATCGAGCGCATCCAGACCTCCACCGCCGCTCTGCGCGACGGTGTGGTCATGCTTGATAAGGAAGGCCACCTCGAGTGGTGGAACCACTCCGCCGAGCAGCTGCTGGGGCTGCGCGCGCCCGATGACAGCGGTCAGCACGTGCACAACCTGCTGCGCGATCCCCGCTTCGTCACCTATTTCGACAACGGCGATTACCGCGAACCGCTGAACATCCCCTCTCCGCTGCGCACCACCACCTGGCTGCAGTACAACATCACCCGCTATGGCAACGGCGAGCGGCTGATCCTGGTCCGCGACGTGACCCGGCTGCACAACCTCGAACAGATGCGCAAGGACTTCGTAGCCAATGTGTCCCACGAGTTGCGTACGCCGTTGACGGTGCTGGTGGGGTATCTGGAAACCATGATCGACGCCGATGACGGCAGCCATCCCCGCTGGACGAGACCGCTGGTCCAGATGCAGCAGCAGGCCCAGCGCATGCAGAGCCTGCTGAACGATCTGCTGATGCTGTCGCGACTGGAAACAGCCAATGTGCGCGCCGACGAGAAGCCGGTCCGGATCGATCTGATGCTTCCCGGCATCCGCAAGGATGCACTGGCCCTGTCAGGCGACAGGCAGCACCAGATCACCCTGGAATGCAGCACCCAGGCGCCCTTGCGCGGCCTGGAGACCGAATTGCGCAGTGCCATTTCCAACCTGGTGTACAACGCCGTGAAGTACACCCCCGAGGGTTCCAGCATCCACGTCAGCTGGAGTCGGGACGAGACGGGAGCACGCCTGAGCGTGACGGATAACGGCCCGGGGATTACTGCAGACCACCTGCCGCGGCTGACCGAGCGCTTCTACCGAATCGACTCAAGCCGCAACAGCAGCACCGGCGGCACCGGGCTGGGTCTGGCCATCGTCAAGCACGTGATGATGCGCCATCAGGGCGAACTGAAGATCACCAGCACGCCGGGCAAGGGCAGCACGTTCACCTGCCTGTTCCCCGCTGAACGTCTGATCGAGGAAAGCGAAGACTAGCCGGCACCCGCGATCATCAGCGACAGTTTCTCCAGCTTGTCGGGGTCCTGGTCCACGAAGCGGATCACCACCAGCAGCCATTCGCTGTCCAGCCGCTCCTCCAGCGCCGACAGCGAATGCAGATATCCGTTGATCCGCGCCACCGCACTTCCCTCGCTGCCCTGCTCAAGATCCAATACCGCACTCTCGAACAGACTGGGAATCTGCTCACCGCGACGCACCAGCAGCTGGGCATCTCGCAGGCTCAGGCGCCGGATCACGCAGGCGTGCTGCTGCCCCGCGACCCGCAGCTGAGCGCGGGCCGGCGAGCGCAATACCACTTCCTGGGGCTCCTCCACGGCTGGCTCTGCCGACGGCGCCGCCTTGCGTGCGCCCAGCAGCGCATTCACCGACTCCTGGGCATGGCCGGTGCTGGCCTGCACCGGTCGGCCACGCAGCTGCTGCAGCTTGCCACTGCGCTGCAGGGCCTTGCTGACCTTGGCTATCAGCTGTTCGTTGCTGAACGGCTTGCCGACATAGTCACTGACGCCGGCCTGAATGGCCTGAACCACGTTGTCGCGGTCGCCGCGACTGGTGACCATGATGAAGGGGGTCTTCTCCTGACCGGGTTGCGCCCGCAGCCACTGGAGCAGCTCCAGACCGCTGAGTTCCGGCATTTCCCAGTCACAGAGAATCAGGTCGAATGTCACGCGCCCGAGCACCTGTCGGGCCTTGCTGCCGTTTACCGCCTCTTCGATCTGCAGCCCGGGAAAATGACTGCGCAACGCCTTCTTGATCAGGTCGCGGATGAAGGGTGCATCATCCACCACCAGAACGGACACATTTGCCATGGAACTTCTCTCGATCGGTCAGGGCTCAAGCTTAGCCCAGACCGATCGCAAAAACCCAGCATTGCGCGCCGGCGCTTTTACAGCTTGCCGGTCAGCGCATTGAGGAACAGCTGACGGTATTCGCCGGCGTCGAGCTGACGGGCGTTGGTCCGCGCAGTGACGTCCTTGACCGACATCTCGCCGACCAGGTCGGCGCGGGCGTCGTCGATACCGATCTCTGCCAGGGTATGCGGCAGTTCCAGCTCCGCACGCAGGCTCAGCACCCAGTCCAGCAAACCGTTGAAGTCGGCGTTGGGCAGGCCCAGATAGCGGGCCGCGCGGGCGGTCTCGGCCTCGATCGCCGGTCGGTTCATCTGCATCACGTAGGGCATGACGATGGCATTGAGCAGGCCGTGGTGCGAGTCGTACAGCGCGCCTATGCTGTGCGACACCGCATGAATCGCGCCCAGGCCTCGCTGGAAGGCGGTGGCCCCCATGCTGGAGGCGACCAGCATCTGCAGCCGGGCGTCGATATCCTCGCCGTTGCGCACCGCGCGGGGCAGGTATTCCTTGACCAGACGCATGCCTTCCAGGGCGATGCCCTCTGCCATCGGATGGAAGGTCGGCGCGAGGAAGGCCTCGAGGTTATGGGCCAGCGCATCCATACCGGTGGCGGCGGTGAGCTTCGCCGGCAGCCCCACGGTCAGCAGCGGGTCGAGGATGACGATGGAGGGAAGCATGCGCGGATGGAAGATGATGCGCTTGGTGTGGTTCTTCTCGTCGGTGATCACCGAGGCATTGCCCACTTCCGAGCCTGTGCCTGCGGTGGTGGGCACGGCCACTACCGGCAGCATGCGCGATGCGTCGACGTTCGCCGGGTTGCGCGCTTCCCAGAGGGAGCAGTCCTGACGGGCCACCAGGGCCACCGCCTTGGCCGCGTCGATGGCCGAGCCACCACCAAAGGCGATCACCCCGTCATGGTTGCCGGCCTGGAGCGCCGCCACGCCATCGAGTACGTTGCCGCCGGTGGGGTTGCCCTTCACCGCGCTGAACAGCCCCACCTGCAAGCCGGCTTCACGGCACGCCTGCAGTGCCTGCTCGGTCACCGGCAGCGCCGCCAGGCCCGGGTCGGTGATCAACAGGGGAGCCTGCATTCCCAGCTGCTTGCAGCACTTGCCCAGCTCCTGCAGCCGGCCGGCGCCTACACGGACGTTGGTGGGGTAGGTCCAGTTATTACTGTAAGAAGCAATTTCCATGTAGACTCCAATTCATCCAATATGACGGTGGGATCGTTCATTTCCGGTGGAACGACCGTTTCGATACACAGTCTATTTGTGTATCGGCATATACTCAAATGCCCCGAGCACATTTCACACACGCTGTATGTGTGTCGATTTGTCACTTGAATAATCGTTCTTAATAAGCCATTTTTGTCAGCATACCTGCCGCGAAAGCGTGAGCGCCAAGCAGGAGCTGCTTTTCCGATTAGTCTTTCGAGGATACACCATGAAATCTTACCTGATGCCCCTGGTTGCTGTAGCCGCACTGACAGCCGCCCACACCGCTACCGCCGCCACCGGCGAAGAACTGCTCCAGAGCAAGGCCTGCGTTGCCTGCCACCAGGTAGACACCAAGATGGTCGGCCCGGCCTATAAGGAAGTGGCTGCCAAGTATGCAGATCAGGAAGACGGTCGGGAGCATGTGATCAACAGCATCAAGAATGGCTCCTCCGGGGTGTGGGGTCCGATCCCGATGCCGCCGAACGCGGTGACCGATGAAGAAGCCGAGATCCTCGCCGACCACATTCTGTCGCTCAAGTAGGTCTCACGCTTCCAGAACCCCGACGGCCAGAGCCCTCGGGGTTTTTTGTGTCCGGCAATAAAAAGCCCGGAACTGCAGTTCCGGGCTCTGGAAGTCAAAGCGGGATTACTTCGGTCTGCCCGACTTTTCCACTTCCTCGGCCATGCGCGTGAGGCCGATGTGCCGCACGTTGGTGCCTTCGACCATGTGGATGACGTGCTCGGCCACGTTGCGCGCATGATCACCCACCCGCTCCAGGGAGCGCAGGATCCAGAGGATGTTCAGCACCCGACTGATCGAGCGCGGGTCTTCCATCATGTAGGTGACCATTTCGCGCATGGCGGTCTTGTATTCCCGGTCGACCACCTTGTCTTCGCGGGCAACTTCCAGCGCCTGCTGGCTGTCGTAGCGGGCGAATGAGTCCAGCGACTGCTGCACCATCTTGTGTACGTGGTAGCCGATATGACGGCATTCGACGTAGCCCCGTGGCGCCTGGCCCTCCTCGATCA
The DNA here is from genome assembly GCF_014646575.1 of Halopseudomonas pertucinogena. Lineage (GTDB taxonomy): Bacteria > Pseudomonadota > Gammaproteobacteria > Pseudomonadales > Pseudomonadaceae > Halopseudomonas > Halopseudomonas pertucinogena. The sequence continues at coordinate 225,963 of NZ_BMNN01000004.1, read as the reverse complement.
GCTGCAGTGCCCGGCGGGCAATCTTCGAGGCCTCGTCGCCGATACGCTCCAGATCGACGATGATCTTGCTGATGTTGACCACCAGGCGCAGGTCGCTGGCAGCCGGCTGGCGGCGGGCCAGGATGCGCATGCACTCCTCGTCGATCTGCCGCTCCATGGCGTTGGTGGCCTTGTCGTTCTCGCGGACCTTCTCCGCCAGCTCGCCGTCTGCCTCGATCAGCGCGGTCAGCGCATCGTGCACCTGCTTCTCCACCAGCCCGCCCATCTCCAGCAGACGAGTGCGCAGGGATTCCAGCTCATCGTTGAACTGCTGGGAAATATGCTGGGCGAAGCCCTCCGTATCTCTTGTCATGGCATCATCCCCCTGGTTAGCCGTAGCGACCGGTAATGTAGTCTTCTGTCTGTTTCCTGCTCGGGTTGGTGAACAGCGTATTGGTATCGCCGAACTCCACCAGTTCGCCCATATACATGAATGCGGTGTAATCGGACACCCGCGCCGCCTGCTGCATGTTGTGGGTAACGATGACGATGGTGTACTCGTTCTTCAGCTCGTTGATCAGCTCCTCGATCTTGAGCGTGGAGATCGGGTCCAGCGCCGAAGCCGGCTCGTCCAGCAGCAGTACCTGCGGCTGGATGGCGATCGCCCGGGCAATGACCAGACGCTGCTGCTGACCGCCGGACATGCCGAAGGCGTTGTCATGCAGACGGTCCTTGACCTCGTCCCACAGGGCTGCCGAGCGCAGCGACTGCTCAACCACTTCGTCCAGCGTACGCTTGGAACGCACACCCTGCAGGCGCAGACCGTAGGCCACGTTCTCGTAGATGGTCTTGGGGAAGGGGTTGGGCTTCTGGAACACCATGCCGACATTGCGGCGCAGCTCGGCCACATCCACGTCGCGGTCATAGATGTTCTTGCCACCGATCAGCACCTCACCGGTGATGCGGCAGATATCCACCAGATCGTTCATGCGGTTGAAGCAGCGCAGCAGGGTCGACTTGCCACAGCCGGACGGACCGATGAACGCCGTCACCTTGCGCTCGGGGATGACCATATTGATGCCCTTGAGGGCCTGATCCTCACCGTAGTAGAGCTTCAGGTCGTTGACCTGGATCTTGGTTGTTTCGTTCTCCATGGACAGTCTGTCTCCCATTTCGGGCAATGCCTGGGCTGCGGAAATGGTCATCTTATCCGTTTGCGGAGCGGTTGTTTGCATATTCATGTTCGACTCGATATTCATCTGGGGTTACCCGTATTCGTTCGGCAGCGGCGCTGTCAGGAGCTGGTCTTGTAGCGTTTCTGCAGCTTGTTGCGCAGCAGGATCGCAAACAGGTTGAGCACCACCACGATCAACAGCAACAGCAGCGCCGTGCCGTACTGCAGATGACGGGTCTGTTCGATATTGGTACCCGCCGTGGCCAGCACATAGATGTGATAGGGCATGGCCATGACCTCGTCGAAGATCGAGTCGGGCAGTTTGGCCGTGGAAAACACCGCAGCGGTGAACATGATCGGCGCGGTTTCACCGGCGGCGCGACTGATGCCGAGGATGAAGCCGGTCAGCATGCTCGGCAGCGCCGGCGGCAGCACCACCCGGTAGATGGTCTGCCAGCGCGTAGCGCCCAGCGCCATGGAAGCCAGGCGCATGTTCTTGGGTACCGCACGCAGGGCCTCCTCGGCGGCACCGATCACCAGCGGCAGAATGAACGCCGCCAGGGTCAGGGAGCCGGCGATGATACTGACGCCCAGATCCATGATGATGACGAAGAAGGCCAGACCGAACAGACCGTAGACCACCGAGGGTACACCGGCCAGGTTGACCACACCCTGGCGGATCATGCGGACCCAGAACCCGTCCTTGGCAAACTCGTTGAGGTAGATTGCCGTGCCGACACCGATCGGGAAGGCCACCAGGATGGAACCCAGGCTCAGATAGATGGTGCCCAGGATGGCCGGCAGGATGCCCCCTTCGGTCATGGCGTTGCGCGGCATCTCGGTGAGGAATTCCCAGTTGATCGCGGAAATGCCGTTGACCGCGATGAACAGCAGGAAGCCCACCAGCGCCAGCAGGTTGAGGATGGCCGTGGCGCCCAGAATGCCGAATGCCACCTTCTGGACATTGCGTCTGCGCTTGTTGCGACTCTCGGAAGCGAACATCAGATGGCCTCCCCGACGCGGCGATATTTGTTGGCGAAGTAGGACGCCAGCAGGTTGAACAGGAAGGTGATCAGGAACAGCACCAGACCGATGGCAAACAGCGCGTGGTAGTGATCACTGCGGAACGCGGCGTTGCCCATCTCGGCGGCGATGTTGGCAGGCATCGGCCGCACCGGGTCGAAGATCGACTCCGGAATCATTGCCGCGCCACCGGCGACCATCAGCACCACCATGGTCTCGCCGATCACCCGGGCGATGCCCAGCACCACCGCGGTGGCGATCCCGGTGATCGAAGCGGGGAACACCACACCACAGATCGTCTCCCAGTGGGTGGCGCCCAGGGCCAGCGCACCGTCCTTCATGGACTTGGGCACGCTGTAGATGGCGTCTTCGGCAATACTGGCAACGGTCGGCACGGCCATCAGCGCCAGCAGCACACCGGCGTTGAACACGTTGAGGCCGGTATCCAGATTGAATACGTTTTGCAGCAGGGGGGCTATCACCGCCATGCCGACGAAGCCGATCACCACGGTCGGCAGACCTTCGATCAGCTCGATCACCGGCTTGAGGATGCCGCGCATTCTCGGCGAGGCAATCTCCGCCAGATAGAAGGCGGTGCCCACGCCCAGGGGTACGGCAATCAGGGTCGAGACCACCACGACGCTGATGCTGCCGACGATCATCGGGAAGATGCCGTAATCCGCCGGATCATAGGTGGGATACCAGGCCGAACCGAGGAGGAAGTCCTTGATCGAGATCTTCTCGAAGATCGGCAGGCCTTCCATGACCAGGAATACCAGGATGAGGCCGAGAATGATGACGCCGGTGGCGCTCACCACCAGAAAGAACAGATGCACCAGCAGATCCATCGCGCGGCTGCTGATCAAAGGCTTTTTCTGGGCCTGAAAGGTGATAGGTGACGTTGCTGTTGACATGATTGCTCTCTGTTTCAAGGCTCCGGATGCAGCCTCAGCCAAGGCGAACGCCAGGCTGAGCCTGGCGTTCGGTAAGACCTTGATTGGAAAGGGCTTTTCCCAGCCCTGCCCTATCAGTACATCGGCACGTAGCCAGTCGATTCGACCGCCTTCTGACCGTGCTCCGGGTGCAGCACATACTGGATGAACTTCAGCGTCTCGCCCTGCGGCCAGTTGTTGGTGAAGATCCACAGGGTACGGGCAACCGGCCAGCTGCCGTCACGTACGGTATCGTGGCTCGGCTCAACACCGTCCAGGGTTACCGGCTGCAGCTTGTCGTTCAGGTAGCCGATGCCGACATAGCCGATGGCGTTGCGGTTGCTGGTAACGGCCTGGGCAATGGCGCCGTTGGACGGCAGCAGCTGGGTAGCCGGGCTGACACGATCCCCCTTGAGCACCCGCTCGACCCATACACCGTAGGTGCCGGAAGAGGAGTCGCGGGAGATGGAGACGATGCGCTTGTCTTCGCCACCCACTTCGCTCCAGTTGGTGATGGAGCCATTGTAGATGCCGCGCAGCTGCTCGGAGGTCAGTTCCTTGACCGGGTTGTCAGGGTGAACCACCGGCACGATGCCGTCGGAGGCTACGGCGAAGGGTACAATGTACACACCGTTGTCATGGGCCTGCTGAACTTCGCTGTCCTTGATCCAGCGCGAGGACATGCCGATGTTGGCCATGCCGTCGATCACTGCACGGATACCATTACCGGAGCCGGTGCCGGCAACGGAGAAGGTGGTGCCCGGGTTGTCCTTGGTGTACGCCTCGGTAGTGGCCTGCATGATCGGCAGTACAGTGGTGGAGCCATTGACGCTCAACTGCTCGGCGAACACCGGGCTGGCCAGTAGGGCGCATCCGGAAATGGCAACTGCTGCAAATTTCATCAAACGTTTCATTCCAGTCTCCTCAGACTTAGCGTGAACTACTTGTGTCAGCAGCACTTTCCGACTCCCTCCCCTGAGGCACCGCCAGAAGCCCGCTTTTTACAACTCCTTTCCAGGACAGGGGCCATTATGTCCACGCTTTATTGCAGGAATGTTTCAATGAAAAAAACCAGCCAAGGGCCACCAGTGCAAGGGCAGCGACTCCTTGCAGCGCCCCCCGTAGCACCGTAAGATTGCGCTTTCTCGAGAGCATCCGTCGACGCTGGCGGAACACCAGAACAACAACATCTGCAGAGCAGTTCATGCAAGACCTAGATCAAGATCCCGTGCCCCAGGGTGAACTGGCACTCAAAATCACCACCTTACCCCGCGACTGCAACAGCTTCGGCGATATCTATGGTGGCTGGCTGGTCGGTCAGATGGATATCGCCGGCACCAGCACCGCCGCGCGCATTGCCCGTGGCCGCGTGGCAACCGTTGCCATCGACCGCATGGGCTTCATGGTCCCCGTGCCGGTGGGCGCCCAGCTGGGCTTTCATTGCAAGGTGCAGGATATCGGCCGCAGCTCGATCACCATTCTGGTGGAAGTGTGGAGCGACGCCCACAACTACAGCGAAAGCCGCAAGGTGACCGAAGCTACCTTCGTATTTGTCGCGATTGACGATCGCGGACGCACCCGGGTCATTCCCAACTGAGTCTGCACGGGCAAAGACCGGAGTGATGAAGTACTGAGGGGAGTTGATGGTAATCGCCGCCGTGCGGCGGCGTACTGGCCACCCATAACGGGCGGCCAGGTAGTGCATCAGCGGTCAGCAGCGTCTTCCAGCTTTTCACCCCCTCGCTGAATGTCCTGCCCTGCTCCCTGCATGGTGTTACAGCCGGCCATGAACAGAACCATCATTCCGAGCAATACTGATTTCAGTGTCAGACTCATAATTGACTCCAGCATTTTTATTGAGCATCAGTCACGCGCTAATATCGGCGTGGGTCAGGCTGAATGAAGCGCAGCCACACTTATTGACAGCGAAGGGGCTGGGCTGGTTCAGCCGGGATATGTCGGAACAAATGCGCACATGATCTGCCGCCCGCCCCCGGGCGGCGGGTCGGCTACATGCGCTGGTTCAGGCCCATGTCCCAGAAGTCGATTTCCAGGCGGGTAGCGTCGCGGAAGATGCGCACCAGCTGCTCGAAACGCCGCGGCGAGACTTCCGCCAGCTCGCGGTTGAGCCACTCCAGTTCCATGGCGGCGGCCTGCTGGAACGCCTCTCCTTCGTACATCCGCATCCAGTGCTCGTAGGGGTTGCTGTCGCCGCGCACCGTCTCGCTGCGTTGTGCCAGCCACTTGCCGATCTGGGCATAACCGATCAGGCAGGGCACCAGCGCCACATGCAGGTCAAGCAGGTCCCCACGGTTGCCAGTGTCCAGTACGTAGCGGGTGTAGGCCAGGGTGGCGCGGGCTTCGGGCAGGGCCTGCAGCTCCGCTTCGGAGATGCCCCACTGACGGCAATATTCGATGTGCAGCCCCAGCTCCAGACCGATGATCGCTTCCAGACCAGCCTTGGCCTGGCGCAGGTCGTCGAGGGTCGGGCTCTTGTAGGCCGCCAGGGCATAGGCGCGGCCGAACTGGATCAGGAACAGATAATCCTGTTTCAGGTAGTGGCGAAAGGCATCCTCTGCCAGAGTGCCGTTGCCCAGCTGCTGGACGAAATCATGCTTGATATAGGCATCCCACTCGCTCTGACAGGCCTGCCGAAGATCTTCAAAAGTAAATGCCATTTCTTATCTCACTGATTCTGGTGGGTTTTTTGTGGCCCATACGATAACCCGGGCGGGGTGGAAAGCAAGTTGCCACCCCGCAGGCCATCAGGATGCGGGGGTACTGCTGCCCTCCGGCACCTCCGGACGGCGGGCATAACGCTCCGCCAGCACCGCGCAAACCATCAGCTGAATCTGATGGAAAACCATCAGCGGCAGGATCATCGCGCCCATGCTGCCCCCGGCAAACAGCACCTGGGCCATGGGCACGCCAGTCGCCAGGCTCTTCTTCGAGCCGGCAAACAGGATGGTGATGCGGTCTTCGGTGTTGAAGCCCAGCCGCCGTGCCAGTTGCTCCACCAGCACCAGCACCAGCGCCAGCAATATGCAGCAGGCGATCAGCAGCCCACCCAGTTGCGTCAGCGGGATGGTCTGCCACAGCCCCTCCACCACCGAGGCGCTGAACGCACCGAACACCACCAGCAGGATCGACCCCTGGTCAACGTTTTTCAGCCAGCTCTTGTTCTGCTCGACCCAGCTGCCGATCCAGCGCCGCGCCACCTGGCCGGCAACGAAGGGCAACAGTAACTGCACGGTGATCTGGCCGATCGCTCCCAGGGTGTCACCACTGCCGCCCTCGGCACCCAGCAGTAACACGACCAGAAACGGCGTGATGAAGATACCCAGCAGGCTGGAGGTGGCCGCGCTGCACACCGCCGCTGCCACATTACCACGCGCCAGCGAGGTGAAGGCGATCGCCGACTGCACCGTGGCGGGCAGCGCGCAGAGAAACAGCATGCCCAGATACAGCTCGTGCCCCATCAGCGGCGCCAGCAGCGGCTTCAGCGCCAGCCCGAGCAGTGGAAACAGGATGAAGGTGCAGGAAAACACCAGCAGGTGCAGCCGCCAGTGCATCGCGCCGGCCCAGATGGCATCCCGGGACAGCTTGGCGCCATGCATGAAGAACAACAACCCGATAGCCAGGTTGGTGATCCAGCCAAATACCACCGCCGCCTGGCCCTGGACCGGAAGCAGGCTGGCCAGGACCATGGCGGCAATGAGGCACAGGGTGAAATTGTCGGGTAACAGGCGCGGGCGGGCCATTCGGACGGCTTCCTTCAACAACTGTTGGAAGCCGCCGAGTCTACCCGTGTCAGGCGTCGGAGGCCATCCGGTTCATGCCGCTCAGCTGGCGCTGCTCTCCGCGAGGTAAACGAACCAGCCCCCGCCTGAATCCTGTCGGACTTCCAGCAGGTCATAGGTCTTGAGCATGTCCAGCAGACCGGAATGGCCGTATCCCTTGGGCGTGAATGCAGGGTCAGTGCGCTTGAGATATTGCCCCAACGGCCCCAGGCCGACCTTGCCATCGGAGGACTCGCTGGCCAGCAGCGATACAGCTTCCACCACGAAACGTGGGCGCCGCTTGGCTGGTTTGCCGGCATCTCTGGCAGCATCCTTGCCGGGTTCGGCTTTCACCGGCTCGGTCCGGGCGGGCGTTTCCTTTCTGACCGGAGCCTTCTCGTCGGAATCGCCCGCCTCGGTGTCCATTTCGGCCAGTGACCATTCGAAGAACTGGTCGCTGGCGTTGCGCAGGGCTTCCGGGGTTTTCCCTTCACCGACGATGCATACCCGGGCCCCGCGCTCACGCAGCTTGCGGCAGAGATAGGCGAAGTCGGAATCGCTGGTAACGAGGCAGAATACATCCGCCCGTTGATCGAACATGATTTCCAGCGCATCCAGCGCCAAGGCGATGTCCGCCGTGTTCTTTCCTGATGCGTACTGATACTGGAGGTGTGGCGTGAACGCCAGTCGCACCAGCGCTTCCTGCCAGCGATTGGCGAGCGTCGAATGGTTGCCATAGCCCCGGCGCAGCACGACCCGACCGAACTGGGCCGCCATACGCAGGGCATAGGGAAGAATCTCCGGAGACACGTTGTCGCAATCAACCATGATTGCGACCGATACGTCCGTGCCATTGGAGAAGTCCTGTACCGTAGCGGATCGAGGTGTGCTGGCCATGGTCTGTCCCGTTTTCATGTTGTTGGTTGGGGTCGGTCGAGGCTGCGTCAGATCGCCTCCAGCTTCGCATAGGCCACCATCAACCACTTGCTGCCTTCGTCATCGAAGTTCACCTGAATCCGTGCCTGGGCGCCGTGGCCTTCGTAGTTCAGCACTACGCCCTCGCCGAACAGGGAGTGCTGCACCCGCTGGCCCAGGGCGAAGCCGGTGCTTTCACTGGCTTCCTGGGCAAACATGCTGCCCTTGCCCTTGCCGGGCCCGAAGGGGCGACTGACCTGATTGCCCAGACGCACTTCGCGGATCAGCTCGGCAGGAATCTCGCGGACGAAGCGCGAGACCTTGTTGAAGGTCTCGCTGCCGTACAGCCGGCGGGTTTCTGCCCAGGTGATGATCAGCTGCTGCATGGCCCGGGTAATGCCGACATAGGCCAGCCGCCGCTCTTCCTCCAGCCGGCCCGGTTCTTCCAGGCTCATCTTGTGCGGGAACAGCCCCTCCTCCATGCCGCTGAGGAACACCAGCGGGAATTCCAGTCCCTTGGCGCTGTGCAGGGTCATCAGCTGGACGCTGTCCTCGAACCGGTCGGCCTGGGTTTCGCCGGCTTCCAGCGAGGCGTGGGCGAGGAACGCCAGCAGCACATCGCCTTCCTCCTCGAACTCGATCATCTCGTTCTCGAAGGCCCGGGCAGCCGATACCAGTTCCTCAAGGTTCTCCACCCGCACCTGGCCCTTCTCGCCCTTCTCGTTCTCATGGAACGCCAGCAGGCCGCTGTGCTCGATCACCTGCTGGGCCATGCTGTACAGCGGCACGCCTTCGACCCGCTCGGCCAGATTCTCGATCAGTTGCAGGAATCCCTGCACGGCATTGGCGGCGCGGCCGGGCAGGCCCTTGTTGTCGAGCAGGTCGCAGGCGGCCTGCCACATCGAGACGTCCTGTTCACGGGCATGCTGGCGCAGGATTTCCACCGTGCGGTCACCGATGCCCCGGGCCGGCACGTTGATGATGCGCTCCAGCGCCCCGTCATCGCCGCGGCTGGCGACCAGCCGCATGTAGGCCATGGCGTTCTTGATCTCGGCGCGTTCGAAGAAGCGCTGACCGCCGTAGATCCGGTAGGGAATGGCCGCCCGCAGCAGCGCCTCCTCCAGCACCCGGGACTGGGCGTTGGAGCGGTAGAGAATGGCGATCTCACTGCGCGCCATGCCCTGGCCAACGGCTTCGCTGATCCGGTCGACGATGAACCGCGCTTCGTCCTGCTCATTGAAGCCGGCATACAGCGAAATGGGCTCGCCCTCGCCGCCGTCGGTCCACAGCTCCTTGCCCATGCGCCCGGCGTTGTTGGTGATCAGTGCGTTGGCCGCGTTGAGGATGGTCGCGGTGGAGCGGTAGTTCTGCTCCAGCCGGATGAGGTCGGCGCCCGGATAGTCCTGATGAAACTGCTGAATATTCTCGATCCGCGCGCCGCGCCAGCCGTAGATGGACTGGTCATCATCACCCACCACCATCAGGCTGGGATTGTTCCCGGCGATCAGTCTCAGCCAGGCATACTGCACCGCGTTGGTGTCCTGGAACTCATCAACCAGCAGATGACGGAAACGCGCCTGGTACTGCTCGCGCAGGGAGGGGTTGTCCCGCCACAGTTCCAGCGAGCGCAGCAGCAGCTCGGCGAAATCGATCACCCCGGTGCGGGCGCAGGCCTGTTCGTAGGCGCTGTAGATGCGCAGCATGGTGGTCAGGTACAGGTCACCGGCGGGCTGGATGTGCTGCGGACGGACGCCTTCGTCCTTCTGCCCGTTGATCCACCACTGGGCCTGACGCGGTGCCCACTGGTTCTCGTCCAGCCCCAGCTCGCGCACCACCCGCTTGACCAGCCGCAGCTGGTCGTCGCTGTCGAGGATCTGGAACTGCTCGACCAGCCCGGCCTCGCGCCAGTGGGCGCGCAGCAGCCGGTGGGCCAGCCCGTGAAAGGTGCCGACCCACATGCCCCGGGGCGAGATACCGAGCAGCTGCTCGATGCGCTCGCGCATCTCGGCGGCGGCCTTGTTGGTGAAGGTGACGGAGAGAATGCTCCAGGGCGAGGCCTTTTCCACCTCCACCAGCCAGGCGATGCGGTGTACCAGTACCCGGGTCTTGCCGGAGCCGGCGCCGGCCAGCACCAGCTGTTGCCCCGGCGCGGCGGTGACCGCCTGGCGCTGGGCGTCGTTGAGCGAATTGAGCAAATGAGAGATATCCATTGGCGGCATTCTACCCCGCCCGTCGTCTGGCTGAAAGAAACCGCCGAACGACCGGGCTTTCGTCACCGGGGGGATATGCCGGCCGGGTGCTCTGGTGTATGGTCTGCAATGGAAATGCCACTATTTCACGGATGAAAAGATGAGTCGGGATATCACGCCTTACCCGGGTATACACCAGCATGTCTGACCGCGACAGGGGCCGGAAGGCGTCCCGTGAGCTGCTCCTGCGTCAGCTCGATCTGCTCTTTGCCCACGCGCGGCTGACCCAGTGGCTGGTGCTGCTGGCTGCCGCCGTGCTGGCGATGCTGGTATGGGATCACACGCCGCGGCTGCTTCTGCTGTCCTGGCTGACCATCATCTGCACCCTGGCCCTTCTGCAGCTGCGTACTGCTGACCGCTTCAACCGTTGCCCGGCCGAGCAGCGTCTCGGACGCCGCTGGCCGATCCTGTTCCACCTCGGCAGCTGTCTGTCCGGTCTGGCCCTGGGACTTGCGCTGGTGTTGCTGGTACCGGTCAACACCTTCAGCATACAGACCGGCGGCTATGCGGTGATTGCCGGTGTGGTGCTGTGTGTCAGCATCATTCATGCGCATCGCTTCAGCGCCTGTCTCAGCTTCGCCATCCCGGGCTGGCTGCTGCCGACCGTGTTCCTGTTTTTCCAGGACGATCCGACCAGCCCCTACTGGGGACTGATGGGCATCACCCTGTTCGGCTGCATGCTGCTGGCCGGCGCGCTCATCCACCGCTCCTCCACCCGTACCCTGCAGAGCAACCTGCGCAACCGGGCGCTGCTGTTCCGGCTCGACGAGGCCCGCCAGCAGGCGGAAGCGCTGAACATTCAACTGACCGGAGAGATCGAGCATCGGCGCCAGGTAGAGCAGGAACTGCGCCACAGTCACGAGGTGCTGGAGCACCGGGTCAATCAACGCACCATCGAGCTGCAGCAGACCCAGGCGAGGCTGAGCATGGCGCTGGAAGCGAGTGCCCTGGGCCTGTGGGACTGGGACCTGGAAAGTGACCTGGTCTATCACTCCCATCTGGAAGAAATCTTCGGGCTGTCCGAGCCCCAGCTGACCATGCGCGGCGTGCTCAAGCCACGGCTCCACCCGGATGACGTCGAGCGCGTCAACCGCGCGCTCATCGATCATTTCAAGCATGGCACGCCCTACTGCGTGGAATACCGCGTGCGGCACCAGCAGGGGCATTGGGTGTGGGTGGAGGACAATGGCCGGGCGGTGCAGCGCGACATCAACAACCGCGCCATCCGCATGATCGGTACCCGCCGGGACATCACCGCCCGGCGCCAGCGCCATGAACAGGAACGGCTGGCCGCGACCGTATTCGAGGCCACCTCGGACGGCATCTTCATTCTCGATCCGGATCAGCAGATCCTGGCGGTGAACCAGGCATTCAGTGTGATCACCGGCTATCCTGCCCGGGATGTCATCGGTCGCAAGCTGACCTCCCTCAGCAACGACCCGGAAACCCTGGACACCTACGCCCGGATGCGCGCTGCGCTGCGCAGCCAGGACCGCTGGCAGGGCGAAGTGATGGAACAACGCCGCAGTGGCGAGCGCTACCCCCAATGGCTCCAGCTGGCAGTGGTGCGCGATACCCTTGGTGAAGTGACCCATTATGTGGGCTTCTTTGCCGACCAGAGCATCAGTCGCAAGAACGAGGAACGGCTGCGCTACCTGTCCGACCACGACCCGCTTACCCACCTGGCCAACCGCAGTCTGTTCACCCACAGCCTGGACGAAGCCACCGGCATGGCCCGCAGCCAGGGGCACAGCCTGGCGCTGCTGCACGTGGACCTAGACCGCTTCAAGTACATCAACGACACCCTGGGCCACATCCAGGCCGACACCCTGCTCTGCGAGATAGCCGACCGGCTGCGCGCGCTGCTGCCGGACGCCTTCGTCATTGCCCGCCTGTCCGCCGATGAGTTCGTGGTGGTCAAGCAGAACGTGCCGCGGGAGCAACTGGGTGAGCTTGCCGAGCGGCTGCTGGTCAGGCTGGCCCAGCCGATCACCCTCGGCGACAACGAGCTGATCGTATCCGCCTCGATCGGCATCAGCCTGTTCCCCGACGATGCCGGTAACAGTCTGCAGCTGATCAACCGCGCCAATCAGGCCATGCAGCACGCCAAGCAGATGGGCGGCAACTGCTTCAAGTTCTATTCCGCCGACCTGCCGGATCCGAAGGTCGACCGGCTGCATCTGGAAAACGAGCTGCGCAGGGCAATTGCCGAGGACCAGCTGCTGGTGCATTACCAGCCCAAGCTGCACCTGACCTCGAACATGATCACCAGTGCCGAAGCGCTGGTGCGCTGGCAGCACCCTGTCAGGGGCATGCTGCCGCCCGCCGATTTCATCGCCATCGCAGAAGAAACCGGGCTGATCCTGCCACTGGGCCACCTGGTGTTGCGCCTGGCCTGCTACCAGGCCAGCAGGTGGCTACACCAGGGCCCGGCAGCCATCCGCATTGCCGTGAACATGTCGGTGCAGCAGCTGCGCCAGCCGGAATTCAGTGCCCAGGTGGCAGACATCCTGCGCGAGGCAAGGCTGCCGGCCAATCTGCTGGAACTGGAGCTGACCGAGAGCATGCTGCTGGAACAGAGCGCAGCGGTCACCGCCAACCTGTCTGCGCTGCAGGATCTGGGCGTCAAACTGTCGGTGGACGACTTCGGTACCGGCTACTCGTCACTGGCCTATCTCAAGCACTTCCCGATTCACAGCCTGAAGATCGACCGTGCCTTCATCAGCGAACTGGACGACCATTCCCGGGATTCGGCCATTGTCCGTGCCATCGTCGCCATGGCTCACAGCATGCAGCTGCAGGTGGTGGCTGAAGGGGTGGAGCAGGAAAGCCAGCTGGCCTTCCTGCGGACCCAGGGCTGCGACGAAGTGCAGGGCTACCTGATCAGCAAGCCGGTCTCCGCCGAGGCGCTGACCCAGCTGCTGGAGCGCCGCCACCGGGACAGCCAGCGACAGCTGGCCGGCCGCGCTCAGCGCTCATCCAGCCAGATATGACCGTAGCGCTCGAGCAGGCTGTCGGCCGCCTCCGGTCCCCAGCTGCCCGCTGCATAACGCCTGGGTGAACGATAGACTTCGTGCCAGCCGCCGATGATCGGGTCCATCCAGCGCCAGGCGGCCTCGATCTCGTCCCGACGCATGAACAGGGTGGCATCCCCCTCGATCACATCGAGCAACAGCCGCTCATAGGCATCCCAGCGGCGACGCTTGAACGCCTCGTCAAAATGCAGATCCAGCTCCACCTCCTGCAGGGTCATGCCGCGCCCCGGCGATTTGGCCATCAGCGCCAGGCTGATGCTCTCGTCCGGCTGCAGGCGGATCACCAGGCGGTTGCCCTCCGGGGTGGTACCCGGAAACAGCCGGTGCGGCACCGTCTTGAACTGGATGACGATTTCGGATTTGCGCTGCGCCAGCGATTTGCCTGTGCGCAGATAGAATGGCACACCCGCCCAGCGCCAGTTGTCGATCTCGGCACGCAGCGCCACATAGGTTTCGGTGCTGCTGTCATGGTCGACACTTTTTTCAAAGTAGTAGGCCGGCAGCGTCTCGCCGGCGCGCTTGCCCTTTGAGTACTGGCCGCGGACCGTCTGGTCCTGCACATCCATACCGGTGATCGGGCGCAGTGCTTCGAGGATCTTCAGCTTCTCGTTGCGCACGGACTCCGGCTCGAAGTGCACCGGTGCTTCCATGGCCACCAGGCACAGCAGCTGCAGCAGGTGATTCTGCACCATGTCGCGCATTGCGCCGGCCTCATCATAATAGGCGCCGCGCCCCTCTACTCCGACAGTTTCCAGCACGCTGATCTGTACATGATCGATATGCCCGTTGCGCCACAAGGGCTCGAACAGGGCGTTGCCGAAACGCAGCGCGAGCAGGTTCTGCACCGCCTCCTTGCCGAGAAAGTGGTCAATGCGAAAGACCCGCGATTCATCGAATACGCTGCCGATCTGCTCGTTGATTCTCCGGGCGGTCTCCAGACTGTTGCCCAGCGGCTTCTCCAGCACGATACGGGCTTCGGCGTTCACCAGCCCGGCCGATTGCAGGTGCAGCGCAGCCGGGGCGAAAAGGTCCGGCAGGGTGGCGAGATAGAAGACCCGGACACGTTCGGGGTGATCACCGAGGTGACGGGCCAGCCGATTGAACTCCAGCCGCTGAGACAGATCCAGCGTTAGGTAATCCAGCCGAGCGGCAAAGCTTTCCCATCCGGCCTCGGTCAGGTCACCGCGGGCTACATGCTGGCTCAGATGCCGGCGTACCAGTTTGCGGTACTCCTCCAGCCCATGGCGGCTGCGCGCCAGCCCCAGAATGCGCGTCTGCGGATGCAGATGACGGTCACGGTGCAGGTAGTATAACGCGGGCAGGAGCTTGCGCATGGCAAGATCTCCGGTCCCGCCGAAAACCACAATGTCACAGGCATTGCCATGGCGCGCAGGCACTTGAAATCCTCCCATCAAGGCGGTGGGGTGGTTTTTGTAGTATAACTACAACCCATCAGCACCCCCGATCCGCAGACTATCATGAAGCCGCCGTGAACTTGCTCCAACATATTGCAGGCAATCGCCAGTCCCTCCGCAAGTCGGAGCTGAAGGTTGCCGACCACGTTCTCGCCAACGCCGCCCAGGTGATGCACTCCTCCATGGCCGACCTGGCGCGGGAGGTGGGCGTCAGCGAGCCGACCATCGTGCGCTTCTGCCGTGCCATCGGCTGCAGCGGCTTCCAGGATCTGAAACTCAAGCTGGCGCAGAGTCTGGCCGCCGGCGCCAGCTTCGGCCAGTTCTCGATCAGCGAGGACGACAATATCGAAGAGCTGTCGCAGAAGATCTTCGATACTACCCTGGCGACGCTGATGGATGTGCGCGAGAGTCTGGATGCCGATGCGATGGAGCAGGCCATTCTGGCGATGGCCGAGGCCCGGCGGGTGGAATTCTACGGCTTCGGTGCCTCCGGTGCGGTGGCCAGCGATGCCCAGCACAAGTTCTTCCGGCTGCAGGTGTCCACGGCCGCCTACTCTGATCCGCACATGCAGGCGATGTCTGCGGTGACCCTCGGACCCTATGATGTCGCCGTGGCAATCTCCCAGACCGGCCGCACCAAGGACCTGCTTCATACCTCCACGCTGGTGGTGGAAGCAGGGGCCACGTTGATCGCCCTGTGCCCGAGCAATACACCGCTGGCCGACCTGGGCCAGATACACATTCCCATCGATGTGACGGAGGACACCGATATCTATACCCCCCTGTCGTCCCGCATCGCCCATCTGGTGGTGATCGACGTACTGGCCATGGGCATGGCCATGCGTCGCGGACCGGAGCTGGTCCACCACCTGAAGAACGTCAAGCGGAGCTTGCGCGGGTTGCGCTTGTCCAACAAGGTCACACGCAGCAACGAACCTCAGGACTGAACCCCATGCAAGACGTCAGCCGCGGCCCCGCGCCCACCGAGCACGACGCCAGCCCCTTCTCCCGGCACCCCGCCCAGCGGTTGCGCTTTGCCGAACTGGCCGTACCCCGGCCGCCGGTCTCGGGCATCAACGTTCAATGCCAGCTCAAGCACTTCGCGATCATCACCTATGCCATCGATCCGGCCAGGCTGACCGGGATGATCCCGCCGCGCTTCCGGCTCGACACCATTCTCATCGGGGGACGGGAGCAGGCGCTGGTATCGGCGGTACCCTTTCTCAACGTCAATTTCCGCCTGGCGGCCCATTCCTCGCCCCGACTGGAAATGGCCCAGGTGGACTACCGTGCCTACATCATCGACCAGCACACCGGTGAAAGGGCGGTGTGGTTTTTCGGCACCACCCTGGA
This sequence comes from Halopseudomonas pertucinogena, assembly GCF_014646575.1. Lineage (GTDB taxonomy): Bacteria > Pseudomonadota > Gammaproteobacteria > Pseudomonadales > Pseudomonadaceae > Halopseudomonas > Halopseudomonas pertucinogena. Next base: position 210,109 of record NZ_BMNN01000004.1, on the reverse strand, counting down.
CTCCTGGACCCTGCCGGTGCCGCGGTACGTCTGGCAACAGCCCTGGCATGCCGCCCGTACCCGCTTCGATTGCCAGCTGGACGGCAGTGGGCAGCGCTACCAGCGCTACCACATGCATACCGCTTCGGCGTGGGGCCACGCCCAGCTGCAGTTGCGTCAGCACACCGGCCACACCGAGGCCTACCCCGGTTTCGCCGATGAGGAGACCGCGCTGTTCTATCTGACGCACCCGCTGGTGGGCTTCTACCATCGTTTGCGCGACCGCCAGCTGGGCGCCTATCGTGTCTGGCATGACCGACTGCGGGTGCAGCCGGCGCAACTGATCAACGCCCGCTTCGCGGTGTTCGACCGGCTTGGGCTGGTCAGCCAGGCCGAGCAGCAACAGCCGTACAGCGTACTGGTGCAGCCGATCAACGACTTCACCGTCTACCTCCCACCCACCCGCCTGGAATAAGGAGCAGCCAGCCAATGCCGATTGCCATGGCCCGTCACATTCTGGTCGGTACCGAGGCCGAAGCCCTGGCGCTGAAGAAGCGCCTTGCCGCCGGCGAGGCATTCGATGTGCTGGCGCGCAGGCACTCCACCTGCCCCTCGAAAAAGCGCGGCGGCGACCTCGGCGAGGTGCGTCCAGGACAGATGGTACGCGCCATCGACCAGATCATTTTCCGAAAGCCGCTGAAGGTGATTCACGGCCCGGTGAAAACCCAGTTCGGCTGGCATCTGGTGCAGGTGTTCTACCGCGACTGACCATCCGGGCATCCATCAAGCGCCCTGCTCCTGCCGATTCCTGCGGAAATGCGATTAGCGTCTATCCTGTAGACCAATAATCAAAAAAAGCTGCACCTTACGCCAAGGAGTACGGTATGCAACTCAAAGACCTGTACAAACCCGTGCGCATCCTGAGCTTCGCTGTACTGGCCCTGATGCTGATTTCCGCCCTGTATGCCTTCATCATGACCGGCCTGCACTGGACCGGCATCAACGTCTGACGGGGCCGCCATCATGAACAACCGCCAAGCCAGAATCTTCGCCTGGGGCGCGACCATTGCCGCGGCAGTGGTATTCCTCGGGCTGACCCTCGACAGTCACCGCCAGTTTCCCGACCTGACCAATGCCGAGAACATCACCCCCGAGGTGACCCACGGCAAGGACGTGTGGCACAAGTACAACTGCATCAACTGCCATACCCTCTTTGGCGAGGGCGCCTATTATGCCCCGGACCTGACCAAGATCACCCAGCACCGCGGCGAAGCCTACCTGCAGGCGTACATGCGTGATCCCGCCGCTTTCTATGACGAGCAGAAGCATCGGCGGCTGATGCCCCAGCAGAACCTCAGCGATGAGGAGATCACCAACCTGATCAGATTCCTCGACTGGGTCGCCAATGTTGACAATCAGGGCTGGCCACCCAGGCCGATCCTGGTGACGGGCGGCTTTACCGCCGTGGCCGGATCCGGTGGTGCCGGCGATGCTGCAGCACTGCAGACCGGCTCCACTTCCGTAGGTGTACGCCCGGTCGGCCCGGATGATGATATCCGCGCGCTCGGAGAGAACGTATTCCGCACCGCCGTGCCGGGCTGCGTGGCGTGCCACTCCCTGGCTCCGGGCGCCGATGGCGCCGGTCCGAGCCTGGCGGGTGTCGCCACCCGCGCCGAGCTGCTGGTGGGCTCCTCCGATTACACCGGCCAGGCGACCGATGTGGAAGGCTACATCCGCGAGTCGATTATCGAGCCCAGCGCCCACATCAACATCGGTGGGATGTATTCGGCCAACGGGACCTCGTTCATGCCGAACACCTATGGTGAAAGCCTGAGCGAGGACGAGATCGAGCAGCTGGTCGCCTTCCTGGCCACGCTCAAGTGACGCCCGCGACGGCCGCGCCAGACCCGGCGCGGCAATATGGAAATGACGGAGAATAACAATGCGCTACAAGTCACAGTCAGTCGCCTACTGGTACTTCGCTGTAGCCATGGTGCTGTTCGGCCTGCAACTGGTGTTCGGTCTGTTGTCTGCCACCAAGTACCTCGGCCCCGACCCGCTGCTGTACATACTGCCCTTTGACGTGACCAAGACGATCCACACCAACCTGCTGATCGTCTGGGTGATCACCGGATTCATGGGCGCCACCTACTGGCTGGTGCCGGATGAATCGCGCACCGAACTGCACAGCACCAGGCTCGCCTATATCCAGCTGGTGCTGTGGACCGGCATGGGCGTGGCGGCGGTCATCGGTTATCTGTTCCGCTATGGCACTGGCAACAAGTTGCTGGAACAGCCCCTGCCGCACAAGCTGATCATGGTCGTGTGCTTCGCGATCTTCATCTACAACATCGGCATGACCATCAAGAGGTCGGGACGCTTCACCACCACCGAAGGGGTACTGGTACTGGGGATCGTCAGCACCGCCGTGCTGTTCGTACCGGCACTGCTGCATTACGAGAACTATACCGTTTCGATCTTCTATCGCTGGTGGACCATCCACCTGTGGGTGGAAGGGGTATGGATGATGATCATGGGGGCCTTCCTTGCCTACCTGCTGATCCGCCTGTCCGGCGCCGACCGCGAGGTACTGGAGAAGTGGCTCTACGTGATCGTCGGGCTGGTATTCCTGGCCGGCATTCTCGGTACCGCCCACCATTACTACTGGGTCGGCGTCCCCTATTACTGGCTGCCGATCGGCGGGTTCTTCAGCGCGCTGGAGCCGCTGGCCATCGTCGGCATGGCCATGTACGCCTACGGCGCCATGCGCCGCTCGGGCATGTCCCACCCCAACGTGCTGGCGCTGCACTGGACCCTGGGCAGCACCATCTTCACGCTGTTCGGCGCCGGCTTGCTGGGTCTGGCCCATACCTGGCCGAGTATCAACAAGTGGACCCACGGCACGCTGATCACGGCCATGCACGGCCATGCAGCCTTCTATGGGGCCTATGCGATGATCTGCCTGGCCATGATCACCTATGCCATGCCGTCCCTCACCCACGGGCGCCCGGAGAAGGGCACCAGCATCGGCTACTGGGCATTCTGGCTGCAGCTGGCCGGCATGTTCGGGATGACCATCTCCTTCGCTACCGCCGGTATCGGTCAGGTCTATCTCGAGCGGATCATGGGCATGGGCTATCTCGATGCCCAGCTGAAGATCCAGATCCACTTCGTCATGCTGATCGTCTGCGCCAGCCTGTTCTCCACCGGCGTCGGACTGTTCATCTACGACTTCTTCCGTTACCGGCCGCGGCTGGATGTCACCGAACCGGGCGTCGCTGACAATGACATTGCCGTCGGCCGCGTGGTGTGAGATGGGCATGAATGAACCGGTACCGGGACTCGCTGCCGGTGCTGTCGAGGGGCCCTGGTATCATCCCACCGGCAACGAGGTGGCGCTGTTCGAGCAGTGTCACGCCCGCGGTCTGGCGGTCATGCTCAAGGGGCCGACCGGCTGCGGCAAGACGCGCTTTGTCGAACACATGGCCTGGAAGCTGGGCCGCCCGCTGATCACCGTGCCCTGCCACGATGATCTGGCCGCCAGCGATCTCATCGGACGCTTTCTCATCCAGCATGACGGCACCGTATGGCAGGACGGTCCGCTCACCCGGGCGGTGCGCGAAGGCGCCATCTGCTACCTGGATGAAGTGGTCGAGGCCCGACAGGACACCGTGGTGGTGCTGCACGCCCTGACCGACCATCGACGGATCCTGCCGATCGACAAGACCGGAGAGGTACTGCAGGCCGCGCCCGGATTCCAGCTGGTGATTTCCTACAACCCCGGTTACCAGCGCATGCTCAAGGATCTCAAACCCAGCACCCGTCAGCGCTTTGTCGCCATGGATCTGGACTTTCCGCCGCCGGAGCTGGAAGCGCGCATCGTCCAGCATGAAAGCGGCGTGGACCAGGCCGCTGCCAACGGGCTGGTATCACTGGCCGAACGTATCCGCCAGCTGCGTGACCGCGGTCTGGCCGAGGTGCCCAGTACCCGCCTGCTGATTGCGGCGGGCACCCTCATGGCCTCCGGCATCCCCCTGCGTGAGGCCTGCTACGCCGCCATTGTCTCGCCGCTGTCCGACGAGTCCTCAATGGTCGACGCCCTGCGTGATCTGGTCGACGCCACCTTTGTCTGAGCGGAGGACAGGCCGCCATGGCTGAACCGGAGGACCTGCTCAGCGACGCCGCCCGCCATGCCACCATCCATATCCGCAGACTCTGGCTGCGCTACCGGCCACCGCCGCCCGGCCCGCCCACCGCCATGCTGGTGGATGTCGCGCCGCGTCTGGACCTGCTGATCACCGCGCTGTGCGGCACCACCCTGCAGATCCGCGCTGCCCAGCGGCCGCCGCACCCGACCATGCTGGCGCGGTTCTTCCGCCGCGTGCAGGCCCCCTGGCTGAAACAACCGATCCCCGCCACCAACGGCGAGCGGCTGTGGTTGCCGGTGGATTCCGGCATCGAGGATCTCGCGCTGGGCAATGAGCTGTACCGGGTCATGGCCCTGCAACAGGCGGCCCGTGCCCAGCGCGGCAGCGCCGGGCTGGTCGATCCGCAATGGCCGGCGCTGCAGGCGGATGCGTTTCTGCTGCTGGAAGCCTGGGCGGCCGACTTCGATCTGCTGCGCCAGCTTCCCGGGATGGCACCGGGTATCGGCCGGCTGCGGCAGTTCGCGCTGCAGCGCCGCCCCGAACTGCGCACCTTCTCGCCGGTCCGGCGGCCGCTGGAGGCTCTGCTGCAGCAACTGTTGCGCACCTCTCCCGGTGCGGCCTGCGCTGCGCTGCCGCACAGCCCCTCGCCGCTGGAGTCGGTCAGGCTGTCGCTTGACGTGCTGCAACGCCTCGGCCTGGACCCGCAGGACAGGCGCGGTGGCGATGCCCCCCTGCTCAGGGACTGGTGGACCGGCGAGCTGCGGTCACCCGCCAGCGCCAGTCGCAATGACATGCCGGCCGAGGGCGAGCCAGGCGAGCCACAGGTCTCCAGCGAGCCCTCCCGCAGTTCCCACCTGCTGCGCCGGCCGGAAGTGCGCGAGGCGAAAGAAGGTGAAGATGATGACAGGGACCCGGGCATTCTCATGGTCCAGCTGGACGAGCCGCACCAGCAGGCGGAAGATCCGCTGGGTCTGAACCGCCCGGTGGACAGGGACGAGGACATCAGCGCAGACGAGTATGGCGACATGCTTTCCGAGCTCTCCCAGGCCCGCCTGGTGTCCACACCCGGAAGCTCGAAGGAGGTGCTGATTTCCGACGATCCACCGGATACCAATACCGCCATGCAGCTGAAGACCGCCATCCGCGAGGGCGGCGGCCTGCAGTATCCCGAATGGGATTGCCGCATCCAGGCCTACCGCCAGCCCGGCGCCACCCTGCATGTGCTGCCCAATCTGCCCGGCTCGCAGCAATGGGTCGATGAGACGCTGGAGGAGCACCGCAGCCTGCTGAACCAGATCCGCCGCCGCTTCGAGATGCTCAGCGCACGGCGCGTTACCCACCGCAGGCAACTGGACGGTGACGACATCGACCTGCAGGCGTATATCGACAGCTACGCAGACTTCCGTGCCGGCGGCAGCCTGTCCGATGCGCTGTACCAGACCCGCCGCACCGCGGAGCGCCACCTTGCGATCACGCTGCTGATCGATATCAGCGGTTCCACCGACAGCTGGGTCTCCACCAGCAAGCGCATCATCGATGTGGAGCGCGAAGCCCTGCTGCTGGTGAGTTTCGCTCTGGACGGGCTGGGCGAGCCCTGGTCGATCCAGGCGTTTTCCGGGGAGGGACCGGATGCGGTGATCGTCCGGCAGATCAAGACCTTCGATGAGCCATTCGGTAACGATGTGGCGCTGCGCATCAGCTCACTGGAGCCGGAGCACTACACCCGCGCCGGCGCCGCCATCCGTCACGCCAGCCAGGATCTGCTGCGCCAGCAGGCCAGCCACCGGTTGCTGCTGGTGCTGTCCGACGGCAAGCCCAATGACAGGGATATCTACGAAGGCCAGTACGGCGTGGAGGACATGCGCCAGGCCGTCACCGAGGCCAGCCTGCAGGGCATTTCCGCCTTCTGCCTGACCATCGACCGCCAGGCCCCGGCCTACCTGCCGCGCATCTTCGGCGCACGGAACTACGCCCTGCTGCCGCGCCCGGAGCTGTTGCCTACGGTATTGCTGGACTGGATGAAGCGGCTGGTGGTGCGCTGAACAATAAGTGACGGCAACGGCAACCCTATGCAGGTGCGAGTTCCATCTCGCACAGTGGGTCGGACTGAGGCGACTACAAAGGTCAGATCACCCCACAGGCCACCCGCGCTCCGCCACCACCCAGCGGTTCCGGATGATCAGCGTGGTTGTCGCCCCCCGCATGAATCATCAACGCCTTGCCCTTGATCTCATCCAGCTTCTTGATGCGCGGAGCCAGCACCGGGTAGTCCGCCGTGCCGTCCTCGTTCACGTACAGCGCGGGCAGGTCGCCCAGATGGCCGTCACCGTAGGGCCCTGCATGTTTGCCGGTGTCCTGCGGATCATAATGCCCGCCAGCGGCCTGGGCGGGGACCATCTTGCCGTCCTTCTCCGCCGCATCGCAGCTGCCGTTTTCATGCACATGGAAACCATGCACACCGCCCGGCAGGGATTTCAGATCGGGGGTAAACAGCAGGCCATGTTCGGTTTCGCTGATCTCGATGGTGCCGATGGCCTCCTGGGTGCCCTCGGCATCCACCAGGTTGATGGTCACTTCCTGCGAAGCGGCGTGGACACTGCCTGCGGCCAGCGCCGCCGCCACTATCAGCCAGTTCTGCGGTTTCATGTGCTACCTCCGGTGATGGGTTGCTATTCCGTGATCATGAGACAGGCCGGTGTTGCGGTCGTTCCGGCTTTCAACCCGGGTGCTCGGTCGAACGGCCGAACAGTCTGCTGCCCAAGGTGACGACGCCGAAGATCACCGCCCCCGCCACAACGCCGACCGCCGCCGACATCAGGGTCGGGAGCAGACCGCCCAGTACCGAGCCGATCCATGGCAGATCCAGCGTGTGTTCGGCCGTGTTCTCGATCCAGTGGCCCAGCGCATGGTAACCATGGGTGAGGATGCCGCCGCCGACCATGAACATGGCCGCAGTGCCTACCACCGACAGCGTTTTCATCAGCCAGGGCGCCAGCCACAGCAGGCCGTGCCCCAGTTTCTGCAATGCGGCGCTGTCGCGCTCGGTCAGCGCCAGCCCGGCGTCGTCGATCTTCACGATGCCGGCGACCAGGCCATACACCCCAACGGTGACCGCCAGGGCGATGGTCGACAGTACCAGCACCTGGGTGGTGAAGGTGGCGGCAGCGACGGTCCCCAGAGTGATGGCGATGATCTCCGCTGACAGAATGAAGTCGGTGCGCACCGCGCCACGGATCTTGGTCCGTTCAAAGGCAACCATGTCGGTGGCGGGGTCGGCCAGCGCCGCCAGCTTCTCGGCACGCTTTTCGGTATCGTCGTGCAGGAACCGGTGCGCCAGCTTCTCAAAGCCTTCATAGCAGAGAAAGGCGCCGCCCAGCATCAGCAGCGGGGTGACCAGCCAGGGGATGAAGGCACTGATCAGCAGGGCACCGGGCACCAGGATGAACTTGTTGCGGAACGAGCCCTTGGCCACCGCCCAGACCACCGGCAGCTCGCGCTCGGCCCTGACGCCGGTGACCTGCTGGGCGTTGAGTGCCAGGTCGTCACCCAGCACCCCGGCGGTTTTCCTTGCCGCCACCTTGCTCATGACCGAGACGTCATCGAGCAGGGTGGCAATATCGTCAAGCAGGGCCAGCAGACTGGAAGCCAAGGGCAATACCTCTCATCGGAAGATGTAGCTGATTATTGACCCTTGTTGCGGACCCGGCCAGTGACAAGCTGCAGAACGCGCTGCGCCCCCATGGTGGGGGCGCAGCGATGCAGATCATTGCCGGTCAGAGCATGCGCCGCAGCACGCCATCCTTCTTGACGAAGTGGTGCAGCAGAGCGATCCCCACATGGCCGATGACCAGGATCAGTAGTGACCAGGCGAGCAGCGAATGCATGCTGCCCAGCGTGGCCATCCAGCCGATCTCCGGCCCGTCTCCGGCGACGATTTCCATGCCGAAGGGCGCCCAGCCGAAACCGTTGCCGATCATGATCATGACCCCGGTAACGGGCAGCAGCAGCATGGCCAGATAGAGCAGACCGTGGCCGGCCTTGACCAGCAGCGCGGTCGCCGGATCCTGCTCGGGGCGGTTATTCCTCTGGGTAGCGGCCCAGAGGATGCGCAGCACGATCAGCACCAGCAATACCGAGCCGATGGAAATATGCCAGGACACCAGGTTCTGGCCCACCCAGTGCTCACCATCGTTGATGCGGTCGAAGAATTTCAGGAATTGCCAGACGATCAGCAATCCCATGCCCCAGTGAAACAACCGGGTAATGCCGCCGTAGCGCTCTTTTGAATCATTCATGTTCTGTTCCTTTCCCACCTTCGGTCATTTTCAGGCCCGGCTGTCGCCAGTCAATGGTCAGCTGCTCCGAACCCGCCATGCGTGACAGATGATCAGCAACTACCTGCTGCAGCTGCGCCATCTGCTGGTCATCGCTGTGCAGGTCCACCCGCAGTATATCCGTACAGACCATACGGCATATACCCAGCGGCAAGGTGATGGTGCTTTGCTGTTCACCGAGCTCGACCGGAAACTTGTGTCCCCAGTGCCTGCACAGGCGATTCATTATCCGGACCGGCTGCCCGGTCCGGATGTCTGCACTGGCGGTGCTCATCCCGCTATGCTCTCGGCGATGGCCAGACCGATACCGCCAGTGGAACCGGTTACGATGGCTGTCTTGCCTGAAAGATCAATGATCATTTTATGTATCTCCATGTCTTGTGGATGCGGTTATCAACCGAAGCGGAATGCTGAAATGACGGTCTGCATGACCGTTTCCGAATAGATCTTCTGCCCCGGCTCGCCACCACCGGCGCCGGCGGCCACCATCAAAGGGATCAGGTGCTCCTCATCTCCCCGGGGGTGACATTGGTAGGCCTGGGGCGCCTTCGCCCAATTGCGCAGCAGCTCGTCGCGCTCCTGCGCCGGGCTTTCCACCGTACTGGTCAACCACTCATCGAACTCGGCGGATACCGCAGTGAAACGCGCATCGCCATAGGCCCGCATGTTGTGAAAGCTCATGCCGCTGCCGATGATCAGCACGTTCTGATCTCGCAGACCGGCCAGGGCCCGGCCCACCGCCAGGTGCGCGGCAGGATCCAGATCCCGACGCAGGGACAGCTGGATGACGGGGATATCCGCCGCCGGGAATACCAGCTTCAGCGGAATGAACATGCCATGGTCAAAGCCCCGCTCGGGATCGACTGCGGCTTCCAGCCCTTCGTCGTTCAGCGTCTGTACAATCTGCTCGGCCAGTTGCGGTGCACCCGGAGCTGGATAGGTCAGCTCATAGGTATGCTGCGGGAAGCCGTAATAGTCGTAGATCAGTTCCGGTCGGGCATGACCGGTCACGCGGAACTGCGCTTCTAGCCAGTGGGCCGAGACCATGACAATGGCGCTGGGCTTGCGCGGCAGGGTGCTGGCCACGCTCCTGAGAAAATGACCCATGCCCACCCAGGTATCGGCGGGATTCCAGTCCATGAAGAAACAGGGGCCGCCGCCATGTGGAATGAACAATACCGGTTGGCGTGTTGCCTGGTCAGTTTGCATGATGACTACCTCCTCATTTGCATGGCTGTAGTATCTCCCCTAGCTTGAGGTAGGAGAACCGGCCAGTTCAGACCAACACTTTATACTCTGGGTAGGAAATAGAGATGGATCGTATAACCAGTATGCGGGTGTTCGTGCGCGCCGCCAGCGCCGGCAGTCTATCCGCCGCTGCACGCCATCTGGGCATGTCACCGGCTATGGCAACCAAGCACGTCAACGCGCTGGAGGCACGGCTGGGGGTCAAGCTGTTCCATCGCACGACCAGACGCCTGAGCCTGACCGAGGCCGGCAGCAACTACCTTGAAGCCTGCCAGCGCATCCTGCCGGAGATTGACGAGGCCGAGGCGGAGGCCGCTTCCCAGCGCATCAAGGCTACCGGGTTGCTGCGCATGAACCTGCCGCTGTCCTTCGGTACCCGTTTCATAGCGCCGCTGATTCCTGCCTTCAGCCACCTGCATCCCGAGGTCCGGGTCGAGCTTGGCCTGAGCGACACCCATGTTGATCTCATCGAGGGCAGCTGGGACCTGGCCATTCGCATCGGACGGCTGGCCGACAGCCCGCTGCAGACCCGCCAGTTGGGTGACAGCTGCATGAAGGTGTGCGCAGCACCGGACTATCTCGATCAACGGGGGCTCCCACGCACCGTGAACGATCTGGCCCAGCACAACTGTCTGAGCTACACCCTGTCAGCCATGCAGGACAGTCACCACTGGGCGTTCGGGACGGAGGGGGAATTCAGGGTGCCGATCAACGGTGATCTGCTGGCCAACAATGGCGACGCGTTACTGGCCGCGGCGGTGGCCGGCCAGGGCATCATCTATCAGCCGCACTTCATCGTCGGCACGGCGTTGAAACAGGGGCAGCTGGTGGAGCTGGAACTGGACAAGCCGGTGGTGAAGCTGGGCGGCATCCATGTGCTCTATCCGCCGGATCGCCGCCCGCCCGCCAAGGTGCGGGTGATGATTGATTATCTGGCGGCGGCGTTCGAGCGGACACCGCCGTGAGGCGAGCTGCGCACGCCATCGTCCCGGGCTCTGGTCCCTACGTCGGGGTACGCTGGTGGGTGCTGCAATCGCCCGTCCATCTGCAGAAGCAACCTCTGCTATTCCTGCGACGCTGCAGCCTTTACAATGCGCCGCCGCCCCTCGCGGACCGTCCATCCCTTTCTGCCGCAGGTACTCGTCCCTTGATTTCCACCGCCAATATCACCATGCAGTTCGGCGCCCGCCCGCTGTTCGAGAATGTCTCCGTCAAATTCAACAACGGCAACCGCTACGGTCTGATCGGCGCCAATGGCTGTGGCAAGTCGACCTTCATGAAGATTCTCGGTGGCGAGCTGGAGCCCTCCTCTGGTCAGGTAATGCTCGAGCCCAACACCCGTCTGGGCAAGCTGCGTCAGGACCAGTTCGCCTATGAAGACTCCAGCGTGATCGACACGGTGATCATGGGCCACGCCGAGCTGTGGCGGATCAAGGCCGAGCGCGACCGCATCTATTCGCTGGCGGAAATGAGCGAGGAGGACGGCATGGCCGTGGCTGAGCTGGAGGTGCAGTTTGCCGAGCTGGACGGCTATACCGCCGAGTCCCGTGCCGGTGAGCTGCTGCTGGGTCTGGGTATCCCGCTGGAACAGCACTTCGGCCCGATGAGCGAGGTGGCCCCCGGCTGGAAGCTGCGGGTGCTGCTGGCCCAGGCGCTGTTCTCCGATCCGGATGTGCTGCTGCTCGACGAGCCGACCAACCACCTGGATATCCACACCATCCGCTGGCTGGAAGACGTGCTGAAGACCCGCAACAGCACCATGATCATCATTTCTCACGACCGCCACTTCCTCAACAGTGTGTGCACGCACATGGCGGACCTGGATTACGGCGAGCTGCGGCTGTTCCCCGGCAATTATGACGAGTACATGACCGCTGCCACCCAGGCCCGGGAGCGCCTGCTGTCGGACAACGCCAGGAAGAAGGCGCAGATCGCCGAGCTACAGCAGTTCGTCAGCCGTTTCTCGGCCAACGCCTCCAAGGCCAAGCAGGCCACCAGCCGCGCCCGGCAGATCGACAAGATCCAGCTTGATGAGGTCAAGCCCTCCAGCCGGGTCAGCCCGTTCATCCGTTTCGACCAGCACAAGAAGCTGCACCGTCAGGCGGTGACGCTGGATCAGGTCAGTCAGGGTTATGACGGTGAGGTGCTGTTCAGAAACCTCAGCCTGCAGATCGAGGCGGGCGAGCGGGTGGCGATCATCGGCCCCAACGGTATCGGCAAGACCACCCTGCTGCGTACCCTGGTCGGCGAGATGGCGCCCATGGCGGGCGAGGTGAAATGGGCAGAAAGTGCCGATATCGGCTACTTCGCTCAGGACCATGCCGATGACTTCAGGGATGACTGGACGCTGTTCGAGTGGATGGCCCAGTGGACCCAGGGCGGCGAACAGGTAGTGCGCGGCACCCTGGGGCGGATGCTGTTTTCCAACGATGAGATCCAGAAATCGGTGAAGGTGATTTCCGGGGGTGAGCAGGGCCGCATGCTGTTCGGCAAGCTGATCCTGCAGCGGGCCAACGTGATGGTCATGGACGAGCCGACCAACCACCTGGACATGGAGTCCATTGAAGCGCTGAACCTGGCACTGGAGAACTACCCCGGCACGCTGATCTTCGTCAGTCATGACCGGGAATTCGTCAGCTCCCTGGCCACCCGCATCATCGAGCTGTCCGCCGATGGGGTGACCGATTTCAGCGGCAGCTACGATGATTACCTGCGCAGCCTGGGCGTACCCGCCTGACCAGACGCTGACCTTCTGTCCACTGGCAACATGAGGGCCGTCACGGCCAACATGTGGCGCAGGGGGTCACTTCACCAGGGTACGGGTGCTCTGCAGATACACCTGGCCTTTTTCCTTCACCACCTCGGGCTTGTTGGTTTCGGAGGCGATGTGCACTTCCTCGAGCACCGCGGCTGTTTCCTCCAGGTCTGCCTGGATCTTCTGCAGGGCGTTTTCCAGCGTGTAGGTCAGCATGTGCACCTCATGCATGTCCTGGGCGTTCAATTCGCCCTTCGCCAGCAGCGTGTCGAGTTTGTCGTTGTATTCGCTCAGATTGCTGACGGCCTGCTGCAGCGTTTCCGACGGCTCGCCCTTGGCGTGGGCCGGACGGTCGCTGTCGGCCCAGCTGGCGGCGCTGAGGCTGATGGCAACAGCGGCAACAAACAGACGAAACGGGTTATGCATTTCTTGTTCTCCTGTCATGCCCCGGGATGGGGACTGACAGAAATATACTCTCAGTGATAATCATTCGCAATTGATAATCGGCACGCTGTCGACGCCGTCACGGAAGTTCAGCGACGGGCGGCAAGACGCCACAGGCGGGCTATATCACCGGCGCGGGCCTGGAGCTGCTGCTCGCCCTCCAGCATGGCCTGCTCCAGACTGAGCGGGCCGGGTACCAGACTGAAGGCCGCGTCTATGCCCGCCTCATACAGCCGCTGATATCCCTCCCCCAGACTGCCCGCCAGGGCTATCACCGGCACGCCGGCGGCGCGGGCGATACGGGCGACACCGACGGGCGTCTTGCCGTGCAGACTCTGACCATCCAGGCGCCCTTCTCCGGTAATCACCAGATCCGCCCCCTGCACTGCCTCGGCCAGCCCGGACAGCTCAGCCACCAGCTCTATCCCCGGACGGAACCGGGCACCCAGCACCGCACGGGCGGCAAATCCCAGCCCGCCGGCGGCGCCGACGCCCGGCACATCCCGGTAGTCCTGGCCCAGCGCAGCCGCCATGACATCGGCAAAGTGACTCAACGCGTGGTCCAGCTGCTCCACCTGGTCGGCACTGGCGCCCTTCTGCGGGCCAAACACATGGGAGGCTCCGTGCGGTCCGCAAAGCGGGTTATCCACATCCGCAGCGATGATGATTTCGGTAGCAGCCAACCGAGTATCCAGCCCCGCCAGCTCGATACGCTGCAGGTCGGTCAATGCCGCTCCGCCGCGGTCGATGGGTTGCCCTTCTTCATTCAGCAGCCTGGCCCCCAGGGCCTCCAGCAACCCCGCCCCGCCGTCATTGGTAGCGCTGCCACCGATGCCCAGAATGATGCGCCGCGCCCCTGCTTCCAGCGCGGCAAGCACCAGTTCGCCAGTACCGTAAGTGGTGGTGACGCGGGCATCGCGCTGGTCTGGGGCTACCCAATGCAAACCGCTGGCAGCCGCCATCTCGATCACCGCCTGCCGCTCGTCCGGCAGCCAGCCCCAATGGGCCGTCACTGGGATACCGAGCGGGCCGCATACCTGCAGTTCCCGCCGCTCACCGCCGGTGGCGGACAGCACAGCCTCCACCGATCCTTCCCCACCATCGGCCATGGGGCACAGCCGTATATCCGCCTCGGCAAATACCTCGCGCCAACCCGCAGCGATGGCCAGGGCGACCCGTTCGGCCGATATACTTTCTTTGAACGAGTCGGGAGCGATAACCAGTTTCATCACAGCAGCACCAAGCTGAGCAGCCACACGGTGAGCATGCCCACCACGCCCTGGATCAGGGTGGCCGCAGTCTGCGCTTGATACCCCGTGGCAACCTTCATCCGGCTGAACTGGGTGACCACCCAGAAGAAGCTGTCGTTGGCGTGGGAGACGGTCATCGCGCCAGCGCCGATCGCCATAACGGTAAGCACCCGGCCCATCTCGCTGTCCAGACCGAGCTGACCGAGTAGCGGAGCGACCAGGGCCGAGGTGGTGACCAGGGATACCGTGCTGGAACCCTGAGCCGTTTTCAGACCGGCCGCCACCAGGAACGGCATGAACAGGCCAATACCCAGCCCGGACAACGTCTGACCCAGATAATCACCCAGCGGCGTGGCGCTCAGGATCGCGCCAAAGGCACCGCCGGCGCCGGTAATCAGCAGGATGGGCGCCGCCGCGATGATACCCTCGGTTACCCGGTCCTGCAGTTCCTGACGCTTGTTGGAGGATTTGAGCAGGGTGCAGGCCAGGCCCAGGCCGATCGCCAGGGCGACTACCGGCTGGCCCAGGAAGGCGAACAGGGTATAGATCATTCCCTCACCCACCGGGCGAGCCGGCAGGTTGACCACCGTGCCCAGGCAAATCAGGGCAATGGGCACGAAGATGGGAGCGAAAGCCTTGGCCGGGCCCGGCAGCACGCCGTAGCTATCGCGCATGGTCTGATAGGCGTCGCTATCGATGATCGGCGCGCCATCTTCCACCAGTTCGATTTCCTTGTGGATAAAACGATTGGCCCAGAACATACCGGCCAGGGCAGTGACCAGGGCTACCAGCAGGCCGACACCAATCACCAGCCCGAGATTGGATTCCAGCCCCAGGTTGCCCGCCGCGGCAATCGGGCCGGGGGTCGGTGGCACAAAGGTATGGGTGGCATACAGGCCGGTAGCCAGGGCCACGCTCATTGCCACAACCGAGATCTTCATGCGCGCGGCCAGGGCATTCTTCAGCGAGTTGAGAATGACGTAGCCCGAGTCGCAGAACACCGGAATGGAGACCAGGTAGCCGGTAATGGACATGGTCAGGGTGGGAAAGCGCTCTCCCAGCAGGCGGATCACCGTTTCAGCCATGGTGATGGCGGCGCCGCTGCGCTCGAGGATGACCCCGATGATGGTTCCGAAGACGATGACGATACCGATGTAACCGAGGATGTTGCCGAAGCCCCGGGTGATGTGGCCGGTGATTTCCAGGGTCGGTAACTGGTAGGCAAAACCCGCCAGCAGGGCCGCACCGAGCAGAGCCAGAAAGGGATGCAGCTTCCAGCGTGTGGTCGCCATGACGATAAAGACAATCAATGCGATCAGTATCAGGACCAGACCCATTATCGTATTTCCTATTCGAATGTGAGATGACGCCCGCGTCTGCAGCACGCGCCTTGTCGTTATTCCGCATGGAGCGCATTGCTTCAATTCAAGCACGCCGCCGCCACGCTGTCAGCTGGCACCCGGCGGCAGGCTTCGGTCAGGCAAACGGTTCAGCCATTTGCTTGATCAGCGTCCGCTCCTCGCGCAGGAAGTTGAGGAACGCCTCGGCCACCGGACTGAGCCGTTTCCCCCGGGCATGAACCGCGCACCAGCTGCGATACAGCGGCAGATCGATGAAATCCAGCCGCACCAGCTGGCCGTTCTGCACCCAGGGCGCGGCACTATGCCCGGAAACCAGCCCGATGCCCAGCCCGGCGATCGCCGACTGCACCACGGTTTCCTCCGAGCCCATCTGCATGACGTGCTGCAGGTGAACGCGCTTTTGCTGGAAGAACTCGTCGCAAGCCTTGCGCACCCCGGACCCGACTTCACGCAGCAGGACCATCTGCGACTCCAGCTCAGCCAGCTTCAGCTGCGCGGCACTGGCCAGGGGGTGATCCGGGGCGGCCACCGCGATGACCGGGTTGTTCAGGAAAGGGAAGAAATCCAGCGCCCGGTCCGCCGGTACCATGCCCATCAGTACCACATCGTCGCGATTTTCCCGCAGGCGTCGAATGACCTCGGCGCGGGTGCTGACCTCCAGACGGAAGCTCACCTGCGGATGCCGCTGTCGAAAGGCGGCCAGCAGATGGGGAGTAAGGTACTGGATACTGCTGGCCACCGCGAGGCGCAGCTCGCCCTGCAGGGTGCCCTGCAACGCAGCCAGCTGCATGTCGAGAATTTCCAGACGCTTGAACATTTCCTCGCTGGCGGCCAACAGTAGATTGGCCGCCTCGGTCAGATAGAGCTTGCGCCCGACATATTCGAACAGCGGCTGGCCTACCAGCTCCTCCAGCTGGCGCATCTGCAGACTCACCGCTGGCTGAGTAAGGGCCATTTCCTCCGCGGTACGGCTGTAGGACAGGTTGCTGCACAGCGCCTGGAATACCTGCAGCTGGCGCAGGGTTATCCGCTGTAATTCCTTGCGCATGCCGAATCTCTCTCATGGGTACGTTGACCTATATTAGTAATTACTTATGCCACGTCCAACTATTATTCATTTTTCATCATTTGCGCAGCGGCGGTATGTTTGGTTACCCCCGATCACCAACAGAGGAAAGGGACGTGATCAAGAAAATCCTGATTGCCAACCGTGGCGAGATTGCAGTGCGTATTGTCCGCGCGTGCGCGGAGATGGGCATTCGCTCGGTGGCCATCCACTCCGATGCGGATCGCTATGCGCTGCATGTGAAGCGCGCGGACGAATCCTACAACGTCGGCAGTGACCCGCTGGCCGGCTACCTGAACGCCCGCCAGCTGGTCAATCTGGCGGTGGAGACCGGCTGTGATGCGCTGCACCCGGGCTACGGCTTCCTGTCCGAAAATGCCGAGCTGGCGCGGGTCTGTGCCGAGCGCGGCATCAAGTTCATTGGCCCCTCGGCCGAGGTGATTGCCCGCATGGGTGACAAGACCGAGGCCCGGCGCAGCATGATTGCTGCCGGCGTACCGGTCACCCCGGGTTCGGAAGGCAACCTGGAGAGTCTCGAGGACGCGTTGGCCGAAGCCGAGCGGGTCGGGTATCCGGTCATGCTCAAGGCTACCTCTGGCGGCGGTGGTCGCGGTATCCGCCGCTGCAACAGCAAGGAAGAGCTGACCCAGGCCTGGCCCCGGGTGATCTCCGAAGCCACCAAGGCGTTCGGCTCCGCTGATGTGTTCCTGGAGAAGTGCATCGTCAATCCCAAGCACATCGAGGCGCAGGTCCTGGCCGACAGCTTCGGCAATACCGTGCACCTGTTCGAGCGCGACTGCTCGATCCAGCGGCGCAACCAGAAGCTGATCGAAATCGCTCCCAGCCCGCAGCTGACGCCGGAGCAGCGCGCCTACATCGGCGACTTAGCGGTGCGCGCCGCCCAGGCGGTGGGCTACGAGAATGCCGGCACCGTGGAATTCCTGCTGGCGGACAACGAAGTCTACTTCATGGAAATGAATACTCGGGTGCAGGTGGAGCACACCATCACCGAACAGATCACCGGGATCGACATTGTCCGAGAACAGATCCGCATCGCCTCCGGCCTGCCGCTGTCGATGAAGCAGGAGGATATCGAGCATCGCGGCTACGCCATCCAGTTCCGCATCAATGCCGAGGACCCGAAGAACGACTTCCTGCCGTCGTTCGGCAAGATCACCCGCTACTACGCGCCGGGTGGCCCGGGCGTGCGGGTGGATACGGCGATCTACACCGGCTACACCATTCCCCCGTACTACGATTCGATGTGCCTGAAACTCATCGTCTGGGCGAACAACTGGGAAGACGCCATTGCCCGCGGCTACCGGGCGCTGGACGACATGCACCTGCACGGGGTCAAGACCACCGAGCTGTATTACCAGGAAATCCTGAAGAACCCGGACTTCCGCAGCGGGGTATTCGACACCAGCTTCGTCGAGACCCACCCGGAGCTGACCAATTACTCGACCAAGAACAAGCCCGAGGCCCTGGCCCTGGCTATCGCCGGCGCCATCGCAGCCTACGCCGGTCTTTGATTTCGAGCCGCAAGCCAGCCGCTTGCCGCTGATGAGGAACGCACCATGAGCAAGAAACGCATCAACGTTACCGATACCATCCTGCGCGACGCCCACCAGTCGCTGCTGGCCACCCGCATGCGCACCGAGGACATGCTGCCGATCTGCCCGAAGCTGGACCAGGTCGGCTACTGGTCGCTGGAAGTCTGGGGCGGCGCCACCTTTGACGCCTGCGTGCGCTTTCTCAAGGAGGACCCCTGGGAGCGGCTGCGCCAGCTGCGTGCAGCGCTGCCCAATACCCGCCTACAGATGCTGCTGCGCGGCCAGAACCTGCTCGGCTACCGCCACTACAGCGATGATGTGGTGCGCGCCTTCGTGGCCAAGGCAGCGGTCAACGGCATCGACGTGTTCCGCATCTTCGACGCCATGAACGACGTACGCAACCTGCGCACCGCCATCTCCGCCGTCAAGGCGGCGGGCAAGCATGCCCAGGGCACCATCTGCTATACCACCAGCCCGGTGCATACCGTCGATGTATTCGTCGAGCAGGCCAAGACCCTGGAAGCCATGGGCGTCGACTCGCTGGCCATCAAGGACATGGCCGGCCTGCTGACCCCCTACGCCACCGGGGAGCTGGTCGAGGCGTTGAAGGCGGCCACCAGCCTGCCGGTATTCATCCACTCCCATGACACCGCCGGTCTGGCCGCCATGTGCCAGCTCAAGGCCATCGAATGCGGCGCCGACAATATCGATACGGCGATCGGCTCCATGGCCTGGGGCACCAGCCACCCGGGCACCGAGTCGATGGTCGCCGCCCTCAAGGGCACGCCCTATGACACCGGCCTGGACCTGGAGCTGATCCAGGAGATCAGCATGTACTTCATGGAAGTGCGCAAGAAGTACCACCAGTTCGAGAGCCCCTTTACCGGCGTGGACACCCGCGTGCAGGTCAATCAGGTACCGGGCGGCATGATGTCCAACCTGGCCAACCAGCTCAAGGAGCAGGGTGCGCTGAACCGGATCAACGAAGTGTTCGAGGAGATTCCCCGGGTCCGGGCCGACCTCGGCTATCCGCCGTTGGTGACCCCGACCTCGCAGATCGTCGGCACCCAGGCGGTGTTCAACGTGCTGGCCGGCGAGCGCTACAAGACCATCACCAACGAGGTGAAGCTGTATCTGCAGGGCCGTTACGGCCAGGCCCCGGGCGCCATCAACCCCGAGGTGCAGGTGCGCGCCATCGGGGACGAGCAGGTGATCGAGGTACGGCCGGCGGATCTGCTGAAGCCGGAGATGGATCGCCTGCGCAATGAAATCGGCAGCCTGGCCAAGAGCGAGGAAGATGTGCTGACCTACGCCATGTTCCCGGATATCGGGCGCAAGTTCCTTGAGGAGCGGGCCGCCGGTACCCTTGAGCCGGAGGTGCTGCTGCCGGTACCCAATGGCGACGAGCGCCCGGCTGCAGCCGAGGGTGTCGCCACCGAGTTCATGATCGATGTACACGGTGAAAGCTACCGTATCGATATCACCGGCGTGGGCGTCAAAGGGGATGGCAGTCGTCACTTCTACCTGAGTATCGACGGCATGCCGGAAGAAGTGGTTCTCGAAGAGCTCAATACCTTTGTCGGCGGTTCGGGCAAGAGCCGCGAGCGCGCCAGCAAGCCCGGCCATGTGACCACCAGCATGCCCGGCAACGTCGTCGAGGTGCTGGTGGCCGAAGGCGACAGGGTCAAGGCCGGTCAGGCCGTGCTGGTCAGCGAGGCGATGAAGATGGAAAGCGAGATTCAGGCTGCCATCGACGGTACCGTCAAGGCCGTGCATGTGGCCAAGGGCGACCGGGTCAACCCTGGCGAGATACTGATCGAAATCGAGAGCTGAGACAAAGGGGGAGCCTCTGGCTCCCCGTAACCAAACCAGAGATCGAGCGCATGCCCTACAAGAAGCTGAAGAGCACGGACGATGCCATCGAACAGATCGTCGATGGCTACATGCATTTTCACGAGGTGGTCTATCCGGACCAGCAGGAGCTGTTCCACAAACTGGCCTTTGAACAGACTCCCAAGGCGATGTTCATCACCTGCGCCGACTCCAGGGTGGTGCCCGAACTCATTACCCAGAGTTCGCCGGGGGATCTGTTCGTGACCCGTAACGTCGGTAATGTCGTGCCACCGTACGGGCAGATGCTCGGCGGTGTGTCCACTGCCATCGAGTACGCCGTCGTCGCCCTGGGCGTGAAGCACATCATCGTCTGCGGTCACTCGGACTGCGGCGCCATGAAGGCGGTGCTCAACCCCGAGCAGCTGCGCGGCATGCCCACGGTGCGGGCCTGGCTGCAGCATTCCGAGGTCGCCAAGATCGTGGTGCAGGAAAACTGCGGTCACGAGCACTGCGATACCCTTGGCGTGCTCACCGAGGAAAACGTGGTGGCACAGCTCGGCCACCTGGCAACCCACCCGTCGGTGGCATCCCGGCTGGCCAGGGGCGACCTGTTCATCCATGGCTGGGTGTATGACATCGAAACCAGCCAGATCCGTGCCTACGACACCGAGAAGGGCGAGTTCCGCCGTATCGGTGACGGTCCGCTGCCCATGGCCACGCCTCGACCGCGTTACTGACCGATTGACAGCCGGACTGGTCCACGCGTCGCTTTGCGTTATAATCGCTGCTTTCCGGCCGCATGGCCTGCAGCACACCCCGAGCCACGCCATGCCGCGTGGCTCTTTATTTTCAGTCATCAAGAGGCACGACAATGACCGCACTGGTTGGCGTGATCATGGGCTCCAGGTCCGACTGGTCCACCATGAGCCATACGGCTGACATGCTGGAGCAGCTGGGCATTCCCCACGAGGTGAAGGTGGTATCCGCCCACCGTACGCCGGATCTGCTGTTCGATTATGCCGCCGCGGCTGCCGACCGGGGCATCGAGGTGATCATCGCCGGCGCCGGTGGCGCGGCGCATCTGCCGGGCATGTGCGCCGCCAAGACCCATCTGCCGGTACTGGGTGTGCCGGTGCAGTCATCCATGCTGTCGGGCGTTGACTCGCTGCTGTCCATCGTGCAGATGCCCGCCGGCGTGCCGGTCGCCACGCTGGCCATCGGCAAGGCCGGCGCGATCAACGCCGCGCTGCTGGCTGCCAGCATTCTGGGCGGCCGCCACCCGCAGTTCCATGAGGCGTTGCTGAGCTACCGCAGCAACCAGACCGAAACCGTACTGGACAACCCGGATCCACGACAGGCGTGAGGAAGTGAGCATGAAGATCGGCATCATTGGTGGTGGACAGCTGGGTCGCATGCTGGCACTGGCCGGGACCCCGCTGGGACAGCAGTTCGCCTTCCTCGACCCGGCGGCCGATGCCTGTGCCGCCGCGCTCGGTGACCACCTGTGTGCCGAATACGACGACCGCGAACAGCTCAGGCGGCTGGCCGAAAGTGCCGACGTGGTGACCTTCGAGTTCGAGAGCGTGCCCGCGGAAACCGTGGCCTTCCTTGCCCAGTACGTGCCGGTGTATCCGGATGCGGAATCCCTGCGTATCGCCCGGGACCGCTGGTTCGAGAAGTCCATGTTCCGCGATCTGGGCATCCCCACCCCGGAATTTGCCAATGTGCTGTCCCAGCAGGATCTGGACGAGGCAGTACGCCAGATCGGTCTGCCCGCTGTGATGAAGACCCGCACCCTGGGCTATGACGGCAAGGGTCAGAAGGTATTGCGTAAGCCGCAGGACGTTGTCGGCGCCTTTGCCGAGCTGGGCAGTGTGCCCTGCATTCTCGAAGGGTTCGTCCCCTTCACCGGCGAGGTGTCACTGATCGCGGTACGCAGCCGTACCGGGGATACCCGCTTCTATCCGCTGGTCCACAACACCCATGAAGACGGCATCCTGCGGCTGTCGGTAGCCAGCAGCGATCACCCCCTGCAGACCCAGGCAGAGAACTACGCGGAGCGGGTGCTGGACAAGCTCGATTATGTCGGCGTGCTGGCCTTCGAGTTCTTCGAGGTGGACAGCGGTCTCAAGGCCAACGAGATCGCGCCCCGGGTCCACAATTCCGGGCACTGGACCATCGAGGGTGCCGGATGCAGCCAGTTCGAGAACCATCTGCGGGCGATCACCGGGCTGCCGCTGGGCGCCACCGGCAAGATCGGTGAAAGTGCCATGGTCAACTTCATCGGCGAAGTCCCGGCCATGGCCCGACTGACCGCCATTGCCGACTGCCATCCACACCATTACGGCAAGGCCTTCAAGCCGGGGCGCAAGGTAGGCCATGCGACGCTGCGCTCTGCCGATCCTGCCCGACTGCGGGCCGGTATCGCCGCCGTCCAGGCGCTGATCGACTGAGCGGAGAAGCCGATGCTGCGTTGTCTGCTCGCCCTGGCCTTGACCTGCTGTCTCATTGCACCAGGTCACGCCGCGCCACAGGAAGTGGACTGGCTCGACCTGCTGCCCGAGGAAGATTATCAGGCCATGCTGGACATGCCGGAAATCGGCCATGACTGGGGCGAGGAAGCTCCCGGCGACTTCACCAGCAATCTGCGCAACGATGACCGTGAGCTGCCCGAGGTCATGTACTCGACCCGCGTGGTAGCCGAGATGCATGATCGTCAGGTGCAGATCGGCGGCTATCCGGTACCGCTGGAGACCGATGAACACGGCCGCTACATCAGTTTCTTCCTGGTGCCCTGGCCGGGCGCCTGCATCCACGTTCCGCCCCCACCACCCAACCAGATCATCCTGGTGGACTACCCCCGCGGCATCGCCATCGAAGACATCTATCAGCCCATGTGGCTGACCGGTCTGTTGCTGGTTGACCAGACCAGCAACGAGCTGGCCGATGCCAGTTACCGGCTGCGCGCCGAGCGCGTGGATCTGTAATCCCGGCGCCGCAGACCAGTCGCCCACACGGGTGAGCGCTCTACGACGGGCGTTACGCTAAGATCTGACCCTCACGCAAGGCAGCAGTTACACGATACCCATGCAGCGGAGGCATAATGGCGGTATATATCTGGCTGACACTGACGGCGCTTGCGCTGGTCGGTACCTATCGATGGCTTCTGGTTCGCCAGGTGCCTTCACCGCCCCGGCAGTCCATGGATGCGGACTTCTATCCGGTCAACGGTGGCTGGATCGTCCACCGCCACGCCGAGCATGAGGCCGAAGCCACGGTCGTGGTGATGCATGGCTTTCTGGAGAGCCCGCTGTATTTCGCGCGCTTCTACGATGACCCGCGGATCGAGCTGATCATGCTGGTCGCCACCGGCTATCAACTGCCCTTTCACCCTAGCAAAACCTGCAATGCCCCGTGGGCGACCGGCAACCACCACCGGCCCGGCACCATCGCCGCCGATGCCGAACTGGTCAATCTCGCGCTGGAGCATCTGCCCTCCACTCGCAGCCTGCAGGTACATGGCCATTCCCGTGGCGGTGCGGTGGTACTGGAGGCGGCACGCCAGCGCCCGGATCTGTTCAGCACCGTCGAGGTGCTGCTGGAGGCCCCCGCGTTGCCCCAGGGGCGGCCATGGAAGCCTCAACCGGCGATCGCCCGTTGGTTCCTTCCGCTGGTTCATCTACTATGGCAGGGCAGGCCGGACGCCGTGTTCTCCCGGCCGATCTGGGGGCCGCTGAAGAAGGGCGAAAAGCGCGAGCTGATCATGGCCATGCCGTTCAACCCGGCCAGCAGCCGCTTGATGATGAGCAACCTGCGGGATCTGCTGAACTGGATGGAGACCACCGGAACCGATATCTATCTCCACGTTCAGCGGGGTGCGATACTGGTCCCCGAGCGGGATCGCATCCTGCACAGCGGCGCCATGCTGGAAAGCGCGCGGCAGGCGGAGAACCTGCAGATCATCGAAGTGGCTGACGGCAGCCATTTCGTGCTGCTGGATAACCCGCAGTCGATACCACCGTTACTACGGAACCCCTGATGTCCTTCAGTTTCGACCCCATCGGCGTGGTACATTCCGGCTTCGCCGAGAAGTTTGCCATTCCCCGCCAGCCCAGTCTGGCACCGGCAGCCCGGGGCACCGTCGAGCTGTACCCTCCCTATGACCGCGCCGAAGCGGTGGAAGGTCTCGAGAGTGTCAGCCACCTGTGGTTGCTGTTCGTGTTCCATGCCGCCGCCAGCGGACCCGATCACCTGCGGGTGCGTCCGCCCCGGCTGGGCGGCAACCGCCGCATAGGCGTATTCGCCAGCCGGGCCACCCATCGCCCCAACCCGATCGGGCAGTCGGTGGTGCGGCTCGATCGCGTCGAGCCCGGTCGCCTGCACATTTCCGGCATCGATCTGCTCGATGGCACCCCCGTGCTCGACATCAAACCCTATGTTCCCTATGCCGATGCCGTCGCCGAGGCCAGCAACGCCCTGGCGGATGCGCCGCCCGCGCTGCTCCCGGTGGTCTGGGATGACCAGGCGCTGATCCAGGCCCGGACTCACGCGCAGCGCCTCGGCCAGCCGCTGGTCGAACTGATCCAGCAGTGTCTGGCGCAGGATCCCAAGCCGGCCTATCAGCAGCCGCCCCCCGAGCGCCGGTATGCCGTGCAATTCTGGGACGTGGATGTATGCTGGCATTATCCGGAGCGAGATTGCATCCGGGTAATGGAGGTGAGATACCGTGGTGTTTGAACTAGAACACATGGCGCTGATCATCCTGGCCGCTGCCCTGGGTGCATGGATATGGCGCGCCATGGGCCTGCACGACCGGGCGCTGCACATGGCCCGCCAGCATTGCAGTCGGGCGGGCGTACAGCTGCTGGATGAAAGCGTGGCGCTCAGCCGCATCCGGCCCGGACGCGGGCGTTACGGCCGCCCCGGCATCAGTCGCCGCTACGCCTTCGAATTCACCGTTACCGGTGAACGCCGTTATCCCGGCTTCGTCGAGCTGCATGGCCAGACGCTGGTCAGGGTCGAGCTTGCGCCCCATCCCTTTCCCGGTGACGGCCCTGATGGCCCGGACACCGTGTCCCATCTGCGTCTGTTGTGACTCCCGCTTCGTTTCACGTGGAACATCCCTTGCATAGCGCAATCGGCACAATTAAGGTGGCCAGCATGACCCTTGGGAATCCTGTCTGATGCTGCGTTTGCTGATTGCCTCCATACTGTTTGGTTTTGCCAGCCCGGCGCTGGCCGACGCCTGCCTGATCGAGTCCGATGACGATCAACTGCCCATCCGCATGTGCCAGCAGAACATCAGTATCCCGCCGCAGCTGTTCAGAGACAGTTTCTGCCAACCGCAGATTGCCGATCGCAGTTTCGAGGTGAGCTTCATGGACAACTGTCCGGAAGGGGCCTACGGCATCTGTGCCGATGCACGGAGCGAGGGGGTGGCCTACCGGCAATCGATCCATTATTACAGCGAACCGGATGACGGCCCGGTACTGAAGGCCTATTGCGAACAGTTCAGTGATGGCAGCTGGCAGTCGCCCCCGTTCAGAGGGGCGGCGCCGGCCTCAGCTGATAGCCGCTGAGATCGATTCTGTCCCCGGGCGCCAGGCCCAGCCGTTGCACGGTCCCGGCAGGTACCTCGATCACGAACCGCAGCGGCTGGCTTGCCTGGTAGATCTCGCAGGGCTGGCCCGTGCAGGGGGGCACCTCGGTAAACACATCGACCAGCGTCCCCAGCCCGTCGACGAAGAGCAGATCCAGCGGTATATGCATGTTGCGCATCCAGATCGACGGGGTGGTCCCCGCGGGAAAATCGAACAGCATGCCCGTGTCCGGGGCCAACTGTTCCCGCCCCATCAGGCCCTTGCGACGGTCTTCCGGCTCTCTAACCAGTTCCAGTTCGAATCCGTGCCCGCCCAGCCTGGCCTGTATCCGCTCCTGAGCAGATACGCTGCTGCACAGCAGCACAAGCATGACGGCGCTTATCCATCGCCACATCATTACAGCTTCTCCCTCAGCAGATGCTGGTAGACCATGTTACTCAGATAGAGGTTATCCGTTTCACTCAGGTCGATGAATTCCACTCCGGTGGTGATCTGGCCCTGTTCATCGACCACCGTGCGCACCAGCGCACGGGGGCGCAGGTAGATCTCCGTCCCGCCGGGGTTGATGCGAAAGGCCAACTGGACCTGGTCGCCCACCGCGCCGAGTGGTACCCGCGACAGCAGACGGGCGCCGCCCTGACTCAGATCGATCATCCGGGCCGAGTATTGTGCATCGGCGGCAATCACAGCGCATACCAGCTCCACCGGTACTCTGGCCGAACCGCGGATGCGCATGGTCTGGACTTCATCCGGCCAGGCCAGGTGAAGATAGGCGAAGGGCGAGAGATTGGACTTAAGAACCCGGGTGCTGTAACCCACCGCGTCCCGCCCGACGAATCCGCGTACCAGCAGGCGCTGGCCTTCCTTGATGAAGACCAGCCTGCCGTTGGCCAGGGGCGCGGACACCAGTACGCTGACCGGACTGTGATAGCCGATAAGCCTGACCGGATAACGCTCGCCCTGGCCGCTGCCGGTGGTCTGCAACTGAAGAATATCTCCCGGCGCGAGCAGCATGTCCGGCAGGCCCACATCCGCCGTATCACGGCTCTCCGGCGATTCATTGATCCGGTAGAGTCCGCGTTCGATCAGACGGTCCAGTCTGGGCCCTGCTTCCAGCACCTCGCCCCGATGCACGATCACCCGGCCTTCGGCGTCGAGCAGATCCCAGGGCAGCGCTTCGTCAGTGTTCAGGTCATCCTGCTTCAGCCGTTTCAGGGGCACGTCGGCACTCCCGCCAGGGACCGGACCGGGGAGTTCATCATCACCATGGGGCCTGAGCCCATCCATACTCATTGGCCATAGATATCGTCCCGGGTCCAGGGTACGTGATGGCTGCCGTCCGGCAGGGGTTTGACGGCCAGAATCTGGTGAATGTTCATCCAGTTGCGCCGGAATCCGTAGGCACAACCGGCCAGATAGACCCGCCAGATGCGCAGCGCCTTGTCCGATACCAGCTCCCGGGCCTGCTCCAGGCGCTGCTCCAGATTATGGCTCCAGTGTTCCAGCGTGCGTGCGTAATGCAGGCGCAGCCCTTCTACGTCCAGCACCTCAAATCCCTGTTCGCTCATGCGGGCGATGGCCATGGACAGGTGCGGCAGCTCGCCGTGAGGAAAGACATAGCGCCCGATGAATTTGCCCGCACCCTGGCCCACCTGCCGCCCATCGACATATTTGGCGGTGATGCCATGGTTCATCACCAGGCCGCCCGGCTTGACCTGGTCGTAGAGGATCTTGAAGTAACTGCCCAGATTGGCATGTCCCACATGCTCGAACATGCCGACGCTGACCACCTTGTCGAAGCGCTCGTCGCCGGGCAGATCCCGGTAATCAAGCAGCTCCAGGGTGACCTGATCGGTCAGCCCCGCCGCCTCGGTGCGCGCCTGTGCCCACTCGAGCTGCGCCTTGCTCAGGGTGATGCCATGCACACGGGCGCCGTAGAACTTCGCTGCATGCCGGGCCAGTCCCCCCCCAACCGCAGCCAACGTCCAGCAACCGCTCCCCGGGCTTCAACCGCAGCTTGCGGCACAGGTGATCCAGTTTCTGGGTCTGGGCGGCCGCCAGGCTGTCCTCCGGGCTGCGGAAGTAGCCGCAGGAGTAGACCATCTGCGGGTCCAGCCAGAGCTCGTAGAATTCATTGGAAAGGTCGTAGTGATAGGAGATGGCTTCGGCGTCCATCTTCCGGTCGTGCTCGGTGCGCTCGACCGGAGGGGATGGCTGGTCGCCGATCAGCCCCTTGCTCAGGCGATCGGCCACCTCTATGACATCCATGATGTTGCCCTGGATTTCCAGGCGCTGGTCGATGTAGGCCTCGCCGAGCTTGTCCAGGGTCGGATGCTGCATTTCCTGCAGCAGCTCGAGGTCGTTGATCTGCAGGGTCACTCGCGGTTCGGCGGCCAGGTCCAGCGTCGGTCCGCCCTTCACCACCACCCGCAGCGGCAGTTGCAGACCGCCCAGGGTTTCGGAAAATTTAGCAAACATCCCTTCTTCTCCTGTGTCCAGCGCTGAAAGACTCAGAACACTATAGGACACAGGGGGACAACTTGCCGCCTACTCGGGCTTCGCTTGTCGGGCGGGGCGCTTCCAGCCTTCCACGTTGCGCTGGCGGGCTCTGGCCACACCCAGCGTGTTGTCCGGGACATCCTGAGTAATGGTCGAGCCTGCGGCGGTGGTCGCCATTGCACCCACCGATACCGGCGCCACCAGCGCCGTGTTCGAGCCGATGAAGGCACCGTCGCCGATACGGGTCATGAACTTGTTCACCCCGTCGTAGTTGCAGGTGATGGTACCCGCACCGATATTCGCGCTGCTGCCCACCTCCGTGTCACCGACGTAGGACAGGTGATTGATCTTCGAGCCGGCGCCCAGCACGGTCTTCTTGGTCTCGACAAAGTTGCCGACCTTCGCCCCGGTAAGCAGCCGGGTACCGGGACGCAGTCGGGCATACGGACCGACGTCACACTGCTCGCCGACCTCTGCGCCGTCCAGGTGGCTGAACGCCTTGATCACCGAGCCGGCCTTGATCACCGAATCACGGATCACGCAGTTGGACTCGATGATCACCCCATCCTCGATCACCACCCGACCTTCCAGCACCACGTTGACGTCAATGCTGATATCCCGGCCGATGCTTACCTCGCCCCGTACGTCGAGTCGTGCAGGGTCAGCCAGGGAGGCGCCCTTGGTCATCAACCGCTCGGCTTCACGGGCCTGCCAGCCGCGCTCAAGCACCGCCAGCTGAAGACGATTGTTGGCGCCCAGCACCTCCAGCTCGTCCTGCGCCTGGGCCACTTCCACCGGCACCCCGCCGGCGACCGCCAGCTCCACCACATCGGTCAGGTAATACTCGCCCTGGGCATTGTGGTTGGACAGGCTGTTCAGCCAATCGGCTGCCCTGGCGCCTGGCAGGACCATGATGCCGGTATTGCCTTCGTTGATCAGCAGCTGCTCGGCAGAGGCATCCTTCTGCTCGACAATGGCTCGCACCCGGCCCTGATCATCACGGATGATGCGGCCATAGCCGGTAGGATCCTGCATCAGCACTGTCAACAGACCCAGCGCCTGGCTGCCCGCCTGATCCACCAGCGCGCGCAGCGTCTCCACCCGAATCAGCGGGACGTCACCGTACAGCACCAGTACCTGGTCCGCGCCGGTGATGTGCGGCAGCGCCTGGGCAACGGCGTGGCCGGTGCCCAGCTGTTCGGTCTGCAGCACCCAGTTCAGGTCCGCGCTTTCCAACCGCTCGCGGACCTGCTCGGCACCATGGCCGATAACCACGTGGATGCCCTCAGGCAACAGTGCGCGAGCCCCGTCGATCACATGCTCCAGCATGGGTTTGCCTGCAACGGGATGCAGAACCTTGGGAAGCGCAGAACGCATGCGGGTGCCCTGACCGGCGGCGAGAATAACGACGTGGAGATTCATGAAAGCGGATCCTGGGAATTATCTTGGGTGTTGAATGATAGAGGCTGGCAACGATTACCTGCAAACAGACAAAGGGGAGCGGTAACGGGTTCCTGCAGCGGCTCGATTCCGGAAAACAAAAAAGGCAGCCGAAGCTGCCTTTTCCGTCACGCTGATCAGCGATTGATCGCTGGTCCACCGTATTTCTTGCGAAGTTCCTGCACGGTCCGCAATTGGGCTGCGGCTTCGGCGAGACGGGCGGAGGCCGAACCGTAGTCGAACTCGGCACCTTTCTCGTTGAGAGCCTTCTCTGCGGCCTTCTTCGCTTCTTCTGCAGCTGCTTCGTCAATGTCACCGGCACGGATGGCCGTGTCGGCAAGCACCTTGACCATGCTCGGCTGAACTTCCAGGAAGCCACCGGAGATGTAGAACACCTCCTCGGTCTTGTCCTGCTTGATCACCCGGACCGGGCCTGGCTTGAGATCGGTCAACAGCGGCGTGTGACCCGGCAGAACACCGATGTCACCCATGTTGCCGTGTGCCACGACCATCTCGACCAGGCCGGAAAACAGCTCTTCTTCCGCGCTTACGATATCGCAGTGCACTGTCATAGCCATTCACATTGCCTCGGTTCAGCGCCCGCCGCAGCGGGCGCGGCCCATTACATTTTGCTTGCTTTCTCTACCGCTTCGTCGATCGTGCCGACCATGTAGAAAGCCTGCTCCGGCAGGTGATCGTAATCACCGTTGAGGATGCCCTGGAAGCCACGGATGGTTTCCTTCAGGGACACATACTTGCCGGGTGCGCCGGTGAAGACTTCGGCCACGTGGAAGGGCTGCGACAGGAAGCGCTGGATCTTACGGGCGCGGGCTACCAGTTGCTTGTCTTCCTCGGACAGTTCGTCCATACCCAGGATCGCGATGATGTCCTTCAGCTCCTTGTAGCGCTGCAGAACATACTGCACACCGCGGGTCACGTCGTAGTGCTCCTGGCCGATCACCAGCGGATCCAGCGAACGGCTGGTGGAATCCAGCGGGTCAACCGCCGGGTAGATACCCAGGGAAGCGATGTCACGGCTCAGTACCACAGTCGCGTCAAGGTGGGCGAAGGTGGTGGCAGGCGACGGGTCAGTCAGGTCGTCCGCAGGTACATAGACGGCCTGGATGGAGGTGATGGAACCGGTCTTGGTGGAGGTGATACGCTCCTGCAGAACACCCATCTCCTCGGCCAGTGTCGGCTGATAACCTACCGCGGACGGCATACGACCCAGCAGGGCGGATACTTCGGTACCGGCCAGGGTGTAACGGTAGATGTTGTCGATGAACAGCAGTACGTCCTTGCCTTCCTCACGGAATTTCTCGGCCATGGTCAGACCGGTCAGGGCCACGCGCAGACGGTTACCCGGCGGCTCGTTCATCTGGCCGTAGACCATCGCAACCTTGTCCAGAACGTTGGAGTCCTTCATCTCGTGGTAGAAGTCGTTACCTTCACGGGTACGCTCACCCACACCGGCGAACACGGACAGACCGCTGTGCGCCTTGGCGATGTTGTTGATCAGCTCCATCATGTTCACGGTCTTGCCGACACCGGCACCACCGAACAGACCCACCTTGCCGCCCTTGGCGAAGGGGCAGACCAGGTCGATGACCTTGATACCGGTTTCCAGCAGGTCGCTGCCGCCAGCCTGTTCGGCATAGCTCGGCGCGGCGCGGTGGATGCCCCACTTCTCTTCATGCTCGACCGGGCCGGCTTCGTCGATCGGCTCGCCCAGTACGTTCATGATGCGGCCCAGGGTGCCGGCGCCAACCGGTACGGAAATCGCGGCACCGGTGTTGTTGACGTCCAGGCCACGCTTCAGACCTTCGGTACTGCCCATGGCGATGGTACGGACAATGCCGTCGCCCAGCTGCTGCTGGACTTCCAGGGTAGTTTCCGCGCCGATGACTTTCAGCGCGTCATATACGTTCGGCACCTGATCGCGCGGAAATTCCACGTCGATGACGGCACCGATGATTTGAACGATACGTCCGCTACTCATTGTAGGTTCCTCTAAGTGGTATGAAACCGTTTCGTCTGGCCGGGGTTTACACCGCGGCGGCGCCGCCGACGATTTCCGAAATTTCCTGGGTGATCGCAGCCTGACGTGCCTTGTTGTAGATCAGCTGCAGGCTGTCGATGATGTCGCCCGCATTGTCAGTCGCATTCTTCATCGCGATCATCCGTGCCGCCTGTTCGCTGGCACTGTTCTCGACGACAGCCTGGTACACCTGCGACTCGATATAACGGGTCAGCAGGCCATCCAGCAGCCCCTGGGCATCGGGTTCATAGACATAATCCCAACGTTCCTGCAGCTCGGCGGTGTCCGAGGGCACCAGCGGGATCAGCTGCTCCACCTTGGGCTTCTGCACCATGGTGTTGACGAATTCGTTGGAAACCAGATACAGACGATCGATCCGGCCCTCGTTGTAGCCGTCAAGCATGACCTTGACGCTGCCGATGAGGTCGTTCAGTGCCGGCTGTTCACCCAGGTTGCTGATTGCCGCGACAACGTTGCCACCGTAGCTGCGGAAAAACGCAGCACCCTTGCTGCCGATCACGCACAGCTCGGTTTCGACGTTACGGTCACGCCACTCCTTCATGTTTGTTACCAGTGTCTTGAACAGGTTGGTGTTCAAGCCACCGCAAAGACCACGATCCGTGCTGACCACGATATAGCCGACCCGTTTGACTTCACGCTCCTGCATGAAGGGGTGGCGATATTCGGGGTTGGCATTGGCCAGATGGCCAATGACCTGACGAATCCGCTCAGCGTAGGGACGGCTGGTCGCCATGCGCGCTTGTGCCCTGCGCATCTTGCTGACCGCCACCTTTTCCATGGCGCTGGTGATCTTCTGAGTACTCTTGATACTCGAAATTTTACCGCGTATCTCTTTTGCGCCTGCCATGTCACACCTTTCAGGTTAGCCCGTGGCCGTATCGCACGAAGCGGGACAGGATTGCCTCCCGTCCCGCCCTCGGCTTACCAGCTCTGGGTCGCCTTGAAGTTCTCGATGCCAGACTTGATACCGGCTTCGATCTCGTCGTTGTAGTCGCCCTTCTCGTTGATCTTCGCGAGCAGGTCGGCTTTCTCACGCTTGAACCAGGCCAGCAGGGCAGTTTCGAAGGCACCGATCTTGCTGATTTCAACGTCAGTCAGGAAGCCCTTCTCGGCGGCGTACAGGCTGATCGCCATTTCCGCCACGGACATCGGCGAGTACTGCTTCTGCTTCATCAGTTCGGTCACGCGCTGACCATGTTCCAGCTGCTTGCGGGTGGCCTCGTCCAGGTCGGAAGCGAACTGGGCAAAGGCGGCAAGCTCACGGTACTGGGCCAGTGCGGTACGGATACCACCGGACAGCTTCTTGATGATCTTGGTCTGCGCCGAACCACCTACCCGGGATACCGACACACCGGCGTTGACCGCAGGACGGATACCGGAGTTGAACAGGTCGGACTCCAGGAAGATCTGACCGTCGGTGATGGAGATCACGTTGGTCGGAACGAAGGCGGATACGTCACCGGCCTGGGTCTCGATGATCGGCAGCGCGGTCAGGGAACCGGTCTTGCCCTTCACTTCCCCGTTGGTGAACTGCTCGACGTACTCCTCGGAAACGCGGGAAGCGCGCTCCAGCAGACGGCTGTGCAGATAGAAGACGTCACCGGGGTAGGCTTCGCGGCCCGGCGGACGACGCAGCAGCAGGGAGATCTGACGGTAGGCAACGGCCTGCTTGGACAGGTCGTCGAACACGATCAGCGCGTCTTCGCCACGGTCGCGGAAGTATTCGCCCATGGTGCAACCGGAGTAGGGTGCCAGGAACTGCAGGGCAGCCGATTCGGAAGCGGAGGCGGCAACGATGATGGTGTTGGACAGAGCGCCATGCTCTTCCAGCTTGCGCACCACGTTGGCGATGGTGGACTGCTTCTGGCCCACCGCAACGTAGACACACTTGATGCCACTGTCTTTCTGGTTGATGATCGCGTCGATCGCCATGGCGGTCTTGCCGATCTGGCGGTCGCCGATGATCAGCTCACGCTGGCCACGGCCGATCGGGATCATCGCGTCAACCGACTTGTAGCCGGTCTGCACCGGCTGGTCTACCGACTTGCGCCAGATCACGCCGGGGGCTACCTTTTCAACCGCGTCAGTCAGCTTGGCCTCGACCGGGCCCTTGCCGTCGATCGGGTTGCCCAGTGCGTCGACCACGCGACCCAGCAGTTCCGGACCTACCGGCACTTCCAGGATACGGCCGGTGCACTTGGCTTCCATACCCTCGGCCAGGGTCAGGTAGTTACCCAGAATTACCGCACCGACGGAGTCCTGCTCCAGGTTCAGTGCCATACCGTATACGCCGCCGGGGAACTCGATCATTTCCCCGTACATTGCGTCGGCCAGGCCGTGAATACGTACGATGCCGTCAGATACGCTGACGACGGTGCCGACATTGCGCGCTTGCGAGCTAACATCGAGTTTCTCGATGCGCTGCTTGATAATTTCGCTAATTTCGGAAGGATTCAGTTGCTGCATGCCATGTCCCTCAAATCAGGATTTCAACGCCTCGGCCAGCTTTGCAAGCTTGCCGCGGACCGAACCGTCGATGACCAGGTCACCCGCACGAATCAACACACCGCCAATCAGAGACGGGTTGATGGTCACATGGGGAGTTACTGTGCGGTCTAACCGCCTGGTTAAAGCGGTTGCCAGCGTTTTCTGTTGATCGGCAGACAGTTCGAAGGCGGACTCCACCTCGACTGTGATGCTGCGATCGTGTTCCGCCTTGTACTGCTCGAAGAGCTCGGCGATGTCCGGGATCAGGAGCAGACGGTCGTTGTCAGCCAGAGTACGGATGTAGTTTCCGAACTCGGGAGTGATCTGACCTTCACACACCATGAGCAGATCATCGGCCTTGCGCTCCCGGGTCAGAGCCGGGTCACGCATCCTCTCGACAAAAACGGGGTCGGCGGCTACGGCGGCTGCGACAGCCAGCATGCCTGACCAGGCATCCAGCGCAGCAGCAGAAGTAGCAAACTCGAAAGCCGCTTTTGCGTAAGGCCGAGCCAGCGTAGTGATTGTAGCCATGCTCGCCTCGCTTAGAGTTGTGAGGCCAGTTTGTTGACCAGCTCACTGTGGGCCGCGGAATCCACTTCGGATTCGAGGATCTGCTCGGCACCCTTGATCGCCAGCGTGGCAACCTGGGCGCGCAGCTGATCCCTGGCGCGATTCATTTCCTGTTCGATTTCAGCCCTGGCGGCTGCAACCAGACGTTCACCCTCGGAACGTGCCTGCTCTTTGGCTTCCTCGATGATGAGGGTGGCACCCTTGTTGGCCTGCTCGAGGATCTGAGCAGCCTGTTCCTTGGTCTCACGCAGGGTCTGGGCGGCTTTTTCCTGGGCCAGGCTCAGGTCACGCTGGGCGCGGCCAGCCGCATCCAGGCCTTCGGCGATTTTTTTCTGGCGTTCCTGCATGGCGCGGGTTACCGGCGGCCATACGAACTTCATGGTAAACCAGACAAAAATAGCGAAGGCAATCGTTTGACCAAACAGCGTCAGATTAATATTCACAGCGATTTACCTCGTGCTATTTCGTTGTGTCCCGGGGACAAGATCGACACGGCAGGACCAACGTCCTGCCGTTCATCATTACCAGCTATCGATTAACCGGCAACGCCAGGGGCAACAACGAAGATCAGGTACATCGCGATACCAACACCGATCATCGGTACGGCGTCGAGCAGACCGGCCATCAGGAAGGTCTTGGTTTGCAGTTGCGGAGCCAGCTCAGGCTGACGGGCAGTGGATTCCAGCAGCTTGCCACCGAGGATGGCGAAGCCGATGCCGGTACCCAGGGCGCCCAGACCGATCATGATAGAGGCTGCGATGATGACGAGTTCCATAATTACTCCTAAAGATCAAGGTTGTAGTTCAAGTTTGTCGTTGGTTGAACAAGGGCTCGCGGCTGCTTAGTGGTTATCCTCATGGGCACCGCTCAGATACACCACAGTCAGCACCATGAAGATGAAGGCCTGCAGCGGAATTACCAGAATATGGAAGATTGCCCAGGGCACGTTGAGTACCCACTGCACGTAGAAGGGCAGCAGTGCAATCAGGATGAACACCACCTCGCCGGCGTACATGTTGCCGAACAGACGCAGAGCCAGGCTCAGCGGCTTGGTCAGCAGTCCCAGCACTTCCAGGAAGAAGTTGAAGGGAATCAGTGCCCAGTGGTTGAACGGGGTCAGGGTCAGCTCACGGGTGAAACCGCCCACGCCCTTGATCTTGAGGCTGTAGTAGATGATCAGCGCAAACACCGCAATGGAGATGCCGAAGGTACCGTTGGGGTCGGTGGTCGGCACGATCTTGAAGTAGACGTCCTCGGGAGCCATGCCCAGCACATGCTGGCCGAACAGGGTGGCCAGTTGCGGGATGTAGTCGACGGGTATCCACTTCAGGGAGTTCATCAGGAACACCCAGACAAAGATGGTCAGCGCCAGGGGGGCGACAAGGGCATTCTTCCCGTGGAAGGTATCCTTGACGATGCCCTGGACGAATTCGACGATGATTTCCACGAAGTTCTGCAGACCGCCGGGGGTATCCACGGTGGCGCGGGTGGCGACGAAGCGGAACAGGCCGATGAAGATCAGGCCCATCAGGACAGACCAGCCCAGGGTGTCCACGTGCAGCGCCATGAAGCCCATGTCGGCAGCTTCCACACCGCTGCGGGCAAAGGTCCAGGTGGATTCGTTGACGATGGTGCCGTCCGCGCGTTCGTAGCCTGCCGGCAGCTTGCCGAAGGTCAGGTTCTGCAAGTGGTGCTGAATGTATTCAGCTGATGTAGTTGCCATATTTGCCTCAGACACTAATGCTTTGGAAAGCCTCTGACGATCAGCAGTGCGCTGGCTCCTGTTGCCAGCACCGCAAGGTAGCCGCCGAATACGGCCGCCACCACCAGCGGTTCCACTACCAGCCATACCGCGATGAACAGCACGGCCGTCAATATCAGTTTGCCTGCCTCGCCGGAGTAAAACTCACCGACGATGGCGCGGGCCGAACGGGCTCCGCTGTAGCGGTACACCCGGTAGGCGAAATAGCAGTTGGGGATCAGCGCCACAAGTCCCCCCAACAAACCCGAGTAGCCAGCTGTCAAGCCCTGGACCATCCACAGGACGAGCGCTACTGCGAGCGTCACAACACTTTGCGCTACCAGAACCGGAAATGCGGGAGTTTGCTGAAACGGGGACTTTCTGGGCGTACGTGCGTCCATTCCGACCCTCTTTCTCTCAACTGCTCGACCGCGCGCTCTGTGCAACAGACTGATGCATTTTTGCCCAGCCAAAATAGCGCGAGGAGTATAGGTGCATTACGTAGTCGATTCAACTACAGCGGTTGATTTCCGTGGTGCGCCGCAATGTCGCAGTTGTTACTTGATGTGCATGAGGACGCCATCGAGTTCGTCCAGCGAATTGTAACTGATGACCAGTTTGCCCTTGCCCCGGGCGCCGTGCTGGATCTTCACCTCCGCACCGATGCGCTCGGCCAGGTCCTGTTGCAGTCGTTCTATGTCGGGGTTGTTCTGCACCGTGCCCGATTCGCGCGGTGGATTCAGCCACTGCCGGACCAGCGCCTCGGTCTGACGGACGGTCAATCCCCTGGCGACAACCTGACGGGCGGCTTCGCTCTGGCGCTCGGCGGGCAGGCCGAGCAGCGCCCGGGCATGGCCCATCTCGATATCGCCGCGCTCGAGCAGCAGTTTCACGTCATCGGCCAGGGACATCAGGCGCAGCAGGTTGGTGATGGTGACCCGGGATTTGCCCACCGCATCGGCCACCTGCTGCTGGGTCAGTTCGAATTCCTGTTGCAGGCGCTGCAGGGCAATGGCTTCTTCAATGGGGTTGAGATCTTCGCGCTGGATGTTCTCGATCAGCGCCATGGCGATGGCGGCTTCGTCCGGGACCTCGCGCACCACGGCCGGAATGGTGTCCAGTCCGGCCTGCTGGGTCGCCCGCCAGCGCCGTTCGCCGGCAATGATCTCGTAGCGGTCGGAGCCGATCGGGCGCACCACGATCGGCTGCATCACTCCCTGGGCCTTGATCGAGCTGGCCAGCTCTTCGAGGGCCTGGGGGTCCATGTCGCGGCGGGGCTGATATTTGCCGCGCTGGATGAGATCGACCGGCAGCTGCCGCAGCTGCTGATCCTCACTGCCCTGGGCAGTGTCGTTGTTGATGCCGGTCTGCCCCAGCAGCGCATCCAATCCCCGTCCCAAGCCGCGTTTCTTGACCGCCATGCCCGTCCTGTCCTTCTACCAGAAAATGATTAGATTGCCACCGGGCCCGCTGCCTTGCGGTGGCGTCTGACCAACTCGCCGGCCAGTGCCAGATAGGCTACCGCTCCGCGGGACTGCTTGTCATAGACCAGTACCGGAAGACCGAAACTCGGTGCCTCGGCCAGCCGTACGTTGCGCGGGATGACCGTCTGGTACAGACGGTCGCCGAAATGCTCGGTGAGCTGCTCGGACACCTCGCGGGTCAGGCTGTTGCGCGGATCGTACATGGTCCGCAGCAGCCCTTCGATCTGCAGGCCCGGGTTGAGCACCGAACTGATCCGCTGGATGGTGTTGATCAGCGCCGACAGCCCCTCCAGCGCGTAGTACTCGCACTGCATGGGAATGATCACGCCGTCGGCCGCAACCAGGCCGTTGACCGTAAGCATGTTCAGCGACGGCGGGCAATCGATGAGGATGTAGTCGTAGGCCTCCCGGGCGCTGGCCAGCGCGTAGCGCAGGCGGCTTTCCTTCATCTTCATGTCCAGCAGCTCGACCTCGGCAGCAGTAAGATCGCCATTGGCCGGCAGCAGATCGTAGCCGCCGGCTTCGGAGCGCTGCACCGCTTCATCCAGACTGCAGCCATCGGTCAGAACGTCATATACCGAACGCTCCAGCTGCGACTTGTCGATGCCGCTGCCCATGGTCGCGTTGCCCTGGGGATCAAGATCGATCAACAGCACCCTGCGCTTGGTAGCCGCCAGCGAGGCAGCCAGATTCACCGAGGTCGTGGTCTTGCCGACACCGCCTTTCTGGTTGGCAATAGCCAATACCTTGCCCACAGCGAATCTCCTCTCGGTTATTGCCCGCAGCCTAGGCCGCCCGCTGCAGTATCAGCAGGTGCCGGCTGGCGACGCAGCCGGGCACCGCCAGCTCGATACTGCTCTGCACGCTGAAGTCCTCGGCCAGCGCCTGGAGCTCTTCCTCCGGGTAC
Source organism: Halopseudomonas pertucinogena (assembly GCF_014646575.1). Classification (GTDB taxonomy): domain Bacteria; phylum Pseudomonadota; class Gammaproteobacteria; order Pseudomonadales; family Pseudomonadaceae; genus Halopseudomonas; species Halopseudomonas pertucinogena. The sequence goes on along the minus strand of NZ_BMNN01000004.1, from coordinate 171,351 downwards.
AGCCCCTTCATCGCCAGCCAGCGGGTGTCGGCGGTGCTCAGGTGGCGCGTCAGATTGGTGAAATCGGCCAGCGAACTGAATGCCCGGGACACTATACCGTCAAATGGAAGATCAGGGGAAAAGGCTTCCACCCGGCTGTTCACCACCTGCATGTTTTCCAGGCCCAGTTCAAGTTTCACCTGGGTGAGGAAGCGGGTCTTCTTGCCGTTGCTGTCGAGCAGGGTGAACCGGTTTTCCGGCAGCATGATGGCCAGGATGACACCCGGCATGCCACCGCCGCTGCCGACATCCAGCCAGCGTCCGCTACCCACCAGCGGCAGGATGCTCAGGCTGTCCAGCAGATGGCGGCTGACCATCTCGTCGGGGTCCCGCACGGCGGTCAGATTGTAGGCCTTGTTCCACTTGTTCAGCAGCGCCATGTAGTCGAGCAGCTGCTGCGCCTGGCTGTCGCTGAGGGCTATGCCCATTTCCTTCGCACCACGGGTCAGCTGCCCGGCGTGATCTACCATGCCTGTCAGGCCTCCTTCGATAATTTGCCGTCACCCAGCGCATTGCGCTTTTTCAGGTGAATCAGCAACAGACTGACCGCCGCCGGGGTAACGCCGGGAATGCGCGACGCCTGGCCCAGGGTCTGGGGCCGGATGCTGGCGAGCTTCTGACTGATTTCCTTGGACAGGCCGTTGAGCGCCAGGTAATCCAGATCCGCCGGCAGCAGGGTTTCCTCGTGCTGACGCAGCCGGTCGATCTCGTCCTGTTGACGCTCGATGTAGCCGGCGTAGCGGGTCTGGATCTCCACCTGCTCGGCCGCATCGGCCGGAATGTCACTGGCACCGGTCAGCTCGACCAGGGTGGCATAGTCCACTTCCGGACGGCGCAACAGGTCCAGCAGGCTGTATTCGCGGGTCAGTGGCGTGTTGAAACGGGCGGCGAAGGCCTGGCCGGTTTCACTGCCCGGCTGTACCCAGGTCGAGCGCAGGCGCTGGGTCTCTGCCTCGATGGCCTCGCGCTTGGCATTGAAGACCGCCCAACGCTCGTCGTCGACCAGCCCCAGTTCGCGGCCCTTTTCGGTCAGGCGCAGGTCAGCGTTGTCCTCGCGCAGCACCAGCCGGTATTCGGCACGGGAGGTGAACATGCGGTAGGGCTCGCGGGTACCCATGGTGATCAGGTCATCCACCAGTACCCCGATGTACGCCTCATCCCGGCGAGGGCACCAGCTTTCCAGACCCTGGGCGCGGCGGGCAGCGTTGAGACCGGCCAGCAATCCCTGGGCCCCGGCCTCCTCGTAGCCGGTGGTGCCATTGATCTGGCCGGCAAAGAACAGGCCGCCGATAACCTTGGTTTCCAGCGAGTATTTCAGATCCTGGGGATTGAAGTAGTCGTATTCGATGGCGTAGCCCGGACGCAGGATATGCGCGTTCTCCATGCCACGGATCGAGCGCACCAGTTCCAGCTGCACATCGAACGGCAGCGAGGTGGAAATGCCGTTGGGATACAGCTCGTGGGTGGTCAGCCCCTCGGGTTCGATGAAGACCTGGTGGGATTCCTTGTCGGCAAACCGGTGGATCTTGTCCTCAATCGACGGGCAATAGCGCGGCCCGACCCCCTCGATCACCCCGGTATACATGGGCGAGCGGTCCAGGTTGTTGCGAATGATCTCGTGGGTGCGCTCGTTGGTATGGGTGATCCAGCAGTTGACCTGCTCGGGGTGCTCGTCGGCCCGACCCAGGAAGGACATCACCGGCACCGGGGTGTCGCCCGGCTGAGCCAGCATCTTCGAGAAATCCACGCTGCGTCCGTCGATCCGCGGAGGAGTGCCGGTCTTCAGCCGATCTACCCGCAGCGGCAGTTCGCGCAGGCGGTGAGCGAGCGCAATGGCTGGCGGATCACCGGCCCGGCCGCCGGAGAAATTGTCCAGGCCGATATGGATCTGCCCGCCGAGGAAGGTGCCGGCAGTCAGCACCACGTTGTCGGCAAGAAAACGCAGCCCCATCTGGGTCACCACACCGCGGACCTGATCCTGCTCGACCACCAGGTCATCGCAGGCCTGCTGGAATATCCACAGGTTCGGTTGATTCTCCAGCATGTAGCGGATCGCCGCCTTGTACAGCACCCGGTCGGCCTGCGCCCGTGTGGCCCGCACCGCCGGACCCTTGCGGCTGTTGAGCACGCGGAACTGGATGCCGGCACGATCCGTTGCCCGGGCCATGGCGCCGCCCAGTGCATCGATCTCCTTCACCAGATGGCTTTTGCCGATACCACCGATGGCCGGGTTGCAGCTCATCTGGCCCAGCGTTTCGACGTTATGGCTGAGCAGCAGGGTTTTGACTCCCATGCGCGCAGCCGCCAGCGCGGCTTCGGTACCCGCATGGCCGCCACCTACCACAATCACGTCAAAACGATCTGGAAATTCCACCGTACACCTCGTTGCCCGGCATCAGCCGGACGTTCGGGAAAAGGGGCTGATTATAGGGCCGGAGCAGAAAAATTGCAGCTGTGGCTGAACATTTTTTGATCAGCCGTGCCGGCGGTCATCCAGCTGATCATCATCAGAATAAAAGATAAGAAATATATAAAAGATAAATACTGATGTTATGTATGGGCAGGTGCTTTTCTGTGGATAACACAATAAAAGCTACATTCCACAATGGTTTACCGGAATGATAACTCTGTGGTCAGGCTGGGGCTGAATGGCTCCGCTTCCTCTGCACTTGCTGTGTATAACTGGTATGGTTATCCACAGGCAGGTTTCGCACACCCTTATCCATGGGGTTATGAGCAGGGCTCAGTGGTGGTTGTCCACAGGGCTCAGCGAAGCGACCACGCCTCCTTTCACAGCCCCAGTGGCTCATCCTTTCGATTTCATTGCTTCGGCAAACCATATTCAGACAGGAGGGACGAATATGCCCGGTTATGAAACCCGGAAACTCGACGTGCGCGTCGGCGCAAGGGAATACAGGCTCCGTGCGCTCAGTGATCATATGCAATACGCTGACCCGGACGGTGAAGCCAGGCGCGCGGGCATCTGTTCGGCGAGCTGGAGCCTGTTCGGTCAGCTCTGGCCTGCCAGCCGTGCACTGGCCCAGGCGGTCAAGCACATCGACATTGCCAATCGGCGGATCATCGAGCTGGGCTGCGGGCTGGCCTTGCCCAGCCTGCTGCTCAAATCCCGCGGCGCCGATGTCACTGCCAGTGACCATCATCCCCTCAGTGAACGTTTCCTGGACTACAACGCAGTGCTGAACAGTCTGCCCCCGATCCCCTACCGGGACCTGCCGTGGACGAAGAAGATCAGGAAACCGCGCCAGTACGACCTGATCGTTGGAAGTGACGTGCTGTATGAGCGCAACCACCCGGGCATGCTGGCACTGTTGATCGAACAACTGGCCGCCCCGGTGGCCAAGGTGATGATCACCTGCCCCGGTCGTGGCTACCGCAATCGGTTCAGCCGGCTGATGGAGGAGATGGGATTCGAACTGACGGCCACTCCCATGGCCTTCAGCGAAGACGAACCGGCCCCGTATCGCGGGCGGCTGCTGAGTTACAGGCGGGGTCTGTAACGGCGGTTACTTGCCGATACAGAAACTCGAGAAGATCCGCCCCAGCAGATCATCCGGGCTGAACTCCCCGGTAATCTCCGCCAGCGCCTGCTGTGCCATGCGCAGGTCTTCTGCAAGCAGTTCACCGGCCCCCAGCAAGGTCAGCTGCTGGTGGCCGTGATCGAGGAATCCCGCTGCCCGTTGCAGGGCGTCAAGGTGGCGGCGCCGGGCGCTGAACAGACCCTCGGCGGTCTGTTCGAAGCCCATGCAGGATTTCAGGTGCTCACGCAGCAGCGCTATACCGTCGCCGCTGCGGGCGCTGAGGTGAAGACTGGCACTGCCATCTGCGGCTTCGCGAATGCCCACCGGCTCGCCGCTGATGTCCACCTTGTTGTAGATGAGCGTGACCTTGCCGGGCTCGGGATGCCGATCAAGAAATTCCGGCCACAGCGCGTCGGGGTTGCCGGCTTCCGGCTGGCTGGCATCCACTACCAGCAGAATGCGATCAGCTTCGGCAATCACCGCTACCGCGCGCTCCACGCCGATCCGCTCGACCACATCATCGGTATCCCGCAGCCCAGCTGTGTCGATGATATGCAGTGGCATACCGTCGATATGGATATGCTCGCGCAGGATGTCCCGGGTGGTTCCGGCAATATCGGTGACAATGGCGCTTTCCTTGCCGGCCAGGGCATTCAGCAGGCTGGACTTGCCGGCGTTGGGCCGACCGGCGATCACCACGTTCATGCCGTCGCGCAGCAGCGCGCCCTGGCCGGCCTCCCTCTGAACCTGGCGCAGGTCGGCCTGCACCTGCTGCAGTTGCGCAAGAACGTGGCCGTCGGCGAGAAAGTCGATCTCCTCCTCGGGAAAGTCGATCGCGGCTTCGACATAGATGCGCAACTGGATGAGCGCTTCAGTCAGCGCCTGCACCCGGTGGGAGAAGGCGCCCTGCAGCGATTGCACCGCATTGCGCGCGGCCTGCTCCGAGCTCGCCTCGATCAGGTCGGCAATGGCCTCGGCCTGGGCCAGATCCAGCTTGTCGTTGAGAAACGCCCGCTCACTGAATTCCCCCGGCCTGGCCAACCGGGCACCGCAATCCAGGCACGCCTTGAGCAGCATATCCATGACCACCGGGCCGCCGTGACCGTGCAGCTCGAGCACATCTTCGCCGGTGAAGGAGTTCGGACCCGGGAAAAACAGGGTCAGGCCCTGATCGATGACCTGTCCTGCAGCGCTGAAGGCACCGTAATGGGCATATCGGGGGCGCGGAACGATGCCGCTGATCTGTTCAGCGACCCGCAGTGCCGCCGGTCCGGACACCCGCACGATCCCGACTCCCCCCTGCCCGGGCGGCGTGGCGATGGCGGCGATGGTGTCAGCGTGATATTGGCGGCTCATGGGGGCTCCTGTGGATCGGATCCTGGGCGGGCGTGGCGGGACATCGCGCCGCAGCGGCGCGTCTACAGCAGAACGCCCCGGAATCGGGGCGTTCTGTATTCAACATGCGGGGATCAGTCCTTCGCCGCAGCGCCTTCGATCTGGCGGGTAATGTACCACTGTTGCGCGATCGACAGGATATTGTTGACTACCCAGTACAGCACCAGACCGGCCGGGAACCACAGGAAGAAGAAGGTGAAGATGATCGGCAGCATCTTCATCACTTTGGCCTGCATCGGATCCGGCGGCGCTGGGTTCAGCTGCTGCTGGATGAACATGCTGACGCCCATCAGGATCGGCAGGATGAACAGCGGGTCCTTCAGCGACAGGTCGGTGATCCAGCCTATCCACGGCGCCTGACGCATCTCGACGCTTTCCATCAGGGTCCAGTACAGGGCGATGAACACCGGCATCTGTACCAGAATCGGCAGACAGCCGCCCAACGGATTGATCTTCTCCTTCTTGTACAGCTCCATCATGCCCTGGGACAGTTTCTGGCGATCATCACCATACTGTTCGCGCAGCGCCTGCATCTTCGGTGCGACCCGGCGCATGTTCGCCATCGAGCGGTAGCTGGTGGCCGACAGCGGGAAGAACGCCAGCTTGATCAGAATGGTCAGCAGGATGATGCTCCAGCCCCAGTTGCCCACCACGCTGTGGATCATGCTGAGAATCCAGAACAGCGGTTGGGCGATGAACCAGAGGAAGCCGTAATCCACGGTCAGATGCAGGCCGGGGGAGATCTCCTTCAGACGGTCCTGGATCTTCGGACCGGCATAGAACTGGGCACCGATGGTGGCCTGTTCACCGGCAGATACGCTGACGGACGGGCTGACAAAGCCGACCAGGTAGTTGCCCTGGCTGTCCTTGCGGGTCTGATATACATGCTGGCCGTCAGCGCTGGGAATCCAGGCGCTGACAAAATAGTGCTGCAGCCAGGCGGCCCAGCCGCCGGTGACGGTTTCCCGCAGATTGCTTCTGTCCATGTCCTTGGGCTTGAGCTTCTCGTAGGAACCGTCAGCGCTCCAGTAGGCGGCACCAAGGAAGGTCGCCATACCGGTGGCAGTGGAACTGGACGGGTCACCGCTGCCGTCGCGCTTGATCTGACCATAGAGACCGCCGTTCCAGGTCTCGCCGCTCTGGTTGTCGATCAGATAGTCGACCTTGATCAGATAATCGCCCCGCTCGAAGGTGAAGCGCTTGGTGTAATCGACGCCGTTTTCGCTGAACTGCAGGTCCACCGTCAGGCTGTCCTGCCCCTCGGCCAGTTGATAGCTGGTCTGTTCGGTCTGGTACAGCGGGCGGCCGTTGGCCCGGGCGTCCGGACCATTGCGACCGGCCAGACCGCTCTGGGCGACGTAGGTACGCTGACCGCTCTGCTCCAGCAGCTGGAAAGGAACATCAGGCCGCTTCTGGGAAACCGGATATTCCGGCAGGGACAGGGAGACGATATCGCCACCACGCGGGTCGATGGTCAACAGCAGCGTATCGGTCTGGACGCTGATCAGGCCGCCGGCGGTGGTGTTGAGCGCAGGCTGCGGGCTGGGAATATCGACACCTTCCGGATCCACCGCCTGTGGAACATCCCCGTTGCCGGCCAGCGCAGCCGGCTCACCAGTCGGTACCGAGGGTACGTCCGCAGACTGTACCTGCTGATTGCCGGTGGCCACGGAGTCCACGGTCGTATCGCCGTAGTCCCTGTTCCACTGCAGGATCATCAGGTAGGCGATGACGGCCAGCGCAGCGAGGAGGATGTTTCTTTGCATGTTCATGGTTTTTCAGCCATCTGAGACGAACAGTTGTTCTTTAGGGGTACAGGATCGTAGCCACCGGGGTTCCAGGGATGGCAGCGGGACAGCCGCCGGGCGCTGAGCAGGCCACCCTTGAGCAAGCCATGTTCTTCAATGGCTTCCTGGGCGTAGCAGGAACAGGACGGATAGAAACGACAATGACTGGCCATCAGCGGACTGATAGCGTAACGGTAAACCCTGATCAGTCCGAGCGCGATGCTACGCATTGGATGATGGTGGTCCGGAATTGCGGGAGCGGTTGTACTTGTCGGCGGCCTTGCTCAGGCGCCGCCACATGTCCTGGAAAAGGACATGCAGCGCGGCATTGTCAAGTTCACCCAGGCCCTTGCGGGCCAGGACGACGATGTCCAGATGGTCCAGATCAGCGCGATGGTGTCTGAAGGACTCCCGGGCTATGCGTTTGACCCTGTTTCGGTCTACGGCCCGCCGGACATTTTTCTTGGCAATGACCAGCCCCAACCGTGCATGTGCCTGGTCGTTGTGCCGGGACAGCAGCAGAAGGGTGGGACCTGAGGCCTTGCAGGTGGCTCCATCGAATACGTTCTTGAACTGTGCTGGCGTCAATAGCCGGTGTTCAGGACCGAACCCGAGATTCACCTGCAGATCCGGTCTTAAGCTGACAGCTTGTGACGGCCCTTGGCACGACGACGAGCCAGAACGGCGCGGCCGTTCTTGGTAGCCATACGAGCACGGAAACCGTGGTTGCGCTTGCGCTTCAGAACGCTGGGTTGGAAAGTTCTTTTCATCTTCAGATACCTGAGTAATTCACGACAGAGCCGCTAAGCCCTTTCAAGGGATCGGAGATTCTAGAGAAACAGGACCATAAGGTCAATTTGATTTGCAGGGCCGCGGTTAAATAAACAATACAGAGAATAGATTTTTAAAAGATAGAAGATGTTGATGTTAATGGGGCTTCACTTTTCTGTGGATAAACGTCTCCGACGCTGACCAACCGTTGCTTTCAGGGCAGGATGGATCGGTGAACAAGATGTTCGTCCAGCGTTGGGGAGCCTGTGTCAGGGTTGTGGATAAAAGACAAGGATATCCACAGGGGGATTTATCCCCGGTTCTGCGCCCTGGTTGCCAACAGCGCGGTACATATGTTGTCCACAGGGCTCCGGTCCCCTCGATCCCAGCGGCCTGCAGCCAGATCAGCGTCCGCTGCAGGTGGTTGGTATCCGCTTGCGCAGCGGGTTGACCAGGTCGCATCCACCCCATGTTCGTGTGGATAAGTGGGGGCCGAAGGGCTAGAATGCAGCATGTTCTGCGGGCCCGGTTCTCACCGGCTCGCGGCACCTTTTTTCATGGCCAGATCAAGCCGCACAGGCTTGGCGTCGGGGGAATTTAGTGTCTGTTGTACTCTGGCAGCAATGCATGGACTTCTTGCGCGATGAGCTTCCGTCCCAGCAGTTCAATACCTGGATTCGTCCGCTGCAGGTGGAGGATGGTCAGGGCGAGCTGCGCTTGTATGCACCGAATCGCTTTGTGATGGATTGGGTCAACGACAAGTACCTCAACCGGATCCAGGAGCTCATGGACGACCTGTCCCAGGGGCAGGCGCCGGTGGTATCCCTCCTTATAGGCAGTCGACGCGCTGCTGCACCGGCCGCAGCGGCGCCGGCACGTCAGCCGGCTCCCGAGCCTGCTGCTGCCGAACCGGCACGTCCCGCTGCGCCGGAGCCCGAAGCTGCCGGCAGCGCTGTCCGCAATCAGCGCGGACTCGGTTTTCAGCCGGAGCCGGCCAATCACCCCCGGGTCGAGGAGGATGAGCCGCAGCCGCCTCAGCGCGCCGATCAGGGCGGCGCTGTCATCAAGCACACCAGCTATCTGAACCGCAGCTTCACTTTCGAGAACTTTGTCGAGGGCAAGTCCAACCAACTGGCCCGTGCGGCGGCCTGGCAGGTGGCGGACAACCCCCGGCACGGCTACAACCCGCTGTTCCTGTATGGCGGTGTGGGTCTGGGCAAGACCCACCTGATGCATGCGGTGGGTAATCACCTGTTGAAGAAGAATCCGGCGGCGAAGATCGTCTACCTGCATTCAGAGCGCTTCGTGGCGGACATGGTCAAGGCGCTGCAGATGAACGCCATCAATGACTTCAAGCGCTATTACCGCTCGGTGGATGCTCTGCTGATCGATGATATTCAGTTCTTTGCCAAAAAAGAACGCTCCCAGGAGGAATTCTTCCATACTTTCAATGCGTTACTGGAAGGTGGTCAGCAGGTCATCCTCACCAGCGATCGCTACCCGAAGGAAATTGATGGTCTGGAAGAACGCCTCAAGTCCCGTTTCGGCTGGGGGTTGACCGTCGCGGTCGAGCCACCGGAGCTGGAGACCAGGGTGGCCATTCTCATGAAGAAGGCCGAGCAGTCGCGTATCGATCTGCCCCACGACGCCGCATTCTTCATCGCCCAGCGGATCCGTTCCAACGTCCGTGAGCTGGAGGGAGCCCTGAAGCGGGTCATCGCCAGCGCCCATTTCATGGGTCGCGATATCACCATCGAGCTGATCCGCGAGTCGCTCAAGGACCTGCTGGCCCTGCAGGACAAGCTGGTCAGTATCGACAACATCCAGCGCACGGTGGCGGAGTACTACAAGATCAAGGTGGCCGACATTCTCTCCAAGCGCCGCTCGCGCTCGGTTGCCCGGCCCCGTCAGGTAGCGATGGCGCTCTCCAAGGAGCTGACCAACCACAGCCTGCCGGAGATCGGCGATGCCTTTGGTGGACGGGATCACACTACGGTATTGCACGCCACCCGAAAGATCGCAGAATTGCGTGAAACTGACGCGGATATCCGCGAAGATTACAAGAACCTGCTGCGGACACTGACCACCTGAGTGTGTGCCAAGCAAAAACTGCCAACCTGCACGAGGTCGAAGGAAGACAATGCAATTTACCATCCAGCGCGAAGCCCTGTTGAAGCCCCTGCAACTGGTGGCGGGTGTCGTCGAACGCCGGCAGACCTTGCCGGTACTGTCCAATGTGCTCCTGGTGGTCAATGGAAATACGCTGTCACTGACCGGTACGGATCTTGAGGTCGAGCTGATCGGCCGGATCAATCTCGAAGAAGCTGCCGAAGACGGGGAAATCACCGTCCCGGCGCGCAAGCTCATGGATATCTGCAAATCGTTGCCGGATGAATCCAGCATCAATTTCCGCATCGAGGAAGGCAAGGCGATTGTTCGCGCCGGACGCAGCCGGTTCACGCTGGCCACCCTGCCGGCGGCCGACTTCCCGAATGTCGAGGACGGCGAGGGCTCGCTGAGCTTTGCGGTGAGTCAGAACAAGTTGCGCAGAATCATCGAACGCACCGGTTTTGCCATGGCGCAGCAGGACGTACGCTACTACCTGAACGGCATGCTGCTGGAGATCAATGCCGGCCAGCTCCGCGCCGTAGCGACCGACGGTCACCGTATGGCCATGTGTACGGTCGATGCCAACATCGACTACCAGGAAAAGTATCAACTGATCGTGCCGCGCAAGGGGATTCTCGAACTGGCGCGGTTGCTTGCCGAAGCGGACGATCTGATCAATGTCGTCCTGGGCTCGCACCACATCCGCGCTACTACCGGCGACTTCACCTTTACCTCCAAGCTGGTGGATGGCAAGTTTCCAGATTACGAGCGTGTATTACCCAGGGGCGGTGACAAGGTGGTAATAGCCGACCGGCAGGCTCTGCGCAACGCATTCAGTCGCACGGCGATTCTTTCGAACGAGAAATATCGGGGTATCAGACTGATGCTCAGTGATTCGCTGCTGAAGATTCAGGCCAATAACCCGGAGCAGGAAGAAGCCGAGGAAGATGCGGTAGTTGATTACTCGGGCAGCGCACTGGAAATCGGCTTCAACGTCAGCTATCTGCTGGATGTCATGAACGTATTGAACACCGAGCAGGTACGTATCACCCTGTCAGATGCGAACAGCAGTGCGCTCATCCAGGAAGCGGAGTCCGACGACAGTCTCTACGTTGTCATGCCCATGCGTCTCTGAGCCTATGCCGCTCAAGCGTCTTACCGTCACCGGCGTGCGCAACCTGCAGCCGGTGACGCTTCACCCCTCCCCCCGCATCAACATCATTCACGGCGCCAACGGCAGCGGCAAATCCAGCCTGCTTGAAGCCATCCACCTCCTCGGCCTGGCCAGATCATTTCGCAGTACTCGCCTGCAGCCGGTAATCCAGCGCGGACTGGATGCCTGCACGGTTTTTGGCGAGGTAATTCAGCCCAGTGGTGTGGTGAACTCCATTGGTATCACCCGCAGCAAACAGGCGGACTACCAGATCCGCATCGATGGTCAGACGGTTCGAAGTATTGCTGAGTTAGCTGAAACGTTACCGCTGCAACTGATTAATCCAGACAGCTTTCGGTTGCTGGAAGGCGCGCCCAAACAAAGGCGGCAGTATCTGGACTGGGGAGTGTTCCACGTGGAACATCAGTTCCTGCCGGTATGGCAGCGACTGCAAAAAGGCCTCAAGCAGAGAAATAGCCTGCTTCGACGTGGTAGAATACAACGTTCCCTGCTTGCCCCCTGGGAGTCAGAGGTGGTGAATGCTGCGGAGAAAGTCGACGAGTACCGCCGAGCCTACCTGCAGCAGCTCAAGCCGGTTTTCGAGGACATTCTGTCCCGGCTGGTTGAGCTGGATGATCTGACTCTCAGTTATTACCGTGGTTGGGACAAGGAAAAGCCGCTGAATCAGGTGCTGGATGAGCAGTTCGAGCGGGACAGTGTGCTGGGCTACACCCAGGCCGGCCCGCAGCGAGCGGACCTGCGGCTGCGCAGCGGAACGATGAACGCAGTGGATGTGCTCTCCCGAGGGCAGCAGAAACTCGTGGTATGCGCGCTCAAGATCGCCCAGGGTTCGCTGCTCAAGCGCCAGGGCGTACAGCAAGATTGTGTGTTTCTGGTGGATGATCTGCCATCCGAACTGGACGAATCTCACCGCCGAGCGCTTTGCACACTGCTAGAAGATCTCGAATGCCAGATATTCGTCAGCAGTGTTGAAGCCGAGCAGATGCGGGATTGCTGGAAGAACGATACACCTTTGTCGATGTTCCACGTGGAACATGGACGCATAGTGCAGACCGATTGACGTCTGGGAGTGAAAACAGAATGACCGAACAAAAAGCTTACGATTCATCAAGTATCAAGGTGCTGAAAGGCCTTGATGCGGTGCGTAAACGCCCCGGCATGTATATCGGCGACACGGACGACGGAACGGGTCTGCACCACATGGTATTCGAGGTGGTGGACAACTCGATCGACGAGGCGTTGGCCGGGCACTGCACCGACATTACCATTACCATCCATACCGATGAGTCGATCACCGTTCAGGACAACGGCCGCGGTATTCCGACCGATATTCACGAGGAAGGGGTGTCCGCTGCGGAAGTGATCATGACCGTGCTGCACGCCGGCGGCAAGTTCGATGACAACAGCTACAAGGTCTCCGGGGGTCTCCACGGTGTCGGAGTCTCCGTGGTCAATGCTCTTTCCGAGGAGCTGGTGATGACCATCCGCCGCGGCGGCAAGGTATGGGAGCAGACCTACCATCACGGCGTCCCGCAGGCGCCCTTGGCCATCGTCGGCGAAACCGAGACCAGTGGCACTCAGATTCACTTCAAGCCGTCCAAGGAGACGTTCTCCAGCATCAGCTTCAGCTGGGACATACTGGCCAAGCGGCTGCGGGAGCTGTCTTTCCTCAACTCCGGGGTAGGCATCAATCTGGTGGATGAGCGCACCGGAAAGCGTGAACTGTTCTGCTACGAAGGCGGGCTGAGCGCGTTTGTCGAGTACCTCAACGTCAACAAGACCACTGTGAACTCGATATTCCATTTCAATGTGCAACGTGACGACGGCATCGCCGTGGAAGTTGCGATGCAGTGGAACGACAGTTTCAATGAAAACCTGCTGTGCTTTACCAACAATATTCCCCAGCGCGACGGTGGTACCCACCTGGCTGGCTTCCGCGGCGCCCTCACCCGCAGCCTGAACAACTATATCGAGCAGGAAGGTCTGCTGAAGAAGCTCAAGGTCAGTACCTCCGGTGACGATGCTCGAGAAGGATTGACAGCGATCATCTCGGTCAAGGTACCCGATCCCAAGTTTTCCTCCCAGACGAAGGACAAGCTGGTTTCCTCTGAAGTGAAGACAGCGGTCGAACAGGAAATGAACAAGTTCTTCAGCGATTATCTGCTGGAGCGGCCCAACGAGGCCAAGGCGGTGGTGGGCAAGATGATCGATGCTGCCCGCGCCCGTGAAGCTGCACGCAAGGCTCGGGAGATGACCCGCCGCAAGGGCGCGCTGGACATCGCCGGCCTGCCCGGCAAGCTCGCCGACTGCCAGGAGAAGGACCCGGCCCTGTCGGAACTCTACATTGTGGAAGGTGACTCTGCGGGCGGTTCTGCGAAGCAGGGCCGCAACCGCAAGACCCAGGCCATCCTGCCGCTCAAGGGTAAGATCCTTAACGTTGAGAAGGCCCGGTTCGACCGCATGCTGTCGTCCCAGGAGGTCGGCACGCTGATTACCGCGCTCGGTTGCGGTATCGGCCGCGATGAATTCAATATCGACAAGCTGCGCTACCACAACATCATCATCATGACGGACGCCGACGTTGACGGTGCGCATATCCGCACCCTGCTGCTGACGTTCTTCTTCCGTCAGATGCCGGAGTTGATCGAAAAGGGGTACATCTACATCGCCCAGCCGCCGCTGTACAAGATCAAGCGCGGCAAGCAGGAGCAGTACCTCAAGGATGACGAGGCGCTGGAGGATTACCTCACCCAGTCGGCACTGGAGGATTCCTACCTGCATGTCAACGAACATGCTCCGGGGATTACCGGTGAACCACTGGAAAAGCTGGTCAACGAATACCGGGAAGTGATGAAGACCCTCAAGCGCGTCGGTCGGCTCTATCCGCAGGAGCTCATGGAGCACCTGATCTACCTGCCGCGCCTGTCCAGAGAGCTGCTGGCGGACAAGGAGTTTATGGATAACTGGTTGATTTCGTTCAATAAAATGGTTCAGGAAAACGCTCGTTCCGGCCAGGAGTATATCCTGAGTCTGCGCGAAGACAGGGAACGCCAGCTGTGGCTACCGGAAGTCGAGATCCTGAGCCATGGTCAGACCAGCTACGTCACCTTCAACCGCGACCTGTTCGCCAGTAACGACTACCGCGCGATGGCCGATCTGGGCGAAAAGCTGCAGAGTCTCCTGGAGGATGGCGCCTACATCCAACGTGGCGAGAAGCGGAAGCCGATCCGGTTCTTCAAGGAAGCGATGGAGTGGATGATGAACGAGACCGCCCGCCGCCATACCATCCAGCGCTACAAGGGACTGGGCGAGATGAACGCCGACCAGCTCTGGGAGACCACCATGGATCCGGAGAACCGTCGCATGTTGCAGGTCACCATCGATGACGCCATCGCCGCTGACCAGATCTTCAACACGCTGATGGGCGATCACGTGGAGCCACGTCGCGAATTCATCGAGCAGAATGCTCTGGCGGTATCCAATCTGGATGTTTAGATAGCAGTCGCCTTACATCCGCAATCAGAAAACCCGATAGGCAACTATCGGGTTTTCTTTATCTGCCGTGCGTGGGACGGCCGCTACCAACCAGTGAATACCCTTGCAGGGTAAACGTCATGTCTATATTCTTGGACGAATGGAAACGAGCCAGCTTACCGCCACCTTCGCCGCCCTTGCCCAGGACACCCGTCTTGAAGTCTTTCGCCTTCTGGTGCGTCATGAGCCGCAGGGGCTGGCGGCGGGAGAAATTGCCCGCCAGCTTGCGGTGCCTCACAACACCATGTCAGCGCACCTGGCGGTGCTGACACGGGCACAGCTGGCGGTTTCCCGAAGGCAGGGTCGCTCGATTATTTATCGAGCGAATCTTGACCACATGGAGAAGACGCTCCAGTTTCTGGTGCGCGATTGCTGCGCCGGCCATCCTGAGGTCTGCGAGCCTCTCATGAACACGCTCGCCGGCTGCGCTCCCTCTGAAGAGAACCGACAACGATGACCATTCAGATCTATCACAACCCGGCCTGCGGGACGTCCCGTAATACTCTCGCGATGATCCTCGCCTCGGGTGAAACTCCGGAAATCATCGAGTACCTGCGCACGCCACCGACTCGGGAGCGTCTGGTTGAGCTGATAAGCCGCCTGGGCGTTGGGCCGCGGGCGCTGTTGCGCGAAAAGGGAACGCCCTACCACGAGTTGCACCTGGACGACGCGACCCTCACCGATGATCAGCTGGTAGATGCCATGATGCTTCACCCCATTCTGATCAACAGGCCGATCGTGGTGAGCGACCGGGGTGTGAGGCTCTGCCGACCGTCCGAACTGGTACTGGATCTGCTGGAGCGTCCCGTAACAGAGTTCACCAAGGAGGATGGTGAGGTTGTGAAATACGGCGACCAGACAGCATGATCCCTGATAGCCGTTTCGAAGACATGCCCAATATCGACCCATCGCTGTTGCATCCGATCGACGTCGACATGCTTGCCCACCCGGATGACCCAAAGCACCCGCCTCGCATACTGGTGCTGTATGGGTCGCTGCGCGAGCGGTCGTTCTCGAGGCTGCTGTCCGAGGAAGCGTCCCGACTGCTCCGCTGGTACGGCTGCGAGGTACGTACCTTCAATCCGTCGGGCCTGCCCTTGCCGGACGACGCCGAGGCGGATCACCCGAAGGTCCGGGAGCTGCGCGAGCTTACCACCTGGTCGGAGGGCATGCTGTGGGTCAGTCCCGAGCGTCACGGGGCCATGACCGGCATCATGAAGATGCAGATCGACTGGATTCCCCTTGCGCTGGGCGGCGTGCGGCCGACCCAGGGCAAGACGCTGGCGGTCATGGAGGTCTCGGGC
The DNA here is from genome assembly GCF_014646575.1 of Halopseudomonas pertucinogena. Lineage (GTDB taxonomy): Bacteria > Pseudomonadota > Gammaproteobacteria > Pseudomonadales > Pseudomonadaceae > Halopseudomonas > Halopseudomonas pertucinogena. Next base: position 155,699 of record NZ_BMNN01000004.1, on the reverse strand, counting down.
GGCAGCCAGAGTTTCAATGCGGTCAATCAGATGCGCATCCTCGGACGCTGGATGCGGATGCTCACCATACCCAACCAGTCATCCGTCCCCCGGGCCTTTACCGAGTTTGATGAGGCAGACCGCATGAAACCATCGCCACTCTACCTGCGCGTCGTGGATGTCTGTGAGGAGCTGGTGAAGTTCACCTGGCTTACCCGGGGGCGACAGGGCTATCTCACTGATCGTTACTCCGAGCGTGTTGAAACAGCCGAAGCCGTATCCCGCCGCGTCAATCAGGGCAGTCACTGACTCACAGGTTTGTTCATGCTGGCATCTGCTATTTTCGTAGTCACCCTCGTGCTTGTAATCTGGCAACCCCGAGGTCTGGGTATCGGCTGGAGCGCCCTCGGCGGGGCGCTGGTTGCGTTGCTGATGGGGGTGGTTCAGTGGACTGATCTGCAAGTGGTCTGGGACATCGTCTGGGACGCCACGTTCACCTTTGTCGCGCTGATCATCATTTCTCTGATACTGGATGCGGCCGGCTTCTTTGCCTGGGCCGCACTGCATGTCGCCCGCTGGGGCAATGGCAGGGGGCACCTGCTGTTTCCGCTGATCGTGGTGCTGGGCGCCTTTATCGCCGCCTTCTTCGCCAACGATGGAGCGGCTCTGCTGCTGACCCCCATCGTGATAGCGATTCTGCTGCGGCTGAACTTCTCTCCCCCGGCTGCCTTTGCCTTCATCATTGCCACCGGCTTTGTTGCTGATACCACCAGCCTGCCACTGGTGATATCCAACCTGGTGAACATCGTCAGCGCCAACTACTTTGATATCGGCTTCGACCGATACGCCGCGGTCATGGTGCCGGTCAATCTGGTCTCCCTGGCCGCCACCCTGCTGGTGCTCTGGCTTGTGTTTAGACGGCAGATACCGCAAAGCTATTCAGTCGCCGCGCTGGATCACCCCCACTCGGCGATCAGGGATCTGCTGGTGTTCCGTGCGGCCTTCCCCATCCTGCTGGTACTGCTCGTGGCCTATTTCCTCACCGCACCGCTGGGCGTGCCCATCTCGCTGGTGACAGGGACCGCAGCGCTGCTGTTGATGGCCGTTGCCGGGCGCTGGTGGAAGAAGGGTAACGGCGCTGTGGTCTCGGTACACAACGTCCTGCGTCACGCTCCATGGCAGATAGTGCTGTTCTCCATCGGCATGTACCTGGTGGTTTACGGCCTGGGTAATGCCGGGCTTGCCCAGCTGGGCGCGACGGCGCTCCAATGGCTGGCGCAGCAGGGCGATCTGGTGGCAACGGTAGGCACCGGCTTCCTGTCAGCCCTCGTGGCGTCAGTCATGAACAATATGCCGTCCACTCTTATAGGTGCACTGGCCATTGATCAGGCGCACCTTTCGGAGTCCACCCGCGAGCTGATGGTCTACGCCAACGTGATAGGCAATGATCTGGGCCCGAAATTCACCCCCATCGGCAGCCTGGCTACCCTGCTCTGGCTGCATGTGCTGGCGGAGAAGGGCTATCGGGTCAGCTGGGGACAGTACATGAAGATCGGCCTGCTGATCACCCCGCCGGTGCTGCTGGCGAGCCTGCTGGCCCTGGCCTGTTGGGTACCGGTGCTGGCCGGGTAGGACTCAGCGCTGCTGGATTTCCAGCATCGCCTGCTGCACCCAGGCTTCGGCCTGCTTGTGCGCCTCGACGATGGAGCGTGGATCCGAGCCTGCGGGGTGGATGGCCGGCCCGATGTGTATCTGTACCGTACCGGCGCGCTTGCCCCACCCCTTGCGCGGCCAGAACTCGCCGGCGTTGTGGGCGACCGGGACGATGGGCACGTTGTTGGCGCAGGCCAGCGCCGCACCGCCGCGGCTGAACCTGATCGGCTGGCCCGGCTCGACCCGCGTGCCTTCGGGGAAAACCAGCACCCAGAGGCCCTCACGCAGCCGCTGGCCACCGATGCGGTTGAGCTGCTGCAGCGAGCTGCGGGCCTTGCTGCGGTTGATGGCGATGGGTTTGAGCAGGGCGAAGGCCCAGCCGAAGAAGGGGACGTACAGCAGTTCCTTCTTGATCAGCTGTGTCTGCGGCTTGAAGATCAGCTGCAGGAAAAAGGTTTCCCAGGTGCTCTGGTGGTTGGCCACAATGACGCCGGGCTGTCCCGGAATGTTCTCGAGGCCGGTCACCCGATAATTGATGCCCACCAGGTGCTTCGCCAGCCATATCGCCATCCGGCACCACCACACCAGCACCACGTTGAACCGCATGCGATAGGGCATCAACGGCCCGATCAGCAGCATCGGAATGGACCAGAGGACGGCGGTGGTGGACAGGATCAGGTAGAAAAGCGTGACACGCAGGGCCATCAGGGACATGGTCAGTTTTCCAGCAGGTAGTCGGCTACGGCAGCCAGGTTGTCGAATACGCGGGTGCCTTCCGGCAGCGGTTTGCGTTCCGTCTGTGCACCCTTCCCGGTACGTACGAGATACGGCTGGCAGCCCAGCGCGGCGCCGGCCTGCAGGTCGCGCAGACTGTCGCCTACGGTAGGTACGCCATCCAGACTGAGGCCGTAATGTTCGGCTATCGAGCGGAACATGCCGGACAGCGGCTTGCGGCAGTCGCAGCCGTCATCCGGGCCATGGGGGCAGTGGCGGATCAGATCAACCTGCCCGCCCTGCTCCGCGACCAGTTCGCGCAGACGCCGGTGCATTGCTTCAAGGGTCTGCTCGCTGAAATAGCCCCTGGCAAGGCCGGACTGGTTGGTGGCCACCGCCACCGTCCAGCCGGCCTTGCACAGACGAGCTATCGCCTCGATGGATCCCGGCAGCGGAATCCATTCCTCGACCGACTTGACGAAGGCGTCGGAGTCCTCGTTGATGACTCCGTCGCGGTCCAGAATGATCAGTTTCATCCGATCAGCGAGATATCGGCCACGCCCAGGAACAGCCCGCGCAGGCGCGCCAGGAGGGCGTATCGATTGGTCTTGACCCGTTCGTCCTCGGCATTGACCAGCACCTGGTCGAAGAAGGCATCCACGGGCTCGCGCAGCGCCGCCAGACTGTTCAGCGTGGCGGTGTACTGGCGTTGTTGCGCCAGCGGCTTCACGGCGTCCTCAGCGGCGGCCACGGCCGTTGCCAGGGCCTGCTCGGCAGCCTCGGTCAGCAATTGCTGATCCACCGACCCGGGCAGCTCACCCTCGGCCTTGGCCAGGATATTGGCCACCCGCTTGTTGGCGGCGGCGAGCGCTTCGGCTTCCGGCAGGCGGCGGAAGGCCTGCACTGCCTGAACACGCTGATCGAAGTCCAGCGGTGAATCGGGATGGACCGCACGCACCGACTGGTATACGGCCACATCGATCCCCTCGTCCTCATAGCGGGCCCGCAGGCGGTCGAAGATGAAGTCCTGCACCTGATCAACCAGCCCTTCGCTCTTCACTGCGCTGCCGTACTGACTGATGGCGGTCTCGAGGGCTGCGTGCAGATCCAGCTCGAGTCTCTTCTCGATGAGGATGCGCAGCACGCCCAGCGCGGCGCGGCGCAGGGCGTAGGGGTCCTTGCTGCCGGTGGGCAGCATGCCGATGCCGAAGATGCCGGCCAGGGTATCCAGCTTGTCGGCCAGCGCCACGGCCGCCCCGGTCAGGGTGCTCGGCAGCTCTGCACCGGCACCACGGGGCATATACTGCTCATTCAGCGCCAGGGCCACCTCATCGGGCTCGCCATCGTGGCGGGCATAGTAGTAACCGGCAATGCCCTGCAGCTCCGGAAACTCCCCGACCATCTCGCTGGCCAGGTCGCACTTGCTCAGCAGACCGGCGCGGGCAGCGTTGGCCGCATCGCCCCCGATGCTGCCGGCGATGAAGGCCGCCAGGCTGGAGACCCGCAATGCCTTGTCATAGACGCTGCCCAATTCGGCTTGGAAGACCACATTGGCCAACCGTTCGTTGTTGTCCTGCAGCGGGTGCTTCAGGTCCTGCTGGTAGAAGAACTCGGCGTCGGTCAGGCGCGGACGCACGACCTTCTCGTTACCGGCAATGATCTGAGCCGGGTCCTTGCTGTCGATGTTCGACACGGTGATGAAGCGCGGCAGCAGGGTGCCCTTGCTGTCCAGCAGGCAGAAGTACTTCTGGTTGTCCTGCATGGTGGAGATCAGCGCTTCCTGGGGCACCTCGAGGAAGCGTTCCTCGAAGCTGCACACCAGCGGGACCGGCCATTCGACCAGTGCCGTCACCTCGTCGAGCAGGTCGTCCGGGACGATCGCACTGCCCTGCTGCTCGGCGGCCAGCTTGCTGACCCGATCACTGATCAGGGCGCGGCGCTCGGCAAAATCGGCAATCACATGCGCCTTGCGCAGATCGTCGGCATAGCTGGCCGGACTGCCTATCGCCACCGGATCGGGGTGGTGGAAGCGGTGACCGCGCGAGTCGCGGCCGGACTGCTGGGACAGGATCTGGCAGGGAACCACCTCATCGCCCAGCAACATGACCAGCCACTGGGTCGGGCGGACGAATTCGGTCTTGCCGGCTCCCCAGCGCATGCGCTTGGGGATCGGCAGGTCAGCCAGCGCCTGGTCGATGATGCCCGGCAGCAGTTCGCTGGCCGGCTGACCGGGAATATTCTGTACAAAGCGCAGGCGTGGACCGCTCTGGTCCAGCTCGCCCAGCTCGACCCCGCATTTGCGGGCAAAGCCCAGCGCGGCCTGGGTCGGGTTGCCGGCGGCATCGAACGCCGCCTTCAGCGGCGGACCGTCCATCTGCTGGGTGCGGTCGGGCTGTTCGGTGGCCAGCTGCTCGATCTGCACCGCCAGCCGGCGCGGTGCGGCGTAGTAACGGGCAGCCTGATAGGTGAGGCCGGCCTCGGCCAGACCCTTTTCCACACCGGTCAGGAAAGCTTCGGCGAGGGGCTTCAACGCCTTGGGGGGCAGCTCTTCGGTGCCCAGTTCAACCAGAAAGTCCTGAGCCTGCATCATTCGGCCTCCTTCAGTTTGGCCAGTACTTCATCACGCAGCTCCGGGGTGGCCATGGGGAAGCCGAGGCGGGCGCGCGCATGCAGATAGGCATGGGCAATGGCGCGGGCCAGGGTGCGCACGCGCAGAATGTAACGTTGACGCTCGGTCACCGAGATCGCCCGGCGGGCATCCAGCAGGTTGAAGGTGTGGGAGGCCTTCATCACCATTTCGTAGGCCGGCAGCGGCAGCTCGGCTTCGATAAGACGGTTGGCCTCGCTCTCGTAGAAGCTGAACAGCTCGAACAGTTTCTCGACATTGGCGTGTTCGAAGTTGTAGGTGGACTGTTCCACCTCGTTCTGGTGGAACACGTCGCCATAGGTGACCTTGCCGAACTGGCCGTCGGAGTAGACCAGGTCGTACACCGAGTCCACGCCCTGCAGGTACATGGCCAGGCGCTCCAGCCCGTAGGTGATCTCGCCGGTGACCGGGTAGCACTCGACCCCGCCGACCTGCTGGAAGTAGGTGAACTGGGTCACCTCCATGCCATTGAGCCAGACCTCCCAGCCCAGACCCCAGGCACCCAGCGTCGGCGATTCCCAGTTGTCCTCGACGAAGCGGATGTCGTGCACCAGCGGGTCGATCCCGATGTGGCGCAGGGAGTCCAGATACAGCTCCTGGATATTGTCCGGGTTCGGCTTGAGCACGACCTGGAACTGGTAGTAATGCTGCAACCGGTTGGGGTTCTCGCCGTAGCGGCCATCAGCGGGGCGGCGACTGGGCTGCACATAGGCGGCGTTCCAGATTTCCGGGCCGATGGAGCGCAGGAAGGTGGCGGTATGAAAGGTCCCCGCACCCACCTCCATGTCGTAGGGCTGCAGAATCACGCAGCCTTGCTCGGCCCAGAAGCTTTGCAGCGCAAGAATCAGGCCCTGGAAGGTCTGGGCGGCAGGGTTTGTCTGTGTCACGTTTTTCACCGGTCAACTGTGAAGAAAGGGCGAAGTATACAATGTGGCGGGGCGGCATACAGCATGGCGGGACATTTGTCGGCGGCGGGCGGCGGCATGGTTCCCTGCTCCGCCCCGCACCGCCTGTGGCCGGATGGCCTAGCTGACCACCCGGTAACAGGGTCGGTAGGCCTCGCCGTTGGGTATCTTCATCCGCTGCTGGTCGACGAAGGCCTGCAGCAGCGCGCCCAGCGGCTGCATGATCTGCGCGTCGCCGCGCAATTCGTACGGACCGTATTCCTCGATCAGACGGATACCGTGCTCCTTGACGTTGCCGGCGACGATACCGGAGAACGCACGGCGCAGGTTCGCCGCCAGCAGATGCGGCGGGGTGTCCCGGCGCAGTTCCAGCGCGGCCATGTTTTCATGGGTAGGGTCGAAGGGCAGCTGGAAGTCCTGCTCCACCCGCAGCAGCCAGTTGAAGTGGAATGCGTCGTTGCGTTCGCGACGGAAATGCTCGACCTCGGCCAGCCCCTGTTTCATCCGGCGGGCTACCCGCACCGGATCCTCGATGATGATCTCGTAACGGGTCTGCGCCTGCTCGCCCAGCGTGGCGCCGACGAACTCATGCAGCTGCTGGATATAATTGGCGGACGAGCGCGGCCCGGTGAGGATCAGCGGGAAGGGCAGCTCCGCGTTGTCGGGGTGCAGCAGGATACCCAGCAGATAGAGAAACTCCTCGGCGGTACCGGCGCCGCCGGGGAAGATGATGATGCCGTGACCGACCCGGATGAAGGCCTCCAGGCGCTTTTCGATGTCCGGCAGGATCACCAGCTCGTTGACGATCGGGTTGGGCGCCTCGGCGGCGATGATCCCCGGTTCGGTCAACCCCAGGTAACGGGCGTCGAGCACGCGCTGCTTGGCGTGGGCGATGGTGGCGCCCTTCATCGGCCCCTTCATCACGCCCGGTCCACAGCCGGTGCAGATGTTCAGATTGCGCAGCCCCAGCTCGTGACCGACTCGCTTGCTGTACTTGTATTCCTCCTCGTTGATCGAGTGGCCGCCCCAGCACACCACCATCTTCGGCTCGACGCCGGGGGTCAGGGTGCGGGCGTTGCGCAGCAGGTGGAACACATAGTCGGTGATGCCGCTGGACGTGCTCAGGTCGGCGCGGTTGTTGTGCAGTTCGCTCTCGGTGTAGACGATGTCGCGCAGGGCGCTGAACAGCATCTCGCGCACGCTGGAGATCATGTGGCCGTCGACGAAGGCATCCGCCGGCGCGTTGCGCAGGTCGAGCCGGACGCCGCGATCGAGCTGGCGGATTTCCACCTCGAAATCGGCGTAGGCCTCGAGGATGCTGCGGGCATCGTCAACCCGCGCGCCGGTGTTGAGAATGGCCAGGGCGCACTGGCGGAACAGCTGATAGGTGCTGCCGGAACCCACCTCACTGAGGTTGCGGACTTCACGCTGGGACAGGATTTCCATGCTGCCCCGGGGGGTAACTGAAACGTTTACTGTAGGTGCAGGCATTATATCTTCCGTTTGAATTTAAGCAGTTATCTTACGTCATAGCGGGGGTGGCTTGGCAAAGGCCCGCCGGGTGCGCAGTGCAGAGCGGCGCGCTAGCATAGGACAAACTTCAGCGCAGGATATCCGCCATGAATGCCAGCACGACGCCACTCGTTCGCTGCCAGTGGTGCAGCAGCGATCCGCTCTACCGGCAATACCACGATGAGGAATGGGGCGTACCCCACCGGGACGCCCGGCACCTGTTCGAGATGCTGATCCTGGAGGGCGTGCAGGCAGGACTCGCCTGGATCACCGTGCTGCGCAAGCGGGAACACTACCGCGAGGTCTATCGCAACTTCGATGCGCAGTTCATGGCGCGACAGACCGACGAGGACATCGAGCGGCTGGCCCGGGACCCGCGGATCATCCGCAATCGGCTGAAGCTGCGGGCGGCACGGCAGAATGCCCGGGCCTGGCTGCGGCTGACCGAACGGGAGGACCCGGTGGCGTGGCTCTGGCAGTTCGTCGATGGGCGGCCGCGGATCAACCATTTCAGCGCCGATGCACAGGTGCCGGCCATTACCGACGAGGCCCGGGCCATGAGCCGGGCGCTGAAGCAGGCCGGCTTCAGCTTTGTCGGACCCACCATCTGTTACGCATTCATGCAGGCAACCGGCATGGTTATGGACCATACTCAAGACTGCTTTCGTTATGCGGAGCTGGGCGGCGCTCCCGCCGCCACCGGATCAGAATAAACAACAATAACGCTGGAGATCACCCTATGGGACTTACCAGACGACTCGGCCTGCTGGCAGCTGCCGCGGCGCTGACCATAACCACTGCGGTATACGCAGCGCCCACCTATATCAACGTGCTGACCGGTGGTACCAGCGGGGTGTATTACCCGATTGGTGTGGCCATCTCCCAGCTTTACGGTCAGATTGATGGCGCCAGGCCCTCGGTACAGGCGACCAAGGCCTCGGTGGAAAATCTCAATCTCCTGCAGAACGGTCGGGGTGAGCTGGCCTTTGCGCTCGGGGATTCGGTTGCCGACGCCTGGAACGGTGTAGAAGAAGCCGGCTTCCGGACACCGCTGACCCGGTTGCGGGCGATTGCCGGCACCTACAATAACTACATCCAGGTGGTCGCCAGCGCCGAGTCCGGCATCAAGACGCTGGATGATCTGCGCGGCAAACGGATTTCCGTTGGTGCACCCAAATCAGGCACCGAGCTGAACGCACGGGCCATCTTTGCCGCCGCCGGGCTCAGCTATGGCGACATGCGCCGGGTCGAGTTCCTGCCCTACGCCGAATCCGTCGAGCTGATCAAGAACCGCCAGCTTGATGCCACCCTGCAGTCCTCGGGCCTGGGCATGGCAGCCATCCGTGATCTGGCCAGCACCATGCCCGTGACCTTCGTCGCGATTCCCGAAGACGTAGTGCAGAAGATCGGCAATCCGGCCTATCAGCCCGGCGTGATCCCGGCCGGAACCTATGACGGGCAGGACGAGGACGTGCCTACGGTGGCGATCACCAATATTCTGGTCAGCCATGAAAAGGTGGACGACGATATCGCCTACCAGATGACCAGGCTGATATTCGACAACCTGACGGCGCTGGGTAATGCCCATTCCGCTGCCAAGACCATCCGGCTGGAGACCGCCGCGGACAACCTGCCCATTCCGCTGCATCCGGGAGCCGAACGGTTCTACAGGGAAGCGGGCGTACTGCAGTAGAGTAGCGGCAGGAGCAGTCCATGAGCGAATATCAGGGGCTCCATGCGAGCCCCGCCGAGTGGCCTCGGACGCTGTTCCATGTGGCCCTGGCGTTCTCCACCTTCCAGATCATCACCGCCGCCTTTCATCCCCTATCGACTCAGGTGATGCGTGCCGGGCACGTCGGCTTCCTGCTGATGCTGGTCTATCTGAGCTACCCCCTGCGCGGTTCGGCCCGGCCATGGCAGCCGCTGGCCTGGGTACTGGCACTGGCCGGCATGGCTACCTTCTTCTACCAATGGTACTTCGAGGCGGACCTGATCCAGCGTTCGGGTGACCTGACGCCGCTGGACATGGCGGTGGGGCTGGTGCTCATCGCCCTGGTGTTCGAGGCGGCCCGGCGGGTAATGGGGATCGCCTTGCCGATCATTTGCGGACTTTTCCTCGCCTACGGGTTGTTCGGCAACTACCTGCCTGGCGATCTGGCGCACCGGGGCTATGGCCTGGACCAGATCGTTAACCAGCTGTCCTTTGGCACCGAAGGGCTGTACGGCACGCCGACCTACGTATCGGCAACCTATATCTTCCTGTTCATCCTGTTCGGCTCCTTCCTGGAGCAGGCGGGGATGATTCGCCTGTTCACCGACTTTGCCATGGGGCTGTTCGGCCATCGTTCCGGCGGGCCGGCCAAGGTATCGGTGGTGTCCTCGGCATTGATGGGGACCATCACCGGCTCCGGTGTCGCCAACGTGGTGACCACCGGCCAGTTCACCATCCCGCTGATGAAGCGCTTCGGCTACCGCGCGGCCTTCGCCGGAGGCGTCGAGGCGACCTCCAGCATGGGCAGCCAGATCATGCCGCCGGTGATGGGCGCAGTCGCCTTCATCATGGCCGAAACCATCAACGTGCCCTATGTGGAGGTGGCCAAGGCGGCGCTGATCCCGGCGCTGCTGTATTTCGGCTCGGTATTCTGGATGGTGCACCTGGAAGCCAGGCGCTCCAAGCTCCATGGCCTGCCGAAGGAAGAGTGCCCCAGCGCCTGGGAGGCAGTGCGCCAGCGCTGGTTCCTGCTGATCCCGCTGGTCGTGCTGGTCTGGCTGCTGTTTTCCGGACGCACGCCCATGTTCGCCGGCACCATCGGGCTGGCGCTGACGGCGATCGTGATTCTCGGCTCGGCGCTGATCCTGCGGCTGTCTTCCACCGCGCTGCGGGTCGCATTCTGGGTCGCCCTGGGGGTTCTCTGTGCCGGTTTCTTCCAGCTGGGCATCGGGGTAATCTTTGGCGTCATCGCCGCGCTGGTGGCCGCCTGCTGGTTCGTCAAGGGCGGGCGCGACACCCTGCGGATCTGCCTGCACGCGCTGGTAGAAGGCGCGCGGCATGCGGTACCGGTGGGGATCGCCTGTGTCCTGGTAGGGGTGATCATCGGTATCGTTTCGCTGACCGGCGTGGCCTCGACCTTCGCCGGCTACATCCTGGCCATCGGCCAGGACAATCTGTTCCTGTCGCTGTTGCTGACCATGCTCACCTGCCTGGTGCTGGGCATGGGTATCCCGACCATTCCCAACTACATCATCACCAGCTCCATCGCCGCACCGGCGCTGCTCGACCTGGGGGTGCCACTGATCGTCTCGCACATGTTCGTGTTCTATTTCGGCATCATGGCCGACCTGACCCCGCCGGTGGCGCTGGCCTGCTTCGCCGCCGCGCCCATCGCCCGGGAGAACGGCCTGCGGATCAGCATGTGGGCCATCCGCATTGCGGTCGCCGGCTTCGTGGTGCCCTTCATGGCGGTCTATAGCCCGGCGTTGATGATGCAGGGCGGGGACTGGACGGCGGTAGTCTACATGCTGGTCAAGGCCGCCTTCGCCATTGGTTTATGGGGTATCGTCTTTACCGGCTACTGTATGCGCCCGCTGGCCTGGTGGGAGAAGGGGCTGGGCTTTGCCGCCGGGGCGCTGATGATCCTGGCACTGCCGATCACTGATGAACTGGGGTTCGCCCTGGGCCTGCTCTTCATTGCCCAGCACTGGTGGCGGGCGCGGCGGGCAGCGCGCCTGGCATGAATGCGTTATGCCTGGGTCTCGCCGGGGTGGTGTGGGCGCAGGTGCCGCTGACCGAGTTCACCCTGGCCTGGCAGCACAGTGTGGAGAAAATCCGCTGGGAGGAAGATTACCGGCTCAGCCCTGCCGGTCTGGTGCTGGAGGCGGCCCGCGTGCGCGGCAGCGGCGCCGGTATGGAGATCCCCCACGATGCCGTATTGCGTGACGGCAGCTGGCATTACCGGCCGCAGCTGTCGCCACTCCAGCCGCTGCGTCTGGGGCGCAGCGGCGTCGGCGCGGTTGGCGATTACCAACTGTGCGGGAATCAGGGGTGCAGGCCGCTTGCTGACTGGCTTGGACCACCCGATGCGCGGCATCCGATGGTGGAATTGTGGAGCTGCATGCTGCCTGTGGGCTGACGCCGATGTGCAGGCTACAATGGCGCTTTTCGAGATCTGGAGTGCGCAGGTGGAAAAGCTCAAGGGCGCTGTTGCGGTGGGATCACTCAAGCTGTTTGCGCGGTTGCCGTTCGGTGCGGCGCAGCGGCTCGGCGCCGCCGTCGGCTGGCTGATGTGGAAACTGCCGAACCGCTCGCGGGAAGTGGTGCGGATCAACCTGCGTCATTGCTTCCCCGAACTGAGCGCCGAGCAGCGCGAGAGGCTGACCGGTGAAACCCTGGTGAACATCGGCCGCAGCTTTGCCGAGAGCGCCTGCGCCTGGATGTGGAGTCCGCAGAAGACGGTGGCGCTGATCAGGGAGGTGGAAGGCGAGCACCTGCTTGACGAGGCGCTGGCCGAAGGCAAGGGCGTGGTGGGCATCACCAGCCACCTGGGCAACTGGGAAGTGCTCAACCACTGGTACTGCCAGAAGTGTTCGCCGATCATCTTCTATCGGCCGCCGAAATTGAAGGCAGTGGATGAACTGCTGCAGGAAAAGCGCACCCAGCTGGGCAACAAGGTGGCCGCTTCCACCCGCGAGGGCATCATCAGCGTCATGCGTGAGGTGCGCCGCGGTGGCGCGGTGGGCATACCGGCCGATCCGGAGCCGTCAATGAAGAGCGGGGTGTTCGTGCCGTTCCTCGGCGCCACGGCACTGACCAGCAAATTCGTCCCCGGCCTGCTCAAGGGCAGTACTGCCAATGGCGTCTTCCTGCACTGCCTGCGCCTTGCCGATGGCAGCGGCTTCAAGGTGGTGGTCGAGCGTGCTCCGGAGGCGTTGTATAGTGACGATGATGCCACCGCAGTGGCGGCACTGAGTGCCACCCTGGGCAGCTATGTGCGGCGCTGGCCAAGCCAGTACATGTGGACCATGAAACGCTTCAAGAAGCGCCCCCCGGGCGAGAAGAAATGGTACTGAACAACAAGGACGTTCGGCATGAGTAACAAGCGCGTATACCCGCGGACCGTGATGAAGGCTCGCATCCGCATCAGTCATCCGGAACTCGGTGATGTATTCGGCCAGACCCGCGACCTGTCCGATGGCGGCGTGTTTGTCGAGAACGCCCAGCTTGCCAGCCTGGCTCCCGGTACCGAAGTGACCGGCCAGGTTCAGGACATGCCCTTCGAGGCGCCGGTGCTGCGCATGGTGATCCAGCGCGTGGTAGCCGGCGAGGGTGCCGGCATGGCCTTCCTCGACGAGGAATAGACCGGCGTCAGCGGCGCCAGAACATCGGCGTCAGCAGTACCAGCAGGGTGAATACTTCCAGCCGTCCGAGCAGCATGGCGAAGCTGAGCAGCCATTTCACCGTGGCGCTGAGCTCGCCGTAGTGCGCGGTGACGTCACCCAGGCCGGGACCGAGGTTGTTCATGCAGGCGGCCAGGGCAGAGAACGCGGTGACGAAATCCAGCCCCGTGCCGAGCAGCAGCAGAAACAGCACGGCGAAGGTGAAGACGTAGACCGAACAGAACCCCCATACCGCCTCCACCACCCGATCACCCACCGGTTGCTGCCCCAGCTTCACCGGAAATACACCGTTGGTATGCAGCAGCCGCTTGATCTCCCTCACCCCCTGCTTGAATACCAGCACCACCCGGATGATCTTCATGCCTCCACCGGTGGAGCCGGCGCAGGCGCCGGCGAAGCTGGCGTACAGCAGCAGGAAGGGCAGCACCGAAGGCCAGGCAGAGAAGTCGGTGATGGTGAAACCAGTGGTGGTGGCGATGGACACGGCCTGGAAGGCGGCGTAGCGCAGCGCCGACGCCGGATCGTAATACCGGTACCCGATCAGCAGGAGGGTACAGACAACCACCAGCCCGAGCAGGATCAGCAGATAACTGCGGCACTCCGGGTCCTGCCAGTAGCTGCGCACCGAGCGGTAGCGCCAAGCGGTGAAGTGCAGCGCAAAATTGATCCCCGACAGCACCATGAACAGCAGGCAGATGGTTTCGATGGCCGGGCTGTTGTAGTAGCCGATGCTGGCGTCGTGGGTAGAAAATCCACCGATGGCGATGGTCGAGAAACTGTGGCCGATGGCGTCGAACAGGGTCATGCCGGCCAGCCAGTAGGCACCGGCGCAGGCCAGGGTCAGACCGGTGTAGATGAACCACAGCACCTTGGCGGTTTCGGCGATGCGCGGGGTGAGCTTGTTGTCCTTGAGCGGACCGGGCATTTCCGCGCGATACAGCTGCATACCACCGACGCCGAGCAGCGGCAGGATCGCCACCGCCAGCACGATGATGCCCATGCCGCCGAACCACTGCAGCTGCTGGCGGTAGAACAGCAGCGCCCGTGGCAGGGTATCCAGCCCGGTGATCACGGTGGCGCCGGTGGTGGTCAGCCCGGAGAAGGATTCGAACACCGCATCGGCCACGCTCAGGTCGGGCAGCTCCAGCAGGTACAGGGGGATCGCGCCGAACAAACCGAGCACCAGCCAGAACAGCACGGTGATCAGATAGCCGTCCCGGGTGCGCAGTTCGTTGCGCTGGCGCCGCACCGGCAACCATACCAGCAGACCGACAGTCAGGGTGATGGCAAAGCCGATGATGAAGGACTGGGTAGCCTGTTCGTGGTGATACCAGCCAACCGCAGCGGCGGGCAGCATGCCGAGGGAGAACAGCATGAGCAGAATGCCGGTGATGCGCTGTATCTGGGAGTACTGCATGGCGCGCTACCTGTTGGCGGATATCAGAGGAAGGTCAGGCCGACCTGGAACAGCCGCTCGACATCGCGGATGTGCTTCTTGTCGATGACGAACAGGATGACGTGGTCGCCGGACTCTATCACCGTGCTGTCATGGGCGATGAGGACCTCCTCGTTGCGCACCACGGCACCGATGGTGGTGCCCGGCGGCAGTCGGATATCCCGGATGGCCCGACCCACCACCCGCGAGGAGCGCGTGTCGCCGTGGGCGATGATCTCGATCGCTTCAGCCGCGCCCCGGCGCAGGGAGTGAACATTGACGATATCACCGCGGCGGACATGGGCAAGAAGCGTCCCGATCGTCGCATGGGAAGGGGAAATGGCGATCTCGATCTGCCCGCCCTGTACCAGGTCGACATAGGCCGGGTTGTTGATCAGCGCCATCACCCGACGCGCGCCGAGGCGCTTGGCCAGCAGCGAGGACATGATGTTGGCCTCGTCGTCGTTGGTGACCGCGCAGAAAATGTCGACTTCCTCGATGTTTTCGTCGATCAGCAATTGTTTATCCGAGGCGCTGCCGTACAACACGATGGACTTGTCCAGATTCTGCGACAGGTAGTCGGCCCGGGCCCGGTTGTTTTCGATGATCTTCACCCGGTAGTGGGTCTCGATGGCTTCGGCCAGGCGCTCGCCGATATTGCCGCCGCCGGCGATCATCACTGTCCTGTTGCGTTTCTCCACGCGCCGCAGTTCACTCATCACCGCGCGGATGTCCCGCGAAGCCGCAATGAAGAACACCTCGTCATCGGCTTCGATGAGGGTGTCACCCTGGGGCGTTATCGGGCGGTCGCGGCGGAAGATTGCCGCCACCCGGGTGTCCACTCCGGGCATATGCTGACGCAGGTAGCGCAGCTCCTGACCGACCAGAGGGCCTCCATGGTAGGCCCGGACCGCCACCAGCTGCACCTTGCCATGGGCGAAGTCGACCACCTGGAGCGCGCCGGGATGCTGGATCAGCCGCTTGATATAGGTTGTAACCGCCTGTTCGGGGCTGATCACCACGTCCACCGGCAGATCGTCGTTGCCGAGGAGGCCGTTGCGCGTCAGATAGGCGGATTCGCGGATACGGGCGATCTTGGTGGGCGTACGGTACAGCGAATAGGCAACCTGGCAGGCGATCATGTTGGTCTCATCGCTGCTGGTGACGGCGATCAGCATGTCCGCATCGTCCGCACCGGCCTGGCGCAGCACTGTCGGCAGGGAGCCGCGGCCCCTGACCGTGCGGATGTCCAGGCGGTCGCCCAGCGCCCGCAGCTTCACCGCGTCGACGTCCACCACCGTGATGTCATTGGCCTCGCTGGCCAGCTCCGCTGCCAGACTGCCGCCCACCTGCCCGGCTCCGAGAATGATGATCTTCATGCGCCCGTCCTGTTATCCGACGATACGGCCCTTGTCCAGCTTCACCAGTTTCGCCAGATAGAATCCATCGTGTCTCTTGGGCTGCGGCAGCAACTGGCGACCGCAGGGTTGCTCCACACCGTATTCCGCAGTGATCGGTAGCTGGCGCGCACCGCCCTGGCGCGCAAGGAAGGCCTCGATCACTCGGGTGTTCTCCTCCGGCAGGACAGAACAGGTGGCGTATACCAGGATGCCGCCAACCTCCAGGGTTTGCCACAGTTGATCCAGCAGTTCGCCCTGCAGCGCCGCCAGCGCAGCGATGTCGTCCGCCTGCCGGGTGAGCTTGATATCCGGATGGCGGCGGATGACACCGGTGGCGCTGCAGGGGGCGTCCAGCAGGATGCGCTGGAACGGCTGGCCGTCCCACCAGCTGTCCAGCCGGCGGGCGTCGGCGGCCTTGAGTGTAGCCTCGAGCTGCAGCCGCTGCAGGTTCTCCTGCACGCGGGCCAGCCGGGCCGGCTCCAGATCCAGCGCGACCAGCTCCTGCAGGCCGGGTTCCAGCTCGAGAATATGGCAGGTCTTGCCGCCGGGGGCGCAGCAGGCGTCCAATACCCTGAGGCCGGGTCTGAGTTCCAGCAAGGGGGCCGCCAGCTGGGCCGCCTCGTCCTGAACGCTGACCGCGCCCTCGGCAAAGCCCGGCAACTGGTATACGTCCCTCGGTGCGGCCAGGGTGATGCCGTCGGCGCTGAAACCGCAGGCGCTGGCCTCAATACCCTCGTTGTTCAGGCGCGCAAGGTAGGCGTCACGCTCCCCCTGCAGCCGGTTGACCCGCAGGGTCATTGGCGGATGGAGATTATTGGCGGCGCAGATGGCTTCCCAGTGTTCCGGCCAATCGGCCTTCAGCCGCTTCTGCAGCCAGCGCGGATGGCTCACGCGGATCACCGGGTCATGCTCCAGCCCGGGCAGCAGCGCCGACCCTTCACGCTGGACGCGGCGCAGCACCGCGTTGAGCATCCCCTTGGCCCAGGGTTTCTTCAGCTTGACGGCAGCATCGACCGTCTCGGCAATGGCGGCATGGGCGGGAATCCGGGTGTACAGCAGCTGGTACATGCCGACCAGCAACAGAGCCTGAAGATCACGGTCGGCGGCACGCAGAGGCTTTTGCAACAGTTGATCGGCCAGCCCCTGAAGGCGGTGGAACCAGCGCGTTGTGCCCATCGCCAGCTCGCGGGCCAGTGCCTGGTCACGAGCTGGCACCCTGTCCAGCTGGGCCGGCAGGCTGCTGCCCAGCGAACCCTTGCCGGCCATGACCACCGCCAGCGCATGGGTTGCCGCCAGCCGCGGGCTCACCGGCCGTTGTCCAGCAGCTGGCCGGGGCTGAACTGATCGCGCCGGGCGTTGTAGAGGTCGCTGAACGGCAGCGGCTTGCCCCCCGGCAGCTGCAGGCGGGTCAGGCGCAGGGCCTGTTCACCGCAGGCCACCAGCAGGCCTTCCCTGCTGCAGTCGAGAATTTCCCCGGGGTGGCCGCTGCCCTCCTCGACCGTGGCGGCCCAGACCTTGAGGGGTTGATCCTGCCAGCCGGCATGGGCCAGCGGCCAGGGGTTAAAGGCGCGGATCATCAGCGCCAGCTCCCTTGCCGGCCGTGCCCAGTCGATGCGGGCCTCTGCCTTGCTCAGCTTGTGCGCGTAGGTGGCCAGGCTGTCATCCTGAACCTCGGTCTCGAGGGTGCCTGCTGCCAGCCCCTCTATCGCCTGAAGGACCGCCACCGGGCCGATCTCGGCCAGGCGGTCATGCAAGCTGCCGCCGGTTTCATCCATACCAATGGGGGTACGGCTCTTGAGCAGCATGGGGCCGGTATCCAGCCCTGCCTCCATCTGCATCACGGTGACGCCTGTCTCCCTGTCCCCGGCTTCGATGGCGCGCTGGATCGGCGCGGCACCGCGCCAGCGGGGCAGCAGCGACGCGTGACTGTTGATGCAGCCAAGCCGCGGCAGATCCAGCACCGCCTGGGGCAGAATCAGGCCGTAGGCAACTACCACCAGCAGGTCGGCCTCAAGGGCAGCCAGCTCGGCCTGGGCCTCGGGTGCGCGCAGGGTCTGCGGCTGGTACACCGGCAGACCATGCTGCAAGGCCAGCTTCTTGACAGCGCTGGGGGTCAGCTTCTGGCCCCGCCCGGCGGGTCGGTCCGGTTGGGTATATACCGCGACGATATTCAGTTTGGCATCCAGCAGCGCCTGGAGGTGGGCCGCGGCAAACTCGGGCGTTCCGGCAAAGACGATGCGCAGATCAGTGCTTTTCATCAGGACTACATCCAACCAGTAAAGAAAAAGGCTTGCCGCGGCAAGCCTTCAGGCAGGCGGGTTCAGGCGTTGGCCTGGGCCCTGTGCAGCTTCTCCAGCTTCTTGCGGATACGGTCCCGCTTGAGGTTGGACAGGTAATCCACGAACAGCTTGCCGTTCAGGTGATCGCACTCGTGCTGGATGCATACCGCCAGCAGGCCTTCGCAGACCATCTCGAAGGGTTCGCCGTCACGACCCAGCGCCTTGACCCGCACGCGGTCCGGGCGGGTCACCGTTTCGTAGAAACCGGGAACCGAGAGGCAGCCTTCCTGCATCTCGTCCAGCTCGTCGGTGAGCACTTCCAGCTCCGGGTTGATGAACACCAGCGGTTCGCTGTGATCTTCGGACAGATCGATGACGATCACCCGCTCATGCACGTTCACCTGGGTCGCGGCCAGACCAATGCCCGGCGCGGCGTACATGGTTTCGAACATGTCATCCACCAGCTGGCGGATGCGGTCGTCAACCACGGTGACCGGCTTCGCGATGGTGCGCAGTCGGGGATCGGGAAATTCGAGAATATTCAGTATGGCCATGTCGGTTTGTGATGCACTTGTAGAACTGGAATGAAAGGTGCTGCTAATATGCAGGCAGCTTGGAAGTATAGCTGGTCCGCATGCCGGTGTTGGCTGGGACCTGGGTGCTGACCTCTATAATAAAGGGATTCGTGTCATGAGGAAAACATTACTCGGCCTGGTGCTGCTCTCGTTGAGCATTCTTGTACAGGCGCAGGAGTCGGTGTTCAAGGATAATCACCCGCAACGGTATGAGGTAGTCAAGGGCGATACCCTGTGGGGCATCGCGGGCCGTTTTCTCAATCTGCCGTGGAAGTGGCCTGAAATCTGGCACGCCAACCCGCAGATCAACAACCCCCATCTCATCTACCCCGGCGACATCATCTCCCTGGTGTATATCGACGGGCAACCGCGCCTGACCGTCAACCGCGGGCAGGGTGGCACCATCAAGCTGTCCCCGAGCGTGCGTTCCACGCCGATGGCAGAAGCCATTCAGACCATCCCGCTGGAAGCGATCAACGCCTTCCTCAATGCCGGTCGCATCATGGATGACGCCGAGCAACTGGAGGCTGCGCCGTATGTGATCGGCGGCGAGGCGGAAAGCGTGGTGGCAGGGGCCGGCAACCGGGTCTATGCCCGTGGCGAGGTGGACCCGAACATCAATGCATATGGTCTGTACCGTCGCGGCAAGACCTATACCGACCCGCAGACCGGCGAGTTTCTCGGCATCCACGCCCAGGAAATCGGCAACGCCGAGGTGCTGAGCACCGAGCGCGACATCGCCACCCTGATGGTCAGCCGCAGCCGTCAGGAAGTACGCATCGGTGATCGGCTGCTGGAAACCGAAGAGCGTGCGGTGTCGTCTACCTTCTTCCCCAGTGATCCCGAGAACGACATCGACGGACTGATCCTCGACGTTCCCAACGGCGTGACCCAGATCGGCCAGTACGACGTGGTCATTCTCAACAAGGGTGCCCGGGACAACCTGAAGGAAGGCAACGTGCTGGCGATCTACAAGACCGGCGAGCTGGTGCGTGACCGCATCCAGAACGAGCGGGTGCGTCTGCCCGATGAGCGCGCCGGTCTGCTGATGGTGTTCCGTGTCTACGACCGCATGAGCTACGGTATCGTGCTCAACGCCCAGCGCCAGCTGGCGATCATGGACAAGGTCCGCAACCCCTGACCCATCCGGACGCCACCCTCCCGGGGTGGCGTCCTGCTTCCCCGCCTGCCCCGGATAACCTGCCATGTCCCTCGACCTGAACGATCGCCGTCAGGCCTGGCTGGCCCTGAGCCTGCTGGAGGGGCTGGGTCCGGCGTCCCGGCGTGAACTGCTCGAGCAGGTCGCCGATCCCGTTGCGTTGCTCGACAGTGATCTGCTTTCACTCAGTGCGCTGGGGGTGGGTGCACGCATCCAGCACGCTATCGTCAGGTGCCAGCAGGGCGACGAGCGCATCCAGCGCGGCATCGACCAGAGCCTGGCCTGGCTGGAGCAGCCCGGCTGTCACCTGTTGACGCTCGACAGCCCCCTCTACCCGGCATTGCTGAGACAGATCAGCGATCCGCCGCTGGTGCTCTTCGTTCAGGGTAACCCGGCGTTGCTGTCCGATCCGCAGATTGCCATGGTCGGCACCCGCCATCCCGGTCCCCATGGTGCGTCCACTGCCCGCGCCTTCGCCCGCAGCTTCACCGAGAACGGTCTGACGGTCACCAGCGGCATGGCGCTGGGCATTGACGGCGCGTGCCACCAGGGTGCGCTGGACGCCCACGGCCAGACCATCGCGGTATGGGGGACCGGGCTGGCCAACTGTTACCCGCGTCGCCACCGCAGGCTGGCGGACGACATCGTGGCGAACGGCGGCGCGCTGGTCTCCGAACAGCTGCCGCAGACCAGTCCCCACGCCGGTCTGTTCCCGCTGCGCAATCGCATCATCAGTGGGCTGAGCCTGGGCACCCTGGTGGTCGAAGCCAGCCTGAACAGCGGCTCGCTGATCACCGCGCGGCTGGCCATGGAGCAGAACCGCGAGGTATTCGCCATGCCCGGTTCGATACACAACCCCCAGGCCCGTGGCTGCCACCGGCTGTTGCGCGATGGTGCCACGCTGGTGGAAACGGTGCAGGACGTACTGCAGGCGCTCAGGCTGCCGCTCAAAGCCGCATTGCAGCAGACGGAGGAGCCGGCGAGCGCAGTGGTGAAGCACCCGCTGTGGCGCTGGCTCGGCTATGATCCGGTCACCGCCGACTGGCTGGCCAGTCAGGCTGATCTGCCGATCCATCAGGTATTGCAGGGGCTGATGGAGCTGGAACTGGATGGCCATGTACGACACACCCCGCAGGGTTATTGCAGAACTGTCGCAAACCCTGCTTGAGTGCCGGCGACGGCTCGGCTAATGTCGCCACTCGCGGATAAACGGGGGCAGCATGCTGGCAGACTGGCGTTTGGGACAGATTAGACGGGTGATCCATTCCGGTGGGGTGATCGCCTATCCCACCGAAGCGGTGTGGGGGCTGGGCTGCCACCCGCTGGATGCCGAGGCCGTGCAGCGCCTGCTGTGGCTCAAGCACAGGCCGATGGAAAAGGGGCTGATTCTGGTCGCGGCCGAAATTCAGCAGTTCGACTTCCTGTTATGGGACCTGCCCCAGGCGCAGTTCGCCAAGCTGCAGCTGTCCTGGCCCGGCCCCAACACCTGGCTGGTGCCGCACCAGGGCCGGCTGCCCCACTGGATCACCGGCAATCATGCCACCGTTGCCCTGCGGGTCAGCGCCCACCCCTTGGTGCGCCAGCTGTGCAGTGCCTGTGGTCCGCTGGTCTCGACCTCCGCCAACCCCGCCGGCCGGCCGGCGGCCCGCACCCGCCTGCGGGTGGAGCAGTACTTCCACGGCCAGCTGGACGCTATAGTGGGTGGATCTTTGGGTCCGCAGCGCAATCCCAGTATCATCCGGGATCTGCAGACCGATACCGTCATCCGCCCCGCCTGAGAGGTAACCGTGAACACCATACCCGCCGCCGACATCACCGCCGTCAAGGACTACCTGATGAACCTGCAGGACCGCATCTGCTCGGCCCTTGAGCAGGCGGATGGGCGCGCCCGGTTTGTCGAGGATGACTGGCAGCGGCCGGGCGGCGGCGGTGGGCGTTCGCGCATTCTGGAAAACGGCGCGCTGCTGGAAAAGGGCGGCGTCGGCTTCTCTCATGTATATGGCGAAGGCATGCCGCCCTCGGCCACTGCGCACCGCCCGGAGCTGGCCGGCCGTGGTTTCCAGGCAATGGGCGTGTCGCTGGTGATGCACCCGGACAATCCCCATGTGCCCACTTCCCACGCCAACGTGCGGTTCTTCGTTGCGGAAAAGGAAGGCGCCGATCCGGTCTGGTGGTTCGGCGGCGGTTTCGATCTGACGCCCTACTACGCCACCGAGGAAGACTGCATCCACTGGCATCGGGTCGCCCGGGACGCCTGCGCGCCCTTCGGCGACGACGTCTATCCCCGCTACAAGAAATGGTGCGACGACTATTTCTATCTCAGGCACCGCCAGGAAGCGCGGGGCGTCGGCGGACTGTTCTTCGATGACCTCAACGAGTGGGGCTTCGAACGCTGTTTTGCCTTCATGCGGGCGATCGGCGATGCCTATCTGGAAGCCTACCTGCCCATCGTCGAACGGCGCCGGGACACGCCCTGGGACGAGCGGCAGAAGGCGTTTCAGGAATATCGCCGCGGCCGCTATGTGGAGTTCAATCTGGTCTGGGACCGGGGCACCCTGTTCGGCCTGCAGTCCGGTGGGCGTACCGAATCCATTCTCATGTCCCTGCCGCCAACGGTGCGCTGGGGCTACAACTGGCAGCCGGAGCCCGGCAGTGCCGAGGCGCGACTGGTGGAGGAGTTCCTGCCGCCCCGTGACTGGTTGCAGGAGGAGCAGTAATGGACAGGTACGCCGTGATCGGCAATCCGATCAGCCACAGCAGATCCCCCTTGATTCATCGCATGTTTGCCGAGCAGACCGGTGAGCAGCTGACCTATGAAGCGCTGCTGGCACCGCTGGATGATTTTGCCGGCACGCTGCGCGGCTTTCTCGACCAGGGCTGCGGGGTCAATGTCACGGTACCCTTCAAGGAGCAGGCCTGGCAGCTGGTGGACAGCCGTACCGCCGCGGCAGAACTGGCCGGCGCGGTGAACACCGTACAACGTCTGGAAGACGGTCGGCTGCTGGGAGACAACACCGATGGCAAGGGGCTGGTCCGGGACATTCAGCACAACGCCGGCTTCGATCTGCGGGGCAAGCGCATCCTGCTGGTAGGCGCCGGCGGGGCCGCGCGGGGGGTGATCCAGCCGCTGCTGGAGGCGATGCCGGCCCAGTTGTGCGTGGTCAATCGCACCGTGGAGAAGGCCGAGCAGCTGGCCATGCTGTTCCGCGACCGGGGGCCGATCAGCGCTGCGGGGTTCGACTGGATAGAGGAGTCGGTGGACCTGATCATCAACGCCACCTCGGCCAGTCTTGATGGGGAGCTGCCGCCGTTGGCCCCGAGCCTGATCAGCACCGGCCATACCTGGTGCTACGACATGATGTACGGCAGCGAGGCCACCGTCTTCAACCGCTGGGCCGCCCGTCAGGGTGCGGCCCGCTGTCTGGACGGTCTGGGCATGCTGGTCGAGCAGGCCGCTGAAGCTTTCCTGCTGTGGCGCGGTGTGCGGCCTGATACCGCGCCGGTGCTGGCCGCGTTGCGCTGATCGGTGCTGCCCTAGAGGCTGTTGCTCAGGTGCCCGCCATCCACATTGATGATGGTCCCGGTGATGAATGATCCGGCCTCGCTGGCCAGCAACAACAGCGGCCCGTCCAGCTCTTCCAGCTGACCGAGGCGACGCATCGGAACCTTGCTGCGGATATAGTCCTGACCTTGCTGGGTGTCGAAGTAATCGGTGTTCATCTCGGTGCGGAAATAGCCCGGGGCAATGGCATTGACGCGGATGTCATTACGCGCCAGCTCCAGCGCCATGGCCTTGGTCAGCTGCACCACGCCGGCCTTGGCCACCGCATAATGGCTGAGCGCCGTGCCCACTCGCAGACCGAGTATCGAGGCGATGTTGACGATGCTGCCGCCCCGCCCGGCCCTGGCCATTGCCAGACTGGCGCGATGGGCGACCCGCCAGGCGCCATCCAGGTTGGTGGACAGCATGCTGCGCCAGTTGCCTTCGGTCATGTTGAGAAACATCACCGGGTCGCCGATTCCGGCGTTGTTGACGAGGATATCGATGATGCCCCACTGCTGCTCGGCCTGATCGAAGGCGGCGTTGACGCTGTCCGCCTCGGTCACGTCCATGGGAATGGCCAGCGCCTGACAGCCCCTCGCTTGCAGCTCACTGACCAGGGATTCGAGTCTGTCGATTCGGCGTGCGGTGACCACCACCCGCGCACCGGCGTCGGCCAGGGTACGGGCGAAATGGGCGCCCAGGCCGCTGGAGGCGCCGGTAACCAGGGCGGTGCGGCCGGTCAGATCGAAAGCGTGCGATGCCATACAGGGTCCCTCGTAATGAACGTCTGTCGAGTATCCCCGATCCGGCCGCCCCGCTCCAGTGAGCCGTGCCATTCTGGCCACCCCACAGCCGCTGGGGCTACACTGACAGATCGTTTGATGCCGGTGGCCAATAGCATTCGCAGTGGTATGGGGGTGACGAGAACAATGCTGATGATCGGGAAGCACGCATGAGGGACAACCCCCGATTACTGCCCCCCGGAGGGGATGGCTGGCTGGCCTGGCTGCGCAACTACCGGCTGGCGTGGCTGAGTGGTGACCTGGTGGCCGGCGTGGTCACCGCGATCATGATCATCCCCCAGAGCATGGCCTACGCCATGCTGGCCGGTCTGCCGGTGCAGATCGGACTGTACGCCAGTCTGCTGCCGCTGATCGGCTATGCCCTGTTCGGCAGCAGCATGAGCATGTCGGTGGGACCGGTGGCGGTCACTGCACTGATGACGGCTGCATTGCTGGCGCCGATGGCCAGCATCGGCAGTGCCGAATATCTGCAGCTGGCAATCTGGCTGGCGTTGATGTCCGGCGTGCTGCTGTTCGTGCTCGGGCTGCTGCGCATGGGCTTTCTGGCGAATTTTCTCAGCCACCCGGTAATCAGCGGGTTCATCAGTGGCGCCTCGCTGCTCATCCTGCTCAGCCAGTTGCCGCATCTCTTGGGCATGGACCGCATGCCGACCACGCCGGCACAGTTGGTCGAACAATGGCACCCCGGCAGTGGGCTGGCGCTCGCCATGGGGCTGCTGGCGCTGGCCTGGCTGCTGTATGCCCGCACGCGGCTGGCAGCCCACCTGCATTCCCTGGGGGTGAACCAGGCGGTGGCCGGGGTACTGGCGCGCCTGGCACCGATCCTGGTGGTCGCCGTCGGCATGCTGCTGACCGTGGGTTTCGATCTGGCCGAGCAGGGTGTACCGGTGGTTGGCAGCCTGCCCGCCGGCCTGCCCTCGCTGGTGTGGAACACGCCGCAGCTGGAGACCCTCGGCATGCTTATGCTGCCGGCTGCCCTGATCAGCCTGGTGAGCTTTGTCGAGAGCGTTTCCATCGCCCAGTCCCTGGCCCGACGCAAGCGCCAGAGCATCGACCCGGATCGCGAACTGCTGGGGCTGGGTACCGCCAACATCGGCGCCGCACTGACCGGCGGGTTTGCCGTCTGCGGCGGATTTTCCCGTTCGGGAGTGAATATCGAGGCGGGAGCAAATACCCCGCTGGCGGGGGTCGTGTCGGCGGCGGTGCTGGCGCTGATCCTGATGACCATTGCGCCGGTCTTCGCCTCCCTGCCGCTGGTGGTACTGGCGGTGGTCATTCTGGTTGCTGTCGCGCCGCTGATTGATGTGGCCGGGCTGCGGCGGACCTGGCGATATGACCGCCGCGAGGGCGCTACACTGGTCGCCACGGCGGCCGGGGTGGTACTGCTGGGTATCGAAGGGGGCATAGTACTGGGCGTCGGCCTGTCCATCGTCACCCAGCTCTGGCGTGGCAGCCGGCCGCATGTGGCAGTGGTGGGACGGGTTCCCGGCACCCAGTATTTCCGCAATACCCGGCGCCACCTGGTGGAGATCGAGCCGCAGCTGCTGGCGGTGCGCATTGACGAGAACATCTTCTTCGCCAATACCCGTGCCATCGAGCGGGCCATCTTCCAGGCGCTGTGCGATTACCCGGACACTCGCCACCTGTTGCTTATCCTGTCGGCCGTCAATCATATCGACAGTACCGGGCTGGACATGCTCGGCGAGCTGAGTCTGGGGCTCCACGAAAAGGGCATCGATGTGCACCTGGCGGAGGTGAAGGGCCCGGTGATGGATCAGCTTGCCGATACGGACTGGCTGCGCACGCTGGTGGTCAATGTCTTTCCCAGTACCCATATCGCCTTCAACACCCTCAGCGAAGCGGCTCCGGTCGCTGTGGCGAGCGCAGAGTAACACCCTGCTACCATTGGTCACTGGTCTTTTCCGGTGCTGCCCGCTATACCAGTGGCCGGCAGCGCTGCGCTGCCGGATATCCACAAGACAAGGAGCACTTCAAGTGATGAGATCCGTATTGGCCGGAGCGCTGGCCGTTGCTGTGGCTGCCGTCAGTTTCACCGCCCAGGCGGCGGTGTCCCCGGAAGACCAGATCAAGCTGCGCAAGGCGGGCTACAGCTACATGTCCTGGAACATGGGCAAGATCAAGGCCCAGGTAATCGACCAGAGCGTTGCCTACGACCAGCAGCAGATCCTGGCTGCAGCCAACACCCTGAACGCCATTGCCAACTCGGGCATGGGCGCCCTCTACGGGCCGGGCACCGACAGGCAGGTCGGCTCGCAGACCACCCGGGTCAAACCGGAGATGTTCGACAATTTCGATGACGTCGCGAAGCTTTCGGGTGATCTGAGCAGGGCCACCGGTGAGCTGGTAGCCGCGGCCGAAGCGGATGATCAGGGTGCCATCCGGACTGCCTTTGCCGCAGTAGGACAGAGCTGCAAGGGCTGCCACGACAAGTACCGCATGGACTGATGCGTAGCGGTGCGGGCCGTGCCCGCACCTGCGTTACCAGGCTGGAGCCGGGGCCGGTGGCGGCACCGGAATCCAGCTGCCGTTGGCCAGCCACACAGCGGCCGCGGCAATGCCCACCGCAATGATGAAAGCCAGCACACCGCCCCCGCGGGGCTGGGGTACCGTCTGATCCACCTCCTTCCGGCCATGAATCATCGGCCCGACCAGCTTTATGCCGCGCAGCCGGTACACGATTATCGACAGCACATGCAACCCCAGCAGCAGGTAAAGCCACCACTCGGTCTGACGGTGGAGCCGGCTCAGGGTGGCGACCAGATCGCTCGATACCGCACGGGTAAGCGGGCCGCTGAAAGCTATCTCATCGGTGGTGAACAGTCCGCTCACGGCCTGGAAGCCGAACAGCCCGAGCATCGCATAGACAGACAGTGCGCCCAACGGGTTATGACCCGGCTGCCGCCAGTGGCCGCGGACGTAGGAAGCAACTGCGCTGGGCGTGGGAACAAAGCTGGCGAAACGCGAATGGGTCGAGCCGACCACACCCCACACCAACCTGAATGCAATGAGGCCGACCACGGCCAGGCCGAACCGAGCGTGCCATTCGATCCAGCTCACACCGAGATTGATGGTAATCAGCGCACCGGCAACGGCTGCTGCCAGCAACCAGTGAAACAAACGCAGGGGCAGGTCCCAGACGGTAATCCTCACGATGCCACTCCTGGAGAACGGGCTGCCAAGCCTAAACGCTGCGGGTTGATGCGGGCAAGTGACTCAAGGTCGCAGCCATAACGGAAAACGCCCTATCTGCCATCTGGGATGGCGGATAGGGCGTTGTCTATTGCCGATGAGCGTCAGAGTCGCGGACGGCGTCCCATGACGAAGGACACGATGAACAGCACCAGGAACACGACGAACAGTATCTTTGCGATACCCGTGGCGGTGCCGGCGATACCACCAAAGCCCAGAACCGCAGCGATGATGGCAATGATCAGGAAGGTAATGGCCCAGCTCAGCATGGTGGTTCTCCTCGGTTGTCAGAAATCGGAATGTGTCGATTGTCAGCTTTCGGTTCCGCTGATCCGCAGGTTGTCCGCATTGACGGTGCGTACCCCGCGGATGTTCTCGGCGATCTCCACGGCCAGTGATTTCTCCGCGTCGTTGTCGACCTGACCGCTGAGGGTCACCTGTCCCTCCTTGGTATCGACCGAGATGTCCAGGCCGTCCAGGCTGCTGTTGAACAGGAAACTGGATTTCACCTTGCTGGTGATCCAGGCATCGCTGATCGCCCCGCCCGCATCATCTACCCGATCCCGGGCCTTGTCCGCGGTGCCGCCTTCAGCGCTGACCGTAAGGTTGTTCTCCACTCGGCGCACGCCTTCGGTATTGCGGGCCAGGCGCTCTGCCAGCTCGCTGGCGGCCTCACTGCCGGCGCGTCCCTCCAGGGTGACAATGCCGTTGCGGGTGCTGACCTTGATATCGAGACCCTCGGTATTGCGGTTCCACAGCAGTTTGGACTTCACCGTTGCGGTAGTAGTTGCATCGTTGAAGCGATCCGAGAAAGTGCGGTCGCCGTCAGCGGTGCGCTGGGCGCCTTCACCGCTGACTCGCAGCTGGTTGTCCACTTCGTTCACGCCCTCGACGCCGAGGGCGACCTGTTCGGCCAGATCCCGTTCGACATCCGACTCGACCTCGCCGGTGAGCGTGGCGACACCGTTTTCTATATCAACGTCAATGGCGAAGGGACTGAGATGCCGGTTGAGGGCGAAGGCGGTCCATACCGAGCCTTCCTGGCGGGCTTCGGTCAGCTGGCGGCTCATGTCGCCGTCGGCGGCATAAACGGACATCGACCCCAGCGTGAGGGCGCTGACGGTTGCGGTGGCTAGGGCGATCTTCTTCACTGTTCGCATCTGGGCTGACTCCTTTGTTCTTTGTCGTTATCCACCGCCGCTGATATCTCCCCTTATGGCCTCCGCACGCGGCGGTTACCATAGAACCAACATTTATCAGGGC
The DNA here is from genome assembly GCF_014646575.1 of Halopseudomonas pertucinogena. GTDB lineage: Bacteria > Pseudomonadota > Gammaproteobacteria > Pseudomonadales > Pseudomonadaceae > Halopseudomonas > Halopseudomonas pertucinogena. Next base: position 127,227 of record NZ_BMNN01000004.1, on the reverse strand, counting down.
AGTCTGATGTCATAGACCGCCATATTTCGCAGAGGTTGCCATGTTTCGTTTATCGATGTTGTTGTCCGTGGTGCTGTTCCTCGGCGCATGTCAGACCACCGGACCGCGGGCGGATTTCGACCTCAACCGGGATTTCGGCCAATACCAGACCTGGGCCTGGGCGACACCCTCGGTCACCTATGCGCCCGATGATCCGCGACTGGTGAGCGACCTGACCACCCAGCGGGTCGAGGAGGCGGTAGCCGCCCAGCTGGACGTGCGTGGTCTGCGGCCGGCGACGGACCCGGCTGCGGCGGACCTGCAGGTGCGGGCGTCGGTGGTGGTCGAAATGCGCCGGGATAACATCACTACCCACCATGGCGGCGCCTGGGGGTATTGGGGGCCCTACTGGGGCGGACCGGGCTACACCCAGACCCGCACGGTGGATTACCAGGTAATGACGGTACAGCTGGACCTCATGGATAGGCGCGATGGCCGCCTGGTATGGCGGGGCAGCGACAGTCAGCGGGTCGACGACCGCATGTCACCCATCGAACGGAGCCGGGAGATGCATGAGCGGATGGCGCGGATTCTCGGCAACTATCCACCGAACTACTGACGCGGCGTCCTATCAGAAATTGGCCGGTGTGGTTGCGCTCACCAGCTCACAGGGCTCGTTGAAGGGATTGTTGAAACGGTGCGGCAGGCTGCTCTCGAAGTAATAGCTGTCGCCGGTATCGAGAATGTGTACTTCCTCACCGACGGTGAGCTCCAGGCGGCCGCGCACGACGAGCCCGGCCTCTTCCCCCTCGTGGCAGAGCATATCCGGCCCGGCATCGGCCTCCGGCGGATAGACTTCGCGCAGGAAGGACAGCTGACGACGGGGATGATCCTTGCCGATCAGTTGCATGATCACCTTGTTGCTACCGATATCCAGCAATTCGTCGGCACGGTAGATGACCTTGCGCTGGCGGGCCTGCGGAGTATCGAGGGAAAAGAATTCCACCAGCGACATGGGAATGCCTCCCAGCACCTTCTTCAGTGAGCTCACCGAAGGGCTGACGCTGTTCTTTTCGATCATGGAAATCGTGCTGTTGGTGACGCCTGCGCGCTTGGCCAACTCGCGCTGGGACAGGCCCTTGAGCTTGCGTATGGTTTTCAGTCGGGCACCAACATCCAAGGTCGGGGTCCTCCGGGAGGTCAACTGAACGGATCAGGGCGAACGGGTGACGATATTGTTGCACGGCCGTTCGTTATCTTCAACGCTGCGTCAGAGGGCGCTACGCCGTCCTTTTCGGGAAGACTGTCAGTCACTCCTGATAATGGCGTGGCACCCGGTTGAGGTTGCAGAACAGCTGGTAGGAAATGGTGCCGGCGTGGCTGGCCACCTCCCCTGCATCAAGGCCGGTGCCCCACAGCCGTACATGGCTGCCCAGGCCACTGGCCGGCAGGTCGGTCAGATCCACCGTCAGCATATCCATGGATACCCGGCCGACCAGGGCGGTACGTTGACCGTCTACCAGGACCGGCGTGCCGTCCACGGCGTGCCTGGGGTACCCATCGGCATACCCCATGGCCACCAGACCCAGGCGGCTGGCCCGGCGGGTGGTGAAGCGCGACCCGTAACCGACGGGCTCGCCGGGGCCGATCTGGTGCACCGCGATCACCCGGGAGTCCAGCTGCATCACCGGTCTGAGGTCTGCCGCCTGTGGCTGCGCGAAGGCGAACGGGGTAGCGCCGTACAGCATGATGCCGGGGCGCACCCAGTTCCCATGTGCCTGGGGCCAGGCCAGCACGCCGGCGGAATTGCACAGGCTGGTATTGCCCTGCAGCCCTGAGGTGGCCTGACGAAAGACGTCCAGCTGTTGTTCGGTACGCCCGGTTTCCGGTTCATCTGCGCGGGAAAAGTGAGTGATGCTGGTCAGCTCTGCCACCTTGGCGCTGGCCTGCAGCTGGCGCCAGATGTGCGGATATTCGGCAGGGCTGAATCCGGTACGGTGCATGCCGCTGTCCAGTTTGAGCCAGACATGAAGAGGGCGGGCGATATCAGCCTGCTCAAGGTCCTGCAGTTGTCCGTGGTGATGTATCACCGGCCAGAGATCATGGCGGCAGATCAACCCAAGTTCACTGGCCTCGAACCAGCCTTCGAGCAACACGATCGGCTGGCGGTGACCCGCTTCGCGCAGCTCCAGCGCTTCCTCGATGGCGGATACGGCAAAACCGTCTGCCTCGTCGGCCAGCGCGGCTGCGCATTCCAGAGCACCATGGCCATAGGCGTTGGCCTTGACCACGGCCAGCGCCCGGCACCCGGACAGGCGCTTGGCCAGGCGGTAGTTATGACGAAGGGCGGACAGATCAATCAGGGCACGGGCTGGGCGCATGGACAGTTCACAGGAATGGCAATGAAAAAAGGAAAAATCCGGGATGGCGGAATGCCGGCGCCAAGTATATCAGATTCTGCCCAGCGGGGCGGTGGACATTGGTCGACAGGTTACCCACCGGGCCGGTCCGGTGAGGGCTTCTTCCTGCCCTCGAATGCCGTTATTCTGCGCTCTGAATTTTCTGCCGCGAGTAGCCCGATGTCACGCCTGGCGATACATACCGACGATTACCCCGATTCCTGGTACGTGGCCTCCTGCAACCGGAGGCTTGAGGCTGGCCAGCTGCAGGGCGACATGCAGGCTGACGTCTGCGTCGTGGGCGGCGGCTTCACTGGCCTGAATACCGCCATCGAACTGGCTCAGCGCGGGTTGCAGGTCGTGCTGCTGGAGGCCCGGCGGATCGGCTGGGGTGCCAGCGGACGGAACGGTGGGCAACTGATCCGCGGTGTCGGTCACAATCTCGAACAGTTCACCGATGTGATCGGTGCCGACGGCGTTCGCGACCTCAAGCTCATGGGTCTGGAGGCGGTGGAGCTGGTACGCCGGCGGATCGAGCAATTCCAGATCGACTGCGACCTGACCTGGGGTTTCTGCGATCTCGCCAACAAGCCCCGGCACATGGACGATTTCAAGGCTGATCGCGATGATCTGCTGTCGCTGGGCTATCGTCACGAACTGACGCTGGTCGAGCGGGAGCAGATCCACACCGTGGTCGGCTCAGATCGCTATGTCGGCGGCATGATCGACATGGGCTCGGGACACCTGCATCCGCTGAATCTGGCGTTGGGCGAGGCCGCCGCGGCGCAGTCGCTCGGCGTCCGGTTATATGAACGCTCGGCCGTCACCCGGATCGAATACGGATCGCGGATAACGGTGCACACCGGCCGGGGTCGGGTATTCGCGGACCAGCTGGTGCTGGCGTGCAATGGTTACCACAGCGGTATCGAGAAGCAGCTGGCGAGCCGGGTGATTCCCGCCGGCAGCTACCTGATTGCCACCGAACCGCTGTCCGCCGAGCTGGCCCGGGAGCTCAATCCGAGAAATCTGGCCATGTGCGACCAGCGCGTGGCGCTTGATTACTATCGGCTGTCCCCCGACCGCCGTCTGCTGTTCGGCGGGGCCTGCCACTATTCCGGGCGTGATCCGTCGGACATCACCGCCTACATGCGGCCGAAGATGCTCAAGGTATTTCCTCAGCTGGAGCAGGTGCGCATCGACTACCAGTGGGGCGGCATGATCGGCATCGGCGCCAACCGCCTTCCGCAGATCGGCCGTCTGCCTGACCAGCCCAATGTCTTCTACGCACAGGCCTACTCCGGCCACGGTCTCAACGCTACCCATCTGGCCGCCAGAATTCTCGGCGAGGCCATCACAGGCCAGGCCAGCCGGGGCTTCGACCTGTTCAGTCAGGTCCCGCATATGGCCTTTCCCGGCGGCGACCGGCTGCGTGCCCCGTTGCTGGCGCTGGGAATGCTCTGGCAGAAGATCAGGGAAAGCGTCTAACGCTCCACTTCCAGCAGCCCCCAGGGCAGTTCGGCGACCCGGGCTGGCTGGTTGCTCAGGTCGATCAGTTCGCCGTTGCGCGGTACCAGCCCGCCGATGCCCAGTGTCCGGGCAAAGGTCATGTGCGCCTGCTGGTGATGGTCCTCGCCGTGCACCGGCAGCAGGTGGCGCGGCCGTAACCAGCCATACAGCTGGCGCAGGTCTTCCTGCGGTGGGTGCCCGGAAGCGTGGATGGGCGCCATGTCGTCATCGATGATGTGCACGCCCTGCACCTTCAGGCTGTGCTTGATGCGACCCAGGGCCTCTTCGTTGCCGGGAATGAGCCGTGATGAAAACACCACGGTGTCGCCCGGATCCAGTGTCAGCTGCGGGTGGTTGCCGGCGGCCAGGCGGCCCAGTGCCGCTGCCGGCTCGCCCTGACTGCCGGTACAGATCCAGAGTTGCTGCTCCCGCGGCAGAAAGCCCAGCTCCCAGGGGCCGATGAAGCCGGGACTGCTGCGCAGGTAACCGTGGGCACGGCCGTGGCTCTGCATGCGCACCAGGCTGCGGCCGAGCAACCCGGCGTAGCGGCCGCAGTCCATGGCGATCTCCGCCAGACTGTGCAGACGTGCCAGGTTGCTGGCGAAGCAGGTGACAATGACCCGTCCACGGCGGGGCCTGATCACATCCGACAGCCCGTCCTGTACAGCGGCTTCCGAGCGGCTGGCGCCGGGGCTGGGCGCGTTGGTCGAGTCACCGATGAGCACGTCCACTCCTTCTCTGCCCAGGCTGCGCAGCCGTCCTTCGGCGGTCAGCTCACCCACCAGCGGCTGCGGATCCAGCTTCCAGTCACCGCTGTGGTAAAGGCGTTTGCCCGCCGCCTGCAGCAGAATGCCGTGGGACTCCGGAATCGAGTGGGTTACCGGGACCCACTCGACCTGGAAGTTGCCCAGGCCGATCGGCTGCAGGGGCCTGATCTCCTTCAGCAGTGGCCAGGTCAGTTCCGGAGCCAGCCGGCTGCGGATCAACTGGGCGGTGAACGGGCTGGCATACAGCGGGCAGGCAAGTTCTCGCCAGACGTAGGGGATGGCCCCGATATGGTCCTCGTGACCATGGGTGATCAGCAGCGCACTGAGCTGGATATCGTACTTGCGCAGCGCCTCCAGACTGGGCACCGAGACCCGGTTGTCACCGCTGGGAGTGGGTTCCAGCGCCAGGCCGCAGTCGATGCCGATCCACTGTCCGCCGGAGCCGTAGAGATACAGGTTCGCGCCGAACATCCCCGCTCCGCCGAGGGCGAGGAAGAAGGGACCGGGCTGGCGGTGCAACTGATCGAAACGCGGGGCAAGCATGCAACAATTCCGTCATGGGCTTGAACCCAGCTTAGCAGCCGCGGCGCGCGCCTTCAGCCAAAGAACCAATAGCAGACCGCGATGGCCGTCAGCATCCCGGCCAGGTCGGACACCAGCGCGCAGCCGAGTCCGTGGCGGATGCGGGTGATGCCCACCGCGCCGAAATACACTGCCAGCACATAGAAAGTGGTTTCGGTGCTGCCCTGGAAAGTGGCCGCCAGCAGCGCCGGGAAGCTGTCCACGCCGAAGTTGTTCATGGTCTCGATCATCATCGCCCGGGCGCCGCTGCCGGACAGCGGTTTCATGAAGGCGGTGGGCAGGGCATCGATGAAGCGGGTGTCCCAGCCTGCCCCCTCGACCAGCCAGCGGATGCCCTGCAGCCCGGCGTCCAGCACCCCGCTGGCGCGCAACACCCCGATGGCCACCAGCATGGCAATCAGATAGGGCAGCAGCGAGATGGTGAAGCTGAAGCCCTCTTTTGCTCCGGCGATGAAGGTGTCGTAGACGGGAACCCTGCGCAGCGCCGCCACGCCGATGAACAGGATGACGATGCCGAACAGGGTCAGATTTCCGATCAGCGACGACGTGGCCGCCAGCGCCTGGGCGGACATGCCGGCCAGCGCGGTCAGCAGCAGACCCAGGCCCAGCGCGCCGGCCAGCATGTAGGCCAGCACCACCGGATCATGCAGGCGCAGCCGCTGCATCAGGGCTACCGCCAGCAGACCGACCAGGCTTGAGGCGGTGGTGGCCAGCAGGATGGGCAGAAACACCAGCGTGGGATCATCGGCACCCTGCTGGGCCCGGTACATGAAGATGGTCACCGGCAACAGCGTCAGCGACGAACTGTTGAGCACCAGAAACAGGATCTGCGCATTGGTCGCGGTGTCCTTCCGGGGATTGAGTTCCTGCAGCGAATGCATGGCCTTGATGCCGATGGGCGTAGCGGCGTTATCCAGGCCGAGGATGTTGGCGGCAAAGTTCATGCTGATGTGTCCGAACGCCGGGTGGCCGCTGGGTACGCCGGGCATCAGCCGGCGGAACAGCGGGTCCAGCAGCCGGGCCAGCATGCGGATGAGGCCGGCCTTTTCAGCGATGGCCAGCAGCCCGAGCCACAAGGTCATGGTGCCGACCAGCACCAGCACGATATCCACGCTCAGGCGTGCCATATCGAAGAGCGCCGCCACCAGGCGAGCGAAGACCTCGCTGTCGCCCATGCCCAGCCATTGCCAGAGCGCGGCGGCGAAGGCCGCCATGAAGAAACTCAGCCAGATTCCATTGAGCATGCGATGGGGCAGTCCCTGATCAAGGTGCGTTGTTGTCGAATGTCATTTCGTGGAGCTCGCCGAACCGCCCGATCTCGTCGAAGCTGCCGGGCACCAGCGCAGCAAGGATGGCAGCGGTCTGAGGGTCCGGCTCGCCATCATGTCGGGCTGGTCGGAAGCGCATCTGGAAGGCTGCGATCACGTTGCGCAGCGCCTGGGGCTGATCCGCCCGGCCGGTGATGTCATAGCCGAAGCGCTGGAGCGTAGCCTCGAACCACGCGAGCGGTGGCGTCAGGCTGCCCAGCAGGTGCTGATAATGGACCACCCTGGCCTCGTCCGGCCAGATCGCCACACCGGCTTCGGCGAGCTGCTGCCAGGGGAACAGCGGGCCGGGATCGAGTTTGCGCTGCGGCGCTATATCGCTGTGGCCCAGCACGCGGTCCGGGGGCAGATCGTGGCGCTGCAGGATGTCCTGCAGCAGCAGGATGAGCTGATCGATCTGCTGGGGGTTCCAGTGATACCACTGCCTGCCCGCGTCCGTGTCCCGATAGCCCGGATGAACGATTTCAATGCCGATGGAGCTGGCGTTGAGCCAGGTGCGGCCCTGCCAGCTGCTGTCGCCGGCATGCCAGGCGCGGCGATCCTCGTCGACCAGGCGGTAGATGGTGGGAGGAACGTCGTTGATCAGGTAATGGCTGCTGACTTCACCACGGGTCAGGGTATTCATCGCCCGCTCGGCGTTGGACGAGGTGTAGTGCACTATCACGTACTGCACCCTGCTGTCCTGACCCCTTGCGCTGTGACTGGTATCGATCTTCAGCCCGCCCGCACAGCCGGCCAGCAGGGCAGCTGCCAGCAGCCAGGCGTGGCGCAGCGGAAGCAGCCAGCGTCGCGGCATCAGCGCACTGCAGGATGGTTGTCGGGTATGCGGCACACGCTGGGGGGCAGACGAATGTGCATGGCCACCGGCAGATGGTCGGAAATCGCCTGTGGCAGCACGTCCACCTGCTCGATATCGAGGCTGGGGCTGAGCAGGATATGGTCCAGTACCCGCGCCGGCTTCCAGCTCGGATAGGTGCCGGGGAGGCTCGCCGTATGCAGGTTGCTGCCCTTGAGCGGCGAGCGCTCGAGCAGATCTTCGGCGTGGGTGTTCATGTCGCCCATCAGCACCACATGGCTGTGATCGGCGATCCGTTCGCGGATATAGGCCAGCTGGCTGGCCCGGGTGCGGGTACTCAGTGCCAGATGCATCATCACCACCAGCAGACTGTCGGGGCCCTGACCGAAGCTGGTGAGAATGGCGCCGCGGCCGGGCAGCATGCCGGGCAGCTTGTGGTCCTCCAGCAACTGGGGCTGATAGCGGCTGAGGAACCCGTTGGAATGCTGGGCGAAGCGGCCCAGGTTGCGGTTCAGCTGCTGGTACCAGAAGGGGAACTGGCTTTCGCGGGCGAGGTGTTCGACCTGGTTGACGAAGCCGGAACGGATGCTGCCGCCATCCACTTCCTGCAGGGCAACCACATCGAAATCACTCAGCAGCTGGGCAATCTGACCCAGCGTCTGCTGGCGCCGGGCGTGGGGCAGCAGGTGCTGCCAGCCACGGGTCAGGTAGTGATGATAACGCTGGGTATTGATTCCAACCTGGATGTTGAAGCTGAGGAGTTTGAGCACCTCAGGCAGCACGGGCGCCTCGTCGCTGCACGCCCAGTTGGGGTTGGTCTGCAAACAGGCCGGCGCCATTGAGCCCTGGGTAGAGCGCCGCCATGGAATATTACCTGCTGCAATCATTACTGCATCCTCGGTCAGGGACGTTCCTGTTCCACAAGATAATCAGCGATTTTCAACATGTTTTCAAAGCTGCCGGCCATGCCGCCTTCGATGCGGTACTTGCCATTGACGATCAGCGTCGGTACGCCTGTGGCACGGTAGGCCTTTGCCAGCCGCTTGGCCTGGTTGATCTTGAGCTTCACCCCCGGGGAGGCCCAGGTCTTGCGGAACTCGTCTTCATCGACACCGTACTGCTTCAGCAGCCTGACCATGGCATCCACATCAGCCAGACGCTCGCCCTGATTGTGCATGGCCTGGAAGATCGCGGTGTGGGTCTCTTCGAGCTTGCCCATGCTTTCCAGAGTGTAGAACAGCTGGCCATGGGTATCCCATGGGCCACCGAAGAAGGCAGGGACCGGTCGGAAGTACGCATGCTCGGGAAGATCCTTCTTCCATTCGCTGATCAGCGGCTCGAAGGTGAAGCAGTGACCGCAACCGTACCAGAACAGCTCAGCTACCTCGACCCTGTCCGGTTCCTGTGTCGGTGCCGGGCTGGGCAGTTCGACATAATCGACGCCCGCCTGGAATTGAGTGCCCTGGGCCTGAGCCAGTGACAGGCTGCCCAGCAACCAGACCAATCCGATAGTCAACAACTTGCGCATGTGGTTCTCCACGTTTCAAAGGTGTCCTGGCTGTCCATCAGGCCATGGTGATGGGGGAAAGGTTCCCGTGGACCTCTGCCGTCGGGTTCTAAACAGTCGCAAAAAAGGGTGGCCTTGGCCACCCTTTTTTTACCACCAGCCGTTACAGGTCGGCGCCCGAGCGCAGACCCTGAATGTACTGGGACACCGCCTGGATATCCTTGTTGCTCAGGCGCTCGGCAATGGTACGCATGACCATGGCATCACCATCGTTGGTGCGATTGCCTTCGCGGAAGTCGGTGAGCTGCTTGGCGGTGTAGTCAGCATGCTGACCAGCCAGCTGCGGGTAGCCAGCCGGGTCGTTGCCCTGGCCGGTAGGCGAGTGGCAGCCGGTGCAGGCGGGCAGGCCGGTCTTCAGGTTGCCGCCACGGTAGATGGCTTCGCCGCGCTCGACCAGTTCGGGATCGGCGACGCCGCCGACCAGAGTCTGCGAGGAATAGTGCGCCGCGATGTCAGCCAGATCCTGTTCGTTCAGGTTGTCCAGCATGCCGGTCATTTCCGGCACCACCCGGGCGCCCGACTTGATATCCATCAGCTGCTTGAGCAGGTAGCGCTCGCCCTGGCCAGCCAGCTTGGGCCAGTTCGGCATCATACTGTTACCATCTGCACCATGACAGGCTGTACAGATAGCCACTTTCCCTTCACCGGCAGCGGCATCACCCTGCAGTGCATGGGCCGAACCGGCCACACCGAGGGATAACACCAGACTTACAAGTAATTTATTCATCGGCTAATCCAATTACGGCTAAAAAATATCAGGGCTGGTCTGCGTCCGGTCTTGTCAACCGCGTTCTGGGCAGCCACCTCGTATGCTCGGACAGAATCCAGCCAGCCGGCACAGACAAGCGCCCATGCTATCGACCGCCGCAAGCCAGCGCAATGGCCATTCTGTCGCACTGTACTGTCACGATATAAAACTGCCGCATTATATACTAAGCTTGCGGCTTGCGTGAATGCGTCAAGCCACCGAAGCGGATATTCCATGCCCCAAGTGACCCCCCTGGCGATCCTCTGCCAGACTGCAAATTTCATCAAGAGCGCCAGTCAGGTTGACCAGTGTCCCGCCGATCAGGGCCTGGAAGTGGCCTTTGCCGGACGTTCGAACGCGGGCAAGTCCAGCGCCCTGAATACGCTCACCCATGCGCGCCTGGCGCGGACCTCGAAGACCCCGGGGCGCACCCAGCTGATCAACTTCTTCGGGCTGGACGAGCAGCGCCGACTGGTCGACCTGCCCGGGTATGGTTATGCCAAGGTGCCGCTCGAACTGAAGGAGCACTGGAAACAACATCTGGATGCCTATCTCACGAGCCGCCAGTCGCTGGTCGGTGTGGTGCTGGTGATGGATATCCGCCATCCGCTCTCGCCATTCGACTGCATGATGCTGGAATGGGCAGACAGGACCGGCCTGCCGGTGCACATACTGCTGAGCAAGGCGGACAAGCTGTCCTTCGGTGCCGCCAAGGGCGAGTTGCTCAAGGTGCAGAACCGGATCCGCCGCGAATTCGGCAACCGGGCCACCGTGCAGCTGTTCTCTTCGCCGAAGCGGCTGGGCGTGGAAGAAGCCCACGCGGTGCTGGAGGAATGGCTGTTTCCCGATGCTCCGCAGGGGTCTGACGAGCAGCCATAAAAAAACCCCGAACTTCTATGGGGAGGGAAGATTCGGGGTTCAACGACCGGGCTGTGCTAGGAAGGACACCCGGTATTCTGCCAACACTAAATCACATCCAAGGAGCATGAAGGGCTTGACGAGCCATTCAGAGCTTCTGACCTGCGGCCAGGGATTGAAGTTCCCGCGTCTGCCGGAAAACTTTCAGCGATCGCCGCCCACGGCGAAATTCGGCAGGCTGTTCACCGGCTGGGCAAATTCAAATGGGATGGATACGGTATTGAGCCCGACATTTTTCTGCACCACGAAATGCAGATGCGGGCCGGTGCTGTTGCCGGTATTGCCGGATTTGGCGAGCAGGTCCCCTGCCCTCACCCGCTGACCTTCGCGGACCTGCACCGAGCCCTGCTTGAGATGCAGATACACGCCCATGGTGCCGTCGTCATGCATGATGCGCACGAAGTTGCCGGCCGGATTGGTGCCACGGCCGGACTGGCTGTTCTCGGTGCGTATGACCACCCCGCCCCGCGCGGCGACAATCGGCGTGCCCACCGGCATGGCAATGTCCACGGCGTAACGCCCCTTCGGGCCGGTGTGACTGTAGCGACCGCCCGGCCCCTGGGTCATGCGGAACGGGCCGCCCCGCCAGGGCAGTGGATAACGCTCGGCCAGATGCCGGGAACGTGGATCACCCAACGCGTAACGCAGCCGGTGTTCGTAGCGGGGGGTACCGGTACCGTCAGGGGCCAGGGTCAGCAGTCGGATCTCCTGCCTGGGCGGCAGAACCCAGCGGATGGGTTTGGCGGGGGCGCCGAGCACATGCTCCGCGCGGGTGATCTCCAGTTCGATCTCGACCGGTGCGTACAGGTCGTTCTTCACTATCAGCGTATCGCCACCCGCATGCTTGCGGGTGGTCACGTACACCTGACGGTCGTTGTCCTCGACCATGTTGTCGTTGAACACGAATACCCGGGCGCCGGGTACGCGCTGGTCGGTGTAGGTGACTACGCCATTGGCGTCAGTGTATTTGTAGATGGTCGAGCCGAGCGTGGCGGTACTGGCCAGCAGCAGGGCAATCCCGATGAGATAGGTACGCATCCATTGCAACCCTTCAGCGCCTGACAGAAGCGCAAGGATAAACCCTGCCTGTGCATAAAGCGACCCGCCGGAAAGGGTTACTCCGACCGCTGGTCAGCGGTCGGGTGTAACCCTCCAGATGGTATTGGACAGGTCGTCGGCAACGATCAGCGCCCCTGCAGGGTCGACCGTCACACCCACCGGGCGGCCCCGGGTCTTGCCGTCCTCGCCGCGGAAGTTGTACACGAAGTCAATCGGATCGCCGGCCGGCCGGCCGTTGCTGAAGGGCACGAAGACCACCTTGTAACCCACCGGCTCCTTGCGGTTCCAGCTGCCATGCTCACCGACAAAGGCGCCGTCGGCAAAGTCGGGGCCCATTTCCGGGATCGAGAAATCCAGGCCGAGCGCCGCCACGTGGGAACCCAGGCTGTAGTCCGGAGTAATCGAGGCGGCGACCTTGTCCGGGTCCTGCGGGCGTACCCGAGGATCCTCATGCTGACCCCAGTAGGCATAGGGCCAGCCGTAGAAGCCGCCCTCGCGCACCGATGTCAGGTAATCAGGCACCAGGTCCTCGCCCAGCTCGTCGCGCTCGTTGACCGCTGCCCAGAGCGTTCCGGTGCCGGGCTGCACCGCCAGGGCACTGGGGTTGCGCAGGCCGGTTGCGTAGGGCTTGTAATGTCCGGTCTCGACATCGATTTCCCACACCATGGCGCGGTTGACCTCGGCATCCATGCCGCGCTCGGTGATGTTGCTGTTGGAGCCGATGCCGACATAGAGATAGCGGCCATCCGCACTGGCGGCCATTGCCTTGGTCCAGTGGTGGTTGATCTCGGAAGGCAGGTCGACCAGTTTTTCCGGCGGGCCGGAGGCGATGGTCTGACCCTCTTCATAATTGAAACGCACTACCGCGTCCTGATTGGCCACGTAGAGATCGTTGCCGATCAGTGCCAGCCCATAGGGCGCGTTGAGATCTTCAGCGTAAACGGTCTGCAGTTCGTAAACGCCGTCGCCATCGGCATCGCGCAGCAGCGTCAGGCGATTGCCGCTCTGCACGTTGGTGTTGCCCTTGGCCTTGATGTATCCGGCAATCACATCCTTGGGCTTGAGCCGGGGCGCACCGCCGCCGCGGCCTTCGGCGACCAGAATGTCCCCGTTGGGCAGCACCAGCGTCTGGCGCGGGATCAGCAGATCCGTGGCAATGGCAGTGATACTGTAGCCCTCCGGCACCTGCGGCTGCTGATCACCCCATTCCGCGGGGCTGGCTACCTTCATGCTCGGCAGCAGGCCGCGTTTGCCCTCTGGCAGATCAGGGTTGGCGCCGTAGAGCTGGCGATCATCGGAATCACCACCGCAGGCAACCAGCAGGGTGGACAGGGCGGTCATCCCCAGTAGACGGAAATATTTCATTGCACACCTCCGCGGCGCAGTCCGAAGAAGCCGATCCAGGTGGCGACCAGCACGAGCAGGGTAACTATCACCGACAGTACCAGAGCGGATGGCATGATCGCCCAGGCGTCCTTGGCGTGAACCAGCGCATTGATGAAACCGAGGATCCAGCCTGCCAGCAGCACCAGGAAATAGATGAGTGCCAGGCCATGGCGGCGATCACTGCGGAACAGGCCGATCAACGCGCAGAGCAGGGCGAGGCCGGCGAAGACCAACGCACCAGCCAGCAACCAGGAGGCGAAATTGCTCCACTGGATGTGATAGCTGTTGTAGTAGGTGATATCGCAGAGCAGCGCGCCGAGAAACAGCGGCAGACTTCCCGCCAGCAGAATGGCGTGCAACGGATGCAGAGGACTGTAATAGGTACGGATGGTGGTTGAACTGGTCACAGGGCATTTCCTTTGTTCCAGGAGCGTGAAGGCCGTTGCGCGGGCACAACGGCGTCTGTGACCAGTCTAGTGCAGGCTCCGCGCTGCGCCAGCGAAGCGGCAAGCGCAGCGCGGAAGCCGGGCGAAAGGGTTCAGCCGGCGGTGGGTTGCAGGCTGTAGGTACGCAGGTGCGCCGCAAAGTCTGCGAGCACCCGGATGCGGGTGGCTTCCGCCTGGGCGCACCAGTCCCGCAGGGCCTGGGTCATGTCATGCCCGTTGCTGCTGGTGCGATTCCAGATCTGCTGCAGCGCCAGCTGTTTTTCGTGGATGATGCGCAGTGCCTGGTTCTGCTCCAGCACCCGCTGAATGCGCGCCTGCTGCTGCGGTTCGAGCAGGCTGGCTTCGCGGCCCATGAGGCGCCGCACGCGACGCAGCAGCTCACGCATGGAGTCATCCACGCGCTGCATCTCCTGACGAACCAGCGGGCGGATAACGGTCTTGCGGTACTGGGCCATGACCTGGAAGCGGTTGTTGAGAATGGCGCGTGCGGTCTCCAGATCCAGGGTCTGCTTGCCTTCGATGCGGTGCGGCACAGGAGCCACCCGACGTACCCTGGCCAGGCCCAGCAGGCTGAACACCCGTATCCACATCCAGCCCATGTCGAATTCCCACTTCTTCACCGACAGCTTGGCCGAATTCGGGTAGGTATGGTGGTTGTTATGCAGCTCCTCACCGCCAATGAGGATGCCCCAGGGCACGATGTTGGTCGCTGCATCCTTGCATTCGAAGTTGCGGTACCCGATCGCGTGGCCCAGGCCGTTGACCACCCCGGCAGCCCAGAACGGAATCCAGATCATCTGGACTGCCCAGACGGTCAGGCCGAGCACGCCGAACAGCGCCAGGTCGACCAGCAGCATCAGGACGATGCCGGTATTGCGGAAGCGACCGTACAGGTTGCGCTCGATCCAGTCGTCCGGGCAATTCTTGCCGTAGATGCGCAGGGTTTCCTCGTTGCGCGCTTCCTCCATGTACAGCTCGGCACCCTTGCGCAGCACGGTCGACAGGCCTTTCTGCACCGGGCTGTGCGGGTCTTCCGGCGTTTCGCACTTGGCGTGGTGCTTGCGGTGGATGGCCGTCCACTCGCGGGTGTTCATGCTGGTGGTCAGCCACAGCCAGAAGCGGAAGAAGTGCTGCAGCGCCGGATGCAGTTCCAGCGAGCGGTGCGCGGAATAGCGGTGCAGGTAGACGGTGACGCTGACAATCGTGATGTGGGTCAGTACCAGGGTGATGGCCAGCAATTGCCAGCCGGTAGGATCAAGCAGCCCGTTGTACCACATGAATCTGAACCTCTGTGAAGCTGTTTCCGGGGACCGGTATGTTATTCGAGTATGTACCAGCTTCCGTGAAGCTGACATGACCAGTGGACGAATGGAAGAGGGCGGCGGCCACCCAATTGCTACGGGATGTTATGCCCTCCCACAGGTGGAGGGCGGCTGGGCTAGCGTTGCCGGCGGGCGAACAGGCGTCGCAGAAGGGAGGGCGACGGCGCGCTGAAGGCCTGCAGCAACGTCTGGCTGTCGGGACGGTGGTGCTGATCGAACGCCAGCGCCTGGCGCAGCACCACCCAGCAGTGAGCCGGCAATGAGGAGGGGCGCTGCAGCGTCCGGTCCTGGGCCATTTCCCTGGCCTGGCTTGCGGTGAGCCGGCTGAAGGGATGATGTCCACTGCTCAGCTCGTACAGGACACAGGCGGCAGCGTAGACATCCGCCGCCTCGGTCAGCGCCTCGCCCTCCAGCAGCTCCAGGGCAGCGTAGCGTGGGGTCCAGGCCGCCAGCCGGGTGCGGCTGAGGCGCGGCAGGCCCGGCAGATGATCGCCGGTCGACTGGCCCAGGCCGAAATCGAACAACCGCAGGCCGTCCTCGGCCATGATCACGTTGCTCGGCTTGATGTCGCCATGCAGCACGCCGCGGCTATGGGAATAGGCGAGTGCCTGCAGCAGGGCAACGGCAATTTCCTGCAGCTGATCCCAGGGCATGCCCTGCGGGTTGGCGCTGATCAGGTCGTCCAGCGTCGGCCCCTTGAGCAGCTCCATCGTGATGTAGGCGCGGCGGCAGCTGGAGTCGGTATGAAAGCCGTACAGCTGCACCACATGGGCATGGTGCAGGCGGCTGGTGAGGGCAAACTCGCTGTACAGCAGCGCGTGGGCGTCCGGGTACTCGGCGAAGGTGTCGTTCAGCGCCTTGATGGCAATCCGGGGCTGGGGGTCGCCGAACTGCTCGCGCAGCAGGTCCGTGGCCCGGTACACCGCGCCCATGCCGCCGACGCCGAGCAGGCGTTCGATGCGGTAGCGCTTGCTCAGCAGGTCCGGTATCGGGCCAGGCGGCAGGGCCTGCTTCCGGGTCGATGGATTCGACTCGACGGCTGGTTCGGGGGCGGTGATGGGAGCGTCCATGAAATCTCCTGCAGGATTCAGCGGCGGATGACCACTGCGCTGATGTTGTCTCGCGCGGGGCCGTCCAGCGCCAGCTCGAACAGCCGCTCAAGCGCCAGCTGGGTGGAAGGCAGGCTCAGGGCGCGACCGAGGTCGGCTCCGCTCATGTTCTGGTACAGGCCATCACTGCACAGCAGCAGGGTATCGCCGGGATAGACATTGAATTCCACCACATCCAGCACCAGGGTCTCGCTGGCGCCCACGGCGCGGGTCAGTGCCCCGGCTGAAGGGTGGCTGGCGGCCTGTTCCGGGCTGAGCTGCTGCTCTTCGACGAGTTGCTGAAACAGCGAATGGTCGCGGGAGATCTGGTAGAGGCCGCCGCTGCGCCAGAGATAGCAGCGACTGTCTCCGGCCCAGACGCAGGCGGCGCGGTCGTCCTCGGCCAGCAGGGCGACCACGGTGCTGCCCATCACCGGCTCGGGCTCGCCGCTGACCAGTGTCAGTTCGCGGCTCAGGCGACGGTTGATGGCATGCAGAGCCTGACGCAACTGCCTGACGCGCAGATCAAGATCGCTGCCGCCGTGCAGTTCGGCCAGCTGTTCGACGATCAGCCGGCTGGCAAGCGCGCCGTTCTGGTGCCCGCCCATGCCGTCCGCCACCGCCCAGAGGCCACGCTCGGGCAGGGACAGGAAGGCATCCTCGTTGTGGCTGCGCACCTTGCCGGTATCGGTTCTGGCATTGCTGCGCCAGGCAGTCAGCAGGTCCATCATAATCTCGTTGGCAGGCTGAAGCCGCGCAGCAGGCTGAGGTCGAACGGGTTCGGCGAGCGCTGGCTGTGCAGCAGATACTGCGCACGCATGCCGCCGATGTCGGCCTTGAGCAGCAGCACATCGCGATCCGAGTGATGGTCGACCTGCAGTTCATCGAGCAGGCGGAACAGCGACCACACACCGCGGTTGTGATCCAGCGTCATGCGCTTGCCGCCCAGGTCCTCCAGTACCAGGCTGGTGCGCCCGGCTTCGTTTTCCGCCGGCCAGCGGAACGCGGTCTGCACGATCGGACCATGGCGGTACTCCAGGTTCTGGTAGCCGATACGCAGACTGGCGCGGCCCAGGTTGGAGTCGAGGAAGAAGGGCTCCAGGCGGAACTGCACCTGCGGCTCGTTCGGGTTCTCGGCGAAGAAGCTGCGGCGAATGCGTTCCACCCGGGCCATCTGTGCCAGCAGATCGCGGGACAGTGGCAGGCCGCGCCCATCCACCTGTCGCACGTGATAGCTGCCGCGGCTGCTGCTGACGAAGGGCTGGAGATACTGGTCGAAGAACTGCGCCGCGGTGCCCCGGCTGCGGAAGAATTCGCGGAAATCGCCCAGCGTCACTTCGCTTTCGCTGTCCTTGCGGAACGGATAGCGCTGGCCCACCGAGTTGCGCCAGCTGGCGAACAGCTCGCTGCGATAACGCTGATTGATGTGCTTGTAGGTCTCGTCCAGCACCAGCATCCAGCCATCGCCAGCCAGATCGGTGAGCCATTTGGCTACCGGCTGGGGCAGGCGCGAGGCAGCGCTGCGCAACTGGGTGATGGCGTCTGCCTGACCGCCGATGCGTGCCCTGGCCATGTCGAATGCCGCCTGGCCGGGCACGCTGGCCTGGGCCAGGGCGCTGAACTGCCCATGCATGGCATCGATTGCCTGCAGTGCATGCAGCATCTCCGGCCCGGGATTGGCATCCTTGTCCAGCAGCTGATGCAGCGGCTCGAAACGCCGTTCCATGCTGCGCATGGCCCGGTTGGGCGTGGCGGTTTCATCGGTCAAGAGGGTGTTATGGCGTACCTCCTCAAGCAGCTTCACCAGCGGTGAATTGGCCGCTGCCAGGGCGCTCATGTTCTGCGCCGCCTGGGTGGCGTCGGGCAGCGGGTCCAGGGCGATGCGATTGAGCAGCTCGACCCAGTGGCCGGCGTAGTCCTCGAAGTACAGTTGCTCCATCTCCAGCATCAGGCGGTTGCGATCCTGGCTGCTGAGCTCGTCGTTACCGCCCAGGACCCAATTGTCACGCAGCATGTCCTGCACCAGGTCGTTGCCCCGGGCGAGGAAGATCTGCTGATAGCCGCTGCGGGTGTAGAACCCCGGTACGCTGTTCTGGTTGCTGGTCAGCAGCGCGCCCCGCGGTCCCAGATGGTTGATCAGACGGTACTCGGGAAGGTTCTGCGCCTGTTCCACCAGGGTGCGATACAGCACGCTGGCCAGGGACTCGCGGCGCAGCTCCTGGCGGGCCTGGGCCACCAATCTGGCATCCAGCGGGTAGGGGCGGAACGGCTCCTCCAGCAATCGGGAGAAGTGGGTGTTGAGGCTGGTCTGCATCAGCGTATTGCCGGCGTAGCGCTGGGACCAGTCGGCGGCCATCCAGTCCTGCAGCCACTGGCGGTCACGGCGGTCGTGCATGGCGAGCATCAGGTACGCCCGCAGGTTGCCGAACAGCTGTTCGCGGTCATGCATGCTGGCGTCAATCCGGGACTCCAGGCGCAGCGCCACGTTCTTCAGCATCAGCTGTTCCAGCTGCTGGCGGTAGGCCCTGTGCAGCTGCGGATTGACCTCATCGCCCTGGTACAGACCGGCCCGCTCGCGCCAGCGGGTATCCTTGCGCGGCGCATACACCTGACTGGCGGCATGGCTGGCGTCCAGCACCCGCAGCATGGCGGCGGTCTGTTTGCTGGCGCGCAGCTGACGCTGGTTCTGCTCCAGCTTCTGGGACAGCTCGCGCAGCTGCTCCAGACGTTCGTGGTTGGCGGAGAAGCTGTTCGCCCAGGCCAGACCGGCCACCAGCAGGCAGGCTGCAGCGGAGGCGAACAGGGCGCGCTGGCGCCAGTTGATCCGCCGCACCTCGCGCTGGTCGAGCCCGGCCAGTTCCGCCTCGGGGAAGATGACCCGGCTGAGCAGACGCCGGATGAAGCGTGGGCGGCCGGTCCGGGCGGCGGGCGCCGCAGCGCTGCCGGAGCCCAGATTGCGGCCGATGCTGGTGGTCAGCGGGTCAAGCCCGCCCTGCAGGCTCGGCGCGCTGGTGAGATAGAAGCCACGCAGCTGAGTGGCCCGCTGGTAGCGGTTGCCGGCGAAGGCGAGCTCGATGAACAGACTCAGGGGTTCGCCGATGCGGCCCAGCTGATGGGGGAAGTCGAGAATGCGACCGCGGCGGGCGATGTCTCGCTCCTGATGCAGGCGCATGATCACCTGGCTGTTGAGCCGCTGCAGCAGATCCTCGAACTGCTGGCGCACCACCTGCAGGTCGGTGCCGTCCTGCTCCTTGCGGAAGCTGGCACCGAGTACCTGATCGTTCTCGTCGCTGGACAGGTTCTCGAAGTACTCATCGAAACCGTGCAGCAGGTCGGCCTTGCTCAGCACCAGGTAAACCGGCACGTCCATACCCAGCTTCTGGTTGATCTCCAGCAGGCGCTGCCGCACCTGGCGGGCCTGGTTCTCCAGTTCCTGCTGACTGTCGCTGAGCAGCAGGTCAACGGGCAGGGTCACCAGTACGCCGTTCAGCGGGCGCTGCCGGCGACTGCGCAGCAGCCCCAGCAGGGTGTTCCAGCCGAGGCTGTCCACCTGCGGGTCGGGTTGGGTGAGATAGCGGCCGGCGCTGTCCAGCAGCACCGCGTGCTCGGCAAAATACCAGTCGGCGTAGCGGGTTGCGGAAATCTCGTCGCTGACCCGCTGCTGATCGTTGTTGAGCGGAAACTCCAGCCCGGAGTACTCAAGCAGGCTGGTCTTGCCTGCGGCCTGAGGGCCGAGCAGCAGGTACCAGGGCAGTTCGCTTCGCCAGCGTTCACTGCGGCCCTTGTACAGGCTCGAGCGACTCAGGGTGCGCAGCGCCTGCTTGAACCGGCCGTGCAACTCCAGCTGCTCCTCCACGATCAGGCTTTCCCGACGCAGACGTTCCTGCGCCTCGGTATCGCTTTCCTCCGCCTTCTGTTTGCGGGTCTTCTTCCAGTTGGCGAATACCAGGCTCAGTCCCCAGCCCAGAAACAGCGTGCTGATGGTCAGCAACCGTGCAGTGGCGCTGCCCCAGGGCTTGCGGTCGTTGATCGCCAGGGCCGGCCCGAACTGCCAGATGAAGAAGGCCAGCATGAGTACCACAGCCAGGCTCCAGGCCCAGCTGTGGCGGAACAGGCGCAATCCTCTGAAAAGTATGGCTTTGGCTTGCATCATGAATCATCCCTGAGAATGGTCTGAACCGCTGCCGGGCTGACGATGGTCTCGTAGCCCTGCATGACGTGATGGCGCTGCTCCCTGAGTACCCAGCTGAACCCGCCGTACATGATGCTCAGGCACAGCAGGGTGAACAGGGCAACGGCCCACCAGGGTGCCGCACGGACGAACTGGCCGCGCTCGCCCTGAAGTCCCTGCCAGTGCGGGGAGATTTCGCTGGGCACATCACCGCGCAGCTGGCGGATCTGCCGGTACAGGCTGTCGCGGATCACCTCCAGTTCCAGCGTACCCCGCGGCATCACCCGGTACTTGCCCTCGAAGCCGAGGGACAGGCACAGATACATCAGTTCCAGCAGGTGCAGATGCTTGACCGGATTGCGCGACAGGCGCTCCAGCAGCTGGAAGAACTTCTCGCCGCCGAAGGTCTCGTTGTGAAAGCTGCTGAGCAGGCTCATCTGCGACCAGGCGCTTTCATTGCCCCAGGGGGTGGTGGCTACCGCCTCGTCAATGGCAGTACACAGCACGTAGCGTGCGGCCATGACCTCGCTGCTGTCGCCGCTGTCCTGCAAGGCATGGTGCTCGAACAGGCGAATCTCGGCGCTGAGACGGTCCTTGAGACTGTGCAGATCCTCCGCCTGATAGGTGTTCTTCAACCGAACGACCTCGGACAACAGCGAAGCAGCGAGGGAGATCAGTGGATTCAGACTGGGATTGAAGCTTCCGGCATCCCGCCGGCGCGCCGCATACACCATGCGCTGCTCGATCTTCTCCATGCGCGGGGCCGAGCCGAAATCGGTCAGGGCCGTCTTCGCCGGCGGCTCGCCGCTGCGGTTGAGGATGACGGTACGGTCGTCCTGGCTGTGTTCCATATCCTTGATCATGGTGGTCAGTTCCTGATGGCCCAGAATTTGAGTTCAAGCCCGGGGAAGTCGCCGGAGACGTGGAAGGCAAAACCGCCGGAGCGCTCAAGCTGGGCCAGCTCCTCCGAGTTGAGCTCCAGGGCGTAGTAGGTCTTGCCGGCGTGGAAGGGAATCTGCCGCGGCGCCACCGGCAGCGGCTTCACCCGGATGCCCGGCAGGTGCAGGTTGACCAGCTGGCGGATGCGTTCGACGGGGCCGACCTTGAGGTGGGCCGGCAGACGCTGGCGCAGCTCCTCGGTATCGCACTGGGCACTGGCGGCCAGCACGAAGGAGGCACTGCCGAGCAACTTGTGATCATGCAGCGGCGACACCTGGATACCGTACTGGCGCTGCTGCAGCGCCAGTTCCACCGCGTGCTGCTCCAGCACCATCGACAGTGACTGGCGAAGGGCCTCCATCAGCTTGCGGAAACTGGTGCCCTGATCGCTGTGCTGGTAGCGGCTGTCCAGGCGCGGACGGCGGGTATCCCCGGAGAAGGTCGACAGTTCGCCGAACAGGCCCAGCAGCTCGCGGTACAGATGCTCCGGGTGCAGGTGTTCCTGCGCCATGTAATGGCGCAGCAGGGGTTCATGCCGATTGATCAGCTGCAACATGACGAAATCGCCGAACTCCGCCCCGCTGACCTTGCCCCCGGCGCGGATGCGTTCGGCGAGGATATCGCCACGGTGGGCCAGCATGCTGATCACTTCCTTCAGGCAGGACTGCAGGAACTGGCTGGCCTGGGCATGCAGGAAGCTCGGCACGAACTCACTGTCCAGACTCACGACCCCGTCGGGGGTGGTGTCCAGGACGTGACACAGTTGCAGACGCACGTAGGCCTGCGCATCCGGCTGCTCGCCAAGCAGCAGACGGAAGTCCGGCTGGGCGCAGCAGACGACGCCGCTGCTGTCGTCGCCGGCGTTGGAATCGCTGACCTCCATATCGTGGATGGTATAGCGCGCCAGCACATCCTGCTGCTGGGGCCGGCGGGCTTCCACGTGGTTGCCGGTGACCAGCGGCAGCGCCAGCCATATCGGCGTGTTGCTGGTGTTGGCCGGAATATCCAGTGACAGCGGGCTGTGTCCGGTACCCAGCTCGAACAGGCTGCCGTCCGGCAGGATGCCGCTGGCCTGACTCAGCACCACCTTGCCCATGGCCAGGAACTGCTGGTCGATCTCCAGACTGAAGAAACCGTAGGCTGCATTGTGCAGCAGCTGGGTCCGGGTCTTCAGCTGGTGATCGTAGTAGCGGTCATTCTGCTGGAAATGCTGGGGCCGCAGCAGCATGCCCTCGTGCCAGACAACTTTGTTGGTCATCATGGCTCAGTTTCTCGCCTGCGCGCTGTCGTCCCGGTTGATGCTCAGCTCATCCAGCCGCAGGTGGATGCGGTTGAGCTCACCGATCTGCAGTGGGATCGCCAGCTGCCACTCCGCTTCGGCAAGATTCCGGTAGGCAGCCAGTACCCCGAGGTAGCCGCCGGCCGGTGTGGTTCTGAGGTTGAGCTCCAGTTTCTCGCCGGGGCGCAGCTCCAGCTCTTCGTGGGCCACCAGGTCCAGCGCCAGCGTCTCCTGAGGCTGCTGATAGAGACTGAAGAATTCGGCGTGTTCGAAGGTGACCGGGTTCTTCAGCTCGTACAGCCGCAACACGATCGGCGAGGGCCGGCCATGCAGGTCCGGATTGAGTCGCTCGCTGCCCGTCAGGTGCAGGTCGATGCGGGTGGTGGGGGAGGTCGGCTTCAGGCTGCATGCGGTCAACGACAGGCAGGACAGCAGTAATACAAAGGCAAGGCGCAGCATGATGTTTATCCCTGGATATCCATGTTGAGGGTGGCGATCAGTCGAATCTGTTCTTCATAGGCATTGGCGAAGTCGCGGGCGAACAGCCGCTTGCTCCAGTCCTCCTCGGACTGGATGGCGTGGTGCAGGCGGGCGTAGGCCTTCCAGCGGGCGCCGTTGGTGTTTAGCAGGCCCTTGTTCTCCCGCTCGAAACGCAGGCTCAGCTGCTCCGGCGAGAGATGCTCCAGCATGCCCTTGAGCGCCGCACGGCTGGCGGCGCTCAACGCCACCTGGTGGGCCTGCAGGTCACGGAAGGCCCGTGCCACGGCATGGTTCGGCGGCAGCTGGCCGGGCTCCTTGCCGCGCAGCATCAGGTTCAGCGCCTCGCTGCCGTCCGCGGCATGCTTGAGCGGGTTGTTGCCGGAGGTCTGGACCGTGGTCTGCGCCAGCCGCAGCTCGGTCTTCAGTTCGCTGCGGGTCTTCAGACTCTGGTGCAGGTTGCCCACGCACTGTCTGAGCAGCGCAGCGGCGGTGAGCGCCAGCTCCTCGCGCTGGGTGTCGGGCAGTCCGTCCAGGCTGACGCCCAGCGCCTGGGAATAGCGGGACCAGAACCCGTCGGGCATGGTTTCACGCGGCGCAGGTGGCGGCTCCGCCGGCGCCGGCGCCGGAGGCGCCACCAGTTCGGGCACCGGCAGGCTTTCCATGTCGATCCGGGCGTAGTCATGGGGCTGCGGCAGCGCAGTCTCGACCGGCGAGGCCAGCGACAGGTCATCGTCCTGATACTGGCGACGCTCCTGCTGATCCAGCGCGTTCAACGGATCCAGATCGAGGAAGGCATCATCCGGAATGATGCTGCCGGTAGCCTGACTGTGCTGCAGGCCGGTTTCGAACTCCGCCGGGTTCTGCAGCAGGCGGGCGCGGATCTCGTAGTCGCCGATGCAGAACACGTTCCCATGTTCGATACGCACCGGTTCGCCCCTGGCCATGGGCATGCCGCTTTCCTTGAGGTGAATGCCGTTGCTGCTGGTGTCGGTGAGGTAGAAGGCGCCATTGTCGAAGGTCACCAGGGCATGCTTGCCGGAAACCACCCGATTCCGATCTGGAAGAACCCAGTCGCAGCTTTCCGAGCGACCGATAATGCCGCCTGCCAGCCTGAAGGTCTTGCTCGCACCGCTGCCCGTTATCGGTTGCGGCGCACTGACCATATCGAAAACCAGTTCCATGCCAGATTGCTCCTGTATCGATCAGAGACCACGTGTGGCCAGCGGCTCGCCAAGCGGCCGATAGTCCTTCTTGTTGCTGCTGCAGCCGACGCTGAGAGCAAGCAGGAAGGAAAGGGTGAGTACCGAGTAGAATTTCCTGTTCATGCGCATTTCCTTGGCGATGATTTGTCAGTGGTTGTCGTGATGACCGTGCTGTTTGCGTCCGTTGCAGGCTGCCCTGCGCGACAGGTTCCCTTGAGACGGTCTGCGTCGAGCAGAAGGGAACCCTTGCGTGGAGGTTCTCGCTGCGAATGAAATACGGGTACTGGAGGTGGCTCGAAGCATCGCATTCCTGCCCTCCGCTTGCACCCAGGCGGTACCGGAATTGGGAAATGGATCAAGGTTCGATCATCCAAACTTGCCTTATTCACCGCATGGAGAAGGCATGAACATGCTGATTTCGGCGCGCCTCCTTTATCCATGTGCCAGCTACGTCAAGGGGAACCCCAGAATGATAAAAAAGGTAAACGGCACGATTATCAGAAGGCTTCCGCCAGCCACGATGAAACATAAACGCTGTGAGGATCTTCGTACTGCCATTAGCATCAACGTCAGTGATCCGGCAATAACGCTAAGGCCGCTATACGGTTGGTGGATGCTGATCAGAGCCAGACCAACAAGAAATGACAGTATTCCGAGGCTAACGGATACAGTTTTCAGTAGCTTCGGTATCCCGCCATATTTTTTCACCTCGTAGCGCCAATAAAGAAGCCAGCCTGTGGCGCAGGCGAAAAGAGGAATCATCCAGGTGACCGTATCAGCGGGATGGTTCGATAAAATGAAATGACCTGCTTCCAATGAGTCCTGCAGCAGCCCCCAATAAAAGGTGATGAGGCTTATACTCATGGTTATCAGAAAGAATGCAGCCAGATAAATCATTGTCTTCCCTTGTTTTGATGATGTGCTACCGGCACCTGAGTTGGCGCCCCGCTACTGCTCCGTCACAATATGTATGATTGGTACTCCGCTTTTATCAGATAGGTGCCTCGCTTCCCGGGCTCTGTCTGCAAGTGACGACGCTGCAACGCGCCTGGAGGTAGCAGGCCATGCGCTTGCCGCACTCGCCTGTGGCAGCGTGATGCACCACTGAAGTCGCGGTCGGTGCCCGGCCGTGTCAGGGTGTAATTGACATGGTTCGCCAGGCTAAACATGATTTCTCTCCCTGGCCTTGAGGTCGGCCGGGTTGATGTTTAGCCGCTGCATCCGGTACAGCAGGGTGCGCCGGGGCAGGCCGAGTTCGCTGGCGGCGCTGGTCTGGTTGCCCTGGTTGCGCTGCAGGCACTCCAGCAGCAGGTTGCGTTCGACCCGCTCCAGGCGGTCGCGCAAGCTCATTGCGGACGAGGGGTTGCTGTCATCCGGCAGATTGAAGTGTTCGGGCAGCAGCAGGTTGCCTTCACACAGCAGCAGGGCGCGGGCGATCATGCCCTTGAGCTCGCGCACGTTGCCCGGAAAGCCATAGTCGCGGAGCTGCTCCAGTGTGCCGCCGGCCCACTGGCAGGCATCACGGTTGAGGAAGCGGCAGGCCTCCTCGGCGAAGCGACGGGCCAGCAGCTGGATATCGTCTCCGCGTTCACGCAGGGGCGGCAGGTCGATGGGGAAGGGCGCCAGACGGTAGTACAGGTCTTCACGGAAGCGCCCCTGGCTGACCATTTCCGGCAGATTCTGGTGGGTGGCGGTAATGATCCGCACGTCCACCTTGCGCGTTTCGTTGCTGCCCAGCGGGCGCACTTCGCCTTCCTGCAGTACCCGCAGCAGCTTGGCCTGCAGCGTCAGGGGCATGTCACCGATCTCGTCGAGGAACAGGGTGCCGCAATGGGCATTGTCGATCAGGCCGCGGTAATCCCTGTCGGCGCCGGTGAAGGCGCCCTTGCGATAGCCGAACAGTTCACTTTCCAGCAGATGCTCCGGCAGCGCCGCGCAGTTCTGCACCACAAAGCGCTGGCTGCGCCGCGATCCGTAGTCATGGATGGCCCGTGCCACCAGCTCCTTGCCGGTGCCGGTCTCGCCGGTGATCATCACCGTCACCGGGTTGTGCAGTACCTTGCTGATGAGCTGATAGACCTGCTGCATGGCCGGGCTTTCGCCGATCAGACCGTAACTGCGGCTCAGCGCCGGTGTTGGTTCTGCCGGGCGGGGGGCCGGTTCCGGCCGGGCCTGTTGCAGCAGCTGCAGCTGATGCAGCGTGAAATTGCCCAGCAGGTGCAGCGAGTCCCCATAGACCTTCAGCTGCGCCGCTTCCCGGCTGGCCAGCAGCAGCAGGCCGCTGACATGCTGCTGGTCATCCTGCAGCGGCAGGCACAGCAGGCTGCACCAGTTGCCCGCATCGGCCGGCAGGAAGTCGGTGGCATAGAGATGGTTGTCGAGCTGCTCGATGTACAACGGCTGGTTCTGCGTCAGACAGTACTGCAGCAGCTGTTCATCGCGATAATCGCTGGACAGGGCACCGGTGTCCCGCTCATACCGCCGGCCGTCCAGCCATTCAGCGGTCAGGGTCAGCTGGGTATGGGTCACATCCAGCAGATACAGCTGACTCAGCGCCGCGCCGCTCAACGTGCCGGCGGCTTCGGCCAGGCCGTCCTGGAGCTGCTGCTTGCTCCTGCTGCGTGCCAGCTGGGTGAAGCTGGCCAGCAGCCGCTCGGCATAATGCAGCGGCTGGGCCAGCTGGCCGAACAGGGCGGGCAACTTAAGCGAACTCACAGACCAGCGCCCCTTCGCCGTCCAGGGTGGCGTGCACGTGCTGCAGGGCGGTGCCGCAAGCCATGCTGTCGAGCAGCTGATCGACGATGCGGGGCTGCAGCTGCTGGTCGATGAGGTGGTCGATCAGCCGTGCGCCGCTGTCGCTGTGGTGGCAGCGCTGGACGAAATGCTCTACCAGTGCCGGGCAATGGCTGAAGCCCAGCTGGCGGCGTTGCAGGCGCTGGCCGAAGCGCTGCAGTTTGAGCTCGATCAACTCCTGCAGCACAGCGCCATCCACGGGGTAGTAGGGCACGACCCGCATGCGCGCCAGCAATGCCGGCTTGAAGTGGCGACTCAAGGTCGGGCGGATCGCCTGCTCGAGCTGCTCGGCTGCGGGCCGCTGATCCTGGCTGCAGAGCTGGCTGATCTGCTCGCTGGCCAGGTTGGAGGTCATCAGGATCAGCGTGTTGCGGAAGTTGATCTCCCGGCCTTCGCCATCATTGGCGACGCCCTTGTCGAAGATCTGGTAGAACACATTGAGCACGTCCGGATCGGCTTTCTCGATTTCATCCAGCAGCACCACCGAGTAGGGCTTCTGCCGTACGGCTTCGGTGAGCATGCCCCCTTCGCCGTAGCCGACATAGCCGGGCGGCGCACCGAGCAGCCGCGAGACGCTGTGTTTTTCCTGGAATTCGGACATGTTGATGGTGGTAAGGAAGCGCTCGCCGCCGTACAGCAGATCGGCCAGTGCCAGTGCGGTTTCGGTCTTGCCGACGCCACTGGGGCCCACCAGCAGGAACACCCCGGCCGGTGCTTCCGGATTGTTCAATCCAGCCGCCGCTGCGCGCATGGCCCGGTCCAGAGCCACCACCGCCTGCTCCTGGCCACGGATGCGCTGGCGCAGATCGTCGGCGAAACTTGCGACCTTGCTGTTGTGCTCCCGCGCCAGCTGGGCGATGGGCACGCCGGTCCAGTGACTGATGACCTCGGCGACCAGTCGCGGACAGACCTCGTGACTGACCAGCCGCTGGTCCGCCGGAATGGCCAGCAGCCGGGCCTGGGCTTCAGCCAGCTGGGCCTCCAGCTGTGCGGGGTCAGGTTGCGAGTCCGGCGCGTCGGTGTCGGATCGGGCCTGGCGCGCCTCGGCGTACTCTCTGCGCAGTTCCAGCACCTGATCGGCCAGCTGCCGCTGTTCGTCCCAGCTGGCCTGCAGCGCGAGCAGGCGCTCGCGGTTATCGGCCAGTTCCCGTTGCAGCTGCTCGATCTGACCCGCGTCCAGCGGCAGGCCGGCCTCGTGATCACGTTGCTGGGCCTGCAGCTGGCGCTCCTGTTCGGCGATGGTGTTGCGCAGCCGTTCGATGCTTTCGGGGGCCGAGGCCAGGCTGATGCGTACCCGGGCGCAGGCGGTGTCGAGCACATCCACGGCCTTGTCGGGCAGCTGGCGGCCGGCCAGATAGCGGGCGGACAACTCGGCGGCGGCTACCACTGCATCATCACGCAGGTAGACCCCGTGGCTGCGCTCATAAAGCGGCGCCAGTCCCCGCAGGATGGTGGCGGCTTCGGTGGCGGTGGGCTCGTGCAGCTGCACGGGCTGGAAGCGCCTGGCCAGGGCCGGGTCCTTCTCGAAGTACTTCTTGTACTCACTCCAGGTGGTGGCGGCAATGGTGCGCAGCTCGCCCCGGGCCAGTGCCGGTTTGAGCAGGTTCGCTGCATCCGAGGTGCCGGCCTGGGCGCCCGCGCCGATCAGGGTGTGGGCCTCGTCGATGAACAGGATCACCGGGCGGGCGGCGGCTTTTACCTCGTCGATCACGCCCTGCAGGCGGCGCTCGAATTCACCCTTGATGCTGGCCCCTGCCTGCAGCAGACCCAGGTCCAGTGACAGCAGTTCGACGTCACGCAGTGTTTCAGGCACCTCGCCAGCGGCGATGCGCAGCGCCAGTCCCTCGACAATGGCGGTCTTGCCGACGCCGGCCTCGCCGACCACGATGGGGTTGTTCTTGCGCCGTCGGGCGAGGATATCGATCATCTGCCGCAGGGCCTGGTCGCGGCACAGCACCGGGTCCAGCTTGCCTTCCCGGGCCTGGGCGGTGATGTTGTGGGTGAAGCGCGCCAGGGCACTGTCACCGGTGGGCTGGGGGCCCGCTGCCGACGGCTGCATGGCCTGGGCGTAGTCGCTCAGGCGCTCGGTGCGGATGCTGTCCAGTATCGGTTGATAACGGCTGCCGGCATACCGCAGCGGGTTGCGCAGCAGACCCAGCAGCAGGGCTGCCTGGTCCACATTGTTCTGCTTCAGTTCCAGGGTGGCCACCAGCAGGGCGTCCTGCAACCACTGCACCAGTTCCAGGGAAAAGCTCGGATTGCGGCTGCCATCGCCCTCGCCCCTGGGCTGGAGCAGCTGGCGGAACTCATCGACATCGGCCTGGGCATCCTGAAGCGCACGGCGCAGCAGGCTGTCCTGACGCTCCAACAGTACCAGCAGCAGATCTTCGGTCTGTACCTTGTCGGCGCCGCGCTGCAGGCAGCGCTCGGCAGCGGCTTCGAGGTCGCGGCGGCTGGCGCTGTCCAGCGCCTGTACCAGTTTCTGGATATCCAGATTGATCATCTTGTTCAGTCCTTTGTTCCGGTGGCCAGGGTGACCTCGGGGTTGCTGTCGGCATGGCCTATCCAGCTGGTCCAGCCCAGCTGGCAGAGGTTGTCCCGGGCCAGATGCAGGGGGTGTACTGCTTCCCGACGCAACTGCAGGCGGATGTCATGGGCCAGCGGCGTGCGCAGACAGAAACGTACGAGTGTCAGCAGCGGATTGTGGGATTTTCCGGTGGGCAGAAAGTCGTGAAACCGCTCCCAGTCCAGATCCCGGATATGTATGCGGAATTTGCCGCTGCGGTCGCGGATGCGGTCACCGAGTACCAGGCTGCCGCCCAGCTGGTTGTTGGTCTGACCCAGGCGGTTCTGCTGCTCGGGGTCGATATCCACCTTGCGCTCGATGCATTCCTCGATATGAAGGTCGGTGTGCTGGAAGTAGTAGCGCAGTACCGCTTCCAGCAGGGCGGCGGACTGGGCGCGCATGCTGAGCAACCCGAGGTATGGCAGCAGGCGGCGCCAGTCCAGATCACCCGCCTCGCGCAGCGCGGGGTAGCCCAGCCCGATCAGCGCGAACATCTGCCCGGAGACCACGTCCCGGGCGCCGGCGCGGTAGCGGCTGTGGTAGCGGTACTTGCGCCAGATCGGCAGCAGCAGTCGCTGCAGGCGGTTGTTGAACAGATCCAGAAAATCCCGGGTAGGGTTCTCGCCCAGGCTGTCGCCGAGCGCCTGCTCGCTGTAGAAGGCGGGCAGCGGCGAGCCGGAGCCGAACAGGCTGACCAGGTTGATGCACAGGCGGGCGCGCAGCTCGCCATGCTCATGGAACAGTTCAACGCTCTCGATATCGGTGCCCGGGAACCCCATGCTCGGGTTGGCACGGAACTCGAGGCGCTCGTATAGGGCATCCTCATCCAGATGAGGGTGCGCCTGCCGCAGCCGATGCAGCACCAGCTTGATGCCCTGGAACAGGGTGTATTCCCGAATGTTGCGACCCAGGCTGCTCAGAGCAGGGGTTGCAACCCCATGCGTGGCGTCCATTGATACCGCTCTCCCTGGGTTGTTCTTACCCTCAGTTCGTGGAACGAGTTGAGGCTGGCATAGAGCGCAAAGAACTCATTGAGTACCGAAGCGAACAGGAACAGCTCCCCTTCGCTCAGGTAATACTCCGCATCCATTTCCAGCTCGGTACGCACTCCACGCACCGGCAGGCCGCCATGCAGGCGGTCAACGTGGCGATGACTTATGTGCCGCAGGCCATCCAGCCGGTGCTGGCCGATGCGCGCCGCGTGCTGGTCGTAATGGCGTGGCAGGTCGTAGTTCTGCAGCATCGCCCGCAGCGCTTCGACATTGGTCAGCGACAGGTAGTTGAGTGACATGTTGCTTATCAGCTTCCACAGGAAGTCGCTGTCCAGCGGCGGCGTGTAACTCGGGGTGACGGCGCTGATGTTGCGGAAGCTGAGAAAGTCGGGCGTGTCCTCGGCCAGGCAGCAGATATCCCCCAGGCCAAGCTGACTGGGCAGATTCTGATTGGTACAGATCAGCTCGATGGACAGCGTCTCGTGCAGCTCGCTGCTTTGCGGACCGAAACTGAGGAAGGTTTCCAGACCATCGCCGCTGATCGACGGGTACTGGCGGACACTGTAATAGGGTTTTGCCTGGCCGTTGTCGGTGCTGTGGTCGTGTTCGAAGGATTCGAACGGCACGTATTCGGCATGGCCCATGCCCCCGGGCTTCCAGCCGGTGATGTTCTCGACCGAGTACACACCGCAGTGCTGGGGTGCATATTCGGCCGGTCGAAGAAGATAATGGTCCTGCCGGCCATCCAGCCGGATCGGGGTCGCATCATGGGCGAACAGATTCACCACCGGGGTGCAGTACAGGCGGATGTTGTCCAGCGTTGGCCGGATGCGCTGGCTGCCGGTCCTGCGGATATGGAAGCGCAGCTCCAGCCCGCAGGCCTGCTTGAGAACCTCTGGGTCCACCTGTCCGATACAGTCCAGCCCGCCGATATCGACAAACAGGAATTTCTCCTCGAAGGCATGGTATTCCTGCAGATAGCGGTAGCCGCTGAAGGTGTTCAGCGGGTAGGGGATCAGGCCCTGGTCCGGACCGAATCCTCCGGGTTGCAGCTGCTCCGGGGCAATGCGCAACGGCCGGGCCGTGGCGCCGGGGTGGGCGCTGAGGGCCAGCGGCTTTTCCCTGTCATCCAGCAGGACCAGCTCGACATGGTCCAGCTGGCGCAGCAGGTACAGATAGAGCATCTGGCTGACATGGCGCTCGCCTGCCAGGTGAAGCTGCAGCCGCTCAAGGGCCAGGTCGCCGAGATGGCCTTCACAGACCATCCCCAGCCGGAGGCTGAGCAGGGCGCCCTCGCCCTTTACCGAATGATCCAGTCGGGTCGGTTGCAGCGGGAGAATTTCCACTTCGCTGGTGGTGCGGAACTGGCAGTGCACCCCCTGCACGGCCCGGGATTCAACCGGCGTGTGGCGGGCGACCCGCACCGCTGGTCCGGCGCGTTTGACCGGATCGAACTGCAGCATGCTGAAGGCCGGCAGCGGTCGCATGTAATTGGGCCACAGCAGATGCATCAGCGAGTGGGTGAGTTCGGGAAGCTCGTCATCGAGCTTCTGCCGCAGGCGGCCGGTAAGGAAGGCGAAGCCCTCAAGCAGCCGCTCGACATCCGGATCCTTGCCGCTCTGCCCGAGAAACGAGGCCAGAGCCGGGTTGCGTTCGGCAAACTGCTTGCCGCTCTGCCGCAGCGCGGTGAGCTCGCTCTGGTAGTAATGATTGAATGACATGACGCCTACCCGTGCTCCTTCATTGCACCAGCACCTTGCCGCTGCCATCCAGGGTGGCGGCGAAACTCACTTTCCGGCGCTGGTTGCCGGTATCCAGCATCCCCTCGATGGTGAACGCGAGATACAGCGGATCGTGACTGCGAGGCAGGGCAACCACCCGGACCTGGCTCAGGCGCGGCTCATGCCGCTCGATGAACCGTTCGATCGCCAGGCGCGCCTGCTGCAACGCGTCGTGCACCGACAGGCGCATGTCATTGAGATCCGGCAGCCCGTAATCCGGCGACGTCTGCACGCTGCCGGCGCGGGTGCTGAGCATCCGCGTCAGGTGGCGCGAGACCGACGCCGCTACCGCATCGGCGTGGGTCAGGCCGCCACGCTGATGGGTTTCGCCGGCCAGGCGTTCGAACAGGCTGCCGTAGCTCACCGGCGATTACTCCTTGTCCAGCTTGCCGACCAGCGACAGGGTGAAGTCGGCACCCATGTACTTGAAGTGCGGACGCACGCTCAGGCTGACCCGGTACCAGCCCGGCTCCCCTTCGACATCGGTAACCTTGACCTGGGCGGCGCGCAGCGGGCGGCGGCCACGTACCTCCGGGTTCGGATTGTCCTGGTCGGCCACGTACTGGCGAATCCACTTGTTCAGCTCCAGTTCCAGGTCGGTGCGCTCCTTCCAGGCGCCGATCTGTTCGCGCTGCAGCACCTTCAGGTAGTGGGCCAGACGGTTGACGATGAACAGGTAGGGCAACTGGGTACCCAGCCGGAAATTCAGCTCGGCGTTCTTGCCCTCCTCGCTGTTGCCAAAGAATTTGGCCTTCTGTGTGGAGTTGGCCGAGAAGAACGCGGCGTTGTCGCTGCCCTTGCGCATGGTCAGGGCAATGAACCCCTGTTCCGCCAGTTCATACTCGCGGCGGTCGGACACCAGCACCTCGGTGGGAATCTTGGTTTCGATCTCGCCCATGCTCTCGAAATGATGCAGCGGCAGATCTTCCACCGCGCCGCCGTTCTGCGGCCCGATGATGTTCGGGCACCAGCGGTACTTGGCGAAGCTGTCGGTCAGGCGCGTGGCGAAGGTGAAGGCGGTATTGCCCCACAGGTAGTCTTCGTGACTGCCGGACACATTCTCCTTGTAGACGAAGCTCTTCACCGGGTTTTCCACCGGATCATAGGGCGTGCGCAGCAGGAAGCGAGGCAGGGTAAGCCCCACATAGCGTGCGTCGTCGCGCTCGCGGAAGGACTGCCATTTGGCAAACTGCGGCCCTTCGAAATGGTCTTCCAGATCCTTGATATCCGGCAGACCGTTGAAGCTTTCCAGGCCGAAGAACTGCGGGCCGGCCGAGGCGATGAACGGCGCATGGGACATGCTGGCCACAGTGGCCACGTATTGCAGGGTCTTGATGTCCGGGGCGCTGGGGCCGAAGTAATAGTTGGAGATCAGCGCGCCCACCGGCTTGCCACCGAACTGGCCGTATTCGGCGGTGTAGACATGCTTGTAGAGTCCGGACTGAACGATGTCGGGGCTGTCCTCGAAGTCTTCCAGCAGATCCTGCTTGGAGGCGTTGATCAGCTCGATGCGGGTGTTCTCGCGGAAGTCGGTGCGGTCGACCAGCAGCTTCAGTCCGCGCCAGGCCGATTCCAGCGCCTGGAAGCTGTCATGGTGCAGGATCTCGTCCATCTGCTGGCTGAGCTTGGCGTCGATCTCTGCGATCATGCGATCGACCAGGGCCTTCTTCACCGGCTGCTTGTCGTTCTGGGGCTTGAGCAGTTCCTCGATGAACGCGGACACGCCCCGCTTGGCGATACCGTAGGCTTCGTCCTCGGGGTTGAGCCGGGTTTCGGCGATGATGCGATCGAGAATGCTGTCTTCACTGCTCTGCTGGGCGTTTTCCAGCGCTGTCTGGGTGGTCATGTCAGGCGTCCTTGGCGTGTCAGGAATCGGATTGCTGTTGGGCAGCCAGGCCCAGCTCATTCAGAATGCGCTCACGCGAGTCATCGTCGCTGAGTACGCTCTCGATGGCCTTGCGGAACGCGGGGGCGTTGCCCAGCGGACCCTTCAGGGCCACCAGCGCATCACGCAGCTCCATCAGCTTGCGCAGCTCCGGTACCTGATCGACCAGGTTCGCCGGGTTGAAATCCTTCATGGAATTGATGTTGAGGCTGACCGCCAGGTCTTCGCTTTCGGCGTCATCCTGAAGTCGATTGGGCACGTTGAAGCTGAGGCTCAGCTCCTGCTTGGCCAGCACTTCGTCGAAATTGTGCTTGTCGATGGAAATCGGCTTGCGGTCCTCGATCTTGCGCTCGTCCTCACGCTGGGTGAAATCGCCCAGCACCATCAACTTCAGGGGCAGCTCCAGTTCCTCCTGGGCGCCGCTGGTATCCGGGCTGAAAGTGACATTGATGCGTTCCTTGGGTGCTACCGAGCCTTCTTTGGCCATGTTCATTCTCCGTTCCGTTATGGCCCTAGGGCCTGCTCCAGCACCACTTCGAAATCGAGGTGGCACAACCGTTGAAAGATTTCATCCCGCCGCTCGCGGCCGGCCTTGCCGCCGGTCTGCTCGTGGGTCTTGAGCAGCAGCCGCAATACCCGCACCAGCAGTTGCGGCTCCCAGTCGCCCAGTCGCGCTTCGCGCAGGGTCTGTTCCATGCCCTCCAGCAGGCTGCGGGCCAGCTCGTGCTTGCCTGCCTGCATGCACAGCCGGGCGACAGCCAGCTGCCAGTGGAGTCGGGCGCGCCCGCCCCGGGCGGTGGCAATTCCCGCCTGCAGCGATGCCATGGCGGCCTGCAGTCCGTCGCTGCGCAGCAGGGTAGTGGCCTCGCCAAGGGCGGTTTCCCAGGGTTCGTCCGATGACGGCTCGGTGGCGACGCCCGCGCCCGGTGTGCTGTCGGTCAGGACGCTGGTGGCGATCCAGCCCAGCGTCTGCTGATCGGCAAAGGGAGTGCCATCGAAGAACTGCAGATGCTCGATACCCGGCAGCCGGCGCAGGAAACCGCCGAGCTGCAGTTCCAGTTCCCGACGAGCAGCATCTGCTCTGAGCTCATCCAGACAGCGCCAGGCCAGATACTGGCCGTCGAGCCAGAAGGGGGCCCGCGCCACGCTGCTTTCCACATCCCGCAGCAGCTCGGCGGGCTGGCCCTGGGCGAGGCGTTCCTGGAAACTCTTCTGCCGATCGGCGGGCAGGCCACGCAGTCCGGTCTTGCCGGCCTTGTCATGTTCCGGCAGCGCCTCTATCGGCAACCACAGGCAGGTGCGGGAAAGGGCAATGGCGCGGCTGTCGACGATCGATTGCGTCTGCCACCACTGGCACAGGCTTCGTGCCTGTTCCTGCAGCGCGCGCAGCCCCTTGTGGGCATCGCGCGGGCTGATGATGGGGTCGGCACCCACCGTGCTCCCGGTCAGCACCGGGTTCTCGACCGGCTGCGCCAGCGGCGTCACGCTGGCCGTTTGCGGTGCGGTGGAGGGCGCGGCTGCGGCTGTCGGCGGCGCATCCTGGGCCGCTCTGGCCTTGAGCTGCCGGCACAGGGGCTGCAGCAGGGGCGCCTGGTCCTCGAGTAACCGGTTCAGTTGCAGATCCAGATCGCTCAGTGCTTCAGCGAGCAACGGCCAGACGGTGCTGTCCGGCTTGCCGGAGAGAATTTCCGGCATCGCGCTTTCCAGCCGGTTTGCAAACCAGGTCAATGCAGCGGAGCGGGTTCTGGGCTTGCGCGGATGCAGCGCGTCCCAGTGATCGAGCAGATTGCGCAGCAGCGCCAGACCGGCCTGCAGACCTTCCGTTCCGTTGGTGCGATACAGCGCCCAGGCCAGCCAGCAGGCAACCCGCAGGTCCTTGGACTGACTCTGCAGCAGCTGCTCGCCCTGCTCCACTATTCTGGTCCAGTCCGGACCGCCGTTCCGGTGAATGGAACCTTCCTGCTGCAACGCATTTTCGATCTGCTCGAACTCGCTGGAATAGCGTACGTCCGGTCCGGCGTAATCGCCGTCCGTGACGGGTGTTGCCGCCAGCGCTGTATATCGGGTTACGAGCATTGAAGTCATCGATCCATGAAAACCGGGTCAGGCCAGCCGCCGACATCTTTCAACTGCAAGAAAGTTGAAATGCGTATCAGCAGGCAACTAAAGCGCCTGAATAGTTGTGTGCGTTGTGTGCAACTTGTTGCGCAATATGCGTAGCTGCGAACTCTATTAGTGATGTCCGGACAGGACAAGGCTGTTTATGTGAGCTGTTTAGCGTTTCAACAAAATTGCTCGGTATACATTGACTCAGAGCGTCGGCATGACATTGATTTGACGCCATTTTTTTGTTGATGTGCGGTTTTTTATGATAACTGGTTCACGGTTTTAAACGTCGCGATATTGAATTGATATTGAAGTGGGTCCGAGGCAGGGCGTGTATTAAGCGCACGGTCTTGAATTATTCGGTACTTCATTTAGTGAACAGCTTCACATTATTAGTGCGCAACTTTTTGCGCACTTTGAGGTTGGGTCAGATATATGGTCGTGTGGGTTTCTACCCCGTTGTTTGTAGTAGCATGCGGCGGCGCGGCAACTGCAGCCGCTAGGCAAACCGGCCAGAATATGGATAATGCGTGAACATCCCGTTACATCGTCCCCCGGACGGGTGAGGGGCTAATAATGAAAAAACAACTCACATCCAGGCATCCAAACATGACCAAATACAAACTGAGCGCCATTGCATTGGCCCTGATGACCTCCGTCCCTGCCCTGGCCGCCAGCCAGGCGGAATCCAATGGTTTTGTAGAGGACAGCAGTCTCGATCTGTTTCTGCGTAATGCTTATATGAACCGTGATTACGGAGATGGCGAACAGGACAAGGCCGAGTGGGGGCAGGGCGCAGTGCTCACCTATAACTCCGGCTTTACCAAGGGCCTGGTCGGTTTCGGCGTGGACGCCTTCGGCATGTATGGCTATCGCCTGGACAGCGGCCGTGGCCGCGCGGGCGCCGGCGGCATCGACTTCTTCATGATTGATGACGATGGAGATGTAGAGCGCGATATGGCCCATGCCGGGGCAGCAGTAAAGGCTCGTTTCTCGAAGACCGTACTGGCCTATGGCGACCAGCGTCCGGTGCTGCCCGTACTGAGCCACGACGACAGCCGCCTGCTGCCGGAAGCCTACACCGGCACCATGATCACCTCCAACGAGATCGACGGCCTGACCGTGCATGCCGGTCGCTTCCACGCCCAGCATCGCAAGAGCGATGAAGGCCGTGACAGCGGCGGACTGCGCCAAATCGAGGTGCTCGGCGGCAGCTATCAATTCAACGACAACTTCCGCACCGCACTGTATGCCTCGGACGTGGAAGATGTGCTCAAGCGCCAGTACGTGAACCTGAACTACGTCCTGCCGATGGATCAGGCCGATACGCTGACCCTCGACTTCAGCGGCTACCGTACCAAGCAGGATAAGAAATGGGATAACGGCGAAGGCGCTCGCAACAACCTGTGGAGCCTGTCCGCCAACTACGCCTGGGATGCGCATAACGTGACCCTGGCGTACCAGCGCAGCAGCGGTGATACCGGCTACAGCTACGGCTTCTACCAGAACCAGGGAGAAGTGGGCGATGGCGGCACCACCATCTGGGTGGCGAACTCTTTCTGGTCCGATTTCAACGCCGAGGACGAGCGCTCCTGGCAGCTGGGCTACGGCTATGACTTCACCCAGTACGGCATCCCCGGTCTGAGCTACAACTTCGCCTATATCTACGGTACCGATATCAATATGGGTAACGGCGAGCGCGGGGGGGAGCGTGAGATCTTCAACCAGGTCAAGTACGTCGTGCAAAGCGGTGCGGCCAAGGACCTGAGCGTGCGTCTGCGTAGCTCCGTCCTGCGTACCTCCAACGGTTACGCTGCAGACGGCAACGAAGTCCGCATTTTCGTCGACTTCCCGATCGATATTCTGTAAGGGGTACTCCCCAGGGCAGGCCGGCTCCGGCCTGCCCTTCATACTCCGCCCCGCCTTTCGTTTCTGCGACCTTCCGCGACTGGGTTTCTGTCATCTGAAGCCAGTACAATCACCTGTTGATCCCGCTCCCTGGAGGCGTCTTGTCACCTGGTGTCCTGTTGTCCGTCATGGCATCCGTGCTGTTCGGCGGTCTTTACTATTTCTCCACTCTGCTTGCTCCGCTCAGCGGCGAGCAGATCTTCGGCTGGCGCATGCTGCTGACCTTTCCGTTCGTGACGGTGTTCATGCTGTGCAGCAGTTACTGGTCGCTGGTACGCGAGCAGGTGGCGCGCATGCGCAGGAGGCCGTCGCTGTTTCTGCTGCAGCTGGTGACCTCGGCGCTGGCGGGCACGCAGCTGTGGATATTTCTCTGGGCGCCGGTCAATGGCCGGGCGCTGGAGGTGTCGCTGGGCTATTTCCTGCTGCCGCTGAGCATGGTGCTGGCGGGCTATCTGGTATTTCGCGAGCATCCCTCGCGGCTGCAGCAACTGGCGATCGGTTGCGCGGTGGTCGGGGTCGCCAATGCCCTATTGCAGGCCGGTACCTTTGCCTGGGAAACAGTATTGGTAGCAGCGGGCTATCCGTTCTATTTCATCCTGCGCCGGCTGGCCGGCACCGATAACCTCGGCGGCTTCTGGTTCGACATGCTGCTGATGTTGCCGGCGGCTGCCTGGTTCGCCTGGGCGGGAGGGGCGGCACCGGCGATGTTCGAGTCGACGCCCAACCTGTACTGGCTGGTTGCTCTGCTGGGTGCTTTCAGTGCGCTGGCGCTGGTCGGCTACATCCTGGCGGCGCGTCTGCTGACCTTCACCCTGTTCGGTCTTCTCGCCTATGTAGAGCCCGTGCTGCTGGTGCTGGTGGCGCTGTTGCTGGGCGAGCAGATCGCCCCCGAGGAGTGGCTGACCTACATTGCCATCTGGGCCTCAGTGGGTGTGCTGGTATTCGAGGGGTTGCGCCATCTGCGGCGCAGCCGCCGCCCGCTTAGCCGTCCCGGCGAATGATTGGCTCACGGCGAGACACCCCTCGGCACCGCAAAAGCTGACCTATACTCCTGACGAGACGCTGTCATCGCCGGCACCCCACCAGGGCGCTGGCGGGACGACCGGCCACAAGCCGGCCACCCGGTCAGGAGGATAGCCATGCCATTATCGGTACAGATTCCCTTTAGCCGTTACCTTGACGACCAGGGCCAGCCGCTCGGTGAGCTGCCAGGCTGGGTCGACGATCCCACTCTGCTGCACGCGCTGTATCGCCAGATGAACCTGGTCCGGGTGTTCGACCAGAAGAGCGTGGCGCTGCAACGCACCGGACAGATCGGCACCTACGCCTCCACCCTCGGTCAGGAAGCCATAGGCACCGCGCTGGGGCGTGCGATGACTGCCGCTGATGTGCTCATCCCCTATTACCGTGACACGGCGGTGCAACTGCAGCGGGGCGTGGCGATGGAAGACATTCTGGCGTACTGGGGCGGGGACGAGCGCGGCAGTGCCTGGGCCGCGCCGGGCGCCGCCGAGGATTTCCCGATCTGCGTACCGATAGCCACCCAGGCCTGCCATGCCTGTGGCGTGGCGTCGGCGTTTCGTATCCGCCAGCAGCCCCGGGTAGCGGTCACTACCTGCGGCGATGGCGCTACCAGCAAGGGCGACTTTCTGGAGAGCCTCAACCTGGCTGGGGTCTGGCAACTGCCGCTGGTGTTCGTGGTGAATAACAACCAGTGGGCAATATCAGTACCCCGACATCTGCAGTCAGCCGCGCCGACGCTGGCGCACAAGGCGCTGGCGGCCGGCATCCCCGGTGAACAGGTGGATGGCAATGATGTGCTGGCCGTGTATGACCGCTTGCACAACGCCATCGAGCGGGCCCGCGCGGGCAAGGGACCGGTGCTGATCGAGTGTGTGACCTACCGTCTGGGTGACCACACCACCTCGGACGATGCCAGCCGGTACCGCAGTGCCGACGAGCTGGCCGAGGCCTGGAAGCGCGAGCCGATCGGGCGC
This sequence comes from Halopseudomonas pertucinogena, assembly GCF_014646575.1. Lineage (GTDB taxonomy): Bacteria > Pseudomonadota > Gammaproteobacteria > Pseudomonadales > Pseudomonadaceae > Halopseudomonas > Halopseudomonas pertucinogena. Next base: position 87,240 of record NZ_BMNN01000004.1, on the reverse strand, counting down.
ATGCAGCGCTTCCTGCACTGCCAGGGCCTGTGGGACGAGCAGCGCGAGCAGCAGCTGCAGCAGGAACTGAGCGATCAGGTCAATGCGGCGGTCGAGCGCTTCCGTACGATGCCGGACGAAGACCCCGGCGCGGCTTTCGATCATCTCTACCAGCGGTTGCCGGATCGCTATCGTGGCCAGCGCGACGAGCTGGTGACCCGCAGCGCTGCCGCGCAGGGAGGCAACCATGGCTGAGCAGAAGACACTGTGCATGGTGGAAGCCATCAACCTGGCATTGCATCGGGCGATGGCCGACGATCCCGACGTGGTGGTGCTGGGCGAGGACGTCGGGCCCAACGGCGGTGTGTTCCGCGCCACCCTCGGGCTGTACGAACGCTTCGGTTTTCGCCGGGTGATGGACACGCCGCTGGCTGAAACGCTGATCACCGGCATGACCGTCGGCATGGCCGCCCAGGGGCTGAAGCCGGTGGCTGAAATCCAGTTCATGGGTTTCATCTACGCGGGAATGGAGCACCTGATTTCCCACGCCAGTCGCCTGCGCAGCCGCACCCGCGGTCGGCTGAGCTGCCCGATGGTGATGCGCACACCGCATGGTGCCGGCATCCACGCCCCGGAGCACCACGGTGAGAGCACCGAGGCGCTGCTGGCGCATGTACCGGGGCTGCGGGTGGTAATCCCGTCCTCGCCCCGCCGCGCCTACGGCCTGCTGCTGGCGGCCATCGCCGATCCGGATCCGGTGATCTTCCTCGAACCGTCGCGGCTCTATCGCTCGGTGCGGCAGACAGTGACGGACGACGGCCAGCCGCTGCCACTGGATACCTGTTTTACCCTGCGCGAGGGCAGCGATCTGACCCTGGTCAGCTGGGGCGCGGCGTTGAAGGAGACGATGCAGGCCGCCGGCCGGCTGGCGGAGCAGGGCATCGATTGCGAGGTGATCGATGTGGCGACGCTCAAGCCACTGGACAGCGAGACCATCCTCGCTTCGGTGAACAAGACCGGGCGCTGCATCATTATCCACGAGGCGGCGCGCAGTTACGGTCCGGGGGCGGAGATTGCGGCGGTTCTGCAGGAGCGGCTGTTCCACCGGCTGGAAGCGCCGGTACAGCGGGTGACCGGTTTCGACTGTGTGATTCCCTACGCCCGTGGGGAGATGGCCTATCTGCCGGACGTGGACAGCATCTGCCGGGCGGCCCGGCGGAGCATGCAGGGGGAAGCATCATGAAACAGTTCAAACTGCCCGACCTGGGTGAAGGTCTGCAGGAGGCGGAAATCGTCGAATGGCACGTGCAGCCCGGCGCGAGTGTAGAACTGGACCAGTTGCTGGTCTCGGTCGAGACCGCCAAGGCCATCGTCGAGATTCCGTCGCCCCGGGCCGGGGTCATCAGCCGCTGTTTCGGCGCACCGGGGGACGTGCTGCACGTTGGCGCTCCGCTGGTGGAGTTCGAGGGTGCCGGAGAGGACAGCGGTACCGTGGTCGGCAGCCTGGGCCAGGACAGCGGCCACAGTGACCTGGCCGCCGATGACTTCATCATCGGTGCTGCGCCCTCCAGCCGCGACGCCTGGGCCGTCCAGGCCTCGGCCCAGACCCGGCAGCTGGCTCGGCACATGGGTATTGATCTGCAACAGCTCGAGGGCAGCGGAGCGCACGGGCAGGTGACCGAGGCCGATGTCCAGCGTGCCGCGCATGCCCGCCCCGGCGCCGGCGAGCCTGTACGGGGCGTGCGCCGGACCATGGCGAAGAACATGGCCCGTTCCCATGCCGAGGTGGTACCCGTCACCCTGATGGAGGATGCCGATCTGCATCGCTGGCCCGAGGGCGCGCGTGACCCGATGGTGAGGCTGGCGCGGGCCATCGCCCGAGCCTGTGAAGCCGAGCCGGCACTGAATGTGGGTTTTGACGCCCTTGCCATGAGCCTCACCCGCCATGCCCAGGTCGACCTGGGGGTGGCAGTGGACACGCCCGATGGCCTGTTCGTGCCGGTGCTGCGGGATGTGGGCCGGCGCGATGCGGAAGACCTGCGCGAAGGTCTGCGGCGACTGCGGGCGGATGTGCGCAGCAGATCGATACCGCCCGCCGAGCTGATGGGCGCGACCATTACCCTGTCCAATTACGGAGCGCTGTTCGGACGCTACGCCACGCCAATGATCGTCCCGCCGCAGGTGGCTATCGTGGGCGCCGGGGTAATCCGGGAACAGGTGGTGGCGGCTGGCGGGGAAATGGCCGTGCATCCGGTGTTGCCGATCTCGGTGACCATCGACCATCGGGTAGTGACCGGCGGAGAAGCTGCGCGCTTTCTCAAGGCGCTGGTGGAGGATCTCCAGGCGCCGGAATAACCGGATCAGATGGCCTGGATGCGGTTGCGGCCGGCGGCCTTGGCCCGATACATGCGGCTGTCGGCCAGCTCCAGCAGCCCGCTGGAGCTGTCGATCCGGTCGTAAAAGCGTTCGGCCAGGCCGATGCTGGCGGTCAGCGGCGTGCCGTCCGGGCGTGAGCCCAGACCGCTGCGCTGCAGTCGGTCCAGCGCTTGGCGCGCCCGGGTCATGTCGGTGTCCGGCATGATCAACAGGAACTCCTCGCCGCCCCAGCGCACCAGGCTATCCGAGCTGCGCATGCAGCTCTGGATACGCTGGCTCGCCTCGCGCAGCGCCTGATCGCCCATGGCATGGCCAAAACGGTCATTGATCTGCTTGAAATGATCGAGATCGATGAAGGCCACCGACAGGGCGCTGTTATTGCGCAGGCTGGTGCTCCATTGCACCTGAAGGATCTCCTGGCCGCTGTTGCGGGCGAATACCCCGGTCAGGTCGTCGCGGATTGCCCGGCGCAGCAGGGCGACCATATAGGCCAGCTGGCTCATGCAGGCCAGACTGGTGACCCCGGCAATCAGGATCAGCAACCAGAAGGCACCGACGAAGGAAGGCCAGTTGAGGGTCGACCAGTTCATATACCCGGCGATGCCCTGGGCCATCAGCAGGACGGCTCCCACCAACAGGTTTTCCAGCAGCGTGAGGGGAAACAGTGCCAAACCCGCCATCAACACGAAGGGCAGGAAGGCATAGCCGGCAGCCACTGCGGCGGGCAGGTCGGTCAGCTGGTAATGCGCCAGCAGCGTATGCGAACCGACATAGAAAAGGGTGGGAATGGCGAACAGGAAGAACATCGCCAGGTAGGCATCGGCCATGTGTTCCTGGTCTCGATAGAACAGCAGCAGACTGAAGAAGGCCAGGCATACCAGCAGACGCATACCCAACAGCTGCGCCCACAGCGGAAACGGAAAGGCCAGGTAATCGATCACCCCCCACAGCGGAGTCAGCACAGCGAACAGCAGGGCAAACAGCCGCACCCGGTCAACAATGAGGCTGGCGCGGTGACGGCTGACCAGCAGCGGGTGACGAAAGGGTGTCAGCAATTTCAAGCGTTCGCTGCCGGCGACCTCGGCAGGCAGGAGACGCGACAGACGGTAGCGGAGCAAGCTGAGAAGCGAAGGCATGGGAATGAAGTTGTAATTGATGTCGTAATGATGGCCTGGGCAAGATTACCGGCGTTCAGCCAGGCGCTGGCTGACGCAGATCAACGGAATGAAATGCGCGAAGAAAAATTGCGCCGGAATTGACGCTCGCCAAGAAAGCGTTTCCGCGCCTTCGCTATGCTCTGGACATCGAACCTGATGCGGACCTTCTACCGGTGCACAGACGACTCTCCCCGGCAAGTATCCGGCTTGGCCTGCTTGCACTGCTGCTGATCCACGTCGGCCCGCTGTATTCAGCATGGCAGCTGGCCCAGACCGGAACGCCGCAGGTCCACCGCCAATACGTGGACACCGCAGCTGGCGAGCTGGAATCCCCGGCCCACAGCGCACATCACCAGGCCATGGCCGGTCAGCCCCGGTGGCTGACCGTGTTGAACATGTGTGGCTATTGCGACCTGCTGACGCTGATTCCGCCGCTCACGCTGTTCGCTGCGCTGGTCCTGCCTCGATACCGGCCAGCAAAAGCGCACCCGCTGCCGGACATGTCGATGCCGCCAGCGTGGCGGCATGGTACCCACCATCCGCGGGCACCCCCTGGACCCATTTCCATCTGAACAGCCCGACCGTGCCAGACACGGCGATCCTGACTACTGAAAATGGAAATGTCCCATGTCCCGATTTCGTGACCGGCAGGCCCCCGTGCGCCTGCCCCAGGGCTGCGCCCTGCTCAACTCCCGCCGCCGCTGGCAGGCGGCCCATGCCGCCTTGCTCAGCGCCCTCGCTGCTGGCGCACTGGCGGCGGATCACCACGCCCACCATGGACACCACGACGCCGCCCAGCTGGCGCCGGTGGTCATCACCGGAGTCGGCCAGCAGTCCGCGCTGACGGTGATCACCGATCCGAAAATTCCGCGCCAGCCGGTACCGGCCAGCGATGCCGGTGATTATCTGCAGACCATCCCCGGCTTCGCCGCAGTGAGCGGCGGCGGTTCGAACAGCGACCCGGTATTCCGCGGCATGTTCGGCTCCCGCCTGAAGCTGCTGAGCAACGGCGGTGAGATGCTCGGCGCCTGTCCCAGCCGCATGGACTCGCCCAGTTCCTACATCACCCCCGAGAACTACGATTCGCTGACGGTGATCAAGGGCCCACAGACGGTGTTGTGGGGGCCGGGCAATTCGGCGGCGACCATCCTGTTCGAGCGCGACCCGGAGAGCTTCAGTGAGCCGGACGCACGCATCGATGCCAGCGTTCTGGGCGGCTCACACGGGCGTTTCGATCGCAACATCGATGCGGCGGCGGGCAGCGGGCAGGGCTACATCCGGCTGCTGGCCAACAGCTCCAGATCCGACGACTACGAGGATGGCAGTGGGGACGAAGTGCACTCGCGCTGGGCCAAGTGGAACAGCGACCTGGTGCTGGGCTGGACGCCGGATGCGGAGACCCTGCTGGAGCTGACCCTGGGCCGGGGCGACGGCGAGGCCCGTTACGCCGGCCGTGGCATGGACGGCAGCCAGTTCGAACGCGAGAGCCTGTCCCTGCGCTTCGAGAAAGGTGGTTTAGGCGACGTGCTGCAGCAGCTGGATGCGCGGGTCTATTACAACTACGCCGACCACGTCATGGACAACTACAGTCTGCGTACGCCGGGCATGATGCTGATGGCCTCCAATGTCGACCGCCGCACTCTGGGCGGACGTGTTGCAGCCACCTGGCAATGGGGCAACCATGAGCTGATTACCGGTGTGGACGCCCAGCGCAACGAGCACCGCCGGCGTGGCGGGGTGGATTACAGTGATCAGCCCTGGGACAAGGATGCCGACTTCCACAATTACGGCCTGTTCGGCGAATGGACGCTGGAGCTGGAGGACGATAACCGCTGGGTCACCGGTGCCCGCTTCGACCGCGCCAGCTCGCGGGATCACCGCCCGTCCGGCCCCACCGCCGGCAGCCGTCGCAGTGATAATCTGCCCAGCGGCTTTGTCCGCTTCGAGGGCGGGCTGGAAGCTCTGCCCGCCACCTACTACATCGGCCTGGGGCATACCCGGCGCTTTCCGGATTACTGGGAACTGTTCTCCGGCGGCACCGATGCCTTCGCCAGCCTGAGCCCGGAGAAGACTACCCAGCTGGATCTTGGGCTGGAATACTCGCGCGGCAATCTGGACGCCTGGGTGTCAGCCTACGCTGGTCAGGTGCGTGATTACATCCTGTTCGTCTACCCCGCGGGTGGCGGCATGGGCATGAACTCAGCCCAGGCCTCCAATGTGGACGCCCGCATCATGGGCGCCGAGCTGGGCGCCGGCTACCGCTGGGCGGAAAACTGGAAGACCGACGCAAGCCTGGCCTATGCCTGGGGCAAGAACAGCTCCGACGGCGAGGCGCTGCCGCAGATGCCGCCGCTGGAAGCACGGCTGGGACTGACCTGGGAGCGGGACGACGTCAGTGTCAGCGGCCTCTGGCGGGTAGTCGCCGCGCAGACCCGGGTGGCGGAAGGCAGGGGCAACGTGACCAGCAGGGACTTCGACGAGAGCGCCGGCTTCGGTCTGCTGTCCGTCAACGGGGCATATCGCTTCAATGAGCATTTCAAGCTCAGCGCGGGTGTGGACAACCTGCTCGACAAGACCTACAGCGAACACCTCAATCAGCTGGGCAATGCCGGGGTAGGCCTGTCGGCCAGTGAGCGGTTCAACGAACCGGGGCGGACCCTGTGGGCGAGGGTGGATATGAGCTTCTGAAGGTGTGCTTCCCCCTCTCCCTGTGCAAACCGGCAACATGGGTTAAAAGTGTTACCCATGCTCCGGTTGCACAGTCAGTACTGCAGCTGAGTTCACCCTCTCCGCCCGGGGGATAAGGGCGGATCTGAGTTTTTGAGAGGTGGCTACCCTTGGATGATGGACTGCCATCCAGAGACTGAAATCTGTGCTCAACCAGTCACCCCTCTCCCCTCGCGGAAGAGGGGCCGGGGGGAGCAGCGACCTGGGAAAGGCCTCAGTAAAACACCACCAAAAGCGCCGCACCCAGAATGATCCGGTAGATCACGAAAGGCTGCATGCCGATACGCTTGATGAACACCAGGAAGTAGTGAATGCACAGGAAGGCACTCACTGCCGACACCAGTACACCCAGCCCCATGGCAAACCAGTCCACCGCCACCTGCTCCTCGATCAGATCCCTGGTCTTGAGCAGGCAGGCCAGCAGAATCACCGGAATGGACAGCAGGAAGGAGAAGCGCGAGGCGGCTTCCCGGTTCAGACCCAGCATCAGCGCGGCGGTGATGGTGATGCCGGCCCGGGAGGTGCCCGGTATCAGCGCCAGCGCCTGGGCGCAACCGATGATCAGCACGTCCTTCCAGGTCATCTGGCTCTCGGTGCGGTTGCCGCGGAACTTCCAGTCGGCCCAGCCCAGCAAGAGGCCGAAGAACACCAGTCCCATGGCCAGATAGAACGGCGAGCGCAGGTACAGCTCGATCTGGTCCTTGAACGCCAGCCCTGCCAGCCCCACCGGGATGGTGGCGAACAGCACTCCCCAGGCCAGCCGGGCATCGTCGTCGGCCTGGCGGGTAATTACCGAGCGGCCCCAGCTGCGGGTCATGTTGAACAGGTCGCGGCGAAAATACAGCAGCACCGCAAACAGGCTGCCGAAGTGCAGCGCCACGTCGAATGCCAGGCCCTGATCAGGCCAGCCGGTCAGGGCCGGGACCAGGATCAGGTGGGCCGAGCTGGACACCGGCAGAAACTCGGTCAGGCCCTGCAACAGGGCCAGAATCACTACTTGCAACCAATCCATCTGTTACTGCGCTCCAAGGTTGGGAGGAAATGAGGCTGGACGAGGGCGCAAGTAAACCACGATCGGACGGATTGAGCGACTGCCGGCTGGCCTACTCCGTCGTCGGCAGACAGCGCAGCAGCAGCGCCATCTGCGCCGTCGCACCTTCGGGTCTGGGAATGCGCACAACGTGCCCGGTGCCCGGCGCGATCTCGGCGGGCTGGCCATGGCGGTCCAGCAGTGACTGCAGAACGAAGCTGTGATTGCCGGAGGGGGTCATGAGTTCCATCCGGTCGCCCAGTTCGAAGCGGTTCTTCACCTCGATGCTCAGCCAGTCGCCCAGATCTTCCAGCACTTCGCCGACAAACTGATGACGGCTCATGCTGGAATTGCCCCGCTCGTAGTTCTGGTACACACCCGGCGGGTGGCGGCGGTAGAAGCCTTCGGTGTAGCCGCGGTTGGCCAGGCTTTCCAGATCGTCCATCAGGCCCATGTCGAAGGGCCGCCCGGCGACGGCATCGTCGATCGCCCGGCGGTAGGTCTGTACCGTGCGCGCGACGTAGAAATGCGACTTGGTGCGGCCCTCGATCTTCAGTGAATGCATGCCCATGTCGACGAAGCGCGGCACATGCTGCACGGCGCGCAGATCCTTCGAGTTCATGATGTAGGTGCCGTGTTCATCCTCCTCGATGGCCATCTGCTCGTCGGGTTTGTCGCTCTGGTTCAGCAGGAACACCGGCTGCTCCTCCGGTTGATAGGTGCGCACCGGCTCGACATTGCCTTCGGCGGTCTCCCGGGCCGGCTGCAGGTCGTACTTCCAGCGGCAGGCGTTGGTGCAGGCGCCCTGGTTGGCGTCCCGGTGGTTGAAGTAGCCGGACAGCAGGCAGCGGCCCGAGTAGGCAATGCACAGGGCACCGTGGACAAAAACTTCCAGCTCCATGTCCGGGCACTGCCGGCGGATCTGCTCGATCTCGTCCAGCGAGAGCTCCCGGGACAGGATCACCCGTTCCAGCCCCTGTTGCTGCCAGAACTTCACCGTGGCCCAGTTGGTGGCATTGGCCTGCACCGAAAGATGCACCGGCATGTGCGGCCAGCGTTCGCGCACCAGCATGATCAGTCCGGGGTCGGACATGATCAGCGCATCGGGGCCCATGGCGATGATCTGCTCCAGATCCCGTTCATAGGTCGCCACCTTGCTGTTGTGGGCGGCGATGTTGCTGGCCAGGTAGAACTTCCTGCCCAGCGAGTGGGCTTCCTTGATGGCCTCGGCCAGCACCTGGGGATCGTGGAAATCATTTTCGCGCACACGCAGGCTGTAGCGCGGCTGGCCGGCGTAGACCGCATCGGCGCCGTAGGCAAAGGCAAAACGCATGGCCTTGAGGGTGCCGGCTGGCGCCAGCAGTTCGGGGGCTTGGGGCATGAGTGATCCTGTTTACAAGACAAGAGGGCGGGGAGGATAGCCGCTCGGTCCTTGCGGGACATTGATCAGGATCAGGTGAAGTGGGGGATTCGCCGGGCTGCTGCGCAGCCCCGGGATCTAGAGAAACATCTCCAGCAGATCATTGAGAAACAGCCGGCCCTGCTCGGTCGGACGCAGCTGCCGGTGCCAGGGCTCGAGCAGGCCCCGCTGTACTGACTGGTCGAGGAGCGGGGCGATAGACTCGATGGGCTGGCCGGTGCGCTGGCTGTACCAGGCGCTGGGCACACCGTCGACCAGGCGCAGGGCATTCATCAGGAAATCGAAAGGCAGCTCCTGCTCGCTCAACACCTTGCTGCCGGCGAGAAACGCCTTGTCCCGATCCAGATAATCCCGCGGCTGACGGGTCTTCCAGTAGCGTTCCACCCGGCCATCCGGGTGGGTCAGCTTGCCGTGGGCACCGGCGCCGATACCGAGGAAGTCGCCATATTGCCAGTAGTTGAGGTTGTGTCGCGCCCGACGCCCGTCGCGGGCATAGGCTGATATCTCGTACTGGGCATAACCGGTTTCAGCCAGCCGGGCCTGACCGGCTTCCTGGATGTCCCACAGCACCTCCTCTTCGGGCAGCACCGGCGGGCGGCTGTAGAACACCGTATTGGGTTCCAGCGTCAGCTGATACCAGGACAGATGTTCAGGTGCCAGGGCAATGGCCTGATCGACATCGGCCCGGGCCTGCTCCAGCGACTGGCCGGGCAGGCCATGCATCAGGTCCAGGTTGAGGTTGTCGAAGCCGGCCCGGCGTGCCATGTCGACCGCCGCCAGGGCTTCGCGGTCGTCATGGATACGCCCCAGGGCCTTGAGATGGACCGGATTGAAACTCTGGATGCCGATCGACAGCCGGTTGATGCCGGCGACCCGGTAGTCCCTGAATCTGGCCTGCTCGAAAGTCCCGGGGTTGGCTTCCAGGGTGATCTCGATATCCGATGCGAAGGCAACGCGTCGCTGCATGACCTGCAGCAGCCGATCGAGGCTGGCGGCGGAGAACAGGCTTGGCGTGCCGCCGCCGAAGAAGATCGAGCCCAGCTCGCGGCCATGGACATGCTGCAGGTCGCCATCCAGATCGGCGATCAGCGCATCGATATAGTCCTCTTCCGGCAGCCCGCCCTCATGGGTATGGGAGTTGAAGTCGCAATAGGGGCATTTGCGCACGCACCAGGGGATGTGCACATAGGCGGCCAGCGGCGGGAGCGTCATGGGTTATTCCGCCAGCCCCAGCCGGGCGCGCAGCAGGGCCATGGCCCGGGCGCGGTGGCTCAGCCGGTTCTTCTGCTCGGCCGGCAGTTCGGCGCTGGAGACGCCCAGTTCCGGGATCAGGAACAGCGGATCGTAGCCGAAACCGTGCTCACCTCTTGCAGCGTGAAGGATGCGTCCTTCCCAGGCACTTTCACAGATGATCGGTGCCGGGTCGTCGGCATGGCGCACCAGCGCCAGCGCACAGATGAAACGGGCGCTGCGCCGCTCATCCGGCACCTGGGCCAGTGCGTCGAGCAGCTTGGCATTGTTGGCCGCGTCACCCTGGCCATCGGCATAGCGTGCCGAGTAGATACCCGGTGCGCCGCCCAGCGCGTCCACTGCCAGACCGGAATCATCCGCCAGCGCCGGCAGCCCGGAGGCGCGGGCGGCGTGGCGGGCCTTGATGATGGCGTTTTCGACGAAGCTCAGCCCGGTTTCCTCGGCCTCCTCATTGATGAAGCGGCTCTGCGGCAACACCTCGATGTCATCGCCGAGCATGGCCTGCAATTCTTTCAGCTTGCCGCTGTTGTTGCTGGCCAGCACCAGCTGGCTGAACTTCAGATCACTCATCCGGGTGGAATTCCTGCTGGAAGCGCACGGTATGTACCGGTGCGTTGTCGTCGGCCTGCACCCGCACCTCAAACTGCAGCAGCCCGCGCTGGGCTGCGCTGTAGTTGGCGACGAAGTAGATCGCCTCCTCCTCCTGGATGCGGATGAACTTCAGCGGCGTGGTCTGCTGGATCAGGTTCTTTACCGTCCCTTCGACTCGCGCGTCCACCACTTCAATGCCGTCGTCGGTGAGCCGCTGTACGGCGATGTTGACCACGCCCTGGCGCGGACCGCGTTGCAGGCCTGCGGCAGCGGCGATCTCCGGCTGCAGATAGGAGCTGTTGAAGGTGTTGTGATGCACCAGCAGATCGCCGAAGCGCTGGGGACTCTGTGCCGGGCCCGACTGGGCAAGGGCGAGGGCAGAGGCAAACATCAGCAGGGTGGCGGATATCAGACGTTTCATCAGTTTCTCCTTGTCAGCGGGTGACGCGATAAATGGCGACTTCGCCGAGCAGGTTCGGCCACATGGTGCTCAGGCGATTGCTGCGGTGGGTCTGGTCCACCACCAGCCGGTCGAGGATGCGGACCGAGCGCTCATGGCACAGTCTCTCGAAGTCATTGAAGGTACAGAAATGGATATTGGGCGTGTTGTACCAGGTGTAGGGCATGAACTCGGAGACCGGCATGCGCCCCTTCAGCCCGAGGTACAGGCGACAGCGCCAGTGTCCGAAGTTGGGGAAGGTGAGAATGGCCTCGCGGCCGATGCGCAGCATATCCTCGAGGATGCGGTCGGGATAGTGCACCGCCTGCAGCGCCTGGGTCATGACCACCGTGTCGAAGCTGCGGTCGGCGAAGTTGTCCAGACCGAGGTCGAGGTTCTTGTCGATGACATTGACCCCCTTCTCGATGCAGGCGTTGATGTTGTCCGGATCGATCTCCAGCCCGTAACCGCGTACCTCCTTATGGTTCTGCAGGTAGTGCAGCAGTTCGCCCTGACCGCAGCCCAGGTCGAGCACATGGCTGCCGGGCTGGATCCATTTTTCGATGATCTGCAGATCGGCGCGCAGGCTCATGCGTCCACCTCGATACGATTCATGTAACTGCCCAGCGCCTGGATGTACCTGGGTATCGGCAGCAGGAAGGCGTCATGGCCCTGCTCGGCTTCCACTTCCAGATAGCTTACGTCCTTGCGCGCGGTGATCAGCGCATTGGCCAGTTCCCGCGAGCGGGCCGGCGGGAAGCGCCAGTCGGTGCTGAAGGAGATGACCAGAAAACGGGCCTTCACCGGCTCCAGGGTCTTGCCCAGATCCCCGCCGTGGGCACGGGCCGGATCGTAGTAGTCCAGTGCCTTGGTCATCAGCAGGTAGGTGTTGGCGTCGAAGCTCTTCGAGAAGGCCTGGCCCTGATAGCGCAGATAGCTCTCCACCTGGAATTCGACGCTCTTGATGTCGTATTTCAGCTCGTCCGAGCGCAGGTCGCGGCCGAATTTCTGGCCCATGGCATCGTCCGACAGGTAGGTGATATGACCGACCATGCGCGCCAGACCGAGGCCGTGCTTGGGCACCACGCCGAAGGCGGCATAGTCGCCGTCGCGGAAGTCCGGGTCGCTGAGGATTGCCTGACGGGCGACCTCGTTGAAGGCGATGTTCTGGGCCGACAGCTTGGACGCCGTGGCAATCGCCACGCAGTGGCGCAGCCGGTCCGGGTACGCAATTGCCCATTGCAGCGCCTGCATCCCGCCAAGGCTGCCGCCGACCACGGCGGCCCAGCAGTCGATCCCCAGGTGGTCGGCCAGACGGGCCTGACTGTTGACCCAGTCCTCCACCACGATCATCGGGAAGTTGGCGCCCCAGACCTTGCCGGTTTCCGGGTTGATGCTCGACGGGCCGGTGGAGCCGTGACAGCCGCCGAGGTTGTTCAGCGCAACGACGAAGAAACGGTTGGTATCGATGGCCTTGCCGGGGCCGATACAGGCATCCCACCAGCCGGGCTTGCGATCATCTTCGCTGTGGTAGCCGGCGGCGTGGTGATGGCCGGACAGCGCGTGGCAGATCAGCACCGCATTGCTGCGGCTGGCATTGAGCTGGCCGTAGGTTTCATACACCAGCTCGTACTGAGCCAGGCTGCGCCCGCAGGCCAGCTGCAGAGGCTCGCTGAAGGTCTGCCGCTGCGGCGTGACCAGGCCGACGGAATCAGCAGGGAATCGGGACATTGGGTTTCGCTTTTCCTGTAGTGAATTGGCCGCGATGTACGGTCCGGGCCAATAATCGAGGCGTCAGTCTAGGGTGTCTCGACATCCTGTCGCAAGCGGCGACGCATCATCCTGGGCGCTGGATCCCCAGCGCAGCGGGCAGCTGTTGCGGCGATTCGATCAACACCCTTTTCTGCCGGCTCTGCTGGCCGCTCAGCAGGCTGACCTGGCGCTTGCCCACGGCAAACTCGCGGGCGAGGAAGTCGATCAGCATGCCGTTGGCCTTGCCGTCCACCGGCGGGGCGCTGATGCGGATCTTCAGGCGTTCACCATGCTGCCCGGCAAAGCCGATCTGCCTTGCCCCCGGCTGCAGGTGGCAGTCCAGAATCAGGTCCGGACCGCGCCAGTGATAGAACCCGGCCATCCTCAGAGCGCCAGGGTCAGGCCCTTCGGCATGCCGGTGGCGATGGCCAGGTTGGTGATCAGCAGCATGTCCAGCAGATTCAGCGCGATGAACGCGAAGATCGGTGACAGGTCCAGCCCGCCCATGCTCGGCAGGAAGCGGCGGAAGGGCGCCAGCACCGGTTCGCAGATCTGGATTACCAGAATCGCCGCCGGGTTGTGGCTGTGCGGCGCCACCCAGGACAGGATCACGCTGATGATCAGCGCGAAGAAGAAGATCTTCAGGAACAGCGCGGTGATCCCCACCAGCGACCACACCAGCAGCTGAAGTATCGGCGGCAGGGCGTAGCCCATCAGCTTGATGATCAGCGCCAGCAGTACCAGCTGTACCAGCACCGCCAGCACCAGCGACGCCACGTCAACGCCGCCGAAGCCCGGAATGACCCGGCGCATGGGTTTGAGCAGGGGCTGGGTGGCCCGCACTATGAACTGCGACAGCGGGTTGTAGAAGTCGGCGCGGACCAGCTGCAGGATGAAGCGCAGCAGCACGATCAGCAGGTACAGGCTGCCCAGGGTCTGCACCACGTACACGGCGGCCATGTTCATTCCGTTCATCATGTCTCCTCAGGCAAGTTCTCTTGAAAGGTCTGCGGACCGCTCCGCGGCGGCTTCCATGGCCCGGGCCACCATGCCCGGAAGATCATCCTTGGTGAAGCTCTTTATGGCCTGCTCGGTGGTGCCGTTGGGCGAGGTGACACGGCGGCGCAGCTCGGCAGGGTCCACATCGCTGTGCACCGCCATGTCGGCGGCGCCCAGCGCGGTGTGCAGGGTCAGGCGCTCGGCCACGTCGCGGGGCAGACCGAGCTGCACGCCGGCATCGGTCATGGCCTCCATCAGATAGAAGAAATACGCCGGACCGCTGCCGGATACCGCGGTGACCGCATGGATCAGGTCTTCCTGCTCCAGCCAGAGACTGATGCCCACCGCGTTGAGGATGTCCTCGGCCAGTGCCTTCTGCTGCGCGCTGACCAGGTCACTGGCATACAGGCCGCTGACCCCGCGGCCACGCAGCGCCGGCGTGTTGGGCATGCAGCGTACCAGCGGGGTGTCCTCGCCCAGCCAACGGGCCAGGCTGGCACAGGTGATGCCGGCGGCAATCGAGATCACCAGCTGACCGGGCTTGCGCGGGCGTGGCAGCGCCTGGCAGACGGCGCGCATGACCTGCGGCTTGACCGCCAGTACCAGCACGTCACATTCGCGCGCCAGTTCGCCGTTGTCGCTGCTGGTGCGGATGCCGGCCTGGCGGGCCAGGTCGGCTAGCTGCTGCTCGTTGAGGTCGCTGGCCATGATCCGCGAGGCCTCGACACCCTGCTGCAGCAGGCCGCCGATCAGGCTGGAGGCCATGTTGCCGGCGCCGATGAATCCGATGGTGGGTGCGGTCATGTCAGTGATCCTTCTGGGTGGAGGAGTAATCGCGGGCCCCGAACAGGGCGGTGCCGATGCGTACCAGGGTAGCGCCTTCGGCAATGGCTTCGTCGAGGTCATCGCTCATGCCCATGGACAGGGTATCCAGCGGCAGTGCCAGCTCGGCCATGGCCTCGCGCAGGGCACGCAGCGGTACACGACGTTCGGCACTGGTCGCGGCCGGGGCGGGAATGGCCATCAGGCCACGCAGGCGCAGCCGGGGCAGCTCCGCCACCGCCCGGGCCAGGGCCGGCAACTCGTCGGGGCTGACGCCGGACTTGCTGTCCTCGCCGCTGATGTTCACCTGCAGGCATATGTTAAGCGGCGGGGCGTCGGCCGGGCGCTGGTCGGACAGGCGCTGGGCAATCTTCAGCCGGTCCACGCTGTGCACCCACTGGAAGTGCTCGGCGATGGCGCGGGTCTTGTTCGACTGGATCGGGCCGATGAAATGCCAGACCAGCGGCAGATCGGTCAGCTCGGTCATCTTGGCGAGGGCTTCCTGCAGGTAGTTCTCGCCGATATCCGCCACGCCGGCGGCATGCGCTTCACGAATGGCCGAGGCCGGGCGGGTTTTGCTGACCGCCATCAGGGTAATGTCCTGCGAATCGCGTCCAACAGCGTGCGCAGCACGCAAAATGCGCATACGAACGTTTGCAATATTCTCTGCTATCGTGGACATTACGGACGTTAATCACCTTGCCAAATGGAGCTGACCTGCGCTGCATTCTACATGCTTGCAGGTTGCAATGGGGAACCCTATGGATATTACCGAGCTGTTAGCCTTCAGCGCCAAGCAGGGCGCGTCGGACTTGCATCTTTCGGCCGGACTGCCGCCCATGATTCGCGTGGATGGTGATGTGCGCCGTATCAACGTGCCGGCGCTCGAGCACAAGCAGGTGCATGCGCTGATCTATGACATCATGAACGACCGCCAGCGCAAGGATTACGAAGAGTTTCTCGAAACCGACTTCTCCTTCGAGGTGCCCGGAGTGGCACGCTTCCGGGTCAACGCATTCAACCAGAACCGGGGCGCCGGTGCGGTGTTCCGGACCATTCCTTCCAAGGTACTGACCATGGAAGATCTGGGCATGAGCGACGTGTTCAAGAAGATCTCCGACGTGCCGCGCGGTCTGGTACTGGTTACCGGGCCCACCGGCTCGGGCAAGTCCACCACGCTGGCCGCGATGATCGACTATCTCAACACCACCAAGTATCAGCACATCCTGACCATCGAGGACCCCATCGAATTCGTCCACGAATCGAAGAAGTGCCTGGTCAACCAGCGTGAAGTGCACCGCGATACCCATGGCTTTGCCGAGGCGCTGCGCTCGGCCCTGCGTGAAGACCCGGACATCATCCTGGTGGGTGAGATGCGAGACCTGGAGACCATCCGCCTGGCACTGACTGCGGCGGAAACGGGTCACCTGGTGTTCGGCACCCTGCATACCACCTCAGCGGCCAAGACCATCGACCGGGTGGTGGACGTGTTCCCCGGTGAAGAGAAGGCGATGGTCCGTTCGATGCTGTCCGAGTCGCTGCAGGCGGTGATCTCCCAGACCCTGCTGAAGAAGATCGGTGGTGGCCGGGTGGCGGCCCACGAAATCATGATCGGCACCCCGGCGATCCGCAACCTGATCCGCGAAGACAAGGTAGCGCAGATGTATTCGGCGATCCAGACCGGCGGCAACATCGGCATGCAGACGCTGGACATGTGCCTGAAGAATCTGGTTTCGCGTGGCCTGGTCACCCGGGAAGCGGCACGGGAAAAGGCCAAGGCGGCGGAAGGTCTCTGATGATATTTGGCAGGGTGCAGGAAGGCGCCCGCAGACGAGGAAGCTATGGAGTTTGAGAAGCTGTTGCGACTGATGGTCGAGAAGGGCGCGTCGGACCTGTTCGTCACCGCCGGCGTGGCGCCGAGCATGAAGGTGCACGGCAAGATCCTGCCGGTGACCAAGACCCCGCTGTCCCCGGAGCAGACCCGGGAGACGGTGCTGGGGGTGATGTCCGAGGCCCAGCGCCGGGAGTTCGCCGAGAAGAAGGAATGCAACTTCGCGATCAGCGCGCGGGGCATCGGCCGCTTCCGCGTCAGCGCCTTCTACCAGCGCAACCTGGTGGGCATGGTGTTGCGCCGCATCGAGGTCAACATCCCGACCATGGAAGACCTGCGCCTGCCGGAGATCCTCAAGAAACTGGCCATGACCAAGCGCGGGCTGGTGATCTTCGTTGGCGCCACCGGCACCGGCAAGTCCACCTCGCTGGCGTCGATGATCGGCTACCGCAACAAGCACTCCAGCGGCCATATCATCTCCATCGAGGACCCGATCGAGTTCATCCACCAGCATCAGAACTGCATCGTCACCCAGCACGAGGTGGGCATCGATACCGACAGTTTCGAAGTGGCGCTGAAGAACACGCTGCGCCAGGCGCCGGACGTGATCCTGATCGGTGAGATCCGGACCCGCGAGACCATGGAGCATGCTCTGGCGTTTGCCGAGACCGGCCACCTGTGTCTGGCCACCCTGCACGCCAACAACGCCAACCAGGCGCTGGACCGCATCATCCACTTCTTCCCGGCGGACATGCACCAGCAGGTGTGGATGGACCTGTCGCTCAACCTCAAGGCCATCGTCGCCCAGCAGCTGATACCGACGCCGGACGGCAAGGGTCGCCGTGCCGCCATCGAGGTCATGCTCAACACCCCGCTGGCGGCGGACATGATCCGCAAGGGCGATGTTCACGAGCTCAAGCCGCTGATGGCGCGCTCCAACGAACTGGGCATGCAGACCTTCGACCAGGCGCTGTACAAGCTCTACAGCCAGGGCGAGATCACCTATGAGGACGCGCTGGCCCACGCCGACTCGGCCAACGACCTGCGTTTGCTGATCAAGCTGGGCTCGGAAACCGACGGCAAGTATCTGATGCGCGAGGAGCAGTCGCTTTCCATTCAGGGCGACGAGGAAGAAACCTTCCATCTGCGCCGCTAGGCTTCACCGACACTCCCCGGCGCCAGCCGGGGAGTTCTCCCCAGACTTCGCTGCTCAACCTGCCTGGTTGTAATAGACCTGCCGACCCTGATACAGGGTATGAACCACTCGCCCCGGTGCGCTCTGGCCGATGAACGGGCAGTTGTTGCCGCGGGACAGCCAGTTGGTACCGATGTCGGTGGTGATCGCCGGGTCGAACAGCACCAGATCGGCACTGTCGCCCTGGGCAATACGCCCGGCGGGCAGGCCCAGTGCTGCAGCGGGGCCGGAAGTCAGGCGGGCCAGCAGCGCCGGCAGCTCCAGCAAGCCATCGGCCACCAGCGTCAGCGCCAGCGGCAGGAGGATCTCCACGCTGCTGATGCCCGGTGCCGCAGCGGCGAAGGGGACGCGCTTGGCTTCGGACTCGTGGGGCTGGTGATGAGAGGCGATGGCCTGGATCACCCCGCTCTGTACCGCCGCCCGCAGCGCACGCCGGTCGCTGCTGCTGCGCAGTGGCGGCATCACGTGGAGCAGGCTGGAGTAGCCATCCAGATCCTCATCACACAGCAGCAACTGATACATGGCCACGTCGGCGGTGACCGGCAGGCCGCGGGCCTGGGCATCGGCGAGCATATCGACGGCCCGGGCGCTGCTCAGGCCGCTGAAATGCGCGCGCACACCGGTCTGCTCGATCAACAGCAGGTCTCGCGCCAGCGCCACGGTTTCGGCGGTTTCCGGAATGCCCCGCAGGCCCAGCCGCGCCGCGGTGGGGCCCTCGTGGGCCACGCCGCCTTCGGCCAGCGCGGCGTCGAGCGGCATGAAGATCACCGGCAGGTCGAACCCGGCGGCGTATTCCAGTGCCCGGCGCAGGATACGGTTGCTGCCGAAGGGTGCCAGCCCCTGGGTGAAGGCCACGCAGCCGGCGTCACGCAGGGCCACCAGTTCGCTCAGCTGGTCACCTTCGAGCCCCTTGGTCAGGGCGCCGATGGGGAAAACCCGGGTCTGACCGGCGCGCTCGCTGCGGTCGAGGATCAGCTCGGCCACCGCCGGGGTATCCAGCACCGGCCGGCTGTCCGGCGGACAGCACAGGCTGGTCACGCCGCCGGCGGCCGCGGCCCGGGTTTCACTGGCGATATTGCCCTTACGGCCGAAGCCCGGTTCGCGCAGGCTGGCATCGAGGTCGACCAGGCCCGGGCAGGCGATCAGCCCGCGGGCGTCGATCGTCTGGGCGGCGACGAAACCTTCCGGCGCCTCGCCCAGGGCGTGAATCCGGCCGTCATCAATATGCAGGTCAATGATCTGGTCGAGCTGGCTGGCAGGGTCAATCACCCGAGCGCCGGCAACGGTAATGCGCATGCTCATACTGCTCCCTGTCTGGACTGGCGTTGGGTGGTCTGGCCGGCCATCGCCATGGACATCACGGCCATGCGTACGGCGATGCCGTAGGTCACCTGGTTGAGGATCACCGACTGGGCGCCGTCGGCCACCGCCGATTCGATTTCCACCCCGCGATTGATCGGTCCCGGATGCATCACCAGCGCATCGGGCCGGGCCAGCGCCAAGCTGTCACTGGTCAGCCCGTACTGGCGATAGAACTCGCCTTCGCTGGGCAGCAGTCCACTCTGCATGCGCTCCTTCTGCAGGCGCAGCATGATCACCACGTCCACATCCCGCAGGCCGACCCGCAGGTCGTTGAACACCCGCACGCCGTACTGCTCGATGCCCTCGGGCAGCAGCGTGCGCGGGGCGATCACGCGGATGTCCGGGCAGCCGAGAATGCGCAGCGCCTCCATGTTCGAGCGGGCCACCCGTGAATGCAGGATGTCACCGACAATGGCCACCGACAGCTGTTCGAAGGGCGCCTGATGGCGGCGGATGGTCAGCATGTCGAGCATCGCCTGGGTGGGGTGGGCATGGTTGCCATCGCCGGCGTTGATGATAGCCACATCCGGGCAGACGTTGCCGGCAATGAAATGCGCGGCGCCGGAGTCGCCATGGCGAACGATGAACATGTCGGCGGCCATGGCTTCCAGGTTACGCAGGGTGTCGTACAGGGTTTCGCCCTTGCTGGTGGAGGAGGTCTGCACATCCAGGTTCAGCACGTCGGCGGACAGCCGCTTGGCGGCCAGCTCGAAGGTGCTGCGGGTACGCGTGGAATTCTCGAAGAACACGTTGCACACGGTCTTGCCGCGCAGCAGCGGCACCTTCTTGATGGCCCGCTCGCCCACCTCGAGGAAGGAATCGGCGGTGTCCAGGATCTCGGTCAGCAACTCCCGCGACAGCCCGTCGATGCCGAGGAAGTGACGCAGCTGGCCTTGGTCGTTCAGTTGCAGTTTGCTGGATTTCAGGCTCATTGCTCAGGACTCGGCGGTGTGGATCAGGGTCAGGCGCAGCGGCTCGGGGCCGGTCAGCTTGATCCGCTGGCCGGTGGCGAGTTTCATGCTGGTGCCGAGAATGTCAGCGCGGATGGGCAGCTCCCGGGATTCGATATCCACCAGCGTCACCAGGGTTACCGAAGCAGGACGCCCATAGTCGAACAGCTCGTTGAGCGCCGCGCGAATGGTACGGCCGGTCATCAGCACGTCATCCACCAGCACCAGATGCCGGCCATCGACGCTGAACGGCAGTTCCGAAGGGCGCACCCCCGGCTGCAGACCGATCTGCTCGAAGTCGTCGCGATAGAAGGTGATATCCAGGGTGCCCAGCGGCGCATCAGGCAGGAACCGGTCGCGCAGCCGTTCGGCGATCCAGGCGCCACCGGTATGGATGCCGACAATGGCGGGGTCGGGACGGGCGGTGCGGTCGAGCCAGGCAGCAAGCTCCTGTCCCATGCGCTCTATCAGTACTTCGACGTCGGGGGTGTCGCTCATCAGGTCTCCTTGGTCTGGCCGCCAAGCCAGGTCTCCAGCAGCAGCACGGCAGCCAGGCTGTCCACCGGGTTGTCCCGGTAGCTGCCGTGCTGCCGGCGACCGCTGTCGCGCAGTGTCTGTTTGGCTTCGAAGGTGGAAAGGCGTTCGTCGATGCAGTGGACGGGCAGGCCGAAGCGGCCCTGCAGCCGCCGGGCGAACTTCTCGGCGCGGGCGCTCATGTCGCTGGGGGTGCCATCCATGTTTAGCGGCAGGCCGACAACCAGGGCGTCGGGCCGCCATTCGCGCAGCAGCGCGGCAATCTCCTCCCAGTCCGGGATGCCGTCACGGGCACGCAGCTCCCTGAGCGGGCTGGCGCTGGCGGTGAGGGTCTGGCCGACGGCCACGCCGATCTGGCGAGTGCCATAGTCGAATCCCAGTACCCGTTGCAGCGCCCCTGTCATCAGGCGTGGCCTGCCTGACTGGTAAGCAGGCCGAGGTCGATGCCCAGGCTGCGGGCGGCTGCGTCCAGGCGCAGCTCGGCGGCCAGTTCGAAGAGGATGTGATAATCGGCGGGGCAGCTGAGCCAGACGTTGTCCAGCAGCTCCTGCTCGAGCTGCCCGGCTTCCCAGCCGGCATAGCCCAGGGCAACGAAGGATTCGCCCGGGCCCTGGCCACGGGTCATGTCGACCAGGATATCCCGGGAGGTGGTCAGCTGCAGCGGTCCCAGATCCAGGCTCGACTCCCATTTGCGCGGCCCCCGGTGCAATACGAAGCCGCGCTCGCTCTGTACCGGGCCACCGTTGAAGACGATGCGCTCGCCGATATCCAGCGGCACGCTCAGCTCGGGAGAGGTCTGCTCCAGCACGTCGCCCAGGTTCAGCCCGCTGGGGCGGTTGATGACCAACCCCATGGCGCCGTCGGCGTTGTGCTCGCACAGGTAGATCACGCTCTGGGCAAAGCGCGGGTCTTCCATGTGCGGCATGGCAATCAGGAAGTGGTGCTTGAGGTAGCTCGGTAGTGTCTGGGTCATGCGCATAGTATTGGGTGCGTCGGCGCGGAGGGCAAGGGCGCGCCGTGCCGGACCCGGTATTCAGAAGCTGGAAATGCGGTCACCCGGTTCGAAACGCCAGGTACGGGTGATTTCCAGGACGCCGTACTCCATGAGATCGCCGGTGAAGGGCGCATAGGGCGCCGCCAGTCGGACGATGCGCAGGGCGGCATTGTCCAGCACCTCATGTCCGGAGGACTGCACCAGCTCCACACTGGAAAGCGTGCCGTCGCGCTTGATCGAGACCCGCAGCACCAGACTGCCATAGATGCCCTCGCGGCGCGCCTCGGCTGGGTAGTTCTGGTTGCCGATCCGCTCGATCTTGCGCCGCCAGGAATCCATGTAGTACGCCCCGGGATCGCGCCGGGTCGAAGCCGAATTGACCCGGTGCACACGGGGCCGCTCGGCATAGAGCTGGCGCTCCCTGGCGACCTGCGCCTCCAGGCTGGCGATCTCCTGGGACAGCTGAGACATGTCGAAGCGTATGCCGGTCTGCGGGGCATCCAGCGGGTCGGGCTGGGGTGGGGCAGTGGCCACCTTGTCCGGTGCCGGTGAGGTGGTGGTCACTACCTGCTCCTCGGTCACCGGAACGGGGTCGGGTGCCGCTTCCTCGGCCGGCATCACCGGCTGGATCTCGTTGTCCTGGAATACGGTCTCTTCCGGCGTGCTGGGCGTGGCCTTCTCGTCCAGGGTGCCGCTGCCCAGCTGGTCGAACTGGGCAAGATAGTCGGCCTTTTCCGGCGCCTCGGTACTCGGCTGGCTGGCCAGGGTAATTTCCAGGCTGCGGGCCAGCTCGCGCGGGTCGGGCAGATCGAAGGTCACGCCGAGAATGACCAGGGCGTGCAGAACCGCCGCCAGGAACAGGGTAAAACCGAGACGATCCCGGGGTTCGATACCCGCTCCGGGCGGGCGGACGGTGGCTGGCTGCGTCGCTGCTGTGTTCATGCTATCCATAGACATTGGGGCTGGCTGCTGCGCAGTCTGCCCCCGTCGCGGAAAAAAATCTACGCACTGCGTCGCTGTTTCAGCTGTTCGGCAATGCAATCCATCAGTTTCCCGCCGATATCCGTATCGTAGGCCGCGTCGATCTCACGGATGCAGGTCGGGCTGGTCACGTTGATCTCGGTGAGATAGTCGCCGATCACGTCCAGGCCGACGAAAAGCAGCCCGCGGCGGCGCAGCTCCGGCCCTACCTGGGCGGCGATCCAGCGGTCCCGTTCGGTCAGCGGTCGCGCCTCGCCCCGCCCGCCGGCGGCCAGGTTGCCCCGGGTTTCCCCGGCCTGGGGGATGCGCGCCAGACAATAGGGTACCGGCTCCCCGTCGATCATCAGAATGCGCTTGTCGCCGTCGACGATCTCCGGCAGGTAGCGCTGGGCCATGATCTGCTGCTGCCCGTGCAGGGTCAGGGTCTCGATGATCACGCTGATGTTCGGGTCATCCTCGCGCACGCGGAAGATCTGCGAACCACCCATGCCGTCCAGCGGCTTCAGGATCACGTCGCGGTGCTCGCCGATGAAGGCCCGGAGGATGTCCGCCCGTCGCGAAACGGTGTTCGGCGGCGAGCACTGCGGGAAGCGGGTGGCAAAGAGCTTCTCGTTGCAGTCACGCAGGCTGGCCGGCCGGTTGACCACCAGCGCGCCTGCACGCTCGGCAGCCTCCAGGATATGAGTGGCGTAGAGAAATTCGTTGTCGAAGGGCGGGTCCTTGCGCATCAGGATCACATCCAGCTCGCCGAGCGGCTGTTGCCGGGCCTCGCCCAGTTCGTACCAGTGCGCCGGATCGGCAAATACCTGCAGCGGCCGCATGCTGCCCATGGCTTCACCGCTCTGCAGATACAGGTCCTGCGGCTCCATGTAGCTGAGCTGCCACTGGCGCTGCTGTGCTGCCAGCAGCATGGCCAGGGAGCTGTCCTTCCTGTAGTGGATCTCGCTGATCGGATCCATGACGATACCAACGTGAATGGTCATGCTGTGTTTCACCAGGCTGTTCAGAGGTCACAGCAGTGTACCCCCTGCACCGGAGCCGGATAAAGGATGACCGGTTTCGCAAGCTGCTCATTCGGGGTAAGGGTTTATGGATTGCCTTCTGAAACTGTGTTAAAAGTAGCCGGAAATGGAATTGGTCGGTCTGTCTGCCACTGGCCGCCCGGTAACTGACCGCCGTATATACAAGGGCTGTGTTTATGGAAGAAAATTTCGAGAGCCTGAAAGTCATGGTAATTGACGACAGCAAGACCATTCGGCGTACGGCGGAAACGCTGCTGAAAAAGGTCGGCTGCAACGTCATCACCGCCGTCGATGGCTTTGATGCCCTGGCCAAGATCGCTGATAATCACCCCGATATCATATTCGTTGACATCATGATGCCGCGCCTTGATGGGTATCAGACCTGCGCGCTGATCAAGAACAATACCGCTTTCCGCTCCACGCCCGTGGTCATGCTGTCCAGCAAGGACGGCCTGTTCGACAAGGCCAAGGGGCGTATCGTCGGTTCCGATCAGTACCTGACCAAGCCATTCAGCAAGGAAGAACTGCTGGGCGCGATTCGTGCTCACGTTCCGCAGTCGGACAAGAATATGGCCGGTGCAGCGGGAAGCTGAACCAGCCGGCATCTTATTTAAATCCAGGGGGATAAATGGCTCGCATACTCGTAGTTGATGATTCGCCGACAGAGCTCTACAAGCTGGGCGGCATGCTGGAAAAGCACGGTTATGAAGTGATCAAGGCAGAAAACGGCGCCGATGGCGTGGCACTGGCACGCCAGGAAAAGCCCGACGCCGTGTTGATGGACATCGTCATGCCCGGCCTCAACGGCTTCCAGGCGACCCGTCAGCTGACCAAGGATCCGGAAACCTCCGGTATCCCGGTGATCATAGTGACAACCAAGGACCAGGAAACCGACAGGGTGTGGGGCAAGCGCCAGGGCGCCAGGGACTACCTCACCAAGCCGGTCGAGGAAGCCACGCTGATCAAGACCTTGAAGTCGGTACTCGCAGGCTGACCATCGCCGGTACACCCCGGCACGCCAATGACAACAGGGACGGTATGTCAGAGACAATACATCCTTTCGATCTTCTCCAGCAGCTGGCGGAGCGCTGCCTGCGCATGGCAAGCGGTCTGCCGGCGCAGCAGGTCGTGTCCGAAACCTGGAGCGGCATCGGCTTCCGTCTGGCCGGCCAGCCCATGGTCGCCACGCTGGGGGAGATCAGTGAAATTCTTCACGAGCCGCGCTATACCGCCCTGCCGCGGGTCAAGCCCTGGGTCAGGGGTGTAGCCAACGTCCGCGGCAGGCTCCTGCCGATCGTTGATCTGAGCCAGTTCTTCGGTGCCACCGTCAGCGCCCCGCGCAAGCAGCGTCGGGTCCTGGTGCTGGACCGTGACGACCTCTTCGTCGGGCTGCTGGTCGACGAGCTGTTCGGCATGCAGCACTTTCCAGTAAGCAGTTTCACCACATCGGTCCCTGCGCTCCCGGAGCAGTTCAGGCCCTATGTGGTGGGCGCTTATGCCGGTGAGCAGTACTCCATGATCTTCAACTTCCGGGCATTGGCACGCGACCAGGCGTTCCTTGATGTGGCGATCTGATCGGTAGGGGCGGGCTGGCATCAAGTCAGTGCGTAACAATTCAGGACTTCAAGCAGCATGCGGTAGGCCAGGTAGGGGCCAGAAAATGAAAAAGTTTGATACCACCAACATCGTTACCACACTGCGCAGCAACCGGACCATCAGTGCGCTGTTCCTTGCGCTGGTCATGTCCCTGGTTCTGCTGTTCGCCAACTTCGTGTATCTGAACGTGCAGAGCTCGTACGATACCGAATACATCGGCCACTCCGGTGAGCTGCGGGTTCTGTCCCAGCAGATCTCCAAGTCGGCCACCGAAGCCGCGACCGGTACCAGGGAAGCCTTCCCGCTGCTGCTGCAGGCGCGCAACGACTATGAAGAGCGCTGGCGCTACCTGACGGACGGTCGGGACGAGACCGGCCTGCCGCCCACCCCGGGCTCGCTGCACGAGCCGCTGGAGGCGGCCGGTGCCGACTGGGACAGGGTGCGTGCCAACGCCGACGCCATCCTCAGCAGTGAGGAAACGGTACTGTCGCTGCACGATCTGGCTGCCCAGCTGTCCGACACCGTGCCGCAGCTGCAGGTGGAGTATGAGGACGTGGTGGACGTGCTCATCGACAGTGGCGCGAGTGCTACCCAGGTATCCCTGGCCCAGCGCCAGTCGCTGCTCGCCGAGCGTATTCTCGGCTCGGTGAACCGGGTACTGGCCGGTGACGCCGACGCGGTGATGGCGGCGGACAGCTTCGGTCGTGACGCGACCCTGTTTGGCCGCGTTCTGGATGGCATGATCAACGGCAACGAAGTGCTCGGCATCGCCCGGGTGACCGATGCCGACGCGGTGAGCCGTCTGGAAGAGATCGCCGACCTGTTCAGCTACGTATCCGAATCCGTCGAGCAGATCCTGCTGACCTCCCCCGAGCTGTACCAGGTACGGACCGCGGCCAACAGCATCTTCACCGACTCCCAACAGTTGCTGAACAACGTTTCCGACCTGTCGCAGGCGTTCGAGAAGCGCAGCGCGGGCCGCTGGATCAACACCCTGCTGGGTTATGTGCTGGCGGCGGTAGCGCTGGGCTCGATTCTGCTGATCGGTCTGCAGCTGACCCGCGAAACCCGGATCCGCCTGGCGGAGACCGCTGCCACCAACGAGCGTAACCAGGCCGCGATTCTGCGTCTGCTGGACGAGATCGCCGACCTCGCGGACGGTGACCTGACGGCCGAGGCCACGGTAACCGAGGACTTCACCGGTGCCATCGCCGACTCCATCAACTACTCCATCGACCAGCTGCGGGCACTGGTGGAAACGATCAACCACACCGCCCTGCAGGTGGCCAGCGCCGCCCAGGAAACCCAGAGCACGGCCATGCACCTTGCCGAGGCGTCCGAGCACCAGGCCCAGGAAATCGCCGGGGCCTCCGCCGCGGTGAACGAGATGGCCGTGTCCATCGACCAGGTATCGGCCAACGCCGCCGAGTCCGCTGCGGTAGCGGAGCGCTCGGTAGCCATCGCCAACAAGGGCAACGAGGTTGTACAGAGCACCATCGCCGGCATGGACGTGATCCGCGAGCAGATCCAGGACACCTCCAAGCGGATCAAGCGCCTGGGTGAGTCTTCCCAAGAGATCGGTGACATCGTGAGCCTGATCAACGACATTGCCGACCAGACCAACATTCTGGCTCTGAACGCGGCGATCCAGGCCGCCATGGCCGGTGACGCCGGTCGCGGCTTCGCGGTGGTTGCGGACGAAGTACAGCGACTGGCGGAACGTTCCTCGGCGGCGACCAAGCAGATCGAGGCGCTGGTGAAGACCATTCAGACCGACACCAACGAGGCGGTGATCTCCATGGAGCAGACCACCTCCGAGGTAGTGAGTGGTGCGCGTCTGACCCAGGACGCGGGTGTCGCACTGGAGGAGATCGAGAAGGTATCCACCAGCCTGGCGGCGCTGATTCAGAACATCTCCAACGCGGCACGGCAGCAGGCTTCGTCTGCGGGTCACATCTCCAACACGATGAACGTGATTCAGGAGATCACCTCGCAGACGTCGGCCGGTACCACCACCACGGCCCGCAGCATTGGCGAGCTGGCCAAATTGGCGGAGAGCATGCGTCAGTCGGTGGCCGGCTTCACCCTGCCAGGGCAGAACTGAGGGCAGCGCGGGGCGGCCACCGGCCGCCCTCCATAAGGGCACCGCGAGGGTCGCAACGTGCACACAACGCCGCACTGGTCATTGGAGAAGTTGCCAGAGATGGACGGACAGCAGTTTCGTCAATGGCAGGCGTTGCTCGAACTGCGAACCGGCGTGTGCATCAGCGCGGAGCGCAAGGTGTATCTGCAGACCGGGCTCGGGACGCGCATGCGAGCATTGGGTATCCGGGATTATCAGGCCTACTACCAGTACGTCACCGAAGGCATCAGCGGTGCCGTGGAGTGGTCGGCGCTGGTGGAATGGCTGACGATCCGGGAAACCAGCTTCATGCGTCACCGGCCCTCGTTTGATTGCGTTGCGCGTCACCTGCGGGCGCGGATGAGCGAGGGGCTCGACCGTCCGCTGCAACTGTGGAGCGTGGGTTGTGCCAGCGGCGAGGAAGCCTACTCGCTGGCGATCATCCTCGAACAGCTGCTCAGCGACAGCGCGATCCAGCGTCGGGATTACGGGATATGGGCGACCGACATCAGCCAGCAGGCGCTGGACCAGGCGCGCAGGGGCTGTTATCCGGCGCGTCGCCTCGGTGGCCTGACCGACGCGGAGATTCACCAATGGCTCGAACAACAACCGGATGGTCAGTATCAGGTGGCTGCGGCGCTGCATGAGCGCGTCTGTTTCACCCGGCTGAATATCCTGGAACTGGCCCAGGCCCCGATCCGGGATCTGGATATCATTTTCTGCCAGAACCTGCTCATCTACTTCCGGCGCTGGCGCCGTCGTGAACTGCTCAACCAGTTGGCATCAAGGTTGGCACCGGGCGGCGTACTGGTGATCGGTCCGGGTGAAATAATGGACTGGAACAATCCCTCGCTTGAGCCCGTAGCCGACGACCGGGTACAGGCCTACCGACGCAGGGAAAGCATGGAATGTCTGGAGTGACTATGGGTGATCGGCATGATTATGTCGCCCTCGACTGGGTTAAAGGCGAAATTTCCGAGACGCTGAATCAGGCGCGCCAGGCACTTGAAGCCTATGTGGAAAACCCCGGGGACACGACGCGGCTGCGGTTTTGCCTGACCTATATCCATCAGGTGCACGGCACCTTGCAGATGGTCGAGTTCTACGGTGCGGCATTGCTGGCCGAGGAGATGGAAAAGCTGGCCCAGGCGCTGATGCATGGCAGCTGCAGTCGGCAGTCCGAAGCACTTGAGGTGCTGATGCAGGCGATCCTGCAGATGCCTGCCTACCTGGATCGGGTCCAGAGCGCGCGACGGGACATGCCGCTGCTGCTGTTGCCGCTGCTCAATGACATGCGAACGGCCCGTGGCGAAAACTTGCTGACCGAGACTGCGGTATTCAATCCCCGGCTGAAGACCGGCGAGCCGCAACCGCAGCAGCCGGGCGTCGACTTCGCCAGCGAGGGGGTGTTGCTGCAGCTGCGCAAACTGCGTCAGGCCATGCAGATCACCCACGCGGCGATCATTCGCGGACAGGACGTGGAGCGCAACAGCCATCAGATGGCCCGGGTGTTCGATCGGCTGCAGCAACTCTGCACCGGGACCCGTTTTGCCGAGCTCTGGGCGGTCTTCGCCGGGGTCGCCGAAGGGCTCGGGCACGGCAGCATCGAGAACGGTGCCGCGATACGCCAGTTGCTGCGCCTGGGCGACCGGGAGCTGCGCGATCTGCTGGAGGATGCCGCCAGCATCGCCAGTCGCGAACCCAACTCCGAACTGCTGCGCAATCTGCTTTTCTATGTCGCCAAGAGCGCCGGTGATACCCCGCGTCTCAGTGCCCTGCGCGAGCATTATCAACTGGCTGCCCTGTGGCAGGAGGAGCCAGCCCCCGCCAGCGAGTCCCACAGCCGTCTGGTCGGACCCGACAAGGACACCATGCAGTCGGTGGCTGTGGCGCTGAACGAGGAGCTGCTGCAGGTCAAGGAGCGCCTCGACCTGTTCGTCCGCAGCACCTCGCGCAGCCAGCAGGACCTCGACGGCCTGCTGCCGGACATGAAGCGCATCGCCGATACCCTTGCGGTGCTGGGCCTGGGGCAGCCGCGCCGGGTGCTGCAGGAACAGATAGAGCGGGTCGAACAGATGACCCTGGCCGACGAGCCGCCCGCCGATGCCCAGCTGATGGAAATCGCCGGTGGCATGCTCTATGTCGAAGCCAGCATGCACGGCATTCTGGCAATGGAGCGTGTGGCCGCCGATGGCCCGGCACAGGGCAGTCAGGGCAGCCAGCTGGCTGACGCCGGCGAGATCCTGCAGATCCAGCAGCAGGTCGTGCTGGAGGCGCGCAATGCGCTGGAGCAGACCCGTGAGGCGATCAATGCGTTCATCGCCGCCCAATGGGATTTCAGTCTGCTGGAGCCGGTTGACGAGCTGCTGAACAGCATCCGCGGCGGACTGGCCATGCTGCCGCTGGAACGCGCCGCCAATGTGGTTGCCGCCTGCCGGCTGTACATCCATCGTGAGCTGTTTGTCCGCCAGCGCAGGCCTGACTGGGAAGCGCTGGATACCCTGGCCGATGTCATTTCCGGGATCGACTACTACCTGGAGCGGGTTGCCCGGGATGACATCGACCGGGGTGAGGGGATTCTCGCTGCCGCCGAGGGCTGTCTCGCGGTGCTCGGCTACGCGCCGGCAGATCTGCCGGCTCTGCTCGCCGAGGAAGAGCAGGACGACCCGGCAGTTCTAGCGGACGAGCCGGCGCAGGCCGTCGCAGCGGAGCCGGACGAGGATGAAGATGAGCTCGATCCCGAGCTGCTGGAAATCTTCGTCGAGGAAGTCGGCGAGGTGCTCGAGACACTGGACGAATACAGCCCCCAGTGGCAGGCCGACCCGGACAACAAGGCCGCCCGCACCGAAGTGCGGCGCGCCTTCCACACCCTCAAGGGCAGTGGCCGCATGGTCAAGGCGAGCATCCTCGCGGAACTAGCCTGGGCGGTGGAGAACATGCTCAACCGGGTGATCGATGGCAACGTCGAAGCCAGCCCGGCCGTGTTTGCCGTGGTCAATGCCGTGCGCGAACTGATGCCCGGCCTGCTGGAAGACTTTGCTGCCGGGCGGGCCGCGCCATCACCGGTGGTCGACCGGCTGGCCGGGCAGGCCGAAATGCTGTCCCGTGGCGAAACCCTCACGGAACCGGTCAGCCTGGAGGGGGCGCAGGCGAACTCGCCGGAATCCGCAGAGGAGTCGGCAGACATCGAGCCGACCTTCGAGCTTGCCGATGCGTCGGAAGGTGACGACACCGGCGCAGCGCTCGAACCGACTGCGGAGGTGCCCGGGGAGCCGACGGTTGCCGAGGAGCCTTTCACGGCATGGCAGGGTCCGGACGTGGCCGACGAGGAGGTGCTGGAGTTCGAGATCACCGAGCTGCCGGAAGTCGACGTACAGATCGCCGATGCCGTGGAGGACCTCGACTTCGGACAGTTCGACGAGCCGCAGCCCCTCGACGAATCGCTTCCGGATGAGGGGCTGGAAAACATTACCCTGGAGCCGCTTGAGGACGCTGCGGAACAAGCGCAGGATGCGACACTGCCGGAACGGCTCGACACGCTGCCACAGGCCGACGAGCCGGAACCGGAGCTGCCGGTGGTCGCCGTCGAGGAGCACGATCTCCCTGCGGAGGCGGCGGAGCCGATGTCCGGCGAGCTCGACCCGCTGCTGCTGAAGATCTTCCGCACCGAAACCGAAGCCCATATCGGCCAGATCCGCGGCTTCCTCGAGAAGTGCGAGCAGAGCCTGCCGCAGCCCCTGAGCGATGCGTTGCAGCGGGCATTGCATACGCTCAAGGGCAGCGCCCACATGGCGGGTATCCAGCCGGTAGCGCAACTGGCCACGCCGCTGGAGAAACTGGCCAAGGACTTCAAGACCAACCTGATCCCGGCCGACCGCCCGCTGGCGGAGCTGCTGGGCGATGCGGTGGACAAGCTGGAGCAATGGCTGGCGCAGGGCGACGCCCGCCAGCCGATAGCCGGCAGCGAGGAACTGCTGTCGCGACTGGATGCCCTGTACGGGCAGGCCATGGAGGAGCGCGAGAGCAGCCGCGCCCAGCTGGAAGGGGGCAGCGATACGGACCTGCTGTCGATCTTCCTCACCGAGGGCATCGAGCTGCTGCTGGATGCTTCCGACGAGCTGGCGCAGGGCAGGCAGATCGATCACGCCGCTCTGGCAAGGGCGCTGCGCGCGCTGGCGGACGTCGCCCAGGATGTGGAGCTGGGGCCGATCGAAGAGCTCTGCCAGGGGCTTGAGGATGTACACGAAGCGCTGGTCGGCCAGCGTCTGCCTTTCTCCGACGAGGTCGCCAGCAGTCTTGCCCAGGGTCACGAGCGGCTGATCGCGATGATGGACCAGGTCGCGGCCCACCAGCATGTGCAGTCGGCCAGCGGTGAGTTGCAGCTGTTGCAGGAATTGTTCTCCCAGCCGCTGGGAACCGGCGACCCGCACGCCGAGACGGCGGAATCGGATGCCGACAGAGGGCCTTCGGCCCCGGCGGCGCCGTCCGCAGGGCTGTGGGATCCGACCGACGCCGGTACCGACGACGAACTGGTGGATATCTTCCTCGAAGAAGCCCAGGAGATTCTCGACAGCGCCGCCGGCAGCCTCACGCAATGGCTTGCCGAGCCCGCCGAGGAAGCCCCGCTGCATGCGGTGCTTCGCGACCTGCACACCCTCAAGGGTGGTGCCCGCATGGCCGAGATCCGTCCGGTGGGGGATCTGGCCCACGAGCTCGAATTCCTCTACGAGGGTCTGGTCGGCAAGCGTTTCGAACTTGTCGAGGGGCTGCCTGCCTTGCTTCTGGCGTGCCAGGACAGCCTCGCCGAAATGGTCGAGGGCATTCTGGCCGGCCGTTCGATCAGCGACGGCATGGGCCTGGTCCGGGCCATCCGCGACTTCCGCGCGGCACCGGATCAGCCGCCCAGGCTACCGACGGAGGGTACGGCCGAGCTGCCCGAAGCGGCACCTCAGCAAGCGGCCACGGCCGAACCGCCTGTTACCCCGGAGCCACAGCCGACGGTGCCCGGCATGCTCGGCATGTTCATCGAGGAAGCCCGCGAGCTGCTGCAGCCCTGCGCCGCACTGGTCGGCCAGTTGCAGGGCGATCCGCAGGCCTCGCTCGACCTGCTGCATCGTCTGCAGACGCTGAAGGGCAGCGCACGTCTGGCGGGCCAGCAGGCCCTCGCCGAGCAGGCCAGAGAGCTGGAGCAGGCCCTGCACCAGACCGGTGAGAGCGACCAGCCGCAGCTGCAGCTGCAGCTGTCCCGGTTGCAGGCAGCGATAGAGCAGCTGGCGCAGGGTCAGGGCATCGAGCAGGTCAGCTGGGAACTGCCGGTACCGGCGGCGCGCCCGACCGGTGCGCCCATGGCTGCCCCGGATCCCGCCGCCGCGGGACGCACCCTGGCCGATGTGCGGCAGATCCTGCGCGACGCCATGGGCGTAGGCCGGGATGAAGCCGCCGGTACCAGCCGCGCCAGCGTGCAGGAAACCGTCAAGGTGCCGGCCGCGTTGCTGGAGGAGCTGGTCAACCTGGCGGGTGAGACGTCCATCTTCCGTGGCCGGGTCGAGCAGCAGGTCAGCGATATCAGCCATACGCTCAACGACATGGAGAGCACCATCGAACGGGTACGCGACCAGCTGCGGCGCCTGGACATGGAAACCCAGGCCCAGATCCTGTCCCGCCACCAGGAAGAGATCGAACAGGGTTACGAGGATTTCGACCCGCTGGAGATGGACCGCTACTCGCAGCTGCAACAGCTGTCCCGATCGCTGTTCGAGTCGGCATCGGACATGCTCGACCTCAAGGAAACCCTCGCCACCCGCAGCCGTGATGCAGAGACCCTGCTGCTGCAGCAGGCACGGGTCAACACCGAGCTGCAGGAAGGTCTCATGCGCACCCGCATGGTGCCCTTCGAGCGGCTGCTGCCGCGCCTGCGTCGGGTGGTCCGTCAGGTATCGACGGAAGTCGGCAAGCAGATCGAGCTGGTGGTCGCCAATGCCGAAGGGGAGATGGACCGCAGCGTGCTGGAGCGGATGATGAGCCCGCTGGAGCACATGCTGCGCAACGCGGTGGACCATGGCATCGAGACGCCCGAGCGGCGGGCCGAGCTGGGCAAGCCTGCGGAAGGACGTATTACCCTGGAGCTCGAGCGCGAAGGCGGCGAGATCCTGCTGCGGCTGAGCGACGACGGACGGGGTATCGACCTTGAAGCCGTGCGGCGCAAGGCCATCGAGCGCGGGCTGATGGATGCCGACGCCAACCTGACCGATCAGGAAATCCTGCAGTTCATCCTCGAGGCCGGTTTCAGTACCGCCGCCCAGGTGACGCAGATCTCCGGCCGCGGGGTGGGCATGGATGTGGTCAACAGCGAGATCAAGCAGCTGGGTGGCAGCATGACGCTCACCACCGAGCCCGGCCAGGGCACCACCTTCATCATCCGGCTGCCGTTCACCGTGTCGGTGAACCGGGCGCTGATGGTGTACTCCGGCGATGACCTGTACGCCATTCCGCTGAACACCATCGAGGGGATCGTGCGGGTATCCGGCTACGAGCTGGAAGCCTACTACGCACCGGGGGCGCCGCCGTTCGAGTATGCCGGCAAGCATTACGATCTGCGCTATCTGGGCGACCTGCTGGCGACCGGCCAGCAGCCCAGGCTCAGCGGCCACAGCCTGCCGCTGCCGGTAATCCTGGTACGCGGCGCCGAGCACAGCATCGCGGTGCAGGTCGACTCGCTGGCCGGCTCGCGGGAGATCGTGGTGAAGAACCTCGGCAAGCAGTTTGCCGTGGTGTCGGGTATCTCCGGCGCGACCATCCTCGGGGATGGCCGAGTGGTGGTGATCCTCGATCTCCTGGCGGTGATCCGCGCCCAGCAGGCCCATGCCCAGCACCAGCAGCGCATCGAGCAGCCCTCCGCGGTGGAAGACCGCGCCACCCTGGTCATGGTGGTGGACGACTCCATCACCGTTCGCAAGGTGACCAGCCGACTGCTCGAGCGCCACGGCATGGAGGTGGTGACCGCCAAGGACGGGGTGGACGCCATCGCCCAGCTGCAGGATCTGCAGCCGGACATCATGCTGCTGGACATCGAGATGCCGCGCATGGACGGCTTCGAGGTTGCCACCCTCGTACGCCATGACGAGCGGCTGCAGGATCTGCCGATCATCATGATCACCTCCCGGACCGGCGAGAAACACCGGGAGCGGGCGCGGAGCCTGGGGGTCAACGAGTATCTGGGCAAACCCTATCAGGAAGCGCAGCTTCTCGAACTGATAGGCAGTCTGGTCGAGGCGGGTGACTGAGATCGCCGCGCCCGCTGTAGCGCTGCTGGTGGCCTGTGATGACAGGCGCCGCAGCCTGAGCGAGACGGTCCGGCGCCTTGGTTACGCGGTGGTGTTCGACGCGCCGCCGCTGCGATTGGGCCCGCCGCAGCTGGCCGAGGTCGCCACCGACCTCTGGCTGCTGGATATGGAAGAGGATTCGGCGCTGGTGGATTGGCTGCTGGAACACAGCGACGTCCCGGTGCTGCTGGGTAACGACGAGATTCCGGCGCAGCGTGATGAGGATTTTCCCCGCTGGCAGCGCCGTCTGCTGGGCAAGCTCAGCAAGCTGGCGGGTGCGCCGGCGGGTGTCCCGCAGCTGGCCCCGGCGGTAGCGCCCGAGCCGGCCTGCTGCGTGTGGCTGCTGGGCGCATCCCTCGGTGGACCGGCAGCGGTGAAGCGGTTTCTGGATCTGCTGCCCGATTCGCTGCCGGTGGCCTTTGTCTACGCCCAGCATATCGATGCTGGGTTCGAGCATCAGCTGCCGCGGATCCTCGGGCGCGAGAACGGCTGGCGCATACTCAACTGTGAGGAAGGTGCCCGGCTGCAGCCGGGCGAAGTACTGGTGGCGCCGATCAGCCGGGCCCTGAGCTTCGACGCCGGGAAACGGATATGTCTGCAGGAAGGCGGCTGGTCGGGTGCCTACCAGCCAGCGATCGGCATGCTGCTGGACGAAGTGGCGGCGGCGTTCGCACCGCACTGTGGAGCGATCATCTTCAGCGGCATGGGCGAGGACGGCGTGGATGCCTGCGGCCGCCTGCGTCGTCAGGGAATGCAGGTGTGGACCCAGAGCGCGGATAGCTCGGCCTGTGCCACCATGCCCGAGGCGGTGCAACGGGCCGGCTACAGCTGTCTGCAGGGCTCACCCGAAGAGTTGGCCATGGCCATGCGCCAATGGCTGGAACAGGAACGCCCGGCGCCCCAGTGAGCGTCGCCGGGCAAGAGGATGATGTATGTCAGATGCACTGGATAGTCTCAACGGACTGATCATTCCACTCACCGCCGAGCCGTTGCTGCTGCCTAACGTGGCGGTCGCGGAGCTGGTCGGTTACCGTCTTGTCGAGACGGCTGCGCAGGGCCCCGACTGGTTCCTCGGCTGGGCGAACTGGCGTGATCAGCGCATACCGCTGGCGGATGCGGCGCAACTGCTGGGCCAGCCCCCGCTGGCGCCGGACGTTGCCCCGCGCATGCTGATCCTCAACGCCGTCGGCGGCGACGAGCGGTTGCGCTTCATTGCCCTGCGGGTTGCTGGTATCCCCCGTTCCCGGCGCGTTCTGCGCGGGGAGATCGGAAGGGTGGCCGGCGGCAGCGGCTTTGTCAGCCAGCTCGTCAGTCTGGCCGACGAGGAGCGCTCCTTGCTGATTCCGGATCTGGCGGCCATCGAGCAGGCGCTGGCGCAGGCCGCCGCTCAGTGAGACGGGACCGGGAAACTCAACCGTGCCTCGGTGCCGCCACCCGTTCGGTTGAGTAGCTGCACACTGATGCCGTGGCCGTCGGCGATGCGTTTGACGATGGCCAGCCCCAGCCCGGTGCCCTTGGTGGACCGGGCCCGGTCGCCCCGGATGAACGGGGTGAAGAGATCCTGCCCCTTGCTCTGGTCCACCCCGGGACCGCGATCGAGCACACTCACCACCACGCAGGGCTGTATGCTGCTGCGCTCCAGATGGCTGGTCACCTCGACCCCCTCCACCCCGTGATTGAGAGCGTTCTCCACCAGGTTGGTCAGCATCCGCTTGACCGACAGGCGCCGCAGCGCCAGCTCGGGTAGCGGCTGCAGATACAGCGCTACCCGCTGCTCGGTCATGTTCAGCGGGGCCACTACCTCGCTGATCAGCTCGTTGAGATCGCAGGGTTCGATCGGCTCCGCGCTGCCGTCGCGGATATAAGCCATGAACTGATCGAGAATGGCGTCCATGTCTTCGATGTCGCGGATCATGCCTTCGGTCAGCTCCGGCTCGACATCGGCCATCAGTTCGGTGGACAGCCGCATGCGGGTCAAGGGTGTGCGCAGGTCGTGGGATACCCCGGCGAGCAGCAGCGCGCGGTCACTGTTGGCCTGCTCGACATCCTGGGCCATCTGATTGAAGGCCCGGTAGACTTCGGCGATCTCCGCCGGGCCGCTGGTATCCAGCAAGCGGACGCTGTGGCCCTGGCCGATACGCTGGGCGGCACGCTCGAGGGTCTTCAGCGGCCGGTTGAGCTGGCGCACGAACATCCAGGCGGTAGCGGTGGAAAGCATCACGATCAGCGCCAGCCAGGTCATCACCAGCCCGAGGCGCTGGCCACGCAGGGGGTGGGCATACAGCGGGACCTTCAGCCAGTAGTCGTCATAGCTGGGCTGATGCACCCAGATGGCCGGCTGTTCCTGGGTCTGCACGCGGATCTGGGTGCGGTCACCCAGCTCGTCACGCAGCTGCCGGGTGAACACGCCGGAATAGGGCCAGTGCACTTCCCCGGGGGGAACCAGGCTATGGTGCACCAGTCGCATGCCGGTCAGCCGTTCCAGATCGCTGCGGGCCTCCGGGCCGCTGGCCCAGTAGGCGTGGACCATCATCGCGGTACCGTGACTGTACTGCCGGTCGACCAGCAGGTCCTCGTTGCTCATCAGATAGACCAGCGTGAGGATCTTGGAGAACAGCAGAGTCAGCAGTACCAGCAGCAGGGTGCGGGCAAAGAAACTGCGGGGCAGCAGCGGGTGCCAGCCCGGGCCACCCTTCACTGTTGCTGACCATCCGGCACGAATACGTATCCCACCCCCCAGACGGTCTGGATATAGCGGGGCTTGGACGGATCGGGTTCCAGCAGCCGGCGCAGGCGCGAGATCTGCACGTCGATGGAGCGCTCCAGCGCGTCCCATTCCCGGCCCCGGGCCAGCTGCATCAGCTTGTCCCGGGTCAGCGGAATGCGCGGGTGGTGCACCAGTGCCTTGAGCACGGAAAACTCGCCGGAGGTCAGCATGTGCACCTCATCGCCGCGCTTGAGCTCCCGGGTCGCCAGGCTGAGCACGAAGTCGCCGAAGGTCACCTCGTCATCCTCGATGCTGGGCGCGCCCGGGATCTGCGGCGCCTGACGGCGCAGCACCGCCTTGATCCGTGCCACCAGCTCCCGCGGGTTGAACGGCTTGGGCAGATAATCATCCGCACCCAGTTCCAGGCCCTGGATGCGGCTGGTCTCGTCGCCCTTGGCGGTGAGCATGATGATGGGCGTGGTGTTGCCCCGCTCGCGCAGGCGCTCGCAGGCCTTGAGGCCATCCTCACCCGGCAGCATCAGATCCAGCACGATCAGCGAATACAGCTCGCGATCCAGCAGGCGGTCCATCTGCGCGGTGTCCTCGACGGCGCGCACCCGGTAACCCTGCTCACTCAGAAAACGTTCCAGCAGACGACGCAAGCGGGCGTCGTCGTCCACGATCAGAATCTTCTCGCCTTCAGTATTGGTCATTATTCAACCACCTATTTAGCAGGGTGACATTGTCGCTGATGCCAGTGGTACCGCGACATGGCCATTGTTACAAGAGGTTTCGCCGCGACTGCCACGGGGGGTTATACTGCCGCGCTTGAGTCAACTGATGTGGATACAGACCCAATGGACAGTATTGCCTCGCGCATCGCCGCTGAGCTGAGCGTGCGCCCCGAGCAGGTTGCCGCCACCGTAGCCCTGCTGGACGAGGGCGCCAGCGTGCCTTTCATTTCCCGCTACCGCAAGGAAGTCACCGGCAGTCTGGATGATACCCAGCTGCGCCAGCTGGAAGAGCGCCTGCGCTATCTGCGCGAACTGGAAGACCGTCGCAGCACCATCCTCGGCAGTATCCAGGAGCAGGGCAAGCTCACCCCGGAGCTGGAGCGGGACATCCGCAACGCCGAAACCAAGACCGCCCTGGAAGATCTGTATCTGCCCTACAAGCCGAAGCGCCGCACCCGTGGCCAGATCGCGCTTGAGGCCGGCCTCGGGCCGCTGGCCGAGCAGCTGTACGAGAACCCGGAACTGGATCCGCAGCAGCTGGCCGCCGAATTCGTCGATCCCGACAAGGGCGTGGCCGACATCAAGGCGGCGCTGGACGGCGCCAAGTACATCCTCATGGAGCGCTTCAGCGAGGACGCCCGGCTGCTCGAGCGTCTGCGCCAGACCCTGCGCCAGGACGGCCGGGTGGTCTCCCGGCTGGTACCCGGCAAGGAGCAGGAGGGGGCCAAGTTCCGCGATTATTTCGAATATGACGAGCCGCTGCGCAACGTGCCCTCGCACCGCGCGCTGGCCATTCTGCGCGGGCGCAACGAGGGCATTCTGAGCATCGCCCTGGAACTGGGCGAGCCGGATGCCCCCGCTGGCGCCAGTCATCCCTGTGAGGGGCTGATTGCCGAATCTGCCGGCATCGGCAACCAGGGCCGGGCAGCGGACGGCTGGCTGCAGGAAGTGGTGCGCTGGACCTGGCGGGTCAAGTTGCTCGGGCAGATGGAAACCGAGCTGCTGGGAGAGCTGCGTGAAGCGGCCGAGGATGAAGCCATCCGCGTGTTCGCCAGCAACCTCAAGGATCTGCTGCTCGCCGCACCCGCCGGTCCGCGGGTGACCCTGGCGATGGACCCGGGCCTGCGTACCGGAGTCAAGCTGGCGGTGGTGGATGCC
This sequence comes from Halopseudomonas pertucinogena, assembly GCF_014646575.1. GTDB lineage: Bacteria > Pseudomonadota > Gammaproteobacteria > Pseudomonadales > Pseudomonadaceae > Halopseudomonas > Halopseudomonas pertucinogena. The sequence goes on along the minus strand of NZ_BMNN01000004.1, from coordinate 48,189 downwards.
ACCGGCAAATTGCTGGATACCGCGACCATCTTCCCCCACGCGCCGCGCAACCAGTGGGACCAGTCTCTGGCGGTGCTCGGCGCGTTGTGCCGCAAGCACCAGGTCAGCCTGCTGGCCATCGGCAACGGCACCGCCTCGCGGGAGACCGACAAGCTGGCCGGCGACCTGCTCAAGGCCTGTCCGGAACTGAAGATGCAGAAGGTCACCGTGTCCGAGGCCGGCGCTTCGGTGTACTCGGCCTCCGAACTGGCGGCGAAGGAGTTTCCGGATCTGGACGTGACCTATCGCGGTGCGGTCTCCATCGGCCGGCGCCTGCAGGATCCGCTCGCCGAGCTGGTCAAGATCGAACCCAAGGCCATCGGCGTCGGCCAGTACCAGCATGACGTGTCACAGATGAAGCTGGCGCGCAGCCTGGATGCGGTGGTCGAGGACTGCGTGAACGCGGTCGGCGTCGATCTGAACACCGCCTCGGCAGCGCTGCTGACGCGGGTATCCGGGCTGAACCCGACCATCGCCCAGAACATCGTCGAATACCGCGACCAGCACGGCGCCTTCCACAGCCGCAAGGAGCTGCTCAAGGTCTCCCGGCTGGGTGCCAAGACCTTTGAACAGGCGGCGGGGTTCCTGCGGGTCATGGGCGGCGACAACCCGCTGGATGCCTCGGCGGTACACCCCGAAGCCTACCCGCTGGTCAACCGCATCGCCGAACAGACCGGCCGGGACATCCGCAGCCTGATCGGTGATTCGGCCTTCCTGCGCAAGCTGGACCCGGCACGCTTCACCGACGAGCACTTCGGTATTCCGACCATCACCGACATTCTCAGCGAGCTGGACAAGCCCGGCCGCGACCCGCGTCCGGAGTTCAAGGCTGCCGCCTTCCAGGAAGGGGTGGAGAAGATCAGTGACCTGGAGCCGGGCATGGTATTGGAGGGCGTGGTGAGCAACGTGGCGAACTTCGGCGCCTTTGTCGACATCGGTGTGCATCAGGACGGCCTGGTGCATATCTCCATGCTGGCCGACAGCTTCGTCAAGGACCCGCGGGATGTGGTCAAGGCGGGCGATATCGTCAAGGTCAAGGTGCTGGAGGTGGACGTACCGCGTCAGCGCATCAGTCTGACCATGCGCATGGGCGATCAGCCCGGCGCCGTCGAGCGCACGCGTGGCGGTACCGGCGGCAATGAGCGCAGGGGTGCCCGGGCGCCCCGGGCGGAGAAAGACCGCTCTGGTCCGGGGGCGCAGTCAGGTGCTACCTTTGCCAACCTGTTCGCCAATGCCCGAAATCTCAGGAAGTAACTCATGAGCACCGCCCTGTTCGCTCACCTGGACGCCCATGCGACAACCGCTACCATTGAATGCATGGCCAGCCACGTGCCGGGCCTTTCCGGTGACGCGGTGAATGGCCGCGCGGTCGCGCATGGCGGGGTATGGCAAGGCGATACACTGGCGGCCAGATGTCCGGGCACCTCTGCCCGTATCTGACCGGTCTGCCGGAGCGGCCCGAGCGGCCGACCCATTTTTTGAGGAGTGACGGCTTTGTCACCACTGTTGAAACAACGCCTGGACCTGCTGGCCCGGTCCGAATTGCAGGATCACCTGCGGGGCGCCATGCATGGTATCGAGAAGGAAAGCCTGCGGATCAACGCCCGCGGTGAACTGTCCCGGCGTCCGCATCCACCGGCCTGGGGCTCGGCGCTGACCCACCCGAGCATCACCACCGACTACTCCGAAGCCCTGGTCGAGCTGATCACCCCGGTGACGGGCGACATCGACGAGCTGTTTGCCGAGCTCGACCGCATCCATCGCTTCGCCTACGGCGAGCTCGGCGACGAGCTGCTGTGGACCGAGTCCATGCCCTGCCGCCTGCCGGCCTGCGACAACGATATCCCGATCGCCTGGTACGGCACGTCCAACGTCGGCATGCTCAAGCATGTCTACCGTCGAGGGTTGGCGGTGCGTTACGGCAAGCCCATGCAGTGCATTGCCGGCATTCACTACAACTTCTCGCTGGCGCCGGCCCTCTGGCAGGCGCTGCAGCGCGAGGATGGCGACGCCCGCAGCGCGCAGGACTATCAGTCGGAACGCTACGCCGGGCTGATCCGCAACTTCCGCCGTTACGCCTGGCTGCTGATGTACCTGTTCGGTGCGTCCCCCGCCCTGTGCGCCACCTTCCTGCAGGGGCGCGATCACCAGCTGCAGCCGCTGGGGGAGAAGGGGCTGTATCTGCCCTATGCCACCAGCCTGCGCATGAGCGACCTGGGCTATAACAACGATGCCCAGGCCGGCCTGAACATCTGCTACAACAGCCTTGAAAGCTACATCGCCAGCATGCGTCAGGCGATCAGCCTGCCGTATCCGCGCTATGCCGAACTCGGCACCCACGACGCCGACGGCGAGTGGCAGCAGCTCAATACCAACCTGTTGCAGATCGAGAACGAGTTCTACAGCTCCATCCGGCCAAAGCGGGTCGCCCGCAGCGGCGAGAAACCGGTGATGGCGCTGGAAGAGCGCGGGATCGAATACGTCGAGGTGCGCTGCCTGGATATCGACCCCTTCGCTCCCATGGGGATCGAGCCGAGTACTGCCTATTTCCTCGACAGCTTCCTGCTGTTCTGTGCCCTGGCGGAAAGCCCGGCCATGTCCCAGGACGAATGCCGCGCCAGCAACGACAACTTCACCCTGGCCGTGCTGCGCGGCCGCGAGCCGGGCCTGCAGCTGACCCGCAAGGGCCAGGACTGTGGGCTGCTCGAGTGGGGCGAGCATCTGCTGGACAACATTGCCTCCTGCGCCGCCCTGCTGGACGAGGCGCACCGGACCACGGCCTACAGCGACGCCCTGCAGCTGCAGCGCGACAAGCTGCATGACCCGGCGCTGACACCCTCCGCCCGGGTGCTGGAGGAAATCCGGCAGCACGGCGACAGCTTCTTCGCCTTCGCCCTGGCCCAGTCGCAGGCGCACAATCAGCACTTCCGGGCCCGTCCGCTGGACGAATCCGACCAGCGGGCGTTCGCCGAGCTGGCACGCCAGTCGCTGGTGGATCAGGAGGCGTTGGAGCGGGGCGACAGTATCGACTTCGATACCTACGTGGAGCGCTATCTCGCGCAGTAGTCGCCTGACGCCAATCCTGGGATGAGCTCTCCTGGCAGTTGTCTTATGCACACCGATCAATCACCGGTATGGTGATTGACCGGGTTGCGGGGCACGCAGCTAGACTATGAAAAAATTCGATAAAAGGGAGCCATCATGAAAGCCGTATTGTGCAAAGCCTACGGTCCTGCCAGCAGCCTGTCGCTGGAAGAGACTGCCGATCCGGTAGCCGGGGACAACGAAGTGGTCATCGACGTCCACGCCGCCGGCGTCAACTTCCCGGATACCCTGATCATCGAAGGCAAGTATCAGGTCAAACCGGAATTCCCCTTCTCCCCCGGCGGCGAGGCCGCCGGTGTGGTGTCCAGCGTCGGTTCCAAGGTCAAGCATCTCAAGCCCGGCGACCGGGTCATGGGCCTGACCGGCTACGGCAGCTTTGCCGAAAAGGTCTCGGCTGACGCCTTCCGTGTGCTGCCGATGCCCGACGACATGGATTACGTTACCGCTGCGGGCTTCAGCATGACCTATGGCACCTCCATGCACGCCCTGGCCCAGCGCGGCCAGTTGCAGCCCGGCGAGACCCTGCTGGTGCTGGGTGCCTCCGGTGGCGTCGGTCTGGCTGCGGTGGAAATCGGCAAGGCCATGGGCGCGCGGGTAATCGCTGCCGCTTCCAGCGAGGAGAAGCTGGAGGTCGCGCGCAATGCGGGCGCTGACGAACTGGTCAACTACAGCGAAGGCGACTTCAAGGAGAAGATCAAGGCGCTGACCGACGGCAAGGGCGCCGATGTCATCTATGATCCGGTCGGTGGCGATCTGTTCGACCAGTGCATGCGCTGCATCAACTGGAAGGGCCGTCTGCTGGTAGTAGGCTTTGCCAGCGGCCGCATCCCCGAGCTGCCGGTGAACCTCGCCCTGCTCAAGGGTGCCTCGGTGGTCGGTGTGTTCTGGGGAGCCTTTGCCACCCGTGAGCCCCAGGCCAACCTGGACAACTTCCGCCAGCTGTTCAAGTGGTACAGCGAAGGCAAGCTCAAGCCGCTGGTATCCCAGACCTTCGCGCTGGATCAGTACGAAGCCGCCCTGACCACCCTCACCAGCCGCCAGGCCGTGGGCAAGATAGTCATCAATACCCGCTGACCTACGCTGTGTCGAGATGGAACTCGACACTCCCGAATGGAAGGCCGGGTTCCATCCCGGCCAGCGGCGTCTCCGGCAGCCGCCCCCATGTCGAACTGGAACTCGACACTCCGGATGGAAGGCCGAGTTCCACCTTGGCCAGCGGCGTTTCCGGCAACCTTCATGTCGAGATGCAAACTCGACACTCCCCAGCCACTTGCGCCCTACAGAGGCTCGCTGTTTACCGGCAGCCCCTGCTGCCCCACGAACCCCTGCTGCCTCCAGGCCTCATACACCAGCACCGCCGCGCTGTTGGACAGATTCAGACTGCGATTCCCCGGAAACATCGGAATCCGCAGTACCTGCTCCCGCGGCAGCGCATCGCGTACCTCGGCAGGCAGCCCGCGGCTTTCCGGTCCGAACAGGAACAGGTCCCCCGGCTGGTAACGCACCTGGCTGTAACACTGCTGTCCCTTGGTGCTCAGTGCAAACACCCGGGTCGGCCGCACGGCGGCCAGACAGCTGTCGAGATCGGGGTGGGTCTGTACCCGGGCATATTCTTGGTAGTCCAGGCCTGCCCGCCGCAGCCGCTTGTCATCCAGTTCGAAACCCAGCGGCTCGATCAGATGCAGCTGGCAGCCGGCATTGGCGCACAGACGGATGATGTTGCCCGTGTTGGGAGGAATTTCGGGCTCGAGCAGGGCAATATGGAACATGACGTGCGATCCGCAGGAAAACGGCTGCAAGTGTAAGAGTGGTCATGAGGCGCTTCAAGCGCAGAAGTGACCGGGCTCATTCACTCGCCACTGTCGTCCTCGGTATCCGCTACATTCATCCCCAGCTCCTTTATCTTGCGGGTCAGGGTATTGCGGCCCCAGCCCAGCAGCAAGGCTGCATCACGCCGGCGCCCGGCGCTGTGCTTGAGGGCGGTCTCGATCATGACCCGCTCGAATGCCGGCACTGCCTCGTCCAGCAGATTGCGAACGCCCCGGGTCAGCTGCTGGTCGGCCCAGTTGCGCAGGCTCTGCTCCCAGTTGCTGTCGCTGGGGGTGCCCTGGTGCTGCGCCAGCAGCTCCGGTGGCAGGTCGTCGACCAGCACCTCACGGCCGGACGCCATGACGGTAATCCAGCGGCAGGTGTTTTCCAGCTGGCGCACATTGCCGGGCCAGGGCAGGGCCTTGAGGTATTCTTCGGTCTGGGGCCTGAGCACCTTGGGCTCCACCGCCAGCTCCTTTGCGGCCCGGGCAAGGAAATGCCTGGCCAGGGTGGGAATATCCTCGCGACGTTCCGCCAGAGTCGGGATATGAATGCGGATCACGTTCAGCCGGTGGAACAGGTCCTCGCGGAACTTGCCGGCCTGCACCAGCGCTTCCAGATCCTGATGGGTAGCGGCAATGATGCGCACATCTACCTTGATCGGCGCGTGGCCGCCGACCCGGTAGAACTCGCCATCGGCCAGCACCCGCAGCAACCGGGTCTGGGTTTCGGCCGGCATGTCGCCGATCTCGTCGAGAAACAGCGTGCCGCCGTCGGCCTGCTCGAAGCGCCCGCGCCGTTGCAGTGCGGCGCCGGTGAAAGCCCCCTTCTCGTGACCGAACAGCTCGGACTCCATCAGCTCGCGGGGGATGGCCGCCATGTTCAGGGCGATGAAGGAGCCTCGGGAGCGGGGACTGTGGCGGTGCAGGGCATGGGCGACCAGCTCCTTGCCGGTACCGGACTCGCCGTTGATCAGCACCGTGATGTTGGAGTGCGACAGCCTGCCGATAGCGCGGAACACCTCCTGCATGGCCGGCGCCTCGCCGATGATTTCCGGGGTGTGCGCCAGCCCGCCTCCGGTGCTGCCGGCCTCCTGTTCGCTGCTGTGCGCCAGCGCACGGCGCACCAGTGCCACCGCCTCGTCGACGTCGAACGGCTTGGGCAGATATTCGAAGGCGCCCCCCTGATAGGAGGCCACCGCACTGTCCAGATCGGAGTGTGCCGTGATGATGATAACCGGCAGCCCCGGGTGCAGCTCGCGGACGCTGGCCAGCAGCTCCAGTCCGCTGCTGCCGGGCATGCGGATATCGCTGATCAGCACATCGGGACGCTGCTGGCGGCGCAGCCGCGCCACGGCGCTGTCGGCATTGTCGAAACATACCGTCTGCAGGCCATCCTGCTGCAGGGCCTTTTCCAGTACCCAGCGGATGGAGCGATCGTCATCAACGATCCAGACATTGGCGGATGGATTCATTCATGGTCCCCGGTGATGGGTAGGAAAAGGGTGAAGGTGGTATGCCCGGGCACGCTGTCACACTCGATCAGCCCCTGGTGTCGGCTGACGATGGTCTGGGTAATCGACAGACCCAGCCCCGTCCCGTCGGCGCGGCCGCTGACCATGGGGTAGAAGATGCTGTCGAGGATGGCCGGCGGAATGCCCGGTCCGTTGTCGCTGATCTCCAGCCGGCATACCAGCCGGTGGCGCCGCGAGCCGATGGTGAACTGGCGCAGGGTACGGGTGCGCAGGGTGATGCGGCCACGGCGGTCATCGGTGGCCGACATGATCGCCTGCATCGCGTTACGGACGATGTTCAGCACCGCCTGGATCAGCTGTTCCCGATCACCCGGCAGGTCGGGAATGCTCGGATCGTAGTCACGGTGGATATCCAGACTGCCCAGGGTCTCGGCTTCCACCAGGCTGCATACATGCTCGGTGATCTCGTGGATATTGATCGGCATCAGTCGTGGCGGCTGGTAGGGGCCGAGCATGCGGTCGACCAGGTTTCGCAGTCGGTCTGCTTCCTGGATGATGACATCGGTGTAATCGCTCAATGCCGGCTCGACCAGTTCCCGGGCCAGCAGCTGCGCTGCGCCTCGAATGCCACCCAGCGGATTCTTGATCTCGTGGGCCAGCCCGCGTATCAGTACCCGGGTGACCTCCTGCTTGGTGACCTGGGCCTCTTCTCTGGTAATGCGCAGCAGGCGGTCGCGGGGCAGGATCTCCAGCAGTATCCACTGCCTGTCCAGCGCCGGCATGGGCGTGACCGAATAATCGGCCATCAGACACTGACCGGTGCTCAGGTTGAGCTGGGCTTCGCGCTTGGTGAAGGGGTGGCCGCTGCTGATGGCGCTGCGCAGCGACTCCATGGTTTCGCTGGCGTCGCTGAACAGGCTGGAGATACGCTGGCCATTGACCCGCTGACCGCTGACCTCCAGCAGCATTTCTGCGGCGGGATTCATGTAACTCACGCGCAGGGGGGCGTCCAGCAGCAGTACCGCCGTGGTCAGGTTATCCAGTATCTGTCGGAGGAATTGCTCGGGCGGCATAGAAATCGTCCAGCCGGAAACGGTTCATGGATCTTTGCAAGAAGCGAACCAGAGTGGCGCAACAGACCGCAATCAGGCGGCGCGCCCGGGAGCCCGCCACCGCAGCGCGGGCCCGCCGGGTCGGATTGATGCCCTGCGGGAAACTATCGCACAAAAAGAGGGCGCGCGCCCCATGATGGTGCAGCGCCTGTTCAATGAATATCAGCCGCCGCTGCCGGGACGGGCCGGGGTAGGGGCGCGAGGGGCAGCCGGTGCACGGGGAGCCTGGTTGGCGCCGACGCGTCCCGGCTGATTGACCGAGGTGCGCTGCACATGCACGGTGATGGGCGTGCTGCGCTGGATTTCTTCACCCCGTGCATCCACTACTACCGCAGCCACTTCATGGGTGCCACGATCGACATTGTGCACGGTCAGCTGGTGCATCCCGCCACCGGTGCCGGGCAGTCCCGCCTGACTCACCACCCCGTCCAGCGCGACCTTCAGCAGGTGGCTGCCGCTCAGTGGCGGATCGGTGACTATCGTCAGGGTCAGCTCGCCCTCATTGCTGCGGATGGCGCTGTCATGGGTCGGATTGGTGATTGCCAGCTGCTGATAGGCATTGCCCGGCTCGGATGACGACGGGTCATCCCGCTCGGCCCGCGGTGCGTCGGTCACAGGCGGTGGCTGCACGACGTTGGTGGGCTTGAGCTCGACGGTGCTGGCGCCGGGGCGGGGCTGGTCGGAGTACACTCGATTGCCTTCCGCATCGGTCCAGGAGTAGATCTGCGCGGCGGCAGGGCCAGCCAGCAGTGTCAGCAGACAGAACAGCGGCAGTATCGGACGCAACATGGCTTTTTGACTCCCGGGGAAATAACCCAAGCGTTGCACTCAACGGCCGTTGTGGCAAGTGACGCGCAGCAGCGTGCGACGCCGTTCGCACCCGCAGCAGAGCCGATGGTCGAAAACCTCGAAAAATGGAAAGCGGTTTCTCAGAACGCCCATCCCCGGCCTGGGCCGGGGATGGGTGAGCCGGATCCTGCGAGTCCGGCCAGAGGTACCTGCTGAATTACACGCTGTAATACAGCTCGTATTCCAGCGGGTGGACGAAGGTGCGCACCTTGAGCTCTTCGGCCGCCTTCAGCTCGATGAAGGCATCGATGAAGGTGTCGGTGAATACGCCGCCCTTGGTCAGGAAGGCACGGTCGGCATCGAGCGCTTCCAGTGCCTCCTTCAGGCTGCCGCAGACCTGCGGGATTTCCCTTGCCTCTTCCGGAGGAAGGTCATACAGGTTCTTGTCCGCGGCATCGCCGGGGTGGATCTTGTTCTGGATGCCGTCCAGACCGGCCATCAGCAGCGCAGCGAAGGCCAGGTAGGGGTTGGCAGCCGGGTCCGGGAAGCGCGCCTCGATGCGGCGGGCCTTCGGGCTGGTCACGTAGGGGATGCGGATCGACGCGGAGCGGTTGCGGGCCGAGTAAGCGAGCATCACCGGTGCTTCGAAGCCGGGCACCAGACGCTTGTAGGAGTTGGTGGACGGGTTGGTGAAGGCGTTCAGCGCCTTGCCGTGCTTGATGATGCCGCCGATGAAGTACAGCGCGGTATCGGACAGGCCGGCATAGCCTTCGCCGGCGAAGGTGTTCTTGCCGTCCTTGCTGATGGACATGTGCACATGCATGCCGGAGCCGTTGTCGCCGTACAGGGGTTTGGGCATGAAGGTCGCGGTCTTGCCGTAGGCATCGGCCACGTTGTGCACCACATACTTCAGGTTCTGCACCTCGTCGGCCTTGGCCACCAGGGTGTTGAACTGCACGCCGATCTCGTTCTGGCCGGCGGTAGCCACCTCGTGGTGGTGCACCTCGACGGTCTGGCCCATTTCCTCCAGCGCGTTGCACATGGCGGTACGGATCTCGTGGTCATGGTCTACCGGCGGCACCGGGAAGTAGCCGCCCTTGACGCCCGGACGGTGACCCTTGTTGCCGGTCTCGAAGGAGCTGTCGGTATTCCAGGAGGCCTGCTCGGAGTAGATCTTGAACATGGAGCCGGAGATGTCGGACTTGAACTTCACCTCGTCGAAGATGAAGAACTCGGGCTCGGGGCCGAAGAAGGCGGTATCGCCGATGCCGGTGGACTTCAGGTACTCCTCGGCCATCCGGGCGATGCTGCGCGGGTCGCGCTCGTAGCGCTGCATGGTCGACGGCTCGATGATGTCGCAGACCAAAATCAGGGTAGGCTCCTCGGTGAAGGGGTCCAGTACCGCAGTGCTGTCATCGGGCATGAGAATCATGTCGGACGCTTCGATACCCTTCCAGCCGGCGATGGAGGAGCCGTCGAACATCTTGCCTTCTTCGAAGAACTCTTCGTTGACGTCGCGGGCGGGCATGGTGACATGCTGCTGCTTGCCTTTGGTATCGGTGAAGCGCAGGTCAACCCACTTCACGTCAAATTCGTTGATCAGTTGGATCGCTTTCGACATGCTGTTCTCCAGAAGGACTCATATTCCAGGTGGTGCCTGGCGGTTATCTCGGTAGTGTCGCGGAACGCATTCCGCCGGTTCGTCGTCCATCCAATAGCCAGCAAAAGCTGTGCCATCATTCCCTGGTTGCCGAAACCCATCTCCGACCTGACGCAGACGTGCTGTGCAGATATTGCGGCACATTATTGCGCACTTGAACGGTGCGTGGAACCGCGGCCATGCACCATATTAGCGCGCCTGTCCGCAAACCGCGCAGTTATGGCCCGGCCTCGGTATAATGGCCGGTTTTCGCCGCCCCGACTGCTGAATCTCTCTATGAAACTGATCATCAAATTCTTTGCCGAAGTCACCATCAAGTCGCCCCAGGTGCGCAAGCGCTTCGTCAGCCAGCTGCGCAAGAACCTGAAGGTACTGCTGCGCGCCATTGACCCGGAAATCCGTCTCACCGGCACCTGGGACAGCCTGGAGGTAGTGGTCGGTGACGATACGGCGGTGCAGACACAGGTGCTGGAGCGGCTGAAGAACACCCCGGGCATCAACCATATCCATGAGGTGCGCGAATATCCGCTGGGCACCATCGAGGAGCTCGGTCAGCTGTGTGCCGAGCTGTTCGCCGATCAGTTGACGGGCAGGACGTTCGCCGTGCGCTGCAAGCGGGTCGGCAATCACCCCTTCACCTCGAACGAGGTGGCCCGGGATGTCGGCGCCTATCTGCTGACCCACACCGATGTGAGCGGCGTGTCGCTGAAGGAGCCGGAGGTGACCGTGCAGGTGGAGATCCGCCAGCAGCGGGTATTTCTGATCCGGGCGCGGCACGAAGGTATCGGCGGTTTCCCGCTGGGGACCATGGAGCCGGTACTGAGCCTGATGTCCGGCGGCTTCGACTCCACCGTCGCCAGCTACCAGATGCTGCAACGGGGCATCCTGCCCCATTTCGTGTTCTTCAACCTCGGCGGGCGTGCCCACGAACTGGGCGTGCGTCAGGTGGCGCACTATCTGTGGGAGAAATACGCCGCCAGCCACCGCCTGCGCTTCATCAGTGTGCCCTTCGAGGGCGTGGTCGCCGAAATCCTGCAGAACGTCGACAACAGCCAGATGGGCGTGGTGCTCAAGCGCATGATGCTGCGCGCCGCCAGCCGCATCGCCCACCGCCGCGGCTTCCATGCGCTGGTCACCGGCGAGGCCATTGCTCAGGTGTCCAGCCAGACCCTGCCCAACCTGGCCGCCATCGACCAGGTGTGCGACATGATGGTGCTGCGCCCGCTGATCACCACCAGCAAGACCGAGATCATCCGCACCGCCCGGCGCATCGGTACCGAGGCCTTCTCCAGCAGCATGCCGGAATATTGCGGGGTGATCTCCGTCAGTCCGGATATCCATACCAACGTGCGCAAGGTGGAGGCCGCCGAGGCCGGCTTCGACTTCAGCGTGCTGGATGAAGCCATCGAACAGGCCACCTCCACCGATTGCTGCGATCTGGAGCTGGAAATGGACGGCTCCGAAGTGGAGACCGTGGAGCAGGCGCTGACCGGGCAGGTGGTACTGGATATCCGCGCGCCCGATGAAGAAGAAGCCCGTCCGCTGGAACTGGAAGGAGTGGAAGTGCTCAAGGTGCCCTTCTATCAGCTCAGCAGCCGATTCGCCGAACTGGATGCCGCCCGGGCCTATCTGCTGTATTGCGAGAAGGGCGTGATGAGTCAGTTGCATGCCCAGTATCTGCTGGATCAAGGGCACGACAACGTGCGGGTATTACGCCTGCCGCGGCGCTGAATCTACCGGCGGTCCGACCAATTCGTACAAAAAACAGACACTGGACACCGGTGTCTGTATAATGCGTGCCTCTTTTAAGACAGGCGCGCCTGTCCTTGCGTACTCCAGGATGACCCCAGTGATCGAGAATCTCCGTAATATCGCCATCATCGCCCACGTTGACCACGGCAAGACCACGCTGGTTGACATGTTGCTGCGCCTCTCCGGCACGCTCGACCGCAAGGAAGCGGAAAACGAACGCGTGATGGACTCCAACGATCAGGAGAAGGAACGCGGGATCACCATCCTGGCGAAGAACACCGCGCTGAAGTGGAAGGACTACAACATCAACATCGTCGACACCCCCGGCCACGCCGATTTCGGTGGTGAAGTCGAGCGCGTGATGAGCATGGTCGACTGCGTACTGCTGGTGGTCGACTCCATCGACGGTCCGATGCCGCAGACCCGCTTCGTGACCCAGAAGGCCTTCCAGGCCGGTCTGAACCCGATCGTGGTGGTGAACAAGATCGACCGCCCGGGCGCCCGTCCGGACTGGGTCGTGGACCAGATCTTCGACCTGTTCGACAACCTGGGTGCCAACGAGGAGCAGCTGGACTTTCCGATCGTCTACGCCAGTGCCCTCAACGGCATCGCTGGCATGGACCACGAGAACCTCGACGACAACATGGACGCCCTGTTCCAGGCCATCGTCGATCATGTGCCGGCGCCCAGCGTCGACCTGGACGGCCCGTTCCAGATGCAGATCTCCCAGCTGGACTACAACAGCTTCCTCGGCGTGATCGGGGTGGGCCGCATCAACCGCGGCAAGGTCAAGACCAATACCCCGGTGGTCGCCATCGGTGCCGACGGCAAGAAGCGCCAGGGTCGCATCCTCAAGATCATGGGCCACCATGGTCTGCAGCGCGTGGAAGTGGAAGAAGCCCAGGCCGGTGACATCGTCTGTGTCAGCGGCATGGACGAGCTGTTCATCTCCGACACCCTGTGCGACATGAACAACGTCGAAGCCCTGCCGCCGCTGACCGTGGACGAGCCCACCGTGTCCATGACCTTCCAGGTCAATGACTCGCCCTTCGCCGGCAAGGAAGGCAAGTTCGTCACCAGTCGGAACATCAAGGAGCGTCTGGAGAAGGAGCTGCTGCACAACGTGGCCCTGCGCGTCGAGGAAGGTGACTCCGCGGACAAGTTCAAGGTCTCCGGCCGTGGCGAGCTGCACCTGTCGGTACTGATCGAGACCATGCGCCGCGAAGGCTTCGAGCTGGCCATCGGCCGTCCGGAAGTGGTGATCCGCGAGATCGACGGCGAGAAGCAGGAGCCCTACGAGAACGTCATCATCGACATCGAAGAGCAGCACCAGGGCGCCTTGATGGAACAGATGGGTCTGCGCAAGGGTGATCTGACCGACATGGCACCGGATGGCAAGGGCCGTATCCGCCTGGAATACACCATTCCGGCGCGCGGCCTGATAGGCTTCCGTAACAGCTTCCTGACCATGACCTCGGGCACCGGCATCCTGGCCTCCACCTTCAGCCACTACGGCCCGATCAAGGGTGGCGACGTAGCCCACCGCCAGAACGGCGTACTGGTGTCCATGGCCACCGGCAAGGCGTTGACCTACTCGCTGGAAACCCTGCAGGAGCGCGGCAAGCTGTTCCTCGACCCGGGTCAGGATATCTACGAAGGTCAGGTCATCGGCATCCACAGCCGCGACAACGACCTGGTGGTGAACCCGACCAAGGCCAAGAAGCTCGACAACATGCGCGCTTCCGGCAAGGACGATACCGTCCAGCTGACCCCGCCGGTCCGCTTCACCCTGGAACAGGCGCTGGAGTTCATCGATGACGACGAGCTGGTAGAAGTGACGCCCAAGTCGATCCGCATCCGCAAGAAGCTGCTCGACGAAAACCAGCGCAAGCGCGCCGCTAAGAACTGATCGCCCGCCGGTAAGCACAAGCCCCCGACGCGTACGCCTAGGGGGCTTTTTTTGCCTGCTCGACCCGCGCTGGTATCAGCTACCGTAACTCCTCATCACACCAGCTAAACTGCCGTAACACATATTGCCCCGGCTGGTGCCGGCGAGTTACGGAGACCCTCCATGAAAACTCATAAGCCGCTTTCCACGAAAAAGCCACCGGCGCCCGAGGAAGATCATCAGCTCATCGAAGACTGGATAGCGGATGCCAGGCCTGCCGTGAACCCCGTCCTCAAGGCATTGGACAAGCAGATCGGTAGTGAGCTGAAGAATCCCCGTTACGCAATCAAGTGGGGCAAGGCCTATTACGGCTCGCCCGGGCGGGGCTGGTGTATCGAGGTGGCGGCCTACGACATTTCGGCCAATATCGTGTTTCTCAATGGCAACCGGCTTGATCCGCCGCCGGAGCTGGGGGACGAAACGCGGTATGTGAAGATCAGGAAGCCTGAAGAGCTCGAGTCTTCCCGGTTGCGGGAATGGATCAGGCAGTCGTGCAGCAACTCGGGGTGGGGCTGGTGAGCGAGCCGGCGTGACCTCACCAGGGAGGCTCCAGGCTGTTATGCACGGCAGTCGCTGCGATGGCAGCCTGACCGGTAGCAACGCAGATCTGTCGCAGGCCATCCACCACGTCTCCCGCCGCGTAGAGTCCTTTCACTGACGTCTGTTGGTGGCTATCGACCACCAGCGACCCCGCTTCGTTACATGCCGCCCCCAGCGTGCAGGCCAACGAGGCCCGGCAGGTACTGCCCATCACGGGATAAACCAGGTCGAAGACTCTGCGTCCCGACTCAACCATGACCTCCACCTTGTCTTCAGCGGTCACCCGCATGGCCCTGGTGTCGCCAGTCATTACCTCGATACCGAGCTGTTCCGCACGGGCCGCCGCCTCCGGTCGCACCTCCTCGCTGCCCTGGGTCAGTACGGTTACCCGAGAGGTGAAGGTACGCAGAAAAGCCGCATGCCCAATGGCATTGTTTGCCTCGCCATACACGGCGATGTCGTCCCCATCGACCTCGTAACCATCGCAGATTGCACAGAGCCTGACGATACCCGCCGTAATAGCCTGACCCACATCCGGTATATCCGGCAGGGCATCGTCAATACCCGTGGCGAGGATCACCCGGCGCGCCAGCAGCTGTCGGTCGCCAACCGTCGCCAGAAACCCATCACCATGGCTGTCCAGGCCGTCCACCTGGCCCTGCTCCAGGCATGCACCGTAGCCCACGGCCTGCTCGCGCAGACGGGCCAGCAGATCGGGGCCGGAGATACCCGGCGGAAAGCCGGGGTAGTTATGACTCTTCGGAATGTACGAAGCACGGCTGGCGCCGGCATCCAGCACCAGGCAGCGCCGGCGAAATCGCGCGAGATAGATGGCAGCAGTGAGGCCTGCGGGCCCGCCGCCGATAATCAGGCAATCGAGGGTCGGCAGATCTGGCATGAGTGGCTCCCTGGGTAGCGTCACCAGTAGAAAATACTTGCCGACAGAAGTTCGGGCAGTTTGAGAAAAGGCCGATATTTGCTTCGCTGCCGAAGCGCTGCTAGACAGGGTAGGGAGGCACTGGCATTCGCGTTGTTAAAGGCGCAGGGACGCCGGGCACCATCCTGAGTACAACGAAGGAGAAGAATATGGGCATCAAAACCGGTCCCAAGAGAACCGCCGAATCGACGGGCAAGCCCGATAAGCGTCAGCGGGACAATAAAGGCACCCCGGGTAACGAGTCGTCCCTCAAGCCGCATAAGCACAAGAAGGGCGACTAACGCCGGTACCGTACACGTGTGGCTGACGAGTGGGCAGGCTCGCTGCACTGGAGGTGCTTCGATGATCAACCCGGGCTGAAAGGGAGCTCGCCCGGGCCGGTATTGGCTGCCTAGTCCTCTTCGAAGAAGAAGCGTTCTTCCCCGAAGGCCGGGCGCAGGTGGTTGAGCCAGGTGGCCTTGTCGTCGTAGCGGGCGAAGAAGGGCCGTTGCACCCAGTCCGGGTTGCGGCCCTGGATCATTCTCAGCGCGAGCACCTTCTCGCCGTTGATTTCAGTCACTCCCTGAATTTCCACTTTGCCTGGCTCCGAGCTCATGGAAGGGCCCCGGGCGGTGCGGGCGATCCCGGACACGCGCTGGATGGCGTCACGGTAGATCTCCCAGGCGCGTACCAGTGGCACCTCGAAGTAATGCCGGGCGCCGGTGTCCCGTTCCACGAACATGTAGTAGGGGATGATCCCCAGCTCTACCTGTGTCTGCCACAGGCGGGCCCAGACCGCCGGGTCGTCGTTGATATGCGCCAGCAGCGGCCCCTGAGCCCGGATCTGGGCGCCGGTGGCGCGGATCCGGCGGATGGCTTCACGGGCTATTTCCGGCTCCAGCTCCCGCCAGTGGTTGTAGTGCGCCATCAGCGCCAGGTGTTTGCCCGCGGCCTGGATTTCCTCGAACAGGGCCAGCAGGTCGTCCGCGTCCTCGTCGGTGACAAAGCGCTGGGGCCAGAAACTCAGTGCCTTGCTGCCGATGCGGATGGTGCGCACATGATCGAATTCCGGACTGAGCAGTGGCTCGAGGCAGGCGCGCAGGTTGCGGGTCTTCATGACCAGCGGATCGCCGCCAGTGACCAGCACGTCGGTGACCTGAGGGTGGGCCCGCAGGTAATCGCAGAGCTGGCTGGATTCCTTGGCGGCGATGCGCAGGTCCTTGTCCCCGACAAACTGCGCCCAGCGGAAGCAGAAGGTGCAATAACTGTGGCAGACCTGACCGGAGCTGGGGAAGAACAGCACCGTTTCACGGTACTTGTGCTGGATGCCTTCGACCCGCTCCCCGTCGAGCTGGGGGATGTTGTGTTCCAGTTGACCCGCCGGATGCGGGTTCAGCTCGTTGCGGACGTCCGCCACCAGGGCATTGAACCGTTCGGCGGGCCATTCCTCCCGCAGCGCCTGCGCCACGCGGTCAAAGTGCTCCGGACGCAGCATGCCCCGCTGGGGGAAGGTAAGTTGAAACAACGGGTCGTTCGGGACGGCTGACCAGTCGATCAGCTGCTCTATCACGTATTGGTTGACTCTGAACGGCAGCACACTGGCCACCACCCGCATATCGAAGCGCTGCTCCTCGGAGAGCTGGCGCAGCTGGGGGATCTGGTCAAGTTGGCGGGCGGTAAAGACCCGGAACCGTTCAGCCTTGAACGAATGGACGGTAGGCGTTATATCGCGGACCGCCACTGCAGAATCATGTGTTTTCATCTTTAGAGCTGTTATCTATCTTTTAGTCAGAGCCGAGGCAGGCAGGCGCGAGAAAGCCTGGGTAATGCAGAAAGTCGTTTCGTTCAACCAGTATATGGTTGGAAACTGACCGGCTTCGGCTATCAGGTTTATCTGAGGGGAGTGTTCAGCAGAACTGCATGAAAGGATACAGCAGTAAGCAATTGCTTGTCCAAAATGACCTATGCCACAGCGCGGCGCGGGACGGGCTTTGATCCAGCTGGCTGTGTGATCATCGGTGTGATTCAGATAGATTGACGCGACTGCGAGAGAGGGATCCAGATGAAGATTCTGTTGGTTGGTGCAACCGGTCTGGTGGGCAGCCATGTGCTGAAGCGCGCGCTGGCGGATCAGCGAGTCACCAGGGTGGTGGCGCCAGCCCGGCGCAACCTGACTGAACACCCGAAGCTTGAAGCGCCGCTGGTGGACTTCGAGCACCTGCCCGCCGATGCTTCCTGGTGGCAGGCTGATGCGGTGATCTGCACCCTCGGCACCACCATGAAGCAGGCTGGGTCGCGGGAGGCTTTCCGTCAGGTGGATCACCATTATCCGCTGGCGGTGGCGCATCTTGCCCGGCGCCACGGCACGCCCACCTACGTGCTCAATTCAGCGGTGGGCGCCAGCAGCGCGTCGCGCTTTTTCTATAACAGGGTCAAGGGTGCGCTGGAGGATGATCTGGCCACCTGCGGCTTTGCTTCCCTTACCTTCGTGCGTCCCGGTCTGATCAGTGGGCCGCGCCAGCAGTTCCGCGCCGGGGAGCGGGCAGCGGAGTGCGTGCTGGCCTTGCTGGGCCCGGTATTGCCTCGGCGGATGCGGGTCAATCCGGCGGATAACATTGCCCGTGCCCTGCTGGACGCGGCGATCGAGGCGAAGCCGGGGGTGAATGTCATCGGCTCGGAGGCGCTGGCCTGAGGGCAGCATCCTGTCACAAGCCCATCTATCAGCTGGAGCAGCCCACCGACTTCAGCAGATGAGACGGTGGCTGCGTCCGGAGCGCGAGTTCGGCTCAGCGCTCCCCAAACAGAATATGACTCACCGTCCCGTGCACTACCCGTGAGTGGCGATAGTCGGTGTTCTGCATCATCCCCAGCACGATCCGGTTGTTGCTCGGGTCGACCCACATCCAGGGGCCCTGGATACCCCACCACCAGTAGGTGCCCACCGGCAGATGCCCGGCCGCGGTACTGTCATTGACCACGGCCACGTTCAGGCCGAAGCGGTTGCCCGGTGCCCAGCTGGGGCCGGCGACCTCAGCCGGGAGCTGGTCGCGGCTCATCTCGGCGATGGACTCGGCGGAGACGATGCGCACCCCGTCCAGCTCGCCGCCGTTGAGCAGCATGCGGGCGAAGCGCAGATAGTCGTCCATGCTGGAGATCAGGCCGCTGCCGCCCTGGATCAGGGTCGGCTTGCTCAGATACTGGCTGTTGTCCTGCGGCTCCAGTCCGCTGTCGCCGGCTTTGTAGGATACGGCCAGCCGCGGCGCCTGGTCGGCACTGGCGTGGTAGCCAGTGTCCTTCATGCCCAGCGGCTTGAAAATGTGCTCGGCGACGAACTGGTCATAGGGCTGGCCGCTGACGACCTCGACCACGCGGGCCTGGATGTCCACCGACAGGCTGTAGTTCCACACCGTCCCGGGCTGGTTCATCAGCGGTAATCTGGCAAGCTTGCCGACCATCTGCTCCAGTGTCTGTTCGGTATTGAACAGGTCGGCCTTGAGGTACAGGGTGTCGACCTGGGACTGGCTGAATACTCCGTAGCTGAAGCCGGCGGTCTGGTTCATCAGCTCGCGCAGGGTAGGGGCATGGGTTGGCTCGGTGGTTTGCGGAATGCCATCAGGGCCGTCGGCCACTGCTACCCGCAGATTGGCGAATTCCGGCAGGTATTTCTCCAGCGGATCATCCAGCGACAGCTTGCCCTGTTCCTGCAGCATCAGCATGGCGATGCTGGTTACCGGTTTGGTCAGGGAGAAGATCTTGTACAGGCTGTCCTCGGCCAGCGGGACCTCACCGGCGATGTCCTGATAACCGTGCTGGCTGCGGTGCAGCAGCTTGCCGTCCTGCTCGACCAGTATCGCGATGCCGGCCAGGCGGCCTTCGTTCACTTCCTTCTGCAATGCCGCTTCCAGAAGCCTGAAGCGTTCCGGGGCGATGGACGGGGCGGGTGTCTCGGCATGCAGGGCGGCGCTGAACAGCAGGCAGGCGGACAGCCAGAGGGAGAACAGGGCGCGATGAGTGAGCTTGGTCATGACAGGTTTTCTTGTTGTTTGGTGGGTGACACACAATAGCATTCTGCTACGTCGGGCAGAAGATGCAGCGTGGCGTGCCGCTAACGGCGCGAACGCAGATCTATATCCACAGGCTGCGCGCCGTTGCGCGGCTGCTTTTCCGACAGGTATTTCCAGTACCGCTTGGGCAGCTGGCGCAGGTGGTGCTTCCGGTTGGCGCGCGCCTTGATGTTCACCGAATCGAAATAGGTTTTCCACAATCCCTGAAAGGCCTGTTCCTGCTCGTCCAGCATGGCTTCGTTCAGCTGCGCCCGGCGGGTGTCCAGCAGACCGTCCAGGGAGGCGATCAGCCGTACCGTTACGCCATCGTAGGCGATGCCGTATTGGCGGCGCACGTCGAAGATGTGCCAGCGCATGTCGGCGAAGCGGCGCACGAAATGATCATCAAGTAGCGGAACCACGTCGAAGTCCGGGTCGATCAGGGCGTAATACGCGCCGTCATGGGCCTTCTGAAAGCGGATGAAGGCATGCATGCGGTGGATCTCCCGGCTCATCATCTTGCGGATCTGGGCGGCGCGCAGTACGTCGCTGTCCGCATAGTTGCCGAGAAACCCGGCGCTCTTCACCCGCATCAGCTTCCGGATCAGCCGCCAGACCAGCAGATTGGCGTCGTCGAACTCGGAGAGAAAGATCATCAGGCACAGCCGGCTGGCCTTGTCATCACTGACCGTATCGATGCCCCTGAGTACCCGCAGGGCAATCTCTTCGTCCGTTGTTATCTCGATGATGTCGTCGAACAGGTTGGTCTGGTACACCGCCGCATCGACGATGGCGGTGGGCATGGAGCAACTGTAGGAAGCGAACACGGCGCACAGCAGCCCCTCGAAGCTGCCATCGGTCACGTAAATACTCATGGTTAACCGAACAGGCTCAGCTGAGGCGATTCGAGGGGGCGGCTGGCGGGTGCGATCAGTTCGCTGCGCAGGCGCGGGGTGTCCCAGTCCGGCGCGGCGGTAAGGCCCGGGCAGCTGATGAAGTAGCGGGCCCGCCTGGTCGCCACGCCCAGGGCCTTGAGGTTGTCCCAGGTGATGCGCTGGAAGCGCCGGGCGCTGACGATCTTCCTTGCTGACTTCACGCCGATACCGGGTACACGCAGGATCATCTCGTAGTCGGCGCGGTTGATATCCACAGGGAAGGCCTGTGGGTTGCGCAGGGCGTAGCCCAGCTTGGGGTCGACTTCCAGATCCAGGTCGGGCGCTTCGGGGGTGACGATCTCGTCCAGCGAGAACCTGTAGAAGCGCAGCAGCCAGTCCGCCTGGTAGACCCGATTCTCGCGGAGCAATGGCGGGGCGCTCACGCTCGGTACCCTATCGTCCGTGGCGATGGGCACGTACCCGGAGTAGTACACGCGTTTGAGCTTCTGCTGCTTGTACAGACCATCGGCCAGATTGAGGATCTGCCAGTCGCTGTCGGGGGACGCGCCGACAATCAGCTGGGTACTCTGCCCGGCGGGCATGAATCTGGGCGCGCTGCGGATCACCTTGCGCTCGTCCACCAGCCGGATGCGCTCCTCGCTGAGGAAGTTCATCGGTGTGATGATGTCGCTGTAGTTCTTTTCCGGCGCGACCTTCTGCAGGCTGGGCTCGGAGGGGATCTCGATGTTCACGCTGAGTCGGTCGGCATACAGGCCGGCCTCGTGCAGCAGGTCCTCGCTGGCGCCCGGAATGGCCTTGATGTGGATATAACCGTTGAAGTTGTGCTCGTTGCGCAGGGTCCTGGCTACGCGCACCAGCTTTTCCATGGTGGCGTCGGCGCTCTTGAAGATCCCCGAACTGAGAAAAAGCCCCTCAATAAAGTTGCGCCGATAGAAGTTCAGCGTCAGCGCGACCACCTCCTGCACGGTGAAGCTGGCGCGCTGCACATCATTACTGCGACGGCTGACGCAATAGGCGCAGTCATAGATGCAGACGTTGGAGAACAGGATCTTGAGCAGGGAGACGCAGCGGCCGTCCTCGGTATAGCTGTGGCAGATGCCCATGCCATCAGAATTGCCCAGGCCCTTGTCCTTGTTGGCCCGCTTGCTGCCGCTCGACGAGCAGGAGGCGTCGTACTTTGCCGCATCGGCAAGGATGGATAACTTTTCGGAAACGGAAGCCATAATGCACCTAGCTGTATATGCGTACAGTATAGCTCGGTGAAAAGTGTCGGCAAATATCGAGCCGCTATATGGTCGCGGCGCAACCCGGACGCCAGAGCATGATCTGCCTCCCTCTTTCACACCCTGCTGCTAACCTCTGATTAACGAAACGGGAGGAGAGGTGGCGGTGAACTACTGGCGCTGGATATTCGAGCGGGTGCGGCGGCAACTGTGGTGGCGAGTGGTGGCGTACGGTCTGGCAGGAATGCTGACGGCCATCGTGGCGCTGCTGGTGGAGGAATACTTTCTCTGGGAGCTGCCCTTCGACCTCAGCCCGGATGCGGTGGAAAGCCTGCTGACCATCATTGCCTCGAGCATGCTGGCGGTGACCACCTTCTCCCTGGGCGTCATGACCTCGGCCTTCAGTGCGGCCACCACCAACGTGACGCCCCGGGCCACCAAACTGCTGATGGAGGACGAGCTGACCAACAGCGTGCTGTCCACCTTCATCGGCGCCTTCATCTTCGGCGTGGTCGGCATCATAGTGCTGAAGACCGGCTCCTATGGTGAGCGAGGGCGAGTGGTGCTGTTCCTGATCACCATTGTGGTCATCGCCCTGGTGGTGATCCAGTTGCTGCGCTGGATCAACCACCTGATCTCCCTGGGCCGGGTAGGGGCCACCATCGATCGGGTCGAGGAGGCCACCCGGACTGCGCTGGTGGAGCGTCTGGCGGTGCCCTATCTGGGCGCCAGACCCTGGCACGATACCAGTGCCGTGCCAGAGGGCACCATCCCGGTGCATGCACGCTCCATCGGCTATATCCAGTTCATTGATGTACGCATGATCTCGCACTTGTGTGAAGAGGCTGGGTGCGACGCCTATCTGCCCTGCAATCCCGGTACCTTTGTGTTCGAAGATACAGTCATGGCCTGGGTGCACACGCCCGACGAGCTGCCGGAACATTTGCTGGGCAAGATAGCCAGCCACTTCGTGATCGCCACCAACCGCAGCTTCGAGCAGGACCCGCGCTTTGGTCTGGCGGTGATGGCTGAGGTGGGCTCGCGCGCCTTGCCGCCGACGAACAATGATCCGGGCACGGCCATCGATGTGATCGGCCGTCTGACCCGGCTGCTGGCGCTCTGGGCCGAGGGACGGGACGACGTGGCGGTGGATTTCCCCCGGCTGCATCTGCACCCGTTGCAGGAGGCGGATCTGTTCGAGGATGCCTTTATGCTGATCGCCCGGGATGGGGCGGAGCTGGTCGAGGTGCAGTTGCGCCTGCAGAAGTCGCTGGCGGCACTGCAGCGTCTGGGTAGCCCGAGCTTCCGCGCGGCGGCAGCAGCGCAGTCAGTGCTTGCGCTGGAGCGCAGCGACCAGGCTCTGACCTGCGAGACCGATAGGCACCGACTGCGCGAGCTGGTGGCGCAGGCTGATTAGAGCGGAAATGAAAAGGGCCGGCATTGCGCAGGCCCCTTTCAGGATGAGCCAGGCTATCAGGCCTCGCCCATGCCCTCCGCCGGTTGACCGGCGCTGCCGCTGCGGACCTTCTCCTCGATCCGCCGGCCGACATCGGGATCGATGCTCTTCCAGTAATCGAATGCCCGCTCCAGCACGGGGCTGCGCACGCCGCCGAGCAGGCTGCCGGCGACCTGGTCGACCAGCCGATCACGCTGGGCGTCGTCGAACACGTCGCGCACCATGGTGCCCGGCTGGCTGAAGTCATCATCCTCGGAGTGCAGGTTGTAGGCGCTGCGTACCATGTCGCCGTCCGCTTCCCAGCCGTCTTCCATCTTGCCGGTCGTGTCGGCCCAGCTGCGGCCTTCGCTGTTGGTCGCGTACACCGGAGCATTACCGCTGTGCTCGTAGGTCATGTGGCCGTCAAACATGTAAGTGTTGACCGGCACCTTGGGGCGGTTCACCGGCAGCTGATGGAAATTGGTGCCGATGCGGTTGCGCTGCGCGTCGTTGTAGGCGAACGCACGGCCCAGCAGCATCTTGTCCGGAGACAGGCCGATGCCCGGTACGGTGTTGCCGGGGGAGAAGGCCGCCTGCTCGATCTGGGCGAAGAAGTTGTCCGGGTTGCGGTTCAGGGTCATCCTGCCGACCCTGATCAGCGGATAGTCCTTGTGCGGCCAGACCTTGGTCAGGTCGAAGGGGTTGAAGCGGTAGGTCTTCGCCTCTTCATAGGGCATGACCTGTACCGACAGCGTCCAGCTCGGGTGCTCGCCACGGGCGATTGCCTCGAACAGGTCACGGCGATGGAAGTCCGCGTCCTTGCCGGCCATATCGGCGGCTTCGGCGTTGTTGAAAAACTCCATGCCCTGATCGGTATGGAAATGGTACTTGACCCAGAAACGGTCGCCGGCGGCGTTGATCCACATGTAGGTGTGCGAGCCGTAACCGTTCATGTGACGCCAGGTGCGCGGCAGGCCGCGATCGCCCATCAGGTAGGTGACCTGGTGTGCCGATTCCGGATTGTTGGTCCAGAAGTCCCACTGCATGTGGTTGTCGCGCAGGCCGGAGTCGGGCAGACGCTTCTGGCTGCGGATGAAATGCGGGAACTTCATCGGATCGCGGACGAAGAAAATGGGTGTGTTGTTGCCCACCAGATCGTAGTTGCCTTCGCTGGTGTAGAACTTCAGCGAGAAGCCGCGCACGTCGCGCCAGGTATCCGGGCTGCCCATCTCACCGGCCACGGTGGAGAAGCGCGCCAGCATCTCGGTCTGCGCGCCTTTCTGGAACAGTGCGGCCTTGGTGTAGGCCGAGACGTCCTCGGTGGTTTCGAACATACCGAAGGCGCCGGCGCCCTTGGCATGGGGCTGGCGCTCGGGCACCTTCTCCCGGTTAAAATGCGCCATCTGCTCGAGGAAGTGCACATCGTGCAGCACGATCGGGCCGTTGGCACCGATGGTCAGCGAGTTGCGGTCACTGGGAGCCGGCGCTCCGGTACTCATGGTCGAGCCGGTGGCGGACTTGTTGGTGGGGTCGGTCATACCGAATTCTCCTGGTCAGGCAGTTGACGGAGCCATCATGGCGGGTCGTCTTTACTGTAGACCATACCGCTGCGTTGGGAACCGCTCTCTTTATTACTAGTTACGAGGCGCGCTGGTTCTCCGCATGGCGGACCTTCAATCGTTCCAGCGCCCCGGGGCGTAGGAGAACACCGGCAGGGACCAGTGCCAGCGGATGGCCGCCAGGCGGATGGCCAGCCCGAAGGAGAAGGAGGCGATCATGTTGATGTCCTCGTTCACCTCGAAATGGCGCAGGGTCAGGTAGAGGATGGCCACCGCCAGCGACACGCTCGCGTACAGCTCCTTGCGCAGCACCATGGGCGTGCGGTTGCACAGGATATCCCGCAGGATGCCACCGAAGATACCGGTGGTCATACCGGCCATGATCACCACCGTGGTGGTGTAACCCAGGTTCAGCGCGACGTTGCAGCCGATGATGGTGAAGGCGATCAGGCCCATGGCATCGAGCACCAGGAAGATCGAGTGCAGGCGGTGCATGTAGCGGGCGACCAGCATGGTCAGCAGACCGGCGGAGATGGTCAGGTGGATGTACATCGGATGCTGGGTCCAGGTGACCGGATAGTTGCCCAGCAGCATGTCGCGGACGGTACCGCCACCCAGGGCGGTGATGAAGGCGATGAAACCGACACCGAACATGTCCATGTTGCGCCGACCGGCGGCCAGGGCGCCGGACATGGCTTCGGCAGTGATTGCGATCAGATAGATGTAAAGAAGCACACAGGTATCCTCGTAACTGTGTCGCCTCTCCCCCTGTCCTTTTACCTGAGAGTTTACGCAGTCAGCGACTGCTTGCCCCTTCGGTGGGTTGCAAGGCAACCTCTCTCCAGCTGGCGGTACGGTTGCGTTGCCTACATGGTAGCAACGGTTTCCGGATCTGATTCGCAGTAACTTGTGCCTGAGCGATTATGGGAGTTTGCGCCTTCGGCGGGAGCAGTGAAGCTCCTCTCTCCTGCGAGCCGGCGATTATACATCAAGCCTCGGCCATGGATAGCCCGGCTCGCCGGGCGGCAGCGGAGCAGATTGTTTACACTGGGTAAGCCCAGGCGAGCGGAGGTAGGACATGCATCAGGCGATACTGGAATTCTGGTTCGAGGAGCTCAAGCCGGCCAACTGGTGGGAAAAGAGTCCGCGACTGGATGACACCATCCGCCAGCGCTTCGGTGAGCTCCATCGGCGGGCGGCCGGCGGCGAGCTGTGGCACTGGCGCGGCAGCGCGGAAGGGCGACTGGCGGAAATCATCATCCTGGATCAGTTCTCCCGCAACCTGTACCGCGACCGGCCAGAGGCCTTTGCCCAGGACGGCATGGCGCTGGTGCTGGCGCAGGAGGCGATCAGCCTCGGGCTGGATGAAGAGCTGCCGGTGGTGCAACGTGCCTTCCTGTACATGCCCTTCATGCACAGCGAATCCCTGGCGATTCATGATCGGGCGGTGAAGCTGTTCGACGTGCCGGGTATGGAGAGCAGTCTGGATTACGAACACCGCCACCGGGATATCATCCTGCGCTTCGGCCGCTACCCCCATCGCAATGCGATTCTCGGGCGAGCTTCCACGGAGGAGGAACAGCAGTTTCTCCGCCAGCCGGGCTCGTCGTTCTGATGTTCATTCCCATTGAGGACAATACCCTTGAACAGGATTACCCATGCAGCGCCCCTTGCCATCCTTGCTGCCCTTGCCGGCTGCAAGGGCAACGTAGCCGAGCCCGTTGCCGAACCCCGCAACTTCACTGCCGAATTGCACTGCGGTGCATTGCCGCTGAAGGTCAGCGGCGCCGGCGAGCAGCTGACGGCGGACCTGCCCGGTCGGCAGCTTGCGCTGCAGCAGGCAGTGAGCGCCTCCGGTGCCCGTTACGTTGCCACGGATGAGACGGACACCAGCCTGTGGTTCAAGGGCGAGCAGGCAACGCTGGTGGTGGACGGCATGGAGTACCCCCGGTGCGCCCCGGCCAATGCGCTCGTCGAGCCGTTTCGTGCGTCGGGCAACGAGCCGTTCTGGAGTCTGGTTGCCGATGACGGGCAGATGACGCTGAATCGTCTGAATGAAGGCGAGTTGCCGGCGCAGCGCTACACAGCCGGTGAGCAGGCCGGGGACTACCTCGGCGATGGCGAGCCGCCGCTGAAGTTGCGGGTACGTGATGGGCTGTGCCGGGACGACATGAGCGGCATGCCGCACCCGCAGCAGGTGACTCTGGAGCGGGACGGCGCGGCTCTGACCGGGTGCGGCGGTGCTCCAGCCCGGCTGTTGCAAGGTGTCGAATGGGTAATCGAGGACATCAACGGTGGCGGCATCATTGATCGCTCGCGGGTTACGCTGAATTTCTGGCAGGATGGGCGGGTGACCGGACGCGCGTCCTGTAACAGTCTGATGGGACAGTATGAACTGACCGGCGAAGGGCTTGCCTTAAGCCAGCTCGGCACCACCCGGGTGGCCTGCGCCCCCGCCCTGATGAATCAGGAGCAGCGGGTGCTGAATACATTGCAGCAGGTGCAACGCTTCGACTTCGATGAAACCGGCGCGCTGCTGCTGCATGCGCAAGAGGGCACCCTGAAGGCCCGCACGGAATACTGATAAGCCAAAAAATGGATGAGGAGATATACATGCTGGCGCTGATACTGGGGTTACTGATTTTTCTCGGGATACATTCAACGCGGCTGTTCGCTGCCGACTGGCGTGAACATCAGGTGCAGCGCATGGGGCTCACGCCATGGAAGGCCATCTATTCTCTGGTATCACTTATCGGTCTGGTGCTGATCGTCTGGGGCTACGGCCAGGCGCGGCTCAGCCCCGAGTGGTTGTGGGTTTCGCCGGTCTGGACGCGCCATCTGGCAGCCTTGCTGACCATTCCCGCCTTCATCCTGATTGTCGCGGCCTACGTGCCCGGTACCCATATCCGTGCGCGGGTCGGTCATCCGATGCTGCTGGGTGTGAAGTTCTGGGCGCTGGCGCACCTGATCGCCAACGGCACGCTGGCTGATCTGCTGCTGTTTGGCGGCTTCCTCGCCTGGGCCGTGGCACTGTTCATCGTGCTGCGCCGGCGTGATCGTCTGGCTGGCATCACCTATCCGGCAAAAGGTGTGAGCCGTGATCTGATTGCCATCGTGCTCGGGATAGTCGCCTTCGGCGTGTTCGCCATGGTGCTGCACGGGCCGTTGATCGGCGTGCGGCCCTTCGGCGGCTGAGCAGTAGCAAACAACCGGCGCCATGGCGCCGGTTCCATTTGTGCGGCCGCTGCAGGCAGCCCGGCCGCTGAGCGGGAGTCGAACCATGCAATTGCTGTATCCGGCGATCAAGCCATATGCCCGTCATGACCTGGCGGTAGAGGCACCCCACGTGCTGTACGTGGACGAAAGCGGCCAGGACGATGGCCTGCCGGTGGTATTCATTCACGGTGGGCCGGGTGGCGGCTGCGATGAGCTGAGCCGGCGGTTCTTCGATCCATCGGTGTACCGCATCATCACCTACGATCAGCGAGGCGCCGGCCGCTCCACGCCCCATGCCAGTCTGGAGAACAACACCACTGCGCATCTGATTGCAGATCTCGAGGCGTTGCGGGTGCATCTGAACATCGACAAATGGGTGCTGTTCGGTGGGTCATGGGGCTCGACCCTGGCGCTGGCCTATGCCCAGGCCCATCCCGAGCGGGTGCTGGGCATGGTCCTGCGGGGCATCTTTCTCTGTCGTGACCGGGACATCCACTGGTTCTACCAGGAGGGTGCCAGCCGCGTCTTTCCCGATTACTGGGAAGAATATGAAGCGCTGATCCCCGAGGAAGAGCGCGGGGATATGGTGGCGGCCTACTACCGGCGCCTGACCGGCGATGACGAGATATGCCAGATGCATGCAGCACGAGCCTGGTCCGCCTGGGAGGGCCGCTGCGCCACCCTGAGGCCCAGCGCCCAGGTGGTGGAGCGCTTCACGGATTCCCGCCGGGCGCTGGCCATGGCTCGCATCGAGTGCCATTACTTCGTCAACCAGTCCTTCCTCGAGCCGGACCAGCTACTGCGGGACATGCCCCGCATCCAGCATATACCGGGGATCATCGTGCATGGGCGATACGACATGATCTGCCCGCTGGACAATGCCCTGGCGCTGCACCAGCGCTGGCCGGGCAGCGAGCTGCAGATCATCCGCGACGCCGGCCACTCGGCGGGAGAGCCGGGGATAGCCGATGCGCTGGTCCGCGCCACCCAGAGCATGGCGCAGCGATTGCTGAAACTGGCGCCGGAGGCAGAGTAGGTGAAGGGATTATTGCAACGGGTCAGCCAGGCCCGAGTGGAGGTTGCAGGAGAGATCGTGGGTGCCATTGACCGGGGCCTGCTGGTGCTGGTCGGCGTCGAGCCGCAGGATGACAAGGCCAGCGCCGACAGGCTGCTGCACAAGCTGCTCAACTATCGGGTGTTTGCCGATGCCGAAGGACGGATGAACTGCTCGGTGCAGGACGTGCAGGGCGGGCTGCTGCTGGTCTCCCAATTCACCCTCGCCGCCGATACCCGCAAGGGCCTGCGCCCCGGATTCTCCACCGCCGCCCCGCCGCAACAGGCTCAGGAACTGTTCGACTACCTGCTGGCGCAGGCGCGCGCCGCCTGGCCGCGGGTGGAAACCGGCCAGTTCGGCGCCGATATGCAGGTGCACCTGGTCAACGACGGTCCCGTGACCATTCTGCTGGAAACCTGAGCCCCGGAGGGCCTTGTTCTGGAAGGCCGAGTTCCACGTCGGCCAGCGGCGGCTGCCGCACGCTCGCATCATCGAGATGGAACTCGACGCTCCCCGGGTTTTGGAAGGCCGAGCTCCACCTCGGCCAGCAGAGGCTGCCGCATGCTCGCATCATCGAGATGGAACTCGACGCTCCCGGGTTCTGGAAGGCCGAGTTCCACCTCGGCCAGCGGAGGTCGCCGCACGCTCGCTCGTCGAGATGGAACTCGACGTTCCCGGGTTCTGGAAGGCCGAGTTCCACGTCGGCCAGCGGCGGCTGCCGCACGCTCGCTCGTCGAGCTGGAACCCGACGTCCCCGGGTTCTGGAAGGCCGAGTTCCACCTCGGCCAGCGGAGGTCGCCGCACGCTCGCATCGTCGAGATGGAACCCGACGTCCCCCGGTCCGGACGCCCGCTTCAACCCGCCGCCAGCGCTTCCTCAACGAAATCCAGCCGATCCTGGCCGAAAAACATCTCCCCATTCACAAAGAACGTCGGCGCACCGAACACGCCGCGCCCGATGGCCCCTTCGGTGATCTGCCGCAGCCGGTCCTTCACCTCCGGTTCATTGACCTTCTGCATCACCTCGCCGGGATCAAACTCGCTGGCAGCAAGTACCTGCCCCACCACCTCCGGATTGCCCAGGTCCTTGCCATCCACCCACATCGCCTGGAACACCACCTCCAGGTAAGTCGGAAAGCGCTCCGTTCCCAGGTAGGCCACCGCTCCACGCATCAGCTGCATGGTGTTGACCGGAAAGTGAGGGTTATGGGCGAAGGGCACCCCGTAACGCCGGGCAAAGCGCTGGAAGTCCACCCGGGTATACGCGCCCTTGGCCGGGACCGTGGCCGGTGAGCTGTTGCCGGTGGCCTTGAATACTCCGCCCAGCAACATCGGCTGGAAAATGACCTCCGCGCCGTGGCGCTCGGCCAGTGAGCGGATCTGCGTCCAGGCCAGATAACTCGCCGGGCTGCCTACATCAAAATAGAACTCCACCTGCTTGCTCATTGTTGCTGCTCCGTCGGTCAGGCTCAGAAGGTTTCCATCCATGGCCGCAGGTCCAGTTCGTGCGTCCAGGCGTCCCGTGGCTGGCAATGAATCTGCCAGTACTGCTCGGCGATATGCTCGGGGTTGAGTATTCCGTCCTGTTCCTTGAGCGCGTAGCGTTCCGGGAAATTGTCGCGGATGAAGGCGGTGTCGATGGCACCGTCGATGATCGGGTGAGCCACATGGATACCCTTGGGTCCCAGCTCCCGGGCCATGCTCTGGGCCAGCGCGCGAAGGGCGAACTTGGCGCCGGCAAAGGCGCAGAAACCACTGCCGCCGCGCAGCGAGGCGGTGGCACCGGTGAAGATGATGGTGCCACGGCCCCGGGGCAACATGACCCTGGCCGCTTCGCGCCCGGTCAGGAATCCCGACAGCGCAGCCATTTCCCATACCTTGCGATAGACCCGCTCGGTGGTTTCGGTAATGGAAAAGCGCACGTTGGCGCCGATATTGAATACCACCACCTCGATCGAACCGATGTCCCGCTCGATATCGGCAAACAGCTGCACCATCTCGCTCTCGACCCGGGCGTCACAGCCGAAGGCATGCGCCCTGCCACCTTCCAGCTCGATACGGGAAACCAGCTCCTGAAGCTTGTCGGCCTGGCGTCGGGTGACGCAAAGGGTGAAACCTTCACGGGCGAAACGTCTGGCGATGGCACCGCCTGTGGCGTCACCGGCGCCAATGATGACGGCTACGGGGGTAACGGACATTGTGGGCTCCTGTTATAGGTTCTTTTTCGGAACTGAGGGTATCGTGGGTTCCTTAAAGGAACTTGTCAAGCTAAGCTCTGCCACTAAACCGAAGGAGAATGACCATGAGATGGGAAGAACTGGGCCAGCAGCCATGCTCGCTGGCGCGTACCCTGGCGGTGCTGGGCGACCGCTGGACGCTGATGATCCTGAGGGACTGTTTTCTGGGCATCCGGCGCTTCGAACAGTTTGAGAGGCGACTTGGCATCACCCGTCATGTATTGGCGGACCGGTTGAAGAAACTGGTGGAGCACGGCGTGCTGAGCCGGGTGCCGTACCAGCAGCGCCCGCTGCGCGAGGAATACCGGCTGACCGAGAGCGGACTCGACCTGCACCCGGCGATCATGGCGCTGGTCAGCTGGGGTGATCGGCATATGGCTGATGAACGGGGCGCGCCGGTGCAGCACCGGCACAAGGCCTGCGGGCAACTGATTCGGCCGGTAACCGTCTGCTCGGAATGTGGCGAGCCGGTGACCGCGCGGGATATCGAGGTGCAGGTGGGGAGTGGCTGGAAGGCCGATGAGCTTTCGCCGCTGTCGATCCCGGCAGCGCAGGGTTGACGCTCAGCTCAGGCGGGCGATCAGTGCAGTGACCGCTGTTTCCACCCGCAGGATTCGTTCGCCCAACTGCACCGGCTGCAATCCCGCATCCTTCAGCTTGTCGACCTCGTAGGGGATCCAGCCGCCTTCGGGACCGATGGCCAGAGTGACGGGTCGCTCGACGGCACGAGGGCAGGCTGGGTAGTTACCGGGGTGAGCGACCAGCCCAAGGCTGTCACCCAGCAGCGCGGGCAGACGATCCTCGACAAAGGGCTTGAAGCGTTTCTCGATGCGCACCTGCGGCAGTACCGTGTCCCGGGCCTGTTCCAGCCCCAGCAGCAGGTTCTCGCGGATCACCTCGGGCTGCAGAAAAGGCGTTTGCCAGAAGCTTTTCTCCACACGGTAGCTGTTGAGCAGCACGATGTCGGCTACGCCGAGGGAGGCGCAATGCTGGAGAATGCGGCGGAACATCTTCGGGCGGGGCATGGCCAGCAGCAGGGTGAGCGGGAGTTTGGATGGGGGTGGCTCGCTCAGACAGACCTCCAGCTCGGCCTTGGTATCGGACAGCTCCAGCACCCGACCCTCACCCATCAGGCCGTCGACCTGTCCGACCCGCAGGCTGGTGCCTAGCTGCACCTGATGCACCTGCAGCATGTGCTGCAACCGCCGCCCGCTCAGACGAACTCGTTCGGGAGCAATGAAATCCTGCTCCTCGAGCAACAGCAGGTTCATGCGGAAGGGCTGTCCTCTTCGGACTGCTCTTCCCGCTTGACCGGTTTGAGCATGCCGCCGAACAGGATACCGACCTCATACAGCAGCCACATCGGTACCGCCAGCAGGGTCTGGGAAATGACATCCGGCGGCGTCAGCAGCATGCCGATGGCGAAACAGCCAATGATCACATAGGGTCGGATTTCCTTGAGCTTCGCTACATCCACCACGCCGGCCAGCACCAGCAGCACCGTGGCCACCGGGATCTCGAATGACAGGCCGAAGGCGAGGAACAGAGTCATGACGAAATCGAGGTAGGCGCTTATATCGGTCATCACTGCGACGCCTTCCGGCGCCACGCTGGTGAAGAAGCCGAAGATCAATGGAAAGACCACAAAGTAGGCAAAGGCCATGCCGGCATAGAACAGGATGATGCTCGACGCCAGCAGCGGCAGGGCGATGCGCTTCTCGTGCTTGTACAGGCCCGGAGCGATGAACCCCCAGAACTGATGCAGGATAAAGGGCATGGCCAGGAACAGCGCGCTGATCAGCGCCAGCTTGAAGGGCGTCAGGAACGGCGAGGCGACGTCCGTCGCAATCATGCTGGCGCCTTCAGGCAGGTATGCGCGCAGCGGCTCTGAAATGAAGGTGTACAGATCGTTGGCGAAGTAGAACAGACCGAGAAAGATCACAAGCCAGATGAGCACGATACGCAGTAGACGGGAGCGCAGTTCGGTCAGGTGCGCGACCAGGGGCATATGGCCCTGGTTATTCTCGGGGGGCAGCTTGTCACTCATGGGCGCGGTGTCTGGTCATCGTTGGATGGGGGCGGAGAGCCGGCTTCGCTGCTGCCCGTTTCCGGGGCGGCAGCGGGCGCAGCCGGCGACGTCCCCGCAGCGGGCTCTTCTTCGTCGGCATCCTGATTGCGCCGTTTGACGTTAGAGGTACCGGGCTTCTTCGCCAGGTCCGCCATGATCTTTTCGTTATGAAGGGTCTGGCGCAGTTCGTCGGCGCCTATCTCGCGCTCGACCTGACTGCGGACCTCGGCCAGGCTGCGCTTGATACGCCCCATATAGAGACCGGCCATGCGCACCGCGCCGGGCAGTTTCTCCGGGCCGAGCACCAGCAGGGCGACCACGGCCATCACCACCATCTCGAGAAAACCGATATCAAACATGGACGATCAGTCCTTGTGCGAAGTGGATTCCGCTTTCTTCTCGGCTTTCACGTCCAGGGTCTCGCCCTTCTGCTCTTCCACCGAGGGCTTGTCATCCTCGTGCATGGATTTGCGGAAGCCCTTGATGGCCTCGCCGACATCGGTGCCGATGCCCTTGAGCCGCTTGGTTCCGAACAGCAGGATCACGATCAGCAGGATGATCGCCAGTTGCCAGATACTGATTCCACCAAATCCCATCTCAACCTCCAGGGCGTCGCCCTATCTAGTGTCTCGCGCTGCTTTCTCGGCCAGGCCGGACAAGTCAAAACGCCGTTCCAGTTCATTCAATACATCGTCCGGACCAAGGCCCAGATGGCTGAGCATGACCAGACTATGGAACCACAGATCAGCGGTCTCATAGATCAGCTCGCTCTTGTCCCCGCTGCGCTCACAATCCTTGGCTGCGAGCAGGGTTTCCGTGCATTCCTCGCCTACTTTCTCGAGGATCTTGTTCAGTCCCTTGGCATGCAGGCTGGCGACATAGGACGTGTCTGCCCCGGCCTGCTTGCGTTGCTCCAGGACCTCGGCGAGGCGCTGGAGCGTGTCAGTCGTGCTTGTGCGCATAGATATCTTCCGGGTTCCTGATGACAGGATCGGTATCCTGCCATTGTCCATTGCTGTAAACCTTGTAGAAGCAGCTCTGCCGCCCGGTGTGGCAGGCGATGCCGCCGCGCTGCTCGACCTGCATGACGATCACATCATTGTCGCAGTCCAGTCGCAGCTCATGCAGTATCTGCACGTGACCGGATTCCTCGCCCTTGCGCCACAGTCTGGCACGGGATCGTGACCAGTAGATGGCGCGGCCTTCACGGGCTGTCAGTTGCAGTGCTTCACGGTTCATCCAGGCGACCATCAGTACGCGGCCGGTGGCATGATCCTGGGCAATGGCGGGCACCAGACCGTCCGCATCCCATTTGATGCAGTCCAGCCAGGTGGTATCGGTTTTGTTGTCGGTCATGATATCAGGTCGGGCGCTATCAGGTCAGCGGCGCAGCACCAGCCAGGCACCGGCCACAAGGGAAAGCCAGTACAGCGGCTGGGTCTGGGCCCAGGTGGTCGGGTCCGCGCCCAGGCTGCTGGCACCCAGCGCGACCAGCGCGGCGCCCAGCAACCGCAGGGCGCGTGCATCATTGCGGCGCGCACGGGGATGGTGCTCCCACTGGGCGATATTGTCCAGTGCACGGTGGGTGGTATGCAACAGCGGTGGGATGCGTTCCATCTGCTGGCGCAACTTCTCGAACTGTTGCCGCGGGCTGGCCCGCTCACGCATCCAGCGTTCCAGATACGGCTTGCCGGTGCGCCACAGGTCCAGCTCGGGGTAGAGCTGACGGCCCAGCCCCTCGATGTTCAGCAGAGTCTTCTGCAACAGGACCAGCTGGGGCTGTACTTCCATATTGAACCGACGGGCGGTCTGGAACAGGCGCAACAGCAACTGACCGAAGGAGATGTCCTTGAGCGGGCGTTCGAAAATGGGCTCGCAGACGCTGCGGATGGCTGCCTCGAATTCGTTGACCCGGGTCTCCGGCGGTACCCAGCCGGAGTCGATGTGCAGTTGCGCGACCCGGCGGTAATCCCGCTTGAAGAACGCCATCAGGTTGCGCGCCAGATACGTCTGGTCTTCCGGAGTGAGGCTGCCGACGATACCGAAATCGATGGCAATGTACTTCGGCTGCTCCGGATGTTCATGGGAAACGAAGATGTTGCCCGGGTGCATGTCGGCATGAAAGAAACTGTCGCGAAACACCTGGGAGAAAAAGACCTCCACGCCACGCTCGGCCAGCTTCTTCATGTCGGTGCCCTGTGCCTTCAGCGCATCGATATCGGTCACCGGAATGCCGACGATTCTCTCCATGACCAGTACCTTGTGCCGGCACCAGTCCCAGTAGATCTTCGGAACGTACAGCACCTGTGAGTCCTGGAAGTTGCGCCGCAGCAGGGAGGCGTTGGCGGCCTCGCGATAGAGGTCCAGTTCGTCGAAGATCGTCTGTTCGTAATCGCGCACCACTTCCACCGGGCGCAGCCGGCGGCCTTCCCGGGATACCCGCTCCAGCGTGCGGGCGGCCAGGTACAGCCACTGGATATCCTGATGGATGACGTCTTCGATGCCCGGGCGCACCACCTTCACCACCACTTCACTGCCATCGTGCAGGCGGGCGGCATGCACCTGTGCTACCGAGGCCGACGCCAGAGGTGTCTGGGAAAACTCGGCGAAGGCGTGTTCTATGGAGACGCCCAGCTGCTCCTCGATCCGCCTGCGCGCCAGTTCGGGCGGGAACGGTGGAACCTTGTCCTGCAGGAAGGCCAGCTCGGTGGCAATGTCATCAGGCAGCAGGTCGCGCCGGGTGGAAAGGATCTGACCGAACTTGATGAATACCGGGCCCAGATTCTCGAACGCCAGCCGCAGCCGGGCGCCGCGCGTCAGTCCCCGGGGCGCCGGGTAGAGCTTCCATGGGCCGATCAGCAGCAGCCGCACGTACCAGGGCAGCGGCAGGGGAGCGAGGATCTGGTCCAGGCGGTAGCGGGTGAATACCAGCAGAATGCGGAACAGACGCAGAAAAGCGGTCAGGTTCATGTATCGGACTCGGTATCGTTCTGCAGCAGGCGCTGCACGCGGGCTTCCAGGCGATCGAGCTGCAGGCGCAGCTCGTGAATCCGGGCAGCACTGGTATCGGCCTCGGCCCGGCCGGCCAGCTGCTGCCCCTCCTCGGTGAGATATTCACTCACCGCCTGCTGCAGATTATCCCGACTGCCAGCGGCCCAGCCGCGTCCGCGGCGGGCGAGGCGGCCGAGGGCATGTGCCGCCACCGGACCCAGCCAGCGGGCCAGGGCCGCTTCGCCGTCAAGCTGCAGGTCGGCAAAAATGTTCTGCAGCTGCACCAGCAGTTGGGTGTCGCCGCTGAGCTCCACCTCCGGCAGCTGCAGCAGCTGCTGACGGTCACTGCTCAGCGCCAGACGGGCGAGCAGGCTGGCGGGTGCGCTCAAGGTGCAATCCGGGTCCTCTTCGTGATGACTCGCAAGACGCAGGCCTTCGCTGTCCGGCAGCAGATAGACGGACATGGCCGGCTCCCGGGAGCGCAGCAGGATCACCCGCCCCGCCAGCGTGGCCAGCCGTTGCCTGGTGAGCGGGTCCTGATTGATGGCCAGCGCCAGACTGCGCTCGACCCCGGCCAGCAGCAGACGGCTGGACATCAGGGCTTGATACCTCGGTGCAGGGCCACAATGCCCCCGGTCATGTTGTGATAGGTCACCCGGGCGAAGCCGGCCTCTTCCATCATTCCCTTGAGGGTTTCCTGATCCGGGTGCATGCGGATGGATTCGGCCAGATAGCGGTAGCTTTCAGCATCGCCGGTAATCATCCGGCCCATCAGCGGCAGCATGGTGAAGGAATACTGGTCATAGGCCTTGGACAACAGTTCGTTGCCCGGCTTGGAAAACTCCAGCACCAGCAGGCGGCCGCCCGGTTTGAGCACCCGCAGCATGGAAGTGATGGCTTCTTCCTTGTGGGTCACGTTGCGCAGGCCGAATGCGATGGTGATGCAGTCGAAATGGTTGTCCGGGAAAGGCAATTTCTCGGCATCGGCCTGGACGAACCGCACATTGCCCGCCACGCCCTTGTCCAGCAACCGATCACGACCAACCTTGAGCATGGACGCGTTGATGTCGGCCAGTACCACTTCGCCGGTGGGACCCACCAGACGGGAAAACTTGCGGGTCAGGTCACCGGTGCCGCCGGCGATATCCAGTACCCGATTGCCGGGGCGCACCCCGGACAGCTCGATGGTGAAGCGCTTCCACAGCCGGTGAATGCCACCGGACATCAGGTCGTTCATCAGGTCATACTTGGATGCGACGGAGTGGAAGACTTCGGCAACCCTCCCGGCCTTTTCCGCCTCGCTGACTGTCTGGAAGCCGAAATGAGTGGTGCGGTCTGAGCTGGATCTGTCTGTCATGGAAGCATCTGCCTTGGCAAATTGAATGGCCATTCTACCCCTATTTTGCGGCTGCGGAGGGATCGCCGCCTGCTGAATGATAGGACAGGCTGTCGCATGTCGGCGCGACATCCGGCATGCTAGGCGTTTTTCAACAACCATACTCAAGGGAATAGCCGTGGCAACAGTCGAAATCACCCGTGAACACTCGCTGGGCAAGGAAGTGGCAAAGGAGCGTGCACAACAGATGGCCGACAAGCTGGCCGCCAAGCTGGGCGCCGAGTGCACCTGGAACGAGGATGAGCTGACCTTCCAGCGCAGCGGTGTGGATGGCAGCATTCTGGTGGGTGCGGACAGTGTTCGGGTGGCGGTCAAGCTCGGCATGATGCTTACGCCGATGGCCGGCATGGTCAAGGGCGAGATCGAGAAGGCGCTCAATCGCTATCTCGTTTGATCCAGCGCAAGGCAGGGCCGTGCGGGTCTGCTAATCTGCAGTTCTCACAATCGAAGGGGTGGGTGCTGCGATGGCGGACAAGAAGAGGAAGGCAAAGGACAGCAATCGGGACGAGCTGGAAGACTACGCACGGCAGATCTGGCTGGCGGGACTGGGGGCGTATACCAGGCTTGGCAAGGAAGGCGGCAAGCTGTTCGAGGCGCTGATTCGCGAAGGCGAGGAGGCGGAGAAGCTCGCCAGCAAGGTCTCGCTGGAGGGGGCCAGAGCCAAGGTCGAGAAGGCCCGCAGAAAGCTCGCCGACAAGCTCGGTGATTGGGAGGAGCATGTCGACAGGCGCCTGCAGGAGGCTGCCGAGCGCATGGGACTTGCCAGCCAGGCCGATCTCGAGGCGCTGGGCACGCGGGTCGACGAGCTGGCCCGCATGGTGGAGAAATTGGCCACCCCGCCGGCGACCAGGCCCTCGACTGCGCGCAAGCCGGCAGCCGCACGCAAGCCCGCTGCGGCAGACTCCGCAGGCACGGCCACCGCTGCCGCCAAAGCAGCTCCCCGGCGCCGTACCACTGCTCCCAAGGCCGCCACCCGGGGCAAGACCTCTCCCGCGCCGGCGACCGACGCCGCACCGGGTACACCGCCGGAGCTGTAAGCGCTGACGCCCGGGTGTCAGCTCAGAGCATCACCCTCACGACCGAGACATCCGGGTCGCGACTGGCACCGGCTGCATGCAGCCGGTCCAGATACTCCTGCCACAGGCGCTCCTGGTCGCTGCCCAGCTCATGCAGGTACTCCCAGCTGTACAACCCGCTGTCATGACCGTCATCGAAGGTCAGCTTCAGCGCATAGTTGCCCGCCGCCTCGACGCCGATCAGGGCCACGTTCTGCTTGCCGGTCTGCAGCACCGGTTTACCATGTCCCTGCACTTCGGCGGAGGGTGAATGCACACGCAGGAACTCCGCCGGCAGGACGAAGCTCCGGCCGTCGGCGTAGGTCAGCTCCAGGGTGCGCGATGCCTTGTGCAGCTTTACCCCGGTAGGGATGGGATGGCTCATGTCGGCACGTCCATGGGTCTCAGAGGATGTAGCGTGACAGGTCTTCGTTGACCGCAAGCTCACCCAGATGCTCGTTGACATAGGCTGCGTCGATTACCAGCTTCTCACCCGCCTGGCGGGCCGCCAGATCACCGGCGCTGAACGACAGTTCCTCAAGCAGGCGCTCCAGCACCGTGTGCAGGCGACGGGCACCGATGTTCTCGGTCTTCTCGTTGACCTGCCAGGCAATTTCCGCCAGCCGGGCGATGGCATCCTCGGCAAATTCGATCTCCAGCCCTTCGGTCTTCAGCAGTGCCCGGTACTGCTCGGTGAGCGAGGCGTCGGGCTCGGTCAGGATACGCTTGAAGTCCTCCGGCGAGAGCGACTGCAGTTCGACACGGATCGGCAGACGTCCCTGCAGCTCGGGGATGAGGTCCGATGGCTTGGTCAGATGAAAGGCGCCGGAGGCGATGAACAGGATGTGATCGGTCTTGACCATGCCGAACTTGGTATTCACCGTGCAACCTTCGATCAGCGGCAGCAGGTCGCGCTGAACCCCCTCGCGGGACACATCGGCGCCACCACCACCGCTGTTGGCGCGCTTGCTGACCTTGTCGATCTCGTCAAGGAAGACGATGCCGTTCTGCTCGGCCACTTCGATGGCGCGGGCCTTGAGGTCTTCTTCGTTGACCAGCCGTGCAGCTTCCTCGTCGCGGATCAGCTTGAAGGCTTCGCTGACCTTGAGCTTGCGGGTCTTGCGTTTGCCCTTGCCCAGCCCGGAAAACATGTTCTGCAGCTGGCTGGTCATTTCCTCCATCCCCGGCGGCGCCATGATTTCCACCCCCACCGGGGCGTCGGCCACCTCGATGTCGATTTCCTTGTCGTCCAGCTGACCTTCGCGCAGGCGCTTGCGGAACAGCTGGCGGGTGCTGGAGTCCTCGCGGGCCGGCTCGTCACCGGTGCCCTGGCGTGGCGGAGGCAGCAGAGCATCGAGAATGCGCTCCTCAGCGGCGTCCTCGGCGCGGTGGCCGACCTTGGCGATCTCCTGCTGGCGCAACATCTTCAGCGAGGCGTCGACCAGGTCGCGGATGATCGATTCCACGTCGCGCCCGACGTAGCCGACTTCGGTGAACTTGGTCGCCTCGACCTTGATGAAGGGGGCCTGGGCCAGGCGTGCCAGACGACGGGCGATTTCGGTCTTGCCGACGCCGGTCGGCCCGATCATCAGAATATTCTTGGGCGTCACTTCCTGGCGCAGCCGCTCGGGAAGCTGCATACGCCGCCAGCGGTTGCGCAGGGCAATGGCGACGGCGCGCTTGGCATCCTGCTGGCCGATGATGTGGCGGTCCAGTTCATGGACGATTTCACGGGGTGTCATGGACATGTAGTTACTCCTGGCCGCCTCAGGTATTGGCGTCCAGCTCCTCGATGGTTTGATTCTGGTTGGTGTAGATGCAGATTTCGCCGGCGATGCCCAGGCTGGATTCGACAATTTCCCGGGCGGACAGATCGGTGTGGCGCAGCAGTGCGCGGGCGGCGGATTGGGCATAGGGGCCGCCGGAGCCGATGGCGATCAGGCCTTCTTCAGGTTCAAGCACATCGCCGTTGCCGGTGATGATCAGCGAGGCATCCTTGTTGGCCACTGCCAGCAGGGCTTCCAGCCGGCGCAGGGTGCGGTCGGTGCGCCACTCCTTCGCCATCTCCACCGCGGCGCGCACCAGATGACCCTGGTGTTTCTCGAGATGACCTTCGAAGTGCTCGAACAGCGTGAAGGCGTCGGCGGTGCCGCCGGCAAACCCGGCAATCACCTGATCATGGTAGAGGCGGCGCACCTTGCGCGCGTTGCCCTTCATCACGGTGTTGCCAAGCGATACCTGGCCATCTCCACCGATGACCACCTTGCCGTGGCGGCGTACTGAAACGATCGTAGTCACGCGCAGCTCCTGTTGACTGTTCAAATGGTGTGCAGCACGGCGTGCGCGCTGTCATGAACAGGTATCTGGGGATGCCGGCGGGAGAATTCAAGCCGCCGGGGGCTGGCGGGGCAGGGAGCTGACCAGCGGATGCGGGTCAGCCGTT
This sequence comes from Halopseudomonas pertucinogena, assembly GCF_014646575.1. GTDB lineage: Bacteria > Pseudomonadota > Gammaproteobacteria > Pseudomonadales > Pseudomonadaceae > Halopseudomonas > Halopseudomonas pertucinogena. The sequence continues at coordinate 7,430 of NZ_BMNN01000004.1, read as the reverse complement.
GCTGTTTCAGCGAACGGTACGCTGCTGGCGCAGCAGGTTGCTGAAGCCGTTGCCGCTCAACGTCCGCTCCGCCTGGCTGACGCGGGTCTCATCAGCGAAGGGGCCGACCTGGACCCGATGCCAGACCTCACCATTGGCCAGCCTGGCGTCCTCCAGGCGGGCATCCAGACCCATGAGGATGATCTGCGCGCGCACCCGGTCGGCTTCAGCGCGCTGGCGGAACGAGCCGGCCTGCAGGAAGTACTGGGTGGTCGAGGCCGCCTTTTCCGGCTTCGGGGCCGGAGCGGGGGGGCGGTGCGGGCGCCGGGCGTGGCGCAGGCACTACCACTTCGGATTCCGGCAGCAGGGTATAGAAGTCGTAGCTGGGGCTCTGGCGCTTCGGCTGTTCCGCCGGACGCAGGGCCGGCTGCGGTGGCGGCGTGCTGCCCCGTTTGACGCTTTCCCGCCCCGGCTCCAGCGTGAACAGGAAGGCAATGAACAGCCCGACTATCACGCCACAGATGGCGATCAGCCAAACGGGAACACGGGGGCCGGTCTTCGGTCTGGCGCGGCTGGCGCCGCGGCGGGAGGCTGCCTTGCGTGCTTTGGCCATCGGTATTACATGCGCTCCAGAGTATTGATACCCAGCAGGTTAAGGCCCTGGGCCAGGGTACGTCCAGTCAGTGCGGCCAGGCGCAGCCGACTGTCGCGATCCTGTGGCTGCCCGGCGGTGAGAATGGGGCAGTTCTCATAGAAGCTGGAGAAGCGGCCGGCCAGATCGTAGAGATAATGGCAGAGAGTGTGCGGCGTGCCTTCCCGGGCAACGTACTGGAGCAGACTGCCGAACTGGTTCAGGTGGGCAGCCAGGTCGATTTCCGCCTCCTCTTTCAGCGCCAGTGGGGCCAGGTCATCCAGTTGCTGCATGTCGCGGTCGATCCTGCGGAACACGCTGGCGACCCGGGTGTAGGCATACATCAGATAGGGGGCGGTATTGCCCTCGAAACTGAGCATCTGGTCGAAGTTGAAGTTGTAATCGCTGCTGCGGTGCTTCGACAGGTCGGCGTATTTCACCGCGCCGATACCCACGGCACGGGCGATCTGCTGCAACTCCTCGGCATCCAGCTGCGGGTTTTTCTCCTGTACCAGCTGCAGGGCGCGCTGCTCCGCTTCGTCCAGCAGGTCGATGAGCTTGACCGTGCCGCCGTCCCGGGTCTTGAAGGGCTTGCCGTCGGCACCGTTCATGGTGCCGAATCCCATGTGCTCCAGTTGCATATCGGCCGGCACGAACCCGGCCTTGCGTGCCACGGCGAATACCTGCTGGAAGTGCAGTGCCTGGCGCTGGTCGACAAAGTACAGCACGCGGTCGGCATTCAGCTCCCGGTGCCGATAGCGCATGGCGGCCAGATCCGTGGTGGCATAGAGGTAGCCACCGCCGGCCTTCTGCACGATGACCGGGAGCGGCTTGTCTTCGCTGGTGCGGAATTCGTCAAGAAACACGCAGCGGGCGCCCTCGCTCTCGGTCAGCAGCCCGGCCTGCTGCAGGCTGTCGACCACGTCAGCGAGCTGATCGTTATAGGCGCTTTCACCGCGTACGTCGGCCGGCGTGAGACTGACACCGAGGCGGTCATACACGGCCTGACAGTGGCCCAGGGAAATGCTGTTGAAACGGTTCCACAGCGCCAGACAGTCAGGGTCGCCGGCCTGCAGCTGCACCACACGCTCGCGGGCGCGGTCGGCGAAGGCCTCGCTTTCATCGAAGCGCTTCTTGGCCTGACGGTAGAAGTTCTCCAGATCGCCCAGCTCTGCTTCGGCGGTGGCCGGGTTCTCTTCCAGATAGGCCAGCAGCATGCCGAACTGTGTGCCCCAGTCGCCGACGTGGTTCTGACGGATCACGGTATGGCCGAGGAATTCCAGCACTCTCGCCACCGCATCGCCGATGATGGAGGAACGCAGGTGGCCGACGTGCATCTCCTTGGCCAGATTGGGCGAGGAATAGTCCACCACCACGCGCTGGGCTGGATCGGCGCGCGCCACGTTCAGGCGCGGATCGTCCAGCGCCTGCTGCAGCTGGCCGGCCAGCCAGGCGCGATCCTGGAAAAAGTTGATGAAGCCGGGCCCGGCAATGGAGATCTGGGCCACTGCCTCGTTGGCTGGCAGGGCAGCGACGATCTTCTCGGCAAGGTCACGGGGCTTCATGCCTGCGGGCTTGGCCAGCATCATCGCGAGGTTGCTGGCGAAGTCGCCATGGCTCTTGTCGCGGGCCGTCTCCACCTGAATGTTGGGGCTGATATCGGCGGGCAGCACGCCCTCGGTCTGCAGGGTGCTGATGGCGCTGGCGAGCAGCTGGCTGATGAGGTTCTTCATAAATGCTCTGGATTCCGACAAGGGCCCGGGGAAAACCACACATTATCCGGTTTAACCGCGGCCTTGCCAAATCCTCCGGCGACCGTTCAGAACATATCCATGGGGTCGACATCGATCGACCAGCGCACCCGACGGGCCTGGGGCTGCTGTTCCAGAGCGACCAACAGCAGATGCAACAGCTGATGCAGCGACGAGCGCTGCCGGCCCAGCACCAGCAGCTGCGCGCGGTAGCGCCCGGCCCGGCGCTCCATGGGTGAGGGAACCGGCCCGAGCAGCTCGACGCCGGATATCCGATGAGTAGCAAGCAGCTGTTCGGCAATGTCGCAGGCATTGTCGAGGAACTCGTCGGTCTGCGTCACGGCGTTCGCTTCCGCCCTCAGCAGCGCCATGAAACTATAGGGGGGCAGGCCGGCCGCCTGGCGGGCTGCCAGCTCGCGGGAGGCGAAGCGGCTGTAGTCATGCTCGACCAGGTCCAGCAGGAGCGGGTGCTCGGCCATGTGGGTCTGGATGATGACCTGGCCGGGCTTGTCGGCCCGCCCGGCCCGTCCGGCTACCTGGATCACCTGCTGGGCCATGCGCTCGGGGCCGCGGAAGTCGGCGGAGAACAGGCCGCCGTCGGCGTCCAGGATGGCCACCAGGGTGACGTCGGGAAAGTGATGCCCCTTGGCGAGCATCTGGGTACCCACCAACAGACAGGGTTCACCGCTGTGGATGCGTTCGAGCATGTCCTGCATGGCCCGCTTGCGGCCCATGGTGTCACGGTCGATACGCAGTACCGGAAAGTCCGGGAAGCTGGCGATCAGCTGCTCCTCGGTGCGCTCGGTACCGGCGCCAATGGGGCGCAGCTCCTCGCTCTGGCACTTGGGGCAGCAACGCTCGACCGGTCGCTGGCTGCCGCAGTGGTGGCAGTTCAGCTGGGGTGGCGACTGGTGCAGCGTCATACGTGCATCGCAGCGGCGGCATTCGGCCATCCAGCCGCAGTCATGGCACATCAGCGTCGGAGCGAAGCCGCGGCGGTTGATGAACACCAGCACCTGGTTGCCTTGCTGAAGATGGTCACCCATCAGCTTGATCAGCGGCCGGGACATGCCGCCTTCAAGGGGGCGGCTGCGGATATCCAGCGCCTGGAAGCGGGGAGGGCGTGCATTGCCGGCCCGCTGGGTCAGGCGCAGCAGCTGGTAACGGTTGCGCTGGACATTGTAGAGGCTTTCGAATGACGGCGTGGCCGAGCCGAGAATGACGCCGGTCTGTTCCAGGCTGGCGCGGTATACCGCCAGGTCCCGCGCGTTGTATCGCAGACCTTCCTGCTGTTTATAGGACAGATCATGTTCTTCATCGACGATGATCAGCCCCGGGCGAGCCAGCGGGGTGAAGATTGCCGAACGGGTACCGACAACGATGGCCGCTTCACCATCCCGCGCGGCAATCCAGGCGTCCAGCCGTTCCCGGTCGTTGAGTCCCGAATGCAGAATCACCACCGGCACATTGAACCGCCGGCGGAAGCGCTCCATGGTCTGCGGCGTCAGGCCGATCTCGGGGATAAGCACCAGCGCCTGGCGCTGGCGCTCCAGACAATGGGCGATCGCCTGCAGATAGACCTCGGTCTTGCCGCTGCCGGTCACCCCTTCCAGCAGCCAGCAATTGAAACCCTCGGCAGCTGTTATCCGATCAAGCGCAGCCTGCTGCTCGGGGTTGGCCTGCAGCGCCGGCTCCCTGTGCAGGGGGCGTGGCTCATGTACATGGTGTGGTGACTGACTGATCCTTCGCACCAGTCCCTTCCGCTCGAGGGCCTCCAGCACATCACGCGTCAGTCCCCACTGGCTGATCAGTGCATGGGACAGGCCATGGGGGTGCATGGCGAGAGTCTGCAGCGCCTGCTTCTGCTTGGGCGCGCGGCTGACGGCCGGGTGCGCCGGGTAGGCGCCGGGCATCAGTTGCCAGAGCATCTGCTGGCGGGCCATGGCCGGCTCGCCCTGGCGCAACAGCACCGGCAACGCGCTGCTCAGGGTATCGCCCAGGCCGTGCTGGTAGTAGCTGGCAGTCCAGCGGCATAACTGCCACAGGCTGTCGGGCAGCAGTGGGGTTTGGTCAAGGAGCTCGCTGGCCTGCCTGAGCTTGCCGGCAGGTACGTCAGAATGATCGGCGATGGCGGCGATCATTCCTACCAGCTGGCGGTTGCCGAAAGGCACCCTTACCCGCAGACCGACCTGCAGCATCTGCGCGCCCGCACCCGCCGGCGCCCGGTAATCGAATAACCGCCGCAGGGGGGAGGGAAGGGCGACCTGGATGATCGGTACTGGCACGGGGTGGATGTCCTTTTCTGTCAGGCTGCTGATGGTAGCATCGGCCGACCGGGATAGGCAGTTGCACGCGAGCTCCGGTGACACTTGCGCGGCGGCGGAATTCTGTTATCATCGCCGGCCTGTTTTCCCGTCCATTCGATTTTTTCGGTGTCGGGCAGAATCACACAGTGCGGTGCCTGATCAGGTTGGTCCGGTGGCGGCACACAAAACCGAGGAATCACCATGAAAGCTGATTTGCATCCTGCATATGAAGAGATCGAAGCCACCTGTGGTTGCGGCAACGTGATCAAGACCCGCTCCACTCTGGGCAAGAACATTTACCTGGACGTCTGCTCCGCCTGCCACCCTTTCTACACCGGTAAGCAGAAGGTTCTGGACACCGGCGGACGTATCGAGCGCTTCAATCAGCGTTTCGGTGCCGTCAGCACCAAGAAGTAACGATCAGGCAGCCCTCGATGGCTTTGCCCGGTTCGAAGAAGGCGCTCCTCTGGAGCGCCTTTTTTGTTTTCTGGCTGATGGCCGCGCCGGCGCTGGCCGGCCATTGCGCCATGCCAGGCGTCGGCGAGCAGATCAGCAGCAAGCAGGTGATCGATGGCGATACGCTTGATCTGGTGGATGGTCGACGGGTGCGGCTGATCGGTGTCAATGCACCGGAGATCGGGCGTCGGGGCAGCGCGTCGGAACCTTTCTCCCGGGCTGCCCGTCGCGAGCTGATGCGTCTGGCGGGTAAGGGCGGGCTGCGACTTCTGGTCGGCGAGGAGCGTACAGACAAGTACGGGCGCACCCTCGGCCACCTCTTCGACGCGCGGGGTGCGAATCTGGAGGCTGTACTGTTGCAGCAGGGGCTCGGCTTCGCTGTGGGTATCGCACCCAACCTGCGGCTGCTCGACTGTCATCTGCGCCACGAGCGCCAAGCCCGGCTGGCGCAGCGCGGGATCTGGACACGGAACCCGGTCACGGCGGCGGCACAGCTTGACGCTGGCGGCTTTCGGATCCTGCGTGGTCGGGTGGCCAGGCTGGGTCGCACTGGCAGCCATATCTGGGTTGACCTTGATGGCCCGCTGGCGTTGCGCCTTCCCATCGGACTGATCAAGCCCGGAGATGATGTCGCATGGCTCGGGCATGAAGTCGAAGTGCGCGGTTGGGTGGTGGATCGTGGTCCTGTTCGCCGCGGGCACAAGCGCTACATGCTGCCGGTTGACGACCTGCGTCTGATGCCCCGGAACTGACGGCTTCCGCCGCGCGACCGGAGCGCCATGCAAGCGCATAGCGCCAGCTTGTGAGGGGTAGGGCTTTTCTGTATTCTCGGGGGTTCGCAACACCATAAGAATCTGACCGGAATCGTAATCATGTCTGACCTGAGAACTGATGCACTCGAATACCACGCTCGTCCCCGTCCGGGGAAGCTGAGCGTGGAGCTGACCAAGCCCACTGCCACTGCGCGAGATCTGGCGCTGGCTTACAGCCCGGGTGTGGCAGAGCCAGTGCGTGAGATCGCCAAGGATGCAGACAACGCCTTCAAGTACACCGGCAAGGGCAACCTGGTCGCCGTGATTTCGGACGGTACCGCCATTCTGGGGCTGGGTAACCTGGGGCCGCTGGCGTCCAAGCCGGTCATGGAAGGAAAGGGCGTGCTATTCAAGCGCTTCGCCGGTGTCGACGTGTTCGATATCGAAGTCGAGGCGGAGAGCCCGCAGGCCTTCATTGATACCGTCAAGCGCATTTCCTGCACCTTCGGCGGCATCAACCTCGAGGATATCAAGGCGCCCGAGTGCTTCGAGATCGAGCGTGCGCTGATCGAGCAGTGCGACATTCCGGTGTTCCACGACGATCAGCACGGCACTGCCATTGTCACCGCGGCCGCGATGATCAACGCCCTGGAGCTGGCGGACAAGAAGCTGGAAGATGCCAGGATCGTATGTCTGGGCGCCGGTGCGGCTGCCGTTGCCTGCATGAAGCTGCTGGTCAGTCTCGGGGCGGCGATCGAGAACATTTCCATGGTTGACCGCAAGGGTGTCATCCACGCCGGTCGAGATGACCTGAACGAGTACAAGGCCATCTTTGCTACCGAAACAGACAAGCGCACCCTGTCCGATGCCATGAAGGGAGCGGATGTGTTCGTCGGTCTGTCGGGTCCGAACCTGCTGCAGCCGGCCGAGCTGAAGCTGATGGCGGAAAACCCGGTGGTGTTCGCCTGTTCCAACCCGGATCCGGAAATCAGCCCCGAGCTGGCCCATGCCTCGCGCCCCGACGTGATCATGGCCACCGGCCGTTCGGACTATCCGAACCAGGTCAACAACGTGCTGGGTTTTCCGTTCATCTTCCGTGGCGCGCTGGATGTCCGGGCAACCCGCATCAATGAGGAAATGAAGATCGCGGCCGTGCATGCCATCCGCGAGCTGGCCAAGGAGCCGGTGCCGGAATACGTAATGCAGGCCTACGGCGGTCTTTCGCTGGAGTTCGGTCGTGACTACATCATTCCCAAGCCAATGGATGTGCGTCTGATCGAGAAGGTGCCGGCGGCGGTAGCTCAGGCTGCCATCGACAGCGGCGTGGCTCGGTTGCCGTATCCTGCTCACTACCCGCTGAAGTCGGTAGAAGACTGCTTCTGAGTGCTTGCCGGAAGGGTGCAAAGCCTTCCGGCAAAATGAATCGAAAGAAGCTTGACGTACCCGCTGCGCTCTCTATAATGCGCCGCTCACCGCCGGGGCAGGTCAGCAGCAGGATCGCCAGGCAGTGAAAGGGATGTGAGGAAGGCGTTGACAAGGTGTTTCAACCCTGTAG
>NZ_BMNN01000003.1:89171-333595 GCF_014646575.1 Halopseudomonas pertucinogena | reverse complement strand
TGCCTCGGTAGCGGGTAATGCCACTAAATATAACTGGGACCTGCACTTGCCGCAGGGGTTGATGGAGTACGGAGAGTCCGCCACCTCCATGGCTGATTATCTTCAACAGCAGGGAGCCTCGCCTGAGGAGGTTAACCAGGCGCTTCGGGCAATGGCTAGGGGCGAAGGTTTTGAGGGGCCGGACCCAGCTCAAGAATTTATGAAAGCTTGGGCAATGGCTATGTTGACCGGCGGGGGAGTTATTAGCCATACAGCGAAGGGAGTAACTCTCGTAATCGGTGGCGCTATTGGCGGCGGGGCAAATATCACCTACCAATTGAGCGCATCGGATCTGGAAGCGATAAGCGTTACGGACGCCTCGATAGCTACGGCAGTAGGCGCGCTCACCCAAGGGAGGGGCTTAGCCGGCACAGTTGGAGTAAACATGGGCGGCGCTTATATAGGAAGCCAAGTTAAAGGGAATGAGCCTGGTAGCGCTATGGGAGGAGCCGGGGTAGGCTCGGTTGTAGGAGCAGGTGCAGGTAAAATATTTGGAGATAGGGCGTTAACAATAATCCCAAAAAGAGCCGCTCAAATTATAGGTGCAGTTTTTGGTGCCTTCGCGTCGGAAGCTGCTTCGGACTCCAGTAAGGCTATATTAGATAATGGAAAAAACAAATGAGAGATTATTTTTTGTATGTTAAAGAGTTTATTTTGTTGTTGATTTACTGTGTCTTTGTTGCATTTTCATTGATTTTTATTATACGTATCAGCTTTTGGGGGTTCCATTTTTTTCGGGGCGGTAACTTCGAGTTCGGGATGGATGAGCTTAGGAGTTCTATCGTTGCTGGTGTGATCGCTGGAAGTTTCTCAGCTGTGGGAGCCTGCCTGTTGTCAATAATGGATAAGCGACACGGGGATGAAAACAAACGTTGAAGTGAAGTTGCGGACAGCTTGGCGATATAAGTGAGATGGCCTCTACGAACAACGACTGGTACGCGAAGCAATCATGGCTCGTACCGGGTAACGCTACCTGGCTGGGCTGACCAATGATGAAGCCATGATTTCAAAACGGGCGCGCTGGTCGCCGGTGCGAATGAGGCGGTGATCGATAGCTTGGCGCAGCAGTACAGTGGAATGGAGCCGGATCAGCGCATCGGCTTGCTGACGATGAACTCACAGGTGCTGGGGGTGCTGGTCGCATCCATGGCCGGAGGGGACGAGCAAGACATGCAGATCGTGCCTCGGTAGCGGGTAATGCCACTAAATATAACTGGGACCTGCACTTGCCGCAGGGGTTGATGGAGTACGGAGAGTCTGCCACCTCCATGGCTGATTATCTTCGGCAGCAGGGAGCCTCGCCCGAGGAGGTTAACCAGGCGCTTCGGGCAATGGCTAGGGGCGAAGGTTTTGAGGGGCCGGACCCAGCTCAAGAATTTATGAAAGCTTGGGCAATGGCTATGTTGACCGGCGGGGAGTTATTAGCCATACAGCGAAGGGAGTAACTCTCGTAATCGGTGGCGCTATTGGTGGCGGTGCAAATATCACCTACCAATTGAGCGCATCGGATCTGGAAGCGATAAATGTCACGGACGCCTCGATAGCTACGGCAGAGAAGAAAAATGCGAATTGGCAGTAAGGAATTAAAACGGCCTGTTACTGGGGGAGATGTTTTCCCTATTGTGCTTTACTGTGTGTGTATTGTGTTTGTAGCAATTTTTTCTCTTCGTCTTTTTTTAGATATATATGTTTTCTGTGTGTATAAAACGTTTGAATATAGCTTCTGGGACGAAATTTTCTATGCGGCACGAGTGGGAGGAGCTTCGGGCTCCTTCTTGGGTTTGTCTGTATGGCTAATATCTTATTTGGACGCCAGGAATAAAAGAGATCGTGAGTAAGTAAACAAAACGCTGGGTCGTCTGGAGGGGTTTTTACAGGCGCAAGAATCTGCATGGCGGGCGCCGATGGGGTGACCAAGGGGCAGTTTGAACAACACCTCGGCGCTGGGTGCGGATAGTATGGTTCGGCTTATACTTTTGCCTCGGGCGCGCGGCTGAACGAAACCCCGTTATTCGATCCAATTCGGCTACTTCACCTGGGAGAGTGAGCCCTGACTGCGCTCCGGCCGGGCTGGACCGCGTCACCTAGGCAGCCTGTCGCCGGTCCCCTTCGGCGGGCTCAGCATTCTTGCGGGTGCCCCGCAGATTCATGACGAAAAGGCCCACCTGCAGCAGGATCAGCGCCCAGGCGTCGCTGTGCCAGCCCCAGATGATCCACAGGACATTACTCAGGATGAAGCACAGGAAGCCGGCACAGCGGCGGAGACGGTTGCGCGACCCCACCAGCCAGGCGGCGATGAGGGTGACCAGCATGGCTGGCCACTGCAGCATGTCGATCAGTGTTTCCATAGTCATGCATCTTCAGACCGGAGCGCTGCGACTGCGTTCACTCCCTGCGTAAATGAAACACCCCGGCATGGGCCTGGGTTTTGTGTTGACGCCAAGGTGGCGGTTTTGATCTGGGTAGCCCCGCCAGTCTGGCAGACTTCGGCACCTGGAGGGCTGGGGTGGCCTCGGTACGGTCTGCATATTCTGGCTTCTGTTATCAATTGCGACATTTGGTTGCTATGCTTCATGACTGCTCGGTCTGTTGAATTGTCTTGAGAACAATGTCAGCCGGGCAATTCCTGAACAAGAATAAATAAAAGGATATGCAATGAGCAGAATAGCGATCGTTGTCGCGCCGGCGCGGGGGTGGCGTTTCCCCTTGGCGGGCCTGGCTTTCACCTTGCTGGCGGGATGTTTTTCCGGGTCCGGCTCCAGTTCCGATTCGGATCGTGATCTGAAAGGGGTGTTCGTGGACAGCCCTGTTGCCGGGCTCACTTACATCGTGGACGGTGAGTCGAGACGTACCAATGGCGAAGGGCAGTTCAATTACCGGTCCGGAGAGCGTCTGACGTTCCGGGTGGGCGGTCTGGAGCTGGGTTCCGCCGAGGGAGCGGAGGTCATCACCCCCGTTGATCTGGTGGAGGATGGCAGTCTGCAGGACCCGGCCGTGCTCAATATCGCCCGCCTGCTGCAGACGCTGGACAGTGACGGCAATCTGGTCAATGGCATCCAGATCACCGAAGCGATCGACCAGGCCGTGGAGGATTATCTGGCGGCCAGCAATCTGGCCGGTATCGATCTTGCGGACACGCCTGCCTTCGAGGCCGTAATGGTGGATATGCTCGCCGAGCTGAACCGGCAGCAGCTGTTCGCCGAGAATGCGGATGACCGTCAGCGTGCGTTGCGCAGTGCACTGCGCGCCTGGCAGCACCTCAATGATTCGCTGGCCCAGCGCGATGGGGTAGAGCTGGATCACGACAGGTTGCCGGTTGTGTTCATCCATGGCGGTGCCGGCTCGGCTTCGCAGTTCGAGTCGCAGGCCCGGCGTTTCCGGGCCAATGGATACCCCGCCGGGCACATCGCTGCCTTCGAGTACGACAGCAGCGCCGTTTCGGCCAACCCTCTTGATCCCGCGTTGATGGCTGAGCGACACCGGCAGATCAACGCGATGATCGACGCGCTTCTGCTGAAAACGGGTGCGGAGCAGGTCAACCTGCTCGGTCATTCGCTGGGCACGGCAGTCAGCCAGCTGTATCTGGCTGATCCGGCCAATGCGGCAAAGGTTGCTCATTATGTGAACATCGATGGCAGGAGCGCTGCGGCCCCGCCCGGTGGCGTTCCGACGCTGGCGCTGTGGGGGCAGTATGTGACGGAAGAGGTGGTCGGGGCGGAGAACGTCTACCCGCCGGAGGATGATCCGGTCGGTCACATCGAGGTGGCCACCTCGGCCGAGTCCTTCGCCCGCATCTATCGCTTCTTCAATGACGAGGAGCCGCGGACCACAGCCATTCCCGACGCCGAAGGCGAGCATGTCTGGCTGGCAGGCAAGGCCAACCTGTTTCCGCAGAACAGCGGCGCGTCGGGTACCCGGCTCGAGATTCATACCATCGATCCGGTCACGGGTGCCCGGTTGAGCGATACCCCGTTGCACACCCAGGATATCGGCGACAGCGGGGAGTGGGGGCCGGTACGGGTGGAGAAGGGCGCCAGCGTGGAGTTTGCGTTGCTGCATGGGGAAGGGGAGGAGCATTACTTCTACCGCGAACCCTACCGTCAGGACAGTCTGCTGGTGCGCCTGAATACCTCCCGTCCGGGTGAGGGAGTCGGCCGGTTGCTGGCCCGCTCCTCAGCCCATACCAATCTGATGATCGGTCGGGACATGGAGCTCTGGGGCGACCAGGGCGCCAACAACGACAGCCTGACCATCAATGGGGCCGAGATGGTCAACACCGTGACGGCGCCGCTGCTCAAGCGGCTGAGCGTGTTGTTCGTGCACGACAAGGGCAGTGACCAGCGAAGTGATCTCTCGCAGGTGGACCCGGTCTTCGCCGTGCTGCCGTTCATGACCGCCGTGGACTACTATCTGCCGGCTACGGCTGATGGCAGTGGGACCATCGAACTCCGTCTCGACTCCCGTCGGGGCGGCGAGGAGCAGGTGATCAACGTGCCGAACTGGTCATCCGACCGGGTGCGCTCGGTCTCGGTGCAATTCAACGACTGGTCAGACTAGTTTGACCCCTGCGCCGGGGCGCAGCCCGTCCCGGCGCCATGCGCGATTCACCCGCCCGAGTAGTGGCGCCAGGTCTCGCGTCCTGCCTTCTTCGCCTGGTACAGGGCGACATCCGCACAGCGCATGAGCTCGTCCGCGTCCCTGGCGTGTTCCGGAGCACTGGCGGTACCGATACTGGTGCCGATATGTATCTCGTTGCCCTGATAATCCATCGGTTGGCCGAGGCGCTCGATGATGCGCTGGCTCAGCTGGTCGAGACTGTCCCGGCTGATCGGTCCGCAGATGATCATCACGAACTCATCGCCGCCCAGGCGACCGACCAGGTCCTGGGCGCGGGTGTATTGACGCAGGCGGTCGGACACTTCCTTGAGCACCGCGTCGCCGGCAGCATGGCCGAGGCTGTCATTGACCTGCTTGAAGCGGTCCAGGTCCAGACTGAGCAGCGTCAGTGGCTGGGCTGCGGCCAGGTTCTCGTCGAGGTACGACTGGAACTGGGCGCGGTTGGCGAGCCCCGTCAGCGGGTCATGCAGCGCCAGGTGTTCGATCTGGCGCTGCTCGCGAACCCGCTCGGTTATGTCGCTGGCGGCGCCCCGGTAACCGATGCAGAGGCCGTCGCGCATGATCGGTCTGGAGGCCAGCTGTCCGATCCGCTGATTGCCCAGCTGGTCGGTATAGCTGCAACGCAGGACCCCGGTATCCCCGGACTCCAGCCAGTCGCGCAGGGCCTGTCCCTCGCAATCGAGAATGTCGCTCAGAGGGCGCCCCAGCCAGTCGGATATCCGGTAGTGGGTAATGGCCTCGAAACGGCCGGACAGGTACACCAGCCGCAGCTGATCATCGGTTTCCCAGAGCCAGTCGGAGGCGGCTTCGGCAATGTCGCGAAAGCGCTTCTCGCTTGACTCCAGCTGGCTGCGGCTGGCGTTCAGCTGGTTATAACTGGCGACCAGGCGAGCGGCATTGCGCAGGGCATCCCGGGCGATCAGCGCGACCAGCAGGGCCAGTACCAGCGCCGAGCCAAGGATGACGGGGAGCAGGTTGTGCAGCAGTTCTCGACCGAAGGTGGGGGCCATCCAGCTGAGGAACAGCGGCGAGCCGTCAACGTAGGCCAGTTGCAGGCGGCTGTCGGGCGGGGCCCGTTCATCGGCAATGTGCAGGTCGGTCAGGCCGTAGTCGAAGCCCAGCTGCAACAGCTCGTAATCATCGATCGGCTGGGCAAGTACGAACAGCAGGGGCGGCGCCTGGTGCTCCTCCACTGAGGGGATTACCGCAGCAGCAGCCAGCGCCGGACCGTCCGGGGTACGGATCAGGCCGACGGAGGAACCATCGGTGCTGTCCCGGTCGGGTGTCAGCAGTTCGCGTTGGGCGTCATTCAGGGCAGTGCTGCTGTCCGGGTCACCGTGCACCAGGCGGCCGTCCGGAGCAAAGATCTGCACGTTCTGCTGGCCGGTGCGCTGGTAGTAGTAATGCAGCGCGCCGATCTGTCTCTGGGTGTCGCCGGCGAGGCGGTAGCTGGCAGCGATGCGGGCATGGGCCAGGGCTTCGCGCCGCAGGCTCTCGCTTTCATTGTTGATGGCCTGGCGTGCCAGATAGGCGCTGTGTTCGGTGAAATACCGGTCCAGCACATCGGTGACGTAGTAAAGGGTGAACAGTCCGGCAAAGGCGGCAACAAGCAGCACCCCCACCAGTTGCAGGAAAGATCGGTTGCGATAGGTCGTGCTCAGATGCATGGGTCCACCTCAGCCGCGGGCGCGGCCGTCATCCTCTGTCTACAGGCGATCATGCGGCACTACGGAACGACGAACAGTACATGAACCCGGTCGTCCACACTCTCTCTGTCAACATAGCCTATCGCCCGCGGATCGGTGGCGATTCTGTCGAGCATGGCCGATTCGTCCGGCACGCCCTGGGGCGGGCGGCCCTTGCCGGTGAAGATCAGCGCCGCCCAATGGGATTTCAGCTGGGCCTCGTTCTTGCGAATGAGCTGATGATAGAAGTGCGTGCGGGTGTCTCCCCACTGGCGCAGGTCAACCGGCGTCATCGAGCGGTCCAGTCCCAGGTAGACACTGGCAACCTGCGCCGGCGTCAGCGAGGCGCCGGAGTCCGGATGCACGATCACCGCAACATCCGCCTGACCCAGCCCGGACAGGCAGCAGAGCAGCAGGAACACGAGCCGACGCGGATGCAGAATCATCAGGCGGGCCTCAGAACAGGAAGTCGACGCCGACGGAGACGATGTCGCCGTCAAAGGTCGCCCTTGGCTCGCCCAGGAATTCCCGCCGGGCAAGCGCTTCGAGGTACTCGGCGCCGCCCCGCACGAAAGCGCCCTGGCTCTCGTTGGCATTGTCGACCCGGCGATACTCGCCCTTGAGCACCACAGACGGGCTCAGACGGTAGGACAGCCCGCCGGTCCAGGAGCTCTGCTGGCCTGTGAACTCGTCATCCAGTTCGCCGTAGGTGAGATGCACACCGAACCGGCCGAAGCGCCGCCCGCCCATCACGTAGAACGCGTTGGTGGACGGCGTCAGGCCTTCCACAACGATCCGGGTCGCTTCGCTGGCGGCGAGCCAGGTCCCGTTGTCGTACTGGTAGCCGACGGCGGTGTATTTGCCTTTCACCCCCTCGGCGATGCCCTCCAGCGGTGTGCCCTGCATGTAGGGAATGCGCAGGTCCAGGTCTGCTTCGCTGTAGGCGATGCGGAAGCTGCCCCAATGATGGGTGGTCAGCTTCACGTTGGCACCGAAAAGCTTGCGGTAATCCATGTCGTGAAGATCGTCATGGATGAAATGGTCGCGGTTCAGCGCCTGCCCGGCGTTGATCTGCCAGGTGAGCATGCCGAAGGCAAGCGGCGTGTCGTACAGCAGGTCGATGCCTTCGTAGTTGCTGATCTGCAGCTGGAAGTAGACCTCGTCCGGGAGCCGCAGCCAGGGGTAGGTAACGCCGACATTGAGGGTTTCGGAATACATGTACACCGGATTGCGCAGCCGGCCCGCGCGCAGCGTCAGCCGGTCGGTGGCCTGCCAGCCGAGGTACAGCCAGTCCAGCTCGACCCCCCAGCTGTCCTGCTCGGCGGCCAGCGTCGCCTGGGCGGTGGCGACCAGGTCCTCGGTCAGGTCCCAGGTCAGCTGGCCGCCGATGCGGGACAGGTCGTCGCCGCGCCACCGGTCGTTCACCTGGCCCTGGATGCCGTAGCTGCGCCCGCTGTCCTCGCCACCCAGCCGGCTGACACCAACGGTGCCGAAACCGTTAAAGCTGAAGCGGTCTTCCGTCTGGGCAAGCAGCGGGGGACTGGCCAGCAGAAAGGCGAGCAGGAGGAAACGAAGACTGGGCATGGAGTACCTGATCCGGAAACGAACTTGTCATCAAGAGTAGACGACCCGGGCCGATGCCGGGTGCTGTGGAATCGGCGTCAATGATACGTCAGCCCGGTGGGAAGGTCAGGGCGGACTGATATCAGAAGGCCACTTTCCGACGAAAGGCCGTTTCCCTACCGATCAGGCATGAAAAAGCCCGGCAGATTGCTCTGGCCGGGCTTGTCGGGGCGCTGCGTCGATCAGCAGCCGTAACGCGCCTTGAACTCGCGACGGCGGCGGTGCAGAACCGGCTCGGTGTAGCCGTTCGGCTGCTTGGTGCCTTCGAGGATCAGCTCCAGCGACGCCTGGAAGGCGATGCTGTCATCGAAGTTCGGTGCCATCGGGCGGTAGGCCGGATCATTGGCATTCTGCCGGTCGACCACCTCGGCCATGCGCTTCATGCTTTCGACCACCTGCTCCTCGGTGATGACACCGTGGCGCAGCCAGTTGGCCAGCAGCTGGCTGGAGATGCGCAGGGTGGCGCGGTCTTCCATCAGGCCGACATCATTGATGTCCGGCACCTTGGAGCAGCCGACGCCCTGGTCGATCCAGCGCACAACGTAGCCGAGAATGCCCTGGACGTTGTTGTCGATCTCGTTCTGCTTCTCTTCCGCGCTCCAGTTGGTGTCCTTGGCCAGCGGGATGGTCAGGATGTCGTCTACCGAGGCAAAGGGACGCTTGGCCAGTTCCTTCTGCCGCTCGAACACATCCACCTTGTGGTAGTGCAGGGCGTGCAGAGTGGCTGCGGTCGGGGACGGAACCCAGGCGGTGTTGGCGCCGGCCATGGGGTGACCGATCTTCTGCTCCAGCATGCCGGCCATCAGGTCGGGCATGGCCCACATGCCCTTGCCGATCTGCGCACGGCCGGACAGGCCGAGGTTCAGACCGTGGTCGACGTTCCAGTCCTCGTAGGCGGCGATCCACTTCTCGCTCTTCATGGCAGCCTTGCGTACCACCGGGCCGGCTTCCATGGAGGTGTGGATCTCGTCACCGGTGCGGTCGAGGAAGCCGGTGTTGATGAACACCACGCGCTCGCTGGCTTCCTTGATGCAGGCCTTGAGGTTGACCGTGGTACGGCGCTCCTCGTCCATGATGCCCATCTTCAGGGTGTTGCGCTCCAGACCCAGCAGGTCTTCCACGCGGTTGAACAGTTCGTTGGCGAACGCCACTTCTTCCGGACCGTGCATCTTCGGCTTGACAATGTAGATCGAGCCCTTGCGGGTGTTGCGGCGGGTGGTGTTGCCCTTGAGGTTGTGGATGGCTGCCAGGCTGGTGAAGATGCCGTCGAGAATGCCCTCGGGCACTTCGTTGCCGTCCTTGTCCAGTACCGCATCAATGGTCATCAGGTGACCGAAGTTGCGCACGAACAGCATGGAGCGGCCGTGCAGGGTCAGCTCGCTGCCATCGGCGGCGGTGTATTGGCGGTCGGCATTCATGGTGCGGGTGAAGGCGCGGCCGTCCTTGCTCATGTTCTCGGCCAGGTCGCCCTTCATCAGGCCCAGCCAGTTCTTGTAGGCCAGCACCTTGTCTTCGGCATCCACCACGGCGACCGAGTCTTCGCAGTCCATGATGGTGGTGATGGCCGCTTCCATCAGTACGTCCTTCACGCCGGCGGCATCGGTACTGCCGATATTGCTGCTGCGGTCGATCTGGATCTCGAAGTGCAGGCCATGGTTCTTCAGCAGCACGGCGCCGGGCTCGGCGGCGTTACCCTGGAAGCCGATGAACTTCTCGGGCTGCTGCAGGCCGGTCTGGCTGCCGTCCTGCAGGCTCACAACCAGCTGGCCGTTGGCGATGCTGTAGCCAGTCGCTTCGCTGTGGGAACCTTTGGCAAGCGGAGCTGCCTCATCAAGGAATGCGCGGGCGAAGGCAATCACCTTGTCGCCACGCACCTGGTTGTAGCCGGGCCCTTTTTCCGCGCCGCCTTCCTCGCTGATGGCGTCCGTGCCGTACAGGGCGTCGTAGAGTGAACCCCAGCGGGCGTTGGCGGCGTTGATGGCGAAGCGGGCGTTGGTGATCGGCACGACCAGCTGCGGGCCGGCCATGGTGGCGATCTCTTCGTCGACGTTTTCGGTGGTAACCTTGAAGTCGGCGGGTTCGGGCAGCAGGTAGCCGATTTCCTGCAGGAACGCCTTGTAGGCGGCTGCATCGTGGGGCTGACCGGCGCGCTGCTGGTGCCAGGCATCGATCTTCGCCTGCAGCTCGTCACGTTTGCTCAGCAGGGCGCGGTTCTTCGGGGCGAGGTCATGAATCAGCGTGTCCACGCCTTTCCAGAAGGCAGTGGCATCCACGCCGGTACCCGGGATGGCCTGCTCATTGATGAAGTCGTAAAGAATCCTGGCAACCTGGAGATTACCAATCTGGATGCGTTCGCTCATGAAAACCCCTCACTCAGCTGAGAAACTGCGCCGTGGCGCATAAGGACGTGGCATTTGGAGACGCAGCATGTTACACGATGATTCCTTGCAAAGCATGTTCGAAACATTGAATTGTTCCAAAATCGAGACCATGGAACGGATTTTTCCCCGTTTCCGGGGGTAAGCTGATGGCAGCTTCCGGAATCACCGCAGAAGGCCCCTTGATGGATCAGACGTTTTTCGAAAGGCTTGTCGCGCAATTGCCGCAACTCGAACCGGGGCAGCCCTTCAATCCTACCGCACAGCAATACGCCGCCTATTACGGAATCGACTTCAGCGCCGAGGTCGATCAGCACCTTGGTCACATTGAAGTTGATGGTTTCGACCTGGCGGTTCAGGTATGGCGCCCGAGCCTGCCGCGGGGCACGCTGATCATTCTGCACGGTTACTACGACCACATGGGCCTGTACGGCCATGTGATCCGCTGGGCGCTGGGCCACCGGCTGGCCGTCATGGCCTTCGATCTCCCGGGGCACGGTCTGTCCAGTGGGGAACGGGCCAGCATCGATTGTTTCCTGCGCTACCAGCAGGTGCTGGACGGCGTCATCCAGCATGCGCAGGACTGGCGTCTTCCCGCGCCCTGGCATTTCCTCGGCCAGAGCACCGGCGGCGCAATACTCATCGACCGTCTGCTGCACGGACCGTTGCCCGAGCAGACCGGTGAGACGGTGCTGATGGCGCCACTGGTGCGACCCAGACAGTGGGGGGTGTCGCAGTTCAGCCTGAAACTGCTGGGCGGGTTCATCCAGCAGCTGGGACGGCGCTTTACCGACAATTCGACGGACGAGGCGTTTCTCGATTTCATCCGCCAGCACGATCCGCTGCAGCCACAGGTGCTGCCGGTTGCCTGGGTGCAGGCACTGGACAAGTGGATTCCGCGTATCGAGACGGCCATGCCGTCATCGCACCGGCCCCTGATCGTCCAGGGCCAGGCCGACGGGACGGTCGACTGGCAGCACAACATCCGGGTGCTGCAGGAGAAGTTCAACGGCCCCGAGCTGCTGTACCTGCCCGAGGCCCGCCACCACCTGGCCAATGAGCAGGCCGACTTCCGCCAGCGCTACCTGGACTGGCTGGGCGACAGGCTGGGCTACTGACGCAGCCCGGCTGCTGTCTCAGGGGTTCAGCGCATCCTGCACCGCGCGCTCTACGGCGCTGTAGAAGGCCCGCCCCGCGTCCGATTCGGCCCATTCGGCGAAGCGGGTCAGCTCCGCGTCATCCAGGTCGCGGTAGACGTAGGCCAGGGTGTTGGGCAGGTTGGGGCGCATCTGCTGACGCAGCCGTTCGCGGCCGCTGTCACCGGCCGGAGCGGTGCCGAGCAGCCCGCCCAGCAGGTCGTTGGCGCTCTGCGCCGCCAGCCCGGTCAGTGCAGTTGATACTTCCACTCCCATCTCCAGTGCCGGCAATCGCGCGGCCAGCCGCTCGATGAGAGCCCGGCGCTCCGCACTCAGCTCCATGTTCGGCACACCCTGCTGCATGGTGCTCGCGCCCCCGGGCGAGCTGGCGCGGGTTTCGGCCGCAACGATGCGCTGGCCCAGCGGGCTGTTGAAGAACGTCAGTGCCTGCTGCATCTGCTGGTCATCAAGCTCCAGCGCCAGCCGGGTCTGGGCACGGTCATGCATGGCGGCCAGATCGAAGCGCTGGCTGCTGTTGCGCACAAGGGGGTCGCGTACTGCCGCCGGCAGCTGCGAACCGTAGCGCTGCTGCGCCGATGCCAGCGCCGCCTGGAAGTGCTGCTGATGCTGAGCCATGCCGCTGGCCTGGTAGAGCTCCGAGGTGCTGGCCTGAACTGCGCTGCTGAACAGTCCCGTCAGGACCAGCAGGGCGAAAAGAAAACGCAGGGAAATGGAGTGCATGGGACCTCGCAGATGAAAACGCCAATAAATGGTTGAAGAACTATTCCGGCGGGTTTTGTCTATCGTTTACACTGGGCGGCGCCCGTTGTCTCGGGCGTTGTCCGCCTGATCCCAGGCGCCGCTGTTGTTCCCCGATTTGAGTATGAAGACGATGCCCGAGTTCCCTGCCGCCGCGGTAGAGCGTCTGCTGCCCGTTGCCGATCAACTGGCCGAACATGGCTGGGCAGTCACCCAGAGCGGTCTGTCGCCGCAGGTGCTTGCCGAGCTGGAGCACAATTGCCGTTCGCTATGGAACAGCGAGGCGCTGCGCCCGGCCGCGGTAGGCCGCTTCGGTGAGCGGCAGGTGCTGCCGGAAGTGCGTGGCGATCACATACGCTGGCTGGACGATTGTCCTCCCAGCCCGGCGCATTCCGCCTACCTGCAGGCGATGGCCGAGTTGCAGCGCACCCTCAACCGTACGCTGTTGCTGGGGCTGGACAGTTACGAGACCCACTACGCTCTGTATCCTCCCGGTGCCGGGTATCGCCGGCATGTGGATCGCTTCAAGGAAAGCCCGCTGCGGACCGTATCCGTGGTGCTCTACCTGAACAGTCGGTGGCAGCCGGGCGACGGCGGGGAGTTGCGCCTGCACCTGCCGGACGGCCCTCTGGACGTGGAGCCGCGGGCGGGAACCCTGGCGGTGTTCATGAGCGACAGCATCGTGCATGAGGTGCTGCTGGCCCGACGGGATCGCGCCAGTCTGGTAGGCTGGTTCCGGCGGCGCCCGGACAACCCGCTGTTGCGCTGAGCAATTCGGAGAGGAGATGGACAAGATTCTGGTCAGCGCCTGCCTGCTGGGCCAGCCGGTACGGTATGACGGCGGCGCCTATGGTGCACTGCCTTTACTGCGGCAATGGCAGGCCCAGGGGCGGTTGGTGCCGTTGTGCCCGGAGGTCGCCGGTGGCCTGCCAACGCCCAGACAGCCAGCGGAGATCCCCGGAGGGCAGGGGGCTGCGGTGCTGGACGGCAGAGTGCAGGTGCTGGATATCGAGGGCAGGGATGTGTCCCGCGCCTTTATTGCGGGTGCGGAGTTGGCGCTGCAACGGGTCAGGCAGCACGGTATCCGCTACGCGGTGCTCAAGGCGCGCAGCCCTTCCTGCGGTAACAGTGAAACCTACGACGGCGGCTTCACCGGCACCCGGGTCGCCGGCGAGGGCGTCACCGCAGCGGCGCTGCGCCGCCACGGTGTACGGGTGTTCAATGAAACCGAGCTGGATCAGCTGGCCCGGCTGCTGACCGAGACCCCGGAAGCCTGAGCTTCAGGGCTCGACGGGGGAGAAACGATAGAACAGGTTGGGCTCACTGACGATATACAGCCGCCGCTCGTTGTCCAGCGCCATGCCCTCGGCCTGCGGCACGCTGCGCTGGAGCCCATGGAAACCGCGCCGTAGTCCCAGCAGGCTGATGGCCTTGCCCCCGGGGGCATATTCCACCACCATCTGCGACTCGTCGCTGAGCAGCAGCAGGTTGCCACTCAGGTTGTCGACTTCCACGGCCGAAAGGTCGGAAACGAACAGGTCCTCTTCCTGGAGTCTGGCCTTCTCGGTGATGTCCACCTGCAGCAGGTCGCCGTCGCCATTGACGAACCCTTCCACCACCAGCACCCGCAACGGATCGCGCTCGCGCACCAGCAACAGCTTCTGCTCGCTGGCATTCCAGCTCAGCCCTTCGAAGGACAGGTTGTCGCTGTCATCGATGGCGATGGTCAGACGCGGGCTGTTACTCACATCCAGCGTCTGGACCCCGTCGGGCAGCTCGATGATGCGCAGCCGCTGATGGCGCTCCTCGGCGATCACGTAGCGGTCGCCGCCGATGTGAGCCATACCCTCCATGTCGCGCACGCCTTCGATCCGGACCCGGCGCAGCAGTTTGCCGTCGAGGCTGATCTCGAGCAGATCCGGCTGTCCGTTGACCAGGCCGAACAGGGTGTTGCGTTCGTCATTGAAGGCCAGCGCCGAGAGGTCATCGTCCACGCCCTCCAGCGCCACGGCCTCGATATCAACCCGATAGCGGCTCAGGTCCAGGGCGTCGGCGGGGGTAACCTGACGGTTGATGTTCCAGTGATGCCAGAGGTAGGTATCCCATTGGGTATAGCGAAGGGTGGCGCCGCCCAGCGCGATCAGGGCGGCGCACAACAGCAAAAAAACTTTCAAGCGAGACTCCTTGGTGCGTACTGCGCCTGATTTGGAGCGCCGGCAGGCGGGAAGGTTCTGCAGGGAAGAACTGTCGCCTGTGGTCCGGACCGTACTCAGTGGTCGGCGACCCTGGTGTCTGCCTGCAACAGCCCCGGGATGCTCAGCTTCAGATGGTCGCCTGGCTGCAGGACGCCGACGCCGGCAGGGGTGCCGGTCAGCACCACATCACCCGGCTGCAGGGTGAACACCCCGGCGATGTGCTGGAGCAGGGCAATGATCGGTGTGATCATCTCGCTGCTGTTGCCATCCTGACGCAGCTCGCCGTTGACATGCAGCTGCAGCGGCAGGTCATTCAGCGCCGGTGCGCTGGCAGTGGGCACGAAGGCCGACAGTGGGCAGGCACCATCGAACGCCTTGGCCCGCTCCCAGGGGTGGCCCTTGCTCTTGAGCTGGTCCTGCAGTTCGCGCAGGGTCAGGTCCAGCGCCAGGCCAATACCGGCAATGGCATCGCTGGCCTGCTCGGCGCTGACCAGGCCGGACAGGGGGGCTCCGATCAGCAGGGCGATCTCGGTTTCATAATGCACCGCTCCCCGGCCCTTCGGCAGTGCGATGGGCTCGGCCAGCGGCACCACGGAAGTGGCCGGCTTGATGAACAGCAGCGGTTCGCTGGGCACCGGGTTGTTCAGCTCCCGGGCGTGCTCGGCATAGTTGCGGCCGACGCAGACCACCTTGCCCAGCAGCAGGTTGATGGGCGAGCCGTCGACGTACTTGTGCTGGTAGACCATTGATTGCTCCGTGGGCCGTTCAGACCGGAAAGATCTTGCCCGGGTTCATGATGCCGTTGGGGTCGAATACCGCCTTGACCGATTTCATGATGGCGATCTCCTCGGGGCTGCGGCTGTAACCGAGGTAGTCGCGCTTGGTCATGCCCATGCCGTGCTCGGCGGAAATCGAACCGTTGTATTTCCTGACGATATCGAACACCCACTGGTTGACGCTGGCGCACTTGGCGAAGAACTCCTCCTTGGGCATGGCGTCGGGCTTGAGGATGTTCAGGTGCAGGTTGCCGTCACCGATATGACCGAACCAGACGATCTCGAAGTCGGGGTAGTGCTCGCCGACGATCGCATCGATGTCGCGCAGGAAGGCCGGCACCTGGCTGACGGTCACCGAGATATCGTTCTTGTAGGGCGTCCAGTGGGAGATGGTTTCGGAAATGAACTCACGCAGCTTCCACAGGTTCTGCAGCTGCTGTTCGCTCTGGCTCATGACGCCGTCCAGCACCCAGCCCTGCTCGACGCAATGTTCGAAGGTCGCCAGTGCCTCGTTGGCCACCTCCTCGCTGACCGCCTCGAACTCCAGCAGCGCATAGAACGGGCAGTCGGTCTCGAAGGGGGCGGGCACATCGCCCCGGGCCAGCACCTTGGCCATCGCCCTGTCGGAGAAGAACTCGAAGGCGGTCAGGTCCAGCTTGCCCTGGAAGGCGTGCAGCACCGGCATGATGGAGTCGAAGTCCGGTGTGCCCAGCACCATCGCGGTGAGGTTCTTCGGCGCCCGTTCCAGGCGCATGGTGGCCTCGACCACAAAGCCCAGGGTGCCTTCGGCGCCGATGAACAGCTGGCGCAGATCGTAACCGGTGGCGTTCTTCATCAGACCCTTGTTCAGCTCCAGCAGCTCGCCGGTGCCGGTGACCACCTTGAGCCCGGCCACCCAGTTGCGGGTCATGCCGTAGCGGATCACCTTGATGCCGCCGGCGTTGGTGCCGATGTTGCCACCGATCTGGCTGGAGCCGGCGGAGGCGAAGTCCACCGGGTAGTACAGGCCCTGATCCTCGGCATATTGCTGCAGCTGGGCAGTCACCACACCGGGCTCGCAGGTGACGGTGCGGTCGAAGGCGTTGAAGTCGAGGATGCGATTCATGTAGTCGAAGGACACGACGATCTCGCCATTGGCCGCGACAGCCGCAGCGGAAAGGCCGGTGCGGCCCCCAGAGGGGGTCAGGGCCAGTCTGTGTTCATTGGCGAAGCGCACCACCGCCTGGACCTGTTCGATGCTCTTGGGGAACACGATCGCCAGCGGCGCCGGCTCGAACTGCTTGGTCCAGTCGCGGCCCCAGGTGTCCAGAGATTCGCGATCGGTACGTACCTTGTCAGCGTCGACCAGCGTTTTCAGGGTTTCGATGATGGCTTCGGGGGTCATGTCGGCTCTCAAACGGGATTCAAGCATCGCCTGAACAGAATTCATGCTGCCCGGGCATTGGGAAAAGGGAGATTATGCTAGCATATGCGGCTTCCGAAACAGGTGTCCGACCGAGCAAGCGCCGAAACCTGACGGACCATCATACATCAGCATTACGGGTAACTCACTCATGGCAAAAACCTCGCTGGACAAGAGCAAGATCAAATTCCTGCTCCTCGAGGGTGTGCATCAGACTGCCGTCGACACGCTGAAGGCAGCCGGCTACACCAATATCGACTACCACAAGGGTGCTCTTCCGGAGGCGGAGCTCAAGGCTGCCATTGCCGACGCGCACTTCATTGGTATTC
This sequence comes from Halopseudomonas pertucinogena, assembly GCF_014646575.1. Lineage (GTDB taxonomy): Bacteria > Pseudomonadota > Gammaproteobacteria > Pseudomonadales > Pseudomonadaceae > Halopseudomonas > Halopseudomonas pertucinogena. The sequence continues at coordinate 316,656 of NZ_BMNN01000003.1, read as the reverse complement.
GCTCACGCACCCAGCTCACCGCTGACGTGCTGCAGCATGCCAACAAGCTGGTCGCTATTGGTTGTTTCTGCATCGGCACCAACCAGGTCGATCTGGAAGCGGCACGTGAGATGGGTGTGGCGGTGTTCAACGCGCCGTACTCCAATACCCGTTCGGTGGCCGAGCTGGTGCTGGCCGAGGCCATCCTGCTGCTGCGCGGTATCCCGGAGAAGAACGCGGTTGCCCACCGCGGTGGCTGGCTCAAGAGCGCTGCCGACTCCTACGAGATCCGTGGCAAGACCCTGGGCATCGTCGGCTATGGCTCCATCGGCACCCAGCTGTCGGTACTGGCCGAAGGTCTGGGCATGCATGTGATCTTCCATGACGTGGTGACCAAGCTGCCGCTGGGTAATGCCCGTCAGGTGGGCAGCCTCGACGAACTGCTGCGCAGCGCTGACATAGTGACCCTGCACGTGCCGGAAACCCCCTCCACCAAATGGATGATCGGTGAACAGCAGATCCGCGCCATGAAGAAGGGCGGCATCCTGATCAACGCCGCACGCGGCACCGTGGTGGATATCGACGCACTGGCCGCGGCGCTCAAGGACAAGCATCTGAACGGCGCCGCCATCGACGTGTTCCCGGTCGAGCCGCGTTCCAACGATGACGAGTTCGTCTCTCCGCTGCGCGGCATCGACAATTGCCTGCTGACCCCGCATATCGGCGGTTCGACCATGGAAGCCCAGGCCAACATCGGCCTGGAAGTGGCCGAGAAGCTGGTGCGCTACAGCGATAACGGCACCTCGATCACCTCGGTCAACTTCCCGGAAGTGGCGCTGCCGTCGCACCCCGGCAAGCATCGTCTGCTGCACATTCACCAGAATATCCCTGGTGTGATGAGCGAGATCAACCAGGTGTTCGCCACCAACGGCATCAACATCTCCGGCCAGTATCTGCAGACCAACGAGAAGGTCGGCTATGTGGTGATCGACGTGGACGCCGCCTACTCCGATCTGGCGCTGAAGAAACTGCACGAGATCAACGGCACCATCCGCTGCCGCGTGCTGTTCTGATGTGAATTATGTGGCGGGGCAATCCCGCCACAACTTAGCCAAGTGTGCACTGGTCTCCAATGTGCCAGGAAGCGCTCTGGCAGGGCTTGGGTATTTGCGCTGGCCTCTGCCGCTGACCATCGGTGAACTCAAAAACAACTGCGTCTTAATTCGACAGCCGCAGCTGACACCGTCAGCACATCGCTCCCGGCTGCGCTGAGTACCTTTCTGGCTACGCTGCCCAATACCAGTTGTGAAACCGCCCCGGCGCCCTGGGTGCCGATGGCGACGAGGTCGATGCTTTTCATCCGTGAAATCCTGAGCAGGCTGAGCCCTGGGTCGCCATGGATGATCTTCAGGCGGGAATTGTCCGGTAATGGTCCCCGCTCGTTGAAGATTTCCATGATCTGCTGCCGGGCCATGCGTGCCCGCGCGCGGCGGTAGCGTTCAATTTCGGCCTTGGGTGTGCCGGCTCTGAGCATTGCCTGGATGAAGGGCTGGGGTATCTGCACCGCGTGAATCAGCTCCAGTGCGGCGCCGGGCGATAGCTGCGCGGCGTGGTGCAATGCCTGCTGTGCATGGCGGGACGGGTCCAGCCCCACCGCAACTCGGGCATAGGGACCGGCGACTTCGCGGCGCACCACCAGGACCGGACAGGGCGCCTGCCGTACCAAACGGTCAGCAGTAGAGCCGAACACGTTCTCGCGCAGGTTGCGCGCCACACCCGGACCGATGATCAGCAGGTCGGCGTGGCAGCGGGCGGCTATCTGCTCGATAGCCTCATGGGGTTTGCCGGTTTCCAGCTGGATACTCGCTGGCCGGTGTGCATGCACCAGCAGTTGTCTGAGCTGCACTTCACTCTGTTCGCGCATGGCATTGGCCAATGCCGCAGTATCGATGGCAGAGGGCAAACCGTCATCCTGCGGCGGCAGGCTGTCCAGAACATGAACGCCGATCAGTTGTGCCTGATGCTGGTTGGCCAGTTGCACCGCCCGCTCGGCTATCCGCTGATCGTCGTCTGTGGCAGCCAGGGCAACTACGATGGTCTTGATAGGCATCTTGTCTCAATCCTTCGTTGGAGGCGCCAGGCGCGGCGCGCTGTCCTGTGGTTGGCTATCCATGGGGTATGGATAGTATGACATTGGCAATACTGAAGTAGATCAGCACCCCGGTGGCGTCGGCAATGGAGGTGACCAGGGGTGTACTGGCTGTGGCCGGATCCAGTCTGAAGCGGCTGAGCAGGAACGGCAACAGCATGCCGATCAGGCTGCCCACCATCACGATAAGGATCATTGACAGGCTGATCACCAGCGCAATCTGTGGACCGCCGCGCATTACCCCTATCAGTGCGATGGCGCAAGCCATGCTGGTGCCCAGCAGGATCGCCAGCACCAGCTCGCGCCCAAGTACCCGGGTCCAGTCGGACAGGCCAATCTCGCCGGTGGCCAATGCGCGGATCATCAGGGTGGCCGATTGCGAACCTGCGTTGCCTCCGGATGAAATCAAGATCGGCAGGAAGAACATCAGTGCGAGGTTGGCGGCAATGGTGTCCTCGAAGTGTGCTATGCCGGCCCCAGAGAAGATGCTGCCGAACACCAGCAGCATCAGCCAGACGATCCTGGCCCGGTAAAGCATGAATATGGACGCGGAGCTGACACCGGACTCCAGGTGGGTGATTGTCCCTACCCGGTGGAAATCTTCGGTGGCGCCGGCTTCCATCACATCGAGGGCATCGTCATGGGTAATGATGCCCACCAGGCGATTGTCGGCATCGACCACCGGCAGCGCGATCATGTCATAGTGCGCAATCCGGCGCGCCGCCTCTTCCGCCTCGGCATTGACGTCTATCTGATAGGAGCAGCTTTTCATCAACTCGCTGACGCGGGCACGGGGCGATGCCGTGATCAGGTCCTGCAGGCGGACGGAGCCGAGCAGCTCCCGGCTGTTGTCGACCACATAGGCTCGGTAGATGGTTTCCTTGTCCGGTGCCTCACAGCGCAGCACGGCCAGGGCCTCGGCGGCGCTGATATCCAGTGGTAACGCGGCGTAGCCGGAGGTCATGATAGCTCCCGCCGTTCCTTCCTGATAGGACGCCAGCCGGCGGATATCCTCCCGCTCGGCCCGGGCCAGGGTCGGCATCAATGCGTCTCGCTGTTCTTCTGTGAGTTGGCGGTACAGGTCGGCACGCTCGTCGGCTCTCATGTGCATGACAAGCGTCGTCAGTGCCTGCCGGGGGATGACGCTTACCAGCAGAGCTTGGAACTCGGGAGCCAGATAGCCGAACACCGCCGCCTGCCTGGCAGGACTAGCCTGATGCAGAATGTTCCAGACGACAGCCGGCTCGAATGGCTGAAGGGCGACGGCAAGGTCGGCTGGGTGATATGCACTCAACGCGGTAACTCTGTCACCATTGCTGCCATTGAGGAGGGTATCCCGGAGAGTGATGATGTCGAGTTCCATATGCGCTTCTTCGCTACTGAGGGAGGGGCAGGCAGTTCATGATCGGGGAGGGGCGAGCCGGTCCACCGGCAGCGGTAGGCTGCTGATTGGCAGAGGAATATAACAAAGGGATTCCTGTCAGTAGGGGCTATTTCGGCCATGTTCAGCCCAGGTTCAGCAGGGGTTCAGCGGAGGTTCAGGAGGGGGCTGGCATGCTGTGTCTCACGCTTACAGAGGAGACACACTATGAAAACATCCCTGAAATTTCTTGCTCTTGGTACCGCCATGGCCCTTGCCAGTGCACCGGTTCTGGCTCAGGACAGCTTCGTCGGCCTGACCTGGGGCGAAACCAGCAGCAATATGGATCGCTCCAGCAGCCTGAAAAACAACCCGCAGGCCCGTACGCTGGACAGCGCCATCAATAACTCCGGCACCTGGGGTGTGCGGGGCGGCGTGCAGGATGATACCGGCCGCATGTACCTGACCTATGAGTACATTTCGGACTCGGCCAAGGGCTATAAGCTGCGTCAGCAGAACCTGCTGGGCAGCTATGACCTGTTCCTGCCGGTCGCTGACAATACTCGCCTGTTCGGTGGCGTGACCGCCGGTCTGGTCAAGCTGGAGCAGGACTCTGCAGGCTTCCATCGGGACAGCGATCTGGGGCTTGCCGGTGGCCTGCAGGCCGGCGTACTGCATCAGTTCGATGCACCGGTATCGCTGGAAGCCGGTTATCGCTACCTGCGCACCACCGCTGACGCCAGCCTGAATGCACGGGATGGCAGTGTGGGCGGCAGCTTCGACCTCAAAAGCACCGAGCAGCTGTATCTCGGGGTAAACTATCACTTCTGATCCGGCGCGTTCACGACCCGCCCGGCATGAGCCGGGCGGTTTTCCATGCGCTGGATCTGGCGTATTGGAGGTGCTATGAAGGTGTTGCTGGTCGAAGATGAGGCGCTGCTGCGTCATCATCTTGCTACGCGCTTTGGTGAGGTGGGGCACATCGTCGATGCTGTCGAAAGCGCCGAGGACGGGTTGTACAAGGCGCAGCAATTCAATCATGACATTGCCATCATTGATCTGGGCCTGCCCGGCATGGACGGGCTGGACCTGATCCGGGAATTACGCAGCATGGGGCGAACCTTTCCCATTCTGATTCTGACGGCCCGGGGCAACTGGCAGGACAAGGTCGAAGGCCTGACCTCCGGGGCCGATGATTATGTGGTCAAGCCGTTCCAGTTCGAGGAGCTGGAGGCACGGCTGAACGCACTGGTGCGGCGGTCTTCCGGTTTTGTACAGGCGCAGATCCGTGCTGGTTCGTTACTGCTTGATCTCAACCGCAAGCAGGCCCTGGTCGATGACCGGGTATTGCCGCTGACCGCGTTCGAGTACCGCATTCTCGAATACCTGATGCGGCACCACCAACAGGTAGTGACCAAGGACCGGCTGATCGAGCAGCTCTACCCGGATGACGAGGAGCGGGATGCCAACGTTATCGAGGTGCTGGTTGGCCGGTTGCGCCGCAAGCTCGAGGCGGCCGGCGATCTCAAACTGATCGATACCGTACGCGGACAGGGCTATCTGTTCACCGAGCAATGCCAGTGATGCGTTCGCTGCGGTCACGTCTGGTATTCAGCGCCGCGGGTTTCGCGGCGCTGTTCGTACTGGCGCTGCTGCCGGCGCTGCAGAGTGTTTTTGACCGTACGCTGGAGCAGGTTATTCAGCAGCGGCTGGCGGCGGATGCGTCGACGCTGATCAGTGCTGCCAGCGTGGTTGACGGGCGGCTGGTCATGCCCGAGCGGATGCCGGATGAGGAGTTCAACCTGCCGGAAGCCAAGCTGCTGGGCTATGTGCATGATGCGGCCGGCCAGGTGCTGTGGCATTCCCGTTCGACGAGGGACGAAAAGCTTAGCTATGCCCCGCACTTCAGCGGTAATCGTATCGATTTTGTGCGCATTCGCGACCTGAACAGCAACGAATATTATGTGTATGACGTGGAAGTCAGTCTGGTGGGCGATCATGAGTTGCCCCTGAGTTTCGTGACCATGCTGCCCAGCAGCGAGTTTGACTCCCTGCAGCGGGACTTCAGCAAACGTCTGCGGTTATGGCTCGGCGGGGGGCTGTTGCTGTTGCTACTGCTGCTGTGGCTGGCACTGACCTGGAGTTTACGGTCGTTGAAAGGGGTGCGCCGGGAGCTGAGTGAAATAGAAAATGGCCTGCGCGATAACCTCAGTGATAAGCATCCCAGTGAGCTGGCACGACTGACCCGCTCGCTGAACCGCCTGCTGGACAGCGAGCGCCTGCAGCGAGCGCGCTATCGTGATTCGCTCGGTGATCTGGCGCATAGCCTGAAGACGCCCCTGGCGGTGTTGCAGACGGTAGCGGAGAACATCCGTACCGAGAAGGGTCAGCAGGAACATTCGCGCATTCTGCAGGACCAGATCGAGCGCATGAGTCAGCAGATCGATTACCAGCTGCAGCGGGCCAGTCTGCGTCGAAGTGGATTGGTGCAGTACCAGGCCGACCTGGCGCCGGTGGTCGGCAAGCTGAGCGAGGCGCTGGGCAAGGTGCACCGGGATAAGCCGGTACACCTGCAGATGCAGATCGGCCCGGAACTCAAGGTGCCGATGGAAGAGGGCGCGTTACTGGAGCTGCTGGGTAACCTGCTGGAGAATGCCTACCGGCTTTGCCGCTCGCGCATACGCGTCGGGGCGACCCGTGATGACGAGGTGTGCGAGCTCTGGGTGGAAGATGACGGACCGGGCGTCCCGCCCGATCAGCGCGAACGCATCATCGGTCGGGGAGAGCGACTGGATACCTCGCACCCGGGGCAGGGTATCGGTTTGTCGGTGGTCAAGGATATCGTGGCCAGCTATGGCGGCGAGCTGACGCTCGGTGACTCAGTCATGGGTGGCGCCGCCTTCCGCGTGCGCCTGCCCACTGTAGAGAAGGCGCCGCCGGCCCGCCGTCGCAAGACCTGATCAGTGTGCGGTGCGCTCCATGCGCTGGACGCCTTCGGCGGTACCCAGCAGCAGGATATCTGCCGGCCGTGCGGCAAACAGGCCATTGCAGACGACGCCGACAATGGCATTGAGCTGCTCTTCCAGCCCGCGCGGATCGTGGATCTGCATGTTATGTACGTCGAGGATCACGTTGCCGTTGTCAGTCACCACGCCCTGGCGGTATACGGGATCGCCGCCGAGCTTGACGATCTCCCGGGCCACATGACTGCGGGCCATGGGTATGACCTCCACCGGCAGCGGAAACTCTCCCAGGGTAGTCACCAGCTTGCTCTCGTCGGCAATACAGATGAAGGTGCGCGCTACCGCGGCAACGATCTTTTCCCGGGTCAGGGCAGCGCCCCCGCCCTTGATCAGTTCCAGATGGCGGTTGGCCTCGTCGGCACCGTCAACGTAGAAGTCCAGACCCGCGACGCTGTTGAGGTCATACACCGGAATGCCGTGCTGCTTCAGGCGCTGTGCAGTGGCTTCGGAGCTGGCCACGGCGCCTTCGAAATTGCCCTTGTGTCTTGCCAGCGCGTCGATGAAGAAATTGGCGGTGGAGCCGGTACCGACACCGATGACGCTCTTGTCTTCCAGTTGTGGCAGCAGGATATCCACCGCTGCCTGGCCGACTGCCTGCTTGAGTTCGTCCTGGGTCATGCCGGTTACCTCTGTGGTGAGTGCTTGATGAATAAAGCGGCGATTATACGGCCCGGTGGGGTGGGCGTGTAGTCGAAGCAGGCCCGATTCGTTTAGACTGGCGGTTTTATTTCACCTCACCAAGCTGAAACCTGATGCCGACCCTTGAAAGTTACGTAAAGAAGATCCTCTGCTCCCCGGTATACGATGTGGCGGTGGAAACACCCATCCATCGTGCCAACTTCCTCTCCGAGCGTCTCGGCAATACCGTGCTGCTCAAGCGTGAGGATCTGCAGCCGGTATTCTCCTTCAAGATCCGTGGCGCCTATAACAAGCTGGTACAGCTGACCGAGGCCCAGCGCGCCAGCGGCGTGATCGCCGCATCGGCGGGCAACCACGCCCAGGGGCTGGCCTTTGCTGCCCGGCACATGGGGGTGAAGGCGACCATCGTGATGCCCAGGACCACGCCGGAGATCAAGGTCAAGGCGGTGCGGGCGCGGGGTGGCAAGGTGGTGCTGCATGGGGATGCCTTCGACGAGGCGCTGGCCTATGCGCAGAAGCAGGTGAAGGAAAAGGGCCTGGTGTTCATCCATCCGTATGACGATCCGGATACCATCGCCGGTCAGGGTACGGTGGCGATGGAGATCCTGCGTCAGCATCAGGGGCAGCTGGACGCCATCTTCGTGCCGGTGGGCGGCGGTGGCCTGATCGCCGGTATCGCCGCCTATGTGAAGTACCTGCGGCCGGGCATCAAGGTGATCGGCGTCGAGCCGCGGGATTCCAGCTGCCTGCACACGGCGCTGGAGAAGGGCAGGCGGGTGACCCTCAGTCAGGTCGGCCAGTTTGCCGACGGCGTGGCGGTGGCGCAGATCGGCAAGTACACCTTCGATATCTGCCGGAAGTACGTGGACGAGGTAATCACCGTCAGCTCCGATGAGATGTGCGCCGCCATCAAGGACATCTATGACGATACCCGCTCCATCTGCGAGCCGGCGGGTTGCCTGGGTGTGGCTGGCATCAAGAAGTATGTCGAGCGCGAGGGCTGTACCGGCCAGGTGCTGGTCGCCATCGACTCCGGCGCCAACATCAACTTCGACCGCCTGCGCCATGTCGCTGAGCGGGCCGAGATCGGCGAGCAGCGCGAAGCGCTGCTGGCGGTGACCATTCCGGAGCGGCCGGGCAGCTTCAAGGCGTTCTGCCAGGCCATCGGCAAGCGGGCCATCACCGAGTTCAATTACCGCTACCACGACAGCAGCGAAGCCCACATCTTCGTCGGCGTACAGACCCACCCGGAGTCGGACCCCCGGGAGGCCCTGGTAGAAGGTCTGATCGAGAAGAACTTCCCGGTACTGGATCTCACCGACAACGAGCTCGCCAAGCTGCATATCCGGCACATGGTCGGTGGGCATTCGGTGCAGGTCGAGGACGAGGTGGTCTATCGCTTCGAGTTTCCCGAGCGCCCCGGTGCCCTGTTCAATTTCCTCAATCGGCTCGGCGGTCGCTGGAATATTTCGATGCTCCATTACCGCAACCATGGCGCCGATTATGGGCGCGTGGTGGTGGGGCTGCAGGTCCCGGAGGACGAGCGTAGTCGGGTGCCCGCGGCGCTGGATGAGATCGGCTACCCCTACTGGAACGAGACGGACAACCCCGCCTATCAGCTCTATCTCGGCTGAAACGGCCGGCAGTTGATATGGTTGGCGCCGTGATCCCGGCGCCAGAATTGTGACTCGCCCGTGTTATCGATAAAATACTGGCCTTGATTGCTGCGTAGATATGTTGTATAGCATCACTGTGAAGCGCTGGAAGTGTTTCAATAATGATAATAATATCGCTCCCCGTCTCGCGGATGCTTTCGCAAGCAGTTCAGCAGTCGGCCAGAATGGAGTCAGGAGATGCGCCGCAAACCGGATTTGATTTGGATCCTCGTGCTGGTTTTCACCCTTGGCGTGGTGACTACCGGATACACCCAGAGCTATTTCGAGCGCCCCGCCGAGTCGGCTGGCGCCGTGCCCCACGCAGCAGGAATAATTGTTGATCGCTGACGATGCCATTCAGGGGAATGTCCCATGAGGCGGCAGGCAGCTGCTCGACTTTCTGGCAGGCATGGGCCAGGCCAAGCAGTTGTGGTCCGGTCCAGTGCCGCCTGCGCCTGAGGTAGGCGAAGGTGCGATCGTAGAACCCTCCGCCCATGCCCAGGCGGTTTCCCTGCTCGTCGAAGCCGACCAGCGGCAGGAGTACCAGGTCCAATCGCCAGGGTCGGGCCTGCAGGCTGCGGTTGGGTTGCGGTTCGCGGATGCCGAAACGGTTGCGTGTCCAGCGCTGGCCACTGACCAGCCGCTGGAAACTCATGCGATTGGCCGGCCATTCGCTGAGTACCGGCAGGTAGCAGTGCTTGCCCATCCTGCGGGCCTGTTCCATCAGTGCGGCGGGGTCTATCTCGCCATCATTGGCTAGATAGAAGGCGATGTGCCGGCTGCGGCGGAACAAGGGGTGCTGAGCAAGCTGTTGTAACAGCTTCTGACTGGCCTTGCGCTGCTGCTGGGGGGTGAGGTTGCGTCGGGCCCGGCGCAGCTGGCGGCGCAGCTGACTGCGCTCGTTGCTCATGAGTGGGGTCCCCGGAACGCCGCTGTCGGGTTAGCCCTTGAACCCGAAAGTTCAAGGTGGTGGACACGGCAGCGTCTCAGGCTTTCCGTCTTGCGGACATGCACACTGACGCTAGCGCGCGGCCTCCTTCTACAGGAGTATCGGCTCAGGGACGTCTCCGACTGGCTAACGTCCCAGGGATATGACCGAGTATACAGAATAATCACCAGGTTGCCACCGACCGGGGGGAGCCCTCAGTCCTGATGGCGGGCGAGCGCCTGATCCAGACGGGTGGCAAGGTCGGCAATCTGCTGTTGCTGCTCACTGAGCAGCTGGTTCTGTGAGCGGCTGCCGGTGAGCATTTCATGACTTATGTTGAGTGCAGCCATCACCGCGATCCGCTCCAGCCCGATCACCTTGCCGCGATTGCGGATGTCGCGCATGGTGGCGTCCAGATGGCGGGCGGCCTCTTCCAGGTTGTAGCGCTGGTCCGGTGGACAGGCGACCTGATATTCCTTGTCGAGGATGTGCAGCGTGACGGTGAGGGGTTGGCTCATGAATCGTGCTCCAGGGATTTCAAACGCAATATCATGGCTTCGACCTTCTGGCGGGCCAGATCGTTCTTTTCGATCAGTTGCAGTCGCTCTTCCCGCCAGTTGCGTTCCTGCGCCTGGAGTTGCCGGTTCTGCAGTTGCAGCCGATCGCATATCTCGATCAGCCGGTCTACTTTTTCAATCAGGGTAGCGATTTCGGGGTGTTCCATGGGTGCCGTTCTGTCATCCCGCTGTGGGGCCAACTATAGAGCCGCCCGGCAGGGCGGTCAAACACGGCGATGCTGTCACCGGTTGTTGTTCCGGGTGTCCCATCGGTAGGATATCCGCAGCGTCTGGAATACACTGCTCGCGTTCACCCCCGCCAGAGAGATTGCCAACCATGCTTCGGATGTCCGCCGCCTTTGATTACGACCGCTTCGACCAGATGTTCCGCCAGCTCGGCGCGGCCGGCTTTCCGGCCGAGCTGCACGGCCATCTGGCAGGCCGGCTGAGTGCCGGCGCCCGGCTCGAGCACGCGGGCTGGCTGGACGTCGCTCGGGAACTGATCGACGGGCGCAGCGCGCCCGGTGAGGCCGACCGGGTGCTGCTGATCCAGCTGCACGATGCCACCCTGGCCCAGTTGAGCGACAGCGGTTTCGCCCTGACCCTGCTGCTGCCCAGCGATGAGGCACCCATCGAACAACGCGCGCAGGCCCTGGGCCAGTGGTGCGAGGCCTTTCTCGGCGGCTTCGGTCTGGTCTCGAGGGAGCAGGCACTGAGCGAGGAGGCCGAGGGTGTACTGGCAGACTTTGCCGCCATTGCCCAGGTGCAGACCGATCTGGATGAGTCCGAGGCCAACGAAGTCGATTTCATGGAAGTCATGGAATATGTGCGCATGGCCGTGCTGCTGCTGTTCAGTGAGTGCCAGCCCGCTGGCCGGGATCAGCCGCCTGCATCACTGCATTGAGGAGAACCCATGCGTATCAGCAAACAGGAATACACCCGTCGCCGCAAGGCACTGATGGACCAGATGGTCCCCGGCAGCATCGCGATACTGCCCGCTGCGCCGGTGCATGTGCGCAGCCGCGATACCGAGTATCAGTACCGTCAGGACAGCGACTTCCAGTATCTGACCGGATTCCCCGAGCCGGAGGCGGTGATGGCTCTGATCCCCGGCCGCGAGCATGGCGAGTACGTGCTGTTCTGTCGGGAGAAGGACCCCGAGCGCGAGCTGTGGGACGGATACCGCGCCGGGCAGACCGGTGCGGTGGCCGATTATGGCGCCGACGATGCCTTCCCCATCACTGATATCGACGACATCCTGCCCGGGCTGATCGAGGGGCGCGAGCGGGTCTACTACGCGCTGGGTGCCAATCATGAATTCGATATGCAGCTCACCGGCTGGCTGCATGCCATCCGCAGCAAGGCGCGCATGGGCGCGGAGCCACCCAAGGAATTCGTCGCGCTGGACCATCTGCTGCACGACATGCGTCTGTACAAGAGCGCGGCGGAAATCAAGGTGATGCAGGCCGCCGCGGACATTTCCGCCGAGGCACATATCCGCGCGATGCAGGCCTGCCGTCCGGGCATGTACGAATATCAGCTGGAAGCCGAGCTGCAGTACTGCTTCATGCGCCATGGCAGCCGCGCTCCAGCCTATGCCTCCATTGTTGCCGCCGGGCGCAACGCCTGCATCCTGCATTACACGGAAAACACCGCGCAGATCCGTGACGGCGACCTGGTACTGATCGACGCGGGCTGCGAGCTCGATTGCTACGCCAGCGACATCACCCGCACCTTCCCCGCCAATGGCCGGTTCACCGCCGAGCAGCGGGCGATCTACGATCTGGTGCTCAAGGCCCAGGCAGCCGCCTTTGCCGTCATCGGCCCCGGCCGCGACTGGAACGAAGCCCATGACGCCACGGTGCGGGTCATCACCGAAGGGCTGCTGGAACTCGGGCTGCTGCAGGGTGAGCTGGACGACCTGATCGAGGCTGGCGCCTACCGACCGTTCTACATGCACCGCGCCGGCCACTGGCTGGGCATGGATGTGCATGATGTGGGCGAATACCGTGTCGGCGGAGAGTGGCGGGTGCTCGAGCCGGGCATGGTGATGACCGTCGAGCCGGGCATCTATATCGCAGCGGATAACGAGAACTTACCGGCCAGGTGGCGCGGCATCGGTATCCGCATTGAGGACGACGTGCTGGTGACCCGCGACGGCCACCAGATTCTCACCGGCAAGGTGCCCCGCGAGGCGGACGAGATCGAAGCGCTGATGGCCGAGGCCCGTGCTGTCGGGGAGCCTGCGTGAGCTATCAGCTGAACATCGTCGGTGGCGGCATGGTCGGCGCCAGCCTGGCGCTGGGGTTGCAGGACTGCGCCCGGGCGTCCGGTTGGACCATTCGGCTGATCGAGGCGCAACCGCCGGCAGAGGGCGGCTGGCAGCCGAGCTATGACAACCGCTCCACCGCCCTGTCCCATGGCAGCCGCCGATTGTTCGAGCGGTTGGGCATCTGGACCGAACTGGCTCGGCGCGCCGAGCCTATCCGGCAGATCCACGTGTCCGACCGTGGCCACCCGGGCTCGGCGCGCATGCATGCCGAGGATGAGGGCGTGCCTGCGCTGGGGTACATAGTCGAAAACGCCTGGCTGGGCGAGGTGCTGCTGGGCAATCTGGACCAGCAGGCCATTGAATGGTGCGCCCCGGCGCGGGTCGCCCGCGCCCAGGCGCAGCCCGGCGGCTACCGCCTGGACCTGCAGGTGGCGGACGGCGCGCGGCAGCTGGATTCCGATCTGCTGGTGATAGCCGATGGTGGACGCTCCGGTCTGCTCGACCAGTTGGGCATTCATCGCAAGATCAACCCCTACCAGCAGGTGGCGGTGATTGCCAACGTGACCACGGCGCAGGGCCATGCCGGCGTCGCCTACGAACGCTTTACCGAAACCGGGCCGCTGGCGCTGCTGCCACTGTCCGGGCAGCGCAGCGCACTGGTGTGGACCCTGGCCGTGGATGTGGCAGCCGAGGTCGCCGCGCTGCCGGACGATGCCTTTCTCGAGCGCCTGCAGGCAGCGTTCGGCTTCCGCATGGGGGCGTTGACCCAGGTGGGCGAGCGGGCCAGTTATCCGCTCAGCCTGATCGAGGCCGAAGAACAGGTGCGCTCGCACCTGGTCGTGCTGGGCAACGCCGCACACAGTCTGCATCCGATCGCCGGCCAGGGCTTCAACCTGTCCCTGCGCGACGCCATGGCGCTGGCCGATGCCCTGAGCCGGGCGCAGCGTGACGGTCTTCACCCCGGCTCGCTGGCGGTACTGCAGCAGTATCTTGACGGCCAGCGGGGGGATCAGATGGCAACCGTGGCCTTCAGTCATTACCTGACTCAGTTGTTCAGCAACCGCAACCCGTTGCTGGTCGTCGGCCGCAATACCGGACTGCTGGCAATGGACCTGCTGCCACCGCTGAAGACGCGGCTGGCGCGTCAGGGTATGGGGCTGCGAGGATGAACCCGCAACAGAACGGAGGCGCCATGGCGCAGCAGTTTGATCTGATTGTGGTAGGCGCCGGCATGGTCGGTGCCACCCTGGCCCGGGCGCTGGCGGATGCGCCGCTGCGGGTGGCGCTGCTGGACGGCATGCAGCTGGATGCGCCGCTGCGCGCGAGGGCTACCGGCTCCGGTTATGATCCCCGGGTCAGCGCCCTGAGCGCCGCCTCGGAAAATATTCTCGCCCGTCTCGACGCCTGGTCGCGTATCGATCCGGCGTACCGCAGTCCCTATCGGCATATGTGCGTGTGGGATGGCGCCGGTACCGGCCAGGTCAATTTTGATGCCGCGGCACTCGGTGAGAATCGCCTGGGTCACATCGTCGAGAACTGGCGGGTGCAGCAGGCCGTACTGGAAAGTCTGGGCCAGACCGATGTACAGCTGCTGGGCGGGCGTCAGGTGAGCGGGCTGACGCGGGACGACGAGCTGTGGACTCTGGAGCTGGCCGACGGCGAGCGCCTGCAGGCGCCGCTGGTGGTCGCCGCCGACGGCGCCCGTTCACGCCTGCGGGAGCTGGCCGGTTTCGCCATGCGCGAGTGGGATTACCTGCACCACGCCGTGGTGACCACCGTGCGTACCGGGAACAGCCATGCGGCCACCGCCTGGCAATCCTTCCTTGACACGGGCCCGCTGGCCTTTCTGCCACTGAACGACCGGGACGGGCAGCACTACTGCTCCATCGTCTGGTCGCTGCTGCCGGATCAGGCCCAGCGCGTCATGCAGCTGGACGACCCGGCCTTTCTTGCGGAGCTGGAAGCGGCCATCGAAGGGCGGCTGGGGCCGGTGCTGGAGGCCGACCCGCGTCACTGCATTCCCCTGCGCCAGCGCCATGCGCGGCGTTATGTGCAGCCGGGTCTGGCACTGATCGGCGATGCCGCGCACAGCATTCACCCGCTGGCCGGGCAGGGCGTCAACCTCGGACTGCTGGATGTTGCTGAGCTGGCCCAGGTGATCCGCGCTGCACTGGTCCGTGGTGAGGATATTGCCAGTCTGGCAGTGCTGCAGCGATACGAGCGCCGTCGCATGGGTGCCAACCTGGCGATGATGGCGGCGATGGAGGGCTTCCAGCGGCTGTTCCATGCGGATGCGCTGCCGCTGCGCTGGTTGCGCAACACCGGCATGCGCTGGGTGGATGGCATGGATGGCCTGAAGGCCGGTATCGTCCGCAGGGCGCTGGGGCTGGAAGGGGAGCTGCCGGAGCTGGCCAGAAGCACGGACCAGGCGGGATAAAGTCGCTGCGGCATATTGAAGATCATAATTGAAATCATTATCATCTAGCCTCGCTTTCCCAAATCGAGGCTTACGCTGATGTCCCTAACCCGCAATATCGTTGTGCTCAGCCTGGCGCTGAGCGCCTTTACCAGCGTCGCTCAGGCCAAGGAACTGGTGGTCTACTCTTCCCGTCAGGAGCACCTGATCAAACCGGTCTTCGAAATGTATACCGAAAAGACCGGGGTCAAGATCAACTACATCACCGACCGTGAGGCGCCGCTGATGGCCCGCCTGCGCGCCGAGGGCGCCAACACGCCGGCGGACATGTTCATGACCGTGGATGCGGGCAACCTCTGGCAGGCCGAGGAGCAGGGCCTGTTCCAGCCGGTCGACTCGGAAACCATCAAGGAGAACATCCCCGCCCACCTGCGTTCCAGCAACGACATGTGGACCGGCCTGTCCCTGCGCGCCCGCACCATTGCCTACTCCACCGAGCGGGTGAAACCCGAGGAGCTGAGTACCTATGAGGCGCTGGCTGATGACAGCTGGAAGGGTCGCGTATGTCTGCGTACCTCCAAGAAGGTGTACAACCAGTCGCTGGTCGCCACCATGCTGGAATCCATCGGCGAAGAGAAGACCTCCGAGGTGATCAAGGGCTGGCTGGCCAACCTGGCCACTCCGGTATTCTCCGACGACACCGCGCTGCTGAAGGCCATCGACGCCGGTCAGTGTGATGTCGGCATCGTCAACTCCTACTACTTCGGCCGCCTGCAGAAGGGCGAGCCGGACGTGAAAGTGGCGCTGTTCTGGCCGAACCAGGACGACCGCGGCGTGCACGTCAACATCTCCGGCGCCGGTGTCACCAAGCATGCAAAGCAGCCGGAAGAGGCTACAAAACTGCTGGAGTGGATGACCACTGAAGAGGCCCAGCGCATCTTCGCCGACGTGAACATGGAGTTCCCGGCCAACCCTTCGCTGGAGTCCGCTCCGGAGGTCGCGGCCTGGGGTGACTTCAAGGCCGATGACGTTCACATCGAAGTGGCCGGTCGGCGTCAACCGGAGGCCATCATGCTGATGGACCGCCTCGGCTGGAACTGATCCGCCTGTCATAGCGTTTTGTTTGTATACTGCACGCCCGGCTCATGCCGGGCGTGTTGTTTTGTCTACCACAGGGAGTCTTCGTGGCCCGCCCACTCACCACCCGCAAGCTTCGCTGGCAACTGATTGTCTACGCCGCCGCCGCCCTGGTGCTCATGCCGCTGCTGGTTCTGCTCATCAGCTGGCAGAGCGTGGATCCGCTGATCTGGGAGCACCTGATGCAGACCCAGATGGCGCGATTGATCGGCAATACGCTGGTGCTGGTGTTCGGGGTGGGGATCGGTGTGGTGCTGCTGGGGGTCAGCCTGGCCTGGTTGACCAGCCTGTGCGAATTCCCCGGCAGGCGCTGGCTGGACTGGGCGCTGATGCTGCCCTTCGCGGTGCCGGCATACGTGCTTGCTTTCGTCATGGTGGCCATGCTGGACTTTGCCGGCCCGATCCAGACTGTGCTGCGGGGCTGGTTTGGCAGCGACTTCCGGCTGCCGCCCATCCGCTCCACCGGCGGGGTGATATTGACGCTGGTGCTGGTGTTCTACCCCTACGTCTACATGCTGGCGCGCAGCGCCTTCATGGCCCAGGGCAGGGGCCTGATGGAGGCCTCGCGCATACTCGGGCAGACGCCATGGCAGGGCTTCTGGCGGGTGGCGATGCCGATGGCCAGACCGGCCATCAGCGCCGGTACGGCGCTGGCCATCATGGAAACCCTGGCGGATTTCGGTGCGGTGTCGGTGTTCAATTTCGACACCTTCACCACCGCCATCTACAAGACCTGGTACGGCTTCTTCAGTCTGCAGAGCGCTACCCAGCTGGCCAGCCTGCTGCTGCTGTTCGTCTTTCTGGCGCTGTTCATCGAACGTCACGCCCAGGGCCGCAGCAAGCGCTTCCCGGCCAATGACAAGCCCCGCAAGGGCGCGCTCTACCGGCTGCGCGGGCCGCTTGCCTGGCTGGCCAGCGGCTACTGCGTGCTGATCCTGTCGGTGGCCTTCATCATCCCGGTCATCCAGCTGCTGTACTGGCTGGTCAGCAGTGGCTTCGTCGATCTCGACAGCCGCTACTGGTCGACCATCCGCAATACCCTGATGCTCGGCGGCATCGCCGCGCTGATGACCGTGGCGGTAGCAACCCTGCTGGTGCTGGCCTCGCGCCTGCAGCCGATACGGCGGGTGCGCAGTGCCGTGGCCGTGGCCAATCTGGGTTATGCCCTGCCCGGGTCGGTATTGGCGGTGGGAATCATGTTCTTCTTCAGTTTCCTCGATAACACCCTGGTGGTACCGCTGCGCAGCCTGCTGGGTGCGGCCAACCCGGCCCCGATCCTGCTCGGCAGCCTGTTCGCGCTGCTGCTGGCCTATCTGATCCGCTTCATGGCCGTAGCCTACGGGCCGCTCGATACCTCGCTGGCGCGCATCCGGCCATCGCTCCCGGAGGCAGCCCTGAGTCTGGGGCAGACCGGCTGGCAGGTGTTCTGGAAGGTGTATGTACCGCTGTTGCTGCCGGGTATTCTCAGCGCTGCCCTGCTGGTATTCGTGGATGTGCTCAAGGAGATGCCCGCTACGCTGCTCATGCGCCCCTTCGGCTGGGATACCCTGGCGGTGCGCATCCATGCGCTGACCAGTGAGGGGGAGTGGGCCCGCGCCTCCCTGCCGGCGCTGACGCTGGTGGTGGTAGGCCTGGCACCGGTGATCGTGCTGATCAGACGGTCCGGCCGCCGCTGATACCTCCCGTGTAGCGCCGACCAGCAAGGGACTGCACAGCCCGGTCTTTGTGGCTACAATCTGCCACAGGGCCGGGGCAACAAGGAAAACAACGCCATGGGTTTGCGCACGCCGTTATACGAGAGTCACCTTGCCGCCGGGGCCAGGATGGTGGATTTCGGTGGCTGGGACATGCCGCTGCATTACGGCTCGCAGATCGAGGAACATCATCAGGTGCGCCGCGAGGCGGGCATCTTCGATGTCTCGCACATGGGCGTGGTGGATGTCGCCGGGGCCGATGCCACCGCCTGGCTGCAGCACCTGCTGGCCAATGATGTGGCCCGCCTGGGCACCCCCGGCAAGGCGTTGTACAGCGCCATGCTCAACCCCGAGGGCGGCATTCTCGACGATCTCATCGCTTACCGTCTGGACAATGGAGGCTACCGTCTGGTGGTCAATGCCGGCACCCGCTCGCGGGATCTGGCGTGGATGCGTGAGCATCTGGGCAGCCATGCGGTAACACTCACCGAGCGCACCGACCTGGCGATGATCGCGGTACAGGGCCCGCAAGCCCGCAATTACTGCGCCGGTGTCGTCAGCGACAGCCGTGCGACCCTGATCGAAACCCTCCAACCCTTCCATGGCGGCCACGATGGTCGGTGGTTCATCTCGGCCACCGGCTATACCGGTGAGGACGGCGTGGAAATCATGCTGCCCGCCGCCGAAGCACCGCAGCTGTGGCAGGCGCTGCGCGATGCCGGCTGCAAGCCCTGCGGTCTCGGCGCGCGGGACACCCTGCGGCTGGAAGCCGGACTCAACCTGTACGGCGCCGACATCGACGAGGCCGCTTCGCCACTGGCGGCGAACATGGCCTGGACCATCGCCTGGGAGCCCGCCGGTCGCGACTTCATTGGCCGCGCCGCGCTGGAAGCGCAGCGTCAGGCCGCGGAGCAGCCGAAGCAGGTCGGGCTGATACTCAATGAGCGGGCGGTGCTGCGCGCCGGTCAGAAAGTGCTGGTGGATGGCCTGCCGGACGGCGTGATCACCAGCGGCAGCTTTTCTCCCACCCTGGGCTGTTCCATAGCGCTGGCGCGGGTACCCCGCGCAACGGGCGCCCTGGCCCGGGTGGATATTCGCGGCAGATCGCTGGATGTGCGGGTGATCCGCCCCGGCTTTGTGCGTAATGGCAAGTCCCTTGTCGAATAACCCAGTGCGTTCCGTCACCCCGGAGCGGTCACGTTTCAATTGCATCGAGGAAACTGAAAAATGAGCGACACCCCCACTGAATTGCGTTATGCCAGCAGCCATGAATGGAGCCGTCTGGAAGAGGACGGCACCATCACTGTAGGCATCACCAATCATGCCCAGGATGCGCTGGGCGATGTGGTCTTCGTCGAGCTGCCCGAGGTCGGTCGCCAGCTGAGCGCGGGGGACGAATGCGCGGTGGTGGAGTCGGTCAAGGCCGCCTCGGACATCTACGCGCCGGTCAGCGGCGAGGTGATCGCCGTCAACGAGGCGCTGGCCGATGCGCCGGAGCTGGTCAACAGCGATCCCTATGGCGAGGCCTGGTTCTTCCGCGTCAAGCCGGTCGATGCCAGCGAGCTGGACGGCCTGCTGGACGCCGACGGTTATCTGGCCACTATCTGATCAACAGCAGGAACAGCCCGCCACGATGAGGTAATTCCCATGACCGAGCCCCGGAGTCTCGCCGAACTGCAGCAGCAGGATGCCTTCATCAGACGGCACATCGGCCCGGATACCGACGAGCAGCAACGCATGTTGCAGGCCCTGGGGCTCGCGTCGATGGATGAACTCATCGATCAGGCGGTGCCCGGACGCATCCGCCGGGATGCCCCATTGCCCTTGGCCGGCCCGCGCGGCGAGACCGAGGTGCTGGCCAGCCTCAGGGCCATTGCCGCTCGCAATCAGCAGTTCACCTCCTGCATCGGCATGGGCTACCACGACACCATCCTGCCTCCGGTGATTCAGCGCAACGTGCTGGAGAACCCCGGCTGGTATACCGCCTACACGCCCTACCAGCCGGAGATATCCCAGGGCCGGCTGGAGGCGCTGCTGAACTTCCAGCAGCTCACCCTCGATCTGACCGGCATGCAACTGGCGGTGGCTTCGCTGCTGGATGAGGCCACGGCAGCGGCGGAGGCGATGACGCTGGCGCGGCGGGTGGCCAAGAGCCAGAGCAACTGTTTCTTCGTCGATCAGGACTGCCATCCGCAGACAATTTCCGTGTTGCGCACCCGGGCCCGGGGGTTCGGCTTCGAGCTGGTGGTGGCTGACGTCAGCGAGCTGGACCGGTATCCGTGCTTCGGCGCGCTGTTCCAGTACACCACCACCTGGGGCGAGGTGCGGGACCTGAAACCGCTGATCGACAGAGTGCAGACCCGCAACGGACTGGCCTGTGTCGCGGCCGACCCGCTGAGCCTGTTGCTGCTGACGCCGCCGGGGGAGCTGGGCGCCGATGTGGTGTTCGGCTCTTCCCAGCGTTTCGGTGTGCCCATGGGGTACGGTGGTCCGCATGCGGCCTTCTTCGCCAGCCGTGATGAATACCGCCGGGCCATGCCCGGACGCATCATTGGCGTTTCGGTGGACAGCCGGGGCAGGCGGGCCCTGCGCATGGCCCTGCAGACCCGCGAGCAGCACATCCGCCGGGAGAAGGCCAACTCGAACATCTGCACCTCACAGGTGCTGCTGGCCAATATCGCCGGATTCTATGCGGTGTACCACGGCCCCGAGGGGTTGCGGCGCATCGCCGAGCGGGTCCATCGGCTCACCGCCATGCTTGCCCTGGGACTGGAGCGCTGCGGAATCACCCGCCGCAACAGGCACTTCTTCGACACGCTGACGCTCGATGTGCCCGGGCAGGCCCGGCAGATCGTCGAGCGTGCCCGCAGCCGTCGCATCAATCTGCGCCTGATCGATGCCGACCATCTGGGGGTGAGCCTGGACGAGACCAGCACCGCCGAAACGGTCGAGGCGCTGCTGTGCTGCTTCGCCGGGGAGAGTCACGGCCAGGACCTGCCGGCGCTGGATCTGGCAGTGCGTGGCGGCGATATCGCCATCCCGCCGCCCCTGCGCCGCCGCACTCTTGCGCTGCAGCATCCGGTATTCAACCGGCACCATTCGGAAACCGCCATGCTGCGCTATATCCGCTCGCTGGAGCGCCGCGACCTGGCGCTGGACCACGCGATGATCCCGCTGGGCTCATGCACGATGAAGCTCAATGCCACCAGCGAGATGATCCCCATCAGCTGGCCGGAATTTGCCCGGATGCACCCCTTCGCCCCGCAGGACCAGGCGCAGGGCTACCGGCAGATGATCGATGAGCTGGAAGCCATGCTGCGGGCCATCACCGGCTTCGACGCCATCAGCATGCAGCCCAACTCCGGTGCCCAGGGAGAATATGCCGGGCTGCTGGCGATCCGCGGGTATCACCAGGCAAAGGGCGAGTCGCAGCGGCGGGTCTGCCTGATACCCACCTCGGCGCACGGCACCAATCCGGCATCGGCGCAGATGGCCGGGCTGCGTGTCGTGCTGGTGGCCTGTGACGATCAGGGCAACGTCAATATCGATGATCTGCGAAGCAAGGCCGCGACCCATGCCGCGGAGCTGTCCTGTCTGATGATCACCTACCCGTCCACCCACGGGGTCTACGAGGAGGGCATCGAGGAGATCTGCGAGATCGTCCATCGGCATGGCGGCCAGGTGTACATGGACGGCGCCAACCTGAACGCCCTGGTCGGTCTGGCGAGACCGGCGGACTTCGGCGCCGATGTCGCCCACATGAACCTGCACAAGACCTTCTGCATACCCCACGGCGGTGGCGGGCCGGGCATGGGGCCGATCGGCGTTCGCGCACACCTGGCCCCCTATCTTGCCAACCACATCGTGGTGCCGCTGGACGGGCCGGACCCGGAAAACGATGCGGTCAGCGCCGCGCCCTGGGGCAGCGCCAGCATCCTGCTGATCAGCTGGACCTACATCGCCATGATGGGTGCCAGAGGCCTGCGCAGCGCCACCGAAGTGGCCATCCTCAGCGCCAACTATATTGCCCGTCGCCTCGGCGATGCCTATCCGGTGCTCTACTGCGGCCACAAGGGCTGGGTGGCCCATGAATGCATCATCGATATCCGCCCGCTGAAAGCGGTTACCGGAATCACCGAGGAGGATATTGCCAAGCGTCTGATGGATTACGGCTTCCACGCCCCGACCATGTCCTTCCCGGTGCCCGGCACGCTGATGATCGAGCCCACCGAGAGCGAGTCCAAGGCGGAGCTGGACCGCTTCATCGAGGTCATGCTGAGCATCCGGGCGGAAATCGCCCTGGTGGAGCAGGGCAGCTGGGACGCCGAGGACAACCCGCTGCGCCAGGCGCCCCACACCATGGCCGATGTGGTCGGCGACTGGCAGCGCAGCTATGACCGGGAGCAGGCAGTGTTCCCGCTGCCCTGGGTCGCGCAGAACAAGTTCTGGCCGACAGTGAACCGCATCGACAACGTGCATGGCGACCGCAATCTCTTCTGTGGTTGCCCGCCCATGGAGGATTGGACGCAGGATTGATGCCGGGGGCGGGCCGCCGCCGCTGGCCGCCCCAATGTGGTATTTTAGACAGGCTTGCCGCTGCGCCCATGTAACCCATGCGCCTTGTCGTGCGTCCACCGATCCACCGCTTGACGGAAACGCGCCATGACCGAAGAAACACCTGTCGCTGTCGAAACCCAGGAATCCATCACCGATGCGCTTGCCAGGGGCAAGCTCAAGCGCGTGCGGCGGATTCTGCGCGAGCTGTCGCCGGGCGAGACCGCCGAGCTGCTCGAGCAGCTGGACGAAGAGCAGCAGCAGACGGTATGGGATCAGATCGGCGACCTTGAAGAGCCCGCCATCCTCGCGCTGCTGGAACCTGCCCTGGCCGAGCGCCTGCAGGCCAACAGCGAGGAGAATCTGTTCGACGGCGAACTGGATGACGATCCCGAGTCCGAGGTAAGCCCGATCGCCGTGGTACGTGAGGCGCTGGAAGCGGGCAAGTTCAAGAAGGCGCTGATAATCTTCGGCAGGCTGCACGCCTCCCAGGCGGCGGCGCTGCTGGAATCCCTGCCCCAGGGAGAGCGCAGCAGTATCTGGGAGCGGCTGGACAGTGGTCGTATCGGGCAGATCCTCGTTCACCTGCGCGAAGAGGTGGCCGCCAGCCTGGCGTTGGAGCTGTCCGATGCCGAGTTGCTTGCGGCCGCCCGTGAACTGGACCTGGATGACCTGGTCGACCTGATCCAGGCGCTGCCCTTCGGCCCCGGCCGCCAGCTGCTGCTGTCGGTGGACGTGAAGAAGCGCCAGCAGCTGGCAGACATGCTGTCCTATCCGGAGGATTCTGCCGGTGGTCTGATGAACATCGACCACATCTCGGTGCGTGCCGACGTCAAGGTTGGCTCGGTGCTGCGCTACCTGCGGCTGCTCGAGGACCTGCCCGACCACACCGACAAGCTGATGGTGGTGGACCGGGAGAACCGCTACCAGGGCGTGCTGCGCCTGAGCCGACTGGTCACCAGCATGGCCGATGATCTGGTGCTGGATGTAATGGACGCCGAGTTCCGCGCCCTCGATGTGCTGATGACCAGCCAGGAAGTGGCGCGCCAGTTCGAGGATCTGGACATGCTGTCGGCCGCCGTGGTCAGCGAGGACGGTACCCTGCTCGGGCGGATCACCGTGGACGACGTGATGGACAGCATCCGCGACGACTCGGAACGGGCGATCATGGGCATGGCCGGTCTGGACGACGAGGCCGACATGTTCGCCCCGGTGCTGACCAGTGCACGGCGGCGCTCGGTATGGCTGGGCTGTAACCTGATCACCGCCTTCCTGGCGGCCTCGGTGATCGGCCAGTTCCAGGGTGCACTGGAGCAGATCGTGGCGCTGGCGGTGCTCATGCCGGTGGTCGCCAGCATGGGCGGCATCGCCGGCAGTCAGACGCTGACTCTGGTGATCCGCGGGTTGGCGCTGGGGCAGGTGGATACCGGTAACGTCAAGGCGCTGCTGGTCAAGGAGCTGGGGATCGGCTCGCTCAACGGTGTTCTCTGGGCGGTGCTGGTGGCGGCGGTGGCCATCCTCTGGTTCGGCAGTTTGGGCATCGGCTGGGTGATAGGGCTGGCGATTCTGATCAACCTCATATGCGCGGTGCTTGCCGGTCTGCTGATCCCTCTGGTGCTGCGCCGGTTCGGCATTGATCCGGCGCTGGCGGGCAGCATGGTGCTGATGGCGGTGACCGATGTGGTCGGATTTTCCTCCTTCCTCGGGCTGGCCACCCTGTTTCTCATCTGATCGTGCCCCGCCGTCGAATGCGTTCGACGGCGGGCACCCGCTTCAATATACTGCGCAGCCTTTCCAAGCCTGCCAGCCAACCCGGGAGTCACCATGAATCTGCCCAGCCTGCGTCTCAAGAGCAACAGCGACCGCCGCCTCCGCGGGGGGCACCTGTGGGTGTTCAGCAATGAGGTCGACACCGCGCAGACACCCCTCACCGCGCTGCAGGCCGGCCAGGAAGTTCAGATAGTCACCGCTACCGGCAAGCCGCTGGGGCTGGCCACCGTGAGCCCGGATAACCTGATCTGCGCCCGCCTGCACAGCCGGGATATCAAGCTGGGCCTGGACAAGTCCTTGCTGGTGCACCGGCTCAACATCGCGCTGAGCCTGCGCGAGCGGCTGTTCGATAAACCTTTCTATCGGCTGGTGTACGGCGAGTCGGATCTGCTGCCGGGTCTGGTGGTGGACCGCTTTGCCGATCATCTTGTGGTGCAGATCACCACCCCGGGCATGGAGCGGGTGCGCGAACAGGTCATCGAAGCCCTGGTTCAGGTGCTGAAACCGGCTGGCATCCTGTTCCGCAATGACGGCGCCGCGCGCAAAGCCGAGCAGTTGCCGTCATATATCGAGGTGGCCTGGGGCGAAGTGCCCGAGCGGGTGGCGCTGCAGGAGAACGGCGTGCATTTCGAGGCACCGGTGCACGGCGGCCAGAAGACCGGCTGGTTCTATGATCACCGCATGAACCGCGCCCGCCTGGCACCCTATGTGGCCGGCAAGCGGGTACTTGATCTGTACAGCTATATCGGCGGCTGGGGCGTGCAGGCCGCCGCCTTCGGTGCCAGCGAGGTGATGTGCGTCGACAGCTCCGCCGCAGCACTGGATCAGGTGGAGCACAACGCCGACCTCAACGGCGTCGCCGACAGGATGACCGTTGTCGAGGGAGATGTCATGGACGCCCTGCGCGAACTCAAGGGTGCCGGCGAGAAGTTCGATGTGGTGATCGCCGATCCGCCGGCCTTCATCAAGAAGCGCAAGGATATGCGCAACGGCGAGAACGCCTATCGCCGGCTGAATGAGCGGGCCATGCGCCTGCTCAATCGTGACGGCATACTGATCTCGGCCTCCTGCTCCATGCATCTGGCGGAGAACAGCCTGCGGGACCTGCTGCTGGCCTCCAGCCGTCACCTGGACCGCAACCTGACGCTGATCGAGCGGGGCTATCAGGGCGCTGACCATCCGGTGCACCCGGCCATTCCCGAGACCAGCTATATCAAGGCGCTGTTCTGCCGGGTGCTGCCAGTCTGAGCCCAAGGCGGGCCATGCCCGCCAATCGCGGCGGGGTCGCCGCTCCTACAAAAACACATACCTGCGCACTCGGACTGCAGGAGCCCCGACCCCGGGGCGATTGGCGCGCACCGTGCGCCCGGATCCTGCTACTCAGTCGCGCAGACTGATCACCGGCCAGCCATGTTCTTCGGCATGAGCCCGCAGCACATCATCCGGATCCACCGCCACCGGGTTGTCCACCAGCGAGAGCAGCGGCAGGTCGTTACGCGAGTCGCTGTAGAAGTAGGCACCCTCCAGGCTGTGTCCGGTTTCCTGCAGCCAGCGCTGCAGTCGGGTGATCTTGCCTTCGCGGAAGCAGGGGGTGTCGAACGAGCGGCCGGTGTATTGCCCGTCGACCTCCTCGCACTCGGAAGCCAGCATGATGTCGATACCGTAGCGCTTGCCGATCGGGCCGGCCACGAAACGGTTGGTGGCGGTGATGATCATGGTGAGGTCGCCGGCCTGCTCGTGCCGGGCGATCAGCTCGAAGGCCCTGGGCAGAATGAACGGCTCGATCTTCTCCTGCATGAACAGGGCGTGCCATTGCTCCAGCTGATCGCGGCTGTAGCGGCCCAGCGGCTCCAGACAGAAGTCCAGATAGTCCTTCACATCGAGCCTGCCTTCCAGATAGTCGTTGAAGAACTGGGTGTTGCGGGCACCGTAGGTCTGCGCATCGACAATATTATGGGCGACGGCAAATTCGCCCCAGGCATTGTCGCTGTCGGTGCCGAGCAGGGTGTTGTCGAGATCGAAAATGGCCAGTGCCACGTAAAGCTCCTGTAATCCGGTGAAGCGAAGCTGCAAGGATAATTCAGCTGCACAACAAATGCTCGGCAACCGGCTGTTTATGCAATTGCTGGGGCGCGCGTCTTTGTGGAACAATGCAGTGGAACTTGTAGAGGATAATGGCAGTGATCGACTCCGATGGCTTTCGCCCCAATGTAGGCATCATCCTGACCAACGGGTCGGGCCAGGTGCTGTGGGCCAGGCGTATCGGTCAGGATGCCTGGCAATTTCCCCAGGGCGGCATACGGCGTGACGAGACGCCGGAGCAGGCCCTGTACCGTGAGCTCCACGAGGAAGTCGGGCTGATGCCCGAAGATGTCGAGATCCTCGGATGCACCCGCGGCTGGCTGCGCTATCGGCTGCCCCAGCGGCTCATCCGCAGCCATTCGCAGCCGCTGTGTGTCGGCCAGAAGCAGAAGTGGTTCCTGCTGCGGCTGACCTGCGCCGACGAGCGGGTCTGCATGACGCGCACCGCCAAGCCCGAGTTCGATGGCTGGCGCTGGGTCAGCTACTGGTACCCGCTCGGCCAGGTCGTCGCCTTCAAGCGGGATGTCTACCGCCGGGCGATGAAGGAGCTGGCCCCACGACTGCCGCTGGATGAGTTCAGCGAATGCTGAACATGCTCAGTACGCTTCGGCGTATCGTCCAGGAGGTCAATGCCGCAAAGGACCTGTCGTCCGCGCTGGACATCATCGTCCACCGGGTGCGCGAGGCGATGGAGACGGAGGTCTGTTCCGTCTACCTGCTCAATCCCGATACCGACCGCTATGAGCTCATGGCCACCGAGGGGCTGCACCGCAGCGCCGTCGGTGTGGTCAGCCTCGGCAGCAACGAGGGGCTGGTGGGGTATGTCGGTGTGCGGGAAGAGCCGGTCAACCTCGAGGATGCTGCTGCCCACCCGCGTTTCCGCTATTTCGCCGAGACTGGCGAGGAGCGTTTCGCCTCCTTCCTCGGTGTGCCGATCATGCACCACCGGCAGGTGATGGGGGTGCTGGTGGTACAGCAGAAGGAGCGCCGGCAGTTCGATGAGGTGGAGGAATCCTTCCTGGTCACCATGAGTGCCCAGCTGGCCGGCGTCATCGCCCATGCCGAGGCCACCGGTGCCATCCGCGGGCTTGGCTGGAGTGGCGAGGTCATTCAGGACACCCGCTTCGATGCCGTGCCGGGGGCGCCGGGGGTAGCCATCGGCCGGGCGGTGATCATGCTGCCGCCGGCCGACCTGAAGGCCGTGCCGGACAAGGAAATCAAGGATATCGAAGCGGAAATCGCCCTGTATCGGCGGGCGGTCGAAGCGGTGCGGGCGGATGTCCGCCGGCTGGCGGAGAAACTCTCCAGCCAGCTGCGCCCGGAAGAGCTGGCGCTGTTCGATGTCTACCTGATGATGCTGGACGACTCCTCGCTGGGCAACGAGATCATCCAGGGTATCCGCCAGGGCCAGTGGGCCCAGGGCGCTCTGCGCGATGTGATTGATGCCCATGTCGCCCGTTTCGAGGTGATGGACGATCCCTATCTGCAGGAGCGGGCCGCCGACATCAAGGATCTCGGGCGGCGGTTGCTCGCCAGCCTGCAGGAGGCTGACCGCAAGCAGCTGGTATTCCCCAAGAAGACCATTCTGGTGGCCGAGGAGCTGACCCCCTCCATGCTGGGCGAGGTGCCGAAGGAACGGTTGGTCGGTCTGGTCTCGGTGCTCGGCTCGGGCAGCTCCCACGTTGCCATTCTGGCCCGTGCCATGGGTATCCCCACGGTCATGGGCGCGGTGGATCTGCCTTACCTGCGCATGGACGGGATGGACCTGATCGTCGATGGCAACGCCGGCGAGGTCTATTGCAACCCGTCCCAGGAGCTGCGCCGGCACTATCGCGACCTGATGCGGGAAGAGCAGGAGCTGTCCCACGGGCTGGAGCAGCTGCGCGATCTGCCCTGCGAGACGCTGGACGGTCACCGGGTCCCGCTCTGGGTGAATACCGGCCTGTACGCGGATATTGCCCGGTCGCTGGACCGGGGTGCCGAGGGTGTCGGGCTGTACCGCACCGAGGTGCCCTTCATGATCCAGGACCGCTTTCCCAGCGAGAAGGAGCAGCAGGCCATCTACCGTGAGCAGCTGCAGGCATTCCACCCACAGCCGGTCACCATGCGCACCCTGGACATCGGCGGCGACAAGGAGCTGAGCTACTTTCCGATCAAGGAAGACAACCCCTTTCTCGGCTGGCGCGGTATCCGGGTAACACTTGATCACCCGGAAATCTTCCTGGTGCAGATCCGCGCCATGCTCAAGGCCAGCGAGGGGCTGGACAACCTGCGCATCATGTTGCCGATGATCAGCAGCGTGTACGAGGTGGAAGAGGCCTTGCACCTGATCCACCGCGCCCATGGCGAGGTGCAGGACGAAGGCTTCCAGGTTCCGATGCCGCCGGTGGGGGTGATGATCGAGGTGCCGGCGGCGGTGTATCAGGCCCGCGAACTGGTGCAGATGGTCGACTTTCTGTCGGTCGGCACCAACGACCTGACCCAGTATCTGCTGGCGGTGGACCGTAACAACCCTCGCGTGGCGGACCTCTATCACTCCTTCCATCCGGCGGTGCTGCAGGCGCTGCGGCTGATCGCCGACGCCTGCCGGGAAGCAGGCAAGCCGATGAGCGTCTGTGGCGAAATGGCCGGAGACCCGGCGGCTGCGGTGCTGCTGGTGGCACTGGGCTGCGACGTGCTGTCGATGAGCGCCACCAACCTGCCGCGGGTGAAATGGCTGCTGCGGCAGATCCGTTTCGACGATGCCCGGGCGCTCCTGCAACAGGCCCTGCGCGAGGACAACGCCTATCTGGTGCAGAGCATGCTGCACCTGTCGCTGCGCAACATGGGACTGGGCAAGGTGCTGCAGCCGCTGCGCTGATCAACGGCCACACGATATGGGCGCATTGCCCAGAGTTGTGCGCCGGTAAAATCCGGAACTGTGTCACGCGGCCATCATCGGGCAATTGCCGCTGCAGATCGCAGTCCTTAGGATGTGCGTGTTCAAGAACTCTCCGTGTTCATCATACTAACCGTCCAGGCTCCAGCGACTTACTGCGCTAGCCATGATCTGCAATCAAGCTTGGAATAATTAGGCAAAGGAATATAGCCGTGCTGTTACTCATGGAGTTCAGAGTCAGGTTTATTTTATTTATTTCTATAATTCTGTCCGGATGTGCGATGCCTGCATCACACTTCAAGGATCTGAATCCAAGTAATGTTCATTACAGGATTTTTGCCTCGGTTCCTGAAGGTCATACTCTTGAAGCCAGCACAATATATAAGCCTGTGAATGGAGAGTGCCCTGAGCACTCGGAAGCCTTTGACTGGGAGTTGAGCAGAAAGAGAGTCGAGCTTCACCGGGAAAAAAGCGGTTCAAAGAACGAGTATATGTTCAAAATACCAATGAATATTCTTGTCATGGGCTGCCAACTTAATGCTGCTTCTTCCCATTTGACGCTGAAGCTGAACTATGGTTACGGGTCAACGCAGGATACTGAAGATCTGTACTTTATAAGCGAGCAGGAGAGGCGCGAAGCCAAAGTGCAAGATGAACAGCTGGGCAGCTTAAATCAAGTAAGGCTGTGCTCTCACGAATTCTATGTTACACGTCTAGGTTCACATCTTAAAAAGAGCTTGAGCTGTGCCACCTCTGATAACGGAAGGGTACATTCGCCGATTTTCGCTTTTGAGGAGCTGGGTGGGGAAACAATTACTTACCTTTTTTCCAAAGGCGGTGAAGATGAACCTAGTTCTCCTCGAAGCTGGGTGAGGACTGCCGCTGGATATCGACCTTGCGTTGGTGGGGACTATAACTCCTTTTGTAAAGATCCACCGGAATTCAAACGGTTCAAGATGGGAGAGCGGCAATGCGATATATACCCAGGTTGCAGCCTGCAAGACCAGCCCTGATTGAATGTTTCAACGAGAAAAGTTTTATGGAAAAAACACTCTTACGCCCTATTGTGATGGCAGTGTTGGCATCTTTTACGCTGTATGGCTGCTCGGCGGCAAACCACAGGCCGAACTTTGAACGCCTGGAGCCCAGCGCTGATACCTTTTCAATTACCGTTGATGTCCCTGCTGGATATCACATTGAAGCAGACACAGCCTATCGGCCTCGAAGCTGGTCTTGCCCGGCCTTTCTGGGGGATACGGGGGTGGTCGTGGGGCTGCAGCCTAAAGGTGTCATTTCGAGGCCTGATTCCGCTGCAGTAAGCTATTCTTTTGAGATCCCGCTCCGTATTGTTAACTCTGGCTGCCCGTTGTTTCCCCAGAGGCCCACGCTGACCCTGGTTGGGCCGGGAGGAAAGTCTGATAAAGCAAAGGAAGAAATAATCATATTTTTTCCAGACGATATATGGGGAAGGTTTTGGGGCCATGGGCCTCTTACCTCTTTGCAGCAGTACCGCAGGTGCTCATATGTATTCGACACTCCGTCTGGACGAGGCGGCGTCAGCAAGACCATCAGTTGTAACACTTACGATGCAGAGCGAAAACGAATTGTCAGGGAGACGCCTCGATTCGCCTGGAGTGAGTTGCAGGGCAAGAACATTCATTTCACCTTCGAGCTTGAGCCGGAAGACAACCCCAGAGACCCTCGCGAATGGGTAAAAACCCCTGAAGGGTATCGCGCCTGTGCAAAACAGGGGTCTGACTTTTTCTGCACTGAGCCTCCCCGTTTCAGACAGTTCAAGATGGATGGACAGCTGTGCGACGTTTATCCCGCTTGTACTCTTACGGAAAGTTGAGGCGGCTCTACGTTCCGCTTAGAGAATCCACCCCGACTCCCCCAGCTCCTGTCCATTCGGACCGAAACCCTGCTCGACAAAGGTGATGCTGCCATCGGCATCGATGGCCAGCAGACTGCTGGCGCGGGTGCCGTAGTCCTCCCCGAGAATGAACGCGGCGGACAGGCGTCGCTCCCATTCCAGGCCGACGCCGCTGTCCGGCAGCTGGTCGTCGGGATATTCCCGGCTGTCTTTCAGCAGTTCCAGCAGCTCATCGCTGTCGCAGTCGCTGTCCAGACGTTCCTCCAAACCCCGGCACAGGGCCTGCAGCTTGGGCCAGGGGTCGTTCAGCGATGCATTGGACAGGCCATAGACGCCTGGCTCCAGCGGCCTCGGCTGGGCCTCGTCACTGTTGAGGAACCACAGCTCCTGCATGGTGCCGACCAGCAGGTTGAATCCGGCATAGTCGCCCAGGTTCTGCGTTATGTCGGTCAGGTATGCCTCGGGAGACAGGCGGCCGGTCAGATAATCCCGCACCAGATCGCCCCTGGAACGCGGTCCCCGGCACGCTGCGGGCGAGCGTATGTTGGTCAGTGCCGCGAAGCGTCCGCTGCGGGTGACGCCCAGCCAGGTACCGCCGGCTTCCAGGTCCTTGCCGGCCAGCAGCTGCGGGTGGCCTTCCTCATTCCAGAAACCGGCCGGCCGGGTGGCCCTGGGGTGAAATTCATCACGGTTGCCGAGCAGCAGCAGGGGGCGACCGGACATCTGCCATGCAAAGGCGATAAGACACATAGCGGACTCCATTGAGTTTTCCCCAGTCTACTGACTTTGTTCGGCAATTTCCCGGCCATGGCGAAGCAGCGGGCTGCGGTTTTGGTTACACTAGCCAGCTGGTCAGCGTGACCCGGGGGAGTCATGGAGTTCATCATCTATCTGGTACTGGGCGCCTGCGCGGGCGTCCTGGCGGGGCTGTTCGGTGTCGGTGGCGGCATGATCATCGTCCCGGTGCTGGTTTACAGCTTCGCCCTGCAGGGGTTTGCTCCCGATGTGCTGACGCACATGGCCGTCGGAACCTCACTGGCCACCATTGCCTTCACCTCGATCAACTCGGTGCGTGCACATCACAAGATGGGTGCGGTGCGCTGGCCGTTCTTCGGCTGGCTGGCGCTGGGCATCGTGTTCGGCTGCGTGCTGGGTGCGCTGACTGCCACGGCTCTGAGCGGGCCGGTACTGCAGAAGGTCATCGGGGTCTTTGCCATCTGCGTGGCGATCCAGATGGCCTTCGAGCTGAAGCCCCGGGCCGCGCTAAGCGAGCCCGGCAAGCCGGCGCTGACCATCGCCGGCGGGGTGATCGGCTGGGCCTCGACCATCTTCGGTATCGGCGGCGGGTCGCTGACGGTGCCCTTTCTGGTGTGGCGCAGCGTGCCGATGCAGCAGGCGGTGGCGACCTCGGCGGCCTGTGGCATGCCCATCGCGCTGGCCGGCGCGATCAGCTTCATGGTGGCCGGCTGGGCCGGGCCTCAGCTGCCGGACTGGAGCCTCGGCTATGTGTATCTGCCGGCGATGGTCGGCATCGCCGCCACCAGTGTGTTCTTTGCCGGTTATGGTGCGCGCCTGGCCCACCGGCTGTCGCAGCGCCTGCTCAAGCGGCTGTTCGCGTTGCTGCTGGTGCTGGTGGGCATCAACTTTCTACTCTAGGACCATGTCATGCTGACTTACCCGCAGATTGATCCCGTCGCCCTGTCCCTGGGACCGTTGCAGATTCACTGGTACGGCCTGATGTATCTGGCCGGTATCGGCGGCGCCTGGTGGCTGGCCGGCCGCCGCCTGCACCGTTTCGAGCCGACTTGGTCCCGTGACACCCTGTCGGACCTGGTGTTCTGGGTGGCGCTGGGGGTCATCGCCGGCGGACGGTTGGGCTACGTGCTGTTCTACGATCTGGCCTCCTATATCAATGATCCTTCACTGGTACTGCAGATCTGGAAGGGCGGCATGTCCTTCCACGGCGGGCTGATCGGCGTGCTGCTGGCGACCTGGTGGTTTTCCCGCAAGCATCAGGTGGGCTTCTTTCGGCTGATGGACTTCATCGCACCGCTGGTGCCGATTGGTCTGGGCGCCGGGCGGATCGGCAACTTCATCAATGCCGAGCTGTGGGGCAGACCGACCGATGTGCCCTGGGCCATGATATTTCCCACCGATCCGCTGCAGCTGGCGCGCCACCCGTCGCAGCTCTACCAGTTCGCCTTGGAGGGTGTGGCGCTGTTTGTCATACTCTGGCTCTTTTCCCGCAGGCCGCGCCCGACCATGAGCGTATGCGGCCTGTTCGCCGTGTGCTATGGCGCTTTCCGCTTTTTCGTCGAATTCTTCCGCGAGCCGGATGCCCATATCGGCTACCTGGCCTTCGGCTGGCTGACCATGGGTCAGCTGCTCTGTATACCAATGATTCTGCTCGGTGCCGCCTTCATCTGGTGGGGGTATCGCAAGGGGGATGTAAGGCATGAAACAGTATCTTGAACTGATGCGCCGGGCGCGCGAGTCCGGCACTTTCAAGAGTGATCGCACCGGTACTGGCACCTGGAGCGTGTTCGGCCACCAGATGCGCTTTGATCTGGCCGATGGCTTCCCTCTGGTCACTACCAAGAAGTGCCATCTGCGCTCCATCATCCATGAGTTGCTGTGGTTTCTGCAGGGCGATACCAATATCCGCTACCTGAAGGAAAACGGCGTTTCCATCTGGGACGAGTGGGCCGATGAGAACGGTGATCTCGGCCCGGTCTACGGTTACCAATGGCGCAGCTGGCCGGCACCCAATGGCGAATCGATCGACCAGATCAGCAAGCTGCTGGAGATGATCAGAACCAATCCGGATTCGCGCAGGCTGATCGTCTCGGCCTGGAATCCCGCGCTGGTTGACGAGATGGCGCTGCCGCCGTGCCACGCGCTGTTCCAGTTCTACGTGGCGGACGGCAAACTGAGCTGCCAGCTGTACCAGCGCTCTGCGGATATCTTCCTCGGCGTGCCCTTCAATATTGCCAGCTACGCGCTGCTGACCCTGATGGTGGCGCAGGTCTGCGGCCTGCAGCCCGGCGAGTTCATCTGGACCGGCGGGGATTGCCACCTGTACGCCAACCATGTCGAGCAGGCCGATCTGCAACTGGGTCGCGAACCCTACCCGTTGCCGACCATGCGGTTGAACCCGGAGGTGAAGGACCTGTTCGCCTTCACCTTCGATGACTTCACGCTCGAAGGTTATCAGTCCCACCCCCATATCAAGGCGCCGGTGGCGGTCTGATGAAAACGACGCTGCCGCTTTGTCTGATCGCCGCCTGCGCCCATGATCGGGTGATCGGGCTGAACAACAGCATGCCCTGGCATCTGCCACAGGACCTCAGGCACTTCAAGGCGCTGACCCTGGGCAAGCCCATCATCATGGGCCGCAAGACCTGGGATTCGCTGGGCAGGCCGCTGCCTGGCCGGCTCAACCTGGTGGTCAGCCGCCAGCCGGGGCTGCAGCTTGAAGGAGCAGAGGTCTTTACCGGGCTGGACGCGGCCATCAGCCGTGCCGATGAGTGGGCCAGGGAGCAGGGTGTGGAGGAAATCATGCTGATCGGCGGGGGCCAGCTGTATGCCCAGGCATTGCCGCAGGCCGATCGCATCTACCTGACCCGTATCGACCTTGCGGTAGAGGGTGATGCGTTTTTCCCGGATTTTCCGGGCTGGCAGCGGGTTGCCAGCGAAGCGCACCCGGCGGGCGAGACGACACCCGCGTACTGCTTTGAAACCTGGATCCGGCCCGCCGCCGATTGATCGGCACCGCCAGCAGCGCTGCAGTCAACCCGTCAGAGCGGCATCGCGCCTTTGTTCATGAACCGGTTCGTTGTTGCGGATGTCCTTTCCGCCCCTTGATATTCCTCGCGATTGGCTATGCTGATGGCTGGTATCCCTGGCGCGGAACGAGTCCATGAGCAAGACATTACTGATAGCGCTGTTGCTGGCCATGCCGGCGCAGGCGCAGGAATCCGAGGGTGAACGGCAGACCTGTGCGCGGAAGGAGCAACGCATCAGCGAGCAGCTGCAGGCAGCCGAAGCGGCGGGCAATGAGCGGCAGATGGAAGGTCTGAGCGAGGCGCTGGCAGCGGTACGGCGCAATTGCAGCGAGGAGGGGCTGGCGGCGGATCGTCGCGAGAAGATAGCGGAGAGCGAAGCGGAGGTGGCTGAGCGCAGGGACGATCTGGCCGATGCCATGCGCAGCGGCGATCAGGAGAAGATCAGGAAGCGTGAGGAGAAACTGGCCGAGGCGCTGAATGAACTGGACGCGGCCCGGGCGGAGTAGCTGAGCGCTACTCCGCCGTTACCGGTCAGTCTTCCAGCATGGCCTTGTTGCGTACCGCGCCCTTGTCGGCGCTGGTGGCCAGCAGGGCGTAGGCCTTCAGGGCGGTGGAGACCTTGCGAGCGCGCTGCTCCGCCGGTTTCCAGCCCTTGGCATCCTGCTCGACGCGGCGCTGGGCCAACTCTTCGTCGGAGACCAGCAGGTTGATGCTGCGGTTGGGAATGTCGATCAGGATGCGATCACCTTCACGCACCAGACCGATGGCACCGCCGGCGGCGGCCTCCGGCGAGGCATGGCCGATGGACAGGCCGGAAGTGCCGCCAGAGAAGCGGCCGTCAGTCAGCAGTGCGCATTCCTTGCCCAGCCCCTTGGACTTCAGGTAGCTGGTGGGGTAGAGCATTTCCTGCATGCCCGGCCCGCCCTTGGGACCTTCGTAGCGGATGATCACTACATCGCCCGGCTTGACCTCATCATTGAGGATGCCGCGCACTGCGCTGTCCTGGCTTTCGAAGATCTTCGCCGTGCCTTCAAATACCCAGATCGAGGGATCAACGCCCGCGGTCTTGACCACGCAGCCATCAAGCGCGATGTTGCCGTAGAGCACAGCCAGGCCACCTTCCTTGTTGTAGGCGTGCTCGACACTGCGGATACAGCCGTTTTCGCGGTCCAGATCCAGGGTCGGCCAGCGGGTACTCTGGCTGAACGCGGTCTGGGTGGGGATACCTGCCGGGCCAGCCTTGTAGAAGGTATGCACCGCCTCGTCACTGGTCTGGGTAATGTCCCACCTGGCGATCGCCTCGGCCATGGTCTTGCTGTGGATGGTCGGCAGGTCGGTGTGCAGCAGTCCGCCGCGCGCCAGGGAGCCGAGAATGGCGAAAATGCCGCCGGCGCGGTGCACGTCTTCCATGTGGTACTTCTGGATATTCGGCGCCACCTTGCACAGCTCGGGCACGGTACGCGACAGACGGTCGATATCACGCAGATCGAAATCCACTTCGCCTTCCTGCGCGGCGGCCAGCAGGTGCAGGATGGTGTTGGTCGAGCCGCCCATGGCGATATCCATGGTCATGGCGTTTTCGAAAGCCTTGAAATTCGCGATATTGCGCGGCAGAACGGATTCGTCACCGTCGCGGTAATAACGCTGGGTCAGTTCAACCACGGTGCGCGCGGCCTGCAGGAACAGCTGCTCGCGGTCAGCATGGGTGGCCAGTACGGAGCCGTTGCCGGGCAGCGCCAGGCCCAGCGCTTCCATCAGGCAGTTCATGGAGTTGGCGGTGAACATGCCCGAGCAGCTGCCGCAGGTGGGGCAGGCGCTGCGCTCGTATTCAGCAACCGTCTCGTCGGAACAGGAGTCGTCGGCGGCGGCGACCATGGCATCAACCAGGTCCAGCCCGTGGCTGGCCAGCTTGGTCTTGCCCGCTTCCATCGGACCGCCGGAGACGAACACCACCGGGATGTTCAGGCGCAGGGCGGCCATCAACATGCCGGGGGTGATCTTGTCGCAGTTGGAAATGCAGACAATGGCATCGGCGCAGTGGGCATTGACCATGTACTCGACCGAGTCGGCAATGATTTCCCGGCTGGGCAGGGAATACAGCATGCCGTCGTGACCCATGGCGATACCGTCATCCACCGCGATGGTGTTGAATTCCTTGGCCACGCCGCCGGCTTTCTCGATCTCGCGGGCGACCAGCTGGCCCATGTCTTTCAGGTGCACGTGCCCCGGCACGAACTGGGTGAAAGAGTTGGCGATGGCGATGATCGGCTTCTTGAAGTCTTCATCCTTCATGCCGGTCGCGCGCCACAGGGCACGGGCGCCGGCCATGTTGCGGCCGTGGGTGGACGTCTTGGAACGGTAATCAGGCATGGATATTGTCTCGTTATGCGTGGTGCAGGATGGGGCTTAGCATATCAATTTGCCGCCCGCGCTGCAGCTCTGGCTGCCAGGCGGCGCCCCCGCGGAGAATCATCTTCCGCTGTGAATTGCAAGAGTGCCGACCTGGGCACGATCGGGCTGCGTCAGCAGCCCCGGCCTCTACAGATGCTTCTCGAATACCTTCGAGTTGCGCTGGTAGTTGTACAGCGAGGCCCGCTGCTGCGGCAGCCGCTCCACCGAGCTGGGTTCGAAGCCGCGCTCGCGGAACCAGTGGGCGGTGCGGGTGGTGAGCACGAACAGGGTGCTCAGCCCCAGCCGGCGCGCCTTGGCTTCGATGTGCTCCAGCAGCTGGTCACCGCGCCCGCCATGACGGTAATCCGGATGGATGGCCACGCAGGCCAGTTCGGCGCTGTGCTCGTCCAGCGGATAGAGCGCGACACAACCGATGATCATGCCGTCGCGCTCGATCAGCGTGAACTGGTCGATTTCGGTTTCCAGCACCTCGCGGGAACGCCGGACCAGGATGCCCGCCTGCTCGAGCGGGCGCAGCAGGTCAAGCAGGCCGGCTACGT
This sequence comes from Halopseudomonas pertucinogena, assembly GCF_014646575.1. Lineage (GTDB taxonomy): Bacteria > Pseudomonadota > Gammaproteobacteria > Pseudomonadales > Pseudomonadaceae > Halopseudomonas > Halopseudomonas pertucinogena. The sequence goes on along the minus strand of NZ_BMNN01000003.1, from coordinate 278,954 downwards.
CGTCGATGCTGGCGTTGCGGATCTTCTCGAAGGGTTCCTTGGTCACCAGGGTGCCGCCGCCGTCCCGGGTGAACAGTTCGGTGAGCATGGCACCGTCTTCGGCATAGCTGACGATATGGCTGCGCGACAGTCCCGCCTCACAGGCCTTGCATGCCGCAGCGAGCAGGGCGCCGGGCAGGCTGTTGCCAAGGGCTTCGAGCAGGGGCAGGGCCCGGCTGGGCTTGAGTTCGCGCAGCAGCTGGCCGTCGCTGTCGAAGATGCCGGTGTCCGGGCCGAACAGGATCAGCTTATCCGCCTCCAGCGCGGTAGCGGTGCTGATCGCCACATCCTCGCAGGCCAGATTGAACACCTCGCCGGTGGGGGAGTAGCCCATGGCCGAGAGCAGCACAATGGCGCCGTCGTCCAGATGGCGATTGATCGCCTTGCGGTCGATGCGGCGGACCTCGCCGGTGTGGTGCAGGTCGACGCCGTCTATCACACCGATCGGTTTGGCGGTCACCAGATTGCCGCTGACCACGCGCAGGCGGCTGCCCTGGCCGGCCAGGGTGCACAGACGCGCCTCGATGGCGATGCGCAGACTGCCGACGGCATCGGTCACGCAGCCCAGGGTGTCGCTGTCGGTGATCCGCAGGTCGTTGTGATAGCGCGACTGCATGCCCCGGGCCGCCAGCCGCTCCTCGATCTGCGGGCGCGTACCGTGCACCAGCACCAGACGTACACCCAGGCTGTTGAGCAGCATGATGTCGTTGATGATGTTGTTGAAGTTCGGGTGCGCGATGGCTTCGCCGGGCAACAGCACCACGAAGGTCCGCTCGCGGTGCGTGTTGATATAGGGCGTGGAGTGGCGGAACCACTTGACGTAGTCGGACATGCTGCTGTTCCGTGGGAAAACGCCAGTGTAGAGATAATGGTGGCGGTCCATCAAGGCCCGGGCACCGGTGGTGCCATCAGCCTGAAACGCAGGCAAGATATATGCATACACAGACCGATCAGAAGAGAGAGCAAAGTGACTACGGGTTCCGACAACTTCATTGCAGTGACCACGCCCGAAGCGGCGGTGGACCGACTGGCACTGTTGTATCAACAGGCGGTGGAGGCGCTGAGCAAGTCGCTGAAGGGCTATGTAAAGGATCGCAGCCGCCCGACCGCCGAGCAGCTGCGACTGTTCCGCTATCCTGAATTGCGTCTGAGCTGGGCCGGCGACGGCGCGCCCGGCTCCAGTGCAAGGGCCTGGGCCAAGGTGCAGGTGCCGGGCACCTACAGTATTACCGTGACCCACCCGAACGATTTCCGGGGCTATCTGCTGGAGCAGCTGCGGCCACTGATGAGCGAATTCAGGGTGCGCATCGAGGTGGGCGTCAGCGAGCAGCCGATTCCCTATCCCTATGTGGTCGACCAGGGGGACGAGCTCGCCGGTTCGGGGGTGACCGCCTCCGAATTGGCAAGAGTGTTCCCCAGCACCGACCTGGCCGCCGCGACTGACGGCAGCGCCGATGGCCTGATCGACTGGCAACACAGCGATCCCCTGCCGCTGGCCCTGTTCGATGCGGCGCGGGTGGATTTTTCCCTGCGCCGGCTGGTGCATTACACCGGCAGCGACTGGCGGCACGTGCAGCCCTGGATACTGCTGACCAACTACCACAGGTACGTCGACCAGTTCGTGCGCCACGGGCTCGACATGCTGCTGGGCGATTCGCGTTTCTGCCGCATGGTGCTTCCGGGCAACATCATCGTCGAGCGCGGCATGGCCGAGGGCGAGATGCAGGCGATACTCGACAGTGTGGTGTGGCACAAGTTTCAGATGCCGGCCTACCACCTGCAGGCGGCGGACGGCGACGGCATCACCCTGGTCAATATCGGTGTGGGCCCGTCCAATGCCAAGAACATCACCGATCATCTGGCGGTGCTGCGCCCGCACTGCTGGCTGATGATCGGCCACTGCGGCGGCCTGCGCCAGTCGCAGACCATCGGCGATTACGTGCTGGCCCACGCCTATATGCGCCGGGACGGGATTCTCGACCGGGTGCTGCCGCCCAACATTCCATTGCCGGCGCTGGCAGAGGTGCAGCAGGCGCTGCAGGATGCCGCTGCCGAGGTCACGGGCGATCATGGTGACGCGCTGAAACGGCGCCTGCGTACCGGCACCGTCCTCACCTACGATGACCGCAACTGGGAGCTGCGCTGGGCCCAGGAGCGACCGCTGATCAACCTGGCGAGGGCGGTGGCGGTGGACATGGAAAGCGGCACCATTGCCGCACAGGGATATCGCCTGCGGGTGCCCTATGGAACCTTGCTGTGCGTGTCGGACAAGCCGCTGCACAGCGAGATCAAGCTGCCCGGGGCGGCAGGGGCGTTCTACGAGAGAGCGGTGACCCAGCACCTGCATATCGGGATTGCCGCGCTGGAGCGGCTGCGCGGGGACAGCAGCCTGCACTCGCGCAAGCTGCGCAGCTTTGACGAGCCGCCGTTCAGGTAGAGGGGGAGAGGACAAAGCCAACCGCACAGGGCAACACCCTACCCCCGCAGACAGAACCGCCCGATCAGCTCCCGCAGCACCCGCACCGTCGGCTCTATCCGGTCGATGGAAAGATACTCGTCCGGCTGGTGTGCCTGGGCTATGTCACCAGGCCCGAGAATCACCGTCTGCAGACCCAGCTGGTTCAGATACGGGCCTTCGGTGGCAAAGGCGACACTGCCGGCACTGTGCCCGGTCAGCTGCTCGCAGGCGCGGACGATCTCGGCATTGGCCGGTGTATCCAGCGGGGCGACGCCGGGGAACAGGGGCTGGTAGTCAATTGCCACCTGATGTTGCTCGGCGACCGCCGCCAGACGCTGGCGGATAGTGGCGCGCAGTTCCTCCGGGTCCATGCCGGGGAGTGGGCGCAGGTCGAACTCCAGGGCGCAGCGGCCGCAGATGCGGTTGGGGTTGTCGCCCCCGTGAATGCAACCCAGGTTCAAGGTGGGAGTGGGGACGCTGAACAGCGGGTTGTGCCACTGGCGCTGCCAGCCGGTGCGCAGTGTCATCAGTTCACTGATCACCTGGTGCATGGCCTCGATGGCATTGCGCCCCAGGGTTGGGTCCGACGAATGGCCGGCCTTGCCGATGATGTCGACCCGCTCCATCAATATCCCTTTGTGCACGCGGATCGGCTGCATGCCGGTCGGCTCGCCGATGACCGCATGACGTGCGCCGGACAGGTCGTCGACGACCAGCGCCTGGGCGCCGCCCATGGCGCTCTCTTCGTCAGCGGTGGCGAGGATGATCAGCGGCTGTTTGAACGGCTGATCCAGTAATGGCTGCAGGGCTTCGATGATCAGCGGAAAGAAGCCCTTCATGTCGCAGCTGCCCAGGCCGTACCAGCGGCCATCCTTTTCGGTCAGATCGAAGGGATCATTCTGCCAGCGGTCCGGGTTGCAGGGCACGGTGTCGGTATGCCCGGCCAGTACCAGCCCACCGGTGCCGGTACCCAGGGTGGCGATGAGGTTGGCCTTGCCCGGTGCGCCGTCGATTGGCTGGATGCGGCAGTCGAAGCCCAGATTGCCAAGCCAGTCGGCCAGCAGGTGGATGACCGGCAGGTTGGACTGATCCAGCTCCGGCTGAGTGCAACTGATGGAGGGTGTTTGCAGCAGGGCAGCAAATTGCGCCCTGAGCGAAGGCAGAGGCATAACGGTACTCCTGACTGAAGCCCTGCGACCGTGTGCACGATCGCAGGGTGTAACTGTCAGGCCAGCTTACGACAGCCAGCCGCTGGCGTCAGCGGAAGATGGTCGAGAACACCGAGAAGTACACGATCGACAGGATTGCGCCTGCCGGCAGGGTGACCACCCACGAGGTGAAGATGCTGCCGATGACACGCAGGTTGAGCGCCGCGATCCCGCGCGCCATGCCGACCCCGAGAATCGCGCCGACCAGGGTGTGGGTGGTGGAGACCGGCAGGCCGAGACCGGAAGCGCCGACGACGGTGGAGGCTGCGGCCAGCTCGGCGGCGAAACCGCGGCTCGGCGTCAGCTCGGTGATGTGCTTGCCGATGGTGGTGATGACCTTGTAGCCATAGGTAGCCAGACCCACCACGATACCCACGGCGCCCAGCAGCAGCACCCAGCCCGGTACGGTAGACTCGGCCTGGATAACACCTGACTGCAACACGCCGACGATGGCCGCCAGCGGGCCTACCGCGTTGGCCACGTCGTTGGAGCCGTGGGCGAAGGCCATGGCACAGGCGGTGAAGATCATCAGGATGGCGAACACCCGCTCGACGCCGTTGGCGTGAACGGTGCCGCCACTGTCTTCCTTGATGCGGCTCATCAGCAGTACGCCAAGGCCGGTCACCACCAGGCCGGCCAGCACCGCCAGGCCGAAGCTTTCCATGTCGCTCAGGTCCAGGCCGACGTGCTTGAGGCCCTTGGTCAGGGTCATCAGGGTGAGGATGAAGCCGACCGCAAACATGTAGATCGGGATATAGCGTTTGGCATTGGCGAAGGGATTGTCGGTATCCAGAATCAGCCGGTGCACGCTCATGAAGATCATGAAGCTGATGGTGCCGGCCAAGAGCGGGGAGATGACCCAGCTTGAGACGATCGGCAATACGCCGGCCCAGCGCACCGAATCCACTGACACCCCGACCGCGGCAAAACCGATGACCGCGCCGATGATGGAATGGGTGGTAGATACCGGCCAGCCCTTGATCGAGGCCACCAGCAGCCAGGTCCCCGCCGCCAGCAGCGATGCCAGCATCCCGAACACCATCTGATCGGGCGTGATCATCGAGGCATCGACAATACCGCTGCGGATCGTCTGGGTGACTGAGCCGCCGGCAAGATAGGCGCCGAGGAACTCGAAGACCATTGCAATGAGAATTGCCTGCTTGATGGTCAGGGCTCGGGAGCCGACCGACGTGCCCATGGCATTGGCGACGTCGTTGGCGCCTACCCCCCATGCCATGAAGAAGCCGAACAAGCAGGCGAGCACCAACAGAATGGTGCCGTATTCTGCGATCAGGGTCATAAGTTTAAAACTCTTGTGAATGAAAAGATTCAGCCGTTAACGGGCCATGATGATTCCCAGACGGTTGCCGACGCGTTCCGCGCGGTCGGCCACATCACCGATCCATTCGATGATCTGGTAGGTGAACATGACGTCCACCGGAGGTAGAACGGCCTCTCGCTTGTACAGTTGGGCCCGCAGCTTGATCTGCATTTCATCTGTTTCGTGCTCGATGTGCTCGAGCTCGTCGATCAGACTCTCCATATGCTTGAGCTCGCGGCCGGCGAAGCTGGTCTCCATCAGCTCGCTCAGTTCGCGGATAGCCAGCAGTGCCTGTGCCGAGGCATCCACCGAGCGCACGACGAAGCTTCTGAATGCGGGTTGCGCATCAGGGTGGATCTTCATCTTGCGTCCCAGCATCAGGCCAGCAATATCCTTGGCGCGGTTGGCAATCTTGTCCTGTACACTGAGCAGTTCGAGCAGGTCGGAGCGCGGAACCGAGAGGAACAGACTGTTGGGCAGACTGACGCGAATATTCTTCTTCATCTGGTCGGCTTCGCGTTCAAGGTGGGATATCTGCAGCTGAATGCGTTCGGCTTCGACCCAGTCCTCTGCCATCAGGGCATCGATAAAGGGCACCAGCTGTTCTGTGCATTCATGGGCCTTGGCCATATGCCGCTGCATCGGGCCGATGGGTGAACGACCGAAGAGATTGAGGATAGGATTGTTGGGCATATACCGAGCTCCAAGGCTTGAAGGGTGGCTGATTATAGTCCCGGTTCACGGCATGGTCACCCGATAGGCTGAAAATGGTAACAATCCGGACGCGGGCGTCTGCAAAAGGCTATTAGTCACGAGAATCGGAATGGTCAAGGAAACAGAAATAAAACTGCGGGTCTCCCCGTCGGCGCTGGCTGTTCTGCGTCAGCACCCCTTGTTGAATGAGCGTCTGGTCGGCGACTGGCAGACCGGCACGCTGTATAACCAGTACTACGATACGGCTGCGCGGGATCTGGCAGCGGCCCGGGTTGCCCTGCGGGTAAGGCGCGACGGCGAGCAGTTCATCCAGACGCTCAAGAGCAAGGGCCAGAGCGTGGCCGGGCTGTCCGAGCGCAACGAATGGGACTGGCCGGTGGGCGGCCCCGCCCTCGACCTGACACTGCTGGACGACAGTTGCTGGCCGGCCAGCCTGGCCGGGCTCGACAAGCTCAGCCTGCAGCCGATGTTCACCACGGACTTCCAGCGGACCAAGGCCATCCTGCGCTGGCAGCGCGGTGAAGAACAGGTGGAAGTGGAGGCAGCGCTTGATCAGGGTGAGGTGCTGGCCGATGGTCGCGCCGAGCCTATCTGCGAGCTGGAGCTGGAACTGCGCAGCGGTTCGCCCGCCGCGCTGCTTGAGCTGGCGGTCAGCCTGGCTGGCGATGTTTCGCTGATGCCCTGTGATATCAGCAAGGCCGAGCGGGGGTATCGGCTGTACGATCCAGCCAGCTACGAGCTGCAGCTGGAAGCCCATCCCTGGTCGGCGGCTACGCCGGTGGACGAGATCGTCGCGGCGGCCGGCTGGCAATTGCTCGGGCACAGTCAGCGCCTGGCCGAACAATACCGCTTCAGCGGCCAGTGGCGGCTGTTCCGTGATCTGGTCTCCCAGCTGGTCAGTCTGCGGGCATTTTTCAGCGTGTTCGATCTGGCGGTACCGCGCAGTACCAGCCGGGACTTCGTTCCGGTACTGGATGAGCTGTTGCAGCAATACCGCCCTTTGGTGCTGGCTGGCTGGGCCGACGACGAAGAGGGCCGCGCAGCCCGGGAGCAGGCGCCCGCCGTGTTCGAACGCAGCGTTGATGATCCTGCCTGGGGACAGCTGTTTCTGAGTCTGGCACTGTGGCTGCATGAAGCCGGCTGGAAAAACGGGCGCCCGCCGCGGGGTGATCGGGTTGGTGCGCTGACGCTGCCCCGCTGGTTGCTTGCTGCGGTGGCCAGGGAGATACAGGAGCTTCGGGTACCCCATCAGAACGACGCGGATGACGAGGTCAATGTCTGGCTGGACCAGCAACCCAGGCTGCAACGGCTGGCTTTTCTGCTGTCGGGCTTTCGCCAGTTTCTGGAGGTGCCGGAAGCCGACCGGCTCTACGGTGAGTTGAACAAACTGCAGGCTCTGCTCGAACAATACCCGCTGGTAGAGCCGGACGTGCAGCCGGGGTTGCTGGCTGCGTTACGCAAGCAAGGCCAGAAGATCCGTCGACTGGATGCCTGGCGCGAGCTGAACGGCTGACCTGCCTCTCGAAGCGGGATCGCCCCGGGGCGATCCCACCGCACAGCTATTTTTCTGGAAGAGTCATGAACTATCGCCACAGCTTTCACGCCGGCAATCACGCCGACGTCCTCAAGCATGCCGTCGTGCTGCGGATGATTCGCCTCATGCAGCGCAAGGACGCGCCGCTCTGTTATCTGGACAGCCATGCCGGCACCGGTCTGTATGATCTGACGGGAACCGACGCCGGCCGCACCGGTGAATATCTTGATGGCATTGGCCGTCTGTGGGAGCGGGATGATCTGCCGGAACTGCTGGCGGACTACCGCGACGCAATCAGCCTGTATAACCCGGACGGTGAGCTTGGTCTGTACCCCGGCTCGCCGCAGCTGGCCGCGGCCGCATTGCGTGCGCATGACAGGCTGATTCTCAGCGAGCTCCATCCAGAGGATGCGGCGACCCTCAGGGAGCACTTTGCCGCTGACGACCGGGTCGCCGTGCATCAGCGCGACGGTTATGAATTACCCCGGGCATTTCTGCCGGTGGCGGAAAAACGCGCGCTGTGGCTGCTGGATCCGCCGTTCGAGAAGGGCGATGATCTGGAGCGCTGCGTAGCGCAGGTGCAGGCCGCCGTCCAGCGCATGCGCCAGACCATCATCGCCTTGTGGTACCCGATCAAGGACGAGCGCCAGCTGCGCGAGTTCTACCGGCGCATGGGCGACGCGGGCCTGCCCAAGGTGCTGCGCGTCGAGCTGGGCGTGCGGCCGATGGATACCAATCTGGGGCTGAATGGGTCAGGCCTGATGCTGGTGAACCCGCCCTGGCCGCTGTGGGAACAGCTGGAAGAGACACTGCCCTGGCTCGCCGCCAGACTGGCGCAGTCGGGGCAGGGCAGCTGGCGCATGGACTGGCTGGCCGGCGGTCCCTGAGCTGTCAGGTGAATAAAGCGGGAACACGGGACGGCTTCCCATAGTCAAGTATTGTGTCAGGGCGATTAGCCCGACCTTTCCGAAGCTATCAAGGAGCCACGAACATGACTGCTGTTGAGAATAACGGACCCGTAGCAAACCAGAACAACGCTGACAGGAAGGCGGAGATCGAATCCGGCAAGGAAGCAGTGTCGGCTGCCTATAGCAAGCTCATGGAAGCCAAGGAGCATTTCCGTCATGCCGCCGAGGCGGCGGGGATGAACTGGAAACAGGATGCCGAGGCGCAGCTGGGTAAGGGCAAGAGCAAGGCCACCGAACTCTGTGATCAGGCCAACAGCTATCTGCATGACAAACCGCTGGCAACGCTTGGCATTGCCTTTGCCGCCGGCTTCCTCGTAGCGCAACTGACCTCGAAAAAATGACAGTCCCAGGGCAGAGCACTCCCGAGAGTGGAGACGCGGGGGGTCAGCCCCAAGAGCCGCAACCGCTGCTCGGCGAACTGAAGTCATCGGTGGAGTGGCTGGAACATGCCGCTCTGGCCGGTGGCGACCTGGTTCGCCTGGCCGGGTTGGAGCTGCGCCTGGCGGCGGGCGACTCCGGTCGCCTGCTGGTTCTCGGGCTGGCCATGATACCGATCGCCATTCTGGCATGGATCGGTCTTTCCACGTTGCTCGGCTGGCTGGTGTACGTCTGGCTGGACTCGGTCGCCCTCGGGATTGTCACCTTTATAGCGGTGCAACTGGTGGCGATGGGCGTGATGGCGGCCTATTGCAAGAAGTTTGCGAAGAGCCTGTCATTCCCGGCGACCAACCGCCAGCTGAAAGCCTTGAAGGAGCAATTCAATGAGCCGCAAGATGCTGGAAAACCAGATCCGGACACTGGACGAGCAACTGGCGATAGAGCTGGCCCTGCTCAAGCTTGATGGTCGCGAACGCCGCGCCGCGGTTGCCAGGATACCCCCCCTGGTCTGGGTAGCGGTGGCGTCGGTGGGTGGGCTGCTGGCAGGCAAGATTATCGGCTCCAAGGGACCGCGCTTGCTGCTCAGTCAGGGTGGTAACCTGTTCCGCCTCGGCAGCATGCTGATGCCGGGCCTGGCGATGGCCAGCGGTAAATCGGAATAACTGCCAGCCTCACGTCTGGTTCCTGTCTTACGGGCCGCACCTCGCTGCGGCCCGGTTCTATTGGTCGTCCGGAAACTGGTAAGCGTCGCCAGGCTTGCCGTCCGGTCTGCGTTTGCGCAGGTCCCGGTAGACCGCAGCACGCATGATCATCATCGATACCACCGGCGCGGTCAGCAGCACGAAGGCCGTGATCAGCAGTTCATGCACGACCGGCCGCTCCAGCGTGCCGGTGAAGTACAGCATCGAGGCGATCAGGAAGCATCCGGTTCCTACCGTAATGAACACGGCGGGACCGTGGATCCGCTGGTAGAAATTGGGCAGCCGAAGCAGGCCCAGTGCGCCGGTGAAAGTGATCAGTCCACCGAGTATCAACAGCAGGGCGATAGGCACTGCCAGCCAGGGGCTGATGTCGCCCATCGACAGAGTCAGGAAACTGCTCATTCGATGATCTCCCCACGTGTGAGGAATTTGGCCAGCGCGATGGAGGAGACGAAGCCGGTCAGGGCTATCAACAGTGCCGCCTCGAAGTAGATCACGTTGGAAAAGCGCATCCCCAGCAATAGAATGAACAGCATGGCTGCCATCCACAGCGAGTCCAGCGCCAGTACCCGGTCCTGTGCGCTGGGACCACGCAGCAGCCGGATGGCGCAGAAGATCAGTGCCAGCAGCACGCAGAGCTGGGCGAAACCGAGCGCCGCAGCCAGCATCAGGGCAATCATGGCTTCTCCTGTTCAAAGATATCAATCAGAGGACGCTCAAGCTTGGTCTTGATCATGTCCACCCACCAGTCGGCGTCATGCAGGTCAAATACATGCAGCGCCAGGTCACTGCTGCCTGGGATGATTTCGACCCACACGGTACCCGGTGTCGAGTTGATGATGCAGGCCAGCACCGCCAGGCCGTGGGGGTCGCGCAGGTCCAGCGGGATGCGGATGAACTGGGTGTTGAGCCGGTCCCGGCGGAACAGGATCAGCATGCAGACGTTGAAGCAGGAGCGGAGAATCTCGACCAGTGAGTGTGCGGTGAGCCGGATGATGGTCAGCGGCCGGGACACCTTCACCGGAGTCGGTCGCAGCGGAGCGATCAGCAGCGGTATGGCGATACCGATAATTGCGCCGAGCAGCAGGTGCGCCGGGGCGATGCTCTGGTTCAGCATCAGCCACAGCAGCAGCAGCGAGATCGAAATCAGCGGAGTGGGTAACCAGCGCTTCATTGTTCACCTCCCGTCTGACCTACGACACCCGGGACCGCCGGACTGGTCAGCACCCGATCCATATAGAGACTGGGCTCGTGCAGCGCCGCAGAGGTGCGGTCGAGATAGCTGATAGTCGGCCCGGCGGCCACACTGAGGGTGATGCACAGCAACACCAGCACCGAGATCGGAGCGGCCTCGCTCAGCTGCAGGCGTGGCGCTCTGGCGTCAGGCGCGGCCCAGAAGGTTCGCACGCCGAAGCGCATCAGCGAAATGATCGCCGACAGTCCTGACAGGATGACCATCGCCAGGATGCCCCAGGCCAGCGGGCCGGCGTAATAGAGGGTGTCGGTCGCGGTGCCGGCAGGGTTGAGTACGGCATGGAACAGGGCAAACTTGGCGAGGAAACCGGACAGCGGCGGCAGGCCGGCGATGATCAGTGCACAGGCGACAAACGACAGGCCGATGAAAGCCATGGCTGCGGGAATGACTACCCCGGCGGACTCTTCCGGGTCATCGTCAATGGCAAACGCCTCCATGGTCAGCGCCAGTATGCTTGCACTGGGCTTGCGAATGCGTTCAACCAGCTCCATCAACAGCATGAAGGCCGCCACCGCCAGTGTCGAACTGATCAGGTAGAACAATGCCGCGCTGATGACCCTGGGCTCGCCATAACCGATCGCGGTCAACAACGTACCAGAGGAAATAATGGCGCTGAAACCGGCCATGCGTCCGAGTTCCTGGCTGCCGAGCAGGCCGATGGTGCCGAACGCCAGGGTCACCAGACCGCCCACCACCAGCGCCGTACTGGACAGGGCATTGAGGCTTTCGGCCTGATCGGCAAATACCAGCAACCACAGGCGCAGGATGACGTAGACGCCGACCTTGGTCATCAGCACCAGCATGGCGGCTACCGGCGGAGCGGCTGCGGAGTAGGTGGTCGGCAGCCAGAAGCCCAGCGGCCACATGGCGCTCTTGGTGAGGAAGGCAATGGCCAGCACCGCGGCGCCGGTTTCCAGCAGCAGCCGTTCGCTGTCAGCCATGGAGGCGGCGCGTACTGCCAGGTCGGCCATGTTCAGCGTGCCGGCGGAGGCATAGATCAATGCCACCCCGATCAGGAAGAACGACGAGGCAACCAGGTTGATCACCACATACTGCATGCTGGCCCGCACCCGGTTGGGCTGCAGTCCGAGCAGCAGCAGGCCGTAGGAGGCGGCCAGCATGATCTCGAAGAACACGAACAGGTTGAACAGGTCGCCGGTCAGGAAGGAGCCATTGATGCCGACCAGCAGGAACTGGAACAGCGAATGGAAGTGCACCCCTGCGCGGCTCCAGCGCCGGTAGGAGAAGACCAGCGCGGCCGTGGCAATGACGGCGCACAGGGTCAGCATCAGCGCCGACAGTCTGTCCGCCACCAGCGCAATGCCGAAGGGGGCTACCCAGTTGGCAGCCAGATAGACACCGACGCCGTCTGGCCAGACCTCGTTGTCGGTCAGCCAGAACAAGGTAATGGAGGTCGCCAGCAGAGCCAGAGTGCCGATCAGGTTGACGGCGAACTTCAGTCGCTGCTGGCGGCCGCTGAGCAGTACCAGCGCCGCCGCGCACAGCAACGGCAGCAGGATGGGCACGAGTATCAGTTGGTCAGCCCAGAAACTCATTGATCGGTTTCCTTGCCATCCACGTGGTCAGTCCCGGTCAGCCCGCGGGACGTCAGCAGCAGAACCAGATACAGGGCAGTGGTGGCGAAGCCGATGACGATGGCGGTGAGCACCAGTGCCTGGGTCACCGGATCGGCGAACAGCCCGGCATCGATCGATTCATCCAGGGTCAGTGGCGGCTTGTTCACCGTCAGACGCCCCATGATGAAGATGAACATGTTCACTGCGTAGGAGATCAGCAGCAGCCCGATGATCACCTGGAAGGTACGCGGCCGCAGGATAAGCCACACACCGGAGGCGAACAGCACGCCGATGGCGATGGCGATGACAGCTTCCATCAGTTTTCCTCCTTGCCGGTATTCTCTGCCACCTCGACTGCCCCGAGGGGCAGGCGGTGGCTGCGGATGGATTGGTGAGCCAGGGCGGTGAGAATCAGCATGGTGGCGCCCACCACCACGCAGAACACCCCGAGATCGAAGAAGAATGCACTGGGCATGTGCAGCTCGCCGAGAACGGGCAGGCTGAAATGCGCGGTGTGGCTGGTCAGGAAGGGGAAGCCGACCGGCAGGGCACCGAGCCCCGTCACCACGGCAATCACCAGCCCCAGTGCCAGCCAGCGGTGCGGCTGCAGATGCAGCCGGGATTCGACCCAGACGGTGCCGGCCATCATGTACTGGATGATGATGCCGACGGAGAACACCAGCCCGGCAACGAAGCCGCCACCCGGCAGGTTGTGCCCGCGCATGAAGAAATACAGCGCGCATACCAGCACCATCGGCAGCAGCAGACGCAGGTATACCGCCGGCACCATCAGATAGCCGGTTTCGCTCTGCTCGGTGGGCGTCTCCCGCGCTGCAGGATCGATCAGGTTGGTCTGCTGGGGCGGCAGGGTCATGCTCTCCGCCGCCGGACGGAAGCGGCGCAGCAGCCCGTACACCGTCAGTGCGACGATGCCGAGTACGGCGATCTCGCCCATGGTATCGAAGCCACGGAAGTCCACCAGCAGAACGTTGACCACGTTACTGCCGCCGCCTTCGGACAGCGCCCGTTCGAGGAAGAACCCACCGATCCCGGCACCGGCCGGCAGCATCAGCACCAGATAGCTGATGGCGGCCATGGCCAGTCCCGAGCCCACGGCGAGAACGAAGTCCCGGGTGCGACGGGTACGGGCGGCGCGCCGCTCGGCCAGATCCCGCGCAATATCAGGCAGCCGCGGCGGCAGCCAGCGCAGGCCGAGCAGGATCAGCACCGTGGTCACGGTTTCCACCATCAGCTGGGTCAGCGCCAGATCCGGAGCCGAGAGCCAGAGGAAGGTCAGACAGACGACGAGACCGGCGCCGCCGACCAGGCTCAGGGCAGCCAGACGGTGGTATTTGGCCTGCCAGGCGGCTGCGATGGCGCAGGCGCAGCCGATCACCCAGATAATGGCAAAGGGAATGTGTGGGGTCGTCGGCTCGAGGTCTGCCCATACCTGCGGCGCGCTGGCAGCGGCTGCGACCGCTGCCGCCAGGCAGGCCGAGACGATCAGCACGAGCTGAGGTTGCAGTCGGCGGGTGCCGAGCAACCGTTCCAGTCGGGAGGCTGCGCTGCGCATCTCCAGCATGATGTTCTCGTAGGCCTGCTTGCCGTTGAAACGGTACAGCACAGGCACCCGGTCACGTTGGGTCAGGTTGTAACGGGTACGCAACAGGTAGTACAGCACGACCCCTCCGCCCAGCGCCAGGAAGCTCATGAGCAGCGGAATGTTGAAACCGTGCCAGAGCGCCAGGCTGTAATACGGGGTCTGGTCGCCGAGCACCGATTCCACTGCGTTGTGCAGCAGCGGGCCGACACTCAGTCCCGGAATGATGCCCACCACAAGACAGAACACCACCAGTACCTCGACCGGAAAACGCATCCAGCGCGGCGGCTCATGGGGCGTCTTCGGCAGATCGGTGGCCGGCTTGCCGAAGAAGACGTGGATGAAGCGCAGCGAGTAGGCCACGCTGAACATGCCCATGGTCACGGCGGCCAGCGGCATCCACCAGTTGTTGCTGCTGCCAACCAGCAATGTCTCGGCGAAGAACATTTCCTTGGACAGGAAGCCATTCAGGAAGGGCACGCCGGCCATGGCGGCGGAGGCGACGATGGCCAGGGTGGCGGTATGCGGCATCAATCTGTACAGGCCGCGCAGCTTGCGCATGTCACGGGTGCCGCTTTCATGGTCGATGATGCCCACGCCCATGAACAGCGATGCTTTGAAGGTCGCGTGGTTGAGGGTATGGAAGATCGCGGCGACCATCGCCAGCGGCGTGCCGATGCCCAGCAGAGCGGTGATCAGCCCCAGATGGCTGATGGTGGAATAGGCCAGCAGGCCCTTGAGGTCATGCTGGAAGATGGCAATGAAGGAGCCGATCAGCAGGGTGCAGACCCCGGCACCGCCGATGATCCAGGTCCACTCGGGGGTGCCGGAGAGGACCGGCCACAGACGCATCAGCAGAAAGATGCCGGCCTTGACCATGGTGGCCGAGTGCAGGTAGGCCGATACCGGTGTCGGGGCTGCCATCGCATGGGGCAACCAGAAATGGAACGGGAACTGGGCGCTCTTGGTCAGGGCGCCGAGTGCGACCAGAATGAGCGCCGGGAGATACCAGGCATGGTCGCGCAGGGTTTCACCGGATGCGAGCACCACGTCCAGGTCGTAGCTGCCGATGATGTGGCCGATCATCAGTACGCCGGCCAGCAGGCACAGGCCACCGCTGGCGGTAACGGTAAAGGCCATGCGCGCGCCGCGCCGCGCTTCCGCACGGTGGTGCCAGTAACCGATCAGCAGGAACGAGGAAAGACTGGTCAGCTCCCAGAACAGCACCAGCTGGATCAGGTTGCCGGAGAGCACCACACCCAGCATGGAGCCCATGAAGGCCAGCAGAAAGGAGAAGAAGCGTGGCACCGGGTCTTCCGGCGACATGTAGTAGCGCGCATACACCACGATCAGCAGGAAGATGCCGACGATAAGCATGCTGAACAGCCACGCCAGACCATCCATGCGCAACACCAGATTCAGACCGTAATCAGGCATCCAGTCAAGCTGGTAGCGGATCACCTCGCCGCTGTTGATATGCGGGAACTGCAGGCCCAGGATGACCAGGCCGACGAGGGCAACGGCGGCGGCCAGCCAGGCTTCGCGGTTGCGCGCGTTGACCGGCAACATGGCAGCGATGAAGCAGCCGATGAAGGGGATCAGAATCAGTGTCAGTAACAGCATGGGCTCCCGGGAAAAAGATGAGGCATTTATGATTGTGTCGATGTCCGAATCGGGCGCAGCCGCGCGCGGCGCTACATCGTCGTTGAGTCGGATACGTCGAACAGGGAATTCCGCAGAGCGGATGTTTTATTAGTAATCCTCTGAATCTGCAAGCAAAAAACTATTACCTCATGCAAATTCCAGTCCCCGCGAGGCCGCAGTAACCTCCCGGATTCCTGTGCAGGTACTGCTGATGATAGTCCTCGGCATAGTAAAACTCCGCCGCCGGGACTATTTCGGTGGTGATCGGCCCCAGGCCGGCCAGCTGCAGGGCATCGGCGAAGCGCGCCCGGCTGGCTTCGGCCTGCGCCCGCTGGTGCATGTCGCTCACGTAGATGCCGGATCGGTACTGGGTGCCCAGGTCGTTACCCTGGCGCATGCCCGAGGTCGGGTCATGGTTTTCCCAGAACACCTTCAGCAGGTCGTCAAGTGCCAGTACCTGCGGATCGAATACCACCAGCACCACCTCGTTGTGCCCGGTGAGCCCCGAGCAGACCTCTTCGTAGGTGGGGTTGGGCGTCAGCCCGGCGGTATAGCCCACGGCCGTGGTGTAGACGCCGTCGAGTTGCCAGAACAGCCGCTCGGCTCCCCAGAAACAGCCCATGCCGACGATAATCTGCTGCATGCCCTCCGGAAAGGGCGGTTTGATCGGAGTGTTCAGCACAAGGTGTGTGCTGCTGGTCGGGATGGGGCTGGGCCGCCCGGGCAGAGCCTCGTCGGCGGTGGGCAGGCGTAACTTGTGCTCGGGCACGTTGCGATGGAACATGCGACATCTCCTGCGTCAGATAAGTGGGTGCTCCGGTTCAGGAAAGGAGCAGGTCACGCAGTGCGCCATCGGCCTTGCCGACGGCGAGGAAATACGGGTTCAGCCAGTCATTGCGCTGCGGATAATCGAAACGGCGACCGTCGAGCCTCAGTACCTGGCCGCCAGCGCCTTCCAGTACGGCCTGTGCCGCAGCCGTATCCCATTGGCTGGTGGGGGCAAAGCGCGGATACAGATCAGCCCCGCCCTCGGCCAGAACGCAGAACTTCAGGGAGCTGCCGACAGCCGTCAGCTCGATGTCATGCCTGCCCTTGAGCCGGTCCAGCAGGGCTTCCTGATCCGGGCTGCTGTGCCGGCGGCTGGCGACCACGCACAGGGGGCTGGCCGGGGAGCGGGAATGGATCGGCTCGGCGGGCTGCCTGCCTGTCTGGCGCCAGGCGCCCAGCCCGGCACCGCCCCAGTAGAGTTGGTCCCGGGCCGGGACGCCCACTGCGCCGAAGCGAACCTGGCCGTGCTCGATCAGTGCGATATTGACAGTGAACTCGTCGGTGCCGGCAATGAACTCCTTGGTACCGTCCAGCGGATCGACCAGCCAGAAGCGGTCCCAGTGCCGACGTTCTCCGTAGGGGACCTCAGCGCCTTCCTCGGAGAGGATGGGGATGTCCGGAGTGAGGGCGGTCAGACCACTGACGATATGCCGGTTGGCTGCCAGGTCCGCTGCGGTAACCGGCGAGTCGTCGGCCTTGGTGATCACGTCCGGGTCGCGGCGCCACCAGGGCAGGGCGATCAGCCCCGCTTCGCGGGTCAGCTGGCAGAGCTGTTCGATGGCGAAGGGCAGGCTCATGGACTCAGCTCTCCGCGCTGCTCCAGCAGGTCACGTACCAGATACAACGCGGCCAGCGCACGGCCCTCGGAGAAGTTCGGGCGGGCCATCAGCTCGCTGAGCTGATAGAGGTCCACGCTGTCTACCCGGATGGGCTCGGGCTCGTCCCCCGGCAGGCGCTTCTCGTAGAGATCCCGGGCCAGCACCACGGAAATGCTCTGGCTCATGTAACTGGGTGACAGCGACAGTTTGCCCAGCAGCTCCAGATTCCGGGCGCCGAACCCTGCTTCCTCCATGAGTTCGCGGTTGGCGCCGTCGAGCACGTCCTCGCCGGGCTCGACCAGGCCCTTGGGCAGCGACAGCTGATAATCCTGGGTACCGCCGCAGTATTCCTCTATCAGCAGGGCGGTTCGCTCGTCGCGCATGGCCACCACCATCACCGCACCATAGCCCTTGCCGGAGCCGACCAGTCTCTCGTAGGTGCGCTCGGTACCATTGCTGAAACGCAGCTGCATCTGCTCGACATTGAACAGACGGCTCCTGGCGACAATGCGGGCATCGAGGATCTCTGGCTTCTGCGGCATGCTGGCTCCGTGGTCACTGACTGGTTTGTTATCATAGCCGTCCACTCGTTCAAAACCCAAACGCCATGCTGAACTGGAACACCATTGATACCGTCCTGCTGGACATGGACGGCACCCTGCTGGATCTGCATTTCGACAACCATTTCTGGGTCGAATATCTGCCCCGTTGCTATGCAGCCAGGCACGGGGAGTCGCTGGAATGGGCGAAGCAGCGCATCCATCCGCTGATGCGCAGGATCCAGGGGAAGATGGACTGGTACTGTCTGGATTTCTGGACCCGGGAGCTGGATCTGCCGATCGTCGAGCTCAAGCGCGAGGTGGCGCACCTCATCCAGCTGCGCCCGGATGCGGACCTGTTCCTTGAAGCCTTGCAGCGCAGTGGACGTCAGGTCATCCTCATCACCAACGCCCATCGTGATTCCCTGGCGTTGAAGATGGAGCGGGTGGAGTTGCGTACCTGGTTCCAGCGCCTGATCAGCTCCCACGACTTCGGCTACCCCAAGGAGGAGCAGGCCTTCTGGCACGCGCTGCGTGCCGAAGTGGAGTTCGATCCCGAGCGCACCCTGTTCATCGATGACGGCCTGGCGATCCTGCGTTCGGCCCGGGAGTTCGGTATCGCCCAGCTGCTGGCGGTCCGTCAGCCGGACAGCCGTGGCGAGCGTCGCGATACCGCGGAGTTCGATGCGGTGGAAGATTACGCCAGTCTGGTGGCCCAGCTGCAGGCCTGCGAAATGACTGAACAACCTTCCTGATCTGCCGGTCGAAATCGGACTGACGACTGCCTGTCGAGGTCCGATATGACCCCCCACCCTGCATCATCTGAAATCCGTCGCCGGTCCATGCTGTGCGCGATCCCCCTGGGCATCGGCCTGATGGCAGCGGTCGACGAGATCCTGTTTCACCAGATCCTGCAGTGGCACCACTTCTTCGACCGGGCGACACCGGCCATCGGGGTGCTCTCGGATGGCCTGCTGCACGCCGGCGAACTGTTTGCCACCGTGTTCGGAGCAATAATGTTGATTCGGCTGGCGCGCGCAGGGCGGCTGGCTGTGCGCCAGGCCTGGGCCGGCGGCCTGCTGGGTGCCGGGGGCTTTCAGCTGTTCGATGGCATCATCAGCCACAAGGTGCTGCGCATTCACCAGATCCGCTATGACGTCGACCTGCTGTGGTACGACCTGAGCTGGAACGGCATTGCCGTGCTGCTGATTCTGGCAGGGCTGATGGTCTGGCGGAGAGGGCAGCCGACCGGTGGCGGCTGAGCACCGGCTGTTCGCCCTGTGGCTGCTCGGGCTGACGCTGCTGTTCACTACCGGCTATCTGGTGGGGATGTCGCGTCAGTCGCGCCGTGGTCGGGACTGGCCGCTGTGGCGGTTGGTCTTCTGGCTCGCGGGGACCCTTGTGCTGGTCGCCGCAGCGTCCCCGGGTGCCATGCGCTGGGCCCATGCCGACCTGCGCTGGCACATGGGTCAGCATCTGCTGCTTGGCATGCTGGCGCCGCTGCTGCTGGTGCTGTCCGCTCCGGTGACCCTGATGCTGCGCAGCGTGCCGGTAACCTGGGCGCGGGTTGTGGTTGCCTGCCTGCAGTCGGACCTGGCGCGCTTTCTGTGTCATCCGATCACGACACTGATGCTGAATATCGGTGGCATGTATCTGCTGTACGGCACCGCGCTGTATGCCGCCAGCCTGCAATCGCCGGCCCTGCATCACCTGCTCCACCTGCATTTCATCCTGGCGGGTTATCTGTTCTGCCAGGCGGTACTCGGTGGGCCGGACCGGATGGCCGCCCGGCATGGCGCCGGTCTGCGGCTGGGCGTGCTGCTGGCAGCCATCGCTTTCCACTCCCTGCTGGGCAAGCTGGCGTACGGTTATCTCTGGCCGGCAGGGCTGCGGCAGCCAGCCGAGCAGGTTCGCTCGGCAGCGCAGCTGATGTATTACGGCGGGGATCTGGTGGAAATGCTGATGCTGGTTCTGCTGCTGCTCGGCGGCAGGCTGACGCGGCGTCAGCCCTTGCCTCTGGTGCGGGTCTGATTCGGCCGGGCATTCTTCTCTATGTACTCGATGATCAGGCCCGCAACATCCTTGCCGGTGGTCGACTCGATGCCCTCAAGGCCCGGTGAGGAGTTCACTTCCATGACTACCGGGCCATGATTGGAGCGCAGGATGTCCACGCCAGCCACGTTCAGGCCCATGACCTTGGCAGCACGCACGGCGGTCATGCGTTCCTCCGGGGTGATCTTGATCAGGCTGGCGCTGCCGCCGCGGTGCAGGTTGGAGCGGAATTCGCCCGGTTTGGCCTGGCGTTTCATTGCCGCGATGACCTTCTCACCCACCACCAGACAGCGGATGTCGGCGCCACCGGCTTCGCGGATGTATTCCTGCACCATGATGTTGGCCTTCAGCCCCATGAAGGCTTCCAGTACCGACTCGGCGGCTTTCTCGGTTTCGCACATCACCACACCGATGCCCTGGGTACCTTCCAGCAGCTTGATCACCAGCGGCGCCCCGCCGACCATGCTGATCAGATCGGGAATATCATCCGGAGAATGGGCAAAGCCGGTCACCGGCAACCCCACACCCTTGCGCGAAAGCAGCTGCAGCGAACGCAGCTTGTCCCGGGAGCGGCTGATTGCCACCGATTCGTTGAGCGGGAACACGCCCATCATCTCGAACTGGCGCAGCACCGCGGCACCGTAGAAGGTGATCGAGGCGCCGATGCGCGGAATGACCGCATCAAAGGGCTCCAGCTCCTCGCCCTTGTAATGGATGCTGGGCTTGTGACTGGCAATGTTCATGTAGGCACGCAGGGTGTCGATGACACGTACCTCGTGGCCGCGCTCCCGGCCGGCTTCAACAAGGCGGCGGGTAGAGTAGAGGTTGGGGTTGCGCGACAATACCGCAATTTTCATGATGTGTTGTTCAGCCTGTGATGAATCGTTCGGTCTGCGGGTGGCTCTGGACGAAGCGTAGTCCAGGGTTGATGACGAGTTGCCCGTCCAGCATCGCTGCGCAGCCGAGCAGCACCCTGTAGCGCATGGACTTGCGACAGGTCAGGGTGAAATCCACTTCCCAGCACTGATCACCCAGCACCATGGGGGTGCGGATGACGTGCCGCTCTTCTATCTGTCCGTTGGAGCTTCTGACCCGTTTGTAACTGATCAGGCGGGCCTCGCAGAGGGTATCCCTGGGCTTGCGCGGCGTACCGGTGTGGGCGGTGAAGCGCACCCAGGTGTCGCCGTCGCGGACGAAGGTCTCGATTTCGCTGGCATGCAGAGCGGAGGTCTTGGCGCCGCTGTCGACCTTGGCGCGGATCCGGTCGACGCCCAGTGCCGGCAGGCCGATCCACTCACGCAGCCCGATCACGGTCAGATGATCAAAGGTTTTCATGCCGCCTCCAGCAGGGCACTCTGATGGAGCGCATGATGGACGAGGAATGGCCTTTCAACAAGCTTGATACACTGCTCCGGTTGATCGCGATGCAGCAGGAGAAAATCATGAGTGATGATGGCAAGCCGCGGCTGGACAAATGGCTGTGGGCGGCACGTTTCTTCAAGACCCGGGGCCTGGCAAAGGCCGCGATTGAAGGGGGCAAGGTGCACTATGCGGGCGAGCGTACCAAGCCGAGCAAGGAGCCGCGGATTGGCGACGAACTGCAGATCCGGCAGGGTTATGATCAGCGCACGGTAGTGATCAAGGCGCTGTCCATGGTCCGCCGCGGCGCACCGGAAGCACAGCTGCTGTATGAGGAGACGGCGCAGAGCATCGCCCGGCGCGAAGAGGCCGCGGCGCAACGCAAGGCTGCCGGGCCGGGGCTGCTGATCAGCGAGCATCGCCCGACCAAGAAGCAGCGCCGGCAGATTCATCGGTTCAAGGAACAGCAGGGAGACTGATTGGGCTATAATCCGGCTTTTGCCCGAGGTCCCAGCCATGTCCTCCCAGGATGTCACCCAGCGCTTTATCTTCGAGCACGCCGACGTACGCGGCGAACTGGTGTCGCTGAATGACAGCTATCGCGAGATCCTGTCCCGCCATGCCTATCCCGAGCCGGTCAAGGCGCTGCTCGGCGAGATGCTCGCCGCCGCAGTCCTGCTGTCGACGGCGATCAAGTTCGACGGCCTGCTGATCATGCAGGCCCGCTCTTCCGGGCCGCTTTCCACCCTGATGGTGGAGTGCTCCAGTCAGCAGGAAGTGCGGGCCATTGCCCGCTACAGCGATGACCTGACCGGCGACTCGCTGCGCGAACTGATGCCCGATGGTGTGCTGGCCATCACCATCGACCCCGCCCGGGGCAAGCGCTACCAGGGCGTGGTTTCCCTTGAAGGCGAGACCCTTGCCGAATCGCTTGCCGGCTATTTCGACAGCTCCGAACAGCTGCCCAGCCGCTTCCGCCTGCTGGCCGACGGGCGCAGTGCGCGGGGCTTCATGCTCCAGGCGCTGCCGGCTGATCGGCAGACCGACCCGGCAGAGCGGGCCGAGTCCTGGAACCGCCTCAGCACCCTGGCGGAGACGCTCACGGTCGAGGAGCTGATGGCGCTGGACAACAGCACCATATTGCATCGTCTGTATCACGAGGAGGATGTGCGCCTGTTCGACGGCCGGCCGGTGTGCTTCCGCTGCAGCTGTTCGGCGGAACGTTCCGGCAATGCCCTGGTCAGTCTGGGTCGTGAGGATGCGCTCGCCCTGCTGGCCGAGCAGGGCGGTGAAATAGAGGTCGACTGTCAGTTCTGCAACACCACCTATCGTTTCGACGAAAAGGCCCTGACAGAGCTGTTTGACCGGGCCAGCGAGCACGCGCGCAGCCTGCATTGAGTGCTGCCGGTCCGCGGCTTTAGCGCAGTTGGCAATTCTTTGGCATAATGTCGCGCCTGCGCGGCCATGCCGCTCATTTTGCAACCCCACTGGCGAGACCGAAAGCATCGGTCTTATGGAGATTTCGGTCAAGCCGAAGAGGACGAAGTTTGATGACGCAAGCAAGCAACACCGTATTCAATGATCTGAGCATCGCCGAGCTGATCGAAGCCGCGATCCAGCGCAACGAAGGGCAACTCGCCGATACCGGTGCGCTGGTGGTGAAGACCGGTCACCGCACCGGCCGCTCGCCCATGGATCGGTATATTGTCGACGAGCCCACTACCAGCTCGTCCATCGCCTGGGGTTCCATCAACCGTCCCTTCCCGGCAGACAAGTTCGACGCCCTGTGGACGCGGGTGGAGGATTACCTGGCCGAAGGCCCGAGCTATGCCTCCCGCGTGCATGTCGGCGCCAGCCCCGAGCATTATCTGCCGGTGATCATGGAAACCGAGACCGCCTGGCACAACCTGTTCGGCCGCACCCTGTTCATCAACCCGCAGCAGTACAACCCGGCGGGCAAGGAAGAGTGGCAGATCCTCAACGCGCCGCACTTCGTCTGCGAGCCCGAGCGCGACGGCACCAACAGCGACGGCTGCGTGATCATCAATTTCGCCCAGCGCAAGGTGCTGCTGGCCGGCATGCAGTACGCCGGTGAAATGAAGAAGGCCATGTTCTCCGTGCAGAACTTCCTGCTGCCGGCCAAGGACGTGCTGCCCATGCACTGCGCCGCCAACGTTGGCGACGAAGGTGACACCACTCTGTTCTTCGGTCTGTCCGGCACCGGCAAGACCACCCTGTCCGCCGACCCGGCGCGCAACCTGATCGGTGACGACGAGCACGGCTGGGGCGAGGGCGTGGTGTTCAACATCGAGGGCGGCTGCTACGCCAAGTGCATCGATCTGTCGCAGAAGAACGAGCCGGTCATCTGGAACGCCATCAAGTTCGGTTCGGTGCTGGAGAACGTCATCATCGACCCCGAGACCCGCAAGGCCGATTACACCGATGTCTCGCTGACCCAGAACACCCGTGCCGCCTATCCGCTGGAGCACGTCGAGAAGCGCGTCGAGGCGAACCTGGCCGGTGAGCCGAACGCGATCATCTTCCTGACCTGCGACCTGACTGGCGTACTGCCGCCGGTGTCCATCCTCAACAACGAGCAGGCGGCCTACCATTTCCTCTCCGGTTACACCGCTCTGGTCGGTTCCACCGAGATGGGTTCCGGCGGTGG
Organism: Halopseudomonas pertucinogena; assembly: GCF_014646575.1. GTDB lineage: Bacteria > Pseudomonadota > Gammaproteobacteria > Pseudomonadales > Pseudomonadaceae > Halopseudomonas > Halopseudomonas pertucinogena. The sequence continues at coordinate 255,293 of NZ_BMNN01000003.1, read as the reverse complement.
GATCAAATCGACCTTCTCCACCTGCTTCGGCGCACCGTTCTTCCCGCGTCCGGCAGGTGAGTACGCCGAACTGCTGATCAAGCGCATCAACGCCTTCGGCAGCAAGGTGTATCTGGTCAACACCGGCTGGACCGGTGGCGGCTACGGCGTCGGCAGCCGTTTCAGCATTCCGACCACGCGCGCCATCATCAGCGCCATCCAGTCCGGCGCCCTGGTCGGTGCCGAGACCGAGCATGTGCCGGTGATCAATCTGGATGTGCCGAAGGCGGTCGAGGGCGTCGACAGCAAGCTGCTGAACCCGCGTAACACCTGGGCTGATCCGGCTGCCTACGACGCTGCGGCGCGTGACCTGGCGGGGCTGTTCATCGAGAACTTCAAGAAGTTCGACGTGGCCGAGGCGATTGTTCAGGCGGGTCCGCAGCTTTAAGGGCTGCACTCCCTGACCGGACAAACCCGCCTTCGTGGCGGGTTTGTTGTTTCTGAGGGGCTGGCGGGGCTGCTGCGCAGCCCGGTCGCCCCGGGGTCGGGGCTCCTACACCTTGCCGCCGAATTCTCAGGCGTTATCGCTACGCTCCTCGTATAGGGATTTCAGCGCCCCTACGCCGGTAGGAGCGGCGACCTCGCCGCGATCGGCGCGCAACGCGCGCCCTGTTCCTGCCACGGTGGTGGTGCGGCAGGCGAACGAGCAGGCAGCATCAAGCTCCGACTGGACAGTTTGTCCCGGACCGAAAAGGCAGCTAAAGGAAATCTGGAAGGGAGGGGTAATCAGAGTCTTGAGTGGTGGGTCGTGCAGGATTCGAACCTGCGACCAATTGGTTAAAAGCCAACTGCTCTACCAGCTGAGCTAACGACCCGCTCAAAAGTGGTCGGGGTAGGGGGATTCGAACTCCCGACATCCTGCTCCCAAAGCAGGCGCGCTACCAGACTGCGCTATACCCCGAATATTGACAGGATGGCTCCGCGACCTGGACTCGAACCAGGGACCCAATGATTAACAGTCATTTGCTCTACCGACTGAGCTATCGCGGAATTGTATCCTGAAAACACCCAGCAAGTTGGTGTGAGCGTTGTCACATATCCCCTGCTGAGGCGCGCCATTTTACCGGCCACGGCGGGGCTGTCAACCCCGAAATTGAGCTTCTGCATGAAAAAGCCCGATTGCCCGGAAAAGGCCGGCGCGCTCAGCCGATTACCAGGGAAGCCAGGTAGCGGGAGAACAACCCCAGCCCGACCACAGCCATGACGAGGGCGGCAAGCAACCACCACACCTTGAAGGGTTTGCGGTTCACCCGGTTCTGGGGGAGGTCGAGATATTCATCGACGCGCTTCTGGTCTTCGGGATAGAGGCGACTGGCCATGTTTCACCCTTTGTGGTTCTGGTTACGACGGACGGAGCGAATGCCGACAGTCTAGAACGCCCCAGGCAGGATTGCACCCCGTGCGGGTCGGCGGAGGAAAGGGTCGACTGTTATCATGGGAGCCTTCGATTCCCTTGCCCACGGAGTGACCATGCTATCAGCCGGCCTGCTTACCACCGCCCCGACAGTCATCTGCCTGCTGGCGTACACCGGGGCGCTGCTGTGGGGTGCGGTACGGGTGAGCTGGGTGGAACTGTTTGCCGATAGCCGGCGGCAACACCTTTTCTACGGCAGCGTCTTCGCGCTGACCATTCTCTGGCTGCTGCGCAAGGATTTCGACAGCGGTCTGACCTTCCACTTTCTCGGCATGACGGTGATCACGCTGATGCTCGACTGGCCGTTGGCGCTGCTGGCTGCGGCACTGGCGCAGGGCGTGCTGGTGCTGTTCGGGCTGGATGATGCCGCGGCGCTGGGAGCCAATGGCCTGCTGCGGTCGCTGGTGCCGGTCCTGGTTACCGTGGCGATGAGTCGCATGCTGGAGCGGTTCAATCCCACCAATCTGTTTCTCTACATCTTCATCAGTGGCTTTTTTGCCGCCTCGCTGTCGGCCGTATGCACGATGCTGGCCGGGATGGGGCTGCTTGCCTGGTCCGGCTCGCTGTCGCCACCGGATTCGCTGGTGGAGCTGCTGGGCTACATGGTGATGGTGATGTTCCCCGAGGGCTTCATCAACGGCATGGGGGTTGCCGCGCTGGTGGTCTTCCACCCGGAGTGGGTGGAGACCTTCGATGCCGACCGCTACCCGCAGGAGCCGTTCGACGACCAGCAGTGACTCAGCGCGCCTGGGGCAGCTGCACCTCGATGACACCATCGGCGCTGACGCTGACGTCGGCTTCGCCACCTTCCACCGCCGGGGTGGCCATTTCCGCATCGGCTGCCATGACCATCATGCGGCCGCTCTGCATATAAGGCCGCGGCGTCATGAACTGGGTGTTCAGGTTGAGATTGACGATGCGGTAACCGTTACCCCCGAGGCTGCGGGTGGCGATGTCGGCCCGCTGCTGGAAGGCCTCGATTGCCCGCTCCATGAGTTCATTCTCGGTCGCGCTGCGGCTGGCGGGAGACAGGCTGAAGTGCATGCCACCGAGACTCAGGTTGCCCAGCAGTTCGCCCATGGTGCTGGAAATGGCGGCAAAATCTGTTCCTTCCAGCCGGATCTCGCCGCGCTCGCGCCAGGCGATGATGTTCTTGCGTTTTTCGTCATACACCGGCTGGGTGTGGCGGTTGCCGCTGGAAACGCGGATGGCGTTGTTGCTGCGTGCGGTTTCCAGCCCCTGATTGAGCCGGGTGGTGATACGATTGGCCAGCTTTGCCGGGTCACTGTCCTGGTCCTCGGCAAACAGGGTCACGGTCAGGGTGTCGTTATTGACCTTTTGCTGTACTTCGGCACGCAGTGAAACCTGGTTGTAGTTCAGCGGCTCGGCCAGCACCGGAAGGGCAACGGCCAGGCCGACCAGCAGAGGCAACATCATGATGGTACGCATTCAAGTCTCCTGATGAGTAGTTTCCACAATCGATATTAACGGGAGTACAGCTGTGTCGCAGCGATTATCCATGAATCTGAACACGCTGGCGCTTTCACCCAACCGGCAGAACCTGTGGCGTTTGATCTTCATCCGCTTGCTGGTACTGGCGGCGCAGACCGCTTCGGTAATGGGCGCCTGGGTCAGTGGTCTGTTTGCCCTGGAGTGGCTGCCGCTGCTGCTGACCCTTGGTCTTTCCGGGGTTGTCAGCCTGGTCACGCTGCTGCGCCTGTCGCGGGACTGGCCGGTAACGGATATCGAATACGGCCTGCAGCTGCTGTTCGACATTCTCATTCACAGCGTGCTGCTGTACTACGCCGGCGGGCCGACCAACCCCTTTGCCTCCTATTTTCTGGTGCCGCTGACCATTGCTGCCGCCACTCTGTCATGGCGGCATACGGCGGCACTGGCCAGTGTATCCATGCTGGCCTATAGCCTGCTGCTGTTCTGGTATCATCCCCTGCCGCTGTTCGAAATGCGCAGTGGTGACAGCCAGATCAACATCCGGGTGATCGGCATGTGGCTCAACTTCGCCATGAGTGCGGGTCTGATCTCGCTGTTCGTGGTGCATATGGCCGAGGCGCTGCGCAAACATGCCGAGCGCCTGGCCGAACGGCGTGAGCAGAGCCTGCGCGACTCCCAGCTGCTGGGTATCGCCAGTGTCGCCGCCGGCGCCGCGCACGAGCTGTCCACGCCGCTGTCCACCATGAGTGTGTTGCTCAAGGACCTGCGCGCCGATCATCAAGACCCGCAGATCCAGGAGGACCTCGCGCTGCTGCAGGAACAGGTCCGTCAGTGCAAGGAAAGTCTGCAGCAGATGGTGCGCAGCGCGGAGTTCAGCCGGGCCCAGCCGCATACCCTGCAGGAGGCGGATGTCTGGCTCAGGGGGCTGCTGGAGCGCTGGAAGCTGATGCGGCCGGAGGTGTCCTGCCGCCTGAGTGCGCTGCCGGAGGGGCCGGCGCCGCGCATAGTGGACAGTCCGGAGCTGGGCCAGTCGATCCTGAATCTGCTCAACAACGCAGCAGACGCCTGTCCCGACAACATCCAGATTGCTCTGGAGTGGAACGCCCAGCGCCTGCGCCTGTGCATCCGCGACTTCGGTCCGGGAGTGCCGCTGCATATAGCAGAACAGCTGGGTACCGCCTTTGTGACGACCAAGGGCAAGAAAGGCTTCGGGCTGGGCCTGTTTCTGAGTCAGGCGGCCGTGGAGCGTACCGGAGGCAGTGTGAAACTGTTCAACCAGGATGGCGGGGGTACGCTTACCGAGGTAATCTTGCCGATAGCAAGCGAGGAACATGCATGACTGAGATAACCAACCAGGAAGAGCAGCCACTGCTGCTGCTGGTCGACGATGATCCCACCTTCACCCGGGTAATGGCTCGCGCATTGACCCGCCGGGGCCTGGACGTCGAAACCGCCGGCAGCGCAGACGAGGCCATGCAGCTGGCACGTCAGAAGAAGCCCGACTACGCGGTACTCGACCTGAAGATGGAAGGGGACTCGGGGCTGGTCCTGCTGCCGCGGCTGCTGGAGCTGTATCCGGATCTGCGAGTCGTCATCCTGACCGGCTATTCGAGCATCACCACCGCCGTGGAGGCGATCAAGCGCGGCGCATGCAACTATCTGTGCAAGCCTGCCGACGCCGACGACGTGCTCACTGCGCTGTTGTCGGATCAGGCCGATCCCGAGAGCCTGGTGCCGGAGCACCCCATGTCGGTGGACCGCCTGCAGTGGGAGCATATCCAGCGGGTACTGGCCGAGCACGACGGCAATATATCCGCTACCGCCCGCGCCCTGGGCATGCATCGTCGCACCTTGCAGCGCAAGCTGCAGAAGAGGCCGGTGCGGCGCTGAGTTTCCAGGCCACCGGAAACAAAAAACCCTCGGCTAGCCGAGGGTTTTTTATGCGCCAGTAATCAGTTCTGGCGGATACCGCAGATGATCCACGGCTGGTTCTCGCCGTCCGCCCGCTCCAGACGCCAGCTCTCATCGAACCGCTCGCCTTCATCGGCGGGGAAGTCGCGGTCAAGGCCGGTGAAGCCGACGGTGGCGATGGTCCGCCCGTCACGTTGTTCAATGCCTTCCAGACGTACTTCCAGCTCCTCCACGAAGCCGTTGCTGCTCGGCGGCGCTTCGGCGCGCGCAGCCACGATCTGCTGCAGTACGGCAGGGTCGAGATATTCTGCCATGCCCTCGACGTCGCCGTCGCGCCAGTGACGCTGCAGGGTATAGAAGTGCTCCTCCGCACCCTTCAGGAAGCTGTCTGCGTCAAACCAGTCCGGCGCCTGCATGGTGATCGGCGCCGCTGCCATTGGTTGGGAAGCTGCTGTCTGGCTGGGCCAGTTCTGCTGGTGCGCCATATCCGCGGGGCCGCCGGCGGGGTGGGGCTGGCGTTGCATGGCCGGTGCGCTGCGGCGACGGAACAGCTTGAACAGCACGAAGGCGATCAGGCCGAAGATCAGGATGTCGAACAGCTGCAGACCCTGGAATCCATCACCGAACAGCATGGCAGCCAGCAGACCCCCGGCAGCGATACCGGCCAGTGGGCCGAGCCAGCGGCTGGCACCGGAGGTGGCTGCGGGGTTCTGCTGCTGGTTACGCGGGTTGGCCTGCTGCTGTTGCGGGGTCTGCCGCTGAGCCGGCTGGCTCTTGTGCATCGGGGCAGCGCCGAAACTCTTGCCGCCGCCCATGCGACGGGCCTCGGCATCGGGTACGGCAAGGCCGACCATGAGGAAAACGGCGAAAAAGGGTAATAGCCAACGCATGGGCACTCTCCGGAATTATCAGTCAGGGGATAGTGCCAAAGGTAAGCCCATACCCGCCAGCACAAAAGTGTTTCGGTATTTTCGATGCAGGCGTTTCAGCCCAGCCTGCGGTCCAGCCTGAAACGTCTGCGCAGCTGGCTGTCGAGTATCGACGTGGGCAGCCAGCGCTTCAGGCGTACCATGCTTCTGGCGCCGGAGCCGATCAGCGCAGTCTCCGGTCGCAGCGGATTGCGGATATAGCCCATCAGCTCCACTGCGAACTCCCGGGCCGGTGTCGACTTTGCATTCTGTGACGCCGCAGCCCGAGCCTGAACGGCCTTCTCCCAGGGCTTGAACCAGGACGTGTCGGCCAGGGTTATGGCGGCGCTGGCGTTGTTGCCGAATTCGGAGGCGATGGCGCCGGGCTGAACGGTGAGGACGCTGATGTCAAAGGGCGCCAGTTCCAGACGCAGCGCATCCGACAGGGCGTGCAGGGCTGCCTTGGAGGCGCAATACACGCCGGAGAAAGGTGTGGTGGTGATTCCCGATACGCTGCCGATATTGACGATCAGCCCCTTCGCCTCGCGCAGCAGGTCGGCGTGAGCGCGCACCATTTCCAGCGGTGCGAACACATTGGTGTCGAACTGTCTGAGCAGGGTGGCCCGGTCCGCATCCAGCACCGGGCCCATGGCGCCATACCCGGCGTTGTTGACCAGCAGGTCCAGCCGGCCAGCTTCGTTGCGCAGGCGCTGGGCGCACGCGGCGATCAGATCGGGCTGGTTCACGTCGAGGGTGACGGCGATCGCGCCGCGGCTGGTCAGCGGCGTCAGGCTGTCGGGGTTACGGGCCGTGGCATAGACGGTATAGCCTTCATCCAGGCAGACCTGAGCCAGTGCCTGGCCGATGCCGCTGGAGCAGCCGGTGATGAGTGCGACGGGTTTGCTCATGTGCTTGTTGTCCTTGTTATTGTTCAGGCTTCAATGCTGGAATTCTGCCCGGATGTGATCGGCCTGGTACTGCAGATCGGCAGGATGAAAACCGCTGCGCAGCGGTGGCACCGCATGGCATTCCTGCTGGCGCTCATCTGCGTGCAGCGGGCGGTCCAGCCGGTAGGTGCTGCGAGTCACGCCGAGATCCAGCAGGTTGGTATTGTAACCGGGCTGCACGGCCTGGAGCTGCCAGCTGATCCAGCTGGCGGTGCGTGAACCGGTATTGTGTATCGTTACCTGCAGCGGCCTGCCGAACTCGCAAGCCTCGGGTCGGTACTCCACGCTGATCTCCAGTCGGGAGACCTGCCGCTCATGCTGCCACTGCCAGATGCCTACGGCTGCCCCCAGCAACAGCGCGATGGCGACCAGGATGGCGCTGGCCGGCAGCATGGCGCGCGGAAAGCGAACCAGTAATACCAGCCATATGATGGACAGGATGATACCCAGCAGTGGCATGGAACTCCTCGATCTCGGTGTGCTGTTACAGACTCTACCAGACGCGGCGCGTCAGGAAACCGCAGCCAGCGGCCAGTCGAACAATTCACAGGTGTTATGCAGGCACTGGCGGGCCAGCTCTTCGGCTGTTTCGCCACGCAGGGCCGCAAGCTCCGCGCAGATGCGCGGCAGGTTCTGCGGACTGTTGCGCTGGTAGGGCGCGAAGGCCGGGGCCATGTCGGGGCTGTCTGTTTCCAGCACCAGACTCTCGGCGGGCAGCTGCGGAATGACCCGGTGCATGCGTTTGGCCTGCGGCCAGGTGGCCGCGCCCCCCAGTCCGATGCGAAAACCCAGCCGGATATATTCCCGTGCCTCTTCATAGCTCCCGGAGAAGGCATGGACGATCCCGCCGCGCCGCAGCGAATAGCGCTTGAGCGCTTCGATGACCGGGGCGTGGGCGCGTCGCACGTGCAGCAGGGCGGGCAGCTCCGCATCCGCTGCCATCTGCAGTTGGGCTTCGAACAGCGCCTGCTGGCGGTCGCGGTCCGGGTTGTCGATGTAGTAATCCAGGCCGAATTCGCCGACGGCGCAGCAGCGGGGGTCCCCTGCGTGCTGCTCAAGCCGTTCGCGCAACTGACGGAGGTCAGTATCGCCGTGCTGATCGAGAAATACCGGATGCAGGCCGAAGGCGGCGAACAGGCGGTCGTCGGATTCGACCATGTGCCAGATCCGCTGCCAGTTGTCCTGCGTCACGCCCATCAACAGCATGCGCTTTACGCCCAGGCGGGTGGCGTCGTCCAGAACCGCGTCGCGGTCGGCGTCAAAGTCGGAAAAGTCCAGATGGGTATGAGTGTCGATATAGGCAGTCATGCCCATTAGCATCGGCATAACCATGGCCGCAGGCAAGCGCAGCGAGAACTAATGTCCGGCGCGAGCAGCGTAGCGTCATCGATTTTTGTGTAAAGGAAGCGAGGCGCAGTTGTCTCCCGCGATGCTGAAAGGTAAAGTTGCGGGCTTTGATTGGGTTCAGCTGAACCACGCGCCTTCCATCGCTGCCCGTTCGGGGTAGTTGGTTCTCGGTTCAAGATCAGATCTTCAAGGAGTAACCATGTACAGGATGTTCGGGATTGTCTTATTGGCCGTCGCCGCTGGCCAGGCTCAGGCGAAGGTGGATGCGGTTCAGGCTGCCCGCCTGGGTGCCGACCTGACCCCACTGGGCGCAGAGCGGGCCGGCAATGCTGCGGGTACCATCCCCGAGTGGACCGGTGGGGTGACCCCTCCGGCGCACTACCAGCCCGGAATGCATCATCCGGATCCCTACGCCGGTGACCAGCCGCTTTTCCGTATCACTGCCGAGGATGTCGAGCGCAATCGCAATCTGCTGGCCGTCGGCCTGGTCGATCTGCTGGAGCGCAACCCCGACTATTACGTACGTGTGTTCCCCACCCGCCGCAGCGCTTCAGCGCCCCAGCGCATCTATGATGCCACCCGTGAAAACGCCGAAAAGGCCGAGCTGATCGAGAACGGCAACGGGATTTCCGGTGCGGTCGCGGGCATTCCCTTTCCGATTCCGCAGAACGGGATGGAGGTGATCTGGAACCACATCCTGCATTACAAGGGCGACCAGACCCGGTTCATCAACAACCAGGCGGTGGTAATCAACGGCCGCGCCAACCTGATCAAGCGTGACCGCTATATCTATTACATCTACAACCGCGAGGGCATGACCCCGGAAGCGATGGACAACACCCTGTTGTACTACCGCTATCATGTGACGGCGCCGGCAAAGCTGTCCGGCACCTCGCTGGTGGTGCAGGACCCGCTTGACCAGGTGCTGACCACTCGCCGCGCCTGGCGCTACAGCCCGAACGACCGTCGGGTACGCCGTCTGCCTTCGCTGGCCTATGACTCCATCCAGCCGGACACCAGCGGCCTGGCCACTGCCGACGTAGTGGATTCCTATAATGGCGCGCCGGACCGTTACGACTGGACGCTGGTGGGCAAGCGGGAAATGCTGGTGCCCTACAACAGCTACGCCGTTCACCAGCAGGGCATTCCCTACGATCAGATCGTGCTGCCGAAGACGGTAAACCCGGAGCTGCTGCGCTACGAATTGCACCGGGTATGGGAAGTGGAGGCGAAGCTGCGTACCGGTTTCTCGCACCCCTACCATACGCGCCGGTTCTATGTGGACGAGGACAGCTGGCAGATCGTGGCGGTTGACCTGTACGACGCCAAGGACGAGCTGGTCGGGCTGCAGGAAAGCCACCCGATCAACTACTATGATGTGCCGATGTTCCAGGCTACCCTGGAAACCCTGTACCACCTGAAAACCGGCAACTACTTCGTCGACGGGCTGGACAACAACGAGCCCATGTACGACTTCGACTACCCGATGTCACCCCAGGATTTCACTCCCCAGGCACTGCGCCGCGCGGGTAACTGATATCGCCCGGGCCGCTGCTCTGCAGCGGCCCGTCTGTTTCCGCTTTCCTCACTTGCCCCAGCGACTGCGGATATCCTCCAGCCAGGCGGGATCGAGGCTGTTCTGCTCGGGGTCCAGCCCCTGTTCCAGCATCCGCGCCCGGTGCAGATCGATCTTGCCGACCATGTCGCTGATGGCGGTGCTGTTGTCTTCCAGCGTGTGCATCTGCAACAGCCCCAGGTGATAGAAGCGCAGCACCCGCATGGCCACGGGGTCGTCGGCCGCAGCACCGGCCTCGACCTGGTGCAGGATATTGGTGATCTTCATCAGGTTGCGCTTGAGGCGAAAGCCGTAGGCGGCGGGCGCCATCCACGGCTGTTCCCACAGAAAGTATCGGACCACGGCGATGGTCAGCAGCACCCCGGCAATCACCCCGGCGAGGTTCCAGCGGAAGTTGCTGCCCTCGGCGCCGCCGAACAGGGCAATGGAGGCGGAGGCCATCAGGAAGCAGAGCGCCGCCAGAATCGCGCAGATGATCAGGGTGCTGCGGCGGGTCTGGCTGCGGTAGTACTCCGCGTCCATGGGTTGGATGGTGAACATCGGCATACCTCAGAGTTTGCTTTTCAGCGGTACATCGTCGATGACGATCGGCTCCGCCGGCCGGCAGCAGCAGGGCAGTATCTCGTCGCGCTTGATGAAGGCCAGCGGGGCAGTGGGGTAGACCACGCTGCCGACCTTGAGTTTGATCCGGCAGGCCCCGCAGTAGCCACTGCGGCACTGGTATTCGACATGGTGACCGGTGCGCTCGAGCCCTTCGAGCAGGGTTTCTTCCTCACCCAGCTCGAAGAAGGTATCGCGGGTATAGACCTGCACCTTACAGCTCGAAATCGCCCAGGTCCTCGACCGAGACCTCGGAGTCGATCTGGCCGACCAGGTAGGAACTGACCTCCACCTCCTGGGGCGCCACCTGCACGTTGTCCGATACCAGCCAGGCGTTGATCCAGGGAATCGGATTCTGGCTGGCACCGGGGAAGATCGGTTCCAGCCCCACCGCGCTCATCCGCAGATTGGTGATGTATTCCACATACTGGCTGAGGATGCTGTAATTCAGGCCGATCATGGAGCCGTCCTTGAACAGGTATTCGGCCCACTTCTTCTCCTGCTCCGCGGCATGGCGGAAGATCTCGATGCTCTGCGCCCGGCAGGCCTCGGCGACCTCGGCCATCTGCGGATCGTCGTCGCCTTCCTGCAGGATGTTGATGATGTGCTGGGTGCCGGTCAGGTGCAGCGCCTCGTCCCGGGCGATCAGCCGGATGATCTTGGCGTTGCCCTCCATCAGCCGGCGCTCGGCGAAGGCAAAGGAACAGGCGAAGCTGACATAGAAGCGGATCGCCTCCAGCACATTCACCGACATCATGCACAGGTACAGCTTCTTCTTCAGTTCGAACAGGCTGACGTTGACGGTCTGGCCATTGAGCTGGTGGCTGCCCTCGCCGAACTGGTTGTACAGGTTGCCGTACTGGATCAGGTCGTCGTAGTAGTTGGAGATGTCCCCGGCACGCTCGATGATGTGCTGGTTGCGGACTATGTCATCGAACACCACCGCCGGATCGTTGACGATATTGCGGATGATGTGGGTGTAGGAGCGGCTGTGGATGGTCTCGGAAAACGACCAGGTCTCGATCCAGGTTTCCAGCTCGGGGATCGACACCAGCGGCAGGAAGGCCACGTTCGGGCTGCGGCCCTGGATGGAATCCAGCAGGGTCTGGTATTTCAGGTTGCTGATAAAGATGTGCTTCTCGTGATCCGGCAGGTTGCGGAAGTCGATGCGGTCCTGGGACACGTCCACTTCTTCCGGGCGCCAGAAGAACGACAGCTGTTTCTCGATCAGCTTTTCGAAGATGGGGTATTTCTGCTGGTCATAACGGGCGACGTTGACCGGCTGGCCGAAGAACATCGGCTCGTTCATCTGGTTGTTGTCGGTCTGGGAAAAGGTGCTGTATTTCATTTTCATGTTGGCCCCTCGGGGAACCTGAAAGCTGGAGGTTACTGTTTGGGAGGGAGGTGCTGTTGGCTTCCCCCCTCTCCCCAACCCCTCTCCCGCAAGGGGAGAGGGGCTTTAGTCTGTGCTCTCTGCTCGACCTATCGTGAGGGAGAGGCTTCACTCTGTACTCGAGCTACATGCCTGCGCCGCTTTTCTCCCTCTCCCCCTCGCGGGAGAGGGCCGGGGAGAGGGGGAGCCCCTTCAGATCTTGCACGCCCCACCCGCACAATCATCCGCCATATCCGCCTGCGCATCATCCGCCCCATCCCGGGTGTTCTGATAGTACAGGGTCTTGAGCCCGAACTTGTATGCGGTCAGCAGATCCTTGAGCAGCTGCTTCATCGGCACCCGGCCGCCCTCGAAGCGTTGCGGATCATAGTTGGTGTTGGCAGAAATCGCCTGGTCGACGAACTTCTGCATGATGCCCACCAGCTGCAGGTAGCCGTCATTGCTCGGCATCTGCCACAGCAGCTCGTAGGCGCCCTTGAGCTCCTCGTAGTCCGGCACCACCTGCTTGAGGATGCCATCCTTGGACTGCTTGACGGTGACCAGCCCGCGGGGCGGTTCGATGCCGTTGGTGGCGTTGGAGATCTGGCTGGAGGTCTCGGACGGCATCAACGAGGACAGCGTCGAGTTGCGCAGGCCGTGGGCGATGATGTCGGCGCGGAGGGCTTCCCAGTCCAGATGCAGCGGCTCGGAGCAGACGGCGTCCAGATCCTTCTTGTAGGTGTCGATCGGCAGCACGCCCTTGGCGTACGTGGTCTCGTTGAAGCCGCTGCAGGCGCCACGCTCCCGGGCCAGCTTGTTGGAGGCGCGCAGCAGGTAGTACTGGATCGCCTCGAAGGTGCGGTGGGTCAGGTTGTTGCCCGAGCCGTCGGAGTACCTGGCGCCATTCTTCGCCAGGTAGTTGGCGAAGTTGATCACGCCGATACCCAGGGTACGGCGCTTCATGGATGCCCTGCGCGCGGCCTCGATCGGGTAGTCCTGGTAGTCCAGCAGCGAGTCCAGCGCGCGTACCGCGAGCTCGGCCAGCTCTTCCAGCTCGTCGAGGCTGTTGATTGCCCCCAGATTCAGGGCCGACAGGGTGCACAGGGCGATCTCGCCGTTGGCGTCGTCCATGCTTTCCAGTGGGCTGGTGGGCAGGGCGATTTCCAGGCACAGGTTGGACTGGCGCACCGGCGCCACCTTCGGGTCGAAGGGGCTGTGGGTGTTGCAGTGGTCGACGTTCTGGATATAGATGCGCCCGGTGCTGGAGCGCTCCTGCATCATCAGGCTGAACAGCTCGACCGCCGGCAGGCTGCGCTTGCGGATGTTCGGGTCCTGCTCGTACTTCTCGTACAACCGCTCGAACTCGTCCTGGTCGGCGAAGAAGGCCTCGTACAGGCCGGGTACCTCATGGGGCGAGAACAGGGTGATGTTGCCGCCCTTGATCAGGCGCTGGTACAGGGTGCGGTTGATCTGCACGCCGTAGTCCATGTGGCGGACGCGGTTTTCTTCCACGCCGCGGTTGTTCTTCAGCACCAGCAGCGACTCCACTTCCAGATGCCACAGCGGGTAGAACAGGGTGGCCGCGCCGCCGCGCACGCCGCCCTGGGAGCAGGACTTGACCGCCGCCTGGAACAGCTTGAAGAAGGGGATGCAGCCGGTGTGCTGGGCCTCGCCGCCTCGGATCGGGCTGCCGACGGCGCGGATGCGCCCGGCGTTGATGCCGATGCCGGCCCGCAGGGACACGTACTTGACGATGGCCGAGGTGGTGGCGTTGATCGAATCCAGGCTGTCGCCGCACTCGATCAGCACGCAGGAACTGAACTGGCGCGAGGGCGAGCGCACGCCGGACATGATCGGCGTCGGCAGCGAGATCTTGAAGGTCGAGATGGCATCGTAGAAGCGCTTGATGTAATCCAGCCGGGTGTCGCGCGGGTAGTCGGCGAACAGGCACATGCCGATCAGCATGTAGAGCATCTGCGGGCTTTCATAGACCCGGCGGCTGACCCGGTCCTGGATCAGGTACTTGCCTTCCAGCTGCTTGACCGCGGCGTAGGAGAAGTTCAGGTCGCGGTTGTGGTCGATGTGCTGGTTCAGCTGGTCGAACTCGTCACGGCTGTAGTCGCGCAGGATGTGCTGGTCGTAGCGCTTCATTTCGGTCAGGGTGGTGACGTGGTCGAACAGGTGTGGCGGCTCGAACTGCCCATAGGCTATCTTGCGCAGATGGAAGATCGCCAGCCGCGCAGCCATGTACTGGTAGTCCGGCGTCTCGGTGGAGATCAGGTCGGCGGCGGCCTTGATGATGGTCTCGTGGATATCCTGGGTGCGCATGCCGTCATACAGCTGGATCTGGGATTTCAGCTCGACCTGGGACACCGACACGTTGCTCAGCCCCTCGGCAGCCCAGTCGAGGACCCGATGGATCTTGTCCAGGTTGATGGGCTCCTGGCGGCCGTCGCGTTTGGTTACCTTGAGGGACTGAAAATCGGTCATGGGGTGCATCCTGGGGAATTGAGGCTTGAATAAGTGATGATTTCGTTGTATGGCGAAATCACTATATGTAGTGATCGGCGTTCGAATGAACGCAATATAGAGTGTGGGCGGCGCGGGGTCAAATGAAGAATCAGCTTGAATTTTTTGAAATCCCCAGTCCCTGCATCGGCGTGTGCGAGGTCAATAACAAGGGGTTCTGCAAGGGCTGTTTCCGCTCGCGGCCGGAACGTCTGCACTGGCTTGAGCTGAGTGCCGAGCAGAAGCGCGAGGTGATTCGTGCCTGTCAGTCCCGCCGGGCCAGAGTGATGCGCGCCCGGCAGGAGACTCTGCAGAAACAGCAAGGCGGGCAGGAACAGATCGGCCAGGCCGACCTGTTCTGAACCTGCAGTTCATTCCACCAGAATCGCTTCCTCCTGAGCGGTGGTATCTAGTTCGGTGCCCAGCGAGGTGAGCAGTTGCAACGTATGGCGTTGCACCGCTTCCATGGCTTCCTGACCGTTCTGTACCGGTAATACGGCGCTGATGGCATCCATCGCCGGCGGCCGTCCCGGCATATGCAAGGAGTAATGGCTGCCGCCCGCGATGCGCGCGACCCGGCGGATCGGTTGTTCAGTGGCGGTGCCCGCGGTCAGCGGGGTCAGCTCCATGTTGCGCCACAGCGGCTCGGTACCTGACAGCGGTGCGGTTTCCGCCACCTGGGTATCCGACAGCCCCATGGCCTGGAACAGGCCGTTATACAGTGGGCCGTTCATCAGATTATTCGGCAGCACCAGGTCCGGAGGGGTGAGCGGGTTGGAGGTAGCGTCGCCAACCATCTCGCTGACGTAGATGGCGGCGTTGCCCTCGGCGATATGCCGTGCGTAGTTGATCGGGTCACCGCTGTCCTCGATAACCTGACCGCGGTTGAGAAAGTCCTCATAGGCCCTGGTGCCGAATTCCAGGCCTTCTGCCGCCAACGCCGGCCGTGCCCGGCCAGCGAAGATGGGCGAGCCATCGAACATCTTGGCCATGCCGCCACCGGGTACGTTGAGGCTGTAGGCCTTGACCTGATCACCGGCGATGCCGGCAAACATGCTGCCGATGACCCCGCCCATGGAAATACCGACGTAGCCGACTCTGTCCGTATCAAAGCGGTGACCGGCCACGTCCATGTCCGGCAGGCTGGCCAGCAGGTGCAGCAGGTCGGCCACGGTCTGACGTCGCACGTCCCGGGTAGTGGCAGGCGAGGTCAACGGTGTGGCGTGCGCCCCTGAGGAATCCGGCACTCCGTCTCCATCCATGTCGATGAAGAAATGCCGCTCGTTGGCGGGGTCCATCAGGGCAGCCCATTGATCCGTAGGTAGGATGCCGTGCAGCGGGTGGTCTATGGCGATCATTGCCCAGCCTTCGGCGGCAAACAGCGGTGCCAGGCCCAGCGCCGCACCGCGGTTGCTGGTCAGGCCGTGTTGGTAGATCGCTACCGGCCAGCCCTCAGCGGGCATGGTGCCGGTGGGAATGGTCACCAGTACCGGCAGGTGCACCTGCTGGCTGGCGACCGGAGCCGGATCGAAGCGATTGACGCCCTGGCCACTGGCGTTGCTCCACTGCCCGCTGAGCACAGTGGCAGCCTCCGCAGGCGGGGTCGGGTTGTCCCTGTTGCCTACATTGGCCGGCTTGTTGCCCAGATAGTAGGGCACGTCGAACATCAGGCCGGCGTGTGCCTGAAACACTCCCATTGGTGCACCGGGCCGGAAAGCGCTGGCGCGGGGCTGCAGGTTGGTTGCGATATGCTCAAGCGCATGGGTGATCGA
Organism: Halopseudomonas pertucinogena; assembly: GCF_014646575.1. GTDB lineage: Bacteria > Pseudomonadota > Gammaproteobacteria > Pseudomonadales > Pseudomonadaceae > Halopseudomonas > Halopseudomonas pertucinogena. The sequence goes on along the minus strand of NZ_BMNN01000003.1, from coordinate 239,447 downwards.
CTGGGTGCTGAAGGAGAAGCTCAGGGTCGTCGTTGACGGGTCGATACCCGCTTCCTCGAGAATATCGAAGGTCGGCTGGTAGGTGGACGCCAGCGGTGCCAGCGCGACGGGCAGCTCGTCCGCCGGGGTATCGCGCAGCGTGGCGTAGGTCTGATCCGGGACAACCGCTTCACCCTCCTCGCTCTGCAGGCCGTCGCGTACAACGACGACATAACCGTTGGAAAATGCCAGCGTATCGAGATCGGATGGCGCGATCACCTCGTTGTAGAAGTTGCCGCTCCCGGTCAGGCAGTCCTGCTCATTGGCGGCGGCCAGCGGCGTCAGCGGCTTGAGCAGCACCGTGGTCGGATCAGTGGCAGAAACCGATATGGCGAAATTATCCGTCGCACGCTCGCTGCAGGTGAAGGTGGGCGCCGGTACGAGGTGGCCGCTGAGCGGCTCGTGTGCCCCTTCGGCTACGGCTGCGTTGATCCGTGTAATGGCTGCGGCGGCGCCTTCGGTGCGGTAGCTCTCGGCGGCGTCACACAGCAGTTGCGCGGTGGCCGCGGAGCTCAGGGTGCTGCGCAGAACCTCGAATTGCCCGTCCAGGCTGGCTGGATCGACTTCTGAGGCGAAGCGGACTTCGACGGGTGACACCGTTGACCAGCCGTCCAGATCATTCATCTGGCTGGCCAGCACCAGGGCGCTGCCCTCAAGACCATCGACATGAATATTCAGCGTGCCGTCCTCGGTACCGAGGAAGGGCAGGTTGGTGGGAAAAGGCAGATCCTCGGTTGCCGGGTTGAACAGCGCGACGAAGGTGGAGTCCGGCGCGCCCGGCTCAGCCGGGTCGGGTGCCTTGGAGCTGCTGCCGCCCCCGCTGCTGAGGCAGCCGCCGAGTACCAGCGGAACGATGGAACACAGACCGACGAGGCTGGCTCGTTTTCTGACTGACATGATGCATCCCTTATTGTTTTTATTGATCCTTCAGACCCGCTCGGGCGTGAGGCAGGTCAGAGAGTTTGATCAAATATAGAGACGGTGTGGGCGGGTGTCCATACCGCGGGCGGGGGAGGGAAGCGGGTGCGGCCAGATGGGCTCGGCGCACCGAGCCCAAGGTCAGTCAGTGCTGATCAGTGATGTTCGCGAGTGGCGTTGAACTGGATCTCCGGCCAACGCTCTTCCATCAGGCTCAGGTTCACCCGCGTGGGCGCCAGGTAAGTCAGATGCCCGCCGCCATCCACGGCAAGGTTGTCGGTGGCCTTGTTGCTGAATTCCTCCAGCTTCTTCCGGTCGCTCGATTCCACCCAGCGTGCCGACCAGACGTTGACGGGCTCATACATGCACTCGACCTTGTATTCCTCCTTCAGCCGGCTGGCCACGACGTCGAACTGCAGCACGCCGACGGCACCGAGGATGATGTCGTTGTTGCGCTCGGGGAAGAACACCTGGGTGGCGCCTTCCTCGGCCAGCTCCTGCAGGCCCTGACGGAGCTGCTTGGACTTGAGCGGGTCCTTCAGCCGCACCCGGCGGAACAGTTCCGGGGCAAAGTGCGGAATACCGGTAAAACTCATGTTCTCACCGGCGGTGAAAGTGTCGCCGATCTGGATGGTGCCGTGGTTGTGCAGGCCGATGATGTCGCCGCCATAGGCTTCTTCCAGACGCTCGCGGTCGCTGGAGAAGAAGGTCAGCGCGTCGGCGATCTTGATGTCCTTGCCGATGCGCACGTGGCGCATCTTCATGCCCTGTTCGTACTTGCCCGAGCACACGCGCATGAAGGCGATCCGGTCGCGGTGGCGCGGGTCCATGTTCGCCTGGATCTTGAACACGAAGCCGCTGAAGGTTTCCTCGGTGGGCAGGACCTCGCGCTCCTGGGTCATGCGCGGCAGGGGCGCCGGGGCCCAGTCGACAAAGGCGTCCAGCACATGGCTGACACCGAAGTTGCCCAGGGCGGTACCGAAGAATACCGGGGTCAGCTTGCCGGCCAGGTATTCCTCCAGATCGAACTCGTGGCAGGCACCCTGAACCAGCTCCAGTTCCTCGACAAAGCCGTCGTACATGTCGCCGAGCAGGGCGCGGGCTTCGTCGCTGTCCAGACCCTGGATGATCTTGTCCTCGGTGCGCTCGTGGCCGTGGCCCGGGGTGTACACGTGGATGCAATCGTTGGCCAGGTGGTAGACACCCTTGAATTCCCGATAGCAGCCGATCGGCCAGGTGATGGGGGCGGCCTTGATATCCAGCACTTCCTCGATCTCGTCGAGCAGTTCGATGGGATCGCGGATGTCCCGGTCCATCTTGTTGACGAAGCTGATGATCGGCGTGTCACGCAGGCGACAGACATTCATCAGGGCGATGGTGCGGGGCTCGACGCCCTTGCCGCCGTCGATCATCATCAATGCGCTGTCCACGGCGGTCAGGGTGCGGTAGGTGTCCTCGGAGAAGTCCTCGTGACCGGGGGTATCCAGCAGATTGATCATGTGCTCGCGGTAGGGGAACTGCATCACCGAGGTGGTGATGGAGATGCCGCGCTGCTGTTCCATGGCCATCCAGTCGGAGGTCGCATGCCGGTCGGACTTGCGCGACTTGACCGTGCCGGCCACCTCGATCGCCTTGCCCATCAGCAGCAGGCGTTCGGTGATGGTGGTCTTACCGGCGTCCGGGTGGGAGATGATCGCGAAAGTACGGCGTTTTGCGACTTCTTGGGAGATGGTCTTGGGCATGGGCGGTTCGATTATCAATCAGGACAGGGAGCCGGACATGACGTACCGGCTCGCGGGAATTCGGTGGAAATCAGTCGGCTATTGTCGCTGATTACATCGGCCAAGACAAAGCCCAATCAGCAGTTGCGTTCAGGGCCTGTGCCATTGGCTGCGCAGCTCAATGTAGTCCTGCAGCGCCGCCACCTGGCCGGGCCTGAGCCGCAGCCCCAGCTTGCTGCGACGCCACAGCACATCGTCGGCGGTCGCTGCCCATTCATGCTGGATCAGATAGCGCACTTCCAGCGCATGAAGCCCAGCGCCGAAGTCCCGACCCATGCCGTTCAGGCTGCTGCAGTCCCCGAGCAGTTCATGGGTCAGGGTACCGTAGCTGCGGGCGAAACGTCTGGCGATGGTCTCCGGCAGCCATGGATAGAGCTTCTGCAGGTCTGCCAGCAGCGTTCCATGATCCGGGAAGTCGCCGCCGGGCAGGGCGGCAGCGCTGGTCCAGGCACGGGAGGGCCGCTGCAGCAGCTCGCATAGCTCATCCGCAGCCTGTTCCGCCAGCCGGCGGTAGGTGGTGATCTTGCCACCGAGCACCGAGAGCAGCGGCGCCTGGCCAGGCGCCGATTCAATGTCCAGCATGTAGTCCCGGGACGCCGCCTGGGCCTTGCCACCCGCTTCGTCAGCCAATGCGCGCACGCCGGCGAAGCTCCAGAGCACATCGCTCGCGGTGAGCTGCCGCTGGAAATGGCTGTTGACCAGGCGCAGGAGGTAGCGGGTTTCCTCGTCGGAAATGGCGGCCGCTGCCGGGTCGCCCTGGTAATCCACATCGGTGGTGCCGATCAGGCTGAAATCCTCCTCGAAGGGGATGACGAACACGATGCGGTTATCCACGTTCTGCAGGATATAGGCATGCTCGGCGGAGTACATTCGGGGCACCACGATATGACTGCCCTTGACCAGCCGCAGCGGTCGCCGGGAGGCGGACTCGATGACCTGGCCCAGCAGGTTCGAAACCCAGGGTCCGGCGGCATTCACCAATGCCCGGCTGCGATGCTGCTGGCGCTGGCCGGTGCGTCGGTCCTCCAGTGTCACCCGCCACAGGTCACCCTGACGTTCGGCCTTCACGCAGGCGGTGCGGGGCAGGATGACAGCGCCGCGTTCGGCTGCCGCCCTGGCCACCAGTACCACCAGCCGGGCGTCGTCCACCCAGGCGTCGGAATACTCGAAGCCGCGGGTGATTTCCGGGCGCAACGGGCTGTCGGCCTGCAGTTTCACCCCGTGCGAGCCGGGCAGGGTTTCGCGACGGGCAAGATGATCATAGAGGAACAGCCCAAGCCGGATCATCCATGCCGGGCGCAGATGAGGCTGGTGGGGCAGGCGAAAGCGCATCGGGCGGATGATATGCGGCGCGTTGCGCAGCAAGGTCTCCCGCTCGGCCAGCGCCTTGCCCACCAGGCCGAACTCGAAAAACTCCAGGTAGCGCAGGCCGCCGTGAATCAGCTTGCTGCTGCGCGAAGAGGTAGCCGAAGCAAGGTCATCCTGCTCGCACAGCAATACCCTCAGGCCGCGGCCAGCGGCGTCCATGGCAATGCCGCAGCCGTTGATACCGCCGCCGATGACGATGACATCATGGATGATGTCGGAAGATGGATTGGGGCGGTGCGCGCCTGCGTCCGGCATGTTGGAAACTCCTTGATGTGGGGCTCCTGCAGCGCCCACGATGGATTATTGCATATGTCGCTTAAAGCTATTGACCGCAAACCCACTTGGTTTTATGGTGCGCACCGAACGTTGACGCTGGCACGATCCATACGGCTCAAGTACTGACGACGAGACAGCAAGACCGGTTCCCGACGGGAACGGACTTATTGCTTTCGGCGCACGCCTTGGGAAGTAGGCGAACCAAAGTGGGGATACTGATCAGACGTTCGCACCCCCGGGTTGTGTGTTGGCTATAGACGTTCAGAGTCCGCTTACGGAAGGCGTTACCTGTCCTGGTGTTTACCGGGCGTTCGGGTACGCCTGTCTGCCCTGCACCTGATCGCCATGTCCCCACGCGGCCCGACACCAGAACTTATGCTTTGGAGCCGACGCCATGACCATCCAGCTTGAAGAGTACTTTGACCGCGACACCTTCAGCCGCATCCGTGCCTGTGCGGATCAGAAGGAAACCCCCTTTCTGGTCGTAGACCTGAACACCATCAGCCGTGCCTATGACGACCTGGTTGAGGGCTTCCCCTACGCCAACGTCTATTACGCGGTGAAGGCCAATCCGGCCAATGAAGTGCTGAGCCTGCTGAAGAACAAGGGTTCCAACTTTGATATCGCCTCGATCTACGAGCTGGAGAAGGTGCTGGCGCTGGGCGTCAGGCCAGAGCAGATCAGCTATGGCAACACCATCAAGAAGTCGAAGGATATCCGCGCTTTCTACGAGAAGGGTGTGCGCCTGTTTGCCACCGACTCGGAAGCTGACCTGCGCAACATCGCCAAGGCCGCGCCGGGCTCCAAGGTCTATGTACGCATTCTGACCGAAGGCTCGACCACCGCTGACTGGCCGCTGTCGCGCAAGTTCGGCTGCCAGAGCGACATGGCCATGGACCTGCTGGTGCTCGCCCGCGAACTGGGTCTGGTGCCCTATGGCGTGTCCTTCCACGTCGGTTCGCAGCAGCGTGATATCGGTGCCTGGGACGGGGCGATTGCCAAGGTCAAGGTGATCTTCGAGCGTCTGAAGGAAGAGGACGGCATCGTCCTGAAGATGATCAACATGGGCGGCGGCTTCCCGGCCAATTACCTGACCAAGACCAATACCCTGCAGACCTATGCCGAGGAAATCACCCGCTTCCTGCAGGAAGACTTCGGCGATGATCTGCCGGAGATCATCCTTGAGCCGGGCCGTTCGCTGATTGCCAACGCCGGGGTGCTGGTCAGCGAAGTGGTGCTGGTGTCGCGCAAGTCGCACACCGCACTGGAGCGCTGGATCTTCACCGACGTGGGCAAGTTCTCCGGGCTGGTGGAAACCATGGACGAGGCGATCAAGTTCCCGATCTGGACCGAGAAGCGCGGTGAGCTGGAAGAGGCGGTAATAGCAGGCCCGACCTGCGACAGCGCCGACATCATGTACGAGGACTACAAGTACGGTCTGCCGCTGAACCTGGCCATCGGGGACCGCATGTACTGGTTGTCCACAGGGGCCTACACCACCAGCTACAGCTCGATCGAGTTCAACGGCTTTCCGCCGCTGGAGGCGTTTTACGTCTGAACGGGGCTGCTGCGCAGCCCGATCGCCCCGGGGTCGGGGCTCCTACCGCAAGAGGATCGGCGGTTTGTAGCCCCGGGGCGGTCCGGCGATCTGTTGGGATCGCTATCCACTCATCTGTGGTAGGAGCGTCGACCCCGACGCGATTGGCGGCCGAAGGACGCCCAGGGGAGGCCCCGCCTTCCGACTACAGCAGGCTCGCCGCGTCCTCATCCACAATCACCGTCACATCCTCATGCAGCCGCAGGGCACTGGCAGGTACCTGCCTGGTGATCGGGCCGTTGACCATGTCGGCAATGCATTTCGCCTTGCCCTTGCCGCTTGCAATGAGCAGGATCGAGCGGGCGCGCAGGATGTTGGCGATGCCCATGGTGATGGCGCTGTGGGGCACTTCGTCCAGTGAGTTGAAGAAGCGCTGGTTGTCCAGTCGGGTCTCTTCGCGGAGGGTGGTGAGGAAGGTTTCCTGATCGAAGGAGGTGCCCGGCTCGCAGAAGCCGATGTGGCCATTGCTGCCGATACCGAGCAGTTGCAGGTCGACCGTGGCGCTGTTCAGCAGGCGGTTGTATTCGTCGCACTGGATCTGCGGGTCGCAGTCCTCGGTGCAGGGGATGTGCACGTTCTCGGGTCGCAGATCCACATGCTGGAACAGGTTGTCCTGCATGAAGCGGTAATAGCTCTGTTCGTGGCTGCGCGGCAGTTCACAGTACTCATCCAGATTGAATGTCTGCACATCCTTCAGCGAGATGTCGCCGGCACGGTAGCGTTCCACCAGATACTGATAGGTGCCGAGGGGGGGTGCCGCCGGTTGCCAGTCCCAGGGTGCAGTCTGGCTTGCTGCGTATCAGGTCGGTGATGATCTGGCCGGCTCTGGTACTCAATTCGTTGTAGTCACGGACGGTGATGACTTTCATGGACTGCTGATTTCCTTTGCTCCAGCCGTTAGGCGCGAAATTCTACTGGTGAGGCCGGCACAGGGAAAGCGGAAATGAAAAACCCGCTCCGTTGCCGGCGCGGGTTTTCCTGCACAGCTATCGGATCAGCTGAATTTCTGAATGTTCTGCATCAGTTCTTTCAGCGCTTCGATGTTGTCCTTCGGGTGCACGGCATTCTCGAAGCTGCACAGCTGCTCGAAGTTGGCCTGGACGTCTTCCGGGGTGAAGCCTTCATCGGGGTTGAAGCCGATGCCCAGGGAGCGCTCCCAGCGCACCTTGCCCATCCAGCCGCCGCCCACTTCAAACAGACTGCCAGTCTCCTGGCTCTGCTCGGAACACAGATAGACCACCAGCGGGCTCACCAGTTCAGGCTTGAGCTTCTCGAAGGCACCGGGCGGGAACAGACCTTCGGTCATGCGGGTGCCGCCGGTGGGGGCAATGGCGTTGACGAAGATGTTGTTCTTGCGGCCTTCGATGGCCAGGGTGCGGGTCAGGCCGTACAGGCCCAGCTTGGCCATGCCGTAGTTGGCCTGACCGAAGTTGCCGTAGATGCCGGAGGTCGAGGAAGTGAAGATGATGCGACCGAAGTTCTGTTCCTTCATCTGGTTCCAGGCGGCATGGGTCACCTTGTAGGCGCCCTCGACGTGCACCTTGTAGACCAGATCCCAGTCCTGATCCGACATCTTGGCGAAGCTCTTGTCGCGCAGGATGCCGGCGTTGTTGACTACCACATCGACCCGTCCGAAGTTGTCCATGGCGCACTGCACGATCTTGTCGCCGTCCACCACGCTGTCGGGGTTGGCGATGGCGGTACCGCCGGCGGCCTTGATCTCTTCAACCACCTTCAGTGCTGCTTCACTGTTGGCGCCTTCCCCCTGGGTGCTGCCGCCCAGGTCGTTGACGATGACCTTGGCGCCGTGCTTGGCGAACAGCAACGCATGGGCGCGACCGATGCCGCCGCCGGCGCCGGTGACGATAACGACCTTGTCTTCAAAACGGATGTCGCTCATGGGGAATCTCCTTGGCTGAATGGGAAGCTGGCCGGCTAGTTTCATTCACTGTTCGCTGGCCGGCAAGCGGCCCGCGGGCAGTGAATGATCGGATATAACCGTCACCGGCCCGCTCGCTGCTCAGATGCGGAAGCTGTCCACCAGTTGCTTCAGCCGGCTGGCCTGATGGGACAGGGCGTCACAGTCCGCCAGGGTGGCGTTGAGATTGGCGACGCTCTGCTGGTTGAGCACGTTGATCTGGTGGATGTCCATGTTTAGCGCTTCGACTACCGTGGTCTGCTCCTCGGTGGCGGCGGCAACGGACTGGTTCATGCCGTCGATCTCGACGATACGGCTGACCACGGTGGTCAGCCGCTCGCCGGCCTGATTGGCCACCGCCACGCTGCGGCCGCTGGATTGCTGACTCTCCTGCATGGAGGCCACCGCCTGGGAGGCGCCATGCTGCAGGTCAGTGATCATCCGGTGGATCTCTTCGGCTGACTCCTGGGTGCGGTGAGCCAGATTGCGCACCTCGTCGGCGACCACCGCGAAGCCGCGTCCGGCATCGCCGGCCCGGGCAGCTTCGATGGCGGCGTTGAGTGCCAGCAGGTTGGTCTGCTCGGAAATGCCCTTGATCACCTCAAGGATCTTGCTGATATCTTCCGTGCTGGCATTGACCGACTCGATCTGCTGGCGGGACACATCAATGGTGGCGGACAGGGTGGTCATCGCCGCGATGGTCTCTTCCATCACCTGCCGGCCCTGTTCGGCCTGATCGTTGGCGTTGCTGGCCTGACTGGAGGCATCGGCGGCGTTGCGGGCGATCTCCTGCGCGGCGGCGCCCAGTTCGTTGATCGCCGCGGCCACGCTCTCGGTGCGGGCGCTCTGCTCGCTGGAACCGGTAATCGAGGCGTTGGAGGCGCTCATCACCCGTACGGCGAGATCATGTACCTGGCGGGTGGCCGAGGCGACCTCACTGATGGAGGCATGGATGCGTTCGACGAAGCGGTTGAATGACGCGCTGAGATCACCGAATTCGTCCGCGCTCTCAACGGCCAGGCGGCGGGTCAGATCGCCTTCGCCCTCGGCGATATCCGCCATGGCCTGGCCCATGTTGTGCAGCGGGCGCATCAGAAGGCTGATCAGCAGATTGAGCAGGACCGCAATGGCCACCACGGCCACCACCATGGCGATGAACGCGGAGGTACGGAACTGCGCCAGCGGCGCCAGTGCCCGGTCGTAGTCGATGGAAAGCCCGATATGCCAGCCCACCGAGGGCAGGCCGGTGATCGGGCTGAAGAACAGCAGGCGCTGCTGACCGTCCAGTTCGGCGGTCTGCAGCTGCGGCTCCAGCCGCGGCGCGGTACCGCTGTAGATGTCACCCAGCTTGCGCATGAGCTGGTCCTGCTCCGGCGACACCTGTACCTGCCCGTCCGCGCCGACCAGAAAGGCATGGCCCAGCCCGCCGAAGTCCACCGAGTTGATGATGTCGATCAGGGTTCGCAGACTCAGATCGCCGCCCACCACGCCGACCAGCATGCCATCGCGTTTGACCGGAGTGGCGATGGTCACTACCAGGTCACCGGTCGGGTCACGGTAGGGTTGGGTAATGATCGGGCCGTCAGCCCTCACGGCTTCGGTATACCAGGGGCGGCTTCGCGGGTCATAGCCGTCCGGCAGGCTCTCCTCAGGATGCTGGATGAAGGTGCCGTCAGCGCCCCCGAGATAGGTGAAGATGAACTGCGAGCCGAAGGAAGGCTGCCCGACCAGCTCCGCCTGGGCGGCGGGTTCATCCTGCAATGCCAGGTTCTCGGCCAGACTCTGCAGCATCCGGATGCGGCCATCCAGCCAGTTATGCACGCTGCCGGCGGACAGTTCACCGGCCTGTTCCGCAGTGAATGCCAGATTGTCCCTGATGGTGTTGCGCTGCAGGTAATCGTTGTAAAGCGCGAACAGGGTGAATGCCAGGATGACGATAGTGCACCCGGCGAGAAGAATCTTGTGACGGAATTTGAGTTTCATGGCCGCTCTGACGTGGTGTAAATAACGAGAGCCCGGAGGTGACCCCCGGTCTGTCAGACAGAGATCGGCAGTAGTGGCGGAAACTTGAGGCCGGCGGGACGCCGGCGCTCAAGCGTGCAGGTTGCGGTTATACCAGTTCGATCGCGACGGCGGTCGCTTCGCCGCCACCGATGCACAGCGATGCGACGCCGCGCTTGCCGCCGGTCTTCTGCAGTGCATTGATCAGGGTCACGATCAGGCGGGAGCCGGTGGAGCCCACCGGATGGCCCTGGGCACAGGCGCCGCCGTAGATGTTGACCCTGGCGTGATCCAGGCCGTGTTCCTGCATGGCCAGCATGGTGACCATGGCAAAGGCTTCGTTGATCTCGAACAGGTCCACATCATCTTTTGTCCAGCCGACCCGATTGAACAGGTTGGTCATGGCGCCCACCGGTGCGGTGGTGAATTCGCTCGGGTCCTGGCTCTGGGTGGCGTGGCCGACGATCCGGGCAAGCGGCTTCAGGCCGCGCCGGAGGGCCTCGGATTCGGTCATCAGGACCAGCGCACTGGCGCCGTCGGAGATGGAGCTGGCATTGGCCGCGGTGATGGTTCCCTCCTTGGCGAAAGCCGGACGCAGCGCCGGGATCTTCTCCACGTTCGCGTTATGCGGCTGTTCATCATCCTTCACGACGGTTTCGCCCTGACGGGTGGCGACGGTTACCGGCACGATTTCACTGTCCAGCGAGCCATCCTCGATGGCGCGCTTGGCGCGATTCAGCGACTCGATGGCGTAGGCGTCCATCTGTTCACGGGTCAGGCCGTATCGGTCTGCGGTTTCCTGTGCGAAGGAGCCCATCAGGCGGCCAGTGCGCGCATCCTCCAGACCGTCCAGGAACATGTGATCCTTGATTTCGCCGTGGCCCATGCGCAGGCCGCCGCGGGCCTTGGCAATGATGTAGGGCGCATTGGACATGCTCTCCATGCCGCCTGCGACCATTACCTGGGCGGAGCCGGCCCTGAGCGCGTCATGGGCCTGCATCACCGCCTTCATGCCCGAGCCGCACAGCTTGTTGATGGTGGTGCAACCGGCGGAGGAGGGCAGCCCGGCATTCAGCGCTGCCTGACGAGCCGGGCCCTGCTTCAGGCCGGCGGGCAGTACGCAGCCCATGATCACTTCCTGCACGTCCGTGGGTACGATACCGGCACGACCGACGGCTTCGCGGATCGCCAGCGCACCGAGATCCACTGCTGACAGGCTGGAAAGGCTGCCCTGAAATCCGCCCATGGGGGTGCGAACGCCACTGACTATAACGATGCTGTCGGACATGCTGACTCCTGAAATATGACTGATTGCTTATTTGTGGTCATCAATCGACTTTATACGCCCGTTTACCCCTTATTGTCGACCGCAAAGCTTTGTATGATCGGGTCACAATACTCCCATGGCCGCCTGACAGTGGCCTCGCTATAGTGGAGCCGTCAGCATTCAGACAATGCTGATCGAACCTGAACAAGCCCAATAAGAAAGGTCGTACCACATGCTGAAGACACGGATCCTTCCGCCTGCCGAGCAGGCCCATTCCATCCCCCTGCTGATCAAGAATCTGCTGCTGTCCGGGGTTCGCTATGAAGCCTCGCAGGAAATCGTCTACCGCGACATCAGCCGTTACGACTACGTCACCTTCAACGAGCGGATCTGTCGGCTCGCCAGTGCGCTGACGAAGGCGGGAGTCAAGGCAGGGGATACCGTGGCGGTCCTGGACTGGGATAGCCACCGCTACCTCGAGTGCATGTTTGCCGTGCCGATGATCGGCGCCGTGCTGCACACCGTCAACGTCAGGCTGTCCCCCGAGCAGATCGTCTACACCATGAACCACGCAGACGACATCATGGTGCTGGTCAACAGCGAATTCCTGCCGCTGTACCAGGCGATCGAGCCACAACTGACCACGGTGACCACCACCATTCTGCTGACCGACGGCCAGGAGAAGTCCGCCGAGCTGCGCGGCTTTGCCGGCGAGTACGAGCAGCTGCTCGCTGCCGCCGACAGCACCTACGAGTTCGCCGACTTCGACGAGAACTCGGTGGCCACCACCTTCTACACCACCGGTACCACGGGCAACCCCAAGGGTGTCTACTTCACCCATCGTCAGCTGGTGCTGCATACCCTGACCCAGGCCGGGATGCTCAACGGCGTGGGCAACCAGCAGCTGCTGAACAACCGCGATGTATACATGCCCATCACGCCCATGTTCCACGTACACGCCTGGGGCATGCCCTACACCGCCACGCTGCTCGGCGTGAAGCAGGTGTATCCGGGGCGCTACGAGCCGGAGTTGCTGGTGGAGCTGATCCAGCGGGAGAAGGTCACCTTCTCGCACTGCGTGCCGACCATCCTGCAGATGCTGCTCAATGCCAAAGCGGCGGAGGGTTTCGACTTCGGCGGCATGAAGATCATCATCGGCGGCAGCGCGTTGAATCGCGGTCTGTATGAGGCTGCCGGCAAGCGGGGCATCCGGCTCTCGGCGGCCTATGGCATGTCGGAGACCTGCCCGCTGATATCCGCCGGCTACAACAACCTGGAGATCGAGGCCGGCAGCGAAGAGCTGCAGGTCACCCACAAGATCCGTGCCGGTGTGCCGGTACCCATGGTGGAGGCGCGGCTGATGGATGCCCAGGGCAACTTCCTGCCGCATGACGGCGAAACCCAGGGTGAACTGGTTCTGCGTGCGCCCTGGCTGACCCAGGGATACTTCAAGGAGCCGGAGAAGAGCAGGGAATTGTGGCTGCACGGCTGGATGCACACCGGCGATGTGGCGTCCATCGACCATACCGGCAGCATCGAGATCCGCGACCGTATCAAGGACGTGATCAAGACCGGCGGCGAGTGGCTGTCATCGCTGGAGCTGGAAAACCTGATCAGTCTGCACCCGGCCATCCGCGACGTGGCGGTGGTCGGCGTGCCGGATCCGCGCTGGGATGAACGGCCCTTCGCCCTGGTGGTGGCAGCCCCGGGGCAACAGATGGACGCCGGGGCGGTGGCCGCGCACCTGCAGCCCTTCGTCGAGGAGGGGCGGATCAACAAATGGGCAGTGCCGACCCAGATAGCCGTGGTTGACGAGATTCCCAAGACCAGTGTCGGCAAACTGGACAAGAAACGCATCCGCGTGGATGTGCTGGGCTGGCTGGAGCAGCAGGACGCCCGCATTTCCTCCGTCTGAGCAAGCCCCGCGCCCGGCCATGGGCCGCGGCGCGGGCGTTGGGGTATCCTTGTCCCGTCCAACAGGGAGAATAACGGTGCCCAGTCTCAATCGCCTGATTTTCATTGCTGCCGCCATCGGCGTTGCCATCGGCTGGCTGCTCGGTCTGATGCCGGAGGACGCGGGCCTGCGCAGCGGCGTGCTCTATGGCAGCACCCTGGTCGGTGCGGTCTTCATCGGTCTGCTGAAGATGATCCTGATACCGTTGGTGTTCACCTCGATTGTGGTCGGGGTTGCCAGCCTGCAGGCCCATCATCAGGTGCACAGGGTATGGATCGCCACGTTGCTGTTCTTCATGCTCACCTCCGCGCTGGCCATGTTGGTGGCGCTGGTCGCGGCCAATATTTTCAGGCCCGGCGCGGGCATGTCGCTGACGATGTTCGCCGATGCCATGGCTGGCTTCGAAGCCCGCCAGATGACCATGCCGGAGTTTTTCCAGCACTTCCTCACCGGTCTGTTCAAGAACCCCTTCGAGGCGTTCACCAACGGGGACATCCTGTCGGTCCTGATGTTTGCGATCTTTGTCGGTGTCGCCCTGGTGGCCGGCGGGCAGCGCTACGAAACCATCCTCCAGCTGATGCAGGAACTGCTGGACATGCTGCTGCGCATCATCGGCTGGATCATGTGGCTGGCCCCGCTGGGCATCATGGCGCTGCTGATCCGGCTGGTGGCGGAGCAGGACGTGGCACTGTTGATCAGCATGCTCGGCTTTGTCGTACTGATCTTCGCCACCACGGTCTTCCATGGCGCGGTGGTGCTGCCGGGATTGCTATACGCGGTTACCCGCCGGTCACCGCTCTGGTTCTTCCGCGGCTCGCGGGAGGCGCTGATCACCGCCTTCGCCACCAGCTCCAGTTCTGCCACTCTGCCCATCAGCCTGCGTTGCGCAGAGGAAAACCTGGGTGTACCCCGCAGAGTTGCCGGATTCGTGATCCCGATGGGGGCCACGGTCAATATGGATGGCACTGCGCTCTACGAGGCCGCTGCGGCACTGTTCGTTGCCAACCTGATCGGCGTCGAGTTGACCCTGGTGGAGCAGCTGGTGGTGTTCATGACGGCCATGATCGCATCGTCCGGCGCGCCGGGCATCCCCAGTGCTGGCATGGTGACCATGGTCATGGTGCTGCAGGCGGTGGGTCTGCCGGCGGAGGCCATCGCCATCCTGCTGCCGATCGACCGCCTGCTGGATACCGTGCGCACGGCGGTCAATGTGGAGGGGGACATCATTGGCAGCCTGGTCGTGCAGAAGCTTGCCGACGACGGCGCCGATTACCAGGGTGCCTGACCCCGGAGGGGCGTTCGCGGAGGTGTAGCGCCTCTGCTCTACGCCCGTCGTTTCAGCAGATAACACAACCCGATCGCCACCACCCACACCGGCAGCGCAAACACCGACAACCGGGTGCTGTCATCCAGAAGCAATACCACCAGAATGAAGCCGACAAACGCCAGGCACAGCCAGTTGCCGAAGGGTGACCAGAGCGCCTTGAAGCTGGGTACCACACCCTGTTCCCGCATGCTGCGGCGGAATCTGAGATGGGACAGGGAAATCATGGCCCAGTTCAGCACCAGGGCCGCGACCACCAGCGACATCAGAATGATCAACGCGCCCTGCGGCAGCACATAATTCAGCGCCACGCACAGTAGGGTGATCAGCCCGGAGACCAGAATGCCCAGCACCGGCACGCCGTTGCGACTGAGCTTGAGGAATACCCGGGGCGCGTTGCCCTGTTCGGCCAGGCCGTAGAGCATGCGGCTGTTGGCGTACACACCGCTGTTGTACACCGACAGCGCCGCGGTCAGCACCACGAAGTTCAGCACATGAGCGGCGGTATCACTGCCGATCAGCGAGAAGATCTGTACGAAGGGGCTGCGGGCGTAGGGGTCGCTTCCGGTGGTAAGGGTCTGCACCAGGCTGTCCCAGGGGTACAGCGACAACAGCACGCCCAGCGCCAGGATGTAGAACAGCAGGATCCGATACACGACCTGATTGATGGCCTTGGGAATGGAGCGGCGCGGGTTCTCCGCCTCGGCGGCGGTGATGCCCACCAGCTCCAGCCCGCCGAAGGAGAACATGATCACCGCCATCACCACCACCAGCCCGGAGATGCCGTTGGGAAAGAAGCCGCCATGGCTCCACAGGTTGGCCACGCTGGCCTGCTCGCCACCGGCGCCGGAGAGCAGCAGATACAGCCCCAGGGCGATCATCCCGAGAATGGCACCGACCTTGATGATGGCAAACCAGAACTCGGCCTCACCGAAGGCCTTGACGTTGCTCAGGTTGATCAGGTTGATCAGCACGAAGAACGCCAGCGCCGTGACCCAGGTGGGTATATCGGGATACCAGTACTGCACATACTTGCCGACCGCCGTCAGCTCGGCCATGCCCACCAGGATATACAGCACCCAGTAGTTCCAGCCCGAGAGAAAGCCAGCGAAGGGGCTCCAGTACTTGTGGGCGAAATGGCTGAAGGAGCCGGCCACCGGCTCCTCGACGATCATCTCGCCGAGCTGGCGCATGATCAGAAAGGCGATCAGGCCACCGATGGCATAGCCCAGCAGCATCGACGGCCCGGCACTGCTCATCACCCCCGCCGATCCCAGAAACAGGCCGGTGCCGATGGCGCCGCCTAACGCAATCAATTGAATGTGGCGATTGGTCAGGCCGCGTTTGAGCTGGCCTTGTTCAGCGGGTGCAGTCATGGGAGGAGTCCGTAGCGGCCGCTCTGGCCAAAAAACGGCCAATTGTACATGGATTGGCCCTCTTGCGCAGGCCCCCGGTCGGCGCCGGGGAGTGTCCGTCCAGCTGGCCGTTCAGGGCCCGCGCACCCAATGCTGGCGGCTCCAGCCGCTGAGGGCGTCGACCGCCAGTACCAGCAGCAACATGGCGATGATCACGGTGCTGGCCTGGGCCTCCTGAAACAGGCTCAGGCTGATATAGAGCATCTGGCCCAGCCCGCCGGCACCGACAAAGCCCAGCACGCTGGCCATGCGGATGTTGTTTTCCCAGCGGTACAGGGTATAGGCCAGCAGTTGTGGCCAGAGGTTGGGCAGGGTGCCATAGAAAAAAGCGGCTAGCTGTCCGCCACCCTGCAGTCGGATGGCGTCGGCCGGGGCGGTGGGGGTATTCTCCAGCGCTTCGGCAAACAGCCTTCCCAGCACCCCGGCGGTATGCAGGGCCAGCGCCAGGGTGCCGGCGTTGGGTCCAAGCCCGGCAGCCAGGACCATCAGCGCCGCCCACACCAGCTCCGGTATGGCCCTCAGCGCATTGAGTACCAGCCGCACCAGAATCTGAGTCGGCCAGCCGAAACGGCCGGCGGCGGGCAGCGCCAGTGCCAGACCCAGCAGGGCGGCAAGCAGGGTGCCCACGGCAGACATCGCCAGGGTCTCCAGCGCACCACCACCCACCGCCAACAGGTGGGCCTGGCTCAGGTCCGGCTGCAGGAAGCGCGCGGCGTAGGCGCCCATCTGGCGCAGGTTGTCGGCCTGGCCGAGAAACAACAGATCAAGCCCCAGGTAGATAAAGGACGCCACCACGGCGATCAGCGTGGCCAGCAGCAACAGCAGGTTGATGGCTCGCTTCACGCCAGCCTCCCGCGCAGCACCCGGCTCAGGCCGTCGGCCAGCAGTACCAGCAGCAGGAAGGTCAGCAGCATGCTGGCCACCTCGTCACCGGCAAACATGCGCAGGGACAGGTCGATCTGCTGGCCCAGGCCCCCGGCACCGACAAAACCCATGACCACCGATGCGCGGATGGCGCATTCCCAGCGGTACAGGGTATAGGAAGTCAGCTCGGCGGCCGCGTTGGGCAGTATGCCGTAGAGGAACGCGCTCAGCCGACCCGCGCCGGCCTGCACCAGGGCGTGCATGGGCCGGTGGTCGACCGACTCGAAGATCTCCGCATAGACCTTGCCGAGCATGCCGGCATAGGTGATGGCGATCGCCAGTACCCCGGCCGTGGGCCCCAGACCCACGGCGCGGACGAACAGCAACGCCCAGACGATTTCCGGCACGCTTCGCAGGAAGATCAGCAGGCCGCGCACCGGCCAGCGCAGCGCCTGGCCCAGCGCTGCGGGCCGACCGCCCCGGGAAACAGCGGACAGCGACAGGGCGCGGCTGGCCAGCAACCCGGTGGGAATCGCCACTACCAGCGCCAGTGCCATGCCGGCGGTGGCAATCGCCAGGGTCTGCAGGGTGGCATCGAGCAGCAGGCGCAGGAAATCAGGGCTGTGGGCCGGTGGCCAGAAGGCGCTGACGAATCGCCCCATCTCGCTCTGGCTGTCGGCAGCGAGCAGCACAGCCAGATCCAGTTCCGCCAGCTGGATACCCGGCCACAGCAGAACCACGGCCACGGCGGTCAGCAGCAGCCGCGGCAGGGCGGCAGGATCCCGGCTGTCGCGTGTCAGCATCGGGGGAGCTGCAGCTCCGGACTGGCCGGGGGCAGGGGAGGAGACACCAGCTGCTCGTTGGCATAGAGGGCGTCGAGCAGCCTGGTGTCGACTTCGGCCGCAGGCCGGTCGAAAACAATCTGCCCGGCGCGCACGCCGATGATCCGGGGAAAGTGCGCCAGTGCCAGTTCCACCGCATGCAGGCTGGCGACCAGAGTGACGCCGCGACTTTCGGCATGGCGGCAGAGCACCCGCAGGGTATGGTCGGCCAGCACCGGGTCCATGGCCGAGACGGGCTCGTCGGCCAGAAGCAGTGTCGGGTCCTGATACAGCGCGCGGGCAATGCCCACCCGCTGCAGCTGGCCACCCGACAGCTGCTGGCACCGGGCGAACAGGCGGTCGGCGAGATCCAGCTGGGCGAGTACGGCGCGTGCTCCCTGCATGTCCAGCGGGTGCAGCAGGTTGACCAGACTGCGGCCCAGCCCCCACTGGCCGAGCCGGCCGGCCAGCACGGCGGTGACCACCCGCTGGCGCGGAGGCAGGGGCGGCGCCTGATGGACCAGGCCGATACGCGAGCGCAGGCGCTGGCGTGCCCGGGACGACAGCTGCCAGGGATTCTCTCCCAGCAGCTGCACACCGCCGCTGGTGGGGCGCAGGGCGCTGGCCATCAGCCCCAGCAGGCTGGACTTGCCGGCACCGGAGGGTCCGATGATGGCGACTCGCTCACCAGCGACGATATGCAGGTCCACCCCCCGCAGGGCGTGGACTCCTTCAGCGTGCTGCAGACCGGCGCCGGACAGGCGCAGGCTCATTTCAGCAGGTCAGCGGCGCGGGCCGCCTCCTCGATGCCCTTGTAGTTGGTCGGCTCGGTCTCGATGAAGCGGCTGGCGGCCTGCAGGTCCAGGATCTGCCTGTGAGCCGGATCGGCCGGATCCAGGGCGAGGAAGGCCTGCCTGATCTTCTCGGCCAGCGCCGGATCCAGCGTGCCACGCACGGTCCAGTTGTAGTCGTAATAGGTGGGGGTAGTGGCAAATACCCGTACCTTGCTGGTATCCACCTTGCCATTGGCGACCAGCTTGTCCCAGACGCTGGCATTGAGCACGCCGGCGTCCACCCGGCCGGCCTGAACCCAGGCAGCGGTGGCGTCATGGGCGCCGGAGTAGCCGATGCGGCTGAAGAAACTCTCCGGCTGGATGCCGTCCTGCAGCATGAAGTAGCGCGGCATCAGACTGCCGGAGGTCGAGGAGATCGAGCCGAAGGCGAAGGTCTTGCCCTTGAGGTCGGACAGCGCGTTCACCTCTGGGTTGGCGGTGATGAACTTGCTGGTGAACTCGGCGTCCTGCTCGCGCTGGACCAGCGGAACGGCATTGCCGGTCTTCAGGTAAACCTGAACGAAGGTGAAGCCGCCGAGCCAGGCCAGGTCCAGCCGGTCGCTGGCCAGCGCCTCGACCACCGCCGGGTAGTCGGCTACCGGGGTGAACTGGACCTTCATCCCCAGCTCCTGCTCCAGATAGGCGCCCAGCGGCTCGAACTTGCGCAGCAGTTCGGTCGGCGCTTCATCGGGGATGGCGCTGACCCTGAGGACATCCGCCGCCTGGCTGACCAGGGCGGACAGCGATAACAGCAGGGCGCTGGCCACTGTGAGGGTACGTTTGAGCATGGAAAGTTCTCCGGTTCAATGGCGGAAAAAATTCAGTAGTGGGTGGTCGGGCGACCGCCGCTGCTGAGAGGAAAAAGAGCGGGGCGATTATACGGAGGGTGAGGGCAAAGCGCAGCTTTGTTACTATCCCCAGCCTCAATTTCTTCTGCCGAGACTACCCATGAGCGAGCCGATCCGCCTGACCCAGTACAGCCATGGAGCCGGCTGTGGCTGCAAGATTTCCCCGAAGGTGCTGGAAACCATCCTCGCCGGCAGCGGCGCGCAGAATATCGATCCGCGGCTGTGGGTAGGCAATGCCTCCCGGGACGATGCGGCTGTCTATGCGCTGGACGACGAGCGGGGCGTGGTATCGACCACCGACTTCTTCATGCCCATCGTCGATGATCCCTTCGACTTCGGCCGCATCGCCGCCACCAATGCCATCAGTGACATCTACGCCATGGGCGGCGATCCGCTGATGGCCATCGCCATCCTCGGCTGGCCGGTCAATCTGCTGCCGCCGGAGGTGGCCCGGGAGGTGATGCGCGGCGGTCGGGCGGTCTGCGACGCCGCCGGCATCCCGCTGGCCGGCGGTCACTCCATCGATGCCCCCGAGCCCATCTTCGGGCTGGCGGTAACCGGCGTGGTGGACAAGCAGTATCTCAAGCGCAACGACACCGGCACCGCCGGCTGCCGGCTGTATCTGACCAAGCCGCTGGGCATCGGCATCCTCACCACCGCCGAGAAGAAGGCGAAACTGCGCCCACAGGACGAAGGTCTGGCCCGGGACTGGATGTGCACCCTGAACCGTCCTGGTTCACGCTTCGGCAAGCTGGCCGGCGTTCGGGCCATGACCGATGTCACCGGTTTCGGTCTGCTCGGGCATCTGGTGGAGATGGCTGATGGCGCGCAGCTGACCGCACAGCTGGAGTTTGCTGCGGTGCCCCGTCTGCCCGGGGTGGACTACTACCTGGGCGAGGGCTGCATCCCCGGCGGCACCCTGCGCAATTTCGACAGCTATGGCGACAAGGTCGCGCCCATCGCTGATGATCAGCGCAATCTGCTGTGCGACCCGCAGACCAGTGGCGGACTGCTGGTAGCGGTCGCACCGGAGGGCGAGCAGGAGTTTCTGGCGGTGGCAGGGGAGCTGGGCCTCAAGCTGGCGCCCATCGGCCAGCTGGTCGAGCGGCGCGCCCACGCCGTCGAGGTGTCTTGATGCGTCCGGATACCCAAGACTATCGCCAGCTGTTTATCGATGACGTTCCCCTGATGGACATGCGCGCCCCGGTGGAATTCAACCGGGGCGCCTTTCCCACTGCGGTCAGTCTGCCGTTGATGACCGATATCGAGCGACAGAAGGTGGGCACCTGCTACAAGAACAGGGGCCAGCAGGCGGCGATCGAGCTGGGGCATCAGCTGGTTTCCGGTGCGACCAAGGCGCAGCGTCTCGAGGCTTGGGCCGCTTTCGCCCGCGCCAATCCCGACGGTTACCTCTACTGCTTTCGCGGCGGACTGCGCTCACAGATCGTCCAGCAGTGGCTGAAGCACGAAGCCGGTATCGACTACCCCCGGGTGGTTGGCGGTTACAAGGCGCTGCGTACTTTTCTGATCGAGTCCCTGGATCAGGCCGTGGCCGAATGCGACTTCGTCATCGTCGGCGGCATGACCGGTACCGGCAAGACAGAAGTGATAGCCAGTCTGGCCAACAGTATCGACCTGGAAGGCCATGCCAACCACCGTGGCTCCAGCTTCGGCAAGCGGGCCACCGCCCAGCCCGGGCAGATCGACTTCGAGAACCGCCTGGCCATCGACCTGCTCAAGCGCCGTGCCCGGGGCCAGAGCCAGTTCGTGCTGGAGGACGAGAGCCGGCTGATCGGCGCCTGCTCCCTGCCGCTGTCGCTGACCCAGGGTATGCAACGCTTTCCCATCGTCTGGCTGGAGGACAGCTTCGACAACCGGGTGCAGCGCATCCTGCGCGACTACGTGATCGACCTGGCCGCCGAGTTCGACCAGGTACATGGTCAACAACAGAGCTTCGCGCTGTTCTCCCAGCGCCTGTTGCAGAGCCTGGACAATATCCGCAAACGTCTGGGCGGCGAGCGCCATGCACGGCTGCGGGGGTTGATGGAACAGGCGCTGGAGGAACAGGCACGCAGCGGCGAGGTGGAGCTGCACCGCGGCTGGATCGAGGGGCTGCTGGGGGAATACTACGACCCCATGTACGTCTACCAGCGCGAGAGCAAGGCCGAGCGCGTCGAGCTTGCCGGCGATGCCGAGGCGATCCGGGCCTATCTGGCCGAGCGAAACCGGCACTGAGCCGGTTCGCGCGAGCTTGAAAATCCCCGACCGTTAGGGTCATATCGGTGAACACACTGGCTGTAGTACAAGGATTATCCATGCAGACCCCCACCCTGATCCGCGAGACCTTCCCCGTCGGCCCGCTGCAGTGCAACTGCACCATCATCGGTGACCCTGTCACCAAAAAGGCAATAGTGGTCGACCCGGGCGGCGATCATCAGCTGATCCTCGATCGGCTGGACCAGCTGGGGCTGAAGGTGGTGAGCATCATTCATACCCATGCGCACCTGGATCACTTC
This sequence comes from Halopseudomonas pertucinogena, assembly GCF_014646575.1. GTDB lineage: Bacteria > Pseudomonadota > Gammaproteobacteria > Pseudomonadales > Pseudomonadaceae > Halopseudomonas > Halopseudomonas pertucinogena. The sequence continues at coordinate 217,707 of NZ_BMNN01000003.1, read as the reverse complement.
CTTGCCTCCGGCGAGATGAAGAAGGCCACCGGTGCCACCCTGCATCTGCACAAGGATGACAAGTTCCTCTGGGACAATCTGGAGATGCAATGCAAGCTGTTCGGCGTGCCCTACAACCCGGTGCCCGCGCCGGACCACTGGCTGCAGGATGACGAGGAGCTGCCCTGCGGCTGTGGGGTGGCCATGCACACCCCTGGGCATACCCCCGGTTCGATGAGCTTCTGGTTTCCCGAGGCCAAGCTGCTGATCGCGGGAGATACGCTGTTCCGTCGGGGCATCGGGCGTACCGACCTGTGGGGAGGTGACTACGCGCAGATCGAAACATCCATCCGCCAGCGCCTGTACACCCTGGACGAGGATGCGGTGGTGGTGACGGGGCACGGACCTGATACACAGATTGGCGATGAGATCCGCGAGAATCCTTTTATTCGCGGGTGATTCGAGCATAATTGCAGGGTCGGGATAAATGCCCACCGCCTGAGGTCAAAGCTGTTTCGCTCATCTCCGAGCGCGTAGCCGCGAAGACGACGTAAATTAAGGAAAAATCCATGAAAATCAAAGCATTGATTGCCGCTTCCGCCTGTGTTGCCCTGCTGGCAGGCTGTACCAACAACCCCTATACCGGTGAGCGTCAGGCTGGCAAGGCTGGCGTCTATGGCGGCGGCGGAGCCGTGGCCGGCGCGCTGATCGGTGCGGCCACCTCCAGCAAGGATGACCGTGCCAAGGGCGCGCTGATCGGTGCTACCGTCGGTGGCGCGGCTGGCGCCGGCTACGGTTACTATGTGGACCGCCAGGAGCAGCGCCTGCGTCAGGAGCTGACCGGCAGCGGCGTGCAGGTAGTACGCAACGGTGACCACCTGCAGCTGATCATGCCTGGCAACATCACCTTCGCCAGCAGCTCGGCGGACATTTCCAGCAGCTTCTACCCGACCCTGAATTCACTGGTCAAGGTGTTCAAGGAGTTCGACAAGAACGGCATCGATATCGTTGGCCATACCGACAGCACCGGCTCGCTGGAGCTGAACATGCGCCTGTCTCAGCAGCGTGCCACCAGCGTGGCGTCCTACCTGACCGGCCAGGGCGTTTCCGGTGCTCGCATCAGCAGCCGCGGGGTTGGCCCGAGCCAGCCGGTGGCCAGCAACGACACCCAGGAAGGCCGTGCGCAGAACCGTCGCGTGGAGATCAACCTGCGTCCTCTGTAACAGCGAGCGCGGTTGGACTGAAAAGGGACGCCATGGCGTCCCTTTTTCGTATCGGATGGAGGGCCGGGTTCCATCCCGGCCACTGGGGTTCGGCTGTCTACAGATGGGCGAGATGGAACTCGCTCCTCCCAGGCAGCGGACGATGCAGGGTAGTGTTCAGCCAGCGGGCGGATAGTCGCGGTGCAGCTGTTCCAGCTGCTCGTCCTTCTCCTGCCACAGGCGACTGATCCAGCCCTGGAACTGCTCGCGGAATACCGGATCGTTATCGTAGTCCTGACCCAGGAATTCGGCGGGAATGGGGCGCGTATGGCAGCGCACCACCACATGACGTATGCGCCCGCAAAGCAGGTCCCAGAAGCTCGGGCTGCCGTCGGGGTAGTGAATGGTGATGTCCACCAGCGACCGCAGCTGTTCACCCATGGCATCCAGCACGAAGGCCGCGCCGCCGGACTTGGGGCGCAGCAGATGGCGGTAGGGGGATGCCTGCTCCGCCCGTTTCTCCGGCGTCAGGCGGGTGCCCTCGAGAAAGTTGAACACCGCCACCGGGGTGGTCTTGAATTTCTCGCAGGCGCGCTGGGTAGCCAGACGGTCCTGGCCGGCCTTTTCCGGGTGCCTGGCCAGATACGCCTTGCTGTAACGCTTCATGAAGGGGAAATCCAGCGCCCACCAGCAGATGCCGATCACCGGTACCCAGATCAGTTCCTGCTTGAGGAAGAACTTGAACATCGGCATGCGTCGGTTGAAGTTGTGCTGCAACACCAGAATGTCGACCCAGCTCTGGTGGTTGCTGGTGACAAGATACCAGCCGTCGCGGTCCAGCCGCTCGCGGCCCTGTACATCCCACCGGGTGTTGCCGGCCAGCCGCATCCAGCCGCTGTTGCACAGCATCCAGGCTTCGGCAATCCGGATCATCACCCGGGTCATGAAGCGCTGCAGCGGGGCGATGGGCAGCAGTTTTATCAGGGCGCAGGGGAACAGCAGGCTGAACCAGAAAAGAGTATTGAGGATCAGCAGAAGGAGCGAGATGACTCCGCGAAGGAACGCAGGCAAAAAGAACAGCATTGTCTGGTAGCTCGGTTATCAGGCGACGGTGGCCTGGTTGTTGTTCACCAGGCCACATGCCGGACTCAGGTCACTTGTCCGTGTCGGCCTGTATTGCAGTCAGTGCGATAGTAAACACGATATCGTCCACCAGCGCACCGCGGGACAGATCGTTCACCGGCTTGCGCAGACCCTGCAGCATCGGTCCTACACTGATGACATTGGCGCTGCGCTGTACCGCCTTGTAGGTAGTGTTGCCGGTGTTCAGGTCCGGGAAGACGAAGACCGTTGCCTTGCCGGCGACCGGGCTGTCCGGCGCTTTCTGTCGGCCAACGCTGGCAATCGCGGCGGCATCATACTGCAGTGGGCCGTCGATCAACAGTCCCGGCTCCCGTTCGCGGGCCAGCTGGGTGGCCTTGCGTACCTTTTCCACATCCTCGCCGGTGCCGGAGCTGCCGGTGGAGTAGCTGATCATGGCGACCCGGGCCGGAATGCCGAACGCCTCGGCGGAGCGGGCACTCTGAATGGCAATCTCCGCCAGTTCCTCGGCATTGGGGTCGGGGTTCACCGCGCAGTCGCCATAGACCAGGACCTGGTCGGGCAGCAGCATGAAGAACACCGAGGACACCAGGTTGTAGCCGGGCGCAGTCTTGATCAGCTGGAAGGCCGGCCGGATGGTATTCGCCGTGGTATGGATGGCACCGGAAACCAGACCGTCCACCTCGTCCAGCGCAAGCATCATGGTGCCCAGTACGACGTTATCTTCCAGCTGCTGCAGCGCCACCGGTGCCGTCAGGCCTCGGTCCTTGCGCAGCTCCACCATGGGCGGAACGTAGCGCTCGCGGACCACATCCGGGTCGATGATCTGCAGCCCTTCCGGCAGGCTGATGTGGTGAGCACGGGCCACTGCCTCCACCGACTCCGGCTTGGCCAGCAGCACGCACTGGGCAATGCCCCGGCGCTGACAGATGGCCGCGGCCTGGACGGTGCGTGGCTCGTCCCCTTCGGGCAGCACGATCCGCTTGCCGGCCTGCTGGGCACGGTTGACCAGGTCATAGCGGAAGGCCGGAGGAGACATGCGCCGCTCGCTGGGCTGGCCGCAACGGTGCTGCAGCCAGCCATGGTCGATGTGGGATGCCACGAAATCGGTGACCAGGGTGGTGCGTTCCGTGTCGTCCACCGGTATCTCGCGGTTCATGCGGTCCAGCTGGGAGGAGGTGGCGAAGCTGCCGGTGCCGACCAGGAAGATGGGCAGGCCGTTATCCAGCGCCGGCTGGCAGAGCTGCATGACGCGCTCGTCCGGCATGATGTCGCCGGTCAGCAGCAGCCCCGCCAGAGCGGTGCCGGACAGCGATGCCAGGCTGCTGGAGATGATCACGTCGTCCCGGTCGCCCGGTACCACCAGCAGGGTGCCGGGACGGTACAGGTGCAGGGTATTGGGAACGGTGCGGGCGCACAGCACGATATCCAGCACGCGGCGGTGATGCATCTCCCCCGGGTGCAGGATTCTGGCATTGAGCTGACGGGCGACGTCCGAGCTGCGCGGTGCGCTCAGCTCGCTCTGCCAGGGAATACAGCCGATCAGACGGAATGCCTCGGTGTCCAGCACCCGGGATTCCTGTTTCAGCGCCAGGGCATATTCCTTCAGTGTTCGCTTGAGCTCGCCGCGGTCATTGGGCACCTCACCGCCCAGCTCCAGGTCCCGCACCTTGTTGATGATGACCCCAAGCACCTTGGGGTTGGCCGGTCCGCCGAAGCCCTGGGCATGCAGTTCGATACGGTGGGCGAGGCTGGCCAGATTGTCATCATCAGGCGCGCTGACGAGGATGATGTCGGCGTCCAGACTGGTCGCTATATGCTGGTTGATCCTGGCGGCGTAGGCCGCCTGGCGGGTCGGCACCATGCCCTCGACGACCACCACGTCCGCATCGCGGGCCGCTTCGCGGTAACGGCTGACAATGTCTTCCATGACCTCATCCAGCTCGCCATTGCCGAGTCGCCGCTCAACCTCCGGCAGGGCCATCGGTGTCGGTGGTTGCAGCCCCATGGTGTTGCCGATCAGCGCACTGGAGCGTTCCGGGCCGTTATCGCCGGGGTGGGGCTGGGCGATGGGCTTGAGAAAGTGCACCCGCAGGCCGCTGCGCTGCAACGCGCGGATGAGTCCAAGACTGACCGAGGTGAGACCGACTCCGAACCCGGTGGGGGCGAGAAAGAACGTATGCATCAATCAGTTTCCTGTTCCACTGGCTGGTTGGCATTGAAATCGAGCAGCGCCAGACACTCGTCGGTGATCTGCCGCTCTTCATCGGTGGGGATGACGAGAATGGCTGGCGAGTTGCCCGCCTGGATCTGCCGCGCCGGGTTGCCCGGAGGGGTGGCGTTCGCCGCCGGGTCGATGGCCAGGCCGAAGAGCGCCAGATGGCGGACCGTGAGTTCGCGCACCAGCGGTGAGTTCTCACCGATGCCACCGGTGAACACCACGCCGTCGATCCGCGGCAGGGCCACGGCCAGCCCTGCCAGCGAGCGGGCCAGGCGGTAGCAGAACACGTCCACCGCAAGGGTGGCCCCGGGGTGGCCGTCGGCACGGGCGGCGACCAGGGTACGCATGTCGTTCGACAGGCCGCCGGACAGCCCCAGCAGCCCGCTCTCGCGGTTGAGCATGTGGTCGATCCGCTCCAGGTCCCAGCCAAGATTGCGTGCCAGGTGGGAGTGCAGGTTGGGGTCGACATCGCCGCTGCGGGTGCCCATTACCAGACCCTCCAGCGGCGTCATGCCCATGCTGGTGTCCAAGCTTCTGCCATCGAGAATCGCGCAGGTCGAGCAGCCATTGCCCAGGTGCGCCGTGAGCCAGGCGCCATGGCCGGGTTCCATGCCCATCAGCAGACTGGCCTGGGTGGAGACGTAGCGGTGGCTGGTGCCGTGAAAGCCGTAGCGGCGCACGCCGTGTTCGCTGTACAGCTCTTCCGGCAGGGCGTAGCGGTAGGCGTGGGGCGGCATGGTCTGATGAAAGGCGGTGTCGAAGATGGCGATATGGGGAATATCGGCAAATACCTGCCTGGCTTCATTGATGCCGGTCAACTGCGCCGGATTGTGCAGGGGAGCCAGCGGGGCGCTCTGGCTGATGGCCGCGATCACGTCGTCATCGATGATGCGCGCTCCGGTGAAGTGCTCGCCGCCATGGACGATGCGGTGGCCGACGGCGGTCAGCGGCTGCGGGGCAAAACGTTCGATGAGCGGCAGCAGGCTGGTCATTGCGCTGCTGTGCCGGCCGTCGGCGATGGGGACCTGCTCGCGGATATCGCCCGCTTTCCAGTTCAGGATCCCCTCGGGGGTGCCAAGGCGTTCGGCCAGCCCGCTCAGCAGGGGGCTGCTGTGATGTTCGCCGAGCAGCGCGAATTTGAGGGACGAGCTTCCGCAGTTTATGACAAGTACCAGTCGATCGCTCATGTTGCTCCAATGGTCCGTATTGTTGGCAAGCGCGGGGCGCGCTCGGTTCAAGGTTAGCAGTCCGTTATACCCGAGGCACCCCCGGAGTGGAACCGGACGTGCGTACATGGGTTTTTGTGCGTAAACTGACGACTTCAAAGCCCGAAAACACAGGATTTTCTTATGCAGATTGCTGCCAACAAAGCCGTATCGATTGATTACACACTGACCAACGATGCCGGTGAAGTGCTGGACTCCTCCGCTGGCGGCGAACCGCTGGTTTACCTGCACGGTGCGGGTAACATCATCCCGGGTCTGGAGCGTGAGCTTGAAGGCAAGCAGGTCGGTGACGCTCTGAAGGTGACCATCGAGCCGGAAGACGCCTATGGCGAATTCACCGCTGATCTGGTGGCCGTGCTGGGTCGCAACATGTTCGAAGGTGTCGACGAGCTGGAAGTCGGCATGCAGTTCCATGCCTCTGCTCCGGACGGCGGAATGCAGATCGTGACCATCACCGCTCTGGATGGCGATGAAGTGACCGTGGACGGCAACCACCCGCTGGCGGGTCAGCGGCTGACCTTCGACGTCAAGGTCACCGCAGTGCGTGAAGCGACCGAGGACGAAGTGGCCCATGGTCACATCCATGGTGACGGTGGTGTCCATCACTGATCCCGTTTTCATGACAGGCCGGCTCCCGTGAGGGGGCCGGCTTTTTCATTTCTGCTGCCTGATCCGTGATGACACTGATTTCTGTCTCGCCATCAATCCGGTCAATTCAACTTCCGCCTCGACATTTTGCCTATATAGTGACCCACCGAGTCATTTTGAGGAGTTGTTGAATGTCCACCCACGCCGGTCCCCTGTTCGAACCCTTTACGCTGGGCTCCCTGAATCTGCCTTCGCGCCTGGTCATGGCGCCGATGACGCGCAATTTCTCCCCCAATGGCGTGCCTACCGAGAAGGTGGTCGAGTATTACCGGCGCCGTGCCGCCGCCGGCGTCGGGCTGGTCATCAGTGAAGGCACCACGGTGGGCCATTGCGCCGCCAATGGTTATCCCCACGTGCCGCGCTTCCATGGCGAAGATGCACTGGCCGGCTGGAAGAAAGTGGTCGACGCCGTTCACGCCGCCGGTGGCAGATTTGCACCCCAGCTCTGGCACGTGGGCAACGTGCGCCGGCTGGGTACTGAGCCGGACGGCACCGTTCCCGGTTACGGTCCGATGGAAAAGCGCAAGGATGACAAGGTCATCGTCCATGGCATGACCCGGGAGGATATCCAGGACGTGGTCAATGCCTTCGCCCAGGCCGCCAGGGATGCCAAGGCAATCGGCTGCGACGCGGTGGAGCTGCACGGCGCCCACGGTTACCTGATCGACCAGTTCTTCTGGGAAGGCACCAACCAGCGCACCGACGAGTACGGCGGCAGCATGGATAACCGCGGCCGCTTCGCCGTGGAAATCATCCGCGCCGTGCGTGAGGCCGTCGGCCCGGATTACCCGATCATCTTCCGCTTCTCCCAGTGGAAACAGCAGGACTACACCGCGCGCCTGGCGCCGACGCCCGAGCTGCTGGAGCAGTTCCTTACGCCGCTGTCCGAGGCCGGGGTGGATATCTTCCATTGCTCGCAGCGCCGCTACTGGGAGCCGGAGTTTGAAGGGTCAGACCTCAACCTGGCTGGCTGGACCCGCAAGATCACCGGCAAGCCCTGCATTACAGTGGGCAGCGTCGGGCTGGACAGCGAGTTTCTGGAGTACATGGTCAAGACCGACAAGGTAGCCGGTACCGCAGCCAACATCGACGATCTGCTCCAGCGTCTGCAGGATCGAGAGTTCGATCTCGTGGCCGTGGGCCGTGCGCTCATCGTCGACCCTGAGTGGCCGGCCAAGCTCCGTGAAGGGCGCTTCGATGAAGTCCTGCCGTTCAGCCGTGAGGCGTTGAAAGATCTGGTCTGAGCCGGTTCATGCCGTCCCGGTTATTTACCCGGGACGGCATCCGGTGCTGAGATTGGCGCGGCGCAGTGGCGCTGCAGATATCCTTCGAAGCGTCGTCCCACCGCGGCCCAGTCCAGCTGACACGCACGATGTCGTGCATGCATGCGCACCCCGCGCATGCCTTCCCGGTCATTCAACAGCCAGCCCAGGTTCGCCCTGAACTGTGCCTCGTTACCGGGTACGGCCAGACAACCGCTGTAACGGTCGCGAATATGCTGATGGGCTGCGGCCGTGTCATAGGCGACCACCGCCAGGCCAGAGGCCATTGCCTCGGTAACCACATTGCCGAAGGTCTCGGTGAGGCTCGGGAACAGGAATATGTCGGCGCTGGCGTAGGCTGTGGCCAGCTCGGCGCCGGCAAGTGAGCCGGTGAACAGCGCGTCCGGCATCGCCTGCTGCAACTGCTCCTGTTGCGGCCCGTCGCCAACCACCACCATGCGCAGGCGCGTCCCCGGCGGGCAGTGCGTGCGTGCATGCTGCCAGCTGCTCTGCAGCAGCTGCAGATTCTTTTCCGCCGCCAGACGGCCCACATGCAGAAGCACCAGATCGTTCTCGCCCACACCCCATTGCCGGCGCAGCCGGCTGTCCCGATGGGACGGATGGAAAAGTTCGCAATCCACACCCCGGCCGAGCAGCGCCGGGTTGACGATGCCCATACGCACCAGCTCGTGTTGCTGCGTGCTGCTGGCGCTCAGGGTCACCAGGGTCTGGTTGTGGAACCAGCGCAGATAGGCCGAGACCGGGCGCTGGAGCAGGCCCAGGCGGTAGTGCTGGCTGTATTGCTGGAAGTTGGTATGAAAGCCGCTGATCACCGGAATCCGCAGGCGGCGGGCAGCGCGCAGAGCGGACCAGCCGAGCGGGCCTTCGGTAGCCAGATAGATGCTGTCGGGCCGCTGCTGGCGCCAGTGGTTCAGCAGTCGACGGTAGGCCGGCAGGCCGAACTGCAGCTGGCCGTATCCCGGGATGGGCAGCCCCTTGACCAGCAGTTGCTGCATGCTGCGGTCGACCCGCATGCCGGTTGATTCGCCGGGCTGCGCCGGGCGCACCAGCTGCAATGCGTTGCCGCCGGCAAGCAGACCATCACACAGCCGGCCAAGGGTATTGGCGACACCATTGATCTGGGGTCGCCAGGTTTCGGTGACAATGGCGTAGCATCGGGCATTGCGGGTGACTGTCTTCATGATGAACACTATCGCCCGTTATGGTGATCACCCGATGACGTTCAGGTGACGATTTCATGGCATGCTGCGCGGCCCGGGACCCTCGCGTACCCACAGCAGGGTGGAGCCGGCCACGGCGGCGGGCATCACCAGCAGGTTCACCAGCGGAATCAGCAGACCGACATACACCGGTGCGCCAAAACCCAGGGACAGGGCCCGACGGGTCTGCATCCAGCGCAGCATGTCGGGAAAGCCGACCTGGTCGTTGTCCGCCTGGTAATCGATGTACTGCACCGCCATCATCCACACGCCGAACAGCAGAAGCAGCGGCGAAGCCAGCAGGTTGACCACTGGAATCAAGGTGAGCAGCAGCAGGCCTGTGAGTCGGGGCAGGTAATAGACGATCTTGCGCAGCTCTCGGCCGAGACTGCGCGGTACCATCATCAGAATCTCATGCCAGCCGGTGGCAGGACTCACCAGGCCGCGCTCCTGCTCCGCTATCTTCTCCGCCAGGAAGCCATAGAAGGGAGAAGCGATCAGGTTGGCGACGATACTGAAGCCGAAGAACAGCACCAGCAGCACCACGAGGGCGAACAGCGGCCACAGGAGCCATTCCACGAAGCCGGCCCACTCCGGCAGATGCGGCATCAGCCGATCCATCCAATAGTTGAACTGGCGTATTCCCCAGCTGACCAGCGCGGCAAACAGCAGCAGGTTCACCGCCAGTGGTATGACCACAAAGCGCCTCAGACCGGGCTGGCGAATGCGCTGCCAGCCCTCGCGCAGGTAGCCGGAGCCCCTGAGCAGAGCAATTTCCTGGACCATCGAAATCCTTCGCAGTTGATGAATAGGGGTAGACTATGCACCTGATATAGTGACAGCAGTATTCATTGCCTGCCCAGTGCTCTACCATGCATGCAGCAAAAATTTCAGTGCCGCTGAGGCGGTTATCCGGAGGAATCAATGTCTGAAGCACGCCACTCCCGTCTTGTCATCCTGGGCTCGGGCCCGGCTGGTTACAGTGCCGCTGTCTACGCTGCGCGGGCTAACCTCAAGCCACTGCTGATTACCGGGATGCAGATGGGCGGCCAGCTTACCACCACGACCGAAGTCGATAACTGGCCCGGGGACGTGGAGGGCCTGCAGGGGCCTGACCTGATGGAGCGCATGCGCAAGCATGCCGAGCGCTTCGAGACTGAAATCGTGTTCGATCACATCAACAAGGTTGACCTGCAGCAGCGTCCCTTTGTTCTTACCGGCGACCAGGGACAATACACCTGTGATGCGCTGATCATCGCCACCGGCGCCTCGGCCCGCTACCTCGGTCTGCCCTCGGAAGAGGCGTTCATGGGCAAGGGCGTCTCCGCCTGCGCAACCTGCGACGGCTTCTTCTACCGCAACCAGGACGTCGCCGTCGTGGGCGGCGGCAACACGGCGGTGGAAGAGGCGCTGTATCTGTCCAACATCGCGAAGAAGGTCACCCTGGTGCACCGCCGCGATACCTTCCGCGCCGAAAAGATTCTGGTCGACAAGCTGATGGCCAAGGTCGCCGAAGGCAAGATCGAGTTGAAACTCAACGCCACCCTGGACGAAGTGCTGGGAGATGACAGCGGCGTGACCGGCATGCGACTGGCACTCAACGGCGGCGGCACCGAGGAAGTGGCCCTGGCCGGGGTCTTCATCGCCATCGGCCATACACCCAACACCGGTCTGTTCGAAGGCCAGCTGGAAATGAAGGATGGCTACCTGAAGATCCAGAGCGGCACCGAAGGCAACGCCACCGCCACCAACGTACCGGGCGTGTTTGCCGCCGGCGACGTGGCCGACCACGTCTACCGCCAGGCGATCACCTCCGCCGGCGCAGGCTGCATGGCTGCCCTGGACGCAGAGAAGTTTCTGGATCAGCAGTAACATTCACTGATAACCCCACCCTGCCCGGCACTCGCGTCACTCCTCTCCCCTCGCGGGAGAGGGGCCGGGGGAGAGGGGGGAATCAGAACCCACCACCCTCAGCATTCCCACTTACCACCCAGACACCCAGACACAAAAAAACCGGCTCAAGGCCGGTTCTGTTCTGCTTGCCAATCTCTGTTCTGCACCATTCCATCGAATGGTGCCTCGGGGGAGAATCGAACTCCCACTCTGTCACCAGAAGCGGATTTTGAATCCGCCGCGTCTACCAATTCCGCCACCGAGGCTTAACAGCAAGCCGCGCGGAGTATACGGATCGATGCTCGTATCGGTCAATGGTTTGCGTGGCTGGAAGGCCGGTTTTCCGCTACCATGAGCGCCCCTTTTTGCTAAGCCGGTGTTCCGTTTCCATGCGCGTCAGCGATTTCCAATTTGAACTGCCTGATCGGCTGATCGCCCGTCATCCTCTGGCCGAGCGCCGCGCCAGCCGGCTGCTGTGTCTGGATGGCCCCACTGGCGAGCTCGCCCATCGGCAGTTTGCCGATCTGCTCCAATACCTGCGCCCGGGCGATCTGATGGTATTCAACAATACCCGGGTCATCCCGGCCCGGCTGTTCGGCCGCAAGGAGACCGGCGGCCAGCTGGAGATCCTGGTGGAGCGGGTGCTTGGCGAGCGGCGGGTACTCGCCCACGTGCGTTCGAGCAAATCTCCGAAGCCGGGCAGCCGCATCGTGCTTGACGAGCAGTGCGGCGCCACCATGGTTGCCCGCCACGATGCGCTGTTCGAGCTGGAGTTCGACGAGCCGGCGCTGCCGCTGCTGGATCGACTGGGGCACATGCCGCTGCCTCCTTACATCGACCGGCCCGATGAGAAGGCCGACCGTGAGCGCTACCAGACGGTCTACGCCCAGAAGGCGGGCGCTGTGGCCGCGCCGACGGCCGGGCTGCATTTTGACGAAGCCTTGCTTGAAGGGATCCGCGCCATGGGCGTGGAAACCGCCGAGGTGACCCTGCATGTAGGCGCCGGCACCTTCCAGCCGGTGCGGGTGGAGCGCATCGAGGACCACCACATGCACAGCGAATGGCTGGAAGTCAGCCAGCAGGTGGTGGATGCGGTCGAGGCATGCAGGGCCAGGGGCGGGCGTGTCATCGCGGTGGGCACCACCAGCGTGCGATCGCTGGAAACCGCTGCCCGGGACGGCCGGCTCGCGCCGTTCAGCGGGGACACCGACATCTTCATCTACCCCGGTCGACCGTTTCATGTGGTGGATGCGCTGGTCACCAATTTCCATCTGCCCGAGTCCACGTTGCTGATGCTGGTATCGGCCTTCGCCGGTTACCGCCAGACCATGGCGGCCTATCGTGCGGCAGTGGACAATGAATATCGCTTTTTCAGTTACGGTGATGCCATGTTCATCACCCGCAACCCGGATGCCAGTGGGCCCGAGGACGAACAATGAGTCATATGCAGTTTGAAGTACTGGCCACGGACGGCAAGGCGCGTCGTGGCCGCCTGACCTTTCCCCGCGGCGTGGTCGAAACCCCCGCCTTCATGCCGGTGGGTACCTATGGCACGGTCAAGGGCATGCTGCCGCGGGACGTGAAGGATATCGGCGCACACATGATCCTGGGCAATACCTTCCATCTGTGGCTGCGCCCGGGCACCGAAGTGATCCGCAAGCACGGCGATCTGCACGACTTCATGCAGTGGCAGGGGCCGATCCTCACCGACTCCGGTGGTTTTCAGGTATTCAGCCTCGGCGCCATGCGCAAGATCAAGGAGGAGGGCGTGTACTTCTCCTCCCCGGTGGATGGCGCCAAGGTATTCATGGGGCCGGAGGAGTCCATGCAGGTGCAGCGCGAGCTGGGCTCGGACGTGGTCATGATCTTCGACGAGTGCACTCCGTACCCGGCGGACCTGGATACCGCGCGCCGATCCATGGAGCTGTCGCTGCGCTGGGCGCAGCGCTCGAAGAATGCCCACGAAGGCAACCCGTCCGCACTGTTCGGCATTGTCCAGGGGGGCATGCACGAGGAGCTGCGGGCCCGCTCGCTGGAGGGGTTGTGCGAAATCGGCTTTGACGGGCTGGCCATCGGCGGTCTGTCGGTGGGCGAGCCGAAGGAGGACATGATCCGCATCCTCGATTATCTGCCGCCGTTGATGCCCCCGGAGAAGCCCCGCTATCTGATGGGGGTCGGCAAACCGGAGGATCTGGTCGAAGGGGTGCGCCGGGGCGTGGATATGTTCGACTGCGTCATGCCCACGCGCAACGCCCGAAATGGGCATTTATTCACCGACACGGGCGTGGTAAAAATCCGCAATGCGGTTCATCGGCATGACGATTCGCCACTGGACCCCGGCTGCGACTGCTACACCTGTAAGCACTTCACCCGCGCTTATCTGCACCATCTGGACAAATGCGGGGAGATGCTTGGCAGCATGCTCAATACCATCCATAACCTGCGCCATTATCAGCGTGTAATGCACGGTTTGCGCGGTGCGATTCAACAGGGTACATTGAGCCACTTTGTGGATAACTTCTATGCACGTCTCGGCCAGCCGGTACCTCCGCTGGAGGCTTGAATAGCGGTCAGGAAGCCCCATTTACGTTTTCTTGCGAATATATAAAACAGGAGTTTCACATGAGTTTCTTCATCTCCAGCGCCATGGCCCAGGACGCAGGAACCGCGGCCGCTCCGGCCGGGTTCGACGCAATGAGCCTGATCTTCCTGGTCGGCTTCGTTGTCATCTTCTACCTGATGATCTGGCGCCCTCAGGCCAAGCGTGCCAAGGAACACAAGGCCCTGATCGGCGGCCTGAGCGCGGGCGACGAGGTGGTCACCAATGGCGGCATCCTCGGCAAGGTCAAGAAAGTCACTGACGAGTTCATCGTTCTGGAAGTCGGCCAGGGTCAGGAACTCAAGTTCCAGAAGGGCGCCGTGGTTGCTGCGCTGCCCAAGGGCACTCTGAAAGCCATCTGATTTCTTCCAGCATTCAACCGGGCGCCGGACAAGGGTGTCTGCAGAGGATTGCAGACGTCCGCGGGTGCTCGGCTCGTAATCGGGCCACCCTATGCTCAATCGTTACCCATTGTGGAAATACCTGCTTATTCTGGCTGTGATCGCTCTTGGCCTGGTATACGCAACCCCCAACCTCTACCCCGACGATCCGGCCATCCAGATTTCCGGCATCAGTTCCACCCAGACCATCGACCCGTCCGACCTCGATCGCATCGAGCGTGCGCTCAATGACGCGGGTATCCAGACCAAGGGTACCGAGCTGAGCGACAACGCCAGTTCCGGCCTGGTGCGGCTGGTCGAGCGGGACGCGCAGCTGCCGGCCCAGGATATCGTGCGTCGGACGCTGGGTAACCAGTTCGTGGTGGCGCAGAATCTGGCGCCGACCACCCCCGACTGGCTGCTGAATATCGGCGCCGGTCCCATGAAGCTGGGCCTGGACCTGGCCGGTGGCGTGCACTTCCTGCTGGAGGTGGACATGGACAAGGCCATCGAAGCCCGCATGAACGTCTACGACAGCGAGCTGCGTTCACTGTTTCGAACCGAGCGGGTGCGCTATCGCAGTCTGGCCAAGCAGGGTAACGTGTTGCAGTTCGGCTTTACCGAAAGCGACCAGCTGAGCGCTGCCCAGCGGCTGATCAACAGCAAGTACAATGAGTTTCACGCCACCACCACCCGGCGTGACAACATGGACGTGCTGCAGCTGGCGCTGACCGATGCCAAGCAGAGCGAGATCCGCAACTATGCGGTGAACCAGAACCTGACCACGGTGCGCAACCGGGTCAACGAGCTTGGCGTGGCCGAGCCGCTGGTGCAGCGCCAGGGTGCCAACCGCATCATCGTCGAGCTGCCTGGCGTTCAGGATACCGCTGAAGCCAAGCGCATTCTCGGCAAGACCGCCAACCTGGAATTCCGACTGGCCGCCGAGCCCAACGCACCACGTGCCACCATCGAAACTTTCGAGTTCCGCAATGGCATGGGTCGCCCGCCGGCGGACGTGGAGCGCAGCATCATTCTCACCGGTGACCAGGTGACCGATGCGCAGTCCAACTTTGACGAGAACGGTCAGCCGCAGGTCAACATCCGCCTGGATGGCCATGGCGGCGAGCTGATGAGTCGTGCCACCCGCAACAACGTCGGGCGCGGCATGGCCGTGCTGTTCATCGAGCAGCGCGAGGTGCCACGCATGGTCAGACAGGAGGTCGACGGGGTGATGCAGGAGGTATCAGTCCCGACCTTCGTTGAAGAGAAGACCATCATCAGCCTGGCCACCATACAGAGCACCCTTGGCAACCAGTTCCGCATCACCGGTCTCGGCTCTCCGGCCGAGGCGTCCGAGCTGGCCCTGCTGCTCCGTGCCGGTGGCCTGGCAGCGCCTATGCACTTTGCGGAAGAGCGTACCATTGGTCCGAGTCTGGGTGCAGAGAACATCGCCAACGGGATCGCTGCGACCCAGGTGGGTTTCGTGTTGGCTCTGTTGTTCCTGATTGTGGTGTACCGTGGTTTCGGTTTTCTTGCCGGCATTGCGCTGAGTTTCAACCTGGTTCTGCTGTTGGCGCTGATGTCGCTGCTCGGCGCTACCCTGACCCTCCCGGGCATCGCTGGTATCGTTCTGACCCTTGGTATGGCTATCGACGCTAACGTACTGATCTTTGCGCGCATCCGCGAAGAGCTCAAGAATGGGGTGTCTGCACAGCGAGCCATTCATGAGGGCTTCGACAAGGCCTTCTCGGCGATTCTGGACAGTAACCTGACCACGTTGCTGGTCGGCGGCATCCTGTTTGCCATGGCTTCCGGCCCGATCAAGGGCTTTGCTGTAACGCTGTCGCTGGGGATCGTAACCTCACTGTTCAGTGCCATTCTGGTTACCCGTGCCCTGATCAACCTGACATTGGGTGGTCGCACCGGGAAGACGCTCAGCAAGATCTGGCTGTGAGGAATAAGAGATGTTGAACAAAACCATAGACTTCATGCGCTGGCGTAAGCCGTTCTACGTCATCGCTGTGGTGTTCTGTCTGGCGTCGATTGCCAGTCTTGCGGTCAAGCAGCTCAACTTCAGTCTCGATTTCACCGGTGGGGCTCAGGTGGAGCTCAGTTACAGTGAGCCGGCTGACCTGGGAGCTATACGTCAGACTCTGCAGGGCGGTGGGTGGGGTGACGCCATTGTCCAGAACTTCGGCTCCACCTCGGACGTTATCATCCGCCTTGCCAGTGAGGATTCGGACGTCGGGAATCAGATCGCCAGGCTGATCCAGGCCGAAAACGCAGAGCAGGAGGTAACCGTCAAGCGTGTCGAGTTCATCGGTCCGCAGGTTGGCGAAGAGCTGCGTGACCAGGGCGGTATCGGCCTGCTGCTGGCGCTGGGCGGGATTCTGCTGTACGTCGCCATGCGTTTCCAGCTCAAGTTCTCCACCGCAGCGGTGGTGGCGTTGCTGCATGATGCCATCTTCACGCTCGGCATCCTGTCGTTCTTCGGCGTGCCTTTTGACCTCACTGTCCTCGCAGCGCTGCTGGCCGGTGTCGGCTATTCATTGAACGACACCATCGTGGTATTCGACCGTGTGCGGGAGAACCTGCGACTGATGCGCAATGCCGACCTGGCTGAGGTCATCAACGTATCGACCACCCAGACCCTCGCGCGGACCCTTGCAACCTCTGTCTCGACCATCCTGGTGCTGATGTCGCTGTTGCTGGTGGGAGGTGAATCGCTGCAGGGCTTTGCGATTACCCTGATTGTCGGCGTGATCATCGGCACCTACTCCTCCATCTATGTCGCCAACGGTCTGCTGATGACCCAGAATCTGACCCGCGAGGATCTGATTCCGAAGCAGTTGGAAGAGGTGGATGACCGTCCCTGAGGCAGGTTGACCTGCTGGAAGAAACCCGGCGGCCGCAAGGCGCCGGGTTTTTTGTTGGCGGTATTGTCTTGGGGTCCGCAAAAAAGACGGCCGACCGCAGTTGATCTGCCGTAATGCCGACTGGCTCACATCGTCCGGCCAGCCGATAGGGAATAATGCGGGGTGCCGTGGTCTGCAGTCACGGCAAGCCCGCTTCCCAGTCTGCAAGGCAAAGGACATTGCACCCGCCAATCAAGCGCACTTCACCCTCGATATCCCCGGCATCCAGCACGACTTCAGGGTACTGGCCTTCCGCGCCCGCGAGGCGATCAGTCAGTGCTACCGCATCGAACTGCAGCTGGTCAGTGATCTGGACCATCAAAGAAGCGGTATCCGAGGAAAAACTGCGACCAGGAGTACGGCGTGACGAAAAAAATAGGTGAGGCACAAAAAGAATTGATGTGGAAACAGGAGCATCTCGCGCCATTGCCTATCCCTACCGGCCAGCCAGCCTCGGACGTGTTAGGCATGATCTGGCGCAAGAGTGATGAATTTCTCGATATTGGTAGTCTCTCGCTATCAGCAGGCTGGGTGACGTTGCATATGATGTCAGTGCTATTTGGAGGGGCGACAGCTTATATGCTGTTTTTGGGGTGGAAGTATGACGTTTATTTTGGTTTTTTTCTTTCGTTGGTAGTTAGCGGCGGTTTGATGGCCTTCCTCTGGCGCGGTTATATCAAAGCCTACCGGCGTCCATTGATGCCGCCCCTTCGATTTCACCGACAGCGCCGCGAAGTACGTATTGTTACCCCAGAAGGTGAAGAGTGGACCGTACCTTGGGAGCGAGTCCACGCCATAGCGCCCAGCGCCACCATGATCGGTCAGTTCGGGGCGGCTAAGATGGGTGGGTTGTTGTTGTGGTTTCCATATGCCCACCAGATCGACGAACCTTTCCATATGAAAAAGGAGGGCTGGGCGATCATGGTGAGCCGGGACCGGGCATTGCTGCCATGCGTCAGTGGGAGTGCATTCGCAGTTTTATGGAAGTGGGACCAGAGGCAGTGCCGGAGCCGATCGACGTGGGTAGCCGGGAATTAAAGGACATCTTCGTTGAAGAATTTCGTAAGGCGCGAGCGCGCCATGGACTTTTATTGACGCTCTTGTGGGATGTGGGTCTCGGACAAATCCTGTTTAATCCCATGGGGTATCACTGGCTGCACAAGAAAAAATTTGCGGTTATTCCTGATCTGACCAGCCCAGAAGCCGTCGCATGGTCACAGCCTTTACCTCCAGAGCAATGGGCTAAACGCTCGCCCGAGCTGGAAGAGGCCATTGCCGAGCGGGAGCGAGACCTGGAAGCTGCCGAAGCCAGGTCGAAGCTGAAAGCTGAGGTGGTCGCGAAGCAGCCTGAGCCCAGGGGATGGACCTGAGCAGCAGGTATCTCGACCACATACACGCAGGCTGTCTCTTCGTACGGCTAACGTGTTTATCGGCGTATTTATGAGACAGGGTTACGCAGAGGGAGACTGGCTCGCCATTATCCCCCGACGCCCTGAGGGGCGTCAGAGCATCAATCAGCGCTTCATCGCCGGTGTCAGGTGCGGCTGGATGGAGGTCAGCACGGCCTTGAAGCACTTGGGGTTGCCGGCGACCACGTGACCTTTTTCCAGATAGTTGTTGTCGCCAGTGAAGTCGCTGATCAGTCCGCCGGCTTCCTGGATGGGGCTTGGGAGGTTCGGATGGACATGATTGGGGCCGTGCTGTCAGCCGACTCGCAGCGGCCTTTGCGGAGTTGAGCGGTGAGCACCTCAAAGGGGCACCTGCACCAGTAACTATCCAGCACTTCCCTCAACCCCTGCTTGCCATGATGGTTGTGCTCAAGGTGTCCGGTGACTTTACCCTGAAATCCACACACGCGGGCTACCGACTTAGCGGCTCCATCGGCGCAGCTGTCTGGGATTGGAGCAGCCAGGCCGGCCAGCGCCTGAGACTTGGGCTGGTCAAGCAGCTCGAGCCTGTAAATGCGTTGAATGCCTACGGTGGCGCGTTGTCGCTGATAGCGTTGCTATTGCACGGAATAAACCTTGTGGCGCTGAGAGAGTGGGATCAATATCGCGAACATGATGCGGTGAGGTGGGCAGAGCATTGGAATGCCATGGCGAGTACCGCTGAGGCATTGGTACAGAATGCGGCTCTTCATAAAGGGTCAGTTGAAGTACATATTCGAGCGTTGAGACTGCCGTTGGTAACTTTATAGGGAGTGACGACGGGCCTGTTTGCAACTCTGGCAGGGTTATTTGATTTAGCAAAACTGGCGTTCGAGCAACGAAAAGAACATGATCTTTGGTCGGCTAGTGAGTGGGCGCGCTTGATGCGAGGCACGGGGCAGGCTGCCTTAGCGGGTACATATGGAGCCGTAGGCGGCTATGCAGCTTATATGCATCTGGCAGGTCGTTGGGACGCGGCTCGCGCCACTTCCTGGTTTGTTCGAGGTGCCAGCTTGGTGGGCTGGGCGATGCTCTTAGTTGAAGGGTTATATCTCGTCTGGCGTCACTTTACTCATCGTAGTGAAATGCAGAGCTTCTTGGAGCAATGCTGCTGGGGAACTAAGCGTCGTTGGGGAGATACAGCTGAAGATCAAGGCAAAGAGTTCCAGGTTCTTGTCAATATGCTATTTACTCCAGGTATCGAGGTGGACACGACCCTGGTCACACGTACACCAGGGAGCACGCGGGTAGGAAAAAGTGGTCTTCTCCTTATGCCTGGTAGGGAGACTAGTGCAATTAGATTTGTTCTGCCGGGAGCAGAGCCGGAAACCACGCGCTTGGGCATCAAGGTTGCTGCCGTTACTTCTAGTGGCGTTGTCCGAGATGTTACTTCTGCATGGGAGGAAAGTGTTAAATCTGAATGGTTACCCATCCAGGAAGGGATGGGGTTGAAGCTAACCGGTAGAGTGGCGGAGTTATCTGAAGGTGAGCACTTGGAAGTGAGGGTGTTGTACTACAGTCCTCTGGCAGCACTCGGGGGAGCTGTCGATGAGGCCACCCCAGTTGTGGGAGGTAAAATGGGCATGCGCTATCTCATCAAGGGCGGTCGCATTACCCGGCACGCCAATCATGAGGGTGCGCTGCCCAGCGATAGTCTCCCAGTTACAAAAGCTATATCTAAGGAGAAGCTAAGGCCGTGGAACAGTGCATGACTCAACAAAAAAATGCTAATGGACTGTTATGGAAACAGGAACAATTGTCACCGCTGCCTATCCCAACCGGCCAACCTCCTTCGGACGTGTTAGGTATGATCTGGCGCAAGAATGAGGTTTATTTGGATATTGGCAGTGTTTCGTTGGCTGGTGGATGGGTTGCCTGTTATCTCGGAACGTTGATCTGGACGGTAGCGTTAGTTCAGGTACTGTTTAACTTGGGATATCTGATGTTCTTCATGTTCTTGTTTAGCGCTGTGACCATGATGGGGTTCCTGTGGTACGGCTATGTCCGGATCTACCTTCGGCCGCTGATGCCGCCCTTGCGCTTCCACCGTCAACGCCGCGAAGTCCGTATCGTCACCCCCGAAAGTGAGGAGTGGACCGTACCCTGGGAACGAGTGCATGCCATCTCTCCCAGCACCACCATGGTTGGTCAGTTCGGTGCGGCCAAAATGGGAGGGTTGCTGTTGTGGTTCCCCTATGCCGATCAGATTGATGAGCCTTTTCATATAAACAAGGAAGGTTGGGCCGTTATGGTCAGCCCGGGGCCGGGCGTTGCCGCCATGCGTCAATGGGAGTGCATCCGCAGCTTTATGGAAGTGGGGCCGGAGGCAGTGCCGGAACCCGCACCGATTCATAATGGCCACCTGAGCATTTGGCAGAGTTTTGTTCACGATATGCGCGAAGGTGTCCGCACCAAAGGCTGGTTGCGTACTGTGGCAGTAGATGGCTTCCTCTCTTTCCTCTTCAATCTGTTCGCGCTCGACTACCTGACCCGAAAAAAATTCGTTGTCATTCCGGATCTCACCAGTTCTGAAGCTATCGCTTGGTCGAAACCCTTACCTCCAGAACAGTGGGCTAAACCCTCACCTGAGCTGGAAGAGGCCATTGCCGAGCGGGAACGAGACCTGGAGGCTGCCGAAGCCAGGTCGAAGCTGAAGACTGGATTGACTGTGAAGCAGCCTGAGACCCAAGGATGGACCTGAAACAGAAGTGCCTCCAGCAGATGCCTGTAGGCCTTCCCTTCGTCTGGGTTTATATCCTCCTCGTCGCATTTAGGAGCGCACTGTACCCCAACTGTGAGTAATGAACGAAGAGCGGCCTGCTACCGAAAGATTCTACTGCAAATCTGTTTGGGACGGTGTCCCACGCGGGCTGGCCGTCAGAAAGACGCCCGGGCTCGCCGTGCGGTCCGACGTCACAATTTGACGCAATGGTTATGGCAGACGCTTACCGATACGGTTAGGGTACAGGGGCATAATAATTGAAAGGTGCGTTTGCCATAACCTGGCGGCGGCCAGACAGCATGGGTAGGAAACCCAGGCCATCATTATCAAACCAATCGGC
The DNA here is from genome assembly GCF_014646575.1 of Halopseudomonas pertucinogena. Lineage (GTDB taxonomy): Bacteria > Pseudomonadota > Gammaproteobacteria > Pseudomonadales > Pseudomonadaceae > Halopseudomonas > Halopseudomonas pertucinogena. The sequence continues at coordinate 196,572 of NZ_BMNN01000003.1, read as the reverse complement.
ATACTGCAGCGGAGGCAACCATTAAAACCTTCTTATTTATATTCCCCATTTTCCTGCTCAGCGGTTGTTCCACCATGGGCTCGCTGGCCAGCGCGCTGTCACTGACCGAACGCTTTGGGCGGGAACACTTTACCTTCTCGGGAGGCTTGCCGGAGAACTTTGGGATTGAAGTGATAATTGAATATATCCCCGAGAGACTGGAGAATTGTCATATATACAGTCGCACGAGTGGGAAGAACGAATTAAAATACTGGTACGAAACATTTACCCACGATATCCAGCCTAAGCCCTCCCGCTTCAGCTATGACATCCCGCTGACATATCACATTGGTCGATGTCATATGAAGTTAACGAGTATTACCTATCGCCTAGAGGGACGTTATGGGGAGCGTGACTGGGAGCGAAGCGGCCATCATGGAATTATTGACCTAACCGACACGCGCTCCGAATGGACCCGCCAGTTTGATGCACATGGACAGCTGCGCTTGCGCGGCTATTGTTCTCGGCATTTTCGGCTAAGCGAGGCTCGATCCCGAGTTGGCGAGATCGAGAAAAGCCATTTTTGCTACCAAGCAGATGAGAATTGGGTCAAGGAAACTAAGCCTGCTACGCGCCTCTTCACCGAGCTGATGGTGGGTCTCGATGAGCTGGCAGGCAAGACAGTGTCGCTGGATATTCGGCTGGATCCGGAAGAAAGGCCTTTTTTTAGCAATAGATGGATCCAATTTCCAGAGGGATGGAAGCCATGCTTGCTCACAGAAGATGAGTGGAATAGTTGCCAATCCCCACCGGTGTTTAAGACATTCAAAATGCACGGACGTGAATGCACGGTTTATCCCACTTGTAATTAGTAGTCAACGCCCCGACAGATGCGATTTATATCTGGTCTGTTGGGGTGTTCCAGCCAAGTTGGATTTCAAGAAGTGCCTAAGCACGCCGCTGGGCAGCGATAGGGGCCTACGCAGGAGGAAGTATAGGAGCGGATGTCGATGAGCAGGCTGGGCTGAAAATTTATGAATGGTTTCATGATGAGTGAACCCGCCTCATGGCAGGTGATTATCGCTTGGGGCCTGATATGGATGTTCATACTCTCATTCGTTAATGGATTGTACATATCTTTATATGGAATAAAGTATATGGATAGATATTTCTCATCTTTACGAGATTATCGATACGAATCAGAAAGTCCTTTTGATCAGTTTTCAAGGATGCACAAATATTGCTTCTTGTTCGTTTTTCGTTTTTCCAGGCCGCCGGTAAGCAGGTTGATGAGGGCTTGGTTATATATAACTTTTTATTCTTTGATGTACTACTGGTTGGTGATGCTGGTGTTCGCGGCAGATTACTATTTTGACTTTATAAAAGTGTAAGGTCTGCTCAGCTGGCATAGGGTCAAGCCAGTAGAGCATCACACCTAGGAGGTAGGCCTGCAGGACAGCACCGCCTCGTTGCCGACCTCTTCAATTCGAGGGATTCAATCAGGGGTAGTGCGAAGCAGGAAGTTCATGTAGAGCGTGGGTCGGCTGGGTTGCCATTCCCCCTGACGCCCCGAAGGGCGTCAGAGCGATAAATCAGCGTTTCATCGCCGGTGTCAGGTGCGGCTGGATGGAGGTCAGCACGGCCTTGAAGCACTTGGGGTTGCCGGCGACCACGTGGCCTTTTTCCAGATAGTGGTTGTCGCCAGTGAAGTCGCTGATCAGTCCGCCGGCTTCCTGGATGAGCAGGCTGCCTGCAGCCATGTCCCACTCGGCGAGGCCGAATTCCCAGAAGGCGTCGTAGCGGCCGGCGGCTACATAGGCCAGATCCAGGCTGGCGGCGCCGCAGCGGCGGATGCCGGAGGTCTGGCCGACCAGACTGCGGAACATGCCCAGGTAGTTATCCAGTGAATCAACCTGATCTTCCTTGAACGGGAAGCCGGTGCCCAGCAGCGCGCCGTCCAGGCTCTTGCGAGGGCTGACGCGGATGCGCTTGCCGTTCAGGGCGGCGCCACGGCCGCGGCTGGCGGTGAACTCTTCCTGGCGTACCGGGTCCAGCACCACAGCGTGCTCGATGCGGCCCTTGATGCGGCAGGCAATACTGACCGCAAAGTGCGGTACACCGCGCAGGAAGTTGGTAGTGCCATCCAGCGGGTCGATGATCCAGACGATATCCGCGCCTTCGCCATGACCGGGCTGGAAGCCGGATTCCTCGGCATGGATGCCGTGGTCGGGGTAGGTCTTGCGCAGTTGCTGGATGATCGCCTGTTCTGCAGCCTGGTCGACCTCGCTGACGTAGTCGTTCGCTTCCTTCTCATTGACGGTCAGGATGTCCAGCCTGTCCATGGAGCGGTAGATCAATTCCCCTGCGCTGCGTGCGGCGCGCAGGGCGATGTTCAACATGGGCTGCATACGGGTATCTCTGGTAGGGTACGAAAAGCCGGAAATTATAGCAGAGTTGCCAGTGGACTTGCACAAGTGCATCGTAGTCAGCCATCGGCAGATTTTAGTAAGATAGGCGCCTTTCCCTTACTGCCTGAGCGCAACTCTGGAGTGTCCGTGTACGACAAGATACGCGTGGTCCTGGTGAACACCAGCCATCCCGGTAACATTGGTGGCGCTGCCCGGGCGATGAAGAACATGGGGTTGAGCCAGTTGGTGCTCGTCGATCCCGAGCGCTTCCCCGATCCTGAAGCGGTATCCCGCGCCTCGGGTGCCGACGATGTGCTGGCCGGAGCGCGGGTGGTGGCAACCCTTGAGGAAGCGCTGGCCGATTGTGTGCTGGTACTGGGTACCAGCGCCCGTGACAGGCGCATTCCCTGGCCTGTGGTCGACCCTCGGGAGGCGGCAGACAAGGTGCTCGATCAGCTGGAAGGCCCGAATGCGGGGCCGGTAGCTCTGGTATTCGGTCGCGAGCATTCCGGCCTGACCAGTGAAGAGCTGCAGCGCTGCCGTTACCATGTGCATATCCCTTCGGACCCGGAGTTCAGCTCGCTGAACCTGGCGGCCGCGGTGCAGGTGCTCACTTATGAGGTGCGCATGCAGAGCCTGCGCCGTCAGGGGCAATCAACTACCTTTGCCAGCTCGAGCGTGGCGGCATCGGACGATCAGCAGCCGGTCACCGCCGAGCAGATGGAGCTGTTCTATCAGCATCTGCAGCAGGTGATGATCGAGATCGGCTTCCTCGATCCGGAGCACCCGAAGAAGCTCATGTCCCGTCTGCGCCGCCTGTTCGAGCGCGGCCAGCCCAATCAGGTGGAGATGAACATCCTGCGCGGCATCCTCACCGAAACCCAGAAGGCCATCGGCGTCCAGGCGGCCGGTGCGCGGAGGCAGTAAACATGTTTGAAGGCGTGAGAGAAGATATCGCCAGCGTATTCCATCGTGACCCGGCTGCCCGCAGCAAGTGGGAGGTGCTGCTGTGCTATCCGGGACTGCACGCTATCTGGTTCCACCGTCTCGCACATTGGCTCTGGTTGCGCGACGCCCGCCTGCTGGCGCGCATGCTGTCCAACCTGGGCCGCTGGCTGACCGGTATCGAGATCCACCCCGGAGCAAAGGTGGGGCGGCGTTTCTTCATCGACCACGGCATGGGCGTAGTGATAGGGGAAACCGCCGAGATCGGCGATGACGTGACTCTGTACCAGGGCGTGACCCTGGGCGGCACCAGCTGGAACAAGGGCAAGCGCCATCCGACGCTGGAGGACGGCGTGGTAGTGGGAGCCGGCGCCAAGGTACTGGGGCCTTTCACCGTGGGCAGGAATGCCAAGGTCGGTTCCAATGCGGTGGTAACCAAGGCGGTACCCGAAGGTGCCACCGTGGTGGGCATTCCCGGTCGGATCATTGTTCGCGACGAGAGAGATACCAAGCTTGACGAGGCAGAGTGCAGCAAGCGCCAGGCCATGGCCGAGAAGATGGGTTTTGATGCCTACGGTGAAACCCGCGACATGCCGGACCCGGTCGCCAGGGCCATAAGCCGGATGCTGGACCACATGCACGCGGTGGATAGTCGCATCGAAGGCATGTGCGAGGCGTTGAGCGAACTGGGCAGCGACTACTGTGCCCGCGATCTGCCGAAACTGGACACAGAGGAATTTGAAGCGCTGATAGATGAAGCGGACGCTCGGCCGAATGAAGCCGATGGCAACGCCTCCACCGAGCGCTGAGGTCTGATATGAAATTACCTGTTTATCTGGATTATGCCGCCACCACGCCGGTGGACCCGCGGGTCGCGGAGAAGATGTGCAACTGTCTGACCATGGATGGCATCTTTGCCAACCCGGCCTCCCGCTCGCACCTGTACGGCTGGCAGGCCGAGGAAGCAGTGGAGCAGGCACGCCGGCAGGTAGCGGACCTGGTCAATGCCGATCCGCGGGAGATCGTCTGGACCTCCGGCGCCACCGAGTCCGACAACCTGGCGATCAAGGGCGCTGCCCACGCGTTCGCCGAGCGCGGTCGGCACATCATCACCTCACAGGTCGAGCACAAGGCGGTGATCGATCCCTGTCGCCAGCTCGAGCGGGAAGGCTTCGAGGTGACCTGGCTCAAGCCGGGTGCCGATGGTCGCGTTACCCCTGAACAACTGCAGGCGGCACTGCGCGAGGACACCATTCTGGTGTCGCTGATGCACGTCAATAACGAGATCGGCGTGATCAACGATATTGCGGCGCTGGGCGCGGTGGCGCGTGAGCGCGGCATCCTCTTCCATGTGGACGCCGCCCAGTCCACCGGCAAGCTGCCGATCGATCTCAAGAAGCTGCCGGTCGATCTGATGTCGTTCAGTGCCCACAAGAGCTACGGTCCCAAGGGCGTTGGTGCGCTTTATGTGCGGCGCTCGCCGGATGTGCGTATCGAGGCGCTTATCCACGGCGGCGGCCATGAGCGGGGCATGCGCTCTGGCACGCTGGCGCCCCATCAGCTGGTGGGCATGGGTGAAGCCTTCGCCATCGCGGGTCAGGAAATGGCAGAGGAAACCCGCCGCATCGCCGGGCTGCACGCGCGGTTGCTGGACGGGCTGAAGGGGCTGGAGGGTGTCACCCTGAACGGCTGCGCCGAACATCGCGTGCCGCACAACCTCAACCTCGCGTTCAGCGGAGTGGATGGCGAATTGCTGCTGCTGGGGCTGCGGGACCTGGCGCTGTCCACCGGTTCAGCCTGCACTTCGGCCTCGGTGGAGCCGTCCTATGTGTTGCGCGCCATCGGCCTGCCGGATGAGCTGGCGCACAGTTCCATCCGTCTGTCGCTGGGCCGTTTCACCACCGAGGAGGACGTCGATCATGCCGCTGAAGTGCTTTGCAGAGCCGTTGAGCGGCTGCGCCAGGGCAGGTAATACGGCGTAGCAACTGGCACCTTGCCGCTGTTACGCATTTGCAGTCAACCTGCGTATAATCTGCGGGTTAACAATTCCTGTTATCTGTCCTTATCCATTTCAAACCTCTGGAGAGTTACATGGCCGTAGAACGCACCCTGTCCATCATCAAGCCTGACGCCGTTGCCAAGAATGTCATCGGTCAGATTCTGAGCCGTTTCGAGCAGGCCGGTCTGCGCGTTGTGGCCGCCAAGATGGTTCAACTGTCCCAGGCTGACGCCGAAGGCTTCTACGCCGAGCACAAGGAGCGTCCCTTCTTCAAGGATCTGGTCAGCTTCATGACCTCCGGCCCGGTTGTTGTTCAGGTGCTGGAAGGCGAAGGTGCGGTCCTGAAGAACCGCGAGCTGATGGGTGCAACCAACCCGAAGGAAGCCGACGCCGGTACCATCCGCGCCGATTTTGCCGAGTCCATCGATGCCAATGCTGTACACGGCTCCGACTCCGCCACTTCCGCTGCCCGTGAAATCGGCTACTTCTTCGCCGAAACCGAGCTGTGCCCGCGCACCCGCTGAGCAGCTCCAGACACTGAATGAGTGATGTATCGCAATGACTGACACCGCCAGGGTAAATCTGCTGGGCCTGACACGGGCCGGGCTGGAAGCTTTTTTCGAGGAAATCGGAGAAAAGCGCTTCCGTGCCGGGCAGGTCATGAAGTGGATACATCACTTTGGTGTCGACAATTTCGATGATATGACCAATATCGGCAAGGCCTTGCGCGAGAAGCTCAAGGCCCGCGCCGAGATTCGCGGCCCGGAAGTGGTCAGCGAGGATATTTCCAGGGATGGCACGCGCAAGTGGGTAGTGCGGGTGGCATCCGGCAGCTGTGTCGAGACGGTGTACATCCCGCAGAATGGCCGTGGCACCCTGTGCGTGTCATCCCAGGCCGGCTGTGCACTGGACTGCAGCTTCTGTTCGACCGGCAAGCAGGGTTTCAACAGCGACCTGACCGCCGCCGAGATCATCGGCCAGGTGTGGATCGCCAACAAGTCGTTCGGCACGGTGCCGGCCAAGGTCGATCGGGCCGTCACCAACGTGGTGATGATGGGTATGGGCGAGCCCCTGCTCAACTTCGACAACGTTGTCGACGCCATGACCTTGATGATGGATGACCTGGGTTACGGCATTTCCAAGCGCAAGGTGACGCTGTCCACCTCCGGCGTGGTGCCGATGATCGAGAAGCTTGGCGAGGTTACCGATGTGGCCCTGGCCCTGTCGCTGCACGCGCCCAACGATGAACTGCGCAACCAGCTGGTGCCGCTGAACAGGAAGTACCCGCTGGCGGTACTGCTGCCGGCGTGCAACAGGTATATCGCCGGGTTGGGCGAGAAGCGTTATCTGACCATTGAGTACACCCTGCTGAAGGATGTGAACGACCAGCCGGAACATGCTCAGCAGCTGATTGAGCTGCTGCGTGAGACGCCGTGCAAGATCAACCTCATTCCCTTCAACCCCTTCCCCTATTCGGGATACGAGCGGCCCAGCAACAATGCCATCCGCCGGTTCCAGGATATGCTGCACAACGCCGGTTACAACGTGACCGTGCGCACCACGCGGGGGGATGATATCGATGCAGCCTGCGGACAGCTGGTCGGCCAGGTCATGGACAGGACCCGGCGCAGCGAACGCTATATTGCGGTACGCCAGCTTGCCGACGAGCAGCCCGGTGTAGCGCGGACGACAAATCGCCAATGACATCCAATCGAGGAACGAGAGTGATGAGAAAGCATATTGTCGCAATCGGATTGCTTGGCCTGCTGCTGGGGGGGTGTGTGACCACCACCGATCAGCCCAAGCGTCAGGCCAACCCCAGCGAGGCACGCGATGCCTACATTCAGCTCGGGCTGGGCTATCTGCAGAAGGGCGAGACCGAGCGGGCCAAGTCTCCGCTGCGTGAAGCGCTTAAACTGGATGCCCGTTCAGAGGCGGCGCATGTTGCCCTGGCCCTGGTGTTCCAGCAGGAGGGCGAGGCCAAATCCGCCGAGCAGCACTTTCGCGCCGCGCTGGCCAGCGCCCCGAACAGCGCCCGGATCCTGAACAACTACGGCGCTTTCCTCATGGAGCAGAAGCGGTATGCCGAGGCGCTGGAGTATTTCCGCAAGGCCTCGGAGGATACCTTCTATGCCGAGCGCTCCCGGGTATTCGAGAACCTCGGGCTGGCCTACAGGCAGCTGGACCGTACCGAGGATGCCAAGGCCAGTTTCGAGCGTGCGTTACGGCTGAACAGCCGCCAGCCGCTGGCCCTGCTCGAACTGGCCCGTATCGAATTTGACGAACAGAATTTTGTGCCGGCGTGGAACTACTACCTCGGCTTCACCCAATTATCGGCGCAGAATGCATCCAGCCTCTGGCTCGGCGTGCAACTGGCGCGGCGCTTCAATGACCATAACCGGGCCGCCAGCTACGCCCTGCAGTTGCGGCGGTTGTACCCGGCATCCGATGAAGCGCGGGCCCTGGCCGAATCGGAGTCCTCCTGATGACGGAAGAACTGGAAAACGGCACCCGCTCAGCAGTAGTCAACCCGGGCGAGTTGCTGCGCGCGGAGCGTGAGCGCGTCGGATTCACCACCGACGAGGTGGCCACCCACCTGCACCTGTCGAGAACCACCCTTGGCTATCTTGAGGCCGGCCGCTTCGATCGGCTGCCGGGCGATACCTTCGCCCGCGGCTACGTTCGCTCCTATGCGCGCCTGCTCAAGCTCGACCCCAATACCATGGCCCGGCATTACGACCGCTATGTGGGCGCGGAGGGGCGCGAGACCCGAGTCAGTTCGATCAACCGGATCGAGGGTGTACCGCGCCGCGGTGCGCGCCTGACCATGGTGCTCAGCACCGTGCTGATCGTGGTGGTCATGCTGGGGCTGGGCCTGTGGTGGTGGAACGTCAGCCGCGACCCGGGCCTGCCCCAGGAACGCAGCGACGTCAGCGCCCTGATCGACGATGTGCAGGTGGACTCCATGACCCTGCCGGACGCCTTTACCAGCCCGGCGGAAGAGGCAGATGTCGCAGCCGATGCCGATGCCGAGGCCGAGGTCGATGCCGGTACCGACGCCGACACCGGGGCCGGGTCGATCGATGGTACGCAGGAGCCAGGCGCCGAACAGACGGAAGATCCGGTGTCGCCCGCCGACACGCCGGCAGCATCGCAGGAACCCGTACCCGAGGCGGCCGCGTCGCAGGGTGATCGCGGGCTGGTCATGGCCTTCACCGCCAATTGCTGGGTGCAGGTCAGCGTACCCGGCGGTCGGGTGCTGCACAGCAGGCAGATGAATGCCGGGGACACCCTGACTATTGCCCAGGACGGCCCGCTGGATCTGGTCATCGGCGCAGCCGAAGCCGTATCCAAAATCGAATTCAACGGCCAGCCGGTGGAGCTGACTGCCAACCGCCAGTCCGGCGTGGCACGGCTCCGCGTGGGCCAGTAAGAGGTAACAATGCACCAGCAATCCCCCATCACACGCAGGAAGTCTCGCCAGATTCGCGTCGGTTCGGTGCTGGTTGGCGGCGACGCGCCAATCTCGGTGCAGAGCATGACCAATACCGAAACCTGCGACGTCGCCGCCACCGTAGCCCAGATCCAGAAGCTGGAAGCGGTGGGCGCGGACATTGTCCGGGTCTCGGTGCCGACCATGGAGGCCGCCGAGGCCTTCGGTCAGATCCGTCAGCAGACCAGAATGCCGCTGGTGGCGGATATCCACTTCGACTACAGGGTCGCCCTGCGGGTCGCCGAGCTGGGCGTTGACTGCCTGCGCATCAACCCGGGCAACATCGGCCGCGAAGACCGGGTCAAGGCGGTGGTGGACGCCGCCCGGCACCATGGCATTCCGATCCGCATCGGTGTCAACGCCGGCTCGCTGGAGAAGGACCTGCAGAAGAAATACGGGGAGCCCACGCCCGAGGCACTGGTGGAGTCTGCCATGCGCCACGTGGATTACCTGGACAAGCTGGACTTCCAGGACTACAAGGTCAGCGTCAAGGCATCCGATGTGTTCATGGCCGTGGGCGCCTACCGCCTGCTGGCCCAGCAGATCGAGCAGCCGCTGCATCTGGGCATCACCGAGGCCGGTGGCCTGCGTTCGGGCACGGTGAAATCCGCGGTGGGTCTGGGCATGCTGCTGGCCGAGGGCATCGGCGACACCATCCGCATTTCCCTTGCCGCCGATCCGGTGGAAGAGATCCGCGTCGGCTTCGATATTCTCAAGTCCCTGCGCCTGCGTTCCCGGGGGATCAATTTCATTGCCTGCCCCAGTTGCTCCCGGCAGAACTTCGATGTGGTCAAGACCATGAACGAGCTGGAGCAGCGCCTGGACGACGTACTGGTGCCCATGGATGTTGCGGTCATCGGCTGCGTGGTCAATGGCCCCGGGGAGGCCCGCGAAGCGGATATCGGTCTGGCCGGTGGCACCCCCAACAACCTGGTCTATGTCGACGGCGCACCCAGCGAGAAAGTGACCAATGACAATCTGGTTGACCGCCTGGAGCGCCTCATCCGCGACAAGGTGGCAGCCAGGCAGGCGCTGGACGACAACACCATCGCCCGCGGTTGAGCACCCGATTCTAAGGAATACGCAACTTGAAGAACCTGCAAGCCGTGCGCGGCATGAACGACATCCTGCCCGCCGACAGCGCCCTGTGGCAATACCTCGAAAGTACCGTGGCCAGCCTGCTGGCAGGCTACGGTTACCAGCAGATCCGGCTGCCGATCGTCGAGCCCACCGAGCTGTTCCAGCGCTCGATCGGGGAGGTGACCGATATCGTCGAGAAGGAGATGTATACCTTCGCCGACCGCAATGGCGATTCCCTGACCCTGCGCCCCGAAGGCACTGCCGGCTGCGTGCGGGCGATGCTCGAGCACGGTCTGCTCGGTGGCGGCGTCAGCCAGAAGGTCTGGTACACCGGCCCCATGTTCCGCCATGAGCGGCCGCAGAAAGGGCGTTATCGCCAGTTCCATCAGGTCGGCGTCGAGGCCTTCAATCTGGCGGGGCCGGACATCGATGCGGAGCTGATCATCCTCAGCTGGCGACTGTGGCAGAAGCTGGGCCTTCACGAGGCGGTGACCCTGGAACTGAACAGTCTGGGCTCCAGTGAAGACCGGGCCCGCTATCGCGAAGACCTGGTGACCTATCTGCGCGAGCGCTTCGACAGGCTCGACGAGGACAGTCAGCGCCGGCTCGAGACCAACCCGCTGCGGGTGCTGGACAGCAAGAACCCCGACACCCAGGCGCTGCTGGTCGATGCACCGAAACTGGCCGACTACCTGAATGAAGAGGCCCGGGCGCATTTCGAGGGGCTGCGTGCTCTGCTGGATGCCGCCGGCATTCCCTACGTGATCAACCCCCGTCTGGTCCGCGGCCTGGATTACTATGGCCTGACCGTGTTCGAATGGGTTACCGACCGGCTCGGAGCGCAGGGCACAGTGTGCGCCGGTGGCCGCTACGATGGGCTGGTACAGCAGCTGGGCGGCAAGCCCGCCCCGGCGGTCGGCTTCGCCATGGGCATGGAGCGGTTGTTGCTGCTGATCGAGACCCTGGGCAAGGTGCCCGCCGAACTGTCCCGGCAGGTGGATGTCTATCTGGTCACCCTCGGGGAGGGTACGCAGCAGGCGGCCATCTGCCTGGCTGAACAGTTGCGCGACGCCTTGCCTGAACTGCGCCTGGTAGTGCATTGTGGCGGCGGAAGTTTCAAGAGCCAGTTCAAGAAGGCGGACAAGTCCGGAGCGCTGTATGCGCTGATCCTCGGGGAGGCGGAGGCAGCGGCCGGTCAGGTCGGCCTCAAGCCCTTGCGTGAGGATGGGGAACAGCTGAACATGGCCTGGGCCGATGTGCCGCAGCATTTGCGCAACCTGTCATAACAATCGGAAAAACTGACGCGGTAAAGGAGAGCAGGGTGAGTTACCAGACGGAAGAAGAACAGATTGAACGCATCAGGGATGTCTGGCAACGCCATGGTGTGCCTGTACTGACCGGCGTTGTGCTGGCGCTGGCCGGTGTGCTCGGCTGGAATGCCTGGACCAACCATCAGGAAAACAAGGCCCTCAATGCCTCCGTTGTGTATCAGAACATGCTCGAAAGCGTACTGCAGGACGACACCGAAACGGGTCGCGCGCGGGGAGCGGAACTGGCCGAGCAGCTGCGCAATGAGTATGCCGGCACGGAATACGCTCGGTTTGCCGCACTGATGCAGGCGCGTCTGGCGGTGGAAAGCGGTGATTTCGCCACGGCGGAGAATCTGCTGCGTGAAGTGGCCGAGGAGGCCGACGACCAGGCCCTGAAGGAAATTGCCACCCAGAGGCTGGCACGGGTACTGGCGCAGCTCGACAGGGCCGAGGAAGCGCTCGACCTCTTTTCCGGCTCCGTTTCCGGCGCCTTGCTGGCCGGCCGCGAGGAAGTGCGTGGCGACCTGCTGCTCAGTCTCGGTCGGGTGGCCGACGCCCGCCAGGCCTATCAGGCCGCGCTGCAGGCTACCGAGGACAATCGCGCACGCCCACAACTGCAACTCAAGCTGGATGATCTGGCGGAGGAGGCCTCTTGAAGCGGATCAACCTGACACTGGCAGCGGGGCTGGCTGTACTGATGCTGGCAGGCTGCGGCAGCGCTTCCAAGAAGGAGCTGCCCCCTATGGAGCTGGAGAAATTCACCGCCGAGGTCGAGCTGGAGCGCAGCTGGAAGCGCAACATCGGTGTCGGCCAGGGCGAGCTGTATAACAACCTGCAACCGGCCCTGGACGGTCTGACCCTGTACGCCGCCGATGCCAATGGCCGGGTGGTATCGATGGACCGCGATACCGGCAAGGTCAACTGGCAGGTCAAGCTCAAGGAGCCGCTGTCCGGAGCGGTCGGCGCCGGCGGCGGTCGGGTCATGCTCGGCACGCTGAACGGCGCGGTGATCACCCTGGACGAGAGCGACGGCAGCGAGCTGTGGCGCGTCCAGGTATCCAGCGAGGTGCTGGCCCCGCCGCAGACCAACGGTGACATCGTGGTAGTGCAGACCCAGGACGACAAGCTGGTCGCGCTGGATATCGGCACCGGTGAGCAGCGCTGGATGTACGAGTCCAGCCTGCCGGTGCTCACGGTGCGTGGCCACAGCACGCCGGTAGTCAGCCTGTACCGCGTCTATGCCGGCTTGGCCAGCGGCCGGGTGGTGGCGCTGGATGCGAGCAACGGTATTCCATTGTGGGAACAGCGCGTGGCGCAGCCCCAGGGCCGCTCGGAACTGGAGCGGATGGTCGACATTGACGGTCATCTGCTGCTTGACGATCAAACCCTTTACGCGGCCACCTATCAGGGCAACCTGGTGGCGCTGGACGCAGAGTCCGGCAATATTCGCTGGCAGCGTCCCGCATCCAGCCACGGTGGCCCGGGCGCCGGCTTCGGCAGCGTTTATCTGAGCAAGGCTGACGGTACCGTTGAAGCCTACGACCAGAACCGCGCTACCCCGCTGTGGACCAACGAGCAGCTGCTGCGCCGTCAGCTGACAGCACCGGTGGCGTTCAACAGCTATGTGGCGGTGGCAGATTACGAAGGCTACCTGCATCTGCTGGCGCAGACAGACGGGCGACTGGTCGGCCGGGTCCGCGTCGACAGCAAGGGGGTGCGAGTGCCCCCGATCGCGCGCAGCGGTACCCTGTATGTTTACGGTAACAGCGGCGATCTGGCAGCCTACCAGCTGCGCTGAAGCCGAAACAGGTTATAATTTGTGGCCGTTGTCCGGTTGAGGGCAACGGCCTTTTTGTTTTTGCTTGGCACCAACGGTGCGCGGAGTGTTCATGGTTCCTGTTATTGCCCTGGTGGGCCGGCCCAACGTCGGCAAGTCCACATTGTTCAACCGTCTGACCAAAAGTCGTGACGCCATAGTCGCGGACGTGGCCGGGTTGACCCGTGACCGTCAGTACGGGGAGGCAGTCTGGCAGGGCCGGCCCTACATCGTGGTGGATACCGGCGGCCTGACCGGCGACGAGCATGGCATCGATTCCATCATGGCCGGTCAGTCGCTGCAGGCCATCGAGGAGGCGGACGCCGTGCTGTTTCTGGTGGACGCCCGTGCCGGGCGCACCGCCGGTGACGAGATGATTGCCGAGCATCTGCGCAAGCGCGACAAGCATACCTTCCTGATCGCCAACAAGATCGATGGTGCCGACCAGGACTCCATCATCGGCGAGTTCGCGCCCCTGGGCCTGGGCGAGCCGATCTGCATTGCGGCCGCCCACGGCCGCAACATCAACCCCATGCTCGAAGCGGTGCTGGTGAAAGGGGACATCCAGGCGGCGCCGGAGCTGGACGAGGACGGCAACCCGATCGAGCGCCCGCCGGTGACCCCAATCGGTACCAAGATCGCGGTCATCGGTCGTCCCAACGTCGGCAAGTCGACCCTGGTCAACCGTATGCTCGGGGAGGACCGGGTCGTGGTGTTCGACCAGGCCGGTACCACCCGCGACAGCATCTACATCCCGTACGAGCGTCACGGCAAACCCTACACCCTGATCGACACCGCCGGGGTGCGGCGCCGCGGCAAGGTGTTCGAGGCGATCGAGAAGTTCTCGGTGATCAAGACCCTGCAGGCGATCCAGGATGCCAACGTGGTGATCTTCGTGGTCGATGCCCGCGAGGGCATCGTCGAACAGGACCTGCACCTGCTGGGGTTCGTACTCGACGCCGGTCGTGCGCTGGTGGTGGCGATCAACAAGTGGGACGGCATGGAGCCGGGCGAAAAGGAATACGTGAAGAAGGAGCTGGAGCGTCGGCTGATCTTCACCCAGTTCGCCGATCAGCATTTCATCTCCGCACTGCACGGCAGCGGCGTGGGGCTGCTCTACAAGTCCGTGGATCAGGCCTATGAAAGCGCCATGACCAAGATCCCCACCAAGCGCATGACGGAAATTCTCGAAGCGGCGGTGGAGGAACACCAGCCGCCGCTGGTCAACGGCCGGCGGATCAAGCTGCGCTATGCCCACCTGGGCGGCTCCAACCCGCCGATCATCGTGATTCACGGCAACCAGGTCGACTCGGTGCCGCGCTCCTATACCCGCTACCTGGAGAACGTCTTCCGCAAGGTATTCAAGCTGTCGGGCACGCCGATCCGGGTTGAGTACAAGGGCAGTGACAACCCCTATGCGGAGAACAAGAACAAGCTTTCCGAGCGCCAGGTGAACAAGAAGCGGCGATTGATGAGCCACCACAAGAAGGCCGAAAAGAAGCGCCGGGACAAGAAGCGCTGATCTTCCGCTGCCAAAGAGTGCGCGCCTGCGCTGTGCAAGGCGCGCATCCACGGCTTTACATTCGGTGGCGATGCCCCGGTTTCATGCAGTGTGCATAGAAGGTCGTGGTGGCGGGCCAGTCCGAGAATACGCCAATCACGCCTACCTGCCTGGCCAGCACATCGATGAGCCACCGGCTGTTTCAGCTCCGGAGTGAATTTCGCACCCAGTGCACGGAACAGTTCGATGCTCTCGCGGTGGGTCAGCAGGGTGCCGCGGCTGGCATAGAGATCGGTTCGCCAGTCCGCCGTGCCGCCGACATATTCTTCCGGCGTGGTGGCGTCGGGGACGATATTGGTGGTGGTATGCAGGTCGTTCTAGGCGTGACGGCAGACCAGCTCCTTTCGGATGGGATGGGGACTGCCCAGCCAGTATTCGCATCGTTGATGACCAACAGGTGACGTTTTTCTGAACGCCACCATAACCGACTGCAAGCACCCCTCATACGCTCGGACCATAGCGGTTGCAGGTGCCGGAGCAGGTTGCTAGGTTAACGGCTCGGCGGTGACGCCCGGTCCGATGACTGATCTGTCCGGCCGTTTCAATTTCTGTTTTCCATGGAGTGATCATGTCTCTGCCCAATGTTCTCAAGGGTCGCCTCTCGGTCCCGGTAGTCTGCTCACCGATGTTCATCATTTCCAACCCGGATCTGGTACTTGCTCAGTGCAAGGCCGGGGTAGTGGGCTCGTTCCCGTCACTCAATGCCCGTCCGCTGGAGATGCTTGAGCAGTGGCTGCAGCGTATCACCACAGAGCTGGCCGAATACGATGCCGCCAACCCGGATCGACCCTCGGCCCCCTTTGCTGTGAACCTGATCGTGCACAGGTCCAATGATCGGCTCGAGCAGGATCTGGCGCTGTGCGTGAAGTACAAGGTGCCGATCGTGATCACCTCCCTCGGCGCCCGTGAGGACGTGAACGAGGCCATCCATTCCTACGGCGGTATCGTGTTGCATGACGTCATCAACAACCGCTTTGCCAGAAAGGCCATCGAGAAAGGCGCCGACGGTCTCATTGCTGTGGCCGCCGGTGCGGGTGGTCATGCCGGGACGCTGTCGCCCTTTGCGCTGATCCATGAGATCCGTGAATGGTTCGACGGTCCGTTGCTGCTGTCGGGGGCGATATCCAATGGCAACGCCATACTCGCTGCCCTGGCTGCCGGTGCCGATCTGGCCTACGTCGGGTCTGCCTTCATCGCCACCGAGGAGGCCAATGCCGATCAGGCCTACAAGCAGATGATCGTCGACAGCACCGCGTCGGATATCGTGTATTCCAACCTGTTCACCGGCGTGCACGGCAACTATCTGCGCCAGAGCATTGTCAACAGCGGGCTCGATCCGGACGCACTGCCCGAATCGGACCCGTCGAAGATGAGCTTCGGTTCCGGTGGCAGCAGCAGGGCCAAGGCCTGGCGGGATATCTGGGGCGCCGGGCAGGGCGTGGGCGCGGTGAAGCAGGTGGTGCCGGCGGTGGAGCTGATCAATCGGCTGAAGTCCGAGTACGAGGCGGCGAGGCAGCGGATCGCGGCGCTCTGACATGTGCCGGAGGACGCGGCGGTCATCGCCGCGCCCATCGGAGATGACGCCGCGGCGTCAGTCACGCAGCACATAGGCCAGTGTCTCGACCACCTGCTCGGTAGTGGTGGCCCAGGCCAGCGCGGCGGCATCCACTTCCTTCAGGGGGTGGATGATGTCCTCGTCGTGCAGGGTGATGTAGGGCTTGTCCAGGGCGGCGCAGTAGCCGGCGTCAAAGGCCGCGTTCCACTGCTTGTACTTGTCGCCGAAGCGCACTACGACCAGATCGCTTCGTTCGATCAGCGTTCTGGTGCGGATGGCATTGACCTTGGACGACTTGTGATCCCGCCAGAAACCTTCGCTCTGTGGGCCGAGATGATCCCCCGCGGCGTCGCTGGCATCATGGTCGGTGACCGGGGCGGTAAAGATGATATCCAGGCCCCTGGCCTCGGCTCCGCGCTTGATCTCCTCACGCCATTCGGTATGGATTTCGCCGGACAGGTAGACTTCAAAACTCATAAGACCTCCTTGATTGACCCATCGACCTTATCAAAGCGGCCGGTAAAGGCAACTCGCCGGGAACCAAGGGCGGCGGGCGCACCTCCATAGCTCTGGGGCAGGCAGGGGAGCGGGTGCGCAGATGGGTTTATCCAGATCGCTGTGGATTACAGGTATCAGCCTGCTGGTGCTGAGCCTGGCGCTACCCGTTTCCTGGTATGCCTGGCCGGCCCGCTCGCCGGTGTCGGCAAGTATCGACCGGCAGGCCTGGGAGGCCCTTGGGCAGCTCAGCGACCAGTACGGACGTTCGGCAACCGCCAGCCTGTCCGGCGACAGCTGGGTGCTGGTGTTCTTCGGTTTTACCCATTGTGCCGATATCTGTCCGGCCACCCTCAATCAGGTGGCCCAGGCACTGGAACATATGGGTAGCGAGGCGGAACGACTGCAACCGGTATTTGTCACCCTCGATCCCGAGCGTGACACGCCCGAACATCTGGCCCGTTATCTGGATTTCTTCGATGAGCGTCTGCTCGGCCTGACCGGTACGCCGGAACAGATAGAGCAGGTGGCTGACGCCTGGGGCATCTATTCGCGCAGAGTGCCCACCGGTGACAGCTATATGCTGGATCACAGCACCACCCTGTTTCTGCTCAGCCCTGACGGGGAGCTCAGCCGCCGTCTTGCCGGGCAGGGAACGGGCCAGCGCCTGGCGGAGGATATCGCAGAGGGGCTGTCCGGATGACGACTGCCGGTCTGAGCCAGGGCGATGATGGCCGCCGGTCGGCCACGGTCAACGGCTGGCTGCTGGCCGGCCTGCTGATCCTGGCCGGCCTGTGGCTCGGACCCTTGCCGGCGATGAGCCGTACTGCCTTTTCTGCCCATATGCTGTTGCATCTGGGAGTGGTCGCCCTGGTGGCGCCACTGCTGGCTGTGGGACTGGTGCACTCGGGCCTGACGCTGGGCGGTAATAGGCGCGGCTGGATGATGCTCGCCTTCGCACTGGAGATGGTAGTGGTATGGGGCTGGCACGCCCCTGCCATGCACGAGGCAGCGGCGCGCCATGTCGGTGTGTTTGTCGTTCAGCAGCTGAGCTTCCTGCTGGTGGGACTGTCGGTCTGGCTGGCAGGAATGGCAGCCCGAGAGCGACGCGATCTGTTGGCGGTCATGTTCGGGTTTGCGCTGACGCTGATGCACATGACCATGCTCGGGGTGTTGCTGATGATGGCACCTAAGCTCATCTACCCGGCCGAACTGTGCCTGGGCGCGTTCGGCTTCGAGCAGCTGGAGGATCAGCGTTTCGGCGGTGTGCTGATGGCGGCCTGGGGTGGGCTGGCCTATCTGGCCGGCGGGATCGTACTCGGCGGGCGTCTGTTGCGGCAGCTGGACAGCGATGCCGCTGCCGACCAGCCGGTCAAACCCTAACCCGCTGTCGCACCGGGCCGATAGAGGTGCCGATTCCGGGCGCGCTTCGCGCGCCAATCGCGGCGAGGCGGTCCGGCGCCCCGGCGCCGCTCCACGAAACCCAGCGGTTTCGTGCCACCCGGCATACGCAAACCCACTGTTTCGTGCCACCCGGCATACGCAAACCAACTGTTTCGCGCCACCCGGCGTACGCAAACCAACTGTTTCGCGCCACCCGGCGTTCGCAAACAACCTGCTTCGTGCCATCCGGTGTACGCAAAACCACCTGCTTCGTGCCGCCGTTTGTAGGAGCCCCGACCCCGGGGCGATTGGGCTGCGCAGCAGCCCCGGATGTCGCCTCGATGGGCGAATGCTCCCTCACCGCTCTCCTTTCAAAGGCCCCTCAGGCCGCCCTGGCCTGTTCCTGACGCATGGCCCGGTTCACTGCGCTGAACAACGCGCGGAAGCTGGCGGTAGTGAGGTTTTCGTCGATGCCGATGCCGTGGAGCGAGCGCCCGTTGCCCATGCGGATCTCGATATAGGCCGCCGCCCTGGCATCACTGCCCGCGCCGATGGCATGCTCGCTGTAATCCATGATCTCGATCTCCACCGGCAGTGCCGACACCAGCGCTTCCAGCGGGCCCTTGCCTGTGCCGCGCCAGTGATGGGTCACTCCGGCTTCGGCTACCTCGATATCCACCGCGCTGGTGCCGTCCTCTTCCTGCAGACGATGACGGACCAGGGTATAGGGCGTTTCCGCGTGCAGATACTCCTTTTCCAGCAGCTGATAGATCTGCTGGGCGGTCATCTCCAGTCCGAGGCGGTCGGTTTCGTTCTGCACCACCTGGCTGAACTCGATCTGCATGCGCCGTGGCAGGCTGATGCCGTACTCCTGTTCCAGCAGGAAGGTGATGCCACCCTTGCCGGACTGGCTGTTGACGCGGATCACTGCCTCGTAGCTGCGGCCGATGTCCGCCGGGTCGATCGGCAGATAGGGTACTTCCCAGATGCCATTCGGGTCCTGCCGGGCAAAGCCCTTGCGGATGGCGTCCTGGTGAGAACCGGAGAAGGCGGTGTGAACCAGGTCGCCCACATAGGGGTGGCGCGGGTGTACCGGCAATTCGTTGCACTCCTCCACCACCTTGCGCACCGCATCGATATCGGAGAAGTCCAGCTGCGGATCGACGCCCTGGGTGTACAGGTTCAGGGCCAGGGTAACCAGACAGACGTTGCCGGTACGCTCGCCGTTGCCGAACAGGCAACCCTCGACCCGGTCGGCGCCGGCCATCACCGCCAGCTCCGAGGCGGCCACGCCGGTGCCCCGGTCGTTGTGGGTATGCACGCTGATGATGACGCTGTCACGGCGGTCGATATGCCGCCCGAACCACTCGATCTGGTCGGCATAGTTGTTCGGCGTGGAGCATTCGATGGTCGCCGGCAGGTTGAGGATCAGCCTGTTGTCCGGGGTCGGCTCGAATACCTCGATCACCGCATTGCACACCTCGACGGCGAAATCGGTCTCGGTGGAGCTGAATACCTCGGGGGAATACTCGAACCGCCATTCGGTCTCCGGTGCAGCCTGTGCCAGACGGCGGATGGTCCTGCCGGCGGCAATGGCGATGGCCTTGACCCCGGCCTTGTCCTGATTGAACACGATCTGGCGGAAGGCCGGTGCACAGGCGTTGTAGTAATGCACGATGGCGCGCTTCGCGCCCTTCAGCGATTCGAAGGTGCGCTCGATCAGATCGTCACGGGCCTGGGTCAGCACCTGGATGGTGACATCCTCGGGGATGTGATCACCCTCGATCAGCTCGCGCACGAAGTCGAAGTCGGTCTGCGATGCAGAGGGAAAGCCCACCTCGATCTCCTTCAGGCCCACCGCCACCAGGCACTTGAAGAAACGCATCTTCTTCTGCGCATCCATCGGCTCGATCAGCGACTGGTTGCCATCGCGCAGGTCGGTGGACAGCCAGATGGGTGCGCGGTCAATGACCTTGTCCGGCCAGGTGCGGTCCGGCAGGGCGATGGGGGTGAACGGGCGGTACTTGCTGGATGGGTCGCGGAGCATGGTCATGGTGTCATCCTGTTGCTATCTGAATTCAGGGAGGCCGACGGTGGGTCAGGCCGGAGATCGGGCGGCCAAGCGCGTCAGTGGCGCAGTCGTCGGCTGACCAGGCAGAGGCAGGCATGCTGCCGGAGGGTGATGAGGGTATGTGGCGTTTTCATGCCGTAAATTCTACGGCGAGCGGGTTTTTATGACAATTGCTTGCGTTAAATAGCAATTCTCCAGCGAGAATTGGGTTCGCCGAGATGCATGATTGCTGACGGCCGGTTTTTTTCGCCGCGTTGCAGCAGAAAACGGCGCGCCCGCAGGCGCGCCGCCAGTCTCAGCCGAGGGAGGAAACGCCCCGCTGCTCGTCCGAGGAGCGTGCCTTGCCGATATCGCGCATGTCCTGACCACTGGGAGCCTGATACACCCTCAGACCGAATTCCGGCACGATTGCCAGCAGATGGTCGAACACGTCACCCTGGATGCCCTCGTAAGGGACCCAGGCCACGGTATTGGTGAAGCAGTAGATCTCCAGCGGCAGCCCCTGGGCGGTGGGCTCCAGCAGGCGCACGATGAAGGTCATGTCCTGATGGATGCCGGGATGGGCACGCAGGTAGCGCTCGACATAGGCGCGGAAGGTGCCGATGTTGGTGATGCGCCGGGTATTCAGCGGCTCTTCCCCGGCTTCTTCCAGCTGTTTGTTCCAGTCGGCAATTTCCGCCTCCTTGTCGCGCAGGTAATCGCGCAGCAGGCGGAAGCGGCGCAGGTGATTCTTTTCCTCTTCATCCAGGAAATGCACGCTCTGCTGGTCCAGCACCAGCGCGCGCTTGATGCGTCGACCACCGGACTCCTGCATGCCGCGCCAGTTCTTGAACGGATCGCTGATCAGCCGCTTGGTCGGGATGGTGGTCACCGTCTTGTCCCAGTTCTGCACCTTTACCGTGTGCAAGGAGATATCGATGACGAAGCCATCGGCGCTGAGCGCCGGCATCTCCACCCAGTCGCCGACGCGGACGATGTCGTTGGAATTGATCTGTACGCTGGCCACCAGTGACAGCAGAGTGTCCTGGAAGATCAGCATCAGCACCGCGGCCATGGCCCCCAGACCGGAGAGCAGGATCAGCGGCGAGCGGTCGATCAGCGTGGCGATGATCAGGATGGTGGCGATCGAGTAGATCACGATGTTGATGATCTGGATGTAGCCCTTGATCGGCTTGTTGACGGCCTTCGGCCGCTTCTCGTAGATGGCGTTGACCGCAGTCAGCACATTGGTGATGGCCAGGGCGATGGTCAGGATGATGAAGGCGCCGCAGACGTTGCGCACCACGGTGACCAGCACGTCCGGCAGGCCGGGGATCAGGCCGATGCCGGCGGTCAGGATCAGCGCCGGGACGATGTTGGCCAGTCGCGAGATGAAGCGTGCGTTTTCCAGCGACGGGTCCTGGCCAATAGGGGTGGCCTTGAGCAGGCGGATCAGTCCCCGCACGAGAATGCGCTTGACCACCCAGTTCGCCAGCCAGGCGCCCAGGATCAGCAGTGACAGGCTGATGAGGGTATACAGCTGGGGGTAGTCTTCCAGCCAGTTGATGACATCGTTGTATTGCGCTTCCATGACTTTCCACAGTGGTTGGTGAATGGATGCGCCCCGAGCGAGGCGCGGGACTATCTTAGCAAAACACCTGTGACAAAGCCGTAGCGCCGGCGCGCGACGTGCGAACTAATCCAGCAGCGACAGGGTGTGCGGCTCGTCGGGCTCGACCCGCAGGGTCAGCTCGCCCTCGGCGAGCCGCGCTTGCAGGCGTTCGCCGGGGCGCGCGTCCTGCTGCCGGCGTACAGCCTGGCCCTGCTGGTTCAGCAGGATGCTGTAGCCGCGCCCGAGGGTGGCAAGTGGGCTGATCAGGTGCAGGCCCTGGGCAGTGCTTTCCAGACGCTGACGGCGCTGCTGCAGCTGGTGCTCCATCGCACGCGGAAGACGCTGGCGCAGCAGAGCAAGGCGTTCATGCAACAGCCGCAGCATGCGTTCCGGATGCTGGTGCTGCAGCCGACCCTGGAGGTGGTTCAGCTGCAGCCGGCGCTGCTCCAGGCGCTGCCCCCAGGCCCGTTGCAGTCGCATGTCCAGCTCGTCGAGGCGCTGACTCTGCTGGGCCAGACGCTCGCCCGGGTGGCGCAGGCGTCGCCTCAGTCCTTCAAGGCGAAGGCGGTCCTGACTCAGGCGGGTCTTCATGCATTGCTGCAACTGGCGCTGGAAGCGCTCGAGCTGCCGGAGCATCGCCGGGGTGTCCGGACTGAGCAGCTCCGCCGCCGCCGAAGGGGTGGGTGCGCGCAGGTCGGCGACGAAGTCGCTGATGGACACATCGGTCTCATGACCCACCGCGCTGACGACCGGGGTCCTGCAGGCAGCGACGGCCCGGGCAACGATCTCCTCGTTGAACGGCCACAGGTCCTCCAGCGATCCGCCGCCGCGCGCGAGGATGAGCGCGTCGAAGCCGGCGCGATCGGCTCGCTCCAGCGCCTGGACAATCTGTGGCGCCGCGTTGCGCCCCTGCACTGCGGTGGGACTGATCACCAGCTCGATAAAGGGCGCACGGCGGCCGAACACGCTGATGATGTCGCGTACCGCGGCGCCGCTGGGTGAGGTGATCACGCCGATGCGTACGGGGTGGGAGGGCAGGGGCCGCTTGCGTTCAGCGGCGAACAGGCCTTCATTCTGCAGCCTGAGCTTGAGCGCCTCGAAGGCCTGACGCAGCGCGCCGTCACCGGCCGGCTCCAGCGCGTCGAGGATCATCTGGTAGTCGCCACGCCCTTCATACAGGCTGACCCGGCCACGGGCACGCACCAGCAGGCCATCGCGCAGATCCATGCGTACCCGGGCGGCATTCTGGCGGAACAGCGCGCAGCGTACCTGGGCGCCGCTGTCCTTGAGGGTGAAATACAGGTGGCCTGACGAGGGGCGCGCCAGATTGGACAGCTCCCCTTCGACCCAGACCTGCGGGAAGACTTCCTCCAGCAGCCTGCGCGCCCGCGCGTTCAGCTGGCTGACGGTCAGAACCTCGCGTTCTGTGCCCAAACGTCGGAAGATGTCGTCATCGTTGTTCATGCGCGCATGTTAGCAGTTCAGGACGGCTGATTGTATTTGAGTGCCGGCCGCTCTGTGGGTATAATGGCGCGCTTCCATTTTTCCCGCTCGGGAGCTCCCGCTATGCTGCGTATTCGCCAAGAAGCCCTTACTTTTGATGACATTCTGCTGGTGCCCGGTTATTCCGAAGTGCTGCCCAAGGATGTCAGCCTCAACACGCGTCTTACCCGCGGGATCGAGTTGAGCATGCCGCTGGTGTCGGCAGCCATGGACACGGTTACCGAGGCCCGCCTGGCCATTGCCATGGCGCAGGAAGGGGGCATCGGCATCATCCACAAGAACATGACCATCGAACAGCAGGCCAATGAGGTCCGCAAGGTCAAGAAATTCGAGTCCGGTGTGGTCAAGGACCCGATCACCATCGAGGCGGACGCCAGCGTCGCCCAGCTGTTCGAGCTGACCCACCAGAACAACATCTCCGGCGTGCCGGTGCTGTACAACGGTGACCTGGTCGGCATCGTCACTTCCCGGGACATCCGCTTTGAAACCCGCCTCGATGCCCGCGTCCGCGATGTGATGACGCCTAAGGAGCGTCTGGTTACCGTCAAGGAAGGCTCCTCCACCGATGAAGTGCGCAAGCTGCTGCACAAGCATCGCATCGAGCGCGTGCTGGTGGTGGACGACAACTTCCGCCTCAAGGGCATGATGACGGTCAATGACATCGAAAAGGCCAAGGCCTACCCGCTGGCGAGCAAGGACGAGCATGGCCAGCTGCGCGTCGGCGCGGCAGTCGGCACCGGTGCCGAGACCGAGGAGCGGGTCAACGCACTTGTCCAGGCCGGTGTAGATGTGATCATCGTCGATACCGCCCACGGTCATTCCAAGGGTGTCATCGAACGCGTCCGCTGGGTCAAGCAGACCTATCCCCATATTCAGGTGATCGGTGGCAACATCGCCACCGGCGCCGCCGCGCTGGCGCTGGCAGCTGCAGGTGCCGATGCGGTCAAGGTTGGTATCGGCCCGGGCTCCATCTGCACCACCCGCATCGTTGCCGGAGTCGGTGTTCCGCAGATATCCGCCATTGCCGATGTGGCCGCCGCGCTGAAGGACACTGGCGTCCCGCTGATTGCCGACGGTGGCATCCGCTTCTCCGGTGACCTGGCCAAGGCCATTGCCGCCGGCGCCTCGGTAGTGATGATGGGCTCCATGTTCGCCGGTACCGAAGAGGCGCCCGGCGAGATCGAACTGTTCCAGGGCCGTTCCTACAAGGCCTACCGCGGCATGGGTTCGCTGGGCGCCATGGCCAACGCCGGCGGTGGCTCCGCCGACCGCTATTTCCAGGACCCCACCGCCAGCGCCGAGAAGCTGGTGCCCGAGGGTATTGAAGGTCGCGTACCGTACAAGGGGCCACTGGCAGCCATCATCCATCAGCTGATGGGCGGCCTGCGTTCCGCCATGGGCTACACCGGCTGCGCCAGCATCGAGGAGATGCGCACCAAGCCCGAATTCGTGCGCATTACCGGTGCCGGCATGACCGAATCCCACGTGCATGACGTGCAGATTACCAAGGAAGCGCCGAACTATCGGGTCAGCTGACAGGCAGCAAGTGATGTAACGGTGCCGGAAGCGGCAGGACAGGACAGGTTCTGCCGCTTCCGGCTTTCAGTTTTACAGTTCCGTACGAAGGCTAACCATGGCTCAACATGACATCCACGCCCACCGCATCCTGATCCTGGACTTCGGTTCCCAGTACACCCAGCTGATTGCCCGCCGCATACGCGAGATCGGCGTCTACTGCGAGATCCGCTCCTGGGATCTCGAGGCAGAAGAAATCCGCGCCTTTGCACCGCGCGGCATCATCCTCGCCGGTGGGCCGGAGTCGGTACCGGAGGAGGGCAGCCCGCGCGCGCCGGAGCTGGTGTTCGAACTGGGCGTGCCGGTGCTGGGCATCTGCTACGGCATGCAGACCATGGCCGCCCAGCTCGGCGGTGCCGTACAGGGCTCGGAAGAGCGCGAGTTCGGCTACGCCCGGGTGGATCTGGTCGGCAAGGGTCGCCTGCTGGACGGCATCGAGGACGCGGTGGACGACCACGGCACCCTCAGTCTGGACGTATGGATGAGCCACGGCGACAAGGTCATCGAACTGCCGACCGGCTTCCAGACCCTGGCCAGCACGCCCAGCTGCGCCATTGCCGCCATGGGCGACGATGCCCGCAACTTCTATGGTGTGCAGTTCCACCCGGAAGTGACCCATACCAAGCAGGGCATGCGCATCCTGTCGCGCTTCGTGCTGGAGCTGTGCGGCTGCGAAGCGCTGTGGACCCCGGCCAACATCGTCGAAGACGCCATCGCCAATATCCGCGCCCAGGTGGGCGACGCCAAGGTACTGCTCGGCCTGTCCGGCGGTGTCGACTCCTCGGTGGTGGCGGCCATGCTGCACCGCGCCATCGGCGATCAGCTGACCTGCGTGTTCGTCGACAACGGCCTGCTGCGCCTGCACGAAGGTGATCAGGTCATGGCCATGTTCGCCGAGAACATGGGCGTGAAGGTGATCCGCGCCGACGCCCAGGACAAGTTCCTGTCCCGCCTGGCCGGCGTCACCGACCCTGAAGCCAAACGCAAGATCATCGGCCGCACCTTCATCGAAGTGTTCGATGAGGAAGCCACCAAGCTCAAGGACGTGAAGTTCCTGGCCCAGGGCACCATCTACCCCGATGTGATCGAATCCGCCGCCACCAAGAACGGCAAGGCTCATGTGATCAAGTCCCACCACAACGTGGGCGGCCTGCCGGAAGAAATGGCCTTCGAGCTGGTCGAGCCGCTGCGCGAGCTGTTCAAGGACGAAGTGCGCAAGATCGGTCTGGAGCTGGGTCTGCCCTACGACATGGTCTACCGCCACCCGTTCCCCGGCCCCGGCCTGGGCGTGCGGATTCTTGCCGAAGTGCGCAAGGAATACGCCGACATCCTGCGCCGCGCCGACCATATCTTCATCGAGGAGCTGCGCAAGGCCGATCTGTATCACAAGACCAGCCAGGCCTTTGCGGTGTTCCTGCCGATCAAGTCCGTCGGAGTGGTGGGCGACGCGCGCCGCTACGAATGGGTCATCGCCCTGCGCGCGGTGGAAACCATCGACTTCATGACCGCCCGCTGGGCACACCTGCCCTACGAGTTCCTGGAGAAGGTGTCCAACCGGATCATCAATGAAATCAGCGGCGTGTCGCGGGTCACCTACGACATCTCCAGCAAGCCGCCGGCGACAATCGAGTGGGAGTGAAGCGATGAGCACCAGCGAGAAGATCTATTCCGGCAAGACCAAGGACCTGTACGCCCTGGACAATGGCAATATCCTGCTCGTGTTCAAGGATGACGTGACCGGTGGTGAGGATGGTGTCATCGATCCGGGTGCCAATGCCGTCATTGGTCAGGTCGAAGGCAAGGGTCGCAAGTCCCTGGCCATGACCGAGCATTTCTTCAAATGCCTGCACGACGCGGGCATCCCCACCCATCTGGTGCGCCTCGACCTCGAGCAGGCCAGCATGGAAGTGCGCCGTGCGGAGCCTCTGGGCAAGGACGTCAATGGGGCAGGGGGCATCGAGTTCATCTGCCGGACCCGTCCCTGGGGCAGTTTCCTGCGCCGTTACAAGCAATACATCCGTGATGCCGAGCAGAAACTCGACTACCTCGTCGAGCTCACCCTCAAGGATGACGAGCGTGGTGACCCATTGATCAACGATGACACCGTCGTTGCGCTGGGGCTGCTGTCGCCGGCTCATCTCGGGCAGGCCAAGGAGCTCACCCGTCAGGTGTGCCGCATTGTTGAAGCGGACCTGCGTACCAGGGACCTGGTGCTGATCGACATGAAGATCGAGATCGGCCTGGTTGATGGCCAGGTGGTGGTCATTGACGAGGTATCGGCCGATGCCATGCGCGTGATGGATGCAGAAGGCAATGTGCTGGAGCACGGGGTTTTCTACGAGAAGCTGATGTCCTGATCTGCTGTTGATCCCATGGCCGAGATGGAACTCGGCCTTCCGGCAATCGGGAAGCCGTGAGCCCCACACCCGACACCCTGTATTTTCAACCCGCCTCGCTAACAATCTCCCGCCACGCACTGTATGTTAGGGCGTGAAGTGGCGCTGCCCGCGCCTGCTGAACACCGCTGGGAGTAACTCTTGATGACTGCATTTTCCATTCTCGAACTGGTTCGTGTCACCGAGGCGACTGATGCAGGCGCCGCGCTGAACAATGCCAGGGATCTGGCCATACACGCAGAGCGCCTGGGCTTCAAGCGCATCTGGGTGGCCGAGCACCACAACATGGAAGGCATTGCCAGCGCGGCGACCTCGATCGTGATTGCCCACATCGCTGGAGGCACCAGCACCATCCGCGTGGGTGCAGGGGGCATCATGCTGCCCAACCACGCGCCCTACGTTATTGCCGAGCAGTTCGGCACCCTGGAGCGGCTGTATCCCGGGCGCATTGATCTCGGCCTGGGACGCGCGCCCGGCACCGATCAGATCACCCTGCGTGCCCTGCGCCGCAGCCCCGCCGCAGCAGACAACTTCCCCCAGGATGTGCTGGAGCTGCAGGCATGGCTCGGTCCGGCTTCAGCCGATCAGCGTATCCGCGCGGTGCCTGCCACCGGCACCCAGGTGCCGCTGTGGATTCTCGGCTCAAGCATGTTCGGAGCCAGTCTGGCCGCCGAGTTGGGCTTGCCCTATGCCTTCGCATCGCATTTCGCACCGGACATGCTGCTTCCGGCGCTGCAGCTCTACCGCGAGCGTTTCAAGCCCTCCGAGCAACTGGCCGAGCCCTACGCGGTGGCTGGCATCAACGCGATTGCGGCGGACACTGATGCCGAAGCGCGGCGGCTGTTCACCACCCAGCAGATGTCCTTCGCCGACCTGTTTGCCGGCCGCCGGGGGCTGAGCAAGCCGCCCATCGACGATATCGAGACCTACTGGACAGCCCAGGAGAAGGCCCAGGCGATGCAGATGCTGCATCGCTCGGTCGTTGGCTCGGTGGAGACGGTACGCGCCGGCCTGCAGGCGTTTATTGCCGAGACCGGTGCCGACGAGCTGATGATCGTGTCCGATGTCTATGAGCACCAGGCGCGGGTCCGTTCGCTGGAGCTGATTGCCCAGGCGGTGAAGCAGCAGCACCCTTGATGCCGGGTGTCTGCGCGCCGCCGCAACCCGCATGGCCGAGATGGAACTCGGCCTTCCATGTCCAAACCCTTCGCCTTGGCGGCGCTGGGGACGCAGCAGCCTGCCTCAGCTGCGGTGATACCGCCTGATTCGCCACCCGTCACTGGCTTCCATCGCCGCGGGGAGGTGCTACCCTGAGCCGCTGTAAATATCCGCTGCAAGAGAATCACGATGTCCCGGAGTACGATTCGCCCCAACATGGTATTGACCGTGTTGTGCGGCACGCTGACGTCCCTGGTGGTGATCGCTTTCGGTCGTCTGGCCTACGGCGTCATTCTGCCCGCCATGCGCGCCGATCTCGGCCTGAGTTATCAGCAGGCCGGCATTCTGAGCACCATCACCGCGCTGTGCTATGTCTGCTTCGTGCTGGCCGGCGGGCTGGCGGCGACCCGCTGGGGCGCAAGGGCCTCCGTCCTGTTCGGCATGGTCATCGTGGCGCTGGGCTTCGCCGGGTTGATCGTTGCTGCACAATTCTGGCTGGTTGCCCTGCTGATGGGGCTGCTGGGCTTCGGTACAGCCTTTGCCTTCGCGCCGATGGTGTCGCTGCTGGCAACCTGGTATCCGGACAAGCGCGGTCTGGTGATCGGCTGCATGAGCAGTGGCGTGGGCATCGGTATGCTGATGACCGGGCTGCTGGTGCCCTGGCTGTTCACCGCCTTCGGCGAGCAGGGCTGGCGTGCGAGCTGGGCGCTGTTCGCGCTGGTGGCGTTTCTGGTGACCGGGATGATCGCCCTGTTCGTGCATGACCCGCCGTCGGCAGGCGGGGCTGGTGCACAGCTGCGGTCCGAGGAAAAATGGCGCGTTTACCGCAATCCGCGGGTGCTGATCGTCGCTGCCACCTACGGCATCATCGGCCTGGGCTATATCGTGCAGACGGTGTTCATGGTCAGCTTCATGGTCGAGGCCGGCCATGGCGAGGCGACCGCCGGCCGCTTCGTGGCCATGATGGGCCTGCTGTCGATCGCAGGGGGCCCGCTGTGGGGCTGGCTGTCCGATCATTGGGGACGGGGCAATGCACTCTCGATGTCGATCTTCCTGGTGGTCGTGGCCATGCTGCTGCCGCTTGCCGGGCAGACGCTGATCTGGTTCTTCCTGCACTTTCTGGTGATAGGAGTGGCCATCAACGGGCTGTTTGCGCTGATCCAGACCAGTGCAACGGATCAGGTCGCGCCACGCTACATTCCGGTGGCCTTCAGCTTCGCGACGCTGTTCTTCGCCATCGGCCAGTTTATCGGCCCGGCGATTGCCGGCTGGCTGATCGAAACCAGCGGCAGCTTCCGAAGCGCCTTCGGTTTCACCGTGCTGGTGCTGAGTGTGGGGTTTGTCCTGACCCTGCTGATCCGCCGTTTCCCCGCGGAGTTGGCGGTGGCGGAGCCGCGATCTCCCTCACTGGTGGCTGCTGACAGCGCGCCATGAGTCCGCTGCTGGCAGCGCTGTGGCCGCTGTTCGCGCTGATCCTCGGGGGCTATACCCTCCGCAGGGCGGGCTTTCCCAGCGCTGCCTTCTGGCCCGGCGCAGAGCGGCTCAATTACTTCATCCTGTTTCCGGCGCTGCTGTTCAGCAGTCTGGCTGCGGCGCCGCTCGACAACCCGGCGCTGGGGCGGGTTGCGCTCTGTGTCGGACTGGTGCTCGGGGGCGGATGGCTGACGTTGCTGCTGGCGCGGCGCTTGTTTCGCTGGCCGGCCGCGCGGTTTGGTGTCTTTGTGCAGAGCACCCTGCGGTTCAACACCTATATCGGACTGGCGATGGTGGGGGCGCTGTTCGGCGAGGCCGGTCTGACATTGATGGCACTACTGCTGGCCGTCAGCGTGCCGGCGGTGAATATGCTTTCCGTGCATGCCCTGACCGCAGAAGACGGGATGGCTCGGGGCCGGTTCCTGCTGCCGGTGTTGAAGAACCCGCTGATCATCGCCTGTCTGATGGGCATTCTGGCCAACCTGGCGGGAATGGACATGGCGGGTGGGGTCGACAACCTGCTGAGTCTGCTGGCGGCGTCCAGCCTGCCGCTGGGCCTGCTGTGTGTCGGTGCGGCGCTGCAGCCCCGGGAGCTGTCAGGTCAGACCGGCGCGCTGGTCCTCAGCAGCCTGGGGCGGCTTCTGCTCATGCCGCTGGCCGCCTGGCTGGTTGTGCGGCTACTGGCGATGCCGCCGATGGAGAGTACGATTCTGGTGCTGTTCTTTGCGCTGCCCTGCGCGCCCACCGCCTATGTGCTGGCGCGGGAGCTGCGTGGCGACGCCCAGCTGATGGCCGGCGCCATCACCCTGCAGACGCTGCTGGGCATGCTGACCCTGCCAATCCTGTTATGGCTGCTGGGTTGAAGAGCTGCCTGCAACGGCTTCCAGTTGTGGTGTTGCCCAGTCGATCAGCTGCCCTGCCAGTTGCTGGACGGCCTGGTTGTAGCCCTCCACCACATCCTGGATCCGGGTACTGTCGATCGGCTGGATGATATTGAATCCGTTGCTGACATAGACCCGCCTGCTGTCAGGGCTGACCAGACGGGCATGAAGATCGACGAGAATATGCGGCGGGTTGGCATCCACCACCTGGAACCGGCGCAGCTCGCTGCCCAGGTAGACGTCGGCATGCAGCGAGTTCTCGTCGGTGGTCACGCTACCCAGGCTGCTCTGACGCTGGAACGCCTGCGCAAGATATTCGCGCAGCAGGGTAGGGGTGGGGTCGCTCCAGCGTACGCCCTTGTAGCTCATCAGCTGGTTGTCCGCAGTCTGCACCATCAGCCGCGGCCCGCCATAGGCATAGCCGGCCTGGGGCGTGTCGACCCGCAGGGACAGTGACAGCGGCTGACCGGCATGACTGGCAGCGGTGGGGGCCGGTTGCGGGAACTGATAGACAACCAGGGCCTCGGATTCGGGCAGCAGCGTACAGCCGCTGAGCCCGATGAGGCCGGCCAGCAGGCCGGTGGCCAGGGTCTGTCGAATCATGGTTCGTACTCCTCGAAAGTGTCACGACCGAGCAGGAAGCGGGCCGGGTTGTCTTCCAGACGGCGGGTGATCGAACGCAGGGCGGTCAGGCTGCCGCGCAGTTCCGAGATGGCCGGCTCGAGCTGTCCCAGACCCTGCATGCCACTGGAGAACGCGTCGCTGTTGTCCACCAGCAGCTGCTCCAGGGTTTCGCTGGTGCTGGCGATGGACTCCAGGGTCTGTTCCACGTTGTTCAGGGTGCGCGTGCCCTGCTCATTGACCAGGGCATTCACATTGGTGATCAGTTCGGTCGCCTCGCGGCTGGCGGCGGTCAGTTCGTTGACCAGCGCCTTCACGTCATCGCCCTGGCTCGACAGGCTGCCGGCGGCCACCTCGATCGACTCCAGCGTGCGCGCGATGCGTTCGGCGTTCTCGTCGGACAGCATGTTGCGGGCATTGCTGACCAGCTGATTGATGTTGGTCATCAGGTCCTCGCCGTTGGCCAGCAGGCTGGAAATGGGCGAGGGCGTGGCGGGTATGCGGGCGGCCTGGGTGCCGTCGCCGTCCAGCAGAGGGCTGTTCGGGTCGCCGGGAACCAGCTCGATCACCGTGTTGCCGGTGATGCCGGTGAAAGTCAGGCGGGCCTTGGTGTCCCGGGTGATCGGCGCGGTACCGCTGATGCGGATGCCGGCGAGCACCTGCGACGGATCTTCCGGGTCGAGGCCCAGTTCGGTGATATCGCCGATGGGAATGCCGCGGTACTGCACCGCGCTGCCGCGGGACAGGCCGGTGACAGCCTCGCGGAAAACCACCGTGTAGTAGCGGTAATCCGAACTGGTGTTGGCATTGCTGATCCACACCGCAAACAGCACGGCGCCGGCGCCGGCCAGCAGGGTGAACAAGCCGATGATGACGTGATGGGCACGGGTTTCCATTAGGGGCTCTGCTCCGGCTGAGGTGTATGACTGGCCGCGCTGGCGGCAGCGCGGCCGCGGGGGCCATGGAAGTAATCCTGAATCCAGCTGTTGTCGGTCGCAGCCACACGTTCGAGCGTATCAGCCACCAGCACGCGCTTTTCCGCCAGCACGGCGACCCGGTCGCAGATCGTGTACAGCGTGTCCAGGTCATGGGTGACCAGGAATACGCTGAGGCCGAGGGCGTCGCGCAGGGTGAGAATCAGCTGGTCGAAGGCCGCGGCGCCGATGGGGTCGAGCCCGGCGGTCGGCTCATCGAGAAACAGGATATCCGGATCCAGTGCGAGCGCACGGGCGAGCGCTGCGCGCTTGACCATGCCGCCGGACAGTTCGGAGGGAAACTTGCCGCCCGCATTGGCCGGAAGTCCGGCCAGAGCCAGCTTCATGCAGGCCAGGTGCTCGGCATCATCGCGGCTGAGCCCGGCATGCTCGATCAGCGGCAGCGCAACGTTCTCGGTTACCGTCAGCGAGGAAAACAGTGCGCCGCGCTGGAACAGCACACCGAAGCGGCGTTCCACCTCGGAGCGGCGATGTTCGTCGAGGTTTTCCAGCTCCTGGCCGAAAACCCGCACGCTGCCCTCGTTGGGGCGGCGCAACCCGACGATGGAACGAAGCAGTACCGACTTGCCGGTACCCGAACCGCCCACCACCCCCAGAATCTCACCAGGGTGGATGTCCAGATCCAGATTGTCGTGCACGGTCTGGCTGCCGAAGCGATTGACCAGCCCGCGTATCTCGACCAGTGGTTGCCCGTCAGTCCCGTTCACCATCCCATCTCCATGAAGAACAGCGCCGCCAGGGCATCGAGCAGGATGACCACGAAAATCGACTGCACCACCGCAGAGGTGGTGTGTTCACCGACGGATTCGGCGCTGCCACTGACCTTGAAGCCTTCCATGCAGCCGATGATGGCGATCAGAAAGGCGAACAGCGGCGCCTTGGCCATCCCCAGATAGAAGTGCTGTACCGGCACGTTCTGCTGCAGGATGTTGAGGAACATGGTCGGCGATATATCCAGCGCCAGGGCACAGACCACGGCGCCGCCGAGCAGGCCCGAGAGCATGCCGATGAAGGTGAGTGCCGGCAGGGATATCATCATGGCGACCACCCGCGGGATTACCAGGATCTGCAGTGGGTTGAGGCCGAGGGTGCGGATGGCATCGATTTCCTCGTTGGCCTTCATCGAGCCGATCTGCGCGGTGAAGGCGCTGGCGGTGCGGCCGGCCATGAGGATCGCGGTCAGCAGCACGGCGAATTCGCGCAGAAAGGAAAAGGCAATCAGGTCCACGGTATAGATGGTGGCGCCGAAGTCGGCCAGCACCGTGGCGCCGAGAAAGGCGATCACCGCGCCGACCATGAATGTCAGCAGCGCCACGATCGCCACGGCATTCAGCGCAATCTGCTCGATCTGTGCGACCACCGAGGTAATCCGCCAGGTATGCGGACGGAGCACGACCTGTGCCATGCCCGCCAGGGTCATGCCGATGAAGCCCATCAGTACTGAGACATGCCGGAGCAGGGTCAGAGTGTATCTGCCCACCTGGCCGACCAGCTCGATGAGGGCGTTTTCCCGGGTGCTCGGCGGGTTTTCCCGCTGCAGGCTGTCGGCGATACGGGCCAGCAGTACCCGCCGCTCTTCCGGCATGGCGCTGTCGTCGCCGGCGAGCTGCTGTACAAGGTCGCTGCCGAGCAGCTCGGTGATCAGCTGGCCGCCGGCGGTATCCAGACGGCCGATCTGCTGCAGGTCGGCGTGGTCGTAACGGGTGCCGTTGCGGCGCAGCTGCTGTACCTGCCGGCGCAGATCCGCATAATGTTCCAGCACCCAGTCACCTGTCAGGGACAGGTGGGTCGGGTTGTCCGGGGAGGTGGTGATGAAGCGGTCGTCTACGGCATCCGGCATGTGGTCATCCGTTGATTGCGCCCGCTGGATGGTCAGCCGCGCCTGGCCCCGAACTCTTCGGACAGAGTGCCGGGCTCTTCAACCGGTTTGTCTGCATAATCGCGCGGAGGTTCCAGCGTGTCGAACACGGGCTCGATCCGCTCCCGCGAGCCAGGCTCCGGCTCCTGATCCAGTGCTGCCAGCAGGCGCTGACGGGTCATGTCGTCGGGCGCCAGCTCCACGGCGGCCTGCCCCAGATGTTCCTGGATGTCCTGGTAGTTGCGGTTCAGGCGGCTGACCAGGCTGGCGGTGGTGTTGAAGTGGCTGGCGACTTCCTGCTGATATTCCTCGAAGCGCAGCTGGAGGCTCTCCAGCTGGGCCTGGGTGCTGGCGGAGTTGCCGCCGCTCAACCGGGGCGCCAGTCGCGCTACAATGACGCCTACGATAAAGCCCACGGCCAGGGCAATGACAACTGCAATCCACAGGTTTTCGCTTGTTTCCACCTTGGGTCCCTCGTTGAATCTTGAACGCGGTGCGCTTGCACCGCTCTGGTCTGCTGTTACGGTAGCGGCATTTCACTAACAAGGCTAGGGTCTGTTGGTGTTTCAGACCGGCTCAGGGTATGCGACGCAGACCTGTATATCCCAGTCACGGAGAATCCACATCATGAATCGCAGAACCGAGGAGCAGCTCCTCATCAATGGACCAGCCGGCGAGCTGGAAATTCTCGTCACCCGGGCGGAAAATCCGGCGGCGGTCGCGGTGATCTGTCATCCGCACCCGCTGCATGGCGGCACCATGCACAACAAGGTGGTGTCCACGCTGATGCGGGCGGCCCGCGATCGGGGTGCCAGTACCGTACGCTTCAACTTCCGCGGCGTCGGCAAGAGTGCCGGCGAGCACGCCGGTGGGGTGGGGGAGATTGATGACTGCAGGGCGGTGATCGACTGGGCCAGCACCGAGTTTCCCGGTCTGGCGCTGTGGTTGATGGGGTTCTCCTTCGGCGGCTACGTTGCTGCGGCCGCAGCCGCTGCACAGCCCGACTGGCCCCAGGCGGTGGTGCTGGTGGCTCCCTCGGTGGAACGCCAGCCCTTCGCCGACCTGATGCCACTGCCCGGCCCGGCCACGGTGATGATGGGCGAGGCAGACGAAGTGGTCGCTCCGCAGGCGGTATTCGAACTGCTGGACGGCCAGCCCGGGGTCAATATGGTGCGTTTCCCCGAGACCAGCCACTTCTTCCACGGCAAGCTGGTGGAGCTCAAGGAGGCGACGGAGCAGGTCCTGGGCTGATTGCCAAGAGGGGCGACGGCGGGTAGAGTAGCGACCCCTGTTTTACCCTGGACTCGCCAGTATGACGCCCCTCGAACGCTATCAGGCGGACCTCAAGCGTCCGGATTTCTTCCATGATCCCGCGCAGGAAAACGCCGTCAGGCATCTGCAGCGCCTCTACGACGACATCATCGCCGCCGGGCCGCCGCGCAGGGTGGGATTGCTGGGGCTGTTTGGCGGCAAGCGCAGCACCCCGATCAAGGGGCTCTATTTCTGGGGCGGTGTGGGGCGTGGCAAGACCTATCTGGTCGACACCTTCTTCGATGCGCTGCCGATCAAGCGCAAGATGCGCACCCACTTCCACCGCTTCATGCAGCGGGTGCACCAGGAGCTGCGCGAGCTCAAGGGTGAGAAGAATCCGCTGAAGGTGATTGCCCGCAAGTTCGCCGACGAGGCGCGGGTGATCTGCTTCGACGAGTTCTTCGTCTCCGACATCACCGACGCCATGATCCTCGGTACGCTGATGGAGGAGCTGTTCAATAATGGGGTCATCCTGGTAGCCACCTCGAACATCGTGCCCGACGGACTGTACAAGGACGGGTTGCAGCGCGCACGCTTTCTGCCGGCGATCGCCCTGCTCAACGAGCACACCGAGGTGGTCAATGTCGACAATGGCGTCGATTACCGGCTGCGGGCGCTGGAGCAGGCCGACCTCTACCACTATCCGCTGGGCGCCGAGGCCGAGGCCAGCCTGGAAAAGAGCTTTCGCAGCCTGGTTCTGGAGCCGGAGCACATCAGGCAGAATGCCGAGCTGACCATCGAGAACCGTGCCGTGCGCGCCGTGCGCCTGTACGAGAACGTGGCCTGGTTCGAGTTCCGTGAACTCTGCGACGGGCCGCGTAGCCAGAACGACTACATTGCCCTGGCCAAGATCTTTCAGGCCGTGCTGCTTTCCAACGTCGAGCAGATGACGGTGCACAAGGACGACATGGCCCGGCGCTTCATCAACCTGGTCGACGAGTTCTACGACCGCAACGTCAAGCTGATCATCTCGGCGGAAGTGCCGTTGAAGGATCTGTATGCCGGCGGGCGGCTGGACTTCGAATTCCAGCGTACCCTCAGCCGCCTGCTGGAAATGCAATCCCACGAGTTCCTGGCCCGGCCGCACAAGCCCTGACGCGCCGGCACGACTTTGCGCTCCTCGACGTAGGAGCCCCGACCTCGGGGCGATGGCCCAACCCCCGGGCGCGCTTTGCGCGCCGATCGCGCCGAGGTCGACGCTCCTACGTATAGAGAGGGGCGGCGCGGCAGGTTTCAGGGCTTCTGGGATGGCGCGGTCTGGCCGCTGGCGAGTCATACCAGCCCCAGCGTTGAGCCGCTTCTCCGATTGTAGGAGCCCCGACCCCGGGGCGAGGGGTCGGGGCTCGGTGCTGGCGCTCAGGGCGCCGGATTGGGCTGGCTGCGGTGAATCTCCTCAATGCTTTCCAGAATTTTGTCAGTCAATCCCATGTTGATGCTGCTCAGGTTGCGATTGAGCTGGTCCATGTTGGTCGCGCCGATAATGTTGCTGGTGACGAAGGGCTGGCGGGTGACGAAGGCCAGCGCCATCTGTGCCGGGTCCATGCCATGGTCGCGGGCCAGCTGCACGTAGCGGGCGCAGGCCTTCTGGGCCTGGGGGTTGGTGTAGCGGCTGAAGCGGCTGAACAGTGTCAGTCGTGCCTTGTCCGGACGCAACCCGTTCAGGTACTTGCCGGTCAGCGTGCCGAAGGCCAGCGGTGAATAGGCCAGCAGTCCCACCTGCTCGCGGATGGATATCTCGGCCATGCCCACTTCATAACTGCGGTTCAGCAGATTGTAGGGATTCTGCACGCTGACAATGCGCGGCCAGCCACGCGACTCGGCCAGCTGAAGAAAGCGGCTGGTGCCCCAGGGTGTTTCATTGGAAAGGCCGATATAGCGGATCTTGCCGGATCGAACCAGGTCGTCCAGCACCTCGAGGGTGTCCTCGATGGGAGTCAGCTGTTCGTCTGCTTCATGCTGATAGCCGAGCTGACCGAAGAAGTTGGTCTGCCGGTCCGGCCAGTGCAGCTGGTAGAGATCGATGTAATCGGTCTGCAGGCGGCGCAGACTGGCCTCCAGTGCCGCGGTGATGTGCTCCCTGTTGAAGCGGGTGTCGCCGTCGCGGATATGCAGCATGTTGCGGCTGGGGCCTGCCACCTTGCTCGCCAGGATCCAGTCCTCCCGTCCGCCGCGCTGCGCGAAGTAGTTGCCGATATAGGTTTCGGTGGAGCCATACGTCTCGCCGCGCGGCGGCACGGGGTACATCTCGGCGGTGTCGATGAAGTTGACCCCGGCGTCCCGGGCCCGGTCGATCTGGGCGAAGGCGTCGCTCTGGGAGTTCTGTTCTCCCCAGGTCATGGTGCCGAGGCACAGGGCGCTGACTTTGAGGGGGCTGGTACCCAGCGGGCGGTATAGCATGTCGGACTCCGTATCAGGTTGTCGGTGCACAGTATTGGTCATCATGAAATAAAGGTTGTAATTTTTCACCCCGTTGGCATAATGCCCGCCACTCTCGACAGGAAGCCTAGCCTGTCGTTGTTGTTACAGCCCGGAATGCCACCCAGACCCCACAGCCCCCACTGAGTGTCTGCCCAGGCTCACTGGTTGTAAAAACACATATCATTCTGTAAGATTCGCCCTCTTTGAAATCATAGAGCGGCCTCTGAGGCTAGGATTTAATGAAAACCTTCAGCGCCAAACCGGAAACAGTAAAACGCGACTGGTACGTAGTAGATGCCACAGGTCTGACCCTGGGTCGTCTGGCTACCGAAGTTGCTACCCGCCTGCGTGGCAAGCACAAGCCTGAATACACCCCCCACGTGGACACCGGCGATTACATCGTGATCGTGAATGCCGAGAAGATCCATGTGACCGGCAACAAGGTTCAGGACAAGATGTACTACAGCCACACTGGTTTTCCGGGTGGTCTCAAGTCGATGAACTTCGAGAAACTCAATCAGCGTGCTCCCGAGCGTATCATTGAGCTTGCTGTCAAGGGGATGCTGCCGCGCAACCCTCTGGGTCGTGCGATGTATCGCAAGATGAAAGTGTATGCCGGTGCCAACCACCCGCATGCAGCCCAGCAACCCCAAGAACTCAAGATCTAACAGGAGCTCACTATGTCGGTGACACAAAACTACGGTACTGGCCGTCGTAAAACCGCCACCGCTCGGGTGTTCCTGCGTCCGGGTACTGGCAACATTTCCATCAACAACCGCAGCCTCGATGTGTTCTTCGGTCGCGAAACTGCTCGCATGATCGTGCGTCAGCCGCTGGAACTGACCGAGACCACCGAGAAGTTCGACGTCTACGTGACTGTCGAAGGTGGTGGTATTTCCGGTCAGGCCGGTGCCATCCGCCACGGCATCACCCGCGCCCTGATGGAATACGACGAGACTCTGCGCGGCGAGCTGCGCAAGGCCGGCTTCGTTACTCGCGATGCCCGTGAAGTCGAGCGTAAGAAAGTGGGTCTGCGCAAAGCGCGTAAGCGTCCGCAATACTCCAAGCGCTGAGCCTTCGGCTTACGCTTTTCAAGAGCGCCCGGTTCCTTCTGGATACCGGGCGTTTTTGTATCTGCGACAAGGTGTCGCGTAGTCGGGAAGGGCTCCCGAGCCCCTGAAATAGCCGGTTTCAGGTAAACTCCCCGGGTTCCCGGATAATGGAGATCGCCTTGTCATGATAGGGGTTTTTCATTACCATCTGTTTCATTTTGTGCAGGCAGTTCAAAACTTGAAAAGGCCTTTTGCAAAGGTCTGATTAGCTGATGGGAGACGACTGGATGAGTAATGACGGCGTAAATAACGGCCGGCGTCGCTTCCTGGTGGCAGCCACGAGTGTGGTGGGTGCCGCTGGAGTAGTGGGGGTGGCTGTGCCCTTTGTGGGGTCATGGTTCCCAAGCGCAAGAGCCAAGGCGGCAGGTGCGCCGGTTAAGGTGAATGTCAGCAAGATCGAGCCGGGTCAGCAGATTGTTGCTGAGTGGCGTGGTCAGCCGGTATTCATCTCACGCCGGACGCCGGAGGCACTGGCCCTGCTGGAGGAAATGGATAGCATACTCGCCGATCCTGATTCCAAGTCCGCGGACCAGCCCGACTATATTACTGGCAGAAACCGCTCCATCAGGCCCGAACTGCTGGTCGTGCTGGGGATCTGCACCCACCTCGGCTGCTCGCCGCTGTTCAAGCCCCAGGTGGGTGCGGTGGACATGGGCGCAGACTGGAAAGGCGGCTACTTCTGCCCCTGTCACGGTTCGCACTATGACATGTCCGGTCGCGTATTCCGCAACAACCCGGCGCCCCT
Organism: Halopseudomonas pertucinogena; assembly: GCF_014646575.1. GTDB lineage: Bacteria > Pseudomonadota > Gammaproteobacteria > Pseudomonadales > Pseudomonadaceae > Halopseudomonas > Halopseudomonas pertucinogena. Next base: position 156,840 of record NZ_BMNN01000003.1, on the reverse strand, counting down.
GAACCTGCCGGTTCCCCCGCACAGCTACGAGTCCGACGACGTGATTGTCATCGGGGTCGATCAGGAGGAGACTGCCTGATGAGCAAGTTACTCAACTGGGTCAACGAGCGTATGGCCGTCACTCAGGTATGGGAAGACCACCTGAGCAAGTACTACGCTCCGAAGAACTTCAACTTCTTCTATTTCTTCGGTTCCCTTGCCCTGCTGGTGCTGGTCAACCAGATCGTCACCGGTATCTGGCTGACCATGAGCTACGAGCCGTCCGGCGCCGGCGCCTTCGCTTCCGTCGAATACATCATGCGTGATGTGGAGTACGGCTGGCTGCTGCGCTACATGCACTCCACCGGCGCCTCCGCGTTCTTCGTGGTGGTCTACCTGCACATGCTGCGTGGCATCATGTACGGCTCCTACCGCAAGCCGCGCGAGCTGGTGTGGACCTTCGGCATGCTGATCTACCTGGCGCTGATGGCCGAAGCCTTCATGGGCTACGTACTGCCCTGGGGGCAGATGTCCTACTGGGGTGCCCAGGTGATCATCTCCCTGTTCGGTGCCATTCCGGTCATCGGTGATGACCTGGTGCAGTGGGTGCGTGGTGACTACCTGATCTCCGGTATCACCCTGAACCGCTTCTTCGCCCTGCACGTGGTGGCAGTGCCGATCGTTCTGCTGGGCCTGGTTGTGCTGCACATCATTGCCCTGCACGAAGTGGGTTCCAACAACCCCGACGGTATCGAGATCAAGAACCTGAAGGATGAAAACGGCGTTCCGCTGGACGGCATCCCGTTCCATCCGTACTACACCGTCAAGGATATCCTCGGCGTGGTGGTGTTCCTGTTCGTGTTCTGCACCGTGGTGTTCTTCTTCCCCGAGATGGGCGGCTACTTCCTCGAAAAGCCGAACTTCGAGATCTCCAACCCGCTGAAGACACCTGACCACATTGCTCCGGTATGGTACTTCACACCGTTCTACGCGATCCTGCGTGCGGTCCCGTCCATTGCCGGCTCGGCTCTGCCGGGTGTACTGGCCATGGGTGCCGCCATCGCTGTGCTGTTCGTGCTGCCATGGCTCGACCGTAGCCCGGTCAAGTCCATCCGCTACAAGGGCTGGATGAGCAAGCTGTGGCTGGTGCTGTTCTGCGTGAGCTTCGTGATTCTCGGCGTGCTGGGTGCAATCCCTGCCACCCCCGGGCGTACACTGCTGGCTCAGATCTGTACCGTTCTGTATTTTGCCTTCTTCATCCTGATGCCTTTCTACACCCGTATGGAGAAGACCAAACCGGTTCCGGAGAGGGTTACTGGCTGATGAAAAAACAACTGATTGCATTGATGTTCGCGCTGCTGCCCGGGTTTGCCATGGCTGCCGGGCCCAGCGTGGAGCTGGACAAGGCCAACGTCGATACCTCCGACAAGGCTGCGCTGCAGGACGGCGCCCGTACCTTCGTCAACTACTGCATGGGCTGCCACTCGGCCCAGTACCAGCGTTACGAGCGGGTCGCCACTGACCTGGGCATTCCTGAAGAGCTGATGATGGAAAACATGGTGTTCACCGGTGCGCTCTACGGCGAGCACATGAAGATCGGCATGCGTCCCGAGGACTCCAAGGTATGGTTCGGCGCTGCGCCGCCGGACCTGACCATGGTTGCCCGCGTTCGCGGAGAGGACTGGCTGTACAGCTACATGCGCTCCTTCTATGAAGATCCTTCCCGCCCCTTCGGCTGGAACAACACGGTCTTCGAGAATGTCGGCATGCCGCATGTGCTGGCAGAGCTCCAGGGTCGCCAGGTCAAGGGCCGCGCCCCGGCTCCGGTGTACGAGAATGGCAAGGTGGTTCGCGACCCGCTGACAGGCGAAGCGATGCTGGAAGAGCAGGATGATGTGCTCTACGTGGTGGAGGGTACCGGTACCCAGACTGCGGAAGAGTACGACACTACCGTGCGCAACCTGGTCGCCTTCCTCAGCTACTCGGCAGATCCGATCAAGGAAACCCGTCACCGCATCGGTGTCTACGTGCTGATCTACCTGGCGTTCCTGTTCGTGTTCGCCTACCTGCTCAAGCGCGAGTACTGGCGGGATGTGAAGTGATCGACAGCGGTACCCGTTGATCAAAAGAACGCGCCCTTTCGGGCGCGTTCTTGTTTCTGGGGTATAATGGGCGCTTTCGATCAAGCCGCAGGGATAACGGTTAGCGCCCGAGTCCGCTGCAGATGAGGGTTGATATATATGAGTATTGCCGCCAACAAGCGTTCTTCGATGGCCTTTTTTTCTGATCCGACCGACCAGTACTGTCACCGAGTGCGCATTGTCCTGGCTGAAAAAGGTGTGACAGTCGATATCATTGATGTCGAGCCGGATAATCATCCGCAGGAGCTTGCCGAGGTAAACCCCTACAATACGGTCCCCACCCTGCTTGACCGTGACCTGGTGCTCTACGAGCCCAACATCATGATGGAATACCTGGACGAACGCTTCCCGCACCCGCCGCTGCTGCCGGTGTACCCGGTGGCCCGCGCCAACAGCCGTCTGCTGATGTACCGTATCCAGCGCGACTGGAGCGTTCTGGTCGACGTACTGACCAATCCGGCCAGCACCGCCGCCGCCATCACCCAGGCGCGCAAGGAGCTGCGCGAGAGCCTGACCGGCGTGGCGCCGGTATTTGCCGAAATGCCTTTCTTCATGAGCGAGGAATACAGCCTGGTGGATTGCTGTCTTGCCCCTATCCTGTGGCGTCTGCCGCATCTGGGCATCGAGCTGCCCAAGCAGGCCAAGCCGCTGCAGGACTACATGGATCGCATCTTTGCCCGGGAAGGTTTCATCGGCAGCCTGTCGGCCGCCGAGCGCAACATGCAATGACCGGTACCCGGAGGAGAAGAGCACCATGCAGATGAGCTCAAGCCGCCCCTATCTGATCAGGGCGCTCTATGAATGGATTCTGGACAACGATTGCACGCCCTACCTGCTGGTCAGCGCTGCCCACCCGGGCACCGCGGTGCCGGAAGGTTTTGTTGAAGGTGGCCAGATCGTCCTGAACCTGTCACCGACTGCGATCCGCGACCTCGACATGGACAATGAGCGTATCTGCTTCAATGGGCGCTTCGGTGGCGTTGCCCAGCAGGTATGGATCCCGGTCGGCGCGGTCATGGCGATCTACGCGCGGGAGAACGGGCAGGGCATGGTCTTCGAGATCGATACCGAAACCCCGCCGCCGGAGGATCAGGGGCCCGGTGACGAACCGCCGAAGCCCACTGGAAGACCCTCACTCAAGGTAGTGAAATAGCACAGAGGGCAGGGGAGGAGCGCCGCCCCTCCTCAGTCGATGTACTCGAACAGCTTCACGATCCGCTGAACCCCGCCTACCCGCTGTACTGCCGCCACCGCGGCGTCCGCCTCGGCTCGCGTCACCAGCCCCATCAGATAGACGGCACCGGCTTCGGTGGTCACCTTGATCCGCCGACCCGGGATATTGCTGTCAGCCAGCATGCGGGTCTTGGCGCTGGAGGTGATCAGCGCGTCGTTGTTGCGTGCCAGCAGCGACAGTTTCGGTCCGACGGTCAGCTCGTTATGCACCACCTTGACCCGCTGAACCCGCTTCGCCGTGTCTCCGGCCAGCTGGATCAACTCTGCGCGCGGTACCTGGCCTGCCAGCAATACCACGCCGTTGTAGCTGACGACAGTGAAACGGGCCTCGGATTCCAGGTCAGGGTGCGCCTTGGCGATATTGACCGAGGCGCGGGTTTCGATCAGCTGGTCGTCAATGCTGCTGCCCAGGGTGCGGGTGCCATAGTTGCTCTGCATCGGCGTGTCCCGCGTCGCGGTCAGCACGCTGCTGCAGCCGGCCAGAGTGAGTGCGAGCAGGACGACAGCGATACGGGTCATTCCTCGCTCCCGAACAGCTGACGGTCAATCAGGTCGCACAGGCAATGGATGGCCAGCAGGTGGACTTCCTGGATGCGTGCGGTGGAGCGGGCCGGTACGCGGATCTCCACGTCCTCGGGCAGCAGCAGCGAGGTCATGGCGCCGCCATCGCGGCCGGTCAGGGCAACAACATGCATTTCCCGGTCATGGGCGGCCTGTATCGCCTGCAGCACGTTGGCCGAGTTGCCGCTGGTGGAGATCGCCAGCAGCACATCGCCGGGCTGCCCCAGCGCGCGGATCTGCTTGGAAAACACTTCCTCGTAGCTGTAGTCGTTGGCGATCGAGGTGATGGTGGAGCTGTCGGTGGTCAGCGCGATCGCCGGCAGGCTCGGGCGCTCGCGCTCGAAGCGGTTGAGCAGCTCGGACGAGAAGTGCTGGGCGTCGCCGGCGGAACCACCGTTGCCGCAACTGAGGATCTTGCGCTCGCTGAGCAGCGCATTGACCATCAACTGGCTGCCCTGCTCGATGCTTGGACCAAGCACATCCATGGCGCGGGTCTTGGTTTCTATGCTGTCGGTGAACAGCTGTCTGATGCGGTGTTGCATATCCATAAAAGAAGGCTCGCTAGCAAGTAAAAGCTTCCCGGATCCAGCGGTAGGAGGCGGGATCCGCAGGGTCGCCGACGGCGGCGACTACATCAAAGCGACAGGGCTGGTCGGCGAGGTGGGGGTGTGTCAGCAGGTAGAAGTGCGCGGCGGCGATCAAGCGTTTCTGCTTGCGCCAGTCGACTGTCTCCGACGCGTCGCCCCACAGGTCTCGTCGCCTGTAGCGTACTTCGACGAATACTACTGTATCGGCATCCCGCATGACCAGATCAAGCTCGCCCTGTTTGCACCGGTAATTGCGCGCCATCAGGCGCATCCCGGCGTTGAGCAGCAACTGCTCAGCCTGGCGCTCGGCGATGCCGCCGGTAACCTGGCGGCTGGTCTGGCGACCGCTCACCACTCGGATGAACCGGTTGCCGGATGCAGTTGTCCGTCGATCATCTCGCCCCAGGACAGGACCCGACGTACCCGGCCGTCCTGATCCAGCGACAGCAGGCCGGTGGCACCCTGGATGCGCGTCTCGGGCTGCTCCTGCATCTGCAGCAGACGGTTGAAGATGCGCTGGGCGTCCACCCCCATTGCATACAGGCGGCCCATGGGGCCAGCCGCTGCGGGCCACGAGCTGACCACGGTGTCATAGAGCGGGTCGGAGTTGTGCAGCAGCCAGGGTATTTCGCCGATCTTCAGCCCGTCGACATCCTGGTTCGGTTCGCCGTGAACCGACAGTCGATAGGCGTGGGAGGTGGCGTACACCGGCAGGTCGCCCGCATACTGGAAAACCAGCGTCGGCTTGATCTGCCTGGCCTGCAGCGGGTTGGCAGCCAGGAACAGGGCCTCCAGCTCCGGCCGTGGTGTGGGCTGCACGGTCACGCTGCTGCCGAGCACCTCCTGGATGCGCTGATTGCGCCGCTCGCTGTCCTGCACCCGCAGCAGATCGGCAATCTGCCCGGCGATGGCTGCCGGCTCATCAATGATCTCATGGCCGACCAGCGTGCCCCCGAGTTCCTGCCATTGCTGGGCAAAAGCCTGCGCGGCGCGTGCACCCCAGTCCTCGCGGTTGGCGAGAATCGCCATCTGCCGGTGCCCATCTTCCCAGGCGCGCAGGGCAGCGGAACGGGCTTCGTCTTCGGGGGCCAGGCCGAACTGGAACAGGCCTGCCGGGGCGTCGGCATTGCTGTCGGCATAATTCAGCGCCAGGGTGGGCAGGGGCAGCTCGGGCAGGGCGGCCAGGCGGGCCACCTGCTGGCGGTCCAGCGGGCCGATCACCCACTGGACGCCGTCTGCCTGGGCCTGCTGGTAGAACTGCAGCAGGTCGGCGTAATTGCCGCTGTCGTACATGCTGACCTGAGGCTGCGCCAGCCCCTGGCTCAGGGCGTTGTACTGGGCTGCGAGAAAGCCGTCGCGCAGTGCGTCGGCAGCGCCGGCCAGACTGCCCTCGAAGGGCAGCAGCAGGGCGATATGCTCGGGGCGCTCGGCATGCAGCTCCATCAACCGGCTGATCGCCTCCGGTGGCGAGCTCGCGGCGGGATGGTCCGGATAGCGATTGCGCCACTGCTGCAGCGCGTGGACCTGCAGATCCAGGTTGCCGGTCTCCCGGGGAATGATCGCCAGTGCCAGCCAGCCGGCGGTCTCGCCGCTGGCCGAGGCGGCGGCCTGGCGCAGCTGATCTGTCGGGGTCTGGTTCAGTGACTCCCAGATGGCGTTGAGGTTCTGTTCCCGCTGGGCCTCCGGCAGCATGGCATGGATGAACATCCGCTCCTGGGCGGCGTTCAGGTGCTCGCCGGTGGCGGCCATGGTTTCAGCGCGCAGCAGCTGGATGTCCAGCTCGCGCTGCGGGGACAGGCCGTCCAGCTGCTGCAGGGAGGGATGGCGCAGGGCGCGCAGCGCAGAGCCGGGCTGCCCCAAGGCAAGCTCACTGCGGGCCTGCAGCTCGCTGAAGCGCTGTTGCTGGTCCAGCGGCAGGTCGCTCTGCGGGATCATGGCGAGAATGCTGCGCACCTGCTCGGGCTGGTTGCGGTCCCACGCGGTCTGGGCGGCATGCAGTCGCAACAGGTTGGCTTCCGCCCCGTCACGCCGTTCGGCGCGGCGCAGGATGTCCTCGATCGGGGCATCGGTGGCAGTGGGCAGTTCTGAAAGCTGGCGGGGCGTCGACGAGCAACCGGCGATCAGCGAAGCGAGGATCAGGCCGGCAAGCGGCAGGCGAATCATGCGGAACATCGGGCAGGGTACCTTGAGCTGGGGCGTGCTTTGCGCCTAGTGTAACCAAGCTCACCCGGGCTCGCCATGTGCTTGGCCGGAAACCAGTCACGTCCTGTACAATCAGCAGCCGGTTCAAACAGGAATCATCATGACCACCACTGCCGGTACCCTTTATGTCGTCGCCACCCCGATCGGCAATCTGCAGGATATGAGTGCCCGGGCGCTGGACGTGCTCCGGTCAGCCGCCTTGATCGCTGCCGAAGATACCCGACACAGCGCCCGTCTGCTTCAGCACTTCGGTATCACCACGCCGACCACGGCCTGCCATGATCACAACGAGCGGGACAAGAGTCAGCGTCTGGTCGAACGGCTGCTTGCCGGGGATGACCTGGCGCTGATCTCCGACGCCGGTACCCCGCTGATATCCGACCCGGGCTTTCATCTGGTGCGCCAGGCCCGTGATGCCGGCGTGCGCGTCGTGCCGGTGCCCGGCGCCTGCGCCCTCATCGCCGCGCTCAGTGCAGCGGGTCTGCCGTCGGACCGCTTCAGCTTCGAAGGCTTTCTGCCGGCCAAGGGGCATGGTCGGCGCCAGCGCATCGAGGCGCTGGCTGCGGAACAGCGGACCTGGATGGTCTACGAGGCGCCCCATCGTCTGCTCGAATGCCTGGAAGACATGCGTGAGCTGCTGGGCGCAGGGCGTCAGGTGGTGCTGGCCCGGGAGTTGACCAAGACCTTCGAGACCATTCGAGGTGCGCCGCTGGGCGAGCTGGTGGAATGGGTGCGCAGCGATCCGGATCAGCAGCGGGGCGAGTGTGTGCTGGTGGTGGAAGGTGCGCCCGCGCCTGATGATGAGTCGCTGGACCCGGCGGCCGAGCGGGTGCTGGATGTATTGCTCGAAGAGCTGCCGGTGAAACAGGCCGCCGCACTGGCCGCACGGATCACCGGCCTGAAGAAGAACCGGCTGTACCAGCTGGCGCTGGAAAAAGCCCGTCCTTGAGCGATCAATGCTTGCCGTTGGGCTTGAACAGGGCTAACCTTGCCTCAGGAGTTGGCCGGACAGTCGCTGTATCGCTTCGGTGATATGGAGGAAAGTCCGGGCTCCACAGGGCAGAGTGCCAGGTAACGCCTGGGAGGCGCGAGCCTACGGAAAGTGCAGCAGAGAGCAGACCGCCTAAGCGCGCAAGCGCCGGTAAGGGTGAAAGGGTGCGGTAAGAGCGCACCGCGCGACTGGTAACAGTTCGTGGCACGGTAAACCCCACTCGGAGCAAGACCAAATAGGAACCCTTCGGTGCGGCCCGCACTGGGTTCGGGTAGGTTGCTACAGGCAGTCAGTGATGGCTGTCGCAGAGGAATGGCTGTCCTCGACAGAACCCGGCTTACAGGCCAACTCCTTTTTCTTTTCCCGCCTCGCCCATTCGTGTGAAAAAAATATTTCCACCTCATGTTTGACTTTAAGTTGCATGAGTATCCCCTTGTAATTCCTTTTTATTTCTCTCCGCGCTCCGTCTAGGTGCAGCGCTTCGCTACCCGCCATACGCCCTAAACCCGCGCCATATAAGGCTTTTCTGTGAATTGGTCACTTGACGCTGTATGGGCGCCTTTCTATAGTGTGCCGAAGTGGTGTGAAGTGGGGCAAAGTGGACTTTTTTGGGATTTGCGTGGTCACAGTATCGGTCTCATCAGGGGAATAACAAAAAGTGTTTCGTGGAACGAGCGCCGTCAATCTGGACGCCAAGGGCCGACTCGCTATGCCAGCAAGGTATCGCGAACGTCTGCTCGAGTCCTGTGGCGGGCAGCTGGTGGCCACTACCGCACTGGGAGATCGTTGCCTGTGGATCTATACGCTCGCGGCCTGGGAAGAGGTTGAAGCCCAGTTGCGCGACGCGCCCAACATGCATCCGATGGTCAAGCGCCTGAACCGGCTGCTCATTGGTAACGCCAACGAGATCGAGCTGGACGGCAACGGGCGTTTTGTCGTTCCGCCCCTGCTGCGTGAGTACGCGGGGCTGGACAAGAAGGTGATGCTGGTAGGTCAGCTGAACAAATTCGAGCTGTGGAGTGAGGATGCATGGCATGCCACTACCGCAGCCTATCTGGAACAGGAGCAGGGCGTTGGCGAGCTGCCGGCGGAACTGCAGATGTTGAGCCTATGAATCAGCAGACCGAATTGAAACATGTCAGTGTACTGCTGAGCGAAGCGCTGGAAGGGCTCGCGGTACGACCTGACGGCATATATATAGACGGTACCTTTGGCCGCGGCGGGCATAGCCGCGCCATTCTGGCCCAGCTGTCGGCGGAGGGGCGACTGCTCGGCTTCGACAAGGACCCGGAGGCGATCCGGGTCGGGAATCAGCTGGCGGCCGAAGACGGCCGCTTTGTCGTTGTACAGCGCTCGTTCGCCGACATGGCGGAGGAGCTGCGCGCGCGCGGCCTGCACGGCCGGGTGGACGGCGTGCTGCTGGACCTTGGCGTCTCCTCGCCGCAGCTGGACGACCCCCAGCGCGGCTTCAGCTTTCTCAACGATGGTCCGCTGGACATGCGCATGAACCCCGCCGTGGGTCAGAGCGCTGCCGACTGGATCAACAGCGCCGACGAGGCGGACATCGCCACCGTGCTCTGGGAGTATGGCGAAGAGCGCTTCTCCCGCCGCATGGCCCGCGCCATCGTGCTGCGCCGTGAGCAACAGCCGTTCGCCACCACCGCCGATCTGGCCGAAGTGATCAAGCAGGCCAACCCCTCCTGGGAGAAACACAAGCATCCGGCCACCCGGGCGTTCCAGGGGATCCGCATCTTCATCAACCGTGAGCTGGAAGACCTGGCCGAGGGCCTGCAGGCGGCGCTGGAAGTGCTTGCGCCGGGTGGCCGACTGGCGGTCATCAGCTTCCATTCCCTCGAAGACCGTCAGGTCAAGCAGTTCATGCGTCGCGAGGCCAGGGGCGCGCCGCTGCCGCGCAATCTGCCGGTACGCGACGCCGACATCAAGGTGAGCCTGAATCTGATCGGCAAGGCGATCAAGCCGTCCGCCGAGGAAGTGGCGGCCAATCCCCGTGCCCGCAGCGCCGTACTGCGCGTGGCGGAGAAACGCTGATGACAGCCCCAGCCGAAAAATCGACTGCCCCGCGCTCCGGTCTGCCGGCGAGCAGCGGTTGGCTGCTGGCGGTCTGGGGCCTGACCCTGGCAACTGCGCTGGCGGTGCCCTACAGCGCGCACTGGAGCCGTGAGCTGCTGAATCAGCTGGCAGCGGAGATGGATCAGCGGGAGAAGGCTCAGGCCGAATGGGGCCGTCTGGTCCTGGAGCAGAGCACCTGGACAGCGCACCACCGTGTGGAACGCATCGCCACCCAGAAGCTGGGCATGCGGGTCCCCGAGCCCAATGAAGTGATACTGGTGCGGCCATGAAGAAATTCGACTTCAAGGCCCTGGTGCCCCGCTCCAATGGCAGTCTTCATCCCTGGCGTTTCAGGCTGGTCATCGGCGCACTCGCCGTATGCAGCGTCGCCGTGTGCTGGCGAATCGTCGAGCTGCATGTGCTGGACGAAGGCTTCCTGAAGAATCAGGGCGACAAGCGCAGCGTGCGCCATGTGCCGATTCCCGCCCACCGCGGGCAGATCACCGATCGCAACGGCGAGCCGCTGGCGGTGAGCACCCCGGTGCTGACCATCTGGGCCAATCCGTCGCAGCTGATCCATCAGCAGTCGCGCTGGTCCGAACTGGCCGCCCTGCTGGGCACCGACCTGAAAACCTTCAGCGAAAGGCTCAAGGCAAACGCCGACAAGGAGTTCATCTACCTGCGTCGGCGCATGGTTCCCGCTGCGGGCGAAGCGATCATGGATCTGAAGGTGCCGGGCGTCTACAGCATCGAGGAATACCGGCGCTTCTATCCTGCTGGCGAGGTGGCCGCCCATCTGGTCGGGTTCACCAACGTCGACGAGCAGGGCCAGGAAGGCATTGAGCTGTCCTACAACCACTGGCTTGAGGGCGTGCCCGGCAAGCGGCAGGTGCTGCAGGACCGCCGCGGGCGGCTGATCAAGGATGTGCAGGTGGTCAGCAACGCTCGTCCCGGCAACGATCTGGCGCTGTCCATCGACCTGCGTCTGCAGTATCTGGCCCATCGGGAACTGCGCGAAGCACTGCAGGAATTCGAGGCCCGTGCCGGCTCCATCGTCATGCTCGACGTGCATACCGGCGAGGTGCTGGCGATGGCCAACCACCCCAGCTACAACCCCAACAACCGTGCCAACCTGCAGCCTGATGCGATGCGCAACCGGGCGCTGATCGACGTGTTCGAGCCCGGCTCGACGGTCAAGCCGATCTCCATGAGCGCCGCCCTGGCGACCGGCCGCTGGAAGCCCGATGACGAAGTCAACGTCTACCCCGGCACGCTGAAGATCGGCCGCTACACCATCCGTGACGTGTCCCGCGCCCCCGGTGGTGTACTGGACCTGACCGGCATCCTGCTCAAGTCGAGCAACGTCGGCATGAGCAAGATCGCCTTCGACGTGGGCGGCCCGGCCATGCATGGCACCATGCAGGCGGTGGGTTTCGGTCAGTACACCGGGCTGGGCTTCCCCGGCGAGCGGGTCGGCAATCTGCCGAGTTTCCGGGAATGGCGTCAGGCCGAAACCGCGGCATTGTCCTATGGCTACGGCCTGTCGGTGACCACGGTGCAGCTGGCCCAGGCCTACGCGGTGCTGGCCAACGATGGCCGCAAGGCGCCCATGTCGCTGTTGCGCCTGTCCGAACGGCCATCGGCGCAGCAGGTCATCCCCGAGGACGTGGCCCGGACCATGCAGTCCATGCTTCAGGAAGTGATCGAGGGCACTGGCGGCACCTTCCGCGCCAAGGTGCCGGGCTACCACGTCGCCGGCAAGAGTGGAACGGCACGCAAGACCGCTGCCGGCAGCAAGGGTTATCAGCAGGACTCCTACCGTTCGTTGTTTGCCGGCTTTGCACCCAGCAGCAACCCGCGCCTGGCCATTGCCGTGGTCATCGACGAACCCACCAAGGGCGGCTATTACGGCGGTCTGGTGGCGGCGCCGGTGTTCAGCGGGCTGATGTCCAACGCGCTGCGGCTGCTCAATATTGCCCCGGACAACCTCGCCGAGCTGCAACAGGCCGAGCTGCCCGGTCCGGACAGCATGGAGGACCGCGGATGATCCAGCTTGACGCGCTGTTCCCCCAGTGGCAGGGCGAGCCAGTGACCATCACCGGCCTGACTACCGACAGCCGCAAGGTGCAGCCGGGCGACCTGTTTCTGGCCGTGCCCGGTCTGCGCCATGATGGTCGTCAGCATATCGACCAGGCGGTGGCCGCAGGCGCCGCCGCCGTTGCCTATGAAGCGGCGGACGGCTACGTCTGTTCCGCAGCACTGCCACTGGTACCAGTGGGCCATCTGGCCGGGCAGCTGTCGGCCATCGCGGCGCGCTTTCACGGGGAGCCGGCCCGCCAGCTGAAGCTGGTCGGCGTGACCGGTACCAATGGCAAGACCAGCGTCAGCCAGATGGTCGCCCAGGCGCTCAGCAACCTTGGCCAGCCCTGCGGTGTCATCGGCACTCTGGGCACCGGCATGCCGGGAGCGCTGCAGGACCATGGCATGACCACACCGGACGCCATCAGCCTGCAGCAGCAGCTCGCACAGCTGTGCCGGCAGGGCGCCCGCCGGGTAAGCATGGAAGTGTCTTCCCATGCGCTGGACCAGGGCCGGGTGGCTGCGCTGGACTTCGAGGTGGCGGTATTCACCAACCTCAGTCGCGATCACCTGGACTACCACGGCGACATGGCCACCTACGGCCAGACCAAGGCGCGGCTGCTGGAGCAGGCCGAGCGCGCGGTGATCAACGTGGATGACGCCTTTGGCCGCCAATTGGCAGCAGACTGCACGCCGCCCCTGGTGCGCTACAGCATCAGCGACAGCAGTGCCGACCTGTATTGCAGCGACGTCCGTTACGACGCACAGGGCATCAGCGCGCGTCTGCACTACGCTGATGCCAGTGCCGAGCTGCGCAGCCCGCTGCTGGGCACCTTCAACCTGTCCAACCTGCTGGCAGTAGCCGGTGTACTGCTGTCACTGGAACTGCCGCTGGCCCAGATTGCCGCCCAGCTCGGGCTGCTTCAGCCGCCCGCCGGTCGCATGCAGCGGCTCGGTGGTGAAGGGCAGCCGCTGGTCGTGATCGACTACGCACACACCCCCGATGCATTGGAAAATGCCCTTGCCGCGCTGCGCGCGCATGTCGCCGGACGGCTGGTGTGCGTGTTCGGCTGCGGCGGTGACCGGGACCGTGGCAAGCGGCCGCTGATGGGCCGCGCGGCCGAGCAGGGCGCCGACCTGCTGGTCATTACCGACGACAACCCGCGCACCGAGGCGTCAAGCGCCATCATCGAACAGATTCGTGCCGGCATCGAACGCCAGGAAGCGGTCAGCATCATTGCCAACCGCGCCGACGCCATCGCCCGGACCATCGCTCGTGCCGCCGCGGATGACATCATCCTGCTGGCGGGCAAGGGCCACGAGACCTATCAGGAGATCAACGGGGTGCGTCACCCTTTCAGTGATTTGGAGCAGGCCGAACGCGCGCTGCGTCAGCGGGGGGGCCAGCATGCTTGAAGCCATGTTCCTGTCCACCCTTGTCGGGCCACTCAGCGCCACCCTGCACGGCAGCGACGTTGCCTTCGACAGTGTCAGTATCGACGCCCGCCGCGTGCTGGCCGGAGGGCTGTTCGTCGCCCTGGCCGGCAGCCGTGTCGACGGTCACGATTTCATTGCCCAGGCCCGCGCCAATGGCGCCGCCGCGGCGATGGTGGAGCGGCTGGTCGAAGACCCGCTGCCGCAACTGCTGGTAGCCGACTGCCAGGCGGCGCTGGGCCAGCTGGGCGCGTTGAACCGCGCCGGTTTCCGCCAGCCGCTGGTGGCCATAACCGGTTCCAGCGGCAAGACCACCGTCAAGGAAATGCTTGCCGCCATCCTGCGCCAGTGCGGTGCGGTACTGGCCACCCGTGGCAACCTCAACAACGAGCTGGGCGTACCGTTGACCCTGCTGGAGCTGAGCCACAAGCACCAGTACGCCGTGGTGGAGATGGGCGCCGGTGCGATCGGCGACATCAGTTACAGCATGGGCCTGGCCAGGCCTGATGTGAGCGTGCTGACCAATGCCGGGGTGGCTCACATCGGCCGTTTCGGCAGTGAGCAGGCGATTGCCCAGGCCAAGGGCGAGATCTTTGCCGGGCTGGGTGAGGCCGGTCAGGCGGTGGTCAATCTGGACAGCCCCTGGCTGGAGGACTGGCGCGCCCTCATCGGTTCCCGCCGCACCTGGAGCTTCAGTCTCACCAATCCGGCCGCCAGTCTGCGGGCTGCACATATCCGCCTCGACGAGCGGGGCTGCCCCGCTTTCCTTCTGCATAGCCCGATCGGCGAGATCGAGATCCAGCTCAACCTGCTCGGCGAGCACAACGTCGCCAACGCCCTGGCCGCGGCGGCCGCGGCGCTGGCCCTGGGCGTTTCACTGAAAGCGATACAGGCCGGTCTGGCTGCGCTGCAGCCGGTGGCCGGCCGCGGCAAGACCCTGGCCGGACGCCATGGCGCGCACATCATCGATGACTGCTACAACGCCAATCCGGCCTCGGTTCGCGCGGCCATCGATGTGCTCGCTGCCCTGACCGGGCGCCGGGTGCTGGTGCTGGGTGATATGGGCGAACTGGGCGACAGCGAACAGCAGGCGCACCGGGAGATCGGTGAATATGCTCGCGATCGCGGCCTCGATGCCCTGTATGCCACCGGCCCCCTGTCGGCGCTGGCTGCCGAGGCATTCGGTGCCGAAGGCCGCAGCTTCGACAGTCGCAGCGCACTGGCTGCGGCACTGAAAACGGAACTGGACCCGAGCGTACGGGTACTGGTGAAAGGCTCGCGCAGCGCGGGCATGGAAGAGGTCGTCGCCGCACTGGTTGAAGGCTCGCAAAACAAGGATGAGGGCAAGCCGACATGCTGCTGATACTTGCGCAATACCTGCAACAATTCCACACCGGTTTCGGTGTGTTCCAGTACCTGACCCTGCGGGGCATCCTCGGGGTGCTGACCGCCCTGGGCATGGCACTGTTTCTCGGGCCCTGGATGATCCGCACCCTGCAGCTGCGCCAGATCGGCCAGGCGGTGCGCAATGACGGCCCCCAGTCGCATCTGTCGAAGAAGGGCACCCCCACCATGGGCGGCGCGCTGATCCTCACCGCCATCACCATCAGCACCCTGCTGTGGGCCGACCTCAGCAATCTGTATGTGTGGGTGGTGCTCGGGGTGACGGTCAGCTTCGGTGCGATCGGCTGGGTCGACGACTATCGCAAGGTGATCGAGAAGAACTCCCGGGGCCTGCCATCACGCTGGAAGTACTTCTGGCAGTCGGTGTTCGGCCTGGTGGCCGCCGTCGTCCTTTATATGGCCGCCGACACCCCGGCCGATACCACGCTGATCGTGCCCTTCTTCAAGAGCCTGGAGTTCCAGCTGGGTGCCGGCTTCATCGTGCTGACCTATTTCGTCATCGTCGGCTCGAGCAACGCGGTCAACCTCACCGACGGCCTGGACGGACTGGCGATCATGCCCACGGTCATGGTTGGCGGCGCGCTGGGCATCTTTGCCTATCTCTCGGGCAACGTGCAGTTCTCCCAGTACCTGCTGATCCCTTATGTGCAGGGCTCCGGCGAGCTGCTGATCTTCTGTGGCGCGCTGATCGGCGCCGGGCTGGGCTTTCTCTGGTTCAACACCTATCCGGCCCAGGTCTTCATGGGCGACGTGGGCGCGCTGTCACTCGGTGCTGCGCTGGGTGTGATGGCCGTGATCGTCCGCCAGGAGATCGTGCTGTTCATCATGGGCGGCATCTTCGTGGTCGAGACCCTGTCGGTCATCGTCCAGGTCGCCTCGTTCAAGATGACCGGTCGCCGCGTGTTCCGCATGGCGCCGATTCATCACCATTTCGAACTGAAGGGCTGGCCCGAACCGCGGGTCATCGTGCGGTTCTGGATCATCACCGTGATTCTGGTGCTGATCGGCCTGTCCACCCTGAAACTGCGTTGAGGATATAGAAGGTGTCACTGATCTCCACGGACAAGCAACGGATCATAGTCGGACTGGGGGTAACCGGTTTGTCGGTCGCCCGGTACCTGGCTGGCCGTGATCTGCCGTTCGCGGTCTGCGACACCCGCGCCAATCCGCCCGGGCTGGACAAGCTCAAGCGTTTCGCACCGATGGCGGACCTGTATCTCGGCGAGCTGGATGCGCAGCTGCTGAGCTCGGCTGACGAACTCATCATCAACCCCGGCATTGCCCTGTCCACCCCGGCCATTCAGGCGGCCATCCAGGCGGGTGTGAAGGTCATCGGCGATATCGAGCTGTTTGCCCGTGCTGCCGACGCCCCGGTCGTTGCCATCACCGGTTCCAACGCCAAGAGCACGGTCACCACCCTGGTCGGGATGATGGCCGAGAAGGCCGGCCGGCGGGTCGCGGTCGGTGGCAACATCGGCACTCCGGCGCTGGATCTGCTCGACATGAAGGCGGACCTCTACGTGCTGGAGCTTTCCAGCTTCCAGCTGGAGACCACCGATGCGTTGAATGCCGAAGTGGCCACCGTGCTGAACGTCAGCGAAGACCACATGGACCGCTACGCCGATCTGGCCGCCTACCATCTGGCCAAGCACCGCATCTTCCGCGGCGCCCGCCAGATCGTGGTCAACCGCGATGATGCGCTGACCCGCCCGCTGGTTGCCGACCAGCTGCCGTGCTGGAGCTTCGGTCTGGACAAGCCCGACTTCAAGGGCTTCGGTCTGATCGAGCAGGGCGGCGAGAGACACCTGGCCTTTGAATTCAAGACGTTGATGCCCGTCAGCGAGTTGAAGATGCGCGGTGCCCATAACCAGGCCAATGCCCTGGCGGCGCTGGCGCTGGGGCAGGCGGCCGGGCTGCCGATGGCGGCGATGCTTGAGGCCCTGCGGGAGTTTGCCGGCCTGCCGCACCGCTGTCAGTGGGTCGGTCAGCATGCCGGCGTGGACTACTACGACGACTCCAAGGCCACCAACGTCGGCGCCGCGCTGGCGGCCATCGAAGGTTTCGGCGGCGACCTGCAGGGCCAGCAGGTGCTGATCGCCGGGGGCGACGGCAAGGGTGCCGATTTCGCTCCGCTGGTGGAGCCGATCAGCCGTCACTGCCGCGCCGTGGTACTGCTGGGTCGTGATGCCGATCGGCTGGAGCAGGCTTTGGGTGGCCGCGTGCCGGTGCGCCGCGTGGCCGGTATTGATGAGGCGGTGATGGCTGCGGCGGAGCTGGCCAGGCCGGGTGATGCGGTGCTGCTGTCGCCGGCCTGCGCCAGCCTGGACATGTTCGCCAACTTCGAAGAGCGCGGCCGCCTGTTTGCCGCTGCGGTCAGGAGGTTGTCATGATCCTTGCCGACGCTCTGCAACGCTCCTTCGCCCCACTGGTAGGCGAGCGCCGCTTCGACATGGACCTGCCGCTGCTGGTCGCCAGTCTGGCGCTGCTGTCGCTGGGTCTGGTGATGGTCAGCTCCGCATCCATGGAAGTGGCCGCCGGTCAGCTGGGCAGCCCGCTGTATTACATGAAGCGCCAGCTGGTGTATGTGGTGATCGGCATCCTCGCGCTGCTCGGCACCCTGGCTATCCCGCTGCGGCTGTGGGAGCAGTTCCGTTTCCCGCTGCTGTTCCTCGGTTTTGCCCTGCTGATCCTGGTGCTGATTCCGGGCATCGGCCGGGAGGTCAACGGCAGCTGGCGCTGGATCGCGGTCGGCCCGGTGAACGTGCAGCCGTCCGAACTCGCCAAGCTGTTTGCCGTGGTGTTTCTGGCCGGCTATCTGGTGCACCGCCGGGACGAGGTCAAGCAGGAGTGGTTCGGCTTCATCAAGCCCTTCCTGGTGCTCGGTCCCATGGCCTGGTTGCTGATCATCGAGCCGGACTTCGGCGCCACCGTGGTGCTCATGGGCGCCGCCACCGGCATGCTGTTCCTCGGGGGTGTCGGGCTGTTCCGCTTCATTCTGCTGTTCGGTTCGCTGGGGGGCATGGCGGCACTGCTGGTGCTGTTCGAGCCCTACCGCTTCCAGCGCCTGACCGGCTTCCTCAATCCCTGGAATGACCCCTACGGCACCGGCTACCAGCTTACCCAGGCGCTGATCGCCTTCGGTCGTGGCGAATGGTTCGGTGTCGGGCTGGGCAACAGCATCCAGAAGCAGTTCTACCTGCCCGAAGCCCATACCGACTTCGTGTTCGCGGTACTGGCCGAGGAGCTGGGCATGATCGGTGCGCTGGCGGCCTTCGCCCTGTTGATCTTCGTCGCCGGTCGGGCACTCTACATCGGTCTGTGGGCCGAGCGCGCCGGTCGCTATTTCTCGGCCTATCTGGCCTACGGTCTGGCAATCATGTGGTGCGGTCAGGTGCTGATCAACGTCGGTGTGAATATCGGCCTGCTGCCGACCAAGGGGCTGACCCTGCCATTTCTCAGTTACGGGGGCAGTTCGCTGGTGGTGTGCTGCATAAGTCTGGGCCTGCTGCTGCGCATCGACTGGGAGCGCCGCCAGGCGCTGCGGGAGGCTGCCGATGGCCAGTAACAGGAAGGTACTGATCATGGCCGGCGGCACCGGCGGGCATGTATTCCCGGCGCTGGCCTGCGCCCGGCTGCTGCAGGAAAAGGGTTACGAAGTCCATTGGCTGGGCACCCGTCGCGGCATCGAGGCGGAGCTGATTCCGGAAGCGGGCATCCCGCTGCATTACATCGACATTCAGGGCCTGCGCGGCAAGGGCAAGCTCGATCTGCTGCTGGCGCCGGTGCGCCTGGTTCGCGCCCTGTGGCAGTCGCTGAAGGTGATCGGCGAGCTGGACCCCGTGCTGGTGCTGGGCGCCGGCGGCTATGTGACCGGCCCCGGCGGTGTGGCGGCCTGGCTGCGGCGCATTCCGCTGGTCATCCATGAACAGAACGCCGTGGTCGGCACCACCAACCGACTGCTGGCCAGGATTGCCGACCGCCGCTGCGAAGGCTTCGACAACAGCTTTGCGCCCGGCGCTGCCCGCCGCACGACCGGCAACCCGGTGCGCGAGCAGATTTTTGCCGTACCGCCGCTGGTCTGGGATGGCCTGCGTCAGCCGCGGCTGCTGGTACTGGGTGGCAGCCTGGGCGCGCTGCCGCTGAACAAGCTGCTGCCGCTGGCGCTGGCTCTGCTGCCCGCCGGCCAGCGTCCGCAGGTCCGCCACCAGTGTGGGCAACAACACGTGGATGCGGCACGTCAGGCGTATGCCGCAGTGGGGGTGAAGGCCGAGGTCGAGCCCTTCATCGAGGACATGGCCGAGGCCTATGCCTGGGCTGATCTGGTGGTGTGCCGCGCCGGCGCCCTGACCGTCGCCGAGCTGGCGGCAGCCGGGCGGCCATCGCTGCTGATTCCGCTGCCCCACGCCATTGATGATCACCAGACCGCCAACGGGCGCTTCCTGGCCGATCGCGGCGCAGCCGAGCTGCTGCCGCAACAGACCCTTACCGCCGAGCTGCTGTCCCAGCGCCTCGGCACACTACTTGGTAAACCGGAGACCGTACGACTGATGGCAGAACAAGCCCGGAAACAGGCCAGACCCGATGCAACAGCAGACGTGGTTCGCGCCTGCCTGGAGGTTGCCCGTGAGCACTGATAAACGCACCGAGGCCACCTACAGCCTGCCGGCGATGCGCCGTATCCGCCAGATCCACTTCGTCGGCATCGGCGGTGCGGGCATGTGCGGCATTGCCGAGGTGCTGCTGAATATGGGCTATGAGGTATCCGGTTCGGACCTGCAACGCTCGGCGGTCACCGCACGGCTGGAGTCCTTCGGCGCTCGGATCGATATCGGCCACCGCGCGGAGAACCTGCAGGGCGCGGACGTGCTGGTGGTGTCCAGTGCCATCAACCCGAGTAACCCGGAAGTCGCCGCGGCGATGGAAAAGCGCATTCCGGTGGTGCCGCGCGCGCAGATGCTCGCCGAGCTGATGCGCTACCGCCACGGCATCGCCGTGGCCGGCACCCATGGCAAGACCACCACCACCAGCCTGATCGCCTCGGTACTGGCCGCTGAGGGCCTGAGCCCGACCTTCGTCATCGGCGGCAAGCTGACCAGTGCCGGTGCCAATGCACAGCTGGGCGAAAGCCGCTATCTGGTCGCTGAAGCCGACGAGAGCGATGCGTCCTTCCTGCATCTGCAGCCGATGGCCGCCATCGTCACCAATATCGATTTCGACCACATGGCCACTTATGAGGGCGACTTCAACCGCCTCAAGCGGACCTTCATCGACTTCCTGCACAACCTGCCGTTCTACGGGCTGGCGGTGCTGTGCATCGACGATCCGGTCGTGCGCGAGATCCTGCCGCAGGTCACCCGCCAGGTCATCACCTACGGGCAGTCCGAGGATGCCGATATCCGCGCCGTTGATATCGAGCAGAAGGGCATGCAGACCCACTTCACCGTGCTGCGCGACGGCCATGAGCCGCTGCGTGTGTACGTCAACATGCCCGGCGTGCACAACGTGCTCAACGCCCTGGCGACGATCGCCGTCACGGCCGATGAGGGCGTCAGCGATGAAGCCATCGTTCAGGGCCTGACCAGCTTCCAGGGTGTCGGCCGGCGCTTCCAGGTCCATGGGCACTTCCCGCTGGGCGATGAAGGCGACGTGATGCTGGTGGACGATTACGGGCACCACCCGCGGGAAGTGGACGCGGTGATCAAGGCCGTGCGTGGCGGATGGCCGGACCGCCGACTGGTGATGATCTACCAGCCGCACCGCTACAGCCGTACCCGCGACCTCTACGAGGACTTCGTGCAGGTGCTCGGCGAGACCAACGTGCTGCTGCTCATGGAAGTCTACCCCGCCGGTGAAGAGCCGGTGCCGGGCGCAGACAGCAAGCACCTGTGCCGCAGCATCCGCCTGCGCGGCCAGATCGACCCGCTGTACGTGGCGCGTGATGCGGACCTGATGCCGCTGCTGCGCGCGGTACTGCAGCCGGGCGACATCCTGTTGACCCAGGGCGCCGGGGATATCGGCGGCCTGGCACCCCAGCTGGCCGAATCGCTGACCCGGCTGGGCAATGAACTGAAGGGAGGTCAGGCCTGATGAAAGACGTCAAAGCCTTCGGGCGAGTGGCTGTGCTGTACGGCGGTACCTCCGCCGAGCGCGAGGTATCGCTGAAATCCGGCGCGGCCGTGCTTGCTGCGCTGCAGGGTGCCGGTGTCGACGCCTTCGGCATCGATGCCGGTGATGATCTGGTCGAGCGCCTGATCGCCGAGCGGCCCGACCGTGTGTTCATTGCACTGCATGGCCGTGGCGGTGAGGACGGCAGCCTGCAGGGCGTGCTGGAAAGCCTGAAGATTCCCTATACCGGCAGCGGCGTGATGGCCTCGGCGCTGGGCATGGACAAGCTGCGTACCAAGCAGGTCTGGCAGAGCCTCGGCCTGCCGACCCCGGCCTACGCCGTGCTGCGTGACGAGTCCGAGTGCGCCGCGGTGGTCGAGCAGCTGGGCACGCCGCTGATCATCAAACCGATCCATGAAGGCTCCAGCATCGGCATGGCCAAGGTGCATTCGCTGGAAGAGCTGCAGGCCGCCTGGAAAGAGGCACGGAACTACGACGACATCGCGCTGGTCGAGCAGTGGATTACCGGTGCCGAGTTCACCGTCGGCATTCTTGACCGCCAGGTGCTGCCGGCCATACGCCTGAGCACGCCCAATACCTTCTACGACTACCAGGCCAAGTATCTGGCGTCGGATACCCAGTACCAGTGCCCCTGTGGCCTGAGCGAGGAGCGTGAGGCGGAGCTGGCGGAGATCTGCCTGCGCGCCTTCGATGCGGTGGGCTGTCGCGGCTGGGGCCGGGTGGACGTGATGCAGGACGGCAACGGCACCTTCTATCTGCTGGAAGTGAATACCGCACCGGGCATGACCGACCACAGCCTGGTACCGATGGCGGCCGCAGCGAACGGCTTGAGTTTCACCGATCTGGTGCTGGCGATCCTCGCCGGTGCCCGCTACTGAGGCATGACCATGGGGCTGATGATCAGGGACCCACGCAGCGGCAGGACCGGCGGCCGGCGCAGCGCGCCGGCTCGCGGCGCTGTGCGCGTGACCCCGCCGGCCCCGCGCAGCTGGCCGCGTCTGAGCATGCCTTCCTGGCAGGGCGCCGGGCAACGGCTGCAGCAATGGCTGTGGCCGTTGCTGCTGGTCATCCTCGGCATGGGGCTGTACGAGCTGTATCACCGCCTGCAGCCGCTGGCCCAGCACCCGATCAGCACCATCAATGTCGAGGGCGACCTGCAGTACATCGACCGCGACTCGGTGCAGCAGATCATCGCGCCCTATATGGACGAGAGCCTGGTCACCATCGATCTCGAACAGTTGCGCGCAGACCTGCTGGGCATGCCCTGGGTTGCCGGCGCAACGGTGACCCGCATCTGGCCGGACCGGCTGGTGATCAATCTCGACGAGCACCTGCCGATCGCCCGCTGGGGCGACAGCGCCCTGCTGAACAATGCCGGGCGGGCGTTCAGCCCGGAGCGGATCGACCGCTTCCAGGGGCTGCCGCTGCTCAACGGCCCCGAACGTGCCAAACGGCGGGTGATGCAGACCTACCAGCAGTTCAATCGGCTGCTGCGGCCCTACGGGCACGAAGTGGCGCGGCTGGAAATGCGCGACCGCGGTAGCTGGTTCCTGACGACCCGCAGCGGTATCGAGATGCTGCTGGGTCGTGATGATGTGGTGGAAAAGATGCAGCGCTTCCTGGCCATCGACAAGCTGATGCTGGCCGACCGCCGGGAACTCATAGCACGGGTGGACCTGCGTTACAGCAATGGGATGGCGGTGGCGTGGCGCGAACCTGCAACGGTTGAAATGGGGAGTAACGAGTAATCATGGCAAGCAAGCAGGGTAGCAGGATGATCGTCGGCCTGGACATCGGCACCTCCAAGGTTGTCGCGCTGGTGGGCGAAATTGGCGCAGACGGCGAGCTGGAGATCGTCGGAATCGGCTCGCATCCGTCCCGCGGGATGAAGAAGGGCGTGGTGGTGAACATCGAGTCCACCGTGCAGTCGATCCAGCGCGCCATCGAGGAGGCCGAGCTGATGGCCGGCTGCCAGATCCATTCGGTCTATGCCGGCATTGCCGGCAACCACATCCGCAGCATGAACTCCCATGGCATCGTTGCCATCCGTGAGGGGGAGGTGGTGCAGGCGGATATCGAGCGGGTGCTGGACGCCGCCCAGGCCGTGGCCATCCCCGCCGACCAGAAGGTGCTGCACATCCTGCCCCAGGAATACGTGATCGACAATCAGGAAGGCGTGCGCGAGCCCCGCGGCATGTCCGGCGTGCGGCTGGAGGCCAAGGTGCATCTGGTTACCTGCGCCATGAATGCGGTGCAGAACATAGAGAAGTGCATTCGCCGCTGCGGGCTGGAAGTCGAGGACGTGATCCTCGAGCAGCTTGCCTCCAGCTACTCGGTGCTCACCGATGACGAGAAGGAGCTGGGCGTGTGCATGGTGGATATCGGCGGGGGCACCACCGATATCGCCATTTTCACCGAGGGGGCCATCCGTCATACCGCTGTCATCCCGATTGCCGGCGACCAGGTGACCAACGACATCGCGATGGCGCTGCGTACCCCGACCCAGCACGCCGAAGAGATCAAGATCCGCTACGCCTGCGCACTGGCCAAACTGGCCGGGCCGGAGGAAACCATCAAGGTGCCCAGCGTCGGTGACCGGCCACCACGGGATCTGTCCCGCCAGGCGCTGGCCGAGGTGGTCGAGCCGCGCTACGACGAGCTGTTCACCCTCATTCAGGCCGAGCTGCGCCGCTCCGGCTTCGAGGACATGATCCCGGCGGGCATCGTACTCACCGGCGGCACCGCGAAGATGGAAGGCGCCGTTGAGCTGGCCGAGGAAATCTTCCACATGCCGGTGCGCCTGGGTGTGCCGCAGGAGTTCAAAGGCTTGGCGGACGTGGTACGCAACCCGATCTACTCCACCGGCGTCGGCCTGCTGCACTATGGCAGCCGGCATCACGCCGAGGGCGGTGGCGGGCATTCGGAACAGGGCAGGGAATCGCCGCTGATCAAGGTCAAGCGGTGGTTCAAAGGGAATTTTTAACAGACCCGCAGGGAAGTATGGAGCGGGCAAAACCGGGAAACCGGAGCAGCAGTACGAAACGAAACCGACAAATGAAACAAGACGAGTATCAACTCGAGGAGATGGGACCATGTTTGAATTGATTGACAACCTCCCGCAGAACGCGGTCATCAAGGTCATCGGCGTGGGCGGCGGCGGTGGCAACGCCCTCGAGCACATGGTGATCAACAACGTCGAAGGCGTGGACTTCATCTGCGCCAACACCGACGCCCAGGCACTGAAGAACATGACCGCGCGCACCGTGCTGCAGCTGGGCACCGCAGTGACCAAGGGCCTGGGCGCCGGTGCCAACCCGCTGATCGGCCGCGAGGCGGCACTGGAAGACCGCGAGCGCATCGCCGAGGTACTGCAGGGCTCGGACATGGTGTTCATCACCGCCGGCATGGGTGGCGGTACCGGCACCGGTGCGGCGCCGATCGTTGCCGAAGTCGCCCGTGACATGGGCATTCTCACCGTGGCCGTGGTCACCAAGCCGTTCCCCTTCGAAGGCCGCAAGCGCATGCAGATCGCCGAAGAGGGCATCCGCGAGCTGAGCCAGCATGTCGACTCGCTGATCACCATTCCCAACGAGAAGCTGCTGACCGTACTGGGCAAGGACGCGAGCCTGCTGTCCGCCTTCAGCAAGGCCAACGACGTACTGCTGGGTGCGGTACAGGGCATTGCCGACCTGATCATCCGTCCCGGCATGATCAACGTCGACTTCGCCGACGTGAAGACCGTCATGAGCGAGATGGGCATGG
This sequence comes from Halopseudomonas pertucinogena, assembly GCF_014646575.1. GTDB lineage: Bacteria > Pseudomonadota > Gammaproteobacteria > Pseudomonadales > Pseudomonadaceae > Halopseudomonas > Halopseudomonas pertucinogena. The sequence goes on along the minus strand of NZ_BMNN01000003.1, from coordinate 132,271 downwards.
CGATGATGGGTACCGGCCATGCCAGTGGCCCGAACCGCGCCCGTGAAGCAGCCGAAGCGGCGATCCGCAGCCCGCTGCTGGAAGATGTGAACCTGATGGGCGCCCGCGGCATTTTGGTCAACATCACCGCCGGTCCGGATCTGTCACTCGGCGAGTTCTCCGAAGTGGGCAACACCGTCGAGGAGTTCGCTTCCGAGACCGCGACCGTCGTAGTCGGCACCGTGATCGATCCGGAACTGCGTGACGAGCTGCGGGTGACCGTCGTTGCTACAGGTCTAGGCGCGCGCATCGAGAAGCCGGTCAAGGTAGTGGACAACACCGCCGCCCCGGCCCAGGCTGCACGCCCGACCGAAGGCAGTGTGCCCAACTACCGCGACCTGGACCGCCCGACCGTGATGCGCAGCCATGGCGGTGCCCAGGCAGCGGCAGCAAGCCTCAGCCGGCCGGCCGAAGATCTGGATTATCTGGATATTCCGGCGTTCCTGCGCAGGCAGGCTGATTGAGGGCGTCAATCGGTTGAATAGGGCTGATTAGTGTTCAACAGAGGCGGATTTTGCTATCCTACGCGCCATCTAGTTGAAAATTATTCGCAATTACAGCGGAAGCCAGTTCAAGTATGATCAGACAACGCACACTGAAAAATGTCATCCGGGCCACTGGTGTAGGCCTGCATTCCGGCGAGAAGGTATATCTCACGCTGAAACCGGCACCGGTGGACAGTGGCATCGTTTTCCGTCGCACGGATCTCGACCCAGTGGTCGAGATTCCGGCGCGGGCCGATTACGTCGGCGAGACGACCATGTCCACAACACTGGTCAAGGATGGCACCAAGGTGGATACCGTCGAGCACCTGCTGTCAGCCATGGCTGGCCTGGGTATCGACAACGCCGTGGTGGAACTCAGTGCGCCGGAAGTACCGATCATGGATGGCAGCGCCGGCCCGTTCGTTTTCCTCATCCAGTCAGCGGGGATCGAGGAACAGGATGCGCCCAAGCAGTTCATTCGCATCAAGCGTGAAGTCACCGTGGAAGAAGACGGCAAGACGGCTACCTTTGTACCCTTCGAGGGGTTCAAGGTGACCTTCGGCATCGACTTCGACCACCCCGTGTTCCGTGGCCGCAGTCAGTCCGCCAGTGTGGACTTCTCGAGCACCTCCTTCGTCAAGGAAGTGAGCCGCGCCCGGACCTTCGGTTTCATGCGCGATATCGAACATCTGCGTTCACAGAACCTGGCGCTGGGTGGCAGCGTGGATAACGCCATCGTGGTGGACGAGTATCGGGTACTCAACGAAGACGGCCTTCGGTACGAGGACGAGTTCGTCAAGCACAAGATTCTCGATGCCATCGGCGATCTCTACCTGCTGGGCAAGAGCCTGGTCGGCGAGTTCCGCGGCTACAAGTCCGGTCACGCCCTGAACAACAAGCTTCTGCGCGCATTGCTGGCCAATGCCGATGCCTGGGACATAGTAACCTTCGAAGACGCCGGGACCGCACCCATCTCCTTCATGCGTCCCGCCGCTGCAGTCTGACAGTCACACGTTTCGTTTCACGGCCACCACCTCGGTGGCCGTTTTTTTTACATCAGAATGTCACGTCTCTCCGCGATGATGCCTGGCCAGTCTTTCCAGGGCGCCGCGCAGGTTCGGGTCGTCGATCTGCTGCGAAGTTTCGAACAGCGTCTCAGCTGCGACAATTGACCGCCTCATTTTGCGAACTGGTGGTGAGTTTTTGACCAGCGGCGGTTGTACCTTGCAGTGTATTTTCGTTAAGGTTGCGAACGTTTCGTAGGCCTGCAGTTGGCGAACGAGTCTTTTCTGCTGATAACGGATCCGCGTGGCCCACTGGCTGTCCGCAACCAGCAGTTTCAACAGACCGTTATTGTAGGAAGCAACATGGCAATGCTGACGGGCCGCAGGCTCCAGCACAGAGTCAACCAGTGCCTGCATGCGTTCTACAGCCCGAGCCTGGCGGAACAGACCCTTCAGGGTGGAGTGGGTTCTTAGCAGGTCACCCGGGCGACGTGCGTCCATGGGGTAGTAAGACATGGCAAACCTCGGAGTGACTGTATAGCGGTCATCGTATCAGAACCGCAGGGAAACATTGGGGATCCATCATTGAACATCATCATCGTTACCGAGCGTGGCGGCACCAGCAGGGCATTGCAGCTTTCCTCGCCCTGGGTCATCACCGGCCTCGCAGGCATCCTGTTGATGCCGATCATCACCGCGTTGCTGGTATGGCAACTGGGCGGGTCGCAGGAGCCGGCCGACGACAGCGTCGCGGCGCTGGATTACGAGCAGGTCTGGCAACAGTCCGCTCAGGATTATGAGCTGGGTTCGGACTATATAAAGGAAGAATCCCGCGTGCAATTGGAACACATGACCCAGCAGCTGGCGCGCCTGCAGACCAGGCTGTCCCGCCTTGACGCGCTGGGCGAGCGGATTACCGAGCTGGCCGAGCTGTCCGATGGCGAGTTTGATTTCAACACCGAGGATCCCGGCATGGGCGGCCCGGAGCTGCCCAGCGCCAGCGGTGCCAGCGAGGGCGAGGATGTGCAGGCGGTGCTTGATCGTCTCAGCGCCCGGGTCGAAGACCGTGCCCAGCAACTCCAGTTGCTGGAGGAGCTGATGCTCAACCGCAAGACGGACGCCGATGCCGCCCTGGACTTCACCCCGGTGAAAACCGGCTACATCTCCTCCGGCTTCGGCCGGCGCGCCGACCCCATTACCCGGCGTATCGCCATGCACTCGGGCCTGGACTTCGCCGCCCCGCAGGGCACGCCGATCCACGCAGTGGGCGCCGGTGTGGTCACCTTTGCCGGTCGCCGTGGCGCCTACGGCAACATGATCGAGATCAGCCACTCCGGTGGTTACAAGACCCGTTACGCCCATGCCCACACGTTCAACGTGAAGAAGGGCGATCTGGTCAGGAAGGGTGAGCAGATTGCCACCGTTGGCTCCACCGGTCGCTCGACCGGTCCGCACCTGCACCTGGAAGTCTACCGTAACGGCAAGGCCATCGACCCGGCCCGCTTCCTCGCACTGAAGTGACATGGGCGCTGCAGATCCGTGCAGCGCTTCGCGTATTCCCCCCGTTGTTTCCACCATGCCCCGTCCAACGGGGCAGGTTTGCCGCTGCTCGGTTTATTGTCGCGAGAGTTTCAGAGTAGAATGGTTTTTTTCGGTGAACCGCCTTAGTACGGAACAGCGCCACTCCTCATCAAACGGATACTGAAGTCGACTATGTTTGCGCCCCTATTGAAGAAAATGTTTGGAAGCAAGAACGAGCGCGAGTTGAAGCGCATGCAGAAGATGGTGCATGCGGTCAACGCCCTCGAGGAAGGCTTGAATGGACTCAGCGATGAGCAGTTGAAGGCCAAGACCGTCGAATACAAGGAACGTGTGAGCAAGGGCGAGAGTCTCGATTCCATCCTCCCTGAAGCCTTTGCGCTGGTTCGCGAGGCCAGCAAGCGGGTCATGGGCATGCGTCACTTCGACGTACAGCTCATCGGTGGACTGGTGCTGCACGAAGGCAAGATCGCCGAGATGAAGACCGGTGAGGGCAAGACGCTGGTGTCGACGCTGCCGGCTTACCTGAACGCTCTGACCGGCAAGGGTGTGCACGTGGTCACCGTGAACGACTACCTGGCCCGCCGTGACGCGAACCTGATGCGTCCGCTGCACGAGTTCCTGGGTCTCACGGTTGGGGTGGTGGTGCCCTTCCAGGACCCCGAGGAGAAGCGTGCCGCATACCGCTGCGATATCACCTACGGCACCAACAACGAATTCGGCTTCGATTACCTGCGCGACAACATGGCCTTCCGGCTGGAGGACAAGTTCCAGCGTGAGCTGAACTTCGCCATCGTTGACGAGGTGGATTCCATCCTCATCGACGAGGCGCGCACCCCGCTGATCATCTCCGGTCCGGCCCAGGACAGCTCCCAGCTGTACACCACGGTGAACAGTCTGATCCCGCTGCTCAAGCGCGGCGTACGCCCGGAAGAGGGTGAGGAAGGCATCGACGGCCATTACTACATCGACGAGAAGACCCGTCAGGTCGAGCTCAACGAGGACGGTCATCAGTTCGTCGAAGAGCTGCTGACCAGAGAGGGCCTGCTGGCCGAGGGCGACAGCCTGTACCAGGCGCAGAACCTCAACCTGCTGCATCACGTGCATTCCGCCCTGCGCGCCCATACGCTGTTCCACCGTGATGTGGAGTACATCGTGCAGGACGGTCAGGTGCTGCTGGTGGACGAACACACCGGTCGGACCATGCCCGGCCGGCGGCTGTCCGAGGGCCTGCACCAGGCTATCGAGGCGAAGGAAGGGCTGAAGATCCAGGCCGAGAGCCAGACCCTGGCATCCACCACCTTCCAGAACTATTTCCGCCTGTATAACAAGCTGGCAGGCATGACCGGTACCGCCGATACCGAGGCCTTCGAGTTCCGCCAGATCTATGGCCTGGACGTGGTGGTGATCCCCACCAACAAGCCGATGATCCGCAAGGATTACAATGACCTGGTGTACCTGACGATCGACGAGAAGTTCGCTGCCATTGCCGCCGACATCAAGGGCTGCATGGAAAGCGGTCGCCCCGTGCTGGTCGGTACGGCCTCGATCGAATCCTCGGAAGTGGTATCGCAGCTGCTGAAGAAGGAAGGCATCGCCCACCAGGTGCTGAACGCCAAGTACCACGAGAAGGAAGCGGAAATCATCGCCCAGGCCGGTCGCCCGGGTGCCGTGACCATCGCCACCAACATGGCCGGCCGTGGTACCGACATCATCCTCGGCGGCAGCTGGGAGGCGGAGATCGCCAGCCTGGAAGACCCGACCCCCGAGCAGATCGACCAGATCAAGGCCGAGTGGCAGGAGCGCCACCAGCAGGTGCTGGACGCCGGCGGCCTGCACATCATTGCCTGCGAACGCCATGAGTCCCGTCGTATCGACAACCAGCTGCGTGGTCGCGCCGGCCGTCAGGGCGACCCGGGTTCCAGCCGGTTCTATCTGTCGCTGGAAGACAACCTCATGCGCATCTTCGCCTCCGATCGGGTGAAGAACTTCATGAAGGCGCTGGGCATGGAGAAGGGCGAGGCGATCGAGCACCGCATGGTCACCAATGCCATCGAGAAGGCCCAGCGCAAGGTCGAAGGCCGCAACTTCGACATCCGCAAGCAGCTGCTGGAATACGACGACGTCGCCAACGAGCAGCGCAAGGTGATCTACACCCAGCGCAACGAGATTCTTGCCGCCGAATCCGTGGAAGAGACCATCAAGGCGATCCGCGATGACGTGGTGCAGAGCGCGGTTGCCCAGTACATGCCGCCCAACAGCCTGCCCGAGCAGTGGGATATCCCCGGTCTGGAGCAGCACCTGCGCACCGAGCTGGCGCTGGACCTGCCGGTGCAGCGGTGGCTGGAGGAAGACGATTCCCTGCAGGAAGATGGCGTACAGGAGCGGGTGCGCGAGGCGCTGGTGGCGGCCTACGCCGAGAAGGAAGCGCTGGCCGGAGCTGAGACCCTGCGGACCTTCGAGAAGCAGATGCTGCTGCGGGTGCTGGATGACCTGTGGAAGGAACATCTGGCGACCATGGACCACCTGCGCCAGGGCATCCATCTGCGCGGCTACGCTCAGAAGAACCCGAAACAGGAATACAAGCGCGAGGCCTTCGAGCTGTTCGAGCAGATGCTGGAGTCGATCAAGCATGACACCATCCGCGTGCTGAGCCATGTGCAGGTGCGCCAGGAAGACCCGGCGGAGGAGGAGGCCCGTTTGCGCCGTCAGGCCGAAGAGCTGGCCCAGCGCATGCAGTTCAAGCATGACGCGGCGCCGGGTGTCGAGGCAGATCCGGAGGAGATGGGTGAGGAGCGCGCCGAACCGGCACCGGCCACACCGATCACCCGGGACGGCCCCAAGGTCGGTCGCAACGATCCCTGCCCCTGTGGATCGGGCAAGAAGTACAAGCAATGCCACGGGAAGATAAGCTGATCCGGCCGGCGGGTAGATAGCCTGCGGGCCCGTGGGCGCGCAGGCTACCGCCCAATCGCCCCGAGGTCGGGGCTCCTACAAACGGGGGATAACTTCCCAGGTTTAGAGGAGCCCCGACCCCGGGGCGATTGGCGTGCATAGCACGCCATCCGAACCGCGGAGGGCCAGCCCAACCCGTAGGAGCTCCGACCCCGGGGCGATTGGCGTGCACAGCACGCCATCCGAACCGCGGAGGGCCAGCCCTACCCGTAGGAGCCCCGACCCCGGGGCGATTGGCGTGCACAGCACGCCCAACCAAACCCCGGCCGCCCACCCGGCGACGGGTAAAACAACGCAACTCACCGGAGATTACACACATGCCCGTCGGTCTCGGCCCGCTCCCGACCCTTTACCCCGTTCCCGGCTTCCGCCTGGGTATTGCCTCTGCCGGCATCAAGCGGGCAGGGCGCAAGGATGTTGTTGTCATGGAGGCTGCCCCGGGCAGTCAGATGGCGGGCGTGTTCACCACCAACGCGTTCTGCGCCGCCCCCGTGACCCTGTGCAAACAGCACCTCGCCCACGCCCCGCGCTACCTGCTGACCAACACCGGCAACGCCAACGCCGGCACCGGACAGCCGGGTATGCAGGCCGCGCTGCGCACCTGTGAGGCCCTGGCCGGCCTGGTGCAGGTCGAGCCACAACAGGTCCTGCCCTTCAGCACCGGCGTGATCGGCGAGCTGCTTCCGGCGGACAAGATCATCGCCGTGCTGCCCCAGGCGCTGGACGATCTGGCCGAGGACAACTGGGCCACCGCCGCCGAAGGCATCATGACCACCGACACCCTGCCCAAGGGCGCCAGCCGCCGGATCACCCTCGCCGGGCAGACCGTCACCATCACCGGTATCTCCAAGGGTGCCGGCATGATCCGACCGAACATGGCGACCATGCTCGGTTACGTCGCCACCGATGCCCGAGTCGCCCAGCCGGTGCTGCAGCATATGCTGCGCCAGGCGGCTGACCTGTCCTTCAACCGCATCACCATCGACGGCGACACCAGCACCAACGACTCCTGCCTGCTGATTGCCACCGGGCAGGCGGCAATGGATGAGATCACCGACCTGACCAGCGACGAATACGCCACGCTGGCTGCGGCAGTGAACGAGGTCATGCTCGAGCTGGCCCAGGCCATCGTCCGTGACGGCGAAGGGGCAACCAAGTTCGTGACGGTGCAGGTCAACGGCGGGGCCGACCGCGACGAATGTCTGGATGTGGCCTATGCCGTGGCCCATTCGCCCCTGATCAAGACCGCGCTGTTCGCCTCCGACCCGAACTGGGGGCGTATCCTCGCCGCGGTGGGCTATGCCGGCGTGCCGGATCTGGACGTGGAGCGCATCGACGTCTATCTGGATGACGTGTGCATCACCCGCAACGGTGGTCGCGCAGCGGAATACACAGAGGAGCAGGGCGCCCGGGTCATGGCCCAGGCCGAACTGACCATCCGCATCGAGCTGGGCCGTGGTGACATCAGCGAAACGATCTGGACCACCGACCTCTCCCACGAATACGTGCGCATCAACGCCGAATACCGCACCTGACAGGCTGATGGCGCCCGGCTCACGGGCGCCGCTCCCCCCGTCCGATTTCAGGGGCAGCCGGTCACCTCGGCCTGCTGTACCCGCGCCCGTCCCACCCGATTGATGATCAGCTGCCTGCCCTTCGCTCCTGCCCGGTTGGGACAGAAACTGAAGGTGCCCGACTGGAATCCCCCATTGAGCAGCTCCGACTCGCCCTGGCGGTTGTAGCGAACGTAGGTCGCGATATTGGTGTTGGCCTGGATCGGTATGATGCCGCCCAGCCGCTCCTCGCGAAGCAGAGGCTCGCCGGGGTCGTGAACGCCGTCATCATTCTCATCGACGAAGATTACCCAGCCGGCGTCCCATCGCCCGTCGTCCGGCGCCATGGTTACATGGCGGTTCCGGCGGATCGCCTCGCTGCGGGTGAAATGAATGCTGCGCAGCAGGGTGTCGACGCTGCTGTCCATGCGCTGATTGTCGATCAGCCCGCCGAAGGCGGGCATGCCTATGGCAAGCATGATCGCCAGTACCGCAACGGCCACCATCATCTCGACCAGGGTGAAGCCACGGCTGGGCATGGCGCAGACCTCCTCAGTGAAAGGGGCTACTGCCAACGCTGCCCGTGAACATGGCCGCTCAGGCTACAACCCCGGGCCGGGCAGGCAAAGTGGTCTGGGCGATATATGGGAAGGGCGTCACAACGGCCCGGCAAAAACAGAGCGGCCGGAGATTCAGTGGCTTCGCGTCAGCGGCGCTCCAGCAGTACTCCAGCTTCCATATGGTGGGTATAGGGGAACTGGTCGAACAGGGCGCAGCGCGTGATCCGGTGGCTGTCCTGCAGTTCGGCTATGTTTGCCGCCAGGGTTTCCGGGTTGCAGGAGATGTACAGGATCCGTGGGTAGCCCTTCACCAGCTGCAGCGTGGCAGGGTCGAGACCGGCGCGGGGCGGGTCGACGAACACGGTGCCGAACTCATAGCCGCTCAGATCAATGCCCTGCAGGCGACGGAACTCGCGCACCCCGGTCAGGGCCTGGGTAACTTCCTCGCTGGCAAGCCGCACCAGGGTGACGTTGTCCACCTGATTATCGGCAATGTTCTCCAGCGCCGAACGGACCGAGCTCTTCGACAGCTCGGTGGCCAGTACCCGCCGGAAGCGGGTCGACAGGGGCAGGGTGAAGTTGCCATTGCCGCAGTACAGTTCCAGCAGATCGTCGTCGTTGCGACCGGCAGCCGCCAGCGCCCAGCTCAGCATATGCTGGTTGACGCAGCCATTGGGCTGGGTGAAACCCCCTTCCACCTGCTGATAGCGCCAGGTGCGGCCGTCCACCTGCAATTGTTCGACAACGTAATCACGCTCCAGCACCCGCCGCCGACCGCGACTGCGGCCGATCAGCAGGATACCCAGCTCATCCGCCAGCCTGCGGGCAGCGGTGTCCCACTGCTCGTCGATGGGGCGGTGGTAGCACAGGGTTACCAGCGCCTCGCCGGACAGGGTGGTCAGGAACTCCACCTGGAACAACCGGTGGCCCAGTTCCGGGTCGGCCTTGCAGGCTTCCAGCAGCGGCATCATCAGGTCGTTGATCCGGCGGCTGGCGATGGGCAGCTGATTGATCAGGATCGGCTGGCGGTTGCCGCCGGGTTCGAACATGGCGTAGTGCGGCTGACCGTCCTCGTACCACAGGCGAAACTCAGCCCGCAGGCGGAAGTGCTCAACCGGCGAGGCAAACACCTCGGGCGCGGGGGCGTCGAAGGGTTGCAGCAGCTCGACCAGGCGCTCGCGCTTGGCCTGCAACTGCTGATCGTAACCCGCCGGATCAAACGCCACTGCCATCAGCTGAAGAACCCGAGCTTGACGATGAACAGCGCAGACAGCACATACAGGCTGGCATTGAGGTCACGCCAGCGCCCGGACAGCAGCTTGATCGCAGTCCAGGTGATAAAGCCCAGAGCAATGCCGTTGGCGATGGAGAAGGTCAGCGGCATGACCAGCGCGGTCACCACCACAGGGGCAGCCTCGGTCAGATCTTCCCAGTTCACCTGCACCAGACCACTGGTCATCAGCACCGCAACAAAGAACAGCGCGGGCGCGGTAGCAAAGGCCGGAACCGCGCCGGCCAACGGTGACAGAAACAGACTCAGCAGAAACAGCGCTGCCACCACACAGGCGGTCAGGCCGGTACGGCCGCCCACCGCAGTACCTGCAGCGGATTCCACATAACTGGTAGTGGTGGATGTACCCATCAGCGAACCGGCCATGGTCGCGGTGCTGTCGGCCATCAGGGCGCGACCCAGGCGCGGCAGCTTACCGTTCTCATCCACCAGGCCGGCCTTCTGCGCGACGCCGATCAGGGTGCCGGAGGTATCGAAGAGGTCGACGAAGAGGAACGCGAAGATCACGCTGACCAGGCCCACATCCAGTGCGCCGCGCAGATCGAGCTCCATGAAGGTGGGCGCCAGGCTCGGCGGAGCCGAGACGATACCGTCGGCCTGGGTAAATCCGAACAGCAGGCTGAGGCCGGTAATCAGCAGAATGCCGATCATCACCGCACCGGTTACCTGACGATAGGCCAGTGCCACAATCACCACGAAGCCCAGCGCGGCGAGCAGGGGGGCCGGCTGGGTCATGTCGCCAGCGCCAACCAGAGTCGCCGGATGATCCACCACGATGCCAGCGCTTTTCAGTGCAATCAGCGCCAGGAACAGGCCGATGCCGGCGGCAATGGCCGAACGCAGCGGCATCGGAATACTGTTGATCACCCACTCACGGATCCTGAAGATGCTCAACAGGAAGAACAGGAAGCCGGAAATGAACACCGCCCCCAGCGCCACCTGCCAGCTGTAGCCCATGGAGCCGACCACGGTGTAGCTGAAGAAGGCGTTGAGCCCCATGCCAGGCGCCAGCGCAATCGGGTAGTTGGCCCAGGCGCCCATGATCAGCGAACCCAGCGCCGCGGCCAGACAGGTCGCCACAAAGGCTGCGCCGGGGTCGATGCCGGCATCGGCCATCATCATCGGGTTGACGAAGATGATGTATGCCATGGTCAGAAAGGTCGTGACACCGGCAAGGATCTCGGTGCGCACAGTGGTGCCATGGGCTTTGAGTTGAAACAGCTTTTCCAGCATGGTGGGAGTCCCGTCGAAGGAGGCCGAGAAAAGCCGGGCATTCTAGCCTAAATGCGGTGGGCAAGCAGCAACTTCCGGCGACGGGTCGTCGCGCCGCAGTCGGGAAACGGATGAATTTTTGCGCCCGGTATGTCAGGCTTGGCGGTCATTTTTCAGGAGAGCAGTCATGAGCCAGAACATTCAAACCGACGAACAGCGCGTCAGCTACGGCATTGGCCGTCAGATGGGCGACCAGCTGCTGTCGAGCAACATCCCCGACCTGACCGTCGAACTGGTGCTGGCCGGTCTGCGTGATGCCTATACCCAGCAGCCGAGCCAGGTGGACGAGAACGACATGCAGGCTGCCTTCCAGACCCTGCAGGCCAAGATGCAGGCGCTGGCCGAAGAATCCGCCCGTGCCGCAGGCAAGGCCGGGATCGAGTTCCTCGAGCGCAATGGTGCCCGTGACGGCGTCGTCACCCTGGCGTCCGGTCTGCAGTACGAAGTGATCAGCGAGGGCGACGGTGCCACGCCAACCGCCAGCTCCACTGTGCGTACCCATTACGAAGGCACCCTGATCAGCGGTGAGGTGTTCGACAGCTCCTACAAGCGCGGCCAGCCGGCCGAGTTCCCGGTGGGCGGCGTGATCGCCGGCTGGACCGAGGCGCTGCAGCTGATGAAGGAAGGTGCCAAGTGGCGGCTGTACATCCCGTCCAACCTGGCCTACGGCGAACGCGCCGCCGGCAGCATCCCGCCGCACAGCACACTGATCTTCGATATCGAGTTGATCAAGGTTCTGTAAGTCGGAGCAGGCGGCAGGGCGCCCTCCGGGCGCCAATCGCCCCGGGGTCGGGGCTCCTACGGGAGCGCGGTTATGCTGAGGGGGGAGGGGCTGCTCCGCAGCCCAATCGCCCCGGGGTCGGGGCTCCTACGGGGGCGCGGTTATGCTGGTGATGGAGGGACTGCTCCGCAGCCCAATCGCCCCGGGGTCGGGGCTCCTACCGACGGGCAGGAAGTATGCGTGCAGATATGAACGAACAGGTTTTGTAGGAGCGGCGCCGGAACGCCGGACCGCCCCGCCGCGATAGGCGTGCAAAGCACGCCCGAAACCGGCACCCACTACGCTCGTTGTAGGAGCCCCGACTTCGGGGCGATTGGCGTGCAAAGCACGCCCGGGTCAGGGCGCAGACCCTGCCTCAATACTCCCGATCCACCGCAAAGCGCGCCAGTTGCTCCAGCGCGTCCCGATATACCGAAGCCGGCAGCTTCGCCAGCTGGCTGATCGCCTCATCCGAATGCCTGCGGGCCAGCGCTGCAGTGTAATCAAGCGCACCGCTGACTCTCACTGCCTCGCTGATCAGGCTGATGTCTTCCACGCCGCCCTTCTGAATCGCCTTGCGCACCAGCTCCGCCTGCTCGGCGGTGCCCTCGCGCATGGTATAGATCAGCGGCAGGGTTGCCTTGCCCTCGGCCAGGTCGTCGCCCACGTTCTTGCCCATGGCCTCGGCGTCCCCGGTGTAGTCCAGCAGGTCGTCCACCAGCTGGAAGGCAATGCCCAGCGAGTCGCCGTAGCAGCGCAGCGCTTCAACCTGCTCCGCCGGGGCGTCAGCCAGAATGGCGGCAGTGTGGGTGGATGCCTCGAACAGCATGGCAGTCTTGCTGCGGATGACTTCCATATAGGTGGCTTCATCGGTGCTGGCGTCGCGCACCTTGGACAGCTGCAGCACTTCGCCCTCGGCAATCACGTTGGTGGCGCTGGCCAGCACGCGCATGATGCGCATGTCGTTCAGCTCCACCATCATTTCGAAGGAGCGCGAGTAGAGGAAGTCGCCGACCAGCACGCTGGCGGCATTGCCCCACAGCGCATTGGCGGTGGAGCGGCCGCGGCGCATGTCGGAGGTGTCGACCACGTCGTCATGCAGCAGGGTGGAGGTGTGCATGAATTCGATGATGGCGGCGAGCATGTGCGGGCGCTCATCGGCCAGACCACAGGTGCGCGCACCGAGCAGCACGACCAGGGGCCGCAGTCGCTTGCCGCCGGCGCTGATAATGTAGTTGCCAATCTTCTCGACAAGGGGGACGCGAGAATGCAACTGACGCATGATCAACTGATTGACGGCTTCAAAATCATCAGTGACTGCAGTATAAAAAGGCAGGGTCGTCATCTACAGCACGCTTTCAGAAAGGATGCGCGGCATGCTAGGCGGCGACTGGCCTGCTGTCAAGGAAGCCGCGTGTTTGAGGGCTGTGGCAGGGTGCTCACGAGGACACGATTGCCGTTGCTTTCTGCTTTGCTTGTCGGTAGAATCCCCGCCCCTGAAAACCGATTTACAGCATCCCTGTTTTGACAATGGCAAGGTCGGGCCCGATAGGCGGGTTCACTTGCAGCCATGCCGGCCACTAACCATTATTCCCAAGCGCCGGGTGAGCAGGATTACGGAGAAAGCAACATGTACGCAGTTATTGTTACCGGTGGCAAGCAGTACAAGGTCGCCGAAGGCGAGTTTCTGAGAGTAGAAAAGCTGGAAGCCGAAACCGGCGCCACCATTGAATTCGATCGCGTACTGCTGGTCGGTAACGGTGACGATGTCACCATCGGTGCACCCGTCGTCGAAGGTGCCAAGGTGACTGCTGAAGTCAGCGCCCACGGTCGTGGCGACAAGATTCGCATCATCAAGTTCAAGCGCCGCAAGCACCACATGAAGCGCATGGGCCACCGTCAGTGGTACACCGAAATCAAGATCACCGGCATCTCTGCCTAAGTATTGAGGAGTAAGAACTCATGGCACACAAAAAAGCAGGCGGTTCCACACGCAACGGTCGCGATTCAGAAGCCAAACGACTTGGTGTGAAGCTGTACGGTGGCCAGCAGGCTACTGCCGGTAACATCATCGTTCGCCAGCGCGGCACCGAGTTCCACGCCGGCAAGGGCGTTGGTATGGGCAAGGATCACACTCTGTTCGCCAAGGTCGACGGCGTGATCAAGTTCGAAGTCAAAGGTGAATTCAAGCGTCGCTACGTGAGTGTCGTAGCAGGCTGAAAGCCCCTCTGATCCAGAAAGCCCTGTCTTGCGACGGGGCTTTTTTGTTTGTAGCGTTGGTACAATAGTTCTTCCATTTACCCCTTGTCAGGGGGAGCAAAATGAAATTCGTAGATGAAGTGTCCATCACCGTGAAGGCGGGCGATGGTGGCAATGGCTGCATGAGCTTCCGCCGGGAAAAGTTCATTCCCAAGGGCGGTCCGGACGGCGGTGACGGTGGTGATGGTGGCTCCATTTTCCTGGAGGCCGATCCCAACCTGAACACCCTGGTCGATTACCGCTATACCCGCCGTTTCAACGCCCAGCGGGGCGAGAACGGCCGCGGCTCCGACTGCACCGGCGCCAAGGGCGAGGATATGGTGCTGCGGGTACCGGTAGGCACCACCGTGGTCGACGCCGGCACCCAGGAGATCATCGGCGACCTGACCGAGCCGGGCCAGCGTCTGTTGGTGGCCCAGGGCGGTTTCCATGGTCTGGGCAATACCCGTTTCAAGTCCAGCGTCAACCGCGCGCCCCGGCAGACCACGCAGGGCAGCCTTGGCGAGCTGCGTGATCTGAAGCTCGAGCTCAAGGTGCTGGCGGACGTGGGCCTGCTGGGTCTGCCGAATGCCGGCAAGAGCACCTTCATCCGCGCCGTATCTGCCGCCAAGCCCAAGGTCGCGGACTACCCCTTCACCACCATGGTGCCCAATCTGGGCGTGGTGGACGTGGGGCAGCTGCGCAGTTTCGTGATTGCGGACATCCCCGGTGTGATCGCCGGTGCGGCCGAAGGGGCGGGGCTGGGGACGCGTTTTCTCAAGCATCTGTCGCGCACCCGGCTGTTGCTGCACCTGGTCGACATGGCGCCGCTGGATCAGAGCGACCCGGTGGAGGCGGTGGAAACCATCATCCACGAACTGGGCAAGTTCAGTCCGGCGCTGACCCTGCGCGAGCGCTGGCTGGTGCTCAACAAGTGCGACCAGTTGCTGGAAGACGAGCAGCAGGCCATCCTTGATGACGTGGTCGAGCGTCTGGAGTGGGAAGGGCCTGTATTCGTCATTTCCGCCTCCGAGCGTCAGGGTACCGATGCGCTGGCCAAGGAAGTCATGAACTGGCTGGACGAGCGCGAGCTGCGTCTGCAGGAAGACGAAGAGTACGCGGCCGAAATGGCCGAGCTGGATCAGCGCATCGAGGAAGAAGCGCGGGCGCATATCCAGGAACTGGATGATCGTCGTGCACGCAGGAAGGCCGGCCTCGATGATGAGGACGACTTCGATGACGATGATGAAGATGACGAAGACGGACCGGAAATTATCTACGTTCGCTGAGCGGAGCTGAGATTGCATGCGTGACAAGGTGACTACCGCGCGGCGGTGGGTGATCAAGATTGGCAGTGCGTTGTTGACCGCAGATGGGCGCGGCCTGGATCGTGAATCCATGACCGTATGGGTAAGGCAGATGGTCGCCCTGCGCAACAGTGGCGTGGATGTGGTGCTGGTGTCGTCCGGCTCCATCGCCGCGGGCATGACCCGGTTGGGCTGGAAGGAGCGCCCGACCAGCATCCATCAGCTGCAGGCAGCGGCCGCGGTCGGCCAGATGGATCTGGTGCATGCCTGGGAAGGCAGCTTCGAGGAGCATGGGTTCACCACTGCCCAGGTGCTGCTGACCCATGACGACCTGTCCGACCGCAAGCGTTACCTCAACGCCCGCAGTACCCTGCGCAGCCTGCTGGATCTGGGGGTGATCCCGGTGATCAACGAGAACGACACCGTGGTTACCGACGAGATTCGCTTCGGCGATAACGACACCCTCGGCGCGCTGGTTACCAATCTGGTCGAGGCCGACCTGTTGGTGATCCTGACCGACAAGGACGGTCTGTACACCGCCGACCCCGGTCGCGACCCGAACGCCGAACTGATCGCCGATGCCATGGCCGACGACCCGCGGCTCGACGCCATGGCCGGCGGCAGCGCCGGCGCACTGGGCCGCGGCGGCATGCAGACCAAGCTGCGCGCAGCCCGTCTGGCTGCCCGCTCGGGGGCCAGTACGGTGATTGTCGGCGGTCGCATCGAACAGGTGATCAACCGCCTCAAGGCGGGAGAGCAGGTAGGTACGCTGCTGCTGCCGGAGAAGGGCATGCTGGCCGCACGCAAGCAGTGGCTGGCAGGCCATCTGCAGACCCGCGGCCGGCTGCTGATCGACGACGGCGCCGTGCGCGCCCTGCGCAGTTGCTCCAGCCTGTTGCCGGTCGGCGTGAAGGCGGTGGAAGGCAACTTCCGGCGCGGCGAAATGGTCGTCTGTGCCGCCCTTGACGGCACCGAAATCGCCCGCGGCCTGGTCAACTACGGCTCCCAGGAAGCCAGCAAGATCCTCGGCCAGCCCAGCGAATCCATCGCCAGTATCCTCGGCTATGTGGACGAGCGGGAGCTGGTGCACAGGGACAATATGGTGCTGGTCTGAGGACCAGCGCCGCGCGCCAATCTCTATCGGGGCTCCGGCCCCGAACTGCTCCTCTCTTCCTTCTCTGTACTGCTCTCTCCGGCGGTTCCTCCTGCCCCGTATGGTCCCTGCTGTGCCGCGCCGCTCCTGCTCCGCGCGGTTCGTGCTGCGCTGTGCCGCTCCTGCTCCGCGCGGTTCCTGCGGCGCTGTGCCGCCCACTTCGCGCGGCCCCTGCTGCGCTGCGCGATGTAGGAGCGGCGACCCCGCCGCGATTGGCGCGCAAAGCGCGCCCCGGGGGCTTGCTCTGAACCCTCTGAGCCCGCCAACAACCCTCCCATCGCCCCGAGGTCGGGGCTCCTACCGGTCCGGTGGCGCAGTGTAGGAGCGGCGCCGGAGCGCCGGACCGCCCGCCGCGATTGGCGCGCAAAGCGCGCCCCGGGGGCTTGCTCTGAACCCTCTGAGCCCGCCAACAACCTTCCCATCGCCCCGAGGTCGGGGCTCCTACCGGTCCGGTGGCAAGCGCGTGCAGGGTGGCTGGCGCATATAGGTGGCGGCGGACGCGCACAGGTCCGGTGGTCGGCACACCTCGGAACACAGGCACAAAAAAACCGGCTCATTGAGCCGGTTTTTCGTATCAGCGCAGAACGCGATCAGGCAGCGGTAGCCAGTGCCTTGATGTGCGCGTTCAGGCGGCTCTTGTGGCGAGCGGCCTTGTTCTTGGCGATGATGCCCTTGTCGGCCATGCGGTCGATGACCGGAACAGCAGCAGTGTAGGCGGCTTGAGCTTTCTCAAGATCCTTGGCGTCGATCGCTTTTACAACGTTCTTGATGTAGGTACGAACCATGGAGCGCAGGCTTGCATTGTGATTGCGGCGCTTCTCGGCCTGCTTGGCGCGTTTCTTGGCTTGAGGTGAGTTGGCCACCGTCTTGCTCCTCAGAAAATCGGTTGATTAGGGTATAAATAAGGTCGCGTACTTTGCCGCACAGCCCGGCCGATGTCAAGGGGAGAAGCCGGGCGAGCGCGAGGTGTTGGCGGGGCGATTGCTGCCGACCCACCAGCAGCGCACATGGTAACAGACAGAACCCGGATCCCGCAGCACCATGGAGGGCCGAGTTCCATCTCGGCCAAGTGGGTTGCGCAGAGCTCGCCGTGTCGAGATGGAACTCGACATTCCCAAAGTGAGCAGCGCTGCGGCTTATCACACGACCGCCGGCGAAACGCAAAAAGTGCCGGTTCCTTGGAGGGCCGAGTTCCATCTCGGCCATTGGGGTTGGCAGAGAGCTCGCCGTGTCGAGATGGAACTCGACATTCCCAGGACTGAGCAGCGCTGCGGCTTATCACGCGACCACCAGCGAAACGCAGAAGGTGCCGGTTCCTTGGAGGGCCGAGTTCCATCTCGGCCATGTGGGTTGCAGAGAGCTCGCTGTGTCGAGATGGAACTCGACATTCCCAGAGTGAGCAGCGTTGCGGCTTATCACACGACCGCCGGCGAAACGCAGAAAGTGCTGGTTCCTTGGAGGGCCGAGTTCCATCTCGGCCATGTGGGTTGCGGAGAGTTCGCCGTGTCGAGATGGAACTCGCCGCTCCATCCCCGCTTCGCACAAAGTGTCCAAACAGAACCGGTTAGCGCTATGATCCCCATCCGTATTGACCGGCTCCGCGGGACAGGTCGTCACCGTGCGCACCAGCGGGCCGCTAAACCAACCGCCTGGATCGATCCTATTAAATGACCGAAACCACACCGCCGCCCAAGCCCGACGACAAAGCCCACAGTCTCCTGCGTTCCGGCATGGTCGTCAGCATCATGACCATGCTTTCCAGGGTGCTGGGTATGGTGCGGGACGTGGTGGTAGCCGCCTATTTCGGCTCCAAATCCGAGGCCGACGCCTTTTTCATCGCCTTCAAGATCCCCAACTTCCTGCGCCGGCTGTTCGCGGAGGGCGCCTTCGCCCAGGCCTTTGTGCCGGTGCTTTCGGAATACCGCACAAAATACACGCTCGCCGAGGTGCAGAATCTGGTCAACCGGGTCGCGGGCACGCTGGGCCTGACGCTGGCTGGCATCACCATGATCGGGGTGGCAGGTGCGCCGGTGCTGATCACCCTGTTTGCCCCCGGCTTCTACGGCCAGACCGAGAAGCTGGAGCTGGCCACCCAGATGCTGCGCATCACCTTTCCCTACCTGTTCCTGATCTCGCTGACCGCCCTGTGCGGCTCGATCCTGAACAGTTACGGACGCTTCGCGGTACCTGCCTTTACGCCGGTGCTGCTCAATGTGTGCATGATCGGCGCGACCGTCCTCATGACTCCCTACTTCGATCAGCCGATTCTCGCGCTGGCCTGGGGTGTATTCATCGCTGGGGTGGTGCAGCTGCTGTTTCAGCTGCCGTTCCTCGCGCAGATCAGACTGCTGCCGATCCCGCGACCCGACCGTCGCCATGAAGGTGTAAAACGCATCATGACGCTTATGGTGCCGGCGCTGTTCGGCGTGTCGGTCAGTCAGATCAACCTGCTGCTGGATACCGTGCTGGCGTCGTTCCTGCAGACGGGCAGCATTTCGTGGCTGTATTACGCTGACCGCCTGTCTGAGCTGCCGCTGGGGGCTTTCGGGATTGCCATCGGCACGGTGATTCTGCCGGCGCTGTCGCGTCAGCATGCCGGTGAAGACCCGAAGGCCTTCGCCGCGACGCTGGACTGGGCAGTGCGCATGGTGCTGCTGGTAGGCGTGCCGGCGGCGCTGGCGTTATTGCTGCTGGCCGAGCCGCTGATTGCCACGCTGTTCCATTACGGTGCCATGACCGAGCGCGACGTGGTGCAGTCGGCCAACGCCCTGCGTGCGTACGCCGTGGGGGTGATGACGTTCATGCTGATCAAGGTGCTGGCGCCCGGCTATTTCGCTCGTCAGGACATGAAGACGCCGGTACGTATCGCGGTGATCTGCATGGTCGCCAACATGGGCCTGAACCTGATTCTGGTGTGGCCGCTGGCGCATGTCGGCCTGGCCCTGGCAACCTCGCTGTCTGCGCTGCTCAACGCTGGGATGTTGTGGTGGGGGCTGCGCAAGATCGGTGTGTATCAGGCCCAGCCTGGCTGGCCGATGTTCACTCTCAGGCTGATTATTGCCTGCGCTGCGCTGGCTGCGGTGGTGATGTGGCTGGGGCAGGATGTGCAGCAATGGTTTGATTGGGGTTGGCAGCAGAAGGTATGGGAGATGACCGTGCTGGTGCTGGCCGGTATCGCCGTGTTTGTGGTTGCGCTGGCGGCGACGGGCATGCGGATGCGGCATTTGCGGCGGTAGGTTTTATGTGGCCACCGAGGGCACCGGAACCCATCGCCCCGAGGTCGGGGCTCCCACCACATCGCCCCATGACGCCACCCCCCGTAACCCTGTATACTTGGCCGCTTTGACTTCTCTGCCAATATCGAGCTTTATGGAACTGGTCCGCGGCCTGCACAATCTGCGCCCCCGTCATCGGGGATGCGTGGCGACAATCGGGAATTTCGACGGCGTGCATGCCGGTCATCGGGCGATTCTCAAGCGCCTGAAGACCCATGGCGAGCGCCTCGGGCTGCCCGTTTGCGTGGTGATCTTCGAGCCCCAGCCGCGGGAGTTCTTTGCGCCCCAGAGCGCGCCGCCACGCCTGACCCGTCTGCGCGACAAGCTGGCGCTGCTGGAAGAGCAGGGCGTTGACCGGGTATTGTGCCTGGCCTTCAACCGCCGTCTGCGCGAGCTGGCGGCGGACGAGTTCATCCAGCAGGTGCTGATCGACGGTCTCGGTGTGAAGCATCTGGAGGTCGGTGACGACTTCCGCTTCGGCTGTGACCGCGCCGGTGACTTCGATCTGCTGCAGCAGCGCGGTCAGGTCGACGGCTTCACCGTGCAGTCCGCCGATACCATTGCCGACAACGGCGAGCGCGTCAGCAGCACCCGGGTGCGCCAGGTGCTGGCCGAAGCCGATTTCGATATGGCCGAGCGCCTGCTGGGACGCCCGTTCAGCATCACAGGTCGCGTACTGCACGGCCAGAAGCTTGGCCGTAAACTGGGCGCGCCCACTGCCAACGTCCAGCTCAAGCGCCTCAGCGCACCGCTCAACGGTGTGTTCCGGGTCAGCGTCGAGCTGGACGGCACGCGCCAGCTGGGGGTAGCCAACATAGGCAGCCGGCCGACGGTGGAAGGAGACGGCCGCCCCCATCTGGAAGTACACCTGCTGGACTTCAGCGGCGACCTCTACGGCCGCCGCATTACCGTGGTATTCCATGAAAAACTGCGTGACGAACAGCGTTTCGACTCGCTGCAAGCCTTGCAGGACGCCATCAAGGCTGATTTCGACACCGCACGGGCCCAATGGGCCGCCGAACTGAACAAGTGAGCCAGGACGATGACTGATTACAAAGCGACGCTGAACCTGCCCGCAACGGACTTCCCGATGAAGGCCGGCCTGCCCACCCGCGAGCCGGAAACCCTGAAACGTCTGGACAGCATCGGCCTCTACCAGAAGATTCGCGAGGCCAGCAAGGGTCGCCCGCAGTTCATCCTGCACGACGGCCCGCCCTACGCCAACGGCAGCATCCACATCGGCCACGCGGTCAACAAGATCATCAAGGACATGATCGTGCGCTCGCGCACCCTGTCCGGCTTCGACGCCCCCTATGTGCCCGGCTGGGACTGCCACGGCCTGCCGATCGAGCACAAGGTCGAGACCACCCACGGCAAGAACCAGCCCGCGGACAAGACCCGCGAGCGCTGCCGTGACTACGCCGCCGAGCAGATCGAAGGGCAGAAGGCCGACTTCATTCGCCTTGGCGTGCTGGGCGACTGGGACAATCCCTACAAGACCATGGAATTCCCCAACGAGGCCGGTGAGATCCGCGCGCTGGCGAAGATGGTCGAGGGCGGCTTCGTATTCAAGGGCCTGAAGCCGGTCAACTGGTGCTTCGACTGCGGCTCCGCTCTGGCTGAGGCCGAGGTGGAATACCAGGACAAGAAGTCCGACGCCATCGACGTCGCCTTCGTTGTGGAAGATGCCGACAAGCTCGCCACCGCCTTCCATCACGACACGCTGGCCAAGCCCGCCAGCATCGTCATCTGGACCACCACCCCCTGGACCATCCCGGCCAACCAGGCGCTGAACGTCCACCCCGAATTCATCTACGCGCTGGTTGATACCGGCGACAGGCTGCTGGTGCTGGCCGAGGAGCTGGTCGAGTCCTGCCTGCAGCGCTACGGCCTGGAAGGCGAGATCATCGCCCGCTGCGAAGGCAGCGCGCTGGAGGGCATCCGCTTCCGCCATCCGTTCTATGAGCGCTTCTCGCCCGTCAATCTGGCCGAATACGTCGAAACCGGCGCCGGTACCGGCATCGTCCACTCCTCCCCGGCCTATGGTGAGGACGACTTCCGTACCTGCAAGGCGTACGGCATGGAGAACGATGACATCCTCAACCCGGTGCAGAGCAACGGCGTCTACGTCAGCGACCTGCCGTTCTTCGGCGGCCAGTTCATCTGGAAGGCCAACCCGAACATCGTCGCCAAGCTGGAAGAGGTCGGCGCGCTGCTCAAGCACGAGGTGATCCAGCACAGCTACATGCACTGCTGGCGCCACAAGACCCCGCTGATCTATCGCGCCACTGCCCAGTGGTTCGTCGGCATGGACAAGGTCGCCCATGACGGCAGCTCCCTGCGTGCCCGCGCCCTGGATGCCATCGAGCAGACCCAGTTCGTCCCGGCCTGGGGTCAGGCCCGTCTGCACGGCATGATCGCCGGCCGTCCCGACTGGTGTATCTCCCGTCAGCGCAACTGGGGCGTGCCGATTCCCTTCTTCCTGCACAAGGAAAGCGGTGAACTGCACCCGCGCACCGTCGAGCTGATGGAAGAAGTCGCCAAGCGCGTCGAGCAGGAAGGTATCGAAGCCTGGTTCAAGCTGGACCCGGCCGAGCTGCTGGGCGACGAGGCCGACCAGTACGAGAAGATCAGCGACACCCTGGATGTGTGGTTCGACTCCGGCACCACCCACTGGCACGTGATGCGCGGCTCGCACCCCATGGGCCACGAGGAAGGCCCGCGTGCCGATCTGTACCTGGAAGGCTCCGACCAGCATCGCGGCTGGTTCCACTCGTCCCTGCTGACCGCCTGCGCCATCGACGGCCACGCGCCGTACCGCGGCCTGCTGACCCACGGCTTCGTGGTCGACGAGAACGGCCGCAAGATGTCCAAATCCCTGGGCAACGTGGTCGCCCCGCAGGAAGTGAACGACAGCCTGGGTGCAGACATCCTGCGCCTGTGGGTCTCGTCCACGGATTACTCCGGCGAAATGGCGGTGTCCAAGCAGATCCTCCAGCGCAGCGCCGACGCCTACCGCCGCATCCGCAATACCACGCGCTTTCTGCTGTCGAACCTCAACGGCTTCGACCCCAAACAGCACGCCCTGGCCCCCGAGCAGATGCTCGACCTGGACCGCTGGGCTGTCGACCGCGCCCTGCTGCTGCAACAGGAAATCAGCGAAGCCTACGACACCTACAAGTTCTGGAACGTCTACCAGAAGGTACACAACTTCTGCGTGCAGGAGCTGGGCGGCTTCTATCTGGACATCATCAAGGACCGCCAGTACACCACCGGTGCCGACAGCACCGCACGGCGCTCCTGCCAGACCGCCATGTACCACATCGCCGAAGCGCTGGTGCGCTGGATCGCGCCGATCCTGGCCTTTACTGCCGAGGAAATCTGGCAGTACCTGCCGGGCGAGCGTAACGAATCAGTCATGCTCAACACCTGGTACGACGGCCTGACCGCACTGCCGGCCGACGCCGAACTGGACCGCGCCTTCTGGGACAAGGTCCAGAACGTGAAGATCGCCGTGAACAAGGAACTGGAAAACCTGCGTAACGCCAAGGTGCTCGGCGGCAACCTGCAGGCCGAAGTGACCCTGTACGCCGACGAACAGCTCAGCGCCATCCTGAAC
Organism: Halopseudomonas pertucinogena; assembly: GCF_014646575.1. GTDB lineage: Bacteria > Pseudomonadota > Gammaproteobacteria > Pseudomonadales > Pseudomonadaceae > Halopseudomonas > Halopseudomonas pertucinogena. The sequence continues at coordinate 109,221 of NZ_BMNN01000003.1, read as the reverse complement.
AAACTGGGCGATGAACTGCGCTTCGTGCTGATCACCTCCGCCGCCCGCATCGCGCCGCTGGCCGAGGCAGGGGAGAGCGCTGTTGCCACAGAGGTCCCCGGCCTCAAGCTCAGCATCGTCAAATCCGGCCACGGCAAGTGCGTGCGCTGCTGGCACTTCCTCCCGGACGTCGGCACCCACGCCGCGCATCCCGAAATCTGCGGCCGCTGCGTCACCAACATCGAAGGCCCGGGCGAGGTGCGTCAGCATGCCTGATGTGCGCCGCAGTGGGCTGGTGTGGTTGTGGCTGAGTGGGGTGGTGATTGTGCTGGACCTGGCGAGCAAATGGCTCGCCGAATCCAGCCTGAGCCTGTACCAGCAGGTGCCGCTGATCGACGGCCTGTTCAGTTTTACGCTGGCCTATAACACCGGCGCGGCCTTCAGCTTCCTGTCCGACGCCGGTGGCTGGCAGCGCTGGTTCTTCATCGCCGTCGCGGTGGGTGTCAGCGTCATGCTGCTGGTATGGCTTGCGCGCCTCAACCGCGACAAGTGGCTGGAACCGGTCGCCCTGGCATTGATACTCGGCGGCGCCCTTGGCAACCTGTACGACAGGATCGTGCATGGCCACGTGGTGGACTTCATTCTGGTGCACTGGCAACAGGAGTGGTTCTTTCCGGCATTCAATATTGCGGACAGTGCGATAACGGTGGGGGCGGCGATGTTGATAGTGGATATGTTCTGGCCGAAGAAGGAGAGGGTGCGGGACTGACTTCCCTCTCCCCCGGCCCCATTACTCGCCCTGCGGGGCTCACCCTTCGGACCAGCCTGCGGCTGTTCTGCGCTACGCCTGTCCCGCAAGGGGAGAGCGGGATAAAGCTTCAACCTCCATGTGGTTCTGTCTCTTTTTCAGGAGTCAGAACTACAAAAGAACAACCAGCCTGCACGGCCAGCCCCCTCTCCCCTCGCGGGAGAGGGTTGGGGAGAGGGGGAGCCCCAAGGCAAAGCCCCCAAGCAAAAACGAGACCCAACACATGACCGACATCCAACGCATAGCCCAGAACACCCAGGTAACCCTCCACTTCACCCTCAAGCTCCCCAACGGCGAAGTGGTCGACACCACCACCAGCAAGGCCCCGGCAACCTTTACAGTAGGCGACGGCAGCCTGCTCCCCGGCTTCGAGCAGGTGCTTTTCGGCCTCAAGGCTGGCGACCAGCGCACCTTCGAGATCGAGCCCGAGCGCGGCTTCGGCCCTGGCAACGAGCAGAACATCCAGACCATGCCGCTGGACAACTTCACCGATATGGAGCTGGAGCCGGGCCTGCTGATCATCTTCAGGGATGCCGCCGGCGGGGAGATGCCCGGCGTGGTCAAGACCATCCACGACACCGTGGTGGATATCGACTTCAACCACCCCCTGGCAGGCAAGACCATCACCTTCGAGGTAGAAATTATCGCCGTGAAGGCTGTCTGAGGTAGAGTACGACAGTCTTCCCGTTCACGACCCAGCATTCGAGGCTTTCCATGCAAATCAAACTGGCCAATCCGCGCGGCTTCTGTGCCGGCGTCGACCGGGCTATCGAAATCGTCAACCGCGCCCTGGAAGTGTTCGGTCCACCGATCTACGTGCGTCATGAAGTGGTGCACAACAAGTTCGTGGTAGAGGACCTGCGCAACCGCGGGGCGGTGTTCGTTGACGAGCTGCATGAAATCCCCGATGACGTTGTCGTCATCTTCAGCGCCCACGGCGTGTCCAAAGCCGTGCAGGAAGAAGCCAGGGTCCGAAAGCTGAAGGTGTTTGACGCCACTTGCCCGCTGGTCACCAAGGTACATATGGAAGTGATGCGCTACAGCCGCGACGGCCGCGAGTGTGTACTGATCGGCCACGCCGGCCACCCTGAGGTGGAAGGCACCATGGGCCAGTACGACACCAGCACCGGCGGCACCATCTACCTGGTAGAAAACGAGGAAGATGTCGCCAGACTGCAGGTAAAAGACCCCAGCCGCCTGGCCTTCGTCACCCAGACCACCCTGTCGATGGACGACACCGCCAAGGTCATCGACGCGCTGCGCGAGCACTTCCCGCTGATCGAAGGCCCGCGCAAGGACGACATCTGCTACGCCACCCAGAACCGCCAGGACGCCGTCAAACAGCTGGCCAGCGAATGTGATCTGGTACTGGTGGTCGGCAGCCCCAACAGTTCCAACTCCAACCGCCTGCGCGAACTGTCCGACCGCATGGGCACGCCGGCCTACCTGATCGATGGAGCCGAAGAGATCCGCCCCGAATGGCTGGAAGGCGTCACCAACATCGGCGTCACCGCTGGCGCCTCAGCCCCCGACGTACTGGTGCAGCAGGTCATCAGGCACCTGCGCGACAGCGGAGCGGACAGCGTTCAGGAGCTGGACGGCCGGGAAGAAAACATCGTATTCAGCATGCCGAAAGAGCTGCGAGTAAAAGAGATCAGCTGAATCCACCAAGCGCCGGGCACCCACCCGCCCCGGGATTCAAGGCGGGTCGGCGCCGCCAGAGCGCCACGCCGCCTATGGAAGGCCGAGTTCCATCTCGGCCATCCGGTGCCTCATCAAACCGCCGACTCCGAGCCAAAGGCCTACCTACCCCCACAACCCCCGAATCGCCGCAATCCCCTGAGCCCCAACCTCAAACGCCTCAGGCAACTCCTCAGCTGTCATCCCGCCCAACAGATACACAGGCATATTCACCGAGTCGATCAGCTCCCTGGCGCGCTCCCAGCCCAGCGGCTGGGCATCGGGATGGGTGGCGGTAGGCAATACCGGCGACAAGGTAACAAAATCCACCCCAAGCTCCGCAGCCATGGCCAGCTCCTCGGCATTGTGGCAGGACGCGGCCAGCAGCGTTCCACCCGCACCTCCCAATCGCCCTGGGGTCGGGGCTCCTACAACGGAAGAGGCCGCCACACCTCCCCCCGTAGGAGCGGCGACCCCGCCGCGATAGGCGTCCGAAGGACGCCCCTGCTGCCGTTGCCACAACTCCCGCAACTGCCTACTGGTCAAATGCCACCCAACCCCCGCCCACCCCGGCGCCTCATCCCCCTTCACCATCAACCGAAACGCATCCCCAAACTCCGCGATCACCCGCTCAACCAGCGCCGCATAAGCCTCAGCACTCATCCCCGTCTGCCGCAACTGCACCAGCCGAATCCCCGCCTCACGCGCCCGCTGCAACCCGGCAAACAACTCCGCCTCGTCCGACACATCCGGGGTAATCAAATACCGCTCCGGCAACTGCGCCGCCCGCACAATAGGACCATTGGCTGCAGGAAATTCATACTCATCCAGCTCACAAGACGACACCCAGCGCACCGGCTGACCCTCCGCCCCATGCGCTTCACCCTCAAAACCGGTCACCAACCACACATCCAACCGCACCGATTTATCAGGATAATCATGCCGAATGTCCAGCAAGGGCCGGGCCTCGGTCACACCGATCCCCAGCTCCTCCCGCAACTCCCGCACAAGCCCATCAAAGCGCGCTTCATCCCGCTCCAGCTTGCCCCCGGGAAATTCCCACAACCCACCCATATGCACATGGTCGGGGCGCCTGGCAATGAGAATCCGACCCTGCCCATCGCGAATGACGGCAGCAATCACATGAATACGGCGCGGGTCACTCACTGCTTGGGCACATCTTCAGAAAACACATCCTGCTCATGCTCATCACCGGGAATCACATGCTCCTCCGCCGCCCAGGCGCCAAGGTCGATCAGCCGGCAGCGGGGCGAGCAGAAGGGGCGGTCGGGGAAGGACTCGTCCCAGGTTACCGGGGCCTTGCAGGTAGGGCATTCAACAGTCTTGGTCATGTTCGGGCTCCTGATGCCAGTTTCAGATAGCGTTGGTGCAGGGCATCGACCTGCGCATGTAGCGCAGCCAGATCCTGATCATTGGAAATCACATCATCGGCATGGCGCAGACGCTCCTCGCGCCGGGCCTGGGCCTGCAGAATGGCGCGCACCTGTTCCTCAGGAACATCATCGCGGGCAACGGTACGGGCGATCTGCACCGCCTCGGGAACGTCCACAACGACAACCCGCTGGGTCATCTGGTACTGACCAGACTCGACCAGCAGTGGTGATACCAGCAGAGCATAGGGAGAATGTGCAGCAGCCAGGTCGGCCATGATCTCATCGCGAATCAGCGGATGCAGCAACTGCTCGAGCCAGCGACGCTCATCGGGATACTGAAACACCCGCTCCCGCAGCGCCGCCCGGTTCAGCGAGCCATCCCCCAGCAGGACCACATCACCAAAACGGTCGACGATGGCATGCAACGCCGGCCGCCCGGGCTCGACCACCACCCGCGATTTAACGTCCGCGTCCACCACATGAATGCCATGCGCCTGCTCAAAGCGTGCCGCAGCAGCACTCTTGCCACTGCCAATGCCGCCAGTCAGACCCACGATGAATTTGAAAGAAGGGCTCATCAAAAACGACGCCTTGCCAATGAATCAAGGCCGCCAGTATACGGAGAATGCCACCCAAGGCGTAGGGGCCGCCCGGCGTCCCCTTATTACTGCATTCCTGTGGTTTTTTGTGGGAGCCCCGACCCCGGGGCGATAGGCGCGCAACGCGCGCCCAAAAGGCTCATCTGCAGCCCCTAAAACCCCGCAAACCGCAAATACGTCCCCGTAATCCACTCCCCCCAGATAATCGCAATCCACCCAGCAATCGCCAGATACGGCCCAAAGGGCAGGGGAGTAGCATTAGAGTCACCACGGCTTTTCAGAATGATGATGCCCAGCACCGCACCCACCAACGAAGACAGCAGAATGGTCAACGGCAACACCTGCCAGCCACCCCAGGCCCCCAGCATCGCCAGCAACTTGAAGTCGCCATAACCCATGCCTTCCTTACCGGTAACCAGCTTGAACAGCCAGTACACCGACCATAGGCTCAGGTAGCCAAACACCGCACCCCACAGTGCAGAATGGATATCGGTAAACAGCCCAACACTGTTGACCATCAACCCCAGCCACAACATCGGCAGCACAATGGAGTCGGGCAGCAACTGGGTATCAGCATCAATCAGGCTCAGCGAGATCAGCGCCCAGGTCAGCAGCAACATGGCCCCCGCCGCCCAGCCAAAACCGAACTGCCAGGCCACCACACCGCTCAGTACTGCTGTGAGAAGCTCAACCGACGGATAACGCGCACTGATCCGCTCGCGGCAGCTGCCACAGCGGCCACGCAGCAGCGCGTAACTGATCAACGGCAGATTCTGCCAGGGCTTGATCTCGGTCTGGCAGTGAGGGCAGTGGGAGTGGGGCAGCACCAGATTGTATACAGGCTGCTCAGCCGCCGGCTCGTCAGGATGCAGAATCTCCCGAGCCTGCTTCTGCCAGTCCCGCTCCATCATCTTCGGCAGGCGATGAATTACCACATTCAGAAAGCTGCCAACCACAAGGCCCAGCAGCACGGCGACTACAACAAAGGCCAGCACGTGGCTGGCCATATAATCGAGGAGGGTCATATGTCAGACAACGTTACCCAGCTGGAAGATAGGCAGGTACATGGCGATGATCAGACCGCCAACAAGGATACCCAGGATCGACATGATCATTGGCTCGAGCAGGGTAGTGAGGTTATCTACCTTGTTGTCTACTTCGGCTTCATAGTAATCAGCCACCTTCTCCAGCATGCCGTCCAGGTTACCCGACTCCTCACCGATTCCGGCCATCTGAACCGCCAGGGTGGGAAAGATATTGGTCGTGCGCATGGCGAAGTTGAGCTGGGTACCGGCGGATACGTCCTGCTTGATCTTATTAACCGCGTTATAGAACACGACGTTGCCAGCTGCGCCTGCCACCGAGTCCAAGGCCTGCACCAGTGGCACACCGGCGGCAAAGGTGGTGGACAGGGTGCGTGCATAACGGGCGACCGCGGCTTCGTAGATGATCTCGCCTACCACCGGAGCCTTGAGCAGGGCACGGTCCTGCGCATCCCTGAAAGCCTTGGAGCGTCGATTGAGGTTCTGATACGACCAGCCGACAACAATGATGGCTATCAGCAGTACAAACCACCAGGACTGCAACCACTTTGAAAGACCTATCACCATCAGCGTAAAGGCAGGCAGGTCCGCACCGAAGCTGGAGAACACCGTCTCAAACTGGGGAACAACCTTCAACAACAGGATGGCAGTAACAATGATGGCCACCACGATTACAGCGATGGGGTAGGTCATCGCCTTCTTGATCTTTGCCTTCAGCGCTTCGGTCTTTTCCTTGTAAGTGGCGATTCGGTCCAGCAGGGACTCGAGGCGACCGGATTGCTCGCCCGACTCCACCAGGTTGCAGAAAAGGTCATCGAAGTGCTCGGGATGCTTGGCCAGCGAAGCCGCCAGGGTATTACCTGCCGCCACGTCATTCTTGATGGTGGTGATCAGTTTGGCAAAGTTGGGGTTGCCAGTACCTTCAGCAATGATATCGAGTGCCTGCACGATGGGCACACCTGACGCCATCATGGTCGCCAGCTGTCGGGTAAAAAACGCGATGTCCAGCGGCTTGACCTTCTTGGCGCGGGCGCTGAACAGCGTGGATTTCTTGTTAATCTTGGTGACCAGCACGCCCTGCTTGCGCAGCTGGGCCTTGATCAGTGCGGAGTTCGCCCCCTGGATTTCACCACCGACCTTGTTGCCCGCGCGGTCCTTGCCTTCCCACTTGAATGGATAAACCTTCTCAACCTTCGCCTTCTTCATCGGCTTGGCTACAGAGGAAGTCCTTTTTTTAACAGCTGCTTGCTGGGCCATGACTTAATCCTTGGTCACTCGGTTCACTTCCGCCAGGCTGGTGACACCCTGTTCCGCCTTCATCAACGCGGACTGGCGCAAGTTCCTGAATCCTTCTTTTTGGGCAACTTCGTCGATCTGCATGGAATTACCATCTTCCATGATGATTCGCTGAATGGCCGGCGTAATCTTGACCACTTCATAAATCCCGACTCGTCCTTTATAACCGTCCTGACAATTTTCGCAACCCACCGGCCCGTAAATCGTTAACCCGCTAGCAATTTTCTCCTCGGTAAAGCCCTCTGCCAGAAGGGTTTCCCTGGGTACATCCATAGGTTTTTTGCAGTGGGAACACAGCCGGCGAGCCAGACGCTGAGCAATAATCAGGTTCACCGAGGTCGCGATATTGAACGAGGCTACGCCCATATTCCGCAAGCGGGTCAGAGTTTCGGCCGCGCTGTTGGTGTGCAGGGTGGACATCACCATGTGGCCCGTCTGGGCTGCCTTGATGGCAATCTCGGCAGTTTCCAGGTCCCGGATCTCACCCACCATGATGATATCCGGGTCCTGACGCAGGAAGGCGCGCAGCGCCTGCGCAAAATCCAGGCCCTGCTTGGGATTGACGTTAACCTGGTTGATTCCCTCCAGGTTGATCTCCACCGGATCTTCTGCGGTGGAGATATTACGCTCCATGGTATTGAGGATGTTCAGACCGGTGTACAGGGAGACCGTCTTACCCGAGCCGGTCGGGCCGGTAACGAGGATCATGCCCTGGGGCTTTTCCAGCGCTTCCATATACATCGCTTTCTGATCGTCTTCATAGCCTAGGGCATCGATACCCATCTTGGCGCTGTCGGAGTCCAGAATACGCAGTACTACCTTCTCTCCCCACAGCGTTGGCAGGGTGTTGACCCGGAAGTCGATGGCCTTGTTCTTGGAGATCTTCAGCTTGATGCGGCCGTCCTGCGGTTTGCGACGCTCGGCAAGGTCCATGGAAGACATGACCTTCAGGCGCGCCGCCAACTTCACCCCCAGTTGGACCGGCGGTTTGGCAACCTCATGCAAGACGCCATCGGTACGAAAGCGCACGCGGTAGGTTTTTTCATAGGGCTCGAAGTGAAGGTCTGACGAGCCCTTCTTTACCGCATCCAGCAGCATCTTGTTGACGAAGCGAACGACCGGCGCGTCTTCCGCGTCATTGGCGTTATCACCCTTGCGCTTGTCATCATCCGTTATCGTCTCGACTTCCAGCCCGTCGAGGTCGGCATCACCCATGTCGTCGAAGCCGCCGGTGGCGCTGTCCAGATACTTGTCAATCGTACTGCGCAGCTTGTCGTCCTCGACGATCACCGCATCGGTCATCAGCCCGGTGTTGAACTGGATATCGCTCAGGGCCTGTTGATTGGTGGGATCGGACAGGGCGAGGAACAAACGGTTGCCTCGCTTATACAGCGGCAGCACACAATGCTGACGAATCAGCTTCTCGCTGACGAGCGCGACCTCCGGTTGGCTGTCACGATCCAGCGCAGCGAGATCCAGAAAGGGGTAACCAAACTCTTCCGCGCAGACAATCGCCAGATCGCGCGCCTTGGCTAGCTTGTTCTGCACCAGATAGGTGATAAAAGGGATCTTCTCCTGACTGGCCTGCTGACTGGCTTTGCCAGCGGCCTGGGCATCCAACAGTTCTTCCTGAACGATCCGCCGGGCCAGGCCGGAGAGAGCGGGGGTATCCATAAGGTCAATCTCGGTACGGTTTGACGGGCATCAAGCCCAAGGCATTTGACGTCGACTATAGTACAGCAAGAAGGCGATACACAAAGAGGCGCGGAGTCTCCATCGGCGTCAATCTGTAGGAGCCCCGACCTCGGGGCGATTGCGTTACAAAAATGCGATCCTTCCCCAGCCTAACAACGCCTGACAAAAAATGTCACATCCTGCCGCCCAGCGCGTGTAAGCGCAGCCATTCCCTCCCCATGAAGACCTCCCCAACGCCAAGGCACAACGCAATGAGCCCCAGCGATCCATCGCGGCTGGCGATTGTTTGAATGTGTTTGTCCGACTTGGCACAACATCTGCATTATTATATTCAGCCCATCGGCTACCTCAAATACAAATGGAGTTGAGAAATGAAAGCTCAAATGCAAAAAGGTTTTACCCTTATTGAACTGATGATCGTGGTTGCGATCATTGGTATTCTGGCTGCTATCGCTATCCCGCAATATCAGAATTACGTAGCGAAGTCGCAGGTTAGCAGGGTTATGTCTGAGACCGGCTCCCTTCGTACGGTCATTGAAACCTGCATGATGGAAGGCAAGGATTTAACAACCACGCCAGCATGTGATCTAGGCTGGACTGAAAGTAATCTCATTGGTGAAGAAGGTGAAGGTGGTCCGCAAGATGGGCTGACTGTTAATATCGGCTTGGAAGCGAATACTGCTTCTATCGCGGCCAAATTCGGCCAGAGCGCTGCAGCTCCAATCAGAACCAAAACTCTTACTTGGAGCCGGAACAATGACGGCGTATGGTCGTGCACCACTACCGTGGATGAGACCTACGCACCAACCGGTTGTAAGGTAGGGTCGTAAGTAACGTTTTGGCCACAAGAACCCCGCCATCCGGCGGGGTTCTTCATTTAAGTATCCAGGGAATCAGGATGCGTCATATTATCCGTCTGTTTGCAGCCATCGTGGTAGGCAGTTCATTACTAGGCGTTCCCTCCTATTTCTGGATAGGAGATCGCCCCAAGGTTTTGCGAGCGCTTTATCCGCTATCTGCGGCTCTTTCGGCTCCGACTCTGAGCTGCTCGCCGAGTGCACCTGATTGGATGGGCAGTGTCTCCAAGTTTTCTCTTTGGAATAACGCATCCCCAGCGGGTCAGCTAGCTCATATATCCGCAGACGGGGATGGTCATGAGTGTTATTACGGCTGGTCTGGCGTGCCGTTGATGTCCTTACCCGTAAATTCCCGTACCCGCTTTCGCTACGCAAGCATGACCAAGCTGTTGACAGCGGATCTGGTACTCCGGGACGTTCAAGCTGGTCGCTTGGCGCTTGATGATGTGGTATTTGATCAGCTGGACGTGGCAGCCGAGCCTTTAGATGAGCGCCTCAGTCAATTAACAGTAGGGCATCTCTTACGCCACAGCGCTGGCTTTGACCGATTGAAAACAGCCGACTCCATGGTCGTGCGTGACAGAAAGCCCTGGTGCCCATACACAGCGGACCCATTGAGTACAGTGCGGCTGGACTTCACCCCGGGCAGCCGTTACGCCTATTCCAACCTCAATTACTGTTTGCTAGGCATGTTGCTGGAGCAAAGCACTCCCGAGTTCCGAGATTTTCGTGCGCTGATGGAGCAGGAGTACGACCTGGCGGCGCGGGGTATCCGCTTCATTGACGGTCCTTATCTGGACGATGAAGTGATCTACGACTTCCGCCATTCAGGATTCTATGGCGAAGATTACTGGCGTTACTTCGATTTCAAGGCGCTTTCCTCTTCGGCGGGCCTATCAGGCAGCGCCATGGCCTTGGCAGAACTATTGTCATCTTTGCGAACAAATGGCCGGTTTGCAGTGACGCAGGCCCCAGCAGAGGACATATGCAGAGAAAACGTATTCCGAGGTTGCTACGGTTATAGTGTCTTCTCCTATCAGCCGTCAGCAGAACGGCTGCGTATACATGTCCAGCCCGGTCTGCTTTATGGAGCCCCCTCGTTGGCCATCCTTGATGATGAGGGTGGCGTAACAGTATGGGTAGGGAATGGAACGAGAGCATCAGGCAGTTCCACTGACGCCATGCTTGAGCAGCTGTATGCGGCATTGGACGCGCATTACTCTGGTGCTGCCTCACATTGATGCTTCCCACCCGCATCACCTATAGCCCACCGCTTGACGGGATTCGTGCGCTGGCTGCGCTGATCGTGGTGGTGCATCATGCTCGCGTGCCCGGATCGCCTGGTGGGTTCTTTGGTGTCGATGTCTTTTTCGTCTTATCCGGTTATTTGATTACCCGGTTGCTGCTCGTGGAGCAAGAGCGGGAAGGGTGTCTGCGGCTGGGGCGTTTTTTCGTCCGACGTCTGCGTCGATTGGTACCCGCACTGCTGCTGATGCTAGCGGTCTATCTTCTCCTGGCACCCTGGGTGTTTCCGGATGTCATGTTCAGCAAGCATTTCCGTGATGCCGTACTGACCGCATTTTATGTGGTCAATTACGCCGCTTACCTCGGCGGCTTTGTTTCCGAGCTGGCTCACGTCTGGAGCCTCGCGGTGGAAATGCACTTTTATCTTCTCTGGCCAGTCCGTTACGGCTTTACTATCGCAGAACTAGGGGCCGCGCTGCTACTGTTGGCCCAGCCGTCCTGGTTGGGCTGGGGCTTGCTGGCTTGGCTGGGTCGGATGTCCTACGGATTGTATCTCTGGCACTACCCAGTCATGCGAGCTTTACGTGACTGGGTAGGGAGTGAGCACTGGTTGTTTATTTTGATGGTAGGCGGCGGGCTCGGTTTGCTGGGCGCCGTGCTGAGTTATTATTTCGTCGAGCGGCGCTTTTATACGCCAGGTTTTGCCCGAGTTCGAAATAGCACTCCGTTATCGTAATGCGCAGGGCGGGTCCCTGCGCTTCGGCGTCCGGCTCGATTATCTATTCAGCTATCTCCAGCAGTGTGCCAGGCCTTTACTGCCAGTCACGTTTCTCTCGCCTTTGGTATCCAAGGTAAAGTTACCGCAGTCGCTGTCACTGAAAGTTGGCGTGGCGGTCAGAGTGTAATCCGTGCCGTCCCCAGCTACACCTAGACTGTATTTACCGGTTTCTGATGTTTTGGCTCCGCCGTAGAGCTCTGCCGTTGTCTTGGCATAACTGTTGTTCTGTACCCGATACCTCTCCTGCCTCGCTGCGGCTGTCGTCAATAACGCCTGGCCTTCTGCCCTGTTACCGCGGAGCACGTGCTCGCGGTAGCTGGGCACGGCGATCGAGGCGAGGATGCCTACGATCAATACCACAATCATTACTTCAATCAGGGTAAAACCCCTGTTGTTGTGCATCATTGGCTTGCTCATTCCTCTTCTACCTCCAGCGGCATGGTTTGCCAGCTATCGCGACCGGCAGGCTCTTCGGCAAAGTTGATGCCTACGCCGCCACTGATATCAATACCGATGCCGTCGTTTGTGACCGTAATGGGGGACTCGGTGGAGAAACCGCTGGGGGCGGTGCCGTCATCGGTATCTCTGCGATCGTGCACCCCGTCCCGGTTGAAGTCGAACATCGGGTGTTTGGTTCTGGCACCAGTGTGGGCGTTGATGCCGTAGGCCCAATAGCCGGCACCATCTGCGCAGGGATCTTCGTTAGGCGTGAGGGTGCTGAACAGCAGGGTGTCGCCGCGGGCGGACATCCTCTGGATCATCATTTCACCCTTCTTGCTCGTGCCGACCTCCAGGTCGACGTACCAACCCCAGGTTTCGACGCTGCTGCGCAGTTCTTCGTCGGCCGGGCTTGTCCCTTCTCTGTACCATTGGAAGGGCTCGTCTGTCAGGTAACGCAGTGTCCAGTTGGTCGACCCTGCATCACCGGAGAAGCTGGTGACCTTCTCTTCCACGATGCGCTGCTGTTGCAGGTTGGCCCTGGTCACATTTCCGGGGTTGACCGCTGCAGTAGACTGACCGCGGGTGAGCCTGTCCCAGATGGCATAAACGCTGTGTGCCTTGGTGGTGTCCGGGGCGGCGTCATCCGTCTCGAAGTATTTGCCGGTGCCCACGATGACCAGATATCCCCGTCTTGTCGGATGTCTGACCAGAGAGGGTGGGGCGGTAATCGGCTGGATATTGCCGTTCGAGTAGGTCGCCTGATACAGCGGCTTGCCGCCGTAGGACACCTTGTAATCGCTGGCGCTGACGCCGGTTTGTCTTGAGCGGGCGAAGGGGTCACCGTTTGCCACACTGACTGACTTGGAAAGATCGAACCGCCACAGATTGCCCTGGAGGTCGCCAGCGTAAGCGTAATCCACGATCCCGTCGCCGTTGTTGTCGGCGCCGCGGATGCCGGACAGCCCATTTGCGCCGCTCGCACCGTGCTCCGCGATGACCTCCTTGATCAGGGTGCCATCGGCGATATCTATGATGAAAAGTGAGGCAACGCCATCGGCACTCTCATAACCGTTGGCCTGGAGCACAGCCCACTCGCCGCTGTGCAGTCTCACGATTTCCGGCTCGGGGAAGCTGTACCCGAGATTTTCATATCCCGCAGTGGCGTCCGTGATTTCCCACAGCAACTTGACGCCGCTGCCGTCGGCACCCGGCTCGGTGATGTCCAGCGCGAAGACAGACTTGCCGCCCGCACGGAGGGTGCCCACGAGCACGGTGCGCCATTCGTCGTTGATATAAACATCGCGGACGATGGGTGAGCCGTCCACGAAGAACCGGTGACCGCCGCCGGCATAGGTCTGGCCGGTCAGCTTCGGCATATGTTGCAATACCGCAGACGGAACGAAGGCGAATACTTCCTCGCCCGTAGCGGCGGACAGGGCGTGCAGCATGCCGTCGTTTGCGCCTACATAAATGAGTTCCTGCCTGTTGGGGCTCTCTGCATTTGTAGAATATTTCTTCTGGAACTGCAGATAGTCGCCGGGGTTACCGTCGATCTTGTCTGCCAGATAGGGCAGGTAGGCGGGGGTGCCTACAACCGCCGGCTGGGAGTTGATAATGTCACCCAGTACCGAGCTTCTGCGCCTGAACTGGTTGTTCGCTGTGCCCTCGGCTGCGCGGCTGCCTTTGAGGTACGCCACCCGGTCAGCTCCCCGATTATCCGTAGAGCTGCCCAAGCTATCGGGGTTCCTGTTGAAGATGGTCTTGAGCGAGTTACTCAGATTGTTATAGGTGAACTCTCTCAGGCCGGTTGCGCCCGCGCCGCCTGCCATATAAATGTTTCGCGTCCCCTGGCTGTTCATGACGTCACGGGCGGACCAGCCCATGGTGCGCGAGTGGGTGCCGTCCGGCAGGCGTGTAATGACCGCCTGCTTCACGTCGCCCGACCAGTCTTCGCTGTTGTATTCGGGAAAGTAGGCTCTGGTCTTGGTGGTGAAGCTGAGCGGTTGATCCGGTTCATTATCGATAGTCGACGGCGCCGCCCCTGCCGCTGCGGCAGTCGCAGTACGCTCTGCGATACGATTGATGATGTCGTTGAAGGCCTGGATCATGTCCTCCGGGCGGTCGACGCTGAAGAACTCGCCCCGCGAGTTAATGGCGGCGTGCCAGAGGTCATACACGTTGTTGCCGCTATCTGCCGCTGCGGCGGGCCAAGAGCGGCTGCCGTTTACGATGTTCTGGTAGCCGCCGCTGAAAGTATCGCCTTCCCAGGTCAATCCGTTCTGGGTAAGGCTCTGACTGAGGCCCAGGCCCATGGTGTAGTTCACCATATGTTGCCAGGTAGCCGGGTTGTTGCGCGGGTCCCAGTTCTCGTTGGGGCCTTTGAAGGGCATATAGGGTTTGACGTCATTATCCAGATTGGGGCGGAGGTCCGTAGCCCAGTAGTGCATGGCAAGGTCAGCCAGTGTGTTCGTGGTGCTGTCGCCGAAAGGACGTATGGATGACGTGTAGTTGCCTATGCCAGGCAGCGAGAAGCTGCTGTCGTCTGACCGCAGAGTGCCAGTCGGATTGCCGTTTGCGCCGTTCCACATGCCATCTGACATCATGACGTGGAAAGAGGGGCGGCAGGAGTACTCGGGCGATTGCACCGATGAGCCCCTGCCGCCTCCTGCGGTCATGGGGTTGGGGTTATATGCCCACGCATCGTTCGTGCGGAGGAACTTGCCCGCGTCGTCCAGGGCTTTTCTCAAGGGCGTGCCGGTGCTGAAATCCACGTTGGCGAGCCATTTGAAGAAGTTGCCTTTATGGCGATCGGTAAAGGTGCGGAAGTAGTTGTTCTGGCAGTTACTGTGGTTAAGCTGACACCTGTCGAGATCCTGCCAGGTAAAACGGATGGATGACGGAAGATCGTTGAATGCGAGGTTGGCGGCTGTCAGGGTTGCGAGCGCACGATTACGGTAGAATGAATACCAGATTGCGAAGTTCTGACGCTCGCTCGTGCCTACATCTACCTTTCGATAGCAGTTGTCGTTATTGATATTGTTATTGCAGCCGCTGAGTGACTCGTCGTAAACGTAGTAATAGGCGGGAACCCCGCTTCGCGTACGGTTGTTATTCCAAGAGTTGAAGTCACTCGAAGGGTTTTCCGCGAGGTTATAAACTCGGTTTGTCGGTGCGCCGTAGTTCGTATAGCTGTTGTAGTTATAGCTTTGCGTTCCGTTAATATCCCAGTTCCAGCTAACACGATAGTTGTTGCTGAGGTTGGCGGATCCATAGGAAGTCTGGTAGCCGTTATGGTAGGCATTAGTGAAACTCGTTGTATAGCCAGAGGCGGCCGGGGTTCCGTCATCGTTCAGCTTTACTGGTAAGCGATAGGTAACCTCTGGGTTGTAATAAAGAGGATTGAACGTAGACGACTTGGCCCTGCGGCTATTACGTAACGCGTTCTGGATATCATTGTTATTGTTTACGCCAATGCTGTCAGGAGCAAACGCCCAGCGCATACTTCCTGAACTATCCAAGGTAAAGATCAGGTTTGGGGCCACGGACTCAACCAGCATAAGGGGTTGTTGGCTGACGGCAGCCTGGGTCAGTCCTGCATGGCAGATCAGAGAGAAGGCACTCGCACTGATCAGCGCCTTCAAAATATGAGAGGCCGGCTTCATGTCATCATCCTGGATTCGAATTAGTTGTAGATACGGTAAATGGTTGAGCGCAGGCGAACCTCGCCGTCTCCGTGCGTGGCCTGGCTGTTGATCTCATATCGGAAGGTGCCGACCCCCATCATCATGTTGCCGTATTCGGGGTTTTCGCTTTCCCCGGCATCCGCTCCGCCGGGTGCGGGTATGGCATACCAGTTGATACTCTCGTCGAACTCGGTAGCGTCATCTGGTGCGTACTGCTTTCGTTTGGTGGCGTCAGCGAAGTCCTGCTGGAACCTGGGCGTCTCCAGAAGCAGGCAGGGGTCCTTGAAGTCGCTGTTTGCGCAGGTCGCGGTGGCGTTCAGTGGCCGCAGCGCCGTGGCCAGGCTGTACTCACCCGGAATCTTGACCTTGGTGCCGATGGTTCGGTATTGGCCGTCCGTCAAGCCTGCCTCTGCTGCGTTGAACAGTCTTTTATGATCGATCAGATTACTGGTGATGCGTGAATCAAGAGCCACCTCTCGCATGCTTGTTACAGCGAGCGTGGTGATGATCAAAAGGAAAACCAGAGCCACAAGAAGGACGGCCCCGTTCTGCCTGCCGCGGTAGAAAGAACCCTTATTCTGAATGTTCATTTGGCCAGGTTCCTCAGTGCAATTGTATTTTCAGTCGAGAAATAGAGGGCGCGGTCAGGGGCAACAGCTCCGCTTTCGGAATACCATTTTTCGCGCCAGGCGCTATATACGCGGCTGTTGTTGTCGTCGGTGAGGTTTTCCGAGCGGCTTTTCAGCAGGGCTGCGTAACGGACAGAACGTATACGCTCATTGGCGGCTGGCACGTCGGTGAACTTCTGGGTTTCTCTGGTGAGTTCATCGCTGACGCCGAACATAAGCTTTATGTCCACCATGTTGTTGATCAGCGGCACGCCGTTGCAGTGCAGGGAGTTGTTCGAGATATCCAACTCCACCGTGACCGGGGCTGCGTCAGCTTGATACGGGTCCGTCAAGCCGGGTACCGCTTCGCCAGAGCAGACAGTCAGCTGAGGGAGAGATGGTTGATATCGAATGCATATGCGTTGGTCTGTCACATCAAAGTTGATGACCTCGCCGGCCGAGAACGCGCAATTTTCGGATGCGTTGGGGTCAGCGCGAAACGCGTTTTCGAAGCCGTAATCCGCACTGGCCTGGTAGCCTGTGCGATACAGCTCTTCTTCGAAAAGCATGAGTGCGTAGCGGGCGTTTTCCAGATTGTCTGACTGGCCCTGCTGAAAGGCGTAGTTTCTCTTGTTGTCGATATACACCTGGGTAATGCCGAGGATAAGCAGTGTGCTCAGCAGCAGGGCGACCATCAGCTCGATGAGAGACAGTCCGCGTTGCCGGTCCATGGCTGGGAAGTCCGGTTTCATATCTGACTCCTGAACGTGAATGTGCAGAGGCTGTTTTCAACATCACCTGCTGTGAGGCAGCCTTCGCCAGTGGCATTCCAAGCCAGACGAATTTCCACCGCTGCACCATTGTCGTCACACACGCCCGGCTCAGTGGAGATGCACGAGACAAAGTTTTCCCCGAGCGAATCGGCTCCCGGCAGCAGTGCGCGGGCCTTGGTTGCCCAACAGGCGACCTGGGTTTCTATCAGTTTGGTATCTATATTGAGGCAGACGTCACTTGTGCTGGCCGGCAGCGAGTCGAACAGCGGCGAGCCATCGGCGCTGAGCAGACTGCTGGGCGTGGCACGGATGATTTCCAGCAGCTCGTTTGCCAGCATGGCTGCGTGGGTGCGCTCCACAGAATCCTGGGTGTATTGGATCGCCTTGCCTTGCATCGCGACCATGCCCAGGATGCCTACCGCCGTCAGCAGGATAGTTACCAGCACTTCAAGGAGGCTGAATCCGCCGGATTTTGCATGCGTCATAATGTACAGCTCCCCAGATTGGTGCCGTTGGCTTTCTTGCCTTTGTTATGCAGGATGGTGGTGCCGCTGCCGGCGATGGTTACGAGCCTCGCGTTGTCGACATTACCGCCGCTGCAGAGCACTGCTTCGAAGCCGGGGACAGTGGTGGTGCCGTTGGGCCGGTAGCCAACTGTGGTGGCGCTGGCGTCGAGGCTGATGATGGCAGGATCAAATGATGATGTCCGCAGCACTTCGCCATTCACGCTGGAAGCCAAGACTTCAATCTCGCCTGCGCTGGGGTCGAGGACAACGAAGGTATCGATCTTGCGGATCACTGCCTCGCTTCGGGCGAACTGAAACAGTGAGTTGAGGGTTTCCGCCTGGGCTTCAGCGCGGTTGTCTCTTATGAGGCTGGTAAAGTTTGGCACTGCGATAAAAGCGACGACGGCAAGGATAGCCAACACCACCATCAGCTCTATCAGCGTAAATCCCTTATAACGATTCATCCAGAATCCTCCTTCTAGTGCGTGCACTATAAGGATGCCGCTTCGCAAGGTCTCGTTGATGACGATGACCGGTAGGTTTCCGGCGACGAACCGTTCGTCGGCTCTTTTTCAACACTCTTCTGAGCGCCAGTTGCCCTGGCGGCGCTTTTTCAGGTGGTGCGGAGAACCGGCATTTGCGGAGGCAGGCGCCACAGGGCCATGAGGCAGATAAGCAGCCCGCCGAGGCCGAACATCCCGCCCACGAGACCGACATTGGCAAGGCCCAGCTGGCTGGTAATCTGGCTGCCGAGCAGGGCGCCGGCGCCAATGCCGAGGTTATACAACCCGGAAAACAGCGCCATGGCTACGTCGGTGGCGTCCGAGGCTATACGCAAAACGCGTGACTGCAGAGCCAGCGTCAGCCCGAGAATAGCTGCACCCCAGATGAAACAGAGTATTCCGAGTGACCAGATATTACTGGCGGAAGCCAGCAGCAACAGCAGACAAAAGGCCAGCGCGATCAGGTTGCCGGCAAGCACGCTGCGCGGGTAACTGGGGCTATAACGACTGAAAATCAGGGCGCCAAACAGGCCAGCGCCGCCGAATATCAGCAGCAGTCCGGTGATCTGGTTACCGACCAGCCCGGCGATATCCCGTACGAAGGGTTCGATATAGCTGTAGGCGGTGAACTGGGCGGTGACACAGATGACCACCAGGGCATAGACCACCATCAGTGCAGGGCGCCGGATCAATATGGGGAGGCTGCTCAGGGAGCCGCTGTTGTGGCTTGGCAACAGAGGCAGAAGACGTGCCAGGACAAGCATGCACAGCAGCGCGACACCGGCGATGCCGGCGAAGGTGATTCGCCAGCCGAACAGTTCTCCGACCAGCCGCCCGAGTGGGATGCCCAGCACCATGGCCAGGGTGGTTCCGGCTGCCAGCAGGCCCAGCGCCTGGGCTTCGCGCCCCGGTGGCGCGACGCGCACGGCCAGCGAGGCGGTGATCGACCAGAACACCGCATGGGCCAGTGCGATACCGGTGCGACTGACGACCAGGATGCTGTAGTTCCAGGCGACGAAGGACAGCAGGTGACTGGCTATGAACAGAACGAATACGCTCATCAACAGCCGGCGGCGTTCGATATGACGTGTCAGCAACATCAGCGGCAGGGAGGCCAGGGCAACCAGCCAGGCATAGATGGTTAATATCAGGCCGACCTGTTCCGGCGGCATGTCGAAGCTGGCGCCGATGTCGGTCAGCAGCGCCACCGGGGCAAACTCGGTGGTGTTGAAAATGAACGCAGCCAGGGCCAGCGCGATAACGCCAAACCAGCTGCCCTGGCGGGCGGTGTCGATGGATGTCATGAAATGAAAACCGGAAAGGGCAATACAGCCGGCGGACGCGGCATGTTGAGAAGGGGCATTCTAAGGCAACTAATGAATATTGAACATTCCCCTCCCGCAATTCCCTGAGACCCTTCCCCTTCATTTTTGGTCGCTAATATGCCGACTCGCTCACAGCGAGCAGTGGCGCGATAGGGAATAATGCAGGGGCCGTAAACCGCTGTAACGGCAGGACCGTTATCAGACAAGGACCTCTGGATGTTTGCTCCCGCCGACCAACCACACTTCACCCTGACCCTGCCGGGCATCGACCACGACTTCAAGGTCCTGGCCTTCCGCGCCCGCGAGGCGATCAGTCAGTGCTACCGCATCGAACTGCAGCTGGTCAGCGACCAGCCCGATCTGGACCTGGAAGCCCTGCTGCAACACAACGCCTGGCTCGATCTGGGCAACGGCACCGGCCTGCACGGGCTGATCCACCACGCCGCCATCGGCGAGTCCGGCAAACGTATGACCCGCTACCGGCTGGAGCTGGTACCGCACCTGCACTACCTGTCGCTGCGCCACAACCAGCGGATCTTCCAGCATCTGACCGTACCCCAGATCATCAGCCGGGTACTCGAAGACCACGGCATCCAGAGCGACGCCTTCCAGTTCCAGCTGGGCAGCGAGTATCCCGAACGGGATTACTGCACCCAGTACGATGAAAGCGACCTGCATTTCATCCAGCGCCTGTGCGAGGAAGAGGGCATCCATTACCACTTCCGTCACAGCCCGGACGGCCACCTGCTGGTGTTCGGCGACGACCAGACCGTATTCCCGAGATTGAGCCCGGTCAGCTTTGACCAGGGCAACGGCATGGTCGCTGACGAGCCGGTA
>NZ_BMNN01000003.1:0-89029 GCF_014646575.1 Halopseudomonas pertucinogena | reverse complement strand
CTACGACCCCAACAAGGCCCGCCTGCAGCTGGAAAGCCAGGCCCGGGCCGAACAACTGCCCGACCTGGAAGACTACGACTACCCCGGCCGCTTCACCGACCGCAGCCGCGGCAAGCACCTGGCCCAGCGCAGCCTCGAACGCCACCGCAGCGACTACCACCTAGCCACTGCCCACAGCGACCAACCGACCCTGCGCAGCGGCCACTTCATCGAACTCCAGGGCCACCCCCGCGACAGCTGGAACGACCTCTGGCTGATTACCGAGATCCACCATGAAGGCAAACAACCCCAGGTTCTGGAAGAGTCCATAACCAGCGCAGAATCGGCGGACACCGATTATTCTCCCCCTCCCGCGAAGGGGGAGGGGGAAACAGCCTTCACCCAAGGCTACCGCAACCACTTCCAGGCCACCCCCTGGGACACCCCGCACCGCCCAGCCCTGCGCCACCCCAAACCCCGGATGCTGGGCCAGCAGACCGCCGTGGTCACCGGCCCTGCCAACGAAGAAATCCACTGCGACGATCAGGGCCGCATCAAGGTCCAGTTCCACTGGGACCGCGAAGGCCAGGCCGACGCCAACACCAGCTGCTGGCTAAGAGTCGCCAGCAACTGGGCCGGCAACCACTGGGGTAGCGTCACCATCCCGCGCATCGGTATGGAGGTCCTGGTCAGCTTCCTCGAAGGCGACCCGGACCAGCCCTTGGTCTCCGGCTGCCTGTACAACAGCGCCCACCCGGTGCCCTACGACCTGCCCGAGCACAAGACCCGAACCGTCTTCAAGAGCCTGAGCAGCCCCGGCGGCAACGGCTTCAACGAGCTACGGATCGAAGACCGGGCCGGCGAGGAACAGATCTTCATCCACGCCCAGCGCGACTGGGAACAGAACATCCAGCACGACCAGAAAATCCGTGTCGGCAACGAACGCCACGAACACATCGAAGCCAACCGCTATACTGAAAACCTGGCCGAGGAACACCACACCACCCACGCCGACCGCAAGACCGAAATCAAGGCCGATGATCATCTGACCGTCGCCGGAAGCCAGCATCTTCAGGCCGGCGTCGCCCAGCTGACCAAAGCCGGCCGCGAGATACACCTGAAGGCCGGGCAGAAAATGGTGATCGAAGCGGATAGCGAGCTGACACTCAGCGCAGGCGGCAGCTTTATCCGCATCACGCCCGCTGGGGTGACGGTCGTGGGGCCAACCATTCGGCAGAACGCAGGAGGGAACCCGGGCAAAGGCAGCGGCGCCAGAGTTCTCCTGCCCGAAGCGGCGATCATGGCTGGCGAGGCGCTGACCGGCCGACAGTTGGCAGCACCGTCTACCGAAAACACAACTACAGGATTGGCCGCGGCGCAGCGTGACTTGGCACGCATGGCCCGCTCACTGGGTGCCAGCCGTTGCCCGGTGTGTGAAACCTGCATGGAGGGCGCATGTCAGCTCTGACACGAATCGCTGAACCCGCTGTTAACTGGCTCGCTGAGCAACAACATGCTGGGCGGGACCTGTTTTTGATGATCGACCGGCTCGCAGAGCCCGATCCGATCCCTGAGCTGTTTAATGCGGATGTCATGGATGAGTACGTCAACCTCTACAGCGGAACCGAATGGGATGAGTTAGCTGATATCGGGCCCTGGTTGATAAAAGTCTCTGCGCAGCACTCCGTTGCGTTATCCCATTTGTGGGAAGCGCCGGAGCGTAACTGGGGATGGCTGGCCAGCGCCTCCGGGTTGTCGTTGATGGACCTTGCCAATCATTGGCGGGAGCGCTTGTTGATTGAAGGACCGTCGGGCAAGGCGCTTTACCGTTTTCAGGATAACCGGGTGATCGCCCATCATCTTTCCGCCCTGTCAGTCACGCAGATTCCGTTGCTGTTGGGGCCGCTTGAATCCGCTTTATGCTGGGCCGGTGATGCCTGGCTGATAACGGAGAACGCAGCTCCCGCGCATCATGCCGCAGCGCAGGGGCAACCATGGCTGGACGTGCCCGAGCCACCGGAGGTTGCCAGGAACATACAGCATAAGAACGCATACGACTGGCTATGGGCGCAGCATCCTCAGGCAACGACTCGCCTGGCAAGTGCCAGGCCGCTCATGGAGTGGCTGGACAGTCAGCTGGAGACCGCGAACGAATGGGGCTGGGGACAAAGCGAGCAACTGGAATTTCTGCTGACTCACCAACTTGACTCTGATCTGGCTCAGTCCGGTTTCTGGACCGGCAGAGAGGGAGAGACACCCGACCAACATTATCAACGCTGCCGACAGGCCGTCGTTGACCTGCTACGGCATACATCATGATAAGAAAACTGATTCTCCCGC
This sequence comes from Halopseudomonas pertucinogena, assembly GCF_014646575.1. Classification (GTDB taxonomy): domain Bacteria; phylum Pseudomonadota; class Gammaproteobacteria; order Pseudomonadales; family Pseudomonadaceae; genus Halopseudomonas; species Halopseudomonas pertucinogena. The sequence continues at coordinate 86,710 of NZ_BMNN01000003.1, read as the reverse complement.
TCTCACTGGCGTTTCTGGGTGGTTGCACCCTGACCGGCTCACTGGCCAAGGAAGGTGTGCTGTCCCTGACCGAGCGGGAAGGGCGTGAACGCTTTACCCTGGCAGGCGAGCTACCCGCGCATTTCTCGATTCAGGCGACCGCCTACTTCTCGCCGGACAACCCTGAGCGCTGCCAGGTATACAGCATCGGTCAGGGCGAAGAGGTGACCCGCGAACTCATTACCCAGTACACGACCACCTACCATGATCATCCCGCCGACTTCAGCATGGATATTCCGCTGACCTACCACATCGGGTTGTGTAACGGGACGCTGCAGCAAGTGGCCTTGTTGATCAGAGGGCGTTATGGAGAGCGGAGCTGGCAGCATCATGCTGACCATGGCGGTCTTGGGATTGTCGATAGCCGGCCGGAGCAAGCGCCACCGTTCAACAGCGACGGTAGTCTGACGGTCCGTGGCTACTGCACCTGGTTGTTTCAGATCAGCAAGCTGCAGCTTGAGCTGAGCAAGTTGCTGAGTTGCTCCGAGCCGGACGAGCACTGGCAACTCGATCCGGACTTTGCCAAGCGTCGTTCGGTTGGCGCAGTGCTGGGGCGGGATGAGCTGGCAGGAAAGACGGTACGGCTGGATCTGAGGGTGAATCCGGAAGAAGAGCCTTCCATGTATCGCAGGTGGATACAAACCGAGAAAGGATGGAAACCGTGTCAGGGCACTGAGTCGTCAGAGCGGTGCCAGTCTCCTCCGGTGTTCAAGACATTCAAGATGGGTGACCAGGAATGCACCGTCTATCCCAATTGCAAGGAGTAACCAGGGATGGTTAATACAACATATGGGAATGTTGTTGAGCAATTGGCATGCCCCTAAAGAACTCAATGGGTGAGCATCCGCTTGGTGGATGAATTTGGCCAAGCAGAAAAATATAGTGGGTTGTCTGTGATTTTGCGTGACTCGCAAGGACAGGAATACTTCGCTGAACTGGATGGCGAAGGGTTTGCGCGATTTGTTGGGGTGTACTCCGGTGCTATGTTGTTGTCTGTTGTTGCCGATTATTCTGGCCGTGATAGGTGGTACGAAACACTCATCGACCGTAAGGCTTATCCCCTCCCTATTTCAGATCTGCAAGTAGCTGCCGAACAAACCTCTATAGGCCCCCGCCGATCTGATGGCAGAACCTGGATGGCAGAGCAGCGGGCTCTGGAAGAGAACGCGCGATTCTTTCGAGTGGAAGTCAGCGATTTTGTGGCAGCCAACAAGCATCTTCCTGATCCGGACGAGCATTGGACGCCACGTCCCAGTGCTATTCTGAAAGCCGCCATGCCCGGTATGGAAGGGGAGAATGTGCCTGGTATCGCCCTGGAGCCGAACCAGCATCATGTGCTGGAGGTCAAGGCGCTGCGCGCCTATCGACCGCTGTTCTCTCTATCCCCCGAATTCAGTGCTCTGAACGCCTATCATCTGGCGGTGATGAGCGATCTGGTATACGCCCCTTTCAGTGAGAAGCAACCCTCCGACACCTACCAGCCCAAGCCGCCACCTTATCAGGTGCCGGGCAGCATTGGTCATGTACTGCGTGAGCAGCTGGCTACACAGCAAAAGGCTACTTTGTTCAACAGGGGGCAGCAGCATCTTTTATACGAGGAGGTGGCTTACTCCCAGCGCCTGGAAGTGGTGCCATATGATCCCGAACGTTACGCTCAACAAAAAAGCGGTGCAACTCCAGAAAGTATTCATTTTCTGCACGACCGTAAAACCCATACCCAAGCCTTTGTCACTCACAATGATCGAATGATCCTGATTTCCGTGCGGGGTACTGAGGGGCTGCAGGATTGGCTGAGGGATTTCGATGCGCGACAGATTGTTGCGGATGAATTTGAGGGTGAAGTTCATCGGGGGTTTTATGGTGCATTCGTAGCGGTAAAAGAGTTCATAGAGCGATACTTGGAGGGCTTTTTAACAAGTGCTCATACCATTATTGTCTGTGGCCATAGTCTCGGCGGTGCCATTGCTCTCTTGCTCGCGGACTGGTTGAGAAGACTGCCGGGCTCGCCTTCGGTTGTACTCTACACCTTCGGTGCTCCCCGTGCCGGCAATACCACCTTTGTCGAAAGCGCAAAGGATCTGGTTCACCACCGGCTGGTAAACCATAACGACCCGGTTCCTGGAGTACCTTTCGCCTGGTTGGATGCAGAGTGGAGGCTGGCCGTTCCCGGTGCGGCGATGTTGCTCGGCTCCCTGGGAGCGCCTCATGTACGGATTGCGATATTGTTGGCCGGCTTGGTCAATCTGAAAGGGGATGGCTACCAGCATCACGGCGAACAATATCATTTCATGCCACGCAAGCCCGGTGCCGGCATTGCTGCTTCGGTACTTTGGCAGCCTGGCTGTGAAGCTATCGAACAGAATGCCAGCGCAGCCTGCGCGGCAGAGTTGGCTATTGAGTACGATATGCCCACGCGCAGCAACTTTGTTTACCAGTTGTTTCAAGTGCCGGATCACTCCATAAGCAAATCCTATACCCGCGCAGCGCTGGCCAATCTGCTGCGCTGGCATGCCAGCCTGGAGCGTGGGGGCGCATTGTTTACCGCAGAGGAGCAGGCCGAATTGCAGCCCCAGCTGCAACGGCTCAAGCAGCACCTTGCCGCGTGGGACGCTGACACTTTCCAGGAGTTCGAGCGTGAGGTGCGCAGGCGCTATGACACCCGTTTCTATAACATGAACAAAACCCAGCGTCGCCATGCTTACTTTGATGGGGTGGACAAGGCGCGGGCCGAGCGCGAACAGCAGCGGGCCCAGCTGTACAGGGCAGAGCGACGACTGGTTGCCCAAGCCGAGCGGCTGATCACTGCAAAGGACCTGTTCGGCGACCAGGTTGTGCATGAGGAATTGCCTCGGTTACTGGATGAGTGGTTGCAGCTGGCGGAGATCAGACAAGCGCAGTGGTTGGTTCAGAGGGCCGGCCATCGCGCGCCGGATTACGCCTGAGCTTCGGCTGACGCCCTGATTGGGCAGGCTGTCGTCGCCCTGCTACGGCATACATCATGATAAGAAAACTGATTCTCCCACTCTCACTGGCGTTGCTCGGTGGCTGCACCCTGACCGGCTCACTGGCCAAGGAAGCTGTCCTGTCCCTGACCGAGCGGGAAGGGCGTGAACGCTTTACCCTGGCTGGCGAGCTGCCAGCGCACTTCTCGATTCGGGCTACTGCCTATTTCTCTCCGGACAACCCTGAGCGCTGTCAGGTATACAGCATCGGCCAAGGCGAAGAGGTGACCCGCGAACTCATTACCCAATACACGACCCCCTACCATGACCGTCCGGCCGACCTCAGCATGGATATTCCGCTGACCTACCACATCGGGTTGTGTAACGGGACGCTGCGGCGGGTGGCTTTACAGTTTATTGGTCGCTATGGCCAGCAACGCTGGCAGGATGATGCCGCCTATGGCGGGCTTGCAATTGTTGATAGCCGGCCGGCGCAGGCGCCACCGTTCGACCGCGACGGCACTCTGACGGTCCGCGGCTACTGCACCTGGTTGTTCCAGATCAGCAAGCTGCAGCTTGAACTGAGCAAACTGCTCAGCTGTTCCGAGCCGGACGAGCACTGGCAACTCGATCCGGACTTTGCCAAGCGTCGCTCGATTGGCGCAGTGCTTGGGCGCGATGAGTTGGCGGGCAAGACGGTACGGCTGGATCTGCGGGTTAATCCGGAGGAGCGACCTGCCATGCGCGAGACGTGGATTGAATTTCCGCAGGGATGGAAGCCTTGTGCTGAGGAGGAAACACCCGAGGGCACATGGGTGTGGTGCAGAAACCCGCCGACATTCAGGACTTTTTCAATGGATGGAAAAGAATGCACCGTCTATCCCAATTGCAAGGAGTAACCAGGGATGACTGATACGACCTCCGGAAAGGGCGCTGAGCCATTAGTGCTCCGCAAAGGGAAGCTGCTGATCCTGTCGGTGTCCATGACCTTCCTCGGTGGCTGCACCCTGACCAGCTCACTGGCCAAGGAAGCAGTGCTGTCCCTGACCGAGCGGGAAGGGCGTGAACGCTTTACTCTCGCTGGCGAGCTGCCTGCGCATTTCTCGATTCAGGCGACCGCCTACTTCTCGCCGGACAACCCCGAGCGCTGTCAGGTATACAGCATCGGTCAGGGCGAAGAGGTAACCCGCGAACTCATTACCCAGTACACGACCACCTACCATGATCATCCGGCCGACTTCAGCCTGGCTATTCCGCTGACCTACCACATCGGGTTGTGTAATGGGACGCTGCAGCAAGTCGCCTTGTTGATCAGAGGGCGTTATGGAGAGCAGAGCTGGCAGCATCATGCTGGCCATGGCGGGCTTGCGATTGTCGATAGCCGTCCGGAACAGGCGCCATCGTTCGACAGCGACGGTACTCTGACGGTCCGCGGCTACTGCACCTGGTTGTTTCAACTGAGCAAGGCCAGAGCCTGGTCAGGGCAGATAAGCAAGCTCCTCAGTTGCTCCGAGCCGGACGAGCACTGGCAACTTGATCCGGACTTTGCCAAGCGTCGTTCGGTTGGTGCGGTGCTGGGGCGGGATGAGTTGGCAGGCAAGACGGTACGGCTGGATCTGCGGGTTAATCCGGAAGAAACCCCGGCTTACCGGAATACCTGGATCAAGTTTCCAGAAGGCTGGAAGCCTTGCTTACCTCGGGAAGGAGGCTGGATAAGTTGTCAATCTCCCCCAGTGTTCAAGACATTCAAGATGGGTGATCAGGAATGCACCGTCTATCCCAAATGCAAGGAGTAACCCTAGGATGGTTAATACGACATCCGGAAAGAGCGTTGAGCCATTAGTGCTCCGCAAAGGGAAACTGCTGATCCTGTCGGTGTTCATGACCTTCCTCGGTGGCTGCACCTTGACCATCTCACTGGCCAAGGAAGCAGTGCTGTCCCTGACCGAGCGGGAAGGGCGTGAACGCTTTACTCTCGCTGGCGAGCTGCCTGCGCATTTCTCGATTCGGGCCACCGCCTATTTCTCGCCGGACAACCCCGAGCGCTGTCAGGTATACAGCATCGGCCAGGGGCGAGAGGTGACCCGGGAACTCATCACCCAGTACACGACCACCTATCATGATCATCCCGCAGACTTCAGCATGGATATTCCGCTGACATACCACATCGGATTGTGTAACGGGACGCTGCGGCGGGTGGCTTTGCAGTTTATTGGTCGCTATGGCCAGCAACGTTGGCAGGATGATGCCGCCCATGGCGGGCTTGCAATTGTTGATAGCCGTCCGGAACAGGCGCCACCGTTCGACAGCGACGGTACTCTGACGGTCCGTGGTTATTGCACCTGGTTGTTTCAACTGAGCAAGGCCAGAGCCTGGTCAGGGCAGATAAGCAAGCTCCTCAGTTGCTCCGAGCCGGACGAGCACTGGCAGCTCGACCCGGACTTTGTCAAGCGTCGTTCGGTCGGTGCAGTGCTGGGGCGCGATGAGTTGGCGGGCAAGACGGTACGGCTGGATCTGCGGGTTAATCCGGAAGAAGAGCCTTCCATGTATCGCAGGTGGATACAAACCGAGAAAGGATGGAAACCGTGTCAGGGCACTGAGTCGTCAGAGCGGTGCCAGTCTCCCCCAGTGTTCAAGACATTCAGGATGGGTGATCAGGAATGCACCGTCTATCCCAATTGCAAGGAGTAACCAGGGATGACTGATACGACCTCCGGAAAGGGCGCTGAGCCATTAGTGCTGCGCAAAGGGAAACCGCTGATCCTGTCGTTGTCCATGGCCTTCCTAGGTGGTTGCACCCTGACCGGCTCACTGGCCAAGGAAGCAGTGTTGTCCCTGACCGAGAGGGAAGGGCGTGAACGCTTTACCCTGACAGGGGAGTTGCCAGCGCATTTCTCGATTCGGGCTACTGCCTATTTCTCGCCGGACAACCCCGAGCGCTGTCAGGTATACAGCATCGGTCAGGGCGAAGAGGTCACCCGCGAACTCATTACCCAGTACACGACCCCCTACCATGATCATCCCGCAGACTTCAGCATGGATATTCCGCTGACCTGCCACATCGGGTTGTGTAACGGGACGCTGCGGCGGGTGGCTTTGCAGTTTATTGGTCGCTATGGCCAGCAACGTTGGCAGGATGATGCCGCCCATGGCGGTCTTGCGATTGTTGATAGCCGCCCGGAGCAAGCGCCGCCGTTCAACAGCGACGGTAGTCTGACGGTCCGCGGCTATTGCACCTGGTTGTTTCAGATCAGCAAGCTGCAACTTGAACTGAGCAAGCTGCTGAGTTGCTCCGAGCCGGACGAGCACTGGCAACTCGATCCGGACTTTGCCAAGCGTCGTTCGGTTGGTGCGGTGCTGGGGCGGGATGAGCTGGCAGGCAAGACGGTACGGCTGGATCTGCGGGTGAATCCGGAGGAAGAGCCCGCCATGGATGAAACCTGGATTAAATTTCCGCAGGGATGGAAGCCTTGTGCTGAGGAGGAAACACCCGAGGGCACATGGGTGTGGTGCAGAAACCCGCCGACATTCAGAACTTTCTCAATGGGCGGAAAAGAATGCACCGTCTATCCCAACTGCAAGGAGTGACTTTCCAATGACGGAGCGAAATGAAGCACCGTCTGACCCGGCAATTCCCTGAGACTCTTCCCCCCTCCCGCTGTCACAACCTCTGACGGCGCTTATTAACAAGCCTGTCATCGACCATGGATTTCCACCCAGGGACGGCTGTTTTCTAGCTGGTACTGGAGTCTGAGTCATGGCCCAATCAACGCTGCGTTTGCGGTCGCGGCGAGCTTTGCCGGGGCGCTCGCGCGGGCTGACGCTGCTGGAGCTGATGGTGGTGCTGGCCATTGTCGGCATTCTGGCTGCGATTGCGCTGCCGTCCTATCAGGGGTACATACAGAAGAGCCGGGCCAAGACAGCGGCTGCGGACCTGGTGGGGCTGGCGGCGGCGGTGGAGGCGCGCTTTCAGCGTACGCTGGCCTATCCGACGTCCAACATAAGCGGGACGGCTGCGGTGAAGGCGGCCTTCTCACAGTGGAGCCCTGCCCAGGGGGATTTTTCCCATTCCTATATTGCTGGCAACCCCTGGCGGCTGCAGGCCACCGGCAGCGGCAACCTGAGCGGCTGTGTGCTGACGTTGGACGGTGAGAACCAGCGCACGGCGACGGCGGGCTGCGGGTTTACCTCATGGTGATCCGGGCTCGCAGGCAGCTGGGGCTGTCGCTCATCGAGCTGGCGCTTGTGTTGCTGATCGTCGGGCTGTTGGCAATGGCGGCTACGCCGCTTACTTCAAGTTGGGGGGCGGGCTCGGATCTGCATGCGGCGTCCGGCCAGCTCAACCAGGCGTTCGGCCATGCCCGGGCGGTGGCCCTGCGCAATGAAGGCGGGGCGGTGGGGGATGACCCTGCGGCGCGCATCGTGCATGACGCTGCCAGCCGGCAATTGCGTGTCTGCCGGCTGCCCTCCGGTCCCTGTACTGACCCGCTCTGGCGCAGCACGCTGCCCAGCGGCGTGGCGCTGACCGGACCCTTTCCCATCCTGTTGAACAACCGTGGCCAGCTGGCTGCTCCGGTGTCGGTGCAGTTGGCCAAGGGAGGCATGACCGATGTCCACACCTTTCAGTGAGCGGGGCATTTCTCTGCTGGAGGCGTTGATCAGCGTTTTGCTGATTGCCATCACCGGGCTGGGGCTGGCCCATGTGACGGTGCAGTCGCTGGCGGTGCAGCGTTACGCCACGACCGAGAATCAGGTGCTGCTCGGGCTGCGCGAGGCGATGCTGGCGGAGCCTGGCGTGAGTTCGGTGCCGGTGGCGGGCAGCGAAATGGGCTTTGCGCGGCAGGGCGAGACGGTGAACGTGCGGATCTCGGTAGGAGGCGTGGAGCGGGTGGTGAGCGTGGAGGCGGCGCGGCTGTCGGTGACCAGTGATCCGGCTCAGCTGGTCGGCGGGGATGGCCGTTTCGAGCTGGGGTATTGAATGATGCCTGTGAGTGGGCGAGGGGCTGCACGGCAGCGGGGTATTTCCCTGATCAGCCTGATGATCGGGCTGCTGGTGTCGCTGTTGGCGGTGCTGGGGATGATGGCGCTGTACCGGACGGTCATGCATACCACCACCGAGTCGGCGGCCTATGCGCGGCTGTCGGGCGACAGGTCGGCAGCGTTGCTGGCGGCCCATGGTTATCTGCAGGAGGCGGGGTTCGGTATCGAGGACGCAGCGCCCGGTACGGATGTCGGCATCTGCGCAGCCAGTACCCCCGGTGGTCAGTTGCGCGGCGGCAGCTGCGCCGCCAGCGGGACGGGCGCGGTGCTGCTGTGGCGGGTTGATGATGGTGCGTTGCGCTGTGCCGGGCTGCATGTGACGGCGGCCGGAGGGCTCGAATATCTTCCGCCGCAGGCGTGCGGTGGCGGGCTGAGCGGGGCGGCCTGGCCGGTGGCGCAGCGGCGTGTGTTGTTTGATCCCGGCACGCTGGACGGTGGCTTTACCGCCCTGGAGCTGGTGCAGGAGCCCTGTCAGGCGCTGGGCGTCGCGGGCGAGGGGCTGCTGCGGGCGCGCATGCATGCCCGTCATCCGGTGGGGGCTGATGCGGCGGGTACCGAGTCGGTGCCCGTGGTGAGCAGCGCCTGTCTGGTCAACTTCAGATGAGGGCCCGGTCGTGAACATGCGTAGAGGCCAACGGGGGATCGCAACGGTATTGACCGTGGTGCTGCTCGGGTTGTCGCTGACCTCAGCCACGCTGGTGGGGGTATCCCAGCTGCGGTCGAGTCAGGAAATGTCCGTCAGTCTGCATGCGCAGACCATGGCCCAGCAGCGTGCCTGGCTGGCGGCGGAAGCCTTTCAGGGGTATCTGCAGGAAGTGGTCCAGTCGGCGGACGATTGGCAGGCGCTGGATCAGGCACTGCGCAGTCAGAGTGGGGCGCTGGAGCTGTCGGGGTTGGAGGGCGTGGAACTGTCGCTGGCGGAATATGATGCCAGCCAGCCGGACAGCGTCGACCTGCGGCTGCATATCCGTGCCACTTCGGCGGCGGGCTCGCGGGCGGCCGCCACCAGTACCCTGGAGACGGTCTATCGTATACGGCCGCCGGGCGAAGGGGAGGGGGCGCCGCCGGCGCCGAGCCGAGAGGTGGTGGTGTTCCGGGATGGGTTGAATATCACCGGCTCGATGCAGGTGCTGACCGACCCGGGGGAGAGTTACGAGATCACCGTGGATGGCGAGGTGAGCATGGGTGGGTTGTCCACGGGTGGTATTGATGTGATCCGCTCCACCCGTTCGATCCGGTTTGTCGGTGGCTCGGCCAGCGATTTCCGTGAAATGCACGCCAACTGTGACGTGCTGGTGAGCAATGGCAGTTTCACCGTGCAGGAGGTCAAGGCCACGCGCAACGCCTGTCTGGCCAACACCATCAACAGCAATCTGATTACCGCCAATGGTTCGGTGGAGGTGGCCGGCGGTAAGCATGGAGACATCCGCGCGCTTGCGAACAAGCCGTCGGGTGTGGCGCAGTGCGCGCCGGGTGCGGTGCAGTGGTGCTCGATGGCGCCTGGCTTCGGTGTGCGTACCCGGCCGAGCCCGACCATCGCCAACATCTATTCGAAGGGTGCGGTGGAGTTCAACAGCACCGCCAGTGTCGGGCGAGTGCAGGCCGAAGGCGACCTGCTGATGGTGGGCTGCTCGCCGACCTGGAATTCGGCCACCTATGGCGGCAATTTCACCAACAACTCCAGCTGTCGGGGTGTGGCGACCCGTTCGACCGCTCCGGTGCCGTTGGTGCCAGTGCCGCCGGTGGAAGTGCAGCCTGAGGTGTTCGATGCCAACGCCTACCGCTCGGCTGCCAACTATATCTATTCCTGGGTAAATGGAGTGGTGCGGGTGAAAGTGCAGGGGGTGGAAGGCGTTCGTGACTGGGACGACCCGGCCAATCCTGCGGAAGTGCGGCGTAACGGCTATTTCTATCGCACCGCCAATATCATCGATCCGGGCAATCCATACTGGACCAGCCGGACCGTGGCCGGGTATCTGTGCATCAACAATAACGCGCCGTCGCGGCGGGATGAGACGGCCGGCGAGTGCCTTGCCCAGACCGGGCATGGATCCCATGCCGGCGCGGCGCTGGTGACCTATCGCAGCGGAGCCTGGACGCTGGACGGCAACCATCATGCGCCGGGGGTGGTGCTGTTCGACGGGGACCTGGTGATCGGAAATGGCACCTATACGAATACCTTCATCGCCACCGGCAACCTGACGGTGAGCAGCGCCGGCGGTGCGGTGTTTGCGCTGAACTATGCCGGGCCGCACGGGATTACGGCGGAGGGGCACACGGCGCTGGGGGTGTGCAACAACGCGGCGTACCGCCTGCGGCCTCGGGAGTTCTGTCGGTCGGGTTACAACCATCTGGCCCATGGGGGATTGGGCAATTACGCGCTGATGGCGGGGAGCTGCCCGCTGGGGAATATCAATGGCTGCTCGCGGAGTGTTTATATCGGTGGGGATATTGATGTGCAGCGGACGGTGTTTGGGGTGACGCGGGCGGGGAATCTGTTCAGTACGGCGGGCAATGCGCGGCTGCATGGGTATATATCGGCGCTGGCGCAGCGTAACAATGGGTCGGTGGTGAATCAGATGAGTGCCAGTACGGTGATCAATCTCCGGGTGCCTGCGGTGATCCGGGATCGCTATGACCCGTCGGGTGGGTTGGTGCCGGTGACCGGGGGTGGGGGTGGCGGTGGTGTGGGGGGAGAGGTGACGCCGGGGGCGGCGTGGTTGCAGTGGGGGCGGTATTTGTAGGGGGTTGATGGGAGGGGCGCGGTTTGGAGGGGCGCGGTTTGGAACGGGGCTGCTGCGCAGCCCAATCGCCCCGGGGTCGGGGCTCCTACAGAAAAAGCCGCGATCGCCCCGGGGTTGGGGCGTCTACACACAACCCCAATCCCCCTAACCCGTAGGAGCGGCGCCGGAACGCCGGACCGCCTCGCCGCGATTGGCGTGCGTAGCGCGCCGGTCAACCCGCCGCCACTACCACCCGGTTGCGGCCGTTGTGTTTGGCTTCGTACAGGGCGGCGTCCGAGCGGCGCAGGAGTTGCTGGTAATCGGGGTGGCCGTTGAAGAGGGCCAGGCCGAGGCTGGCGGTCAGGTGGAGGTTGGCGTTCTGGGGCAGGCGGAAGGTTTCTTCAGCTATCAGCCTGCGAATTTTTTCCGCTGCCCGGGCGGCGCTGCTGTCGTTCACGTCGACCATGATCAGCAGGAACTCTTCGCCACCCATGCGGAATAGGTAATCGCCGGCGCGGCTCTTGTTCATCAGCAGCGAGGCAAACTGTTGCAGCACCAGGTCGCCGGCCTCGTGGCCGTGGGTATCGTTCAGCTGCTTGAAGTGGTCAATATCGATCGACAGGACCGCAAAGCTGGCACCGCTGTTGCGCGCATACTGGATCTGCTTGTTGAGCACCACCGACAGGTACTTGCGGTTGAGCAGGCGGGTCAGTACGTCACGGCCGGACTCCAGTTCGCTGTTCTGCTCGAACAGCAACTCCAGATGATAGGCGATACTCCGGGTCTGCTCGCGCAGCTCCCGCAGCAGGGGCAGGTTGTCGCGCTCGGGAGCGTCGTCCCGACGCAGGGCGAACATCGGCAGCAGGACATCATCGATGCGTGCCATGGAGTCGAGGATCAGCCCGGTCTCCACCGCGCCTTCAAAGCCATGGGCACCCTTGTGGCGGAACCACAGGCCGAACTCGGACGCGCCCAGCCGGGGCAGCTGGTCCGCCGTGAGGTGGGTGGCCACGTCGAACATCATCTGGTTTTCCCAGTCGAGCAGGGCGGCACGCTGTTTTTCCTTTTCGCTGGCAATGTTCTGCGCCACCGCGAACAGGCGATAGCTTTCCTCGGCTCGCGAGCCCCGGTCGTGGGAGGTGGAGTAGGCGTGGCTCATGATCTCCATCGCCAGGTCAACCAGCGTGGCGCAGAAACTGCTCGCCGGGATCGCCTGCTCCTGCGGCAGGGTCTCGCGCAGGATGCCGATCAGCTGATGCTTCAGCAGCCGGGCGCCGCGCAGCACCAGATGGATGGGGATGGAAATCCGCGCGTGGATGTCGCCGATCAGGTTCTGGTGGTTGATGACCGACTGAATGTCCTTCGCATCATGCGAGGCATAGAGATTGGTGATCCAGTTCTCCATGGACTTGCTCAGCCGGGTCTTGACCTCCTCGTGGGAGAGGAACATGGCCGCTTCCCGGTGCGCGAGCATGGACACGTAGAAGTGGCCGGCCAGCTCGCTCTTGTGCTCTTCGGCCAGCCGGGCGGTCACCTGCCGGATCTCCAGCGGAAAGCTGTCGAGGCAATCCAGCCATTCGGTGGTGAGTTCTTCCATGGAGAAGCGGGGGGCGGTCATAGGCGGCTCGAAAGAAAATGGGCGGCAATTTTTCCACAGCTGTCACGACAAAACCATACCGTGGCCGTTGAGCGCTTTTGTTGAACCATTGCCAGGGCGCTTTTTCTACTGAATGTAGTCCCTGAAAACACCGGAGGAAAGCATGAAACAGAAACTGATCTACAGCGCACTGTTTACCTTTGCCCTGGCCTCGGCCGCTCCCATGGCAATGGCGCACGACCACGATGGTGATAAGGACAAGCGGAGCATGGATTCTGGCAACTACCAGGATTCCACCACTAATGATTCGCGCTCACCGACCGATCCACGCAACCCCAGTAATGTGGATGGCGCCGGTGGCGGCGGCTCCGGTCCGGGGACTGGCTCTGGTACTGGTACCGGCACTGGCTCGGGTGCAGGCACTGGTACCAGCGGTGGCGCCGGCAGCACAGGTGCAGGTACCGGCGGTGCCGGTTCCGGTGGCGCCAGCGGTGCGGGCGCTGGCGCTGGCGGCTGATAAGCCCCTGCGCTGCGACGAAGGCCGGGCATGTCCCGGCCTTCTTTTTGTCTGGATTCCAAACGAAACGATCAGCCTCTACTAGACTCAAAGTTACCCAGAGAAGGGGAGAAACATGAGGCTGCGAATCTGGATTTTACTGGGCTTTTTATCGCTGATTCTGGTCTGTCTGGCCGGGTTCGAGTTCCGTTATGCCTGGTTCCAGTCCAATTGGTTCAGCGAGTACGCCAATCGGCTCCATTACCAGCTTGGTGATGGGCAGAGCGATGCTATCCATTTTCCGGATGCAGGCCCTTTCAACGAGCGGTTGGGCTACAGCAAGCTGCCGCAATTCCAGGCCGGGCTGGATCGCCATGGATTTGAAGTCACCCGCCAGGCGCGCTTCTCCGACGACCTGCTGCAGTACGCCGGCCACGGCCTGTTTCTGCCCTACGAAGAGAAGACCCACGCCGGGTTGAAGATCACCGACGCCCACGGTGAGCTGATCTACACATACGATTATCCGCGCTTTCGCTTCAACGCGTTCACGGATATTCCCCCGCTGCTGATCGAGGCCCTGCTGTTCATCGAGAACCGCCACCTGCTGGATCCGAGCCTGCCGCGGGCCAACCCGGCGGTGGACTGGCCGCGCCTGGTCGGGGCGTCGATGTCGCTGGTGACCGGCTCGCTGGGCGGTGATGGCCCCAGCCATGGCGCCAGTACCCTGGCCACCCAGATGGAGAAATACCGTCATTCGCTGGAGGGCCGCACCCACTCGCCCACCGACAAGCTGCGGCAGATGGCCTCTGCCGCAGTGCGCGCCTATATGCACGGCCCGGAAACCATGCAGGTCCGCCAGCAGCTGGTGCGCGACTACCTCAACACCGTCCCCCTGGCTGCAGCGCCCGGGCACGGCGAGGTGCATGGCATGGGGGATGCGCTGTGGGTCTGGTTTGCTGCGGATATTGATGACTTCACGGCCGATCTCAATGGCGAGCGGGGCATTGAGGCTCAGGCGGTGGCGTTGCGTCAGGCGCTGTCTCTGGTGATCGCCCAGCGGCGGCCGAGCTGGTATCTGCTGGGCGGGCGGGACGAGCTGCGCGAACTTGTCGACAGCCATCTGCGACTGCTGCACAACCACCAGCGGATCGACGGCGAGCTGGCGCGGGTGGCACTGGCCAGCGACGTGAGCTACCGGGACTGGCAGCAGGACCCGTTGCTGGAGCCGGCCACGGTGGACAAGACCGCCTGGGTCACCCGCAATCAGCTGGTGTCGCTGCTCGGCCAGTCGACCTACGATCTGGACCGGCTGGATCTCCAGGTCCAGAGCACGCTGGACGTGGAGCTGCAGCGCGCGGTAGGGAGTTTTCTCGAAGCGCTGGCGGATGAGTTATCCGCCTCGGAGGCAGGATTGCTGGGCGAGCGCTTGCTGTCGCCGCAGCAGGCCTCCCAGGTCCGCTACAGTTTCACCCTGATGGAGCGCACCCCGACCGGGCACCAGGTGCGGGTGCAGACCGACACCACCGGGCTGCCCTTTGATCTCAACTCCGGCAGCAAACTGGAGCTGGGCTCCACCGCCAAGCTGCGGGTGCTGACCAGTTACCTGGAAATCATCGCCGAGCTGCATGGTCAGCTGGCCGGTGCCGATGATGACACCCGGCGGAACGCCCGGGACCGCCGGGGGGATCCGCTGACTTTGTGGGCGCTGGAATACCTGCGCCTGAACCCGGAAGCCACGCTGGCGCAGATGCTTGATGCCGCCCTGCAGCGCCGCTATTCCGCTTCCCCTTATGAGCAGTTCTTCACCGGCAGTGGGGTGCAGCGGTTCAGCAACTTCCGCAAGGAAGACGACCGCCGCATCGTCACCGTGCAGCAGGCGCTGCAGGAGTCGATCAACCTGCCTTACGTGCGACTGCTGCGCGATGTGATCCGCTACAGCCTGCACCAGAGCGTGGACGATGCCACCAGCCTGCTGACCAACGACCGGGACCCGCGTCGCCAGGCCTACCTGCAGACGTTTGCCGACAGGGAAGGGCGGGTATTCCTGCAGCGTTTCTGGCGCCGCTACGAGGGGATGGACGAGCAGCAGCGTTTCGCCCGGCTGCTGCGCCAGGTGCAGCCGATAGCGGCGCGGCTGTCGGTGGTGTACCGCGAGCTGCATCCAGAGGCGGATTTCGACAGCTTCCGTGACTTTCTGGTGGAGAACGTGCGGGTGCCGCAGAGCCCGGAGCGTATCGAGCGCCTGTATCGCACCTATGCGCCGGGCAGCTTCAACCTGAACGACCAGGGGTATATCGCCAAGGTGCACCCGCTGGAGCTGTGGCTGCTCGGTTATCTGCGTCAGCACCCGCAGGCCACCCTGAGCGATGTGCTGTCCGCCAGCGCGGCCGAGCGGCAGGAAGTGTACAAGTGGTTGTTCCGCAGCCGGCATGCCAGTGCCCGCAATACGCGCATCCGCATCATGCTGGAGCGCGAAGCCTTCAATGCGCTGCACGCGCGCTGGCAGCGGGTGGGTTATCCCTTCCCCCATCTTGTGCCGTCGCTGGGCACCGCGCTGGGCAGCTCGGGCGACCGCCCCAGCGCCCTGGCGGAGCTGATGGGCATCATCATCAATGATGGCAAACGGACCGGCGTGCGGCGCCTGACCAGTCTGCACTTTGCCGCAGATACCCCGTGGGAGACCCGCTTTGAACCTGAACCTCTGCAGGAGGAGCAGGTGCTGGCGCCGGAGGTGGCAGCGGCGCTGCGCCAGGCGCTGTCGGCGGTGGTGGATGACGGTACCGGGCGACGGTTGCAGGGTGTTTTCACCGCCGCCAACGGGGAGCCGCTGGTGATCGGCGGCAAGACCGGGACCGGGGATAACCGCATCCATACGGTTACCCGCACCGGGGCGGTGGTAGCGACCGAGGTGATGAACCGCACGGCCACCTTTGTGTTCTTCATCGGCGAAAACCATTTCGGGACGCTGACCGCGTTCGTGCCGGGTGAGGATGCGGGGGCGTTCCATTTCACCTCCGCGTTGCCGGCGCAGGTATTGAAAAGCATGGCACCTGTGCTGGCGCCGCATATCAATCAGGAGCCGGGCGGGATGCTGGCGCAGGGTGGGCCGTAGGGATTTTTCAGGATGGGGTTTGATGGGTTGGTAGGCGTGTCGGGGGCTGCTGCGCAGCCCAATCGCCCCGGGGTCGGGGCTCCTACCGTCCGAGGATTTAAAGAGATGGATTCCGGCCAGGAGGTTGCAGGGGTGGGGCGCAGTCCCGGGCGTTTGGCCGGGCACAGCCAGGGGCGACACAGGGTCATTTTCAGCCAGCGGAGGATTCCCTCTTGCTCGAGTCATTTGTGGGAGCCCCGACCTCGGGGCGATTGGCGTGCGAAGCGCGCCCGTTCCACCCCACTGCTCCCCTTTCAATCCCCTGTGCCCCCCGTTAGCATGGGGCTTTCCGCTCTGAAAGGGATGCCTCCATGCCTGCCACTCTGCCCCTCACCGGCCGCCGTATTGCCCTGCCGGAAAGTCGTGAACTCGATCTGTTTGCCGACATGCTTCTCAAGCGCGGGGCGGAGGTGCTGCGTTGTCCGCTGGTGTCCATTCACGACGCACCGGACCAGCAGCCAGTGGTGGACTGGCTGGACCGCTTCAACACTGAACACTGGGACGACCTCATCGCCCTGACCGGGGAAGGCATCCGCCGGTTGCTCGGCGCCGCCGAGCGTGCCGGCGGCTCGGTGCGCGAGGACTTCATTGCCAGGCTCGCGCAGGTGCGCAAGATCACCCGCGGCCCCAAGCCCGGTGCGGCGCTGCGCAGTATCGGGTTGAAGGCCGACCTGGTCGCGGTTGCCCCCACCACCCAGGGGGTCATCGACACCCTGCAGCCCGAAGACCTGAAAGGCCGGCGCATCGCCGTGCAGCTCTACGGTACCGATCCCAACCCGCTGCTGATGGAATTTCTGCGGGAGGCCGGTGCCGTAGCGATGCCGGTGTGGCCCTACATCTATGCCGATGACGTCGAGGACCGGCGGGTGGTCGCGCTCATCGACGAGCTGGCCAGCGGTACGCTGGATGCCATCGCCTTCACCAGCGCGACCCAGGTGCGCCGGTTGTTCCAGATCGGCAAGCGGCACGTCGGCGAGCCCGGCCTTGTCACCATCCTCAATGGGCTGACGATCGCCGCGGTCGGGCCGGTGGTGGCCGATGAGCTGCGTGACCGCGGCCTGCGTGTCGACCTGATGCCCGAACAGAGCTTTTTCATGAAGCCGCTGGTACGCGAGATGGTGCGCCGGTTCGGCGTCTAGCGCTGCGCCTGCCTGTCGATCATTAGTGGTTTACACTGACTCCAGACTGACGAATTCATAAGGGAAGCTTGATGACCAGACCCGGCCCGCTACGTTTACAGCCCGAGCAATTGACCGCCCCCATCGACCTGAAAAGCCTGGGCTTCGACTCCACGGATGACCTGGAGCCGTTCAAGGGCATCCTCGGCCAGGACCGCGCTGTGGAAGCGATGCATTTCGGCGTGGCGATGAAGCGCGCCGGCTACAACATGTTCGTCATGGGCGAGCCGGGGACCGGCAGGTTCTCCTATGCCATGCGCTATCTGCAGGCCGAAGCCAAGCGTATGCCCACCCCGCAGGACTGCGTCTACATCAACAACTTCGACGAGCCGCGGGCACCCAAGGCGCTGCATCTGGCGCCGGGCACCGGTGCCCGGCTGGTGGAGGATATCGAGCAGCTGGTGGACAACCTGCTGGCGACCTTCCCGGCGGCATTCGAGCACCCGGCGTTCCAGCAGAAGAAGAGCGCCATCGACCAGCGCTTCAACCGCCGCTATGACGCCGCCATCGAAACGGTCGAGCGTCAGGCGCTGGAGCGCCAGATCATGATCTACCGGGACGGCGGCAATCTGGGCTTCACGCCCATCCGCGACGGCAAGGGGCTGGACGAGGCCCAGTTTGCCCAGCTGCCGGATGCCGAGCGCGAGCGCTACCACGAGGATATTGCGGTGCTCGAGGAGCAGCTGAGCGAGGCGCTGTCCAGCCTGCCCCAGTGGAAGCGCGAATCCAGCAACGAGCTGCGCGAGCTGAACGAGCAGACCATCACCGAGGCGCTGCAACCGCTGCTCGACCCATTGACCGAACGCTACTGCGATAACCCGCTGATGTGCGAATACATCAACGCCATCCACCAGAATCTGCTCAAGGTGGTGGTGGAACTGCTGGTGGACGAGCGGGCCGAGGCGCGCCCGGAGGCGGCAAAGAAGGCCGCGCTTATCGACCATTACAGCCCCAACCTGATCGTGGAGCATGGCGGCTCACCCGGCGCACCGGTAGTGCATGAACCGCACCCGTCCTACGACAACCTGTTCGGCCGGGTGGAATACACCTCCGAGCAGGGTGCGCTGGTGACCACCTACCGCAACATTCGCGCCGGCGCACTGCACCGGGCCAATAACGGCTATCTGGTGCTGGAGGCAGACAAGCTGCTGGCTGAACCCTTCGTCTGGGAAGCGCTCAAGCGCGCCCTGCACTCCCGCGAGCTGAAGATCGAGTCGCCCTGGGCCGACATCGGCCGGCTGACCACAGTGACCCTGACGCCCCAGGTGATTCCGCTGGCGGTTAAGGTGGTGCTGATCGGCTCCCGGCGCGCCTACTACATGCTGCAGGATTACGATCCGGACTTTCAGGAGCTGTTCCGGGTGCTGGTGGACTTCGATGATTACCTGCCGCGCACCCCGGACAGCATCGAGGGCATGGCCCAGCTGCTCAAGACCCGGGTAGACGAGGAGGGCATGGCGCCGCTGACGGTTGCCGCAGTGGCCCGCATCCTGACCTACAGCGCCAGGCTGGCCGAGCATCAGCAGCATCTGTCGGCGAGTATCAGTGACATCTTCCAGCTGGTTGCCGAGGCGGATCTGGTGCGCGAACTGGCCGGCGACAAGATAACCGATACCGGCCACATCGAACGCGCCCTGCAGGCCAAGGAGAACCGCACCGGGCGCGCCAGCGCCCGCATACGCGAGGACATGCTGTCCGGCGTCATCCTGATCGATACCGACGGCGCGGCGGTGGGCAAATGCAACGGCCTGACCGTGCTGGCCATCGGCGACTCGGTGTTCGGCGTGCCGGCCCGCATCAGTGCCTCGGTATATCCCGGCAGCAGTGGCATCGTCGATATTGAACGCGAGGTGAATCTGGGGCAGCCGATCCATTCCAAGGGCGTGATGATCCTGACCGGGTATCTGGGCAGCCGTTATGCTCAGGATCACCAGCTGGAGATTTCCGCGAGCATCGCGCTGGAGCAGTCATACGGTTACATCGACGGCGACAGTGCCTCGCTCGGCGAAGTCTGTGCGCTGATCTCGGCACTGGCCCGGGCACCGCTGCAACAGTGCTTCGCCATTACCGGCTCGATCAACCAGTTCGGCGAAGTGCAGGCGATCGGCGGAGTCAACGTCAAGATCGAAGGCTTCTTCCGCCTGTGCCAGGCCCGCGGCCTGACCGGCAAGCAGGGCGTCATCATCCCCCGGGTCAACGTGCCCAACCTGATGCTGGACAAGGCGGTGATGGACGCGGCCGAAGAGGGCCTTTTCCACATCTATGCGGTGGACAACGTCGACCAGGCCCTCAGCCTGCTGGCCGGGGAAAATGCCGGTGAGCCGGACGAGCAGGGCAACTTCCCCGCAGGCTCGATCAATGATCGCGTGGTGCAGCGGCTGAAGCAGATCAACCAGCGCAACAGTTCCGATGATCGTGAAGAGCCCAGCGAAGCACCCGGTATCGAACCGCTGCTCAATCCCTGACCAGCCCGCGCTGAGCCACATGGTATCGGCATCAGCGGATGATTTCCCAAGAGAGTTCACAGGGTTATCCACAGTTTATGTGGATGGCCGCTGTGGATTCATCGCTCCGAGTGTTTGTCAATCCCCTGAATCGGGAGAGTGGGAAAAAGTTGGCAATTTCTGGAAGGGATGGGCTGAAGGGCAGAGCTCATGGGGCTTGCAGCGGTTTTACGGCGTCGGTAGGATGCCTTGCACGGCGATTGTCTGTTATTTGAACAGAAGCGTCGAACGCCTGTATTACCGAGGCTTACGACGAGTTGCACCTAGGCTGCTCACAGAGTTATCCACAGATTGTGTGTACAACCTTTCTTTGAGGGGGGTGGGGGCCCTACATGGGCCCCCACCCCCTCACTCAAACAAAACCCCCAGCGCCTCATCCAGCCGCGTGACCGCCACCACCTGCATGCCCTTGGGCGCTTCCTTGGGTGCGTTGGCCTTGGGCACGATCGCCCGGGTAAACCCGTGCTTGGCCGCTTCCTTCAATCGCTCCTGCCCGCTGGGCACCGGGCGCACTTCACCGGACAGTCCCAGCTCCCCGAACACCATCAGGTCCATCGGCAGCGGGCGGTTGCGCAGACTGGAGATGACTGCGGCGAGCAGGGCCAGGTCGGCGGCGGTTTCCAGCACCTTGACCCCGCCGACCACGTTGACGAACACGTCCTGGTCATAAGTGGGCACGCCGCCGTGGCGATGCAGTACCGCCAGCAGCATTGCCAGCCGGTTCTGGTCCAGCCCCAGGGTGACCCGCCGCGGGTTGCCCAGGTGGCTGGTGTCGACCAGCGCCTGTACCTCCACCAGCATCGGCCGCGACCCTTCCCAGGTGGACATGACCACACTGCCCGGTATCGGCGCATCATAGCGGGACAGGAAGATTGCCGAGGGGTTGGCGACTTCCTTCAGGCCTTTGTCGGTCATGGCGAACACGCCCAGTTCGTTTACCGCACCGAAGCGGTTCTTCACCGCCCGCAGCATGCGCAGGCGGCCATCGGACTCCCCTTCGAAATACAGCACGGTATCCACCATGTGTTCCAGCACCCGCGGGCCGGCCAGCGAGCCTTCCTTGGTCACGTGACCGACCAGGAAGATGGCCGTGCCGCTCTGCTTGGCGAAGCGCACCAGCAGGGCGGCGCTTTCGCGTACCTGGGCAACGCCGCCGGGGGCCGATTGCAGCTGTTCGGTGAAGATGGTCTGGATGGAGTCCACCACCATGACCTTCGGCTGCTCGCGGCGGGCGGTGGCGATGATGCTCTCGATGCAGGTTTCGGTCATCACCTTGAGCTGATCCTTCGGCAGGCCGAGGCGTTCGGCGCGCATGGCGACCTGCTGCTGGGACTCTTCACCGGTCACATACAGCGCCGGCATGCTCTGCGCCAGGCGGCACAGGGTCTGCAGCAGGATGGTCGACTTGCCGATACCGGGATCGCCGCCGATGAGGACCACCGAGCCGCTGACCAGACCGCCGCCGAGCACCCGGTCGAGTTCAGACGAGCCGCTGGGCTGGCGCGGGGTTTCTTCGGTGGATACCTCGGCCAGGGTCTTTACCTGGGCCATCTCTCCCGCCCAGTTGCCGCCCCGGGACGCACCGCCGCTGCCGCCGGTGGGAGTGGTGTCGATCACCGTCTCGACCAGGGTGTTCCATGCCTGACACTCGCCGCATTGGCCCGACCACTTGCTGAAGGTGGCGCCGCAGTCGGTGCAGCCGTAGAGTCGCTTGTTCTTTGCCATCGCTGATTCAGTTCCAACATGAGTCCGATCGGCAACTATACTGGCCGTCAGTCAATAAATCCCGATCGGGCGACAAAGATGGCTGAGCATTCCCTGAGCGACGATGAGTTCGAGAAGCAGGAGGCGGAGCTGACCGAGGCGCTGCTGGACGCCCAGTATGAGCTGCGCAAATCCATCAAGGGGCCGGTGCTGGTGCTCATCAGCGGCAACGATGCCGCGGGCAAGGCCGAGCTGCTGTACCGCTTCTACGACTGGCTGGACAACCGCTTTCTGGTCACCCGGGCGTTTGCCCTGCCGGAAGGCGTGGAGCAACGGATGCCGCACCTCTGGCGTTACTGGATCAGCCTGCCGGGGCCGGACAAGCTCGGGTTTTACCTCGGCTCCTGGTACCACCAGCCGCAGATGTGTCGGGTCCGTGGCGATATCTCCGCCGAGGCCTTCGAGCAACAGATGGAAGAGATCCGGCGCTTCGAGCAGTTGCTGGTGAACGAAGGGGTGGCCCTGCTCAAGCTGTGGCTGGAGGTCGAGCCGGGGGAGGGGAGCAGCAGCGCCCCCGAAGTGCCGACCGACGTGGCAATGCGCGAATGGGGCGACTTCAGCCAGGCCGACCGCGAGCAGCTGGAGCGGGTGACCCGGCGCATGATGACGCTGACCTCGACGCCGGAAGCACCCTGGATCCGGGTGCCCAGCGCCGATCCGAATTACCGGGATATCGAGGTGGGGCGGCTGGTGCTGGAGCAGATCCGCGCACTGCGCAACAAGACCGAACGCCGCTCCCCTCCGCCACCGCTGGCGCCCGCGCCCCGGTCCGTGCTGCAGCAGATCGATTACGGTCTGCGGCTGGGCAAGGAGGAATATGGCGAGCAGCTGGCCCGCTACCAGCAGGAACTGCGGGCGCTGATACGCCGGCCGGATTTTGCCGGCCGCAGCCTGCTGCTGGTATTCGAGGGCACCGATGCCGCCGGCAAGGGCGGCGCCATCCGCCGGATCACCCGCTGTCTCGACCCGCGCTACCTGCGTGTACACGGCACCCGCGCGCCGACCGAGGAAGAAGCGCACCAACCCTACCTGCTGCGCTTCTGGCGCCGGGTGCCGACGCCGGGACGGGTAGCGATCTTCGACCGCAGCTATTACGGTCGGGTGCTGGTCGAGCGGGTCGAAAAGCTCACCCCGGTCGACCGCTGGCAGCAGGCCTATGCCGAGATCAACGACTTCGAAGCCCAGCTGCAGGCCGCCGGCACCATCGTGGTGAAGTTCTGGCTGGCGATCAGTGAGCAGGAGCAGCTCAAGCGCTTTCAGGCCCGGGAGCGCTCGCCGCTCAAGCGCTACAAGCTGACCGACGAAGACTGGCGCAACCGCGAGCGATGGTCCGACTACGAGCAGGCGCTGGACGATATGGTTGCCCATACCAGCACCGCCGCAGCGCCGTGGCATATCGTTCCGGCGGAAAACAAGCGCTACGCCCGGGTGGAGGTATTGCGGCTGCTCTGCCAGCGCCTGCGCGAGGCGCTATAATCCCCGGTCCCTGACTGATGACCGGCCCGCCATGTACAGCTGCACCACTCCCTTCGGCTCGCTTGATCTGGAGCGCTATCCGCCGACCCGTAATCCGACCTTGCTGCCCATTGATGCGGCGGATCTGTACCTGCTGCAATCCTTCGCCGACAGCGCGCCTGAGGAGAGCGAGCGCGTGCTGGTCGTCAATGACCAGTTTGGTGCGCTGGCCTGCGCGCTGGCGCTCGGTGGTCGGGAGGTGATCAGCTGGGGAGACTCCTGGCTGGCCGCGCGGGCGCTGCACCTGAATGCCGAACGCAACGGCCTGGCGCAACGGCAGATCCACTTCATCAACAGCCAGGAGCTGCCCGCCGGGCCGATCGACCGCGTGCTGCTGCGGGTGCCGAAAAGCCTGGCGCTGCTGGAAGATCAGCTCAGCCGGCTGCGGCCGTTGCTCGGTCCACAGGCCAGCGTGGTGGCCGGGGCGATGATCAAGCACCTCCCGCCCAGCGCCGGCGACCTGCTGGCCCGCTACGTCGGCCCCTATCAGGCATCGCTGGGCTGGAAGAAGGCACGCCTTCTTGCGGCGCGGTTTGACGCCGGGCTGCAACCCGCCGAGCCACGGCTGGCTACCCGTTATAGCCTTGCCGAGACCGGGATCGAACTGTGCAACCTGCCCGGAGTGTTTTCCCGTGAGCGGCTGGATATCGGCACCCGCGCGATGCTTCCCTGCCTGCCGCAGGGGCAGGGTACACGCCGTATTGTCGATCTTGGCTGCGGCAATGGCGCGCTGGGCATTGCCGCAGCAGCGCTCAATCCCGAGGCGCAGCTGACCTTCGTTGACGAGTCGTGGGCAGCGGTGGCCTCTGCCCGCGCCAACTTTGCCGCCGCGTTTCCCGGTCGCGAGGCCGGGTTCTCGGTGGGTGACGGTCTGCTGGATGCGCCGCCTGCGAGTGCGGATCTGGTGTTATGCAATCCGCCGTTTCATCAGCAGCAGGTGATCGGCGACGAGATCGCCATGCGCCTGTTCGAGCAGAGCCGCAGGGCACTGGTACCGGGCGGGGAGCTGTGGGTGGTGGGCAACCGCCATCTGGGATATCACGTCAAGCTGCGGCGGTTCTTTTCGGCGGTGGAGCAGGTCGGTGGAAGCAGCAAGTTCGTGGTATTGCGCGCGGTGGTCTGAGACTCAGGAGCAGAGCGCGGCAAGGTCGCGCTCCAGCGCCTCGTCACCCATGTTCAACACGATCAGACGTTTCAGGTGGCTGGTGGAATCCAGATCCATGTGCAGGCACTGCAAGCCGATCAGCCCCTCGCGCATGAAGGCGACCCGGGTCTCCATGTGAATCTGCTCAAGCCCGGCAAGCTCGATGATCGCCTCCACCGGCTGCTCGGGAGCGACCTCTTCCCATCTCTCTGGCTGTAAAACAAGCAAGCCGCGCAAGGAAATATCGACGAGCTGAGCCTGCGCCCTCCAGTCGCCCTGGAACAGGCGCGCAGGCGCGTCGAAAGGAATACGGGTGAAGCGGCGGCGGTCGTCAATCATGGGGCCCTCATGGGGGAGGTGGGCTCCGGGCAAGTATAGTCGGTGGGGGATATTTCTGTAGGGGCTGACCTCGGGGCGATGGGGGGGCGATGGGGGGGCGGCTGGGCGCGCTTTGCGCGCCAATCGCGGCGGGGTCGCCGCTCCTACAATAAATCGTGGGTGCTACGGAACATCAATCGCGGCGGGGGCGTCCGGCGTTCCGGTGCCGCTCCTACGGAAAATCCGGGGTGGGCTGGCCTTTTTGTAGGAGCCCCGACCCCGGGGCGATGGGGCGAAGCCCCTCCCCGGGATCGTCAGCAGCAACGGAAGGCGGTCTTACACCACCCCCTGTGCCAGCATCGCATCGGCTACCTTGACGAAGCCGGCAATATTGGCGCCCTTCACGTAATCGATATACCCATCATCCCCCTTGCCATAACGCTCACAGGCAGAATGGATGGACTGCATGATGGCGTGCAGCTTGGTATCCACCTCGCCATCGGTCCATTGCATGCGGATGGCGTTCTGGCTCATCTCCAGGCCGCTCACTGCCACGCCGCCGGCGTTGGCTGCCTTGCCCGGGGCGAACAGGATGCGGGCTTCCTGGAACACGTCGATGGCTTCCAGGGTGGACGGCATGTTGGCGCCTTCGGCAACGCAGAAGCAGCCGTTGGCGACCAGAGTACGCGCATCGTCGCCGGTCAGCTCGTTCTGGGTGGCGCAGGGCAGGGCGATGTCACAGGGCAGGTGCCACGGACGCTTGCCCGGCAGGAATTCCAGTTTCAGCTCGTTGGCCATGTCCTGAAGGCGGGCGCGACGCTCGTTCTTCAGGTCCATCAGGTAATGCCAGTGCTCGGCTGTCATACCCTCGGGGAAGTACAGCGTGCCGCCGGAGTCCGAGACGGATATGACAAGGGCGCCCATCTCCATGGCTTTCAGCGCGGCGTACTGTGCCACATTGCCCGAGCCGGAGATGGCCACGCGCTGGCCCTCGAAGCGGCGGTTGCATTCCTTCAGCATTTCCTGGGTGAAGTACACGCAGCCGTAGCCGGTGGCCTCGGGGCGGATCAGGCTGCCGCCGTAGGTCAGGCCCTTGCCGGTGAGCACCGAGGTAAACTCGTTGCGCAGGCGCTTGTACTGACCGTACAGATAACCGATCTCCCGGGCGCCGACACCGATATCACCGGCCGGGATGTCCAGGTTCTCGCCGATATGACGGGACAGCTCGGTCATGAACGATTGGCAGAAACGCATGACTTCGGCGTTGCTCTTGCCCTTGGGGTCGAAGTCCGAGCCGCCCTTACCGCCGCCCATGGGCAGGGTGGTCAGGGCGTTCTTGAATACCTGCTCGAAGGCCAGGAACTTGAGCACGCCGAGGTTGACGGAGGGATGAAAGCGCAGGCCGCCTTTGTACGGGCCGATGGCGCTGTTCATCTGCACACGGTAGCCACGGTTGACGTGCACCTGGCCGTTGTCATCCATCCACGGCACGCGGAACATGATCACCCGCTCGGGCTCGATCAGGCGCTCGATGATGCCCGCCTTGAGATACTTGGGGTTGTCTTCCAGGAACGGCCACAGGGTGCTCAGTACTTCTTCTGCCGCCTGATGGAATTCGGGTTGCTCTGGATCGCGCAGCTTCAGGTGCGCCAGGCAGGCTGTCAGCGTGTCAGTCATGGAAGTCTCTTTTTTGCAAGTTTAAGGCGTAATGGCGCAAATTTATCAGAGGCGGCTACGCTCTGAAATAGCGGAGAAAAAAATTTATGCTCGCTCGGGTTGTCATCCAACGAGCGAAAAAGGGCGTCGGTACGCCCCCGCAGACGACATCGAAAGGATTTACCGCTTTGTTTTAAAAGCAGTTTTCTCCGTCAGGAGAAGGTCTGCCGCCTGCGCTGTTTGGTCGCAGGCGGCAGGGCAGAAAAGTTCAGAAAAAATGTGACTTTTCTCAGGCCAGCTTCTTGTGACGCACCCGATGGGGTTGGGCAGCGGCCTCACCCAGACGCTTCTTGCGGTCGGCCTCGAACTCGGTGTAGTTGCCTTCGAAGAACACCACCTTGGCCTCGTCCTCATAGGACAGGATGTGGGTGGCGATACGGTCGAGGAACCAGCGGTCGTGGGAAATCACGATGGCCGCGCCGGGGAAGTCCAGCAGTGCCTCTTCCAGCGCACGCAGGGTCTCCACGTCCAGGTCGTTGGAGGGTTCGTCCAGCAGCAGTACGTTGGCGCCCTGCTTCAGGGTCAGCGCCAGATGCAGACGGCCGCGCTCACCGCCGGACAGGTCCTTGACGAACTTCTGCTGGTCGGCGCCCTTGAAGTTGAAGCGGCCGACATACCCCCGGGACGGCACCTCATAGCTGCCCACGGTGATCATGTCGAAGCCGTCGGAGATCTGTTCCCAGACGGTCTTGTTGCCGTCGAGGTTGTCGCGGCTCTGGTCGACGCTGGCGATCTTCACGGTTTCGCCGATGACGATCTCGCCGCTGTCGGGCTGCTCCTTGCCGGTGATCATGCGCAGCAGGGTGGATTTGCCCGCGCCGTTGCCGCCGATCACGCCTACGATCGCGCCCTTGGGAATGCTCAGGCTCAGATCGTCGATCAGCACACGGTCACCATAGCTCTTGGTGACGTTGTGCAGCTCGATGACCTTGTCACCCAGACGGGGCCCGGCGGGGATATAGATTTCGTTGGTTTCGCTGCGCTTCTGGAATTCCTGGGACTGCATCTCTTCGAAACGCTGCAGGCGCGCCTTGGACTTGGCCTGGCGCCCCTTGGCACCCTGACGTACCCACTCCAGCTCGGCCTTCATGGCCTTGGCGTGGGAGGCTTCCTGCTTGGCTTCCTGCTCCAGACGGGCGGCCTTGGATTCCAGCCACTGGGAGTAGTTGCCCTCGAAGGGGATGCCGTGGCCGCGGTCCAGTTCGAGGATCCAGCCCGCCACGTTATCAAGGAAGTAGCGGTCGTGGGTGATGGCGACCACGGTACCCGGGAAGTCGTGCAGGAACTGCTCGAGCCAGGCAACCGAGTCGGCATCCAGATGGTTGGTGGGCTCGTCCAGCAGCAGCATGTCGGGCGCGGACAGCAGCAGGCGGCACAGCGCAACGCGGCGCTTCTCGCCACCGGACAGGTGACCGATCCGCGCGTCCCACGGCGGCAGACGCAGGGCGTCGGCGGCGACTTCCAGCTGGCGGTCGAGGTTGTGGCCATCGGCAGCCTGGAGGATGGCCTCCAGCTTGGCCTGCTCCGCGGCGAGGGCATCGAAGTCGGCATCGGGCTCGGCGTAGGCGGCGTAGACTTCGTCCAGGCGAGCCTGGGCGTCCTTGATCTCGCTGACCGCTTCCTCGACGATCTCGCGCACGGTCTTGTCCGCGTCCAGCTCCGGCTCCTGTGGCAGATAGCCGACCTTGATACCGGGCATGGGCCGGGCCTCGCCGTCGAACTCCTTGTCGACGCCTGCCATGATCCGCAGCAGCGTGGACTTACCGGCACCGTTCAGACCGAGCACCCCGATCTTCGCCCCGGGGAAGAAGGACAGGGAAATGTCCTTGAGAATCTGGCGCTTGGGCGGCACGACCTTGCTCACCCGGTGCATGCTGTAGACGTATTGGGCCATATGGACGCAACCTTGAGTTCACTGAATGGGGAAGGGCACCTGGAACGGTGCTGAATTGGGGTGCAAGGCTAGCTGAAGTGGGGGTTCAGGGCAAATGGGTAGTGGTTGGTGCTTGGCTTCAGCCCTCCCCCCCTCTCCCCAACCCTGATAACTCACCATGAACCCGGCCACCCCACCCCCTGAATCCTTTTCATGTGCCAGTTCATGCCGGTTGAGGTAAAATGCGGCCTCTTTTTTATTTGTACATCTCTGGCAGAGGGCCGTGACATGTTTAGCCGTTCCAACGATATTGCCACTTTCGACGCCGAGCTGTGGGCTGCGATGCAGCAGGAAGCACAGCGTCAGGAAGAGCACATCGAGCTGATCGCATCCGAGAACTACACCAGTCCTGCGGTCATGCAGGCGCAGGGTTCGGTTCTCACCAACAAGTACGCCGAGGGCTACCCGGGCAAGCGCTACTATGGCGGCTGCGAGTTCGTAGATATCGCCGAGCAGCTGGCCATCGACCGTGCCAAGGAGCTGTTCGGTGCCGACTATGCCAACGTCCAGCCCCATGCCGGCTCTCAGGCCAACAGCGCGGTATTCCAGGCGCTGCTGCAGCCGGGCGACACCGTGCTGGGCATGAGCCTGGCCCACGGTGGCCACCTGACCCATGGCGCCTCGGTCAACTTCTCCGGCAAGATGTACAACGCCGTTCAGTACGGTATCGATACCGACACCGGCCTGATCGATTATGACGAGGTGGAGCGTCTGGCGGTCGAGCACAAGCCGAAGATGATCGTTGCCGGTTTCTCCGCCTATTCGCAGATCCTCGACTTTCCGCGCTTCCGCGAGATTGCCGACAAGGTCGGTGCCTACCTGTTCGTTGACATGGCCCACGTGGCCGGTCTGGTTGCCGCCGGCGTCTACCCGAACCCGGTGCCCTACGCTGACGTGGTGACCACCACTACCCACAAGACCCTGCGCGGTCCCCGTGGCGGCCTGATCCTGGCCAGGGCCAACGAGGAGCTGGAGAAGAAGCTGAACTCGGCGGTATTTCCGGGCGGTCAGGG
This sequence comes from Halopseudomonas pertucinogena, assembly GCF_014646575.1. Lineage (GTDB taxonomy): Bacteria > Pseudomonadota > Gammaproteobacteria > Pseudomonadales > Pseudomonadaceae > Halopseudomonas > Halopseudomonas pertucinogena. The sequence goes on along the minus strand of NZ_BMNN01000003.1, from coordinate 57,637 downwards.
TGGCCCGCTGATGCACGTGATCGCGGCCAAGGCGATCTGCTTCAAGGAAGCCATGAGCGATGACTTCAAGGCCTACCAGCAGCAGGTGGTGAAGAACGCCCAGGCCATGGCCGAGGTGTTCATCGAGCGCGGTTTCGATGTGGTCTCCGGCGGCACGCTGAATCACCTGTTCCTGCTGTCGCTGATCAAGCAGGACATTACCGGCAAGGACGCGGATGCAGCGCTGGGCCGTGCCTTCATTACCGTGAACAAGAACGCCGTGCCGAACGACCCGCGCTCCCCGTTCGTGACCTCCGGTCTGCGCATCGGCACCCCGGCTGTCACCACCCGCGGCTTCAAGGAAGCGGAATGTCGCGAACTGGCGGGCTGGATCTGCGACATCCTCGACAACATGGGCGACGAGTCCGTGGTGGATCGGGTCCGCGATCAGGTCAAGGCCATCTGTGCGCGTTTCCCGGTCTATGTTGACTGAGTCCGCTCTGCGGTAGATCAGACCCCTTGCCGGTTTCCGGCAAGGGGTTTTTTATTGTCATACTGCCAGGCCTGGAACGGGCAAAGGAGGCTTGTATGAAGATGGCGGCGATGTGTATGGCATTGTTGATGCTGGTCCCCGGGGTGGCGGCTGCAGCGGGCAAGCCGACGGTGCATGTGGCGTTCATGGACTTCACCGGTTATGCCGAACGTGACGCAGAATCCGGCGAGGTGGTAGGCAAGGGCGTGCAGCTGGTGCGCAAGCTGTTCAACGAGGCCGGCTACCCGGTTCAGATGAACCTGCTGCCCCCGGCGCGCATCTGGCAGGGGCTGGAGAACGGCACCGTGCATGTGTGGCCGGGGATGCTGAACAAACCGGATCTGGACCAGCATGTACTGGTCAGCGAACGGGACCTGGGGCGCGTGGGTATCAGTCTCTATCATCTGCCGGGTACGCCGGCGCCCCGCTGGCCGGATGACCTGCAGGATTGCAGCGTGATCACCATCACCAACTTCACCTATACCGCCGACATCTGGCAGGTGCTCAACGACCGGTCCCGCAACCTCACGGTGCACCGCAGCAGTTCGCATGAGGGGGCGCTGCAGATGCTCGAGCGCGGGCGTGGAGATTATCTGCTCAATTACCGTACCCAGGTGGATTCCGCCGCGCGGGAGCTGGGCATGGAGCCGCTGCCGGGCGTGCCGGTGGTGGAGATGCCGATGCGCTTCGTGTTTTCCCGCAAATCCGGGTTTGCCGAGCAGCTCAGGGCCGATCTGGATGCGGCATTCGATCGCCTGCAGGCGCAGGGTGTGGAGCTGGATGTGACCCGACAGCAGGCCGAATAGGGAGCAGACGGGCGGGCGCCCGTCTGCGGCTGGGTCAGCTGCGACGCAGTTGCAGCGTGGACAGGGTGCGCTCGCGCACCTGTTTCAGCAGCTCTGCATCTTCGACCAGGGACTGGCCGTAGGAGGGAACCAGTTCCTTCATCCGCTTCTGCCATTCCGGCGAGGACATGCGATCACCGAAGCAGCGCTCCAGTACATCGATCATGGCCTGCACGGCGGTGGAAGCACCCGGCGAGGCGCCCAGCAGGGCGGCCAGAGTGCCATCCTTCGCGGCGACGATCTCGGTACCGAACTCCAGCTTGCCGTGGCCCTTGGCGTCCTTCTTGATGATCTGCACGCGCATGCCGGCGTTCTGCAGGGTCCAGTCCTCCTCCCGGGCATCGGGGAAGAAGTTGCGCAGCGAGGCGACGCGATTGCTGTGCGACTGCAGGGACTCGCTGATCAGATAACGGGTCAGGTCCATATTGTCGCGACCGACCGCCATCATCGGCGCCAGGTTATTCGGCTTGACCGAGGTGAACAGGTCCAGCACCGAGCCCTTCTTCAGGAACTTGGTGGTGAAGCCGGCAAAGGGGCCGAACAGCAGGGCGGGCTGGCCATTGATGATGCGGGTATCCAGGTGCGGGACAGACATCGGCGGCGCGCCGACCGCGGCCTTGCCATAGACCTTGGAGTGGTGCTGCTCGACGATTTCCGGCTTCTTGCACACCAGCCACTGGCCGCTGACGGGGAAGCCGCCGTAGCCCTGGCTTTCCTCGATGCGGGATTTCTGCAGCAGGGGCAGGGCTCCGCCGCCGGCGCCGAGGAATACGAAGCGGGCCTTGAACACCTTGTCTTCGCCGCTCTGCTCATCCCTGACCGTGACGTGCCAGTAGCCATCGCCGTTCTTGCGCAGGGCCTTGACCGAATGGCTGAGCTGCAGCTCGAAATTATCCAGGGTGGTCAGATGGCGGATCATGTTGCGGGTCAGCGAGCCGAAGTCGACGTCAGAACCATATTCGACGCGGGTAGCGGCGATGGGCTGGTCGGTGGCGCGCTGCTGCATGACCAGCGGCATCCATTCGGCGAGCTGCTGCGGGTCCTCGCTGTACTGCATGTCCGCGAACAGGTGGTGGGCGCTGAGCAATTGCTGGCGCTTGCGCAAGAAGGCAACGTCCTTCTCGCCCCAGACGAAACTCTGATGGGCGGTCGGGTTGATGAACTTGCTCGGAGTGGGCAGGATCTGCTGCTCAACGAGGTAGGACCAGAATTGCAGGGTCACCTCGAAGTTGGCGTTGATCGACAACGCACGGCTGATGGTGATGTTGCCATCATCGGATTCGGGAGTGTAATTGAGCTCACAGTAACCGGCGTGCCCAGTGCCGGCATTGTTCCAGCCATCCGTGCTCTCGTGAGCAACGTGATCCAGACGTTCGACCAGGGTAATGGTCATCTTGGGATCGAGCTGTTTGAGCAACATTCCGAGCGTGGCGCTCATGACGCCACCACCGACAAGCAATACGTCTACTTCTTTTGCTGTCATTAACATGTCGCCTCTTGCAAAAAACTGGGCGTATCATACCCGTTTTATTTCGCCGCGTGTCATTGGGTTTGGATCTATTCAAACGGGTGTTTAAAGGGGCCGGGACCAGGGGACGCTCACGCGTCCCAATCGCCCCGAGGTCGGGGCTCCTACAATAAAAGCGCAACCCATCACGGAACCCCGGCTGTGGGAGCGCCGACCGCGGCGCGATTGGCGTGCGAAGCGCGCCCGGCGAGGCCGCTCCTGATCAGTCCTCCAGCCCCAGCTTCTTCAGCCGGTATCTCAGGGAGCGGAAGGTGAGGCCGAGGCGGCGGGCGGCGGCGGTCTTGTTCCAGCGGGTTTCTTCCAGGGCCTGGGTGAGGGCCTTGCGCTCGATGTCGTCGAGGAAATCCTCCAGCGAATCGATCTGCGTCAGGTCGGTTTCGTCCCCCGGCACCGGGGCCGGACTGAGCTGGATGTCATTGACGGTGATCTCGTCGTTGTCGCACAGGGTGAACGCCCGTTCGAGGATATTCTCCAGCTCCCGCACGTTCCCCGGGAAGCGGTAGTTGCTCAGCAGCTCGGTGCAGTCCGGGTGCACCCTGGGCGGTGGCAGGCCTGCGCGCTCGGCCAGGTGCTGGAGAATGTGGTGGATCATCAGCGGAATGTCCTCCCGCCGCTCACGCAGCGGCGGCACCCGCAGTTCGATCACGTTGAGCCGGTAGAACAGGTCCTGGCGAAAGCGGCCCTCGGCCACTTCCAGCGCCAGGTCCTTGTGGGTGGCGCAGAGCAGCCGCACGTTGACCGGCTGCTCCTGCTGGGTGCCGACCGGGCGCACGGCCTTTTCCTGAATCGCCCGCAGCAGCTTCACCTGCATCGCCAGGGGCAGGTCCGCCACCTCGTCGAGGAACAGAGTGCCGCCGCAGGCCGCCTGGAACAGGCCGGGCTTGTCGGCCACGGCGCCGGTAAAGGCCTCCTTGCGGTGGCCGAAGAACTCGCTTTCCATCAGCTCTGACGGAATGGCTCCGCAGTTGACCGGCACGAAGGGGTAGCCGGCCCGCGGTCCCAGTTCGTGAATGCGCCGGGCGACCAGCTCCTTGCCACTGCCGGACTCGCCACTTATATAGAGCGGCGCCTCACTGCGGGCGAGCTTGGCGATCTGCCTGCGCAGCTGGGCGATCGGTGGCGAGATACCGAGGATGGGGTCGTCCCCCTCCGGATTGCCGGGGGCGTCGGGCCGGCGGGTCAGGCGCAGGGCGCTGTTGACCAGCTCGCGCAGGCGCTGCAGTTCGACGGGCTTGGTGACGAAGTCGTAGGCGCCGGATTTCAGCGCGCTGATGGCGGTGTCCAGGCTGCCGTAGGCGGTGATCATCGCCACCGGGGTGTTCGGGCAGTGCTGCTGGATGTGCCTGACCACGGTCAGGCCCTCGCCATCGGGCAGGCGCATATCGGTCAGGCAGAGGTCGAAGTGCTGGCTGGCGAGCAGCTCCAGCGCCTGGGCCACGGTGGTGGCGCTGCGGGTCTGGATATTCATCCGCCCGAGGGTCATGTCCAACAGTTCGAGGATGTCGGGCTCGTCGTCAATGATCAGTGCCAGTGGTCTGTTCACCGGGTGCTCCATGCGGTCTTGCTGAGGAGCACCATCATACCAGCCGTTTCGGGTGGGCGAAGACTATGCGCATGCAACTACCCTGAGGGTCCGCTCTCCTGTACTCCAGTCTGGCCTGATTGCTCTCGCAGAGTTCCCGTGAAATATACAGCCCGAGCCCGGTGCCCGATGCCTCGGTGGTGAAGAACGGCTCGAAGATCTGGCCTACGTGGCGCTCGTCGATGCCCGGGCCGTGGTCGATCACTTCCAGCGTGGGCAGCTCGGTTTCCGCGCTTTCGTAAAGTCTGATGCGAATACTGCGTGGCGTTCCCGGCTCTCCGCTGTAGCGGAAGGCGTTCTGGCACAGGTTGTTGAGCACCTGGTTGAGCTGGTTGGGGTCGATGCGGGTGAGGATGCCTTCCTTCTCGAATTCGCATTCGATGCGATCGGTGGCGGGGTTGGCCAGCGCGAAGTCGCTGACGAACTGGGCGAGCCAGATGGTCAGGTCCACCAGTTGCGGTTCGCTCTGGCGCCGGCGGGACAGTTCCAGCACCGTTTCGATGACCCGGTTCATGCGTCGCGAGTGCTGCTGGATGATGTCGGTCAGGCGCCGATCCTGTTCGTGACACTGCTCCGACTCGCCCAGCAGCTGCGCGGCGTGGGTGATGGCGCTGAGCGGGTTGCGGATCTCATGGGCGATGCTGGCGGTCAGACGCCCCAGCGAAGCCAGCTTGAGCTGCTGGGCTTGCTGCGCCACCACGGTATTGTCGTCCAGAAAGATGAGCGTGGATTCACTGGCTTCGGCCGGCAGACGCTTGAAGCTGGCCATCAGCTCGACGCCGCCGACGTGATTGCGAAACGGCAGCGCCCGGATCGACGGATTGATCTGCCACTGGCGCAGCCGCTGGTCCAGTTCCGGTGCCAGCCGATCCAGCTCCATGCCGCGGATCACCGGTTTGCCGAGCATCTGTGCGGCGGCTTCGTTGGCCAGCCATACTTCGTGACCCTCGCCGACCACCATGATGCCGGTGCGCATGCGCTGGATGATCAGCTGATTGAGCTTTTCCATGCTCGCCAGGCTGGCAGCGTGCTGCTGGGCCAGGTTCTCGGTATGCCGCAGACTGCGGCTCAGGCGCTGAACGAACAGCGCCACGGCAAAGTAGATGCAGCCGAGTACACCGACCTGCAGATAGCTCTGGCTGATGGAGGGGTTGGACAGGCTGAGAAAGAACGTCAGATAGATCAGCGCCAGACTGGCCAGCGCAGCCAGCAGCTGGCCGATGCGTCCGTGCAGCAGGATATTGCCGGCCGCCACCGGAATGATCAGCAGGTTGCCCAGGCCGCTGGCAGCTCCCCCGGCGGCGTAGAACAGCACCGCCAGCAGGAAGATATCCAGCGCTGCCAGCACGAACAGGTGCACGTCCCGCTTGCCCCTGTGCAGCAGCAGCGCGATGACCACGTTGATGATCAGGTAGATCCAGCTGACGCTTTCGTACAGCTCCGGATTGCGCAGGTCGATGAGGCCGTCGCGCAGGGCCGAGCTGGTCAGCAGGGTAAGGAAGAAGCCCAGTACCACCCGGTAGATATTGTAAATACGCAATATTTTCGGGCGTTGGAAGTCAACAGTATCAGTGGCGTTGTTCCACATCGCGGTGCTCGCTGCAGCAGTACCATTTGTCGTCCTGACGCAGCGCAAGGTTTTCCGGCAGGTGCAGCTGGCACTGGGCACAGCGAACCATCCTTGGTGCACGGGGTGGGGGAGCGCTGTTGCGCCTGCTCGTCTGGGCGGCCTGCCAGCGCCGCCACAGCACCCAGGCGGTGTAAACCAGCGCCAACACGATTAGAAGTCTGATCAGGCCCATGAATACGAGGTGTCCTTGGTTTGTAGAGCCGGTAGTGTATCCCACCCCGGCGATGTGCCAAACAGCCATCGCGCTTCGTTGCGACGGCAGGGCGCTTGATCGACAATATGCCATACGAGAAACAGGAGATTGCCGATGACTGCCAGTGTGCGAATTGTATTAGCCCAGCTCAACCTGCAGGTGGGAGATATCCGGGGCAATCTGCAGCGGCTGATCGATGCCGCCAACCACGCGCGGGATGATCAGCAGGCGGATGTGATCCTGTTCCCCGAGCTGGCCCTGTGCGGCTATCCGCCGGAGGACCTGCTGCTGCGCTCGAACATGCAGCAGCGCATCGAGCAGGCGCTGAACGAGCTGGCCGAGCGGGTGCCGGACATTCATGTAGTGGTGGGTTACCCGTGGCAGCAGGACGGGCGCAGCTTCAACCGCGCCGCCGTGCTGGCAGGCGGGCGGATCGTCGTCACCTACGACAAGCAGAAACTGCCCAACTACAAGGTGTTCGACGAGAAGCGCTATTTCGCCGAAGGCAGCGAGCCCTGCGTGGTGGACATCAAGGGAGTGCCGGTAGCGCTGAGCATCTGCGAGGACATCTGGCATCCGGAGCCGATGCGCACGGCACGGGAGGCCGGCGCACGTCTGATGCTGTGCATCAACGCCTCGCCTTTCCATATGGGCAAGCAGATCGAGCGCGAGGATACCCTGCGCGCGCGCTGCGCCGAAGGCGGCATGCCGATACTCTACGTCAACCAGGTCGGTGGCCAGGACGAACTGGTGTTCGACGGCGGCTCGCTGGCCATGGCCGCCAACGGTGACGTTGCCCTGCGTGCGCCCGCGTTTGCTGAAGGCTTGCATGTAGTGGATGCGACCCTGGAAGGCCAGTCGGTGACGCTGCAACAGGGGCATCTGGAGCCGTTGCCGGAGCTGGAGGCGAGCATTTACGAGGCGCTGGTGGTCGGCGTACGCGACTACGTCACCAAGAACGGATTCAAGAGCGTGCTGCTGGGGCTCTCCGGTGGTCTGGATTCATCACTGACCATGGCGGTGGCGGTGGATGCGCTGGGCGCGGACCGGGTCGAGGCGGTGATGATGCCCTATCACTACACCTCGGAAATCAGCATCCATGACGCAGCGGAGCAGGCAACCAATCAGGGGGTCACCTACCGGGTGCTGCCGATCGCGCCCATGGTGCAGGCGTTCATGGATACGCTGGCACCGGTATTCGCGGGCACCGCAGCGGACACCACCGAAGAGAACCTCCAGGCCCGCTGCCGCGCGGTGCTGCTGATGGCGCTGTCGAACAAGAGCGGTGCGCTGGTGCTGACCACCAGCAACAAGAGCGAAGTGGCGGTGGGTTATTCGACCCTGTACGGCGATATGGCCGGCGGCTTCGATGTGCTGAAGGACGTGCCCAAGACCATGGCCTACCGGCTGGCGGAATACCGCAACACCCTCGGCCCGGTCATCCCCCAGCGCGTCATCGACCGCCCGCCGTCAGCGGAACTGGCCCCGGGACAGAAGGACGAGGACTCACTGCCGCCGTATCCGGTGCTGGATGAGATGCTGCGGCTGTATATCGAGCATGACCAGTCCGCCCGGGAAATCATCGACGCCGGCTTTGACGAGGCGCTGGTGACGCGGGTGCTGGGGATGGTGGATCGCAACGAATACAAACGCCGCCAGGCACCGATCGGGCCGAGGGTGACGCAGCGGGGGTTTGGCAGGGACCGGCGGATGCCGATCACGGCGAAGTGGGGGGTGGAGTAGGTAGTCGGAGTCGGAGCCGCGGGCCTGCCCCCTCTCCCCAGCCCTCTCCCGCGAGGGGAGAGGGGGCAGGGCCGTGCGGGTTGAGACTGTTCGGTAATCCTGCTGCCGGAAAACATGCCGGGTATCCCAGGAGTCCGGCAAGTAAGTCACCTCTCTCCCCTTGCGGGAGAGGGCCGGGGGAGATGGGCAAGCCCTCTGCAAAGAGCTGTCAGTCAAACAACCCGAACGTCAACCGGCTCCAGATAGAGCGCTTCGGCTTCTCATCTTCACGCTGAGGTGCGCGCAGGTCGCGGGGCAGGGCGGCTACGGCGTTCTGGTACTGCTGTTCCATTTCCCGCTCCATCTGGGTCTCGCGGTTCATGGAAGGCGGGGTCAGCACCTTGTCCAGCAGGCCGACGGTCATCGACTCGAGCCAGCCCGCATCCCGCTGGGCAGGCTCCACATGGTGCCGGAACTCGCCGTCTGCCAGGCTTGGGTGATCCGGGTAGTTGGTCTGCAGGGTCAGCAGGGCGTTGTCGGCCAGGTCGTCCATGGCCAGCCGGCGATAGGCCTCCACCATCAGCGCCAGGCCGTCGGCCACGGCAGGGGTCTGCTGGAAGTTCTCGACGATGTAGCGACCGCGGTTGGCGGCGGCCACGTAGGCGCCGCGCTTGAGGTAGTAGTGGCCGACGTGGGCGTCGTAATCCGCCAGCAGGTTGCGCAGATACACCATGCGCAGACGGGCATCAGGGGCGTACCGGCTGTTCGGGTAGCGGCTGACCAGCTGGGCAAACTCGTTGAAGGAGTCGCGGGCCGCGCCTGGGTCGCGACGGGTCATGTCCAGCGGCAGGAAGCGTTCGAACAGGCCGCGGTCGCGGGTGAAGGAGGTCATGCCGCGCATGTAGTAGGCGTAGTCCACGTCCGGATGTTGCGGATGCAGGCGGATGAAACGGTCAGCCGAGGATTTGGCGGCCTCCAGGTCCATGCTCTGGTAGTAGGCGTAGATCAGCTCCAGCTGCGCCTGTTCGGCGAAACGGCCGAAGGGATAACGCGATTCCAGGGCCCGGAGGGAGTCGATTGCCATGCTGTAGTTGTTGGCATCCAGGTTGCGCTGGGCGAGGGCGTACAGCTCCGATTCGCTGAGCGACTCATCCAGAACGTTGGCCTTGTTCGACGAGCAGGCTGCCAGCAATACCAGAACGCTTACCAGCAGTAGATGTTTTATCGACATATGTAGACATCCGGAGGGATGGCCGCCCGCTGTTGCCCGGACAGCCGTCCTGTTATAGTTGGATCCTGTTGCCGGACGCGCCATGCGCCCGCCAGAGAAGCCGTATTTAACCACAGCGTCGAGCCGAAACCAAAAGGGATTGCGTGTCATCTCTGCGCCTCGGCGCCTGCCAGTGAGCCATTGATGCCAGAACGAATCCGCCTGTCTGCCCAGGTCACGCCCGAGAGCGGTGGTCAGCGACTTGACCAGGTTGCAGCCCAGTTGTTCCCCAGCCATTCACGTTCCCGCCTGCAGGGCTGGATAAAGGACGGCAGCCTTACCGTTGACGGAAAACAGATCCGCCCGCGGGACATCGTCTACGGCGGCGAGCTTCTGGAGCTGGACGCCGAACGGGAAGCCCAGGGCGACTGGCAGGCGCAGGATATCAAGCTGGATATCGTCTACGAGGACCACGCGCTGCTGGTGATCAACAAGCCCGCCGGGCTGGTGGTACACCCGGCGGCGGGGCATCAGGACGGCACCCTGCTCAATGCACTGCTGCACCATGCGCCCGAGCTGGCCAGCGTGCCCCGGGCCGGCATCGTGCACCGGCTGGACAAGGACACGACCGGACTGATGGTCGTAGCCAAGACCCTGGAAGCGCAGACCGATCTGGTCATCCAGCTGCAGAATCGCACCGTCGGCCGCGAGTATGAATGCGTGGTGGTGGGCGTGATGACCGCCGGCGGCAAGGTCGATGCGCCCATTGCCCGGCACGGCACCAACCGGCAGAAGATGGCGGTGGTGGCCGGGGGCAAGCCGGCGGTCAGTCATTATCGGGTGATCAGCCGTTTCCGCGCCCATACCCATGTGAAGGTGAAGCTGGAAACCGGCCGTACCCACCAGATCCGGGTGCATATGAGCCACATCCACTATCCACTGGTGGGCGATCCGACCTATGGCGGCCGCCTGCGCATTCCGCCGGGGGCATCCCCCGAGCTGCTGGCGATGCTGCGCGAGTTTCCCCGTCAGGCGCTGCATGCGCGGCGTCTGGAACTGGAGCATCCTGATGATAATCGACCGATGCGCTGGGAAGCCCCGCTGCCGCAGGATATGGTCGAGCTGCTGGCGCTGCTGCGCGCCGATGGTGAGCTGGAAGAATGAAGGATTTCTGGTTGACGGCCGACTGGCCTGCGCCTGACCGGGTAAAGACCTGCGTCACCACCCGCCAGGATGGTTGCAGTCAGGGCCGTTTCAAGGGATTCAATCTCGGTACCCATGTGGGTGACCACCCCCATCACGTGATGGCCAACCGGGCCGAGCTGGCGCGGCTGACCGGCTGCCGGCTGGCCTGGCTGGAGCAGACTCACAGCACCGACGTGGTGGAGGCTGCTCCGGGGCTGGTGGAAGAGGCGGATGCCGTCTGGACCAGCGAGACCGGTGTGGCCTGTGCAGTGATGACTGCCGATTGCCTGCCGGTGCTGTTCTGCAACCGGGCCGGCACCCGGGTGGCCGCGGCGCACGCCGGCTGGCGCGGGCTTGCCGGGGGGATTCTCGAAAATACCGTTGCGGCGCTGGGGGTGGAACCCGACGACCTGCTGGTATGGCTCGGTCCGGCCATCGGGCCCGAGGCCTTCGAGGTCGGGCCGGAGGTCAGGGATATCTTCGGCAGTGCGGCTTCGGCCGATTGCTTCAAGCCGTCGCCGCGGCCGGGACATTACCTGGCGGACATCTACCAGCTAGCCCGGCTGCGACTGGCGGCCATGGGCGTGGAGGCGGTGTACGGCGGCGGCCTGTGCACGGTCAACGACTCGGTGCGCTTCTACTCCTACCGTCGCGACGGCCAGACCGGACGCTTTGCTTCGCTGATCTGGCTTGATCAGGCGACAGAAAATTGACGCAGATCAGTATCTGACCCCTTGAAAGCGCGGAAATAAACCTCATCTATCCTTCATCTGAATGAATCTTGAAGGATGAAATCCCATGCGTATCGATCGCCTCACAAGCGCTCTGCAAGTGGCCCTGTCAGATGCCCAGTCAATGGCTGTGGGACGGGATCACAACCAGATCGACCCCTTGCACCTGATGCTGGCTCTGATCGAGCAGCAACAGGGCTCGGTCCGGCCGCTGCTCATGCAGGTCGGCTTTGACACCAACACCCTGCGCCAGCAGCTGAGTACCGCACTGGACCAGCTGCCTACCATCAGCAACCCCACCGGGGATGTGAACCTGTCCCAGGATCTTGCGCGCCTGCTCAACAAGGCGGATGCGCTGGCGCAGAAGCGCGGCGACCAGTTCATTTCCAGTGAACTGGTGCTGCTGGCGGCGATGGACGACAGCACCCGGCTGGGCAAGATCCTGCTGGGGCAGGGCGTCTCCCGCCAGGCCCTGGAAACCGCTATCGACAACCTGCGTGGAGGAGAGGCCGTGATGGATGCCAATGCCGAGGAGTCCCGCCAGGCGCTGGACAAGTACACCGTAGACCTGACCAGAAAGGCCGAAGAGGGCAAGCTCGACCCGGTGATCGGTCGCGACGACGAGATCCGTCGCACGGTGCAGGTACTGCAGCGTCGCACCAAGAACAACCCGGTGCTGATCGGTGAGCCCGGCGTGGGCAAGACCGCCATTGTCGAGGGGCTGGCCCAGCGCATCATCAATGGCGAGGTGCCCGATGGCCTCAAGGGCAAGCGTCTGCTGTCGCTGGACATGGGCTCGCTGATCGCCGGTGCCAAGTTCCGCGGCGAGTTCGAGGAGCGCCTGAAGGCGGTGCTCAATGAGCTCGGGAAGCAGGAAGGCCAGGTCATTCTGTTCATCGACGAGCTGCACACCATGGTCGGCGCGGGGAAGGCCGAGGGCTCGATGGACGCCGGAAACATGCTCAAGCCGGCACTGGCCCGTGGCGAACTGCATTGCGTGGGTGCCACTACCCTGGATGAATACCGTCAGTACATCGAGAAGGACGCCGCGCTGGAGCGCCGCTTCCAGAAGGTTCAGGTGGACGAGCCCAGCGAGGAGGACACCATCGCCATTCTCCGTGGGCTGAAGGAGCGCTATGAAGTGCACCACAAGGTGGCGATCACCGACGGCGCCATCATCGCTGCGGCCAAGTTGTCGCACCGTTACATCACCGACCGTCAGCTGCCGGACAAGGCCATTGACCTGATTGACGAGGCCGCCAGCCGTATCCGTATGGAGATCGACTCCAAGCCGGAGGAGCTGGACCGCCTGGATCGCCGGCTGATCCAGCTCAAGGTGGAGCAGGAGGCCCTGAAGAAGGAAGAGGACGAGGCGGCGCTCAAGCGGCTGGAAAAGCTCAAGGAAGACATTGCCCGGATCGAGAAGGAATATTCCGATCTGGAGGAGATCTGGAAGGCCGAGAAGGCCGAAGTGCAGGGCACCGGGCAGCTGCAGGAGAAGATCGAACAGGCCAAGGCGGAGCTGGAATCGGCGCGGCGCAAGGGTGACCTGGCGCGCATGGCTGAACTGCAGTACGGGATCATTCCGGATCTGGAGCGCAGTCTGCAGATGGTCGACCAGCACAAGAAGGTCGAGAATCAGCTGCTGCGGACCCGGGTGACCGATGAGGAGATCGCCGAGGTCGTATCCAAGTGGACCGGCATTCCGGTAGCCAAGATGCTTGAGGGCGAGCGGGACAAGCTGCTGCGCATGGAAGAGGCGCTGCACAAGCGGGTGATCGGCCAGCATGAAGCGGTGGTGGCGGTATCCAACGCCGTGCGCCGCTCCCGTGCCGGACTGGCGGACCCGAACCGGCCCAGCGGCTCGTTCATGTTCCTCGGGCCGACCGGGGTGGGCAAGACCGAGCTGTGCAAGGCGCTGGCGGAGTTTCTGTTCGACACCGAGGATGCGATGGTGCGCATCGACATGTCCGAGTTCATGGAGAAGCACTCCGTGGCGCGGCTGATCGGGGCGCCGCCCGGCTATGTCGGCTATGAAGAGGGCGGTTACCTGACCGAGGCGGTGCGCCGCAAGCCGTACTCGGTGATTCTGATGGACGAGGTGGAGAAGGCGCACCCGGACGTGTTCAACATCCTGTTGCAGGTGCTGGAGGACGGTCGCCTGACCGACAGCCAGGGCCGTACGGTGGACTTCCGCAACACGGTGATCGTGATGACCTCGAACCTGGGCTCGGCACAGATCCAGGAGCTGGTGGGAGATCCGGAGGCCCAGCGCGCCGCGGTGATGGACGCCCTGAGCCAGCACTTCCGCCCCGAGTTCATCAACCGGGTGGACGAAGTGGTGGTGTTCGAGCCGCTGGGCAAGGATCAGATTGCCGGCATCGCCGATATCCAGATGCAGCGCCTGCGCCAGCGCCTGGCCGAACGGGACCTGGACCTGCAGCTGAGCGACGAGGCCGTCGACAAGCTCATCGCCGTAGGTTACGACCCGGTATACGGCGCCCGGCCGCTCAAGCGCGCCATCCAGCGCTGGATAGAAAACCCGCTGGCCCAGCGGATACTGGCCGGCGACTTCGCGCCCGGCGCAGTCATCCAGGCGAAGGTGGAAGGGGAGGAGCTGAGCTTCAGCGCCCTCTGATCGACACTCCCAACCCTCGCAAGTGCCATGGAAGGCCGAGTTCCACCTCGGCCAGCGGCGGTCAAGGCAAGCCCGCTGATGTCGAGATGGAACTCGACACTCCCACCCCTCGCAGATGCCATGGAGGGCCGAGTTCCACCTCGGCCAGCGGAGGTCGGACGAGCCCGCCGGTGTCGAGATGGAACTCGACACTCCCACCCCTCGCAGGTGCCATGGAGGGCCGAGTTCCACCTCGGCCACCCGGGTTTGGGATGAGCGTCCCAGTTCTGCGCCGGGTACGGTCTCTTTCTGTGATGCAGTCCCTGTCATAACCCGGCGCCGTTGCTAGGATTCGCGGCACTGAACGGTACGGATATCTCTCCCATGAATCCTCATTCCGGCGACTTTCGTGGCTGGTACACCTCCGGCAAGCTCCCCCACTTCGATGCCCCCGGCACCATCCAGTTCATCACCTTCAGGCTGGCTGACAGTCTGCCTTCCCACATCCTGCGGGAGATGAGGAAGGAGGTCGACCGGTTGCCCGAGGGCCTGCGGTCTGACGCTCTGCGTGTGCAGATGGAGAAGTATCTTGATCAGGGATACGGCAGTTGCGTGCTGTTCCATCCCGAAATGGCCGCTACACTGCAGAGCGCGTTCCAGCACCACGCGGGCCGGCGTTACGAACTGCTGAGCTGGGTCATCATGCCCAACCACGTTCACATTCTGATCAGGCCGAGCTGGTCACTGCCGCGCATCGTCCAGGGCTGGAAAAGCTGGTCGGCGCGCTGGGCGCTGCTGAATGCAGCACGGCTGGAGCTGGCGCTGCCGGTGGGCGGGTTCTGGATGCGTGGCTACTGGGACAGATACATCCGTAACGAGGACCATCTGGCATCCGCGCTGGACTACATACACCAGAACCCGGTCAAGGCGGGCCTGTGCGCCTCAGCCGGGCAGTGGCCATGGTCGAGTGCCTGTCGCGAGAACGCAGTAACCTGAGCAGCTCGACTCAGGGACACGATTTCAGCCACCTGAGAACACCCTCTCCAGCCACCCGTCCGCTGGCAAAACAGGCGGTCAGCAGGTAGCCGCCGGTCGGCGCTTCCCAGTTGAGCATTTCCCCCGCGCAGAACACGCCGGGCAGGCTCCGCAGCATGAGATTGTCATCCAGCGCCTGCCGGTCGATGCCGCCGGCGCTGCTGATGGCCTCATCCAGCGGGCGGGTGCCTTCCAGCGGCACCCTCAGTTGCTTGATGCCGCCGGTAAGCCGGGCCGGGTCGAGCATCTGTGCCTTGTCCAGACGCTCATGCAGCAGGGCGACCTTCAGCGGATCGAGACCGGCGCGCTTGCGCAGGATGCTGGACAGCGACTGGCCCTTGCGGGGCTGAGCCAGCAGCATGGCCAGCTGCTCCTGGCTGCGATCCGGCGCCAGATCCAGTTGCAGCTGCGCCTGACCGTCACGGGCAATCAGCTCCCGCAGCGGCGCTGCGAGGGCGTAGATCAGGCTGCCTTCCAGGCCGTCCTCGCTGAGGATGGCTTCGCCGCGTCGCTGCAGGCACTCGCCCCGGGTGGTCGTCACCGTGGCAGTGACCGGTTTGAGCGGCGCGCCGGCGAAGCGCTGGCGCAGATGCTCGCTCCAGGACACGAGGAAGCCACAGTTGGCCGGCAACAGTTCGCTGACCGTAACGCCCTGTCGGCGCAGGATATCCACCCAGCTGCCGTCCGAACCCAGGCGCGACCAGCTGCCACCGCCCAGCGCCAGCACCGTGGCGGCCGCCTGCAGGTGGAGCGTACCCGTGGGGCTGGCGAGCTCGAGCCGGCCCCGGTCATCCCAGCCCAGCCAGCGATGCCGCGTGTGCAGTTCGACGCCGGCGTCGCGCAACCGTCTGAGCCAGGCGCGCAGCAGCGGGGCAGCCTTCATGTCGGTGGGAAATACCCGACCGGAAGTGCCGACAAAGGTGTCGATGCCCAGCTCATGGATCCATTCGCGCAGGGCCGGGCCGTCCATCCGCTGCAGCCATTGCCCGACCCAGGGCGCCGCCTCCCGGTAGCGCCCGAGAAAGGCCTCGGCGCCTTCCGAATGGGTGATGTTCATGCCGCCGACCCCGGCCAGCAGGAACTTGCGGCCGACCGATGGCATGGCATCGAACAGTGCGACGCGCCGCCCGGCCAGTGCCAGGGTCTCGGCGGCCATCAGGCCGGCGGGGCCGCCGCCTACAACGGCAATCAGGGGCTTCTGGGGGGAGGGTGGGGTCGGCATGCAGGGGGCTCCGGGCAGCGTGGCGCGCGCAGTGTACCGCAAACGCCGGTTAACAAGTCGACACTACAAGAAATGCCCCGGTGGGTTTAGAATCCAGCTCCTTTTGGCCGCGACACTCTGTCGCGTTACCGACGTTGTATGCTCCAATCCTGTGGTTGGAGACTTGTCGAGGAGTCGCTATGAGCGAAAAGCTGGATAATCTGGTCAGCCTGCTGGCGCTGGAGAAGATCGAGGAAAACCTGTTCCGCGGGTGCAGCGAGGATCTGGGTTTCCGCCAGCTGTTCGGTGGCCAGGTGCTGGGCCAGGCGTTATCCGCCGCCAGCCAGACCGTCGCACCCGAGCGCCGCGTGCATTCCGTGCATGGTTACTTCCTGCGCCCGGGGGACGCGCAGCTGCCGATCATCTATCAGGTTGAGTCCCCCCGCGACGGCGGCAGTTTCACCACCCGCACGGTCAGCGCCATCCAGAAGGGCCGGGCGATCTTCACGCTGATGGCGTCCTTCCATGGCGACGAGCCGGGCGCCTCGCACCAGAGCGATATGCCGCAGGTTCCCGGCCCCGAGGGGCTCAAGAGCGAGCTGGAGGTGGCGCTGGAGAATCAGCACATGCTGCCCGAGGCAGTGCGCGACAGCGTGCTGTGCCCCAAGCCCATCGAGATCCGCCGGGTCAATGGCTACAACCCGTTCCACCCGCGCGCCGCCGAGCCGAAGCAGTACATCTGGTTCCGCGCCGATGGTGCGCTGCCGGATGACGATCATCTGCACCGGTACCTGTTCGCCTACGCCTCCGACTTCAACCTGCTGAGTACCGCGGCGCTGCCCCATGCCATTTCCACCTGGTCGCCGCGCTGGCAGGTGGCGAGCATCGACCATGCGGTCTGGTTCCATCGTCCGCTGCGCATGGATGACTGGCTGCTGTATGCGATGGACAGCCCATCTGCCAGCGGCGCCCGGGGCTTCTCCCGCGGGCTGGTATACAACCGCGCTGGCGAGCTGGTGGCCTCGGTGGCGCAGGAGTCACTGATGCGGGAACGCAGGGACGGTATCTGACATGCAGATGCAGGGGTGGATCTTCGATCTGGACGGAACCCTGACCGTCGCCCAGCATGATTTTCCGGCCATCCGTCGGGAGCTGGGTGTGCCTCTGGACGAGGATATTCTGGAATACCTCGGCCGGCTGCCGATTGCCGAGCGGGAGCGCCTGAATCGCCAGCTGGATGATATCGAGCTGCGCCTGGCCCGTGAGGTCGAGCCGGCGCCGGGGGCGGCGGAGCTGATCCGCGAGCTGCATCGGCGCAACGTGCGGCTGGGCATCCTCACGCGCAATCTGCACTCGGTGGCCATGGCCTCGCTGGAGCGGATCGGGGTGCTCGACTGCTTCGATCCGCAAGCCATTCTCGGCCGCAACGACGCGCCACCCAAACCGGCCCCGGACGGCATCCATCAATTGCTGAACGAGTGGAAGGTCGCCCCGTCGGAGGCGGTGATGGTCGGTGATTTCCGCTTCGATCTGGAGGCGGGCAGGGCCGCGGGCTGTCATACCTGTCTGGTACTGGAGGACAACCCCTGGCCGGCGCTGACGGATGTTCATGTGCCGGACTGCCACGCACTGCTGGCGAGGCTGCCCGGCTGAGGGGTGCCTTACATGATCAGCCGCATGGACAGGTCCACTGCCTTGATGTCTTTGGTCAGGCTGCCGATCGAGATGTAATCCACGCCGGTTTCGGCAACGCTTCGCAGGGTCGCTTCGGTGATGCCGCCGGAGGCTTCAAGCTTCGCCCGGCCGGCGGCGATCTCGACGGCGGTGCGCATGTCCGCATGGCTGAGCTCGTCGAGCATGATGATGTCGGCGCCTGCTTCCAGGGCCTGACGCAGCTCCTGCAGGTTCTCCACTTCCACCTCCACCGGTTTGCCCGGCGCCAGGGCGCGAGCCTGATCCACTGCGGCCTGGATGCCGCCGCAGGCGGCGATGTGGTTTTCCTTGATCAGGAAGGCGTCGAACAGGCCGATGCGGTGATTGTGACAACCGCCGCAGGTGACGGCATACTTCTGGGCCAGCCGCAGGCCGGGCAGGGTCTTGCGGGTATCCAGCAGTTTTACCGAGGTACCTTCGACCAGATCGGCAAAGTGTCGGCTGCGGGTCGCGGTGGCAGACAGCGTCTGGATGAAGTTCAATGCACAGCGCTCGCCGCTGAGCAGCCCCCGCGCCGGGCCGGCAAGTTCGCAGAAGGGCTGGTCGGGCTGCAGCGGGTCGCCATCGGCGGCCAGCCAGGTTACCTTGATCGCCGGGTCGACCTGACGGAACACTTCATCCGCCCAGGCGGTGCCGCACAGCACGGCCGGCTCGCGGGAGATGATGGTGGCCCGGGCCTGGCGGTCGGCGGGGATCAGCGCCGCGGTGATGTCGCCACTGCCGATATCCTCTGCCAGCGCCCTGCGCACCTCCTGTTCGATGGAGGACTGAAGATGTTCGAGGGTGATATTCGGCATGGGGTGGCTCCGTTACGGTCATTGGCAGGGCGCCAGTATACTCGAAGCACCGCGCGCCACGAGGGTGGCGATGCGCCCACCCATTCAGGCGAAGTGTGAGCCAGTGCAAATAAAAAACCATCGCTGCTGTCGAATCCTTGAAAGCATGTATACTTCCACTATATTTTTGACGCCATAAAATCGTCACATGGATGCGACACTCTCCTGTGACGCTATGGATTGCTGAGGAGACGGCAATGGCCAAGGATCACAACGTGGTTTCCCTTGCTGCGGTCGGCAACGCCGGACGGCGAACCGGTCCGGAGGTTCGTGGCTCCCTTAACGCGCCTCTGGCGGCGGTCCGCGACCGCGCGCTCACCTTCCTGCGGGTCGGTCTGGGCGAGCTGTTCGATAACGCCGACGACACCCTGTTCGAGAAGGCCGACCGCGCCGGCAACAATGCCGAGCAGAGCATGTTCTTCGATGCGATGCGTCAGCTGCGGCTGCAGCGCCACGCCCTCGAGAAGAGCTGCTGTGACAGCCTCGACCGTCAGTTCAGCGATCTCCAGTTCGGCCGCCAGGCGCCGGCCGCCTCGGCGTCTACCCCCTTCGATCTCGACTCCCTGAGCCTGGTGCAGCCGGACGAGCTCGAGCAGACCGTGGCGCTGGACAGCATGGTCGGGCGGGTGACTTCGCGCAACCAGATTCCGCTGATGCACCTGACCCTGCGGCTCAACAATCTGGTCAGTGGCACCGTTACCGATGCGGCCAACCCCCTGGCTGCGGCCAATATGGTGCAGATGTTTGCCGACAGCTACGCACCGCTGAACCTCGACATCAAGGTGCGGCTGATCATTCTCAAGATGTTCGAGCGGCACGTGTTCAACTCCATCGACTCGCTGTATGCCGACGTCAACGAGCTGCTGGCCAATGCCGGCGTGCTGCCCGACCTCAAGCAGGGCGTCATGCCCCAGCGTCAGCGCAGTGCTGCGGAGCGGCCATCGGCGCCCGGCAGTGCCATGCCATCGTCCCCGGCTGGTGGTCAGGCCGATCAGCAGGTGCTGTCGCTGTTCAGTGAGCTGATCAGCAGCTGGCGCCATACCAGTGGCGACATTGCCCTCAGTGCGCTGGGCGCGCCGACAGCCGCCCCGGTACGCAGCGACGAGCTGCTCGGCATGCTCAATCATTTCAGCAGCCAGGCGGCACAGGGTGCCTCGCTGGCGGACCTGCGCGGGCATATCAGCCGGCAGCTGCAGGAGCAGCAGCGTCAGACCGGCGAGGTACGCAAGCTTGATCGGGTCGATGATGACGTCATCAACCTGGTGTCCATGCTGTTCGACGTGGTGCTGGGGGACAGCGAGCTGCCGTCCGCGCTCAAGGCGCTGATCGGCCGCATGCAGCTGCCGATTCTGCGGGTGGCCATCGCCGACAAGAGTCTCTTCAACCGCTCCTCCCACCCGGCGCGGCGCCTGCTCAATGAGCTGGCCCGGGCGACCATGGGCTGGAGTGATCACGACGACCTGCAGCGCGATCAGCTCCACGCGCTGCTGGAGCGCATGGTGGATCGCATGCTTGCCGAGCAGCATGTCGATGCTGCCTTCTTCGAGCAGATGCACGACGAGCTGGCCGGCTTCGTCCGGCTCGAGCAGCGCCGCGCCGAGCGTCTGGAGCAGCGCACCCGGGATGCCGAGGAAGGGCGCGCCCGGGTCGAGGCTGCCCGCAGCAGATCGGCCAGGGTGATCAACGGTCTGCTGCTGGGGCGCACTCTGCCGGTATTCGCCGTGGACCTGTTGCGCGACCTGTGGAGCCAGGTGCTGCAGCTGGCCTTCCTGCGGGACGGTGAGCATTCCGCGGCCTGGCAGCGGGCGGTGGCGGTGGCCGGACAGATCGTGGAATCGGTGGAAGTGCCCGAGCCGACCGCGCTGGACCAGCGCCGCGTACTCAACGCTGCCGTCTGCGAGGCCCTGCAGGACGGGCTGCGCCTGCTCGGTGAGGAGCACCCGGAAGCATCTCCCCAGCTGCGGCGCTTGCAGGGCCTGCAGGCCGCAGCCCTGGCCGCTGTGCCCGCGCCGGAGGTCCCTGCCGAGCCGGCAGTACCGCAGCCGGTCGTTGCTCCGACGCCGGACAGTGAAATGCTGGTCGCCGAGCCTGCGGCGCCGTACGCGCCGGAGCAGGCGCTGCCCGCCGGTGACGAAATACCGGTGCTGATGGACATGGTGCTGGTCGAGGAGCCGGTGCTGGACGATGTGGCCGAGGCCGAGCAGGTCGAGACCATCGAAGATCTGCCCGGTGTCGACGCGGCGGCCTGGGTGGACAGCCTGCACGCCGGCAGCTGGTTCGAGATCGCGGTCGGAGAGGGCGCTGCCCAGCGCTGCAAGCTGGCCGCGATCATCAGCTTCAGCGGCAAGTACATCTTCGTCAATCGTACCGGCATGAAGGTCGCCGAGTTCAACCATCTGGAGCTGTGCCGCCAGTACGAGGAAGGTCGCATCCGCCTGTTGGCCAACGACCAGCTGTTCGACCGTGCGCTGGAGTCGGTGATCGGCAACCTGCGCCAGCTGCGCGACACCCGCCCGTAAGCCTGCCGGACGGCTGGTTATCCGGTTCGACTTGCAGCAGGTGTCCCGACCGCCCTAGGATAGTGCTTTTGCTGTCGGGGTAGGGATGTCCATGCGGGTTGACACGGCCAGCGGCTGGCTTGACGGGGTGGAGCATTGTCCATCGGCGCATTTCAATGCGCGGCCGGAGGGGGGCGATATTTCCCTGCTGGTCATTCACAACATCAGTCTGCCCCCCGGCCAGTTTGCCACCGGCTGCGTCCGGCAGTTCTTCACCGGCAGCCTTGATCACTCCGCCCATCCCTATTTCGAGCACCTCACCGGTGTGCGCGTCTCGGCGCACTTCCTGATCGAGCGCTGCGGGCGCGTCACCCAGTTCGTTTCCTGCCTGCAGCGGGCCTGGCATGCGGGCCAGTCACTGTTCCAGGGGCGTGACAACTGCAACGATTTCTCCATCGGCATCGAGCTTGAGGGTACCGACGACCAGCCTTTCACCGAGGCGCAATATGACAGCCTCGTCGCGCTCACCCGGGCGCTGCAGCACGCCTACCCGTTGATTACCGACGAACGTATTACCGGGCACGAACACATCGCGCCGGGTCGCAAGACCGACCCCGGCCCCTGCTTTGACTGGTCGGGCTATCTCGGCCGGCTGGCGGGCAATGCACCGACGAATGGAAGGTACCGATGAATTTTCTGGTTCTGTTGCTGGTGGGGCTGATCCTGCTGTGGTCACCCTGGCGCCGGGGGTATCCCCGGGATCTGCTGGCAAGCTGGGTCAGCCGGGCCGTGAACCTGGGGCGCGGCTGGCGCTCGGTGCTGGCGGTGCTGTCGCTGCTGTTGCCGGCGGCTCTGCTGCTGTGGCTGGCACGGGGTCTGGCCTACGGCTTCTTCACCTTGCTGTTGCACGTGGCGCTGCTGCTGTGCTGCGTGGGTCGGCAGGATCCGCTGCGCAGCATGACCGCCGGGTTCGCCGCCGCCTGGCAACGGGATGATCAGGCAGCGGCCGCGCTGGTGGCCGAGCAGCAGCTGGGCGTGGTGGATGAGGACGGTGCCGGGCTGCTGCGGCGAGTCAGTCAGCGCATGGCCGCTGCGAGTCTGCAGGACTATTTCGCGCCGGCCTTCTGGTATCTGCTGCTGGGCCCGCTGGGTGCGCTGGCCTATCGGTTGCTGGAGTTGACTCGACAGCAATGGGAGCATTCCGCCTCGCCACCGGCGGGTATTCTGGTGCATGCGCTGGAATGGATACCCGCACGGCTGCTGGCGCTGAGTCTGGCGCTGGTCGGGCAGTACGATCACACGCTGCGCGCCTTGCGCGGTCAGGCGGCGGTTTGGGAGATTTCCGGCGGGGAGCTGGTGAGCCGCTGCGCTGCGGCTGCGCTGACCCCTCCGGCAGCAGAGGCGGGCATCGCCCTGCTGGAGGAAACCCGTCAGCTGATGATCCGTGCCCTGCTGGCCTGGGCGGTGATCATCGCCTTTCTTTCTCTGCTGGGTTAAAGATCCGACCCCCGGGGCCGATAGAACGGACAAGTGCCGCGGAATACCCCCTCCGCGGAAGTGGACGCAAGGACCAGTCGCAGCAATTGTGACGAGGAGAGACGCTTGAATAGTCTGTTGGCCCCCGCCATGGCTCTGATGAATCGACTCAGTTATGCCATGAAGTTCTGTCTGATAAGCGCCCTGTGCTTCGTTCCCCTGATGGTGGTCAGCGGCATGCTGGTCAGCCAGGCCTGGGACAGGGTGCAGACCTCCCGTCACGCACTGGACTCGATGCAGCTGCTGCGGCAGGTCACCCGTCTGGTACCGGAAGCGGAGCAGCTGCGCGGCCTGGATGTGGCGTCATTCCATATCGGGGTAGGCGAGCAGGGCGCACTGCTCGAGCGCCGCAGCACCGAGGTGCGGCAGCGGCTGATCGACGGCCTGCAGGCACTGGGCATCGACGCCAGTGACCCGGCGGCGGCCGAGCTGCTGCAGCAGCGCGATGAACTGGTCGCCGCCTACCGTGCGACCGGTACTGCCTCCCTGCGCAACCGCGGGCAGATGACCACCCAGGCCCACATCGAGCTGCTGTCACTGCTGAACTTCACCGCGGCCTACAGCGGCCTGTCCCATGACTACGAGCGCAACGTGCGGCAGCTGGTTGACCTGCTGGTGCACCATGCCCCGCAGATTACCTCGACCATCGGCCTGGGACGGGCAACCGGCGCCTATTCCATCGGCCTGGGCTACCTGAACTCCGATGCCAGCCGGGATATGGATACCTACATCGAGGAACTCCAGCGCCTGGGCGTCAATTATGCTCAGGCCCAGCTGTTCCTTCAGCAACCCGGCCTGGAACCCCTGCGGGCACCGGCCGCGGCCAGTGCCGAATCCCTGGCCCAGGCGGTGGAGATCTTCGAGGAGGACATCGTTCTGGCCTCCAGTTATGAAGCCAGCTGGGAAGATTATTTCCGCAAGGTCAGTGGGGTAATGGACCTCACGCATGATTTCAGCGTGGCCATTCTCGATCACCTGCAGGTCTCGCTTGATCAACGCCTCAGCGACGGCAAGCGTTCGATGCTGGTGCTGGTGGTTGCCCTGGCGCTCGTTCTGCTGGTGCTGGTATGGCTCTACCTGGGCTTCTACGTATCGACCCGGCGGACCATCAGTGATCTGTCGCAGGTCATGCGCCAGGTGGCCGCAGGTGACATGACCGGCCGGGTGGTGGTGACCAGTCGCGACGAGCTGGGCCAGTTGGCCACGGAGCTGAATACCAGCGTGCAGCGGATTCAGGAGCTGATCCGGCATGTCAGCCGCACCACCGGGCAGGTCAGTGACCAGTCCGGTCAGGTGGAGGAGATTTCCACCCAGAGCAGTCAGGCGGTGGAGGCCCAGCGTACCCAGATCGAGCAGGTCGCCACGGCGATGAACGAGATGGCGGCGACCTCCCAGGAGGTGGCCCGCAGCGCGGCACTGGCGGCGAACAATGCCGAGCAGGTGAACAACGAGACCCTGACCGGCCGGCGCATGGTGGAAACCTCGGTGGACGGCATCGAGAAGCTGGCCCAGGAGATCGAGAACTCGGTACAGGTGATCAATAACCTGGCCGAGGACAGTGCCTCCATCAGCCGCGTGCTGGATGTGATCAAGGGTGTCGCCGAACAGACCAACCTGCTGGCGCTCAACGCTGCCATCGAGGCGGCGAGGGCCGGCGAGCAGGGTCGCGGCTTTGCCGTGGTGGCCGACGAGGTACGCACGCTGGCCCAGCGTACCCAGCAGTCCACCCAGGAGATCGAGCAGATGATCGCCCGGTTGCAGGAGGGTGTCGGGGCGGCGGTCAAGGTGATGGGCACCAGCCACGGTATGACCGGCGAGGCCGTCGACTCCGCACTCAAGGTGCAGTCGGCGCTGGACAACATCATGCGCGCAGTGACCCAGATCGTCGACCAGAGCCAGCAGATCGCGGCGGCCGCCGAGCAGCAGACCGCCGTGAGCCACGATATCGATCAGAACATCGTGCAGATCAACCAGTCCGGCGAGCGCACCGCCGAAGGGGCGCAGCGCACCGAGCAGGCCAGCGGCCGGATGGCCGAGCTGGTGGTCGAGCTGCAGCAGATCATCAGCGCCTTCAGGGTGTAGGTCTGGGCTTGGGCTTCCACAGCACTTCCGGGGTATCGTCCAGGCGGGCGATGCTCCGGGCCACCACGAACATCAGGTCGGACAGCCGGTTGAGATAGGCCAGCGCCTGCGGGTTCACGGTTTCCTCTGCTGCCAGGGTCAGGTAGCGCCGCTCGGCGCGGCGACAGATGCTGCGCGCCAGATGGGCCTGGGCGATCAGCGGTGATCCACCGGGCAGGATGAACTCCTTGAGCGGCGCCAGTTCACCGTTGAACCGGTCAATCGCCTGCTCCAGTTCAACCACATCCGCTTCCTCGATGATATTCACCCCGGGTATGGCCAGCTCGCCGCCGATATCGAACAGCCGGTGCTGGACCGGTGCCAGCGTTTCGCACAGCGACTGCAGCGCGCTGCCGGTCATGCCGGCCAGCAGAACGCCCAGACTGCTGTTGAGTTCGTCCACGGTACCCATGGCTTCGATGCGGGCGCTGTCCTTGCTGACGCGACTGCCATCGGCCAGGCCGGTGGTGCCGCTGTCGCCGGTACGTGTGTAGAGTTTGCTCAGGCGGTAGCCCATGGGGTCTCCTCGGATTCAGGGGGCCCGATAGCTCAGTTCAGCGGCAGGCCCGATTGATGAAGGTGCGTCTGCAGGCGATGGTACAGGGAATCCAGCACCGGTGTGAGCAGGCCGGCGCTGCGGGCAGAGCGCCAGGCATGGCCGAGAATGAAGTCGATCTCGGTGCGCCGGCCGGCCTGTACGTCCTGGCGCATGGAGGAGCTGTTGGCAGCGGTGGCCTGGATCACGCCACGGATGCGCTGCTCCAGCTCTGCGGCGCCCACGGCCACGCCCTGACTGGCGAGCAGCGCCTGCAGTTCCTGCACCAGCGGGATGAAATCGTCGGCCGCGTGCCGGAGAACGTCACCGTTAGGGCAGTCATGCAGCACTGTCAGCGGATTGATGGCGCAGTTGACGGCCAATTTCATCCACAGCACGGAGAGGATGTCGGGTTGCCATTGCCAATCAACGCCGGCCTGGTCGAGCATGCTGAGCCAGCCGGGTTGCGGGCGCTGTTGCGGATCGCCAACCTGGGTCGGACCACTGCCGGCCCAGACCACATGGTTGTTGTCGCGCTTCCACGCCCCATCGGTCACGCTGGCATAAAGCACGGGCAGGTCAGCAAAGCGCTCGCTGGCAGCCTGCTGACTGCCGAGCCCGTTCTGCAACAGCAGCAGCTGACTGCCGGCGTGCAACCGCGGGGCTATGCCTTCCAGTGCCTCGGCAACCGCCCACGCCTTGGTTGCGACGATGAGACGGGAAATCGGTTCGCCGGCCTCGGCTGTTTCCGCCGGTACGCTGTAGCTCTGCAGCCTGTTGCCCTGTTCCAGTACCAGTTGATGGTGCTCCGCCCGCCATCGTGCAGCGGCCTCTGGGGTGCGCAGGATCAGGCGGCAATCAATGCCGGCCCGTGCGAACCGGGCAGCCCACAACAGGCCGAGGCTGCCGCCACCGAGAATATGCAGCGGTTCAGACAAGCTGGGGGATCCGCACTTCGGTGATCAGGTTGGTGGCATAGGCCTGCTCAAGATGCTGCTCGACCTTCTGCAGCAGCTTTTCCGCGGTGATCTTCGGGTCGTTGCGGCCCAGGGTGCACAGTGCCATGCCGGCGCGCAGGGACAGGTAACCTTCGCTGGTCTTGAATGCCTTCAGGTTCAGCCCGTCGTGCAGGCGGCGAAAACTGTTCGGTTTGCACTCATCCTCGTTGTCGCCCACGGTGCAGACGGCGAACACGCCGGCGTCGACGCGGGCAATCACGTCCATCGGGCGGACCAGCTGTTGCAGGCGGCGGGCAGTGGCCTTGAGCAGCTCCTGCTGCACGGCTTCTCCGAACCGGGTTGTCATGTCGGCCAGGTTCTGCAGCCCCAGCACCACCACGGTGCAGTAGCCACCGCGGGATTCGACACGCTGCAGGGCATCGTCCAGACGCTGCAGCAGATACCGCCGGTTGCCCAGCGCGGTATGGCTGTCGATCAGGTTGTGCTCTTCCAGCAGGGCATTGTTGCTCGCCAGCATCTGGTTCTCGTCCAGCAGACGGTTGATCAGCTGGGTGATGCGGTCGGCAGCGTAGATGCGCGGCAGCAGCTGCTCGCTCATCGCCGACTTGCTGATGAAATCGTCCACGCCGCGGTCGAAGGCTTCGCCAAGCACGTTGTCGCCTTCCCTGGCGGTCAGCAGCATGACGTAGGTGTAGTGGTTGGTCTGCTCGTCACGCTGTCGGATGCGTGTGGTCAGCTGCAACCCGTCCATCTCCGGCATCAGCCAGTCGGCGACCATGACACTGGCAGCACGCTCCTCATGCATGGCCAGCGCGGCCATGGCGGAGCTGGCGAAGCGGATATCCGTATAGCCCGCCTGCGACAGTGCATGGCCGATCACTGCGCTGCTGAATTTGGTATCGTCCACCACCAGAATACTGAGTTGGGGGTTGGGCATGTCTGAGCTCCCTGCTGCCTGTATTATCTTCGACGTCGCTATAATGCCACGACGTCAGGCTATTGTTCTGCCATACCCGTCATAAAATCATCTTTATTTGAGGTTCTGTCATGCCTTCCTTTGATGTGGTGTCCGAACTGGACAAACACGAAGTCACCAACGCTGTGGACAACGCCCTGAAAGAGCTCGACCGACGCTACGATCTGAAGGGCAAGGGCACCTTCGAATTCAATGAAAAGCAGCTGCTGGTGACCATCACCGCCGAGGCCGAATTCCAGCTGGAACAGATGCTGGAGATCCTCCGGCTGAGCCTGACCAAGCGCAAGATCGATGTGCAGTGCCTGGAGGTGAAGGAAGCCTACGCGTCAGGCAAGCAGATGAAGCAGGAGGTGCAGCTGCGCGAGGGTATCGACCAGGCGCTGGCAAAGAAGATCGTGGCGACCATCAAGGAGTCCAAGCTCAAGGTGCAGGCCGCGATCCAGGGCGAGCAGGTGCGGGTGACCGGCAAGAAGCGCGATGACCTGCAGGAAGTCATGGCGCTGCTGCGCGGCGCCAGACTGGACATGCCGCTGCAGTTCAACAACTTCCGCGACTGAGGCGCGGTCAGTCGATCCCCGGCCGCCTGGTGCGGTCGGGGTGCGCATGGCGGATCAGCAGCGCCGCCAGCACAATGGCCGGAACGCCGGTCAGCGCAGTGGTCATGAAGAAGGGAATCCAGCCCATACTGGCCGCCATCACCCCGGTGAACCCGGCGGCGAACTGCCCGGGCAGCGTCATCAGCGAGCTGAACAGGGCGTACTGGGTAGCGGTGTAGGCGGTGTTGGTCAGGCTGGAGAGGTACGCAATGAATACCGATATCGCCAGCCCGCCGGTGACATTGTCCGCAATGATGGCAAGTATCAGGCCATAGGTCTGCGGGCCGATGAAGGCCAGCCAGGCGAACATCAGATTGGTGATGGGCGCCATGAAGGCGGTCAGCAGCAGGATGCGGGCAATGCCGAAACGGGCCACCAGCAGCCCACCCAGCGCCGCGCCAAGCAGCGTCATGCCCAGGCCGAAGGCCGCGGCGATATTGGCGATCTGCGCCTTGGTGAAGCCCAGGTCCAGGTAGAACGGATTGGCCATCACGCCCATGAAGATATCGCTGATGCGGAAGGTCGCAACGAAGGCCAGAATCAGCAATGCGGTCCGGCCGTAGCGCTGGAAGAACTCGGCGAACGGGCAGACGATGGCGCCGATGAACCAGGCGGTGGCCGTGCGCTGCCAGCCGGCGTGGCTGGTCCCCTCCAGATAGTCCGTCACGCGCTGCTCGAAGTGCTGGGTGGCGCTGCTTACCGACACTGCGGGCTCGGCAATGATCAGCGTGGTCAATACCCCGATACCCATCAGCGCCGCCATGCTGCCGTAGGCCAGCGTCCAGCTGTCCACTGACGCCAGGTGCAGGGCTCCGGCGCCGGCGGCGAGCACAGCCACCCGGTAACCGGTGACATAGGTAGCGGCCATCGCTGCCTGGCGGTGGCGGGCTTCGGCCTCGACGCGGTAGGCATCGATGGCCACATCCTGGGTGGCAGAGCCGAAGGCCGCGAGCACCGCCCAGAGTGCGACCAGCGTCAGATTCTCCCGCGGGTCGGTCAGCGCCATGCCGAGCAGCGCCCCGGCGATCACCAGCTGCGCCAGCAGCATCCATGCCCGCCGCCGGCCCAGCAGGCGGCTGAGCAGGGGCAGGGGTGCGCGGTCGATCAGCGGTGCCCACAGCACCTTGATCGAGTGCGCCATGCCGACCCAGCTGAGAAAGCCGATCGCCGCCAGTTCGATACCCAGATCCCGCAGCCAGGCGCTGAAGGTACCACCCACCAGCAGCAGCGGCAGGCCGGCGGAAAAGCCGAGAAACAACATGCCGATGACGCGGGGCTTGAGATAGACCTTCCAGCCTTCTCGGGTGGGATGCGCTGTGTAGTGAATCATCGGGATGTCGTCTCGATCGGGTCCGGCCAGCCATAGCGGGCCATGTTGACGCGGCGGTTGTGGATAATCACCCCTTCGTCCAGCAGACGACGGGCCTGTTCCTGCCCGGCGGGGTGGTCGGCAGGCAATGATAAGCGGCCCTGACTGTTGAGTACACGGTGCCAGGGCAGGGTGGTGTCATCCGGCAGCTGGCCGAGCCAGCGGCCCACCAGACGGGCACCCCGGCCCAGCCCGGCCAGCTGCGCCAGTGTGCCGTAGCTGCAGACCCGGCCCGGCGGTATGGCCGCCAGCACCTGCCAGAGCGCTTCCCTGCGAGGATCCGCAGCAACGGAGCGGGCGCCGGAACGATCAGTCGTGGATAATGTCACTGGTTCTGTTCACACTGCGGATGGTTGTTCATGTTGAAGTCGCGTTTTGTGCTGCTCGTTGCCCTGTTCCCCGCTCTGCCCACCCTTGCCGATACCCTCTGGCTCGATAATGGCGACCGGCTCACCGGTCGGATCGAATTCATGGAGGGGAACCGGCTGATCTTCCATTCCGATGTGGCCGGCCAGGTGGCGGTCGATGTCGGGCGCATTCGTACGCTTGAGAGCGACGGACCGCTGCTGGTCAAGACCGCTGACGATACTAAGCGCGCACGGCGCATACAAGCATCCGATGGGGAAGGCCGGATCACGCTGGTCAACGGCCAGACCCAGCCGCTGGAAGTGGAGCTGGCGAGCCTGCGGCAGATCATGGAGCCCAAGCCGGTGGTGGAGGACTGGATCTGGGACGGCCGGGCGACGCTGTCGCTGGAGCTGGACAATACCGAGTCGAAGCGACGGGACCTGGACATCGACGTCAGCACCGAGGCCCGCCACGGCGACTGGCGCCATGCGCTGTCCAGCGAGTTCGAGCGCGACTACCGAAACGACATCAAGAGCCGTCACTGGTGGGAGACCGACTATACGCTGAGCTGGTTCTTCGCCGAGAAGTGGTTCTGGCAGAACCGTGTCAGCTACATGCGTGACCACATCGGCGATGTGGAGCGGCAGATCCAGATCGGTTCCGGTCCCGGTTACGAGTGGTGGAACAATGCCCTCGGCCGCTTCGAGACCTCCGCGCGTTTCGAGCATCTGCGGCTCGACGGCCGCGATGGCTCGGACAGCCGAACCAACGGTCTGGGCCTGAACTGGGATTACCGGCGCTACCTGTTCGGCAAGCGCTTCCAGCTGGTCCACAACGCCGAAACCATCGTGCCCTATGACGACAACGTGGACTACATGGTGGATGCCGAGCTGGGGCTGCGTTACCTGCTCAACAGCTGGGCATCATTGAGTCTGTTGACCGAATGGGACTACATCAACAGCTCCGATGACAAGAGCCTGAACGAGACCCGCTATACGCTGGGGCTGGGCGTCAACTGGTAGAGGCAGGGACGGGCGGAGTACCCGTCCCACGCTGACTAGAGGCGCAGACCGCCGTCCAGCTCGAGAATGCGTCCGCTGTAATAGTCGTTCTCGAACAGGTAGGCCGCCGAATGGGCGATTTCCTCTGGCTTGCCCATGCGCCGGAGGGGAATGCCGGCGGTCATCTTTTCCAGCGCTTCGGGTTTCATGCTGCCGGTCATCTCGGTCTCGATGAAGCCCGGCGCGATACCGGCGACGCGAATGCCGTAGCGGGCCAGCTCCTTCGCCCACACTACGGTCATCGCTGCCACCCCGGCCTTGGCCGCCGAGTAATTGGACTGCCCCATGTTGCCGGCCCGGGAGATGGAGGAGATGTTGATGATCAGCCCCTGGTTCTCCAGCTCGATCATCTTCGCCGCCACTTCTCGGGTGCAGAGGAACACCCCGGTGAGGTTGACGTCGATCACCGACTGCCACTGGTTCAGCGGCATCTTCTGAATCTCGCCATCCCGTACCTTCAGCAGCAGACCGTCGCGCAGGATCCCCGCATTGTTGATCAGACCATGGATGCTGCCGAAGTCCTGCGCGACCTGCGCGACCATGTCGATCACCTGCTGCTCGTCGGCGACATTGCAGATATAGCTGCGCGCCTCGCCGCCGGCCGCCCTGCACGCCGCTACTGCCTCGTCCAGCCGCTCCTGGCCAAGGTCCACCAGGGCCAGGCGGGCGCCACGGCCGGCGAGATACTCCGCCATTGCCCGACCCAGGCCCTGGCCACCGCCGGTGATGATGATCACGCTGTCGTTCAGTTGCATTCACTGCTCCTTGAATGTGCTTGTTGTCAGGAGCACAAGCATGCAACAACCGCCGGCCATAATGAATAGCCCTGAAACACGAAATCCCGGGCCGGCGTCGGGGTTGAAAGCCGGTGGATGGGCCCCATATAGATTCTTCGAACCTGCTACTGAGGTGTTCATGCCCTTGCTGCGCATATTGCTGTTGGCGTTTCCACTGATCGAGCTGGCCAGTCTGATCATCCTCGGTCAGGCCGTCGGTGTCGGCCTGACCCTGTTGTGGGTGCTGTTTACCGGCATTGCCGGGCTCATGCTCATCCAGCGTAACGGCTGGGGCATGCTGCAGCGCCTGCAGCAGCAGATGCTGGTCAACCGCAGCCCCCAGGCCGTGCTCAAATCCGGCATGTGGGGTGTGCTGGCCGGGGTGCTGATTGCCTTTCCCGGCCTGGTGAGCGATGTGCTCGCCATTCCCTGTCTGATCATGGCGCTGCGTCACCGCGGCGGTGGCGGCGGGCCCGATGGCGGCAATGACGAGGGCGGCCCGCGCACCTGGCAACGGGGTGAGTACACCATCATCGAGGGTGAGTGGCAGGCGGGTGAGTCCCCTGACCGGGATGACCGCTCGCGCCTCTCCGACCGATAAAAAAATTTCCGGCACCCCTTGAAATGCTCTGGATCATCCCCATCAAGGGTTGCAGTCAGATTTACTGTCCCTGCGGGGGCTTTTGAACTGGGGCGCGCTGCGCCCTGCAGGCCGCGAGGCCTGGCTTACTTGGAATGCCGGATTTCCGGCGATTTGCTTACTATTGGGAGACTCAAAACGATGAAAATCCGTCCGTTACACGATCGCGTAGTCGTTCGTCGCAGCGAAGAAGAGACAAAAACCGCTGGCGGTATCGTTCTGCCTGGCTCTGCAGCAGAAAAACCGAACACCGGCGTGGTCATTGCTGTTGGTACCGGGCGCCTGCTGGACAATGGCGAAGTTCGTCCCCTGGCTGTGAAGGAAGGGGACAAAGTCGTGTTCGGCCCCTACTCCGGCAGCAGCACCATCAAGATCGATGGTGAAGAGCTGCTGATGATGAGCGAATCTGAAATCTACGGCGTTCTGGAAGGCTGAAGTCCTGCCCAGTCCGACCACTGAACGAATTCATTGAAGGAAAGTGAAAATGGCTGCTAAAGAAGTTCTGTTTGATGTGTCCGCACGCAACAAGATGCTGGCAGGCGTCAATACCCTGGCCGACGCGGTTAAATCCACCCTGGGTCCGAAGGGCCGCAACGTCCTGATCGAGCGCAGCTTCGGTGCTCCGCTGATCACCAAGGACGGCGTTTCCGTTGCCAAGGAAATCGAGCTGAAGGACCGCTTCGAGAACATGGGTGCGCAACTGGTCAAGGACGTTGCTTCCCGTGCCAACGACGACGCCGGTGACGGTACCACCACTGCTACCGTTCTGGCCCAGGCCATCGTTACCGAAGGTCTGAAGGCTGTTGCCGCCGGCATGAACCCGATGGATCTGAAGCGCGGTATCGACAAGGCCACCGCTGCCGTGGTTGCCGAGCTGAAGAACCTGGCCAAGCCCTGCGCCGACTCCAAGTCCATCGCCCAGGTAGGCACCATCTCCGCCAACTCCGATGAGTCCATCGGCAAGATCATTGCCGAAGCCATGGACCGCGTCGGCAAGGAAGGCGTGATCACTGTCGAGGAAGGTTCCGGTCTGGAGAACGAGCTGTCCGTGGTCGAGGGCATGCAGTTCGACCGTGGCTACCTGTCCCCGTACTTCGTGAACAAGCCCGACACCATGTCTGCCGAGCTGGAAAACCCCTACATCCTGCTGGTCGACAAGAAGATCTCCAACATCCGCGAGATGCTGCCGGTGCTGGAAGCAGTAGCCAAGGCCAGCCGTCCGCTGATGATTGTTGCCGAGGACGTTGAAGGCGAAGCGCTGGCGACCCTGGTCGTCAACAACATGCGCGGCATCGTCAAGGTTGCTGCGGTCAAGGCCCCGGGCTTTGGTGATCGTCGCAAGGCCATGCTGCAGGACATCGCCATCCTCACCGGCGGTACCGTGATCAGCGAAGAAGTCGGCATGAGCCTGGAGACCACCACCCTGGAGCACCTGGGTCAGGCCAAGCGCGTGCAGATCAACAAGGACAACTCCACCGTCATCGACGGTGCCGGTGCCCAGGCTGATATCGAAGCCCGCGTTGCGCAGATCCGCAAGCAGGTCGAGGAAACCACGTCCGACTACGACAAGGAGAAGCTGCAGGAGCGTCTGGCCAAGCTGGCGGGCGGTGTTGCGGTGATCAAGGTTGGCGCAGCCACCGAAGTGGAAATGAAAGAGAAGAAGCACCGCGTTGAAGACGCGCTGCACGCTACCCGCGCCGCTGTTGAAGAAGGCGTGGTACCTGGCGGTGGCGTGGCTCTGGTGCGCACCCTGGTGGCCTTCGAGAACCTGCAGGGCGACAACGAAGACCAGAACGTCGGCATCAAGCTGCTGCGCCGTGCGATCGAAGCACCGCTGCGTCAGATCGTCAGCAACGCCGGCGAAGAAGCCGCTGTGGTTCTGCAGGCCGTTCGCGCCGGTGAGGGCAACTACGGCTACAACGCTGCCACCGGTGAATATGGCGACATGATCGAGATGGGTATTCTGGACCCGGCCAAGGTGACCCGCAGCGCGCTGCAGGCGGCCGCTTCCGTTGCCAGTCTGATGATCACCACTCAGGCCATGATTGCCGAGCTGCCGGAAGAGAAGCCGGCCATGCCCGACATGAGCGGCATGGGTGGCATGGGTGGCATGGGCGGCATGATGTAACAGCCGACCCGGCTTGCCAGGCCGATCAAAAAACCCCGGTACGGTTTCCCGTCCGGGGTTTTTTTGTGGGCGCTGAGTCTGTTCAGCCGCTCAGACGTTCACCCAGTTTCTGACCCATGCGCACCAGACTGCCGGCGCCAAGCTGTTCGTCCCACCGGGCATGGCCCGGCCCGAACAGGACGATGGCAGTGGAGCCCAGCTTGAAACGGCCCATTTCCGCGCCGCGCTCCAGATGCGGTGCGCTGGCGCCGTACACCTCGCTGCGTACCTGCCGGGAGGGCGGTGCCACCAGCCCGGCCCAGACCGTCTCGATCGAAGCGACGATCATCGCACCGACCAGCACCACCGCCATCGGGCCGGCTTCGGTATCAAACAGGCACACCACCCGCTCGTTGCGGGCAAACAGCTCCGGCACATTCTCCGCGGTGGTCTGGTTCACCGAGAACAGTTTGCCGGGTACATGGATCATCTCGCGCAGCGTGCCGGCCAGGGGCATGTGTACCCGGTGATAGTCGCTGGGGGACAGGTAGACCGTGGCAAACTGGCCGCCCTGAAACTGGCTGGCGTGGGCCGGGTTGCCACCCAGCAACTCGAGTACGCTGAAACTCTGGCCCTTGGCCTGGAAGATGCGACCGTGCTCGATGGCGCCCAGCTGGCTGATGGCGCCGTCGGCGGGGCAGAGGATGCTGCGCTCGCCCGGGTCCAGCGGGCGGGCATCGGGCAGCAGCGCACGGGTGAAGAAATCATTGAAACAGGCATAGGCAGTGGGGTCCTGCTCGATGGCCTGGCTCATGTCGACCTGATAGCGCTTGACGAACCAGGTGATGAACGGGTTCTTCACCCAATCCCAGGTGCAGTTGGCCAGGCCGCCGGCCAGGCGTGACAGCAGGTGCTGGGGCAGGAGATATTGGGAAGCGATGAATAGACGATCTTGCATGCGTTGTCAGCCTTGAGTTTCAACAGGGGTGGCGGGGTGGTTGCCCCACTCGGACCAGGAGCCGGCGTAGGCTTTTACCCGGGGGTAGCCGAGAATCTTCGCCGCCAGATAGGTGAAGCCGGAGCGGTGATGGGACTGGCAGTGGGTGACGACCTCCCGGTCGGGCGTAATGCCCAGTGCCGCCAGCTTGCTGGCCAGGTCCTTGCGCAGGCGCAGGCCGCGTTCGGGGTCCATGCCGGCGGTCCACTCGAGGTTGACCGCCCCGGGTATGTGGCCGCCCTTGGCAGCAAATACCCGCTCACCGCGGTATTCCCCGGGCGAGCGGGCATCCCAGATGACCCGGTCGGGGTTGTGAAGATCCGCCAGCAGAGTATCCAGATCGATGGTCACGCTGCTGTCGATGCTCAGTGATGGCTGGGTCGGTTCGACGTGATTGCTCTGCTGTTCCAGCGGCAGTCCTTCACCATGCCAGGCGACCAGCCCCCCGTTGAGATAGCTGTAACGCTCATGGCCGATGCTGTCCAGCAGCCAGATGAAGCGCCCGGCCCAGCCGCCACCCTCATCGTCGTAGACGATGTAGTGCAGCTGGTCATGATGACCGAGGCTGCCAAGGATGTGTTGCAGGTGCTGCAGATCGGGCAACAGCCCCGGTCGCGGCGCGGGGGAGGCGATGCTGCCCGGCGGCAGGTGCACCGCGCCGGGAATGTGTGCCGCAGCGTATTGCTCGGAACGGCTGAGGTCGACCAGGCGAAAACGCGCCGGGTCCAGCTGCGACGGGAGCGCAGATGGCTCCAGCAACAGCGGCAGGGAGGTGTCTGTCATTGTCTGTTCCAATTATTCTCGTGCCGGCGACCGGATTGTCCGACCGCTGACGCTATAATCTCGGCTCAAAATTTTCCGCGGTTGGCCGATAGCAGGGTCTGTGAGACTTCATGCGTGGGTCGGCGTTGTTATCCGATGCAGACTATAACGCGAAAGCGGGTCAGTTGCTGTTCAGGGATTGTCGGTTCTTATGTTGAAAATTGTGGGTTATGTCGTCGTCATCGCCAGCGTGCTGGGCGGTTTCATCATGTCAGGTGGTGCGGTCGCTGCCCTGTGGCATCCCTTCGAGATCATCATCATCGGCGGTGCGGCGCTGGGAGCCTTTCTCGTGGCCAACAATCTGGCGGTGGTGAAGAAGGTGTTTGCCAAGATTCCGCAGCTCATTTTCGGCCATCGCTTCAACAAACCCTTCTACCTCGACGTGCTGGGATTGCTCTATGAAATCCTCAACAAGAGTCGCCGCGAAGGGATGATGGCCATCGAGGCGGATATCGAAGAGCCCCAGGAAAGTCCGATCTTCACCAAGTACCCCGCCATTCTCAAGGATGAGCACATGACCGCATTCATCTGCGACTATCTGCGGATCATGTCCACCGGCACCATGGCCCCCCACGAGCTGGAGGCATTGTTCGACGTCGAGATATCCACCCTGACCGAAGAGCTCAGCGGTCCGTCCCACGCGCTCAACCGGGTGGCGGACGCGCTGCCGGGCTTCGGTATCGTGGCCGCGGTGCTGGGCATCGTCATCACCATGAGCATCCTCGGCGAGGCAGACAATGCAATGATCGGCGAGAAGGTCGGTACCGCGCTGGTGGGAACCTTCCTCGGTATCCTGGCCGCCTACGGCTTCGTCGGGCCGTTCGCCGCTGCCATGCAGCACGATGCCGAAGAGGAGGCCAACACCTACGAGGCGATCAAGATGTGCCTGGTGGCCAGTGCCCAGGGGCTGCCGCCGGCGCTTGCGGTCGAGTTCGGCCGCAAGGCACTGTTCACTGCGGCCCGCCCGAGCTTTGCCGAGCTGGAAGCCTCGGTGAAGGGGCGCTGAGGTGAGCAGCGACCAGCCGATAATCGTCAAACGGGTCAGCCGCCGGGCCGGCGCCCATCATGGCGGCTCGTGGAAGATTGCCTTTGCCGACTTCGCCATTGCCATGATGGCGTTTTTCCTGGTCATGTGGCTGGTCACGGTGGCTACGCCCGAGCAGCTGAAGATGGTCTCGGCGTACTTCAAGGATCCGATCAATTTCGACGGCGGCAGCCCGCATCCCATCGATCTCGGCGGCTCGCCGACCCCGGCGCCGCAACGCACCCTGAACGAGGAAAACCTGATCGAAATCGAGCCCCTGGATGCCGATCAGCCAATGGATATGGCGTCGCCAGTTGAAGAGCAGCAGCGGCCAGACGTGATCGAGCTGCGCGAGCTTGATCTGCTGCTGCAGGAGCTGCAGAACAAGATCGATACCGAGCCGGTACTGCAACGCTTCCGCGAACAGATTCTGATGGAGTTCACCATGGAAGGGCTGCGCATCCAGATAGTCGATGCGGAGAACCGGCCGATGTTTGCCAGTGGCAGTCCCGATCTGCAGCCCTATTTCGAGGATATTCTGCTGGCGCTGAGCGATACCATTGCCAAGAGCCCGAAGAAGATCAGCATCAGCGGCCATACCGATGCCATGCCCTATGTTGGCAGGCGCGATTACGGCAACTGGGAGCTGTCAACCCAGCGTGCCAACGCCGCTCGCCGCACACTGGAGGCGGCAGGCTATCCTCCGCAGCAGGTGGCGCGGGTGGTGGGCTACGCAGATTCGGCGCTGTTCGATGAGGCGAATCCGCTGAACCCGATCAACCGCCGGATCGATATCGTGGTCATGAACCGACGTGCCGAACAGGCACTCCAGCGCGATACCGGTGCCCGGACGGTAGCCGATGAAGTGAAGCCGCAGGCCGCGGAGGAGGTGCCCCGGGAGCCGCCGGAAATGCAGCCTGAGGCAGCGCCGGTTGAGCAGCCACAGCCGCGGAACCTGTTCGATGCAGAGGGCGCCCTGCGTCAGCTGAACACGCCCTGAAACCTTCAGTTGTCCTGCAGGCTCGCCAGGATGTGTCGGTAGCTGTTCATCCGGCCTGGGGAGATGGCACCGCTGGCCACGGCAGCCAGCAGTGCGCAGCCGGGCTCGTGCAGGTGCTGGCAATCGCGGAAGCGACAATGGCCGAGGAAGGGGCGGAATTCGATGAAGCCATCCAGCAGGTCCTCATGGCTGATGTGCATCAGGCCGAATTCGCGGATACCGGGTGAGTCGATCAGATCGCCGCCCTCCGGGAAGTGAAACAGCCGGGCAGTAGTGGTGGTGTGGGTGCCCTTGCCGGTCATTTCCGACAGGGCGCCGACGCGCAGATCCGCGTCCGGCAGCAGGGCGTTGATGAGGGAGGACTTGCCGACTCCGGACTGGCCGACAAAGACGTTCACATGATCCCTGAGTTCCCGGCGCAGCGTGTCGAGCCCATCACCGGCGGTGGCTGACAGGCACAGGGTGCGGTAGCCCAGCGCGGCATAGTCATCCAGCCAGGTGCGAATTTCAGCATGTTCCGGCAACTCGAGCAGGTCGGCCTTGTTCAGTACCAGCAGCGGTTCGAGCTGCGCCTGTTCCGCCGCGACGAGATAACGATCGATCAGATTGCGGTGGGGCTGGGGCAGGGCGGCAAACACGATCACCAGGCGGTCGACGTTGGCCGCCACGGGTTTGAGCTGGCCCCGATGGTCCGGCCGGAACAGCTCGGTGCGGCGGGGCTGCAGGGCGACGATCACACCGCTCTGCTGATTGTCCGCACGCCAGACCACCCGGTCGCCGGTGACCAGCGCCGGCAGGTTGGCACGGCGGTGGCAGCGGCGGACCTGGCCACGTTCGGCACCGTCCAGCGCTTCCACATCGACCTGAACGCCGAAGTGGGCAATCACCAGCCCCTGCTGCTCGCTGCCGAGATCGCCGCCGAGCAGGGTTTCTTCCGCCCGTTCGGCACGTCGCTCGGCACGGGCACTGCGCTCGTCCTGAATCTTCTGGATGCGCCAGCTCTGGCGTCGGGTGAGGTTTCGCTTGGACATGTTCACGCCTTGGGAGATTGCGCCGAAGTTTAGCACGCACAGCGTATACTGATGCCATTACCCTTCACCCTGCAGGAGTCTTCATGAAGCACCCCGACAATCTGATCTGGATCGACCTTGAGATGACCGGTCTGGACCCCGACAAGGACGTCATCATCGAGATCGCCACCATTGTGACCGACTCCCAGCTCAACGTGCTGGCGGAAGGGCCGGCGATTGCGGTGAAGCAGCCCGATGCGCTGCTGGATGGCATGGATGAGTGGAATACCCGCCAGCACAATCAGTCGGGGCTGGTGCAACGGGTCAAGGACAGCGTCATCAGCCCGCAGGAAGCCGAACAGATGACGCTGGAGTTCGTTGCCAGATGGGTGCCGGCCGGGCGCTCGCCGATGTGCGGCAACAGCATCTGCCAGGATCGCCGCTTCCTCTATCGCGGCATGCCGAACCTGGAACAGTTCTTCCATTACCGCAACCTGGACGTATCGACCCTCAAGGAACTCGCAGCCCGCTGGGCACCGGCGGTGCGTGACGGCTTCCAGAAGGAGAGCAGCCACCTGGCAATGGATGATATCCGCGATTCGATTGCCGAGCTGCGGCATTATCGCGAGCATTTCATCAGGTTCTGAAAGCGAGGGACGCCGCCGTGTGTCGGACTAATCCTGGGATTCGGGCGCCCCGGCACGCGGTTGGGTTGCGGTAAAGCTGGTCCGACTCCCTGGACTGTAGGAGCCCCGACCTCGGGGCGATCGGGCTGCGCAGCAGCCCCCGGGTTCAGCTCGTCGCCGAACCTGCACTCACCCCGTGCCGCTGCAATGCCCACTCCACATGCTCACGCACCAGCTCAGACGGATGCTCGAGCCGGCTGCGCAGCGCCTCGATCACCGGAATACTGGTCTGCGCGTTGCCCAGCCCCACTGCCAGATTGCGTAGCCAGCGCTCATGGCCAATGCGTCTGATCGGCGAGCCTTCGGTATTCTTCAGAAACTCCTCTTCCTCCCAGCGGAACAGGGTGACCAGATCTGCCTGATCCAGCTTGTGCCGAGGGCTGAAGTCAGGCTCGCCGGTGTGTCTGGCGAACTTGTTCCACGGGCATACCAGCTGGCAGTCGTCGCAGCCGAATACCCGGTTGCCCATGGGGGCGCGCAACTCCTCGGGAATGGCGCCCTTGAGCTCGATGGTCAGGTAGGAGATGCAGCGCCGCGCATCCAGGACATGGGGGCCGACAAAGGCATCGGTGGGGCAGCGGCTCAGGCAGGCGCTGCAACTGCCGCAGTGGTTGCTGGTGAAGGGTTCGTCCACCGGCAGCGGCAGGTCGGTGTACAACTCGCCGAGAAAGAAATAGCTGCCGGCCTTCGGGTTGATCAGCATGCAGTTCTTGCCGATCCAGCCGAGCCCGGCGCGGCTGGCAAATGCGCGCTCCAGCACCGGGGCACTGTCAACGAAGGCGCGGTAGCCGAACGGGCCGATCAGCTCCCGGATCTGCTCCGCCAGGTGCTGCAATCGCCGGCGGATCATCTTGTGATAATCCCGGCCAAGCGCGTAGCGGGAAATATAGGCCATGTTGCGCTCGCTCAGGCGCCGGGCCATCTGAGTATCGGTCGGCAGATAGTCCATCCGTACCGAGATCACCCGGCGGGTACCGGGCACCAGCTCGGCCGGCCGGCTGCGCTTGGTACCATGACTGGCCATCCATTCCATTTCGCCGTGGAAGCCGGCGTCGAGCCAGTCCTGCAGGTGTTGCTCGTGGGCGCCCGCGTTCGCATCGCTTATGCCCAGCTGCTGAAAACCCAGCTCGGCGGCGATCGACCGGATGCGGTCGGCCAGGGCGGCGTAGTCGGGCGAGGAGTGGGACATCGATTGGGGTACCTGCTGGGTCAGGCGTATAATTGTGCCAGACCTCCGGAGGATTGACACACCCATGCGTCCAGAACTGCCGACCCGCCTGTACAGCGCTGCCGCCACCCGCGAACTGGATGCGCGGATCATCGCTGCGGGTACGCCCGGTATTGAACTGATGCAGCGGGCAGCCGGCGCGCTGTGGCGCGAACTGCGCCGGCGCTGGCCGAACGCAGGCCGGCTGACCGTGCTCTGCGGTTCCGGCAACAATGCCGGAGATGGCTACCTGATAGCGATACTGGCCCGGCGTGCCGGCTGGGAGGTCAGTGCGCTGGCGGTCGCCCCGCCGGAGCGATTGCGCGGCGATGCCGCGCTGGCCTGGCAGCAGGCGGTGGCGGCCGGGGTCAACATCCAGCTCTGGTCCGGTAGCCTGCCGCAGACCGGGGTGCTGGTGGATGCCCTGCTCGGAACAGGGCTGCACAGCGAAGTGCGCGAGCCGTATGTTCAGGCCATTGCCGGCATCAATGCCAGCGCACTGCCGGTGGTGGCGGTGGATCTGCCGAGCGGGCTGAACGCCGATAGCGGCGCTGTTGAAGGCGTGGCGGTCGCGGCCGATCTGACCGTGACCTTCATCGCACTGAAGCCGGGGCTGTTTACCGCGCAGGGTCCGGATCTGGTCGGCGAGCTCTGCTTCGCACCGCTGGCGGAGCTGCCGGAGCATGATATCGTGCCTGCCCTGGAGCGGCTGACGCTGGACGCCTGCAAGTTGCTGTTGCCCGAGCGGCCGAAGGCGGCGCACAAGGGCATGTTCGGCCATCTGCTGCTGATCGGCGGCAACCACGGCATGGGCGGTGCCATCATGCTGGCGGCGGAGACAGCCCTGCGCAGCGGTGCGGGCAAGGTCAGCGTGGCCACCCGCAGCGAACACATCGCGCCGCTGCTGGCACGCTGCCCGGAAGTGATGGCGCATGGGGTGGATGATCCGGCACAATTGGCGCCCCTGCTCGATCAGGCCACTGCGCTGGTGATCGGGCCCGGTCTCGGCCAGAACGCCTGGGCGCAGCAGCTGCTGACACTCGCTCTGGAGCGGGCATTGCCGCGGATTCTGGATGCCGATGCGCTGAACCTCGTCGCCGCGCAGCCGACAACCCTTGGCAGCCAGACGGTGATAACACCGCACCCTGCCGAAGCCGGCCGGTTGCTGGGCTGGCCTACCAGGCAGGTGCAGGGTGACCGCCTGTTCGCTGTCCGCCGGCTGGCGGAACGCCTGTGCTGCGTGGTTGTCCTCAAGGGAGTGGGTTCGCTGGTCGCCGATGCCGATACTGCCAACCTTCCGGGTCTCTGCATTTTCGGCAACCCGGGGATGGCCAGTGCGGGTATGGGGGACGTGCTCTCCGGGCTGGTGGGTGCGCTGCTGGCCCAGAGGATGAATGCCATCGATGCCGCCCGTCTGGGAGTGCTGCTGCATGCCCTGGCCGGCGACCGTGCCGCCGAACATCATGGCCCGCTGGGCATGCTGGCCGGTGATCTGACAGAACACATACGTTATTACCTGAATCTGCGGGATTGATGATGACCCTTGAAGTGCATGTGCAAGGTGACCAGGCCATGGAGCGCCTGGGCGCGGATATTGGTGACGCGTTGGGCTGGCGCGGCAGTATCTGGCTGAGCGGCGACCTGGGCGCCGGCAAGACGACGCTGAGCCGCGGACTCATTCGCGCTGCCGGACATGCGGGCGCGGTGAAGAGCCCGACCTTCACTCTGGTCGAGCCCTACGAGCTGGCCGGCGGCGAGATATACCACTTCGACCTGTATCGCCTGGCAGACCCGGAGGAGCTGGAGTTTCTCGGCATTCGCGACTACTTTTCCGACAGCAGTCTGTGTCTTGTAGAATGGCCCGAAAAGGGGCGCGGGGTGCTGCCGGAGCCGGACCTGAGCATTCGGATCACGGTTGACGGAGATGGCAGGACGCTGCAGATTGAAGGGCATGGACAGCGCGGTCAGGTGGCGAGCCAACGGCTGCACAGCACAAGAGGCAAGACGACGCCGTGACGAAAATCAGAACAATGATGAAGTATGCCGCTGCGTTGCTGGCTGGTGCCAGCATGCTGCTGAGCGGCGTGGTACAGGCGGCCGAGATCAACAACGTCCGCCTCTGGCGGGCCCCTGACAATACCCGGCTGGTCTTCGACCTCACGGGGCCGGCGGACCACACGCTGTTCACCCTGGCAAGCCCGGAACGCATCGTCATCGATATCTCTGGCGCCACCTTTTCTGCATCCACAGGCGGGCTGGCGCTGGACAACACGCCGGTGACCGGACTGCGTTCCGCCCCCCGGGACGGCTCCGACCTGCGGGTGGTGCTGGACCTGTCCCGCGAGGTGACCCCTAAAAGCTTCTCGCTGCCGCCGAACCAGCAGTATGGCCATCGTCTGGTGATCGATCTCTATGACCAGGCGCCGACATCCGCACTGCCGGCCCATGCCGAGCCGAGCGCCACGCCACTGCCGCAGACGCCCACCCGCTCGGTAGCCGAGGCGGGGCAGCGGGACGTGATCATCGCGCTGGACGCGGGCCACGGTGGCGAGGACCCCGGCGCCATCG
Organism: Halopseudomonas pertucinogena; assembly: GCF_014646575.1. GTDB lineage: Bacteria > Pseudomonadota > Gammaproteobacteria > Pseudomonadales > Pseudomonadaceae > Halopseudomonas > Halopseudomonas pertucinogena. The sequence continues at coordinate 14,262 of NZ_BMNN01000003.1, read as the reverse complement.
GCCACAACAAGGCGCTGGAGAAGGATGTGGTGCTGGCCATTGCCCGCGAGCTGAAGAAGCTGATCGATGCGGAGCCGGGCTTCAAGGCGGTGCTGGTGCGTACCGGCGACTACTTTATCCCCCTGCGCAAGCGCACCGAGATTGCCCGCAAGCACAACGCCGACCTGTTCGTCTCGATCCATGCCGACGCCTTTACCCGGTCAAGCGCCTTCGGTGCCTCGGTGTATGCGTTGTCCGACCGGGGCGCCACCTCGGAAACTGCCCGGCTGCTGGCCGACCGGGAAAACCGCTCCGACCTGATCGGCGGTGTCGGCGGGGTGAGCCTGGACAACAAGGACCAGATCCTGGCCAGTGTGCTGCTCGACCTGTCCATGACGGCCACGTTGTCGGCGAGTCTGGACGTCGGCCAGCAGGTACTCAGCTCGATCGGCAATATCACACCGCTGCACAAGCGCCGGGTGGAGCAGGCCGGGTTCATGGTGCTCAAGTCGCCGGATATCCCGTCGATTCTGGTCGAGACCGGATTCATCTCCAACCCGGGCGAGTCGCGCAAGCTGGTCACTCGCAGCCATCAGCAGGCGCTGGCCAGGGCGATGCTCACCGGCATCCGTGGCTATTTCCACCGCAACCCGCCGCCGGGCACCCAGCTGGCCGCGCTCAAGAGCAGCGGCAAGCTGGCCCAGGGCGCCCGCGAGCATACCGTGCAGCGGGGTGATACCCTATCGATGATCGCGACGCGCTACGAGGTGAGCCTCGCGAGCCTGCGCCAGGCCAACAGCCTGCGCAACGATCAGATCCGAGTCGGCCAGGTACTCAAGGTACCGGCCGCCAGCATGTTGGTGAAAAATGACCCCTGATGCGGTCATGGGGTGAAGATGTCCCGAATACAGTTATTGAGCCCGCGCCTGGCCAACCAGATCGCCGCGGGCGAAGTGGTGGAGCGTCCCGCTTCGGTAATAAAGGAACTTTTGGAAAACAGTCTTGACGCCGGGGCCACGCGAATCGATATCGATGTGGAGGAGGGCGGCGTCAAGCTGCTGCGGGTACGCGACAACGGGCGGGGGATCATCGAGAGCGATCTGCCGCTGGCGCTGTCGCGCCACGCCACCAGCAAGATCATCGACCTGGACGACCTGGAACGGGTAGCCACCCTGGGCTTTCGCGGCGAGGCGCTGGCCTCGGTCAGCTCGGTATCCCGCCTGGTGCTGACGTCCTGCGCCGAGGGCGCCGACCAGGCATGGCAGGTCGAGACCGAGGGCCGCGACATGAACCCGCGGGTGCAGCCGGCGGCGCACCCCCAGGGCACCACTGTGGAAGTGCGTGACCTGTTCTTCAACACGCCGGCCAGGCGCAAGTTCCTGCGTACCGAGCGTACCGAATTCAGCCATCTGGAAGAGGTGGTCAAACGCCTCGCATTGTCGCGCTTCGATGTGGCCTTCCATCTCCGCCACAATGGCCGGTCAGTGCTGAGTCTGCGTCCTGCCCACACCGAACAGGAAGCCCAGCGCCGGGTGGCGAGCATCTGCGGGCCCGCCTTCATCGAGCAGTCGGTCACCATCGACCAGGAGCGGGGCGGCCTGCGCCTGTGGGGCTGGGTCGGCCTGCCGACCTTTTCCCGCAGTCAGGCGGACCTGCAGTACTTCTGCGTCAACGGCCGGATGATCCGCGACAAGCTGGTGGCCCATGCGGTGCGTCAGGCCTACCGCGATGTGCTGTTCAACGGGCGCCACCCGACATTTGTGTTGTTCCTCGAGCTGGATCCTGCGGTGGTCGATGTCAACGTGCACCCGACCAAGCATGAGGTGCGTTTCCGTGACGGGCGCATGGTGCATGACTTCCTGTTCAGTACCCTCTATCGCGCCCTCGCCGAACAGCGTCCCGACGGGCAGGGCCCGGCAGCTGCGGAGCTGAAGGGCGGTGAGGTGCTGGATTACAGCGCGGGCAGGACCAGCGGCGGTGGCCTGGAGGCGGGCATCTTTTCCGGCCAGACCCACATGCCACTGCAGGAGCCGGCCGCGGGAGCGGCCGGCTGGGCTGCGCCGGCGCTGACGCGCCCGTCCCCGACGCTGCTGGCCGAAGCGGCGCAGGGTTATGCCGGCCTTTACGGCGGCGAGTCGGCATCGCCATCGCTGCCCACCGAGAGCGAGGCGGGCGAAGTGCCACCGCTGGGCTATGCGATCGCCCAGCTGCACGGCATCTATATTCTGGCGGAGAATGCCGAGGGCCTGGTGGTGGTGGACATGCACGCCGCCCATGAACGCATCACCTATGAACGACTCAAGCAGGCGATGGCCCTGGAAGGCCTGCGCAGCCAGCCCCTGCTGGTGCCGGAGACGCTGGCTGTCAGCCAGCGTCAGGCGGACTGCGCCGAGGAGCACGCCGAATGGTTCGCCCGGCTGGGGTTCGCGCTCCAGCGCATGGGGCCCGAGACCCTGGCCATTCGCGAGATTCCCGCCCTGCTGCGCCAGGCCGACGCCGCCCAGCTGGTGCAGGACGTGCTGGCGGATCTGATGGAATACGGCACCAGCGACCGCATCGAAGCCCATCGCAACGAGTTGTTGGCCACCATGGCCTGCCACGGCTCGGTGCGTGCCAACCGCAGGCTGACACTGGCCGAGATGAATGCGCTGCTGCGTGACATGGAACAGACCGAGCGCAGTGGGCAGTGCAACCACGGCCGGCCGACCTGGACCCGGATGAGCCTGCCGGAACTGGACAAGCTGTTCCTGCGGGGGCGTTGATGGCGCATCCAGCTTCACCGGCGGTGATCTGCCTGATGGGCCCCACCGCCGCCGGCAAGACCGATCTTGCGCTGCACCTGGCAGACCACCTGCCCTGCGAATTGATCAGTGTCGACTCGGCACTGGTCTACCGGGGCATGGATATCGGTACCGCCAAGCCGGACGCCGAGACGCTGCGTCGTTACCCGCACCACCTGGTGGATATCCTCGATCCTGCCGAGGCCTATTCCGCCGCGCGTTTCCGTGTTGACGCGCGCCGACTGATCGACGACATCCTGCAGCGCGGGCGCATTCCGCTGCTGGTCGGCGGCACCATGCTCTATTACAAGGCGCTGCTGGATGGGCTGGCTCAGATGCCCCCGGCCGACCCTGCCGTGCGTGCCAGGATCGAGGCCCTGGCCCGGGAGCAGGGCTGGCCGGCCGTGCACGCCGAGCTGGCGAAGGTTGATCCGGTGGCCGCCGGGCGCATTCACCCCACTGACCCGCAACGCCTCCAGCGTGCCTGGGAAGTGTTTCTGGTCAGCGGTGTGACACTGACCGAATGGCACCGCCGCCAGGCGCTGGAAAATGCCGAAAGCAGCGCGACTGCGGCGGGTAATTTGGCCTATACTACGCACTATGTGGCTGTGGCTCCCCGGGAGCGGCATGTCCTCCATGAACGCATTGCCCTGCGCTTCAGTCAGATGATCGAGCAGGGGTTCATTGCGGAGGTGGAAGCGTTGTATGCGCGGGGGGATCTGGATGTATCGATGCCATCGGTTCGTGCCGTCGGATACCGGCAGGCGTGGGATCATCTCGAGGGGAAGCTCTCACGTGATGAGATGATCGAGCGGGGGGTAATTGCCACCCGGCAGTTGGCGAAGCGTCAGTTCACCTGGTTGCGCGGCTGGCGCGAGGAAATTGCATGGTTCGACAGTCTCGACCCGAAAAGGGCCGACAGGCTCTTGAAACACATCGAATCGATCGCCATATAGCTTTTCAGTTCTGTTGTCGGCAGGTCTCGGCAGCCATCCGGGTCATGATGGTCCGAGCTGCTGGGCTGGCCGGATTTTTTTATTTCAATTCAAGCGGTTTCCATAATGGTTCCCATAAGGAGTGAGGCAATGTCAAAAGGGCATTCACTACAAGACCCTTACCTGAACGTTCTGCGCAAGGAACGTGTTCCGGTATCCATCTACCTGGTCAACGGTATCAAGTTGCAGGGTCAGATCGAGTCGTTCGATCAGTTCGTCATTCTGCTGAAGAATACCGTCAGCCAGATGGTCTACAAGCATGCCATCTCCACAGTCGTGCCCGGCCGTCCGGTGCGTCTGCCGGTACCGGGTGCCGGTGAAGAAGCCGAGGCCGACAACTCTTGATGACACAGGAGGCCTGATTGTTCTTTGAACGCCATGAGGGGGGTGAACGCGCCATTCTCGTTCACCTGGAAAGCCAGAACGAGCAGAGTCGGGAAGACCCTCATGAGTTCCTTGAACTGGTGCGTTCGGCTGGGGCCGAGGTGGTCGATTTTCTCACCATCAGCCGTTATCAACCCAGCCCGCGGTTCCTGATCGGTACCGGCAAGGTAGAGGAGTTGCGTGCGCTGGTAAGGGCCGGGGAAGGGGATCTGGTGATCTTCAACCACGTTCTGACCCCCAGTCAGGAGCGCAACCTGGAACGCGAACTCGAGTGCCGGGTCATCGATCGTACCGGCCTCATCCTCGATATCTTCGCCCAGCGCGCACGTACCCATGAAGGCAAACTGCAGGTCGAGCTGGCTCAGCTCGACCATCTGAGCACCCGTCTGGTGCGCGGCTGGACTCACCTTGAACGCCAGAAGGGCGGTATCGGTCTGCGTGGTCCCGGGGAAACCCAGCTGGAAACCGACCGCCGTCTGCTGCGCGTGCGCATCCGTCAGATCACCCGGCGGCTGGAGAAGGTGCGCAGCCAGCGTGATCAGGCCCGCCGGGCCCGGCGACGGGCGGAAGTACCCGTTGTGTCCCTGGTCGGTTATACCAACGCCGGCAAGTCCACCCTGTTCAACCGGCTGACCGAGGCCTCGGTATACGCGGCCGACCAGCTGTTCGCCACGCTGGACCCGACCCTGCGCCGGCTCGAGCTGGCGGATATCGGTCCGGTGGTGCTGGCCGACACCGTGGGTTTCATCCGCCATCTGCCGCACAAGCTGGTGGAGGCGTTCCGCGCCACGCTGGAGGAATCGAGTCAGGCCGATCTGCTGCTGCACGTCATCGATTCGGCTGATGACGAACGCATGTCGAACATCGAGCAGGTGCACCTGGTACTGGACGAGATCGGCGCCCGGGAACTGCCGACCCTGGAGGTGTACAACAAGATCGACCTGCTGGAGAACTTCGAACCGCAGATCCAGCGGGACGAGAACGGCGTGGCAGTGCGGGTCTGGCTGTCGGCCCAGCAGGGGCTGGGGATGGATCTGCTGCTGCAGGCCATCATCGAGCGTCTGGGTGAGGACATCATTCAGGAGCGTGTGGTGCTCGAGCATGCCGAGGCCCGCCTGCGTGCGCAGTTCTATGCCGCCGGCGCGGTTACCGGCGAGCGCACCGGTGAGGATGGTCGCCAGCAACTGGATCTGCGCCTGCCCCGGGCGGACTTCAACCGCCTGCTCAAGCGCGAGGGCTGGCAGCCGGAAACCTTCCTTGAACAACACACTTTGCAATAATGGATGCCGGTTGCGGTTCGCGAACCGGCCGGTGTTTGCTGTAGCATTGCGCAGATGACTGTGTCGGCAGACGGTGTCGACCGAAGCGGTTTCACAGTTTTGGACAACGGAGAACGCTATGGCGTGGAATGAGCCTGGTGGCGGTAACAATTCGAACAACCAGGACCCCTGGGGGAGCGGTGGCAACCGTGGCGGCGGCGACAACCGCGGCGGCAAGCAGGGGCCACCGGATCTGGACGAGGCTCTGCGCAAGCTGCAGGACAGCCTGAACGGCATATTCGGCAACAAGAAGCGTGCCGGTGGTGGCGGTGGCGGCCGTCAGATCGGCGGCGGCCAGGGCATACCCAAGGGCGTCTGGATCATCGGCGTACTGCTGCTGTTCGTGATCTGGCTGTTCAATGCCATCTACATGGTGGATGAGCAGGAGCAGGCCGTGATTCTGCGACTGGGTGAGTACAACCGTACCGTCGAGTCGGGTCTGCATGTCTACTTCCCGCCGTTTGAGAAGAAATTCCAGCGCAACGTCACCGCGGTCCGTTCTTACCGCCAACAGGGGCAGATGCTGACCGAAGACGAGAACATCGTTGAGGTGCCACTGGCGGTCCAGTACCGGATCTCCAACCTGCAGGACTTCGTGCTCAAGGTCGAGGATCCCGAAACCAGTCTGCGGCACGCGACCGAGAGTGCGCTGCGTCACGTGGTCGGCTCGACGCCGATGCACGATGTGCTGACCGAGGGGCGGGAGCAGATGGGCGTGGCCACCACCGAGCGCCTGCAGCGTTATCTGGACAACTACCAGACCGGCATCACCGTGGTGCAGGTGAACATCGAGAGCGCCCAGGCACCGGCTGAAGTGCAGGATGCGTTTGACGACGTGATCCGTGCCCGGGAAGACGAGGTGCGCGAGCGCAACCAGGCCGAGTCCTATGCCAACAGCGTGATCCCGGAAGCCCGTGGTCAGGCCCAGCGTCTGCTGGAAGAGGCCAACGGTTACCGCCAGGCCATCGTCGCCCGCGCCGAGGGTGAGGCGGAACGCTTCAACCTGCTGGTCAGCGAGTACCGCCAGGCGCCGGAAGTGATGCGCGAGCGGATGTTCATCGAGACCGTCCAGGAAGTGCTGAGCAACACCAGCAAGATCGTTGTGTCGGGTGAGGGCAGCAACAACCTGTTGTACCTGCCGATCGACAAGCTGATGCAGCAGGGCGGCAGCAGCTCGTCCTCATCCGGCAGCAATGTCACATCCAGTACCGGCGCTGAAGCCAATACGCGCCTGCCAGTTCAATTGCAGCAGCAGCGCGATCTGCGTTCGAGGGAGACCCGCTGATGAGTAACAAGTCGATCTTTGGACTGATCATTGCCCTGGTGGTGCTGGTTGTCGGCTGGAACAGCTTCTTCATCGTGTCCCAGACCGAGCGCGGCCTGGTGCTGCAGTTCGGTAAGGTGGTGCGTGATGATGTGCCGCCGGGCCTGCACTTCAAGCTGCCCTTCGTCCAGGAAGCCAAGCTGTTCGACGGCCGGCTGCTGACCCTGGATACCTCCACCCAGCGCTACCTGACGCTGGAGAAGAAGGCGCTGATGGTGGACTCCTTCGCCAAATGGCGCATCGCCAATGTGCAGCGTTACTACACTGCCACTTCCGGCATGCGCTCGATTGCCGAGGAGCGTCTGTCCCGCCAGCTTGAGTCGGGCCTGCGCAACGAAGTGGCGCGCCGTACGCTGCACGAAGTGGTTGCCGGGGAGCGTGACCAGCTGATGGCTGACATCACCGCTGACCTGAACGACAGCGCCCGCCGCGAGCTGGGCATTGAAGTCATCGACGTCCGGGTCAAGGCGATCGACCTGCCGCGAGAGGTGAACCGCAGCGTGTTCGAGCGCATGAGCTCCGAGCGTGAACGCGAAGCCCGAGAGCATCGCGCCAAGGGTCGCGAGCTGGCTGAAGGTATCCGCGCGGATGCGGATCGTCAGCAGCGGGTTATCCTGGCGGAAGCCTTCCGTGAGGCGGAGGAGATCCGCGGTCAGGGTGATGCCCAGGCTGCGGCCATCTATGCCGAAGCCTACAACAAGGATCCGGAGTTCTACTCGTTCTACCGGAGCCTGCAGGCCTACCGCGAGAGCTTCGACAGCAAGTCGGACGTGCTGGTGCTGGACCCGCAGAGCGACTTCTTCCGCTTCTTCCAGGGCTCCCGGCAGCCCTGATCGGAAAGCGACCACACCCGCGGGTGTGGTCGCCTGAAATCATGCTACAATCGCGCAGCCGGGGCATCCCGGCTTTTTTGTGACCGGCCTGCTGTACATGCTGATGGGTGCCGCCTGTCTGTACCTGATCCGCTAACGAATTTAAGGTTTTGAAGATGCCTACTGTTGATCGCTGGCTGTTGCCTGACGGGATCGAAGAAGTGCTGCCTGAAGAGGCGGCCCGAACCGAGGCAGCACGCCGGCAACTGCTGGATCTGTTTTCCCGGTGGGGTTATGACCTGGTCATTACCCCCCACATCGAGTACCTCGAATCCCTCCTGACCGGTTCCGGTCATGACCTTGATCTGCAGACCTTCAAGATGACCGACCGGATGTCGGGACGCATGCTCGGTCTGCGTGCCGATATCACGCCCCAGGTTGCACGCATCGACGCTCACACCCTGGGTGCGGAAGGGCCGAGCCGCTTGTGCTACTGCGGCAGCGTGCTGCATACCCTGCCGCGCCCGCTGTCCACCGCGCGCAGCCTGATTCAGCTGGGCGCCGAGCTGTACGGGGATGCGTCCAGTGCCAGCGATATCGAAGTCATTTCACTGATGCTGGAGACCCTTGCTGCCAGCCGCGTGACCGGTGTGCATCTGGATCTGGGCCATGTCGGCATCTACCGTGGCCTGGTGCAGGCCGCGGAGCTGGATGAGACGGCCGAGCGTGCGTTGTTCGGTGCGTTGCAGCGCAAGGCCGGTGACGAGGTCCGCGAGATCACGGCGCAGATAGAGCAGCCTGAGCTGGCCGCGATGCTCAGCGGTCTGGTCGACCTGGCCGGGGATATCGACGTGCTGGAGCGTGCCCATGAACTGTTCAAGGGTGCCCCCGAGCATATCCTGACCGCGCTGGATGAGCTGGTGGAGATCGCCCGGGTGATCTCCACCCGTTATCCGTCGGTGCCGCTGTATTTCGATCTCGCCGAGTTGCGTGGCTACTACTACCATACCGGAGTGACCTTCGCGGCGTTCATCCCCGGCACCGGTCAGAGCATCGCCCAGGGCGGCCGCTACGATGATATCGGGCGGGACTTCGGTCGCGCTCGCCCGGCGACAGGCTTCTCCACCGACCTGCGCCTGCTGGTTGCATGGGGAGATATCGAAGCGGACAGCCGCAACCATGGCATCTGGGCGCCGCACAGTGACCAGCCCGGCCTGCAGACCAGGGTCGCCGAGCTGCGCGCCGCCGGTGAGCGGGTGATAATGGCGCTTCCCGGGCAACTGGACAGCGACGCTGCAGCGCTGGGCTGCGATCGCATCCTGCGCCATGAAAACAACGGCTGGCAGGTTGGCGAGCTGGAATTCTGATTTTCCGGCCCGCCGGGTCGGTTCATATTGATGAGGCAAGAGCTGAACATGGGTAAGAATGTTGTCATCCTGGGCACCCAGTGGGGTGATGAGGGCAAGGGCAAGATCGTCGATCTGCTGACCGATCAGGTCGCCGCCGTCGTGCGTTACCAGGGCGGGCACAACGCCGGCCACACGCTGGTGATCGACGGCGAGAAGACCGTGCTGCACCTGATCCCCTCGGGCATCCTGCGCGACAACGTCATGTGCTACATCGGCAATGGCGTGGTGCTGTCCCCGGAAGCCCTGATCAAGGAAGTGACCGGCCTGGAAGCCAGAGGCGTACCCGTGCGCGAGCGGCTGCGCATCAGCACCGCCTGCCCGCTGATCCTGCCTTACCACGTAGCGCTGGACCAGGCCCGGGAAAACGCCCGCGGTGAAGCCAAGATCGGCACCACCGGCCGCGGCATCGGCCCGGCCTATGAAGACAAGGTGTCCCGTCGCGGCCTTCGCGTCAGCGACCTGTTCCACCGCGAGCGTTTCGCCGCCAAGCTGGGCGAGGTGCTGGATTACCACAACTTCGTGCTGAAGAACTACTACAAGGTCGAGCCGATCGACTTCCAGAAGACCCTGGAAGATGCGCTCGAATTCGCCGAGTGGCTGAAACCGCTGGTGTGCGACGTAACCGCGAAGCTGCACGAGCTGCGCCGCAGCGGAGCCAACATCATGTTCGAGGGGGCACAGGGCACCCTGCTGGACATCGACCACGGCACCTATCCCTACGTGACCAGCTCCAACACCACCGCCGGCGGCACATCCACCGGCTCCGGTGTCGGCCCGCTGTACCTGGATTACGTGCTGGGCATCACCAAGGCCTACACCACCCGTGTCGGCTCCGGTCCGTTCCCGACCGAGCTGTTCGACGACATCGGCGAGCGTCTGGCCACCCGTGGTCACGAGTTCGGCTCCACTACCGGTCGTGCCCGCCGCTGTGGCTGGTTTGATGCGGTGATCCTGCGCCGCGCCATAGAGATCAACAGCATCAGCGGTCTGTGCCTGACCAAGCTGGACGTGCTCGACGGTCTGGACTCGATCAAGATCTGCGTGGGCTATCGTGACGCCGACGGTCAGATGATCGAGGCACCCAGCGATGCCGACAGCTACACCGACCTGGAACTGGTGTACGAGGAGATGCCGGGCTGGACCGAGTCCACCCTGGGCGTGCAGAAGCTCGAGGATCTGCCAGCCAACGCCCGGGCGTACATCGCCCGCATCGAGGAGCTGGTGGGCGCGCCGATCGATCTGATCTCCACCGGTCCGGATCGCAACGAGACCATCATCCAGCGGCAGATCTTCTGAGCTGATGTGATATGAAAAAGCGCCCCGCGGGGCGCTTTTTTGTGCTCAGAACGGCCAGAACAGGGGTATGAAGATCACCCCCAGCACCCAGAAGATCAGGTTCAGCGGCAGGCCTACCTTGATGAAATCGGTGAAGCGATAGCCGCCCGCGGTGTAGACCATGGTGTTGGTCTGATAGCCCACCGGTGTGGCGAAACTGGTCGACGCGGCAAAGGTCACGGCGATCAGGAAAGGGGTAGGGTCGACGTCGAGCATGTTCGCCGTGGTCATGCCGATGGGTGTCAGCAGTACCGCCGCTGCGGCATTGCTCATGAACTCGGTCAGCAGCAGGGCCATGAGATAAAGCACGGCCAGCACCACCAGCGGGCCGAACCCGCTCACCAGGCCGATGGTATTGGCTGCGATGAACTCCGCAGCGCCGCTCTGGCTCATGGCGACCCCCAGCGGCAGCAGGCCGGCAAGCAGGATGATGATGCGCCAGTCGATGGCGTCGTAGACCTCATCCGCTTCCAGGCAGCCGGCCAGCGTCATGGCCACGGCGCCGATGAGAGCGGTGATCGAGATGGGCGCCAGGCCAATGGCCGAGGTGGCAATCACCAGCACCATGGTCGCCAGCGCAAAGGGGGCGCGCCAGCCCATGGGCCTGTCCTGATCGCGCTGACTCAGGACGATCACGTTGTTGTCCTTGCGCAGGGACGCCATCTCGCTCTCCGGCGTGAGCAACAGCAGCACATCGCCCACGTTCAGGCGGACATCCTTCAGCTGCTTGCGCAGCACCTCACCGCGCCGATGCACGGCAAGCACGGTAGCGCTGTGCTGCCAGCGCCGGTCGAGCATGGCCAGGCTGCTGCCGATCAGACGCGAGCGGGGCGCTATCATCACCTCGGTCAGCACCTGCTGCGTGCCTTCTTCCAGGGTTCGCTGCTTGAGCTGAAACTCCGGGTTGATCTCCAGCCCGGTCTGGTTTTTCAGCTCGTCCAGCTTGGACCAGTCGCCCCGGGCAATGAGGATGTCGCCCTCCTCGAGGACCTGCGAGCGGGGCGACCAGACCTTTTCCTCCCCCCGCAGCAGTTCGAGGACGTAGACGCCATATTCCTCTCCCAGCTTGGCTTCGCCGACCGAGGTGCCGATCAGCGACGAATCGGCCATGACCCGCAGCTCGGTGATGTACTTGCCCAGCTCGTAGTGCTCGACCAGTTCGGTGGCCCGCGTATCCGGCAGCAACCAGCGCCCGAAGGTGAGTAGATAGAAGCAGCCGGCGAAGAAGCAGATCACCCCCAGCGGAGTGAACTCGAACATGCTGAAGCCCGGATGCCCCAGATCCCTGGCCATGGCATTGACCAGCAGGTTGGTGGAAGTGCCCACCAGCGTGCAGACACCGGCCATCTGCGAGACATAGGAAAGGGGAATCAGCGCCTTGGATGCCGACATGCCGATGCTGGCGGTGGCGGTCATCACGATCGGCATGAAAACAGCGACCACGGCGGTATTGTTGACGAAGGGCGCCACCACGGCCAGCACGCCGAACAGGATCAACAGGAACAGGAACGGCGATCTGGCATTGCCCAGCAATCGGCCGATACCCGACAGCGCGCCGCTGTTCTGCAATCCGGCCGCCAGAATGAACATGGCGGCCACCGTTACCGTCGCCTGGTTGCTGAAACCGCTCAGGGCCTGGCCGGGGGATACCAGCCCCAGGATAGCCAGGCCGGAAAGCACCAGTAGCGCCACTGCATCAATACGAAGTTTTTCCGTGGCAAACAGCAGGATGGCGACGCCTGCAATGCCGAGCACCAGCGCAATTTCTATTGTCATCAACGACTTCCCTGACCCGGGGTGTTTTTATCCGAAGCGATTGCACAATAACGCGATTGTCGGGCTTTGATCCAGCGAAGCGGCAGAAGTTGCCAAAGGGCAGTGCGCAGCTTGTTGCACACGTCGGCTGTGGATAAGTCTGTGGTTATCCTCTGCCAGAGCAGGCGGGACGGCGCCTGCAGGAAACCTGCGCAGCTTCTGGTCAGGTGTGCGCAACAAGTTGCGCACTTTAATGCCAAGTCGTTCACAAGCTGGCCGGTGCGAAAAGAATACGGAGCGGTAGAAATTCGTAACGTATTGAATTTAACCATTTATTTTTAAGTGGCATGGGGCTTGCTCTTGTTCAGGCTCACACAGGGAGCCACCAACCGGTTCCTTCAAACCCCGTGGCAAGGAGAGCAAGATGCCAACACCAGCGTACATGACCATCGAAGGCACCAAACAGGGCCTCATCACCGCCGGCACCTTCACCGAGGATTCGGTCGGCAACATCTTCCAGGAAGGTCATGAAGACCAGATCCTGGTTCAGGCTTTCGATCATCAGGTCATCATTCCCCGCGACCCGCAGTCCGGTCAGCCTACCGGCCAGCGCGTACATAAGCCGCTGATGATCACCAAGGTCTTCGACAAGTCCTCCCCCCTGCTGTTTAACGCCCTGACCTCCGGCGAGCGTCTGAACAAGTGCCGTCTGGAATGGTATCGCACCTCCGCCACCGGCACCCAGGAGCACTACTTCACCATCGAACTGGAAGACGCCATCATCGTCGACGTGCAGTCGCGCATGCCCAACTGCCAGGATCCGTCGCTGTCGCACTTCACCCACCTGGAAGATGTGTATTTCACCTACCGCAAGATCATCTGGACCCACGAAGTGTCCGGAACTTCCGGTTCTGACGACTGGCGCACACCGATCTCCGCGTGATTCTGTGACAATCGTCCACCACTGGCCGGGTAACCGGCCGGTGGTTTTCACGTTATCGCGAGAAGAGGACAGCGGATGTTCGCCCCCGCCAACGCAGCACACTTCACCCTGACCCTGCCGGGCATCGACCACGACTTCAAGGTCCTGGGCTTCCGCGCCCGCGAGGCGATCAGCCAGTGCTACCGTATCGAACTGCAACTGGTCAGCGACCAGCCCGATCTGGACCTGGAAGCCCTGCTGCAGCACAACGCCTGGCTGGATCTCGGTAACGGCACCGGCCTGCACGGGCTGATCCACCACGCCGCCATCGGCGAATCCGGCAAACGCATGACCCGCTACCGGCTGGAGCTGGTACCGCACCTGCACTATTTGTCCCTGCGCCACAACCAGCGCATCTTCCAGCACCTGTCGGTACCGCAGATCATCAGCCGGGTACTCGACGACCACGGCATCCAGAGCGACGCCTTCCAGTTCCAGCTGGGCAGCGAGTATCCCGAACGGGACTACTGCACCCAGTACGACGAGAGTGACCTGCACTTCATCCAGCGCCTGTGTGAAGAAGAGGGCATCCACTACCACTTCCGCCACAGCCAGGACGGCCACTTGCTGGTGTTCGGCGACGACCAGACCGTATTCCCGCGCCTCGCCCCGGTCAGCTTCGACCAGGGCAACGGCATGGTCGCTGACGAGCCGGTGATCAAGCGCTTCGGCGTAAGACTGGAAACCCGCACCAGCCGCGTCACCCGCCGTGACTACGACCACAACAAAGCCCGCCTGCAGCTGGAAAGCCAGGCTCGGGCCGAACAGCTGCCCGACCTGGAAGACTACGACTACCCCGGGCGCTTCACCGACCGCACCCGCGGCAAGCAACTGGCCCAACGCAGCCTCGAACGCCACCGCAGCGACTACCACCAGGCCACCGCCCACAGCGACCAGCCGACCCTGCGCAGCGGCCACTTCCTCGAACTGCAAGGCCACCCAAGAACCAGCTGGAACGACCTCTGGCTGATCACCGAGCTCCACCACGAAGGCAAACAGCCGCAGGTTCTAGAGGAATCTGTCACCGATCTATCAGGACCACTCTGGTTTTCTCCCTCTCCCCTCGTGGGAGAGGGCTGGGGAGTGTGCAAACCGGCAACATAGGTAACAGATCAGACCGGCAACATGGGTTACACAAGTTACGGTATGGGCAAGGAGGACCAGCCCATGCCCTGGCAAGAGACTTGT
>NZ_BMNN01000002.1:425618-582132 GCF_014646575.1 Halopseudomonas pertucinogena | reverse complement strand
CCTCAGGACATCGCGATTAGAGCCCGCGTGCCAGTGGCACGCGGGGGGGAGAGGTGTAACCCATGTTCCCGGTTTAAAGTGTTACCCATGTTCCGGTTGCACAGAGAGGGGGAAACAACTTTCACCCAAGGCTACCGCAACCACTTCACCGCCACCCCCTGGGCCACCCCTTACCGCCCAGCCCTCGCTCACCCCAAACCCAAAGTCCTGGGCACCCAAACCGCCACCGTCACCGGCCCCGCAGGCGAAGAAATCCACTGCGACAACCTAGGCCGCATCAAAGTCCAGTTCCACTGGGACCGCGAAGGCCAGGCCGACGCCAACACCAGTTGCTGGCTGCGGGTGGCCAGCAACTGGGCCGGCAACCACTGGGGCAGCATCACCATCCCGCGCATCGGCATGGAAGTGCTGGTCAGCTTCCTCGAAGGCGACCCGGACCAGCCCCTGGTCTCCGGCTGCCTGTACAACAGCGCCCACCCGGTGCCCTACGAGCTGCCCGAGCATAAAACCCGAGCAGTCTTCAAAAGCCTGAGCAGCCCCGGCGGCAACGGCTTCAACGAACTGCGCATCGAGGACCGGGCCGGTGAGGAACAGATCTTCATCCACGCCCAGCGCGACTGGGAACAGAACATCCAGCACGACCAGAAAATCCGCGTCGGCAACGAACGCCACGAACGCATCGAAGCCAACCGCTACACCGAGAACCTGGCCGAGGAACACCACACCACCCACGCCGACCGCAAAACCGAAATCAAGGCCGATGACCACCTGACTGTCGCCAACAACCAGCACATCAAACTCGGTCAAGGCCAGTTCATCGAAGCCGGTCAGGAAATCCACCTGTCCAGCGGCATGAAAGTGGTACTCGAAGCGGGCAGCGAAATCACCTTCAAGGTGGGTGGCAGCTTCGTCAAACTTGATCCCGGTGGGGTGACACTGGTCGGGCCCAGCGTGAAGATGAATTCCGGCGGGAGTGCGGGCCAGGGCAGTGGGACTGCGCCTAAATTGCCGGAGAATTCCGCCTACGCTGATGCTTCAACGGAGGGAGCAGAACTCGTCAGGGCGCCGATAAATATTCTGGTTCCAGCGCAACGACAGGCTCTCCTTCAGCGTGCACCGGCCTGTGCGATATGTGAAATGCCTGACGAGATTGAGAAACCGTGAGCAGGCGTTTCATTCTGATTGACGGAGTGTGCTACGAGCAGGCTTTGGAACGCCTGTATATGCTTGATGAAGAGCTGCTGATCGAGCCTCTGTATACCAATACGCCATGGCAGGAGGTGGCGGATCTGGGACCGATTTTGCTTATGCCGGGCAATAACTCGATGCTCTGGGAGGAAGTCGAGAACGGCGCCATGCAACATGCCGCCGCGATATTGACGAGCGATGCCGAATTATCAGAAGTGTCCATGCAGCTCAGGCAGTTCAATCATCTGACTGATAGCCAAGGCAACCATTGTCTGCTGCGCTATGCAGACCCGTTGGTAGCGTGGTTCTGGCTAGGGAGCTTCGGTGCTGCCGAACTGGGCAGGGTAATGGGGCCAGTAACCCACTGGCGCGTGGTGCGTCCACAGGCGTCATGGACGCGATCTCAAGCAACAGAATGGCAGGAATTTGCGCCACCAGCGCCAGCAAAAAACTGCCCAGCAGATCTCTTGGGCTCGGCACAGGTGAATGCGCTCAACCTGGCATATCGCTGGCAGCTGAAAAACCGCATTTATGAATGGTTGCGCATTCATCATGCAGCGGAGCTGCAGCGTAAGGGCGGGGAGGATATGGACGCCTGGCTGGAGGCCTGCTTACAGCGGGCGGAAACCTCGGGACTGCTTACTGAGCGCAGCACAGTTATCTGGTGCGCGTTGGATCTATGTCAGGAGCAGGACTTTACCCTATCCGAAGGGACTTACCAGCAGTGGCTGAAGGAACAGGCAGGTCTGCTCCCGCCAACGCCGGATCAGCGGCTACAGCAATATTATCGTTTCAGGATGAGTGCAACCAAGGGATTATCGAGAACATGACATCCATGAAGATGCCTACTAATGAGATAGCTGACAGTCTGCAGGCCGCTTTCGCGGATACACCAGTGCAATTCATGGCTGCATGTCCTCTGCAGCAGAAAGAGATCGCCATCTTCCCGGTGCGCTATGCGCTCGATGAGGCTCCGGAAGCTGCGGGGGAGCCGGGTCCAAACCCCATTCCCGACACATGGAAGGGCCATCGAGACCTGCCTGTACTGCATAACCGAACCTATACGTTACGCCAGCTGAGGAATGGCTGGCTTTATGTATTTGATCAGACCACTGAGACGTTGGATGAATACCGGGTAGAGGGAGCAGGCTTTCAGAAAATCACGTCGGAAGATGGCAACGGTGGGCAGGCCGAAGCCTTTCTGCTCTATCCCCGCGACCATGACCTGCGGATGGCCTACTCCAGCGTCAGATGGACGGACTACACTCGCGAACGCATGGCTGACAAGGTGTCACGAGAGCGCTGGATGCGCCGACTCGACCTAGCTGACTACAGCCGCTCCATGCAGGCGCTCCATTGCGCCCCTCTGAAAGTAATCGCCGATCATGTTGCTGATATTGATGTCGGCGCCGCGCAAGCAGTGAGCCGTTTCGGCAGCACCATGCTACCTACCCAAGCCGATGATACCGACCGGGAGAACAAGCCGGCTTTGGGCAGCGATTCCCTGCTGGGCGGTGTGCCGGATCAGGATTCGGCCCTGTTTGTAGCTCTGGATGACCCGCTGGGTATCCTCGAAGATCTGAGCATGCAGGCAGCGGGGCCTGCTCAGGCACTGGCCATGTTTGAAGAGCAGCATATGCATCGACTGACGGTCGCTCAATATGTCGAGATGCTGTCGGGGGCGGATTTTTCTGAACTGCAAACGATGCTGGCTCTGAGTCCTGACGATTTCCACAAATTCAAACAGAAGGCGCAGCGCTATCTGGATACGGTGCTATTGCGCCAATTTGATGGTGTCACTGGAGGCACCGTTGGACTGTGGAATGCATCGGAGGAAAGGGCTGCACTGGCTGAAGAGTATGGCGAGAAGGTAGTCAGCCGAGTGGATGAGCTGACTGACCAATGGCGAGCGAGAGACCCACTGCGCGCCCAGGTACGTTTTGAAGAAGCCCAGCAGTTTGTCCTGGAAAAACAGGCAGAGCTGGACGCACTCCAGACTTCCTTGACTGTCTGCCTCGAAGATCTGATCGTGTGGCTCGAGCACGTACAGACCAATACCCTTGCGATATTCCACGACCAGACGGATGAAGCCCAATCGCTGAGCCTCCTGGAGCATGCAGATGCGTGGCTGGGCCTGTTGAGCCAACATGAAACGGGACGTGCCTGGTTTATCAAGGAATACGCTGAGCCAAGCACCCTGCTGGGTCTGGCACATTACAATTTTGACGAAGAGCTGGCGTCCGCCATTGACCGTATAGCTCAGGAGTACACCGAGCAAGGAACGCTCAATCTTGAACTCACCGGCTCTGTAGCAAAGCGAGCGCAGGAACTTGCAGGCGTACTCAGTAACGAAACCATCCGCAACAGCGCCATATTCCAGCGCCTGGCTCGGCCAACCCAGCGTGCCTACGACACGTTACTCAAAGTCGCCAGCCAACACTTCGAAGACCTGTGGGAATCATTCGAATACAAGCTACTCCCCGCTGTCAGTGCAAAGCTGGGCCCGCAGTGGAAGCCTGTGCGCTTTATCGCCATCACCGTGGCCGTGCAAAGCATAGTGGATGAATATAAGCCCTACGTTGTTGTTGATCCTGAATATGAACAAAAGCATGCCCGCTGGAGCAGGCGAGTACTCATAGTTAGCCGAAAACTTGAAGCGCAGACGCGGGTGATGAAAACTGGTCGGCCACACGACCAAAGAGCTGCTGCCAGAGATGTGGGAAAGCTGAAGCGCGAGCTGGAAAAGCTTACCCTAGAAATGCCAGCAAGAATCCTCGCCAGAGGAGTGATTCATACACAAACCATCACAACCGAGTACCAGCAGCGCCTCATAGTGATTGAGACACTTGGGCGTGCGGAGTTTGCGCAGCAACTGGAAGCCAAAGCCAGAGAGTACGGTGGCTACATAAAGAGAGTGAACGACTGGGTAAAAAGTAATGCGGCTAAAGGACTTACCGGACTAATCACCATACTTAATATCTGGAATTTCCATACCGCAATGGCCGATGCTGGAGCGAGCGGAGAGTGGACCCGAAATGATCAGTTGGCGGTCGGTAACGCAGCCACCACGATGCTCAGCGGTCTTGTTGCGCTGACGATGATGCCTCTATGGGCGAAGTTGTCGCAGTTGGCCGGCGAAGTCGTGGTTGAGCAGAAGAGAATCAGCGTGCGTCTCGTCGACGCGGCAGCTCGGTACTGGGCTCCGGACTATTCTCAACATAAGAGGCTGTTTAGGACGTTTTCATCACGGGCGATAGTTGTATCTGGGTTAGCCTTGATCGCAACGATCATTGAGGCGAGGCAGATTTGGGGCGATATATCAGCCTCTCGCAGTGAGACAGAAAAATTATTACATATGTCAAAACTTGGGGCTGTTGTTTTAATGGGGGTTCCAACAATAGCTCAGCTGGGTTCTGCCACGATAGGGCTATTTGGAGGCGCAGCCGCTGGGGCTATTTTTGCACCTTGGATAGTAATAGGGCTGGCTGTAACCGGCGTGATTTATTTGATGCTTTCCGTTATAGCACAGAGCATAAAATTAGAAGGTATGAAGCTGTGGTTGCAACGCAGTAGCTGGGCAAAGTCGAGCACTGGATACTGGCCGGATACCGAGGAAGGTAATAAGGATGAGCTGCGTGCTCTTCAGGAGGTTCTTTTGCGTCCTACTGTCCTTGCGCGTACTCGAGTAGAAGATAATAGTCCAGATCAAAACGGTGTTTGGCTGAAAATACTGCTGCCCCCAGATCTAGCCGGTCACAGGATCGAAATACTCCCTATCATGATTAGGGAGGGCGGATGGTTCAGGAGCGACAGGGAAGCTACATACCGAGCGGGTATGTACACTGGCTACTTCAGCGACGGCAACTGGGTGCCGCTGGGCAAGGCCGATGAATGGAGTTCTTTTGAGATGCAAAAACTGAAAAGCAGCGCACCTGCTGAGTACCATAGTAAAGACTGGAGAGTCTGGCTTGTCCATGTTCCGCGTACCCGAGGTATGGACCGTATGGAATTAGAAATACGTTACCCCCCCGGCTATGATGCGTCGGCCTGACGATCGAGGATATCGCTTCACCGTCGATCTAAATGGCGCTAACTTTGGCGAACTCCATGAGAACCCTTATGTCCGTGGGGGCTTGACCGATCCCCGAGAAAATACTGGCTCACTGGTGTTGGAGACTATACCAGCGCGGTCGAAGTCTATATTGAGTTTGGAGGTTATATGATGCGGCGAACAGGCTGGCGCACGGCTACAAACTTATCAAATAAAATGGAATGGGAGTATCTGTTAGAGCCAGAGATACTGGCTTGGACCGTTAAGGCTCTTGATCGAAATGTTCTTTTCCACTTATTGCCCTTCGTGCTTCCTATTTCAATTTCGTTCATAGCATTCTGCGTTTTTTTGTTGAAGGGACATAACATGCCCTCCGGTATTGCGCTGGCTGCCTTGGTTTTTGCTTTATTTTTGTTCTATAAGGTTGGTATGGAAAGAACTGTCTTTGTATACCGTGCCACGTGCGAACGATTAGAAATTTTCCAGTGGCAAGATATACCAGACCTGGTGTTTACCTTTCTTAGAGTTTTTCCTTTTATAGCAACAGGCATCATCGCAATGGCTTTCATAAACAATCCAGTTATTTCAATTGCTGCCCTGGCTGGCCCGGCTTTGGTTGCTGTCCTCGTGGGGTCAGTAGGAAGTGCCTCAAGTTATAAGGCAGCCCATAAAAGGTTCCGGCAGCGTGATTTTAAGTGGGAGGATATTGACCGAGCTATGTTGGATGTTGATAAGGGGATATTGGCTCTAAGTATTTCGAGTCCTGATAACTGTATACACGACCATGAGATCGACTTCGAAGATCCAGCACACCACCGTTATCTGACTCGAATTTATTTTGATAAGACACAGGAACGGCAAGTGTTGGAGTTGTTTAAAAAGAAAATGCCAGATCGCGCCACAATGGTGGAGCGAAGCTACAAATTTGCGTTTGCCGAGAGGTCTTGACGACTGATGATGCCCAAACCGTCATGGCACGGTTTGTCAGCCGCGTCACTAATGGGCCAATGAAGGCGCACCGAAGCGGCAGGCTTGGGTTCTCATGCCAGATGCGATAGCAGACGGGTTTAAGTCAGGGGTATTTAATGTGGCGTACCGAGTGGCGGACGTCTGAAAATTTATCAGACAAAATGGATCGGGGATACCCGATGGAGCAAGAGATTCTCCCGTGGAACGTTAGTGAAATTGATCGTAGTGTATTTTTCTAGTGAGCTTGAAGAGCGCGTCTATGGATTGGGCTATGGATCGACTCTGTCGCCGCTGGCCTTAAATCGCTTTAATAATGTGCCCTCTCTTGGGCATTACGCCCGCCCCCAAAGGTCTTCCAGCCAGGGTCTCAAGAAACCGAACGATCACCATCCATAGAGGCGGTGCTCTCATTACAGCAAAGGACTGCTGCGTACCACGCGCGACGGGGAATAATTACTTTTGAAAACGAAGCGGGATTTTAGGGCGGATGAAGCTCATTACGGAACCGAAACATGACCGATCAGAGTTATTACAGCGATCTAGCCTTTGACTCGGCCAATATTCCTCAACAGCCTCGGCCCAGAACAACCAAAATCGGCACGTTGTCGCAGCCTTTACCGTGGGGATGTCCTCAGAATATCGTCCCGGTTGGATTTTTGAGCTACATAAGACCTACTAATCTAAGAGGGGAAGAAGAGCTTGAAAGGATATGTGAGGGGAGAGCTTTAAAGCTCGAGGAGAAGTTTAGTGCGGCATTTAATCATCAGTATATAAAATACGCTCCGATGTCTGCGTGGACCGGTTTTTGGTTGTATATGGGTGGGGTGGGTAAAGTTTCTTTTTATGTTATAACAAGCATCCTTGTTGTTAGCTTCCTTGTCCTACTTCCTGTAGATGATTCGCCCTTCGTTGAGCAACTTAAAACTACCTTTATTATTTGGTTGTGGGGCGGCGGGGCTGCTGCCGTCGTATGGTTGGTCGGCTCTCTGGTTGTGGCTTACGTGCCCGATGTATATATCTATAAGCCCTCTCGCAAAGGCCCGGTTTGGGAAATGAACCGTCAAACTGGTTTGGTTACAGTTTTTGCTCGCAAGAAAGGTCGGTTTCGTAAGTACGGTGTTGAGGGAGACTTCATAGCTCCTTTTTATGAATTTGATGCGGCTATCCATACCATCCCTGATCGCCAAGGCCTGCCCTGGAACATGCTTAATCTGCTGCACCGATATACCCCTGTGGGGATCGATTTCAGTGTTGTCATGGGCAAGCAACGTCTGGTCGAACCCTGTATGGCGATGTGGGACTTCTGGCAGCGGTACATGGATATCAGCCAGCCGTTGCCTGATATACCCTTGCTGGAACAGTACAGGCATTTGGATCCTACCACAGCCGAGTATGATCGACGCAATGCTCGCCCGCCACGCTTCTGGCGGGATATGGACGAGAAGACCTTTGAAGAAAAGTTGAGAGAAATGGGCGATACCTCGTCCATCAACATGAACCGTCCTGATCTGATGGGGAAATATCGGCCTGCTGGTTAGAAGAGGCCATACCGGTTAATAACTCAAAGGGGCGGATGCGAGGCTAGGGACAGGGCGGTCTTGCCTTCGGCCTTACACGCGCTTGGGAGAAGTATTCTTTTATGGGGTCGTATTTGTCCACTGCATACTCGTCCAGGTCCTTGGAGCATCAGCGGGCTCGTGGGTCCCGGTCGTGGCTGAAGCGTTTGTCCGGGAGGCGCTTGCCATGGGGTAATACGCAGTCGCTGATACCGGATACCTTTATGACGCCGGAACCGGATGCGCTGCGTGAGAACGAGAAGATGAAACGGGAAAAAGAAGAGAAGCTGGCCGAAGGTACTTACAAGCCTGCCCCGATGGAGCATATCGATTTTCATGACCGTTGTGATCATGAGCATTTTCGTCACGCTCCTTGGTCAGGCCGGTCACAGTTCTGGATTTACCTGATCAGCTTTGCAAAGGGCGGGTTTTTTCTTTTTCTTTTTTTCGGTACTTGGGGAGCCTTATCGGGAGCAATAAATGCATCGCAAGATTATCTGCAAGCTTTTATTGAATCATTCAATGTCATTTTTTTTGCTGCTACTCTCCCGTGCTTCGTCGTCTGGATGTTCTGCTCCCTCATCATCCACAAATTTCCCCGCGTCTGGGTCAAGCCCGGCAAAGGCCCCAAATGGGAACTCAATCGCCGCACCGGCATGATCACCCTGTTCGAGTACCGCCGAAAGAAAGTGACGGAGAAGCGCGCCCCCTTCCACGAATTCGATGCCTATATCAACACCACGCCGGACCGCCAGGGCCTGCCAATGAATGTGCTGAGCCTGGAACATCGCTACTCCGATATTCGGATCTTCTTCGGTGATATCCAGCCGCCGGATCGCAACACTCAACAGCTATGCGCACTGTGGGACTTTATCCAGAACTATATGGATGTCAGCCACCCGTTACCGGACGCGCCCCTGTTCGAGGAGCACCGAAAGAACGACCCCACTACGGTGGAGCATGACCGCCGCACCGGGCGCAACCCGCGCTACTGGATCAATATGGATGATGCGACCTTCAAGGAAGAGCAGAAACGGATGCGTGCCAGAGTGGACAGAATCGATACGTTCTCTCGTCCCAACCTGATGGCGAAGTATGTCAACTATTCGGCGTAGTAATAAGTCCGTACTGTGGCCCGGTAATCAAACCGGCCAACTGCTATGGGCTGACCAGGAAACCCACGGCCTAACGGGAGACAGGACGTGAGCTCAACTGATTATCCATCTACTGCCTATGCCCCTCAGAAACTGAAACGTCAATCAGCAGCTACTCCTCGCTCTGAATTAAAGCGCTTGACTGGCCGGCGTTTGCCTTGGGGCAATACTCAAGACCTGATACCCGATGCTTTCATGACGCCGGAACCGGATGCGCTACGTGATAACGAGCAAATGAAACGGGAGAAAGAAGAGAAGCTGGCCGAAGGTACTTATAAACCCGCCCCGATGGAGCATATCGATTTTCATGACCGTTGTGATCATGAGCATTTTCGTCACGCTCCTTGGTCAGGTCGAGCGCAGCTTTGGATCTACCTGATCAGCTTTGCAAAGGGTGGCTTCTTTATGTTTCTTTTCTTGGGTGTTTTGGTGGCATTAACCGAAACTGTTAGTGCATCCAAGAATTATATGGATACTCTTATTGAATCATTCAATACTATTTTTTTTACTATAACGCTCCCGTGCTTCGTCGTCTGGATGTTCTGCTCCCTCATCATTCACAAATTCCCCCGCCTCTGGGTCAAACCCGGCAAAGGCCCTAAATGGGAGCTTAACCGCCGTACCGGCATGATCACGCTATTTGAGTATCGTAGAAAAAAGGTCACTGAAAAGCGCGCCCCCTTTCACGAGTTCGATGCCTACATCAACACCACCCCCGACCGCCAGGGCTTGCCGCTGAACGTGCTGAGCCTGGAGCACCGCTATTCGGATATCCGTATCTTCTTCGGCGACATTCAGCCGCCGGATCGCAATGTCCAGCAGCTCTGTGCGCTATGGGATTTCATTCAGAACTACATGGATACCAGCCATCCATTGCCGGATGCGCCCCTGTTCGAGGAGCACCGCCAGAAGGATCCAACCACCGCCGAGCATGACAGAACTACCGGCCGCCATCCCCGCTACTGGATCGATATGGATGACGCCACTTTCAAACTGGCGCAGAAAAATATGCGGGCCAGGGTGGACAGGATAAATACCTTCACTCGTGCCAATCTGATGGCGAAGTATGTCAACTATTCGGTGTAGTAATAAGTCCGTACTGTGTTCCGGCAATAAAACCGACCAGCTGTTATGGGCTGACCAGAAAACCCACGGCGTAACGGGAGACAGGACGTGAATCCAAATGATTATTTAGCTACTGCCTACGCCCCTCAGAAATTGAAACGCCAATCAGTTGCTGCCCCTCGCTCCGGATTAAAACGCTTGACTGGCCGGCGCCTGCCCTGGGGCAATACTCAAGAGCTGATACCTGATGCTTTTATGACGCCGGAACCGGATGCGCTACGTGATAACGAGCAAATGAAACGGGAAAAGGAAGAGAAGCTAGCCGAAGGTACTTATAAACCCGCCCCGATGGAGCATATTGATTTTCATGACCGTTGTGACCATGAACATTTTCGTCATGCACCTTGGTCAGGCCGGTCACAGTTCTGGATTTACCTGATCAGCTTCGGAAAAGGTGGTTTTTTCTTTTTTCTTTTTTTTGGAACATTGGTTGCTTTGTTGGATGGGTTTAAAGGGGAGGGTTTTTTTATATCCTTTTGGATGACTGCTGAAGTTGTTTTATATTGGTTTTTATTGCCATTTTTATTTTTATGGGGTTTGGCTTTTCTTATCATCCACAAATTTCCCCGCGTCTGGGTCAAGCCCGGCAAAGGCCCCAAGTGGGAGCTCAACCGCCGTACCGGCATGATCACTCTGTTCGAGTACCGCCGAAAAAAGGTCATTGAAAAGCGCGCGCCCTTCCACGAGTTCGATGCCTACATCAACACCACGCCCGACCGCCAGGGCTTGCCGATGAATGTCTTGAGCCTGGAGCATCGCTATTCGGATATCCGTATCTTCTTTGGTGATATCCAGCCGCCGGATCGCACCACTCAACAGCTATGTGCTTTGTGGGACTTTCTCCAGAACTATATGGATGTCAGCCATCCGCTGCCGGACGCACCCCTGTTCGAGGAGCACCGGAAGAATGACCCCACTACAGCCGAGCATGACCGGCAGACTGGGCGCAACCCGCGTTATTGGATCGACATGGACGAGGCGACGTTCAGGGAAGAGCAGAAAAGGATGCGTGCCAGAGTGGACAGAATCGATACGTTCTCTCGCCCCGACTTGATGGCGCAATACGTGACGTATTCCTGAGCGCCATGACATCCTGTGACTGAGTCTACTTGAAGTGTTCGTATTATCGGCGTGGCCGCCCTTGGCCGATGAAACTCAATATGAGGTCGACGCAACAGCATGAGCGAGCAACACTATTACGGCGACCACGCCTTCAATTCAGCCAATATTCCTATACAGCCTCGTCCCCGAGCGGCCCGCATTGGAGCCTTATCGTTGCCGTTGCCTTGGGGGAGCACGCAAGAAATTATTCCGCCTACCTTCTGGCACCATATGCGTCCCAAATATTTACGTGAGGTGGAGGGGCGTGAGCGTAAAGAGCCAGGACGTGCAGCGAGACTGTCGAAAAAATTTGGCACTGCTTTTGATCATCGATGCGTTAGGTATGCACCGGCGTCTGTATGGTCCAACTTCTGGCTATATATGGAAGGGCTGGGGAGATGGTTCTTTTTTCTCACATTGGGAGCCTTTCTTCTCTCTCTTCCCATTACCTTGCTCTCACTGGAAGAAGATACTGCAGCAGACATTTTGCTGTCCACGCTGGAAGTCGCGATGTGGGTTTCCGGTCCATGCATGGCCGCTTGGATTTTAGGGTATCTGGGGCTGACTTATATTCCCGAAGAGCATCTGGAAAAACCCTCTCGCAAGGGGCCAGTCTGGGAAATGAACCGCCAGACCGGTATGGTCACCATCTTCGCGCGGAAGAAAGGACAGTTCCGTAAGTACGGCATAGAAGGCAATTTCATAGCGCCTTTCTTCGAATTTGACGCTGCTATTCACACCATCCCTGATCATCAAGGTATGCCTTGGAACATGCTCAATCTGCTGCACCGATATACGCCCGTGGGGATCGATTTCAGTGTCGTCATGGGAAAGCAACGACTGGTCGAACCCTGTATGGCGATGTGGGACTTCTGGCAGCGGTACATGGATATCAGCCAGCCGTTGCCTGATATACCCATTCTGGAGCAGTACAGGCATCTGGATCCCACCACCGCCGAGTATGATCGGCGCAATGCTCGCCCGCCGCGCTTCTGGCGGGATATGGACGAGAAGACCTTCGATAAAAAGTTGAAGGAAATAGGCGACACCTCGTCCGTCAACATGAACCGTCCTGATCTGATGTGGAGATATCGGCCTGCTGGTTAGGAGTGGAGCGGGCGGGTTAATGATCCCAGGGACTAAAGCGCGGGTGAAGGGAGGTGCTGGCGGGGAAAGTGCAACACCCAGAAACAACAAAGCCGAGCATAGGCTCGGCTTTGTCTGAATTGGTGCCCAGGAGAAGACTCGAACTTCCACGGCCGTGAGGCCACTAGCACCTGAAGCTAGCGTGTCTACCAATTTCACCACCTGGGCTCGTCATTCGATCATCAGCTGATGCTGCGGATCATGCCAGACGCGGCATTCAAACTGAAAAAACCGGACGGGGTCCGGTTTTTCGAATTGGTGCCCAGGAGAAGACTCGAACTTCCACGGCCGTGAAGCCACTAGCACCTGAAGCTAGCGTGTCTACCAATTTCACCACCTGGGCATGTCATTTCGGCATCTCTGCTATGCTGAACCTGTCTGGCTCGCGGTGCAACGATGTCGTGTTGACGGCGCGAATGATACGCAGCAGGTAAAACCTTGTAAAGCCCTGTTTGCAAAAATAATTCTCCCTCGGGAAATATATGGTGCAAGTAGCCGCGTTTCGCGGTTCAATAGGCGTCTATGACGAAAAAGACCAAACCTCAAGCCTCGGTACCTGTACCGAGCAATGCTGCCGAATCAGGCTCTGCGGATTCGACAAGCTGGATCGAACTGGATCCTGCAGCACAGCGTGAAGCAGAGAAATACGAAAACCCCATCCCCAGTCGTGAACTGATCCTCAGCCTGCTGGCCGAGCGCGGTGCACCGGCAACGCGTGCGCAGTTGCAGCAGGAGTTCGGCCTGTCGGACGAAGACAGCATCGAAGCGCTGCGTCGTCGCCTGCGGGCCATGGAGCGTGATGGGCAGCTTATCTATACACGCCGCGGCGCATATGCGCCGGTGGACAAGCTGGATCTGATCAGTGGTCGGGTTCAGGGTCACCGGGACGGCTTCGGCTTCCTGGTGCCGGACGAGGGTGGGGAAGACCTTTTCCTCGGCCCCGCTCAGATGCGCATTGTCTTCGATGGCGACCGCGTGCTCGGCCGGGTTACCGGTGTCGACCGCCGTGGCCGCAGCGAGGGCGCCATTGTTGAAGTGATTGAGCGCGCCCATGAGATCCTGGTTGGCCGCTATTACGAAGAAGGCGGCATCGGTTTTGTTGCCGCGGACAATGCCCGGATCAAGCAGGAAGTGCTGATCCCGCCGGCGAGCAAGGGCGGGGCGGAGCCTGGCCAGTATGTCGAAGTGCGCATAACCCACTGGCCGACCATGAGTCGGCAGGCCCAGGGTGAAGTGATCGAAGTGGTCGGTGACTACATGGCGCCGGGCGTCGAGATCGAGGTTGCTCTGCGCAGCTACGATATTCCCAGCATCTGGCCCCAGGAAGTGCTCGACGAGGCGGCGCGCCTGCCCGATCACGTGGTGGAGAAGGATAAGGCCAAGCGGGTCGATCTGCGCCACCTGCCGCTGGTCACCATTGATGGTGAGGATGCCCGTGATTTTGACGACGCCGTGTACTGCGAGCCGCGCAAGGCCAGCGGCTGGCGTCTGTTTGCCGGCGGCTGGAAGTTGTACGTGGCCATCGCCGACGTCTCGCATTATGTACCCCTTGGTTCGGCACTGGATGAAGAAGCGGAGCTGCGTGGCACGTCCGTGTACTTCCCCAGCGAAGTGATCCCGATGCTGCCGGAGGCGATCTCCAACGGGCTGTGCTCCCTGATGCCCGGTGTCGACCGCCTGGCGATGGTCTGTGAGATGACCATTTCCAAATCCGGCGAGCTGACTGACTTCGAGTTCTACGAGGCAGTCATTCACTCCCATGCGCGGCTGACCTATGACAAGGTCTCGACAATGTTGGAGAATCCGCGCACACGCGAAGCGAAGGCGCTGAGTGAAGAGTATGCCGAGGTGCTGCCGCACCTGAAGCACCTCTATGACCTGTACAAGGCCCTCGCCAAGGCTCGGCACGGGCGGGGTGCGATCGATTTCGAAACCACCGAGACGCGCATGCTGTTCGGCGAGGATCGCAAGATCACCGAGATCCTGCCGACCGTGCGCAATGATGCGCACAAGATCATCGAGGAGTGCATGCTGGCGGCCAACGTGGCCACTGCGCGCTTCCTGCAGGAGCTGGATATTCCCGGTCTGTATCGTGTTCACGATGGTCCGAAGCCGGAGAAGGTGGAGCGCCTGCGCCAGTTTCTGGGTTCCATGGGACTGTCACTGACTCGCAAGAAAGGCGACCCGACTCCCGAGGATTACGCCGCGGTGCTGCAGAAGGTGCAGGACCGGCCGGACGCCCAGCTGATCCAGACGGTGATGCTGCGTTCCCTGAGTCAGGCCGTGTACACCCCGCACAACGCCGGGCACTTCGGCTTGAACTACGAAGCCTACACGCACTTCACCTCGCCGATCCGGCGCTATCCTGATCTGCTGGTGCACCGTGCCATTCGCTCGGTGATCCGTTCCCGGCGCAAGACCGATCTGGTGCGTCGCAGCGGTGCGGGTACGCTGCCGAAGGCGGCGATCTACCCCTACGATCTGGCCGCCCTGGAGCGCCTTGGCGAACAATGCTCGCAGCACGAGCGTCGGGCCGACGAGGCCAGTCGCGATGTGGTCAGCTGGCTAAAGTGCGAGTTCATGCAGGACCGTGTCGGTGAGAACTTCGACGGACTGGTGACGGCGGTGACCAGTTTCGGCCTGTTCGTCGAGCTGACCGACATCTACGTCGAAGGTCTGGTGCATATCACCGCCTTGCCTGCGGATTACTACAACTTCGACCAGGTGCATCACACTCTGGTGGGCGAGCGGTCAGGGCGGGTGTTCCGCCTGGGCGACTCGATCCGTGTGCAGGTGGTGCGGGTGGATCTGGACGAGCGCAAGATCGACTTCGAGATGGCCTCCGACCAGCCGAAGGCGCCGGACGTCAGCAACAGCCGCGCCGTGCGAGAAAAGCTGCTGCAGGAAGCCCGCAAGGCTGAAGCATCCGATCGCGGCGGCAAGGGCCGCGGCCCGCGCAAGGACCGCGGCGGCAGCAGTTCTGGCTCGGGTCGGGACGGCAGCCGGAAGGGCAAGGGCGCCGGCAGTGCACCGGCAGCCAGTCGCAAGAAGGCTGATCGCTCGCCGCAGTCCGGTTCAGACGGCAGGGGCTCCTCCGCTGGTCCGCGTAAGCGCAAGGCCCGCAACTGATGTCCGGTGCTGATGATGAGTGACAGGGAATACGTATATGGCCTGCACGCGGTGCAGGCAATGCTGGAGCGCTCGCCGAAGCGGGTGCGTCAGCTGAAGGTGCAGCGCGGTCGTCTTGATGCCCGCATGCAGGCGTTGCTGGATCAGGCCAGTGCTGAGTCGGTGGATGTCGAAAGGGTCATGCCCGACGAGCTGGATCGGTTGGCTGACGGTGGCGTTCACCAGGGCGTGGTGGCGCTGGTCACCCCAAGCCAGCTGTGGTCCGAGGAAATGCTCGGGCATCTGCTGGATAAAGAAGAAGGCGTGCCGCTGTTGCTGGTGTTGGACGGCGTCACTGACCCGCACAACCTGGGGGCCTGCCTGCGCAGTGCCGATGCTGCCGGCGCCCACGCGGTGATCATTCCGAAGGACAAGTCAGCCACCCTGTCACCAACCGTGCGCAAGGTAGCCTGCGGTGCCGCTGAAACCGTTCCGCTGGTGGCTGTCACCAACCTCGCGCGTACTCTCAAGCAGCTGCAGCAGCGCGGGCTGTGGGTGGTCGGTACCGCCGGTGAGGCTGAGCAGCTTCTGTACGAGATTGATCTCAAGGTGCCTACAGTGATCGTGATGGGTGCGGAAGGCACCGGGATGCGCCGCCTGACCCGTGAGCATTGCGACTATCTGGCAAAGCTGCCGATGGCCGGCGCGGTGAGCAGTCTCAACGTGTCGGTGACGGCGGGCATCTGTCTGTTTGAGGCGGTGCGTCAGCGGGGTATGAAGAGTTAGGCAAGGCGCGGAAACACGCTTTTCCTTGCCAGTGTCCCGCCTCTTCCCTAGAATGGCCGCCCCAAACCTGAGTTCTACTCCTTGCCAGACCATTTTGGGTGGCTGGCTATAACCCGTAAGGAGCACCTAATGCGTCATTACGAAATCGTATTTCTGGTTCATCCAGATCAGAGTGAGCAAGTCGGCGGCATGGTTGAGCGTTACACCAAGCTGATCGAAGAAGACGGCGGCAAGATCCACCGTCTGGAAGACTGGGGCCGCCGTCAACTGGCTTACCCGATCGACAAGATCCACAAAGCTCACTACATCATGCTCAACGTCGAGTGCAGCGCGAAGGCACTGGAAGAGCTGACCGAGAACTTCCGTTACAACGACGCGGTCATCCGCAACATGGTCATCCGTCGTGACGAAGCCATCACCGAACAGTCTGACATGCTCAAGCCTGAAGACACTGGTCGTGGCGAGCGTCGCGAGCGTCGTGAGCGTTCCGATGACAACGACAACCGCAATCAGGCTGATGACGGCAACGATGATGCCGACGACGCCAATGCCGGTGACGACGAGTAAGTTTTTCGGTTCCCATTCCAGTTAAAAGGAGACGCTGCCATGGCACGTTTTTTCCGTCGCAGAAAGTTCTGCCGTTTTACCGCTGAAGGCGTAAAAGAGATCGATTACAAGGATCTCAACACTCTGAAGGCCTATGTCACCGAAACCGGCAAGATCGTACCCAGCCGCATCACCGGTACAAAAGCCAAGTACCAGCGTCAGCTGGCCGTTGCCATCAAGCGCGCCCGCTACCTGGCTCTGCTGCCCTACACCGACAGTCACGGTCGTTGATAGGCAGCCTGAACCTGTAATCAGGGGTACTGAATAGGTATGCGTGGTCTGGCTGAATACATCATGCGCGGTCGCAGGGAAGCAACCCTTGCCGTAGCGATCGCCGCAGCCATTCCACTGCTGTTCTGGTTCAGTGCAGCGGCCGTGGCACTGGTCGTATTGCGCCGTGGCCTGTCGGACGCCGTGCCGATTCTCGTGTGGGGCCTGTTGCCGGCTGTGGTCTGGGCGGTCGTTGGAGACCTCACCCCGCTGCTGGTGATAGTGGGCAGTGCCGGGCTGGCCGTTGTGCTGAGACAGCACAACGACTGGGTCCGCGTATTGCTGCTGGCGGTGCCTGTGGGTGTGGTGTTTGCCCTGGTACTGCTGAGCGCACTGAGTGAGCCGCTTCAGCAGCTGGCGGGCAGTTTCCGCGAGATGTTGCCGGAGCTGCTGGAGCAGATGGGTGTACAGCTGGATGAGGCGAACCGGGCAGTGCTGCTGTCCCGTCTCGACCAGCTGATGATCCCGGTGCTCGGCGGTGTACTCGGCGCCATGCATATATTGATGGTGCTGGTCAGCCTGATGCTGGCGCGCTACTGGCAGGCCGGGTTGTACAACCCCGGCGGTTTTCGTCAGGAGTTTCACCAGCTGCGGTTGCCGCCGCTGGCGAGTATCGGTCTGCTGGCACTGGTCGTGCTGGCGCCGCAGTGGCCCGCGCTGGCGATGCTCTCGCCGGTGGCCAGTGTGCCGCTGCTGCTGGCCGGTCTGGCGCTGCTGCATGGAGTGGTCGGAGCACGGAATCTGGGCAAGGGCTGGCTGATCGGGCTGTATGTCCTGCTGGTGCTGTTTGTCCGCTTTGCGTACCCCCTGATTATGTTTTTGGCGTTTGTAGACAGTCTGTTCGATTTTCGCTCACGCATGCGGCGCAACACGCCGTCACGCGATGATGACGACCCGAGCAGTCAAGGTTGAATTCAAAGAGGTCATCGAAATGCAAGTTATTCTGCTCGAAAAGATCGCGAATCTGGGCAGCCTGGGCGACAAGGTCGCCGTGAAAGCTGGCTATGCTCGCAACTTCCTGCTGCCGTTCGGCAAGGCAACTCCGGCCACTGCCGAAAACATCGAAGCCTTCGAAGCGCGCCGCGCTGAGCTGGAAAAGATCGCAGCCGAAAAGGCCGCCGAGGCTGAAGCCCGCGCAGCCAGGCTGGCTGATCTGACCGTCACCATCAGCGCCAACGCTGGTGAGGAAGGCAAGCTGTTCGGCTCCATCGGTACCCGCGACATCGCTGATGCCGTAACCGCCGCTGGCGTTGAGCTGGAGAAGAGCGAAGTACGTCTGCCGGAAGGCCCGCTGCGCACTGTCGGCGAGTTCGACGTGGCTGTGCAACTGCACACCGACGTTGAAACCACCGTCAAGGTGGTTGTGGTTACCGGCTGAGCGGATTCCGCTTCAGCAGGAGCAGTCTTCCGTCGCACCACCCCCTGGTCGCGGCTGGGTGACCTGCTCTGGTAGACTCGACACGGCGCCTGTCCCCGGACAGGCGCCGTGTTGTCGTTTCAAGCAGTCGTCAATTCTCCAGAGCCAGTAACCATGAGTGATCAGATCTACGCCCAGCGTCCCGAACTGGACCTCCAGACCGCGGCCCTCAAGATACCGCCGCACTCCATTGAAGCCGAGCAGGCGGTCCTCGGCGGGGTGATGCTGGATAACACCGCATGGGAACGGGTAGCGGAGCTGGTCAGCGACTCGGACTTCTATCGCCATGATCATCGGCTCATCTTCCGTGGGCTGGTAAGCCTCGCCTCGCGTGACCAGCCTATCGATGTGGTGACCGTCGCCGAAGAACTCGACCGGGAAGGACTCATCGACCAGGTCGGCGGGCTCGCCTATCTGGGCCAGCTGGCCAAGAACACGCCCTCGGCAGCGAATATCGGCGCCTATGCGCAGATCATCCGCGAGCGGGCCACCATGCGTCAGCTGATCAGTGTCAGCACCGAGATCACCGACACGGCCTTCAACCCCCAGGGGATGCAGCCCAGCGAGGTGCTGGACGAGGCCGAGCGCAAGATCTTCGCGATCGCGGAAAGCCGACCCAAGACCGGCGGTCCCGAGTCGGTCAACAGCCTGCTGACCAAGGCCATCGACCGTATCGATACGCTGTTCAACAGCGAGGGCTCCATCACCGGTCTTTCCACCGGTTTCACCGATCTGGACAACATGACCTCCGGGCTGCAGCCGGCGGACCTGATCATCGTCGCCGGACGCCCCTCCATGGGCAAGACCACCTTCGCCATGAACCTGGTGGAGAACGCGGTGATGAACAACGACAAGGCCGTGCTGGTGTTCTCCCTGGAGATGCCCGGCGAGTCGCTGATCATGCGGATGCTGTCTTCGCTGGGGCGCATCGACCAGACCAAGGTGCGCTCCGGACGGCTGGATGACGAGGACTGGCCGCGGCTGACCTCCGCCGTGAACCTGCTCAATGACAAGAAGCTGTTCATTGATGACACCGCCGGATTGTCGCCCATGGAAATGCGTGCCCGGGCGCGGCGGGTGGTGCGCGAGCACGGCGACCTGTCGCTGATCATGATCGACTACCTGCAGCTGATGCGCATAGGCGGTGCAGCCTCCGAGAACCGGACCAACGAGATCTCCGAGATCTCCCGCTCGCTCAAGGCCCTGGCCAAGGAATTCAACGTGCCGGTGGTGGCACTTTCGCAGCTCAACCGCTCGCTGGAGCAACGGCCGAACAAGCGGCCGATCAACTCTGACCTGCGTGAATCCGGTGCCATCGAGCAGGACGCCGACGTCATCATGTTCGTCTACCGGGATGAGGTCTATCACCCGGATACTCAGGACAAGGGCATTGCCGAACTGATTATCGGCAAGCAGCGGAACGGCCCGATCGGCACCTGCCGGATGGCCTTCTTGGGCAAATACACACGATTTGAAAACCTCGCGCCCGGTACGTACCAGGGCTACGGGGAGGAGTAACTCATGGCGTTAAGCATGCCCAGGGCCCGAGCCCTGTTCGATTATCCCCGTTACTGGGCCGAGTGCTTCGGCGAAGCACCTTTCCTGCCGATGAGTCGCGAGGAGATGGACCTGCTGGGCTGGGACAGCTGCGACGTCATCATCGTTACCGGTGACTCCTACGTGGACCACCCATCCTTCGGCATGGCGATCATCGGCCGCGTGCTGGAAGCCCAGGGTTTTCGCGTGGGCATCATCAGTCAGCCGGACTGGCACAGCAAGGATGACTTCATGAAGCTGGGGAGGCCGAACCTGTTCTTCGGTGTAGCCGCCGGCAACATGGACTCGATGATCAACCGCTACACGGCCGACCGCAAGATCCGCTCCGATGACGCCTACACCGCCGGCGGCAAGGCCGGCAAGCGCCCGGACCGCGCCAGCGTGCCCTACGCCCAGCGGTGTCGCGAGGCCTACAAGGATGTACCGATCATCCTCGGTGGCATCGAGGCGTCGCTGCGCCGCATCGCCCACTATGACTACTGGCAGGACAAGGTGCGGCCGTCGCTGCTGATCAACACCAAGGCCGATCTGCTGTTGTACGGCAATGCCGAGCGTGCAGTGGTAGAAGTCGCCCACCGCCTGGCCAACGGCGAGCCGGTCACCCAGCTCACCGACATTCGCGGCACGGCGTTCATGCGTCGCGACACCCCCGAGGGCTGGTTCGAGCTGGATTCCACCCGGGTGGACCGCCCGGGCCGGGTGGACAAGATCCTCAACCCCTACGTCAACACTCAGGACGCGGCGGCCTGCGCGGTGGAGCAGTCCAAAGCCGAGCCGGCGGCGCAGGGTGAAGCGGATGACGGCGTGCAGGTGCTGGAGCTGCTGCCCAACCCGCGTATCGCGCGTGATCGCACCGTGATTCGCCTGCCGTCCTATGAAAAGGTACGCAACGACCCGGTGCTGTACGCCCACGCCAACCGCGTGCTGCATCTGGAAACCAACCCGGGTAACGCCCGCGCGCTGGTGCAGCGCCATGGCGAACGGGACGTGTGGTTCAACCCGCCGCCCGTGCCCCTGAGCACCGAGGAGATGGATTACGTATTCGGGCTGCCCTATGCCCGCGTACCACACCCTTCCTATGGCGACGCGAAGATTCCCGCCTACGACATGATCCGCTTCTCGGTGAACATCATGCGCGGCTGCTTCGGTGGCTGCACCTTCTGCTCGATCACCGAGCATGAGGGGCGCATCATCCAGAGCCGCTCCCATGAGTCCATCCTCAGCGAGATCGAAGCGATGCGCGACGTGCCGGGCTTTACCGGTACGGTCTCGGATCTGGGCGGGCCGACCGCCAACATGTACCGGCTGGCATGCAAGAGCCCTGAAATCGAGGCCTCCTGCCGCAAGCCGTCCTGCGTCTGGCCGGGCATCTGCGAGAACCTGAATACCGACCACTCCTCGCTTATCGGCCTGTACCGCAAGGCACGGGAACTGCCGGGCGTGAAGCGGGTGCTGATTGCCTCCGGGCTGCGCTACGACCTGGCGGTGCGTTCACCGGAATACGTCAAGGAGCTGGTTACTCACCACGTGGGCGGCTACCTGAAGATCGCTCCGGAGCACACCGAGGAAGGGCCGCTGTCGAAGATGATGAAGCCCGGCATCGGCAGCTACGACAGTTTCAAGAAGATGTTCGACAAGTTCAGCAAGGAAGCGGGCAAGGAGCAGTACCTGATCCCGTATTTCATCGCCGCCCATCCGGGCACCACCGATGAGGACATGATGAACCTGGCGCTCTGGCTCAAGCGCAACGGCTTCCGTGCCGATCAGGTGCAGGCGTTCTATCCGTCCCCGATGGCCACGGCCACGGCCATGTACCATTCGGGCAAGAACCCGCTGCGCAAGGTGGATTACAAGAGCGAGGCGGTGGGTACCGTCAAGGGTGAGCGTCAGCGCCGTCTGCACAAGGCCTTCCTGCGCTATCACGATGCGAAGAACTGGCCGCTGCTGCGCGAGGCGCTGACCGAGATGGGCCGTGCGGACCTGATCGGTAACAGCAAGCATCATCTGATCCCGACCTGGCAGCCGGCGGTGGAGGGCGGGCAGTCGCGTGGAGCGGGGCGGCCAGGCAAGGGAGGTGGACGTCTGCTGACCCAGCATACCGGCCTGCCGCCCCGGGACAACGGTGCTGCCAGGCGTCGCAAGCCGCGCAGTACCAGTCGCCCGGCGCGCTGAGCGCCATGCTCCTATGGCGGCCATTGAGAAACTTCAATGGCCGCTGCGGCCTCGCTGCGCCACCATGGCCGCATCGCAACAGGAGGAGCACCCATGAGCACATCGAGCCTGGTACAGACCGTACTGGCCAGTCTGGCCGCCGCGAGTAGCGGAACCGATATTTCCACTGCGGCGGCAATGACCTCGTAGGGGCTGTCAGGGCGTACGCTGGGCCTTCCAGTAGTCGAGCAGTGACCTGAGCTGATTCAGATCCACCGGTTTGGCCATGTGGCCATTCATCCCGCAGAGGCGTGCGCGCTCCCGGTGTTCGGGGAGGATGTGCGCGGTCAGGGCAATGATGGGCACCGCCGCCAGCCCGTGCTGCTGCTCCCACTCGCGGATGTGCTCGACGGCGGTGAAGCCATCCATCCCATGCATCTCGCAATCCATGAGTACCAGGTCATAGGCCCTCTGCTGTACGGCGAGTACCGCCTGCTGGCCGTCACTGACCGTGTCGCAGGCCACCTTCAGTTTCGACAGCATGCCCTTGATCACCCGGGTGGACACTGCATTGTCTTCGGCGACCAGCACGCGGAAGTCTTCCTCGCCCTCATCCGGGGTGGCTTCGTCGCGGACGATCGAGCGGCTGCGCTGGCTGTGCTGCAACCACTCGTCGATCAGGGTCGAGCGCAGCGTGTAGCCGGAGACCGGCTTGTTCAGCACCCGGCGGATACCCGCATTGCGCGCCACGATACGGCTCGGCAACTGGTTGACGCCACTGAGCATGATGATCAGCAGGTCCTCGCCGATCAGCGGATCGTCCTTGATCTTGCTTGCCAGCTCCAGGCCGCTCATGCCGGGCATTGACTGGTCGACCAGCAGTATCTCGAAGGGCGTGTTGAGGTTGGCCTGGGCCCGCAGCATCGCCAGTGCCTCGCGCCCGCTGGAAGCCGTGCGCGGCGCCATGTTCCAGGCGCTGGCCTGCTGCTGCAGTACCTTGCGGCAGGTTTCGTTGTCATCGACGATCAGTATGTTGCGATCCACCAGACAGCGGCCCTGAAGGTCCGCTTCTACCGGGCTGTCGACGAAGTCGGCGGGCAGCAGTACCCACACGGCGTTGCCCTGTTCGGAGGATTCCTTGATTCCCACCTGGCCGCGCATCATGCGCACCAGCTGCTGCGCGACATACAGTGAGAGCTGGCCCTGACGTTCCAGCATGTCCACCAGCAGCCCGCTGGGCACGAAGGGGTCCAGCAGGCTGTTGCGGCATTCTTCGCTGATCGGTTGGCCGGTATCCTGCACAACGAAACGCACCAGCGGGGTCGCGTCGGCCTGCTTTTCCAGTGCTGTCACCAGCAGGATCTCGCCCTCGGCAGTATTCTGGCAGGCCTGGCCCAGCAGGCTGGTCAGCACCTGGCGCAGTCGAGCCGGGTCGCCTTCCATCATCCTGGGTACATCCGGATGGATGAAGCTGATCAACTCCACCGGTTTCTGGGTGAGACGGTGGCGGCAACCTTCCAAGCAGTCATCAATCAGAGAATGAAGGTCGAAGCGCAGCTGCTCCAGGGTCAGCCTGCCGGCCTCCAGCCGGGACATATCGAGGATGTCGTTGATCAGCCCCAGCAGGTCATTGCCCGAGCTGTGGATGGTCGCGACGTAATCCCGCTGCTTGGCGGACAGCGCCGTGTCCAGCAGCAACTCGGACATGCCCAGCACGCCGTTCATCGGAGTACGGATCTCATGGCTGATACGGGCCAGAAAGCGGGCCCGGGCGCGCCGCTGCTCGAGAAAGGCAGTTTCAGCATGCTGCTGGCGGACGCGCTCCAGGGCAGCCAGCTGCTGACGGCGGAAAAGTCCCCATGAGTAACACATCACCGCGCCCCAGAGCAGTATTTCGGAGATGTGCTGAACCAGCCCATGGGGCGTGCGGCCGATCAGATATTCGAGCAGCCAGCTGGCCGCCAGCAACAGCGTCGCCAGGCCGAGCAGCGGCTCGAAACGCTCCCGCTGCAGCAGCGTCAACCCCAGCAGAGCCAGCATCCACAGGGGCAGCGCTATGCGCATTGCGGTCAGGATCGGTTGCACGGTGGCCGGCTGGGTAATGCCGATGATGATCAGCAGCGCCCCGGCCAGCAGCAAGCCGATGCGCTCGGCCCGCCCGCCGCTGGTGCCGGGCGCCGGCATGGCCCCATGCAGTGCGGTGGCGAGCAGGACGAAACCGGCCAGCCGCAGCAGACTGCCGGTCTGGCCATGCAGGAATGCCCAGTTATGCAGTGCCCAGCCGACGCCACTGAGGCCACTGAGCGCGAACAGCACTGCGGACAGGCCCACCAGCAGATGCAGCGGTTGCCGGCGCACAGCGCCGAGCACGATGGCCGCCAGCGCCGTACTCAGGAGCAGGCCCACCAGCATGCCTTGCAGCGCCTGATGGCGGATATGGATGCGTTAGATCTCGCTCAGCGGAACCATGCTCAGGTGGCTGCTGATCGGGTAATCGTTCTGCAGCCGGATCAGCAGCTTCTTGCCCTGGGTGTCGGTCACGTTGATCGGGAAGGCGAAGCCGCCGTGGGGCAGGGGGATACTGGTGTGGGGGTCAGCCAGGCCGCCGGAATAGCTTACGCGCAGAAAATCGTCCTGCAGCAGATAGACGTTGATCCGCGCAATGCTCGGGTTATGCAGTTCCAGCAGATAGGTGGTGGGGTGTTCCAGCGGAACGCTGGCCCAGATGGCGGCGCCGTCGCCGGGCAGCTTGATGCTGCCTTCGGTGCTGGGGACGAACAGATTGGCGTAGCGGTTGGACAGGATGTCGTTGAGGGTAAGCTGACCGGTGGTGTCGACAAAGGTCTGGTAACCGCCGGTCGAGCCGACAGCCATCGCCGGGCCGGAGCCGATCATCAGGCTCAGCACCGCCAGGCCGCCCAGCAGCAATCCGAGAATGCGACTCTTCACCTTGTTCATCCTGTCCCTGGTCAATCGGGCTTTATTCTGCGCAGGGGGGATGCCGAGCGCAAGACTGGCCGGATGACATCCTGTCCCCCGGCCGATCCCGTCAGGATTCGCGCGCTATCGCCCGGTAGCCGATATCCGAGCGGTAGAAGCAGCCCTCCCAGCTTATTTTCCGGGCCAGCGCATAGGCGCCCTGCTGGGCCGCGGCCACCGTGTCCCCCAGTGCCGTGGCGCACAGTACACGCCCTCCCTGGGTGACCACCTTGCCGTCACGCAGGCCTGTTCCGGCATGGAATACCTTGCCATCGTCGCTGGTGGCCTCGTCCAGGCCATTGATAACGTCGCCCTTGCGGTAATCACCGGGGTAGCCGCCGGCCGCCAGCACCACGCCCAGGCTCGGGCGCGGGTCCCATTGCGCTTCGGTCTGGTCCAGCCGACCGTCCAGTGCGGCCTCGACCAGCTCGACCAGGCTGCTCTGCAGGCGCAGCAGGATGGGCTGGGTTTCCGGATCGCCGAAGCGGCAGTTGAATTCGATGACTCTGGGCGCGCCGCTGCTGTCAATCATCAGTCCGGCGTACAGAAAGCCGGTGTAGATGTTGCCCTCGGCGGCCATGCCGCGCACGGTGGGCCAGATCACCTCGTCCATCACCCGCTGGTGCACCGCATCGGTGACCACCGGGGCAGGGGAGTAGGCGCCCATACCGCCGGTATTGGGGCCGGTATCGCCGTCGCCGACGCGCTTGTGGTCCTGGCTGGTGGCCATGGGCAGCACGTTCTCGCCATCGACCATGACGATGAAACTGGCTTCCTCGCCCTCCAGGAAATCCTCGATCACCACCCGCGAGCCGGCATCGCCGAAGGCGTTGCCGGAGAGCATGTCGGTCACCGCCGCTTCGGCTTCCTCCAGGGTCATGGCGACAATCACGCCTTTCCCGGCAGCCAGGCCGTCGGCCTTGATCACGATGGGCGCACCCTTTTCCCGCAGGTAGGCCAGTGCCGGCTCGACCTCGGTGAAGTTGGCATACCCGGCAGTCGGGATGCGATGGCGGGCGAGGAAGTCCTTGGTGAAGGCCTTGGAGCCTTCCAGCTGGGCGGCTCCGGCGGTGGGTCCGTAGCATCTGAGTCCGCGCTTGCGGAACAGATCGACCACGCCGGCCACCAGCGGTGCTTCCGGCCCGACGATGGTCAGTGCGACATTGGCCGCGGCGAAATCAGCCAGTTTGTCCAGTTCGAGCACATCGATGGCCACGTTCTCGCACTTGGCTTCGGTTGCCGTACCGGCATTGCCCGGCGCCACGAACACCTTCTCGACGCGTGCATCCTGCGCCACTTTCCATGCCAGGGCGTGCTCGCGCCCGCCACTGCCGATAATCAGAACATTCATCTTCAATCCTCAGAATCGCTGGCCAGACCGTCAGTGACGGAAGTGGCGCATGCCGGTAAACACCATGGCGATGTCCGCCTCGTCAGCGGCCGCAATCACCTCGTCATCACGGATCGAGCCGCCCGGCTGGATCACGGCACGGATCCCTGCTGCCGCGGCATTGTCGATGCCGTCACGGAACGGGAAGAAGGCGTCGGAGGCCATGACCGCCCCGGCTACCTGGAGCCCCGCATGTTCGGCCTTGATGGCAGCGATGCGGGCAGAGTTGACCCGGCTCATCTGGCCGGCGCCGACGCCGATGGTCTGGCGGTTGCTGGCGTAGACAATGGCATTGGACTTGACGA
The DNA here is from genome assembly GCF_014646575.1 of Halopseudomonas pertucinogena. Taxonomy (GTDB): domain Bacteria; phylum Pseudomonadota; class Gammaproteobacteria; order Pseudomonadales; family Pseudomonadaceae; genus Halopseudomonas; species Halopseudomonas pertucinogena. The sequence goes on along the minus strand of NZ_BMNN01000002.1, from coordinate 555,273 downwards.
ACTTGGCCACCTTCCAGGCGAAGATCAGATCATGTATCTCCTGCTCGGTCGGCGCGCGGCGGGTTACCACCTTGAGGTCTGCCTCGGTGATCATGCCGGTATCGCGGCTCTGTACCAGCAGCCCGCCATTGACCCGCTTGTAGTCCAGATCCTGCACCCGCTCGGCGGGCCACTGACCGCACTCCAGCAGCCGTACGTTGGCCTTGGCAGCCACCACCTCGCGCGCCTCGGCACTGACGCTGGGGGCAATGATGACCTCGACGAACTGGCGCTCGACGATGGCGCTGGCGGTAGCGGCGTCCAGTTCGCGGTTGAAGGCGATGATGCCGCCGAAGGCGGATTCGCTGTCGGTGGCGAACGCCAGATCATAGGCCTTGCGGATGCCTCCGTCCTCTTCGGGTACCACGGCGACGCCGCAGGGGTTGGCATGCTTGACGATGACGCAGGCCGGCTTGCTGAAGCTCTTCACACACTCCAGCGCCGCATCGGTATCGGCCACGTTGTTGTAGGACAGCTCCTTGCCCTGCAGCTGAACGGCGGTGGCAATGCAGGCCTCGGCTGGCTGCGCCTCGCGGTAGAAAGCTGCGCTCTGGTGCGGGTTCTCACCGTAGCGCATGTCCTGCGCCTTGATGAACTGACTGTTGAAGGTGCGGGGGAAGGCCGCGCGGCCTTCGGTGCTGAGGGTGTCCCGGGTCTGGTCGATGGTGCCCAGATAATTGGCGATCATGCCGTCGTAGGCGGCGGTGTGTTCGAAGGCCTTCAGCGCCAGGTCGAAGCGCTGGGCATAGGTGAGACCGCCTTCGGCCAGATTCGCCAGCACGCTGTCGTAGTCACTGGCGTTGACCACAATGGCAACGTCCCTGTGATTCTTGGCAGCGGAGCGCACCATGGTCGGGCCGCCGATGTCGATGTTCTCGATGGCATCGGGCAGCGTGCAATCGGCACGGGCCACGGTGGCCGCGAAGGGATAGAGATTGACCACCACCATGTCGATGGGATCGATGCCGTGCTCGGCCATCACTGCGCCGTCCCGGTCACGGCGGCCGAGAATGCCGCCGTGGATCTTCGGATGCAGCGTCTTGACCCGCCCGTCCATCATTTCGGGGAAGCCGGTGTAATCGGCCACTTCCACGGCGTCGATACCGTTATCCCGCAGCAGCTTGTAGGTACCGCCGGTAGAGAGAATTTCCACTCCCCGGGCGCTGAGTTCACGGGAAAAATCGACGATACCGGTCTTGTCGGAAACGCTGATCAGCGCGCGACGTACCGGCAGGCGGGTGCTTTGGTCGGTCATCTTGGGTCCATATCAGGTAGGTGGTTGATTTGTTCAGAGCAGGCCGTACTGCTTCAGCTTCTTGCGCAGCGTGCCGCGGTTGAGGCCGAGGACCTCGGACGCCCGGGTCTGATTGCCGCGTACGTAATCCATGACGCTTTCCAGCAGCGGGGCCTCCACCTCTGCCAGCACCATGTTGTACACGTCGGTCACGTCCTGGCCATCCAGGTGCTCGAAGTAGTTTCTCAGCGCAAGCTCGACGCTGTCGCGCAGGGTCTGCGGGGTGGCCAGCGCGTCGCTGGGGGTGACGGACAGGTCTGGGTCGGTGGTCTCGGTCACGGTCAGGTTTCCGTCGTTCAAGGGTGGTGTAATCTGGTTCATGCCGCGAGGCCTCCCTGCAACAGGCGGTCGAAGAATGTCTGAATGGCCTGACGCTGTTCGGCGGCGCATTCAATGCGGTTGAAGCGTCGGCGAAACTCCTCTGCGCCCGGCATCGACCGCAGTTGCCAGCCGACATGCTTGCGGGCGATCCGCATCCCCTGCTCGGCACCGTAGAATTCCAGCAGCGCCTGGTGGTGCTGCAGCAACAGGTCACGCTGCCAACTCAGGCCGGGCTCGGGCAGCCGCTCGCCATGGCGCAGATAATGGTCTATTTCACGGAAGATCCAGGGGCGCCCCTGGGCCGCGCGACCGATCATCACCGCATCGGCACCGGTGTAGTCCAGCACCTGCCGGGCCTTTTCCGGCGAGTCGATATCGCCATTGGCGAAGAGGGGAATGCTGATGGCCTGGCGGATCTGCGCGATGGTGTCATATTCGGCCTCGCCGGTATACAGCTCGCTGCGGGTGCGGCCATGGACAGCCAGGGCCTGGATGCCGCTCTGCTCGGCAATGCGCGCAATACGCACGCCGTTGCGATTGGCCGGATCCCAGCCGGTACGGATCTTCAGGGTAACCGGAATGTCCACCGCCGCCACCACCGCCTCGAGGATGGCAGCCACCAGCGGCTCGTCACGCAGCAGGGCAGACCCGGCCGCCTTGTTGCAGACCTTCTTCGCCGGGCAGCCCATGTTGATGTCGATGATCTGCGCGCCGTTGTCACGGTTCATCCGCGCCGCTTCGGCCATCATCTGCGGATCACCGCCGGCAATCTGCACCGAGCGTGGCCCGGGCTCGCCGGTATGATCGAGGCGCTGGCGTGACTTGCGGCTGTTCCACAGGCGGGTATCACTGGTGACCATCTCCGACACCACCAGCCCGGCGCCCAGTTCCCGGCACATGCGCCGGAAGGGGCGGTCCGTCACGCCCGCCATGGGGGCGAGGATGACGCGACTGGACAATTGATGGGGGCCAATGTTGATCACTGCTGGTCTATCCCTGTACTCGGCGGTCAATGATATATGCCCCGGAACTGCAGGCACGTTCGGGCAGGGTCAGAAAAGGTGAAGAGGGCCGCCATCATACCCGCTCCTGATGACCATATAAAGTCTGCCTGGCTGATATTTGACCAACTGCTCAGGGGCTCTGGAACTCAAGCCGGTAGCTGCGGGCCTGGGGACCCGGGTCGAGCATGCTCAGTCCCACGTGAATCGGCGTCTGCGGCGGCATCAGCTCAACGCCGGCCAGTTCACCGGAAAGGTATTCCTCCGGCCGGAAGCGCCGGTTGGCCACAGGCCTGCCGCTGCTGTCGGCAAACTGCATGTCCAGTACCGGAAAGGGCTGTTCGAAGTCGGCCCGGTTATACAGGATGACGTCGATGGCCAGCGCATTGGGAAATTCGGGATGCGGGCGCACCAGCAGGTTGGTGCTGCGGATGCGGCTGATGTCCACCCGTGCCGGCAGCTCGCAGGGGGCCAGCAGGCAGAGATTCTCCAGCAGCGGGCGGGTGGCCTGATCCCGGGCCAGCGCGTCGAAATTGTAGATCAGATACTGCAGCGGCAAGGCCAGCAGGGCGAGCAGCGCCAGGCCGGTCCATACCCACGAAGGGGGCCGTCGGCGGGGTGTACCGGCCGCCAGTAGCTCCTCTTCCAGCAGCTCCAGGCCCAGTGGGGTAAGCGGTGGTTCCGGTCGCGCAGAATCCCCCGGCAGCATCATGTCGGAAGAGCGGGAGGCCTGCGCAGGTTGCGAGACAGCCGGCTCGGTGGGAGCGGTCTCGGCGGCAGGCCGGGCAGGCGAATCCGCCGCCTCGGTCTCCGCGTCTGTTACGGGAGCCGGTGCCTGCGGCTGTTTTTCAGCCGGGGCGGGCTGGTCGCGCTGGAAAATGCCCTTGTCGGTATATCCCTCGTCCGCCGGCTCCGGCAGGGGGAGGCCGACCCGCTTGTGGTCGAAATCCGGACCGAAGTCCTGGGCGGGCGGGGTGGCTATGAAGTCCTCATGCAGGTCGGCCAGTCCGGGGGATGCCGGTTCGTCGTCCTCCACGCTGGGCAGCTGTGCCGCAGGGTTCACCTCATCGATGATTGACTCGTCCAGACCCAGGGCAGCGAGATCGGGCTCGTCGAGATCATCGTGCAACAGACTGTCCTGCATCGGGGCTGGAGCTGGCGGAGCGGGCCGTGGTCTGCTCGGCTCAGTGGCGGTGGCCGCCGTCTGCTGCGGCGGCTCCGATCGCGGTGTGGGGGCCGCGGGCTGGAGTGCGGCGGCGGCATCGGCGGCGTGGAAGACTTCCAGACAGGCGCCGCAGCGCACATGGCCCCCAGCCACGCTCAACTGCTCCGGGGTCAGCCGGAACCGTGTCTGACAATGGGGGCATTGGGTGACCAGCAGCTCGCTCATGCCGTGACCGGATCCTTCAGTCGATTATCTGGGTGAACGGTGCCGGGTATTGTGCACGCAAGCGCATCACTTCGCCATGGTCCTGCGGGTGCCGCTGACACGGATCCAGCCATCCTTGTCCGCCACGGGATCAAGCTCGAAGGCGTCCCGGTAGGCGGCGAGAATGTCCTCGGTCTGCTCGGCGAGGATGCCGGACAGGGCGATGCGCCCGCCGGGTCTGACCAGCGCGGCGAGCTGCGGGGCCAGGCTGACCAGCGGCCCGGCGAGAATGTTGGCCACCAGCACGTCGGCCGGTTCACCGGGCATGTCCTCGGGCAGATACAGCGCCAGGCGCTCGTCTGCCAACTGATTGCGCCGGGCATTGTCCCGTGACGCTTCCAGCGCCTGAGGGTCAATGTCAGTACCCACTACGCTGTCGGCACCCAGCAGCAGGGCGGCAATCGCCAGAATCCCCGAGCCGCAGCCGAAATCGATCACCTGTTGACCCTGGAGCGGCTGGCCATCCAGCCATTCCAGGCACAACGCCGTGGTCGGGTGGGTGCCGGTACCGAAGGCCAGACCGGGGTCCAGCAGCAGGTTGACCGCATCGGGCTCGGGCGCCTCGTGCCAGCTGGGCACAATCCACAGCCGCTGACCGAAGCGCATGGGGCTGAAGTTGTCCATCCAGCTGCGCTCCCAGTCCTGATCGGCAATATCCTCGAACTGGTATTCGGGCAGCGGCACCTGCCAGAGCTGCTGAAGCTGGTCGATCAGCGGCTGGCGCTCGGTGTCCGACTCGAACAGCGCAAGAAGATGGGTGTGCTGCCACAGCGGGGTGGTGCCCAGGTCCGGCTCGAAGATGGGTTGGTCCTCGGCGTCCATGAAAGTAACCGAAACAGCGCCCAGTCCCAGAAGCAGGTCCTCCATGGGCTCGGCTTGGTCGGGGGTGATGGCTAGACGCAGTTGCAACCAGGACATGGGGGCCTCGCAGGCGGAATCAAGAGGGGGCCAAGCTTACTTGACGCGCGGCGGTGCTGCCAGTGGCGGCGCGCACACGTTCCAGCCCCCGGCACGCCAGATGCGCGGTTCCTGCGCCCAGCATACCTGGCAGCAGCAGGTTCAGGACCGGTATGCAGGCAATCGGCAGCATCATCAGGCTGAACAGCAGCATGCTCATGCGCTGCTGCGCAATCAGCTGGTGCATCTCGGCACCATTCGCGACATCGTACAGGGCCCATGGCACCAGGCTGCGAATATTCAGATAGGCCAGCAGGCCCAGCAAGACCAGAAAGTTGATTCCCGGTATGCACAGCCCGATCACGATCACAGCTGTGGTTTTCCAGGAGCGCTTTGCTTCGCCGAGGCGCTGGTCTTCGATGGTCGGACCAGGTTGCTGGAGATGAGGGTAGCGTTTCCGTGCCTGGCCATGAACCAGGGCGCCCCGAGCAGCGTGCAGGATTACGTGGATACCGAGCAGCACAAGCAGTGGAAAGAGCAATACCAGCATGATCGTTGCTAACGCCACGATATAGACGGCCACGCCGAGGAACAGGGGATAGATGAAAACCACACTGGCAAGCGATGCCATGCCGGCGGCCGAAGAGGTTCCAGCGAACATGGCGGTCGCGGCGACGAAGAAGCTGCCGCCGGTGACAATATAAGCGGCCAGCAGGCCTGACAGCAGGACAAGACTGTCGAAGTGTGCAAAGTACAGCCAGGTGACGCCAGCGAACACAAGCAGGCAGAGCATGCAGGAGCGCACCACTATTGTGGGTCGCAGGCTATCGCGCAGTGCGAGCCCGAGACATTGCACAGATTCCCTGAGTGCGCTGCGCAGTCCCAGCGAAGCTAAAGAGAAAGACATTGGCCATTCCTTGAGCAAAAAAAGGGGGGCTTCCAAGCCCCCCTGTGGGTTCTAGCTGATACCCAGCTTCTTCTCCAGGTAGTGGATGTTCACACCACCCTTGCAGAAGCCCTCATCACGGACCAGCTCGCGGTGCAGTGGCGTATTGGTCTTGATGCCGTCGACCACCAGCTCGTCCAGCGCATTGCGCATGCGCATCAGCGCTTCGTCGCGGGTGGCGCCGTAGGTGATCAGCTTGCCGATCAGCGAGTCGTAGTTCGGCGGTACCTTGTAGCCGCTGTACAGGTGCGAGTCGACCCGCACACCATTGCCGCCCGGCGCGTGGAAGAAACTGACCGTACCCGGGCTGGGCAGGAAGCTGGTCGGGTCTTCGGCGTTGATCCGGCATTCGATGGAGTGGCCGCGAATCACCACGTCTTCCTGTTTGAGGCTCAGCGGCAGGCCGCCACATACCTTGATCTGGTGCTTGACGATATCGATACCGGTGACCATTTCCGAAATCGGGTGCTCCACCTGGATCCGGGTGTTCATCTCGATGAAGAAGAACTGGCCATCCTCGTAGAGAAACTCGAAGGTGCCGGCACCGCGATAACCCAGGTCGATACATGCCTGCACGCAGCGGGCCTGCACCTCGGCGCGGGCCTTCTCGTCGATACCCGGCGCGGGGGCCTCTTCGATGATCTTCTGGTGGCGGCGCTGCAGGGAGCAGTCGCGGTCGCCGAGATGGATGGCGTTGCCCTGACCATCGGACAGCACCTGGATCTCCACGTGACGCGGGTTGGTCAGGTACTTTTCCAGGTAGACCACCGGGTTGCCGAAGGCGGCACCGGCTTCGGTGCGGGTCAGGCGGATCGACTTGATCAGATCCTCTTCCTTGTGCACCACGCGCATGCCGCGACCACCACCGCCACCGGAGGCCTTGATGATCACCGGATAGCCGACGCGACGGCCGATCTTCAGGCATTCCTGCTCGTCGTCGGGCAGTGGGCCGTCGGAGCCGGGCACAGTGGGTACACCGGTCTTCTTCATGGCTTCGATGGCCGACACCTTGTCGCCCATCAGGCGGATCACGTCGGCACTGGGGCCGATGAAGGTGAAGCCGGAGCGCTCGATCTGCTCGGCAAAATCGGCGTTTTCCGCAAGGAAGCCGTAGCCGGGGTGGATCGCATCGGCACCGGTGACTTCAGCGGCGCTGATGATGCGCGGAATGTTCAGGTAAGAATCGGTAGCAATCGCCGGCCCGATGCAGACGGTTTCGTCAGCCATGGCCAGGTGCATGAGTTCGCGGTCGGCGGTGGAGTGCACCGCCACGGTCTTCAACCCCAGCTCCTTGCAGGCGCGGATCACGCGCAGTGCAATTTCACCGCGGTTGGCAATCAGTACTTTCTGCATCGCAGCCTCCGGGTCGGGCTCAGGCGATGCTGAACAGGGGTTGATCGAATTCGACCGGCTGGCCGTTGTCCACCAGTACAGCCTGGATCACGCCGCTCTTGTCGGCTTCGATGTGGTTCATCATCTTCATGGCTTCAACGATGCACAGTACGTCGCCGGCCTTGACGGTCTGGCCCACTTCCACGAAGGCAGGGGACTCAGGGGACGGCGAGCGGTAGAAGGTGCCGACCATGGGCGAGCGTACCAGGTGGCCGGAAGGCTCAGCGGGTGCAGCGGGCTCGGCAGGCGCGGCGGCCGGGGCGGCGGCAGGTGCCGGTGCGGCCGCAACCGGAGCCGGCGCCTGATAGTACTGCTGCGGCGCGGCAGCCTGCTGGCTGTGGCGGCTGATCCGTACGGATTCTTCGCCTTCGTGAATCTCCAGCTCGTCGATACCGGATTCTTCAAGCAGTTCGATGAGTTTCTTTACTTTGCGGATATCCATTGATACTTGCGCTCCAGGGCAATTTTCAGTGTTTCAGTTCTGTTCAATACGTTGCACGGCGGCCCGCAGGGCCAGGGCATAGCCCTCGGCGCCCAGTCCGCAGATCACTCCTTCGGCGATGTCCGAGAAATAGGAGCGATGGCGAAACGGTTCACGCTTGTACACGTTGGAAAGATGCACTTCGATGAATGGGATGCTCACCGCCAGCAACGCGTCACGTATTGCAACGCTGGTATGCGTGAAGGCGGCCGGGTTGATGATGATGAAGCCGGTACCGTCGTCCCGCGCGGCGTGGATGCGGTCGATCAGCTGATGCTCGGCATTGGACTGCAGGGTATCCAGCCGGTGGCCGGCCTGCCGCGCCTCGCTGGCGAGGCGAGCATTGATCTGCTCCAGTGTGACTGCGCCATAGACACCGGGTTCACGGGTGCCAAGCAGGTTCAGGTTGGGTCCGTGAAGAACCAGGATTCGGGCCATTGCACTTTTCCGCGGCGGTGGTTGGCGATTGACTCTGCGGTCAGGAATGAGGGCAGAGTTTGCCGGAATAGAAAACGGCTGTCCAGAACCAGTCGAATGTCACCAGATCACCGCACGATGGCCGGGTTTTTCTGAAAGTTGCGCGGAAAGGTCAGTTTCCGCCGAGGGCCGTCTGCATATGGCGAACGAACACTTCCCGGGATACTTCCCCCTGGATACGCAGATCCGCCAGTTCTTTTCCGTCCCCGGCAATGAACAGGAAAGCCGGCGGGCCGAACAGCTGCTGCTCCGTCATCCACGCCCGCTGGGCCGGGGTATTGTCGGTGACATCCAGCTGAACCCGGATGAAATCATCCAGACCGGCACTGCGCACGCTCGGCTGATTCAGAATGTCACGCTCCATGATCTTGCAGCTGATGCACCAGTCCGCGGACAGCTCGACAATGGCCGGCCTGCCCTGATCGCGCGCTTCGGCAAGCTGCCGGCGCAGTTCGGTGGGGTCGGTGGTTCTGTTGAAGTAGTCGCTGCTGCCGGTCGCCATTACGCTGCCGCCGCCGACGCTGAGGCCCTGGAGCGGGCGCAGCGGGTCGGCGCCGCCGGCAAGCGCGCCGAACAGCGTGGCAGCGGAGTAGAAGGCCAGCAGCAGGGCGGCGGTCTGGGCAATCCGGCCCAGCCCCTGTCGCGGCTGCCGGTCGAACAGGCCGAGCTGTACCGCCGCGCCGGCGGCCAGCGCACTCCACAGGGCCAGGCTGGCCGGGCCGGGAATGATCCGTTCCAGCAGCCAGATGGCGACTGCCAGCAGTCCGAAGCCGAAGGCCTGCTTCACGCTGTTGAGCCAGGGGCCGGAGCGGGGCAGCAGGGCATTGCCGAACATGGCGACAATGATCAGCGGCACGCCCATGCCCAGCGCCAGTGCAAACAGCTGCACGGCGCCGCCGAGCGCATCGCCGGTGGTGCTGATGTAAACCAGCGCACCCGCCAGGGGTGCGGAGATGCAAGGCGACACCACCAGCGACGACAGCACGCCCATGGCTGCAGCGCCGGGAATCGAGCCGCCACGGGTCCGGCTGCCGAGCCTTTCCACCGGATCGCGGATGAAAGCCGGCAGGCGCAGATTGAATACATCGAACATCGCCAGGGCGAAGATCACGAAGAACACCGAAAAGGTGATCAGTACCCAGGGCGATTGCAGGCGTGCCTGCAGATTAAGCGCTGCGCCGAACAGCCCGATCAGCGCGCCGACCAGCGCGAAGGTCAGTGCCATGCCCAGTACATAGCTGAGTGACAGCAGGAAGGCGCGGCTGCGGTCGATATCGCTGCGACCCAGCACCATGCTGGTGAGGATGGGCACCATGGGCAGTACGCAGGGGGTGAAGGTCAATGCCAGCCCGGCGGCGAACAGCAGCAGCGCCGACCACCAGAAAGCGGCGCCGGCATCAGCCCCTTCGCCGGCATCGCTGGCGCCCGCGCCGGGGCCGCTATCCAGATCCAGCAGCTGGACTTCCGGCGGATAGCACAGGCCGGCATCCGCGCAGCCCTGATATTCGATGCGCAGCTGGCGCGCCGGCGCGTTGCCCGGTGTGATGTCCAGTTGCACGCTCAGGCTGTTGTAATACACCTCCACATCACCGAAGAACTCGTCGGTGATGGCCTTGCCGTCCGGCAGATGAACCTGGCTGATGCTGTCGTCGCCCCCCACCAGCTCGAAGCCGAGGCGGTGACGATACAGGTAATATTCGGGGGCGATGTCGAACTGCAGCTGGATGCGGTCGCGCTGGGCGTCCACGATCCCGTAGCGGAAGGCCTCATGGACCGGGAGAAACGTCGCGGTGCTGCCCACCCCGCCGAGCAGAGAGCCCGCGCCGCCGCCCGCCGACAGCGGCAGCTGGGCCAGAGCGGTATTGCAGAACAGCAGGAATGTCAGCAGCAGAAAGCGGTAGAGCGGCATGGGCGTATCCGAAATGGGCATAGCGGTATCATAGTGGTTGGTCGCGCGAATACCAGAGCCAGACGGCGATTGCGCAGCGCCATGTTGTCACAGGACATGACCGCTCCGATTCAGTGAATAGGTGCTTAAATGGTATGCTTGGCAGTCCATGAAAGGGGAGTGGCGATGAGATTATCCGAGAGGTTTCCACGGTTCAGGGGCAACCGGAGCCGTTCGACGGACGGCACCGGCAGCGGCGGCACCATCGGCAGGGTCATTGGCCTGATTCTGCTCGTCTATCTGCTGATATGTCTGCTGGTGGGCTGGTACTGGAGCCAGGAGCCGGACCTGGATGAACTCAATGTGTTGCCGGTCGGCGCCGGGCAGGAGCTGACCACCGGCTCGCATACCGCACGTACTCTGCACTCCCTGGTCGCCGTGCTGCTGGATAAGCCCGGTGGGTTCATCAGTAATGACATCGCGCCGCCCGGCATCTGGCTGGACAACATGCCCAGCTGGGAATTCGGCGTGCTGGTGCAGGTGCGGGACATGACGCGCGCCATGCGCCGTGACATGGCACGCTCGCAGTCCCAGTCCACCGAGGATCCGGATCTCGCCAAGGCGGAACCGCTGTTCCATTTTGACCACAACAGCTGGGCGCTGCCTGCCAGCGAGCGGGAATACCGCACCGGGCTCAGGCTTCTGGGAAATTACATCACCCGTCTGGAGAGCGGCAATGCCAGCTTCTATGCACGGGCGGACAATCTGGCTGGCTGGATCGGTGATGCCAGCACTCGCATGGGCTCGCTGTCACAACGGCTGTCTGCCAGCGTGGCCCGCGTGCCGCTGACCGATGGCGGCCGCGAGCGCAAACGCACGCCCTGGATGGAGATCGACAACGTCTTCTACGAAGCCCGTGGCAGTGCCTGGGCCATGGTGCATCTGCTGCGTGCGGTGGAGAGGGATTATGCCGATGTGCTGGCCAACAAGAACGCGCTGGTCAGCCTGCGGCAGATCATCCGCGAGCTGGAAGCAACCCAGGCGCCGATGTGGAGCCCGGTGATTCTCAATGGCGGCGGCTTCGGCATCTTCGCCAACCATTCGCTGGTCATGGCCAACTATCTGTCCCGTGCCAATGCCGGGCTGATCGATCTGCGCCGGCTGCTGGAGCAGGGTTAGGGCATGAGCAAGCGTCAGACAGGTTTCGGCGGCCTTGGTGGGCTGGTCTTTTCCACCGACAGCGGCCGCATGTGTCCCGAGTGCCGCCAACCCCAGGCCGAATGCAGCTGCGGCGAACCGCAGCCGCCGGCGGGTGATGGCGTTGCCCGAATCCGTCGGGAAACCAAGGGGCGCGGCGGCAAGACAGTCACCACCATCAGCGGCCTGGCGCTGCCCGCCGCCGAGCTGAAAGCGCTGGCCAAGCGCATCAAGGCCCGCTGCGGCTGCGGCGGCTCGGTAGTCGACGGCGTGATCGAGATTCAGGGCGACCGGGCGGACATGCTCTGCGAGTGGCTTGCCGCCGAGGGATTCAAGACCAGAAGAGCCGGCGGCTGATGTCGTGACGGCGGTTCTCTTTCCGTGACGCTGTCCGGGCTCTTCGCGGCGGCTCGCCACAGGCCGACCCATCGTCAGGTGTGGGGCCTGGCGACGCCGATGATCCTTTCCAACATCAGTGTGCCGCTGGTCGGGCTGGTGGATACCGCCGTGGTCGGCCACCTGGATGGTGCCCACTATCTCGGCGGGGTGGCGGTGGGCGCCACGCTGATCACCTTCATACTCTGGGCCGCGGGCTTCCTGCGGATGGGCACCACCGGTTTCGCGGCCCAGGCCTGTGGCGCCCGGGATGGCAACCGTCTGCGGCTGGTGCTGCTGCAGGCACTGTGGCTGGCCGTGCTGCTGGCGCTGCTGGTGTGGCTGGTCAACGAGCCGTTGCTGCGCGCCGCACTGCATTTCATCGACAGCAGCGAGGCGCTGCTGGAACAGGCACGCATCTACTTCAACATCCGGCTTGTCAGCCTGCCTGCGGCGCTGGGCAACTTCGTTCTCATTGGCTGGTTCATCGGCGCGCAGCGTGGACGGGCGCCGCTGTTCATGCTGCTCACCGCCAACCTCACCAACATCGCCCTCGACGTGCTGTTCGTGGTGGTGCTGGGCTGGGGCGTGGCCGGCGCGGCCTGGGCCACCGTGGTGGGCGATTACGCCGGTCTGCTGCTCGGCCTCTGGCTGCTGCGCCCGGTGCTGGTGCGTTATCCGGGGGTGATGGCCTGGGGGGACGCCCTGCGCCTGCGCGGTGCCGCGCCCCTGTTGCGGGTCAACCGGGACATCCTGATCCGCACTCTGGCGCTGGAACTGGTGTTCTACCTGCTGGTGCTCCAGGGCGCGCGGATGGGCGACTCGGTGGTGGCCGCCAATGCGGTACTGCTGAACTTCCTGATGATCACCTCCCACGGTCTGGATGGCCTGGCCCACGCTGTCGAGGCGCTCGGCGGCCACGCGCTGGGCCAGCGCAACCGCCAGGCGCTGAAGCGGGTGCTGGTGGTGAGCACCTTCTGGTCGCTGGTGGTGGGGGCAGGCTTCGTGCTGACATTCAACCTGTTCGGCGACTGGATCATCAGCCTGCTGACCTCGGTGGAGTCTATCCGCGACGTCGCCTCTACCTACCTGCCGTGGATGGCCTGGATGCCCCTGGTGGCGGTGTGGAGCTATCTGCTGGACGGGCTGTTCATCGGTGCGACCCGGGCCCGCGCCATGCGCAACGCGATGTTGCTGGCAGTGCTGTTCATCTACGTGCCCGCGGCCTGGCTGCTGCAGGGAGCCGGCAACCACGGCGTGTGGCTGGGCTTCTACCTGTTCATGCTGGCCCGCGGCGTACTGCTCGGCGGCTGGTTCGTCTGGCTGTGGCGGCGTGACCGCTGGATGCATCCGCCGGTTTGAGGATGCTCAGCGCCCGGGCCTGAGCCAGCAGTGCAGATAGCGCCCCAGATGCAGGTAGGCGGGATGGGTGCTGTAGTGCAGCTCCTGCTCGATCACCTGCTGCTCATCGGCCTCGGACCTGAACGGCTCGGGCATATAGTCATGAAATACCCGCACGCCCGTCTGATGCACACAATCGAAGCCGGCCTCGCCCATCCACTGCCGAACCTGGCGGGGGTCCAGGGGTTGCTGTGGGGTGAGGCTGCGCTTGCCTTCACCGGCCAGCTGATTGCGTTGCAACTTGCGGAACTGGCCCTTGATGAGGTTCTTGTAGATCAGTGCATCGCGGTTATAGAACGCCAGCGACACCGCGCCCCCGGGGCTGACCAGTTGCCGCAGGTGGACCAGGGCCGCGGCGGGATCCGCCAGCCATTCCAGCACCGCATGGCAGATGACCAGATCGTGCTGGCCGGTATGGGCCGGCAGTTCCTGCAGTGGCAGGGGCAGGTAGCTCAGGGTCTGGCGGGGCCGGAGCGGTACCTCATCCAGCCGGCTGCGCGCCGCTGCCAGCATCTCGCTCGACGGCTCGCTCACCGTCAGGTGGTGGCCCCGGTTCAGCAGCCATTCGCTGATATGGCCGAGACCGGCACCCACATCCAGCACTCGCAGCGGCGAGTCCTGACGCCCGATCTCCGGGATCCACACCTGCAGATCGCGGGTGAGCACGGCAAGGCGGATGGCGCCCTTCGGGCTGGAGTAGATCTTGCGGGCGAAGTGGCTGCCCAGCTGATCGAAGTAGCGGTCGGTCACGGCCTGCTCTCGGGTTTTTCGGGGAGCCGAGTATACCAGAGCGATCCGGTCGACATTTTCGTGACCGGACACGCTGGAAAAGTCGAACTAAATAAATCCGGATCTGTCGGTAGTTACTCAGGCAAAAACAAAGAGGAAATTCCTATGCGCCTTCGCACTACTCTGATTCAGGCTTCGGCTGTCGGTATGATTCTGAGCCCGCTTGCCATGGCGGCGGAACAGCCCATTTCCAATCTGGGGCTTATTGGTGCCTATAACGATTATGAGCTGAACTCGGATAACGACAGAGTCGACGGCCGTGATGAAGATGTGGGCAAGGTTGGTGTGTACTACAACTTTGGCAACAAGATGACCGGTGGCCCCGGTGTCATCTTTCAGATTGGTGCCAACGCCCGTTACGGCGAGCATGGCGATGACGAGGTGAAGGACGCCCGTGCGGACCTGGACCTGGGCATGCGCATGCCGCTCAATAACAACACCAACTTCGACGTTCTGGTAGGTGCCGGTTATGACTGGACCCGCTTCGAGATGGATGACCGTCGTGCAGGGGATGTCGAGCTGAGCAACAAGAGTCCCTTTGCCAAGGCGGCTCTCGGCCTGCACCATCGCGGCAACAACGTGATCACCCGCCTGGAAGTGGGTACCCGTTACAGCATCGAAGGGGAAGCCAAGGTCAAGCTCGACGGTGTCGGCAGTGAAACCGTGGACCTGAAGGACAAGTTCAACCCCTACGCGGAGTTGAACTTCCTCTGGGACAACGGCTTCACCGCGGGTGTGTACTACACTCAGACCAACTATGAACTGGATGATCGCCGCGAACTGGCCGCAAACACCGAGCTGGAAAGCAACGAAGTGGGCGTGACCCTGGGCATGGCATTCTGAGGCAGTTCAGGCTGACCTGTAGGGCGGAGCCGGTGTGACCGGCTCCGCCCTTTGTCGTTTCAGGGCAGATATCTGCAGTCGTCATCCGTCCAGCGTTCGATGATCACCGGCACCGCCTTGTCCAGTTCCGTCTGGTTCAGGGGCTGGAATACCGGATCATCCAGCCAGGACTGAACCGCATCGGAAATGTCATCCAGCTCCCGGGCTGTCAGGTCTTCGGTATGGGAAGGAAAAAACGCGTAGGTGAACTCGGTGCGCGTCAGGTCCTTGCCCAGCGCGGATACTAAAGGCTCTTCGGCGGTAAAGAGCGGCGACACCCAGCACACGTGATCCGCGATAACCGCTACCACCCCGGGCCCTTGGGCGCGCAGGTGGCGGGCCACTTCCTTGCATGATGTGACCAGCCGTTCGAAAGCGCTCTGCTCATCCTGATCACCGCTGTAGTTGCGACGCTCGAACTCACTCAGGTCTGTTGCGCCGGTGGCTGTATCGATGGTGGTCTGGCCGGTGGCGGCGTTGGTCGTCATGGCAGGTACTCGACAGTAGTGAATGGCATGCCCCAATTGTTGGCCAGAACCCGGGGATTCTCCAGGCTAGGCAGAAAAAAACCGGCGCGCAGCTGCGCGCCGGTCCGGATCAGGATGAGGGCGGTGATCAGTGCGCAGCGGGCACAAAATCCGCGTGATCGAAGTACTGTGCATAGGCATCGAGGGCGCCGAGCACCTGTACTGCCCCATCACGGGCGGACGCATCGCTGTCGCCTGTCATCTTCTGCGAGCCAGCCATCAGCTGGGCGATGACCATGTGCAACTGGGCATCGGCATCGGGTGGCAGTTCACAATTGGCAACCATATAGGCGACACCGTCATTCACCTGATTGGCCAGTGCGGCGTAATCCTCGTCTGACAGGCGATCCTGGTGAATTGCCTCCAGTGACGAGCGCATCGCCCCGTTGATATCGTTCATCGCCTTGCGCAGCGGAGGATCGATGGCCCACTTCTGGCCGTTATCCAGTTGCAACTCGAAAGAGGCATCTCCATGGTCATGATCGTGGAGGGCCGCGTTGTCTGCCGCCAGGCTGACCCCGCAAAACAGCAGGGCAGTCGTCAGGGCAAAGGGAATGGCAGCTTGGCGTGCTTTGATTTTCATAATGTACCTCGAGTCTGAAAGAGGGGTGGTCAGCTATTGTGACCGGCTTCATATCTACTAACGAACCTGCCCCCGGTTTTGTTCCATTGCTTGTTGAATGTCATTCGTTATGCAGCATTTCCGCGTGCGAAGACAGTGACGAGTCGTGCTTCAACAGCTGTGCCAGCCGCTGGCGCTGGGCCCCGTTCAGAATCTCCCGCTCGCGCAGCAACTGATCAATGACCAGGCGTTGCTGATGGTTCTGCTGTTCGGCAAGCGCTGTCTGTGCTGTGGCGATACGCTGGTGGTCCAGTTGCTCGGCAAAGATGCTTTCGATCAGTTGATTGCGTTGCTGCTCAATCACCAGACCGGACTGGGTCAGCTCGCGCAGAAAAGGTTCTTCGGTGTCCTGCCAGCGCTGGCGTTGCTCATCGTTGAGCTGCAGCTCCCTTACCAGCAGCGGTTCGCCGGGCTGCGAGCGCTGGTGTTCGGTAAATTGCTGCCAGCTCAAAGCCCCGACTACACCAAGGTTGAACAGCATAGACAGGGTCAGCGCCAGGCGCAGGGTGGTGATCTTCATTGCTGTTTCTCCTGTAAATAGCAGAGCTCGGGCTGACGGCACAGGGCACCCGGCGGCGTGCTGTCCAGAATCGCCAGTGCCGCGAAGGCTGGTTCATGGGTGGTGGGGGCGGGTGCATCCAATCCCGCACCGATTAACAGGCCCAGCACCAGTGATGCCGCGGCTGCCGCGCCGGGTAGCGCCCGACGCCAGTGGCTTTGTGCAGGCACCGGATGCTGGCGCTGCGGGAGCTGTCCGAGCAGCGCCGTGATATCCAGCTCGGGCGTGAGCATGGGCAACTGGTTCATATCGCTGCTCAGGTCGCGCAGGCCCCGGTACTGCTGCTGGCAGGCAGGACAGCTGAGTAAATGGCCGCTGACCCGGGCTGTTTCTGTGCTGTCCAGCTCGCCATCGAGATGGGCGGACAGCTGGCTGATGTCCGGATGTTCATTCATCTGATGCTCCTGTGGTGTTGTGGCGTGCTTCGAGCAGTGCGCTGCGGGCGCGGGCCAGGCGTGACTTGACCGTGCCTTCGCTGATGTCCAGTGCCGCAGCCAGCTCCTGATAGGAAAGGCCTTCCAGCTCGCGCAGCAAGATGACCTCGCGCTGGGCCAATGGCAGCTGAGCCAGCAATGTTTCCAGCTGGGCGATGCGGCGGCTGCTTTCCAGCTGGCGCAACGGTGACGGCCCGTGATCGACCAGTACAGCATCGTCCGGCAGGGGTTCGGGCTCATGTCGGCCGCGGCGCAGACCATCGATGGCCGTGTTGCGGGCAATGCGCAGCAACCAGGTTTCGAATCGCGCTTCGGGACGCCAGTCAGGGAGCGCTTGCCAGGCCTTGATAAAGGTGTCCTGAGTAATATCCAGTGCATGGTCAGGGTTGCTGCACAGGCGCCGGGTAAAGGAGTACACCCGCCCTTGATGCTGCTGCACCAAAGCGCCGAACGCCTGGCTGTCTCCCGCCTGGGCTCGGCGAATCAGCTGTCCGTCAGTCTGCATGTGCTCTCTCTGGTTATCCCTTGCTTGTCTAACGCAGTAGCCCAGGGAAATGTTCCATACGGGGTTGGTCTACTCTGTATCAGCTTGGATCAATCAACGGAGAGCGTCCATGAGTCAACTCAGCGAACAACAGTGCGAAGCCTGCCGGGCGGATGCGCCGAAGGTGACAGAGCAGCAGGCGCAGGAGCTGCGACAGCAGATCCCGGATTGGGAACAGGTGGAAGAGGAGGGTGTACCGCAGCTGCGCCGGGCATTCACATTTGCGGACTTTGCCGCTGCGCTGGCCTTTACCAATCAGGTAGGACAGCTCGCGGAAGAACAAGGCCACCATCCGGCGATTCTACTGGAATACGGCAAGGTCACGGTGCGCTGGTGGACGCACAAGATCAAAGGGCTGCACCGCAATGACTTCATCATGGCCGCGCGCACCGATCAATTGAACGCGGGGAGCTGACCGTGAACGCGGGGAGCTGACCGTTTGGAGTGTCGAGGTCCTCCTCGACGCAGCGTGGTTGCGGCAGACACAAGTGGGCGAGGTGGAACTCGCCCCTCCCGGAGCGCGCCCCGGGAGTTCGGCATAGCTTTGGGGTTATTGGGGGGCGAGCTTTTCTATCAGGGTGACGAAGCGGTTCAGGTAGCCCTGGAGAAAATCCCGGCTCTGCGGGCCGATATCCCCGTTTGCATCAATCAACTCGGGGTGAAATTGCACGTAGGCTTCGCCGCCCAGCACCACCGAGCCGAGGATGCCCATGATCTGGCGCAGGTGTTGCTGCACCAGCGCGGTTCCGATAGCACCCGGCGAGGTGCCGGTGAGGGCGACGGGCTTGTCGAACCAGACGTTGCTGCCCATCGGTTTGGAGCCCCAGTCGATGGCGTTTTTCAGTACCGCCGGCAGGGAGCGGTTGTGCTCGGGGGTGACGATGAGTACGCCGTCGGCAGCACGAATCTCATCGGTGAAGCGGTTAACGCTGGCTGGGCGCTCGCCTTCCAGGTCGAGGTTATACAGCGGCAGGTCGTCGATCTGCGGATAGCTGACCTTGATATTGGCCGGTAACAGGCGGGCCATGGCCTCGCTCAGCTGACGGTTGATGGACTCGCGGCGGTTGCTGCCGACCAGAATAGCCAGATGATATGTTCTGTTCATGTATGCCCTTGTCTCTATGTGAGCCCGGCGTACCGGGCTGCTCGAGTTGAAGTTGATGTGCTGACGCCATTATCGGACAGCTGTATCGATCATGAAAGCGCATATTTTGCATGCGAGCTATCGATATGATCGATAGATAACGGGCCTACAATGGGCGGCTGTAAAACAGGGCGTAGCTTTCGATACCGTCGTTCGGGTTCTTGATGCCGGCGTTGGAATAATGCATGGCACGCACGCCCAGGCGACTGCCGCTGGGCAGTACCACACCAGCCCCCAGCCGATCCTCGAAATGGAAGGCCGAGCCCATGTCACGCTCGCCCACGTCGGTTGAGGAGAACAGCGAGACACCGATCCCGAACTCGACAAAAGGACGTACACGGTCGCCGTTGAACTGATACACCAGTACCGGGCTGAAGGACAGGGAGTGCGCGCCCGAGGCGTCGCTGCCCTCCCAGTACGTGTAGGCGGTGTCCCAGTAACCGGTGAGGTAGCCGCGCTCGCTCTGCCACCAGCTCCTGTCCCAGTCATGGGCCAGGCTGGCCCGCCAGGTCATCTCGCCCTGGCCGGTAACGCCGACGCCGGCAGAAACGTGATTGTCGCTGTCTTGCGCGTGTACCGGAGCCACTGCCAGGGCAGTGCTCGCCAGTGCCGCCAGGGCCATGGCGGCCAGTTCAAGGTGCTTGTTCATCAGGTCTCCTTGTTGGTTGTTTGCGGTGTCGGGGCGTTGGCTTGCCAGCCGCCGCCCAGCGCCCGATACAGGGCCACTTCGCTTGTCAGCTGTTGCAATTGGTAACTGAGCAGCGCCTGACGCGCGGCGAAGAGTTCGCGCCGGGCATCGAGAACGATCAGGTAGTTGTCCACCCCTTCGTCATAACGCTGCTGGGCCAGTTCGTAATATTCCCGGGTGGCGGTTACCAGATCGTTCTGCGCCTGTACCTGGGCGGAGTAGGTGCCCTGTGCCGCCAGGCCGTCGGCCACCTCGCGGAAGGCGTTCTGGATGCTCTTCTCATAGGCGGCGACGTTGATGTCACGCTGGATCTCGCTGTATTCCAGGTTGGCCTTGAGGCGCCCGGCGGTGAAGATCGGCAGGTTGATCTGCGGGATGAAACTCCAGGTGCCGGAGCCGCCATCGAACAGCCCGTCGAGGTCGGCACTGGCGGTACCGGCGCCGGCCGTCAGCCGGATGTTCGGAAAGAATGCCGCACGGGCCGCGCCGATGTCCGCATTGGCAGCCCGCAGCCGGTGTTCGGCGGCGCGGATATCCGGGCGATGCTGCAACACGTCCGCCGGCAGGCCCGAGGGCAGGGTGGCCAGCAGGCTGCTGTCCAGTTCACTGCTGCGCAGCAAGTCCTGCGGAATGGCGGCGCCCACCAGCAGGCCGAGTGCGTTGCGGTCCTGTGCCACCTGTCTGGTATAAAGCTCCAGCTGCACCCTGGCCTGCTCGACCAGGCTGCGAGCCTGGCGCACATCCAGGGCCGACGCGATCCCGCCTTCATGGCTGGCTTCGATCATTTCCAGGCTTTCCTGATAACTCTCGAGGGTGGCCCGGGTCAGTTCCAGCAGGGCATGGTCCGCATTCCAGGTCAGCCAGGCACTGGCCACATCACTGACCAGCGCGAGCTGCACCGCATACTGTGCCTGCTCGGTGGCCAGGTAACGCTCCAGCGCAGCGCCTTCGAGGCTGCGGACGCGACCGAACAGGTCGAGCTCCCAGCTGGTGCCCAGGGTGAGACTGTACTGGCTGTTGATGCCCGACTCGCCGGTGGGCGAAAGGTCATCGGGGACGCGTTGGCGGTTGCCGCTGCCATCCACGCCGACGCTGGGCAGCAACTCCGAGCGCTGGATCCGGTGCAGTGCGCGGTAGGCATCCACATTCAGGACCGCCTGGCGCAGGTCACGGTTGTTTTCCAGTGCCAGCTGTATCAGCTGCCGCAGCTCGGGGGACTGGAAGAACTCCTCCCAGGCCGGCGGCCGGAGGCCGGCCTCACTGGCTTCGGTGGCCTGGTAGGCAACCCCCTGTGGCCAGCTGTCGGCCACCGGGGACGCGGGCTGCTCATATTCCGGCACCAGGCTGCAGCCGGAGAGGGCCAGCGCAACGGCCAGGCTCACATATCTCATTTTCATACGCTTTCTCCTGCGGCTTGCGTCTCTTCAGGGGCCTCTTTCGGCTTGCGTTTGAACAGGCCGACCACCAGTACGTAGAACAGCGGCACAAAGAACACCACCAGCACGGTTGCCGTGATCATGCCGCCAACCACACCGGTGGCGATGGAGTGCTGACTGCCCTGACCGGCGCCGCTGGCCAGTGCCATCGGCAGCACGCCGAAGGTGAAGGCCAGCGAGGTCATCAGGATCGGACGCAGGCGCAGGCGGGACGCTTCGATGGCAGCCTGCACCAGGCTGCGGCCCTGGTTTTCGTACAGGTCCTTGGCGAACTCGACGATCAGGATGGCGTTCTTCGCCGTCAGCCCCACCGTGGTCATCAGGCCGATCTGGAAGTACACATCCGCGGTCAGGCCGCGCAGCAGGGTGGCGGATACCGCCCCGATCACACCCAGCGGCACCACCATGATCACCGCTGCCGGAACCGACCAGCTCTCGTAGAGCGCAGCCAGACAGAGGAACACGATCAGCACCGTCAGGGCGTACAGCAGCGGCGCCTGGTCGCCGGTCTGGATCTCCTCGTAGGACAGGCCGGTATAGGCCAGGCCGATGCCCGGCGGCAGCTGCTGCATGATCTCGTCGATTGCCACCATGGCATCACCGGTGCTGTAGCCTGGTGCCGGCTGGCCGAGGATTTCCACCGAGGAGATACCGTTGTAGCGCTCCAGCTTGGGTGAACCCCAGGTCCATTCACCGGTGGCGAAGGATGAGAAGGGGATCATCTCACCGTGCCTGTTGCGTACGTACCATTTCTCGAAGTCCTCGGGTGCCAGGCGCGAATCCATGTTCCCCTGCAGGTAGACCCGCTTGACCCGGCCCTGATCGATGAAGTCGTTCACATACATCGAGCCCCAGGCGGCGGACATGGTCTCGTTGATCGCGGCAATGCTCAACGAATGGGCGCGGGCTTTCTCCCGGTCGATATTGACCTTGAATTGCGGCTCGTCATCCTTGCCGTTGGGGCGCACTGCCGTCAGCAGCGGATGCTCGTTGGCCAGTTGCAGGAACTGATCCCGGGCGGCCATGAGTGATTGATGGCCGAGGCCGACGTTATCCTGCAGATAGAAGTTGAAGCCCATGGCGTTACCCATTTCCAGGATCGCCGGGGGCGGGAATACCATGATCTGCCCATCCTTGATCTGGTTGAAACGCTCCTGGGCCCGGGCGGTCAGGCTGAATACATCCTGCCCATCGTTGCTGCGCAGCGCCCAGTCCTTCAGCTGCACGAAGGCCGCGCCGGAGTTCTGGCCGCGTCCGGCAAAGTTGAAGCCGGAGACGGTCTGGACCGAAGCAATGATGTCGGCTTCCTCTTCCAGCAGGTACTCGCGGATCTCGGTCAATACCGCTTCGGTGCGCTCGGCGCTGGCGTTGGCCGGCATGCGCACTTCCACCATAAGGAGGCTCTGGTCTTCATCAGGCAGGAAGGCCGCCGGAATCTGGGTGAACAGGTACCCGGTGCCGACCACGATCAGCAGGAACACCACGAGATAGCGGTCACGGCGCGCCAGCATGCCGCCGACGCCGCGCTCGAAGCGCTGGGTGCCGCGGTCGAAGGTGCGGTTGAACCAGCCGAAGAACCCCTTTTTCTCGTTGAGCGACTGGCCAGGCCTGGGGGCCTTCAGGAAAGTGGCGCACAACGCAGGGGTGAAGATCAGCGCCACCAGCACCGACAGGGTCATGCAGATCACGATGGTGATGGCGAACTGGCGGTAGATGATGCCCGCCGAGCCGCCGAAGAACGCCATGGGAACGAACACGGCGGACAGCACCATACCGATACCCACCAGCGCACCCTTGATCTGGTGCATCGACTTGCGGGTCGCCTCCAGTGGCGAAAGCCCTTCCTCGTGCATCAGCCGCTCGACGTTCTCCACCACCACGATGGCATCATCCACCAGCAGCCCGATCGCCAGCACCATGGCGTACATGGTCAGCACGTTGATATTCAGGCCGAACAGCGGCAGCAGGGCAAACGCGCCGAGCAGCACCACCGGCACAGCCAGCGTCGGAATCAACGTGGCACGGAAACTCTGCAGGAACAGGTACATGACCAGGAACACCAGCAGGATGGCTTCCAGGATGGTCATTACCACCGAGCTGATGGAGGCTTCCACCACCGGGGTGGTGTCATAGGGATAGATGATCTTCACCCCATCCGGCAGGAAGGGTTCCTGGGCATCCAGGACCGCGCGGACGTTGTCGACGGTTTCCAGCAGGTTGCCACCGGGCGCAAGGCGCAGGGCGATACCCGCCGACGGCGTGCCGTTGAAGTTGCCGGAGATGGAGTAGTTGTCCGCGCCCAGACCGACTTCGGCCACATCCTTGACACGTACCTGTGAACCGTCCTCGTTGACCTTGACCAGGATCTCGCGGAACTCGTCCGCGGAGGTCAGGCGGGTACTGCCGATCACGGTCGCGTTGAGCTGGTTGCCGCTGTGGGCGGGCAGGCCGCCCAGCTGGCCGGAGGATACCTGCACGTTCTGCTCGCGGATGGCGTCGGCCACATCGCCCGGTGTCAGTTGATAACTGTTGAGCTTGGCCGGGTCGAGCCAGATGCGCATGGCGTTCTGCGAACCGAGCAGGAAGAAGTCGCCCACCCCATCGATGCGGGAAATGGGGTCCTGCAGGTGGGAGGCGATATAGTTGCCGAGGTCGAAGTCATCCATGCGGCCGCTCTCGTCGATCAGGCCGATGATCTGCATGAAGTTGACCTGATACTTGACCACCCGGATGCCCTGGCGCTGTACCTCTTCGGGCAGCTTCGGCGTG
The DNA here is from genome assembly GCF_014646575.1 of Halopseudomonas pertucinogena. Taxonomy (GTDB): domain Bacteria; phylum Pseudomonadota; class Gammaproteobacteria; order Pseudomonadales; family Pseudomonadaceae; genus Halopseudomonas; species Halopseudomonas pertucinogena. Next base: position 531,741 of record NZ_BMNN01000002.1, on the reverse strand, counting down.
GCCAGCTGCAGCTTGTTCTGCACCTGCACCTGGGCAATATCCGAGTCGGTACCCTGCTCGAAGGTCACGATGATCTGGGCGCTGCCGTCGGAGTTGCTGCTGGAGGACATGTAGCGGAAGCCGTCCAGACCGCTGAGCTGCTGCTCGATGACCTGAACCACCGTGTCCTGCACGGTTTCCGCCGAGGCACCGGGATAGACCACGCTGATGGCGATGGCCGGAGCGGCAATATTCGGATACTGGCTGATCGGCAGCTTGAACAGCGACAGCGCGCCGGCCAGCATGACCACGATCGCCAGTACCCAGGCGAAGATGGGCCTGTCTATGAAATAGTGTGGCATTGATTACTCCCGGGCGGTGCTGGCCAGCGGCTGGCCGAATTCGGTCACCAGATTCAGGTTGCTGGCAGGGGCGGTGGCGACTTCCATGCCGTTGCGCAGCATGTGCAGACCTTCGGTGACTACCTGCTCGCCATCCTCCACGCCGTCGCCGACCAGCCAGCTGTTGCCGACCGTGCGCAGGGTTTCCACCTCGCGCTGGCGGGCAATGCCGTCCTCGCCGACCACCCAGATGTTGGCCACGCCGCGGCTGTCTCTGAACACGGCCTGCTGGGGCACCAGTATGGCGTCTTCCCGGATGCCTTCCTGCAGCTGGGCACGAACAAACATGCCGGGCAGCAGGGTGCGGTCCGGGTTGGGGAATTCCGCGCGCAGGGTCACCGCGCCGGTGCTCGGGTCGACGGTGACCTCGGAGAACTTCAGCACGCCGGGCAGGGGGTAGGCGCTGCCGTCCTCCAGTTTCAGGGTCACCCGGGCCTGATCATCGCCGCTGCTCTGCAAGCGACCGGAATCCAGCGCCCGGCGCAGGCCGAGCATCTTGGTGATCGGCTGGTTCACGTCTACATAGATGGGGTCCAGCTGGGTCACGGTCGCCAGTTCCTGCGGCTGGCCGTTGGTGACCAGCGCGCCTTCGGTAACGGCGGAGCGGCCAACCTGGCCGGAAATCGGTGAAAGTACCTTCGTGTACTGCACATCAATGCGTGCCACCTGTACGGCACTTCTGGCCTGTGCCCAGGCGGCCATCGCATCGTCGTACTGCTGCTGACTGACCGCGTTGGTGCTGAGCAGACGCTTGTACCGGCGGGCCAGGTTCTCGGCGGTCTTCAGGTTCGCTTCGGCCTGGGCCAGCTGGGCTTCGTAGGTCCGCGGGTCAATCTGATAGAGCTGCTGCCCCTTCTCGACCTCACTCCCTTCAGTGAACAGGCGCTCCTGCAGAATCCCCGTGACCTGGGGACGGACCTCCGCTACCCGATAGGCGCTGGTACGCCCCGGCAGGTCGGTGGTCAGCGTCAGTGGTTGGGCCTTGACGGTGTATACCCCGACTTCCGGGATGCGCTCGGACTGCTGCGGTTGTTCTGTCTGGCCGCAACCTGCCAGCAACGCCGCTGTCAGCGGCAGGGCCATCGCAAGGCGCAAGGGTGTGGAATAGTTCACCGGCATCTTTCTCCATTGGTTTTCAGGAAGCTGTGTATCATAAAGCGGTACAGTGTACCTGTATGCGGGTTTTTGTGTAAGATGTTTTTGCAGGTGAGTTGATAAGCAGGCGGGGAAACATGGTCAAGAGGGTTGTCATCGGGTATATCGGAGGGGCTGTATAAAACGGTCAACCCGGGCGATGGCAACCGGTCACGGAGAAGCGAATGAGTCAAGAGCACGATGCGGAACAGGGGAAGCCCACGGGGATTCAGGTCATCGCCAGGGCCGGGCAGATATTGCGCGCCCTGGGCAGGAACCCACAGGGGCTGAGCCTTGCAGCCATCGCCCAGGAGGTGGGCCTGCCGCGCTCCACTGTGCAGCGCATCATCAATGCGCTGTTCGAGGAGCGGCTGGTCGAGCATGTGGGGCCCGGCGGCGGCGTGCGCCTGGGGCCGGCACTCGGGCAACTGATCAACCAGTCGCAGACCGACATCATCTCGCTGACCCGGCCCTATCTGCAGGAGCTCTCCACCGACCTGCGGGAATCGGTGTGCCTGTCGGCGCTGGTCGATGAACAGGTCTATGTCATCGACCGTATCGTCGCCGAGCGGGAGTTGCGGGTGGTCTTTCCCATCGGCATCACCGCACCGGCCCACGCGGCGGCAGGCGGCAAGATACTGCTGGCGGAAATGCCCGACAGCTCGGTACGTGAACTGCTGCCGGACCCGCTGCCTGCGCCGACCGAGCGCACCCTGGATCTGGCAGGGCTGCTGGCTGATCTGCAGCAGTCGCGCCAGAGCAAGGTCAGCACCGAAATGGGGGAAGCGCTCGATGGCGTCGGCTCATGCTCGGTGGCGCTCGACACCTATCTGGGGCTGTATTCCCTCAGTGTGGTGGCGCCCACCGCCAGGCTGGAGAAAGAGGTCGAGAAGGTCTGCTCAGCGCTGCTGGCCTGCAAGCAGGAGATCGAGCGGGCCATCGGCCACAGCCTGGGCAAGGTCTGAGCCCACACCCGGTCAGTCGATCGGCGGACGGCTGGTTCGAAGAGTCATGATCCCTGTGCCATGCTTTGAGCAGGGAGCCTCCTGCAGCCCGGTGTCAGCCGTGAGCGGCTGAAGCTGTCTCAACCGAAGCACTGGTTCGATTCTTGCTTGTTCGGATGCCCTTACCCGAACAGGTTCCACTGTTGAACACACAACGGAGTCCGAATATGAAGATTCAAGCAGCTGTAACACGCGCCCAGGGCGAAGCCTTTTCCATCGAAGAGGTGACCCTCTCCGGCCCGAAGGCCAACGAGGTGCTGGTCAAGATCGTTGCTACCGGTGTCTGTCACACCGATGCGGTGGGCCGCGATCTGGGCGTGTCGCCTTATCCGATCGTGCTCGGTCATGAAGGCGCCGGTGTGGTGGAGAAGGTGGGTGAAAACGTGACCAGCCTGCAGCCGGGCGACCACGTGGTGATGTCCTTCGCCCACTGTGGCCAGTGTGAAAACTGCCTGACCGGCCACCCGACCGTATGTTCGGCGTTCAACGAACTGAACTTCGGCGGCCGCATGGATGACCATACCTGCCGTCTGCATCAGGGCGACACCGACCTGCACACCTTCTTTGGTCAATCGTCCTTCGGTACCCACATCGTTGCCCATGAGCGCAACGTGGTGAAGGTCGACAAGGATGTGGATCTGGCGCTGCTCGGACCGCTGGGTTGCGGCATCCAGACCGGTGCCGGCACCGTGCTGAACAGCATCAGACCGGCGTTCGGCACGTCCATCGCGGTATACGGCTGTGGTGCGGTGGGCCTGAGCGCGATCATGGCGGCGAAGATTGCCGGCTGTCAGCAGATCTTCGCGGTGGATGTGCATGATAACCGTCTGGAGCTGGCGCTGGAGCTGGGCGCAACCCATGCGTTCAACGGCAAGAACGTGGATGTGGTCAAGGAGATCAGGGAAGCCTCCGGCGGCGGTACCCATTACGCCGTGGAGTCCACCGGTGTGCCGCCGGTCGTGCGCCAGTCCCTGCATGCGCTGCGTCCCCTCGGCAAGGTGGCCATCGTGGGTGTGACCCCCGAAATGAACATCGATGTACACAACGACCTGATGGCCGAGGGCAAGGGCATGATCGGCGTCATCGAGGGTGACTCGGTACCCCGCGTGTTCATTCCCAAGCTGGTGGAATTCCACAAGGCCGGCAAGTTTCCCTTCGACAGGCTGGTCAAATTCTATGACTTCGAAGACATCAACCAGGCCTTTGAGGATTCCGCCAACGGCACCACCGTCAAGCCCATCCTCAGGCTGGCCTGATCGGCTGCGTGCTGCGGCCTGTCCGGGCCTGCCTCCCCTCTCCCTTCGCGGGAGGGGGGGCGGGAGAGAGGGGAGACGGCCCCCCGTCAGCTACTTCCCCTTCAACCGATAATTGATCTGCGCACGACTCAACCCGATCAGATGCGCCGCGGCAGTGACATTGCCGTTGGTGCGCTTGAGCGCATGATCGATCAACAGCTCCTCCACCTCGTTCACCGACGTTTGCAGACGTTCGTCGGTGCCGTTGAGAAAAGCGGCCAGGCGGGCAATGGCGGGATGAAGTGGGGCGGCGGAACTGGCCACCGGCGCCGGGTTGGGGATATTCGCAGCGGCGATATCCAGCTTGCCCTCGGCGGTCAGGCCGAAGGGCGCTTCGTCATCGAACTGCTCGCCGTTGAGCATGATGTGCTGCAGGTCCATGGCCTGGCCTTCATCGCAGCTGATGACGCCGCGCTCGATGAGGTTCTGCAGTTCGCGGATGTTACCCGGGAAGTCGTGGGTGAGCAGCGTGTTGATCAGGCGGGCGGTGAAGCCGCTGATCTCGCGCTGGTGCAGCTGGCAGTAACGCTGCAGGAAGTGATTCATCAGCAGCGGGATGTCTTCCCTGCGTTCGCGCAGGCTCGGAATCTGGATGGGGTAGACATTGAGCCGGTAGAACAGGTCCTGACGAAAACGCCCGGCCTGGACCTCGTCGCGCAGCTGTACGTTGGCGGCAGCGACCAGCCGCACATCAACGCGGATGGGTTTGTCGCCGCCGACCCGCTCGATCTCGCCTTCCTGCAGGGCCCGGAGAATCTTGCCCTGGGCGTCAAGACTGAGGGAGGCGATCTCATCGAGGAACAGGGTGCCACCATCGGCCCGCTCGAAGCGCCCCGGGCGGCTGCGGTCGGCGCCGGTGTAGGCGCCTTTTTCGACGCCGAAGAGTTCGGCCTCGACCAGGTTCTCCGGCAGTGAGGCGCAGTTGAGGCTGACCAGCGGGCTATGGCTGCGCGGGCTGTGGCGGTGCAGGTACTGGGCAAAGAGCTCCTTGCCCACCCCGGATTCACCGGTCAGCAATACCGTGGCCTGGGTTGGAGCTACCCGCTGCAGCATGCGCTGGGCACGCAGGAAGGCAGGGGAGTTGCCGAGCATGTCCGGGTCCTCGAGATCTTCCTGTGAACTGTGCTCTGGCTCGGACATGCCATGAAAGACGTGGCTGAAGAAGCTGTCGTCTTCCGGGTCTGACTGGTCGCCCTCCAGGTCGGCCCATTGCTCGGCGGTCTTGCCGATGATGCGACAGGCAGCATGACCGGTGGCGCGGCATTCGGTCTCGCGGAACACCACCATCCGGCCGAGCAGGGCGGAAGCGTAGCCACTGGCGAAGCCGGTCTGCATCCAGCACACGCACTCGCCGGCGGTGCCGTGATGGGCCAGATGGGCCTGGGCTTCCAGGGAGTTGTGCCAGTACAGGTCGGTGTAGAAGCTGCCGGCCTCGCTGTTTATCTCGAAGTGAATGGTTTCGACATTGACCATTCCTTCGAGCATGTGCAGACGTGGTCCGGCACTGTACAGGCTGCCGTGGTCCCCCTCTGGCCACTGCTGGGCGACCTGGCGTGCCAGGCGCGCCCCGGCGTGCCAACCGGTGCTGGTATAGATGCCGCGGGCCTTTTCCAGGCCCAGCTCGTTGATCAGTTCGCGGCGGATCTCACCGAAGGTGGCGCCCTGCATGAGCAGGTAACGCCGCCCGAACATCCAGATATTGCCCTGGGCCGGAGCGAAGGCAATCGCCTCGGCCAGTTGTGCAGGGCTGGGGTAACCGCTGCTCAGCTGGTCGGATGGATCGACGAAAAGGCTCTTGCGATTGGCCATCAGTCGTTCGAGCAGCTTATCTGTATATGCAGGTATGTCCGCCATTCAGTGCCTGTATGTGGTGAAATTTGCGCGCTCAATTATACGCGCGTGTTGAAATTTAGACACATTCACCGGCCGGCTTCTGACCGTTGGGTCGCGGGGAATGGCTGTGCGGCGTTTCGTCGCCTAAGCTGAAGCTGGCACAGAACTTGTAACACACCAGGAATCCCTTCCTGTGCGTTGCGGGGCCTGCCGGCCTGCCGCCGGGGCGTTGGGAGTCGAACATATGAGAGAGAAATCAGATGACTAGCAAGCCTGTCTTTCAGAATCTGGAACTTCAGCCGATTGCCGGCCAGTGGCGTGCCGGGAGCGGCACCCGCACCCTGGACGTGACAGATCCCTTCACCGGTGAACAATTGCTGAGTGTGCCAATGGCCACCCGCGAGGACCTGGACGAAGCCTATCGCAAGGCGGCCGAGGCCCAGCGCGAATGGGCGGCCATGGGACCCACCGAGCGTGGCAGCGTCATGCGCCGGGCAGTGGAAATCTTCGACGAGCGCAAGGACGAGATCGTCAACTGGTTGATCCGGGAAGCTGGCAGCAGCCGGATCAAGGCGCAGATCGAATGGGGCGCCGCCCGTGCCATCACTCTGGAGTCCGCGAGCCTGCCTGGCCGGGTCCACGGTCGTATCCTGCCTTCCGACGTGCCGGGCAAGGAAAGCCGCGTGTATCGCGCGCCGCTGGGGGTCATCGGTGTGATCAGCCCATGGAACTTCCCGCTGCACCTCAGCGCCCGTTCGGTTTCACCGGCGCTGGCGCTGGGTAACGCGGTCGTCATCAAGCCCGCCAGTGATACCCCGGTGACCGGTGGCCTGCTGCTGGCGCGCATCTTCGAAGAGGCCGGTCTGCCGGCGGGCGTGCTCAGCGTAGTGGTGGGGCCCGGTTCCGAAATCGGCGACGCGTTCGTTGAGCATCCGGTACCGGCGTTCATTTCCTTCACCGGCTCCACCCCTGTCGGCCGCAACATCGGTCGGATTGCCGCCGGCGGTGAGCATCTCAAGCATGTGGCGCTGGAGCTGGGTGGCAACAGCCCGTTCGTGGTGCTGGCAGATGCTGACGTGGAAGCGGCAGTCAATGCTGCGGTGGTGGGTTCCTTCCTGCATCAGGGCCAGATCTGCATGGCAGTCAACCGCATCATCGTCGAGCAGCCGCTGGTGGAAGAATTCACCAACCGCTTCGTCGAGCGGGTCAAGGCGTTGCCCTATGGCGACCCGAGCAAACCGGAAACCGTGGTCGGCCCCGTAATCAACGCCAAGCAGCTGGACGGTCTCAAGGAGAAGGTCCGCCTGGCACAGGAAGAGGGCGCGACCCTGCTGGTGGGCAGCGAGCCCCAGGGCAACGTCATGCCTCCCCATGTGTTCGGCAACGTCACCCCGGACATGGAAATCGCCCGCGAGGAAATCTTCGGACCGCTGGTCGGTATCCAGACGGCGCGCGACGCGGATCACGCGCTGGAACTGGCCAACAGCACAGAGTATGGCCTGTCCAGCGCGGTGTTCACCCGGGATATCGCCAAGGGTGTGGCGTTTGCCCAGGGCATCCGTGCCGGCATGACCCACGTCAACGACATGCCGGTGAATGACGAGCCCAACGCGCCCTTCGGTGGTGAGAAGAACTCGGGTCTGGGGCGCTTCAACGGCGATTGGGCGATCGAAGAGTTCACCACCGATCACTGGATCACTGTGCAGCACACCCCGCGCGGTTATCCGTTCTGAGTCGTTTAGTCCATCGAGCGAGTCATGCGGCTCGATATAAAGAGAAATACAGAAAAGGAGTCTCCAGATGAAGTCACTTCCAGGCAGTGCGACTGCCAAGCGTGTCCTGCTGGCAGGCCTGCCACTGGTACTGCTGTCGGCGGCCGCTCAGGCAGAAGAGCAACCTCAGTGGGACAGTGGCAAGCACCTGTACGACAACGTATGCGGTCACTGCCACGCCCCCGAAGTCAACGTCGGCCCGTCGCTGGGCGGACGTGGCCTGCCGGAGGCCTATGTCAAGGCCATCGTGCGCAACGGCTTCAACGCCATGCCGGCCTTTCCCGATTCCTACGTCGATGATGAATCCATCACCAAGGTGACCGAGTACATCGCAACCCTGCCGCTGGTAGAGCAACCCTGAGGAGGCCATCATGAGTGTGGATCGTCGTTTTGTACTCAAGGGTATGGCCTGGGGCAGTCTCGCTGGGCTGACCATGGGGGCCTCATTGCCTTCACTGGCGGGTGTCTCCGGTGCACCCGGCGCGGGCGCCGGCAGCCGACCGGTGGTGGCGCTGGTTGGCCGGGAAACCGCGGACTCGGCCTTTGTCGAGGGTGTCCGGGCGAGTGGCAACCCCATGCAGCTGCAGAAGATGGATTCCAGTCTGAGCGTCATGCAGCAGCTGGACATGCAATTGCGCAGCGGCAAGCCGATGCACATCATCGGCCTGCTGGATGATGCCACCGCTGCGTTGGTGATTGACCAGGCGCGCAGTGCCGGAGCCCGGGTGAACTGGGTCGGCCAGCACATGGCCAGCGCGGGGCAGAGCCGCCATCATCTGCTCAATACCTCCCTCGCCGAAGGCTGCTCGCGGCAGATGAGCCGCCAGCTGCATGCCTGCGGTGCAGGTTTCAGCCTAAACGAAGAGCGCTCGGGCAGTACCGCACCGGCCCGTCAGCTGGCCGGTCCCGCACGCACCATGGCGCACTCCGAGCAGTGGGCTGCGAGCCTGGGTTACCTGCTTGGCTCGCTGGGCGTACGCCGTCCGGCCATGGCTCCGCTGGTCACCGCCAACCGCATGCCACTGAACGGCAGCTTCGTTTCCTTTTCGATCGAGACCTGAAGGAGTCTGATCCATGTCTGAACAAAATGCTTCCCTGCTGCCCAAAGGTGTCACGCAGGAAAACTTCAACCAGGCGGTAAACAAGTTCCGCGCCCTGCTGGGTGACGAGAACGTGCTGCTGGAACAGCAGCAGCTGGTGCCCTACAACAAGATCATGATGTCGGTGGAAAACGCCGCCCATGCCCCCTCCGCCGCGCTGACTGCCACCACGGTCGAACAGGTGCAGGGTGTGGTCAAGATCTGTAACGAGCACCGCATCCCGATCTGGACCATCTCCACCGGCCGCAACTTCGGCTACGGCTCGGCTGCTCCCGGACAGCGTGGCCAGGTGATTCTGGATCTGAAGAAGATGAACAAGATCATCAAGATCGATCCCGAAATGTGCTACGCGCTGGTCGAGCCGGGCGTCACCTACGGCCAGCTGTACAACTACATTCAGGAAAACAACCTGCCGGTCATGCTGTCGTTCTCCGCTCCGTCGGCCATTGCCGGCCCGGTGGGTAACACCATGGACCGTGGTGTGGGTTACACCCCCTACGGCGAACATTTCATGATGCAGTGCGGCATGGAAGTGGTACTGGCCAATGGTGATGTCTACCGCACCGGCATGGGCGGTGTGAAGGGCAGCAACACCTGGCAGATCTTCAAGTGGGGCTACGGTCCGACCCTGGACGGCATGTTCACCCAGGCCAACTACGGTATCTGCACCAAGATGGGCTTCTGGCTGATGCCCAAGCCGCCGGTGTTCAAGCCCTTCGAAGTAATCTTCGAAAATGAAGAAGATATCATCGAGATTGTCGATGCCCTGCGTCCGCTGCGCATGAACAACACCATTCCCAACTCGGTGGTGATTGCCAACGTGCTGTGGGAAGCGGGCAGTGCCCACCTGACCCGGGCCCAGTACACCTCCGAGCCCGGCCACACTCCGGACGAAATCCTGAAGAAGATGCAGGAAGACACCGGCATGGGCGCCTGGAACCTGTACGCAGCGCTGTACGGTACCCAGGAGCAGGTCGACGTGAACTGGAAGATCGTCACCGACACCTTCAAGAAGCTCGGCAAGGGCCGTATCGTCACCCAGGAAGACGCCGGCGATACCCAGCCGTTCAAATACCGCGCCGAGCTGATGTCCGGTGTGCCCAACCTGCAGGAATTCGGTCTGTACAACTGGCGTGGGGGCGGTGGCTCCATGTGGTTCGCGCCGGTGAGCGAGGCACGCGGAAGCGAGTGCCGCAAGCAGGCGGCACTGGCCAAGCGCATTCTGCACAAGCATGGCCTGGACTATGTTGCGGAGTTCATCGTTGCCCCGCGTGACATGCACCACGTCATCGACGTGCTGTACGACCGCACCAACGAGGAAGAAACCCAGCGCGCCGACGCCTGCTTCAACGAACTGCTGGACGAGTTCGAGAAGGAAGGCTATGCGGTGTACCGTGTAAACACCCGGTTCCAGGAGCGGGTGGCACAGAGCTACGGGGAAGTGAAACGGGATCTGGAGCACGCCATCAAGCGCGCTGTGGACCCGAACAACATTCTCGCCCCGGGCCGTTCGGGCATCGATCTGGACAACTACAAGAAGTCCTGATCGATTCCGTACCAGACAAAGGGCAGCCCTCGGGCTGCCCTTTGTCGTTTCCGGTTCCCTGGCTCAGCGCATGTCGAACATCTCCTGATGGAAGTGCCGGTGCACGTCAAAGCCGTGCCGGGCGAAATCCTCGCGCAGGGCCTGAGCGAATCCCGCCGGGCCGCAGAACCAGATGCTTGCCTCCTGCCAGTCGGGTACGGCGGCGCGTATGCGTTCGCCGGTCAGGTAGCCGTCGCGGCTGCTGATCAGCAGATGCATCTGAACCTGCGTGTGACTGGCATCCTCTGCCAGTCTCGCCAGGGCCTCCTCGTCGACCTCGGCGGTACTGTGGAAGAAGTCCACCGGCCGGTTGTCCTGCGGGTGGCTGGCCAGATGCCGGAGACGGGCGATGAAGGGCGTGACGCCGATGCCGCCGCCGATCCAGATCTGCCGACGGCGATCGTCATCGAAGGTGAAGCAGCCGTATGGCCCTTCCACGGTGACCTCTGCGCCCACGCGCAGCCGCTCGTGCAGGGCGCGGGTATGATCTCCCAACTCCTTGACTATGAAGGTGATCTGCGGGTTCTGCGGCTGCCAGCAGGAGGCGATGGTGTAGGGGTGAAAGCCCTCGCTGCGGTCCGAGGTTGCGAAGGCAAACTGACCGGGTTGGTGTCCCGGCCAGCCCGGCACCCGCGCGTCCACCTGCAGGGAACGGACGCCGGGGAAGTAATGCAGTCCGGTAATGCGGCCGGACACCCGCCGTCCGGTGCCGATCCGTCTCAGCAATGACTGCAGCGCGCCCCAGCTGCCGACGGCCAGCAACGCGGCGGTGACCCAGCCGACCGGTGTGGTCCAGTAGCTGAATGTGAGCAGTACCAGGCTGTGCACCACCAGTGCCAGGTAGACCAGCGCCAGCAGCCGGTGGCTCTGGTAGAACAGCCGGTAGGGGAAGCGCTTGATCAGTGCCAGGGCGATCAGCAGTACGGCGGCATAGAAAGCCCATTCGCCGATGCTTTCGGCCAGCCCGCGCTGGCCGCGCAAAAAGGCTTCCAGTGTCGAGAGGTTGGCGCCGCCGTCCTTGGCCGGGCGGGTGATCCAGCCCCAGCCTACCGCCCACTTCGGCCCCTTGGTCACCAGCCAGTGCAGGACGGACAGCACCAGCGCGCCGATGCCCAGCCACTTGTGCAGCCGGTACATCTTGTCCAGCCCGCCCAGCCAGCCTTCCAGCCAGCGCGGTCGCAGGGCCAGCAGCATGGCCAGACTCATGCAGCCGATGGCCAGGATGCCGGTCAGCTGGACCAGCAGGGTGCGTACGGGGAAAATCCCGTGAGTACCGAACGCCCCTGGCTCAGCCAGCAACCACAGCACGGTCAGTACGGCCAGGATGAGCCAGAACACCCAGGTGATACGACGCATTACTTGCTCCGCGGAGAGGGTATAAGCCCATTAGACGCCTGGAGCGGGGCTGCAGCCATGATCCAGGTCAATTACTTTGCGTCGGCAATGGGAGGGAGTGGGCGGGAAGGGCTGCACACCCCCTGACGGAGTGTGCGGCCGTGTGGAAGTTACTCCATGGCTGAATCTGTTGCCGTACTGGGGGCGACAGTCAGTCTGCGAACACGCTGGAAATATCGGTCTGGACGCTGGCTTCAGTGTCCATCTCGACATAGCGCTGGGCCTGGGCGTCGTACAGCGGGAATTCCAGTTCCCCGGGAATGCTCGGGTCACCGGTCTTGGCGAAGTTGGTCCACATGGTCATCATGCGCTCGATGACCAGGTCGTCGGTTTCGTCGAAGCCGGCGGAGGTGAAGATGTCATCGGTATCACCCTGGGAACCGGTGATGCCGTTGCCGTTCAGATCACCGATCTGTACCGAGCGACCGGTGGCCGGATCCAGCACCAGGCCCAGCTGGTAGTGGGTTATGACGCTTTCCGGCATGTTGAACAGGTAGGCCAGTTCCGCAGCGTGGTAAGCGGTCACGCCCATCTCCCGCCAGCCGGCAGGTTGCTTGCTGAAGTGCATGGCGTAATGGGGCGAGGTGCTGTGGTCCGCCATCCAGGGGAACACGTTGAGTACTGTGGCAATCGGCTCCTCGGTGTCATTGGTGTTGATCAGGAACATGAAGGGCACATCGTTCTGTGACGCGCTTTCGAAGGCCTCCCGTTCGGCATAGGGCAGGTAGTGGTTGTCGATGTTGGTATAGGGCACCAGGGTCGCCGCGGCGGCCACCACTTCCATCCAGGTGCGTTCGCGCATTTCGGCAAGCGAGGCCGCATTGAGGTTTTCCTGCAGGCGTACCCCTATGGCTTCGGCACTGGCCAGGGTGCGGGTGTCCGGATGCAGGGTGCCGCTCTGGCTGATGGCCCGGTGGAACAGGCCGGCAGCACGGGGGGAGGCCATCAGCGACAGCACCTTCCGACCGCCGCCGGATTCTCCGAAGATGGTGACATTGTCCGGATCCCCGCCAAAGGCGGCGATGTTGTCCTGCACCCACTCCAGAGCCGCAATCAGATCCATCTGGCCATAGTTGCCGGAGCCGTTGTAACCGCTCTCGGCACTCAGATCGGGGTGCGCGATATAACCGAACGGCCCGAGACGATGGTTCACTGAAACCTGTACCACGCCCTTGCTGGCCAGTGCCTCAGGGTTGTTGAACGGCCGGGTGTTGCTGGTCAGGGAGGTGAAGCCACCCCCGTGGAACCAGACCATCACCGGCAGCTTGTCGGCGTTCCTGGGTGCCGTCACGTTGAGGTACAGGGAGTCTTCGCTCATGCCGCCCTCGCCAAAGCGCTCCAGGGCGGAATTCTGCGCGGCCTGATCACTCCAGGCGATGGCCTCGCGGGTGCCCTCCCAGGGTTCCAGCGCCTCGGGGGCGCGCCAGCGCAGCTCGCCGATCGGCGGTTTCGCGTAGGGGATACCCAGGAATTGCCAGGTGTTGGCGTCAGCGGCGAAACCGCGCAGCTCGCCGTGGGTGGTCTCGACCACGACGCGTTCACCGGTGGAACGAAGGAAGTGTTCCAGTGCGTCCTCGGCCTGGGTTACCCGCCGCGCCCTGGGGTCGGTGTCGGTGAAGGCGCCGGCGCTTTCCAGTGTCGCCAGCAGGGGCGTGAGGCTGGCGTTGAAATCGGCGCTGGGCTGGTCAAAGTCGATGTCGGCTGCGTGGCGCGATACTTCCTCGCGGATGGCCTCGGTAAGCTGGATGCCGTTGTTCAGGTCGCCGTCGGCATCCAGTGTCTGCAGCAGCACCAATCTGTTGATGACCCGCGGGTCGTCTGCCGCGGTGGCGCCTTCGGTAATGCTGAGCGGTGTCAGCACCTCGGCCCCGACAGCGGAGCCCAGGTCCAGCTCACCGATCGAGAAGTGCAGCGTTTCATCGCGCCGATAACTGAACCGGCCCTCAGCGTCGGTCAGTGCCGGATCAGTCCGTTCCCCGTGGTAGTCGAGGCCGGCTACAGCGCTGTCGATGAAGATACCGCTGTTGGACCTGGAGCTGGAAGAGGATGACGAACCGTCAAAACACCCACTTGTGCCCAGCGCGAGCGCGGTAATGACGGCAGTAAGCAACACCGGATGACGGCATGGTGATGGGAAGCCCTGCATGAAGTACTCCTGTTCTTGTTGTTGTGGGACTCTGCGACGCATCCCTGGTGAATGCGATCGGTTTGCCGCTATGGCTCACCGTTCCTGGGGGTGCAGAGGGCGCCGGATACGACCGGGCCCGCATGGAAGTATAGGATTGACTGAGTAACCGCGCGGGCTCTGACGGCGTAGCGGGTCGCTGTCCGTTGTCGGGCCGGCGTGGCCCGGGCGAATGCGTGTGAGCCAATTTCGCGAAGTGTTCTGCCGGGCCAGAGCGGGTAACGAGCTCTCGGTCTGCGCAGAATGGATCATCGTCCGCCGCTTCCAGGGGGTCGCTTTGTGACCGATAATTCATGTCGAGAATGATTGGTCATGTGCCGTTTTGGCTAGACTGGGGGGAGGTCGAGCGGAGGCGATAAGGTGGCGGGTATCTCTGCATTGGTAGTGATGGGAGTGACTGCGTGTGGCAAGAGCACAGTGGCGCAAGCCATCGCCCGGCGGATAGGGGGACGGCATATCGAGGGGGATCTGTTTCACAGCGCAGAGAACATCAGGAAGATGCGCGAGGGTATTGCGTTGACGGACGCCGATCGCACCCTCTGGTTGCATCTGCTGGGCGAGTTGCTCGCCGATGCAGTGACGAAAAACGAGAAACCCGTATTGAGTTGCTCGGCGCTCAGACGCAGCTATCGCGATCACCTGCGCGCGGCGGTACCCGCGCTGGGCTTTGTATTTCTGGAGATCGATGAAGCCGAGGTGCGGCGCAGGGCGGCCCGGCGCAGGGGGCATTTCATGTCCAGCAAACTGATCGACAGCCAGTTCGCTACCCTCGAGAGTCCGGTGGACGAACCCTGTGTACTGAGGGTCGACGCCACGCTGCCGGTTGAGCGGATCGGTCAGCTGGCGCAGGAATGGTGGCTCGCCCGGCGCTGATCCATTCACCGCCCCGATGGCGCACCTACAGGGCAACTGATGCAGCTGGACCCCGGGGAGCGAGGCCGCTTACCCTCGAAGGCCGATCAAGTCCTTCCAGGAGCGTCCGATGAGTGAAGTAACCAGCGACCTGATTGACGGCGTGCTCAGCCTTACCATTTCCCGGCCTGACAGAAAAAACGCCCTGACCAATGAGATGTACGCAGCGTTGGCTGACGGGCTGCAGAGGGCTGAGGCTGATGCGGAGGTCCGGGTAGTGGTGCTGCAGGCCGACGGCGAGATCTTTTCTGCCGGGAATGATCTGGGGGAGTTTGCCCAGCAGTCAACCGGCAACGGGCCGGCAATACGCCATGTCGAGCGGTTCCTGCGGACGCTGGCACGGGCGGGCAAGCCGCTGGTGGCGGCTGTCCAGGGCAAGGCTGTAGGCGTCGGCACCACCATGCTGCTGCACTGCGACTATGTGCTGCTGTCAGAGGATGCCGAGCTGATCGCCCCCTTCATCAATCTGGCACTGGTGCCCGAGGCCGGCTCCAGCCTGCTTATGCCGCTGCGTATTGGCCATGTGCGCGCCTTCGAAATGTTTGCCCTGGGTGAGCCGGTCGCCGCACGGGATGCCCATGCCTGGGGACTGGCAAACAAGGTGGTGGCACGCGACCAGTTGCGTGCGGAAACCCGGCGTATCGCCGGCCTGCTGGCACAGAAGCCGGCAGGCGCGTTGGCGCTGGCCAAGGGTCTGTTGCGGGATACGGAAACCATCCTCGGCCGGATGGAACGCGAAAGCGCCATCTTCTCCGCGCAGTTGCGCAGTGAAGAGGCGAAGGAAGCATTCAGAGCCTTTGCGGAAAAGCGCAGCCCGGATTTCAGCAGCATCGGCAGGCGCGGCGAGTAGTCCCGCCTGCCAGCCGGGCGCGGACCTGGAGGCGGACGTGAGTCTACTGCGCAACCGCCGCCTGTTTCTCCAGTTCGGCCTTCAACCCCGATTCCAGCTTCAGCTGACGGGCCAGTTCGTCAAGATAGGCGCGCTCCATGTAATTTTCCTCATCGACCATGATGATGCTCGCCAGATACATCTCGGCGGCAATCTCCGGGGTGCTGGCGGAGCGGGCGATATCGGCCGGGTCCAACGGCTTGCGCAGCTCCTGATCGAACCACTGGGTCAGCTGCGCATCGGTGGTCAGCTTGGCAATTTCGCCATCGATCAGTTCCCGCTCGCGATCGTCAATATGGCCGTCGGCCTTGGCTGCGCCGATCACAGCGCGCAGGATGGCCTGACTGTGCTGCTCCACCTCGGCGGCGGGCACCCGGTCGACCGTGCGCAGCGGTGCCTCGATAGCCGGAGCGCCCGGCTGGTTCTGCTTCTGCTGCCAGTTGCTGTAGGCCCTGTAGGCGACCACGCCCAGCGCTGCCAGCCCGCCGTAGGTGATGACCTTGCCGCCCATCTTGCGGGCTTTCTTGCTGCCCAGCAGCAGGCTCACCGCACCACCCCCGAGGGCGCCACCGCCGATGCTGCCGAGCATGCCGCCCAATGGGGAATTATTCCCGGGCGCGGCGGGTTGGCGGGGCTGGCTGTTACCCTGCTGGTTCTGCAGCAGATCCTTTCCGGCGCTGAGCAGTTGGTCGAGAAGACTGCGTGTATTCATGTTGACCTCGGTGGTGATCAGGACAAGCGGGTACCGCTGTGGTATTTCCCGCAACGTGCAGCTAATGTTGATGCGTGTCGGCGTGCCGGGTTCCCGGCCCGATTCAAAGCCTATACCCCTTCGTTGCCGATCAGGAGCAAATTCCGTGTTCAATTATTTCAAACGATGGCTGCCCGGCATGGGACTGGCGCTGCTAGCCGCTTCCGCCCAGGCTCTGGAAGTGGGCGATCCGGCGCCGGATTTCGAGCTGCCGGGCTCGGATGGCGAGATCCATCGGCTGGCGGACTACCGTGGCAAGCAGGCGGTGGTACTGGCCTGGTTCCCCAGAGCCTACACCTCCGGCTGCACCATAGAATGCAAGTCGCTGGCGGAGAATGGCCATCTGATCCGCGAGTTTGACGTCACCTACTTCATGGCCAGCGTCGACCCGCTGAGCAAGAACAAGGGTTTTGCTGCCGAAACCGGTGCTGACTTCCCGCTGCTGAGCGACGAGGAGAAGGACGTGGCCCGTGCCTATGGCGTGTTGCATCCGCTCGGTTTTGCACGGCGGCACACTTTCTATATCGGCAAGGATGGCCGGGTGCTGGCGATAGATACCGACGTCAGGCCGGCTACTTCAGCCGAGGACATGGCCAGAACACTCGGCGAGCTGGGCGTCGAGAGGCGTCAGCCCGGGCAATAACCAGCCACGGCTCGCCGCGGTGGCCTGGAGCTACAGCCCGAAGGCGGCCCTGAAGCCGGTAACCAGCACGCTGCTCAGCGGTCTGCGTCCTGCCAGAAAGGCGAGCGGGCCTGACGTTGGGAAGTGCCAGCTGGCCCTGGCCAGCCGTACGCTTCCACTTGCCCTGCAGCGCGTCACTGCCAGGCCATTTTCCCGCCGCTGGATGACGAAGCCGCGCAGCGGCGGACTGCCCGGCAGCCTCATGCGCTCGGTCACGCTGAGGCTGGCCAGACGGCCACCTTCGGATGTGGCGTGCAGCGTATTGGCGGAATCGGCTATCTGGCCGTCGAACTCGGCCAGCTGCTTGGGTATTCCCCAGAGCCGGCGGCCACCTTCGGCGGACACCGGATTGTCGACCCAGATATGGGTGACGGTGCAGGCCGGGTTGTAGCGCCCGGCGCCGCGTACCACAGTGGCTACAGCCAGTTCGTCGTACGTCAGGGTGCCGCCCGGTTGGTAATTGACCCAGACGGTAGCCACCAGGGCCTGGCCGGCGAGGGTGACATAGCGTATGCCGGGAGCGGCCTCGGGCAGCAGATGCACGGGCAGACGCCACAGCGAAATGCAGGCGGTACCGTGCAATCGCCAGGGCGCCGGCGGGATCTCGATCTCGAAGGGCTCGACTGCTTCAGGAAGTCCGGGAGTAACGGGTATGGCAGGGTACATGGTTTCGGTCTCGGCTGGCGGCTCGGGGCATAACCATGTGACCCTGCGAGCCGCGATCCGATCCCGCTATCAGTTGTTCATATCGACGTGGGCGGTTTCCTTGCCGATGATGAGCGCCAGTAGCGTGAGGGTACCCATGGCCGCGAGGTACACACCCACCAGAAACGGACTGCCGCTACCGATACCCCATAGCCACACCGCAACAAAAGGAGCAACGGCGGCGCCGAGAATGGACGAGACGTTATAGGAGATACCCGAGCCGGTGTAGCGCACGTTGGTGGGGAACAGCTCCGGCAGCAGTGCCCCCATGGGCCCGAAGGTCATGCCCATCAGGCTGAAACCCAGCACCAGCCACAGCATCACGCCAACAAAGCCCATCGACAGCAGCGGCACCCACAGCAAGCTGAATGCGATGATGCCCAGGGTCACCAGGATCAGTGTCCTGCGCCGCCCCCAGCGGTCGGCCAGCGGGCCGGATACCAGAGTGAAAATACCGAAGAACACCACGCCGAAAATCAGCATCAGCACGAAGTCATTGTAGCTGTAACCCAACCCGGACAGCTGGCCGGCGCCGGGCTCAACCGGGGCGCGGCCATAACTCAGGGAGAAGGTGGTCATCAGGTAGAACAGCACATAGGTGGCGAGCATGTAGAAGGTGCCGAGGATCAGTTCGCGCCAGTTGTTGCGCACCACCGCGCCCAGCGGCAGTTTTACCACCTTGCCGGTGTTGATCGCCTTGGTGAAAGGTGTGCTTTCCACCAGATTCAGCCGGATCCACAGGCCGATGACGACCATGACGGCGGAAAACAGGAAGGGTATCCGCCAGCCCCAGTCGAGGAAGGCTTCGGACGGCCGCGAGGGGTTATCCGAGGGCAGCGCGGCTGCCACGATCAGGAACAGGCCGTTGGCAATGATGAAACCCAGCGGTGCGCCGAGCTGGGGGAATGTCCCGAACAGCGCCCGCTTGCCCGGCGGCGCGTTCTCGGTGGCGACCAGCGCAGCGCCGGACCACTCGCCGCCGATGGCAAACCCCTGAGCCAGACGCATGATCACCAGCAGCAGGGGCGCCCACCAGCCGATGGCATGATAGGTGGGCAGCACTCCGATCAGGAAGGTTGCGATGCCCATGGTCAGCAGGGCGTAGATCAGTGTGTTCTTGCGCCCGATCTTGTCACCGAGGTGGCCGAAGAACACCGCGCCCAGTGGCCGCGCGACCATCGCTGCGCCAAAGATGGCGAAGGAGGCGAGCAGTGCAGTGGTCTCGTTCCCCGGCGGGAAGAACAGGTGCGGAAATACCAGTACCGCGGCGGTAGCATAGACGTAGAAATCGTAGAACTCGATAGTGGTACCTACCAGGCTTGCAAACATCACCCGTGATCGGGAGTTGGCCGGGGCGGCGGGGGCGTAAGCGGTATTTTCGGACATGGCGGCGGACTGTCGTTCATCGTTATGGGCTGCCCCGGCGGGTGCGATGCCTCGGTGGGAGCAGAATGGAGCGCTATCTTCGCCGATCTGCCGCACCAGTGGTAGCTCTTCGACTTTTTCCGGGGCAATGCCCGGCTGCTTGCCGCCCGGTCTGTAGCGCAACGGGAAGGAAAACATTAGAGTGGCCGGCTTTCAACAGCGGAGCGAGACCCATGCTGGCGCACAGCACAGAACTGACCATGACCGTCCTGATGACTCCGGACAAGGCGAACTTCTCCGGCAACGTGCATGGCGGCGCGCTGCTCAAGTACCTGGACGAGGTGGCCTATGCCTGCGCCAGCCGTTATGCCGGGCATTACGTGGTGACCATGTCGGTGGATCAGGTCAACTTCCGCCAGCCGATCCAGGTGGGCGAGCTGGTGACCTTTCTCGCTTCGGTCAACTACACCGGCACCAGCTCCATGGAGATCGGCATCAAGGTAATCACCGAGGATATCCGCGCCAAGACCGTGCGCCATACCAACAGCTGCTTCTTCACCATGGTGGCGGTGGATGACACCGGCCGACCCACGCCGGTGCCGCCGCTGGAGCCGCAGACCTCTGACCAGAAACGCCGCTTCTGCCAGGCGCAGCAGCGCAGGCAGATCCGTCACGAACTGGAGCAGCGCTACCGGGAAATGAAAGAGACCGATACCATCGACTGCTGAGCCGGCCGCCGCCACTGAATCGCGTGCATTAAAAAGCCCGGCTTGTGGCCGGGCTTTCATTCGGCAAGAAGCTTATTTTTGGTAAGCGTCTACTGCCTTTACAATTTCCGCGCGGGCTTCGTCAGCGTTGCCCCAGCGGTCGATCTTGACCCACTTGCCGGCTTCCAGATCCTTGTAGTTCTCGAAGAAGTGCTGGATCTGCTGGATCAGCAGCTCGGGCAGGTCGGTGTATTCCTTCACGTCCTTGTACAGCACGCTCAGCTTGTCATGGGGGACGGCAATCAGCTTGGCATCACCACCGCCATCGTCGGTCATGTGCAGCACGCCGACCGGGCGGCAGCGGATCACTGCGCCGGGGGCAACCGGGTGCGGAGTGACAACCAGCACGTCCAGCGGGTCGCCGTCATCGGCCAGGGTGTTCGGAATGAAACCGTAGTTGGCCGGGTAGAACATCGGCGTGGCCATGAAACGGTCGACGAACAGGGTGCTGGAATCCTTGTCGATCTCGTATTTGATCGGGGCGTGGTTGGCGGGAATCTCGATCGCAACGTAGATATCGTTGGGGATGTCCTTGCCTGCTGGAATCTGGTCGTAGCTCATGGGTTACCTGATGCGGGGCATTGTGATTGGGGCAACGTCGCTCGCTGGACGTCAGGAAAAATATGGGCGGAGATTATAGGTGCTTGGGCCCGGTTTACCAAGTCAAACCTTCGTCCATGATGCCGGTCTGCCTTCCCTGCCCGGGGCGGGGAGGGAAGGCAGACCGGCAGATCTCACACCTCGAAGGGCGGCAGCTTGCGCTCGACCGGGTGATTGTCCAGCCGCACGTAGGCCGGCAGGCCGTTGCTGAAGGGCGGGATGTCCTCACCCTGGATCAGCGGCGAGAGATACTCGCGGCAGGCGTCGGTGATATGGAAGCCATCTTCGCTGATGAATTCGCGGGGCATGAATTTCTCGACGTTGGCCACCTCGCTCAGGGGCGCCTCGATGATGTCCCAGCGGTAGGGCTGGCTTTCCAGCCGGCGGATGGCCGGCATGATCGCATTCTTGCCCTGCAGGGCGATCTCGACGGCCGCCTTGCCCAGCTCGTAGGCCTGTTCCACATCCACTGCAGAGGCGATGTGGCGCGCAGCGCGCTGCAGATAGTCAGCCACGGCCCAGTGGTACTTGTGGCCGAGCCTGTCGCGGATCAGGTTGGCGATGGTCGGCGCCACGCCACCCAATTGTGCATGTCCGAAGGCGTCGGTCAGGCCGGACTCGGAAAGGAACTTGCCTTCCTTGTTCCGGATACCTTCGGAGACGCCGATGACGCAGAAGCCGTGGGTCTTCACGCACTCATCGACGCGGGCGAGGAAGGCCTCTTCATCAAACTCGATCTCGGGGAATAGCAGGATGTGCGGCGCTTCGCCCTCGGCTTCGCTGGCCAGGCCGCAGGCGGCGGTGATCCAGCCGGCGTGGCGGCCCATGACTTCCAGAATGAAGACCTTGGTGGAGGTCGCGCACATGGAGGCGACGTCATAACCAGCCTCGCGGATGGAGGTGGCCACATACTTGGCGACCGAGCCGAAGCCCGGGCAGCAGTCGGTGATCGGCAGGTCGTTGTCCACGGTCTTCGGCACATGGATGGCCTGGATCGGATAGCCCATGGTTTCAGCCAGCTGGGAGACCTTCAGGCAGGTGTCAGCGGAGTCGCCACCGCCGTTATAGAAGAAGTAACCGATGTTGTGGGCCTTGAACACTTCGATCAGCCGCTCGTACTGGGTACGGTTGGCTTCCAGGCTCTTCAGCTTGTAGCGGCAGCTGCCAAAGGCGCCGGAGGGGGTATGACGCAGTGCGGCAATGTTCTCCGCTGATTCCCGGCTGGTATCGATAAGGTCTTCGGTCAGTGCACCGATGATGCCGTTACGGCCAGCGTAAACCTTGCCAATTCTGTCCGGATGCTGACGGGCAGTCTCGATGACGCCAGCGGCGGAGGCGTTGATCACTGCGGTTACCCCGCCCGACTGGGCATAAAAGGCATTCTTGACGGTCATGCTGACTCCATGGTGTGTGTGCTGATGCCAGATAGGACAACCGCCACAGCGGAACGGTTGCATCCACGGCAATAACAGTAATGGGGCGAAGAATGGCGCGCATGATAGCTGAATGTGCCGTGTTTTGCATGATCGGGTGCCGGGTGGTTGCCGGGCCGGGGGAGAGGGGCGCCCCGGCCCGGACATGATAGAATCCGCCCCATTACGCACTGACGACAGGATTTGCCGATGCACCTCCACATTCTCGGGATCTGCGGTACCTTCATGGGCTCGCTGGCATTGCTGGCGCGGGACCTGGGGCACCGGGTCAGCGGGTCGGACGCCAACGTCTATCCGCCGATGAGTACCCAGCTCGAAGCCCAGGGCATCCAGTTGCTGGAAGGTTATGACCCGGCCCATATGGACCCGGCACCGGATCTGGTGATCATCGGCAACGCCATGTCCCGGGGTAACCCGGCGGTGGAATATGTGCTCGACAAGGGCATCCCCTATACTTCCGGCCCGCAGTGGCTGGCTGAGCATGTTCTGCAGGATCGCTGGGTCATGGCGGTAGCCGGTACCCACGGCAAGACCACTACCTCCAGTCTGCTGGCCTGGATTCTCGAAGACGCCGGTATGGCGCCGGGCTTTCTCATCGGCGGCGTGCCGCAGAACTTCGGCATTTCCGCTCGGCTGGGCGACACGCCGTTCTTCGTTGTGGAGGCAGATGAGTACGACAGTGCCTTCTTCGACAAACGCTCCAAATTCGTCCATTACCGTCCGCGTACGGCCATCCTCAATAATCTCGAATTTGATCACGCGGATATTTTTCCGGATCTGGCCGCCATCGAACGCCAGTTTCACCATCTGGTGCGCACCGTACCGAGCAGTGGGCTGATCATCTATCCGCAGCAGGAGCAGGCGCTGCAACGGGTCATCGATATGGGCTGCTGGACTCCCTGTCAGACCACTGGTGAGGGCGGCAACTGGCAGGCTCGCCTGCTGGCGGAGGACGGTTCGCGCTTCGAGGTCTGGCTCGACGGCCAGCTGCAGGGGGTGGCGCAATGGAGCCAGACCGGCGCACACAGCGTGTCCAACGCGCTGACGGCACTGGCTGCTGCGCGCCATGTCGGTGTCACGCCGCAGCAGGGTATCGCTGCTCTGGCTGGCTTTGCCAGTCCCAAGCGGCGAATGGAAAAGCTCATGGATATCAACGACATCGCTCTCTATGACGATTTCGCCCACCACCCCACCGCCATCGCCACCACTCTCGCCGGGCTGCGGGCCAGCATCGGCGACAAGCGTCTGATAGCCATCATCGAACCGCGCTCCAACACCATGCGTCTTGGCAGCCACATGGCGGCGCTCGCGCCGAGTGTTGCCAAGGCCAGCGAGGTGATCTGGTATCAGCCGCCGGGGCTGGACTGGTCACTGGATACCGTCATCGCCGACAGCCCGGTACCGGCGCGGGTGGCCACGGACATCGACGGTATCGTCGAGCAGGTGGCCGGCGCCGCCGAGCCAGGTACCCGCATTGTGATCATGAGCAATGGCGGCTTCGGTGGCATCCATCAGAAGCTGAAACAGGCGCTGGAGGCAAGACATGGTTGAGCGTCGGGTCACCCTGGCGGTCACCGGTGCCTCCGGCTCGCAGTATGCACTGCGTCTGCTGGAATGCCTGGTGCGAGCCGACGTCGAAGTGTTCTTCCTCATCTCCCAGGCCGCGCAGCTGGTGATGGCCACCGAGACCGATCTGCAGCTGCCTCCCAAACCCCAGGCCATGGAGGCTGTTCTCACCGAGCACTACCAGGCCAGGGCAGGGCAGATCCGCGTATTCGGCAAACAGGACTGGATGAGCCCGGTGGCCTCCGGCTCGGGTGCGCCCTCGGCGATGGTGGTCTGCCCGTGCAGTACCGGTACGCTGTCGGCGATTGCCACCGGCGCCAGCAACAACCTCATCGAACGGGCGGCCGATGTCACTCTCAAGGAGCGGCGCAAGCTGATTCTGGTGCCGCGGGAAAGTCCGTACTCCACCATCCACCTCGAGAACATGCTCAGCCTGAGCCGGATGGGCGCCGTTATCCTGCCGGCCAGCCCCGGTTTCTACCATCGCCCGGAATCCGTCGACGATCTGGTCGATTTTGTGGTTGCGCGGATACTCAATCAGCTGGGGATCGAACAGGATCTGCTCAAACGCTGGGGCGAGTGAGTCACGGTCGGGTTGACCTGAAACGGCGCTGCGGCCCGGGCCGCAGCGCCTGCAAGGCGTCAGACGAAGTACAGCGCCAGCGTCTCGGCGATGTAAGCCGGCTTCTCCACACCTTCGATTTCCAGCGTGGCACGGGATTTCACCAGCCACTGCCCCGGGTTCTTCTCCGTTACATCCACCACGGTCAGCTGCATGCGTACCCGCGAGCCGACACGCACAGGCTGGATGAAACGCACGCTGTCCAGACCGTAGTTGACCGCCATCTTCAGACCTTCGGGACGGATCGCCAGCCCGGCGGACAGCGCCGGAATCAACGACAGCGACAGGAATCCGTGGGCGATGGTGCCGCCGAAGGGCGTCTGCTTCGCCTTTTCTTCATCGATGTGAATGAACTGGTGATCGCCTGTGCATTCGGCGAACTGGTTGACCCGCTCCTGATCGATCAACAGCCAATCGGAATGGCCCAGGTCCTTGCCGATGAAGGAAGGCAGGTCGGAAACGGTAACAGTGGTCATGGCGCTCTCCATGGTGATCTTGTTGTTGGCCCGCGAGGGGAAAGTCGTCGCCATGGTTGCAACAGGATTGTGACGGGTCAATGGATCGGCCGCTTCATTGGTTTGCTGAATGGCGCAACCGCGGCGTGGGGTCATTCAACGCCTGAAATCCACATATCGCCGATGTGGATTGGCGCCGCGCCAGATAAATCCCTCGAAGTAGTAATGCAGAAAGCTCACCGTGAGCACCAGGATGCTGACCACCGCGTACCGGCTGTGCGACGTCAGCACGAAGGCGATGCCGATCGATAGCAGAGGCAGCAGAATGACCGGTGACAGGCGCGTGAAGCTGGTCAACCGATAGACGCTGTTGACCGGTTCGTGCTTGTTGCGGTTGCGGTCGTGGGTGATGTAGACGGTGTAGGCGGTGAGGTCATGAATGACACGGGGAATCAGAATCACGAACAATGAATACCCGATCTCCTGGATCAGCAGCGTCGACAGGATCAGCGCGACATTCCCCCACAGGTACCAGACGCCGATACGGTGCCGGGACGTCGGCGTCAGGCGGATGGCGAGCACGATCAGTGCGGCGGACAGCAGGGCGGCAGTGTAGGTGAGGGCGTCATACAGACTGACATTACCGAGCCAGATGTTTCCCAGGTAACGTTCGCCATATACGTTCATGTAGATCGCGAAGCCGGCGATGATCAGCAGCCACTTCCAGAGTCGGTAGGTCCGGGTTGGCGGTGTCGCCATCATCATCAGCGTCAGGCCCAGCTGCTGGGCCAGCACGTGATAGATGGTATAGAACGCCAGAAACAGGAACAGCAGGCTGTAGCTCAGCGGCTGCGGGCCGATATGTCCGGCCGTGGCGATGCCGGCGAATACCAGCAGTGGCCACAGCAGCGTGCGCCGGTAATGGGTCAGATATTCGCGGTCGGCCATGGTGATCAGGCTGGCGATGATGTGAGGCAGACCGAAGATCACGGTCCAGAACGGCCAGTGCTCCGGTTGGGTCGGGATGTGCTGGTAGACGGCGCGCCCCTCGAACAACCAGGCATCAGCGATCACCAGCAGCAACGACAGCGGAATGACCGCATAGAGCGCCAGCAGCCAGCGGCAGTCGATTACGTGAATCGACTGCTCCTGCAGGGCCAGTGTTTGTTCTTGTAATGACATGGCAGCCCCACTCGTTCGGAGAAGTAACGGGTGTCTGCCGAGTTAAGCACAGGCAGAACAGCTTACCCATCACCTGAGTGGGTCATGTCTACGGGTGTTACGGCCCGATCACAGGCCGGCGAGCAGCAGTGCGCCGACGATCACCGGCCAGCCGGGCAGCAGCAGAGACCAGGGGCGGGGCAGGGGCGGCAGCGGTACCGCCCGCTCGATCAGCCAGCATGCCAGCAGTGTGGCGCCGGCGGCCTGGAGGATGCTTGCCAGGACCACCGGCAGTGACAGCGGCAGCGTCAACCAGGTGATGACGGGCAGAGCGCAGAGTGGGGTGGCGTACAGTCCCCAGCTCATGCGCAGCCAGAACGATTGCTGGCGGTTGCTCAGCATGACGATGCCCATCAGCAGGCAGAGCACCAGGGCCAGGTGGGTCGAGCCGGCACCGGGCATCATCCCGATGGCCAGACACAGCAGGCTGTTGGAGAGCAGGAGCAGCAGTGCCCAGCCCCGGCGCAGCAGTGCGAGCGCCGCCAGGATCGGGACATAGCTCAACAGCAGAAAGGCCTCTCCGGCAAGCGGGCCAAGGGGTGGCAGTGGGGACAGGTCTGCGGTTGCCAGCCAGCCATCCAGCGTGGGGTAGACCACATCCAGCCAGGGATGGGCAAGTGTCAGCCCGAGCAGGGCGGCGAGGCACAGCGCACCGGCACCCAGACTGCTCCAGCGCTTCTGCGCGCGCAGTATCAGCAGCAGCGCAAAGGCGAAGCCGGCGAGACCGCCGAGCAGCACCAGCGCCTCACTCCAGAACGACTCGGGCACGGGCCAGCGTGTCGCGTTGCCTGCAACATATCCGGGCAGCACGTACAGGGGCGCCCAGGCCAGGGCGGATAGTATGTTGACCAGCAGGAAGCGCCAGAAGGGCATGTCGAACATGCCGGCCACCATCGGGATGATCGGTCGGATGGGGCCGATGAAGCGGCCCAGCACGATGCTGTAGGTGCCGTACTGTCGAAAGAAGCTTTCGCCCCTGTCCAGCCACTGGGGATGGCGTGCGAACAGCCGCAGGCGTCGGATGTCCTGATGGAACCAGCGGCCCATGGCAAAGCTGATGAGGTCGCCACACACCGCGCCGGCGAAGGCCCAGGTCAGCGCTGCCATCAGGCCGAGGTTGCCGCCGCCGGCAAGCGCCGACGCGGCGAACAGCAGCACTACGCCGGGCACCAGCAGGCCGGCGATGGCCAGCGATTCCACCAGGGCAATCAGGAATATCGCCAGCCCCAGCCAGCGCGTGTGGCTACCCAGCCAGCCGAGCAGCTCGCCGGTCAGCAGGTCTTCCATGCGTCCGGTACTGCATGGAACAGATGGTAATCATGCCCCTCCCGGCGGGTGCGGCCCAGCGGGTTGCGCGTGCAGAAGGGTGCATAGGCCTGGTCGACGAAGCGGTAGGGCAGGTGTTCGTCCCGCCCCAGCGGGATGCCCAGGCGGGTGGTCTGGATGATCTGTTCGGGGCGATAGCCGTCATCATCGATGATCAGGCGTGCCGGGTCGAGCTGCTGGGCGTTCCACTCGGGCACCTTGAGGTGCAGCGAACGGCAGAGCAGCGTCTGACCGTTGCACAGGCGCCGGGTCTCTCGCAGCTCGCCACTGGCGGCGGGGTTGAGCCGGCGCATCAGCTCCAGGCTCTCGGGACCGCTGATCTCGTCGACCACCGGGTAGCCGGACTTGATGAGCACACCGTCCCCTTCGCCGGCGGCACTGATATTCAGCGAATCGCCACCGCGGGCGTAGTACATGTACAGGGTGCCGGCTTCCATGAACAGCGCGCGCCGCGAATGGGTCAACCCCAGCGAGGCGTGGCTGCCCTTCTCATCCCGCCGGTAGGCCTCGGTTTCGATGATGCGGGCCGACAGCCACAGGCCCTGATGAAAATGACGGATGACCTTGCCGAGCAGGCAGGTCGCCAGCTCCCGGCTGTCGCGCTGGAAAAACGCACTCGGCAGCGGGTTGGGTTCACGGTTGAAAGGATTGGTAGCAGACATATGAGCGATGATAGCAGGTTCGCCCTGTCCAGCCTCTGGAGGTGCCGGTATAATGCGTGCTTTGTTGTCGCAGCAGATTGGTGAATCTCATGAGTGCTGATCAGGTACTGGATTACATGGCCGGGCTGGGTCGCGAGGCCCGTGCGGCATCGCGGGTCATCGCCCGGGCGACCACGGCGGTCAAGAACAGGGCACTGCTGGCCACCGCCGATGCCATCGAGGCGGCAGCGGACAGCCTGATTGCCGCTAACGCGCTGGACCTTCAGGCCGGTCGGGACAATGGCCTGGACGAGGCGATGATCGACCGTCTGGCGATCACGCCGGCCGGTCTGCAGGCCATGGTCGAGGGGCTGCGGCAGGTCGCGGCGCTGCCAGACCCGATCGGTGCCATCCGGGACATGAAGTATCTGCCGTCCGGCATTCAGGTCGGCCGCATGCGGGTGCCGCTGGGGGTCATCGGCATCATCTACGAATCGCGCCCGAACGTGACGGTAGAAGCTGCCAGCCTGTGCCTGAAGTCAGGCAATGCCTGCATTCTGCGTGGTGGTTCCGAATCGATCCACTCCAACCGGGCGATTGCCGACTGCATCCGTCAGGGGCTGGAGGCTGCGGGTCTGCCGCAGCAGGTTGTGCAGGTGGTTGAAACCACCGACCGTGCCGCCGTGGGTGCGCTGATCAGCATGCCTGAGTATGTCGACGTGATCGTACCCCGCGGCGGCAAGGGGTTGATCGAGCGCATCAGCCGTGACGCGCGGGTGCCGGTGATCAAGCATCTGGACGGGATCTGCCACGTCTACGTGGACGATCGCGCCGATCTGGACAAGGCCGAGGCGATCACCCTGAACGCCAAGACCCACCGCTACGGTGTGTGCAATGCGATGGAAACCCTGCTCGTGCATCAGGGCGTGGCATCGGTCTTCCTGCCGCGGATCGCGGCGCTGTATGCGGACAAGGGGGTCGAGCTGCGCGGTTGTGAACAGACCCGTGCGATCCTGCCGCAGGCCGTTGCCGCTACTGAAGAGGACTGGGGTACCGAATACCTCGCGCCGATCCTGTCGATCCGCGTGGTCGCGGACATGGACGCGGCGATGGAGCACATCAACCGCTACAGCTCGCAGCATACCGAGTCCATAGTGACCGAAGACTTCACCCGGGCCCGGCGCTTCCTTGCCGAGGTGGACTCCAGCTCGGTGATGGTCAACGCCTCCACCCGTTTTGCCGACGGTTTCGAATACGGTCTGGGCGCCGAGATCGGCATCTCGACCGACAAGCTGCATGCCCGCGGACCGGTTGGCCTGGAAGGGCTGACCAGTGAGAAATACGTTGTCTACGGCGATGGGCACATCCGCAAGTGACCCTGCGCGTCGGTATCCTGGGCGGTACGTTTGACCCGATTCACTTCGGACACCTGCGCAGTGCCGTCGAGGTACGCGAATATCTGAAACTCGACGAGCTGCGGCTGGTGCCCAACGCCACACCGCCACACCGGGACCGCCCCGGCGCGACTGCCCAGCAGCGCCTGGAGATGGTCTGTCTGGCTACCGAGTTCGACGACCAGTTGCTGGTAGATGACTGCGAGCTGAAGCGCGAGCGGCCATCCTACACGGTGGAGACGCTGGAAGCGCTGCGCGCCGAGCTGGGCTGTGAAGCCAGCCTGTTTCTGATCGTCGGCTGGGATGCCTTCTGTGGCCTGCCGGGCTGGTATCGCTGGACCTCCCTGCTGGAACTGGCCAGCCTGGTGGTGCTGCAACGCCCCGAGCATGACCAGGAGTTGCCGGAAGTACTGAAGGACCTGCTGGCGGCGCGCAGTGTTGGCGATGCGTCGGCAATGAATGCCACCCATGGCGAGATCCTGTGCCTGGCACAGACGCCGCTGGCCATCTCGGCCACCCATATTCGTTCGCTGATCGGGGAGGGGCGCTCGCCGCGCTTTCTGCTCCCCGATTCGGTGCTTGGCTATATTGAAACACAGGGGCTGTACCGGCCCCTGACCTGAGGAAATGAATGCCTTATGCAGATTGATGATCTGATCAAGACCGTGGAAGACGCGCTGGCCGAGCTCAAGGCCAAGGACGTGGTACGTATCGATGTGCGCGAGCTGACCGGCGTGACCGATTACATGATCATTGCCAGTGGTGGCTCCAACCGTCAGGTTGGGGCGCTGGCCGACAACGTGATCGAGAAGGTCAAGGAGGCCGGTCTGCGGCCTCTGGGTATCGAAGGCAAGGAATCCGGCGAGTGGGTGCTGGTGGACCTCGGTGATATCGTCGTGCATATCATGCAGCCGGCGACCCGCCAGTTCTACGATCTGGAGAAGCTCTGGCAGAGCGCCGAATCCCGCCGCGAGCAGCAGCCGACTGCGGAGTAACCCGCTTTGCGCATTCGCCTGATCAGCGTGGCATCCCGCATGCCGCGCTGGGTTGAGCAGGGCTACGCCGAGTATGCCAAGCGCATGCCCGCCGATCTGCCGGTGGAGCTGGTGGAAATTCCGCTGGCCACCCGCGGCAAGAATGCCGACGTCGCCAGGTTGATGCGCCGCGAGGGCGAGCAGATGCTCGCGGCCACCCAGCCGGGCGACCGCATTGTGACGCTGGAAGTGGAGGGCAGGCCCTGGTCGACAGAAGCCCTGGCCGAGCAGCTGGAGAACTGGCGTCTGGAGGCCCGTACGGTCAACCTGATGGTGGGCGGCCCTGAGGGACTGCCCGCCGAGGTCATGGCGCGCAGTGATCAGCGCTGGTCACTGTCACCCTTGACACTGCCCCATCCTCTGGTACGCATCCTGCTGGCCGAACAGCTCTACCGCGCCTGGACCATTCTGACCCGCCACCCCTACCACAAGTGATCCATGGCCAAGCCGATCCGCATCAAGGACCATCTGAATGAGGCCGGCATCGTCCAGCGCCGGATCATTCTCGCGGTCCTCTTCATCCTGCTGCTCAGCGGTGGTCTGCTGGCCCGCATGTTCTGGCTGCAGGTCGTGCAGTACGAGCATCATTCCACGCTGTCGGAAAACAACCGGGTCCACGTGCAGCCGATACCGCCATCGCGCGGGCGCATCTATGACCGCAATGGTGTGGTGCTGGCGGAAAACCGCCCCAGTTTCAGTCTGAACATCACCCGTGAACGGGTACCGGACCTCGACGCCACGGTAGCACTGGTAAAGGAGCTGCTGGAGCTCGGCGACGAGGATATCGAGCAGCTGAAACGCCGCCTGGATCAGCGTCGCCGACCCTTCGAGGCGGTGCCGGTGATGTTCAACCTGACCGAAGATCAGATCGCGCGTATCGCCGTCAACCAGTTCCGCCTGCCGGGCATCGAGGTGCAGGCCAGCTTCGTCCGTCATTATCCCCAGGCCGAGCACTTTGCCCATGCCGTCGGCTATGTCGGGCGGATCAACGAGCGGGAGATGGAGCGCATCGACCGGGTCGCCTATGCCGGTACGCACTATATCGGCAAGACCGGGGTCGAGCGCTTCTATGAAGATCTGCTGCATGGCAAGGTCGGCTATGAGGAGGTCGAGACCAATGCCCGCGGCCGCGTGCTGCGGGTGCTCAAGCGAACCGAGCCGGAGTCGGGCAAGGATCTGACCCTGCACCTGGACAGTCGCCTGCAGGCGGTCGCCGAGGAAGCGCTGGGTGCCAGACGCGGTGCGATAGTGGCCATCGAGCCCCAGACCGGTGGTGTGCTGGCCTATGTCAGCCAGCCTTCATTCGACCCCAACCTCTTCGTCACCGGCATCAGCCACAAGGATTACGGCGCGTTGCGGGATTCGATCGACCAGCCGCTGTTCAACCGTGTGCTGCGCGGGCTCTATCCGCCCGGTTCGACCATCAAGCAGATCGTCGCGCTGGCCGGGCTGGAGTATGGCGTCACCACCCGCACGGCGCGGGTATATGACCCCGGCTTCTATCAGCTGCCGAACAACAGCCACAAGTACCGCAACTGGAACCGCTACGGCGATGGCTGGGTGGACATGAAGCTGGCCATGGCCCGTTCCAATGACACCTACTTCTACGACCTCGCGCATAAACTGGGCATCGACCGCATGCACGAGTTCATGAGCCAGTTCGGCCTCGGCAGCCGGGTCTCGCTGGACATGTTCGAGGAGTCTGCCGGACTGATGCCGTCCCGTGAATGGAAGCGGGCCTCACGCCGCCAGCCCTGGTACCCCGGCGAAACGCTGATCACCGGCATCGGTCAGGGCTACATGCTGGCCACCCCGCTGCAACTGGCCCACTCCACCGCGCTGATAGCGAACAGGGGCGTCTGGAAGCGGCCGCGCCTGCTGGCCCATGCAGACGGTGTAGCACCGCAGGAGACCGACACGCCGCCGGACGTGAAGCTGAAGAACCCCGACGACTGGGATTTCATCATCGATACCATGGAGGAAGTGATGCATGGTGAGCGCGGCACATCCAGGGCGGCAGCGCTCGGCGCACCCTATCGCATAGCAGGCAAGACCGGGACCGCGCAGGTGGTGGCCATCGCCCAGGGAGCCCGTTACGACTCCGCTGCCCTGCAGGAGCGGCACCGTGACCATGCGCTGTACGTCGGCTTTGCGCCGGCGGATGACCCGAAGATTGCCGTGGCAGTGATGGTGGAGAATGGCGAATCCGGAGGTCGGGTGGCCGCACCGGTGGCCCGCACGCTCTTTGACGCCTGGCTGTTGCCCGAGCCCGATCCGGAGCCGGAAGAGGATGCCCCAGCCGAGGAGGATGCCGCACCATGAAACCGTTGTCCGGTATATCACCCCCCAACCCCCGTGGGTTGCGGCGTGACCCCCTGTGGATGCGGCTGCATGTCGATCCCTGGTTGCTGTTGCTGATCCTGGTGCTCGCCACCGTCGCCGGCTTTGTCCTGTATTCGGCCAGCAGCAAGAACATGGGCATGGTCTACCGGCAGGGGGCCCACTACGCGATCGGCCTGGCGGTGATGCTGTTCATTGCCCAGCTGCAGCCCCGTCTCATGGAGCGCTGGCTGCCGCCAGCCTACATCCTCTCGGTACTGCTGCTGATGGCGGTGCTGGTGGTAGGGACCGAGGCCAAGGGGGCTCAGCGCTGGCTGCGTATCCCCGGTGTCATCACCTTTCAGCCCTCGGAGATCATGAAGCTGGTCATGCCCATGAGTGTCGCCTGGTACCTGGGCCGCCGGGAGATGCCTCCGCGCTTCAGGCATGTCTGCATATGCCTGCTGATCATCTTCGTCCCGGTGGTGCTGATCCTCAAGCAGCCTGACCTGGGGACCACCCTGTTGATCGCCGCCTCCGGCTTCTTCGGCCTGCTGCTGGCCGGCCTGCGCTGGCGTTATATCCTTGGCGCACTGGTGCTGCTGGTGCCGGGCGCAGTGGCGATGTGGTTCTTCGTCATGCATGCCTACCAGAAGCAGAGGGTACTGACGCTGCTCAACCCGGAGAGCGACCCCCTGGGCGCCGGCTGGAACATCATCCAGTCCAAGGCGGCCATCGGCTCGGGCGGCGTCTTCGGCAAGGGTTGGCTGCAGGGTACCCAGTCACACCTGGATTTCCTGCCGGAGGGACATACCGACTTCATCATCGCGGTCCTGGCCGAGGAGTTCGGCCTGGTAGGCGTTTCCCTGCTGATGCTGGTATATCTGCTGGTGATCGCCCGTGGGTTGTTCATCACCCACCATGCCCAGGACGCATTCAGTAAACTGCTCGCCGGCAGCGTCACGCTGACCTTTTTCGTCTACGTATTCGTTAATATCGGCATGGTCAGTGGTCTGCTGCCCGTGGTCGGCGTACCCTTGCCACTGATCAGCTACGGCGGCACCTCGCTGATCACGCTGCTGGCGGGTTTCGGCATCCTGATGTCTGTCCATACGCACCGCAAATGGATGAGCCAGGGATGAGATCGGATTAATGGAAGGTCAGGAATGCACATGATTCATCGGTTTTCGACTCGCTTGCTCGCCCGGGCCCTGGCTGCGGGGGCGTTTATGGCCAGCTCCGCAGTGCTGGCGACCGGCAACTACACTGCGGATCATCCGGCGGTGGAACCCTTCGTCGAGGAGATGCGGCTGGAATACGGCTTCGACCCCCAGCACGTTCGCAACCTGCTGGCCGAGGCCGAGCACAAGGACGCCATCATCCAGGCCATTTCCCGGCCGGCTGAGCGCGTAAGACCCTGGCACGAGTACCGCAAGATCTTCATCACCGACAAGCGCATCGCCGACGGTGTGACCTTCTGGAACCGGCATGCGGATATTCTTGACAGGGCCGAGGAGGTCTACGGCGTCGAGCCGGAGGTGATTCTGGCGATCATCGGCGTGGAGACCGCCTATGGCGCCAACAAGGGCAGCTGGCGGGTAATCGACGCGCTGACCACCCTCGGCTTCGACTACGCGCCACGGGCCGACTTCTTCCGCCGCCAGCTCAAGTCGTTTCTGGTGCTGACCCGAGAGCAGCAGGTGGACCCGCTGAAGCTGACCGGCTCCTACGCCGGTGCCATGGGCTACCCCCAGTTCATCCCCAGCAGCTACCAGGCTTATGCTGTGGACTTCGATGGCGACGGTCTGCGCGATATCTGGGATAACCCCGCCGATGCCATCGGCAGCGCCGCCAATTATTTTGCCGAGCATAATTGGCGCCATGGCGAGACCGTTGCGGTCCAGGCCAGTGTGAGCGGCGACAGATACGCCGAAGGGTTCACCCTGGATCGCGGGCTGGAGGCCAAGATCAGCGTGGGCGAGCTGAAGGCGCTTGGCTGGAAACCGCAGCAGGAACTGGACGATGATCTGCAGGTGATGGCCTTCGAGTTCGACGCCGGGGAACATAAGGAATACTGGCTGGGTCTGAACAACCTGCATGTTATAACCAGGTACAACAGAAGCGTGATGTACGCTATGGTCGTGCATCAGTTGGCCGACCTGATAAGGGAAGCGAGGGACCAATGATCAAGCCGTTGCGCGGCCGCCACCGTGCCGTTGCCGTCTGCCTGCTGATGGCGCTGCTGGCAGCCTGTTCATCCTCGCCCGGCAAGCGCAGTGACAGCGGCGGAGTGGCCGCGACCCGCCCGGCGCAGGACGGCGCGCCGAGCTATTTCCGGGACGTATCGCAGATTCCCGATGCCGTACCGACGCCGCATTACGGCCCCTACAAGGCCTCACCCTACAGCGTGCTCGGCCGCAGCTACACGCCCATGCAGGATGGCCGCAACTATCGGGAGACCGGCCTGGCCTCCTGGTACGGCACCAAGTTTCACGGCCAGCTGACCGCCAATGGCGAAAACTACGACCTGTACGGGATGACGGCGGCGCACAAGACGCTGCCGCTGCCGACCTACGTCCGGGTGACCAATCTGGACAACCAACGCAGTATAATCGTGCGGGTCAATGACCGCGGTCCGTTCCATTCCGACCGCATCATCGACCTGTCCTATGCAGGGGCGGTCAAGCTCGGCTTTGCCGAGCGCGGTACTGCCCGCGTCCGGGTGGAAGGGATCGACCCGGTCGTCTGGCAGCAGCAGAACGGTGGTGCCGCCTCGGTGGCCGCGGCTCAGCCCCGGTCGGCGAGCCGGGCCGCGCAGACGGCGGCATTGGAGGGCGGCCTGTATCTGCAGGTGGGCGCCTTCGCTTCGGACCAGGCCGCAGAGCAGTTGCGGCGTGAAATACAGGGACTGGTCCAGGCACCGGTATTCGTCAGTCCGGTCGAGGTCGACGCGCGCACATTGCACCGCGTCCGTCTGGGGCCGGTCGACAGCCATGATGAAGCGCAGCAGCTGATGGAAAGATTGCGCCTGGCAAATCTGGGCAGCCCGACGCTGGTCAGTACCAACTGACGGGCATGCGACCTTGCGTTCAACATACACATCCAAGACAGTGAGCACCATGTTCAAGAAGATTATCCATTCCCTGTTGGTTTCCACTGCCGTGCTGCTGGTCCCGATGGTCGCGGCGCAAACGCCGCAGCCACAGCCGCAGCCCCAGGCCGCGGCGCCGCTGATGCCGCCGGCGCCCACTGTCGCGGCGACCAGTTATCTGCTGATCGATGCCGACAGCGGCAAGGTGCTGACCGAGCACAATGCCGACACGCCGCTGCCGCCGGCCAGCCTGACCAAGATGATGACCAGCTACATCGCCAGCATGGAAATCCTGCGTGGTCAGCTGAAGGAGGAGGACGAGGTTCTGGTCAGCGAGAAGGCCTGGCGCATGGGCGGCTCGAAGATGTTCATCGAAGTGGGCAATCGGGTGCCGCTGATCGACCTGCTGCGCGGGATCATCATCCAGTCCGGTAACGATGCCAGTGTGGCGGTGGCAGAGCATATCGCCGGCAGCGAAGAGGCCTTCGCCGATCTGATGAACAGCCATGCCCGCCGACTGGGCATGACTAATACCCACTTCGAGAACTCCACCGGCCTGCCGGGCGAGAATCACGTTTCCAGTGCCCGCGACATGGCGATCCTGGCCAAGGCGATCATCGAGGATGATCCCGAGCACTATCAGCTCTACAAGGAAAAGGAATACGTCTGGAACGACATCCGCCAACCCAACCGCAACCTGATGCTCTGGCGCGACAGCACTGTCGACGGGCTCAAGACCGGCCATACCGATGAAGCCGGTTACTGCCTTGTGGCCTCGGCCAAGCGCGACGGCATGCGGCTGATCTCGGTTGTTATGGGCACCGTCAGCGAGCAGGCCCGGGCCGCCGAAACGCAGAAGCTGCTCACCTGGGGCTTCCGCTTCTTCGAGACCCGCCACTTCTACCAGCCGGGCGAAGTGATCTCCACCGCCCGGGTATGGGCTGGCAAGGACGCTCAGGTTGATGCAGGGCTCGCCGACGGGCTGGTGCTGACCCTGCCCAAGGGTCAGGCCGAGAAACTGGAAGCCACCGTCACCCTGGACTCGACCATCAAGGCGCCGATCGCCGCCGGCGACGTACTGGGCCAGGTGGAGGTGAAGATGGGCGAGGAGGTGGTTCACACCGGCGAGCTGGTGGCATTGGCTGATGTCGAGGAGGCCGGCTTGTTCGGTCGTCTGTGGGACAGCATCCGGCTGTTCTTCTACGGCCTGTTCAACTGAGCGGAGCGCAGCCATGAGTGACAAGACCCCCGATGCGCCGAAGATCGAGTTCCCCTGCGACTATCCGATCAAGGTGATCTGCAATGCGGGCCTGGTGGTCACCGAGCAGGTGCTGGAGGTGGTACGCAGACATGACCCTGCGCTCGACGCCAGCCGGCTGCAGGTGCAGGACAGCAAGAACGGCCGTTTCCAGTCCCTGCGACTGGTCATCACCGCCACCAGTGAAGAGCAGCTGCAGCAATTGCATGCTGACCTCAAGGCGACCGGCCAGGTGCACATGGTACTGTGATGGCGGAGCTGATCGTTCGCCACCTCGGGCTGGTGGATTACCAGCCCACTCTCGACGCCATGCGCAGGCTGACCGCCGAGCGTGATGCCGCCACGCCGGACGAAATCTGGCTGCTGCAGCATCCCCCGGTATTCACCCAGGGGCAGGCAGGCAAGGCCGAGCATGTGCTGGCGGCCGGCGACATCCCTGTGATCCAGGTCGAGCGTGGCGGCCAGGTCACCTATCACGGGCCGGGTCAGCTGGTGGGCTATCTGATGCTCGACCTGCGCCGGCGCGGTCTGGGCGTACGCGAACTGGTGACCGCCATGGAGGAGAGTCTGGTCGAACTGCTGGCCGGCTACGGCGTGGAAGCTGCACCGAAGCCGGACGCCCCGGGCGTATATGTGGACGGCGCGAAGATCGCCTCGCTCGGGTTGCGGGTACGCCGGGGCTGTTCATTCCATGGCCTGGCGCTGAACGTGGACATGGATATGCAACCCTTCAGTCGCATCAATCCGTGCGGCTACAGCGGTCTGCGGATGACCCAGCTGGGCGAACAGGTCTCCGCGCCGGTTGATATCGGTGAAGTGGCCCGGCGGCTGGAGAAGGTCCTGCGCAGGCGACTGGGTTATGGCGGGGTGGCAGGCAACGCCTGAGCGGGCGGGCTGGCGCCCGCCCTCCATGGGGTGACCGGTTACTTGATATTGAGCGCCGGGATCAGGTTGGCATCGACGGTCTGCCCGGGGACGGCCCCCGGTGCTGCCAGACCCAGATTGTTCTTCTCGAATACCCGGTCGGCACGGTAGCTGGAGCGGACCAGCGGCCCCGCTGCCACCTCCATGAAGCCCATCTCCAGGCCCAGATCACGGAACCGGTTGAACTCCTCAGGGCTGACCCAGCGCTTGACCGGCAGGTGATTGCGCGTGGGTTGCAGGTACTGGCCGAGGGTCACGATATCCACGTTGATCTCCCGCAGTTCGCGGAAGGTCTGCATGATCTCCTCGTCGGTCTCACCCAGGCCGACCATCAGACTGGTCTTGGTCAGCACCTGCGGCCGGTGGCGCTTGGCATGTTCCAGCACCTTCAGCGTCTTGGCGTAGCCGGCACGCGGGTCGCGTACCTCGTGCGTCAGCCGTTCTACCGTCTCGACATTCTGGGCAAAGACCTCCAGGCCCGAATCCACCACCAGCTCCACAGCCGACAGGTCGGCATCGAAATCGGGGGTAAGCGCCTCGACCACCACCTGCGGCGTCCGCTGCTTGATCGCCCGGACGCAGGCGGCATAGTGGGCGGCGCCACCGTCGGGCAGGTCGTCACGGTCTACCGAGGTCAGCACGATGTAGCGCAGCGCCATCAGCTCCACCGAGCGAGCGGTGTTCTCCGGCTCCTCGTGATCCAGCCAGCCGTTGGGATTGCCGGTGTCCACGGCGCAGAAGCGGCAGGCACGGGTGCATACCGACCCCATCAGCATGATGGTGGCGGTACCATTGGACCAGCACTCGCCCATGTTCGGGCAGTGGGACTCCTGGCATACAGTGCTCAGACGATGCTCGCTGACGTTGCGCTTGACCGCCTCGAAGCGATCGCCTCCCGGCGCCTTGACCCGCAGCCACCTGGGCTTGGGCTCGAAGACCGTGGCTTGTTCGGCAGGGGTACGGCGTTTCTTCTGGCCGTCCTTGATGGCGGTTATGCCCTGGGCGGTGCGGAACTTCTCACCACTGGCAACATGGGGGGGCGGGTTGTCAGACATCGGTTCAGGGCTCCTGGCATGCATTCACTGGGGTAGAGTGACACGAACATCGGCTTGTGGCCGGCGCTCAGTTTACCACAGCGGGTCCCGGTTGGTGCCGCAGCACGGGGTTACTCCCCGTGCTGCGAACTGCCGTTCTCGAGGCGGGTCAGCTCCACCCGGGCGATGCGCATATGCTCGATTTCCAGAATGCGGATCTGCCACTCGTCCACCGACAGGATCTCGTCCTTCTCGGGCATGTGCTCCAGGTGGTTCAGGATCAGGCCGGCGAGGGTGGTATAGAGCGGGTTGCGTGGCAGCGGCACGGGAAGCTGGCGGTTGATGTCCTCCAGATTCTCGCCGGCATCCACATCGTAGCGTCCGGGCTCCAGTTCCACGACGCTGGGCGTCATCCCCATGCCCTGTTCGATCTCCGGCAGGTCCCCGGCGATGGCTTCCATGATGTCGGTCAGGCTGACAATACCCTCCAGGGTGCCGAACTCGTCGACCACGAAAGCCATCTGCTTGCCCTCATGGCGGAAGGCTTCCAGCGCCTTGATCGCGCTCTGGGTCTCGAACAGCACCACCGGCTGCTCGATGTACTGCTCCAGATCGAGCTCGCCGCCGCGCAGGATGGCCGCCAGCAGGGTCTTCTTCTGCACGATGCCCAGCGGCTCGTCCTGCTTGCCATCGCGGATCACCGCCAGGCGCGAGTAGGGCGAGTCCAGCAGCTGCTGGCGCTGTTCTTCCAGGCTGGTGCTCAGGTCCAGTGCATGCACTTCCCGGCGCGGGGTCATCAGCGCCTTGATATTGGTGTCGGCCAGGCTCAGCACGCCGCGGATCATGTCACGCTCGTTCTCGTGGAAGACCGGCGCGGGGTCATCCTCGCTGGCCGAGCTGTCGGCATCAAGCTGCTCGGCCTCGTCGGCCTTGCCCAGCAGGCGCAGAATGTTGTTGGCGGTGCGCTCGCGCAGGTTGCCCCCGGTGTTCAGCCACTTCTGCTTGTTGTGACGTGCCAGCTGGTTGAAGAACTCGACCATGATCGAAAAGCCGATCGCTGCGTACAGATAACCCTTGGGAATGTGCAGGCCAACGCCCTCGGCGATCAGGCTGAAGCCGATCATCAGCAGGAAGCCCAGACACAGGATGATCAGTGTCGGGTGGGCGTTGACGAAGCGCGTCAGCCGCTTGCTGGCCAGCAGCATGATGGCCATGGCCACGATCATCGCGATCGCCATCACGGCGAGTTCGTCGGCCATGCCGATGGCGGTGATCACGGAGTCGATGGAGAACACCGCATCGAGAATGACGATCTGGGTAACCACTACGCCGAAGCTGGAATAGGCGATGCGGGCACCGCTCACATGCTGGCGCCCTTCAAGCCGCTCGTGCAACTCCATGGTGGCCTTGAACAGCAGGAACAGACCACCGGCCAGCATGATGATGTCACGTCCGGACACCGGGTGATCGCCGATGTGGAACAGCGGGTTGGTCAGCGTGACCAGCCAGGCGATGCTCATCAGCAGTATCAATCGCATGACCAGTGCCAGTGACAGGCCGATGACCCGGGCCTTGTCCCGCTGGTTGGGTGGCAGCTTTTCTGCCAGAACGGCGATGAACACCAGGTTGTCGATGCCCAGGACAATTTCCAGGGCGATCAGCGCAAACAGGCCCGCCCATACGGTGGGATCGGCTATCCACTCAAACACGGATTGCCTCCACGGGTACGGCGTATGCAGCCACTGATGAATCGAATTGTAGGGAGAGAGTGCGAAGACGGTCTGTCATCGCATATGTTCGGGGAGGGACAGAGTTCAAAACGGTAAACCGGTTGCCATTGGAAAAGACCTTATACGCTTTCTTGCGGCTGCCGACAATTGGAGATTTGCTATCGGTTACCGAGAGGTCTGACGCAGGGCCTTGAGCAGTTGCCGGTCCGGGTAACCGTCCGCCGGCCAGCCAAGGGCCATCTGCAGGCGCCGGATGGCCTGCCGGGTATTGGCGCCGATGATGCCGTCCACGGCACCGGGCTCGTAGCCCTGGGCTTCCAGCTGTTCCTGCAGCTCGACCCGCTCGCTGCGTGACAGCGGCTCGTCATCGGTCGGCCAGCTGGCAACGATCTGCCCGCCGCCCTGCAGACGCTCCGCCAGCAGGCTGATTGCCAGTGCATAGCTGGTGGAGTTGTTATAGCGCAGGATGCTGCGGAAGTTGTTCATGATCAGAAAGGCGGGCCCACGATAGCCGGCGGGCAGGATGAGGGTAGCCGGCTCGTGCAGATGGCTGGTCAGGGCTCGCCCCCGGGCATCGGTCACGCCGAGCTGCGCCCACTCCTCAAGCGTCTTGCGGATGGACATGTCTGCCGCTGCGTAGTCGAATCCCTCCGGCATCCGTACCTCCATGCCCCAGGGTGCGCCACGCTGCCAGTTGGAAGCGTTCAGATAATTGGCCGCCGAGGCCAGGGCATCCGCCTCGGTGTGCCAGATATCGCGCTTGCCGTTACCGTCAAAGTCCACGGCGTAGTCATTATAGGTGGTGGGGATGAACTGGGTCTGGCCCATGGCGCCTGCCCAGGAGCCGGTCATGTTAGCGGCCGACACATCACCACGCTGGAGGATCTCCAGCGCCGCCAGCAGCTGGGTCTGGGCAAAACCGGAGCGGCGCCCCTGATGGGCGAGGGTGGCCAGCGAGCGGATCACCGAGCGGTCGCCCATATTGCTGCCGAAATTGCTTTCCAGCCCCCAGATGGCGACCAGGATATGCCTGTCCACGCCGTAGCGCGCCTCAATCTGCTGCAGGGTCGCAGCATGGCGGTTGAGCATCACCCGGCCGGTAGCCTGGCGCTGGGTAGACAGGGCACCTTCGAGATAGGCCCATACCGGACGGGTGAATTCGGGTTGGCTCTGATCGGCGTTGAGCACGGCCGGGTCAGGCTCCAGGCCCTGAAAGGTGGCATCGAACAGCCTGGCATCAATACCGTGGGCGAGCGCCTGCTGGCGGAAGGTGTTGCGCCACTGGCTGAAGCTCTGGGTGGTCTCGGTTGCCGCGGGTGTGTCCGTTCCGGGTTGCACCGACGCTTCCAGACGGTTCTCGGCGCAGGCGGTAAGAACCAACAGACCGGTACCCACGGCGACGAGCGTTCGGAACAGGGCTGCAGAGCGAAGAGGCAATCTGGACATGTATCGGCTTCCGGCATTTCAGGTTCGTGCCCACTGTAGCATGCGCGTTATCGGAAACGCACCGCCGGGGCGGCTATTGCTGTTGGAGAGCGCCGGTGGGCACAGGTTCCCGGGCGGCAGGAGAAAGCTGCGACAGTGCTGGGTCAGTCCAGGCTCATGCGGGTGCCGCAGGCCTGGATCAGGATCAGCGCCAGGCTGTCCCAGACCGAGCCCGCGGCCTGGCCCTTGATCTGTTCGTCGGCCAGCTGGGCCAGGCGCAGCAGCCGAGCCCAGCTGGCTGCCGGGTGGCGCTGAACTGCGCGGGCGAAGAGCGGTCGGCGCTTTTCCCAGATAGGCGGCCGCTGGCTGGCCAGAATACGATCGAGGGGTATGCCCCGGGCCAGCTCATGGGCCATGTTGTGCAGGCTGCGCAGCTCGCGGGTCAGCGCCCACAGCACCATCAGCGCCTCGACACCTTCGCCGCGCAGTCCGTGGAGTATCCGCAGGGCATGGGGGGCGTTGCCCTGCAGCAGGGCGTCACTGAGCTTGAAGACATCGAAGCGGGCGCTGTCGGCCACCGCCTGCTGGATGGTTTCCACATCCACCTGGCCGCCG
This sequence comes from Halopseudomonas pertucinogena, assembly GCF_014646575.1. Lineage (GTDB taxonomy): Bacteria > Pseudomonadota > Gammaproteobacteria > Pseudomonadales > Pseudomonadaceae > Halopseudomonas > Halopseudomonas pertucinogena. Next base: position 489,299 of record NZ_BMNN01000002.1, on the reverse strand, counting down.
TCGCAGAACAGCTTCAGCTTCTCTATTTCCTGGACGGCTGCCAGCAGGTTGCCCTCGACCCGGGCGCTGAGCAGCGCCAGCGCATCCGGAGTGGCATGCAGTCCGGCCGCGGCGAGCCGGTCACGCATCCAGGCGGGAAGCTGATGGGCTTCCACCGGCCAGATCTGCAGGAAGCGGCTGTGCTGGTGCTCGATCAGGGTCTTGGCCCACTTGGTGCGCTGGGTGCTGGCATCGAGCCGGGGGAGACTGATCAGCAGGGTGGTATCCGGGGGCGGGTCGTCCAGCCAGGCGAGCAGGGCGCGGGTGCCGTCATCGCCGGGCTTGCCACCGGGTATGCGCAGCTCGATCAGCCGTTTCTGGGCAAACAGCGACAGGCTGCTGCCGGCCTCGCGTACCTGGCTCCAGTCGAAGCTGCGGTCCACATGAAAGACCAATCGTTCCTCGCTGCCGGCCTCGCGGCAGGCGCGGCGGATCAGGTCTGCGCTCTCGTCACACAGCAGCGGTTCGTCACCGCTGACCACATAGACAGGCGCCAGGCCCTCGGCGAGCTGGCGCTGCAGTTGTGTGGTGTTGAGCTTCATGCCGCTCAGTCGGCCGGGCGCTCGATGGCCTGTTCGCGGTTGGCCAGGTCACTGCTGGAGATGCCCGACAACCGGAACATCAGCTGGCGTACCAGGTCCTCGCCCATTTCCCGTTGCAGCAGCGCCTCCTCTTCCCCGCTGGCGACCAGGTTGTCCCGGTCTGCCGCGTAGGCGCGGCGGACGGTCAGGGTTTCCGGTCCGATCAGCGGCCGGCCGTCGCGGTCGGCGATCTGGAATACCAGGGAGCGGGTCAGCTCGTATTCGGCCGGCGTCGAGCGGCGGGCATAACTGACTGCACGACGCTGCACCGGTTCGGCCAGCAGCTGAAGCTGGTAGCGGGCCGAGTCATTCACCGCCACGCCGCTGGATCGCAGCGTTTCCACCAGCTGCTGCCGGGTCGGGCTGTGACTGTCCTGGGCGCTGACATGCAGCGCGTCCAGCCCGATGCTGGCGCCCCCGGTGCCACGCAGCTGAAAGCCGCAGGCGCTGAGCAGGAGGCTGGCACCGATAAGGGCGCAGCCGAGGAAGTGACGGGATTGTTGCAGGCGCATGCCTATTCTCCGTTGTTATCAGTTGGCAACAATATTGACGAGCTTGCCCGGTACCACGATGACCTTGCGGATGGTCAGCCCCTCGGTAAAGCGCAGGACGTTCTCGTTACTGCGGGCGGCAGCTTCCACCGCTTCGCGGCTGGCATCGGCGGCAACGTCGATATGGCCGCGCAGCTTGCCGTTGACCTGAATGACCAGTTGCAGGCTGTCCTGCACCAGTGCGCTCTCGTCCAGCTGCGGCCAGCCGGCATCGATCACCGGCGACCGGTGACCCAGCGCCTGCCACAGCGCGTGAGCGATGTGCGGGGTGATCGGAGCCAGCAACAGGGTGACAGTTTCCAGCCCTTCCTGCAGAACGGCGCGATCCTGCTCGCTGTCGCGCGGCGCCTTTTCCAGCACGTTCATCAGCGTCATCACCGCAGCAATCGCCGTGTTGAACTTGTGATGCTGACCGATATCCAAGCTAGCCTGGCGGATCGCCACATGAATGGCGCGGCGTACGCTCTTCTGTCCTTCGTTCAATGCACCGGTGTCCAGCGCGCCCGGCAGGCCGCTACCTACATGCTGCTGGGCCAGGCGCCAGACCCGGCGCAGGAAGCGCTGGGCGCCCTCGACGCCGGCATCAGACCATTCCAGACTCATGTCCGGCGGCGAGGCGAACATCATGAACAGGCGGCAGGTGTCGGCGCCGTACTGGTCGATCATTTCCTGCGGGTCGACGCCGTTGTTCTTCGACTTGGACATCTTCTCGGTGCCGCCCACTTCCACCGGCTGGCCGTCGCTGCGCAGGCGGGCGCTGAGCACCTTGCCCTTGGCGTCCGTTTCCACGTCCACGTCCGCCGGGTTGTACCAGGTGCGCGCGCCCTTGTCGTCGACCCGATAGTAGGTATCGGCCAGTACCATGCCCTGGGTCAGCAGGTTTCTGAACGGCTCGTCGGAATCGACCAGACCTTCGTCGCGCATCAGCTTGTGGAAGAAGCGCGCGTACAGCAGGTGCAGAATGGCATGCTCGATGCCACCGATGTACTGGTCCACTGGCAGCCAGTGGTTGGCCGCCGCCGGGTCGACCATGCCCTTGTCATAGTGCGGACTGGCGTAGCGGGCAAAATACCAGGAGCTCTCGACGAAGGTGTCCATGGTGTCGGTCTCGCGCCGCGCCGGCTGGCCGCATTGCGGACAGCTGCATTCGTAGAACTCGGGCATCTTCGCCAGCGGGCTGCCGGCGCCGTCCGGCACCACATCTTCGGGCAGTACCACCGGCAGCTGGTCATCCGGAACGGGTACGTCCCCACACTGCGGGCAGTGGATAATCGGAATCGGACAGCCCCAGTAGCGCTGACGGCTGATGCCCCAGTCACGCAGGCGGTACTGGGTGCGCGGTGCGCCCAGCTCCTTCTGCTTGAGCACTTCGCCAATGGCGGTGAAGGCACTGTCGAAATCCAGCCCGTCGAATTCGTCGGAGTTGATCAGCTCACCCTTTTCGGCATAGGCATCCTGCCAGGGAGCAGGGGTGCTGTCGCCGGCGGAGGTGCGGATCACCGGCTTGATCGGCAGGTGGTAGCGGGTGGCGAATTCGAAGTCGCGCTCGTCGTGGGCTGGAACCGCCATCACCGCGCCTTCGCCGTAGCCCATCAGTACGTAGTTGGCGACCCATACCGGCAGTTTCTCGCCGGTCAGAGGATGCTCGACGAACAGTCGGGTGGCGCGGCCCTTCTTCTCCTGAGTGGCCAGATCCGCTTCGGAGACGCCGCCGCGCTTGCACTCGTCGATGAAGGCCTGCAGCACCGGATCGTCAGCAGCGGCCTGGGTGGCCAGCGGGTGCTCGGCGGCCACGGCAACATAGGTGGCGCCCATCAGGGTGTCAGGTCGGGTAGTGAAGACCTTGAGTCTGCCGGCATGGCCGATGGAGGACTGGTCATAGGGGAAGTGGACTTCCATCCCTACGGATTTGCCGATCCAGTTGCGCTGCATGGTCTTGACCTGCTCCGGCCAACCGGTGAGGTCGTCCAGCGAACTGAGCAGTTCTTCCGCGTAGTCGGTGATGCGGAAGTAGTACATCGGAATCTCGCGCTTCTCGATCAGCGCGCCGCTGCGCCAGCCGCGGCCGTCAATTACCTGCTCGTTGGCCAGCACGGTCTGATCGACCGGGTCCCAGTTCACGGTGCCGTTCTTGCGGTAGATCACACCCTTGCGATACAGGCGGGTGAACAGCCACTGTTCCCAGCGATAATATTCCGGGCTGCAGGTGGCGAACTCCCGTGACCAGTCGATGGCCAGCCCGAGGCTCTTGAGCTGGTTGCGCATGTAGTCGATGTTCGCGTAGGTCCAGGCGGCGGGGGCAACCTGGTTGTTCATCGCCGCGTTCTCCGCCGGCATGCCGAAGGCATCCCACCCCATGGGCTGCAACACGTTCCGGCCCTGCATGCGCTGGTAGCGGGCAATCACATCGCCGATGGTGTAGTTGCGCACATGCCCCATGTGCAGCTTGCCGCTGGGGTAGGGGAACATGGACAGGCAGTAATAGGTGTCGCGGTTCGGGGTTTCTTCAACCCGGAAGGCGTCGGACTGTTCCCATTCCTGCTGGGCGGCGGTTTCGATATCGCGGGGTGAATACTGTTCTTGCATGGGTGGGCTGTCTGTCGACTCGTATGTCAGATAAAAAGTGATGGGGCAGCATACACCACAGCGCTCTGCTCAGGTAGTCGTATGCCATTCGTCGCGGCTGGCGGGAGAACCTGGCAGCGGCGTCTATGCTGAGGGCAAGGAAGCCGCAGGACGGCAGACAGACCCTCTGCGCAGGCGCTTCCGAGAGGTCCCGCCGAGCTGGACATGACAATAAATTCAGGGAGATCGGTATGAAATCACTGGATTCGACCACCCTGCGCAGCAGTCGCGATTCCTCCTATGGACGACTGTTGCGCCGACTGGATCAGGCCATGGACATGGCCTGCACCCGCCAATGGCTCACCGGGCAGACCGCGCTGCCGGGCGAGCTTGAAATCGAAGGACTGAGCAATGCGGACCTGCAACTGCTGGATCAGATTATGCGCAGCATGAATCTCGACCCGAGCGCTTCACCGGCGGCTATTTCGTCGCTTGCCGGCACACGCCAACAGACTCAGCAGCATTAGCGTAACCAGTGGCCAGTTGCCCCAGCGCAACCATGGCGTAAGCCCCGATCGGGGCTGAACTTCCCCGTGCAGCGCCAGTTGCTGGAACTGCGGAATCCGAGCGGTAATCCGGCCCTGATGATCGATCAGGGCGGTCACCCCATTGTTCGTTCCCCGAATCATCCAGCGGCCCGATTCCAGCGCTCGCATGCGTGCCATCTGCAGGTGCTGCAGCGGGCCGATGGACTCGCCGAACCAGCTGTCGTTGCTGATGGTGATCAGCAGCTCGCTGCGTGCAGCCAGGCGCGCAGCGAAATCGGGATAAACGGTTTCGTAGCAGATGAAAGGCGCGAGTCGGTAGTCGCTGGCTTCCAGCGGAGCCTGTTCCACCGGGCCGCGGGAGAAGCTCGACATCGGCAGGTCGAAGAAGGCGATCATTCCCCGTAACAACCCTTCCAGCGGCACATATTCACCGAAGGGCACCAGCTTGTGCTTGAGGTAGTGATGCGGCTGCTCCCCGGCGACCATGATGCCGTTGTAGATGCGCATCTGGCCTTCTGCGTCCGTTTGGTCGATCGGAATGCCGGTGATCAGGGTCGTGCCCTGCTGCGCCAGGTTGGCAGCGACCCCCTGAACGAAGGGCATGGCACCGCTGCTGAGCACGGGTACTGCCGTTTCCGGCCAGACGATGATATCGGTATCCGGACGCTGGGCATACGTCATGTCGCGGTAGGTGGCGAGGGTGTAGTCGATATGCGCCGGATCCCATTTGCGTGACTGCTCGATGTCAGCCTGGATCAGCGCGACGGACAGCGGCTCGCCGGCAGGGCGGGTCCATTCCACCTGGGTGAGCAGTGCGCCGCCGATCCACCACCCCAGCAGCAGGCCGCCGGCGGCCATGGCGGGTCTGGGGCGACGCCACAGCGACCATTCGCTCAGCAGGCAGCCGCTCAACACGCAGATGAAGCTCAGCAGCCAGACGCCGCCCAGCGGAGCCCAGCCGGCCAGCCAGGTGTCGGTGTGGGCATAGCCCTGGTACAGCCAGGGAAAGCCGGTAAGAAACCAGCTGCGGAAGAACTCCTGGCCAACCCAGAGCGCAGCGAAGCCGAGGCTGCCCAGCAACGGCGACCCGTCGGGGCGCAGCCAGCGCACCCAGATCCAGGCAGTCAGTGCCGGAATCAGCGCCAGCCCGGCGACCAGCCCGCCGGTGAGCAGGCCGGCGAGGGGAGGAGAGGCATAGCCGTGGACGTGGATGCTGATATAGATCCACGACACCCCGCTGAGAAACAGGCCGAGACCCCAGAACCAGCCCCGGTACATGGCCTGACGGCCACCCAGGCATGCCAGGCCCTGGTACAGCAGCGCGATCGACACCAGCCCCAGTGGCCAGATGTCGAAGGGGGTGAAGGACAGGGTGGTGAGGGCGCCGGCGGCCAGGGCCAGCAGGTGGCCGCGCCAGCCGGGGCCGCGCAGCCATTCGAGCAGTGTATGCAGCAGTGGCATGGGTTCCTCTGATTCCTGTGCCGGGTTCCATCCCGGCCACTCGGGCGTCAATCGTTGGGACGGGGGCCGTTCAGCTCTGGATCAGGCTGACCCGCAGCAGGTGTATGCGGCGACTGTCGGCATTCAGAATGCGTACCCGGAAGCCTTCCAGCTCAACGATCTCGTTGCGCTTGGGCAGATGACCGAAAGCGTTCATCACCAAGCCGCCGACGGTGTCGAACTCCTCGTCAGAAAAGCCGGTATCGAACTCCTCGTTGAACTCCTCGATCGGCGTGAGGCCCTTGACCAGATAATCACCGGAAGGCAGTGCCTTGATGTATTCCTCGTCGTCGAAATCGTGTTCGTCCTCGATATCCCCGACGATCTGTTCCAGCACGTCTTCGATGGTCACCAGCCCCGATACACCGCCGTATTCGTCAATGACGATAGCCATGTGGTTGTGGGTGGCGCGAAATTCCTTGAGCAGCACGTTCAGGCGCTTGGACTCGGGCACGCAGGTAGCCGGGCGCAGCACATCCTTGATATTGAAGCGGTCGGTATTGCCCTCGAGCAGTAACGGCAGCAGGTCCTTGGCCAGCAGGATGCCGAGCACGTCGTCGATGCTTTCACCCACTACCGGAAAGCGCGAGTGCGCCGCCTCGATGATCTCCGGCAGGAACTCCCTGGGCGTCTGACTGGCCTTGATGGTGTTCATCTGCGAGCGGGGAATCATGATATCCCGCACCTGCATGTCGGCCACCTGCAGGGCACCCTCGATGATGCTCAGCGCCTCGAGGTCGAGCACCTCGTTGCTCTGGGCCTCACGCAGGACTTCAAGCAGCTCCTGACGGTTGCGCGGTTCCTGGGCAAAGGGCTGAACCAGTTTCTCCAGCCAGGACCTGGGTCCACCGGTTGGTCGTTCTTCGCTCATGGTTCTCTCTTACTCATCGGATTCAAGGTAGGGGTCGGCTATGCCCAGCTCTGCCAGCAGCTGGCGTTCCAGTTGTTCCATCACTTCGGCTTCGTCATCATCGATGTGGTCATGTCCGAGCAGGTGCAGGCAGCCGTGGATGACCATATGAGCCCAGTGGGCGTCAGGGCTCTTGCGCTGTTCACTTGCCTCACGGTTGACCACCGGCACGCAGATGACCAGGTCGCCGAGCAGCGGAATATTCAGTTCGGGAGGCAGATCGGCAGGAAAGGACAGGACGTTGGTCGGGTAGTCCCTGTTCCGGTACTCACGGTTCAGGGTCCGGCTTTCTTCGGCATCGACCAGGCGTATGGTCAGTTCCTTGCCGGGATCGTCACGCAGGGCCAGGGCGGCCCAGCGTATTAAACTGTCGTCGTCAGGCTGGTCTGGGGCGTCCGTTGCCCTCTGTATGTCTACCTCAACTGTCATTGCGGCGCTCCTGGCGCTCCTGCTCCTGACGCTGGTCGAAGCGGTCGTAGGCTTCCACGATGCGCTGGACCAGGGGGTGGCGCACCACGTCCTTGGATTTGAAGTGGGTGAAGCCGATGCCTTTCACGTCCTTGAGCACGTCCATCACATGGGTCAGGCCCGAGCGGGTGCCCCGGGGCAGGTCGACCTGGGTGATGTCACCGGTGATCACCGCAGTGGAGCCGAAGCCGATCCGGGTCAGGAACATCTTCATCTGTTCCAGGGTGGTGTTCTGGCTCTCGTCGAGGATGATGAAGCTGTTGTTGAGCGTGCGTCCGCGCATGTAGGCCAGTGGAGCAACCTCGATGACCTGGCGTTCGATCAGCTTGGCCACCTGCTCGAAGCCGAGCATCTCGTACAGCGCGTCATACAGCGGCCGCAGGTAGGGATCGATCTTCTGTGACAGGTCGCCGGGCAGGAAGCCGAGCTTTTCTCCGGCTTCCACCGCCGGGCGCACCAGCAGAATGCGGCGGATCTGTTCGCGCTCCAGGGCGTCCACCGCGCAGGCCACCGCAAGGTAGGTCTTGCCGGTGCCCGCCGGGCCGATGCCGAAGTTGATGTCATGTTCCTGGATCGAGCGCACATAGTTCTGCTGGTTCGGCCCCCGAGGCTGGATGGTCATGCGCTTGGTCCGCAGTACCACCGGCTGCTGGCCGCCGCTCTGCTGCAGGGCTTCGCTGAGATTCTCCAGCCCCGATTCCTGCAGGTAGAGATGCACGGTTTCCGGCGCCAGGTCCCGGTTGTCGCGGGTTTCCCGGTAGAGCTGGCGCAGCACGGCTTCAGCCGAGCGGGTGATCGCCGGGTCGCCTATGAGCTCGAAATGGTTGCCCCGATTGCGTACCTCGATACCGAGGCGCTGTTCGATCAGGCGCAGGTTTTCATCAAACTGGCCGCACAGACTGGCAAAGCGCCGGGAGTCCACGGGCTCGATACTGAAACGATGGATAGTCAAGGGAACGTTCAAGGTGATCTGTAGGTGGCCATATGGCAATTGGAAGAATCACAGCATAGCGCGCAAAGCTTCCCGTGCAAAGCCGGGTGCAGGCACCCGGTCGGACACGAAAAGCTTCTGTCAGTACCCGGTTTCGCTCACCAGGGTGCCGCGCAGGGAGTGGGGCAGGGCTTCGTCGATATGCACATCGACAAACTGACCGATCAGGCCGGGATTGTCGCAGCGGAAGTTGACCACCCGATTGTGCTCGGTGCGACCCTGCAGCATGCCCGGGTCCTTCTTGGAATAGTCGGTGACCAGGATGCGCTGGGTGCTGCCGACCATGCGGCGGCTGTTCTCGAATCCCTGCTGGTTGAGGCGCGCCTGCAGGATCTGCAGACGTTGCTTCTTGACCTCGCTGGGTGTGTCGTCGGCCAGCTCGGCGGCGGGCGTGCCGGGGCGCGCGCTGTAGATGAAGGAGTAGGAGAAGTCGAAGCCGACTTCCTCGACCAGCTTCATGGTCTGTTCGAAGTCACGGTCGGTCTCGCCGGGGAAGCCGACGATGAAATCGGAGCTGAGGATGATGTCCGGCACCGCTGCCTTGAGCTTGCGGATGCGCGACTTGTATTCCAGCACCGTGTGGTTGCGCTTCATGCCGGCCAGTACCCGGTCGGACCCGGACTGCACCGGCAGGTGCAGATACTTGACCAGCTTGGGCACCTCGGCGTGGGCGCGGATCAGGCTGTCGGAGAACTCCAGCGGATGCGAGGTGGTATAGCGGATGCGATCGATACCGTCGATTTCGGCGATGACACGGATCAGGTCCGCCAGGTCGGCAATGCCGCCGTCATGGGTGTCGCCGCGATAACCGTTGACGTTCTGCCCCAGCAGGGTGATCTCGCGCACACCGTTCTCGGCCAGGTGCACGCATTCGGCCAGCACGTCATCGAAGGGGCGGCTGACTTCCTCACCCCGGGTATAGGGCACCACACAGAAGCTGCAGTATTTGCTGCAGCCTTCCATCACCGATACATAGGCAGTCGGGCCATCCACCTGCGGCTCGGGCAGGCGGTCGAACTTCTCGATCTCCGGGAAGGACACGTCGACCTGGGCGGTGCCGGTGGTGCGCGCGGCGTTGATCATCTCCGGCAGGCGGTGCAGGGTCTGCGGGCCGAACACCACATCCACATAGGAGGCGCGGTCGCGGATGGCGGTGCCTTCCTGGCTGGCCACGCAGCCGCCGACGCCGATGATCAGCTCGGGGTTCTTCTCCTTCAGCGGCCGCCAGCGCCCCAGCTCGGAGAACACCTTCTCCTGCGCCTTCTCGCGGATCGAGCAGGTATTGAGCAGGATGACGTCCGCCTCATCGGGACTGTCGGTCAGCTCCATTGCCTGGTGTTCGCCGAGAAGGTCCGCCATGCGCGAGCTGTCGTACTCGTTCATCTGGCAGCCGTGGGTCTGGATGTAAAGTTTCTTGGCCATGGATTCGCCGGACTGACTCCTGGAAAAAACGGCGATTATACACGCTTGGCAGGACCAGTGTGATGGCGGTTGTCGGCCCGGAAAGGGGATATGCTATGATCCGCGACCTTCGACCGGGCACTACAGCTGCCTGCGTCCCCAAGTCATGTTGTGCAGCGTGTGAGATCCATGAGCAAAGACAGGCAGCAGCCGATTTTTCGGGTGATTTTTCTCAATCAGGGCCAGGTTTTCGAGATCTACGCCCGGCAGATCTTCCAGAGCGAACTGTGGGGGTTTCTGGAGATCGAGGAGCTGGTGTTCGGTGAGCGATCCCAGATGCTGGTCGATCCCAGCGAAGAGAAGCTGAAGAATCAGTTCGAGGGTGTCAGCCGCAGCTTCATTCCGATGCACTCGGTGGTGCGTATCGATGAGGTGGAGCGGGTCGGCCAGGCACGCATCAGTGAAGCCAAGGCGGGCAGCAACGTCATGTCGTTTCCGATGCCGCCGGGGCCAGGGCAGAACTGAAGGGCTAGACGGCGTGCTGCGCGCCGTTCAGATTGTCGGTAATCCGCTGGGCAGTACGCAGGAAGACATCCACTTCATCGCTGCTCAGCCCCTCGGTCATCTGCCTGCCCACCGCCGATTCGAGCGCCTGGGCGTGCTTCAGCACGGCCTGACCGCTGCTGCTGAGCTCCAGCAGCCGGCTGCGACCATCATCCGGATTGTCATGTTTCACTATCAGTGCCGCGGCGAGCAGGTCGTTGAGCACCCGGGTGATCTGCGCCTTGTCGCTGCGCATATAAACAGTCAGTGATTGCGCAGTGCACTGCGGTGTGAGCGCGATCCCCTTCAGGGCCCGCACGTGGGTGGGGGGTAATTCGACTCCCGCTGCCCGCAGCGCTCGACGCATATGTGACTGATAGGCATGAGCCAGTTGGTGCAAAGGATCAGCCAGAAGGCGGGGATTCATGGAGATTGCCCTTTTATACTTGATGGTAGCAACCGATTGTAGGCCGGACGCGTGGCGAGCAGAAGCCCGATGGCGGACTTTTCCCGTTCCCGACAGTAATCAGGCAGCGCTTCGGAACACGCTGCGTGTGGTTTGATCCAGGCTGTCCAGCCAGCCGTATTGCTGGTCCAGGGAAGCGGATGCTCGATCATCCGCCTGCTCAAGAAGGGGCTGCAGTGTGTCCGCCAGTCTGATGTCCCACCTGTTCTCTCTGGAAGCGTAGTTCTGGTAGATCTCTGCACGCCACCTATCCAGTACTTCACGGCCTGCGGCCCCCAGACCCAGGTTGCGCATGTACAGGGACACCTGCTGGGACTGGCTCATCAGGAAGATTGCCGTTCCGGCATGCTCCAGCAGCTCCTCCTTCTTCTCAGGAGCCTCGAGCATGGCCACGTGCACCATCTTGTCAATCACCAGGCCGATGCTTCGGGCAAGCTGGACCGGGGAAGCACGATCATGGCGGTTTTTCAGCAGATATCGCTCAAGGTCGCTGTCGAACAGTCGGTCGGGATTGTCCGGATCCTTCAGCGCGGGCCGTTTGGGTATCAGGGTGAACAGCAGAGCTAGTATCGCCGCACCTATGGCAAGTGAGAGGCAGCGTTCTATGGCAAATCCCATGTCCACCATGACTATGTTCTGCGGCAGCAGAAATACCAGGAAGGATACGTTGAAGCCGATGCTGTAGGCGAAAGTGTGCATGCTGGACATGCCCATGAAACCGAAGAACAGAGGGATGCCCGCCACTACCACCAGCAGTTCCAGCGCGCTGGAGGCCTCGCCCAGGATGCTGGTCGCGACCAGTCCGACCGGCACGGCAATGAGCGTCCCGATGATTATCTGCCGGGTAATGGCGGCGGGGTGGGGCGCCTTGCACAGCGCCACGCTGTATACGACAGGAACGATCGCCATGAGAAAACCATTGTTCCAGCCCATCGCGTACCACAGCGTATAGGTGATGAGAAACAGTGTCATGGCGCGAAGGCCGGTGCGGATGCTGTTCTTGATCTGCGGGTAGCGCCTCACCCGCACGCCTTTGACGTCGACCTTTTCCGAGCGCAGCAGACTGATGTACATATGCACGAACTCGCGCAGATCCCGGGCGAGCAGCGAGATTCGTCCCTTACCCAGCTGCTCCTCCGCCGACTGGTCCGCCCCGCCGTCTGAGCTGCACCGGGTCTCGATGAAGCGGTCCAGCGGCTCCAGATCCGCCGAATCAAGCCGCTCGCCCTTGGCCTGTAATGTCTTCGCCACGCCTTCGAGCTCACGGAGCAGGGCGATCATCCGCAGCGAACGGGTGGAGGTGGTTCGGAGCAGGATGTACACATGGGTGCAGACCCTGATCGCCAGCAGGTTCATCTTCCGCGCTACGCGGGCCCCCCGGCGGCCCCACATTCCCTCGAAATCACAATGGTCGGCCAGGTCGGAATATTCGATGATGCCCGCGTAGACCGCGGCAAAGTCCTGCTTTCTCTGTTTCGCCGGCAACTTGAAGTTCTGTGGCAGTGACAGCACCGAGCCGAACAGTCTCCCCGCCGAGCGCCGGAGCTGGTCGGTATCGAATACCGGCCACAGGCTTGCGCTGACGAACGCTGCCCAGATCACGCCGCAGAGGATGGTGCCGACACGGTCGATGAAGGTGCTGATGATGAAGTTGCTGGTCGGGCCGAAGTTGGCAGGTACCACCACCATCAGGCAGACAGTGACCGCGAAGATGGTGCAGCAGAAGGTGAAGTTCGAATCCCGGGTATTGAATGCTGCGGCCGCACCGGCGAATACCAGCACGCTTGCGCCGAGTCCGGCCAGGAGTGGGCTCTGGGCGAAAAAGGCCATCAGAATGACGCCCAGTACTCCCGCGAGCAGGGTACTCAGACACTGGTAGATACACTTCTTCAGGATCTGCGCGTGGGCCGGCGAGAAGAACGAGATCATCCCGGTGATCATCGCCCAGACCGGGCGCTCCATCTGCAGCAGCACGGCAATGAGAAACGCACCCCATACGGAGACACTGAGCTTGATGGCTGTCTTCACCGCCAACTTGTTGCCGAACAGATAGGAATCCAGCACCCGGGTCGTCATCGGCTAACCTCTGCTTTCATGATGGTCAAAACAGCGTCTGCAGGTTCTCGCGCAGCGCATGCATCACCGACCGCTGCTCACTCTGCCGGTCCGGCGCGCTGTGCACCTTCAGCGTGGCGGACATGCCGACGCTCAGCGACAGGTCATCCGGAATATGGGTGATCCGGATATTGACCGGGATGCGTTGCGCCAGCCGCACCCAGGCAAAGGTCGCCTCCACGGAAGGGAGCTGCTGATTGCCGGGCGTGGTGTTGGTGTTGGAAATACCGCTGTCTATCGACTCGACCTCGCCTTCGAGCTTCATCTTGCCCGCCATCAGCCAGATATCCACCTTGTCACCCGGGCGAATGGAAGGAATCTTGGTCTCCTCGAAATACCCGGTGACGTAGTAACTGGAATCGCGCACCAGAGCCAGCTGACTGGAGCCCCGAGTAACATAGTCGCCGGGCTCGAGTTCCAGGTTGGTGATCTTGCCGCTGACAGGCGCCCGGTATACGGTGCGCTCAAGGTCCAGCCTGGCATTGTCCCAGGCGGCCTTGGCCTGGATATAGGCCGCCTCGCTTTCGAGCATGTCCAGGCGCGCAGTATCGATTTCCTCGCGACTGACCGCGCCCTTTCTGAGACGCTTGCGGCGCTCGTACACGTTGGAGCTGCGCTGCCAGGCAATCTTCGCGCTGTTCATCTGCGCCTCGGCAAGCTCCAGTGCCACCTGGTATCGAGCGTCATCCACGGTGAAGAGAACGTCGCCCGCTTTCACCTGCTGGGCGTTATGTGCGTTCATCTCCTTGATCCAGCCGGACACGTCCGGTGCGATATTGACGACCTCGGCTCGCACCCGGCCATCCCGGGTCCAGGGTGTGTACATGTAGCGGTCCCATATGTAGATGGCGACGAGGACGATCCCGCATAGCAGGACCAGTGTCAGGGCAGCATTAGCCGTTCTTTTCATTGATATCTCTCAAAAGCTGATACTTACCAGGGAAGCCAGAATCCCCATGAACATCAGCATGCTCATGAGACTCTCGTTATGCTGCATGGAATAGGGGATGACCCGGTCGATGATGCGTACAGCAAAACTGGTGATGGCCAGAGCGATAACCACCATCAGGAACAGGGGGCTGAACAGGAGCCCAAAGAAATTGGATTCATGTATCGGCATTCACTTTTACTCAGTTTGATGAGCCAACCCGGCGTGGACGTCCCTGGTGCGTGAGCGTGGACAGAGAAAGTAGGGCCCGTCGCTCCTGCTTGTCAGTTGGCGAGGGCGAATAGGCCGGGGAAGGTTGTTGCGTTAACAGATAGTTGACGATGACAACCTTAAGTGGTGAGGTTGACAGTGTCAATTAAATGGGTCGATTTGCCGCAGGTGGGCCTGGCTGCCGTGGCGTCAGTGAGGGGAACGCGATGTCCGGGCCGGGTTCCCGGACTGGCGGATCAGGGACGGGAGATGCCGTTATCGCCTTCCGGCGACAGGCGACGCAACTGCTCCTCGCGGATGTGTCGCAGGTAGTTGCGGAACAGGGTGCCGAGCACCTGGGTGGCCGCAGCGATTTCCTCTTCGCTCATTTCTTCGGTCAGGCGGTCGCTGGCGTCCATGGCGGCGTCCTGCCCGTTCACGGCGGCCATCTTCAGCATGATGTAGGCCTGGGGCAGGTTGCGCTCCACGCCTTCGCCGGTGGCATGCATCAGCCCCAGCCGGTATTGCGCGTCCGGGTGCCCCTGGATGGACGCGCGTTCGTACCACTTCATTGCCAGGGGCAGGTCCCGTTCGGTGCGCTCGCCATGATAGTAGAGCTCACCCATCTCGAACTGGGCCTGCATGTCCTCGGCTTCGGCCATTTCCAGGCAGTTCTCCAGCGCCAGCGGCAGGCTTTCATCATCGACGCGATTGAACGCGCAGCGCTCCTCGGTGCTGATCAGCAGCGGCTCCTGGCTCTGGGCCAGGGCACTTGAACTGGCCACTGCGAGGGTCAGGGCACAGAGCAGGGCAAGTGGTCGGACAGGGCTGTGCATGGCGATTCCATGGGCTGGTGGCAGATGTTCATTGTGCGCCGGATTGTCGCTGGCGCCAACCGCCCGCCAATGCGGGGCGGCTGGCATCGGTGGCTCGCCTCAGAGCGCGGCGAAGGCGCGCTCGGCGGCATCCAGGGTCAGCTGCAGCTCGGCTTCGCCATGGGCGATCGAGGTGAAGCCGGCCTCATAGGCGCTGGGTGCGAAATAGACCCCCTGCTCCAGCATCAGATGGAAGAAACGGCTGAAGCGCTCCGCATCACTGGCCATGACATCCTCGAAGGTCTGGATGGCGTCGGCACCGCTGAAGTAAAGGCCGAACATGGCACCGACCTGAGTGGTGACGAAGGGCACGCTGGCCGCATCGGCGCGGTCCTGCAGGCCTTGCAGCAGACGGCTGGTGTATTCGCTCAGCTCATCGTGGAATCCGGGGCGGCTGATCAGCCTGAGCGTGGTCAGGCCGGCGGCCATCGCCAGCGGATTACCGGACAGGGTGCCGGCCTGGTAGACCGGGCCCAGCGGAGAAATCTGTTCCATGATCTCGCGCTTGCCACCGAAGGCACCCACCGGCATGCCGCCGCCGACGATCTTGCCGAAGGTGGACAGGTCAGGGGTGACACCGAAATGCGCCTGGGCACCGCCCAGGGCGACGCGAAAGCCGGTCATCACCTCATCGAAGATCAGCACCACGCCATACTCGTCGCAGACCTCGCGCAGACCTTCGAGGAACCCCGGCACCGGCGGAACACAGTTCATGTTGCCGGCCACCGGCTCGACGATGATGCAGGCGACATCCTTGCCCACCGTGCTCAGGGTTTCACGTACCGCAGCGATGTCGTTGTAGGGCAGGGTCAGGGTGTGCTGGGCAAAGGCCGCCGGCACGCCCGGGGAGCTGGGTACACCGAAGGTCAGTGCGCCGGAGCCGGCCTTGACCAGCAGGCTGTCGGAATGACCGTGGTAACAGCCTTCGAACTTGATGATGGTGTCACGGCCGGTATAGCCGCGGGCCAGACGGATGGCGCTCATGGTTGCCTCGGTACCGGAGCTGACCATGCGCACCATGTCCATGGAGGGCACCAGCGAGCACACCAGCTCGGCCATTTCGGTTTCCATGGCGGTGGGTGCACCATAGGACAGGCCGTGCTCCAGCTGGCGACGGACCGAGTCCAGTACCTCCGGGTGCCCATGACCGAGAATCATCGGGCCCCAGGAACCGACGTAGTCCACATAGCGCCTGTCGTCCTCATCGATGATGTAGGCGCCTTCGGCATGCTTGATGAACAGCGGACTGCCGCCGACGCTGCGGAAGGCGCGTACCGGAGAGTTGACGCCACCGGGGATGTGTTTCTGGGCACTGGCAAAAAGATCTTCGGAGCGGGACATGGTTATCTCTCAATTCATGAATAAGGTGTGGAAGGCCCGGGCGCGGCGTTGCACCTCTGCAGCGGATTCGGCGCCGAACAGACCGTGGACCACGGCCAGCAGATCGGCGCCTGCTTTCAGCAGCGGGGGTGCGCGGTCCACGGTAATACCACCGATGGCCACGATGGGCAGGCTGAAGCGCTGGCGCGCCCGGGTCAGCAACTCGGAGGTGGCAGCCGGTGCGCCGGGCTTGGTTTCCGACTGGAAGAAACGGCCGAAGGCGATATAGCTTGCCCCGGCCTCGATAGCCTCGGCGGCATAGTCCAGATCGGCCTGACAGGTTGCGCCGATGATAGCCTGGGGGCCCAGCTGCTCGCGGGCCTCGCGCAGAGAGCCGTCGTCACGGCCCAGGTGTACACCGACCTGCAGTTCGCTGGCCAGCGCCAGATCATCATTGATCAGCAGCTGCGCGCCATGGCGCTGGCACAGCTCCTTGAGCTGGGCGGCTTCCTCCAGCCGCCGCCCGGCATCGCCACTCTTGTCCCGGTATTGCAGCAGACGTGCGCCACCGGTGAGGGCAGCCTCGACATAAGGCACCAATCTGCCGTCAGCGAGCAGGGCGCTGTCGGTAATGGCGTAGAGCCCGCGCAGGGTCATTGGCAGAAATCCAGCGGCAGGCGGCGGGGAATATATTGTCCCTTGCCGGGATGGTCCGCGTCGCGCAGGGTGCGCCAGGTGTAATCCAGCGCCGTTTCCACCGCGCTGACCAGCTCCTCGCCCAGCGCCAGCCGGCCGGCGAGGGTGCTGGCCAGGGTGCAGCCGGAGCCGTGGTACTCGCCGGGCAGCCGGGCGCAGGTAAAGGTGTGCTGGCTGCCGTCCTGGCAGTACAGGCGGTTATGCACTTCCTGCTCGGTGCCGTGGCCGCCGGTAATCAGCAGGTTCTGGCAGCGCGGCAGCAGTTTCGCTGCGCATTCGTCGGCCGTGCCCTCGGGCAGTTCGGCAAGGATGCGTGCTTCAGGCAGGTTCGGGGTGGCGATGCGCGCCAGCGGCATGATCTTTTCGCGCATGGCGTAGCCGACCTCGTCCTTGCCCAGTGAGCCACCGCCGCCGGCGCGCAGCACCGGGTCGCAGACCAGTGGCAGGTCAGGGTGAGCCTGCATGATCTCGACCACGGTATCGACCATCTCCAGGCTGCCGAGCATGCCCAGCTTCACCGCAGATACAGGCATGTCATTGAGCACGGCATTGGCCTGAGCCAGCACCCATTCGCGATCCAGCACCCGGAAATCGCTCACGTCCACGGTGTTCTGCACGGTCAGTGCGGTGACCGTCGGAGCGGCATGGCAGCCCTGGGCAATCAGGGCCTCGATATCCGCCTGCAGGCCGGCTCCGCCGCTGGGGTCATGGCCGGAAAGACAGAGAACAACGGGGCGAAAAGGAGTAGGCGTAATCATGGGATAAGCTTACCATCAGAGGTCGGGTATCGGTATGGCAGCAGCCTGGGCGCAGGACACAGAGCCCGCACAGGAGTGCCGTTATCGGAAACCGGACACTATAACAACAACCGGCGAGGGAAGCTGCTGATGAAAAGCGTAGACCAATGGTTCGACGAGTATGGCGAAAGCCATCGCAATCCGATAAACAAGCTGGTGCACTGGATCTGTGTGCCGCTGATCACCTTCAGTGTGCTGGGCATCCTCTGGGCGCTGCATCCTGTGGTGGCCGCCACGGTGGTCGGTCTGGCGCTGGCGTTCTATGTCCTGCTGTCATGGCAGCTGGCGCTGGTCATGGCATTGCAGAGTCTGCTCATGCTGTGGGTGTTGAGCTTGATGCCATGGGTGTTCTGGCCGAGTGTCGCCATCTTCGTACTGGCCTGGATCGGGCAGTTCATCGGCCACCAGGTGGAAGGCAAGAAGCCGTCCTTTTTCAAAGACCTGCAATTTCTGCTGATCGGCCCCGCCTGGCTGATGGGCTTTGTCTTTCGCCGGCTGGGCTGGCGCTACTGACCGGCAGGTGCGCTGGCGCCCGGCGCGGCAGCCAGTGCACCGTTCAGAAAGGCTTCCTCGAACAACCGCTGCATCTCGCAACGGGCGATGCGTCCGCGGTATTCCGACTCGCATAACGAAAACAGCACGCCGAAGAACAGGTCCGTCAGCCATCGGTCCGGCACATCTCCGCGCAGTACGCCCTCCTTCTGCCCGCGGGCAAAGAACGCATCCATGCGCTGCTCGAGCGTCACGCATTCTGCCGGTACGTCTCGACTGTCGATGTAGGGCCCGATCTGCGAAATCAGGAACACACAGAACTCCCGCTCCTCGATATGTCTGCTGATCAGCAGACGCAATGCCTCCAGTGGCGGTCGGGCCTCCAGCGAGGCATCCCGCTGAATCTCGGCGATCACGTGAATCGCATGACTGCGGGTGATCTCCACGACCTGCTCCCGGGTGGCAGCGAAACGATACAGGGTGGCGCGACTGACGCCAGCCGCGCTGGCCATTTCCTGCAGGGTGGCGCCCGGATTTTCCGACAGGGTCAGGGCCAGAGAGCGGACGAGCGCTTTTTCGGTTCTGCTGAGGGTCGCTTGGCGGGTCATGGGAATGCTGTTCCGCTCCTGTGGTCTTTGAGATTGCGGTTGAGTGTACCCCAGATGTTAAATGGTCTCATATGAATCAATATTGATTCATATGGACGATGTCAGTAGCATGGCGGCCCTCATTTTGTGCCTGTTTTCCTGTATTCATCCAAGGACATACCCATGTTGGCATTCTGTCGTTCCAGTAACGCCCTTCTCAGCGTTCTTGCCGCCTTTTTGTTAGCCGGCTGCCAAGGGGAAACGGCCGATCAACCTGCCCAGGCGGTGCCGAAGGCTCAGGTGCAGGTAATCGAACCGTCAGACCATATGCTCACCACCGAGTTGCCCGGCCGGATCGAGCCGGCGCGTACAGCGGAAGTCCGCGCACGGGTGCCCGGCATCGTGCTGGAGCGGCTGTTTACCGAGGGCGCCGATGTCAAGGCCGGTGATGTGCTGTTCCGCATCGATCCGCAGCCGCTGGAGGCAGCTGTGGCCGAGGCCCGCGGTGCGCTGGCCCAGGCGGAAGCCAACCTGTTCCAGGCATCCAGCGTGGCGCGGCGTTACGAGGGGCTGGTGGAGAGCCGTGCGATCAGCCAACAGCAGTATGACAACGCAATCGCCGCCCGGAAGAGCGCCGAAGCAGAAAAGCTCAGCGCCGAGGCAGCGCTGAAGACGGCCGAACTGAACCTGGGCTGCGCCACGGTAACCGCGCCGATCGACGGGCGCATCGGCCGGGCGCTGGTGACCGAGGGTGCCCTTGTCGGTCAGGGGGAGGCTACGCCGATGGCCCGCATTCAGCAGCTCGACCCCATATATGCCGACTTCACCCAGTCGGTGGACGAGTTGCTGCGGTTGCGTGCTGCTGTCGCCGAAGGCCGGATCAGGCAGGACGATGACGGCGCGGCGAAGGTGCGTATCACCCTGGGCAAGCAGGGCTATTCGCAGGAGGGGCGCCTGCTGTTCTCGGATGTTTCCGTCGACCCGAGTACCGGCCAGGTGGTGTTGCGCGCCGAGCTGCCGAACCCGGATGCCGTGTTGTTGCCGGGCATGTACGTGCGGGTGCAGACCGAAGTGGGAATGGAAGCATCGGCCATCTTCGTACCCCAGCGCGCGATAGTGCGTGGAACCGACAGCATTGCCCGGGTCCTGGTGGTGGACCGGGAGAACAGGGTGCAACAGCGTGAGGTAGAGCTGGGTGCCATGCGCGGGCGGGACTGGCAGGTGACTGCCGGGCTGGAGCAGGGCGAGCAGGTGATCGTGGATGCGGTGCACAAGTTCCAGCCCGGTGACCAGGTCGAGCCGGTCACTGCCAACTGACGCCCACTGAATCGTACCAAGGGACCAACATGCCACAGTTCTTCATCAATCGCCCCAACTTTGCCTTCGTGGTGGCGATCTTCATCTGCCTGGCCGGTCTGCTGGCGCTGCCGAACCTGCCCGTAGCCCAGTACCCCAACGTCGCACCGCCGCAGATCATGATCTACGCCACCTATCCCGGTGCCTCGGCGACCATTCTCAACGAGAATGTCACCAGCCTCATCGAGGAAGAACTCAACGGGGCCAAGGGGCTGCTCTACTACGAGTCCACCAGCAGCTCCAACGGCATGGCCGAGATCAGCGTCACCTTCGAGCCGGGAACCGATCCGGACCTGGCTCAGGTGGACGTCCAGAACCGCCTGAAGCGGGCCGAGGCGCGTCTGCCCCAGGCGGTGCTGGCGCAGGGCCTGCAGGTGGAGCAGGCCAGCACCAACTTCCTGCTGATCTACGCCCTCAGTTACAAGGAGGGCGACAAAGACCCGGTCGGGCTGGCCGATTACGCCGCGCGTAACATCAACAACGAGATCCGCCGCATTCCCGGGGTCGGCCGGGTGCAGATGTTCTCCTCGGAACGGGCCATGCGGGTCTGGGTCGATCCCTCGCAACTGGTGGGCTACGGTCTGTCGATCGAGGACGTGAACCGTGCCATCGCCGCGCAGAACGTCCAGGTCCCGGCGGGCAGCTTCGGCGAGCAGCCGAGCACCAGCGAGCAGGAGTTGACTGCCACGCTGATCGTGCAGGGCACGCTGGAAACGGTCGAAGAATTCGAGAACATCGTACTGCGCGCCAATCCCGACGGCTCCACCGTGCGTCTGGGCGATGTCGCCCGGGTGGAAATGGGGCGCGAGGAATACCGTTTCAGCTCCCGGCTCAACGGCCGCCCGGCTGCCGCCGCAGCGGTGCAGCTGACTTCCGATGCCAACGCCATCGCCACCGCCGAGGCCGTCAAGCAGCGGCTGGATGAGCTGTCGCAGCTGTTTCCGCCGGACATGGAAGTCAGCATCCCCTACGACACCTCCATCTTCGTTGACGCCGCCATCCAGAAGGTGGTCATGACCCTGGTCGAAGCCATCGTGCTGGTTTTCCTGGTCATGTTCCTGTTCCTGCAGAATCTGCGTTACACCCTGATCCCGACGCTGGTGGTGCCGGTGTGCCTGCTCGGTACCTTTGCGGTGATGTCGGTGCTGGGTTTCTCGATAAACATGATGACCATGTTCGGCATGGTACTGGCGATCGGGATTCTGGTGGACGACGCCATCGTGGTGGTGGAAAACGTCGAGCGGATCATGGCCGAGGAAGGGCTGTCGCCGCTGGAAGCGACCCGCAAGGCGATGAAGCAGATCACCGGGGCCATTGTCGGCATTACCCTGGTACTGTCGGCGGTGTTCTTCCCGCTCGCGTTCATGGGCGGCTCGGTGGGCGTGATCTATGAACAGTTCTCCCTGTCGCTGGCGGTTTCCATCCTGTTCTCCGGGTTCCTCGCCCTGAGCATGACCCCGGCGCTGTGCGTCACATTGCTCAAGCCGGTGCCCAAGGGGCACAAGGACGAGAAGCGCGGCTTCTTCGGCTGGTTCAACCGTCGCTTCGCCGGACTCACCGGCGGCTACAAGCGCACCACCGGCGGGCTGGTGAGCCGCTCCGGCCGGTTCATGCTGGTGTATCTGGTGATTGTCGCCGCACTGGCCTTCACCTTCCTCCGTCTGCCGGAAGCCTTCCTGCCCGCCGAGGATCAGGGCTACCTGATCGTTGACGTGCAACTGCCGCCCGGCGCCACCATCCCCCGGGCAGAAAAGACCGTGGAGGCAATGGAAGAGCACTTCCTGTCCCGGCCGAGCGTCGCAGGCATCGTCTCGATCATGGGCTTCAGCTTTTCCGGCATGGGACAGAATGCGGCGCTGGCCTTCCCGACCTTCAAGGACTGGTCCGAGCGCGACGCCGAAGAATCGGTCGCCGCGGAAAGCCAGCGAGCCAACCAGAGTCTGGCCTCGGTGGCTGACGGCACCATTTTCGCCGTGCAGCCGCCATCCATCGAAGGACTGGGTACCTCGGGTGGCTTCGCCCTGCGCCTGCAGGACCGGGGCGGCCTGGGTCGCGAGGCGATGATCGCCGCGCGCGATGAGCTGTTGCAGAAGGCCAACAGCTCGCCGGTGATTGCCTACGCCATGATGGAAGGTCTCGAAGACGCACCCCAGCTGCGACTGCATGTGGATCGGGACAAGGCCCAGGCGCTGGGTGTCGGCTTCGAAGCCATCAGTGCCACCCTGTCCAGCGCCTTCGGCTCGGCATTCATCAACGAGTTCACCAACTTCGGCCGCATGCAGAAGGTGATAGTGCAGGGCGATGCCGAGCAGCGCATGACCCCGGAGGATGTCGGCAAGCTGTATGTGCCCAACCGCCAGGGTGAACAGGTGCCGCTGTCCGCCTTTGTCGAGACCGAATGGGAGCACGGGCCGGTGCAGTTCGTGCGGTACAACGGATATCCCGCGTTCAAGATCTCCGGCGATTCCGCACCGGGCTACAGCAGCGGCGCCGCCATGGAAGAGATCGAACGGATCGTCAGCGAATTGCCTCGGGGCGTGGGTTACGAGTGGACCGGCCTGTCCTACCAGGAAAAGGTCGCCGGCTCCCAGGCACCCATGCTGCTGGCACTGGCCCTGATCGTGGTATTCCTGCTGCTGGTGGCCCTGTATGAAAGCTGGGCAATTCCGCTGTCGGTGATCCTCATCGTGCCCATCGGCGCGCTGGGGGCTGTACTGGCCGTTACCCTGCTGGGCATGCCCAACGACGTGTACTTCAAGGTCGGACTGATTACCATCATCGGCCTGGCAGCGAAGAACGCCATCCTCATCGTCGAGTTCGCCAAGGACCTGCACGCCGAAGGGCGCAGCCTGCGTGATGCGGCAGTGGAAGCAGCCCGCCTGCGCTTCCGTCCCATCATCATGACCTCGCTGGCGTTCATGCTCGGGGTGCTGCCCCTGGCCATTGCCAGTGGTGCAGGGGCCGCGAGTCAGCGGGCCATCGGCACCGGCGTCATCGGCGGCATGCTCAGCGCCACCCTGCTGGGCGTGCTGTTCGTACCGGTGTTCTTCGTCTGGGTGCTGTCGCGTCGCAGACGGCAGCGCGAGTAACCACAACCGAGCCCTTGAGTGTTCCCGGACCCGCGCAGGTCCAGGGTGTTTTTGGAAGGAGGGCCGAGTTCCATCTCGGCCGTTGGGTTGCTGGCGAGTCCGCTGCGTCGAGATGGAACTCGACGTTCCCAGGTCTAGGTCCAGGTCCAGTCTCGGGGCCGGGGCACGGCGCGGTGCTCTGTTACCGGGTGATGCTCAGCTCCCGCCACTGGCCCGGCTGCAGATCTCCCAACTCCCAATCACCGATCCGCACCCGGACCAGTCTCAGGGTCGGCAGGCCCACCGCGGCCGTCATCCGCCTTACCTGACGGTTGCGGCCTTCACTGATGGTAATGGCCAGCCAGCTGGTGGGAATGTTCCTGCGAAAGCGCACCGGAGGAATGCGCGGCCAGAGCTGCGGCTCGGCAATATGCTCCACCTGCGCCGGACGGGTTGGCCCGTCATTGAGCAGCGGGCCGGCACGCAGCTGATCCAACTGCTCTCTGGTCGGCTCGCCATCCACTTGCACCCAGTAAGTCTTGCTCAGCTTGTGCTTCGGGTCGGTGATGCGTGCCTGCAGACGCCCGTCATTGGTCAGCAGCAACAACCCTTCACTGTCCCGATCCAGTCGCCCAGCCGGGTACACCCCCGGTATGTCCACGAAGTCCTTCAACGTCGCCCGGCCCAGATCATCGGTGAACTGGGTCAGCACATCGAACGGCTTGTTCAGCGCGATCAGCCGAGGCTGCGCCGGGGGCGGTGCGGGCTGGCGCCGGGGTTTGCCGATACGAGACGGCGGGCGGGGCTTGCGGGGAGGCTGTTTCATGGATGCGGATTATAAGCGAGCGGATGGAGCGTAGCTATTTGTGGCCATGGATCGCCACGTTGCGGATGGATGCCCAACGCTCGTAACAACCACGAGGAGTTTGACGAGTTATCAGCCTGCCGCGCTCACAGGCGAGCAGAAATGGATCCATCCGCAGTAAAAAAGTTAATAGGCAGGGGTGGGTATGGCCCATTGCCGAACCGTCTGCGGCCAGGGACGGCCGTAGACGAGCGCCATGGATGGCGGGGTGCGAGTTCGGCAATGGGCCAGACCCATCCCTGCCCACCCCCTATCCCGCAGCAGCGCCCAGCCCAGCGCCCAGCCCAGCGCTCAGCCCAGCCCAGCACCCAGCCCAGCACCAAAGACCAAAAACCTACCAGGCCCCCACCGGCATACTGCGCTCGATCAACCCCCGCACATCCAGACCACCGGGCAAGGTACCAAACGCCCGCCCGCACCCGGCCAGCCGACTGGCCATGAAAGCATCCGACACCGCGGTGTTACCCGCATCCAGCAGCAGCCGCGCCTGCAACGCCACCGCGATATCCTCGGTCAGCTGCCGCGCCCGGTACTGAATATCCGCCTTGTCGGCAAAATGCTCCTTCAGCAGCTCGACATGCCGCTTCAGACGGTCATCCCCAGCGCCATCCTGCAACTCGGTAAACAGCATCTCGTCCAGCCCCGGCTCCCTGGACAACGCCCTGAGCACATCCAGGCACTGCACATTGCCCGAGCCCTCCCAGATAGAGTTGACCGGCGCCTCCCGATACAAACGTGGCAGAATGCTGTCCTCCACATAGCCCGCACCGCCCAGACACTCCTGGGCCTCGTTGATCATCGCCGGCGCCCGCTTGCAGATCCAGTACTTGCCGATGGCCGTAACCAGCCGGATAAAACGCGCCTCATGGGCATCAGCGGTATTATCCAGCGCCGATGCCATGCGCATCGTCAGCGCCAGCGCCGCCTCGCTTTCCAGCGCCAGATCGGCCAGCACGTTCTGCATCAGCGGCTGCTCCACCAATACCCGACCGCTGACCAGCCGATGGGCGCAATGGTGCAGCGCCTGGGTCAGCGCCTGACGCATCAGCGAGCTGGAGCCGATCATGCAATCGAAGCGGGTCATGGCCACCATCTCGATGATGGTCGGTACGCCGCGCCCTTCCTCACCGATCATCCACGCCAGCGCGCCTCGAAATTCCACTTCACTGGACGCGTTGGCCTGATTGCCCAGCTTGTCCTTCAGCCGCTGGATATAGAACTGGTTGCGAGTACCGTCCGGACGGTGACGGGGCAGCAGAAAACAGTTCAGGCCACGGTCCGTCTGTGCCAGGGTCAGAAACGCATCGCACATCGGCGCCGAGCAGAACCACTTGTGGCCGACCAGCTCATAGGCCTGGCCGGGGCCGGCGTTGCCCACCGGCACAGCGCGAGTGGTATTGGCGCGCACATCCGTGCCGCCCTGTTTCTCGGTCATCGCCATACCGATGGTCAGGCCGCGCTTCTGTTCCATCGGCAGATTGCGCGGGTCGTATTCCCGGGACAGGATCTTCGGCAGCCACTTCCCGGCAATGTCCGGCTGCAGGCGCAGCGCCGGCACGCAGGCAAAGGTCATGGTCATCGGGCAGCTGGTCCCGGCCTCGGCCTGGTTGTGCAGGTACATGGTCGCAGCGCGCGCCACGTGTGCGCCGGGGCCGGGAGCGGTCCAGGGCGCACTGGTGATGCCGTGGGCAATTCCGGCGCTCATCAACTGGTGGTAAGCCGGGTGAAATTCCACCGTATCCAGCCGGTGCCCGTAACGGTCGTGACTGTGAAACTCCGGCGGGTAACGGTTGGCCAGAAAGCCTGCCTGCATCAGCTCGCCGCCGGCCAGCTGGCCATAGGCACCCAGCTGCTCGCTGGCCCAGTCGCCGCGATAGCGATGCACCCATTGCTGGAGCGGCAGATCGCAGTGGTAGAGGTTCAGGCCATCCAGCGGAGGGACCTGATTGGTGACTTCATGGGTTTCCGCGTACTGGTGCAGGCTCATGGCTGCCCTCCGGAAATTATTGTTGTGGGCCGTCAACCCTCAACACTACCAAGAATCACCGCCTTGATCACGAACCCCAGCACGCCCAGGCCCAGGGCAAAGAACAGGACGGCGGTACCCCAGCGGCCCGCCTTGGATTTTTTCGCCAGATCCCAGACGATGAATCCCATGAACGCCACCAGGGCGAAAATGGAAATGGGCAGGGCGAGAGCTTCAAATTCTTCGTAGGACACGTAAGACTCCATTCGGAAAAGGGTTAACTATCTGACCAGATGCCCCAGAGGCAATTCCGTACTCGAAACTACCTGATTGAGCACGAAGCTCGAACGGACGCTGGACACCCCCTCGATCCGGGTCAGGGTGCCCAGCAGGAACTGCTGGTAATGATCCATATCCTGGACCACCACCCGCAGCTGATAATCGGCATCCATACCGGTCACCAGGGCGCAGCTCTGCACCTCCGGACACTTGCGGATTGCCGATTCGAAGTTGGCGAAGCGGTCCGGCGTGTGGCGATCCATGCCGATCATGACAAAGGCCGTCAGCGTCAGGCCCAGCTTCTGCTGATCCAGCAGCGCGACATGACGGGTGATATAGCCAGCTTCTTCCAGTTGCCTGACCCGCCGCGAGCAGGGCGATGGCGAGAGACCGATACGGTCGGCCAGCTCCTGATTGCTGATGCTGGCATCCTCCTGCAGCGCAGCCAGTATCTTCAGGTCATAACGATCGAGATCGGGGGGATTCATCAGGTCACCTCATTGAATTGCGTGCACGCTGCGGATGTTGGTGAATTATTGCTCGATGGTGGCGAGGTTCTGCAATAAAAGGCAAGAAATGGCGCCGGGCGCTCGTTATTATATCAGCAAGTTTTCAAGCCCTGGCCGGCGAGTCCAACCGGTCGCTCCAGAAGAGCGATGCAGGGATGGCAGTTTCCACCGGAACTGACCCATCACCCGGCCACCCCAGCCCACAAGGCAGAGGGACAGGCACCATCCCACGAGGATGCGGAGCAGGACAGACGCAGCGGCCGACCATGTCGGCCGTTGGCGTTTCTGGCGCCCGGTATCTCAGACCGGGTCCTTGTGCACCAGGACTTCCGCCCGGGAATATCGCTTCTGTATCGCCAGACGTACCTGCTCCCCAAGCGCGTGCGCCTCACTCAGGGGCAGGTCGCCGGGCAGCTCCAGGTGCAGCTGCATGAACCACTGCTGTCCCGACTGGCGGGTGCGCAGGTCATGCACGTCGATCACCCCGGGCACCGCCCGGGCCAGGGCCAGAGCCTCCTTGCGCACCTCGTCGGGCAGCTCATGATCCATAAGGATCTGCACCGCGTCCTGGCCGATCCGCACGGCACTGAAGCCGATGACCAGCGCGATGGCGATACCGAACAGGGCATCGGCGCCGGGTATGCCGTAGTGCGCCAGCAGCAGGGCGACGATGATGCTGCCGTTCATCAGGAGGTCGGAGCGGTAATGCAGCGCATCGGCGCGGATCGCGGTCGAGCCGGTGCGCCGTATCACTCTGGCCTGGAAGCGCAACAGCAACAGGGTAGCGATGATCGACAGCAGCATCACCGCCACGCCGTACCAGGCCGCGTCCAGCGGCTGCGGATTGCGCAGCCGGTCGATGCCCTGATAGAGCACCAGCAGCGCGGAACCGGCAATGAACACCGATTGCGCCAGCCCGGCCAGCGCTTCTGCCTTGCCGTGGCCGTAGCGGTGTCCCTTGTCCGGCGGGGTCAGCGCATAGGCAACCGCGATCAGGTTGATGAGCGATGCTCCGGCGTCCATCAGCGAGTCGATCAGTGAAGCTAGCAGACTCACCGAGCCGGACATGTACCAGACCAGCGCCTTGAGTGCGATCAGCAGCAGGGCAACCAGCACCGAGGCGTAGGTCGCCAGTTTCAACAGCCGATCATTCTGCACCTGGGTCGGTTGCCGGGGCGGGTTCATCAGCCGCGGGCCGGCACGCCGAGCATGGCCAGCTGGCGGGCCTGGGGCTGGTTGACGTGCAGCGCCTGCTCCATCGGCAGGTCGATACCCAGGTCCTGCTGGAGAATGGCCTTGAGCAGCAGGGGATCCACCTCGCCGTCGGCGCCAACGGCCTCACCCAGGCGCTCCGGCGCCAGGGTGTAGCGGTCGTCCGGAAAGTAGATCGCCCCTGTGGTGAAGTCCACGGCGAAGGCGATCAGCCCCGGAATGACATAGAACAGCAGGCCGATGCCGTTGAGAATCGCCACGCCCGGGTCGATCTCGCCGCTGATCTGGCCGCGGCGCTCGGGATAGAACACCGTACCGCAGGCCGACAGTTGAGTAATCAGAGTGGTGCTCAGCACAATGCTGGCCAGAGCCTTCAGACGCATGATGATCCTCGTGGTGACAGATAACCTATCCAGCCGACACTATACGCTTCGGCGGTGATGGCTTGAAGACAGCAGGGTTATAATGCGCCCTTTCACAAGACGTGCCCATTGATGAACCAGCTCCCCGTACAGGCCGTGCTCGGCGAACTCCACCAGCAGCTGGCCAGCCACCCCAGCGTGGTGCTGCAGGCGCCACCCGGCGCCGGCAAGACGACCCTGGTGCCGCTGGCCCTGCTCGACGCCCACTGGCTCGCCGGTCAGAAGATCATCCTGCTCGAACCGCGTCGGCTGGCCGCCCGGGCTGCGGCCGAACGGCTTGCGCAACTGCTGGGCGAGCCGGTGGGGCAGACCGTGGGCTACCGCATCCGTCTGGAAAGCCGGGTCAGCGCCGCCACCCGCATCGAAGTGGTGACCGAGGGCATCCTGCAGCGGCTGCTGCAGGCCGATCCCGAGCTGCCCGGCGTGGGGCTGGTGATCTTCGACGAATTCCATGAACGCAGCCTGGATGCGGACCTGGGTCTGGCGCTGTGCCTGCAGACCCAGCAATACCTGCGTGACGAGGGCAATCCGCTCAGGCTGCTGGTGATGTCCGCTACCCTGGACGCCGCAGCGGTGAGCAAGCTGCTGGACAACGCACCACTGGTGGTCAGCGAGGGACGCCAGTATCCGGTAACCATCCAGCATGGTGCCGCCATCTCCCCCGGCCAGTCCATCGAGCCGCTGCTGGAGCAGACGATCCTGCAGGCACTGGCCAGTGACAGCGGCAGCCTGCTGGTGTTTCTCCCCGGCGCCGCAGAAATACGCCGGCTGCAGTCCCGGCTGGAGGACGCGCTGGCTGGCCAGCCGCATATCGATATCGCCCCGCTGTATGGCGACCTGGACTTCGCCGCCCAGCGTCAGGCCATCAGTCCGGCGGCGCCCGGACGCCGCAAGATTGTGCTGGCCACGCCGATTGCCGAAACCAGCCTGACCATCGAGGGGGTAAGGGTGGTTATCGACTCGGGATTGTGCCGTCAACCCGCGTTCGATCCGGTATCCGGCATGACCCGGCTGCACACCCGCCGCATCTCCCGGGCCGCTGCAGAGCAGCGCGCCGGCCGGGCAGGGCGAACCGAGCCCGGCACCTGCTATCGCCTGTGGTCAGCCGACCAGCACGCACAGCTGGCGGCGCAGACGCCTGCGGAAATCCTCCAGGCCGACCTGGCGCCGCTGGCGCTGCAGCTGGCCCAATGGGGCATTGACGATCCCACCGAGCTGGCCTGGCTGGACGTGCCGCCGGGCGCAGCATTGCAGCAGGGCCGTGATCTGCTGGTGCAGCTCAATGCCCTTGAGCGCACCGAGGGCGGCTGGAAGCTGACCGCCCATGGTGCCGCGTTATGTGGCCTGCCGATGCACCCGCGGCTGGCACACATGCTGCTGCGTGGGCAGTTCCTGGGGCTGGGCAGACTGGCCTGCAGGCTGGCGGCGATCCTCGGCGAAAGGGATCTGCTGCGGGGCGTGGACGACGCCGATATCGGCCGCCGGCTGGCGGCCTTCGACGCGCCGCGCAACGAGCCGGCATTGGACCGTGGCGCGCTGCAGCGGGCGCGCAAGCTGGCCGAGCAGTGGCAACGGCTGATCAGCCAGGTCGCCGTGGAGCAACAACTCGACCAGCCGGACAGCGAACACTGGGCCGGGTTGCTGCTGGCGCTGGCCTATCCCGACCGGATTGCCCGCCGCCGCGGCGAACAGGGCAGCGACTACCGTCTGGCCAACGGCCGCTCCGCGGCCTTCGCCCAGGTCGACAGCCTGCAGCAGCGCGAGTGGCTGGCCATTGCCAGTCTCGGTGGTCACGCCAGCCAGCGCAATGCGCGCATCTTTCTCGCTGCCGCGCTGGATCCCCAATGGATTGGCGCGTATCTGCCGGCGCTGGTGCGCACGGAGCAGACCCTGGAATGGGACCCGCGCAGCGAGACCCTGGTGGCCGAGCAGCAACGGCGCGTCGGCGCACTGATATTGAGCCGTGAGCCGCTCAAGGCCATCGAGCCAGAGCAGCGCAACCGCGCACTCTGCGCCGTGGTGCGCAAGCAGGGCATCCAACTGCTGCCATGGACACCGGAGCTGCGCCAGTGGCAGGCACGCATTCAGCTGCTGCGCGAGCTCGACCTTCAGCAGGGCAGCGAGTCCGTCTGGCCGGACCTCTCCGACCAGCGGCTTCTCGATACCCTGGAAGACTGGCTCGCCCCCTGGCTGGACAAGGTCAACCGTCTGGCCCACTTCGGCAACCTGGACCTGCCGGCGATCCTTGCCAGCCTCCTGCCCTGGCCCCTGCCGCGGGAGCTCGACGAGCAGGCACCCACCCACTGGCAAGTGCCCACCGGCTCGCGTATTCGCATCGATTACAGCGAAACCCCGCCGGTGCTCGCCGTGCGGCTGCAGGAACTGTTCGGCAGCCGCACCACGCCGCGTATCGCCCAGGGCCGAGTTGCGCTCAAGCTGCACCTGCTGTCCCCGGCACGCCGGCCGGTGCAGGTGACCCAGGACCTGGGAGGCTTCTGGAGTGGTAGTTACGACGAGGTGAAGAAGGACATGAAGGGGCGTTATCCGAAGCACTACTGGCCGGACGACCCCCTGCAGGCCGAACCGACCACACGGGCCAAGCCGCGGAAGGGCTGAACAGCTGCGGCGCCTTTAAGCGCAGGCCGCCCCCGCGTACAATGCCCCCTCGCTTTTTGCCGGAGTGGTCGATGGACAATACCAGTCAGATTCTTCAACGCAGCACCGAGCTGTTCGCCGGGCAGCGCCTGTTGCTGGTCAACCCCCCAGCGGACGAGCTGACCCGTGAGCTGCCGGCGGACTGGCATGTCTGGACCTGGGACTACGCGGTCTTTCTCTCCCTGCGCGGCAAGTTGCCGGAACACCAGCTGAGCTTCTCCCACATCTGCCCGGCGGTGGAGGATCTTGAAGGTGCGATCCTGGTGATGCCCAAGGCCATCGAGCGGGCCGAATACGCGCTGGCGCAGATGGCGCCGCAGCTGGCAGCGGGCTGCCCGCTGTATCTGGTGGGCGAGAAGAAGGGCGGTATCACCCGGGCGGAAAAGCTGCTTGTCGACCTGGGTGACGGAGCGGAGAAGCTCGACTCGGCCCGGCATTGCCAGCTGTGGCGCACCCGCGTTTCCGGCGATGCGCCGCCCTTCGATCTGGCTGGCTGGCAGCAGGAGGTCGAGCTGGACTTTCCCGACCAGCAGGTGCGGCTGCTGAGCCTGCCCGGTGTCTTCAGCCATGGCCGGCTGGATGAGGGCAGTGCCCTGCTGCTGGAAGAGAACGCCCCGCTGCCCGCAGGCAAGGTGCTGGACTTCGGCTGCGGGGCAGGTGTGCTCAGCGTGGTGCTGGCGCGGCGCAATCCCGATTGCCGCTTTGAACTGGTGGATATCGACGCCCTGGCACTGCACTGTGCCCGACAGACCCTGCAGCGCAATGGCATCGAGGCTCAGGTCTATCCCACCAGCGGGCTCAGCGATGTTCACGGCCGTTATGCAGCTGTGGTCAGCAATCCACCGTTCCACACTGGCGTGCGCCACGATACCAGCATCGCCGAGCGCTTCTTCAACGGGGTTACCCGCAACCTGCTGCCCGGGGGCGAACTGCGCATCGTCGCCAATGGTTTTCTCAGGTATCCGCCGCTGATTGAAAGCCATATCGGCGCCTGCCGCGTCCTGCGCGAGAACAGCCGGTTCAAGGTGTACTCTGCGGTAGCGCCCGGTTGATTTGCCGGTCGGCCCTTGTTAGAGTTGCCGGCGTCTTAGGGGAGTAGTCTCTCCGGAAGCCCGCCTTCCAAGGCAAACGTCAACATACTTGGCCCGCAGGCCATGGCGTTTGCGACCCGCCGTCACCTCCGGGTGGCTGGGGTCTGACGAGACCTTTGACACGGAACACCAGCCGAGGCGGGGGTGTATTCGTGTCATTGGAAAAGTCTGACCCGTCCTCGTTGTGGAAAATCCGTGGAAGCTTTTCTCGTTTCAACCGGGGTGGTCACGCTGGCAGAGATCGGCGACAAGACCCAGTTGCTGGCGCTGCTGCTGGCTGCACGTTTCCGTCGGCCCTGGCCGATCATCTGGGGCATTCTGGTCGCCACCATCGTCAACCATGCTCTGGCCGGCGCTGTGGGGCAACTGATCAGCGAGATCCTCAGTGACACCTGGCTGTACGGTCTGGTAGCGGCAAGCTTCCTCGCGGTGGCAGCCTGGACCCTGGTGCCCGACAAGCTCGATGATGACAATACCCCTCCAATCAGTCGTTATGGCGCCTTCATGGCCGCCCTGGTGGCTTTCTTCATTGCTGAAATGGGCGACAAGACGCAGATCGCCACCGTGGTGCTGGCGGCGCAGTTCGATGCCTACCTCTGGGTCGTGCTCGGCACCACACTGGGCATGATGCTGGCCAACGTGCCCGTGGTGTTCCTCGGCAACCTGGCGGCGGCCAGACTGCCTCTCGCACTGATCCGGGTAATTACCGCGCTGCTGTTCCTCGGGCTGGGCCTGTACGCCGCCTGGCTGGCCTGGACGCAGATGGTTGCGGTGGGGTGATACTCCTGGCTGGAGTTGCAGCAGGGTGGCGACGCCTGGATACGTCCGATGCACAGTCGCGTGTTTCGTGATGACAGTGAATTGCAGGCGGGTTGATTGCGCCCTGGTCGGTGGCCCGGGTGACCGGCCAGGGGGTACCATGGTCCCCAGCATGTTGTCGGTCGACACCCGACCGGACGAATACTGGGAGGATCAGATGAGCAATTCAGCCTATGTGCCACCAAGGGTCTGGACCTGGGATAAGGATAACGGCGGCAAGTTCGCCAACATCAACCGGCCGATCGCCGGCCCCACCCACGAGCGGGAACTGCCCCGGGGCAAGCATCCGCTGCAGCTGTATTCGCTGGCCACGCCCAATGGTGTCAAGGTCACCATCATGCTTGAGGAGCTGCTGGAGCTGGGCATCGCCGAGGCCGAGTACGATGCCTGGTTGATCCGCATCCAGGAGGGCGACCAGTTCGCCAGCGGCTTCGTCGAGATCAACCCCAACTCCAAGATTCCGGCGCTGCTGGATACCAGCGTCAACCCACCGCTGCGGGTGTTCGAGTCCGGCTCCATTCTGGTGTACCTGGCGGAGAAATATGGCCACTTCCTGCCGCAGGATCTGGCAGGCCGCACCGAATGTCTGAACTGGCTGTTCTGGCAGATGGGCAGCGCGCCGCTGCTGGGAGGTGGCTTCGGTCACTTCTATGCCTATGCTCCCGAGAAGTTCGAATACCCGATCAACCGCTACACCATGGAGGTGAAGCGTCAGTTGGACGTGCTCGACCGCCAACTGGCAGAGAGGCCCTACGTTGCCGGCGAGCAGTACAGCATCGCCGACATGGCCATCTGGCCCTGGTACGGCGGCGTCGCCACCAACCAGGTATACGAAGCGGCAGAGTTCCTCGAAGCCCACAGCTACACCCATGTACTGCGCTGGGCCGAAGAAATCGGCAAACGCCCTGCAGTGCAGCGCGGCCGCAAGGTCAACCGCACCTGGGGTGAACTGGACGAACAGGTACCCGAGCGGCACTCGGCCGAGGATTTCGACTGACGCCGGAGCCCAGACCCGTCGAGATGGAACTCGACGTTCCCGGGTGGTTGGGCCCGGTTCAGCCCTTCGGGAACGTGCGCGGGCCGCGTCTCGGGCCGGGAGGTTCGAGTTCCATCTCGAACAAGGAGGGTGGCAGCGCAGCACGCTCGTCGAGATGGAACTCGACGTTCCCGGGTGGTGGTCCTGGGTCAGTCCCTCGGGAACGTTCGCGGGCTGCGTCTCGGGCCGGGAGGTTCGAGTTCCATCTCGAACAAGGAGGGTGGCAGCGCAGCACGCTCGTCGAGATGGAACTCGACGTTCCCGGGGGGTAGCCCCGAGTCAGTCCCTGGGGACCGTGCGCGGGCTGCGTCTCGGGCCGGGAGGTTCGAGTTCCATCTCGAACCAGGAGGGTAGCAGCGCAGCACGCTCGTCGAGGTGGAACTCGACGTTCCCGGGTGGCTCGACGCTCCGGGGGCGGCCGGCCCTCAGCGTGGTTGAAAGCGCACCGATTGCATCTCCCGCAGCCGGCTCAGGGTGCGCTGGAAGGGGAAGGTCAGGGCCCCTTCGGTGTACAGCTCATCCAGCGGCACCTGCGCTTCGATATACAGCGGTACGCCACGGTCGTAGCATTCATCCACCAGGGCTATCAGCCGGCGCACGCTGTCATCCTGGCGCGACAGCGCCGGCAGCACGCGGTCGCCGGCTCTGACCTGCTCGGCGGCATCCTCGGTTCCCCGGGCGATGCGCATCTCCCTGGCCGCTCCGCCCAGGCGCGGTACGCGGCCCAGCAGTATCGCTGGATACCGGTCACACAGGGCGATGAAATCCAGCGCTCCCAGTGGCCGTTCACACAAATCAGCGAAGTCGAACCAGGCCGCCGCGGTGCAGTGGCGTTTTGGCTGCAGTTGCTGATGGTTCACTTCGATCGGCGCTGTGCAGTTGTCCAGATTCCCGCACAGTTGCCGGAACACTGCGCCCAGCGCCTGGTCATCAGCCACCCAGTACCGCTGCACGACATCCGCCGGATGCAGCCGGTGATCCTGCCCGCCGTCCACGTTCAGCACCTGCATGTTCGCTGCAATGGCGGCCAGCGCCGGCAACAGCCGTTCGCGGTTGTGACCGTGCTCGTACAACTGGTCCGGCGGCTGGTTGGAGGTGGCTACCAGCACCAGACCCTCGTCGAACAGGGTGATGAAGAGCGTGCCGAGAATACTGGCATCGCCGATGTCATTGATGAACAGCTCGTCAAAACACAGCACCCGTACCTCGGCGGCCAGTTCGCGGGCGATGGTCTGCAACGGGTTGGCCGTGCCGGTCAGCGCGAACAGCCGGCGGTGCACCCACTGCATGAAGTGATGGAAGTGCTGGCGGCGGCTCGGCACCTGCAGGCTGCGATGGAAGACGTCCATCAGCCAGGTCTTGCCGCGGCCGACCGGGCCCCAGAGATAGACGCCGCGTGGCGGGTATCCGGCGTCGCTGTGCAATTGTCGGTGCAGGTCATCCAGGGCAAGAGCGGCGCGCTGCTGGGCCGGATCGGGCACGAAACCACGTTCGAGTGCTTGCTGCAGAGCCTGAAGGGGGGTACGAAGGTCAATAGAAGAAGTCATGGGCGGTTATGCTCGCCCAGATCGGCCGGGAATGCCAATGGCTGCCGCTCGACCCCTTGCACCCCATGCAAGTGCGCTACCGGGCCCGGGCCGGGCCCGCGCCGCGGATGGTATCACAGGAGAAAGTCGAGCGGCGTCCCTTCAGTCCTCTTCGCCGAGGAAGTTGACGGTCAGCATCGCCAGCGCCCGGGTGCCGACGACCAGCGCGCTTTCATCCACGAAAAACTCGGGGTTGTGGTTCGGCGCTGCCTTGGCCGGGGCCTGGCCATCGGGGGTGATGCCGAGAAATACATAAAGCCCCGGGGCCTGCTGGGCGAAGAAGGAGAAGTCCTCCGCCGCACCGGGCAGCTCGGCGGTGGCGACCTTGCCATCAGCGGCTCGCTCCAGCACCGGCGCCATGCGCTCGGCCAGCTCGGCGTCGTTGATGGTGGTGCTGTACATCGGCTCGATGGACACCTCGGCGCTCGCCCCCGCGCTTTCGGCGATCTTTTCCGCGCTGAGCTTCAGGTCCTCGCGTACCTTCTGGCGAACGTCCTCGTCGTAGGTGCGGATGGTGCCGCTCATCTCGACGGTCTCGGGGACGATATTGGGGCCGGTGCCGCCATTGATGGTGCCGATGGTGATCACCGCCGGCGAGCGGGTCAGGTTGGCCTTGCGGCTGACCACGGTCTGCACTCCGTTGATCACCTGGGCGGACGTGACGATGGGGTCGACCGTGTTCCAGGGCATGCCGCCGTGGCCCTGGCTGCCGGTGACGCTGATGTTGAGCATGTCACTGGCGGCGGTGGTCGCGCCGGTACGCCAGCTCAGCTGGCCGGACGGTCCGGGCATCACGTGCAGGGCAAAGATGGCGTCGGGCTTGATGTCGTCGAACAGGCCATCCTCGAGCATCTTCTTTGCGCCCCAGCTGGCATCCGGGCCGGGTTGCACCAGGCTGGAGCCTTCCTCGGCCGGCTGGAAGATGAACATCACCGTGCCCTCGATCTCGTCACGCATATCGGCCAGCACCTCGGCGGTGGCCATCAGCATGGCGGTATGGGCGTCGTGGCCACAGGCATGCATCACGTCCACCTCGACGCCGTGGTAAATGCCCTTGGCCGTGGAGGCAAAGGGCAGCCCGGCCGGCTCCTTGACCGGCAGCGCGTCCATGTCCGCGCGCAGGGCTACGGTACGACCGGGTTTGCCACCCTTGAGAATGCCGACCACGCCGGTACGGCCCACTTCGGTCTGCACCTCGAGCCCGAGCTTTTCCAGATGCTCGGCGACCAGGGCCGCGGTACGGGTCTCCTGCTCACCCAGTTCGGGATGCTGGTGAATATCCCGACGCCATTCGATCAGCCGGTCCTCGATAGCGGATGCGCCTTCGCGGATCTGTTGCTCCAGAGGGTTCGGTGCGGTTTGCGCGCCTGCACTGGCGCTGGCTACCAGCGTGGCCAACAATGCTGCCTGAAGAGGTTTGCGTATGAATTTCATAGGATTACCTTGAGATAGTGAACAGACCGCCGGTCGCTGATGGACAATGAGGCTGCCACGATGACGCGTACCGGTATCAGCGGTTCCCTTATGTCGTACCATTCCCTTGGATTGGGACAATTCTAATGGCCAGGCGTGCGACAGATATGTCGGGGGAGTAACAGAATGTGTGAGTTGATGGGCATGAGCGCCAACGTACCCACGGATATCTGTTTCAGCTTTTCCGGGCTGATGCAGCGTGGCGGGCGCACCGGTCCGCATTGTGATGGCTGGGGTGTGGCCTTCTACGAGGGGCGCGGGGTGCGCTGCTTCCATGATCCGGCGCCCTGTCACAGTTCGGCCATCGCCCAGCTGATCGAGAGCTACCCGATCAAGTCGGAGAACGTGATCTGCCATATCCGCCAGGCCAACGTGGGCCGGGTCAGTCTGGCCAACACCCATCCGTTCACACGCGAGCTGTGGGGGCAGTACTGGACCTTCGCGCACAACGGCCAGATCAGCGACTTCGTGGCCGGGGAGGGCCCGTTCCAGCCGGTGGGCAATACCGACAGCGAGGCCATCTTCTGCGACCTGCTCAACCGTCTGCGGGCACGCTTTGCCCGGCAGCCGGATCGGGATGAGATCCTCGATTGTCTTACCGCCGCCTGCGCTGACTACGCCGCCCGGGGCGTATGCAACCTGCTGCTGAGCAATGGCCAGTGGCTCTTTACGCTATGCACCACGAAGCTGGCCTGGATCACCCGCCGCGCGCCCTTCGGCCCGGCGCAGTTGCGGGACATGGAGATGGTAGTGGACTTTCAGGAGCACACCACACCTGATGACGTGGTGACGGTGATAGCCACCGAGCCGCTGACGAGCAATGAGCAGTGGCACAGTTATCAGCCGGGGGAGTGGCGTCTGTGGCAGGGCGGAGAGACATTGCGCCAGGGAAACATCTCTATCGCCGCGAGGTCGCGGCTCCTACCGGAATGAACGGCCATCAATCCGAGACCGAAGGTGTCACGGACCCAGGCCAGGACGGGCAGGAGCCGCGACCTCGCGGCGATGGCGTGCGCAGCACGCCCCCGCCCCGACTTCATACCCTGGACTGATTCCTCAGGCTCGCCTGGGACACGTTGCTGCCCGGCGGCAGGCTGCGGGTGACCCACACGTTGCCGCCAATGGTCGACCCGGCGCCGATGGTGATGCGCCCGAGAATGGTCGCACCGGCGTAGATCACCACGTCGTCCTCGACGATCGGGTGACGCGGCTGGCCCTTCATCAGCTTGCCCTGATCATCGGATTCGAAGCGTTTGGCACCCAGGGTCACCGCCTGATAGATCCGCACCCGCTCACCGATGATGGCGGTCTCACCGATCACCACGCCGGTGCCATGGTCGATGAAGAAGCTCTCGCCGATCTGCGCGCCGGGGTGGATGTCGATGCCGGTATCCGAATGCGCCAGCTCGCTGATGATGCGCGCCAGCAGGGTCAGGCCGTCCCGATACAGCAGGTGGGCGATGCGGTGGTGGATGATCGCCATGACCCCGGGATAGCACAGCAGCACCTCATCCACCGATTTCGCAGCCGGATCACCGTGATAGGCGGCCATCACATCGGTATCCAGCACCCGCCGCAGCCGGGGCAGTTCGGCGGCGAAACGGCGCACGATATCCTCCGCACGCTGGCGCAGCTCGGCACACTCAAGCGGCTGCTTGCGGTGGGTGTGCCGCAGCTCCAGCACGGCCTGCTGCAGCAGGGCGTTGAGGCAGGAGTCGAGGGTATGTCCGACGTAGAAGTCCTCGTTCGCCTTGCGCAGATCCGGCGGACCGAGGCGCATGGGGAACAGCGCCCCGGCCAGCGCTTCGATTATGGTCTTCATCACGGTCCGGGAGGGCAGCTCCCGGTCGCCGGGCTCGTGGGTACGCCCCTGGGCGCTGCGCCATTCGGAGCGCGCATCGCGCAGTTGCTCAACGATGCTGTCTAGTTGCCAGTTGTGGTCGTAGGTCATGGCTCATGCATTCTGATCACGGAAACCGCCCATGGTAGTCACTCCCGGCGCAGGTCGCAAAGCCCACCCGCCCGGAGAGGGGCGCCTGTCCATTTGAATGAACTCCCCCCTGCGGGCGTTCGTCGAATGATGCAGAAAGCCAGTCAGCCCGTTTCACTACCACCGGAGGTATGCATGTACGAGCACATCACTCAATCGGACCTGTCGGAACTGCTGAAACTGCAGGGCCAGCCCTATCTGTCACTGTATATGCCGATGGCCAGATCCTTCCCCGATCAGGAACAGAATCCGGTGCGCTATCGCAACCTGCTGCGCAAGCTGCGGGATCAGGTGGAGAACGGCAGCGCCAATGCCGACCCCGCTCTGCTTGAACCCTTCGATGCGCTGCTGCATGAGGATGAGCTGTGGCGCAGCCCCCGGGATGGTCTTGCAGTCATCGGCGGCAGCGATGTGTTCAAGGTGTTTTCACTGCACCAGCCGGTGGATGAGCTGGTGCGTGTCGACCAGCAGCCCTGTCTCAAACCGCTGATGCGTATCAGCCAGTCCGGCGGCGCCTATCAGGTATTGTGCGTGACGCGTGACGCGGTGCGGCTGTTCCAGGGGGACCAGAATGTGCTGGAGGAAGTAGAGCTGCATCCGGACGTGCCGCGCAACCTCGAACAGGCCCTGGGTGAGGAGCTCACTGCCAAGGACCAGTCAGGCAACCCCCACGGCTTCAGTCGCGCCGCCGACAGGACCAGCGGCTCGGCGCGCCACGAGGCAGGCGGTGGTGGCAAGCAGGATGAGATCGATATCGACCGGGAACGCTATTTCCGCGCCATCGACAAGGCCATCGTCGAGCATCACGCCCGTTCCGGGCTGCCGCTCATTCTTGCTGCGTTGCCCCGTAACCAGGCCGCCTACCGCGCCGTCAGCCATCACCCGACTCTGCTCGACGAAGGCATCGCCCAGGATCCGGGGCTGATGGATGCCGCCGGGCTGCGGGAGGAGGCCGCCACTATCATCACCCGGCGTCACAATGCCTCGCTGGACAGCGCACTGGAGCGTTATGGTGTAGCGCAGGGTCAGAAGCTTGCCTCCAATGACATCGGTGAAATCGGCGAGGCGGTGTTTGCCGGCAGGGTGTCGTTGCTGCTGGTGGAGTCCGGCCGCGATATACCCGGTACCGTCGATATGCAGAGCGGGGCCGTTCAGCTTGATGGCGAGCCTGACGGGGAGATGGCGACCGGCGCCGACGTGCTGGATCAGCTGATTCCCCGGGCGGTGCAGAACGGGGCTGAGGTGGTGATGCTGCCCCAGGGGCTGGTGCCGGGTAGCAGCGGAGCCGCTGCGGTGTTCCGGTTCTGATTCCGGGGCGGCAGAATCAGGCAGCGGAGGGCGAGTCTGTGTCGAGATGGAACTCGACACTCCCGGTAGGGTTCGACCCTCTCGGGTCGGGACAGGAATGAGGTTGCCTATTCTTTCTTCAGACCTTCGGCAGCGGGGCCGAACCATTTGTCCGCCTGGTCGCGGCTGCGTTGCTTGATGTCATCGGTGACATACATCGCTACCGTGGCCAGAGCGGCCGCCAGCACGCCCAGATCGTCGGTGTAACCGACCAGGGGGGCAAAGTCGGGAATGGCATCCAGCGGGAAGATGAAATAGCCCAGCGCGCCATAGATGGCCGTCCTGGCCCAGCGCGGAGTCTCCGGACTCTGGGCGGCGAAAAACAGCCAGAGTGCCTTCTCCACCACCTCTCTCCCGGCAACGCGGGCGTAGCGGGCAAGTTTCCGGTGGAAGCTGCTCTCGCTGTAGGCAGTGGCGTAACCATGCAGGCGGTTGTTCATGGCTTTCTCCGGTTTGCTGGCTCTGTATGCTGACCATGATATACCCGAAAAAGGTGCCGTGCAGATAGCAGAACCCCGGCGCCGGGCCGGGGTTCATATTGCTCAGAGCAGAGCGAAGTTGTAGGTCAGGTAGACACGCAGCTGATCCTGATCCCGCTCCCCGGCAACATCGGAACGGAGGCTGGCATGGCGCACCGATACCCCCAGATCCTTGAACATGCCCTTCTGCACGACATAGTCGAGGCGCAGGTTGCGCTCCCACTCGGAGTCGCCGTTGCCAGGCTCGGCGTCAACATCGGACCCGCGCAGATACTTGGCGGTGAAGCTAAGCCCCGGCACATAGTCAGCGAAGTTGTAGCTGTACTGGCCTACCCAGGTCTTCTCGCCGGCACGCTCGAACTTGTTGATCTGCGAGTCGGTGATCAGGTAGGCAGTGGAACCGCCGCCGTTGTTCAGATAGACGAAGTCGCTGTCGCCACTCATCTTCTGATAACCGATACCTGCCGCGTGGTTGCTCAGCTTGTAGGTGAACATCGCGCTCATTGCACGGTTGTCGACTTCACCGCCGTTATCCACGCCACGGGCAACATAGCCATCGGCGCGACCGCTGGCACTGCTGTTGGCGCCATGGGAGTCACTGTCGAAGTAGCGCAGGTCGGTCACCAGCTGACCGGCACCCAGGTCCATGGTGTGGACGGCACCGACGAAGTGCTGGTTGTAGTAATCCTTCAGCTGGGCAAAGTAATACTGCGCGACCAGGTTATCACCAAGCTGGGCATCACCACCCACGTACTGGAAGCGGTTCACGTCGGCATCGGCAGAGCTGCCGCCGATGCGCAGGCCTTCGTAGTTGGTGGAGTTGCGACCGTTGGACTCATCGAAGTGACCGGCATGCAGGGTCAGGTTACTGATCTCCCTGGAGGTCAGCATCGCACCGCTGTAGGTCTGCGGTAACAGGCGCCCGTCGTTGCGAACCACGACCGGCAGGTTCGGCTCCAGTCCGCGGCCCGCCTTCAGGACTGTTTCGGAGACCTTGGCCTTGGCAGCGAAGTCGATGCGACTGAAGTTGTTGACGGCACTGCCGTCATTCTTGAGTGGGAACATGGTGCCGGGGCGGCGGCTGTCACCGGGCTCCGCCGGGTTGGTGCCGCCGGAATCCAGGCGGATACCCGAGCGGGCGAACACATCCAGGCCGAAACCGATCGGTCCCTGGGTATAGCCGGAATTGAACTTGAGCATGAAGCCCTGACCCCACTCGCGATCACTGGGGGCGTTGGTTTCGTTCTTGTAATCGCCATCGAAATACAGGTTGCGCAGGCTCAGGTTTGCCTTGGCGTCCTCCACGAAACCGCCGCTCTGGGCGACGGACAGGCCGGGAAGGGCCAGCAGGCCAGCAGCTACGCCGGCGGCAATCAGGGATTTCTTCATCATGCTACTCCTCAGGGGTGTTATTCGTTATTGCCCAGGGGCGGCCGGTTTGCTCCGGCCGCTGTAACATAGTTGAAACGTTTGATAAATCAATTGTTAATTGGTCGTATGGCAGCGGCTATGCCTAGCGCGCCGCTTCATAGAGGGGGCGCACCTTGGGAATATTGGCCCGCAGGTTGTCGATCCGGCCACTGGAAGTGGGGTGGGTGCTGAGAAACGCCGGCGGCTCGCCCTGGGAAGCGGATGCCATCTTCTGCCACAGCGTGACCGCCGCCTCCGGGTTGTAACCCGCGCGGGCCGCCAGCTCCAGGCCGATGAGGTCGGCCTCGGTCTCATTGGAGCGGCTGTTGGGCAGGGTCAGGCCATACTGAACGGCCATGTCGGCCGCCTGGCGCGCGCCGTCGCCCAGGCCGAGCAGGGCGCCGACCACCTGGGTGCCCATCTGGGTGGTGTAGGCCCGGGAAATCGCCTCGCGGCCATGTTCGCGCAGGGCATGGGCTATCTCGTGGCCCATGATCTGGGCGATTTCGTCATCGGTCAGTTTCAGCTTGTCGACGATGCCGGTGAAGAACAGGATCTTGCCGCCGGGCATGCAGCTGGCGTTGAGCGCATCGCTCTTGATCAGGTTGACTTCCCAGTCCCACTGCGACGCGTCCGGACGGAAGTGGTCGACTTCCTTCACCAGCTCGTCGGCAATCCTGCGCAGTCGCCGCAGCATGGCGGTGTCGGTGTTCAGCAGGTTTTCGCTGCGGGCTTCATCAAGCATCTGCTGGTAGGACTCGGCCGCCATCTGGTCGACCTCGGCACTGGAAAGGCCGCTGAACATGTACTGGCTGCGGTTCACCCCGACAGCTCCACCTTGCGTGGTCTGAACACTCTCGCAACTGGCCAGCAACAGCAGGGGCAGGCAGCACAACAGACGGCGGATGCGCATGACGGATTTCCTTCCGTAATCAATGGGTAATGGTTGGAGTGAACAATAGCAGAACATGGCTGAAGATTTGACCATCCCCGCCGATAAAGTTGATCCAGACGGTTAGAACGAGCTCCCCCCATGAAATTCAGATCAATACAGTTATCCATTGCCGTGCTGGCCGGCGCCTGTCTGTTCGTCGCCGTGGCCGCGATGGCGTTCTACGCCATGCTGGCCTTCGAACGCAACCAGGAGACGGTCGCCGAACGCAGCGAGCAGATCATCGAGGAGCTGGTTCGTGAGCAGTTGCTGGCGACCGCCAGCGCCGAAGCCTTTCACATCCGCCAGCAGCTGGAGCGGCCGTTCGCGGTGAACGAACAGCTGGCGCTGCTGAATCGTCAGATCGCCGATGTGCGCGACGGATTGCCCCAGGTGATGATCAGCCGCGAGGAAATGCTCCGTTACGTAAGGCAGGTACTGGAGGACCAGCCGGAGCTGCTGTCCGCCTATGTCGCATGGGAGCCGGGCGCGTTCGACGATCTGGATACCTTCTACGAGGGGACCGGCCTGCCGGGGCACAACGAGGCTGGGCAGTTCATGCCGTTCTGGTTCCGCGCGGCCGACGGCACACTGCAACTGGACCTGCTTGACGACATGCATGACGAGAGCCTCGACGAGACAGGGGTGAGGGTCGGCGAGTACTACTTCTGCGTGCGGGATAACCTGCGCCCCTGCGTGGCCGATCCGGCACTGGACGATCTGGGCGGCACCCCGGTGATGCTTTCGTCCTTCACCGCCCCCATTCTGCTCGACGGCAGATTCCTCGGCATTGTCGGTTCGGACCTGTCGATGGCCTTCCTGCAGTCGATGCTGGAGGAGAGTTCCGCGGGTCTTTATGACGGCAAGGGCGAACAGGCGCTGATCACCGGGCAGGGCCGGCTGGTGGCCTGGACGGG
The DNA here is from genome assembly GCF_014646575.1 of Halopseudomonas pertucinogena. Classification (GTDB taxonomy): domain Bacteria; phylum Pseudomonadota; class Gammaproteobacteria; order Pseudomonadales; family Pseudomonadaceae; genus Halopseudomonas; species Halopseudomonas pertucinogena. The sequence continues at coordinate 445,305 of NZ_BMNN01000002.1, read as the reverse complement.
GGAGGGTGGCCAGCCGGGTGGCCCCGCTGCGCAGATTCTTGATGACGACGACCTGGCGAGCCTGGCGAAGGTCGCTGACGAGCCGATCTACTCGGTGAACCGGGCGGCGAATGAAATCGAGCTGTGGATGCCGATCCCGCTGGGTAACACCGGCACCAGCTGGACGCTGCTCATCCGCCTGCCGCTGGATGCGGTCATGGCCGAACTGCACGCGATGGATGCCGAGCTGCGCCAGCAGCAATCCGCCGCCACGGCAACCCTGGCCGGCATCGGAGTGCTGATTGCCGTGGTCGGCCTGGTGGTCATGTGGCTGGTCGGCTACAGCCTGGCACGCCCCGCACGCCGGCTGGTGGACATGCTCCGGGAGGCCGCGGAAGGCGATGGCGATCTGACCCGCCGTCTGGAGGTCGACCGTGCCGACGAGTTCGGCGATATCGCCAGGGGTTTCAACACCTTTCTCGACAAGCTGCAGCACATGATCCGCGAGGTGGTGAACTCGGTGCAGCAGGTCACCGATGCGGCGGAAAATACCGCCGACATCGCCATGCGCACCAACGATGGCGTGCAGAAGCAGCTGGGCGAGATCGAGATGGTCGCCACCGCGGTCACCGAAATGACCGCCACCGCCCAGGACGTGGCCCGCAACGCCGGGCTGGCCGCCGAGGCCGCCGGCAACGCCAATGGCTCCGCCAGCCATGGGCGCGAGGTAGTGCAGCTCACCGCACGGACGATCCAGGAGCTCTCGGTGGATATCGAGCGCGCAGTGCAGACCGTCGAGAGCCTGGCGCGTGACAGCGACAACATCACCTCTATCCTGGACGTCATCCGCGGCATTGCCGAACAGACCAACCTGCTGGCGCTGAACGCAGCGATCGAGGCGGCCCGTGCCGGCGAGCATGGCAGGGGGTTTGCCGTGGTGGCCGATGAGGTGCGCAACCTGGCACTGAAAACCCAGACCTCCACCGAGGAGATCCAGCAGATGATCGAGCAGCTGCAGAGCGGCACGCGGCAGACGGTCGAGGTCATGGAGCAGAGCCGCCAGCGCACCGGCGAGAGTGTGCTGCAGGCGGAGGAAGCGGACGCCGCGCTGATGTCGATCACCCAGGCGGTGTCGGTGATCAACGACATGAACATCCAGATTGCCAGCGCCGCGGAGCAGCAGAGTGCGGTAGCGGAGGACGTCAACCGCAACGTCGCCAATATCGGCGAGGTGGCCAACGAGGTGGCCGGCGGGGCGGCGGAGTCATCCCAGGCCAGCGCCGGGCTGACCCGACTGGCCGAGCATCAGCGCCGCCTGATCAATCAGTTCCAGGTCTGATCGGGTGGCCGGAGGGGCTGCAGCAATGCGGCCCGCGGGTGGCCGGGTTGCTTACCGCCGGGCTGACCGGGTACATCAGCTGCACCTGCGACTGCGCATTCAGCAGCAGCGGTTGCAGCGCCCGGGGTGCCGTCGCGCTGGCCAGCCAGATTGCCTGCTCCGCCTGATTGAGCGCCACCGGCATGCGGTCCGACAGTCTGGCCGGCAGCCCGACGGCCGGTGCGGTGATCAGCGCACAGCTGTCCCAGCAGGTGCCGTCGTCAAGGGTGTATCGTTCCCATATCCCGGCCAGCGCCAGGCTGTCCTGCTCCCGGCGCAGATACCAGGGTTGCTTGCGTCGGCCCTGCTGGTGCCAGAGGTAATAGCCTTCCACCGGGATGAGGCAGCGGCGCTGCACCAGCGGCTCGCGGAACATCGCCTTGTCATGCAGCAACTCGGCCCTGGCGCTGAAGGGGGCACGGCTGAGATCGGTCAGCCAGCCCGGGGTCAGATTCCACAGCACCTGGGCACACTCCAGGCGGTCATCCACCTTGCGCAGGATCAGCAGGCGCTGGCCCGGCGACAGATTCCAGGCCGGCTGCCAGCCCTCGGGCACATCGGCCAGTGGAGCCCTGAACTGGGCGAGTCGACCGCTCATGCCAGCGCCTCTCCGCCAGGCAGGGTCGACAGATCGTATGGCACAGCACCTGCCGGCATGGGCTTTCCTTTCTACAGGGTGGGTGAATGGCGGCTAGTGTATGCATTGCGCCGCGCCGGGGCCAGCCGGCGGGCAAATGTAACGAAACCACAATGGGAATTGAGACTCCAACCATCCCACCGCATAATGCGCGCATCGAGAATATGCAAAAGAGGGATTCATGGGCGAGTTTGATGGTATCCGGCCATATCAGGACGATGAGGTGCCTGGCGTTCTGCTGCGCCTGCAACAGGACCGGGACCTGCTCCAGACCCTCGCCAGATATCGGTTCCCGCGCCTGAACCGCTGGCTGCCCGGCCTCGCCGCACGGCTGGTGGCCGGCGGGGTGCGGCGCGAGCTGCAGGGCGTTGCAACCGTGGATGCCCTGCAGCGCCGGCTGGAGCCCTGGCTGGACAAGGTCATCGAACGCAGCGCGCTGCAGGTCACCTACAGTGGCCTGGAGAACCTGAGCAAGACCCGTCCGCATCTGTTTCTTGCCAATCACCGCGACATCGCCATGGACCCGGCCTTCGTCAACTACGCGCTGTATCACGGCGGCCACCCGACGCCGCGCATCGCCATCGGAGACAACCTGCTGCAGCGTTCCTTCGTGGGTGATCTGATGCGCCTGAACAAATGCTTCATCGTGCACCGGTCGGTGGCGGGGCGCAGGGAGAAGCTGGCGGTGTACCAGACCCTGTCCGCCTATATCCATCACTCGATTGCCGAGGGGCATTCGGTGTGGATTGCCCAGGCCGAAGGCCGCGCCAAGGACGGTTGCGACCGGACCGACACCGCGATCATCAAGATGCTGTGCATGAGCCGCAAGAACGAGAGCTTCACCGAGGTGGTGCGTTCGCTGAATATCGTGCCGGTATCCATTGCCTACGAATGGGACCCCTGCGACCAGATGAAGGCCCGGGAACTGGAGCAGCGCGAGCGTACCGGCAGCTACAGCAAGCAGCCCGGCGAGGATGACAGCTCCATCGCCAAGGGCCTGACCGGCTACAAGGGGCGGGTACACATCGCCTTCGGCACGCCGCTGACCGATGACTACGCGGACGCCCGGGCGGTGGCCAGCGAGACCGACCGGCAGATACTCGGCCTCTATCGGCTCTACCCAAGCAACTACCTGGCGGTGGAGAAGCTGCCCGACGTACCGGCGGAAGTGGACATCAGCGGCTGGCGCGAGCAGTTCGAACCGGCGATGCTGGCCGAAGAACAGCAGCGCTTCGACCAGCGCCTGGCTGCCTGCCCGCAGGAGCAGCGGCTGTGGTGGCTGCGTCAGTACGCCAACCCGGTCATCAGCCGCCAGAAAGTGTCAGACCAGCGCGGACGCAATGCTCAGCAGCAGGGCGAGCCCCAGGCATAGACCACCGACCCGCATGAACAACCGGTTGCCGCGCTGCGCTGAGGCGGCTTCTTCCATCACGCCGGACGGGCTGCTGAGCAGACGTACCGCGCGTGCGGTACGCAGCTGAGTGGCAATGATCAGCCAGCCGCCGCACAGCGCGTAGAACAGCGCCAGACTGTTGAGCACCAGCGCACTGTTATTCATGTACATAACCCACGCAGCCTGAAAAAAAGGCATACGATTACCTCCGATGGTCGGTAGCTACCTGCGGCTTATAGTTATTCTGGCGGGTACAATGGGAACGGAAATTGATCGGCGGCGGTGCCGCCAGGCCGGGGCAGTCTAAAGCAAACGGATGCCAGGCTCGACCGACCGGCGCTGAAATCCGATGAAATACCTGCCGCGCAACATTCATTCGCCCGGGCAGTCCAACAGGAACGCAGAGCGAATCAGAACAGACAGGATGGTGAACCATGAACAAACGTATTCTCACAAGCTGCCTGCTGGGCCTGACCCTGGCGGTCGGTGGCTGTGCATCGAACCTGACGGGTGACACCTACAGCCGTTCCGAGGCCCGCGCTCCGCAGACAGTGCGCATGGGCACGGTCGAATCCGTGCGACTGGTGCAGATCGAAGGTACCCGCACCAATATCGGCACAGGTGCCGGTGCGGTGGTCGGCGGGGTGGCCGGCAGCTCGGTCGGCGGCGGCCGTGGCAGCATTGTCACCGGCGTGCTGGGCGCGGTGGCAGGCGGCATGGCCGGGGCGGCGGCCGAAGAAGGCCTGACCCGCAACCAGGGGATCGAGATCACCGTCCGTGAAGACAGCGGCCAGACCCGTGCCTACGTTCAGGAAGTGGACAAGAACGTGTCCTTTGCACCGGGCGAGCGGGTGCGCATCCTGACAGTCAATGGGGTGTCCCGGGTCAGCAAGTAATGCCAGCCCCGTTCATCTGGGGCGAATAGGAGGGTGAAGGGCGTCGGCGAGACCGGCGCCCTTCGTATCAGTCAGCCAGTGCGACGCTGGTCGGCTGATAGGGGGTGAGAATGATCTCTACCCGACGGTTCAGCTTGCGACCGGTATAGCTGCTGTTGTCAGCGCGCGGCTGCAGATCGGACATGGCCTGCAGATGCATGCGATGGCGCTCGATGCCGCCCAGACGCAGCACGCTGGCCACCGCCTGGGCGCGTTCCATGCTCAGCTTCTGGTTCAGCTCATCGCTGCCATCACTGTCACTGTGACCTACCACCGAGACGCGGCTTTCACTGTCGGATTTCAGTGCCTGTGCTACCTTGCTCAGGGGCACCAGGCCCGAGGGCAGCAGCAGGGTGCGCTTGGGATGGAAGTTGCCGTCAACGGGAATCAGCAGACGGATCTGCTCACCCTCGCGCTCGACCTGATAACCCTGCTGGGTGGCGAGCGTGGTCAGGTTTTCAATACGGGACTCGGCCCAGGACGGGGCGAGTGGGGCAGTCTGAACGACTTCTTCCTTGGAGGAGCAGGCCGCAAGAAAAACAAGCGAAGCCAGCGTCAAGCTTTTTATGGTATTCATTGTTCCATCCAGACAGAAAAGTGAACCATTGGATAATCCGCGTTGCAGATTATCATCTGACGCCTGCAAATGTGATCATCATCGCAAGCAATTCATCGGTTTATAGTCGATTCTTCAAAGAGGTTCACATCATGGGGATGCCAAAAGGGCATTTTTCACTGTTTTTTCTGCTGAGCGTGCTGCTCGGACTGTCCGGCTGTGCCTCCTGGTCCCTCTGGCCCGGCGGTGAAAGCGGGGCCTCACAGCGGGTGGCCGGGCTGATTGACCGGGGTGATCCTGACTGGACCATGCGCGCCTGCGGCCAGGAGCATGACCGCCTGCTGCAACCGACCGCCGAGCTGAAGCGCCTGTTTGACGATGTAGGGCAGCCCGGGCAGCTGTCGATCTTCGCGGATCTCGATGTGGTGGAGAAGGACGGACGCTGGCTGGTACGCAAGACCCATCGCGTGCAGTCCACCGGGCGTGGCTGCATGGACGTCAGTGGCGCCGGCAGCCAGTGGGTCGGCTTCAGCCTGGCGGATAACTGGCGGGTGGACGTCACCGCCAGGGGAATGCAACTGAGCACTGACGACGGCGAGGACGGCCGCCAGCTGGCAGTGATCCAGGAGCAGATGCCCGACGGTGCGATGGGCTTTCGCGGCGTGCATGATCAGGGACTGGAACTCTGGCTCTACCCCACCGGCTGTCTGGAGCGCAGCACCGGGGACTACTACCACCTGACCGCCGTGCTGGTCCGAGACGGACAGCGACTCAACGGCTGCGGCTACAAAGGCGCCGCCAGCCCAGGCCCCTGAGCCGAACCAGGCGCCCCGCCCCCCAATCATCACGGTTTTGTGGGAGCGCCGACCTCGGCGCGATGGGGTCAGGCAAGCCACATAACGACAGCCAGCCGCAGGGCCGCCTGGCGGCGGCCATCGCCGCGGGGTCGCGGCTCCTACGGATAGGTGGTGTATCCAGGTGGCGTATCTACCGGGCGGGAATCGCCCCCGCCGCAATCACCACGGTTTTCGTCGGAGCACCGCCCCCGCCGCGTTCACCACGGTTTCTGTGGGAGCGCCGACCTCGGCGCGATTGGCGTGCAAAGCACGCCCGCCCCCAGGCCCGGGCAGCCCCACAACCCTACGCCCCCAGATAAGCCCGGCGCACCTGCGGATCTGCCAGCAACTCCTCCCCGCTGCCCTGCATCAGAATGTGCCCATGCTCCATCACATACCCTCGATCCGCCAGCTTCAGCGCCTGGTTGGCATTCTGCTCGACCAGAAAGATGGTCACCCCCTGGCGGCGCAGCTCTTCGATGATCTCGAATATCTGCTGGATGATGATCGGCGCCAGACCCAGCGAGGGTTCGTCCAGCAACAGCAGCTTCGGCTTGCTCATCAGGGCGCGGCCGATGGCAAGCATCTGCTGCTCACCGCCGGACATGGTGCCGGCGCGTTGCTGGTAGCGCTCCTTCAACCGCGGGAACAACTCCAGGGTCGCCTGCAGCTGGGCGGCCACCTCGTCCCTGGGCAGGAAGAACGCGCCCATGGCAAGATTCTCCTCAACCGTCAGCCGGGAGAATACCCTCCGCCCCTCCGGCACGATGGCCACATCCCGGCGCATGATGTCGCAGGTATCCATCCCGGCGAGTTCCTCGCCGTGGTAGCGGATGCTGCCGCTGGCCGGAGCCGGATCGCCACACAGCGTCATCAGCAGGGTAGTCTTGCCCGCGCCGTTGGCTCCGATCAGAGTGACGATCTCGCCTTTCTGCACGTCGAGGTTCACATCGTGCAGTGCCTGGATCTTGCCGTAGAAGGTGTTGACCTGGTTGAACGACAGCATCAGGTTTCCCCCAGATAGGCCTTGATCACGTCCGGATTCTGCCGCACCTGCTCGGGTGTGCCATCGGCCAGCGGACTGCCCTGGTTGATCACTACCACCTGATCGGAAATGCCCATCACCAGCTTCATGTCGTGCTCGATGAGCAGAATGCTCATGCCATGCTCGCTGCGCAGTTCGGCGATCAGCTCCTGCAGGTCGGCGGTCTCCCGCGGATTGAGGCCTGCGGCGGGCTCGTCGAGCATCAGCAGGGTGGGGCGGGTGACCATGCAGCGGGCGATTTCCAGCCGCCGCTGCTGACCGTAGGCCAGGGTGCCGGCGGTACGGTTGGCGAACTCCAGCAGATCCATGCGCTCCAGCCACCAGGCGGCGCGCTCCATCGCCTCCTTCTCGCTGCGCCGGAATCCCGGGGTCTTGAACAGCCCGGCCAGCATGCTGGTATTCATGTGATGGTGCTGGGCGACCAGCAGGTTCTCCACCACGCTCATCTGCCTGAACAGCCGCACATGCTGGAAGGTGCGCACCATGCCCTTGCGGGCCAGCCTGAAGCCCGGCATGCCGCTGACTTCCTCGCCCCGGAAGCGGATGCTGCCGGCGCTGGGCTTGTAGAACCCTGTCAAGCAGTTGAACACCGTTGTCTTACCGGCGCCGTTGGGGCCGATCAGCGAGACAATCTGACCTTTTTCGACCCGCAGGGCGACTTCGTTGACCGCCAGCAGTCCGCCGAACCGCATGCACAGCCCGGATACATCGAGAAGCGGCGCGCTCATGTCTTCAGCTCCAGATGCGGGCGTTTCATCGGCAGCAGACCCTGGGGCCGCCAGATCATCATCAGCACCATCAGCAGACCGAACAGCAGCATGCGGTATTCATCGAACTGGCGCGCCACCTCGGGCAACAGGGTCATGATGATGGCCGCGAGAATCACCCCCAGCTGCGAGCCCATGCCGCCCAGCACGACGATGGCGAGGATGATTGCCGACTCGATGAAGGTGAAGGACTCCGGGCTGATGAAACCCTGGCGCGCGGCAAAGAAGCAGCCGGCGAACCCGGCGAAGGTCGCGCCTATGGTAAAGGCATTGAGCTTGACCGCGGTGGGGTTGATACCCAGCGAGCGGCAGGCCACCTCGTCCTCGCGCAGCGCCTCCCAGGCCCGGCCCACCGGCATGCGCAGCAGTCGGTTGATGACGAACAGGGTGAACAGTACCAGCACCAGGGCGAGAAAATACAGGAACATCACCCGGTGCACCGAGTTGAAGTCGATCCCGAAAAACTCGTGGAACGTCTGCGCCCCTTCACTGGCCCGGCGGCTGAACTCCAGGCCAAACAGGTCCGGCTTGGGGATGTTGCCGATGCCGTTCGGCCCGTTGGTCAGGCTGGTGAAGTTGTTCAGCAGGATGCGGATGATCTCGCCGAAGCCAAGGGTCACGATTGCCAGATAGTCCCCGCGCAGGCGCAGTACCGGAAAGCCCAGCAGAAAGCCGAACAGCGCCGCCATGGCCCCGGCGGCGGCCAGCCCGGTCCAGAAGCCGATGCCGAAATACATCGCCAGCAGGGCGTAGGTATAAGCCCCCACCGCATAGAAGCCGACGTAGCCCAGATCAAGCAGTCCGGCCAGCCCGACCACGATGTTCAGCCCCAGGCCCAGCATCACGTAGATCAGCACCAGGGTGGCCAGGTCGATATTGCTGCGGTTGGTGAAGAACGGCCAGATCAGCGCGGCAGCGATCAGAAAGCACCACAGCAGCCGATGGGCCGCCGGGCGGGCCGCCAGCACGCTGAAGGCGGCCGGCGTGCGGGGCAGGGCAGGTACCCGATACCAGAGCGCGGTCAGCTGATCGCGGAACAGGTTGAACAGGAAGATGAACAGCGCGGCGCCGGCGATCTTGACCGCCACATCGGTGCCGGCACCGACCAGCACCAGCGATGTGCCCTGCTGACTGAGGCGCACGCCCATCAGCAGGCCGCTGAGGATCACCACTACCACCGCAGAAATGAAGGCAGGTTTCAGATTGCGCAGCATCAGACCTTCTCCACTTCAGGCCGCCCGAGGATGCCGCTGGGGCGAAACAGCAGCACAAGGATCAGCACGCTGAAGGCGACCACGTCCTTGTATTCGGCGCTGAAATAACCTGCAGTCAGCGCTTCGGCAACCCCCAGCAGCAGCCCGCCGAGCACCGCGCCGGGTATGCTGCCAATGCCGCCGAGCACCGCGGCGGTGAAGGCCTTGAGCCCGGCCATGAAGCCGATATAGGGGTTGATGACCCCGTAATACATGCCCAGAAGCACCCCGGCCACCGCGGCCAGCGCCGCGCCGATGATGAAGGTGATGGCGATAATGGCGTTGGTGTTGATGCCCAGCAGGTTGGTCATCTTCAGGTCTTCGGCACAGGCGCGGCAGGCGCGGCCCATGCGCGAGCGGGTAATGAACAGGGTGAGCAACACCATGCTGATCAGCGTCACCACGAAGATGATGATCTGCATCCACGACAGGGTCGCGTGAAAGCCGGTAGAGGGCCCGATATCGATGCCGCCGCGCACCAGGTTGGGCATGGCGATGTCCCGCGAGCCCTGGGCGATGCGCACCAGGTTCTGCAAAAAGATCGACATGCCGATCGCCGAGATCAGCGGAATCAGCCGGTTGCCGCCGCGCAGCGGCCGGTAGGCCACCCGCTCGATGCTGTAACCGTAGGCGCTGGTGACGATCATGCTGCAGATCAGCGCGCCGATGATCAGCAGCGGCAGGGACTCGATGCCCAGCAGCGCCAGTGCCGCCAGCACGATGAAGGCAATGTAGCTGCCGATCATGTACACCTCGCCATGGGCGAAGTTGATCATGCCGATGATGCCGTAGACCATGGTGTAGCCGATGGCGATCAGGGCATAGGTGCTGCCCACGGTCAGACCGTTGAGCAGTTGTTGCAACAGGTAATAGAAGGAGTCAGGCATTGCAGCATCCTTGACAGCTGGCCCGGCACAGTCGTGCCGGGCCAAGGACGTGTTTTACTGGGTCAGGGCTGTCTTGCTGCCGTCGGCATGCCACTCGTAGACGACGAAGTTGAAGTCCTTCAGGTCGCCCTTTTCATCGAAGGCCAGCTGGCCGGTGGGTGTATCGAAGGTATTGCTGCGCAGGGCCTCGGCGACCTTGGTCGGGTCATCGCTGCCGGCGATGCGGATGCCGTCGGCAATCACCTGGACCGCTGCATAGGAGGGGAACACGAAAGGCCCGCGCGGGTCCTGCTTGCGCTCTTTGAATGCCTCCACCAGAGGGGCGTTGGCCGGGTCTTCGTCGAAGGCCTTCGGCAGGGTCACCAGCATGCCCTCGGCGGCTTCACCGGCGATGGCACTGATGTCGCTGTTACCCACGCCTTCCGGGCCCATGAAGGGGATGTCCAGCCCCTGTTCCCGCGCCTGGCGCAGGATCAGCCCCAGCTCCGGGTGATAGCCGCCGAAATAGGCGAAATCCACGCCGGACTGGCGCAGGCGGGCGATCAGTGAGGAGAAGTTCTTGTCGCCGGCGGTGATGCCATCGAAGATCGGTACCTCGATGCCGGCCTCGACCAGTACATCACGCACCGCAGTGGCAATGCCCTCGCCATACTGCTGCTTGTCATGAATGACCGCGACCTTGCTCGGCTTGACCTGCTCGACGATGTACTTGCCGGCGGTCGGCCCCTGCAGGCTGTCCAGGCCGATGGTGCGGAACACCAGTTCATAGCCGCGGGCAGTGATGTCCGGGCTGGTGGCCGCCGGGGTGACCATGAGGATGCCTTCGTCCTCGTAAATGTCGGTAGCAGGCTGGGTCGAGCTGGAGCACAGGTGGCCGACCACGAACCTGATGCCATCGTTGACGATGCGGTTGGCCACCGCCACCGCCTGTTTCGGATCACAGGCATCATCGAAGACCACGCCCTCGAGCTGACGACCGTCGACGCCGCCGGCACGGTTGATCATCTCGATGGCCATGTTGGCGCCGGTGAACTGCATGTCGCCGTACTGCGCGACGGGGCCCGTGACCGGCCCGGCGAGCGCTATCCTGATGTTGTCAGCGGCCATCGTGAGGCTGCTGACCCCGGCAAGGGTGGTAATCGCGAGGAGCTGGGAAAGGACCTTCCGATGTGTCTTTTTCATACCGTTTGCCTGTGATGTTATTGGAGTTGTATCAGCACTGTAGCGGAGCCAGTGGCGGAGGGCCAGTCCCTGGGGCAAAGCCCGGATGAAGGAAAGCTTGCACCCGCACCAGTGCCGGTTACCATGCTCGCCTTTGCCCCAGGAGAAGCACCATGACCGAACCCAGCGAAACCTACGCCGCCATTGTCGGCGCCACTGCCCAGATCGAATGGAAGGATCTCGAACCGCACTTTGCCCGGGGCGAACTGCTGGTGGTCGACAGCGCTCTGGATCTGGTCGAGGTGGCCCAGGCCCTGATCGAAGATGACAGCACCCGGGTAAAAGACTGGATGCAGAACAACCAGCTGAGCAGCGCCAGCGACCAGCAGGCCGCTGACTGGCACGAGCGCAACCCGGAAACCCTCTGGGCCGTGGTCATCCGGCCCTGGGTACTGGTGCAGGAGCGCCGATAACATAAGCCTGATTGTTGCAGGCCGATCAACCGCATACATAGCGCTGGCGCAGCATCCGCTGTCGCGGCATCCTCCCTGCCGGACCCATATAACCAGGCGCTGGAACCTCAGCGCGGCACAGGAGAATGCAGGCATGCAGGAATTTGACAACAAGGTGGCTGTGATTACCGGCGGCGGCAGCGGGCTGGGTCGTGAACTGGCGCTGAGCTGCGCCGCCCGCGGCATGAAACTGGTGCTGGGTGATGTTGACGAAGCCGGCATGCAGGAGACCCTGCGTCTTGTGGAAGAAGCCCACCCCGGCACCGAGTCGGCTACCATGCGCCTGGACGTATCGAAGCTGGAGCAGGTCGAGGCCCTGGCCGAGCTGTGCCGCAGCCGCTTCGGCGGTGCACACCTGGTGTTCAATAACGCCGGCGTCAGCGTCAACGGCCCCATCTGGCAGAACACCGTGGACGACTGGGACTGGGTGCTGGGCGTCAACCTGTACGGCGTGGTGTGGGGCATCAAGGCATTCACGCCGATGCTGATCGAGCAGAACGAAGGCCACATCATCAACACCGCCTCCGCCGCCGGTTGGCTGAATGGCCCGAGCAGCGGCATCTACAACGTCAGCAAAACCTCCGTGGTGGCCATCTCCGAGACCCTGGCGCTGGACCTGCGTGACGCCGGGGCGAATGTAGGCGTGACCGTGCTGTGCCCGGCGTTCTTCCCCACCGGCATTCACCAGTCCGACCGCAACCGCCCGGCGGACAAGGCCCAGACAGTGGAGAAGAGTGAAATCGCGCTCAAGCGGGCCGAGGCGCTCAAGTATGCCGTGGAGCATGGCCGCATCCCCGCCAGCGACATCGCCGAGATGACCCTGCGGGCGGTCGAGGCCAACCAGTTCTATGTGTTCCCCCACCGCAAGATCAAGCAGCTGATCAAGCTGCGCGCCGAGGCCGCCGACCGCGAGCAGGATGTGTTCGATTCGATGAACCCCTGAGGAACTCTGGCACAGCCGCGCTTCTCTACTACGCTGAGAGCATCGTCCTTCAGCGAGGTTGAAACATGCGCCTGTCCCCGGATAAGGCTGCGGCGGGACCTTCCACCACCGCAGGCCTTTCCAGGCGGGTAGTGCTGGCCGGACTGGTCACCGCCTACACCGCCTCCCTCATTCCCTGGGCCCTGGCCGAGTCCGCACCGGATGTCGACCGGGGCAACTTTCTCATTCTGTCCGCACTGATCGCCGGCCGCGAAGGGCTGGACAATGAATTGGCCATCCGTTACTACGATGCGCTGCTGGAAAACGACGAGGGCTTTCCCGCTGCGGTGTCGGCTATCCTCACCCTGGTCAACCAGCACCGCATCGATCCGCTGAAGCTGCAGGCGTTTCTTGACGAAAGCCGGCCGGAGCTGGCCGCCGTGCCCCGGCGCATCGCCACCGCCTGGTTTCTCGGCGTGGTGGAGACCGCCAATGGCGCCCGGGTGCTGGCCTATGAAGAAGCGCTCAACGCCCAGCTGGTGAGTGATGTGCTGATGCCGCCCAGCTACTGCTACGGCGGTTACGGCAGTTGGGCTCAGGAGCCGGGCAAGGGGTCGGTCGATGGCTGAGGAGCTGTCGGCGGATTTCGTGGTGGTAGGCTCGGGCATCTGCGGGGCACTGGTGGCTATGGTGCTGGCCCAGCGTGGCGCCTCGGTGATCATGCTGGAAGCCGGACCGAGGGTCGAACGGGCCCAGCTGGTGGCGAACTTCCGCAACTCGCCCCGGCGCAGCGACTGGATGTCCCCCTATCCCTTCTCGCCCTGGGCACCGCACCCGGTCTACCGCCCCGAGGACAACGAGCATCTGGTTCAGGCCGGTCCCTATCCCTATCCGGCGGAGTATATCCGCATGGTCGGCGGCAGCACCTGGCACTGGGCGGCGCTGGCCTGGCGCAACGTGCCCAACGACATGCGCATGCACAGCCTGTACGGCGTGGGCGTGGACTGGCCGTTTGACTACGACGAGCTGGACCCCTACTACCAATGGGCCGAAGAACTGATGGGCGTCGCCGGAGATGGCGACGAGCATCCCGACTCGCCGCGCAGCCAGCCTTACCCCATGGAGCCAGTGGCCGAGCCCTGGGCCATGCGCCGTATCCGCGAGCGGCTGGCAGGCACCTATCGGGTTGCCAACAACCCGGTGGCGCGCAACAGCCGTACCTTCGACCGGCGCCCGGCCTGCTGCGGCAGCAACAACTGCCAGCCGATCTGCCCGGTGGACGCGCAGTACCACGGTGGCATTGCGGCGGCGGCAGCGGAAGCGGCCGGGGTCCGGCTGATTTCCAGCGCGGTGGTATACAAGCTGGAGCATGATTCGCAGGATCGTATTGTCGCCGCCCACTACTACGACCCCGAGCGCAACAGCTACCGGGTCACCGGCGGCACCTTCGTTGTCGCCGCCAATGGCATCGAGACCCCGCGACTGCTGCTGATGTCCACCAGCGACCGCTTTCCCAACGGCATTGCCAATCGCACCGACATGGTCGGCCGCCATCTCATGGACCATCCCAGTACCTCGCTGACCTTCGACGCCGACGAGGATCTCTGGCTGGGCCGTGGCCCGCAGAGTCCCAGTTCCATAAGTGCCCTGCGGGACGGACCTTTTCGCGAGGACTATTCCGGCTACCGGCTCGACTTCACCAATATCAGCCGGGTGGACAGCACCACCCAGCGTCTGCTGCTGGAGGGCGTATACGGCCCCGAGTTCGAGCGCCGGCTGCGCCACAGCGCCGCCCGGGAAATGAGCGTCAAGACCGTACTGGAAGTTCTGCCCCGCCCGGAAAATCGCATTGCCCTCAGCAGCCGCAAGGATGCCCTCGGCCTGCCGAGACCGCAGGCCCATTACGATATCGATACCTACACCCGGCGCGGTGCCGAGAGCGCGCTGTGGCATTTCCGCCGCATCGCCGAGCTGATGGGCGGCAGCAACCTGCGCTTCAGCGACGAGAATGCCTTCGCCAACAATCAGCACATCTGCGGCACCACCAGCATGGGCGAAGACCCGAACATATCCGTCTGTGATGGTTGGGGTCGCACCCATGACCACGAGAATCTGTTCCTGGTAGGCACCGGTGTATTGCCCACCGCGGGGACCGCCAACTCCACCCTGACCGCAGTCGCTGTAGCGTTGCGCTCGGTGGACGCCATGCTGCCCGCCGAGCGGGGCTGGGCGGCAGAGCAGGGCAAGTCATGAGCGCCCGATCCGTGCGGCGGGTGTTCGTCACGCTGAGCGGTGCCTTCCTGCTGCTCGGAACCGTGGCAGCGGCCCAGGGGCAGAAGCAGGACGACGAGCGCCCCGGCCCCGGGGAATATGCCGCCATTCTCGGTGACTGCGTTGCCTGCCATACGGCGCCCGGGGGCGAGCCCTTCGCCGGCGGCCTGAAACTGGCCACCCCGCTGGGGGATATCGTCGCGACCAATATCACCCCGTCCGAGGCGGGCATCGGCAATTACACCCTGGAGCAGTTCGATGCGGCGGTGCGCCGGGGCGTGCGGGCGGATGGCAAGCGGCTGTACCCGGCGATGCCCTATACCGCCTACGCCAAGGTGTCGGATGAAGATATCGCCGCGATGTACGAGTGGTTCATGAACGAGGTGCCGCCCAGCGATTACCAGCCGCCGGCAACCGAGCTGCCCTTTCCATTCAGCGTCCGCCTGTCGCTGGCAGTGTGGAACTTCATGTTCCTCGACGATGAACCCTTCACCCCCGACCCCTCGCAGACCGAGCAGTGGAACCGGGGCGCCTATCTGACCCAGGGCCTTGCCCACTGCGGCACCTGCCACACCCCGCGCAATCTGCTGATGGCCGAGCAGCAGTCACGCTTTCTCGCCGGCGGTGCGGTCGGGCCGTGGGAGGCGCCGGACATAACGTCGAACCCCAGGACCGGCATCGGCGAATGGAGCATCGAGGAGCTGGTCGAATACATGAAAACCGGCAACACCCCGCGCAGCCAGGCGGCCGGCCCCATGGCCGAAGTGGTGGACCACAGCCTGCGCTATGCCACCGAGGAAGATCTCGAAGCCATCGCGGTTTACCTGCAGACGGTGCCGGCATCGGCGGGCGTGCAGCCCGAGCGCGCGGTGCATGAATGGGGCGAAGCAGGCAATAATCTTGCGGCCATTCGCGGCGAGCGACTCCCGGGCGATCCGCGGGACTGGACCGGCCCGCAACTCTACGACGCCTACTGCGCCGCCTGTCATCGAGCATCCGGTCAGGGCACGGCAGACGGGGTAATGCCAGCGCTGTTCAACAATACTGCCACCGGCCGCGAATACACCAACAACCTGGCGCTGGTGATTCTCAACGGCATTCACTGGGTCGGGGAGGGGCACGACATGCACATGCCCGGGTTCGCCCATGAATTGACCGACCTGCAGATCGCCACCCTGAGCAATCATGTGCTGGAGATGTACGGCAATCCCGACGCCCGCGTAACCATAGAACAGGTCGCGGCGCTGCGCGGAGGCACGGCCCAGGCGCAGGGCCAACCGAACCTGCTGCGGCTGACGCGGCTGGGTCTAGCGGCCGGCTTCGTTCTGGTGCTCGCCGTGGTCTGGCTGATGCTGCGCCGCAAATTAATCCGCACTTGATGAAAAACCACAGGTCAAAACCCACGACGTCCCTCAACCGGAGAATACCCATGCGACTGACCTACCTTGCTGTACCCTTTGCCGTCCTGATGCTGGCTGGCTGCGGTAACGAAGATGATACCGCGAGCAACGTCCACAACGAGCCTGTGCCCGCAGCGGGGCAGGAGTACGAGACCCCGGACGAGCCACGCAACATGCCTCCTGCGCCCAACACCGACGCGACACCGCGAACAGACGGCGCTACCGGACGGGGCACCGAAAGTGGCGGCGCCACAGGCGACGTCACCGATCCCGCCACGGGCAGCGGTACCGGCACGACCCAGTAACGCTTTCAGCTGGCCCTGCGTAGCCGGGGAGCATCCTCCCCGGCGAGCAGGAAGCGCTCCACAACCTGGTGCACAGCGTCCCGGGCCTGGGGATGCTCAAGCTCCAGATAATGACCGGCGCCGCGAATGCACACATATTCCGAGCGGCGCGCCAGGTCTGCAAAGTACAGTGCATCCTGCGCGGTGGTGTACTCGTCTCGTTCGCCATTGAGAAACAGCAGAGGCACTTCAATATTCCCCACGCAGCGCATGTAGCGCTCGCTGCCCAGTCCCAGAATCTGACGGATGTGCTGCAGCATCTGTGCATACTCGTGCACATCCAGAGTGGAAACGTGACGGAAGTTGCTGCGCTTGAGCGACGGCGGCAGATGTCTGCCAAGCGTTCCGTTGACCAGCGTGGCGATCCGGTGCCGGTCGCAGGCAGCCATGTAGTCCTGGGCGCGCTGCAGGTAATCCAGCATCGGCCGGTTCAGCACCGGCGAAAAGGAGCTGATCACCGCCCGCTGGATACGTTCGGGCCGCTGGGCCAGCGCCAGCAGCGTGGACACGCCGCCCCAGGAGAAGGACATCACCTCATCCGCCTGGAAGTACTCGATCAGCTCCAGCAGGATCAGCGCCTCATCCTCCATGTCCAGCATCGGCAGCGAGCGGTTGTGCACGCGTGATGCGCCGGAATAGGGCTGGTCGAACAGCATCACATTGCGCGTCGCATTGAGAAAGCGCAGGGTCTGGCTGAAGGCCGCGCAGGTGGACAGCGAGCCGTTCACCAGGATGATAGTGTTGTTGCTGGTGGGGTGGGGGTAGAAACGGGTCTGCACCTTCAGGTCGTTGTGCACCCGTACTACTGCCTTCTCCGAATACATGCCGCACTCCTCGAACAGTGGAACGTCACTGGCCCGCATTAAAGGCCAGTGAGATGACAGACAGGTGTCAGCAGCCAACCGTTCAGCGGAAAGCCAGCCGGTACATCTGCTGAAAACAATAGGACCACCGGGAGGCGGCAAATCTCCCGCGAATGACGTAGGCTGAAGAGGAGTCCACAACGATGAGGAAGATGTCATGCAGATACAGGTCTACGCCGATAATCGCATAGAGAACAGTTCCAGACTGGTTGAATGGGCAAACGGAGCCGTGGCCGACAAGCTGCAGCGCTTCGATGAACAACTGACCCGCGTGGCCGTACACATCAACGACGAGAACGGCGAAAAGGCCGGCGCCCAGGACAAGCGCTGCCAGATTGAAGCCCGCCCCAAGGGGCTGCAACCGATTTCCGTCACCCACAAGGCCGACTCGATCCGCCTGGCGGTGGAAGGCGCGCTGGACAAGATCCACAGCGCCCTCGGCTCCCAGCTCGGCAAATTGCGCGACAAGCGTGCCGCGGGCGCCACCGGCGCGCCGGCCACGGCCGACCCGGACCGTCGCGACGCGCTGATGGAAGAAGACTACGGGCCGGATAGCCAGAACAATCAATAGGAATCCCAGGAGAAAAGATGGCAAATATCGTGATTGCCGGTGCCAATCGGGGCATCGGCCTGGCCTTGGTCAAGGCGTATCTGGTCGGAGGCAACCGCGTCTTCGCACTCTGTCGTAACCCGCAAGAGGCGGAGGAGCTGAACCAGCTGGCCGCCAACGCCGACAACCAGCTCACCCTGCATCCCCTCGACATGACCGATGGCGCCTCCATTGACGGCGCGGCCGAGGTGGTCGGCGGCAAGCCGGTCGATGTGCTGCTCAACGTGGCGGGTGTGATTGGTGGCAGAAGCGACAGCCTGCTCAACGCCCCCTTCACCGAAGAGGACTTCACCCACTGGCGCCAGGCCTTCGAGGTGATGACCATTGGCCCGTTCCGCCTGACCCAGGCGCTGCTGCCCAACCTTACCGAGGCCGGTGGCAAGGTGATGACCCTCAGCAGCCAGATCGGCGCATCCACCTGGCCCCACGGCGGGCTCTATGTGTATGGCGCGACCAAGGCCGGCATCAACCGACTGATGCGCAGCCTGGCCATGGACCTGAAGGACAAGGGCGTGACCGTCGCCGTGATCCATCCGGGATATGTGCAGACCGACATGGGCGGCCCCAACGCCGAAATCACCCCGCAGGAAAGCGCCGCCGGCATCGCGGCCGTGGTGGAAGGGATGACCATTGCGGATACCGGGGAGTTCTTCAAATGGAACGGGGAGAAACACGCCTGGTAAATGGTGAGCGCCTGTTACCAAACGGCGGCCCCAGGTTGTGGGAGCGGTAACACCTGGCGGGTCGGAAGGTAACACTTATGCGGACTAGGCCGAACGGCTTATCCCAGCTTTTTTCGTAACTTGTTGATTTAAATAGTGTTTCAATAAGTGGCACGCCGTCTGCATTGTTATAAGCACAACAAGAATAAAAACAGACGTAAAACTCATAACAAGAACAAGATTCGGCTCCACACATAACAAGAACAAAACGTGCGAGTGCAGCAAACTGATTTTTTTGGAGTAAGGGAAGCTTCTTCCTGCGCATCCAAAGCAATCCGCTTGCTTTGAACAACCCGGGATGGGTTCAAGGGGGTGGCACTGGCCGCTCGGTCAAAAGAACAAGAAATGAAAAGGCAGGTACGGAGACGTACCTGCCTTTTTTCATGTCTGCTCAAATACCCAGGAGAAACATGAACGGCCTGGCAGGCCGGCGCCGGTTTCTTGCGGCAGCGAAACGCCTCCGTATCTGAAAACCCCTCGCTGCTGACATTTTGCCAACTGACTCACAACGCTGTTTCCCAACGGCGGCCCTGTCAGCGCAGGTCTGATATAACGGCGACTTTGTTCGGCAGACACGGAACACAGGATGTTCGCCCCGGCCAATACCGCGCACTTCACTTTCGCCATGCCTCACCTAGAGCACGACTTTCAGGTGCTGAGCTTTCAGGGTACTGAAGCCATCAGTCGACCCTATTGTTTTCACGTGGAGCTGGTCAGTGAGCACCCGGACCTGGATATCGAGGGGTGGCTGCACCAACCCGCTTTTCTCGGTTTCGCTGGCCCAGGCAAAGGCGTGCACGGGCTGATCCATGGTGTCGCCCAGGGTGAAGCCGGCAAGCGCCTGACCCGTTATCGCATCACGCTGATCCCCAGGCTGGCCTACCTGCAGCATGCGGCCAACCAGCGCATCTTCCAGCACCTGTCGGTACCGCAGATCATTGCCCGCGTGCTCAACGACCACGGCATCCAGAGCGACGCCTTCCAGTTCCAGCTGGGCAGCGAGTATCCCGAACGGGACTACTGCACCCAGTACGACGAAAGCGACCTGCACTTCATCCAGCGCCTGTGCGAGGAAGAAGGCATCCACTACCACTTCCGTCACAGCCAGGACGGTCACCTGCTGGTGTTCGGCGACGACCAGACCGTATTCCCCCGCCTCGCCCCGGTCAGCTTCGACCAGGGCAACGGCATGGTCGCTGACGAGCCGGTGATCAAG
>NZ_BMNN01000002.1:178254-425489 GCF_014646575.1 Halopseudomonas pertucinogena | reverse complement strand
CTACGACCCCAACAAGGCCCGCCTGCAGCTGGAAAGCCAGGCCCGGGCCGAACAACTGCCCGACCTGGAAGACTACGACTACCCCGGCCGCTTCACCGACCGCACCCGCGGCAAGCAACTGGCCCAGCGCACCCTGGAACGCCACCGCAGCGACTACCACCAGGCCACCGCCCACAGCGACCAGCCGACCCTGCGCAGCGGCCACTTCCTCGAACTGCAAGGCCACCCAAGAACCAGCTGGAACGACCTCTGGCTGATCACCGAACTCCACCACGAAGGCAAACAGCCACAGGTGCTGGAAGAGTCAGTCACTGATTTTTCTGGCGCAAATGTATTCAGCATGCACGGCCAAACCCCCTCTCCCCTCGCGGGACAAGCGCAGCGCAGAACAGCCGAAGGCTGGCCCGAAGGACGAGCCCCGCAGGGGCGAGTAATGGGCTGGGGAGAGGGGGAGCGAAGCCAACAGGACCCCACCTTCACCCAAGGCTACCGCAACCACTTCACCGCCACCCCCTGGGCCACCCCTCACCGCCCAGCCCCCACTCACCCCAAGCCAAAAGTCCTGGGCACCCAAACCGCCACCGTCACCGGCCCCGCAGGCGAAGAAATCCACTGCGACGAACAAGGCCGCATCAAGGTCCAGTTCCACTGGGACCGCGAAGGCCAGGCCGACGCCAACACCAGCTGCTGGTTAAGAGTGGCCAGCAACTGGGCCGGCAACCACTGGGGCAGCGTCACCATCCCGCGCATCGGCATGGAAGTGCTGGTCAGCTTCCTCGAAGGCGACCCGGACCAGCCCCTGGTCAGCGGCTGCCTGTACAACAGCGCCCACCCGGTGCCCTACGAGCTGCCCGAGCATAAAACCCGAACCGTCTTCAAGAGCCTGAGCAGCCCCGGCGGCAACGGCTTCAACGAACTGCGCATCGAAGACCGGGCCGGGGAGGAACAGATCTTCATCCACGCCCAGCGCGACTGGGACCAGAACATTCAGCACGACCAGACCATCCGCGTCGGCAACGAACGCCATGAACGCATCGAAGCCAACCGCTACACCGAGAACCTGGCCGAAGAGCACCACACCACCCACGCCGACCGCAAGACCGAGATCAGGGCCGATGATCACCTGACCGTCGCCCACAACCAGCACATCAAGCTCGGTCAGGGCCAGTTCATCGAGGCAGGGCGGGAGATTCATTATCACGCCGGCGACAAGGTCGTCATCGACGCCGGTATGGAGCTCACTGCCAGAGGCGGCGGAAGTTTCCTCAAGCTGGACCCCAGCGGCGTCACCCTCAACGGGCCGATTATCCGGATCAATGCCGGCGGTGCTGCAGGGCGGGGCTCGGGGCTGGGTATTTTGCAGCCCGCCGTTCCTGCCTTGGTGGACATGGCTCGCAATGGTTCGCTGCTGAGCAACCTGACGCAGGAAAGGTATGACGAACAATGTCGATTCGTCACCTGTCACAACAAGCCGATACCAGGCCTGACCGCTGCGATACTTGTACCTGGCGAGAGTGCTCCCCGAATATTTCGCTCAGATTCGGATGGCCGTTCCAGCCGGGTCGCTACTGACCAATCAGAAAACCTAGAGGTTCACCTGCTCTGGGATGAGCTCGAGGTACCGGATTCTGCCAACGATTACCTGAAGAGTAGAGCGCCATGACCGACGCCATCGCAGTCCTGAACACTAACACCACATCCGACTCGGTGCAGGACATAACTCTGAGCTGCGCCGAACTATGGTCAATTGGTCAGCAGGAAGCGATTCGACGTCTCAGTATTCAGCGCAGTTGTTTATTCACAAGAGTCCCACGCCAACATCTCGTGGGCGATTTCAGTGCTCGCGCCGCACGGATCGCCGCGACCTACGCGCGTTTCTATCTGGAGACGGAACAGGGGTGCAATCCAGACTATAAGGGACGTTTCTACTGGATGGGCCTCGCCGCCTTTGCCAGCAAGCAGGTCAAGTGCGCACTGGATTTCATTCCCGATAGTCTATGGTTCCCTCTCGCTAAAGCCGCTACGCATGTCAGCAAGGACTCTCTGGGGAAAGGTAATTTCTGGCTATTTCAGGATATTTTTGTCTGGCACTGGTTTTACGCTCAGTACCCAGAACAGTTTGATGAGTGTGCTCCCCAGCGTGACACCTCTACCTATGTAGAAATAGTGAAGTCCAATATGGCATCGCTACCTTGGGCAGAAGAAACACTAACAGTCCTGAACAATTTAAGGCTGACAGAAGATATCACCAAAGCTTTTCAATATACCCGCTCCTTTGAGAGATCCAGCGATTACGAAGAGAGGCGCGCATTACAGCTACAATCATTAATGATGATTGCGAATCATGAGCAAATAACAATTCTGCAACCGCTTATCTATAACGAATGGGTTTTTAACAAATCCTTAGATATCCAGGCTGCTCTAGAGGACCTCCCATTAATTCCCAAGCGAGTGGCTGCTTTTACGACAACATGCGATATAGACAACGAACAGCGGCGTGTGCAGATGAAGGACGGGAACCTCTATGAAACTGCTGATCGGATGAAGTTCATAACAGCCATCGCGGAAAAATACCATATTTTAATGCATGAAGATGTGGAGTACATGGAAGGAACCATCCGCACTATCTCTTCGTGGAGTAATGCGGAATGAGAGTCTTGATTATATTATTAGCATTTTCATTATCTGCATATGGTTCAGCCGGTGAGATTGCGCCAAAAGGAAGAGTAATGCAAAGCAACCAAAATATCGAAATTCTATTTGGTGGATCAATTGATACTCTACTGGAAAATTACCCCTCGACTTTCAGTACTGAATGCCTCGCGCCTGTGGACATATGTTGGCACACCGTAACTAACAGGCTCTCATATCCCAGTCTCCCCACTGTTACGGTAAAAGATGATGCCCATACATTACTTAAAATACAGAATGTGGCGGATCTAAATGTCGTTATCAATAAGCGACGAGGACCAGAAATACGAGATATTAGCTTAACGATAAAAGGGTTGCCCGATGACAGCCTTCATTCTGAACAGAAGGACTTCATTTACGATATTTTGAGGCAGTTGATGTCCAGTGGCTGGGAACATATGTACCGATTCCCAGCTGCACGCATCCCAGGTAGCGAATCGCATAAGTTAGAAGATGCAGAATATGTTCTTGGGGAGTATGCGCTTATTCATCCATGGTTCGACCCCAGAAACGAAGCATCTATTGAGCAGTGGATGCAATACAGTGGTGTCTATAGCTGGTTATTTTATCAGGCTTATTCATATGTAAATGTGTCAGTCCAGCGCCGCGACTCACAAGCCGAGCCTGGAGAAAGAGGTACCTATTTAATTCAGATAAAACTGATGGATGAAAGCAGCTACTGGCGACAGCATTTTAGTGGAGAGCAATTAAATAAATGGCAACAACTACTGCCCGGTCTGCTCGAGCAGTACCGCCAGAGTCGTGAATCAAGAGAAGAAAAAGCCCGTGCAGCAGGCATCGAAATAGAAGAATCTTACCGAGACCCGCCAATCAAGGCTTTGGACGTGAGTCCCCAATAACCTCGGTAGCACCGGCAAATCAGGAGGGGGCAACAACATGAGAGCCTCGACGCCGACAGGCGTCTATGGGACTGCCTGGTCGTGAGGAGAGCGATGAATAGGCCTGTGCTGTGTCTGCTATCGTTGATGGCACCAGCCGTCTGGGCCGACAGCCCCGATGTTGCCCTGCCAGCCGGCTGGCAGACTCAATGCTTCGGCCGGGTGCAGTTTTCCATGCCCGCGCACCTGGCCTGGTATAACCAGCAGGCTGAGCCACCAGCCTTCTATAAGGGAAGCGAATCTACCCCAGCAATCTGGCGGGGGAGTTATGGCCGTGATCCGCTGCATGAAGAGAAGGTGCTGGTGCAGATCGCCGTCAGCCGCCTTGCCACGCTTGATTACTGGAAGCGCGACACTTCCTATTTCAAGCCCAGCCGCGGGGAGGCTCAAGAACGGGTCATCCAAAAACAGCTTGATGAGATTAAGGCCCGAAAAGTCGCTTTGCTTTCAGATCAAAGCGAGGAGGCAAATGCTCTTTACTCTCAGCTCCGTGAAGAAGAAAGAGCATTAGAGCAAGCTCAGCAGCACATCGGCAAAGTCAGCACCGATATCCTGTGGGTTTCCGAAGCCATCGAGAACTTCAAGGAACAGGGCCGGGACACTGCCCAACTGGAAGCCAAACTTGCTGAACTGCTGATCGAAGACGCCAAGTTTCCTACCGATGATCTGTTCGAACAGGAATACTTTGTAGAGCTCAATCGCCCCAATGCCCTGGCGATCAGCGGCCCCTTCGACTTTTCCGCCAAGCTCTGGGAAAACGGGCGCATCTACACCTTCCAGTTCGGCATGCAACACAACAAACCACGCAGCGAACAGGCCAGCCTGGAGCCTGCCGCGCTGGATTTTCTGGCCCGTTTCCGCGCCCGCGCGGAACATGAAATCCCCACTGAACCCGGCGTGTGCATACCCTTCGGCTTTATCGCCGACAGCGGCAATGAACCCTTTGACTTCGGGTACCAGTGGCGCCCGCGCAGCACCCCGGCACTGCTCTATCGGATCGATCAGCCAGCGTCCAGTGAGCTTTTCAGCATGGCCATGCGGCGTTTGATACCAAACGCTTATTCCAGCCTGCTGCAGATTAACCGCTTCGGCCCGCAGGATGTCGCTTTCGGCTATCAGGCCGGCAGTCTGGTCGGTACCCGTTTCCAACGACGCGATCCGGAAAACCCCGACTGGCAACCCCCGCAGAGCTATCACCTGGTCGCCGAGACTGGCGCACGCGGCGCTGTGCCGCCGGTGTCCTTCGAGATGAAGGTGCATGATATCGACGGCGAATACCCTCCCTTCGAGCAGGGCGAGGCCGAGTTCAAACAGATTCTGGACACTTTTCGGCCCTTGCCGGGGATGGTCAAAGCAAGCGCGGGTCAGCCGTGAGGAGAGCGATAAGCAGGATCGTGCTATGTCTGCCATCGTTGATGGCGCCAGACGTCTGGGCTGACAGCGCCGATGCTACGCTGCCAGCCAACTGGCAAACCCAATGCTTCGGCCGTGTACAGTTTTCCATGCCCGCGCATCTGGCCTGGTATAACCAGCAGGCTGAGCCACCAGCCTTCTATAAGGGAAGCGAACCCACCCCGGCCATCTGGCGGGGTAGCTATGGCCGTGACCCGCTGCATGAAGAGAAGGTGCTGGTGCAGATCGCCGTCAGCCGGCTTGCCACGCTTGATTACTGGAAGCGCGACACTTCCTATTTCAAGCCCAGCCGTGGGGAGGCGCAGGAGCGTGTCATTCAGGGAAAGATCGACCAGCTTCGGGAGCAAAGAGCGGCATTATCAGATGATGAGCCAGACGAGCACCATCGCCGATTATTGGAAGAGGAACTGGCATTACGGGCCCAGATGCAGCACATCGGCAAAGTCAGCACGGATATCTTGTGGGTTTCCGAAGCCATCGAGAACTTCAAGGAACAGGGCCGGGACACAGCCAAACTGGAAGCAAAACTTGCTGAGCTACTGATCGAAGATGCCAAGTTTCCTACCGATGATCTGTTCGAGCAAGAATACTTTGTAGAACTCGATCGCCCCAACGCCCTGGCGATCAGCGGCCCCTTCGACTTTTCCGCCAAGCTCTGGGAAAACGGGCGCATCTATACCTTCCAGTTCGGCATGCAACACAACAAACCACGCAGCGAACAGGCCCGCCTGGAGCCTGCCGCGCTGGATTTTCTGGCCCGTTTCCGCGCCCGCGCGGAACATGAAATCCCCACCGAACCCGGCGTGTGCATCCCCTTCGGCTTTATCGCTGACAGTGGTAATGAGCCCTTTGACTTCCGGTTTCAATGGCGGCCGCGCAGCACTCCGGCATTGCTCTATAGGATCGATCAACCAGCGTCCAGTGAGCTGATGACCCATGCCTTGATGCGCTTTGTTCCCAACCCCTATCCGTCACGGGTACGGATCGATAGCTTCGGCCCGCAGGATGTCGCCTTCGGCTATCAGGCCGGCAGTCTGGTAGGTAGCCAATCGCAACGACGCGACCCGGAAAACCCCGACTGGCAGCCGCAGCAGAGCTATCACCTGATCGCCGAGACCGGCGCTCACGGCGCTGTACCGCCGGTGTCCTTCGAGATGAAGGTGCATGATATCGACGGCGAATACCCTCCCTTCGAGCAGGCTCAGGCCGAGTTCAAACACATTCTGGACACTTTTCGGCCCTTGCCGGGGGTGGTCAAAGCAAGCGCAGGTCAGCCGTGAGAAGAGCGATAAACAGCCTCATGCTGTGTCTGCCATCGCTGATGGTTGGGTTTTCCAGCACTCCATGCTATATGTTCGAAGTATGAATATTGGTGCGGAGGGCAGGTCCATGTCCGTAGTACGTAAAACCATTACCTTGACTGAGCAGCAGAATGATTGGGTGAAAATGCGAATCGGCAGCGGTGACTATACCAATGATAGCGAGTACATCCGTGACCTGATCCGACGGGATCAGGAGCGCAGCGCAGGCCTGGAGCAATTGCGCATGTTATTGGATGAAGGGGAGCATAGTGGAGTGAGTCAGCGCTCGCCCCGGGACATCCTGTCTGCAGCCAGGGAAAGGCTGAAGGCTGATGGCGAATTATAGGCTCAGTAATAGTGCCGATGAGGATTTCGAAAATATCTTCATCTATGGGGTCAGGAGATTTGGGTTGAGGCAGGCTGAGCAATATGCGGAAGGGCTGGAAGCACGTTTCGAGCAAATCGCAGAGCTGCCAAGCCTTTATCCAGCCGCTGATCACATCAAGCCCGGCTATCGACTGAGTGTTTATATCAGTCATACCATTTATTACCGGGCTGATGAGCATGAGGTGCTGATCGTGCGCATTCTCCGCAATCAGGAACCAAGTATAGCGTTGGTAGAAGACCCAGAAGGGTGGTGCAATATTGCTTTGTTGGGTAGTCGCTAGAAACTGTGCCTGACCCCTTTTCTTCTTCAAGGGTATCGCCGAGTAGTATGAAACCCGGCTGCGCGAACTCAGGGAAGCCTATGGCGAGGCCATGCTGGAGCTCAAGTTCCGAAAAAAGTTGCAGCGCCATCTCGACTCGACCGACGAGTGATCCAGCAGGTCATGACCGAGATGGCTGCCCAAGGCGATGTCGTGACGGTGGTGCAGGCCTGCCGCTGGGCCGGTGTGTCCCGCCGCAGTTATTACTATCGGCCTACCCAAGCTAAACCCAGGCTCAATGAGCATCTGGCTGTAATGACCCAGATACGACCGGCCCTATGTATGGACGGAGGAAAGGCAGTAACGATTCCTGAAGCCGGCGCTGGGCCGGGTTATGGCATCGACGTGAAGGAGCAGCTGACTGAAACGCCCCCGGCTTATCATCGGGGGCGACGTGATAGTCAGAGAGTCTGCTTTTGCGCCTCACCAGCTTCGGCCGGGCCGTCCGCCGCAGGCTTGCTTACCAGCTTCTCAACGTTCGTAGCGATCGACAGGATCAGAATCAGGCTCTCTTTGAAGAAGGACATGAGAATGACGCTGAAGTAAAAGTACACCAGCACGGCAAACGCGCTGCCGATTCCCGCTAGAAAACCGAAACTGAACATCCCGCCGAGCAGTGTGAGGATCGCGGCCACCGCGCCGACGAACCAGGACAGAAAGATCATTCCATCCCAGGCGGTACGGATCCAATCGAGTACCGGGAACTCCGACTTGGCGCGGCCATCGTCTGGTCCGCTTGCCGCTTCACGGCGATCAGCCAGACGCAGGGCAGCACCTTTCCAGATGGACAATGGGATGGTGAAAAAGCGCACGATGCAGACGATCAGGGCTTGAATGATGGCTGGACCGATTTTCTGTTGTAGTTGTGACATTGCTGCTCCTTGCTTGGCGTTTTGACTTCAATGTGAGTGTCGCTGGGTGATTATGCCAGTATTGCGCTATTGGGGGGCGGCGAGTTCGTTGGGGGACTGCTGTGCAGTCCCCATCGCCCCGGGGTCGGGGCTCCTACCAGTGGAGGTGACCCCAGCGGCAACTTGTCCGATTAAAACAATGTCCCGGAAATAACCACCGCTCCTATCAGGTTGCTTACCATCTGTGCGCCGACGATGAGGACGGCACACACTACCCAGAAGCTTGATCCTGAATAATGCTCACTGGACTGGATTATCCGCAGGAATACCCAGGCCCAGAATAATGTGAGCGGAAGCAGGAAGATGAGCGCGGCGATCGGAGAGGCGTTCATGGTGACGAGCACCAGCAGGGGCAGGGTGGCCAGATGGCCTCCGATCATGCCGATATACCAGAATGTGGGCGCCAGACCGAGGCGATTGTCGATGAAATCGCAAACCAGGTCCCCGACCCGGGTGCCCCTTGTCTGTCTGGTGTGTCCATTGGCTGGTTTCACATTCCTGGCAAGCCACCAGGCAGCGAGCAGGCTGCCGCCGATGAGCAGTAGCCGGGCGACGGCCTCGGTTATCCCGCTGGTAAAGGGAGAAAGCAGCTCGACGCGGAGTATGTAGATGTCCAGGCGGATATCATAGGCCAGACAGATGAAGACGGACGTGGTCAGTGCTGTAAGCACATGCCAGAGCAGCAGATACAAGGGGAGCTTTGCCCGTGTCAGTCTGTGCATATATCGCAGCATGAATGCGTAAACGCAGAGCCCGATGGCACTGGAAAACAGGCTGCCTTCGAAATGGAATGGGGCGTAGATGTAATCCATTTCAGGCCAATGGGGCGGGTCAAGCAGGTAAATCAGCAGCCTGGCCGAACTGGCGAGCAACACGCCGATCACAAAGAGAATGCCGACTGCGGCGGCCGGGTGGACTCTGTGCCCTTCATATTTTGGGGAGAAAAGCTCGAACCCCATCCACGCGAGGACGCCCCCGAACACCAGAATGGCATCGACGTGCGCCAGCCATTGCATGCCGCTGCGGTAATAGATGGGCGGATCGTAGAACCAGGATATGTAGAGTCCCATGATGATCGCCAGCAGTGGCAGTGCGCGACGCACTACTCCTGGGTAGGGCGGATTTTCCGGTTGAGTGTTCTGGGCCGCACCTGGGGCGGCCGCGAGAGAGCTGTCCATGCGTTCTTCCTTCTATCCATACAGAGCGGGTTCGTTTCTGGTTCGATGAGTTTGACGCGCAGAAGGTGGAGTGCAAGGCGCCAGCGTGCAGAGTGTGACAGGCTCCGCGTCCCGGCGGTCTTTGCGGAGATTCTACAAAGGGCGGGTGGGATTCTGGGTGCAACGCGGCGCTAAAGGTTTCGTCCTGGTGCCCGATACATGGAGTGTCGGCGGCGGCGCTTCTGAAGCTGTCAAGGTGTCAGGAAAGTTTTTCTGAAAAAAAGATTAAAGCTCCTGGCCACCACGCCGATAAAGGGATTGAACGCGAACATTATGGGTGTCTGGGCGAGTCCTGACCCATGAGTCGCTAGCTCAGACAAACAGTTTAGAAAGCCTTTTGGAGGCCGAACATGCTTACAGTAAACAGCAATATTGCTTCTCTGAACGCCCAGCGCAACCTGCAGGGTTCGACCAGCGCTCTGACCACCGCGATGGAGCGTCTCTCCTCCGGTTCGCGTATCAACAGTGCCAAGGATGACGCGGCTGGTTTGCAGATTTCCAACCGCCTGACCAGTCAGATCAATGGTCTGAACGTGGCTGTTCGAAATGCGAACGATGGTATTTCTATTGCGCAAGTGGCAGAAGGCGCTCTGCAAGAGTCCACTAACATTTTGCAACGGATGCGCGAGCTGACGCTTCAAGCTGCCAACGGGAGTAACTCGGCAGAAGACCGCGAGTCCCTCCAAGCTGAAGTCGATGTGCTGAAGACGGAGTTAACCAGGATCGCAGAGACCACATCGTTTGGTGAGGTGAAGCTACTGAATGGCGAGGCTGATACATTGGACTTCCAAGTGGGCAGTGCGGGAAGTACGCACGATCGGATTTCAATCGATCTCACAGACATCTTCACCGCAGAAGCCTTGGGCACTGATGATCTGAAGATTAGTGCCTTGGATATCAGCCCTGGTGAGGGTGATACTGCAGCTGCCATGGAGCAAGAGGATTTGGCGGCCGCGCTCGACTCAATTGATACAGCATTAGCTACTATCGACGCGAAACGGGCGGATTTGGGTGCAGTACAGAATCGGTTCTCTAGTACCATCTCCAACCTCCAGAACATCTCCGAGAACGTCTCAGCATCCCGCAGCCGCATCATGGATACTGATTACGCTGTAGAGACTGCCAATCTGACCAAGAACCAGATCATGCAGCAAGCCGGTACCGCCATGCTGTCCCAGGCCAACCAGCTGCCGCAGGCAGTATTGAGTCTGCTGGGCTGATATAGCCAGTGGTCGATAAGCGGGGGGAAGAGCAATCTTCTCTCCGCGTTGTCGTTTGCGAGGCATAGATTATGGAAACGCGTATACCTGGCTCGACCGAGTTGGTTCGGTATTCGGGTGTTAATCGTACGCAGGCGACGGACGCCAAGGCGCAGCCCGCGGCCACTTCGGCTATGAGTTCAGATGAGCCGCGGGTGGATGATGGTATTTTGACGCAGCGGCAGCCCGCCGAGCCTGTTCGGGCTGAACTGGAGGCGGCTGTGAGTGAGATGAATGAGGTCGCCCAGGCCGCCGATAGAGATATTGCTTTCAAGCTGGATGATGACAGTGGTCGTGTAGTGGTCAGCGTGACAGACCGCGCCACAGGCGACGTTATCCGGCAAATTCCATCTGACGAGGCACTGGAGCTCGCGGCGCATTTGTCGGATGCCCGCAGCCTGCTGTTCAAGACAGAGGCGTGAAGGCAGGCCTGGCTCGGTTTTTGCTTTATCTCTGACACTTTCGATTCAGACGCCAGACCGTCAATAAACCGGTTGGGGAGGCAGAAATGGCAATAGGTGGAATAGGTGGTCTTGGATCCGGCATGGATATCCGGGCCATGGTCGATGCGCTGGTCGATGCGGAGAAGGCTCCGAAGGAGAGTCAGCTCAACCGGCTCGAGCGTACGACTAACACCAAGATATCCGCCATTGGGCAGTTCAAGAGTGCTCTGTCTTCCTTCGAAACGGCGTTGAAAAAGCTTAACAGTGCATCGCTCTATCAGCAGCGTGCTGCTGTGTCCGCTGACGAGTCCATATTTACGGTCACCGCCGGCTCCAGATCCGTGGCTGGCAAGTACGACATCCAGGTGTTGGGATTGGCCCAGGGCAGCAAGGTATCGCTGGCCGGGGTAGATAGTGCCGATACGGTGATAGGCACCGGTACGCTGAATATTAAGATCGGCGACGAAAGCCTGGATGTGGAAATTGCCGAAGGCAAGGATACGCTTGCTGACATCCGCGATGCGATCAATGCGGCCGGGAAAGAAAATGGCCTGAGTGCAACCATCGTCACCGATCCCGGGGGCGCCGGCGGGTCGCGCCTGGTATTGAATTCCACCGCTACGGGAGCAGGTAAGGATATCAGCGTAGCCGCCACTGGCTCCGAAGGCCTGGCTGTGCTCGAGTTTCCTGCTTCGGCCGCTGCGCCAGACGGGGACCGCGCGCCCCGTATGCTTACCGCCGCCAGTGACGCGCGATTTTCCATCGACGGCATCGTGATGAGCAGTGCGAGTAATACGATCGAGGGTGCTATCGAAGGCGTTTCGCTCACACTGAATGCTGCGCAAAGCCCTGATGATCAGGCTGCGGGCAAGAAACTTGCCCTGACCGTCAGCGAAGACCTGGATGCGGTAAAAAGCTCAGTCACGGAGTTCGTTGATAGCTATAACCAGCTGATGCGCACTATCGGCTCGCTGACCAAGGTAACTCCCGGCGCCGGAGAGGGGGCACCGTCTACCGGTGCTTTGGTGGGTGATGCGTCAGT
Source organism: Halopseudomonas pertucinogena (assembly GCF_014646575.1). Lineage (GTDB taxonomy): Bacteria > Pseudomonadota > Gammaproteobacteria > Pseudomonadales > Pseudomonadaceae > Halopseudomonas > Halopseudomonas pertucinogena. The sequence goes on along the minus strand of NZ_BMNN01000002.1, from coordinate 413,606 downwards.
GCGCAGTTTCACCAATGGCGTTCGCAGCGAATTGAGTAGTCCGTCCGATGGAGAGATTCGTATTCTGGCGGATCTGGGCATTACCACTGAGCGCGACGGTTCGCTCAAGCTTGATGCTGCCAAGCTCGATAAGGTACTGGAAAACGGGACCGATAAGCTGAGCACCTTTTTTGCGGGTGAGAACGGTTTGATGGCCCGCCTGGAAAGCCGGGTGAAACCCTATACCCAGACAGGTGGCCTGCTGGACAACCGCAACACCGCATTGCAGAGCACGATTGCCGACGTGCGCGATCAGCGTGAGGCGCTGGAACGGCGTACGGCCTCGCTGGAAGCCCGCTTGCTGGCTCAGTTCAATGCTATGGATTCGATGGTTGGCCAGCTGATGGGCACCAGTAACTATCTGACCGGCGTGCTGGAAAGCCTGCCTGGCGTCGTAAAACAGAGTAAATAACCCATGAAAAGCCCCATTGACACGTACAAGCAGGTCAACCTGGCCCAGGAAGTTTCCCAGTACCGCGCGGTGCAGTTGCTGCTCAATGGTGCCATAGAGCGCCTGAAGCTGGCGCGCCATGCCCAGGCGACCGGCAATGCCGAGCGTCGGGGTACGGCGGTGAGCAGTACCATCAGCATCATCGGTGCGCTGCAGGCGTCGCTGGACCGGGAGCTGGGTGGGGAGATTGCCGAGAATCTGGATGGGCTGTACGACTACATGACCCGCAAGCTGGCGGGGGTGGCGCTGGATGATACGCCGCGCTCGCTGGAGGAAGTGCAGCAGCTGCTGGAAGAGATCAAGGAAGGGTGGGACGCTATCGAGCCCAGGTAGCGGCTGAGCTGGGAGGGCCGGGAGGACTGGGGAGGGCCGAGTTCCATCTCGGCCAGCTGGGGTAGTAGCTGGCACATTGTGTCGAGGTGGAACTCGACATTCCCGGGGGCGGGTTTGTAGGTGCTTCGCGCGGCCTGCTTTGTCGAGATGGAACTCGACATTCCCAGGGGGTGGCTCGGCATTCTCAGCGGTGGGCGCAGCCTTCCGAGTTTGTATTCAATTTGATCCTCAAGTTTTCTTTCCTCTGCCGATAACTGAATCATGTGCAACACTTGTTCAGGATCGGTGTCCCAATGAATGCCTACGCAATGAAGCAGTACCAGACGGTCAGTGTCCACGCTCAGGTCAGCGAGGCTGACCCGCATCGGTTGATCCAGATGCTGATGGAGGGCGGGTTGCAGCGGATTGCTCAGGCCAGGGGTGCGATGGAGCATGGTAATATCGCGCTCAAGGGCGAGCTGATCGGCAAGGCGATGGGGATTATCGGCGGGCTGCGTGATGGCCTGGACAGGGAAAAGGGTGGCGAGATGGCTGCCAATCTGGATAACCTCTACGCTTTCATGCAGCAGCGTCTGAGTCTGGCCAATCTGCAGAATGACCCGGCCATGCTGGATGAGGTGGCAGGCACATTGCGTGAAATCAAGCTGGGCTGGGATGCGATCCGCCCCTGAGATGCGAGGAGTCCGAACCATGGCCGTTGCCGTAGAACAATTGCAGGACACGCACCGCATGCTGATTGCCGCCGTGCAGGCGGGCGACTGGCAGCAGGTGGGCGAGCTCGACCATCTCTGTCGCGCGCTGGTGCAGACTGCCATGGCCGAGCCGGATCGCAACGAGGCCGAGCTGGCCGAGGTGCTGAGCTCGCTTTCCGCCACCTATCAGGAAGTCATCGGCCTGTGTCAGGCCGTGCAGGGCAAGCTGGCCGAGGAGCTGCAGAACGTGCAGCGCAGCAAGCAGGGCGCGAAGGTCTATCAGATGTTCAGCTGAGCCGAGGCGCGCGCCAGATGTGCGGCCGCGACCCTGTTTTGCTGATAAAGTTCCATCACCCTTTCAAATATCAGACCGGCTGCAGGTAAAAAGCGCGCCAACTATTTGACTCAGGCAGTCATTGTCTCTACCTTAGGCTTCAAGAATGTAGTATGGCTTAACGCCATTATTTCCCGCTTTTTCGCGAGTCAAGGATCTGTTCTACGCATGCAGCCTGATAGCCACGTCCTGCTGATTGACGATTGTCCGCAAAGCCGCCACGACCTGAACCTTCTGCTGGGCTTCCTCGGTGAGGAGGTGCTGTCGGTGGCATCGGCCGGCTGGCAGAAGGACGTTGAGGGGCGGGTGAAGTCCTCGGCTTCCATCAAGTGTGTGGTCCTCGGCCAGTGTGAGCACGCCGAGGGGCTTACCGGTCTGCTGACCCAGCTGGACAACTGGGACGCCCACCTGCCCGTGGTGGTGGTGGGGCGCGAGCGGATCAGCGGTTGGCCGGATCATCTGCGCCAGCGGCTGCTGGCCACGGTGGACGTACCGCTGACCTACAACCAGTTGCTCGACACCCTGCACCGTGCCCAGGTCTACCGCGAGGTATTCGACGAGGGGCAGCGCAAGACCCAGCGTGAGCCCCAGCTGTTCCGCAGTCTGGTAGGCACCAGTCGGCCGATCCAGGCCGTGCGTCAGATGATGAAGCAGGTGGCCGACACCGAAGCTACCGTGCTGATCCTCGGGGACTCGGGCACCGGCAAGGAGGTAGTGGCGCGCAACCTCCATTTCCACTCCCAGCGCAAGAATGCCCCCTTCGTACCGGTTAACTGCGGCGCGATTCCTGCCGAGCTGCTGGAAAGCGAGCTGTTCGGCCACGAGAAGGGTGCCTTCACCGGTGCCATTACCAGCCGGGCGGGGCGTTTCGAGCTGGCGGCCGGCGGCACGCTGTTCCTCGACGAGATCGGCGACATGCCGATGAACATGCAGGTCAAGCTGCTGCGTGTGCTGCAGGAGCGCACCTTCGAGCGGGTCGGCAGCAACAAGCCGCAGCAGGCGGACGTGCGGGTGATTGCCGCGACCCACAAGAATCTTGAAGAAATGATCACCCGCGGCGAGTTCCGCGAGGACCTGTACTACCGGCTGCATGTATTCCCCATCGAGATGCCACCGCTGCGCGAACGCATCGAGGACCTGCCGCTGCTGCTCAATGAGTTGATCACCCGGCTGGAGAAGGAAAAGCGCGGCTCCATTCGCTTCAGCAGCGCGGCGATCATGTCTCTGTGTCAGCACCCCTGGCCGGGTAACGTCCGCGAGCTGGCCAACCTGGTCGAGCGCATGGCGATCATGCACCCCCATGGCGTGATCGGCGTGGGTGAGCTGCCGCGCAAGTTCCGCTATGTGGATGATGATCATGAAGACTTGCGCAAGCTCCAGGAGGAGCAGGATGACAACGCCTGGCGTCCGCCGCTGGCCGGCTTCAACGGCGCGGTCGGTCTGCCGCCGGAGGGGCTGGACCTGCGCGAGCACCTGGCCGAGCTGGAGCAGTCGCTGATCCAGCAGGCGCTGGACGATGCCAACTTCGTCGTTGCCCGGGCCGCTGAACGCCTGCAGATCCGCCGTACCACGCTGGTGGAGAAGATGCGCAAGTACGGCATGAACCGCGACGCCGATGCGAATTCCGCTCGGGAAACGCCAGAAGACTGACGGCTCGTCTGCGCCGGATTTATGTAACCTATTGATTTTTAAGGACATTGTCCTGGTGGTACGGACATTGCTTTAAGGTTCCCCGGTAGTTGTATTTATCAGGGAGTTGCCATGGCCGTTACCGCTCAACCGTTGCCGCAGGATCCTGCGGACCTTCCCCAGGACAAGCAGGATCTGGAACAGTCCTACGCGCTGTTCAGCCGCATGTCCGAGCAGTTGCGCGAGTCGCAGGGACTGCTGGAGCAACAGGTCGCCCAACTCAAGGCGGAGCTGGCCGAGGTCAGCGCCAAGCGTACCCGCGAGCTGGCGGAGAAGGCCGGCCTGGCCGACCGTCTGCGCAACCTGCTGGACCTGCTGCCCGGTGGCGTGATCGTGCTTGATGGCCGCGGCGTGGTCCGCGAGGCCAATCCGGTTGCCCGCGACCTGCTCGGCGAACCCCTCGAAGGCCAGTTGTGGCGCGAGCTGATCCGTGACCGCTTCGCCCCCCGTGATGACGACTACCATGAAGTTTCCCTGCGCAGCGGCCGTCGGGTCTCCATTGCCACCCGTTCGCTGCGCGATGAGCCCGGCCAGATTATCCTGCTCACCGATCTCACTGAAACCCGTCAGTTGCAGGCGCAGCTGGCGCGTAACGAGCGGCTGTCGGCGCTGGGGCGCATGGTCGCTTCGCTGGCCCACCAGATTCGCACACCCCTTTCCGCCGCGCTGCTGTACGCCAGTCATCTGAACCAGCCGGAGCTGGCTGCGTCCCATCGCCAGCGCTTCAGTTGCCGGCTCAAGGACCGGCTGCAGACCATCGAGCAGCAGGTGCGCGACATGCTGATGTTCGCCCGCGGCGACCTGCCGCTGAACAATCAGGTCACCGCCCGCAGGCTGTTTGCCGAACTGCGCCAGCAGGCGGAAACGCTGATCGAGCAGGCCGGGGCCGACTGCCGCTGGGATGACCGCACACCAGCGGACCTGCGCCTGCTGTGCAATCAGGAAACGCTGATCGGCGCTGTGCTCAACCTGATCGAGAATGCCATTCAGGCCGGCGCGCCGGCGCCCCGGCTGAAGGTGATTCTGCGTCAGCAGGAGGACCGGCTGAGCATCAGTGTGGTGGACGCCGGCCGCGGCATGAGCCGCGCCGAGCTGGCGCACATCGGCGAGCCTTTCTACACCACCCGGGATCAGGGCACCGGCCTGGGTGTGTCGGTGGTGAAGTCCGTGGCCCAGGCCCATGGCGGCGCGTTCATGCTGCGCAGCCGGCAGGGGCAGGGCACCTGGGCGGAGCTGGTGTTGCCGGTGCTGTCAGGGAATGTTGGAGGTAAGGCGGTATGAGCAAGCCACGCATTCTGCTGGTCGAGGACGACCGCGCACTGCGCGAGGCGCTGGCCGATACGCTGGCGCTGGGCGGCTACGATTATCTGGAGGCAGGTGATGGCGAAGCGGCGCTGGCCATACTGCAGCGCGAGAGCGTCGCCATGGTGGTCAGCGATGTGAACATGCCCGGCATGGACGGCCACGCCCTGCTGCGGACCCTGAGCGAACGCTTCCCCCAGCTGCCGGTACTGCTGATGACCGCCTATGGCACGGTGCAGAACGCCGTGACTGCCATGCGCGAGGGAGCAGTGGATTATCTGGTCAAACCTTTCGAGCCTTCGGCGCTGCTTGATCTGGTCGCCCAGTATGCCCAGGGGCGGCTGCAGCGTGGCAGCGGCGACGGTCCGGTGGCGGTGGACCCGGCCAGCCAGCAATTGCTGCAACTGGCCCAGCGGGTTGCCGCCAGCGATTCGACGGTGCTGGTGTCAGGCGAGTCGGGCACCGGCAAGGAGGTGCTGGCCCGCTACATTCACCAGCACTCGCCCCGTGCCGACGAAGCCTTCATCGCCATCAACTGCGCCGCCATCCCGGAAAACATGCTGGAAGCGACGCTGTTCGGTCATGAGAAGGGTGCCTTCACCGGCGCCGTGGCGTCCCAGCCCGGCAAGTTCGAGCAGGCCAATGGCGGCACCCTGCTGCTGGACGAGATTTCCGAAATGCCCCTGGCGCTGCAGGCCAAGCTGTTGCGGGTGCTGCAGGAGCGGGAGGTGGAGCGGGTCGGCGGGCGCAAGCTGATCCAGCTGGACATCCGTATCATCGCCACCACCAACCGGGACATGCAGGCCGAAGTAGCCGCCGGCCGGTTCCGCGAGGACCTGTTCTACCGCCTCGGCGTGTTTCCGCTGCAATGGGCACCGCTGCGCCAGCGCCCGGCGGATATCCTGCCGATCGCCGAACGCCTGCTGGCCCGCCATGCGGCCAAGATGAACCAAGGGCCGGTGCGCCTGTCCCCCGAAGCCTGCCAGGCGCTGCAGCAGCACAGCTGGCCAGGTAACGTGCGCGAGCTGGATAATGCCATGCAGCGGGCGTTGATTCTGCAGCAGGGCGGCGTTATTCAGGCGCCGGATCTGTGTCTGGGTGCGATTCCCGGGCAGGCCATGGCGGCCAATGGCATCAGTGTTTCAGCGGTGCATGGCAGTGCCGGGCCCGCTGCTCTGGCCATCCCGCCAGCAGCGGCGGGTGGGTTGGGGCAGGATGTGAAGCAGCGGGAGTTCCAGCTGATACTTGAGGTGCTGCGGGCAGAGCGTGGGCGGCGCAAGGAAGCGGCGGAGCGGCTCGGCATCAGCCCGCGGACATTGCGCTACAAGCTGGCGCAGATGCGGGATGCGGGAGTGGATGTGGAAGGGGCGTTGTTTGCGGGGTGAGGGGGAAATCGATCCGCCCCAACCTGGCACCAAACTTGCTAAGTATTCTGCAGAGTCGTTTTTGCCGTCAAAATATTTACGGCCTGGAGAATGTTCATGACACAGGGTGTTGAGTTCAATCGTCTGATGTTGCAGATGCGCGCCATGCAGGTGGAGGCGATGAATCGCCCGCAGCCGGTGGCGCCCACCGCTCCGCAGGAGACGAAGGGGCCGGCGTTTGACGATCTGCTTCAGCAGGCGGTGAACCGCGTCAATGAATTGCAGCAGACCACCAGTGAATTGCAGAACGGTTACGAGCGTGGGGTGCCGGGTATCGACCTGGCGCAGGTGATGGTTGCGTCGCAGAAGTCCAGCGTTGCCTTTCAGGCGATGACCCAGGTGCGCAACAAGCTGATCACCGCATACGAAGACATCATGAAGATGCCCATCTGAGCCCTGGTGGCCAGCTGACGCGCTGTAGCTGATTGAGGAACCCCTGATGGACGCTGCTACTCCCAACACACCCGCCACCCGACCGGAAGCGCCGCTCCCGGACGCGCCACGCAAGCCATTGCCTGGCCTGGGCTTTCTGGAGAATCTGTCGAAGCTGCCGATGATGCGGCAGTTCGCCCTGCTGGTCGGGCTGGCGGCAAGCGTGGCGATCGGTTTTGCCGTGGTGCTCTGGTCCCAGCAGCCGGAATACCGTCCGCTGTACGGCAGCATGGAGAACCTCAATGCGGCCCAGGTGGTCGAGGTGCTGCAGCAGAGCCGCATCCGCTACAAGGTCGAGCCCAACAGCGGCGCGCTGCTGGTGCGCTCCGAGGACCTGGCCGATGCGCGGCTGCGTCTGGCCAGTGCCGGTGTGGTCCAGGGTGACGGCAACGTCGGGTTCGAGATTCTCGACCGCGAGCGCGGCCTGGGCACCAGCCAGTTCATGGAGGCCACTCAGTATCGCCGCGGTCTCGAAGGCGAGATGGCGCGGACCATTTCCAGTCTCTACAACGTCAAGGCAGCGCGGGTGCATATCGCCATGCCGCGCTCCACCGTATTTGTGCGGGACGACCGCAAGCCCAGCGCCTCGGTTCTGCTCGAACTGTATGCCGGTCGCACCCTGGAGCCGGCGCAGGTCATGGCCATCGTCAATCTGGTGGCGACCAGCGTGCCCGAGCTGAGCAAGGATCAGGTCACCGTGGTGGACCAGCACGGCAACCTGCTGTCCGATCAGGACGAACTCAACGAGCTGACCATCGCCGGGCGTCAGTTCGACCATACCCGCCGCCTCGAAGATACCTATGCCCGCCGCGTGCACAGCATCCTGCAGCCGGTTCTGGGCAGCGGCAACTACAAGGCGGAAGTGTCCGCCGATGTGGACTTCAGCACCATGGAGTCCACCGCTGAGAGCTTCAACCCGGAAGCGGCCCTGCGCAGCGAGCAGGTGCTGACCGAGCAGCGCGTCGCGGGGCAGGGTCCGGTCGGCATTCCCGGCGCCCTGAGCAACCAGCCACCGGGCACGACCCAGGTGCCGGAGCAGGTCATCGACCCCGAGACCGGTGAGCCGGTGGTGGCTGCTCCGCCGCGGGATTCCCGCGAGCAGGCTACCCGCAACTTCGAACTGGACCGCAAGATCAGCTACACCCGCCAGCAGCAGGGTCGTCTGGCCAGGCTGTCGGTGGCGGTGGTGGTGGATAACCGCCAGGAAGTGAACCCGGAGACCGGCGAGGTCACCCGCGTGCCGCTGAGCGAGGCCGAGCTGGCCAATCTGACTCAGCTGGTACGGGACGCGGTGGGGTATGATCAGGCCCGGGGTGACAGCGTCAGTGTCGTCAACAGTGCCTTCGTGCCGGCCGACGGCATGCAGATGGAGGTACCGGAGATACCCTTCTGGACCCAGCCCTGGTTCTGGGATATCGCCAAGCAGATACTGGGTATCCTGTTCGTGCTGGTGCTGGTCTTCGGGGTGCTGCGGCCGGTGCTCAAGAGCATCGGCGGCGGCAGCCGCCAGAGTACGGACAGCGAGAACTACCCGGCGCTGAGCGAAGACCCGCTGCTGGCCGATGACCTGCGTGACGATACCGTGAGCCTGTCCGGCCCGGCGAGCAGCACCGTACTGCTGCCGCCACCGGGTGCCGGTTACGAGCAGCAGCTCAATGCGATCAAGGGCTTGCTGGCCGAGGACCCGGGCCGGGTTGCCCAGGTAGTCAAGGAGTGGATCAATTCCGATGAGTGATGAAAAGCGTACACAGAAGCTGACCAAGCTCGACAAGGCGGCGATCTTCCTGCTCAGCCTCGGCGAATCGGATGCCGCCGCAGTACTCCGGCACATGGGGCCGAAGGAAGTGCAGCGGGTCGGCAGCGCCATGGCCAGCCTGCGCGCGGTGAACCGTGACCAGGTGCAGCAGGTGATGGGCGACTTCATCGAGGTGGCCAGCGATCAGACAGGGCTGGGCGTCGGTTCCGATGGTTACATCCGCACCATGCTTACCCAGGCGCTGGGCGAGGACAAGGCCAACAGCCTGGTCGACCGCATCCTCATGGGCGGCAGCACCTCGGGGCTGGACAGCCTGAAGTGGATGGAGCCGCGGGCAGTGGCGGACGTGATCCGCTACGAGCATCCGCAGATCCAGGCCATTGTGGTGGCCTATCTCGACCCGGACATGGCCGCCGAGGTACTCGGCTATTTCGACCACAAGGTTCGTCTGGACGTGCTGCTGCGCGTGTCGGCGCTGAACACCGTGCAGCCCTCGGCGCTGAAGGAGCTCAACGAGGTGCTGGAGAAGCAGTTCGCCGGCAACTCCAATACCACCCGCGCCAACATGGGCGGCGTGAAGCGCACGGCGGACATCATGAACTATCTGGAGAGTTCCACCGAGGCGCAGCTGATAGAATCGATACGCGAGCTGGACGAAGACCTGTCGAACAAGATTGAAGACCTCATGTTCGTCTTCGACAACCTCGCGGAAGTGGACGATCGGGGCATTCAGTCGCTGTTGCGCGAGGTCTCCACCGAAGTGCTGGTGGTAGCGCTCAAGGGCGCCGACGAAGCGGTCAAGGAGAAGATTTTCCGCAACATGTCCAAGCGTGCCTCGGAACTGTTGCAGGACGACCTGGAAGCCAAGGGGCCGGTGCGCATCAGCGAAGTGGAAGCGGCGCAGAAGGAAATTCTCACCATCGCCCGGCGCATGGCCGATGCCGGTGAGATCGTGCTTGGCGGCAAGGGGTCGGAGGAGATGATCTGAGGCTGGGCGGTGGTGTGGTGGCTTGGCTGGGGCGTGCTTTGCACGCCAATCGCCGCGGGGTCGCGGCTCCTACAGCTGAAAGCCGCGCCGCAAACTCCGCTGTAGGAGCCCCGACCCCGGGGCGATCGGCCGCTCCTCGACGCCAGTACCGAACCGCTGGAAGGCAGAGGTCGGCACAAGTTCCGGCCCCCGACCCGTAGGAGCCCCGACCTCGGGGCGATTGGCCGCCCCTCGACGCCCGTACCGAACCGATGGAGCGCAGAGGTCGCAAGTTCCGGCCCCCGACCTGTAGGAGCCCCGACCCCGGGGCGATTGGCCGCCCCTCCGATGCCCGTACTGAACGGATGGAAGACAGCATGAGCGATAACAAAGACAGTGAGCTGATCCGCGCCGACCAGGTGTCCGCCTTCGACCTCTGGGACCTGCCCAGCTTCGATGCGGAGGGCCACCATGTGCCCCGCCAGGAGCCCGAGCCCGAACCCGAGCCGGCACCGGTCGAGGAGCCGCCCGAGGAGCCCGAGGTCAAGCCCTTCACCATCGAGGAGCTGGAGCAGATCCGCGAGGAGGCCTACAACGACGGCTTCGCCACCGGCGAGCGCGACGGTTTTCATTCCGGCCAGCTCAAGGCCCAGCAGGAGGCCAGGGCCCGCCTCGAAGAGCGGGTAGCCGAGCTGGAGTCGGTACTCTCCCATCTGATGGAGCCCATCCGCGAGCAGGACGAACAGATCGAGGACATGCTGCTGGAGCTGGTCGAAACCATGGTGCGGCAGGTCGTGCAGCGCGAGCTCACCACCGATTCCAGCCATATCCGCCAGGTCCTGCGGGGCGCGCTCAAGGCGTTGCCGATGGGCGCCGAGCAGATCCGCATCTACCTCAACCCCGCCGACTTCGACACCGTCAAGGCCATCCGCGAGCGCCATGAGGAAAGCTGGCGCCTGCTGGAGGATGACCAGCTGCTGCCCGGCGGTTGCCGGGTCGAGGCTGAACACAGTCTGGTGGACGCCAGCCGGGAAACCCGCCTTGAGCAGGTGATCGAGCAGCTCCGTGAGAAGCGTCTGCAACAGCGCGCCAATCCCCCGGCGCCGGACCTCGTGATCAGCGCAGAGGACGCCGGCGAGCATGCCTGAGCGCATCAGCTTCGCCCGCCGCCTGGCAGGCTACAGCGCTGCCGTGGACCTGCCCGCCGCACCGGTGGTGGAAGGCCGGCTGATCCGCATGGTCGGCCTGACGCTGGAGGCCGAGGGCCAGCAGGCCCAGGTCGGCAGCCGCTGCGTGGTCATCAACGAAACACCCCAGGGTGAGAATCGAGTAGAGGCCGAGGTGGTCGGCTTCGCCGGCAGCAAGATCTACCTTATGCCGGTCGATCGGATGGAGGGCATGCAGCCCGGTGCCCGTGTCGTGCCCGCTGCCGGTGGCGGAAAACTGCCCATGGGCAGCGACATGCTCGGCCGGGTGCTGGATGGCATCGGCAGGCCGCTGGACGGCAAGGGCCCGTTCGCCTGCGAGGACTGGGTCGATCTCAACGGCCCGCCCATCAATCCGCTCAAGCGCCATCCCATTGACGAGACGCTCGACGTCGGTATCCGCACGATCAACAGCCTGCTGACGGTCGGCCGTGGCCAGCGGCTGGGTCTGTTCGCCGGCAGCGGCGTGGGCAAGAGTGTGCTGCTGGGCATGATGACCCGCTTCACCGAAGCGGAAATCATCGTGGTCGGGCTGGTCGGCGAGCGGGGCCGCGAGGTAAAGGAATTCATCGAGGACATTCTCGGCGAGGAGGGTATGGCCCGCTCGGTGGTGGTGGCCTCACCGGCGGACGATGCGCCGCTGATGCGCCTGCGCGCGGCGATGTACTGCACCCGGGTGGCGGAATACTTCCGCGACAAGGGCCGCAACGTGCTGCTGCTGATGGACTCGCTGACCCGCTACGCCCAGGCCCAGCGGGAAATTGCCCTGGCGATCGGCGAGCCGCCGGCGACCAAGGGCTATCCGCCATCGGTGTTCGCCAAATTGCCGGCACTGGTCGAGCGCGCCGGCAACGCCGAACAGGGCGGCGGCTCCATTACTGCCTTCTATACCGTGCTGTCCGAGGGGGACGATCAGCAGGACCCGATCGCCGACGCCTCCCGGGCGATTCTCGACGGCCACGTGGTGCTGTCCCGGCGTCTGGCCGAGGAGGGGCACTATCCGGCGATCGATATCGAAGCGTCGATCAGTCGTGCCATGCCGCAGATAGTCCCGCCTGATCATCTGCGCCAGGCACAGCAGCTCAAGCAGCTGTACGCGCGTTACCAGCAGAGCCGCGACCTGATCAGCGTCGGCGCCTACGCCGCCGGCTCCGACCCGCTTACCGACAAGGCCATTGCCGCCATGCCTGCGATTCAGGGGTTCCTGCGCCAGGGGCTGCAGGAGAGTTTCAGCCTCGATGAGAGCCGTGACGGGCTGGGGCAATTGATCAATGAGTGACCCGCGGATCCGGCGCATGGCGCCGGTGCTGGAGATGGCGCTGGATGAAGAGCGCAAGGCCGCAGGGTTGCTGGGTGAATGCCAGCGCCAGCTGGAGGACGCCGGCAACCGCCTGCGTGATCTGGAGCATTACGCCGGGGAATACGCCAAGGGCTGGACCGAGCGCGGCAGCCAGGGCGTCGGGCGTGACTGGTTGCTCAATTACCAGCGCTTCATGGCGCAGATGCAGACCGCCATTGAACAGCAGCGCCAGACCGTGAGCTGGTACGAGACCAGCCTGGAGCGTGCCCGGGAGACCTGGCGCCAGCGCTATCAGAGGGTGGAAGCCCTGCGCAAGCTGATCGAACGCTACCGGGAAGAAGCCCGCGCCCGCGCCGACAAGCAGGAACAGAAACTGCTGGACGAGCTTACCCAGCGGCTGTTTTCCTACCGTAATTCCTCTGCCGACTGAGTGGCTGGCCCGGAACTTGCTCCTGTCCATTGAGCAATATGTCCCCTGCGCGTATATGGAGATAGACGATGACCAGCAATCCGCCCCTGATGGCGTTATTCAGCAACGACCTGCGTGCCGCCGGCAGCGCCGCTGGTTCACAGCAGGTGGGGCCCGGGGATGATGGCGCTGCCTTTGCCGAGCTGCTGGCGGGCGAGCTTCCGGCTGAGCTGGAAGAGGCCATCAACGAATTGAGCGGGGAAGAGTTGGCATTGCTGGAGCAGGCAAGCCTTGCCGTCGCCGGCAATGATTTGCCGCCCGAGTTGCAGGATCTGCTGCAGCAGTTGCCGGTCGAGGGCGAGCCCGGCTCCCAGGATGCCCTGGCTGTCATCAGTCAGTGGATGCAGATGCTGCACAGAGATGCGCCCGCCGCGAGCGGTGGCGCTCCTTCTGCAGCTGGCACCGAAACGACGCTGGCCGTCGGGGGAGCGGCTGCGGGACAGCCGGGCGTCCTCACGGGTGATGCCGGAATGGAAGAGCTGGAGGGCGGTTTGCTGCAGCGCGGCAGGGAGCCCGGCCGGGAGCTGGGGGAGGCGGGGCGGATCAACCTCTCTGACCGGGTGCAGCCCGGCGGTCAGACCCTGGCCCAGCAGGCCGGACAGCCCGCCAACCCGCCCTCCGCGCAGAATGCCCAGCCGGATTTCGGCGCACTGATGCAGCGCACCACGGGCGAACCATCCCCGAATGCCGCCGCGCTGTTTGGCAAACTGATTGAACAGATGGAAACCGGTCGCGGCCGGGGCGGGGAGGGCGAAGGTCCGGGCGCGGCTGACCGCGCCGCGGGTATTACCGCGAGTGCTGCCGCCACCGCGCTGACGGCCCGCCCGGTCGCCGGTGCCGCGCAGCCACAGAGTGTACCCTTCGGTCATCAGAGCTGGGGCGAGAGCATGGTCGAGCGGGTGATGTGGATGTCCAGCCAGAACCTGCGCAGTGTCGAGATCCAGCTGGATCCGGCAGAACTGGGGCCATTGGAAATCCATATCCAGAACCGCGGCCAGGAGATGCAGGTCCAGTTCGTCAGTCAGAACCCCAGCGTACGGGAAGCCCTGGAAGGTCAGATGCACCGTTTGCGGGAGATGTTCGCCGGCCAGGGGCTGGAGCAGGCCGACGTCACCGTGGCTGACCGCTCCGCCGGAGAGCAGGCCAGGCAGCAGCAGGAGCAACTGGCCGGGCGGGATGATGGCGTCGGCGCAGGGCAGGGGCGGCGGGGCAGTACCGGTGAACACGAAGTGGTTGCAGAGCTGGCTCAGCGGGTGACGCAACCGCGTGGGCTGGTTGATTATTACGTGTAATGACCGGGCGTGCTGCGCACGCCCATCGCCGCGAGGTCGCGGCTCCTACAATCAAGAGGATACCCAACCCCCAACCCACCCGTGGTGGCCCGGACCGCGGGGCGATAGCAGCTTGCACGTCCCCAATGTGCTCCCCCTCAGTTGTAGGAGCCCCGACCTCGGGGCGATGGAGTCCGCCCTGCCTTGCATTGGCCACGCCCCGGGCGCGCTTTGCGCGCCAATCGCGCCGGGGTCGGCACTCCCACAAAAAAACCGCGGATTTCTCAGCCGCTGTAGGAGCCCCGACCTCGGGGCGATCGGCCGCTGGCACGGGCTCCGTGTAGTCCGCCCCGCCACATCAGGGCAGACATTTGTCCCGCTGCCCATTATCCTTGCCACTGCGCCATTGAAGTGCCACGGCTCGATGCGGCTTCTGGCACGATCAATGCAGCAAAATCCCCTGTAGGCGGTCAATCCGCGTTTGACGACGGAAATTTGTCATGGCTAGAAATCAGGCAGGCGCTCAGCAGCCGGCTCCCCAGGCAGTCTCAGAGAAAAAGCGCATGCCGCTGGTACTCATCGGTGTCGGCCTTCTGGCGTTGCTGCTGTCGATCGGCGGGCTGGCTTACGCGCTGCTCTCGGGCAAGGAGAGCCCGGCAGAATCCGCCAGCGAACCGGCTCGGCTGCCGGCGCTCTACCAGCCGCTGGACCCTGCCTTTACCGTCAATTATGCCCACGGCGGTCGCCAGCGTTACATGCAGGTCAATGTGGTACTGATGGGGCGCGACCCCAAGGCGATGGCAGCGGCGGCGGAACATTCACCGCTGATCCGCAATCAATTGGTGATGTTGTTCAGTGGTGCGGACTTCGAGCAACTGATGTCTGCCGAGGGCAAGGAGCAGCTGCGCGAGCAGGCTACCCTTGCGGTACAGACCCTGATGGAACAGGAAATCGGCGGACCGACGATCGAGTCCGTGCTGTTTACCAATCTGGTTCTGCAATAGGAAAAACAATATGGCGGTTCAGGATCTGCTGTCCCAGGATGAAATCGATGCCCTGCTGCACGGGGTGGACGAAGGCATCATTGATAACGAGCAGGACATTGAGCCGGGTGGCGTCAAGAGCTACGACCTGACCAGTCAGGACAGAATCGTCCGCGGGCGCATGCCCACGCTGGAAATGATCAACGAGCGTTTCGCCCGCTATACCCGCATCAGCATGTTCAACCTGCTGCGCCGCTCGGCGGACGTATCGGTCGGCGGTGTGCAGGTGATGAAGTTCGGCGAATATGTACACACCCTCTATGTACCCACCAGCCTCAACCTGGTGAAGATGAAGCCGCTGCGGGGCACGGCGCTGTTCATCCTCGATGCCCGGCTGGTGTTCAAGCTGGTGGACAACTTCTTCGGTGGCGACGGCCGCCACGCCAAGATCGAGGGGCGCGAATTCACGCCCACCGAGCTGCGCGTGGTGCGCATGGTGCTGGAGCAGGCCTTCGTCGATCTCAAGGAAGCCTGGCAGGCGGTCAAGGATGTGCAGTTCGAGTATGTGAACTCCGAGGTCAACCCGGCGCTGGCGAACATCGTCAGCCCCAGCGAGGTGGTGGTGGTCTCGACCTTCCATATCGAACTGGATGGCGGCGGTGGCGAGATGCACGTGACCATGCCGTACTCGATGATCGAACCGCTGCGTGAGGTGCTGGATTCCGGCGTGCAGTCGGATGTTGACGAACATGACGAGCGCTGGGTACGGGCCCTGCGTGAAGAGATCACTGCCGCCAAGGTGCCGCTGAGTGCCACTGTGGTGCGCCGCGAACTCAAATTGCGAGATCTGCTCAGCATGCAGGCCGGCGATGTGATCCCGGTGGAAATGCCCGAGCACATGGTGCTGTGCGCCAACGGTGTGCCGACGTTCAAGGCACGCCTGGGCGCGGCCAGAGGTAATCTGGCGCTGCAGATTCTGGGGCCGATCCAGCGCCCGCGCTGAGCATTGGCTGTTATCCGGTTGGATCAATGCTGTACTACTGGTAAATGAGGGTCAGGCAACATGGCTGAGGACAGAAAGGACGAGATCAGTCCGGAGGAGCAGGCGCTGGCGGACGAGTGGGCCGCTGCGCTGAACGAGGCAGGTAACGCCAGTCAGGACGACATCGACGCCATGCTGGGAGACGGCGTCTCCCGGCCGCCGATGGAGGAGTTCGGTGCCCCGCGGCAGCAGGGCGGCGATGATCTGTTCGGCGGAGCGGACGGCCCCAATCTGGACGTGATCCTGGACATTCCGGTGACCATTTCCATGGAGGTGGGCAACACCGACATCACCATCCGCAACCTGCTGCAGCTCAACCAGGGCTCGGTGGTGGAGCTTGATCGCCTGGCCGGCGAGCCGCTTGACGTCAAGGTCAACGGCACGCTGATCGCCCATGGCGAGGTGGTGGTGGTCAACGAGAAATTCGGCATCCGCCTGACGGACGTGATAAGTCAGTCCGAACGTATCAAGAAGCTGAGCTGACCCATGGATTCCACGGCAAGTCTGGCCGGGCAGCTGGTCCAGCTGGGCCTGGGTCTGCTGGTGGTGGTCGGGCTGATCTTCCTGCTCGGCTATCTCATGCGGCGGGTCGGTCCGCTGTCGCCCCAGGGCGGGCAGCATATCCGCGTGATCAGCACCTATCCCCTCGGCCCCCGTGATCGGCTGGCGCTGGTGGAGGTGGGCGGTCAGCAGCTGCTGCTGGGCATCTCGCCGGGGCGCATCACCACGCTGCACGTGCTGGACGAGCCGGTGATGGACGACACGGAAGTGCCCAATGGCGAGTTTGCCCGCAAACTCCAGGCGATTCTGAAAAGGGAGCAGAAGCCTTGATCCGCTGGACCCTGTTATTGCTCATGCTGGTGGCCCCGGCGGCCCTCGCCCAGAGCGCCGGTGACCCGCTGAGCCTGCCGGCCATCACCCTGACCACCGATGCCGAAGGCCAGCAGACCTATTCGGTGAGCCTGCAGATACTGCTGCTGATGAGCGCGCTGACGTTCATCCCGGCGTTCGTCATGATGATGACCAGTTTCACCCGCATCATCATCGTCTTCGCCATCCTGCGCCAGGCGCTGGGGCTGCAGTCCACACCGTCCAGCCAGATCCTCATCGGCCTGGCGCTGTTTCTCACCCTGTTTGTCATGGCGCCGGTATTCGAGCGCATCAACGAGAATGCGCTGCAGCCCTACCTCAACGAGGAGCTGGCCCCCCAGCAGGCGCTGGAGCAGGCCAGCGTGCCGATGCGCGAATTCATGCTGGCCCAGACCCGGGAAACCGATCTGGAACTGTTCGTGCGGCTGGCCCGGCGCACCGACCTGGCCGGCCCGGATGAGGTGCCTTTCCATATCCTGGTGCCGGCGTTCGTCACCTCCGAGCTGAAAACCGCCTTCCAGATCGGCTTCATGATCTTCATCCCGTTTCTGGTGATCGACCTGGTGGTGGCCAGCGTGCTGATGGCCATGGGGATGATGATGCTGTCGCCGCTGATCATCTCGCTGCCGTTCAAGATAATGCTGTTCGTGCTGGTGGATGGCTGGGCGCTGATCATCGGCACCCTTGCGGCCAGTTTTGCGGTCACCTAGGGAGGTAACTGAACAATGACACCCGAAGTGGCAGTGGATCTGTTTCGCCAGGCGCTGTGGCTGACCACGGTGATGGTGGCGGTAATCGTCGTGCCCAGCCTGCTGGTGGGCCTGACCGTGGCCGTGTTCCAGGCCGCCACCCAGATCAACGAGCAGACCCTGAGCTTTCTGCCGCGCCTGCTGTTCACCTTCGTCACCATCATCTTTCTCGGGCCCTGGCTGGTGCGGCAGCTGATCGACTTCACGGAACAGCTGTATCGCAGCATACCGGGCCTCATCGGCTGATGATCGAGCTGGCGGGCAGTGACATCGGCCGCTGGCTGGCCGGCTACCTGTGGGTGTTCTTCCGCATCGGCGCGCTGCTGATGACCATGCCGGTGATTGGCACCCAGCTGCTGCCGATGCGCATCCGCCTGTATCTGGCGCTGGCACTGACCGCGCTGGTGGCGCCGCAGATTGCCGAGGTGCCCCAGCTCGATCCGCTGGCGCTGGGCACCTGGGTGGTCATTGCCGAGCAGATCCTGATCGGCGCGGCCATGGGCTTTCTGTTGCAGCTGCTGTTCCAGATCCACGTTCTGGCAGGGCAGATCATTGCGATGCAGATGGGTCTGGGTTTCGCCTCGATGAACGATCCGGCCATGGGTATCTCGGTTGCCGTGGTAGGGCAGGTGTTCACCATGCTGGTGACGCTGCTGTTCCTGGCGCTGAACGGCCATCTGGTGGCGATCGAAGTGCTGGTGGAAAGCTTCACTACATTGCCCATCGGCGAGACCCTGCAGGCGGTGGGCTTCCATACGCTGGTGCTGCGCTTCTCCTGGGTCATGGCATCGGCCCTGCTGATCGGCCTGCCGGCGGTGACCGCGCTGCTGATCGTCAACCTGTCGTTCGGCGTGATGATGCGCGCCGCGCCACAGCTGAACATCTTTTCGGTCGGCTTTCCGCTGACGCTGGTGTTCGGCCTGTTCATTCTCTGGGTACTGCTGGGTAACACCGCAGGGCAGTACCATCTTCTGGCCTCCGAGGCGCTCATCTGGCTTCGGGAAATGGTGGGGGCGCGCTGATGGCGGAAGACAGCGGTCAGGAACGCACGGAAGAACCCACGGCGAAACGCCAGAAGGAGTCGAAGGAGAAGGGCCAGGTCGCCCGGTCCCGCGAGCTGAACACCTTGGCGGTGGTGATGGTGGCCGCGCTCGGCCTGCTGATGCTGGGGCCACAGATGGCCCGCCGGCTGATGGATCTGATGGTGTTCAACTTCTCCATCGAGCGCGAAGCGCTGTACAACACCGACAGCATGGGGTTGCATCTGTTTGCATCGATCAGCCATGGCTTCGGCGGGCTGACGGTATTCCTGCTGATGCTGCTCGCCGCTGCGCTGATCGGCCCGGTGCTGCTCGGCGGCTGGCTGTTCAGCGCCAAACTGCTGGCGCCCAAGGGCGAACGGCTCAATCCGCTGGCCGGCCTCAAGCGCATGTTCTCGCTCAAGGCGCTGGTGGAACTGCTCAAGGCGGTGGCCAAGTTCCTGGTAGTGCTGGTGATGGCGCTGGTGGTACTGAACATGCGCACCGACGATCTGCTGGCGCTGGGCAACCAGACCCTGCCCAGCGCCATCGCCCAGAGCGCCTGGATACTGGGCACCTCGCTGGTACTGCTGGCCTGCGCGCTGATTTTGATTGCCGCAGTGGATGTGCCGTTCCAGATCTGGGACAACAAGAAGAAGACCCGCATGACCAAGCAGGAGGTGCGGGATGAATACAAAGACAGCGAAGGCAAGCCGGAGGTCAAATCCCGGGTGCGCCAGTTGCAGCGGGAGATGGCCGAGCGGCGCATGATGGGCGAGGTACCCAAGGCCGACGTGGTGATCACCAACCCGACGCACTACGCCGTGGCGCTGAAGTACGACCCGGTGAACAGCGGGGCGCCTGTGGTGGTCGCCAAGGGCGCGGACTTCCTCGCACAGAAGATCCGCGAGGTGGCTGCCGAGCATGACGTCATCGTCCTCGAATCGCCGCCACTGGCCCGGGCGGTCTATTACAGCACCGAACTGGAGCACCCCATCCCGGCCGGGCTCTACCTGGCCGTGGCCCAGGTGCTGGCCTACGTGTACCAGATCCGCCAGTATCAGCAGGGCAAGGGTCAGCGCCCGGGGCCCATGCCCGAACCGCCGATTCCGGACGATCTGCGGCGCGATGAATAAAAAGGCGTGTCGAGTTCCGCGCCAGTTTCAGCTATATAGATCTTTGGCAGAATAAGGACCCACTCGCATGACCGACAGCTCTCGCATTTCCCTGTTTGCAGTAATAGCCGCCGCGTTGCTCGCTCTCGCGTTGGCCTTCATGGCGGTCAGCATCAAGACGGGACTGCTGCAGTTCCGCGATTCGGACCGGGTGGTCAGCGTCAAGGGCCTGGCCGAGCGTACGGTGGACGCGGATCTGGCGCTGTGGCCGATCAACTTCACCGTTACCGGTAACAGTCTGGATGCCCTGCAGGACGAGATAGACGCGCAGCAGGACCTGATCCGCTCCTACCTGCTGCTCAAGGGCTTTGCCGAAACCAGCCTGCAGCTGTCGATGCCGAAGATTACCGACCAGCATGCCAACCTCTACGGCTCGAACATGCCACCCGAGCGCTACCGTGCGGAGGTGACCGTGCTGGTGCGCACCGGGGACATACAGCGGGTCAAGCAGGGCATGCAGAGTGTCGGCGAGCTGGTCAAATCCGGCGTGGCGCTGACTCAGAGCTATGAACACCAGCCGCAGTTCCTGTTCACTCAGCTCAATGCCATCAAACCGGAGATGATCGCCGAGGCGACCCGTGAAGCCCGCGCCGCTGCCGGTCAGTTCGCACGGGACGCCGGGGCGGAGGTAGGCAGCATCCGCCGGGCGTCCCAGGGCTATTTCAGCATCGAGGACGTGGACCAGTACACACCGGAAACCAAGAAGATCCGGGTGGTGACCAGTGTGGACTACATCCTGCGCTGAGGGCGCGCACCCGATGCGGGGCTTTTACCTGAACATTTGAGCCGCGCGCGCGACTAAAACCCTACATACACCGGGTTTATTCGGAGCGCGCCATGAATGAGAAACCCACCACGCTGACCACCAGGCAGGGCCATCCGGTACGCGACAACCAGAGCCTTCGTTCGGTGGGCGAGCGGGGCCCCGCTACCCTTGAAAACTATCAGTTCATTGAGAAGATCACCCACTTCGACCGCGAGCGGATTCCCGAGCGGGTCGTGCACGCCCGGGGCACCGGGGCATCAAGTTTCCCGACATGATCCACGCCTTCAAGCCGGACCCGGTGAGCAACCGCCAGGAAGCCTGGCGCTTCTATGATTTCGTCCAGCACCACCCGGAATCCCTGCACATGGTCACCTGGGTCAAGAGTCCCTGGGGTATCCCGGCGGGCTACCGCAACATGCAGGGCTCCAGCGTGAACACCTACAAGCGGGTGAACGATGAGGGCGTGGCGGTGCTATGCAAGTTCTCCTTCGAGCCGAAGCAGGGCGTGAAGAACCTGACCGCCGAGCAGGCGGCCGAGATCCAGAAGCATGACGTCGGCCACGCCACCCGCGACCTGTATGACGCCATCGAGCGGGGGGACTACCCGGAATGGGAGATGTGCGTGCAGATCATGTCCGACGACCCGCACGACGAGCAGGCCCACTTACAGCAGCGGTGAGCCGGAGTGCGACGACAAGGACTCGCCGACCCAGAGTACCGACTGATCCTGCTGCTTTTCCAACCCGTGGCGCCGCCACGGGTTGGCTTCTTCCCTTGGGCGGATGCCATCCGACCCCATCCCGTTGCCTTGTAACGCCGCTCCGTCCCTGACAAGGGCGCGGGGGCGTAATAGACTGTGCCCTCGTTTCGGGGGAGGTTTGCATGACGTTGTTACCCTGGTCGCATCAGAGTTCGGCCGGATTCACCCTTCGCGGTTGGCATTCACCGCCCAGCGGCAAGCCGCTGCTGCATTTCATTCACGGTAACGGTTTCTGTACCCGCACCTACGAGCCGATGCTCGAGCACCTCAGTGTGCATTTCGATCTGTGGCTGTGCGATATGCAGGGCCACGGCGACAGTGATCACGGCGGCGAATTCCGCGGCTGGAACCATAACGCCGAACTGGCAGTGGAAGCATTGATCGCCGGCCTTGCCCGTTTCGGCAAGGTGCCCCGTTTTGCCTGTGGTCACAGCTTCGGCGGGGTGCTCACCAGCCTGATCGTATCGGCCCATCCGGTGCTGTTCGAGCGGGCCGTGCTGCTGGATCCGGTCCTGTTTCCGCCGAAACTCATCCTGCTGCGCGGGCTGCTCGGCTGGGCGATCAAAAATCCCATGGCCGATGGTGCCCGCAAACGCCGCAGCCACTGGCAGGATCGCGAAGAGGCCTTTGCCAGGCTCAATGGTCGGGGCATTTTTCGTGGCTGGGAGGAGGAGGCGATGTGGGCGCATATCGAGCACGCGCTGCGGGATGATCCGGATGGCGGAGTGACGCTGAAATGTCAGCCCAGCCGGGAAGCGGAGATATTCGAGTCGATGCCGCAGGGGCTGTGGAAATCACTCCGGGCGATCGAGACGCCGGTGCGGCTGATCCACGGGGAGGAGAGCTATCCCTTTGTGAAGGAGTCTGCTGCGCGGCTGGCGCGGTTGAATGCGAATGTGCAGGTCGAGGCGCTGCCGGGTGGGCATTGTTTCATGCAGGAGAATTCAAGGTTGGCGGCGGAGCGGGTGCGGGAGTTTCTGGTGGGGGAGTGATGGCGGGGCGGCTCCCCCGGCCCCTCTCCCGCAAAGGGGAGAGGGGTCGGGGGAGAGGGGGAAGTCACAACCCGGTAACCCTCAGGAAGCCACCGCAATCACATCCCCGTGGTTTTCCGGCTCGATCAGCGCCCGGTGCAGTGCCACCACCGCCGCATCGTAATCCGCCTCATCGATGATGCATTGCATCTCCACCTGACGGATCGACTGGTGGATGGCCTGGATGCTGATGCCCGCCTCGGCCAGTGCCGCCACGGTGCGTGCCAGGATGCCCTTGACCTTGAGGTCGGAGCCGATCGCCGAAACGATGGCGATGTTGTGCAGGTTCACTTCGGCCATCGGGTAGCGTTCCTTGATCAGCCGCACGGCGCGGGTCATGGCCTTGCGCGAGCCGGCGGTGTAGTAGGTGATGCTGTTGGCGTCGGAGTCCTTGTTCACCACGTACAGCTTGAGCTGCTTGAGCAGGCGGGTGATCTCGATGTCGTAGCCGACATCGCCGAGCATCTCCTGGTCGAACACTTCCAGCCCGTAGACATCCTTGCGCCCGGCAATGATCTCCACGCAGGGCTTTGCGCTGCAGTAATCCTGGCTGATGGTGGTGCCGCCGTGATCCGGTTCGAAGGCGTTCTTGATGCGCAGCTGGATGCCGGCCCGGCGCAGGGTGCGTGCGGCCCGGGGGTGGATTGCTTCCATCCCCAGGTTGGACAGCTGGTCGGCCACGTCATAGTTGGTGCGGCCGATGGTGACCACCTTGTCGACGCCGACCTGATTCGGGTCCGCGCTGGAGAGGTGATATTCCTTGTGGATGATCGCTTCGCTGGCGCCGGTGGCGGCGGCGATCTGGGCGAAGGTGATCTCGCTGTAACCGCGGTCGAAGGTCTTCATCTGGCCTTCGCTGCAGTGGGTGTAGCCGGTGCTGACCACCAGCTCGCTGCTGAAGTCGATACCGGCGAAGCTGTCGGCGATCATGTCCTTGAAGGTCTTCGGCTCCTGCAGGTCCCAGCCGGTGAGGTCGACCAGGCGGGCGTTCACGCCGGCCTGCTTGAGTGCCAGTACGGTATTGAAGGCACTGTGCGCCTCGCCGAGGGAGGCCAGCATCTCGCGCACCTTGAGCAGGTGCTCGCCCAGCTGGAAGTGGCCATAGGAGCACAGTTTGCGCAGGTTGCGCATGCATTCGGCTGCATCATCGATGCGACCGCCGATGAAGCGGTCCGCCGCGTGACGCTCGTAGTCTGCCGGGAACAACTCGGCGTTCTTTTCCAGCATGGCGCTGCGTACACGTTCCAGCGCGTCCAGCCAGGCGTCTTCCCTCTCGGCCTCGGCGAAACGGGCGTACACGCCCGGCTCGCCGCTCTTCTTGTGTTCCAGCAGCAGGTCGGTCATCCCGCCATAGGCGGACACCACGAAGATGCGGTTGTACAGCTCACTGCCACGGCGTTGACCGGTAAAGATGGTATTCAGTACTTCGTCGAAGCGGCTCATTGAGGTGCCGCCGATTTTTTCTACTGTATGCATGGTTGCGTTTCTTTCATCCGGTGAATTCAGTGGCGCGCACCGTAGTGCTGCGGGCCGATGTCCAGGGGTTCCACTGGGCCGCGTTCCGCAACGAACTCCGGGCGCGGGGGCATGCCGTCGAAGGGAGCGGTGGGCTTGTTGTCCACATGGTTGTAGACGTAGAACAGGTTGCTGCGCGGGCTCGGGGCGATGTTGCTGCCGGAACCGTGCAGGGTGTTGCAGTCGAACAGCACAACGCTGCCCGCCGGGCCGGTGGCCTGTTCGATGCCGTAGAGATCAACCATCTCGCGCAGGCTGTCCTCATCCGGAATGCCGAACTCCTGCCTGCGCAGGGATTGCTCGTAGTGGTTCTCCGGCGTCTGGCCCACGCAGCTGATGTAATGCCGGTGCGAGCCGGGGATCAGCATCAGCGGCCCGTTCCACGGGTGGTTGTCGGTCAGCAGGATGGAGCAGCTGATGGTGCGCATGCGCGGCAGACCGTCCTCGGTATGCCAGGTCTCGAAGTCCGAGTGCCAGTAGAACTCCTTGCCCTTGAAGCCGGGCTTGAGGTTAAGGCGGGACTGGTGCACATAGATGTCGCCGTCGAGCAGATAGCGGACCAGTCCGGCAGTGCGCTCGTCACGGGCGACCCGGGCAAACAGCTCGTTGCTGCGATGGATGGCGAAGACCGAACGCAGCGCGCCGCTGTCCGGCTCGCGGATGGCGGTGGGCGCTTCCAGGACCTGCGGGTCCTTGCTCATGCGCTCGAGTTCGGCCTTGAACACGGCCACTTCCTCGGCGCTGAACAGGTTCTCTATGACGAGGAAGCCGTCGCGCTCGAAGCGCGACAGCTGTTCTGCACTCAATGGTGCGTTGGTGGCATCCTTGCGGTAGGTGATGGGATCCAGTCGTTCCTGCCAGCGGGGATGGTTGTGCTGGCGTGACGGGTAAAGGTCAGCTTGCACGATAGACATTTTTTCTCCTATGCCGGGTCGGCGCTCAGGTCGGCGGGGTATACGCCGTTTTCATCATGGACTTCACGGCCGGTCAGCGGCGGATTGAATACGCAGGCCATCTTCATGTCCTCGGTGCCGCCGCGCAGCAGGTGCTCGTCGTGCTTGTCGAGGATGTACAGGGTGCCGGGCTCGATCTTGTAGATCTTGCCGTCGGCGATGGTCTCGATCTCGCCGTTGCCGCTCATGCAGTACACCGACTCCAGGTGGTTCTGGTAGTGGATGTGGGTCTCGGTGCCCGCGTAAATGGTGGTGATGTTGAAGGAGAAGCCCATCTTGTCTTCCTTCAGGATCATCCGGGTGCTGTCCCAGGTCTCGGTGACAACCTTGCGTTCGGATGCTTCACAGTCTTTCAGGGTACGTACGATCATTTGTTGCTGTTCCTCAGGATGCTTTGTGCTGTGCGCCGGCTGCCATGACCTTGGCGAAGGCGGCGTCGAGAATGTCCATGGCCTTGTTGATCTGCTCCTCGCTGATGATCAGCGGGCAGAGGCACTTGACCACCTGGCTGTGGTTGCCGCTGGTCTCGATGACCAGGCCGTTTTCGAAGGCTTCGGCGCAGATGGCGGCGGCGGTTTCACCGTCCGGGCAACTGATGCCGATCATCATGCCGCGACCCTTGACGAACAGGGAGTCCGGGCCATGGCGGCGGACGATCTTCTGCATGCGCTCGCGGATCAGCGCGCCCTTGGCCTTGACGCTGTCGGCGAACTCGGTGCTGGTCCAGAAGTGTTCCAGCGCGGCGGTGGCGGTGACGAAGGCGTGGTTGTTGCCGCGGAAGGTACCGTTGTGCTCACCCGGCTCCCACTGGTCCAGTTCGCGGCGCATGACGACCACCGCGAAGGGCAGGCCGAAGCCGCTCAGTGATTTGGACAGGGTGATGATGTCCGGCTTGATACCCATTTCCTCGAAGCTGAAGAAGGTGCCGGTGCGGCCACAGCCGGCCTGGATGTCGTCCACGATGAGCAGCATTTCGTGCTTGCGGCAGACCTTTTCCAGCTTGCGCATCCAGTCGGAGGAGGCCGCGTTCAGACCGCCTTCGCCCTGGACCACTTCGACGATCACCGCGGCGGGCTTGTCCACACCGCTGCTCGGGTCGCTGAGCAGCTTGTCCATCATCGAGATGGTATTGACCTTGTCACCGAAGTAGTTGGCGTAGGGCATGCGGCTGACGTCGGTCAGCGGTACGCCGGCGGCGCCGCGGTGGTGCTGGTTGCCGGTGGCGGCCAGGGCACCCACGGTGCAGCCGTGGAAGCCGTTGGTGAAGCTGATGATGTTGCTGCGGCCGGTGACCTTGCGGGCCAGTTTCAGCGCCGCTTCCACCGAGTTGGCACCGGTCGGGCCGCTGAACTGCACCACGTAGTCGCCCAGCCCGCGGGGCTCCAGGACGATGCGGTGGAAGCTTTCCAGGAAGCTTTCCTTGGCTGAGGAATACATGTCCAGACCGTGGGTCAGGCCGTCGTTCTCGAGGTACTCGATAAGCGCCTTCTTCAATACCGGGTGGTTATGGCCGTAGTTCAGCGTGCCGGCACCGGCGAGGAAGTCGATGTAGGACTTGCCATCGGCGGTGATCAGCTCGGCACCACGGGCCTGCTTGAAGATGACCGGGAAGGAACGGCAGTAGCTGCGAATACCGGACTCGTGTTTTTCAAACTGTTCGAAGGTGTTCATGCAGACTCCTGATGTGTCTTGGTAAGTTCTGAAAGTGCGGAGGGGGAGAAGGGTCCAGCGCGATAGAGCACTTCATCATCGTGCTGACCATCAAAATGGGTTTGCCGACTGAACAACACACTGGTCTCCGGCTCCACCCCCAGTTGGCGGAAGGCCTTGGCGAACAGCGCCTCGGAGGCGGTGTTGCCGGGGGAGATGGTGGTTTCCAGCCAGCGCACGCCGTTGTCGGCAGCCGTGCGGCGGACCAGCTCCAGCAACATGCTGATCGCCAGACCCTGGCCGCGCATGCGGTCATCCACGGCAACTTGCCAGATGAACAGCGTGTCGGGACGGGAGGGTGGGCAGTAGCCGGAGATGAAGCCGACCAGTTCGCCATCGGTATGTTCGGCGGCGATGGAGGTGGCCGAAAAGTCAGTACATTGGAGCAGGTTGCAGTAGACGGAATTGGTATCCAGAGGCGGGCAGCGCTTGACCAGTTGGTTAAGAGCGTATCCATCGGTCGCTCGCGGCACGCGTAGCGAAAAAGATTTGGAAGACATGTTTTGAATGTTTACTTGTAAATTCATTTTTATGGTAAACACATCCAGAAAATGATCACAACCCCTGGTTTGCGTGGCTTGTGGGTCATATCTCTTTCTGAACAACTATTTACAGCTGATATGTATTTTCCGTTAATCCTGCCCTGAACCGCATGCTTAAAGGCGTCGGCGCGCTTTGCGCCGAGTAGATCTGTGACCGCTGTACGGCGGATTCATTCGACTGAAAATATTTTTTCCGACCGGGCGCCAAAACCGAAAGCGGTGGTCAAACTGGTTTATGCTGAAAGCCAACAGAACGGGGTCGAGGAGTCAGTTGCATGGTGGGATCAAGACGTTCACGCAAGGAAGACGCATCCGCCTGGACGGTGGCGGACAGTCGCAGCGTCTACGGTATTCGCCACTGGGGTGTCGGCTATTTCAACATGAACGAGCAGGGCAATGTCGAGGTGCGCCCGCGCCCCGAAGTGGACTCGCCCATCGACCTGCACCAGCTGGTCGGCCAGCTGCGTGACAGCGGGCTGGACCTGCCACTGCTGCTGCGTTTTCCGGACATCCTGCAGGACCGGGTGCGCCAGCTCACCGGTGCCTTCGATCGCAGCATTGCCGAACTGGATTACCGGAACAGCTACACCGCGCTCTATCCGATCAAGGTCAATCAGCAGGAGGCGGTGGTAAAGAACATCATCGCCACCGAGGATGTCGCCATCGGCCTGGAGGCCGGCTCCAAGCCGGAGCTGATGGCCGTGCTGGCGCTGGCACCCAAGGGCGGCACCATCGTCTGCAACGGCTACAAGGACCGCGAGTTCATCCGCCTGGCGCTGCTGGGGCAGAAGCTCGGCCATAACGTGTTCATCGTCATCGAGAAAGAATCCGAGGTCGCGCTGGTCATCGAGGAAGCCAGCGTGTTGCAGTTGACGCCGCAGGTCGGCCTGCGGGTGCGGCTGTCGTCGCTGGCATCGAGCAAGTGGGCCGATACCGGTGGGGAAAAATCCAAGTTCGGGCTGTCCGCTGCGCAACTGTTGCGTGTGGTGGACCAGTTCCGCAGGGCGGGGCTGGAAGCCGGTGTGCGCCTGCTGCACTTTCACATGGGCTCGCAGATCGCCAACCTGGCGGATTACCAGCATGGCTTTCGCGAGGCGATCCGCTATTTCGGCGAGCTGCGGGCGCTGGGGCTGCCGGTGGACCATATCGACGTCGGCGGCGGGCTGGGCGTGGATTACGACGGCACTCACTCGCGCAATGCCAGCTCGATCAACTATGACGTCCAGGAGTATGCCCGCACCGTGGTGCTGATGCTCCGCGAATTCTGCGAAGAGCAGGGGCTGCCGCACCCGCACATCTTTTCCGAGAGCGGCCGCGCCCTGACCGCGCACCACGCCGTGCTGGTGGTCCAGGTGACCGACGTGGAGCGGCACAACGCCGAAGTGCCGCCGATTGAGGACGTGGAACAGCTGCCGCAGGTACTTCAGCAACTGGTCGGCCTGCTGGGGCAGACCGATATCGAGATGGTGACCGAAACCTACTGGCGTGCCACCCACTACATGACCGATGTGGCGGGGCAGTACGCCGAGGGCAGGCTCAGCCTGTCGCAGAAGGCGCTGGCCGAGCAGTGCTACTTCGCCCTGTGCAGCCGGCTGCATGCACTGCTCAAGGCACGCCAGCGTTCCCATCGGCAGGTGCTGGACGAACTCAACGACAAGCTGGCCGACAAGTACATCTGCAATTTCTCGGTATTCCAGAGCCTGCCGGATACCTGGGCCATCGACCAGGTGTTGCCGATCCTGCCGCTCAACCGGCTGGACGAGGAGCCGCTGCGCCGGGCAGTGCTGCAGGATCTGACCTGCGATTCCGACGGCAAGATCCGCCATTACGTCGATGAGCAGAGTATTGAAACCAGTCTGCCGGTGCATGATCTGCGCGAAGGGGAGGATTACCTGCTGAGCATCTTCATGGTCGGGGCCTACCAGGAGATTCTCGGCGACATGCACAACCTGTTCGGCGATACCGACTCGGTCAACGTCTACCAGCTGGATGACGGGCGGGTGGTGCACGGCGGTGTCGAGACCCATGACACCATCGAGGACATGCTGCGCTATGTGCATTTCGAGCCGGATGAGCTGGTATCGCGGTACCGCGACAAGGTGGCCGGGGCACGGCTGAGTGCGGCGGACAGGGCGAAGTATCTGGACATGCTGAGGTTGGGGCTGACCCGGTCGTCCTATCTGAATGCGGAATAGCCAGCGCACCCCGGGGCGCGCGTTGCGCGCCCATCGCCGCGGGGTCGCGGCTCCTACCAGAACTCGTCCCGGGCCCATCGCCGCGGGGTCGCGGCTCCTACCAGAACCCGTCCCGAGTCCATCGCCGGGGGGGGGCGCGGCTCCTCCACAAACCCGTTCCCGGGCCCATCGCCGCGGGGCTTGGTTCATACACAAACCCTCTCCCGAGCTCGTTGGGGATGATTTCAACCCTGGGCTCCTCCCTTACCTGTGGGAGCGCCGACCTCGGCGCGATGGCGGGCAAAGCCCGCCCGGTCCTAGAAACCGTCCACCCCTGCGGCACGCAATTGCTCCCGCAGCCGCACCACTTGCTCATCACCAAAAAACACCACCAGCTGCTGCGCACGCACGGGCCCGATCCCGGGCTGCCTCTGCCAGTCGGCGCTGCTCTTTCCCGCCAGCTCGCTCCAGCTCCCTGCCAGCTGCGCATCGCCGGCCGGCGGCATTCCCAACGCCGATAACCATTGCCCGAACCCGCGCTCTCGGGCCGGCCGAAGCCGCTCGGCCAGCTGGCCGCCACACTGCGTCGGCAGGCTGTCCAGCGCCAGCCAGTCGAGCAGCCCATCCAGTACACCGGCATCCGCCAGGCAGCGCCAGCTACCCGGGCCGACGCCTGCCAGATCCAGCCCCTGGCGACTGCCCAACCAGTCCAGCCGCGCCAGGAATTGCTCCCGGCAGCCCTGGGTCAGGGTCAGGCAGCTCAGCGAGTGGTAACGCGACGGGTCGGGTGGTGCCGGCAGCGAACGGCTGGTGCTGCGGCTGATGACCTGCTCAAGCTGTGGAATCGCCTGCCCAGACAGCTTGATGGCGACCAGATCCCCGCTGGCCACGTCGAGCCGCCGCCAGCGCGCCAGCGAGCCGAGGCTCGCACGGGTGATACGGCGGTCGTCCAGCTGCACAGGTTCCAGCTCCAGTACCGGCGTGATACGTCCGCTGCGGCCGATGGTGAACTGCAGCGATTCGACGCGGGTCAGTGCCGAGCGCGCCGGATGTTTCCAGGCCACCGCCCAGTGCGGGGCCTTCGCCTGCCACTGGCCGGCCGGGGGACGCTGGCCCTGGCGCAGCACTACACCGTCCGTGGCAAAGGGCAGCGGGTGCGTATACCAGTGCTTGCGCCGGGCTTCGGCTTCTGCGGCGCTGGGAGCCGGCAACGTGTAGGTTGCCGTATCGAACCCGGCTTCACTGAGCTGCTGCAGGCGCTCCGGCATGGGCCGCGGCCCGTTGGGCCAGTCCCAGACGAATAAACCGATGTGCTGCAGATCGACGTCGCTGACATGGTGGCGATTCATCACCCCTGCGATCCGGCTGCGGGCCCCGGCACCGCCATCGCGTGACTGGATGTGGCTGCCCAGCCGCCAGTACAGCTCGCCCTGCAGCACGACGTGCCGGGCATCGGGCCAGTGCTGGGGAACATGGGGCGCCCGCTGTGCGGTGGCGGTCCAGTCCTGCCCCTGTATCCCATCGCCGCGGCTGATGGCGCGCTGCAGTTGCCCGTCACGGTATTCAAGCGTTACGGCAACGCCATCGACCTTGGGTTGGATCCACAGATCCTGCCGCTGGGCCATCCATTGCCGGGCCTGCGCCGGGGTATGGATCTTGTCGAGCCCGGTCTGGGCAACGGGATGGGGCAGTTCGCCGGGACGGGGTTGATAGCCCGGCGGGGCGGGCTGGCCGGTACATTGTTGCAGGCGCAGCAGGGCCTGGTCGTAGATGTCATCGCTGACCAGCGAGCGGCCCTGCTCGTGGTAGGCCTTTTCCCATTCCCCGACCTGCTCGGCCAGTTGCCGGAGGCTGGCTGCGTCGGGGCAGGCTGCCTGCAGTGGGGTGCTGGCCAGCCAGGCCAGTGTTGCCATGAGTCGCTTCATGCTGCATCCCTGCTGTCTGATCGCAGCCGAGTCTAGAACGTGCCCGGCCGCGGGCAAGCAGCGGGTTGCAGAAGTGTGAACCGGTGCCCGGCCTCAGGCCGTTGCCGCCTGCCTGCCGGCGAGGGTCCGCAGGATGGCGTTGAGCATTATTCCGTACAGCGGCACGAACAGCATGATGCAGATCACCACCTTGATGACGTAGTCGACCGCACCGATCTCCACCCAGTTTGCCGCCATGAACTCGTTGCCGCTGCGCCAGAAGGCCACGGAGAAGAACACGAAGGTGTCGACCAGGTTGCCGAAGATCATCGATGCGGTGGGCGCGATCCACCACTGGGGCAGCTTGCGCAGGCGATCAAAGACCTGGATGTCCAGCAGCTGACCGCAGACGTAGGCCATGAAACTCGCCAGCGAGATGCGCAACACGAAGGTGTTGAACTGACCCAGCGCCTCGAAGCCGCGGAACGCCCCTTCCTGAAACAGCACCGACACCACATAGGACACGGCGAGCGCAGGCAACATGACCCGCGCGATGACGCGGCGGGCCGCCTGCTTGCCGAGCAGGCGTACGGTCAGGTCGCTGGCGAGAAAGATGAACGGAAAGCTGAACGCACCCCAGGTGGTATGGAAGCCGAACAGGGTGAAGGGCAACTGCACCAGATAGTTGCTGGCGATGATGATCAGAACGTGAAAGGCAACAAGCCAGGCCAGCGCGCTGCGCAGCCGTGAGGGAGCAATGGACATCAGTATCACCTTTTTGATGGATGGGGTTAGGGAACCCATGGCGCCGGAATGGCGACGGCGTGCACTATACCGGTTTGTGGCGGGGGCGTCGACTGGGGGGTGGTTTAACGCCGGGGCTGCTGGCGCAGCCCTATCGCCCCGGGGGCGGGGCTCCTACAACGAGGGGGCAGAGGCGGGATCGGAGCGGCTGACTGCGCGCGTCAATAATGCCTGCGCAGGAAATCCAGCAGCAGGGTATTCACCTCTTCGGGCTTCTGACTCTGTACCCAGTGGCCGCAGCGTTCGATGACGTGCTGCTCAACCTTCGGTACCACGTTGGGCATGCGTTCGATGGTGATGCTCTCCAGCGCGGCTACCGGGTCGCGGTCGCCGATGATGAACTGCGCCGGCTGCTCGACCTGCTTGCCGGCCAGGTGCGCGGTGCGTTCCCAGTTGCGCTCGTAGTTGCGGTACCAGTTCAGCGGGCCGTGGAAGCCGTTGTCGATGAAGGTCTCCACGTAGACGGCAAAGGCCTCGGGCGGGCACCACTCCGGCGGTACCTGCGGGTCCACATAGTCATCGAGCCAGCGGGAGTCGGCCGGCTTGTCGGCGATCAGCCCGTTGCCCGAGGCGGGGCGGCCATGCATGAGGATGCGCAGGGTGCGCGGGATATCCGCCTCCAGTTCTGTTTCCGCCGGACCCTGTTCCTGGAAGTACAGAATGTAGAGGAAACGATCCCTGAAGCGCTCGCGCATCATGTCGATGACCGGGCGTTTGGGACGACCGCCGAACGGCACCGACATGCCGCTGACCACCTTCACCCGCTCCGGCTCCAGCAACGCCAGATACCAGGCGATATTGGCACCCCAGTCATGACCCACCATCGCGACCTGTTCATGGCCGAAGTGGGTCATGGCGGCCTGGATATCGCCGCAGATGGTGAGGATGTCATAGGCCTCGACCGTCATCGGCGCACTGCTTGCGCCATAGCCACGCATCTCCGGAGCGAAGGCGCGGTAGCCGGCCTGCGCCAGCGCCTGCATCTGGTGGCGCCAGGAATACCAGCACTCCGGAAATCCATGCAGCAGCCACACCGGTTGGCCGTCGGCGGGTCCGGCGACGTGAACGCTGAGATGGATGTCGTTGACGTTCAGCATGTGCTGTTCGCTGTTGAGCATGGGACGGTTCTCCGCTTGTATTTTTCTGCACTATGCCAAATTTGCCGGCAGCTGGCTTGCCCATTGGCCTGCCAAATACCCGCCGCGCGCTTCGACTTATGTCGCAGAGCTGTAACCTGACGGATACCGGATCTGAACTATGCTGATAGCACAATGCCATTAACAATGCATTTTCAGCGGGGTTGGCATGCGCAAGAAGGTCAAGGGACTACCTGTTCAGTGGTTGATCGCCGGCACCATCATCCTCTGTGTGCTGGCCATGCTGTCGATCGTACTGGTGCAGGGTTACCGGGGAGGCAGCGCAGCGCTGGTGGCCGCAGCGAACGACTCGGCCCGACAGCTCGCTGCAGTGCTCAACGAGCGGGCCAGGCGCCTCATTTCACCCGCGGAGAACGTGATCCGGGTGCTGGCCCACAGCCCGCTGGCGGAGGCCGAGGACATGGACGTCCGGCTCCAGCACCTGCCGGTGCTGGCGGAGGTGCTGCGATCCAACCCCATGCTCAGTGCGGTCTACATCGGCTATGACGACGGCGAATTCCTGCTGCTGCGGCCCCTGCAGCGGGAGACCCCGCGCATTCCCTCGGCGCCGGCCGATGCCGCCTACCTGCTGCAGAGCATCGCCCGGGACGACCATGGCCAGCTGCGGGGGCGCTGGCTGTTTCTCGACGGGCAGCTCCAGCTCCAGCTGGAGCGGAGTACGCCGGACTACTGGTTCGACCCGCGCCTGCGCCCCTGGTATCGGAACGTCATCGAGCCGGGGGAACTGAATATCACCGACCCCTATGTCTTCTTCACCACCGGCGAGGTGGGAGTGAGCCTGGCGGTTCGCGCCCATGGCGGCGGTGCGGTGATCGGCATGGACGCAGCGCTGGACGACCTGGCCATGGAGGTGCGGGACCTGCGGCTGACCTCCGGCACCGAGCTGGCCATCCATGATGAACAGGCCGGGGTGATCGCCTACCCCGAACCCCACCGCGTGCTGAAGAGCGATGGCGCGGGGTTTCGTCTGGCCCGGCTGGATGAGCTCGGCGTGGAGCCGCTGGCTCGGCTGCTGACACTGCCCACCGACGCCGCGCCGACGCCCTTCAGGGTGGACGGCCAGCTCTGGTACGGGCTGAACATGCCACTGGTGGGGTTCAGCCAGAGCAATGCCCGGATCCTCATTGCGATACCGGCCTGGGAACTGTTGGCCGAGGCACGGGAGGTGCTTGCCCATCAGGCGGCGCTGGCCCTTCTGCTGGTCATTCTCGTATTGTTGCTGGGCTGGGTTCTGGGGGTGCGCCTGGGTGGCTCGATCAGGCAACTGTCCGGCTGGGTTCATGCGCTGGCGGCCTTCGAGTTGAGCGCACCGGCGCCGGCGCCGTCGCGGGTCCGCGAGGTCAATGAGCTGCGCCAGGCGATAAGCCAGATGGTGGCGGCGCTGGGCCACTTCCAGGCCATCACCACCACGCTGAGCCGGGAGCTGGAACTGGACCGGATGCTGCCCGAAGTACTGAAACACCTGGTGGAAATGGCCGACGGTCCCAGTGGGGTGGTCTATCTCTGTGACGAGGAAAACGACCGGCTGGACCGGGCCGCGGTGTACGGCGACTTTCCCTATCCGGAAAGCTTTGTCATGTCCGAGTCCCTGGACGGCGAGCTGTACGACGCGCTGGCAGTACTGAGAAAGCGCTACCCGCGCAGCCTGATACTGCCCCTGCATGACCGCAAGGGCGTGCTGCTGGGCCTGGTATCGGTGCGGCTGCAGGCGGAAACCGATGAGCGGACCGCGTCCTATCTCCAGCGCTATCTGCAGAAACTGTCCGGCTCGCTGGCCCTGGCAATCGAGACCCGCCAGCTGTTCGAGCAGCAGCAGGCGCTCCTCGAGTCGGTGATCAAGGTGCTGGCCCATGCAGTGGATGCCAAGTCGCCCTACACTGGCAGCCACTGCGAACGGGTGCCGGAGCTGGCGCAGATGCTGCTGGATCAGGCAGCGTCGGTGCAGACCGGGCCGCTGGCCGATTACCAGCCGGACGATGAGGAGCGCTACGCCTTCCAGATCGCCGCCTGGCTACATGACTGCGGGAAGATCACCAGCCCGGAGTATGTGGTGGACAAGGCGACCAAGCTGGAGAGCCTGTACAACCGCATTCACGAGGTGCGCACCCGTTTCGAGGTGCTGCACCGGGATGCCCAGCTGGCCTACTGGCAGGGACGCTGGCGGGGTGAGGCCGAGGATGAACTGGCCGAGCGGCTGGAGCGTGAGCTGGCCGGGCTGCAGCGGGATTTTGCCACGGTCGCCGCGGCCAATATCGGTGGCGAGGCCATGTCCGACGAGCGCGTGGCGGAGCTGCAGCGCATCGCGCAGCGTACCTGGCAGCGGCACTTCGACGACCGGTTGGGCCTGTCGGAAGAGGAACGCGCACGCCTGGCGAATCGCCCGCCCCAGCCACTGCCGGTGACCGAGCGACTGCTGGATGACAAGCCCGAGCACCGGATCCCCTGGGGCGAACGCAAGCCGCCGGTGGAGAAGGGCGACCCGGCCAACGTCTGGGGCTTTGACATGCAGTTGCCGGAATACGCCTACAACCTCGGTGAACTGCACAACCTGACCGTGCGCCGCGGCACCCTCACGCCGGAGGAGCGCTTCAAGGTCAACGAGCATATCGTGCATACCCTGGTCATGCTCAGCACCCTGCCATTCCCCCGTCACCTGCAGCAGGTGCCCGATATTGCCGCCAACCATCACGAGAAGCTCAACGGCGGCGGCTATCCCCGCAGGTTGACGGCGGAGCAGCTGAGTGTGCCGGCGCGGATCATGTCGATCGCCGATATCTTCGAGGCGCTGACGGCGGCAGACCGGCCCTACAAGAAGGCCAAGACCCTGTCCGAATCCATCGGCATCATGATGCGCATGGTGAAGGAGCAGCACATCGACGGTGAACTGTTTGCGTTGTTCCTTTCGACCGGGGTCTATCTGCGTTATGCCGAGCGATTCCTGCGGCCCGAGCAGATCGACGAGGTGGACGTAGCCGGCTGCCTGGCAACGCTGCGTCGGGGGTCGCCGGCCGAGGCGTGATGCCGGAGCAGGTCAGTGGCCGGCGGCAAGGTGGAACTGGCCGCCCTCGGTCTCAAGCGGTCGCAGCTGGGCCTCGCAGAAGGCCAGCGCCTCCAGCAGCTGGCCACGGTCGGCGCCGGCCAGCTCCCGCGGCCGGTTGCGTTGCAGATGGCTGCTGAGCGCCTCCAGGGTGATCATCCCGGTGCTGATCGGGAACCAGTCCATGTCCTCAATGCCCCAGGGCAGGCCGGTTTCCGGATAGGTGCGCGGCGGCGTATCGGCGTCTTCGGCGAGCAGGCGGCTGGCCTCGGCGAATTCCAGCGCGGTGATATCAACGAACTGGCTCAGCGGGGTAACGCCCAGGGTGCGGCACAGCGCATCCAGCCCGTTCAGCTGACCGGCCAGACCCGGCAGGGCGGTGTCATGCAGCTGGAAGCGGCGCTGATCCAGCGTGGCGAGGCGCAGTTCGGACAAGGTGGGTCTCCGTCGGGTGGGTGGAATGGGGAGATTCATGTTACTTGGTCGGGGCGGGGATGGCTAACGGGCGAACGGATGAGGCGGAGTGGGTGGTGCGGAGCGGGTGCGGCACAACCGGGGCTGCTGCGCAGCCCGATCGCGGCGAGGTCGCCGCTCCTACGGAAAACCCAGCTCGAGCTTTTTCCTGCTTGGCTTGCCTGCATCGGCCCCCTACCTGCTGTAGGAGCGGCGACCTCGCCGCGATTGGCGTGCAACGCACGCCCGTTCCCATCCTCGTAATTCGCTCCATACTTCTACCCTCGCACCCCGCACCCCCCCAACTCCCCCGGCTCAACCCGCCTCCTGCCACCCGCCCCCCAGCGCCCGGTACAGGCTCACCGTCGCCTGCAACCAGGCGGCGCGCTGCTGCACCAGGCTGTCCTGGCTCTGGAAATACGAGCGCTGGGTGTCGAGCAGATTCTGCAGGGTGATGGCGCCGGCCTTGTAGCGGGCCTGGGCCAGTTCGAAGGCGAGTTCGGCTTCGGCTGTTGCTGCCTGTTGCAGCTGATACTGCTCCCGTGCCTGGTGCAGCGCGCCGAGGGCAGTGTCGGCGTCGATCAGGGCGTCGAGGATGACCCGCTGGTAACCGATCAGCGCTTCCTGCTGGCTGGCTTCGCTGATGTCGATCTGGGCGCGGATGCGGCCGGCGTTGAAGACCGGCTGGGTCAGTCCGGCGGCCAAGCCCCAGGTATTAAGCGGGTTGCTGATCAGATCGGACAGCGACGAGCTCTGCGCTCCGTAGTTGCCGGTCAGCTGGATGCTCGGATAGAGCGCCGCACGGGCGATGGTCAGGTTGGCGTTTGCCGCCACCAGACGCTGCTCACTGGCGCGGATATCAGGACGTCTGGCCAGCAGCTCCGAGGGCAGGCCGGCACCTGGCTCCGGCACACGGATGGCCGCCATGTCCGGCAGTTCCCCGAGCCGGAAGTCGGGCCCCTGGCCGAGCAGCAGCGCCAGGCTGTTGCGCAGTTGCAGGGTCTGCTGTTCCAGCGACGGCAGATTGGCGCGCAGCTGGGCCACCAGCGCCCGTTGCTGGCTGACCGCCAGGCTGTCATCGGCGCCGTAGCGATAGCGGGCTTCGACTATCGTCAGTACCTGCTCGGCGGCGGCCAGGTTGCCCCGGGCCAGTTGCAGGCGGGCGCTGTTTTCCACCAGCTGGAACCAGGTGCTGGCCACCGCGGCGTCGGTGCTGATTGCGACCGCTTCAAGGTCGTAGCGGGTGGCGTTCAGGTTGGCCGCTGCCGCTTCCACGGCGGCGTGGTTGCGGCCCCAGAAGTCCACTTCGTAACTGGCGTTGAGGCTGGCATTGAAGCTGTTGCCGCTGCTCTGGCCGTCGCCGCCTGCGCGGCGGCCACTGGCACTGCCGTCCAGCTGCGGCAGCAGGCTGGCACCGCTCTGGCGCAGCTGGGCGTCGGCCTGCAGCAGACGGGTCGCGGCGCTGGCCAGATCGAGGTTGCCGCTGCGGGCCTGCGCTACCAGCTGCGACAGCTGGGGCTGCTGGTACTCGGTCCACCAGCGTGCCTGGGGCCAGACCAGCGAGTCGGCCTCGGTATTCCATTGCCGGGGCGGCTCGATGCTGCCCTGGGGTATGGGGGTGTTGAGACTGCAGCCGGCCAGCAGGCTGAGGCCGAAGGCCAGGCAAAGGGAGTGTCTAGTCCGCACTGAGAGCCACCACGGGGTCGAGATGCGCTGCCTTGTGGGCAGGCATGAAGCCGAAGATGAGGCCGGTGGCAAAGGCGCAGCCAAAGGCCAGCAGCACCGGACCGGGAGTGAACTGGATGGCGGTGCCGAAGTACTGCAGCATGCCGGCAAAACCCAGCCCGAGGACCACGCCGATGGCCCCGCCGATGGCCGAGACCACCACCGCCTCCACCATGAACTGCTGCAGGATATTGCGCGTGCGTGCCCCGGTCGCCATGCGGATGCCGATCTCCCGGGTCCGTTCCGACACGTTGACCAGCATGATGTTCATCACGCCGATGCCGCCCACCAGCAGGGAGATGGCGGCAATTGAGCCGAGCAGCACGGTGAAGGTGTTCTGGGTGCTGGCGACGTTCTCCAGCAGCGAGGCCATGTTGCGGATCTGGAAGTCCTCCACCCCGGCGTGGTTGGCCAGAATCGCCTGGCGCACCGCCTCCTGGGTGGCATCGGACAGCTGCAGATCCTCTATCAGTACGCTGATATTGCTCAGATGACGGGAGCCGATGAGCCGGTTGGTTGCGGTGTTGAGCGGGACGAAGACCACGTCGTCCTGATCCTGCCCCCAGGGCGTGGCGCCCTTTTCCTGCATCACGCCGATGATCAGAAAGGGCACGTTGCCGATCAGCATGTATTCGCCCAGCGGGTCCCGGTCGGAGTACAGGTTGTTGGCAACGGTGCGGCCGATCACGGCCACCGCCGCGTAACGGCGGTTGTCCTCATCGTTGATGAATACCCCGTTGGCTACCGGCCAGCTCTTGGCGGCGACAAACTCGGCGGTGGTGCCGGTGATGCTGGTCTGGGCGTCGGTATTGCCGGCTCTGACCGTGGCGCGGGTCTGCACCTCCGGTACCGCTGCCACCACGTTGTCGATGGTGGCGGCAACGGCAGCATCCTCTGCAGTCAGGGTATTGGTGGAGCCATCGGCCGAGCGCCGGGTATTGGGCGCACCCGGACGCACGATAAGCAGGTGGGTGCCCATATCGCTGATGCGCTCGACCACTTCCTGCCGGGCGCCGTTGCCCACGGCCAGCATGACCACCACCGATGCCACACCTATCACGATGCCGAGCAGGGTGAGCACGGTACGGAACAGGTTGGCCCGCAGCGCGCGCAGGGCCATGCGGACGGCTTCGCTGGTATCGCCGAAAGTCGCCGTGCTCTCCCCGCGCGTGGCCTGGCTGCTGATGCCTGGCGTCGGGTCTGCCGCGCCGGGCTGTCTGCGGCCACTGTCGTGGATGATCCGGCCATCGCGGATTTCTATCAGCCGGTCGGCATGGCTGGCCACCTCCCGGTCATGGGTGATGACGATGACCGTCTTGCCCCGTGCGTGCAGGTCCTTGAGCAGCTGCAGCACGTCCTCGCCGCTCTTGCTGTCCAGTGCGCCGGTCGGCTCGTCGGCCAGCAGAACGCGGGCGTCATTCATCAGCGCCCGGGCAATGGATACCCGCTGCTGCTGGCCGCCGGACAGCTGGTTGGGACGGTTGCCCAGGCGCTCGCCCAGACCCAGTGAGGTCAGCAGCTCCTCTGCCCGGGCGTGACGCTGCTCCCGGGGCTGGCCGGCGTAGATAGCCGGGACTTCGACATTCTCGGTGGCATTGGCCGAGGAGATCAGATGGTAGCTCTGGAAGATGAAGCCGAAGGTGCGACTGCGCAGGCTGGCCAGCTGATCACTGTCCAGTCCCGCAATATCCTCCCCGGCGAACAGGTAGCGGCCGGTGCTGGGCCGGTCAAGGCAGCCCAGCAGGTGCATCAGTGTCGACTTGCCGGAGCCGGAGGCGCCCATGATGGCGACGAAGTCGCCGTCGTGGATGTCCAGATCGACATCGCGCAGCACCGTTGTGGCCAGCTCGCCGTTACGGTAGGTCTTGCCTATGCCTTCCAGGCGGATCAGCGGTGTGCTCATCTCAGAACCTCGGGCGCGGGGCGCCGCGCTGGGGCTGGCTGCGGGGAGCGGGGCTGCCGCCGGAGATCACCACCTCCTCGCCTTCTTCCAGGCCTTCGAGCACCTCGGCGCTGACCCGGGTCATCACACCGATATGGACGATCCGTTCCCGGGGCTGGCCGTTGACCAGCACCTGAACGCGGAACGGCCTGCCGGGGCTGGCGGCGTCGCCTGCCCGAGGAGCCGGCTGAAGGGCGGAGACCGGGATACTCAGGGCATTCTCGGCCGCAGCACGGACAAAGAACACCTGGGCACTCATCTGCGGCAGCAGCTTGCCGTCGGGGTTGGGCACGTCGAACAGGGCGTTGAACAGCACCACGTTGTTGACCACTTCCGGTGTCGGCAGTATCTGGCGCAGGACTCCCTCGCGGCGCACGTCGGGCTGGCCGAGGGTGGTGAACCACACCGGCATGCCGACTTCCAGCTGGGTGATATCGGCCTCGGAGACCTGGGTGCGGACGGTCATGGTGCTGAGGTCGGCGATCTGCACGATGATCGGTGCGGTCTGGTTGGCGTTCAGGGTCTGGCCCTGGTTGGCCAGCTGGTCCACCACGGTACCGCTCATCGGTGCGTGGATACGGGTATAGCCAAGGTCCGCCCGGGCCTCCTTGAGCTGGGATTCGAGCTGGCGGATCTGCGCCTGCAGCGCCTTGATCTGGGCATTGGCCGAGCGCAGGCTGGCGTCTGCCTGCTCTACCGCCTCGCGGCTGGTGGCGTCCAGTTTTATCAGATTGTTCTGCCGCTCGGCCTGCAGCCGTGCCAGCACCTGGCTGGCCTCACGGTCGGCGAGCTGGGCCCGCAGGTTCTCCAGCTGCGCCTCGGTGGCTTCGACCTTGGCGAGGTAAATGGTGGGGTCGATTTCCGCCAGCAGCTGGCCTTCCTCCACCTGGTCTCCCTCCGCCACGTGCAGCACCTTGAGCTGCCCCGAAACCTGGGTGCCCACGTCCACGTAATTGAGCGGCTCCAGCGTACCCAGTGCGGTGACGCTGTCCTCGATGTCCGCCCGCTCCACCGGGGTGGTGACCAGTTCCGGCCCATTGCGCTCGGTGTTCAGCCAGAAATGCCAGATCAGCGCGGCGGCGACCGCCAGGGCGGCGGATGTCCATAACAGGCGCCGGTTTACTCTCATGCGCAGTTTCCTTCCGATACCAGGGATACAGTGGCCCAAGTCTACTGGGCCGGACTGTCAAGCGGGGGACCTGCCGGGTAAAGAAACTGTAAAGGGTTATTCCAGCCAGCGGTAAAGGGTTCGCCGGGTGATGCCGAGGATCTCCGCCGCCCGCCGCTTGTTGCCGCCGGTGGCATGCAGCACCTGATGAATGTAATTGCGTTGTACGGTTTCCAGCGAAGGCATGCCGTCTGGCTCGCCATTGAGCGGCAGCATGTGCACGACATCATGCTGAGCATGGGCAACCTGCTCCGCCGGTTGCTCGCAGATGCGCTGGGGCAGGTGACGGACCTCAATCAGCGGCGTGTCGCAGAAGGTGGCGGCCCGCTCCACCGCGTTCTGCAATTCGCGCACGTTGCCGGGGAAGGGGTAGCTGGCCAGCACCGCCAGGGCGTCGTCGCTGAACCCCTTGATCTGTCGCTGCCGGCGGCTGTTGAAACGGGTCAGGAAGAACTCGGCGAGCCGTTGCACGTCATCGCCCCGGGCGCGCAGTGGTGGTACCTGGAGCGAGAAGGTCTCCAGCCGGTAGAACAGGTCCTCACGAAAGCTGCCATCGGCCACCGCCTCGGTCAGATTGCGGTTGGTCGCGGCGATGATGCGCACATCCACCTGGATTTCGTGATCACTGCCCACCGGCCGCATGCGGCCGTCCTGCAGTACCCTGAGCAGTTTGGCCTGCAGCGCCAGGGGCATTTCGCCGAGCTCGTCGAGCATCAGGCTGCCGCCGTCGGCCTGCTGGAACAGGCCGGCGCGCTGGGTGCGAGCACCGGTGAAGGCACCAGCGGCATGGCCGAAGAACTCGCTTTCCATCAGCTCGCTGGGTATGCCACCACAGTTGACCGTGAGGTAGGGCTGGCCCTTGCGACTGCTGCGGTCATGCAGGGCGCGGGCGACCAGCTCCTTACCGGTGCCGCTTTCTCCCTGGATGAGCACCGGGCCGTCGGCCGTGGCGATCTGGCGGATCTGGTGGAACAGCTGCTGCATTGCCGGGCTCTGGCCGATGATGCCGCTGAACTGCTCCACCGCCAGCAGGCTGCGGTAATGCTGCACCTCGCTGCGCAGCCGGCGGTTTTCCAGCAGGCGCCTGACCGTGAGCAGCAGATGGTCCATCTCCAGCGGCTTGGTCAGGAAGTCATCGGCGCCTTTCTGCAGGGCCTTGACCGCCTGCTGGACCGAACCGAAGGCAGTGATGATCAGCACTGCGGGAGGCGACGCGCAGTCACGCAGCAGCGGCAGCAGGCTCAGCCCGTCGGCGCCGGGCAGCCGCAGGTCGCTGATCAGCAGCTGGGGCAGATCGCTGGCGAGTACCTCGCCGGCATGCTCGGCATCGGCGCAGGGGGTGACCCGATAACCTTCTGCTTCCAGCTCCTCCTGCAGCAGCTCGCGCAGCCCCCGATCGTCTTCCACCAGCAATATATGTTCGTTGTTACCCATGGTTCGGTTCCTCCCTGGTCAGTGGCAGGCACAGTGACGCTTCGCATCCCCCGGTCGGTCGGTTGCGCAGCTGCAGGCTTCCGCCGTGTTCCTCGGCCACCGCCTGGACGATGGCCAGCCCCAGGCCGGTACCCTCACCAGGTGACTTGGTGGTGAAGAAGGGTTCGAGCAGGGTCTCCAGCGCGTGGTCCGGCAGGCCCGGCCCGTCGTCGGTAATGCGTAT
The DNA here is from genome assembly GCF_014646575.1 of Halopseudomonas pertucinogena. Taxonomy (GTDB): domain Bacteria; phylum Pseudomonadota; class Gammaproteobacteria; order Pseudomonadales; family Pseudomonadaceae; genus Halopseudomonas; species Halopseudomonas pertucinogena. Next base: position 370,806 of record NZ_BMNN01000002.1, on the reverse strand, counting down.
GCACAGCTGCTGCCGTTCCTCGACGGCATGGATGGTGATGGCGGAGCGGGACGCCTGGAGAGCGTTGCGCAGCAGGTTCAGCAAGGCCAGCTCCAGCCGTCCGCCATCGCCGCGGAAGGTCGGCAGGTCGGCCTCGATGTGGCTGTGCAGCGCCCGCCCGGCGGCCTCGAGCTCCGGGCGGATGGCTTCCACGGCGGTCTCGATGAGTACCGCGGGCGTGAGGTCGCGCAGGCGGATGGCGGTGGGACGGCAATAGTCCAGCAACTGGTTGACGGTGCGGGTCAGCCGGCTGACCTGGCTGCGGATGCCGGCCAGGTTGTGCAGCTGCTGCTCGTCCAGATTGGCCGAGCGCTCCAGGCGTCGGGCACGACCGTCAATCACGCTCAGTGGTGCGCCCAGCTCATGGGCGATGCCGCTGGCCATGCTGCCGATGGCGGCCATCTTCTCGTTGTCCTTCAGCTGGGCCAGCAGCTGGGTTTCGGCTGCCTGGTGGGCCTCCAGCTGCCGGTTGGCCTGCTCGATGCTGTCCAGCATCCGGTTCAGGCCCAGTGCCAGGCTGGCTACCTCGCTGGGCCCGTCGAGGGCGGCACGGTGGGACAGATCACCGGCCGCTACCCGCTGCATGTGCTCCAGCAGCTTGTCGACGTGACGGCCGACGCCGCCATAGTGTCCGAGCAGCACGCCAGCGAGGATCACCAGACTGAACACTCCCCATACCAGCCAGGCGATGATGGTCAGCTGCTGCAGCGCATGACCGAAATCACTGGCGCGGCGGGTAATCTGGATCAGCCCCTGGATCTGCCCGGCGGTATCGAACAGCGGCAGGAAGTGCGAGAACAGATGGCGGCCACCGACCCGGCTGAAGGCTTCCTGCCCCTCGCCGGTGCTGCGGATGCGGTCGGGAATGGTGGTGCCGGTCAGATCGCTCTCGGTGATCCCCGCGGAGGCGATGCGATTGCCGGCGGCGTCAAATACCGAGGCGCCATAGACTTCACCAAGGACGAACACCGAGCCCAGCGCCAGCTCGACGGCGTGCATGTCGCCCTTGTTCAGCGCATTGCCCACCGGCAGGCTGATCGCGCGGCCGATCAGCTCCAGGTCATTCTTCAGGCGCTTCTCCTGGAACTGATTGGCCTGGCCCAGTCCGAAGCGGATGCCCAGGGCGGTGAGCAGGACAATGGGCAGTACCACGAACAGGAGCAGGGAGCGCTGCAGGCCGCTGATGCCAAAGCGGTAGGAGGGAGGGGCAGTTGTATTCATTTTGACCGGGTCTTTTTTTCTCATGTGTATTTTGTATACATGATCCTCGGACCCTGGCCGGGCTGCGGGATTCCCCAGCGGTACGCATATAATTTACTAACTGTTTGTTATCAATGAGTTACTCGTGTTTTCGTCAGACTGGCACGCTTCGTGGAAGGGTTGGGTTACTTTCAACAGAAGGAGATCGACCCATGAATAACCTCAAGACACTGACCGCTGCCATCGCCTTTGCCACCTTCGGCCTGGGTGCTCCCGCTGTCATGGCCCAGGCTGAGGGTGCTCCGCAGCAGTACCAGCAGGGTCAGCCGGCCGCCGCCCCGATCAGCGATGACAACCTGAAGAAGTTTGTCGAGGCGGACAAGGAAGTGGCCGAGCTGCGTGACGAGTTCTCCGAGAAGCTGAGCAAGGCCGAAGATCAGGAAGAAGCGCAGAAGCTCCAGCTGGAAGCCCAGGAGAAAATGGTCGAAGCGGTTCAGGACGCGGACCTGGACGTGGCCACCTATAACGAGATTGCTACCCGCATGCAGACCGACCCCGAGCTGCAGCAGCGTGCCGAAAGCCATCGCTGATCGCGGTGCGGTGAGAAGGGGAGCCTGAGGGCTCCCTTTTTTGTGCCTGAGTGGTGACTTCTATTGCTTGGCGTGTGCAGGCCGTTGCGCTGGTACGCCCCTGCTACGACGCGCCGTGAATACATCCATGTAGGCTCGTTGATGCCATCCATGGCATCAAACGGTCGTATCAGGGGCGCACCAGCGCAACGACGGAGACTCCCAGGTGCTGCGCCCCAGCACGGCCTGCACTCAATCTCAGTAGCTTTCCTGATATTCCGGGCGCTGCATCAGTTCACGCCTGAGGTGGTCCACCAGCTTGCGTACCTTGGGTGACAGATGGCGCTGTTGCGGATAGAGCGCCCAGACGGCGGTGTGCGGCGGCTGGTGCTGGCTCAGCAGGGAGCGCAGGGCACCGCTGCGCAGATGCTCTCCCACGTAGTAGTCGGGCAGCTGACAGAGTCCGATGCCGCGCAGTGCCGCGTCCAGCACCGTCCGGCCACTGTTGCAGCGCCAGTTGCCCTGTACCCGTACTTCTATCTCGCGCCCGGCTTCGGCGAAGCTCCATGTGTCGCTGCTGCCGATCAGGCAGTTGTGCCGGGGCAGCTCGGACAGGCTGTGCGGCGCGCCGTGGTGGTCCAGATAAGCTGGAGCGGCGCACAGATACATGCGCCGCGGTGCCAGACGGGTAGCGACCAGCCGGGAGTCCTGCAGCCGCCCGAGGCGGATGGCCAGGTCGAACTGGCCATGCAGCAGGTCCAGCGTCTGGTTGGTGAGGGTCATCTCGATGCGCAGCCGGGGGTATCTTTCCAGGAAGTCGTTGACCAGCGGCATGATGAACTCCTCGCCGTAGGCTACCGAGCAGGTCATGCGCAGCGGACCCTTCGGTTCGCTGGACAGGTCGGTGACCGCCTGCATGGCCTCGTCCCGGGCGTCCTGCAGTCGCTGACAGTGCTGCAGGAACGTCTGCCCGGCCTCGGTAAGCGTGACCTTGCGAGTGCTACGGTAGAACAGTCGCGTCTGCAGGCGTTCCTCAAGTCGGGCGATCTGGCGGCTGACATGGGAGGAGGATACGCCGAGCCGTCGCGCCGCTCCGCTGAAGCTGCCCAGCTCAGCCACGCCGACAAACTCATCCAGTCCGCTCCAGTCACTCATCCTATTGTCCCCATGTGGCAATAATGTTTTGTTTGCGGGGCTATTATCCATGAGGAGACGGTTTACTACACTATGGGTCCCCAAGTATTCATCAGGATGGAGGTAGTCCATGATCAAGTCCCGCGCCGCTGTGGCATTCGAGGCAGGCAAGCCGCTGGAAATCGTCGAGGTGGATGTGGCGCCACCGAAGGCCGGCGAGGTGCTGGTGCGCATTGTTGCCACCGGTGTCTGTCATACCGACGCCTTCACCCTCTCCGGTGATGACCCGGAAGGTGTGTTCCCGGCCATTCTCGGTCACGAGGGCGGCGGGATCGTGGAAGCGGTGGGCGAGGGCGTTACCTCGCTGGCGGTGGGTGACCATGTGATCCCGCTTTACACTGCCGAATGCCGCGAGTGCAAGTTCTGCAAATCCGGCAAGACCAACCTGTGCAGCTCCGTGCGCGAGACCCAGGGCAAGGGGCTGATGCCTGACGGCACCACCCGCTTCTCCTACAAGGGCCAGCCGATCTACCACTACATGGGCTGCTCGACCTTCTCCGAGTACACGGTGCTGCCGGAAGTATCCCTGGCCAAGATCCAGAAGGATGCCCCGCTGGAGGAGGTCTGCCTGCTGGGCTGCGGTGTGACCACCGGCATCGGCGCTGTGCTGAACACCGCCAAGGTCGAGGCCGACTCCACGGTGGCCATCTTCGGTCTGGGCGGTATCGGTCTGGCGGCGATCATCGGCGCGAAAATGGCCGGTGCCAGCCGCATCATTGCAATCGACATCAACCCGGACAAGTTCGACAAGGCCCGGGAGCTGGGTGCCACCGACTTCGTCAACCCGAAGGACCATGACCAGCCGATCCAGCAGGTGATCGTCGACATGACCGATGGCGGCGTGGACTACTCCTTCGAGTGTGTGGGTAACGTGGAGCTGATGCGCGCTGCGCTGGAGTGCTGCCACAAGGGCTGGGGCGAGTCGACCATCATCGGTGTGGCCGGTGCCGGTCAGGAGATCAGTACCCGTCCGTTCCAGCTGGTGACCGGCCGGGTATGGCGCGGCAGTGCCTTCGGCGGCGTGAAGGGCCGTACCGAGCTGCCCGGCTACGTGGAGAAGGCGCAGAAGGGCGAGATCCCGCTGGATACCTTCATCACCCATACCATGGGACTGGAAGACATCAACAAGGCCTTCGATCTGATGCACGAGGGCAAGAGCATTCGTTCGGTCATCCACTTCTGATCACCCCTGGGATCACGAACAGGAGAATCTGTAATGGACTCTGCTATTGAACTGGTGTCAGCCAACAAGTGTTTTGGTGGCTGGCAGAAGCGTTACCGGCACCGCTCCCAGGTGCTGGGCTGCGACATGATCTTCGCCATCTACCTGCCGCCGCAGGCGGATCAGGGCAAACCGCTGCCGGTGCTGTACTGGCTGTCCGGGCTGACCTGCAACGACGAGAACTTCGTGCAGAAGGCCGGCGCCCAGCGCATGGCGGCGGAGCTGGGCATGGTCGTTGTCGCGCCGGATACCAGCCCGCGGGGCGAGGGCGTGGCCGATGACCCGGAGGGCGCCTGGGACTTCGGTCTGGGGGCGGGCTTCTACGTCAACGCCACCCAGCAGCCCTGGGCGCGGCACTACCAGATGTACGACTACGTGGTGCAGGAGCTGCCGGGCCTGATCGAAGGCAACTTCCCGGTTTCGGACAGGCGCGCCATCAGCGGTCACTCCATGGGTGGCCATGGGGCGCTGATCTGCGCGTTGAAGAACCCGGGGCGCTACCAGTCGGTATCGGCCTTTGCGCCGATCACCAACCCGATCAACTGCCCCTGGGGCCACAAGGCCTTCGGCAATTACCTGGGTGACGATCGGGAACAGTGGAAGCAGTGGGATACCTGCGAGCTGATCGCCAACGCCGAGGAGCGTCTGCCGCTGCTGGTGGATCAGGGTGATGCGGACAACTTCCTCGCCGAGCAGCTCAAGCCGGAGGCGCTGGAAGCGGCGGCCGCGGCGGCCGGGCACCCGTTGACGCTGCGCCGTCAGCCGGGCTATGACCACAGTTACTTCTTCATCTCCACCTTCATTGATGACCACCTGCGGCATCATGCGCAGGCGCTGGGCTGTATCTGACTGCTGAGCTGCGCAACCTGGATGGTCGAGTTCCATCTCGACGATCGGAGGTAACTGCAGCCCCCGTGGCCGGGATGGAACCCGGCCCTCCCGGGCGGCGTGCCTTTGGGAGCGTCGCGTTCCATCTCGACGCAGCGAGCTGGCTGCAACCCGCGTGGCCGGGCTGGAGCCCGGCCCTCCCGGGCGGTGTGCCCTGGGGATCGTCGAGTTCCATCTCGACGCAGCGAACTGGCTGCAACCCGCATGGCCGGGCTGGAGCCCGGCCCTCCCGGGCGGTGTGTCTTTGGGAGCGTCGCGTTCCATCTCGACGCAGCGAGCTGGCTGCAACCGCGTGGCCGGGATGGAACCCGGCCCTCCCGGGCGGGGTGTCTTTGGGAGCGTCGAGTTCCATCTCGACGCAGCGAACTGGCTGCAACCCGCGTGGCCGGGGTGGAACCCGGCCTTTCGGGGACCATCAGCCACTTCTTCCGGTAACCCGGACACGGTAATATCCCCCCTTCGTTTTTCAGCTCGGCAGGTATTCCATGCGTATTGGTCACGGTTACGACGTTCACCGGTTTGGTGAGGGCGATTACATCACTCTGGGCGGGGTCCAGATCCCCCATGACCGCGGCCTGGTGGCCCATTCCGACGGTGACGTGGTGCTGCACGCGCTGACCGACGCGATTCTGGGTGCCGCCGCGCTGGGTGACATCGGCCGGCACTTCCCCGACACCGATCCGCAGTTCAAGGGCGCCGACAGCCGGGTACTGCTGCGCCATGCGCTGCAGCTGGTACATGCCAGGGGCTGGAAGGTCGGCAATACCGATATCACCATCGCCGCCCAGGCGCCGAAGCTGGCGCCGCATATCGAGGCCATGCGGGAGCGGGTGGCCAGTGATCTGCAGGTTGGACTCGATCAGGTCAACATCAAGGCGACCACTACCGAATCCCTCGGCTTTGTCGGCCGCAAGGAAGGCATAGAGGTTCACGCCGTCGCCTTGCTGCTGTCCCTGTGAGCGCCGACCGGGAGGACTGGCTGGGCCCCCGGGCCCATGGCGAACCCTGTGGCCGGGCGGTGCTCAAGGCCGAGCCGGAGCATTTCAGGGTCACCGAGATCCTGGACATCGAACTCAGCGGAGCAGGGGAGCATCTCTGGCTGCTGATCGAGAAGCGTGACCTGAATACCGAAGATGTCGCCAGACAACTGGCCCGCTGCGCCGGCCTGAAGTTGCGCGATGTCAGCTATTCCGGAATCAAGGACCGTCGGGCAGTCACCAGCCAGTGGTTCAGCCTGCAACTGCCGGGCCGTGAAGACCCGGACTTCACCCCGCTGTGGACCGAGCAGCTGCGCTGCCTGGCCAGCAGCCGGCACAGTCGTAAACTGCAGCGGGGCGCACACCGCGCCAACCGCTTTGTCATCCGCCTGACCGCATTGCAGGCCGAACACGCCCGGCTCGATGAGCGTCTGCAACGCATTGCCGAGCAGGGCGTACCCAACTATTTCGGTCCCCAGCGCTTCGGCCGGGACGGCGGCAACGTACCACAGGCCAGGCAGTGGGCCGAGCGTGGTGGCCTGCCGCCGGCCCGGGGCACCCGTTCCCGGCTGCTGTCGACCGCGCGCAGCCTGCTGTTCAACAGGCTGCTGGCACAGCGGGTGGCCGAAGGCAGCTGGAACCGCATTCAGCCCGGGGACTGTCTGGCATTCACCGACAGCCGCAGCCATTTCGCCGCCGACCGGCTGGCGGCTGACGACCGGCGTTTCGACGAGCTGGATATCCACGTCACCGGTCCGCTCTGGGGCGGCGGCGCCGCGCCGGTTTCCGGCGAGGTGCTGGCGCTGGAAAGGCGCCTGGCCGAGACCGAACCCCAGCTGTGCCAATGGCTGGAAAGTGCCGGTCTGGAGCAGCAGCGGCGGATTCTTCGACTCCCCATTGCCGGCCTGACGTGGCATTATCCCGCAATGGACAGCCTTGAAATTGAATTCACCCTGCCGACCGGCTGTTTTGCCACTGCAGTACTGCACGAGCTGGTATGGCTCGACGACGAGCCGGGCGGCGGACTGGAAAGCGAAACCTGATGCGTATTCTCATTGCCAATGATGATGGTGTGCTGGCGCCGGGCCTCAAGGCCCTGCACGGCGCACTGGACGACTATGCCGATTGTGTGGTGGTTGCCCCCCACGAGGACCGCAGCGGCGCCAGCAGCGCCCTGACTCTGGACAAGCCGCTGCGCCCCTTCTACCTGGAGAACGGCTTCGTCGGCCTCAACGGCACACCGACCGACTGTGTGCATCTGGGTCTCAACGCGCTGTTCCCGGACAGCGTCGATATGGTGGTATCCGGCATCAACCTGGGCGCGAACCTGGGCGATGACGTGCTCTATTCCGGGACCGTGGCCGCTGCGCTGGAGGGGCGCTTCCTGTCCCGTCCGGCCATGGCATTTTCGCTGGTCGGTCGCCAGACCGACAACCTGGTGGCAGCGGCGTCCATTGCCCGCAGCCTGGTGCAGGCCCACGCCGAGCTGGAACTGCCGCCGCGCACCGTGCTCAATGTGAATATACCCAATCTGCCCCTTGACCGGATCAAGGGCGCAGTGCTTACCCGTCTGGGCCACCGTCAGCGGGCAGCGCGGCCGGTGAAATGGACCGACCCCCGCGGCAAGGAGGGTTACTGGATTTCGGTGGCCGGCGATGCCGAGGACGGCGGCGACGGGACCGATTTCAATGCGGTGATGCAAGGCTACGTCTCGGTGACACCGCTGCGGGTCGACAAGACCCACTACGAGGTGTTCGACCACCTGAATGACTGGCTGGGTGACTTGAGGGTGGCGCAAGGTGCGTGAAGATCTGATGAAAAGCGGCATAGGCATGACCTCACAGCGGACCCGCGAAAGGTTGCTGGAGCGCCTGTTCGAGGAGGGCATCCGCGACCTCAATGTGCTGGAGGCGATCCGTCGTACTCCCCGCCACCTGTTTGTGGACGAGGCGCTGGCACACCGTGCCTATGAGGATACGGCGCTGCCCATCGGCCATAACCAGACGCTGTCCCAGCCCTACATAGTGGCGCGCATGACCGAGCTGCTGCTGGGTGGCGGGCCGCTGGACAAGGTGCTGGAAGTCGGGACCGGCTCGGGCTATCAGACGGCGATCCTCGCGCAGGTGGTGGAGCGCGTGTTCACCGTTGAGCGCATCCTGCCGCTTCAGGAACGGGCCAAGGCGGTACTGCGGGACATCGATATCCGCAATGTGGTCTACCGTCACGCCGACGGCAACTGGGGCTGGCCCCAGTACGGGCCCTACGATGCGATCCTGGTCACCGCTGCCCCGGCGGAGATTCCCGCCGAGCTGCTTGCCCAGCTCTCCGAGCGCGGGCGGATGGTCATTCCGGTAGGCGCCAGGGAGCAATTTCTTACCCTTGTGACACGTGATGGGGATCAATTCATCCGTCAGCAGGTCGAACCGGTACGGTTTGTCCCCCTCTTGTCCGGAGCAATACACACTTGAATCACCGTTTCCTCGACTATGTGCTGATCTATTTCAAGGGCATGGCCATGGGTGCCGCCGATGTGGTACCGGGGGTCTCCGGTGGCACCATCGCACTGATAGTCGGGGTGTACGAGCGCCTGCTCAAGGCGTTGGGTGCCTGTACGCCGGAGAAGCTGCTGTGGCTGTTGCGGGGGGAGCTGCGCAGTACCTGGCGGGCTATAGACGGTACCTTCCTGATCTGCCTGATCGCGGGGGTGCTCACCAGTATCGCTGCCTTTGCCAATCTGCTGGGCTATCTTCTTGAGGAACATGGCGAGCTGACCTGGTCGTTCTTCTTCGGGCTGATCCTGGTCTCGGTATACATCGTCGGGCGTGAAGTCCACCGCTGGAACATCTGGACGCTGCTGCTGGTGGCGCTGGGCACGGCCTTTGCCTACATGATCACCGTGGCCGCGCCGATCCAGTGGTCGTCGGCTCCGCTGTTCATCTTCCTGGCCGGTGCCATTGCCATCTGCGCGATGATCCTGCCGGGCATCTCCGGCAGCTTCGTGCTGGTGCTGCTGGGACTGTACGCGACGATCCTCGGCGCCGTGCGCAGTTTTGATCTTGCCATGCTGTTGATCTTCGCCGCCGGCTGTGGCGTCGGCATGCTGAGCTTCGCGCGGCTGGTGTCCTGGTTGCTGGACCATGCCCGCAATGCCACCATGGCGGTAGCTACCGGACTGCTGATCGGCTCGCTCAACAAGGTCTGGCCGTGGAAGCAGACCGTCAGCTGGCGCGAGAACAGCAAGGGCGAACTGGAGCCGCTGCTGCAGGACAATGTGCTGCCGGCGACCTACGAGTCGCTGACTGGCGAGCCTTCCTGGTGGCTGGCCGGGCTGGGGCTGATGATTGCAGCCATCGTGCTGGTCATTGCGCTGGAACGGATTGGCCGGCGCGTCAGCCACAAGTGATACGCAGCAGGAACCGAATTCATTGAACTGGGGGAAGACTGTGAGGCAAAGGAGTATCTGCAGCGCTGGCTTGCCCGGGGTGATGCTTCTGACCCTGCTCCTGGTCGGCTGCGCCGGCCCCTCGGGGACCGCGCCGGTGGACGACCGCAGCCGTGGCGGTTATCGCGCCCAGCAGGTAACCAGCGGCAGTCATGTGGTCCAGCGCGGGGACACCCTGTACTCCATCGCCTTCCGCTACGGTTGGGACTGGAAGGCGCTGGCGGCCAATAACAACCTGCGCGCGCCTTATACCATCTATCCCGGACAGCGGCTGAGTCTGGCTACCGGCAACAGAGCCAGCGGCGGCAGGGCAGCGGCTGCGCCGGCCGACCGCAGCCCGACCCGTGTTACCAGCTCGCCGGCGCCTGCTCGCCCGGCTGCCGCCTCCCGGCCGGCAACCACTCCATCTCCCGCCGCGACGGCACCGGCTTCCACTGCGCCGGCCGCCACTCCGGCACCAGCCACCCGGCCGGCAACCGCCCCTTCGACTACCCCGGCAACCAGCGGAACCGCAGCCGTTTCCGGGTGGCAGTGGCCGGCTCAGGGGCCTCTCATATCACGGTTTCAATCGAACGGCAGTTTGAATAAAGGGATTGATATTGCCGGTCAATTGGGTCAGCCTGTCAAAGCAGCGGCAAACGGCTCGGTAGTCTACGCGGGCCGCGGTTTGCTGGGTTATGGTGACATGATCATCATCAAGCACAACGAGACCTATCTCAGTGCCTATGCCCACAACAGCCGGCTGCTGGTCAAGGAGGGCGATCAGGTAAAGGCCGGCCAGACGATAGCCGAAATGGGCAGCACCGGCAGCGACAGGGTGAAGCTGCATTTCGAGATTCGTCGGCGGGGCCAGCCTGTTGATCCCCTTGGCTATTTGCCAAAACTGTGAAACTGATCAAAACAAAACTGTATCAGCATTGTCATAGTTGGCAGGCACACTGCAGGGAGGCACCGGGATGTGGCATGGGGTTAGTGTTCCCGTAGTCAGCGGAGACTGACGCGCAGCGCGGATCGCCCAACGCGATCCGACCAGTGTTACGACTGAAGGTGGGGGCATGCTCATGACCAATAATAATAATGCACCTGATCGGCACAGCAGCGAAGAAACAGAGCTTCTGGACCAGGTCAGACCCGATCCAGCCGAACGTGCCGAAGGCACCGGCAGGTCACGGGTATCTACACCTCGCAATCATCAGCGGGAAGACTCGTTCGAGTTTACCCGCCAGCTTGATCCAACCCAGATGTATCTCAACGAAATCGGTTTCTCGCCTCTGCTGACCCCGGAGGAGGAAGTTCATTTCGCGCGTCTGGCACAGAAGGGCGATCCGGCCGGTCGCAAGCGGATGATCGAGAGCAACCTGCGGCTGGTGGTGAAGATTGCGCGGCGCTACGTGAATCGGGGGCTGGCTCTGCTGGACCTGATCGAAGAGGGCAATCTGGGCCTGATCCGGGCGGTGGAGAAATTCGACCCGGAGCGGGGCTTCCGCTTTTCCACCTATGCCACCTGGTGGATCCGCCAGACCATCGAGCGGGCGATCATGAACCAGACCCGCACCATTCGCCTGCCGATCCACGTGGTGAAGGAACTCAACATCTACCTTCGCGCGGCACGCGAGCTGACTCAGAAGCTCGATCACGAACCCTCCCCTGAAGAAATCGCCCAGTTGCTTGATCGGCCCGTCGAGGACGTCAAGCGGATGCTCGGGCTCAACGAGCGGGTCGCTTCGGTGGACGTGCCGCTGGGCGCCGACTCCGACAAGACCCTGCTGGACACCCTGCCCGACGAGGGCTCCAGCGATCCTGTCGAGGTGTTGCAGGAAGAGAACCTGAACGCGACGATAGACAGCTGGCTGTCCGAACTCAGCGAGAAGCAGCGCGAGGTGGTGACCCGTCGTTTTGGTCTGCGGGGCCATGAGAGCAGCACGCAGGAAGAAGTCGGTCGCGAGATCGGCCTAACCCGCGAGCGGGTGAGACAGATCCAGGTGGAAGCGCTGAAGCGGCTGCGCGATATCTTCGAGCAGCACGGTCTGAGCAGCGAATCCCTCTTCAGCTAGGGATTCGCTGGTCAGCGGCACGTCAGCGCGCGGGCCTGTCCCGGCTGCCAAGCGCCACGTAAACCGCCGGCAGGACGAAAAGGGTGAACAGCGTGCCTACTGTCAGCCCGCTGGCGATGACCATGCCCATATCGAACCGACTCACCGCGCCGGCGCCGGTGGCGATCAGCAGCGGCAACATGGCAAACACCATGGCTGCGGTGGTCATCAGCACCGGGCGCAGGCGGATCGCCGCCGCCTGTTCCACCGCCTCGCGCATGTCCATGCCCTGCTGGCGGCGGAGCTGGTTGGCGAATTCCACGATCAGGATGCCGTGTTTGCTGATGATGCCGATCAGGGTCACAAGGCCCACCTGGGTGTAGATGTTCATGCTGGAGATGCCCAGAAACATGGGTATCAGTGCGCCGCAGATGGACAGCGGTACGGTCACCAGGATCACCAGCGGATCACGGAAGCTCTCGAACTGCGCCGCCAGGACCAGATAGATCACCGCCATGGCCAGGAGGAAGGTCATGTACAGCTCCGCGCCCTCCTGCTTGAACTGGCGTGATTCGCCGGCATAGTCGACGCTGAAACCCTGGGGCAGCTCTTCCCGGGCGATTTCTTCCAGCAGCGACAGCGCCTCACCCATGCTGACTATGGCTACACCCTGAATGCGCGCCGAGTTGAGTTGCTGGAACTGGTTCAGCTGGCGCGGGCGGGTCTGCTCGCTGGTGCTTATCAGCGAGCCCAGGGGGATCATGTCGCCGTCGCGGTTGCGCACATGATATTGCTCCAGCCAGCCTGCATTGTCCCGGTATTCACGCTCGACCTGGGCGATGACCTTGTAGCTGCGCCCCTCGATGGTAAAGCGGTTGATCTCCCCTTCGCCCAGCAGCGATGCCAGGGTGACACCGATCGTCTCCATCGACACGTTCATCTGTGCTGCCTTCTCGCGGGAAATTTCCACCGCCAGCTCCGGCTTGTCGAAGGCCAGATCCACCCGCAGCAGCGGAAACTTGCCGGTTTCCCGCGCCCGGGCGGCGATCCGTTCGGTTACCTGCAGCAGCGTTTCATAGTCGCCGGGGCTGGAGATGATGAACTGCAGCGGAAGCCCCTCGCTGGCGCCGGGCAGTGCCGGCACGCTGACGGCGAAGATCTGCAGGCCGGCCACTTCGTTGAGGATGTCCTGCACTACCGGCTGCAGCTCCTGCTGGCTGCGTTCGCGCTGGTCCCAGGGCTTGAGGATCAACCCGCCCATGCCGCTGTGCACGCCATCCACGCCGTTGATGTGGAAGTGCGCCTCGTACTCGTCCAGCGTCTGCAGCCGCCGGTTGACCTCATTGGTGTAGTGGGTCAGATAGTCCAGATTGGCGGTCTGCGGCGCATTGGTGAGCATGAAGATGAAGCTCTGGTCTTCCTCCGGCGCCAGCTCGCTGCGGGTGAACATCAGCAGTACCGGGATCAGCAACAGTACCAGCACGCCAAAGGTGAGCGTGACGCCGCGGGTGTCCATGCTGCTGTGCAGCGCCCGCTGATAGCGCAGCTGCAGAGCATGGAATATCCGATCCAGCCGGGCTGCCAGCCCGCGGGTGTTGTCGGTCGGCTTGAGCAACCGGGAGCACATCATCGGCGACAGGGTCAGGGCGACGATCCCCGAAATGATGACCGCTCCGGCCAGGGTAAAGGCGAATTCCTTGAACAGTGCGCCGGTGATGCCCTGCAGGAAGCCGATCGGCGCATAGACCGCCGCCAGGGTGATGGTCATGGCCACCACCGGCATGGCAATTTCCCGGGCGCCGTCCAGTGCCGCTTCGTAGGGCCGCTTGCCGGCTTCGATATGGCGGTGGATGTTCTCCACCACCACGATGGCGTCGTCCACCACCAGGCCGATCGCCAGTACCATCGCCAGCAGGGTGAGCAGGTTGATGGAATAGCCCATCAGCTGCATGAAGAACAGCACGCCGATCATCGACAGCGGGATGGTCACCACCGGCACGATCACCGAACGGAGCGAGCCGAGGAACAGGACCACCACCACGATGACGATGATCACCGCCTCGATCAGGGTCTTGATCACCTCGTCGATGGACTCCTGGATGAACAGGGTCGCGTCATAGGCGACCGTCATTTCCAGCTCGGGTGGCAGCTGCGCCTCGATCAGCGGCAATACATTGCGCACTTCGGCGATAACATCCAGCGGGTTGGCGGTGGTGGTGCCCTCGATGCCGATATACACCGCAGGGATGCCATCGAAGAAGCTGATGGTGTCCAGGCTTTCGGCGCCCATCTCGACCCGGGCAATGTCGCTGATCAGCACCCGGGTATCGCCTTCGGTACGTACCGGGATGGCGGCGAACTGCTCCGGGCGCTGCAGATCGGTATCGGCGTTGACGCTGGTGACCACGTACTCGCCCTTGGTCTCCCCGGCAGCGGCGAGGAAGTTGTACTGCCGCACCGCCTGGTTCACGTCGCTGGCAGTCACGCCGAGCGCGGCCATGCGCACCGGATCGAGCCACAGGCGCATCGCGAAGTTCTGCCGGCCGAGTATGGCTGCATCGGCGATGCCGGGCAGGGTAGCCAGGCGCGGTTGCACGATGCGCGACAGGTAGTCGGTGATCTGCGGATTGCTCAGGGTCTGGCTGTGGAAACTGATGTACATCAGCGCGGTGGCATCGGCCGCCTCGCGGCTGATCACTGGATCCTCCGCCTCGGCCGGCAGCTGGTTGCGCACTTCGGCGGCCTTGGCCATGACGTCGGTGAACAGCCGGTCGGTGTCGACCCCGAGCCGGGCCCGGACCTGGATGACCGAGAAGTTCTGCCGGCTCACCGAGCTGATGTAATCGACACCTTCGGCGCTGGCCAGGCTCTGCTGGATCGGCTGGGTGATGTAGCCCTGGATGACTTCCGCGTTGGCACCGGGATAGGCCGTGGTGACGGTAATCAGGGCGTTTTCCATCGCCGGATATTGGCGTACGGTCAGGCTGTTGAGTGCCTGCATGCCGAGCAGGATGATCAGCAGGCTGACGACCGTCGCCAGCACCGGGCGACGGATGAAGATATCGGTGAATGCCATGTCCGCAGCCTTACAGCGGGTTGCTGTTGTTGATGACCACGGCGGTGCCATCGTCCAGTTTCAGCTGACCGGTACTGACCACCTGCTCGCCGGCCTGCAGTCCGTCGATGATCACCACCAGGCCGTCGCGGCGCTCACCGAGGCGGACAAAGCGGCGTTTCGCCTCCAGCTGCCCGCCATCGCCCTCGGCCTGGTTGTCATCGGCAGGCACCACCACATACACCGAGTTGCCGTAGAGGCTGAAGTTGACTGCCGTTTCCGGGACCACTACCCGCGGCTGGGTATCGGGCAGCAGCACATCCAGCTCGGCGAACATGCCGGGCAGCAGCTGCTCTTCCGGGTTATCTATGCTGGCCCGTACCAGAAGGGTGCGGGAGGCGGCATCCACCCGCGGGTTGATCGCGGTTATCTCCCCGCCAAAGCGTTGCCCAGGGAAGGCGGAGACGGTCAGTTCGACCTGCTGGCCGACGCTCAGCCGAGGATAATGCTGTTCTGCCAGGCTGAAATCCACATGCAGGCTGGACAGATCCTGCAGGGTGGCGATAGGCGTTCCCGGCGACAGATAATCACCGGGGTCGACATGAATGATGCCCAGCCGACCGGCGAAGGGTGCCTTGATGGTCTTCTTCTGCAGGATGGCCTGCAGCTCCGCGGCACGCGCCCGGCTCTGGCGGAGGGTGGAGCTGGCCTGGTCGAACTGCGCCTGGGAAATGCTCTGGCGCTGCAGCAGATTGCGCTGGCGATTGAAATCCAGCTCCGCCAGTTCCACCTGGGCCTCGGCGGTGGCCAGACTGGCGCGCTCCACTTCATCATGCATGCGCAACAGGGTCTGACCGGCATCGACCACTTGTCCGGATACGGCGGACAGCTGATCAACGGTGCCGGAGATCTCGGCGGTGAGCTCCACTCCCTGGCGTGCCGTCAGCGTGCCGATGGCTGGCAGCCGGCTCTGCCACTCGATCTGCTGCGCTTCACTGGCGCTGATCTGAATCGGTGGTTTGGGAGCGGTAAAAATGGCAATCTGCTGCCGGATCGACCAGAATTTCCACGCCCCGAGTCCGGCGACAACGACGAAGAAGATGAGTATCAGCAGAACGAGTCTACGCAGCATGATTGCAATCCTGATGCAGTGCCTGCGGCAGCATCCGGCTGCCGACAGCTATTGAAATTATGTGCGAAGATTACCGGGTCGCGGGACGTAAACATAGAGCAGAAATGTAGCGATTCTTGATCACAGGGAGCCTGGCAATGGACTGGAGCAACGTGGTGATGCTGGTGGTGGGAGCGGGGCTGGTGGTGGCAGTGGTCTACGCCATCACGCTGTACAACCAACTGGTCGCGGTGAAGCATGGCGTCACCCAGGCCTGGTCGAACATCGACGTGCTGCTGCGCCAGCGACACGAGGAGTTGCCCAAGCTGGTGGAAACCTGCCGTCAGTACATGCAGTACGAACAGGCCACACTGGAGCGGGTGATCAGCGCCCGCAACGCGGTGAGTCAGGCCCGGGACAGTTCCGACATGAAGCAGCTGGGGCGGGCCGAGACGGCGCTGCGCAGCGGCCTTGGCCAACTGTTTGCACTGGCGGAGAACTATCCGCAGCTGCAGGCCAACAGCTCCTTCCAGCATCTGCAGCAGCGTATATCCGGGCTGGAAAACGGCATTGCCGATCGGCGCGAGCTGTACAACGCGGCGGTGAACATCAACAACGTGCGGATCGAGCAGTTTCCCGATGTGCTGATCGCCCGCCTGTTCCACTTTCCGCCGGCGGAGCTGCTGCGCTTCTCCGAAGCGGAAAAGGCTGACGTGGATCTTCGCCAGCTGTTTTCATGATTCCGTTGCCCGGCGGGCTGGTGGTCCCCAGCCACTTCTTCTATCTCGCCCTTGCGCTGAGCTCGGCGGCCGCCCTGTGGTTGATGTACCGGACCTTCAGCCGGTTGCGCCGTGCCCGCTGGGTGGAAGATACGCCGACCTCGCGCATACGCTCGGCGGCCCAGGGGCTGGTCGAGCTGTGCGGTGAGGCGGATGCCGGCGGGCATGAACCGTTGATCTCGCCGCTGGGGGGCGAGCCCTGTCTGTGGTATCGCTTCCGGGTCGAGGAATACCAGCGCAGCGGGCGCAACCGCCAGTGGCGAACCGTGGAGCAGGGCCAGTCAGACAGGCCCTTCGTGTTGCGGGACGAGACCGGGGAGTGCTGGGTCCTGCCCGAGGGGGCGGATATCCATCCGCGCCTGCGCCGGCGCTGGGAAGGCCCCCACCGCTGGCCGCTGAGCCGAACTGGCGGGACCGGTATGCTCGCCACCGTGTTCGGCCGGCGTTACCGCTACACCGAGGAATGCCTGCGGCAGGATGACCTGCTGTACGCGCTTGGCTGGTTCCAAAGCCGCGGCGGGGGTGGCGAGCCGGTGGATGCCCGGCGCGTGGCCAGGCAGATCATAAGCAACTGGAAGGCGGATTACCCCGATCTGCTGGCGCGCTTTGATCGCAACCGGGATGGTCAGCTGGATACGCAGGAGTGGCAGCAGGTGCGTGTTGCCGCAGCTAACGAAGCCCGGCGGCAGGTCCGCACCGCCGCCAGCGCTCCGGTAGTGCACAGTCTGGGCAAGCCGCCTTACCGTGGCCTGCCGTTTCTGCTGTCTGACCACCACGAAGAGCATCTGAGTCGCCACCTGCGTCGCCAGTCCGGCTGGAGTCTGTTCGGCATGCTGGTGGCAGGCACCCTGGCCGGGTGGCTGTGGCTGGGACTACTGACCGCCTGATCCCAGCTGCTGCTCGTAGTTGTGCATCCATACCCTCAGCGCGGGCGCGGTCAGCGGGCGGCTGTAGAAATAGCCCTGGACGATATCGCAGCCTTCGGTGCGCAGGTAGGCTTCCTGTTCGGCGCACTCGACGCCTTCGGCGATCACCTGCATGTTCAGGTTGCGTCCGAGCTGAATGATGATGCGCACGATGTTGCGGTCATCCGCATCCTCCAGCAGATCGCCGGTGAAGCTCTTGTCGATCTTGATCTTGTCCAGCGGCAGGCCGCGCAGGTAGCTCAGCGAGGAATAGCCGGTGCCGAAGTCATCCAGCGCGATACGCACCCCGGTGGCCTTGAGCTCCTTGAGGTGTCGGGCAGCGGCCTCGATATCCTCCATGAGGCCGGTTTCGGTGACCTCCAGATCCAGTGTGCCCCGATCCAGCCCGTAACGGTCCAGGGTGCGGGTGACCATCTGGCACAGGTCAGGGTGGTGCAGCTGCACGGTGGAGAGGTTCACGGACATGCGCAGGTCCGGCAGCCCGTCACGTTGCCAGTCCCGCAACTGGCGGCAGGCCTGATCCAGCACCCATTCGCCTATGGCGATGATGATGCCGCTCTGCTCGGCCAGCGGGATGAACAGGTCCGGTGGTACCAGCCCCCGCTCCGGGTGATTCCAGCGCAGCAGCGCCTCGACGCCCACCACCCTGTGGCTGTCCAGGGCTATCTGTGGCTGGTAGACCAGATGCAGCTCGTTGTTCAGCAGCGCATCGCGCAGACTCGATGCCAGCTCACGGCGCATGCGCATCTCGCTGTCGACACTGGCGATGTAGAACTGATAGCGGTTGCGCGAGCGGGTCTTGGCCAGCATCATCGTCTGCTCGGCCTTCTGCAGCAGCTTGCTCGGGTCCATGCCGTCGTCGGGGAACAGGGTTATGCCGATGGTGGCCTGCAGGGTGACGCACGCCTGATCCAGCTCCAGCGGCACCGCCAGGTCATTGAGAATCTGCTGGGCCAGCTCGGCCACCTCGTAGGGCTCCTGGACATCGGCGACGATGAGCGCGAACTGGTCGCCGCCCAGCCGTGCGACGCTGGTCAGCCGCCCGCTGTGGGACTGCAGGCGCTCCGCCACGCTGATCAGCAGGCGGTCGCCAGCCTGGTAGCTGAATCGTTCGTTGATTTCCTTGAAGTCATCCAGCCCGCAGCAGAGGACCGCCACATTGCGCTGACGGCGCTGGGCGTCGGTCAGCACCCGGCCGAGCTGCTCGAGCAGCAGGCTGCGGTTGGGCAGGCCGGTCAGCTGATCGTGGCGCGACAGATGCAGCAGGCTGGCCTCGGCTTCGCGACGGCCACTGCGGTTGCGCTCGATGGCATCGAGCAGCTGATTGATGCGGTTGATCAGCAGCCCCAGCTCGTTTTTCTCCTGTCCGGGCAGCATGGGCATCATCATTCTGCCGGGATGATCGGGGTTGATGAAGCCGATATGCTCCATGATGCGGCCCAGCGGACGGGTCAGCAGCACGTGGAACACCAGATAGACGGCACCGGCCATCGCCAGCGCGCGCAGCAGACCGGTAAGCAGGATGACCAGGGAATTGTTGAGAAAGCGCTTGCCATAGAGCGCCGTGTCGAGGGACAGGCGCAGGTCGCCGTAGTATTCGTCATAGGGCGCCCGGCCATGCAGTTGAATGCTGAAGTCCTGTCGGGGGTCGAACAGCAGGTCGGTGAGCATACGGCAGCAGGTGTCGAGCAGAGGCCGCTGCCGGCTCGCCAGAGGCGGCTCGGCGGGGTGACCGATCAACGCCTGGCTGACGGCGGGGTTGGCAAACAGCCCTTCGATGACCTGGGTCGCCATGTCCCGATCAAGGCTGAAGATGGCCTGGGTGGCAGGATCATGGAACATCGCCAGGATCTCGGTGGCGTCACGTTCGATGGATTCGCGTACCGACCTCAGGTCGAAGATGATCTGGGCCAGGCTCAACAGCATCCCTGCCAGCAGGGCCCACAGCAACACCAATCGGAGAAGCTTTACTGACAGACTGTGCCGGGTGTCGACTATCAATTCGGACTGTCCTTTTTTCCGTTTCGACCATCATGCATTCGGAACCCGCGCCGTGCAACAACTGCCGCGGTCAGGCGGTGCCGGGCGGTCATCACCTCGCGTCGGAGCGCCCATCGCGCCGGGGTCGGCGCTCCCACAACATCCCCCCAGCCCCCCCGTGCCGTAATCCGATCCCCCCACGGTAGGAGCCCCGACCCCGGGGCGATAGGCGCGCACCGCGCGCCCGGCAACCCGCTCGCGGCCAATGATGTCACCCGGACCACCCGCCCCAAACGAAAACACCCCGCCGAAGCGGGGTGTCTTATCAGAACGCTGGCGCGGTTCAGGCAGCGAAGTTCTTCGCCACGAAGTCCCAGTTCACCAGGTTCCAGAACGCCTCGACATACTTCGGACGGGCGTTGCGGTAGTCGATGTAGTAGGCATGCTCCCACACGTCACAGGTCAGCAGCGGAGTGTCACCGGAGGTGATCGGATTGCCGGCGCCGATGGTGCTTACCAGGCCCAGCGAGCCGTCAGCCTTCTTCACCAGCCAGCCCCAGCCGGAACCGAAGGTGCCGATGGAAATCTTGCTGAACTCTTCCTTGAATGCGTCGAAGGAGCCGAATGCCTTGTTGATCGCTTCTGCCAGTTCACCGGTGGGCTCGCCGCCGCCATTGGGGCTCAGGCAGTTCCAGTAGAAGGTGTGGTTCCAGACCTGGGCAGCGTTGTTGAACAGTCCGCCGCTGGAGGTCTTGATGATCTCTTCCAGGCTCTTGCTCTCGTGGTCTGTGCCGGCGATCAGGTTGTTCAGGTTGACCACATAGGTGTTGTGGTGCTTGCCGTGGTGATAGTCCAGGGTCTCGGCGGAGATGTGCGGCTCAAGAGCGTCTTTGGCATAGGGAAGCGGGGGTAGTTCGAAAGGCATGGTCTCTCTCCATTTCAGGTTATGGGGCGTTTCGACAGACGGGCGTGAACAGCCCGCGAGGGGATCTATGATACCGATGCCGCCCCTTGTTCTATAGCCGCAAGATCATAGCATTTTACCGCGGCACTGGCCATGTTGAGCGGCCCGTCGAGGGATTCAGCCGGCCGACCACAGCGGTGCAGCCAGGCTCCACGCCACCCTCAGCATCATGCCGGCCACCAGCACATCGATCAGCCGCCAGGTCAGTGGCCGGTTGAGCAGCGGCGCCAGTCGCGCGGCGCCGACGGCCAGCCCGAGGAACCACAGCATCGAGGCGCTGGCCGCACCTGCGACAAACCAGGCCGGCCAGGTCTGCTGCGCACCCACGGAGCCGATCAGCACCATGGTATCGAGATATACATGGGGATTGAGCAGGGTGATCGCCAGCGTAGCCAGCAGCACGGTACCGCGGGCTCGCAGTGGACGTTCGGTCTCGGCCACTGCCAGAGCGTGCGGGGCAATCGCCCGGCGCAGGGCGAGCAGCGCGTAGCCGACCAGAAACAGCACGCCGCCCCAGCGGGTGATTTCCATCGCCAGCGGATACCGGGCAAGCAGTGTCGCCAGCCCGAATACCCCGGCGGTGATCAGGATGGCATCGCAGCTCATGCACAGTGCCGCGACGGCAAGGTGGTGTTCACGTCGCAGACTCTGCGCGAGCACAAAGGCATTCTGCGCGCCGATCGCCATGATCAGGCCCAGCGAAACCAGCAGGCCGTTGAGGTAGCTTGAATAGTAGGTCACGGACTCTCTCCTGTCGGAAGCTGGCAGTGTGAGCGGGCTGACTGTATAAGGGAAACAGATATGGCTTATGGGACATGAAATATTCTGATGATGGACTACAAGCTGCTGCATGCCCTGGCCAGTGTGGTGGAGCAGGGCGGCTTCGAGCGGGCCGCGCGGGTGCTGGGGTTGTCCCAGTCGGCGGTGTCGCAGCGCATAAAATTGCTGGAAGCGCGGGTCGGCGCTCCGGTGCTGTTGCGGGCGACGCCTCCGGCACCCACGGAGGCCGGCCAGCGGCTGCTCAATCATGTACAGCAGGTGCGTCTGCTGGAGCAGGACCTGCGACAGGACATACCGATGCAGGATGAGGATGGGGCCCCGGCCCGCCTGCGGGTGGCGCTGAATGCAGACAGCCTGGCGACCTGGTGGGCCGGCGCAGTGGCCGAGCTGTGCCAGCGCCAGCCGTTGCTGCTGGAGCTGCTGGTGGATGATCAGGACGTTGGCCTGCGCCGCATGCGTGCGGGAGAAGTGGTGGGCTGCGTGTGCGCCACCGAGCGACCGGTGGCCGGGGCCCGCTCGCTGCCGCTGGGTGCCATGCGTTACCTGGCGGTGGCCAGTCCGGCGTTCATCGAACGGTATTTTGCAGAAGGGGTGGACCGGGTGGCTTTGCGGCGTGCGCCCGCAGTAGTATTCGGCCCGGACGATCGCCTGCAGCACCGGTTCCTCGGCGAGCAGGACCTGAGTTGCGAGTTTCCCCATCACCTGTGCCCTTCGTCCGAAGGGTTCGTGCGCATGCTTGATGCCGGCCTGGGCTGGGGTATGGTGCCGGCTCTGCAGATACAGGCCGAACTGGCGAGCGGCAGATTGCGCGAGTTGCTGCCCGGCCGGGGTGTGGATGTTGCTCTGTACTGGCACTACTGGCGCAACGGCGGGCGACTGCTGGATGAGCTGACCGGGCAATTGCAGCGTCAGGCGCCGCAGTGGCTGGCTTCGCTGACCTGACAGGGCCGGCCGGGGGTGTTCAGCTGACGACCTGGCGCGCAGAATAGGCCACTTGTTCTACTGGCTTTGCCAATCGGGGGAAACCATGCGGGATGATTTCAAGGGCGATTTACCGGGTATCCGGGCTACCGATGAGGACCGGGTAGGCGCCGTTTCGCCGGGCCGCCCGGGATCGGCCCCGGAACCGCCGCTGGTGCGGGCGGTACGTGAGCCGGTCATCCAGCGCCAGCGCAACGGCGCCCTCTGGGCGGTATGTGTCTGCCTGCTGCTGGCGCTGATCGGCCTGGGTTACTGGAGTCACCAGCAGCAGCGTCTGCTGCAGCAGCAGCTGGTAGCGACCCAGGAAAGTTTTGCCCGCATCAGCGAAGACGCGGCTGGCCGGCTGCAGGATATCAGCGGCAAGGTCATCGCCACCGAGTCCAGCCTGAGCGAGCGCGAGAAGGAACGCATTCGCCAGATCAACGAGCTTGAGGAAAAGGTCCGGCAACTGGCCGCCGCGCTGCAGGAGCAGGAGCAATTGCAGCAGCGACAGCAACAGACGCTGCAGACCGCAACGCAGCATCTGCAGGAGCTGAGGCAGGCAACCGACGCGCAGAGTGAGCGTCTGGCCGAGCTTGACAGGCTGGAAGCTGTGATAGCCCAGCTGGACGACCGCCAGCAACAACAGCACCGGAGCATTGCCGGGCTTGAGCAGCAATCCGAGCGGGCCGAACAGCAGCGGGCGGCATTGGTCAGCGGGCTGGCCGAGGCGGGTGAGCAGCTCCGGCAACTTGAGCAGTTGTCCACCATCAAGGAACAACTGGCGGAGCAGCAGACCCAGCTGGCACGCCAGCGGGGCCAGTTACAGGCCCTGCTGGACGCCTCGACGGCCACCAGCGTCGAGCAGCAGCGGCTGGATGCAGTGGACGATGCGCTGCGGTCAATAGACAGTTTCCGGGTTCAGACCAATCGCACTCTCTCCACCCTGCAGACCCAGATCGGCAATCTGCAACAGCAGATGAGCCAGCGCTGATGAATTTCCTCGCCCACCTGCGCCTGGGGCCCCACGAACCGCAGCCGGCCCTTGGCGGCCTGCTCGGCGATTTCGTCAAGGGGCCCGTGGCCGCCATCGAGTTGCCGGATGCGGTGCGCAAGGGCATCTGGCTGCACCGCAGCATCGACGCGTTCACCGATCGCCATCCGGTGGTGGCGCGCAGCAAGGCGCGGGTCACCGATGAGCGTCGACGCTACGCCGGTATCATGGTCGACATGTTCTACGACCACCTGCTGGCACGGCACTGGAATCATTTCGCCGATCAGTCCCTGACGGCGTTTACCGGCCGGATGTACAACGCAGTGCTGGCCCAGCAGGCGTTGATGCCGGAGCGCGCCCGCCGGGTTCTGGTGCGCATGGCCGAAGAGGACTGGCTGTGCAGCTATGCCGAGCTGGACAACCTGCACATGGCGCTGGACAACATGGCTCGCCGCCTGCGGCCCGGTAACCGGCTGCCCGGCGCGGTCGATGAACTGGAGCGCGAATACGGCCGTTTCGAGGCCGACTTCCTCGCCTTCATGCCGGAGGTCATCGATTTTGCCGCGGCGCAGGCCACCGCGCTCAGGGATCCGGCGTACTGGCAGGGTGTTCTGGCTTCCGGCTCCAGGGCCTGAGAACGTTCTTTTCCTGACCGCCTTGCCTGCTATGATCAGGAGTGTCGATATCCCTGGGTCTTTTCATGGCAGCTCCTCATTACCCCTGGCGCGAAGGCAATACATTTGAACTGATGATGGACGGGGACCGCTTCTTCCCCCGGCTGCTCGAGGATATGCAGCAGGCCCGGATCAGCATCGATATCGAGCTGTATCTGGTCGAGTCGGGCAACAGTCTGGAGCGGGTGATGCGCATACTGCTGCATGCCGTGCAACGTGGAGTGCGGGTGCGCTGCCTGTTCGATGGCGCAGGCAGCCGCAATCTGAGCGATGCGGATCGCCAGCAACTGCGAGACGGTGGTGTCGAACTGCATCTCTACAATCCGCTGAACCTCTGGGGCGGTCGCGCCAACCTGCATCGGGACCACCGCAAGCTGATCATCGTCGACGGGGAGCGCGCCTACATCGGCGGCGCCGGCTTTACCGATGATTTCTGCATATCCGATGATTCCGGCCACTGTCTGTGGCACGAGCAGATGCTGGAAGTGCAGGGGCCGGTGGTAGACGACTGGGTGGTGGTATTCGAACAGCAATGGCAGGCAGCCCACAGCCGCCGGGGTCGGCCACCACCGCTTCGTCAGCGGGTGAAGGTGCCGCCGCGCCCGCCGGGCGGTGAGGGATGGGCCCGGGTGTCACTCACCGATGGCCGTGCCCACCGGGAACTGGCGCATGCGCTGCTGGCAAGTATTGCCGGTGCGCAGCACAAGGTGTGGCTGGCGACGCCGTACTTCGTCCCCGGCTGGCGGCTGCGTCGGTCATTGATGCGCGCGGCCAGGCGCGGAGTGGATGTGCGCCTGCTGCTGTGCGGCGAGATCACCGATCATCCTGCGGTGCGTTATGCCGGCCAGCGTTTCTATCGTCGGCTGCTGGCGGCGGGAGTGCGCATCCACGAGTACCAGCCGCGCTTCCTGCATCTGAAGACGGTACTGGTGGATGATTGGGTCAGTCTGGGCTCGGCCAATTTCGACCGCTGGACGCTGCACTGGAACCTCGAGGCCAACCTCAACATCATCGACAGTGGCATGACCCGCGCGGTGGAGGAAAGCTTCCGGACCGATTTTGCCGAATCCCGGGAGTGGACCCTCGGGGACTGGCTGGGCCTGCCTCTGCGCCACAAGTTCAAGGTGCGGCTATGGGGCGCCATCAGCCGCCGTGCAATGTTCTGGATGGGTATCCATTGACCGGGTGACTCAGGCGTAGGCTGCTTCGTGGGCACGGGTGCAGTTGCGGCCTTCGCGCTTGGCTCGGTAGAGCGCCTCGTCCGCCTGGCTGATGCGCCATTCCAGACTGTCCTCCGGATGGATCAGGCAGATGCCTGCTGACAGGGTGCACTTCACCGTATCGGGCAGTGCGTCGAATGAATGGCTGGCCAGCCCCTGACGTATGCGCTCGACGCAGTGGTGCAGGGTGGCCAGGTCGCACCTGTCCAGCAGCAGCACGAATTCCTCACCGCCGAAGCGGGCCACCATGTCGTTGCCGCGCAGGTTGTTGCGGGCGATATGGGCAAAATCCTGCAGTACCTTGTCCCCGGCTGAGTGGCCATACAGATCGTTGATGCGCTTGAAGTGGTCCAGATCAATGAGCGCCAGGCCCATCGTCTGCCCCTGACCCAGCAGGGTGATGCGACGCTGCGCCTCCTCGATGAAATGGCGACGGTTGGGCAGGTCGGTCAGGGCATCGGTGGAAGCCAGGTTCTGCAGCTGGTCCATCATGCTGCGCAGGGTCTGCTGGTGCTGCTGCAGGGTGGCATGGCGCTGCAGCAGGCGATCGCGCAGCTCGCGGATATAGCTGCCGACCATGCTCACCCACAGCAGGAAGCAGGCCAGTACGAAGAGCTCCAGCGAGGCAGAGGTCAATGTCTGGGGATAGATGTGTACCTGCTGGTTGATGACTACAAGAGCGGCATAACAGCCCAGCGCCAGCATCGCATGGAGCAGGTAGGCGCGGCGTGACATCTGGAACGCACCGAACATCAGGATCAGGCAGTAGGCCACCAGGATGCTGCCGCGGATCTCGCCGATGTAGGCCAGCAGATAGGTCAGCAGCAGCAGCGCGACGATGGTCTGGGAGCTGGTCAGACTCGGGTCCCGCGCGCGCAGGTTGAGCCCGGTCTTGAAAAGGAAGAAAAAGACCAGTTGGGTAACTGCACCCAGCACGAAGTGACTGAGTGCCATGGCATGGGTGCCCAGGTAATTGCCACTGGCCCAGGCCGCCGCGATTACCACATAGGAGATGAGGTAGGTGGCCTGGGCCAGATAGAAGCGTTGCAACCGCAGCGCCTGATAACGAGCCTGCTGGGCGGGATCCGGTTCGGTCACGACATTATCATCCTTTTTATGGTGGCCATGTGATGTCATTTTACGCCAATCCGACTCGGTTTCACACTGAAGGTTCATCATATAGTCGCAGCCTATCGACCCAACGGCTGACCGGCCAACCTCGGCTCGGGTATACTTCGCCCCCTGCCTTCAGCTGCGGCGAGTCCGCGTCTGACCTGAGCATTCCGTGAATCTGGCCGTCTCGCCTGTTGCCCGGCAACTCTGCGGCCAGTCAGTCAAAAGAGGAGCCTGTCCGAGAATGGCCGTTATCAAGCAAGATGATCTGATCCAGAGCGTCGCCGATGCGTTGCAGTATATCTCCTACTATCATCCGATCGATTTCATCCAGGCAGTGCACCAGGCCTACCTGCGCGAGGAGTCGCCGGCGGCCCGCGACGCCATGGCCCAGATCCTGATCAACTCGCGCATGTGCGCGACCGGTCACCGCCCCATCTGTCAGGACACCGGAATCGTCACGGTGTTCGTCAAGGTGGGCATGGATGTGCGCTGGGATGGCGCCACCATGGGGCTCGACGACATGATCAACGAAGGGGTGCGCCGGGCCTATCAGCTGCCTGACAACGTGCTGCGTGCGTCCATCCTCGCTGATCCGGCCGGCAAGCGCACCAACACCAGGGACAATACGCCTGCGGTCATCCACTACCAGATGGTTCCCGGCGACACCATCGAGTTCCAGGTGGCGGCCAAGGGCGGCGGCTCCGAGAACAAGGCCAAGATGGTCATGCTCAACCCTTCCGATTCCATCGTCGACTGGGTGGTAAACACCGTACCGACCATGGGTGCCGGCTGGTGCCCGCCGGGCATGCTCGGTATCGGCATCGGTGGCACCGCCGAGAAGGCGGCAGTACTGGCCAAGGAATCGCTGATGGACCCGATCGATATCCACGAACTGCGCCAGCGTGGTCCGCAGAACCGGGTCGAGGAGCTGCGTCTGGAGATCATGGACAAGGTGAACGCGCTCGGCATCGGTGCCCAGGGCCTCGGTGGCCTGACCACCGTGCTCGACATCAAGATCAAGGATTATCCGACCCACGCAGCCAGCCTGCCGGTGTGCATGATCCCCAACTGCGCAGCCACCCGCCATGCGCACTTCGTGCTGGATGGCAGCGGCCCGGCCGAACTGGCTCCGCCTTCCATGGATGAGTACCCGGACATTACCTGGGAAGTCGGCAGTGCCGTGCGCCGGGTCAATCTGGACACACTCAAGCCGGAAGACGTGCTGGACTGGAAGACCGGTGAAACCGTGCTGCTGTCGGGCAAGATGCTCACCGGCCGTGACGCGGCGCACAAGCGCATGGTGGACATGCTGAACAAGGGGGAGGAGCTGCCGGTGGATCTGAAGGGCCGCTTCATCTACTACGTTGGCCCGGTTGATCCGGTGCGCGACGAAGCCGTTGGCCCGGCTGGCCCGACCACTGCCACGCGGATGGACAAGTTCACCCGTCAGATCCTCGAGCAGACCGGCCTGCTGGGCATGATCGGCAAGTCCGAGCGCGGCCCGATGGCCATCGAGGCGATCCGCGACAACAAGGCGGTGTATCTGATGGCCGTGGGTGGCGCCGCCTACCTGGTGTCCCAGGCGGTCAAGAAGGCCCAGGTGCTGGCCTTCCCCGAGCTGGGCATGGAAGCGATCTACGAGTTTGAGGTGGTGGACATGCCGGTCACCGTCGCGGTCGACAGCAGCGGCGAGTCGGTACACATCACCGGCCCGCAGATCTGGCAGAAGAAGATTGCCGAGAGCCTGGCAGTAGAAGTGTAAGGAAGCCGTACAGCAGCTCGTCTCAGACGAGCTGCTCTCCCACCTGCAGCAACTTCATCGAGTTGGTGCCGCCCCGCGAGTTGTACACATCACCCTTGGTGATGATCACCCAGTCCCCCGGTTTCACATGTCCGCCATCCAGCAGGGTGTCGATGGCCCGTTGGTTGACGTCGCTGGACGGCAGATCCGCCGGGTTGAAGGCGATACTGTGCACACCGCGCATCAGCGCCACCCGACCCAGGGTCTGGCGGTTGGGTGACAGGGCGAAGATCGGCAGGTGCGAGCGGATGCGCGACATGATCAGCGGGGTGTAGCCGCTTTCGGTCAGGCTCACCACTGCGGTGACGCCGGGGAAGTGGTTGGCGGCGTACATGGCGGCCAGGGCAATGGTCTCGTCGCAGCGGCTGAAGGGAATGTGCAGACGGTGGCCGGACTGCTGGCTGGTCGGGTGTTTCTCCGCGCCCAGACAGACACGATGCATTGCCGCCACGGCTTCCACCGGGAAGTCGCCTGCTGCGGACTCGCCTGAAAGCATCACCGCGTCGGTATAGTCCAGCGCAGCGTTGGCCACGTCGGAGACCTCAGCACGGGTGGGCAGCGGACTGTTGATCATCGACTCCATCATCTGGGTGGCGGTGATCACTGCCTTGTTCTTGCGCCGGGCGCGATCGATGATGGTTTTCTGGATGCCCACCAGCTCGGCGTCACCGATCTCGACACCCAGGTCGCCCCGGGCCACCATCACCGCATCGCTGGCGTCGATCAGGCTGTCCAGTGCGGCCTCGTCAGCGACCGCCTCGGCCCGCTCGATCTTGGCTACCAGCCAGGCCTGGGAACCGGCGTCGACCAGCAGCGTACGGGCCTGGTCCATATCCCGCGCGTCCCGCGGAAAGGACACGGCGACATATTCCATCTCCAGTTCGGCGGCCAGCACGATGTCGGCGCGATCCTTGTCGGTCAGGGCAGCAGCGGAGAGCCCACCGCCGCGGCGGTTGATGCCCTTATGGTTGGACAGGTCGCCGCCGGCGGTAACGGTGCAGACAGCCTCACCATCGGCGATGCTGTCGATCTGCAGCACGATACGTCCGTCATCCAGCAGCAGCTCGTCGCCGGGGTGGCAGTCGGTCACCAGCGCGGGGTAGTCGATGCCGACCACCTGCTGATTGCCCTCATCCAGCGGATGGGTGGTGGAGAGCCGGAAGCGGTCGCCGACATTCAGATGTATCCTGCCGTCGGTGAAGCGCGCAATGCGGATCTTCGGGCCCTGCAGATCGCCTAGCAGGGCAACGTGCACCCCCAGCCTTTCTGCTATCTCGCGTACCAGTCGCGCCCGTTCACGGTGTTCGTCATGGCTGCCGTGGGAGAAGTTGAGGCGGGCGACGTTCATGCCGGCCTTGATGAGGGCTTCAATGCGTTCCGGTGTGCTGCTGGCCGGTCCGAGGGTGGCGACAATCTTGGTACGACGCAGGGTCATTGCGGGTTTTTCCCCTTGAGTGATATTTCGTTGGCTTACAATAGATGATACCCGTTCCTTATGACAGCCAGAAGCAGACAGGAGAAACCGTGCATGCATCCCAGGGTTGTTGAGGTCACCGAGCGGCTGCGCCTGCGCAGCCGGCAGTCGCGCGCAGCCTATCTTCAGCAGATGGCCGAGGCGGCAGCGCGCCCCCGCGGGCGGCGGGACCTGTCCTGCAGCAACTTCGCCCATGGCATGGCGGGCTGTCCGGCCGGGGACAAGCAGCGGCTGCGCCTGCCCGATGAGGTCAATATCGGCATCGTTACCGCCTATAACGACATGCTCTCCGCCCACCAGCCCTACGAGACCTATCCCGAACAGATCCGCCAGGCGCTGCGCGCGACGGGCGCGACAGGCCAGGTGGCCGGCGGGGTGCCGGCCATGTGCGACGGCATCACCCAGGGTGAGCCGAGCATGGAGCTGTCGCTCATCAGCCGCGATGTGATCGCCATGGGCACCGCAATCGCGCTGTCCCACAACATGTTCGATGGTGCGTTGTGCCTGGGCATCTGCGACAAGATCGTCCCCGGACTGCTGATGGGCGCGCTGCGGTTCGGCCATCTGCCGGTGGTCTTTGTGCCGGCAGGCCCGATGCCATCGGGCCTGCCGAACGAAGAGAAGGCACGGATCCGCCAGCGCTATGCGGAGGGTCTGGCCACCCGGGAAGACCTGCTGGATGCCGAGAGCCGCGCCTACCATGCGCCGGGCACCTGCACCTTCTACGGCACCGCCAACACCAACCAGATGTTGCTGGAAGCCATGGGCCTGCAACTGCCGGGTGCTTCGTTCATCAACCCCGGCACACCGCTGCGCGAAGCGCTGACTGTGGCCGCAGCGGAGCGGGTGGCGGCCCTGGCGCGCGCGGACCAGGGCAGCATGGCATCGATACTGGACGAGCGGGCGCTGGTGAATGCGCTGGTCATGCTGCTGGCCACGGGCGGTTCGACCAATCTGACCCTGCATCTGGTGGCCATCGGGCAATGCGCCGGTCTGCAGCTGGACTGGGACGACATGGCTCGGCTGTCCGACGTGGTGCCGACCCTGGCGCGGATCTATCCCAACGGGCAGGCGGATGTGAACCACTTCCAGGCTGCCGGCGGTACGGCGTTCCTGTTCCGCCAGCTGCTGGATGCCGGACTGCTGCACCCGGACGTCGCCACCATCGCCGGACCGGGGCTGCAACACTACACCCGTGAGCCGATGCTTCAGGACGGCCGGCTGCATTACCGCGAAGGGCCAAACGCCAGCCTGGATGCATCCATACTGCGCGGTTGCCGGGAGCCGTTCCGCGAAGACGGCGGGCTGAAGGTAGTGGAGGGCAACCTGGGGCGGGGCGTGATCAAGGTATCGGCGGTCGACGAGGCGCATTGGCAGGTCGAAGCACCCTGCCGGATATTCGACGAACAATCGGTCTTTGTCCGTGCCTTCGAGAATAACGAGTTCCAGCAGGACGTGATCGTCGTGGTGCGGTTTCAGGGGCCAGCGGCCAACGGCATGCCGGAACTGCACAAGCTGACCCCCTATCTGGGTATCCTCCAGGACCGCGGTCTGCGGGTTGCGCTGGTAACCGACGGGCGCATGTCCGGCGCGTCGGGCAAGGTGCCGGCGGTGATACACCTGTCCCCGGAAGCCGACCATGGCGGTCCGCTGGCCCGCCTGCAGGACGGTGACCGGCTGCGGCTTGATGCCCGCCGGGGCAGTCTGGACGTGCAGATGGATGCCACGCAGTGGGCCGCGCGCTCGGCAGCGAAACATGCACAGCCGGTGCGACGCGGCTGGGGGCGCGAGCTGTTCGGCTTTGCCCGCGGGCAGGTCAGCCCGGCGGAGCAGGGGGCCAGCTGCTTTACTGAGAGTCTGCGATACAGCGATGGAGGCAGGATATGAGTGAATCACACATCCGGGCGCGGGACCTGAACTGGCGTGCGGACGCCAGCCCGCAGGCCCAGGCTGTTGCGGTGGCGGGCCATATCGAGGCGGCCCTGAAGCAGGCCATTGATGAACGTGGCCGGGCCAGCCTGGCGCTGTCCGGTGGCCGCGGCCCCGAGCTGTTTCTGCGGGAGCTGGAAAAGGCCTCGCTGGACTGGACCAGGGTGACCGTAACCCTGGTGGATGAACGCTGGGTGCCGGTAGAGCATGAGCAGAGCAACGCCGCGCTCATTCTGCGCTGCATGCCGGGTGCGCTGCAGCGGGCCAGCTGGGTCCCGCTGTACCGGGGCGAGGGGCTGGAGGTGGATGCCGACACCGCTCACCGCGTCTTCGAGACGCTGCTGCCGGTGGATGTGCTGGTGCTGGGCATGGGAGCGGATGGGCATACGGCATCGCTGTTTCCGCATATGCCGGGGCTGGCGCACTATCTCTCTGCCGAGTGTGAGCCTCTGTGTGTACCGGTTCCCGCCGAGGGCGAGCGGCTGGCGCGGCTGAGCATGACGGCAAGGATGATCCTGACCGCGCGGCACAAGCTGCTGGTGATCACCGGAGAGGACAAGCGCCGGACCCTGAACCGAGCCCTGGAGGAGGCTGACCCGATGAGCATGCCGATAGAGGCCTTTCTCAGCGCACCGATGGATATCTTCTACAGCCCCGAGGGGGCGCAGGACAGCTGATGAGACTGGCAGACAACAGCCGGATATTGAAAGACATCTTCGAGCAGCAGCCGATCCTGCCGGTGCTGAGCATCCGGCGGCAGGACGACATCCTGCCGCTGGCCGACGCCCTGGCCGCCGGCGGCATCACCAATCTGGAGGTGACATTGCGCACCCCGCTGGGTCTCGGCGCGATCCGCCTGCTGGCGGACCAGCGGCCGGAGTTGTGCGTGGGCGCCGGAACGGTGCTCGACGGTCGCCAGTTCCAGTCGGTGCTGGATGCAGGCGCCCGGTTCATCGTCAGCCCCGGCAGTACCGATGAGCTGCTGACCCTCGGGCTCGACAGCCCGGTGCCCTTGCTGCCCGGCGTGGCCACCGCGTCGGAGATCATGCGCGGATACCGGCTGGGCTATCGATGTTTCAAGCTGTTCCCGGCGGAGGTATGCGGAGGGGTACCGCTGCTCAGGGCGCTGGCCGGGCCCTTTCATGATGTGCAGTTCTGCCCGACCGGCGGGATCACCCCCGAGCTGATGCCCGCCTATCTGGCGCAGCCCAATGTGGTCGCCGTGGGCGGCAGCTGGATGCTGCCGGCGACACTGGTGGAGACGGGCGACTGGGACGCCATCACCCGCCTTTGCCAGCAGGTCAGGCTGGACGGGAAGGATCGACGAAACCGTCTGGCTTGATGATCAGCATGTCACAGGGCACCTCCTCCAGCAGGCGCTCGGCAGTATGCCCCACCAGCGCGTTTTCCAGCCGTGAGCGGGATATGGCGCCCATGACCAACAGATCGATACCGTTCTGCGTGACGAACTCGGGGATCGCCTGCTCCGGGAAGCCGCGCAGCAGATGCCGCCGAGCTGATGTCAGGCCAAGCTCGTCGGCGAAGGCTGACAGGGCATCGGCGTGCTGATGCTCGATCTGCGCTGCGTAGCCGTCGTAGTCGGCGACCAGTCCGGTATCAAATGCCAGGGTATGGGGCAGGGGGTTGTAGCAGTGCGCCGCGTGCACTGCGGCGCCGGTAACGGACGCCAGGCTGCGGGCGGTTTCGACAAGCTTTCTGTCCAGCGCGGCGGGCTTGTCCGTTTCGTGTAACGGGTCCACTGCGGCGCAGAGGTTGCGCAGCGGGGTTTCAGGCTGCTTTACCAGCCACAGCGGTACCGGGCAGTAACGAATCAGAAACCAGTCGCTGTTGGTCAGCAGCAGGCGCTTCATCACGCTGTGGTGCTGGCCGGTCTTGAGCACGACATCAGGTCTCTGATCCTGGATGGCTTTCAGGATGTGCCGCTCGAACCGCTTGCCCCACACGGCCATCGTGTTCACCGTATGGCCGCGGGCGCGCAGCGAGCCGGCGAGCCTGTCAAGCTGTTGATCACGGTGGCCCAGATAGGTATGTCGCGCCTGGCTCAGAAGGGCGCTGCTGAACAGCATCCCGCCTTCCAGCGCGGGAACGTGATCACAGAGGAACAGGGTGATGTGTGCTGCGGGGTAATGTTCGACCAGTTGTTCGGCCCGCTGCAGGCATGGCTGAACGGTCTCGCTGGTTGGATCAATGATCACCATGATGTGCCGGATATCCATTGTCGCTGCCTCTCGTCGTTATGGTCCTTACCACAGGGTAATGCAGTTTCGCGCGCTGTCTTGCTGATGCAGGTCAAAATCCGGACCAGGCGGCATTCTGTCCGAGGGGGTTGGACTGCGAAAATGCACTGGTCTATTCTGGCACCTGCAGTTCAGGGATCGAGCCGACATGTGATTGCTGTAGAGGTCATGCCGCTCCTGCAAGTCCACCCAATCGATACAGGAGTATCATCATGTCGGGCATGGCTGACCGCAGCCGTACAAACAAGGCTGACGAGCGTTTCAAGCGAGGCATCACCCGTCACCAGCTGCATGCTTATCTCAATGTCTACAACAGCCACACAGGGCGCTTCATGGGTACCATGAGCAATGTGTCCTGTTACGGCTTCATGCTGATCAGCCCCTGGCCGGTCATGCTGGACGAGGAATACGAGATGCAGCTTCACCTGCCGCCACTGGGCGATGAAGAGAACGTGCTGCCGTTTCGTGCAGTCGCCCGCTGGTGCAGAGCGGACCAGACCCCCGGCCATTTCGATGTCGGCTTCAGCATTTCCGAGAACCAGCAGGTTTTTGCCGGATTATCCATAGCGCTGAAGCGCTACTTCTCCTTCATGCACCCGGTAGATGCCTGACGGTGCCCATTGGAGTACCCTGACCCGCTGAACAGGGAACGGAGATATCAATGGGCAACAGCATTTTCTGGTATGACTTCGAGGCGACCGGTGTAGATCCCCGGCGGGACCGACCATTGCAGGTGGCAGGTGTGCGCACCGACGAGGACCTGCAGGAGATCGGCGAGCCCCTCTGCATTGATTGCCGTCTTCCCGAGGACATCCTGCCCCACCCCATGGCCTGCCTGATCACCGGCATCGATCCGGAGCGGGTACGCAGGGGGCTCCCCGAAGCGCAGTTCATGCACCTGCTGCATGAACAGATGGCTCAGCCAGGCACCTGCACGGCGGGTTACAATAACCTGAGATACGATGACGAAATGACGCGTTTCGCGTTATTTCGCAACTACTTCGACCCCTACGCCCGCGAGTGGCAGGGGGGCAACAGTCGCTGGGACCTGCTCGACGCCCTGCGGACCGCCCATGCGCTGAGGCCGGAAGGCATCAACTGGCCGCAACAGGAGGGTTTCACCAGCCTGCGCCTGGAGCTTCTCACGGAGGCCAACGGCATCGATCACGGCCAGGCCCATGATGCGCTGGCAGATGTGCGCGCCACCATTGCCATGGCCCGGCTACTCAGGGCAGCCCAGCCGCGGCTGTTCGACTACCTCTACCGGCTGCGCGACAAGCACCGCGTCAGCGCGCTGATCGACCTGCAGTCCGTGCGGCCGCTGGTGCACGTGTCAGGGCGCTTCGGGCGGGAGCGGCAGGGGCTGGGTGTAGTTCTGCCGCTGGCCTGGCATCCCCGCAATCGCAATGCCGTCATTGTCTGGGACCTGTCGGTCGACCCCGGGTTGCTGCAGGATCTCGACGCTGAGCAGTTGCGGCAACTGCTGTACACACGCGCTGACGAACTTGAGCCCGGCATGGTGCGTCCCGGGCTCAAGCTGGTGCATATCAACAAGTGTCCGGTACTGGCGGATGTGAAGGTGCTGCGGACTGCTGACACGGAGAGGCTGCAGCTGGACATGCCATTGCTGCTTCGGCGGGCCGATCAACTGGCTGAATGGCGGTCGGTGGGGCAGGGCAAGCTGATGGCGATCTACAGCGAACGGGAGGATGCAGCGATGGCGCTGCAGCCGGACGCTGAAACGATGTTGTATGAAGGCTTCACCTCCGACCGGGACCGCCAGTTTCTGCCGGGCATCCGCCAGGCGGCAGGCGCGGAGCTGACGGCGGCACGCTGGCCGCTGGAAGATCAGCGGCTGGCCGATATGCTCAAGCGCTACCGGGCGCGCAACTATCCCGATTCCCTTGATACAGCGGAGCGCGCGGAATGGCGGGCCTATTGCCGGGACAGGCTGACCGGGGCTGACGGCCATACAGCGATGACGCTTGAAACTTTCATGCAGGAATTACAGCAATTGCAACAACAGGCGGATGACAGGCAGCGACAACTGCTCGCGAAGTGGCAGCAATACGCCATGGATCTGGCAGCCGAACTGAGTATTATTGGCGCATAATGAAAAAGCCCCGGATCAGTTCCGGGGCTTTTTCCACGTGCTGCTCATGTTCCGAATCAATCGAGAATAGTAGCCCAGCTCTCTACGGTATCGGCACCATACTTCTCTTTCCATGCCTTGAGTACCTTGTGGTTGCCACCCTTGGTCTCGATAACATCGCCGGTATTGGGATTCTTGTAACGCTTGACGCGGCGGGTTCGTTTTGCCGGAGCGGCCTTGGCCGGTGCGGCAAGTTTGCTGTCCGGATCAAGAATGACCATTACGTCGCGAGTGCTCTTGCCATATTGCTCCATCAGCGCCGTGAGCTTTTTCTCGAACTCGAGTTCCTTCTTCAGCTTGTCATCATTCGACAGTGACTTCAGTTTCTCGGTCAGGTCGCGGATGGTATCTTCAATTTGTCGATATTGATGCAGCATGGACATGATAAAGGCCCCTTTAAAGGTGTCTGAATAGTGGCAGTTATAATAGTTTAAATTACGTTAGTTGTACAAGAAGGATAAGTAACCAAACGCAACTTTCAGAGTTGCCTTAACCGCCGATGAGCAGGCAACACGGCCTACTGAAATTTTCCCGCAGTCGGAGTAGAATACGCCGCTTTGAAACGTACCCGTTCCGCCGACAGGCGCGACAAGCGCAGCACGCCGTGGTGCGTGACTACCGTACATCTCTGGAGTTGATCTGATGCGTACCTTTCGCCTGGTGATTGCCTGCCCCGACCGCGTGGGAATAGTGGCCAAGGTCAGTAACCTGCTGGCAACCTACAACGGCTGGATTACCGAAGCCAGTCACCACTCTGACAACCTGTCCGGCTGGTTCTTCATGCGACATGAAATCCGTGCCGACTCGCTGCCCTTCGATGCGGACGGCCTGCGCACCGTATTTGCGCCGATTGCACGTGAATTCGGGATGGAATGGCGTGTAAGCGACTCGGCCGAGCGCAAAAAAGTGGTGCTCATGGCCAGCCGGGAGTCCCACTGCCTGGCAGATCTGCTGCATCGTTTTCACAGTGGCGAACTGGACTGTGAAATCACCAGTGTTATTTCCAACCATGAAGATCTGCGCAGCATGGTCGAGTGGCATGGTATTCCCTTCCATCATGTTCCGGTCGACCCGCAGAACAAGGCTCCGGCTTTTGACGAGGTTACTCGTCTGGTGCAGGAACAGAATGCAGATTGTATTGTCCTGGCTCGTTATATGCAGATATTGCCCGCCAGCCTCTGCGAGCAATATGCGGGCCGGGTGATCAATATTCATCACAGCTTTCTGCCGTCCTTTGTTGGAGCCCGTCCATATCACCAGGCTGCAGTTCGCGGGGTCAAACTCATTGGTGCAACTTGCCACTATGTAACCGAAGAACTGGACGCTGGTCCGATCATCGAACAGGACGTGGTGCGCATAAGTCATCGCGATAATGTCGAAGACCTCGTTCGCCTCGGTAAAGATGTGGAAAAAATGGTACTTTCCCGCGGATTGCGCTATCACTTGGAAGACCGGGTGGTGGTGCACGATAACAAGACCGTCGTTTTCAGTTAGACAGTAGATCGTGCGGCGCACCCCAATTGCCTGTGCAGGGGAGCGAAGCGGCATGATCAAGACTGTGAAAGTGCGGGATTACATGAACAGGGAAGTTGTCACCCTCAATCCGGACACGCACCTGTTCAGCGCTATTGATGTGTTGCTGACGCATCGTGTTTCCGGGGCGCCGGTAGTGGATGCCGGAGGCCACCTTGTAGGTGTGCTGTCCGAAAGCGACTGCCTGAAGGGTATTCTCAACGAAGCCTACTTCGAGGAAACCTGTGGAAGCGTCAAGTCGATCATGAGCCAGGTGGTGGAAACCATCGATGCCGATGCGGACATTCTCGAGGCGGCGGCACATTTCGTGAAGCGGGGCCGGCGGCGTCTTCCGGTCACCGAGCAAGGCCGGCTGGTCGGCCAGATCAGCCGTCGCGATCTGCTCAGGGTGCTGAAAAACTACAACGAACACGGCACGCCCAGGCGTCGTTAGCCATTATTCCGCACGCAGGCCCAGAAACACGAAAACCGCACCCGAGGGTGCGGTTTTCGTTGCCTGCTGCCGAGGATCAGGCGCTGGCCTTCTCCTGCTCCTGCGCCCCTTCGGATGTGCGGATCAGGTGATCGAAGGCGGCCAGTGACGCAGTAGCGCCGGCACCCATCGAAATGACGATCTGCTTGAACGGCACCGTGGTCACGTCACCGGCTGCGAATACACCCGGTATCGATGTCGCGCCGCGGGCGTCGATCTCGATCTCGCCGAAGCGGGTCAACTTCACTTCGCTGTCCTTCAGCCAGTCGGTGTTCGGAATCAGACCGATCTGGACAAAGATACCGGCCACGTCCACCTGGTGGCTTTCGTTGGTCTTGCGGTCGGTGTAGGTCAGGCCTACGACCTTGTTGCCATCCCCGCGAACCTCGGTGGTTGCCGCGTTCATGATGATGTTCACGTTCGGCAGCGAGCGGGCCTTGCGCTGCAGCACCTCGTCGGCACGCAGGGTGTCGCTGAACTCCAGCACGGTCACGTGCTCAACGATGCCAGCCAGGTCAATGGCCGCCTCGATACCGGAGTTACCGCCGCCGATGACCGCAACACGCTTGCCCTTGAACAGCGGACCGTCACAGTGCGGGCAGTAGGCCACGCCCTTGCCGCGGTATTCCTGCTCGCCGGGCACGTTCATTTCGCGCCAGCGGGCACCGGTAGCCAGGATGACCGACTTGCTGCGCAGGGTAGCGCCGCTGGCCAGTTCGATCTCGATCAGGCCATTGCTGGTCAGTTTGGCCGCGCTCTGCTCGGTGATCACGTCAATGTCGTACTCCTTGACGTGTTGCTCCAGGCTGGCAACCAGTTTCGGGCCTTCGGTGTAGGGCACGGAAATGAAGTTCTCGATACCCACGGTATCCATTACCTGGCCGCCGAAACGCTCGGCAACCAGACCGGTGCGGATGCCCTTGCGTGCAGCGTAGATGGCTGCCGAGGCACCGGCCGGGCCACCGCCGACGATCAGCACTTCATAGGGGGCCTTCTCGTTCAGTTCGGCCGCCTTGCGCTCGGCGGCGCCGCTGTCGACCTTGTTGACGATCTCGGCCAGCGTCATGCGGCCCTGACCGAAGTGTTCACCATTGAGGAACACGGTGGGCACAGCCATGATCTGGCGGCTCTCGACCTCGTCCTTGAACAGCGCACCGTCGATCATCACGTGGGTGATGTTGGGGTTCAGGGTGGCCATCAGGTTCAGCGCCTGGACCACGTCCGGGCAGTTCTGACAGGACAGCGAGATATAGGTCTCGAAATGGAACTCGCCCTGCAGGTTGCGGATCTGCTCCAGCAGAGCCGGATCGGCCTTGGAGGGGTGACCACCGGCCTGCAGCAGCGCCAGTACCAGCGAGGTGAATTCATGACCCATCGGAATACCGGCAAAACGGACCCGGGCCTCTTCGCCGGCAGGGGCGACGCCCATGCTCGGGGTACGCTTGTCAGCGGCGTCCTTCAGGGTGATCTTGCCCGACATCTCGGCAATCTCGGCCGCGAGCTCGTGCAGTTCCTTGCCCTTGGGGCTGTCGTCTACGGACACGCTGACTTCGATCGGCTTGGCGATGTTCTGCAGGTAGGTGTCCAGTTGCTTCTTCAGATTGGCATCTAACATATGTGCGTGTCCTGGAAAATAAGGTGAATGGGGAGGGGTTTCTTTTCTTTAGCTGCCGGGCCGACAGTCAAAGAAAAGAAACCCAGCCCGCCGACTGGGCGCAAGCACCGCAGCGGGCCGGGTTTCAGGCTGACTTAGATCTTGCCAACCAGGTCCAGCGAGGGCGCCAGAGTGGCTTCGCCTTCTTCCCACTTGGCCGGGCAGACTTCGCCGGGGTGGGCAGCTACGTACTGGGCAGCCTTGACCTTGCGCAGCAGGTCGGCAGCGTTACGGCCGATGCCTTCAGCAGTGATTTCCACAGCCTGGATGATGCCCTGCGGGTCAACGATGAAGGTGCCGCGGTTGGCCAGGCCCTGATCTTCACGCAGAACCTCGAAGTTACGGCTGATCTGCATGGTCGGGTCGCCGATCATGGTGTACTTGATCTTGCCGATGGTCTCGGAGCTGTCGTGCCATGCCTTGTGGGTGAAGTGGGTGTCAGTGGATACGGAGTACACTTCAACGCCCAGCTTCTGCAGCTCTTCGTAGTGGTCAGCAACGTCGCCCAGCTCGGTGGGGCAAACGAAGGTGAAGTCGGCCGGGTAGAAGAAGAATACAGCCCACTTGCCTTTGACGTCAGTGTCGGAAACGGTGATGAACTCGCCGTCCTTGAACGCCTGAGCGGTAAAAGGCTTGATTTCGGTATTGATAACGGACATTGGGACTCCTTACTGAGTTTTTGTGTCTTTGGTTGGAAAGCAGTGACTATCTTAGGTGGTCGGGCTAAATACTTAAAATAAATTTAGCCTAACAACCAGATAGCTTTTGCCTATTTTGGGTCGGTCGATCGAATTTCAACTGGAATCATTAAAATTGATCTGGATCAAATTTAGGATTCATGGGGTGAATACGAGTGATTCAGCCCCTGATGCAAGATAGCCAGAACTGCCGCATCCGCCTAGCCTTCAGAGTAAGCACGGCATGTGTTGGTTTCATGAAATCACATCGCCTTCCCCTCATGATTCAGGAGCAGAGCATGGATTTTTCCTACAGTCCCCGCACCCAGGCATTGCGCGAGCAGGTTCGAGGTTTTCTTGACCAGCACATTGTACCACGTTTGGGGCAGTGGCAGCGTGAGGTGAGTGCGGGCGCCTTTCCGGTGTCCTTCATGGCTGACCTCAAGGCCCTGGCCAGGGACGAGGGGTTGTGGAATCTGTTCCTGCCCTCGTTGAAGGCGGACGAGCCCGGGCAGGGTCTGAGTAACCTCGAGTACACCCCGCTGGCCGAGATCATGGGGCGCGTCAGCTGGGCTTCCGAGGTGTTCAACTGCAACGCGCCGGATACCGGCAACATGGAGCTGCTGCACATGTTTGCCACTCCCGAACAGAACCGGCGCTGGCTGCAGCCGCTGCTCAACGGCCAGATCCGTTCGGCCTTTGCCATGACCGAGCCGGATGTCGCTTCATCCGATGCCAGCAATATCCAGACGCTGATCCGCCGGGAAGGGGACGAGTACGTCATCAACGGGCGCAAGTGGTTCATTACCAACGCATCCCATCCTGAATGCGCGTTTCTCATCGTCATGGGCAAGACCGACCCGGATGGTGATGCCAGACGCCAGCAGAGCATGGTCATCGTGCCCTTCGACACGCCCGGCGTGGAACTGGTGCGCAACATTCCGGTGATGCACCACCTCGCGCCGGAGGGCCACAGTGAGCTGGTGTTCCGCAACGTGAGAGTGCCGGCGAGCAATCTGCTGGGCGGGGAGGGGGACGGTTTCATGATGGCCCAGGCCCGACTGGGACCGGGGCGGGTGCACCACTGCATGCGCGCCATCGGCATGGCCGAGCTGGCCCTGGAACTGATGGTCGACCGGGCCCAGGAACGCAAGACCTTCGGCCGCTACCTCCACCAGCACGGCAGCATCTCGGAATGGATTGCCCGCTCGCGGATGGAAATAGAGCAGGCCCGGCTGCTGGTGCTCAAGACCGCCTGGATGATCGACAACGTGGGTGCGAAGGAAGCTCGCAAGGAAATCGCCATGATCAAGGCGGTGGTGCCGGGTATGCTGAACCGGGTAGTGGACCGCGCCATGCAGGTGTTCGGCGCCATGGGGTTGACCCCGGATACCCCGCTGGCCGATCTGTGGATCAGCTCCCGCTGCCTGCGGATAGCCGATGGCCCGGATGAAGTGCACCTGCGCAGCATCGCCCGGCTGGAAATCAACGGCAGCCAGGAGCGCCGCGGCAGCAGCAGCGACTACCTGACCCCGCCCGATGTATTGCGGCGGGGGTGAGATCATTGGCTGGCCTGGCGGCCAGCCTCGCCCCGAGGTCGGGGCTCCTGCAATGAGGTACCTGGCGCCTGCAGTGCTCCTTGACCCTGATCAATGATCTTTTCACTCCCAGAGTGCACAGTCTCCGGCTGATGTTTCCGAGGGAGTCACCATGCAACTGGTCTGTCCCGCAGGCAGCCTGCCTGCTCTCAAGGCGGCGGTGCGTCAGGGCGCCGATGCGATCTATACCGGCTTTCGCGACGATACCAACGCCCGCCACTTCGCCGGTCTGAATTTCACCGATAAACAGCTGGAAGCCGGCCTGGAACTGATTCGCCGGGAGGGCCGCAAGCTGTTCATTGCGGTCAACACCTATGCCCTGCCGGACGGCTGGGCGCGCTGGCAACGGGCGGTCGACCGCGCTGCGGACCTGGGGGCGGACGCGCTGATCGCTGCCGATCCCGGCCTTCTCGCTTATGCCAGCAGAAAATACCCCCGGCTGCCGCTGCATCTGTCCGTGCAGGGATCGGCTACCAACGCCGCCGCGCTGCGCTTCTATCACGAACAGTACGGCATCAGCCGCACCGTGCTGCCCCGGGTGCTTTCACTCAATCAGGTGCGGCAGGTGGCTTCCTCCAGTCCGGTCCCGGTGGAGGTCTTCGCCTTCGGCAGTCTGTGCATCATGGCCGAAGGGCGCTGTCACCTGTCTTCCTACGTCACCGGTGAGTCTCCCAATCTGTGCGGCGTCTGCTCGCCGGCCAGCGCGGTGCGCTGGAGCGAGGATGACAGGGGGCTGATATCAAGGCTCAACGACGTCCTGATCGACCACTACGAGCCCGGTGAGCCCGCAGGCTACCCGACCCTGTGCAAGGGGCGCTTCATGGTGCACGGCAAGCGTTTCCACGCCCTGGAAGAGCCGACCAGCCTGAATACCATCGAATTGATTCCCCAGCTTTCCGAGATCGGCGTGGTTGCGGTGAAGATCGAAGGTCGCCAGCGCAGTCCGGCGTATGTCGAACAGGTTGCCGGCGTCTGGCGCAAGGCGCTGGACAGGTACCGTGCCAACCCGGCGCAGTTCTCCGTCGACCCGGCGTGGAACGCAGCGCTGGGCAACGTTTCCGAAGGCAGCCAGACCACCCTCGGCGCGTACCACCGTGCCTGGCAGTAGGAGAGTGATGATGAAACTGACACTGGGTCCGATCCTGTTCTACTGGCAGCGCCAGGCGATCATGGATTTCTATGCGGACATGGTGGAGCAGCCCCTGGATGCCATCTATCTGGGCGAGACCGTCTGTTCCAAGCGGCGCGCGCTGTCGCTGGATGACTGGATCGGCCTGGCGAGGGATCTGCGCCAGGCCAGCGGGGCCGAGGTGGTGCTGTCGGGGCTGACTCTGATCGAAGCGGCCTCGGAACTCGGCAGTCTGCGAAGGCTGTGCGAGAACGGCGAGATCAAGGTTGAGGCCAATGACATGGCTGCGGTGCAGTTCCTGACCAGCCAGGGGGTGGAGTTCGTTGGCGGCCCTGCCCTGAATATCTACAACGCTCATACCCTGAACGAGCTGGTCAGCCGCGGCATGGGCCGCTGGGTACCTCCGGTGGAGTGCTCCGCCGACCTGCTGGCCGCGCTGATGGAGCAGGCCCGGGAGGCGGGTATCGGTCTGCCGGAAATCGAGGTCTTCGCCTGGGGGCATCTGCCGCTGGCCTATTCGGCGCGCTGCTTCACCGCCCGGGCCGAGAACCTGCCCAAGGACGATTGCGGCTTCATCTGTCAGAACTACCCGGATGGCATACCGATGACTACCCAGGAGGGCCAGGTGCTCTTTACTCTCAATGGCATCCAGACCATGTCCGGGGGCGTCAGCAACCTGCTGGCCGAATACCCGCGCATGCGGGAGATGGGCATCGGCGCCCTGCGGCTGAGCCCGCGCTCGCAGGATATGGGTGAGATAGTGCAGATGTTCGACCGGGTACGCCGTGGCAGCCCACCCCCGCTGGCGCTGGATGGCTGCAACGGATACTGGCATGGCCAGCCGGGCATGGTCACGGTAGAGGAGGCAGGGCTGTGTTGAGGGTCGGTCACCTGGTATTGCGCGCCGGCGGGCCGCTGCTGCCTTTGGGGCGGCACGTGCCGTTCGGGTTGCAGAAGCTGGTGCTGGAGCAGGCGATGAAGCGGCTGTTCACCGAGCC
The DNA here is from genome assembly GCF_014646575.1 of Halopseudomonas pertucinogena. Lineage (GTDB taxonomy): Bacteria > Pseudomonadota > Gammaproteobacteria > Pseudomonadales > Pseudomonadaceae > Halopseudomonas > Halopseudomonas pertucinogena. Next base: position 327,008 of record NZ_BMNN01000002.1, on the reverse strand, counting down.
GCTGGCAGATGGCGAGTTCGATGTGCTTGCCGGGCGCTGGCTGCGCATCGAGGTCAGCGACCTGGGCATGGCCTGGAGTCTGACCCGCGATCGCATCGGCTTGCGTGTGGCGAAGGACTCGCCGGTGGATGTGCTGATCCGCGGCAACTGGAAGGAGTTTCTGCTGCTGGCCAGTCGTCAGGAGGACCCGGACACCCTGTTCTTCCGTCGGCGGCTGGTGATCGAGGGCGATACCGATCTGGGCCTGGCGGTGAAGAATCTGGTGGACAGCTTGGATTCGGAACTGATGCCGCCACGCCTGTGGCAACTGATCAGCTGGCTTGGGGCGGCAGTGAAGGAGCAGGGCGGGCCGGCAGAGGCGCGACCGCTGGGCTGACCCTTCCCCCCTCTCCCCCCGACCCCTCTCCCGCAAGGGGAGAGGGGGGCAAGCGGTGCCGACCCCATGGGTGTCTCACCTTGCACGCTTGCGCTGTACTCATCCCGCAGCCAGTCGGCAATCAGACCCATTACACAAGTCTCTGTCAGGACATGCGCTGGTCCTCCTCGCCCATACCGTAACCTGTGTAACCCATGTTGCCGGTCTGATCTGTTACCCATGTTGCCGGTTTGCACAGCAGTCACCCCTCTCCCCTCGCGGGAGAGGGGCCGGGGGAGAGGGGGAAAAAGCCACTTACATATTGAACAGCGCCGTCATCCCGACCACCAGCACCAGCCAGCCGCTCACCACCCAGCGCAGCCATCGGGGTGCGGGGCGCAGCTCCATGAACTCGTCGATCAGCCATTGCCCCTTCACGAAGGTCATGGCCAGTACGCCGCCGACCACCCAGCCGGCATTGACGTTATGCCCGATCAGCCAGGCGCCGAGGGTCAGGCCGAGCAGGGCGGCCAGCCCGATTTCCAGCATGTAGCGTCTCATGCGCAGCTCCTATGGCAGTACATACAACAGCGGAAACAGGGCCAGCCAGACCAGATCGACCATATGCCAGTAGCTGGCGGCCGACTCGCCGGCCATGCGGGCCTTTTCCCGGTTGGGGTAATGGCCGCTGTGAAAGCGTCGGGCTACCACCAATAGAATGGCCATACCGATCAATACATGGGCCATGTGAAAGAAGGTGGTGAAGAAGTAGAAGAAATAGAAGGTGCTGGTCCGCAGGTTGTAGCCGTCACCGAACAGCAGGCCGTATTCGGTGATCTTGATCACCACATAGGCCAGCCCGCACAGCGCCGCCAATACAAAGCCCCGGGCCAGCGCCCTGTGCCGACCAGTCGCGGCGCGGCGTACGCCCCGTGCGGCAAAGTAGCTGCCGGTCAGCAGGATCAGCGTATTGGTCAGCCCGGCTTCAGGATGCAGGGTGGCGATGCCCTGGCTGAACATCTCGCTCCAGTGGCCGCGGGCGAATGCCATGCTGCCGAGCAGGAACAAGAATGCCAGCAGCTCGGCGAGGATGAAACACCACATCGCCAGGTCACCGGGCAGGCGTGCGGTGCGGGTGGCGCTATCGTATGGCAGGGCAGAATCGGGACTGCGCATCAACTGGACCTCCCGGTGAGTAACAGATAGAGCTTCGGCAGAAGGCTGGGCAACTCTGCCGCCTGGCGAATCAGCTGGTAACGCTGCTGGCCGAACAGGTAAGGCAGGTAGTCAGCGGCCTGCTGGTCGATGGTGACGCAGAACGGCTGGATGCCGGCCTTGCGTGCTTCCAGCAGGGCCTGGCGAGTGTCCTCCATGCCGTAACGGCCTTCGTAGATATCCAGGTCATTGGGCTTGCCGTCGGTGAGCAGCAGCAACAGGCGTTGTTCCGACGGTTTGTCCCGGAGAATCTCGGTAGCCTGGCGGATGGCGCCACCCATGCGGGTGTAATAGCCGGGCTTGAGTTCACTGATGCGACCATGGATGGTGTCGCCCCAGGGCTCGGCGAAGTTCTTGATGAGATTGAAACGCACATGGTCGCGGCGACGGGATGAGAAGCCGTACATGGCGAAATCGTCATGCCCGGCATCAAGCGCCTCGCCCAGCAGGTGCAGACTGTCACGGATCACATCGATGACCTGGTGGCTGTTGTCCGCCCAGGCCTCGGTGGACAGCGACAGGTCAGCCAGAACCAGGCAGGACAGATCCCTGTGCTGCGCCGATTCACGCTTCCACAGAGCGGGTTGGGAGCTGGCGGAGCCGCGCTGGCGCTCGGCGGCGAAATGCAGGCAGGCGTCCAGATCCAGCAGGGTGCCGGTGGCCTGACGCTTCTGCCAGACCCGCTGGGGGCGCAGCCCCTCGAAGCGCTGGCGCAGAGTGCGCGCCAGCGGTTGCAGGCGCTCGGGCAGCGGGGCGGGTGTGGCATCACGGGGCAGCATCGGAATGACCCGACAGTGATTGTCCCGCAGTTGCTGCTTCTTCCAGTCCCATTCAGGGAACAGGCAGCCCTCCGTCAAGGGTATGTCGTCTTCCGCTGCCGAGGGCAGGTCGAGATCCAGCTTGATGCGCGAGGCACTGGTACTGGGGCTGCGCGACAGGCTCAGATAATCGAGGTCCTCGGCGATCTGCTCGCTGTCCTCGTCATCGCTGTCGTCTTCACAGCGGTCAACCGGCACGAATTCGGACCAGGAGAACAGGCTTTCCAGCCGGAAGATCATCATGCCGTTGCGGTTCTGGCTATCGTCGACATACTTTGCCTGCTTGCGCTGGCGGCTCTGGCGCACCTTGCCGTTACCGCCGGATTCGCCACTGCCGTCGTCATTGGCGGCGCGGGGCAGGTGCGGCGGCTGTTCCGGCAAGGGGTACAGCCACAGCGCCACCGGCCAGGGCTGACCCGGGGCGGCGGGGAGGGCCGGCTGGCTCCCCGGCGACAGCAGCGCACGCTGCAGAGCGGCTTCGCGCTGGCGCTGCTCTGCCGGCATGCGCCGTGTCTGGCGCAGGGTGACCAGACACTCGGCCAGGGTGCGGTAGATATCCCCCAGTCCCGGATAGGCGGCCAGGGTTTTCAGCACCAGTTGCTGGTTGCCCTGCAGCCAGTCACCAGCAGGCAGGGCGCTCGCCTGACTGGCCATGGCGGTCAACCACAGGTAAAGGTCGCGGTTCAGGGAGCTGTCCGGAAAGACTGCCAGCGACTCGGGCACTCGCAGCGCATCGGCCTCTCGCCAGGCCAGAGCGTGGCGGCGACCGGTGCCGGCCAGACGGTGAGCCAGGGGGCGCCAGGTATTGATATTGCGATCGGTGCTGGCCTTGATGGCCAGCCCGGGATCACCGCTGAGTGCGCGGAAAACCATGGCCAGACGCGGACCTTCGTCCTCCAGTCTGACCGCGGCGTCGGGAAACCCGCTGCCGGCAAGACGGGTGATCAGCCGGTGCCAGCGGATACCTACGGCTTCTTCCATTGCGTTGCTCCCAGTGGCTTGTGTGATGTTGGCGCGGCTGCCGGGGCGCGCTTTGCGCGCCAATCGCGGCGGGGCGGTCCGGCGCTCCGGCGCCGCTCCTGCAAAAATCGTTCTGTTTGGCTCGGATGGTGTTGTAGGAGCCCCGACCTCGGGGCGATGGGGCTGCATGGCAGCCCCAACAACAACGCCTCCCTCAAGCGGCCTGAATCAGTACCGGAGACTCTTCGCGGGTGCTGCGTGCCACCAGAAAGCTGTACAGATACATGCCCAGCCCGATGGCGAAGCCGAAGCCGGCGATCAGACGCATCCAGTACACGTGCATGATGGCGTCCTGGGTCTGCATGTAGCCCATTGCGCCTGCATCGCCCGGCAGCCGCTGCAGCTCGATCTGGATCCAGCCGGCCCAGGTCAGCAGCAGGGTGATGGCCAGCATGCTGATGCTCATGATCCAGCAGGACCAGATTTCCACCCGTTGTGCCTGCGGGCTGTTGCACTCGCGGCCATGCAGCTTAGGCCAGGCGTAGGAGATGATGGCCATGGCAATCATCGCGTAGGCGCCGAAGAACGCCAGGTGGCCGTGGGCCGCAGTGAGCTGCGTGCCGTGGGTGTAGTAGTTCACCGGAGCCAGGGTATGCAGGAAGCCCCAGACGCCCGCACCGAGGAAGGCCATGATGGTGCAACCCAGGGCCCAGGTGACGGCGGCCTTGTTCGGGTGTTCCCGGCGACGCTGCCGGAGCATGCTGAAGGCGAACAGCACCATCAGGAAGAAAGGCAGCGGTTCGATGGCGGAGAAGATCGAGCCGATCCACAGCCAGTAGTCCGGCGCACCCATGAAGAAGTAGTGGTGACCGGTACCCAGGATCCCGGAGATCAGCGCCATGGCGATGATCAGATACAGCCACTTCTCGACCACTTCACGGTCCACGCCCGTGGTCTTGATCAGGATGAAGGCCAGGATCGCACCAAGGATCAGCTCCCACACGCCTTCCACCCACAGATGCACTACCCACCACCAGAAGTACTTGTCCATGACCAGCGACATCGGGTTGTAGAAGGCGAACATCCAGAACACGCCCAGACCGATCAGGCCGGTGATGAGTACCATGTTGACCACGGTCTTGCGGCCTCTGAGGATGGTCATCAGGATGTTGAAGATGAAGCCCACCACCACCAGCGCTATGCCGATCTTGGTGATCGTCGGCTGCTCGAGGAACTCGCGACCCATGGTCGGGAAGTACTTGTTGCCGGTGATTTCCGCCAGGGTGGAGTAGGGCACCAGCAGGTAGCCGAGGATCGTCAGTACCCCGGCCACGGCGAAGATCCCGCACAGCCAGTAGCCCAGCTTCGGGCTCCAGAGCTCGGTCTGGGCTTCCTCGGGCACCAGGTAGTAGGTCGCGCCCATGAAGGCGAACAGCAACCAGACGATCAGCAGGTTGGTGTGCACCATACGAGCCACGTTGAAGGGGATTTCCGGAAACAGGAAGTCGCCGATGATGTACTGGGTGCCGAGTATCAGCCCGAAGACGATCTGGCCAACGAACAAGAGCATGGCAACAGCGAAGTAGGGCTTTGCCACCGCCTGTGAAGCGTATTTCATGATGTGATTCCTTATGCTGTCAGAGTAAGCCCGGTGCTGCTCAGCCTTCCTTGTTCGGCGGCCAGTCGTTGGTATCGATACGCGAGGACCAGATCAGGAAATCCGACATGGCATCCAGCTCTTCTTCGCTCAGGTTGAACTGGGGCATCTGGCGTCGGCCCGGCACGTTGGTGGGCATGGCACTCATCCAGGCGCCGAAATAGGCGCGGAATGCCGCTTCGTTATCCAGTCCGCGACGGTTGAATACGTTGACCAGTTCCGGCGCGAAATACGCACCTTCCCCCATCAGCGAGTGACAGCCCGCGCAGTTGTTGGTCTCCCACAGCTCCTTGCCATGGGCGACCGAGGCGGTGAGCTGATCGCGGTTCTCCCGTTCCGGGATTGCCGTGACCGTATCCACCGTCAGGCCGATGAACAGCAGCATGAAGAACATGCCGCCTCCGTAGTAGATATTGCGGGCCATGCCCTTGGTAAAGCGCTCCGACATGTTGATCTCCTCGGGTTATGCGGATGCGTATTCGCCGTTCAGGCGATTTTCTTTCTGGCCTCGACCTGTCCGGGTTCGGCGAAATGCAGACGGACGATGTCCATGATCGCTGCCTGGGCTGTGGGCTCGTCGGTCAGCGGCTGCGCCATGCAGGCCTCGCAGGCCTGGCGCGGGTCCATTCCGGCTGCGATCAGGCGTGCGGTATGAATGAGCAGGCGGGTGGACGGTGCCTCTTCGAGGTCGTGCTGGCCCAGATGGCGGACAGCATTGCCCAGCGCGACCAGCTGGTCGGCGCGGGCCGGGTCCAGAGCAGACTCGTGCTGGATGATGTGGCTCTCCGTGGCGGCGTCGGGATAATCGAAGGACATGGCCACGAAGCGCTGACGGGTACTGGGTTTGAGCCCCTTCAACAGGTTGCGATAGCCCGGGTTGTAGGACACCACCAGCATGAAGCCCGGTGCCGCCTGCAGCTCTTCGCCGGTGGCCTCCAGAGGCAGGATACGGCGGTCGTCAGCCAGCGGGTGCAGGACAACGGTAATGTCCTTGCGCGCCTCGATGACCTCGTCCAGATAGCAGATGGCGCCCTCGCGCACGGCGCGGGTGAGCGGGCCGTCCTGCCAGAACGTGCCGTCGGCCCCGATCAGGTGGCGGCCCACGAGGTCGGCAGTGGTCAGGTCATCATGACAGGCGACGGTATACAGCTTGCGACCGAGGCGCTGGGCCATATGCTGGATGAAGCGGGTCTTGCCACAGCCCGTGGGGCCTTTGATGAGCACCGGCATGCCGAAGCGGTCAGCCTGCTCAAATAACTGTACTTCGGAGCCAGTAGCCTGATAGAACAGTTCTGGCTGTGGTTCAGGATTCGAGCCGATCCGGGCTGTATCCATTGGCAGGTCCTCGTGTAGCGATGTATACACATTGCGTAACAAGGATCGTGCCAATAGCTAACTCATTGATATTTATAGATATATTGGAGAGTGGGTGTTTTGAACCATGAAGCCTGAGGGTAAATCTTACTGTGTGGGTCTTATATACCTGAATTAGCCTGCGATGGTATGTCGCACCCAGCTCATATTCGACGGATGCGCACGCCAGAATGAAAAACGGGAGCCGAAGCTCCCGTTCCCGATAGGCGCATCTGTCAGTTGCTGATCTGCGACTGGTGATAGTTTTCAATGCCGATCCTGTCGATCAGGCTGAGCTGGGTCTCCAGCCAGTCAACGTGCTCTTCCTCGGATTCGAGGATGTCCTCGGCCAGCTCCCGGCTGATGTAATCACCAATGCTCTCGAAGTAGGCAATGGCTTCCTTGAGGTCCTTTATGCCCTGGATCTCCAGGCGCAGGTCGCACTCGAGAATTTCCCGGGTGTTTTCACCGATCATCAGCTTGCCCAGATCCTGGAGATTGGGAATGCCTTCAAGAAACAGGATGCGCTTGATCAGCTCATCGGCATGTTTCATTTCATCGATGGATTCTTCGTATTCGTGCTTGCCGAGCTTGTCCAGACCCCAGTCCTGCAACATCCGCGCGTGCAGGAAATACTGGTTGATGGCCACAAGCTCATTGCCGAGCAGGATGTTGAGATGACGGATAGCCTGTGCGTCGCCTTTCATGACGGTATTCCTCAGAGTGCAGATTATCAACAGAGTGTGATCTGCACCGGAGGGGCTGTCAAATCGGGAGGAAAATCAAGAAGATAGGAAGCAGTAGCGAATGCATGCGGGACGCATTCACGCCATCGAGAACTGAGCTGGGTTGACGAAACCCACGCCGGCGGATTGGCGGTATTCGTTGATGATGGATTTGCATTCCCGGCCGCACTTGCCGCACTGGGTGGCTACATCCAGGCGCTCGCGCAGGTCGCGCATGCTGCAGGCACCGTCGGTTACCGCATCGCGGATCTGGGTGTCGGTAACTCCCTTGCAAAGACATACATACATGGGCGCTTGCTCCGGTTTGAAGTCGATGACTGCACGTTAAACGCAATGAGAATGATTGTCAAACAATTCTCGGTAGCATTCGTGTTGGGAGGAATGGGCGAAGAGCGGTACGGCTAGCGGGTCATCAGCAGCCTGAATGCCGGCCATGTTCGGCTTTTATAATGTCTTCAGGCCGCTCGCGGCGCGGGTGCCGCGACGGCTGAGGCCGCAGGCGAGCGGCGACAGCGCGGCCTCCCAAGAAATGGGTAGGACCTGGCAACCCGTCCTGACATAGACTCGGGATAACCGCTGCGCAGGGCGGTTGATGAGAACAATTACAACAAGGCAGGTGCCGCGCCTGCCAATCTCAGTGGAGTGGCGTCAATGAGCGAGCCCGGAATTCTCAAGCGGTCTACCATCCTCATCCATGGATCGGTGGGCATGCCCCTGGCCATCATCGGTTACCCGCTGGCGGTCTATCTGCCGCCGTTCTATGCCCAGGAAATGGGCCTCAACATGGCGTTGATGGCGCTGGTTCTGGTATTCGCCCGCCTGACCGACGTGGTCACCGACCCGCTCATGGGGATGATCAGTGATCGCTGGCAGACCCGCTTCGGGCGGCGCAAGCCGTGGCTGGTGCTGGGTACGCCGGTGATGCTGATCAGTACAGTAATGATCTTCATGCCGCCGCAGGGGGCCGGGCTCTGGCACCTGACGATATGGACCGTACTTATGTACATAGGCTGGACCATGGTGACCCTGCCTTACGGTGCCTGGGGGGCCGAACTCTCACCGCTCTATCATCAGCGCAGCCGGGTGACGGCTTCCCGCGAGGGTTTTGTTCTGGTCGGCCTGTTCGTCGCGGCGCTGGCGCCTGCCGTCGTCCAGGCCATGGCCCGCCGGTTTGCCGAAGGGGAAACCGAAGGTGCGTTGATGCAGGCGATGATCTGGCTGGTCGGTCGGGACGGGCAGCTGGGCATGGGGTACGGCCCGATTCTCGCCGGCATGGGCTGGCTGCTGCTGGTCCTGCTGCCGATCACCGTGTTGCTGGTGGTGACACGTGTCCCGGAAGCGCCGCCCCGCTCGGTACAGAAGACCGACTGGAAGAAGGGGCTGCGCGTCCTGAAGAACAACGGCCCGTTCAAGCGGCTCATGCTGATCCTGCTGATCGTCATCACCGGCGAGTCCTTCCGCAACGCCATGTCGGTGTTCTTCATGCAGCATGTCATTCAGATCCAGGCCTACATAGGGCTGATGTACCTGCTTTATTTCGGTATCGGCATCCTCGGCATCCCGTTCTGGCTGCTGCTGGGACGGCGTATCGGCAAGCACCATGCGTTCTGTGTGGCGGTGGCGGTGTCCAGTGCCAGCATCCTGGGCATGTTCTTCCTGCAGGCCGGTCAACTGGTGCCCTTCGCCGTCATGTTCGCGCTCAAGGGGTTCTGTTTCGCGGCCTTCCAGTTCCTGCCGCTGTCCATGCTCGCCGATATCGTGGATCTGGATACCGCGCGCAGCAAGGAGCATCGCACCGGACTGTTCTTTGCGATGTCCGGCATGGCGCAGAAGTCGGCCATGGCGATCGGGCTGGGCCTGTCGCTGGGCATGCTGGCGCTGGTCGGTTTCGATGCCACCCAGACCGACCATTCGGACGGCTCGCTGATGTCGCTGCGGGTTCTGTACATCATCGGTCCGGTGCTCATGTACATGGCGGCGTTCCTTCTGGCCAGGCGCTACCCGCTGACTTCAGCCCGGCAGGAGCGCATCCAGTCCTGGATCGAGCGGCGCGACCTGCGGCTGAAATCCATCGGGCTGGCCGAGCGCTGAATTGACGGAGGGGCGTAACTCGCGCCCTGTTCCGCTATGCTGTCATCCTTCGGCACTCCCATCAGAAGGATGACAGCGATGGCGGACCATTCGCAGTTCAGGTTGTTGGGCAGCAGGCGCTTTCTGCCGTATTTCGTGACCCAGTTTCTCGGCGCATTCAACGATAACGTGTTCAAGCAGGCACTGGTGCTGGCTATCCTGTTCCGGGTGGGCAGTACCATGGACCCCAACGTGCTGATCAATTTCAGTGCGTTGCTGTTCATTCTACCGTTCTTCCTTTTTTCCGCTCTCGGCGGCCAGCTGGGTGAGAAGTACCCCAAGCATCGGCTCATCCGGCTGATCAAGTTCGGCGAGATCCTGATCATGCTGTTCGGGTCGGCGAGCGTATTGCTCGGCCATCTTCCCATGATGCTTGCCGTGCTCTTTGCCATGGGCTCGCAGTCCGCCCTGTTCGGCCCGGTCAAGTATTCGATATTGCCGCTGCATCTGGCGGAGCGTGAATTGCTGGGCGGCAATGCCCTAGTGGAAATGGGCACCTTTCTGGCGATACTCGGCGGCACACTGTTCGCCGGATTGCTGATGAGCAGTGACCAGTGGGCCTGGTGGGTGTCGCTTGCGGTGCTGGGTTTTGCGCTGGCCGGCTTCATTGCCAGCCTGGGCATTCCCGCTACCGCCGCTGCGCTGCCTTCGCTGCAGCTGGACTGGAATATCCTGCGGCAGTCGGTCCGCACCCTGCATCTGGGGCTGGTCAGGCAGTCGAAGACGGTATCCCGTTCGTTGCTGGCCAACTCCTGGTTCTGGTTCCTCGGCGCGACCTATCTGGCGCAGATACCGGGCTTTACCCATGAATATCTGCACGGGGACGAGTCGGTGGTTACCCTGATCCTGGCGGTCTTCTCGATCGGTATCGCGACCGGCTCGCTGCTCTGCGAACGGCTGACGGGCAGGGTAGTGAGTCTCGGGCTGGTTCCGGTTGGCGCAGCCGGACTGACGCTGTTCGGGCTGTTGCTCTGGGCCGGGGCTGGGCAGATCGCCGTCGGGCTGGATCAGCTGAGCTGGCGGGAACTGCTGCATCAGCCGGCGGCCTGGTGGGTCATGGGATGCATTCTCGGACTGGGCACGTTCGGCGGTTTCTACATAGTGCCGCTGTATGCGCTGATCCAGGCCCGCACCGATGATCACGAGCGGTCCCGGGTGATCGCCGCGAACAATATTCTCAACTCGTTGCTGATGGTGATCTCTGCGGTATTTGCCATGTTCATGCTGGGTGTGGCCGGTGTCAGTATCCCCCAGTTGTTCCTGATCATCTCTCTGCTCAACGTGGCTTTCGCCATCTACCTGTTCACCAGTGTGCCGGAGTTCGTCCAGCGCCTGCGACTGGGAGCAAGCAGATGAACCGACTGGATGAGCTGCGTCAGCGCGACCAGTTGCTGGGCTGGGTGGAGCAGGGTCTGTTATCACCCGGCCAGGCCGGTCAGGCGCTGGCGCCGGCAGAACCGAAGCCTACCGCGGCGCATTGGCGGTGGGCGCTGGATCGCTTGCTGGGGTTTCTCGGCTGTCTGTTGCTGGCGCTGGGTGTGATCTTCTTCTTCGCCTTCAACTGGGACGACATGCATCGCCTGCACAAGGTGGCTCTCGTGCTGCTGGTGCTCAGCGGCTTTGCCGGTGCAGCCCTGTTTCTGCAGGCGGGGTCGACCCTGTACCGGGCCAGTCTGGTGGGCGCGGCGCTGACCACCGGAGCGGCGCTGGCGGTGGTCGGGCAGATTTACCAGACCGGAGCGGATATCTGGCAGCTGTTCGCCGGTTGGGCGGTATTGATGCTGCCCTGGGTGCTGCTGGCGAGATCCACCGCCGGCTGGCTGCTGTTCTGGCTGGTCGCCAACCTGGCCCTGGCGCTCTACCTTGCCGTGCCCCGGGGCTGGCCCGGTGTCGGCCCCTTCAGCGCCCGTGCGCTGTTCGGTATGGCGTTCGGCAACCTGGTGATGCTGTTGCTGTTCGAACTGGCGGGCCGCCATCTGGCACCGAACGCCGGGCGGATCCTGCCCCGTCTGGCGGGGCTGATGGCGCTCGCGGTGCTGAGCCTGGGCGCGGGCATTGGCTGGGAGCAGGGCGGCTATCGGGGCTTTCTCGTGGGCCTGGGCCTGGTTTATCTGCTGGCCATCCCGACCTATCTGGAACTGCGGCGAGACCTGCTCATGCTTGCGCTGCTGGCCTATTCGCTGGTGGCGGTGGGCAGCGCCGGGCTCGGGCACTGGCTGGCGGATCGGGTGGACCACTTCACATTGCTCAACCTGCTGGGGTTGGTGGTACTGGTGGGCAGTGCGCTGGCTACGTTGTGGCTGCATCATCTGTACAGGGAGTCCAGACAGTGAACGGGACGTGGAAGCAGGGGTTGCTGGAGCACCTGTATCAGCGGAGGATTCTCGACCAGGCTGCGATGCAGCGGCTGGCCAGACATGACAGGGTGCCCTGGTTCGTAGTGCTGCTGGCGGGGCTTGCGGCCTGGCTGGCGGCCGCGCTGCTGATCGGCAGTACGCTGGTCACTCTGCTGGGTGACAGCCCGGCGACGGCCGCCGCGGCTGGGGCGCTGCTGCTCGGAGCCGCCATCTGGCTGTTGCGCCGTTCAGGTGTATTTGCCGGCCAGCTGGGGCTGGCACTTTCCCTCGCGGGGCAGGGCATGCTGGTACTGGCGGTCGCTCAGCTTGATGCCCTGCAGACCTGGCAGCATCGGCCCCCTGCGCTGGCGGCCATGCTGCTGGCCAGTGGCATGCTGTGGACCCCGGCTGCCGGCAGCCACCGTCTGGTGTGCGCGCTGATAGCGCTGGCAGCCGGGGCCGCCCTGGTGGGCCTGAATCCGGGTCTGGCATGCTACGGCCTGCTGCTGGCGGTGGCTGCGACCTGGATCTGGTGGCAGCGGCATCGCTGGGCGGGGTCCCGATGGGCAGCGCTGTACCGTGCGGCGGGCGGGGGAGCGACGCTGCTCGCGCTGGGGCTGCCGCTGATTGCCCAGCGACACTGGATGGAGTCCTTCGGCATGCTGGTCGATCAGCGGATGGCATTCGTGCTGAGCTGGTTGTACCCGCTGGGCGCCGGCGCTCTGTTGCTCGGTGTCACCCTGCGCCTGAGTCGCGGGCTGAGCGCTCCGATGCGTATCGCCGCGGTCGCTGCGGTGCTGTTGCTGGGCGGGTTGGGGCTGCAGGCGCCCGGGTTGCTGGTTGCTGCTGCGCTCTGGTTGGCACTGTTTCATGCCTGCGAACGTTTCTGGGCGGTCCTGGTGGGCCTGGGCGCGCTGCTCTACCTGGGTGATTTCTACTACGGGCTGCATATCAGTCTGCTGCACAAATCCCTGCTGCTGGTGATCAGTGGCCTGCTGCTGCTCGGCCTGCGCGGATATCTGCTGCGGCAATGGGAGGGCGAAAATGAGCATTGAGCGTGGCGGGATCGTGGCCGCCTGGCTGCTGGTGGGCGTGGTGGTGGTTCACGCGGTGCTGGGATTCGAGCGTACATTGCGGGACGGCCAACTGGTGCTGCTTGAGCTGGCACCAGTTGATCCGCGTTCGTTGATGCAGGGCGACTACATGGCCCTGCGCTTTGCCGTGGACGCGCAGCTGCCCGCCGGCGAGCCACAACCCGCCTATGCTTATATGCATGTGGGGGCGGAAGGCAGGGCGGTGCTGGCGGGCACCGGAAGTCAGCCGGCCGTCGAGCCGGGGGTGATTTCCATGCGCATTCGTCGGGGTGATTGGGGCGCTAGTATCGGACCCAACGCATTCTTCTTCGAAGAAGGCTCCGCCGCTGTCTACGAGCGGGCTCGCTGGGGCGGGTTTCGTGTGGCCGGTAATGGCACAGCGTTACTGGCTGCGCTGTATGACGAGAATCTGCAACTGCTCGGTGGCAATCGTCGCTGACGCCCTGATCAGGGGTGGGTGTATCAGGCCTTGCTGGCGGTCTTGGCTGCTGGCTTGGCAGCGCTCTTGACGGCGGTTCTGCCCCGTGGTCCGCCATAGGTCTGGCCACTGGTGCCGGTGGGGATGCTCTGGATCTTTCCGCCTGCGGCGAGGAACGCCTGGATCTGGTCGTCGATGGATTCACTGGTAGCGACGGCCGGCTCCGGCTTGCGTTTGGCTGCGGCCCTGGTGGGTTTCTTGGCGGTAACCGTAACAGCGGGTTTTGCTGACATCAAATCTGCTCCCTTGTGATGAAAAACAACCATAATACACTTTTTCTGTCAATAATGCTTGGGTTGTTTTTTGTCGCGCCCCGGACATCGCCAGAATCCGGGGCGGGAGCGGTCTGGCTCAGTGCTGATGGCCGCCTGCCCCATGAGCATGACCGTGGGCCAGTTCGTCCTCGGTGGCGGGGCGCACGGCCAGGATTTCCACGTCGAACTTCAGATCGCGGCCGGCCAGTGGATGGTTGCTGTCGACCACTGCCTGGGAGTGGCCGACCTTCACCACGGTGACCTGGCGCGGACCCTGTTCGGTCTGGATCACCGCCAGCATGCCGGGCTTCCACTTTCTGGCACCCTGCAGGTGCTTGATCTGGACTTTCTGCAGCGCGTCGGGGCGCACTGGACCGTACGCCTTGTCCACCGGCAGCTCGATGCTGAAACTGTCACCGGCGGAGCGACCTTCCATCGCTTCGACCAGCCCGTCCAGCAGGCCCGCTTGACCGTGCAGGTAGAGAACCGGCTCGTGATCGCGGGAGGTTTCGATCTGTTCGCCCTTGGCGTCGAACAGGGTGTAGTGGAACTGGACCACGGCGTCTTTGGCTATCTGCATGAATGGACTCGTCAGGCTGGATTGAAAAACCGCCATTATCCGGAGCCGTCAGCCGCTTGCCAAGAGCGCGCGCTCGCTCAGGCGGAATCACCCTGCGCAAGCATCTGCTCAAGCGGCAGCGTGGCGCTGACGTTGACGCTGCCCTGGGCGGCGAAGATGACCAGGTGATCGGCTGCCACGCGGATGCCCAGTACCTCGCCCAGCGGGTGATCATCATGGCTCGGAAACAGGGTCTCCACCGTGCTGCCGGTAGGCAGTTGCAGGCGATACAGGGTGGTGGCGCCGAGAAACACCTTGCCGGTGATGGTCGCGGTCAGCGCGCTGCCATCCTCGCCGACGATGTCATCCGGGCGCAGCAGCACATCCACTGCGCTGCCGGTGGGCAGCTGATAGGCACGGTTGCCGCGGATCACGCCGAGCTCGGTCTGCACCGTATCCGGAGTGAGCAGCTGGCCACGCAGGAAATAGCCCTGGCCGATGAAGCTGGCGACAAAGGGCGTGGCCGGTTCGTGATAGAGGTTGTAGGGCGTATCCCATTGCTGCAGCCGGCCCTCGCGCAGAACGCCGACCTGGTCACACATGGCGAAGGCCTCGCTCTGATCGTGGGTGACCAGCATGGCGCTGATGCCACGGGCCTTGAGGATGTCCCGCACTTCGGCCGACAGGCGTCGGCGAAGGTCGCCATCGAGGTTGGAGAAGGGTTCGTCCATCAGCAGCAGGGCAGGCTCCGGCGCCAGCGCCCGGGCCAGCGCCACCCGCTGCTGCTGGCCCCCCGACAGTTCGTGGGGATAGCGGTTGCCCAGCCGGTCCAGATTGACCAGCTCCAGCAGTTCGCTGACGATGCGCCGGCGCTGCGGGTGCCGGCTGATGCCGAAGGCGATGTTCTCGCTGACGGTGAGATGCGGAAACAGCGCGTAATCCTGGAATACCATGCCGATGCGGCGGCGATCCGGTGGCACCCGTGTGGTGGGGCTGGACAGCAGCTCGCCGCGCAACCGGATCTCGCCTGCGGTGACCGCCTCGAAGCCGGCGATGCTGCGCAGGGTGGTGGTCTTGCCGCAGCCGGATGGTCCCAGCAGGCAGCCGATATCGCCGGCCCGCAGATGCAGGCTCAGCTCATGTACGATAGGCGTGTCGTCGTAGCCGCAGGCCAGTTCGTTGAGCTCCAGCACGATCTCGGACATGGCCGTCACACCGCCAGCAGGAATTCGATCAGTGCCTTCTGCGCATGCAGGCGATTCTCCGCCTGATCCCAGACCAGGCTGCGCGGATCATCCATCAGCTCGGCGCAGACCTCCTCGCCGCGGTGCGCTGGCAGGCAGTGCATGAACACCACCGACTCGTCGGCCAGATCCAGCAATTGCGATGTCACCTGATAGGGTGCGAAGGTCTTTCTGCGCTCCCTTGCTTCCTCTTCCTGACCCATCGAGGCCCAGACGTCGGTGCAGACCAGGTGCGCCCCGGCCATCGCCTCGCGCGGATCGCGGACGATGCTCACCCGGTCACCGGCCTGCTCGAGCAGCGCCGGATCAGGGTCGTAGCCTTCGGGGCAGGCCACGCGCAGCTGGAACTCGAACTGGATGGCAGCCTGGATGTAGGTGTTGCACATGTTGTTGCCGTCGCCGACCCAGACCACGGCCTTGTCCTTGATGCTGCCGCGGTGCTCAAGGTAGGTCTGCATGTCTGCCAGCAGCTGGCAGGGGTGAAGATCGTCACTCAGGCCATTGATCACCGGCACCCGGGAGTAGGCAGCGAAGGTCTCGAGCGTGGCATGGGCGAAGGTGCGGATCATGACGGCATCGCACATGCTCGACAGTACCCGTGCGCTGTCCTCCACCGGCTCGCCGCGTCCCAGCTGGGTATCCCGCGGCGAAAGAAAGATGGCCTGACCGCCAAGGTGCACCATGCCCGCCTCGAAGGAGACCCGGGTGCGGGTGGAGGCCTTCTCGAAGATCATGCCCAGTACGCGGTTCTTCAGCGGCTCGTAGACCACTCCCCGGCGGTGCAGGTCCTTCAGCTCGATGCCGCGCTTGAGCAGGCCGGCCAGCTCTGCCTGGGAACAATCCATCAACGAAAGAAAATGCCGTACTGTCATGTTGTGCTACCTGATTGCGATCGGCTGCCGATCGGAAATGGGAGCCCGTACCGCAGCCTATTGGCTCGGTACAAGCCATCCATCGAGAGTGAGAAGCAGGCATCTTATAGGTAAAATCCAGCGCAAGGCAAATGCCCCAACCGCGGGTGGGCCGATGGGCAGAAAGGGGGCTTTGCGATACAATGGCGCCAATCGTTCTGCCCATTCACCGCTTCAGGGGATCACCATGAGCACCACCATCGACACCATCAAAGATCAGATCGCCAGCCACCCCATCCTCATCTACATGAAGGGCGCGCCGAATGCGCCGCAGTGCGGCTTCTCCGCCCGTGCGGTTCAGGCGCTGATGGCCTGTGGACAGAAGTTCGCCTATGTGGATATCCTGCAGAACCCGGACATCCGCGCCGAGCTGCCCAAGTACGCCAACTGGCCGACCTTTCCGCAGCTGTGGGTGAAGGGTGAGCTGGTAGGTGGCAGCGACATCATCCTGGAGCTTGCCGAATCCGGTGAACTGCAGACCATGCTGACTGCCGCGGCCGAGGGCTGAGGTGGCCTAAGCGCCGGGCGGCTAAAGATTTTTTCATCTTTGCACTTGTGAAAAAATAACGATTATGTAAAATGCCGCCTCACCAATACGGAGCGTAGCGCAGCCTGGTAGCGCGTCTCGTTCGGGACGAGAAGGTCGCTGGTTCGATTCCAGTCGCTCCGACCAATTTCCAGAGCCCCTGACCCCTCAAGGTCAGGGGCTCTGTTGTTTCCGGCCTATTGCTCTTCATTGCCCTCGGTATCCTGGGCATTCTCGCTGGAGCCGGCGCCGCGTATTTCCTGCAGGGCCTTGCTCGAGTGGACCACACACCCTTCTTCATCGCCTTGCGACTGCGCTTCGCCGGCCATGCGGATATGTTCGTCTATCTGCTGCCGGGCCGATTCGGTCAGGCTCTCGCGGTCATAGTCGGCATTCTCGGACAGCGAAGCCATGTTGGACTCGCAGGTGACATCTTCCTGTTGTGCCATCACGGCCGGGCTGGCGAGCAGGGCGGCGAAACCGATCAGGGGCAGGGTTCTGGTAATGATCTTCATGGGTTGTCTCCGTGGAATGGGGGTGACACCAGATTGAGACCACGTACTGCCGGGAGTGTTGAATGTTTTGACGGCGGGTCGCCCGCTATCTGCTTTCATCCGGCGCTGGTATTCTTCCGGTCTCACCCGACGACTGGATGAACACAGGCAAGCCATGATCAATACCAATATGGAAAACAAGAGTTTCGTGTTGCTGCTGGCGCTGGTATCCATCGCCTTCGTGGCAATCCTGCTGCCGTTCTACGGAGCGGTGTTCTGGGGCACTATCCTGGCAATCATCTTCTATCCCATGCAGCGGCGTTTCGAGAACCGTTTCAACGGTCGGCGCGGCTGGGCCGCTGCGGTTACCCTGGTCATCATTCTGGTGATCGTGATCCTGCCTCTGAGTCTCATGGCCGGCGCACTGGTTCAGGAGGGCACCAATATCTATCAGCGGGTGAGCAGCGGCACGCTGAATTTCGGTGACTACCTGGAACAGGTCATCAATGCCTTGCCCGAATTCGCCCGCAGCCTGCTGGAGCGGTTCGGCCTTACCGATCTGGCCGATGTGCAGGAACGCATATCCGAGTTCGCCATGACCGGCAGCCAGTTCCTGGCGACCAAGGCCTTCAGCATCGGGCAGAACACCTTCCAGTTCCTGATCAGCTTCGCCATCATGCTGTATCTGCTGTTCTTCCTGCTGCGTGATGGCCGCCAGGTGGCTGCCAGCGTGCGCCGCGCCATCCCGCTGGGCGAGATCTACAAGCAGCACCTGCTGTCCAAATTCACCACCGTGGTCAAGGCCACGGTAAAGGGCAATATCGCTGTTGCGGCGGTGCAGGGCGCGCTGGGCGGTTTCATCTTCTGGGTCCTGGGTCTCCAGGGGGCCCTGCTCTGGGGCGTGCTGATGGCGGTGCTGTCACTGCTGCCGGCGGTAGGGGCAAGTCTGATCTGGGGCCCGGTGGCGATCTACTTCCTGGCGACCGGCGCGTTGTGGGAAGCGGCCATCCTGACCGCCTTCGGGGCGGTCGTCATCGGTCTGGCGGACAACGTACTGCGCCCCATACTCGTCGGCAAGGACACCAAGCTGCCGGACTACGTGGTGCTCATATCCACCCTCGGCGGGCTGGCATTGTTCGGACTCAACGGTTTTGTCATCGGCCCGCTGATTGCTGCCCTGTTCATGGCCGCCTGGAGCCTGTATGCCGAGGCGCGGGAGGAGCATGAGGTAGTCGCGGTACCGGCAGAGGAACTGCCGATCGAGCCGGAGCTGATCCACGAGGACGGCGTCGCCGAGCCGGCCGTCGTGCCGG
This sequence comes from Halopseudomonas pertucinogena, assembly GCF_014646575.1. Classification (GTDB taxonomy): domain Bacteria; phylum Pseudomonadota; class Gammaproteobacteria; order Pseudomonadales; family Pseudomonadaceae; genus Halopseudomonas; species Halopseudomonas pertucinogena. The sequence goes on along the minus strand of NZ_BMNN01000002.1, from coordinate 308,565 downwards.
TAGTTGAGCCGGGACAGAATAGCGGCAGCGAGGACAGGACGCCGTAGTCAGCCTTCGCCGGTGCGGTTGGCATGGGCCGGGCGCCGCACCCGCTCCACTGCGTCCAGCCAGCCGGCGTAGAGTTCCTCGCGCCGGGCCTCCGGCATCACCGGGGCAAAGCTGCGTTCGCAATCCCAGTGCCGTGCGAGATCCTCCAGCCCGGTGAACAGCCCGACGTGCAGCCCGGCCAGACAGGCGACGCCCAGCGCAGTGGTTTCGGTCACCTGCGGCCGGTCCACCGGTACGCCCAGGGTATTGGCCAGCGCCTGTACCATCCAGTTGTTGACGACCATGCCACCATCGACCCGCAGGGTGGACATCGGCATGGCGCTGTCGGCCTGCATCGCCTCCAGCAGGTCGCGGGTCTGGAAGCATACCGACTGCAGCCCGGCGGTGACGATCTCGGCGATGCCGGTATCGCGAGTCAACCCGAGGATCGCTCCCCGCGCCAGCGGGTCCCAGTAGGGCGCGCCCAGGCCGGTGAAGGCCGGCACCAGATATACGCCGCTCTGATCGCCAACCTGTTCGGCCAGCGCTTCGGTTTCATCGGCGTGGCGGATCAGTTTCAGCCCGTCACGCAGCCACTGAATGGCCGCGCCGGCAACGAAAATGCTGCCTTCCAGGGCATATGTGGTCTCGCCTGCCAACCGGTAGGCTACGGTGGTCAGCAGCCGATGGCCGGATTGCACCGGAGTGGTACCGGTGTTCATCACCATGAAACAGCCGGTGCCATAGGTGCTCTTGACGCTGCCGGGGTGGAAGCAGGCCTGGCCGACCAGCGCCGCCTGCTGGTCGCCGGCCATGGCGCATATGGGAATGCCGGCGCCGAACAGCGACGGGTCGGTGATGCCGAAATCGGCGGTATTATCCAGCACTTCCGGCAACAGGCTGGCCGGAATGTTCAGCAGCTCCAGCAACTGGTCGTCCCACTGCTGGGTATGAATATTGAACAGCAGGGTGCGCGAGGCGTTGGTCGCATCGGTGCGATGCACCTTGCCGCCGGTCAGGCGCCAGAGCAGGAAACTGTCGATGGTGCCGAAGCGCAGTTCGCCCCGTGCGGCGCGCTCGCGGGCGCCGGCCACGTTATCCAGCAGCCAGTGCAGCTTGGTGCCGGAGAAATAGGGGTCGATCAGCAGGCCGGTGCGTTCGTTGATGAGGGGCTCATGCCCGGCGGCGTGCAGCCGGTCACAGAACTCCGCGGTGCGTCTGTCCTGCCAGACGATCGCTGGATGCACCGCCTCGCCTGTGGCGGCGTCCCAGAGTACCGTGGTTTCGCGCTGATTGGTGATGCCGATGGCGCTGATAGCCGTCGCAGTCAGCCCGGCGTCACCCAGCGCGCGGCGGACCACCGAAATCACGCTGTGCCAGATATCCTCGGCGTCGTGCTCCACCCAGCCATCCTGCGGGAAGTGCTGGTCGAACTCCTGCTGGGCGACACTCACCGGCTGCAGTCGGGCGTCGAAGATCATCGCTCGGCTGCTGGTAGTGCCCTGGTCGATGGCGAGGATGTAATCCGGCATGGCGTTCCCTCAATCAGTCGGCGATCTTCACTACCACCTTGCCGAAGTTCTGCCCCTCTAGCAGGCCGATCAGGCCCTGGGGCGCGTTTTCCAGCCCTTCGATCCGATGCTCGCGAACCTTCACCTTACCCTCGGCCACCCAGGGGGTCATCTCGGCAAGAAACTCGGGATAGTGCGGCCCGTAGTTGTCGAAGATGATGAAGGCCTGCATGCGTATGCGCTGACTCAGCAGCAGCCGCATGAGTTGTGGCAGCCGATCCGGGCCGGGCGGCAATTCGGTGGCGTTGTACTGGGCGATCAGGCCGCACACGGGCACCCGGGAATGGGGGTTGAGCAGCGGCATGACCGCATCGAACACCTTGCCGCCGGCGTTCTCGAAATACACGTCGATGCCGTCGGGGCAGGCATTGGCCAGGTCCTCCGGCAGGCTGTCGAGCCTGTGGTCCAGGCAGGCATCGAAACCCAGTTCATCCACGGCGTAGGCGCACTTGTCCGGCCCCCCGGCGATGCCTACCACGCGGCAGCCCTTGAGCTTGGCGACCTGGCCCACGACACTGCCCACCGGGCCGGTTGCGGCGGCCACCACCACGGTCTCGCCGGGTTTCGGCTGGCCGATATCCAGCAGCCCCATGTAGCCGGTGAAACCGGGCATGCCGAGTACACCCAGCGCCTGCGAGGGGTGCGGCATGTTCGGGTCAAGCCTGAACACCATGCTGCCGTCGGACAGGCTGTAATCCTGCCAGCCGGCGGTATAGCTCATTACCAGATCACCCGGCTGATAGCCCTCCAGATTGGACTCCACGACCCAGGCGACCGCCCCGCAGGGCATCACGTCATTGATCGCCACCGGCTCGGCATAGGACTTGGCATCGCTCATGCGACCGCGCATGTAGGGGTCGAGGGACATCCAGATATGACGCAGCAGCATCTGGCCCGGTCCTGGCGAAGGTACCGCCGATTCCACCAGGCGGAAGTTCTCGGGCACCGGCGCGCCCACCGGGCGGGAGGCAAGCAGTATCTGGCGGTTGCGGTCCTGAGTCTGGGGCATGCTGGGGTCTCCTGTGTGCAAGGGGAAAGCTGAATGCTGATTGGACTTTAGCATGCAGAGCCACGCCGGGCTGGTCAACCGGCCCACTCCGCGCTGATGGCAGGGCATCAACAGCAGGGGTATGGCCCGGAAGGCATAAAGGGCGTAGGCTCTTGCCAAGCGCAGATCAGGGAAAATAACAACATGATTGATGCCGCCGCTGCCTCTCGGACCGACTCGCTGGATGAACCTGCACTGCTGGCGCAGCGCCACCGCCTCGGCCGCCTGCGGTTCACCCGGCTCGTCGAGCAGGATTTTCAGAATTACATGCACCGCAAGATGCGGGGCCGCCTGGTGCCGGTGGCGTTATCCAGCATCGGTTTCATGCTGCTGTTCTTCTGGGTGGATTACCGCTATCTGCCGCCGGAGATCCACGAGATCACCATACCCATCCGCACCGTGGTGCTGGTGCTGGTGGCCTTTTCACTGTGGTTCGTCAATCGCCCTGACCGGGTCAGCCCGCAGAAGGCCTTTGCCTTCGCGACCCTGGCCTACCTCTCCGTGGGTCTGGCCGTGGCGGTAATCATTCTGCTGTGCCGAACCGAGCCGTTGAGCGTGCCGGTTACCCACGACGGGCTGTATCTGGTACTGCTGTCCGGCACCTTCCTGCTCGGGCTGCCGGCGCGCCATTCGGTGTACTGCTCATGGGTCATCCTGCTGTGCTATCTGGCGGGCGAGATCGCGCTTGGTGCGCCACGGGAGATGATCATCAGCATCAGCCTGTACCTGTGCAGTTTCACCCTCATGGGCAGCGTGGTGGCCTATGCCTACGAATACATGCTGCGCCGGGCCTATCTCAACGAGGAACTGTTGCGCGCTGCCCATATGCGGGTGGAGCAGGAGAGCCAGAGCAAGACGCGCTTTCTGGCCACCGCCAGCCATGACCTGCGTCAGCCGCTGCACGCGATGTCGCTGTTCATCGAGCACCTGCAGGAAAAAGTGAGCGACGCCGAGGCCCGCAAGACGGTACAGCGACTGGCCGAGTCCTCCCAGCTGCTGCAGGCGATGCTCAACTCCCTGCTGGATATTTCGCGCCTGTCGGTCGGCATGGTGCGACCGCAGCTGCGGCATATCAACCTGCACGGCTGGCTCGCACGGCTGACCGGCACGCTGGAGAAGGCGGCCAGCGAAAAGGGCATCCGCCTGGAGCTGCAGTGCCCGCCGCGCTGCGCCGTGCAGACCGACCCGGTGCTGCTCGAGCGGCTGGTGCGCAACTACCTCAACAATGCGCTGATGCACTCGGAGGGCACCGCTGTGCTGGTGCGGGTTACCGAGCGGGAGGACCAGGCGCGTATCGAGGTCATCGACAACGGCTGCGGGCTGAGCATCGCCGATCAGCAGCGGATCTTCGAGGAGTTCACTCAGCTGCGCAACCCTGCCCGGACGCTGGAGAAGGGCGTGGGGCTGGGGCTGTCGATCTGTCGCCAGTTGCAGCATCTGCTGGAATACCCCTCCGGTGTCACCTCCGCACCCGGCAAAGGCGCCTGCTTCTGGGTGGAGGTGCCGCTGGGTCGCTGGCAGGCCGAGGCCGAGATGCCGCTGACCAGCCAGGGGGCGCCGCTCAGCGGGCGGGTAGTGCTGGTGGAGAACGATCTGGTCAACCGCGAAGCCATGGAGACGCTGCTGCGCCACTGGGGCCTGCAGGTGACCAGTCATGCCGAAGCCAGCTCGTTGCTGGAGCAGGGGCTGGAAAGCGGCACGGACCTGCTGCTCAGCGACTACCACCTGGAGGGCGAGATGAACGGTCTGGATCTGATCACCACGCTGCGTGAACGCGGGCTGTATGACGGGCCGGCGGCGCTGGTCACCGCCGATACCGCCAACACTCTCAGCGAGATCGCCAGACAGGCGGATGTACAGGTGATCTACAAGCCGGTGCTGCCGGCCCGTCTGCGGCGGGTGGTGCAGGGGCTGCTGGCGCCAGTCAGCTGCTGACCAGGCCCTTCTTGCGTGCGGTATTCACGCACTCGGTGCGGTTGTGGCAGCCCAGTGCGGCAAATACCGCCTTCAGGTGGGTTTTGACCGTATCCTCGGACAGCGACAGGCGCTGACAGATGACCTTGTTCGGCAGACCTTCGGCCAGCAGGTCGAGGATCTCCAGCTGTCGCGGGGTGATGCCGAACTCCCGGGCCAGCGTACGGCGGTCCACCTGCTGGCTCTCGTCGGCAATCAGCACCTGCTCACCGAACAGCAGTCGCAGCGCCGCGCTGATCAGCGTCGGGCCATCGGCGGTCTTGCTGATGAAACCCGCCGCGCCCTTGTTCAGGGCAGCCTCCATGTCGCTGGGGTTGTTGCTGCCGGTGAGGATGGCGACCGGGGTGAGCGAGTCCGCCGCCTGGAGCTTCTCCAGCAGATGCAGACCATTGCCATCGGGCAGGTGCAGGTCCAGCAGAACCAGATCATAGGTGTGCTGGCCAACCTGCTCCAGCGCCTCGCTGCTGGTGCGCGCATGGTCCAGGGTAATGCCCTGGCAGAGGTTGTTGAGTGTCAGGGTCAGCCCGTCGAGATAGATCTGATGGTCGTCGATCAGCAACAGGCGAGTGTCGGGGGGCAGGGTAGCGATGGGCATGCCGGGGTTCCTTGCATGTTGCATCCATGTGGATGTTTTTATTTGTTATGCCCGGATGATATGTAAGCCGGTGCGCCGAGTCCAGTTATTGGCGGCGGCGCAACCGGGTGATAAGTCCCAGATTGACGACCAGTATCGCCAGGCTGCCGCCGATCACCGCGCCCCAGCCCCCCGATCGCCAGAACGGTGAGAGATAGTAGATGCCCACCGCCGCCCCCAGATAGTAGAGCACCGAATACATCGAGGAGGCGCTGGCCTTGCCGTGGCTGGCATGCTGGTTGACCCAGCTGTTGGCCAGCGAATGGGTAAGGAAGAAGCCGAACGCATTGCAGACCAGTCCCGCGATGATCAGCCACAGCTGGTCGCTCAGGGTAACCAGGCACCCCAGCGCGAACAGCATCACGCCGAGCGCCATCCCCTGACATGCCCCCCACCGTGCGCTGACCCGACCGGACAGGCTGGCGGAAAAGGTACCGGCCAGATAGGTCAGAAACAGCATGCCCAGACTGGTGGCACCCAGCTGCCAGGGCGCCGCACTGAGACGGAAGGTGATGAAGGTGTACAGATTGATGAACACCATGAAGCTCAGGCCGCCGACCAGAAAGGCCGGCAGCAGCGCCGGGTTGCGCAGGTGGCTGGCGAAGGTGAGCAGACTGCCGGTCAGCGACAGCTTCTGCGGCTGGAAGGCCCGGGCCGGGGGCAGCAGCAGGAATACCAGCAGCGTACCCAGCAGACTGGCACCGCCGATGATGAAGAATACCGCATGCAGGCCAAGGTGATCGGCAATGAACCCGCCGAGCAGCCGCCCGCCGGCACCGCCCACGGTGTTGCCGCCGATGTACAGTCCCACCGCACTGATCAGTGCGGTGCGCTGCATGCTGTCGCCGAGGTAGGCGATGGCGGTGGCCGGCAGCACGCCCAGGGCGATGCCGAGCAGGGCGCGCAGGACGATCAGCGCGGTGAAGTTGTCCACCAGAGCCATGGCCAGGGTCAGCAGGCTGGTCGCCGTCATGCCGATGATCAGCGGGGCGCGACGACCAAAGGCGTCGGACAATGGGCCCAGCACCAGCAGCGACAGGCCCAGCGTCAGACTGGTCAGGGTAAAGGCATTACTCGCCTGCAGCGTGCTGACCTGATAATGCGCCGAGATCAGCGGCAGCAGCGGGTGGATGGCGTACAGATTGCCGAAGATCACCAGCGAGGCAATTACCAGCGCCAGGCTGGCCCGCCGAAACTCCGGCGTGCCCCGTCCGATGAGTCCGGCAGCAGGGGCTGCGCCGCTCATGCGGTCACTCGTTCTCTGCGAAGGCGCACAGGGTGAAGGTGGCTATCCCCGATTCCTGCATCAGACGGCTGCCGCCAAGGTCAGGCAGATCGATGATGGCGGCGGCCTCGTAGATTTCACCACCGAGCTGGTCGACCAGCTGCGCGGCGGCAATGAAGGTGCCGCCGGTGGCGATCAGATCATCCACCAGCAGTACCTGGGCGCCGGCGGACAGTGCATCGCGGTGGATCTCGATACGGGCTTCGCCGTATTCGGTGTTGTAACTGGCGCTGATGCAGTCGGCCGGCAGCTTGCCCGCCTTGCGGAACAGGATCAGCGGCTTGTTCAGCTCGTAGGCCAGCACCGAGCCGAGCAGAAAGCCACGGGCGTCAATGGCGCCGATGTGGGTCACCGGGGATTCCACATAACGCTGGATCATGCTGTCGGTCACCATGCGTACGGCGCGCGGCGACTGATAGAGCGGAGTGATGTCACGGAAGGTCACGCCCTCCCTCGGGAAGCCTGGAACCGGGCGGATGAGGGATTTGATCGTGAACTCGTCGAATATCATGGGATGGAATTCCTGAAGTGGATTACTCGTTCTGGCCGCCAGCCAGCGCGCACAATTGAATATAGTCGGTGATCTCGATCTGCTTGCCGTCGGCGGTGATCAATCCCTGCTGCTGGAAGCGGGTGAATACCCGGGACACCGTTTCCACCGCCAGGCCGAGATAATTGCCGATCTCGTTGCGGGACATGGCCAGGCGGAAGGATCGGGCCGAGTAGCCGCGGGCGCGGAAGCGTGCGGACAGGTTGATCAGCAGGGTGGCAATGCGCTCGTCGGCATTCTTGCGCGACAGCAGCAGCATCATTTCCTGGTCCTCGCGCAGCTCCCGGCTCATCAGCCGCATCAGCTGCTTGCGCAGCTGCGGCAGTACCGCGGTCAATTCGTCCAGATTGTCGAAGGGAATCTCGCACACCGAGGTGGTTTCCAGCGCGACGGCGGAAACGGTATGAGAACCCGAGTCCATGCCGGACATGCCGATCAGCTCACCGGCCAGGTGAAACCCGGTGATCTGCTCATCGCCATTGTCGGACAGGCTGTAGGTCTTGATTGCTCCGGTACGCAGCGCGTAGATCGAGGTGAACTCCTCGCCCTGACGAAACAGCACATCGCCGCGGCGCAGCGGGCGACCGCGCTTGACGATGCGGTCGAGCGCATCCATTTCATCGGCGTGCAGGGCAATCGGCAGACACATGCAAGCCAGGCTGCAATCCTTGCAGTGCGCTTCTCGCTGAAGCAGGGGAATGGCGTTGGACATGGTAACTCGAATCCTCGTTGGCGACGGACTGACCTGCGCGTGGATCGCCCCGTTGGGGCGGAACGTCCGGCGATTCTAGCACGGGCCAGCCGCTCAATGCTCGGCGTGCGTGCCGCTCTGGGCATGATGCCCGTGATGGCCGCCCCAGATCCAGGCGGTGTGGGGCCCGGGGATGGTCCAGATGCCGAACAGGATGATCAGCAGGCCGGCGGTCACCCGTACCGCTCGCCGGCGCAGCATGGCCATCATCCGGTTGGCCAGCAGCCCGGTTGCCAGCAGGGTAGGCAGCGTACCCAGGCCGAAGGCAGCCATCAGCGCGGCTGACAACCCAGCATCGCCCTGGCTGCTGGCCCAGACCAGGATGCTGTACACCAGCCCGCATGGCAGCCAGCCCCACAGCGTGCCGAGCAGCACCGCCTGGGGCAGTCGGGTGACCGGCAGCAACCGGCGGGCGCGGGGCTCGATGTGCTGCCACAGTCCACGCCCCAGACGCTCGATACGCGTCAGGCCGGACCACCAGTTGGCCAGATACAAGCCCATGGCAATCATCAGCAGGCCGGCCAGAACCCGCAGGCCGCTGCCCAGCCCGAGGTCCTGGATCAGCCAGCCCAGGCTTCCCAGCAGCGCACCGGCAAGGGTGTAACTGGCAATGCGTCCGGCGTTGTAGCCAAGCAACACCCGCCATAATGGCCAGCCGTGGCGCTGGTCGGCAGGAATGGCCATGGTCAGGGCTCCCATCAGACCACCGCACATGCCGATGCAATGCCCGCCGCCGAGCAGGCCCAGCGCCAGCGCCGTGAAAAACAGGGGCAGCAGTTCCATGCTCAGCGGGGGTCGTCCGTCTTCTGTTCCGGCTGTTCGACAGCGGACGGCTTTGCAGCAGCTTCATCGGAGGTGGGCGGCAGCGGTTCCTCGTCATCGAACAGGATGCTGTGCGCTGGGCCGTCCAGATCGTCGTACTGACCACTGTTCACGGCCCAGTTGAACACCACGATGGCAATGGCCACCAGCACGATCGCCACGGGGATGAGAATGTAGAGTACGGTCATGCGGGCTGCTCCTGTAAGGGGGCGCCGGGGGCCGGCTGCCGGTGGCGCGGCAGCCGGGTCAGGCGCAGGGCATTGAGTACCACCAGCAGCGAACTGGCGGACATGCCGGCCGCAGCAATGGCCGGGGTTACCAGGCCGATGGCGGCCAGCGGCAGTATCCCGAAATTATAGGCGCTGGCCCAGAACAGATTCTGGATCATGATCCGCCGGGTGCGTCCGGCGACGTCGAAGGCCTCGTTGATCGCTTCCAGGCGGCTGCCCAGCAGCACCGCATCGGCGCTGGTCTTGGCCAGGTCGGAAGCCTCGCCCATGGCGATGGAGATGTCGGCACTGGCCAGTACCGGCACGTCATTGACCCCATCGCCAAGCATCAGTACCCGGGCCCCCTCGGCCTGCAACTGCTGCACGAATGCCAGCTTGTCGTCGGGGGCGGCATTGCCGATGGCCTCATCGATAGCCAGCTGGGCGGCCATCCGCTCGACCACCGGCGCATGGTCCCCGGACAGCAGTACGATGCGCATGCCACGGCGCCTGAGCGAGTTGATCAGCTCGCCGGCGTCCCGGCGCAACCGGTCATTGAGAACGAACCAGGCAATCGGGCCCGACGCGTCGCCCAGCAGCAACCACTGCCCGGGGGCGGAGGGCACCTCCGGAGCGGTCCACTCACCCAGTTCGGCGACGAAGCCGGGCTTGCCGATGCGCAGCAGGCGCCCGTCGCAGCGGCCTTCCATGCCGTGACCGGGGTGGTTGACCACATCCTGCGCCTGGCTGGCGCTGCGGCCGAAGGCGCGGGCGATGGGGTGCTCCGAGCAGGACTCGATCATCCGTGCGTGCTGCAGGGCCAGGTCGCCATCCTGCCCGGGGAAAGGCTCGACGCGCTCAAGGGTCATGCGGCCTTCGGTCAGGGTGCCGGTCTTGTCCAGCACCACGGTATCTATCTTGTTCAGCACCTCAAGCACGTGACCACGGGTGATCAGCAGGCCCAGCTTGTGAAGACTGCCGGTGGCGGTGGTCAGCGCGGTGGGCGTGGCCAGTGAGAGGGCGCAGGGGCAGGCCGCCACCAGCATGGCGATGATGATCCAGAAGGCGCGATCGCCACTGACCAGCCACCACCAGAGGCCGCCGACCACGACGATAGACAGCAACACACCGAGCAGGAAGTACTGGGCCACCTGGTCGGCCAGCCGCGCCAGCCGGGGTTTATCGGACTGGGCACGGTCCAGCAGGCGCACGATGGCGGACAGGCGAGTCTGTTCGCCCACGGCCCTGACCTCGATCTGCAGGGGCCCTTCGACGTTCAGCGTGCCGGCGGTGACCCGGTCCCCGGGGCGCTTGGCCAGCGGCAGATACTCGCCGGAGAGGGCTGATTCGTCGATGCTGCTGACCCCGGTGATGATCACACCGTCTGCAGGAATGCTCTCGCCGGGCTTGACCTCCAGCCGGTCGCCCTGACGTACCTCGTCGAGCATGATCCGCTGGGTCTGGCCATTTTCGTCGATGCGCAGGGTGCTGGGCGGCAACAGGTTGACCAGTCGGGCGGTGCTTTCCACCGTGCGCTGTCGCGCCCGCCGTTCCAGATAGCGCCCGGCAAGCAGGAAGAAGGCAAACATCACCACCGAGTCGAAATAGATCTCGCCCGAGTCGGTGAGAATGGCCCAGATGCCGGCCAGGTAGGTCGCACCGATGGCCAGTGACACCGATACGTCCATGCTCAGCCGACGGTTCTTCAGGTCGCGCCAGGCGCCGGTGAAGAACGGGATGCAGCTGTACAGGACCACCGGCGTGGTCAGCAGCAGAGCGGTCCAGCGCAGGGTGATGGCCATCTCGGGGGTGACGTCCCGGTTGAATCCATCCCACAGCGCCATGGTCGCCATCATCACCTGCATGAACATCAGGCCGGCCAGGCCGAGGCGGCGGAGATAGCGGCGGTTCTCGGCGGCAATCTGTGCGCTGGCCTGATCCGGCTCGTAGGGATGGCCGACATAACCGATGCGTTTGATTTCCGCCAGCAGCGCGGAGAGCCGGGTGAGGCTGCGATCCCAGCTCAGACTGAGGCGATTGTTGCCCAGGTTCAGGCTGGCCTCGACCACGCCGGGAGCCTGCCTGAGCCGGCGTTCGATCAGCCAGCCGCAGGCCGCGCAGTTGATGCCTTCGATCAGCAGCTGAATGCTCTGACGGTCACCCTCGCTCTGCACGTAACGCTCCTGCACATCACTGCGATCGAGCATTTCCAGCTCGTCCTGAAGTGTGCGAGGCAGGGCTTCGGGATTCACCGAGTGCTCGGTGCGGTGGCTGTAGTAGGACGCCAGGCCGCCTGCAACGATGGCCTCGGCCACCGCCTGACAGCCGGGGCAGCACATGTCCCGCTGCTCGCCGAGGATGGTCACGCACCAGCGCGAACCGGCCGGAACCGGTTCGCCGCAGTGGTAGCAGGGCAGGGGCTGGGTCATGGATCAGTCAGCGCTGAGCTGATGCTGCTGTCCCATCTGCAGCGTGACTTCACCGGTGAGGCGCCAGCCATCCTGACCGGGCAGGAGAGGGTCGCTCAGGTCGATGTAGTGGCGGCCCTGGATGGTGAAATCCAGTTCACCGGTGTACTGGTTGCCGGAGATGTGGCGCAACATGACGCTGCGGTCGCGCTCGGCATGGGTAGGCGACATGATATCCATCAGCAGCTGTTCGGGCAGCGGCTCGAGGTTGCCGTCCAGCTGCAGCGTCATGCCGCCGGTCAGCTCGTCGATGGTGAAGCTGGCGGACAGGTCCAGTTCCCTGGCCATCTGATCCCGGCCCAGGTGCATGTTGATGGCGCGACCTTCCTTGTAATAGTTGTCGCGCACCATGCTGTCGGGGTTGAGCAGGGACACCCACAGCAGTCCCATGCCGATGACCACGGCAAATACCAGGATGCCGATCAGGAACCAGGGCCAGAACTGCTTGTACCAGGGGGGTATGTTGTTGTCTTGCTGCATGGATTACCTCAGGCTGGGGCCCATGAACCGGCTTTCGGCGGTGGCCGAAATGCTCTCGTCATCTGCCGCTGTAACAGTAAAGGTGATGGGCATGTTGGTACCCTGCATGTAAGCGGGATCCAGCTGGACGTTGACCGGCACCTGCAACAGGCTGCTGGGCTCAACGGTCAGGCGATTGGCCTGAATCTCCAGGCTCAGCTCCGGGTGGCCGTCCACCGTCAGGTTGAACGTCCGCGGCTGCTGACCCTTGTTCATGACCTTGATTATGTACACGTTTTCGATATTGCCGCCACGCGCTTCGCGATACAGGACATTTCGGTCGCGCTGGATGTCCAGGCTGACCTGGGCCATGTTGCCCAGGGTGAAGATGAACATGGCGATCATGATCAGCAGGGCAGCGCCGTAGCCGATCAGGCGCGGCCGCAGAATGCGAGTCTTCTTGCCGGCCATGTTCTGCTCGGTGGTATAGCGGATCAGACCGCGCTCGTAACCCATCTTGTCCATGACCTCGTCACAGGCATCGATACAGGCAGCGCACTGGATGCACTCATGCTGCAGGCCGTCGCGGATGTCGATGCCGGTGGGGCAGACCTGCACGCACATGGTGCAGTCGGTGCAGTCGCCCAGGCCCAGCTCCGCCGGGTCCACGCCCTTCTTGCGCGGGCCGCGGTTTTCGCCACGGTTGTAATCGTAGGTCACCACCATGGTGTCCTTGTCGAACATCACGCTCTGGAAGCGTGCGTAGGGGCACATGTAGAAGCACACCTGCTCGCGCAGCCAGCCGGCGTTGATATAGGTCGCAGCGGTGAAGAAGAAAATCCAGAACGCCGCCCAGCCGTTCAGGTCGAAGGTGACCAGGTCCACCAGCAGGCCGCGGATGGGGGTGAAATAGCCGACGAAGGTGAGGGCGGTGATCAGCGAGACGCCGACCCAGAGCGCATGTTTGGCGCTGCGCCGCATGAATTTATTGAGGCTCATGGGGGCGGCATCCAGTTTGATGCGCGCGTTGCGCTCACCCTCGGTAATGCGCTCGGCCCACATGAAGATCCAGGTCCAGACCGTCTGCGGGCAGGTATAGCCGCACCAGATCCGCCCGGCGAAGGTGGTGATGAAGAACAGGCCGAAGGCGCAGATGATCAGCAGGAACGACAGCAGGAAGAAGTCCTGCGGCTGGAAGGTCGCGCCGAAGATGTGGAACTGGCGGGCAGGCAGGTCCCACAGGACTGCCTGGCGCCCATCCACGTTCAGCCACGCGGTGCCGAAGAACAGGAGGAACAGAAACGTCACACCAGCGAGACGGATGTTCTTGAAGAACCCCTTGTACGAGCGCGTGTGGATGGCTTCGCGCTTGGCGTACAGATCGATCGTCTCGATCTTCTCGGTAGTGACATCTTTGACGGGAATCTTATCGCTCATTTCAGGCTGCCATATAGTTTTAGGAGGGAAGGCCTGGCCATGGCAGGTCAGACAATGGCGGCAGCCATAACGGGCTCCGCCCGATCAGCATACGCTGACCGGGCGGAGCGAACCATGCGACACAGGGTCGCGCGGGTGTTACTCGTCTTCCAGCGAGAGGCTGTAGACGTAGGCAGCAAGCATGTGCAGCTTGTCCTCACCCAGGTGAGCCTGTGACGGCATGTTACCGTTACGGCCGGCGCGGATGCTGTGCGACACCTGCAGCATGCTGGAGCCGTACAGCCAGACGTCGTCGGTCAGGTTCGGCGCGCCCAGCAGGTGGTTGCCCTTGCCGTCCGGGCCGTGACAGGCCACGCAGTTGGTAGCGAATACCTCTCTGCCTGCCTCAATGTCCACACCCTCGGTTTCCAGGCCGGACAGGCTGCGTACATAACCGGCGGTGTTGCGCACGCCTTCCTCACCGATCACCGGCAGCCAGGCCGCCATGGTGGCCTGACGGCCCTGACGCAGGGTGGTCAGGATCTGCTCGGGCTCGCCGCCCCACAACCAGTCGTCGTCGGTCAGGTTGGGGAAGCCGAAGGAGCCCTGGGCGTCGGAGCCATGACAGACGGAGCAGTTGGTGGCGAACAGACGCTGACCGATACGGCGTGCCTCTTCGTCACGGGCCACTTCCTCGATGGGTAGGTCGCGGTACTTGGCGAAGATCGGCTCGAAACGGGTTTCGGCGCGCTCGACCTCACGCTCGTACTGGTTGACCTGGGTCCAGCCCAGCACACCCGGGAACCGGCCCATGCCCGGATACAGGATCAGGTAGATGACGGTGAACACCAGGGTGCCGACAAACAGCATGAACCACCAGCGGGGCAGGGGGTTGTCATACTCTTCAATGCCGTCATACGCGTGACCGGTGGTCTGGCTGGTCTGGTCGGGACGCTGACCCCTGCGGGTAGCGAACAGCAGCCAGGTGATCAGAACCAGGAAGACAACGGTGAGTACGATGATGTACCAATGCCAGAAATCACTCATTTTTCATTACTCCGGGTATCTTTCTGCTCACGCGTTGCCTTGTCTTTATCGTCGTCGGCGAAGGGAAGTTGGGCGGCTTCGTCAAAATCCTTCTTCTTGTATGAGCTGTAGGCCCATATCACGATGCCGATAAATGCCACCATCGCGAAGATGGTGGCTATGCCGCGGAGAGTATTGATGTCCATGTTTGCTTACCGGCGGTCAGAGATGACGGTGCCAAGGTGCTGCAGATAGGCAATCAGCGCGTCCATCTCGCTCACGCCACGTACGGCCTCGCGGGCACCTGCAATGTCATCATCGGTGTACGGAACGCCCAGATTGCGCAGGACTTCCATCTTCCGGGCTGTGTTCTTGCCATCCAGGACGTTCTCCTGCAGCCAGGGGTAGGAGGGCATCTTGGACTCGGGCACCACGTCACGCGGGTTGATCAGGTGGGCGCGGTGCCAGTCATCGGAGTAACGCTCGCCGACGCGGGCCAGGTCCGGACCGGTACGCTTGGAGCCCCACAGGAAGGGGTGCTCCCAGACGCTTTCACCGGCTACGGAATAATGACCATAACGCTCGGTCTCGGAGCGGAACGGGCGGATCATCTGCGAGTGGCAGCTCACGCAGCCTTCGCGGATATAGATGTCGCGGCCTTCCAGTTCCACCGCGGTGTAGGGCCGCAGGCCCTCCACCGGCTGGGTGGTCTCGTCCTGGAAGAACAGCGGGACGATCTGGGTCAGGCCACCGAAGCTGATCGCAACCACGATCAGCACGATCATCAGGCCTATGTTCTTTTCAACGATATCGTGTTGTTTCATCGATCATAATCCTCAGGCGATCTGGGCAGCAGCTTGCGCTTCAGCCGGCTTGGAGGCCCGGATGGTGCGCCAGGAGTTGTAGCCCATCAGCAGCATGCCGGCCACGAAGAACAGGCCACCGATCATGCGGACGATGAAGCCCGGGTGGCTGGCTTCCAGCGCCTCGACGAAGGAGTAGGTCAGGGTGCCGTCGATGTTCACTGCACGCCACATCAGGCCCTGGGTAATGCCGTTGACCCACATGGAAACGATGTAAAGAACGGTACCGATGGTGGCGAGCCAGAAGTGCGCGTTGATCAGGCCGATGCTGTACATCTGCTCGCGGCCGAAGGCCTTGGGCAGCATGTGGTAGATGGCACCGATGGAGATCATGGCAACCCAGCCCAGTGCGCCGGCGTGTACGTGGCCGATGGTCCAGTCGGTGTAGTGCGACAGGGCGTTGACGGTCTTGATCGCCATCATCGGGCCTTCGAAGGTGGACATGCCGTAGAACGCCAGGGACACCACCAGGAAGCGCAGGATCGGGTCGGTGCGCAGTTTGTGCCAGGCGCCGGACAGGGTCATCATCCCGTTGATCATGCCACCCCAGCTCGGAGCCAGCAGGATCAGCGACATCACCATGCCCAGGGTCTGCGCCCAGTCAGGCAGCGCGGTGTAGTGCAGGTGGTGCGGGCCGGCCCAGATGTACAGGCCGATCAGCGCCCAGAAGTGGACGATCGACAGGCGATAGGAGTACACCGGACGCTCGGTCTGCTTGGGCACGAAATAGTACATCATGCCCAGGAAGCCGGCGGTCAGGAAGAAACCTACGGCGTTGTGGCCGTACCACCACTGGATCATCGCATCGGTGGCGCCGGCGTACATGGAGTACGACTTGAACAGGCTGACCGGCATCGCCATGTTGTTGACGATGTGCAGCACGGCGATGGTGATGATGAACGCGCCGTAGAACCAGTTGGCGACGTAGATGTGCTTCATCTTGCGCTTGGCGATGGTGCCGAAGAACACCGTGGCATAGGCTACCCAGACGGCCGTGATCAGGATGTCGATCGGCCATTCGAGCTCCGCGTATTCCTTGGTGGACGTCATGCCGAGCGGAAGCGTGATGATCGCGAGCAGGATAACCGCCTGCCAGCCCCAGAACACGAACGCAGCCATGTTGTCCGACATCAGGCGGGCCTGTGTCGTGCGCTGCACCACGTAGAACGACGTACCCATCAGGGCGCATCCGCCGAAGGCGAAGATGACCAGGTTGGTGTGCAACGGACGCAGGCGTCCGAAGCTGGTCCAGGGCAGGTCGAAGTTGAGTGCAGGCCAGACCAGCTGGGCTGCGATAAAGACACCTAGAGCCATACCGATGATACCCCAGACGACCGTCATGACGGCGAACTGACGTACCACCTTGTAGTTATAGGCTGTCGGAGTGGTAGCTGTGCTCATGCGAGATTCCCACGGATAGCGAAGGTTAATAGGTGGTCAAAGCGCGCGCAGTATGAGAAAAGACCCCACTGTTTGCAATGACTCATGTCAATGTAATGGCCGGCAAAGGGTTGGACGACGGAGGTGGCTGCGAGAAATCTACTTGCAGGGGAAAGGTTGCGCCGGTAGAACTGTCGGCTACAACAGCTCCGTGGCTGTTTCCGTACGGCCTCCCCATGGGCCGGCTTACCGATGCATGCAAGGATAAGCCTCAGGCTCCTGACTGTGAAGAGCAGGCACTGTGAACGGCTGTGACATGATGTCGCACTTGCCCTGGATCAAGGCCTGCGGAAAATTCCTGTTGTACCCGTTGCGGGCTGGGGAAGCCATCGAAGTGGCGATATCCTAGGGACCACCGATTTCGCCTGGAGTTGCAGTGATACAGGATTTTCTCGAAACCCGGCCTGACGGAACGGCGCGGGCCACATTGCTGCTGGCCCACGGCGCGGGCGCGCCGATGGACAGCGATTTCATGAACCTGCTCGCGACGGCGCTCGCCCGGCGGGGCATCCGCGTGCTGCGCTTCGAGTTTCCCTACATGGCCCAGCGCCGAGAAGGTGGCAGCAAACGCCCACCCAATCCGATGCCGGTGCTGCGTGCGCATTTTCTCGAGCGGTATGCATCGCTGGGCGAGCCGGCGTTCATCGGCGGCAAGTCCATGGGCGGGCGTGTCGCCAGTATGGTGGCCGATGAGTTGGACGCGTTGGGTGTGCTCTGCTTCGGCTATCCTTTCCATCCGCCCGGCAGGCCGGAGCGTACCCGTACCGGGCATCTGGCCGGGCTGGTCAGGCCGGGGCTGGTGGTGCAGGGCACCCGTGATCCCTTCGGTAAGCCGGAGGAGGTCGCCGGCTATGATCTGTCAGCGCAGCTGCGGGTGCACTGGCTGGAATCGGGAGATCATGATTTCAAACCGCTCAGACGCACGGGCCTGACCCAGGCGCAGCTGGTGGAGCAGGCCGCTGATGCGGCCTGTCGCTTCATGATGGGCCTGACTCCCGGCGCGCCTCAGAGCTGCTGAATCAGTGCCTGGGGCAGGATGCCGGCGCTCAGGCTGCCCCAGTGGCGTCCGTTGACCATCAGGGGCACGAACTGCACGAAGATCACCGTATCCGTGCCGGGCAGAACGAAGGTCCCCAGGCTCACGTACTTGCACTTGTTGAGGTTCTCCAGCTCGACCTTGCTGGGCACGACGAAGCGCTTGTAGTTGCTCTTCACCGCATCCACCTTGGGGTCGCCGGTGGGCGGCTGGGAGGCAGCGGTGCGGGCTACCGGCAGGTAGCCGTGGTCGTCGACCGGTGCGATGTAGAGGATGCCGTCCTTGCCCTGGTGATCCCACTTGTCCAGCAGCGGCTGGATCCGCGGACGGCAGGCATCGGCCCAGCTGACGTCATGCTTGGGCGGGTTGGTGTTGGGGATCGGGGTATAGCGCCGGTCGAATATGTCCACGCCGCTGGCGGCCAGGGCTTCCAGTTCGCGTTCCACCGCAGCGCGGTACTCCATCAGTCTGTCGGTCACCGCCTCCATCTGGCCATTGCCCAGACGGAACAGGCTGAGGGTCTGCAGGGCCAGGTTGCTGTCATCGCGCTGACGGTCGGCCAGCGCGAAGTTCTGCTCCATGTTGGCGCTGATGCTGCGGCTGCTGTCACGGATGGCGATACTGTGCTGGTGGGTCTCCTGGTTGCCGACCGCCAGCTCCTCCAGCGCGCTGCTGACCATCAGCAGGTCGTCGTTGGTGTGCTGGAAATCCTCGACCATCTGGCCGAACTGGTCCGCGGCGCCACGCACCGCCTCGCCGGCTTCCTCGGATTGCTGGCGCATCTGCCGGGACTGCTGTTCTGCCCCGGTCATGGCGCCGAGCATCTGCTCCATCAGCTCGCCGATCTGATCCGCTGCGGTGCCGACCTGGATGGACAGGCTGCGCACCTCATCGGCCACCACCGCAAAGCCCCGACCCTGTTCACCGGCGCGGGCGGCTTCGATGGCCGCGTTGAGTGCCAGCATGTTGGTCTGGGCGGAGAAATTCTGCACCGTGGTGAGGATCTTCATGATCTGCCCGGAGCTGGCATCCAGCGCCTCCATGTTGCCCTGGAAGCCGTGCATTACCTGACTGATCTGCTGCATGTGGTCGCAGGCTTCGGTCAGGCGGATCTGCGAGGAGCGGGCCGCATCGAGGTTGCGGGCGGTCATGCCCGAGATATTGCTGGTCCGGGCGCTGATGTCCTGCAACGCGCTGCTGGTCTGGTCACTGGCCTGGAAGATCAGCTCTGACAGGTTCTGCTGGGCTCGGGCGGCCTGCTCGGTGCGCTCGGCGAGCACGCGGTTCTTCGCCGAGTCCACGGCGATGCGCAGGTTCTGCTGTTGCAGTCCGAGCAGCATGTCCCGCAGGCGGTCGCTGAAGGCGACGAAGTCCGGATCGCTCTGTTCGGGGCCCGCCGGTGGCGAAAGGTCGACCTGCAGTGCGTCGGCTCCGCTGAACCGGTGCCGCAGAGCGCTGGTTCCGGCAGCGGACTGCTGGGTCAGCTGCCAGGCCAGGAACAGTGCAATGGTCCCCAGCCCGAGCCCGAGTGCACGGGTCCAGGTGTCGCCGGCCCAGAGCAGCAGACCGGTGAGGATCAGGATGCCCAGCGTGACGGCCAATTGATTGGCCCGGCCGCCATCGACAGACGCTGCCGCTGCGGGGGAGGGGGGTGTCAACGTATCCTGCATGGCGATTCCCTCAGTGCTCGCAATTCGAGCCGTGTTTTTATCCTTGGACGTGCTTCCACGCCTGGTAGCTTATCGGCATTGTCGCGCCATACTGTAGAGGCTGACTGAAAACTTTTGTTATCCATGCCCCTGCGGTCCGCATGCGCTTACGGGTCACGGGCCGTGGCATGGTCAATTCTCCAACCAGGCATTAGCATGTCGGGGTTTTCAGCTTAAGTGGATGGATTTATGACCGCGATCGACCGTTCCGCCGTAGAACAGGCCCTGGCCCGTTACCAGGACCCCTACCTCAAGACCGACCTGCTCAGTGCCGGTTGTCTGCAATCGCTGGATATCGACGGCGGGCGTGTAAGCGCGCAGCTGACGCTGGGTTATGCGGCGGGGAACATCGTTCGCGGGATCGAGCAGATGCTGACCGTGGCTGTGGAGGACGTGGCCGGTGTCGACAGCGCGACGGTCAGGGTGGATTGGACCGTTCGTGCTGCGCCTACCCAGGGCGGCGTGCCCGGGCTGGCCAACGTGAAGAACATCATTGCCGTGGCCTCCGGCAAGGGCGGTGTGGGCAAGTCCACCACCTCGGTGAACCTGGCGCTGGCACTGGCCGGAGAAGGCGCGCGGGTAGGGGTGCTGGACGCGGACATCTACGGACCCAGCATGGGGTTGATGCTGGGTGTGCCGGAAGGCACCCGGCCGGAGGTGCGTGACGAAAAGTGGTTCGTGCCGCCCCGGGCGCACGGCGTGCAGGTGATGACCATGGCCTTCCTGGCGGGGGACAAGACGCCCATGGCCTGGCGTGGACCGATGGTGTCCGGCGCGCTGATGCAGCTGCTGACCCAGACCGCCTGGGATGATCTGGACTATCTGGTGGTGGACATGCCGCCGGGAACCGGCGATATCCAGCTGACCCTGGCCCAGAAGGCGCCGGTGACCGGCTCGGTCATCGTCACCACCCCGCAGGACATCGCTCTGCTGGACGCGCGCAAGGGCATCGAGATGTTCCGCAAGGTGAACATTCCGGTGGTGGGTGTGGTGGAGAACATGGCGGTGCACGTGTGTTCGAATTGCGGGCATGCCGAACACCTGTTCGGCGAGGGTGGCGGCGTTCGCCTGTCCGAGGAATACGGTGTCGAGCTGCTGGGCTCCATGCCGCTGTCGATGATGATCCGCGAACAGGCCGACGGCGGCAGGCCCACCGTGATCGCCGAGCCGGAAAGTCAGATCAGCCTGCTGTATCAGGACATGGCCCGCCATGTGGCGGCGCGCCTGGCCAGCGGTGCCGGGCAATCCGGCGTACCGAACATCAGCATCAGCGACGACTGATCAACTCCTTGCAACAGGCCTGCGATTCACAGGCCTGTTCCGCCACCATCCGCCCGGGCTTCAGTGCGCGCTGAATAACCGGTAATATGCAGCCCTCTTTTCAACCCCTTGAATCAGGATTCACCCATGACTATCAAATCGGATCGCTGGATACGTCAGATGTCGCAGGAACACGGCATGATCGAACCTTTCGTCGAGCGTCAGGTGCGCGGCGCGGAAGGGGAGCGGGTGATTTCCTATGGGGTCTCCAGCTACGGCTACGATGTGCGCTGTGCGGACGAGTTCAAGGTGTTTACCAACATCCACTCGGCCACCGTCGACCCCAAGCACTTTGACGAGAAGAGCTTCGTCGATATCAAGAGCGACGTCTGCATCATCCCGCCGAATTCCTTTGCCCTGGCCCGCACTGTCGAGTACTTCCGCATCCCGCGCAATGTCCTGACCATCTGCCTGGGCAAGAGCACCTATGCCCGTTGCGGTATCATCGTCAACGTGACGCCGCTGGAGCCCGAGTGGGAAGGGCACGTTACTCTCGAGTTCTCCAATACCACCACGCTGCCGGCGAAGATCTACGCCAACGAAGGCGTGGCGCAGATGCTGTTCTTCGAATCCGACGAGCAGTGTGAGGTTTCCTACAAGGACCGTGGCGGCAAATACCAGGGGCAGCGCGGCGTTACCCTGCCGCGCGCCTGAGCAGATGGCTGTTCCCTTTGGCAGTTGATGGCGCTGGCACCTTCGGGGTAGCAGCAATGCTGCGTCCGGTTGATGCAGATCATGTGCATCGAAGCGCAGAGCGGCTATGCTCTGAATGAAATCAACGAGAAAAAGGGAATAGCTATGCAGAATGTACTGGTTCCATTTGACGGATCGGCATCGGCCAAGCGTGCGATCGAGTATCTGGTCGAGTTCTCACGGGTTTTCCCCAATATCCAGGTTCACGTGCTGAACGTGCAGCGTGAGCCGAACCTGTACGGCAACTATGTGCCGGCGACCATGCTCAACGACCTGCGCAATGGCGCGATCAACCATGCGAAGAAACTGAACGCTGACGCGGCGCGGATGCTGGACGCGGCGGGCATCAGTTACGAACTGCACGAGGTGGTCGGTGATGTGGTGACCGAAGTGGTCGCGGCGGTCAAGCGGCTGGGCTGCAACACGGTGGTCATGGGTACGAGAGGCATGAGCAGCCTGGGTAACCTGGTGATGGGGTCGGTGGCCACCCGTGTGGTGCACGAGGTGCCGGTGCCGGTGTTGCTGGTCAAATAAATTGCAACGTTTCCCGCTTCGCCCGGTCAGAAGTCATGTAGCAGACAACAAGAGGCGAACACCATGGGTAGCACCAAAGACAAGGTAAAAGGCAAGGCCAACGAGGTTGTCGGCAAGGCCAAGCAGGCGAGCGACAAGCCGAGTACCCGCGCTGAAGGTCGTATGCAGGAGCGCAAGGGCGAAGCTCAGCAGCTCAAGGGCAAGGTCAAGGACAACATCAAGGATCGGGTCGACAGGACCTGATCCTGTTCAGCAACGAAAGGCCGGCGATTTGCCGGCCTTTTCATTTTCGGATGATACAATCTGCAGCTCCGCTCCGGCAGTAACCCAAGGGTAACGGAATGCATGCAGAGAACGAACGAATCGTCATAGTTGAAGATGATGCCCGACTGGCCGCCCTGATCGGGGAGTACCTCCGGTCCCAGGGCCTGACAGTCGATCTGATCGAAGATGGCCGCCAGGCCATCGAGAGCATCCTGGCCAATCCGCCGTCGCTGGTGGTGCTTGATCTCATGTTGCCGGGTGTCGACGGGCTGACCGTCTGCCGGCGGTTGCGCGAGAGCGGCTTTGCCCGGCCGATCCTCATGCTGACCGCCCGCAGCGATGACCAGGACCATATCAAGGGGTTGGAGCTGGGCGCTGACGATTTTGTCAACAAGCCGGTCCGACCACAGGTTCTGCTGGCGCGCATTCGCGCGCTGCTGCGCAGGACCGAGTCGGAGAACGGGGCGCGCGCGGCCTCGCGGTTGACCTTCGGCTCGCTGGTGATCGACAACTCCCGTCGCGAGGCCTGGCTGGACGGGCAGCTCATCGATCTGACCGGTGCCGAGTTCGATCTGTTGTGGCTGCTGGCCAGCAACGCCGGCCGCATTCTCAGTCGGGAGGAGACATTCGTCGCTCTGCGCGGTATCGAGTATGACGGTCAGGACCGCTCCATCGATGTGCGCATCTCCCGTATCCGCCCGAAGATCGGAGACGATCCGGACATGCCCAGGCTTATCAAGACCGTCCGCAGCAAGGGCTACCTGTTCGTCGCGCCGGAGCCCGACGCTCAGTGAATTCCATATTCCTGCGCATCTACGGCGGCATGCTGCTGGTGCTGGTCGCCGTGCTGCTGCTGGCGATGCTGGTGATCCACCAGATCAACGGCATCCGCGCCGAGGATTACCGCGAGCGGATCGCCAGCGGTACCTTCCGGCTGATGGCAGACAATCTGCAGCCCATGGATGCCTTCGAGCGGCGCCAGGTGATGAATGTCTGGCAGCGGTTGCTAGGCGTGCCGCTGGAAATGCACAACCTGTCGGATCTGGCGCTGGAATCGGCCTACTGGTCCAGGCTGCTCCACGGGGCGGTGCTGGTGCGTCCCACCGAGGACGGTGAAGTCCGCGTGATGGCCATGGTCGACCCGCGGCAGGAGCTGGTACTGGTTGCCGATATCCAGCGGGTCTCCGAGCAGCTGGGCCGCGCTACGCTGTTCCTCATCGCCGATGAGCTGGTACGCCATCCCGAAGGAGACATGCCTGCGCGGCTACAGCAGCTGCGCAGGGAGAAGGGCTTCGGCTATCCATTGCAGCTCATACGGGTGCGTGAATCGGGGCTCGATTCCGACCAGCTGCGCCGTCTCGACGAAATCGATACCGTCATGGCGCTGGGGCCGCGGGGCGACTCCATCCTGCTGTACCTGAAGATTCCGGGCACCGAGTGGATCCTGCAGCTCGGCCCGCTCTTCCAGATGAGCCTGTATCCGCCACAGCTGCTACTGGTCATCGGACTGCTGGCCCTGATGCTCACCGGCCTGCTGATCTACCTGCTGGTGAGACAGCTGGAACAGCGCCTGATGGTGCTGGAGACCGCAGCGGTCAATATCAGCAACGGCAATCTGGATTATCGAGTGGACATTGATAGTCCCGACTCGGTCGGACGGCTGGCGCGGGCGTTCAATGACATGGCCGGGCACATCCAGCGGCTGATGCGTATCCAGCGCGAAACCCTGGGTGCTGTCTCCCATGAGCTTCGCACGCCGGTAGCACGGCTGCGCTTCGGCCTTGAAATGCTCGACACCGCCGAGGGCCCGGAAGACCGTCAGCGTTTCATTGAGGGCATGGACGGGGACCTGAACGAACTGGACCGGCTGGTGGATGAGATTCTCACCTATGCCCGTCTGGAGCAGGGCGCGCCGGCCATTACCATGAAAGGCACCAACGTGCCGCGCATGGTCGAGCAGGTGATTGCCGAACTGGCGCCGCTCAACGCCTCGATCACGCTGCACCATATCGACCAGTCCTGGGGGCTGGGGCGGCATGTGGATGCCGAGCCGCGCTACCTGCAACGGGCGATCACCAACCTGATCAGCAATGCAATGCGCCACGCCAGCGCCGAGGTGAGGATAACCACGCGCATCCAGCACGGCATGGTGCGGATATCGGTGGAGGATGACGGCCCCGGCATCCCGGAGGCCTACCGTGAACGGATATTCACCCCTTTCATGCGCATGGATGTCAGCCGGACGCGGGCGTCAGGCGGATACGGGCTGGGCCTGTCCATCGTGCGGAGGGTCATGTTCTGGCACGGCGGTCGGGCCCGGGCCGAGCATTCGCAGGCGCTGGGTGGGGCCTGCTTCATCATGGAATGGCCGCTGCGCCGGCGTTGAGCAGGCCGGCGCAACGGTACGCTGGTCAGCGGCTGTGGCCGTTGACCAGCAGGCGGAAGGCCTGGCCGGCCCGTTCCGGTTCAGGCGTGCGACCGCAGATGAGGTCGCAGTAGACCGCCCCTTCACCTATGCGGATGATGTAATAGGCCAGGCTGTTGGCGTCCATCTCCGGATTGATGCGTCCGGCCGAGATCTCTTCCTGAAACAGTGCTTCCCACTCGTCGATCAGCCGCTTCTGCAGGCCGGACACATTGGAGGTCAGCAGCTGAAGCCCCCACTGCGGCTCGGAGGCGAGGAAGTCGTGCATGGGCTTGGCATTGATCAGCTGCAGATTGACTTCATCATAGATCTGCCCGAGAAACTCGATGCCCCGCTCGGGGTGGTCCGCCTTGGCCTTCTCGATGACCTGATCGTAGATCCCCTTGTACAGTGACCAGAGAATCTCACCCATGAGCAGGTCCTTGTTGCCCACCCAGCGCATCAGCGTCGCGCGGCCGATGCCCAGTTCTTCGGCCAGCTGGGAGAGGTTCAACCTGCGGCCTTCCAACCACCAGCGCCGCGCCATGCGGAAGGCAGTGAGGGGAGTGGCTCGCTCGTCAGCCTGACGCTGGGAAAGGGCCATGGAGAGGGGGGTCTGAGTGCTCATTGGATAAACGCCTTTAGCATTTTGTATTTCTTGTCGCCTATAGTAGCGAAATGATACCGAGGTTAAAAGTGTCCCGTGCGTGATATTGCAGGAACGACTGATCGGTCAGCGCGGGAGTTTAACCGGCGAGGCAGAAATGTAAACAGCGAAGCGGCAGAAGCGGTTGCCCAGACGCAAACCGGCCACCCAGAGGTGGCCGGTTCGACTCAGGTCATGAAGCGAGGTTCAGACTCAGTTGATACCCTTGCGGTTGACGTCCCAGTTACGGTCGCTGCACAGGCCGCAGTTGCTGCCGTAGAACAGCCCTTCGGCGTTGGAGTCCTCCATCAGGTGATAACGCAGCCACGCGGTCGAAGGCCCACGGTAGCCGCCGGCATTGCCCACGGGCTCGAAGTGGCCTGCACCGCGCAGTTCACCCCAGAATACCGGCACGTTGGCGCGGTTGAAGACGGGGCGGGCGTTCAGGCTCGGCGAGGCGATGGTGTCGCTGCCGCCGGTCATCAGGAACATCGGACCGCTCTGGTTGCTCTGGGAGGAGCTGCGGTGGCCCAGGCCCAGAGTGTAGGGCTGGAAGGGTGCAGTCACGGTGACACGGCTGTCCTGACCGGCCATGATGCTGCCGCCGCCCCCCTGCGAGTGGCCGGCAGTGGCGACACGGTTGACGTCCAGCTTGCCGGCGAAGGTGCCGGTGCTGCGGCCGTTCTCGGTTACCAGATAGTTGAGGCAGGAGATCATCTCCTCGCCACTGCCGGCGTTGGAGGTGCGCGCGGCCGCTACCACGAAACCATGGCTGGCCCAGTGCTCCAGCAACCGCCCGTAGGTGCTTGGCGAGCCGCCGGTGCCGTTACCCCAGAGAATGATGGGGTGGCGCAGACCGTTCTCACCGAGGGTGCGCGGACGATACACGGCGCAGGTGGTATTGACGTTGCTGTTGGTGGTGGCGAAGGGGCCACTGGCAGCGAAGTCGGACACGGCCGGGAAACCGGTGCCGGGCTGTTCACCGCCGGGGGTGCCCGGGTTGGTAGCCATGGCGCCGGCAGACAGCATCATGCCCAGAGCGATACCAGTGAGTTTCAATGCAGGTGCTTTCATTGGGAGTTCTCTTCTTGTTGGTCTTGTAGGGATATCGCCGGGCAACGGGAACCCGCTACCACGCCCGGATCGAGACAGATCCTGTATCCAAATGTGTAGAGAGACACTCCCCTATTAGGGTGGATTTTGAGACAGGGAGAAGGAATTCACAGTTTGCACGAAGCCGTATCACATGCTGTCCAAGTGCTATTTCGAGACGATTCGAGGCGTCTGCGACGCCGGTCTCCGCTTCAGCTGGTGACTCCTGCGCCTGGGTTTCGCGCACTCACCCCTTCGAGTGTGGCGAAGGAAATGTCCTTGGCCGTGAGCAGAAAGTCCTGCATGTAGGGCATCTCCAGCATGTCCTCGCGCACCGCAGCGTAGAGCGTGCCGAACAGTCCTTCACGGCCCAGACGCCGGGCGCTGACGTAGCCGCGCTGCACATACTCGCTCATGCCCCAGTTGGGCAGGCAGCACACGCCCCGTCCCGAGGCCACCAGTTGCATCATCATGATCGTCAGTTCCGCGTTGCGCACCGCAGCCGGTTCGACGCCGGCCGGGTCCAGAAAGCGGGTAAAGATGTCCAGACGATCACGCTCCACCGGATAGCAGATAAGTGTCTGGTCAGCGAGATCCTGCGGCTCGATGAAGGGGCGGGCGGCCAGCGGGTGCTGGTTGCCGATGGCCAGCACTGCCTCGTAGGTGAACAGGGGCACATAGCTCAGGCCGGCAATATCCTGCGGGTCCGAGGTGATCACCAGGTCCAGTTCCGCGCGGGCCAGGGCTGGCAGCGGCGCGAAGAAGTGTCCCGAGGCAAAGTCGACCTCCACCTCCGGCCAGACGTTGCGGAATTGATCGATGGTCGGCATCAGCCACTGGAAACAGCTGTGGCATTCGATGGCCATGTGCAGTCGCCCTGCCTGACCGCCGGCCAGACGCTGCAGGTCCCGCTCGGCCTGGCGCACCTGGGGCAGCAGGTTGTCCGCGAGTCGGAGCAGCCGGAGCCCGGCGCTGGTGAACTGTACCGGGCGCGTCTTGCGGACGAACAGCGGCGTGCCGAGACGCTGTTCGAGATCCTTCATCTGATGGGAAAGCGCCGATTGCGTCAGATGCAGCCGCTCGGAGGCTTCCACCAGGCTGTCTGCCTCGCGCAGGGTGACCAGTGTGCGTAGATGCCGCAGTTCGAGCATGGCGAAGCTCCATGGATGATGAGCGAGATCGAAGTTTATCACGCTTTGGTTGAGTATGTTTCAGTGAGACGGTCTGTGAGGTCGGCCGCTGGTGTCGCCCGGGCTGCGGTTGTAGAGTAGCGCCCTTGAAACGCGCCTCTGTCCAGATCGGGAACCACCCCATGAACGAATTGCTTCTACATTGTCGGCCGGGCTTTGAAAGCGAAGCTGCCGCGGAAATCCAGACGCTGGCTGCGCAGGGCGGGATCAGCGGATATGTGGTCACCCGGGAGGGCGCCGCCGTGGTGCGCTTCGTCTGTCCGGAGCCGGGCGACGCCGAGCGGCTGATGCGCGGGCTGGACTTCCGTCAGCTGATCTTTGCCCGCCAGTGGGCGCTGGGCAGCTGGCTGGATGTGTCCGCTGAAGACCGGGTGTCGCCCATCATCAGCGCCTGTGCTGCCGGCCCGATCGCTTCGGTACTGTGGCTGGAAACCGCCGACACCAATGACGGCAAGGCGCTTGCCGCACTGACAAAGAAGCTCGAGCGCCCGCTGCACAGCGCCCTGACCAAGACCCGCTTCGTGCGGCCGAAGAACAGCGAGGCACCGAGGCTGCACGTATTCTTCGAAAGCGGTCAGCGGATCTTTGTCGGCTGGTCCTGGATGGATAACGCCGCGGCCTGGCCGATGGGCATCCCACGATTGAAGTTCCCCCGGGAAGCGCCCAGCCGGTCCACGCTGAAGCTGGAAGAAGCCTGGCACCATTTCATTCCGCGGGACGAATGGGACAGCCGCCTGGCCCCGGGCATGACTGCGGTGGATCTGGGGGCAGCGCCCGGCGGCTGGACCTGGCAACTGGTCAACCGGCACATGAAGGTCATCGCGGTGGATAACGGGCCGATGGCCCGCAGCCTGATGGACAGCGGCCAGGTCGAGCACGTGCAGGCGGACGGTTACCTGTTCAAGCCCTCACGCCCGGTGCAATGGATGGTCTGCGACATCGTGGACAAGCCCGCACGCAGCAGCTCGCTGCTGGCCCGCTGGATCACCCGCGGCTGGTGCAGGGAGGCGATCATCAACTTCAAACTGCCGATGAAACAGCGGTATCGGGAAGTGATGCAGTGCCT
Organism: Halopseudomonas pertucinogena; assembly: GCF_014646575.1. Taxonomy (GTDB): domain Bacteria; phylum Pseudomonadota; class Gammaproteobacteria; order Pseudomonadales; family Pseudomonadaceae; genus Halopseudomonas; species Halopseudomonas pertucinogena. The sequence continues at coordinate 280,068 of NZ_BMNN01000002.1, read as the reverse complement.
GGAGCATGTCGAGGACGCGCTGGACGCGGCAGGCATCAGGGCGACCATTGCCTGCAAGCAGCTGTATACCGACCGGGAGGAAGTGACCTGCCACGTGCGGGTGCTGCACGCCGGAAGCTACAAGGTGCAATAAAAGCCAGAGACGTGCGAGGGTGCAGCCAGCCCCATTGCCGGGATGGAACCCGGCCCCCCGGGGCGGGCGCTCCTCCCCGGAGCGTGGAGCTCCGCCTCGACGCCGGGAATGGAACCCGGCCGGCTGTTGGGGGATAATGGCGGCTTCTCTTCTGCAGGATCACCACACCATGACAGATGCCTTACCTTCACCCGATGCCCAGCTGGATGCCCGGGGGCTGTTCTGCCCGGAGCCGGTGATGCTGCTGCATAACGCGGTGCGTGATCTGGGGGAGGGCGAGTGTCTGCAGGTGCTGGCAACCGACCCGTCCACCCAGCGCGATATCCCGCGCTTCTGCAGTTTTCTCGGCCATGCGCTGCTTGCGCAGCAAGAGGCCGGAGGCGAGTTCCGCTACCTGATCCGCAAGGGCGGCTGAGGTCCTTTCCGCGCGCCGCATGAAGCACAAGGCGGCACCCTCAATGACTCACGGCGGCGCCAGATGGCTGCTGTCCTGCGGAAACCGCCGCTTGCGCCTGCCGCCGACAATGGCCAGGCGGACCGACAGGAACAGCGCTGCCGCGCTCAGGCCGATGATCAGCCCCTTCCAGAAGCCGGCGGGCCCCTGGGCCGGGCCGAGCACATCGGTAAGCCCCAGCACATAACCGCTGGGCAGACCGATCAGCCAGTAGGCGATCATGGTCAGCAGCATCGGCATACGGGTGTCCTGATAGCCGCGCAGCGCACCGGCGCAGGCCACCTGCAGTGAATCGGAGAACTGGTAGAGGGCGGCATAGGCCAACAGGCTGCTTGCCAGTGCCAGTACTGCAGTATTGGTGGTGTAGATATGCGGCAGCCAGTCGGCCAGCACGAACAGGAAGGTAGCCGACACCGTGGCCCCGGCCAGCGCGGCGGCGATTCCCACCTTGGCGGCGAACAGCCCCGCCCGCGCGCCCTGCATACCCAGGTTGTGACCGACCCGCACGGTGATGGCCAGGCCGAGACTGAACGGCACCATGAACACCAGCGAAGTGAGGTTCAGGGCGATCTGGTGACTTGCCACCACCACTGCGCCGAGGCTGCCGATCAGCAATGCGATAAGCGCGAACATGCTGGTTTCGGAAAACAGCGAAATACCAATCGGCAACCCGAGCCCGAGCAACCCGCGCTGCACGGACCATCTCGGCCACTCGAAACGCTCGAACAGTCTGCAGGCCGCATAGATCTTCGAGCGTTTCAGATAGATCACCATGCAGGCCAGCATGAACCACATCACCAGCGTCGTCGCCCAGCCACAGCCGACACCCCCCATCTCCGGGAAACCCAGCTTGCCGTACACCAGCACGTAGTTGGCCGGCACGTTGAGGATCAACCCGAGCAGTCCGATCACCATGCCCGGCTTGGTCCGTGAGAGGCCATCGGTCATGCCGCGCAGGGCCTGGTACATACCGATCGCCGGGAAGCCCAGCGCCACCGCCTGGATGTAATCAACCGTCTTGGGCATCAGCTCCGGTGCGATATTCGCCCAATGCAACGCCGGCTCCACCAACCAGAGTACCATCCCGGCGAGGCCGCCGAGCCCCAGCCCCAGCCACAGCCCCTGTCTTACCAGCGGGCCAATCTGCTCCGGCCGGCCGGCACCATTGCTGGCTGCGACCTTGGAGGTGACGATCATCAGCACGCCGGAGAGAAACAGGAAGGTCGGCAGCCAGAAGGAATTGCCCAGCGCCACCGCTGCCAGGTCGACGGCGCTTACCCGTCCGGCCATTGCGGTATCGACGAAGCCCAGCAGGGTCTGCGACAGCTGCGCCGCCAGGATAGGCAGGGCCAGCCAGATCAGCGCGCGCAATTCTGTTACACTGCGCCGCCAGCGGGTGGGGGTTTCACTGGTAGTCATCGGGATTACTTCTGAAGAAAAGCCGCTCATCCTACCAATTCGCCCATGTTTGTTCACCTGTCCCATGATCCATGATTGCCAGGACCTGATCCGCCTGTTCGACCGATGCTTTGCCGTTTCCTGCAATACCCGTCTGGTGGGCGGCGGGAGCGAGCCCGTTTACCTGCCTGCCGACGAGCAGGAGCCAGTGCACCGCATCATCTTCACCCTGGATTACTTCCGCAGTGCGCTGCATGAGGTCGCCCACTGGTGCGTGGCGGGCGAGGAGCGGCGCAGGCAGGTGGATTACGGCTACTGGTACGCTGCCGACGGTCGCAGTGCCGAGCAGCAGGCCGCCTTCGAGCGGGTGGAGGTCAAGCCGCAGGCGCTGGAATGGCTGTTCTGCGAGGCCGCGGGCCACCGCTTCCGGGTCAGTCTGGACAATCTGAGCGGCGAGCCCACCGACCCCATGCCGTTCAAGCGCAGGGTGGTGGACCAGGTCCGGGTCTATCTGCGCGATGGCATTCCCGAACGGGCCGGCCGGTTCCTCGATGCGCTGCTGAATCACTACCGCCCCGGAGAGCAGCTGGACGCCGAACGCTTCAGCCTGGACCGGCTGGGATAACCCGGAAGCTGGACAGCAGCCGGATCGGCTCCGACAATCACTCCATTACCCGACTCGGAGCTGCCATGCATATCGTTGCTGATGAAAACATCCCCCTGCTTGACGAATTTCTCGGTGAGTTCGGCCGTCTGACCCGTCTGCCGGGGCGTCTTATCGACCATACCTCGATAGCCGATGCGGATGTGCTGCTGGTCCGCTCCGTCACCCGGGTGAGCGCAGAGATGCTCGCCGGCACCCCGGTGCGCTTTGTCGGTACCTGCACCATAGGCACGGATCATCTGGATCTGGCCGGTCTGGACGCCGCCGGCATCGAGGTCGCCAGCGCGCCTGGCTGCAATGCCCGGGGCGTGGTGGAGTATGTGCTCAGCTGCCTGCTGACCTTCGCCGAGCGTTCAGCCAGCCGCTGGCAGGACCGGGTGGTGGGCATCGTCGGGGTAGGGGAGGTCGGCAGTCGGCTGGCAACCGTGCTTCAGGCACTGGGGGTGAAGACCCTGCTGTGTGACCCGCCCCGCGCCGAGCGCGGCGAACCCGGCTTTGCTGATATCGAAGAACTGATACGTCACTGTGACGTGATCAGCTGCCATGTGCCCCTGACCATGGATGGCCCCCATCAGACCCGTCACCTGTTCGATGGGTCGCGGCTCGCCAGGCTGCGCCCCGGCACCTGGCTGATCAACAGCAGTCGTGGCCCGGTGGTAGACAACACGGCCCTGCTGGACGTGCTGCAACGGCGAAGCGACCTGCTGGTAGCGCTGGATGTCTGGGAGCACGAGCCGCTGGTGACCCCTGAGCTGGCCGCCCTGTGTGCGCTGGCCACCCCGCATATCGCCGGCTACAGCCTCGACGGCAAGCTGCGTGGCACCGCGCAGATCTATCAGGCGCTGTGCCGCTTCCTCGACGTACCCGCCACGATGACGCTGGAGCAGCTGGCGCCCCGCAGCGGGGCCGGTGAATGGCTGGTGGAGCCGGGAACACCCGAGGATTGGGCGCTGACCCGCGCACTGCGGCTGGTCTACGACGTTCGGGATGATGACGCACGGCTGCGCGCCATGCTGGCGGCGGCCTCATCGGAACAGGCGAGTCGGGAAGGGTTCGACCGGTTGCGCAAGGATTATCCCCTGCGGCGCGAGTGCAATCTGTTGCGTGTGATCACCGCCGCGTCCGAGCCGCAGGTGGCCCGGAGAGTGCTGGCGGCGGGGTTCGATTCAGGAGGCGTTGAGTGAGCGAGGTGCCACCCACTGCTGGTCGAGCTCGTGGCAGGCTTGCTGGATCATGCGTTCCGTGATGGCGATCTCCCGGCCCTGTTCATCGACCAGGTATCCCCGCGCCTGCAGAGAGGGACGCGGCAGGTTCTCGGACAGTAGGCGCTGCTTCTGCTGTACCCGTTGAGTCATGACGTTCTCCAGATCAGGTTCCAATCGGTAAGCGCCGGCAACTCTGCGATGCCTGGCACGTATCAAAGCATAGACAACCGTTATGACTGCGGGATGACAGAAAATATCCCAAGCGGCAAACGTACCTTTCGAGCTGGAAGAAAAAACCCCCGCAGAGCGGGGGTTCGGAACAGGCGGCTGTTGATTCAGCGGTAGTTGCCGGCACGCAGTGCAGCGATCCGCTGTTCCAGTGGCGGGTGCGTCATCAGCAGGCCGGCCAGACCATTTTTCAGGTTGCCGTTGATGCCGAAGGCGGTCATCTCGCCGGGCATTTCCACCGGAATGCCCTGTTCGGCGCGCAGGCGTTCCAGCGCGGCGATCATGTTGCCACTGCCGGTCAGCTGGGCCGCGGCGGCGTCGGCGCGGAATTCCCGCTGACGGGAGAACCACATGACGATGATGCTCGCCAGGATACCCAGCACCAGCTCGGCGAAGATGGTGGCGATGAAGTAGCCGATACCCGGGCCACCTTCCTCGTTTCTGAATACCACGCGGTCGACGATATTGCCGATGATGCGGGCAAAGAACATCACGAAGGTGTTGACCACCCCCTGGATCAGCGTCAGCGTGACCATGTCGCCATTGGCCACGTGACCGATCTCGTGGGCCATCACCGCACGGATCTCGTTGGGGCTGAAGCGCTGCAGCATGCCTTCGGAAACCGCAACCAGCGAGGCGTTCCTGTTCCAGCCGGTGGCGAAGGCGTTGGACGCCCGCGACGGGAATATGCCCACCTCCGGCATGCCGATACCGGCATCACGGGCCAGCTCGGCGACGGTGTCCACCAGCCACTGTTCCTGACGGGTCTGGGGCTGGGTGATCACCCGGGTACCGGTGCCGCGCTTGGCCATCCACTTGGACATGAACAGCGAAACGAACGAGCCGGCGAAACCGATCACCGCACAGAAGATCAGCAGCGCCTGAAGATTCATGCCGCCCTGACCATCATGGATATTACCCACTCCAAGCACGCTGAGCGTGATACTGGCGACCAGAACGATAGCCAGGTTGGTCGCCAGGAAAAGCAGAATGCGCATCATGTAGATGAAACTCCTAAGATTTGGAAAGCTACGCGTATATTTGGGGTTGGCCCGCCGCGATTCAATCGGCACTCTGTATCAAAGCGTGTCGGCGCGTGGTGCTCCGGGCCCAGGCTTCTGACACAGCCCGATCGCATCGGTCAGGCGTCGTGCTCCGTGTGTGGACCCGGGCGGCCTGCGGCCGCCAATCGCCCCGGGGGCGGGGCTCCTACATTGAAGCCTCGCGGCGGGTGGCCATGCGGTCCAACCATCTCCCCGAGGGCGGGCTTCCTGCAGGGGTGGGTTACGCCACTTCCTCAGCTGTAGGAGCGCCGACCTCGGCGCGATTGGCGCGCGCAGCGCGCCCGGCCCGCACCCCCGGATCAGCCTACTGCCGATACCCCTTGAGGAAATTCGCAATCCGCCCGATGGCCATCTCCAGCTCGTCCTTGCGCGGCAGCGAGACGATGCGGAAGTGGTCCGGCCAGGGCCAGTTGAAGGCGGTGCCCTGCACGATCAGGATCTTTTCCTGCAGCAGCAGATCCAGCGCCATCTTCTCATCGTTATGGATCGGGTAGACCTTCGGGTCCAGCTTCGGGAACAGGTAGAGCGCGCCCTTGGGCTTGGTGCAGCTCACCCCCGGAATCTCGTTGAGCAGCTCCCAGGCGATGTCGCGCTGCTCCAGCAGCCGGCCGCCGGGCAGGATCAGGTCATTGATGCTCTGGTAGCCCCCCAGCGCGGTCTGGATCGCATGTTGGGCCGGCACGTTGGCACACAGGCGCATGGAGGACAGAATCTCCAGCCCTTCGATGTAACTGGCCGCGCGCTGCTTGGGGCCGCTGATGACCATCCAGCCGGAACGGAAGCCCGCCACCCGGTAGGACTTCGACAGACCGTTGAAGGTCAGGCACAGCAGATCCGGCGCCACCGCCGCAAAGGAGTCATGCTCGGCACCGTCATAGAGAATCTTGTCGTAGATCTCGTCGGCCAGTACCAGCAGGTTGTGCTCGCGGGCGACCTCGGCCAGCTGCTCCAGCACTTCACGCGGGTACACCGAGCCGGTAGGGTTGTTCGGGTTGATCAGCACCAGCGCCCGGGTGTTGGGAGTGATCTTGCTGCGGATATCGGCCAGATCCGGGTACCAGTCCGACTGCTCATCGCACAGATAGTGGACCGGCTTGCCACCGGACAGGCTCACCGCGGCGGTCCACAGCGGATAGTCCGGTGCCGGGATCAGTACCTCGTCACCGTTGTTGAGCAGGGCCTGCATGGCCATGACAATAAGCTCGGACACGCCGTTGCCCAGGTAGATGTCCTCGATACCGACACCCTGGAAGTGCTTGGTCTGGCAGTAGTGCATGACCGCCTTGCGCGCCGAGAACAGCCCCTTGGAGTCACTGTAGCCCTGTGCGGTGGGCAGGTTGAGAATCACGTCCTGGAGGATTTCCTCAGGCGCTTCAAAGCCGAAGGGTGCCGGGTTGCCAATGTTCAGCTTGAGGATCCGGTGACCTTCTTCTTCGAGGCGCTTGGCATGGCGCAGGACCGGCCCGCGAATGTCATAACAGACATTGGCCAATTTGTTGGACTTGCTAACCTGCATGATACTTACCTGTAAATCATCGGTGAGGAGAAATGGGCTGGGACTGCCGAAGCAAAGCGAGCATCATACGACTGCGGTTGCGGCGAAGAAAGCCCGCACGACAACTTCCCGGAGGAAATTGTGGACAAAGTGAGCAAAACCGAGGATGCCTGGCGCGCACAGCTGACCGAGGCACAATATCAGGTCTGCCGGCTTGGTGGCACCGAACGGCCCTTTACCGGCGCCTATTATCAGAAGGGCGAGCCGGGGGTCTACCACTGCGTATGCTGCGACGCCCCGCTGTTCGACACCGACACCCAGTTCGATGCCGGCTGCGGCTGGCCGAGCTATTACGCGCCGGTGGAGCAGAGCGCGGTCACCACCGAAGAGGACTTCAGTCACGGGATGCACCGCATCGAGGTGCTCTGCGCCCGTTGCGACGCCCACCTGGGGCACGTCTTCCCTGACGGCCCGCCACCCACCGGCCTGCGCTACTGCATCAACTCGGTGTGCCTGCGGCTGGAGCCCAGATGATGGCGGAGATGTCCACCAGTGACTTCATGCAGCGGGTGGTGCGTTTTCTCGACCGTTACGAGCAGAACCTGCCGCCGGTACCGCCGGCTATCGACTGGCACAGGGTATACGCGGCCCGCTGGGTCGGGCAGGGCGGGGGCGGCTGGCTGAAGCCGCTGGAGATTGATGGTGAACACAGCCTGGACGACCTGGTCGGGGTGGACCGGCAGAAGCAGCTGCTCGAGGCCAACACCCGGCAGTTTGTCGAAGGTCTGCCGGCCAACAACGCGCTGCTGTGGGGCGCCCGGGGCACCGGCAAATCATCGTTGGTCCGCGCCCTGCTGAACGCCTGGAAGGACAGCGGCCTGCGACTGATCGAGATCGATCGGGATGAACTGGTCCACCTGCCGGCACTGGTTGCCCTGATCAGTGACCAGCCCTGGCGCTTCCTGCTGTTCTGTGACGATCTGGCCTTCGAAGCGGGCGACAGCGCCTACAAGACCCTGAAAACCGTGCTCGACGGCTCGGTGGAAGCCACCCCGGACAATCTGCTGCTGTATGCCACTTCAAACCGTCGTCACCTGCTGCCCGAGCAGCGCAGCGACAACCTCGGCGCGAGCATGGTCGATGGCGAGCTGCATCCCGGTGAGGCCATAGAGGAGAAGATCGCCCTGTCCGATCGCTTCGGACTGTGGGTATCCTTCTACCCGTTCAGCCAGGATCATTACCTGGAGGTGGTGCGTCACTGGTTGACCAGCATGGCTGACCAGTACGGGTTGCAATGGCAGTGGAGCGAGGAGCTGCAGCGCGAGGCCATCCGCTGGGCCACCGCCAGAGGCAACCGCAACGGGCGCTGCGCCTGGCAGTTTGCCCGCTCATGGGTGGGAAAGGCATTGCTGGAAGCGGCGCGGGAAGGGTAAGATGCACGCCGTTGCGGGTGTAGCTCAATGGTAGAGCAGAAGCTTCCCAAGCTTAAGACGAGGGTTCGATTCCCTTCACCCGCTCCATCTCTCCGCGCTCCCGAGCTGCTCGACAATGAACCGACTCCTGATCCCCGCCGGCATCCGCGACAGCGGAATGCGCAGATCCTGTGGCGGTACCCGGTAATCCATCCCCAGCAACATCCGCAGTGCCGATTTGAGCAGCTCGATGGTGAGCCATTCGCCGGCGCAGCGGTGGCCGCTGGAGAACCGGCCGCCACCCTGGGGTATGAAGGTGAAGGGGCTGACGTTCCAGGTGGCGAACTGTTCGGGATGAAACTGATCGGGATGTGACCAGAGCCGGGGGTCGTGGTTGGTGCCATGCAGATCGAGCAGCAGCCAGTCTCCGCGGCTGAAGCGATACTCTCGCCAGCTGAAATCCTCCCGGGCGATGCCGCCGACCACCGGGAAGAAGGGGTAGTAGCGGCGAACCTCCTGAACAAACACCGCAGCCAGTTCCTGGTCGCCTGCCCGCATGCGTGCGGTCAGGTCGGGGCGCTGGTGCAGGGCGTGGGCGAGGTAGGCGATGTAACGCCCCACGGCCACCACCGGTCGCAGCAGATTGAGCAGCTCCACCGCGGCCGTGCGAATATCCGGTATGTGGCCACGCGGGCCGGTGTGGCGGGCAATCACCTCCAGCGGTGTATGCGGCCAGTGGTCGGCCTGTTGCCGTGCCTTGCGGATCAGTTCGCGGGCCCAGTGCTCGGTGCGCTGGCGCAGCAGGTTGGCGTTCCAGTTGCGCGGGCCGACGCTGCCGGCGCCTTCGATCATGGCCCGCAGCTCCAGGGTCAGCAGATGCGTCCGCCGCTCGTCCAGCTCGATCCCGGCCCAGCGGCAGACGCTGGCGCACAGCACTTCCTCCACCTCATCCTGCAGCCGGACGCGACCGCGCTGGCTCCATTGTGCGAGCCGCCTGGACCATTCCGCTTCCAACAGCTCGACCATCTCGGCCAAGCGTGACGGCCCCATCAGGGCCATGAACATTTCCTTGCGTCTGGCGTGCTCTTCGTCATCCAGGGTCAGTACGCTGCCATGGTCCTGGAGCAGGGACAAGGTGGTCGGCGGCATCGCGCCGACACGGGTGAAGCGGCCGGGCTCGTAGAACATCTGCGCAGCATCCGCCCCGGTGACGCAGTACACCGGGCGCAGCATGATGCGGGTGCGGAAGACGTCGCTGTCCAGCTGCCGACAGCGCGAGGAGATGAATTCGTAGCCGTTCTGCAGGAAGGCCAGCGTGCTGTCGAAGGTCTCGGTATGGGGAATCGTCTGCATGCCAGGACTCCGTTTTTTTATGGATGGCAGCAGGCGGGACGCTGCCGGGCGGGGCTCATGATTTTGGAGGCCAGCGTCGACGGCAAAGTTCGGTTTATATCGGCTGGGGCCTGGGCATGCCGATATAGGCGCCCTGGGCAAAGTCGATCTCCAGGGCCTGGACCTGGCGCAGAATCGCCTCGCTGTGGACGAACTCCGCCACGGTCTGCAGGCCCAGCTCTCCGGCGAAGCGAACAATGCCCTCGGTCAGCACCCGGGCGGTGGGGTCCCGGTCCAGCCGCTTGATCAGCGAGCCGTCGATCTTGATCAGGTCGACATCCAGCCGCATCAGATGCTCGAAGTTGGAGTACCCGGTTCCGAAATCATCGATGGCGATGCGGCAGCCCAGCGCCTTGGCCCGATCGATGAACGCGCGCACCTGCCGGTAGTTCTCGATGCCCTCGGACTCGAGGATCTCGAAGGTGACCCGTTCGGCCAGCTGGCGGTTGCGCAGCCGCGAGAGAATGTAATCGCTCAGCTCTTCGTCCAGCAGGTCATCGCAGGACAGGTTCAGCGAGAACTGCTGCCGGCCCTCGGCGAAACGGGCAAGGCACTGGTCCACCATGCTCCGGGTAATCATCCGGTACAGTCGGATCTTGCGCGCCACCGGCAGGAAGGTCGCCGGACTGACCGGTTCGCCTTCCTCATCCAGCATCCGTACCAGACATTCGTGCTTCTCCACCTGGCCGGTGCGCAGGTTCAGGATAGGCTGGAACCAGGGCACGATCCGCTCCTCATCCAGTGCCTGGCGCAGACGGTTGGCCCAGATCAGATTCTGCTCGTAGGTCTTGCGCAGCCCGTGGGACGGGTCATGGATTAGGTAGTTGAGCTTCTGCAGGCGGGCCGTCTTGACGGCGATATTGGCCGAAGCCACCAGCTGGTCGCTGCTCAGCCGCGCATTGCCATGCTGGCGGGTGGCGGCGAGCCCCAGGGTTGCCTGCAGGGGAATGGGCTGATCCTGCCATTCCACTGCCAGCGAGCCGATGCAGCCGTGCAGGCTTTCCAACCACTGGGTGAACTGGTTGGGATGTGCGGGCAGCGGCAACAGCACGGCCATCTCGTCGGCGTGCATGTGATAGAGCGTGGCCCGCTCGCCCTGGGCGGAGCGCGCCAGATGAGCAGACAGCGCGGCGGCCACCTCGCGGATCACATGGTCGCCACAGGCGCTGCCGTAGAAGTCATTGATCTCGCGAAAGGCGTCGATGTTCAGCAGGATCAGGGTGGCCGGGCGATCCCGGCGCAGATCCAGCAGCAGTTTCTCCCTGTTCGGCAGGCCGGTCATGGCGTCGGTGTAGAGGCTGTTGAGCTGGCGCAGGATATTGGCTACCAGATACAGAAACAATCCTGACAGCAGGAGCATGATGCCGACCGCGCCCAGAACGATGCGCATGTTGCTGGCGCGCATGGGCGCCAGCACGGCGTCGATCTCCGCCTGGGGGATACCGATGCCGAAGACCAGGCCTGCGTCGGTGGGGGCGTGGAACAGGGCATATTCGGCATCATCGACCAGGATCCGGCGGTTCTGCATGGGCGAGGCCGGGTAGTGCTGCAGCAGCTCCGGTGGCGGCATGCCGGGCTCCCCGCTGCGCTGCAGCTGCAGGCCGATGATCCTTTCCATCAGGCGCTGTGCCCGGTCTTCATCGTTGGCTTCGGCCAGGCTCGACAGGTTGCGGTTCTCGCGATCGAGCAGGAAGGCGAAAGTGCCTGGCGTGACGCGTACGCCACTGACCAGCCGGATGATCTCATCGGCGCGCCAGTCGATGACGGCCAGCCCGGCATGGCGGTTCCGGGCATCGCGCAGGGGAGTGCTGATGCTGATCACCACCTCCTCGATCTGCGGCTTGTAATAGGCGGCGCTCCAGTGGAACGGGCGACCGGGACCCGGCTGCCGGCGCAGCGCCTCGCTGGTACTGCGGTACCAGGGCTGGTTGGCAAAATCGCTGCTCTGACTGCTGACCTGCAACCCTGCCTGCTCGTGGTGGGCGACAATCGCGAAGGGGGTAGGGCGGTAGCTGCCCGGATGAAACAGGATGCTGCCCCCGTGCACGTCCGGCAGGTCTCTGACGATGGCGGCGATGTTGTTTTCCAGCTCCGCCAGTCCGGTCGGACTGAGCTGGCGGTGCTGGCGCAGCAGGAACTCGCCGGTGCGCGCCAGCGCCGCGGTGTTGCGCTCCATCATGAAGTGATGGGCGTTGATCCGCGCGAGGTTGGCGTGGAAGGTGTCAGCAATCTGGCGCTGGCGCTGCTCGCTCATCGCCTGCTGGGCGAAGTTCAGGTTCAACCCCGATATCAGCCACATGCCGGCGATGAACAGCGCCACCAGCAACAGCAGGACCAGCATGATGGAGCTCTTGCGTCCGCGCATGGGATTCCTCAGTAGCGCCCCTGGGTGCCATCGTTGATCCGCTGGCGGGCAATCTCCAGCTGGCGGGCGCTGAGTTGGCCGGCGAGCTGTTCCACCCCGGCCGCCGCCCGGCGCTCCCCGTTGAGCAGCGCATGGCTCAGCCAGACGTAGGCCTCAAGCGGATCGGCAGGCCCGCCGGTACCTTCGAGATAGCTCATGCCGAGCTGGTACTGGGCGCTGGCCGAGCCTCGGCTGGCTGCTCGGCGAAGCCACTGGCGTGCGGCGGCCTGCTGCGGCCCGGATACGCCGAAATACATCTTTGCCAGCTGCAGCTGGGCGCGGGTTTCATCCTGCCCCGCTGAGCGCTCGAGCCAGCGCAGCGCCATCTCCGCGTCGGCTTCGGTACCCACGCCCTCCAGCCAGGCCATCCCGGTCTGATACTGGGCCTCGGCCAGACCCTGCCGGGCCGCAGCCTCAAGCAGCTCGAGCGCGCGGGCCGGGTCGGCTTCCACCCCCTGGCCCTGCTGGTAGAGTTCGGCCAGCAGCAATTGTCCCGGTGCGTGGCCGCGGTCAGCGGATTGACGGGCCCAGCGCAGTGAATCTGCAGGGGAGTGGTTGCGCAGCATGGTCGCAAGGTGGTGCTGGGCCTTGGGATCGCCGGTGGCGGCTGCGGATTCACAGGCGGGGATGCCCTGCTGATAGTTGCGGATGGCGTACAGCAGATAGCAATCGCCGGTGCCGGGCGCCACGGGCGACCGCTCGGGCTGAGCTTGCGCCGCAATGGGAGTGCGCGTCGATTCGGTTTCCGGCTCAGCGGGACGGCTCGCTACCCGGCGGGCGAAGGCTTCCACCTGCTCCGGGCAGGAACGGGCGTAACCGCGGCGCAACATATTCAGGGTTTCGATGCTGGCTGGCTGTCTGGCGTAGCGGGTGCCGATCGCCCGGCAGCGACTGTCCCGCTCCCGGGCGATGCGCTGGTAATCGCGGTCCCGGGAGTGGCTGGCATGCCGCTGAAGGAAGTCGGTAAGCGGATCGATGCGGGCCTGATCCAGCAGGCGTTCCGCTTCGTCGTGGAGCGGGCCGGCAGCGTCATTGGCGCCGGAAAGGCCGCCTTGCAGCCCAGCGCAACCAGCCAGACAGGTCGTCAGAAGCAGTACGGGGATGGCGCGCATGTGAATCTCACAGGAATGAGAACTACTCGGGTCGGTCACTCCGGCGATGTTACGGCAATCCTGCCGTGCGCGCGGATTCATCCGCCAGATTTGTGGAACAGTTCTTGCTTTGACACTCCGTAGTGGAACTTATACGTCAATTAATTGTTTCAGGGACCTCTCGTAACATGGCCGCCAATCCGAATCAGATATTGACCAACATGCGCAGCGGCCTCGCCGGATTGCGCCATGGCAGTCTTGGTGTGCCGATCCTGCTGCTGGCCATGCTCGGCATGATGATGCTGCCGATTCCGCCTTTTCTGCTGGATGTCTTCTTCACCTTCAATATTGCCCTGTCGCTGGTAGTACTGCTGGTCTGCGCCTATGCGTTGCGTCCCCTGGACTTTGCCGCCTTCCCCACCGTGCTGCTGGTTGCCACTCTGCTGCGACTGGCGCTGAACGTGGCGTCCACCCGGGTGGTGCTGCTCTACGGTCACGAGGGGCCGGAAGCCGCCGGCAAGGTGATCCAGGCCTTCGGCGAGGTGGTGGTCGGCGGCAGCTTCGTTGTCGGTCTGGTGGTGTTCATCATCCTGATGGTCATCAACTTTGTGGTGGTGACCAAGGGTGCGGGGCGGATTTCCGAGGTCAGTGCCCGCTTCACCCTGGATGCCATGCCCGGCAAGCAGATGGCTATCGACGCGGACCTCAACGCCGGGCTGATCGATCAGGACGAGGCCAAGCGCCGGCGTCTGGAAGTTGCCCAGGAGGCGGACTTCTACGGCTCCATGGATGGTGCCAGCAAGTTCGTGCGCGGCGACGCTGTCGCCGGTCTGCTGATTCTGTTCATCAACGTCATCGGTGGTCTGGCCATCGGCATGGGGCAGCACGGTCTCAGCTTCACCGAAGCCGGGCACATCTATGTGTTGCTGACCATCGGTGACGGTCTGGTGGCGCAGATTCCCTCGCTGCTGCTGTCAACCGCCGCGGCGATCATGGTGACCCGGGTGTCCACCTCCGAGGACATGGGCTCGCAGGTCAAGCGCCAGATGTTCGCCTCGCCCAAGGCGCTGGGTATTGCTGCCGCTATCCTGGTCATCATGGGGCTCATTCCCGGCATGCCGCACCTGTCCTTCATCAGTCTGGGCGCGCTGGCCGCCGGGGGTGCCTGGTTCATTGCCCAGCGCCAGAAGATCAAGGCCGCCGAGGAGAAGGCCGCCGAAGAGCAGAAGGCGCAGCTGCCGGCGCTGCAGCGCCCGGAAAACCGCGAGCTGGGCTGGGATGACGTGACCCCGGTGGACATGGTCGGGCTGGAGGTCGGCTATCGGCTGATCCCGCTGGTGGACCGCAGCCAGGGCGGTCAGTTGCTGGCGCGGATCAAGGGTATCCGCAAGAAGCTGTCCCAGGATCTGGGCTTTCTCATGCCTTCGGTGCATATCCGCGACAATCTGGACCTGGCGCCCAACGTCTACCGCATCACCCTGATGGGCGTGGGGGTAGCCGAGGCCGAGGTGTATGCCGATCGGGAACTGGCGATCAACCCCGGCCAGGTGTTCGGCGAGATCAAGGGCATCCCCGGGAAGGACCCGGCCTTCGGCCTGGATGCGGTCTGGATCGACCCGGGCCAGAAGGACCAGGCCCAGTCGCTGGGCTATACCGTGGTGGATGTCAGCACCGTGGTGGCCACCCACCTGAATCAGATCCTGTTCAAGCATTCCCATGAGCTGCTGGGACACGAGGAGGTTCAGCAGCTGCTCAAGGTGCTGGCCAAGGCCTCGCCGAAGCTGGCCGAGGAGCTGGTGCCAGGCATCATTTCCCTGTCCGGCCTGCTCAAGGTGCTGCAGGGGCTGTTGCAGGAGCAGGTGCCGGTGCGCGACATCCGGACCATTGCCGAGGCCATCGCCAACCAGTCGGGCAAGAGTCAAGATACCGGCGCGCTGATTTCGGCGGTGCGCATCGCGCTGTCCCGTTCCATCGTCCAGAGCCTCGTGGGGCTTGAGGCGGAGCTGCCTGTGATCACCCTTGACCCGAAACTGGAACAGATATTGCTTCAGAGCATGCAGAAGGCCGGACAGGGCAACGATGACGGCATTCTTCTGGAACCGGGCATGGCGGAGAAACTGCAACGTTCGCTGGCGGACATGGTTCAGCGTCAGGAAATGCAGGGCAAGCCGGCCATCCTGCTGGTGGCAGGGCCGATTCGCAACATGATGGCGAAGTTCGTGCGCTACGCCGCCCCCGGCGCCAATGTCTTGTCGTACCAGGAAATTCCGGACAGCAAGCAGGTCACCATCGTTGCCACTGTCGGACAGAATTGATTAACAGGTGAGGTCAGGCCATGAGAGTGAAGCGTTTTTTTGCAGCGGATATGCGCTCTGCCATGAAACTGGTGCGCGATGAAATGGGCCCGGAAGCCTCCATCATCGCCAACCGCCGGGTGGCCGGTGGTATCGAGCTGACCGCTGCGCTGGACTATGAAGCGCCGCGCCTGACGCCGCCGACCCCCGGCCTGGATACCGAGCTGAAGAAGACCCAGGAGCGCATTCTCAGCGCCCGCGCCAGCCTGCAGGCCGGCGAGCGTCCCAGCGAGGGCCCCAGCGTCAACCGCCAGCTGTTCGGTGACAGCATGCGTCAGGCCGCCGAACAGGGCTCGCCGGTGGCGCGCGATCTGCTGGACCGCCTCAACAGCGAAGCAGCAGCTCCGGCGGCGCCGGCCGCTGTTGCGCCGGACTCCCGGAATGCTGCGCCGGCAGGTATGGACAATCTGGATGACATGCGTTCCGAAATCGCCGGTCTGCGGGATCTGCTGGAATCCCAGCTGGGCGGGCTCGCCTGGGGCCAGGTCAGCCGTACCCAGCCGCGCCAGGCCAGTCTCTGGCGCCGGCTGGTGCAGCTGGGCCTGCCGCCGGAGCTGTGCAAGGATCTGCTCGCCCGGGTGGAAGAGGTGACCGAGCCCCGCCAGGCCTGGCGCATGCTGCTGGCCCACCTGGCCCAGGGTATCCCGGTGATGCGCGAGGAGCTGATCGACGAGGGTGGAGTGATTGCCCTGGTCGGCCCGACCGGCGCCGGCAAGACCACCACCCTCGGCAAGCTGGCGGCCCGTTACGTGCTCAAGCACGGCAGCCAGCATGTGGCGCTGGTGACCATGGACACCTTCCGTATCGGTGCCCACGAGCAGCTGCGTACCCTTGGTCGCATCCTCAATGTGCCGGTGCGCGTGGTCGACGAGCAGAACAGCCTGCAGGATGTGCTGGACGAGTTCGCTGGCAAGCGTCTGGTACTGGTCGATACCGCCGGCCTGCAGGCTCGTGACCCGCAGCTGCGTGGTCAGCTGGCGGAGCTGGCGGCCCAGGGTGCGCGGCTGCGTACCCTGCTGGTGCTGGCCGCCACCAGCCAGTACCGGGTACTCAAGGCCGCCTGGCACAATTACCGCAGCTGCGACCTGGCCGGCTGCATCCTGACCAAGGTCGACGAAGCCGGCAGTCTCGGTGAGGCAATCGGGCTGGCCATGGAGCAGCGTCTGCCGGTAGCCTATATAGCAGATGGCCAGCGCATTCCCGACGACATTTCCCGCGGTGTCGGCCACCAGCTGGTCAGTCGTGCCGTAGGTCTGGTGGGCAACGAGATGGCCGAGGACCAGACCATGGCGGACGTATTTGCCGGTATACTCCACTCTCAGCGCGCAGGTTAGGGGCACACTGGAAAACCGGCGAGTGCTGGTGTCTTCCAGCGACTCCGTGATGATCAGATCAAGGGCAAAAGATAGATGGGCAATCAATCGGTTCAGGTAATCGCAGTCACCGGCGGCAAGGGCGGCGTGGGCAAGACCAATGTCTCGGTCAACCTTGCCCTGGCGCTGGCCGAGCTTGGCCGCCGGGTCGTGCTGATGGATGCCGACCTCGGATTGGCCAACGTGGATGTCCAGCTGGGCCTGCGGCCCAATGCCACCATTGCCGACGTGCTCGCCGGCAACTGTTCACTGCGTGATGTGCTGGTCACCGGGCCGGGTGGCATCCGCATCGTGCCGGCCGCTTCCGGGGCCGCGGAAATGGTCAATCTCGGGGCGCGCGAGCATGCCGGTCTGATTCAGGCGTTCAGTGACATCGGCGACGAGCTGGATGTGCTGCTGATCGACACCGCAGCGGGGATCGGCGACTCGGTTGTCAGCTTCGTCCGGGCTGCTCAGGAGGTGGTGGTAGTGGTATGTGACGAGCCCACCTCGATCACCGATGCCTACGCCCTCATCAAGCTGCTCAGCCGCGACCATGGCGTAACCCGTTTCCGGGTGCTGGCCAACATGGTTCACAGCCCCCAGGAGGGGCACAACGTCTTCAACAAGCTGCTGCAGGTGTCCGACCGCTTCCTTGACGTCGCCCTGCAGTATGTAGGGGCCTTGCCCTACGACGAGTCGGTACGCAAGGCGGCCCAGAAGCAGCGTGCCAACTTCGATCTCTACCCGCGCAGCAAGATGTCGCTGGCCATGCGCACCATCGCCCGCAAGGTCGACGCCTGGCCATTGCCGACCACCCCCAGGGGTCACCTCGAATTCTTCATCGAACGGCTGGTACAACGGACCGGGAACGACTGATGAGCAGTGTTTCAAGCGGCGCCAACACCTACGCCCGGGCAGCGGGAGCTGCCAGCGCGCAGGATCGGCTGGTGGAGGAATACGCTCCGCTGGTCAAACGCATCGCCTATCACATGCTGGCGCGCCTGCCGTCCAGCGTGCAGGTCGATGACCTGATCCAGGCCGGCATGATCGGCCTGCTGGAAGCCTCGCGCAAATTCGATCACGGCAAGGGGGCGAGTTTCGAGACCTATGCCGGCATCCGTATCCGCGGAGCCATGCTGGACGATGTGCGCAAGGGCGACTGGGCCCCCCGCTCGGTCCATCGCAATACCCGTCTTGTCTCCGGTGCCATCCGCACGGTTGAAGCCCGTCTTGGCCGTGATGCTAAAGATCACGAGGTTGCTGCCGAACTGGAGATGAGCCTCGAGGACTATTACGCGATTCTCAACGATACCGCCGGCAGCAAGCTGTTCAGCTTCGATGATCTGCTCGAAGGGGGCGCGCCGGGAGAGCTGGGTACCGACGAGGAGCCCTTCGAGGGGTTGCAGGATGTACGTTTTCGCCAAGCGCTTGCCGAAGCGATAGAGCGGCTGCCGGAACGCGAGCAGCTGGTGCTCTCGCTGTATTACGACGAAGAAATGAATCTCAAGGAGATTGGCGCCGTTCTCGGCGTCAGCGAGTCCAGGGTCAGTCAGCTGCACAGCCAGTGCGCCGCACGTCTGCGAGCACGCATGGCGGACTGGCTCGACAACTGATTTTTTGCAATCCCTTTGCTGGTCATGCGGCAGTTTCGTGGAGTGCACCATGGATGCACTCCTTCAGGTCTGTACGGAGGTCTAATTGGACAAGAACATGAAAATTCTCATCGTCGACGATTTCTCGACGATGAGGCGCATCATCAAGAATCTGCTGCGCGACCTTGGCTTCACCAATACCGCCGAGGCGGATGACGGCACCAGCGCACTGCCGATGCTGCAGAGCGGCAACTTCGACTTCCTGGTGACCGACTGGAACATGCCGGGCATGAGCGGGATCGAGCTGCTGCGCGCGGTGCGTGCGGACGAGCGCCTGAAGCACCTGCCGGTACTGATGGTCACCGCGGAAGCCAAGCGCGACCAGATCATCGAGGCAGCCCAGGCGGGGGTCAACGGTTATGTGGTCAAACCGTTCACCGCCCAGGCGCTCAAGGAGAAGATCGAGAAGGTCTTCGAAAGGATCGACGCCAGGTGAAACCGGGGGCAGACATGGTACTGAGTGGTAATCCCGGTCAGACGACCGCCGAGGAATTCGAGCATTCACTCAAGAGCAACGCCCGCAAGCTGGTGGATTACCTGGAAGAGGGTGATTACCGGGAAGCGGTGATGGTGATCCACGAGATCAACCAGGCCCGGGACCGCGGCCTCTATTACGAGGTCGGTAAGCTCGCCCGCGCACTGCACAACTCGATCATCAGTTTTCAGCTGGATACAGCGCGCTCGTTCGGCTCCGACAGTGCCGAGCATTCCAAGATCGCCGACGCTTCCGACCGCCTGGACTACGTGGTGCGGCTGACCGACAAGGCCGCCAACCGGACCATGGACCTGGTCGAGAACAGTGCCCCGGTGGTCGCCGAAATGGGCAGGGAGGCCGCTGCCCTGCGGGCCGAATGGCAACGGCTGCAACGCCGCGAGCTGAGCGCAGAGGAGTTCCGCGAACTGTCGCGCAACATTCAGGCCTTCCTCCAGCGCAGCGAGCAGCAGAGCGAGGAGGTCTCGCGCAACCTCAATGACATCCTCATGGCCCAGGACTATCAGGACCTGACCGGGCAGGTGATCAAGCGGGTCATCACGCTGGTCCACGACGTGGAAGAGAGCCTGCTGAATCTGGTGCGCATGGCCGGTCAGGTCGACCGCATTGCCGGCATCGAACACGAGCTGCCGGCGCCGACGGATAAAAAAACCGCATCAAAGGGTGAAGGTCCGCAGATTCATGCCGATAAGAGGGATGACGTTGTGTCGGGGCAGGATGAGGTCGACGACCTGCTGTCCAGTCTGGGGTTCTGAGGGAGTGGCAAATGAGCTTTGAAGCGGATGAAGAAATTCTTCAGGATTTCCTGGTCGAGGCCGGGGAAATACTGGAGTTGCTGTCGGAACAGCTGGTAGATCTGGAAAACCGTCCCAGCGATGCCGACCTGCTCAATGCCATTTTCCGTGGCTTCCACACGGTCAAGGGCGGGGCGGGGTTTCTTCAGCTCGATCCGCTGGTTGCCTGCTGTCACATTGCCGAAAACGTCTTCGACATCCTGCGCAAGGGCGAGCGTCAGGTCGATGCCGAGCTGATGGACGTGGTCCTCCAGGCGCTGGACAGCATCAATGGCATGTTCGCCCAGGTGCGCGAGGGCGAACAGCCTACCCCCGCCGATCCGCAGTTGCTCGAAGCCCTCGCAGCGCTCGCCGAGCCCGCCGCAGATGCCGCACCGGCCGCTGAGAGCGCTCCCGTTATCGATACGGTACAAGCGCCGGCAGAGAGCGACTCGGAACCCGGCGATATTACCGATGACGAGTTCGAGCTGCTGCTCGAGGCGTTGCATGTGCTGCCCGAGCAGGACCAGGGCGACGGGCAGGATGACGATGCGGCGTCTTCCTCCGACGAGATAACCGATGATGAATTCGAAGCCCTGCTGGACCAGCTCCACGGCACCGGCAAGGGCCCCGGGGCGGCGCCCGCTGCTGTACCGGAGAGCGCCAGCGGCGATGACGACCTGATCACCGACGACGAGTTCGAGTCGCTGCTCGACGAACTGCATGGAGCCGGCAAGGCCCCGGGCGTCGGCGATGCGCCGGTGGCGGCACCACCCGCCGCCGCTGCGCCTGCCACTCCGCCTGCACCGGTACCGGCCCGCGAAGCGGCTGCCGAGGCACCCTCTGCTGCCGCCCCGGTCGAGAAGAAGCCGGCGCGCGTCGAGCGCAAGACCGAGGCCGGCGGTGAGCCTGTTGCCGCGGAGACCACCGTGCGGGTCGATACCGCACGGCTGGACGAGATCATGAACATGGTCGGCGAGCTGGTGCTGGTGCGCAACCGCCTGACCCGCCTGGGCCTCAGCACCGAAGACGAGGAGCTGGCCAAGGCCGTGGCCAACCTGGACATGGTCACCGCCGACCTGCAGGCCTCGGTGATGAAGACCCGCATGCAGCCGATCAAGAAGGTCTTCGGCCGATTCCCGCGGGTGGTGCGTGACCTGTCGCGCAGCCTGAAGAAGGAGATCACCCTCGAGCTGATCGGCGAGGACACCGATCTGGACAAGAACCTGGTCGAGGCGCTGGCCGACCCGCTGGTGCACCTGGTGCGCAATGCGGTGGACCACGGTATCGAGACGCCCGACGAGCGCGAGGCCGCCGGCAAGCCGCGCAGCGGCAGCATGGTGCTGGCTGCCCGTCAGGAGGGCGACCATATCCTGCTGACCATCACCGATGACGGCAAGGGCATGGATGCCGAAGTGCTGCGCGCCAAGGCCGTGGAGAAGGGCATGATGGACCGGGACGCCGCCGAGCGGCTCAGCGAATCCGAATGCTTCAACCTGATCCTGGCCCCCGGCTTCTCGACCAAGACCGAGGTATCGGATGTCTCCGGCCGCGGCGTCGGCATGGACGTGGTCCGCACCCGCATCAGTCAGCTCAACGGCACCATCGGCATCGAGTCGACCAAGGGTGTCGGCACCCGCATCGCCATCAAGGTGCCGCTGACCCTGGCCATCATGCCGACGCTGATGGTCATGCTCGGCGATCAGGCCTTTGCCCTGCCGCTGGTCAACGTCAACGAGATCTACAACCTGGACCTGTCACGCACCAACGTGGTGGATGGTCAGGAAGTCATTCTGGTACGGGACAAGGCGCTGCCGCTGTTCTGGCTCAAGCGCTGGCTGGTGCCGTCCCAGGCCGGGGCGATCGACCGGGCCTCCGCCAGTGTGGTCATCGTGTCGGTCGGCACCCAGCGCGTCGGCTTTGTCGTCGACCAGCTGGTCGGCCAGGAAGAGGTGGTCATCAAGCCGCTGGGCAGCATGCTGCAGGGCACCGCCGGCATGGCCGGTGCGACCATCACCGGGGACGGGCGCATCGCGCTCATTCTGGACATCCCCGGGTTACTCAGGCGCTACGCTCGGCGTGGTTAGGAGAACCAGTTGATCAAGGTGTTGGTGGTAGATGACTCCGGATTCTTTCGCCGTCGGGTGGCTGAAATCCTCTCCGGGGACCCGCAGATCAAGGTGGTAGGCACCGCGACCAACGGCAGGGAAGCGGTGGAGCAGACGCTCGCCCTGCAGCCTGATGTCATCACCATGGACTACGAGATGCCGGTCATGGATGGCATCACCGCGGTGCGTCAGATCATGCAGCGCCAGCCGACACCGGTGCTGATGTTCTCGTCGCTGACCTATGAAGGCGCCCGGGTGAGTCTGGATGCGCTGGACGCCGGCGCCGCGGACTACCTGCCGAAGAACTTCGAGGACATCTCGCGCAATCCGGACAAGGTCCGCCAGCTGCTGTGTGAGCGGGTGCATGCGCTGGCGCGCAGCAACCGCCGCTCGCTGGGTCTGAGCCAGGCCGTCGCAGTGCCGACCCCAGCGCCGGCCCCCGCCGTGCCGCCGGCGCAGGGCAGAGTGGCCACCCCACAGCCGGACCCCGCTCCGGCCAGTGCGGAGCCGCCGGCACGGCGCAGCGCGCCGCCGCGCAAGCGCGGCTGCAAGCTGGTTGCCATCGGTACGTCCACCGGCGGACCGGTGGCCCTGCAACGCATCCTGACCCGTCTGCCGGCCAGTTTTCCGGCGCCCTTGCTGCTCATCCAGCATATGCCCGGCGCCTTCACCACCGCCTTCGCCGAGCGACTCGACAAGCTCTGCCAGATCAGCGTGCGAGAAGCCCGGGACGGGGACCAGCTGCGCCCAGGACTGGCGCTGCTGGCCCCGGGCGGCAAGCAGATGATGGTCGACGGCCGTGGCGCCGTGCGCATCCTGCCCGGCGATGAGCGGCTGAATTACAAACCCAGTGTCGACGTCACCTTCGGCTCCGCCGCCCGCGCATTCCAGGACAAGGTGCTGGCCATCGTGCTCACCGGCATGGGCGCGGACGGCCGGGAAGGCGCGCGCATGCTCAAGCAGGCTGGCAGTACCGTCTGGGCCCAGGACGAGGCCAGCTGCGTGATCTATGGCATGCCCATGGCGGTGGTCAAGGCCAATCTTGCCGACGGTGTCTACGACCTCGACGAGATTGCCCGCTATCTGACGGAGCTGGGTTGATGGATATCCTCAGCATCATCGGCATGCTGCTGGCGGTGGTGGCCATCATCGGTGGCAACTATCTGGAGGGCGGGCACATTCAGGCGCTGATGAATGGCCCCGCCGCGCTGATCGTCATCGGCGGCACCCTGGGCGCGGCCTTCATTCAGACACCGCTGCCGATCTTCAAGCGCGCGCTGGGCATGTTCGGCTGGGTATTCCGCTCGCCGAAGGTGCCCCTGAACGAAGGCATCGGCCAGGTCGTCAACTGGAGCAACACCGCCCGCAAGGACGGACTGCTGGGGCTGGAAGCGGTTGCCGAGATGGAGCCGGACCTGTTCGCCCGCAAGGGGCTGCAGCTGCTGGCCGATGGCTGCGAGGCCGATACCCTGCGCAGCATCCTTGAAGTCGAGCTGATCAACCGGGAGAACCGGGATCTGCGGGCTGCACGGGTCTACGAGAGCATGGGCGGCTATTCGCCCACCATCGGCATCATCGGCGCGGTGATGGGGCTGATCCATGTCATGGGCAATCTGGCCGATCCGTCCATGCTCGGCAGCGGCATCGCGGTGGCCTTCGTCGCCACCATCTATGGTGTTGCCCTGGCCAACCTGTTCCTGCTGCCGGTCGCGGCCAAGCTCAAATCGGTGGTGCAGGAGCAGTCCCGGTATCAGGAAATGCTGGTGGAGGGGCTGCTGTCCATTGCCGAGGGGGAAAATCCCCGGTCCATCGAAATGAAGCTTGAAGGCTTCCTGGATTAGCGCATGCGTCGCCTTCGGGAAGAGGAACAGGCAGACAATGAACGCTGGATGGTGTCCTACGCGGACTTCATCACCCTGCTGTTCGCGTTTTTCGTGGTCATGTATTCCATCTCCTCGGTCAATGAAGGCAAGTACAAGGTGCTCACCGAGTCGTTGATGGGCGCCTTCAGTCAGAACCCCCGGACCATCGACCCCATCCAGCTGGGCGAGGCCATTCCGCGCACCACGGTCGCACAGCCGCCCGAGGCGCTGCAGGCGGCCAGCAGCAGCGGCTCCGCTCAGGGTGAAGGTGAAACGCAGGATCCGCTGGAGAGCATTGCCGAGGCCATGCAGGCCGCCTTCGGCGATCTGATCAGCGTCGGTGACCTGCGGGTGCATGCCAACGAACTGTGGATAGAGATCGAGCTCAGCTCCGGGCTGCTGTTCCCCAGCGGAGATGCGCTGCCGCTGGACGGTGCCTTTGACCTGATCGACCGGATTGCCGCGATCCTGGCGCCCTATGACAACCCGATCCATGTGGAAGGATTCACCGACAACCTGCCGATCCGCTCGCGGGTCTACCCCACCAACTGGGAGCTGTCCGCCGCCCGCGCCGCCACCGTGGTGCGCATGCTCAGCGGCGGAGGCATCGACGCAGGTCGATTGGCAGCGGTTGGCTATGGAGAACATCGGCCGGTGGCCGATAACAGTACGGCAGAGGGTCGCCGCGCCAACCGCCGCGTCGTGCTGCTGGTGTCGCGCTACACCGACAATCGTCACCAGCCCGCCTCCCAGGAAAGCCTGCCGAGCATGCGCCAGGCCCGCGCGGAGGCGGCGGAGAGCGCCGGACCGGGCTGATGCCCGCCACGGGGTGCAGCGGAGGTCGTCGAAACAGTTTCAGGAGCAGTGCAATGAGAGTCTGGGCAGTAGCCAATCAGAAGGGCGGAGTGGGCAAGACCACGACCGCGGTAGCGCTTGCCGGTCTGCTTGCTGACCAGGGCAAGCGTGTGCTGGTGGTGGATCTTGACCCCCATGGCTCGATGACCAGCTACTTCGGCCATGACCCGGACCGGCTGACCAGCAGCGTGTTCAACCTGTTCCAGCACAAGGGGCAGGTGCCGGCAGGACTGGCCGCCGCGTTGCTGCTGGAGACCTCCCACGAGCAGATCAGCCTGCTGCCGTCCAGCACCTCGCTGGCCACCCTCGAACGCCAGTCCGCCGCCCAGGGCGGATTCGGGCTGGTCATCTCCAGGGCGCTTGAGCAACTGGAGAGCCGGTTCGACTTCGCCATCATCGACAGCCCGCCGCTGCTCGGCGTGTCCATGATCAACGCGCTGGCCGCCTGCGAGCAGCTGGTGGTGCCGGTGCAGACCGAATTCCTCGCGCTCAAGGGGCTGGAGCGGATGGTGCATACACTGACCATGGTCAATCGCTCGCGCAAGCGGGCGCTGCCGTTCACCATCGTGCCGACCCTGTTCGACCGGCGCACTCAGGCGTCCCTCAGTACGCTGCGCAAGCTGCGCAACGATTACAGCGAGCAGCTGTGGCAGGCCTACATCCCGATCGACACCAAGCTGCGTGATGCCAGCCTTGCCGGGGTGGTGCCTTCGCGGCTGGAGGCCAACTCCCGTGGGGTGCTGGCCTACCGGGCGCTGCTGCGCTACCTGCTGGTGCAGAGTCTGTCCCGGGGCCGGGAAGTAGCCTGATCCGACTGTGGCCCTAATGCCCGCCCGCCGGCGGCCGATACACTGAAAGCGAACCAACGAATACAGGACGATCGATGAGCGATTCACTGCCCGTACAGCACTTCGTGCCCGAGCAGACCATCCAGTGCTATCTGGATGCGTTGCTGCAGGATGCAGCCGCCGAGCTGGCGCTGGCCGAGAGCGTAGCCGCAGCGCCGGAGCCGGTCTCCGCGCCCGCGCCGGAACGGGAACCGGTCGCCGTCGAGGTGCCGGCTGCGGCGCTGCAGCCACCGTCCGAACCGCCGGCGGTGGAGCAGCCGGGCTGGCGCAGCGCGCCCTTCGAAGCCCTGCTGTTCGACGTCGGTGGGCTGACGCTGGCGGTGCCGCTGGTGTCCCTGGGGTCGATCCACCGCCTGGACGGGGCCATCACCCCGCTGTTCGGTCAGCCGGACTGGTTTCTCGGCCTGCTGCCCACCGAGCGTGGCAACCTCAAGGTGCTGGATACCGCCCGCTGGGTCATGCCCGAGCGGTACCAGCCGGCACTGCGCGATACCATCAGCTTCGTCATCTCGGTACAGGGGCATGACTGGGGCATGGCGGTGCATGGTGTCAGCGAGTCGATCCGCCTGCGTCCGGAACAGGTCAAATGGCGCTCGGGGCAGGGCAGACGGCCCTGGCTTGCCGGCACCGTGATCGAACACATGTGCGCGCTGCTGGATGTCGAAGCCCTTGCGGCGATGATCAAGCGCGGGCGTTGAGCGTACTGGTAAAGATGCTGACGCCCGTTTAGGATGCAACAACACCATCTGGAATGAGACAGGATGAAGAACAACACTGCGCAGAGTACCGATGATCCCATCTTGCAATGGGTGACCTTCCGTCTGGATAACGAGACCTACGGCATCAATGTGATGCAGGTGCAGGAAGTGCTGCGGCACACGGATATCGCCCCGGTACCCGGTGCGCCCGTCTATGTGCTGGGTATCATCAACCTGCGCGGCAACGTGGTGACGGTCATCGACACCCGCCAGCGCTTCGGCCTGCCATCGGCAGAGGTCACCGAGCAGACCCGCATCGTGATCATCGAGGCGGACCGCCAGGTGGTCGGCATCCTGGTCGACAGCGTCGCCGAGGTGGTCTACCTGCGCCAGTCCGAAATCGAAACCGCTCCCAACGTCGGCACCGATGAATCCGCCAAGTTCATTCAGGGCGTGTGCAACAAGAATGACGAGCTGCTGATTCTGGTCGATCTGGAAAAGATGATGACCGACGATGAGTGGGCCGAGCTGCAGGACATCTGACGCCCATGGATGAACGCTCGCTGCTGCTGATGCTGGGGCTGTTTCTGGGGGTGCTGGTAGCCGCCCAGATCGGCGCGCTGATGGCCCAGCGGCGAGTGGCCATGCAGCAGATAACAATGCAGGAGCGGCTCGACGGGCGTATCGACAAGCTGTCGCAGAAGCTCGCCGAGTATCAGCAGAGCAATATCCGCATGGGTGAGGAGGTGCTGGCCCTGCGCGAAAAGCTCAACCAGCTGGAGAACAAGCAGCAGCGCTTGGAACAGCAGGACGTCCAGACCATGCCCTACAACCAGGCCAGCCGTCTGGTCAGCATGGGCGCCAGCCTCGATGACCTCATGCAGGCCTGCGGTCTGAGCCGCAGCGAAGCCGAACTCATGCTCAAACTGCACGGCAACAAGGGCTGATCCGGGCCCGACCC
Organism: Halopseudomonas pertucinogena; assembly: GCF_014646575.1. Classification (GTDB taxonomy): domain Bacteria; phylum Pseudomonadota; class Gammaproteobacteria; order Pseudomonadales; family Pseudomonadaceae; genus Halopseudomonas; species Halopseudomonas pertucinogena. The sequence goes on along the minus strand of NZ_BMNN01000002.1, from coordinate 253,169 downwards.
GCACCGTGCCCGCCGCCATCGCCCCGAGGTCGGGGCTCCTACAGAAAAATCATCCCACGCCCCGTACTGGTAGGAGCGGCGACCTCGCCGCGATTGGCGCGCAACGCGCGCCATGCCACCAACGTCTATCCCGCCGCCCCTTCGCGTCCGTTGCCCATGGTCTATCCTTCTCACTTGCATTCTCGCCACAGGGAGCAAGCGGATGAACAGACTTTTCACAGCGCTGGCGATGGTCGCCTGCGCCGGACTGGTACAGGCAGACATGATCACGAAACAGGTGGATTACCAGATCGACGGTGAGCCCTTTCAGGGGGCTCTGGTCTTCGACGACGCGATCAGCGAACCACGGCCGGGCCTGCTCATGGTCCCCAACTGGATGGGCGTGACCGACAACGCGGCGAAGAAGGCCTCACGCGTCGCTGGCAGTGACTATGTGGTGTTCGTCGCCGACATGTACGGCAGCGACATACGCCCCGCCGACGCAAAGGAAGCCGGCGCCGCTGCCGGGCTGGTCAAGGGCGACCGCGCTCTGATGCGCCAGCGGGCCAATGCTGCCCTTGAGGTCTTCCGGCGTGAAGCAGCGGGGCTGATCGACACCAGCCGCCTTGGCGCCGTCGGCTTCTGTTTCGGTGGCACCTCGGTGCTGGAACTGGCCCGTTCAGGCACCCAACTGGCCGGCGTGGTCTCGTTCCACGGCAATCTCGATACGCCCGATACGAGCGCCGCAAGGGCCATCCGTTCGCCGATCCTGGTGCTGCACGGCGCCGAAGATCCCTATGTCCCGCCGGAAGAGGTGGCAGCCTTCGAGAACGAGATGCGTGGTGGCAATGTGTCGGACTGGCAACTGGTCAGCTACGGCAACGCCGTGCACTCCTTTACCGACCCCACTGCCAACATACCCGGACAGGCGCAGTATGACGAGCAGGTGGCCGAACGGGCGTTCGGGGAGATGAGAAGGTTCTTCCAGAAGCACATGGACTAGGCGCAACAGGTCATTTCAGTGGCTTGGCCAGCCCCCTCGTACCGGCTCGCCAGAATGGGTGATATTCAGGGAATGTATATGAGGTGAGGCGGCTGGCGCGCCATCGGGCCACGGTTGATACTCTCGCGAATACCAACAACAAAGAGATCAAAGGAGATGACCATGTCGAGACCGGAACTGCCAGGCTGGCGCTGGGGACCCTTTACCTTCCGCCTGCCGTTCTATCACACGCGATTGTATTGGCCGGAACTGCTGCAGGGCATCTTCATTGCCGCTGCCACCGGCCTGTCGCTGATCCCGTTGATGACCATGTTCTTCGGTCTGACGTTCGAGGAAGCGGTTGCGGCCTCGATGATTCACTCCATTCTTCTCAGCACCGCGCTGATCATATTCGGCGAGCCCTACGCGCCCGGCTGGCTGACGCCAGCGCTGCCGCTGGTTCTGGCGTTCGCCATCGGTGCGGGGGATGACCCCACCCTGCGTCTGCAGGCAATGGCGGCGCTGTCGCTGGACTTTGCCCTGCTGCTCTTCGTTCTGGGTGTCACCGGGCTGGGTCGGAAGTTCATCGTCTGGCTGCCGGAAACCCTGAAGGCCGGGATCATTCTCGGGGCCGCGCTGGCCGCGCTCAAGCGTGTCTTCATCGATGATGCCGAGCGCTTCCTGCTGCAGCAGCCGATTGCCACCGGGCTGGCCTGCGCTGTCTGTCTGATCTTTGCCTTCTCCCTGCCCATGCAGCGCTGGCGGGAGAAATACCGCTGGGTCGCGCTGATCGCCGCGCTGGGGTTGCTGCCGGGCTTTCTGGTTGCGGCCATCGTCGGTCCGATGGTCGGCGAGGTCAGCTATGACATCCAGTGGGGCATTCTGGTGCCGCCTGTGGCGGACATGTGGGCCAAGATGTCGCCCTTCGCCATCGGCTTTCCCAGTATCGGCATGATGGTCGAGGCCATGCCGCTGGCGCTGATCACCTACATCATCCTGTTCGGTGATCTGGTGACCGGCAACGAGATGATCCTCGACGGGCAGAAAAGCCGTCCTGACGACCACATCGAGATCAACCCGACCCGGTCACACGTATCCCTGGCAATTCGCAACGGGCTGATGGGGCTCATCGCACCTTTCTTCCCCACCCAGGGTGCGATGTGGACCGGTGTGCATGTGATCATCGTGCAGCGCTGGAAGCAGGGCCGGGAGGCCATGGACAGCCTGCACAGCGGTCTGATCTCCTATTACGGCATGGGCATTCCTGTCCTGTTCTTCATCCTGCCGTTGCTGACCGGGCTGCAGCCGCTGCTGGGCATCGCCCTGTCGCTGACCCTGGTGCTGACCGGCTTCGCCTGTGCCTACATCGCAATGGCCATTCCCACCAGCAACGCTTCCCGCGGCGCGGTGCTGATGATCGGGGCGGGGCTGGCGTTCTTCGAACCCTGGGTGGGGCTGGTGTTCGGTGTTGTCACCACGCTGCTGCTGGTGGGTTGGGACACCGCGCCGCGGCCCGCCAGCGATGAGGCCAAGGTCATAGAGCCGGTGGCGGGCGGCCTGCAAGGCGAGAGGTGAGCGCGCGTCCAATGCCCCCCGGATGCTAGACTGCCGGCTCGGCTGAATGGCATTTCGAGGTAATGAGTGCGCCCAAGAAGTGATAACTCCTATGCGGGTGGTCCGGTCAACTGGCGGATCATCCGCAGTCTGCTGCCTTATCTGAGCGAATTCCCTGGCCGGGTGATGCTGGCCATGGCCTGTCTGATCCTGGCCAAGGTCGCCGGTGTGGCGGTGCCCTGGGCGCTCAAGCTGATTGTCGAGCACTTCGAGAACGCTACCGACGCGCTGGTGCTGGTGCCTGTGGCGCTGCTGGTCGGTTACGGGCTGCTGCGCTTTGCCACCGTGTTCTTCTCCGAGCTGCGTGACGCGGTGTTCGCCCGGGTCGCCGAGCGCGCCATGCGGCGCATCTCGTTGAAGGTGTTCGAACACCTGCATCGGCTGGATCTGGGATTTCATCTTTCCCGGCGCACAGGTGGCCTGGCCCGGGATATCGAGCGCGGCACCAGCGGCATCAGCTTTCTGCTGCGCTTCATGGTGTTCAACATTATCCCGACCCTGCTGGAAATCGCGCTGATCGCGGGGATCCTGCTGATCAACTTCAGCCCGATGTACGCTCTTGCGGTACTGGGTTCGGTGGTGCTCTACGGCCTGTTCACCATCAGTTTCACCGAGTGGCGCAACCGCTTCGTGCGCGAGACCAACAAACTCGACAACCGCTCAAATACCCGAGCCGTGGACAGCCTGCTGAACTACGAAACGGTCAAGTACTTCGGCAACGAGCAGTTCGAGGCCCGCCAGTACGATGAGCATCTGGAGGGCTGGGAATCGGCGCGGATGAAGAGTCGGCTGTCACTGGCCGCGCTGAATTCGGGTCAGGCCTTGATCATTGCCGGCTCGGTGACACTGCTGATGGTCATGGCCGCCAATCAGGTCGCCAGTGGCGCCATGACCCTGGGCGAGCTGGTGATGATCAATGCCTACATGATCCAGCTGTTTATCCCACTCAACTTCCTCGGCTTCATCTACCGCGAGATCCGCGAGGCGCTTATCAACATCGAGCGGCTGTTCGGCCTGCTGGACGCGCCGGTAAAGGTGCGCGACCTGCCGGCAGCGCCGGAACTCGAGGTCAGCGGAGGCAGCGTCAGCTTCGACGATGTGGCCTTTGCCTATCAGGCGGATCGACCGATCCTGCATGGGGTCAGCTTCACCATCCCGGCGGGGCATACGCTGGCGGTGGTAGGTGCCAGCGGCGCTGGCAAGTCTACCCTGGCGCGTTTGCTGTTCCGCTTCTATGACGTGGATGGCGGCAGCATCAGTATCGACGGGCAGGACATCCGCAGCGTCAGCCAGGAAAGCCTGCGCCAGCACATCGGTGTTGTGCCGCAGGATACCGTGCTGTTCAACGATACCATCGGCTTCAATATCGCCTATGGTCGACCCGGCGCCAGCGAAGAGGAGATCTGGCAGGCGTTGCGCATGGCCCAGCTGGAAGACTTCGTCCGGCGTCTGCCGCAGGGGTTGGATACCCAGGTAGGCGAGCGCGGGCTGAAGCTCTCCGGCGGCGAGAAGCAGCGCATAGCCATCGCCCGGGTACTGCTGAAGAACCCGCCGGTGCTCATCCTCGACGAAGCCACCGCCTCCCTGGATACCCACTCGGAACGGCGAATCCTCGATGCCCTCAACCTCGTATCCGCTCGCCGCACCACCCTGGCCATTGCCCATCGCCTGTCCACCATCGTTCACGCGGAACAGATTCTGGTGCTGGACCATGGCCGGATCGTGGAGCAGGGCAGCCACCAGCAGCTCCTTGCGGCCAACGGCGCCTATGCCCGGCTATGGACCGAGCAACAGCGTGCAAGCGATATGGACAGTCCGCTGCCATAAAAAAACCGCCGTAAGGTACGGCGGTTTTTGGTGGTACGCAGGTTTCGGCTCAGAGTCCGAACACCCAGAACATCAGGTAGTACGCCATGATGCCGACAATGGCCACGCCGGCGAGGTTCAGCTTGAACCCGGCGTTGATCATGTCGCTGATCTTCATGTGCCCGGTGCCGAACACGATGGCGTTGGGCGGCGTGGCGACCGGCATCATGAAGGCGCAGCTGGCGGCTACCGCAGCAGGTACCGCGTACAGCAGCGGTGATACGTCCTGAGCCAGCGCCAGCGCGCCAACCAGTGGCAGGAAGGCGGCAGCGGTGGCCGTGTTGCTGGTGACCTCGGTCAGGAACAGGATCACCGAGGTGATCAACAGCACCATTACCAGCACCGGCAGGGTGCCGAATATGCCCAGACTCTCGGCAATCCATACAGCCAGCCCCGAGGAGCTGATCGCTGCTGCCAGTGACAGCCCGCCGCCAAACAGCAGAAGGACGCCCCAGGGCATGACCGACGCGCTTTCCCAGGTCATGAGGAACTCGCGCTTCTTCAGATTCACTGGAATCATGAACATGATGATCGCCGAGGCGATGGCAATCACGGTGTCGTTCAACCAGGGGAAGGTATTGGACAGTACCGGCTGGAAGATCCAGGCCGCGGCGGTCAGCAGGAACACGACGGCGACCAGCTTTTCTCCGCGACTCATGGGGCCGAGATCAGCCAGCTGCTGACGCAGCAGGTCACGGCTGTTAGTGCCGGCGAGACCAAAATCCCTGCGTGCGAGCATGGCCCAGACCACCAGCAGCATGGTCAGGGAAATCGGCACGCCAAGCAGCATCCATTGGCCGAAGCCGATCTGGATGTCGTATTCACTGGCCAGAAAGCCCGCGAGCAGCGCGTTTGGCGGGGTGCCGATCAATGTGCCTATACCACCGATGCTGGCGGCATAGGCAATACCCAGCAACAGGGCCACTGCATACTTGCGCACGGCCTCGGGCTGTTCGCTTTCATACATGCTGACCACTGACAGGCCAATGGGCAGCATCATGATGGCAGTGGCGGTGTTGCTGACCCACATGCTGAGGAAGGCGGTGGCAATCATGAACCCGCCGATCTGATGGCTGGGCTTGCTGCCCACCGCCAGCAGCACGGTGAGGGCGATGCGCTTGTGCAGATGCCACCGCTGCATTGCCAGACCCAGCACGAACCCGCCCATGAACAGGAATATGATGGGGTTGGCATAGGGCGAGGTCGCCTGCGCCACGGTGCCCAGACCGAGGGCAGGAACCAGCACGATAGGCACCAGGGAGGTGGCCGGGATCGGAATTGCCTCGGTTGACCACCAGGCCGCCAGCAGGAACATCAGCCCGGCTGCCTTCCAGGCCGCATCGCTCATGCCGCTGGGCGCAGGCAGGACAAGTGTCGCCAGAAGAAGGGCAATGCCCACCAGCAGACCGACTATCCGTGTGACGGGAATGCCGCTGGGTTGGGTGTTATCGAGTTCAAGCATCTAAAAGTTCCGTATCAGGGATTGAAATCCGGCAGAGCAGAGGGCACAGCGCCTCCCGCATGCTGCACTTTTCAGCAAGCGGGAAATTGTGCCGGACTCGGCTGGTATAAAACCACAGTGGTGCCGCGCTTTTAGTCTAGTAGACAGGGGCGGATTTTTATGCGGGGCTTCTCTTTGCAGGGCATAGGGGGTAAAAAGGCAGCTTTCATGGCTGCTTCGCCCAAGGAAAGACCCATTCAATGCGATTGAAATGCATCAAGCTGGCCGGCTTCAAGTCGTTTGTCGACCCGACCACCGTTCACTTTCCCAGCAACATGGCGGCTGTGGTGGGGCCGAACGGCTGTGGCAAGTCCAACATCATTGATGCGGTACGCTGGGTGATGGGCGAAAGCTCGGCGAAGAACCTGCGTGGCGAGTCGATGACCGATGTCATCTTCAATGGCTCCAATACCCGAAAGCCGGTGGGCCAGGCGTCGATCGAGCTGGTATTCGACAACAGCGCCGGCACCCTGCAGGGCGAGTATGCGGGTTACAGCGAGATCTCCATTCGCCGCAGGGTAACCCGGGACGCCCAGAACCAGTACTTTCTCAATGGCACCAAGTGCCGCCGGCGGGATATCACCGACATCTTCCTTGGAACCGGCCTGGGGCCGCGCAGCTACTCAATCATCGAGCAGGGCATGATTTCAAAACTCATCGAGGCCAAGCCCGACGAGCTGCGGCTGTTCATGGAAGAGGCCGCGGGTATCTCCAAATACAAGGAACGCCGCCGGGAAACCGAGAACCGCATCCGCCGCACCCATGAAAACCTGGAACGCCTCACCGACCTGCGCGAGGAGCTCGAACGTCAGCTCGCTCATCTGCACCGCCAGGCCCAGGCGGCGGAAAAATACAAGGCGTGGAAGGCCGATGAGCGCCACCTCAAGGCCCAGCTGCAGGCCCTGCGCTGGCAGACGCTGGATGCCCGCACCAGCGAGCGCGAGCATCAGGTGCGCAGCCTGGAAGTGGCGCTGGAAGCCATCATTGCCGACCAGCGCAACGCCGACAGCGAGATCGAGAAGCAGCGCGACCGGCACACCGAGCTGAACGACAGCTTCAATCAGGTGCAGGCCCGCTACTACAGCATCGGCGCTGATATCAGTCGCATCGAGCAGACCCTGCAGTTCAGCCGCGACCGCCAGCGCCAGCTGCAGGAAGATCTGCAGCAGACCGAACAGGCCTGGCAGGAGGCCCAGAGTCACCTGACCCAGGATCAGGCGCTGCTGGCTGATCTCAGTGCCGAGCTCGCCCAGGCCGAGCCCGAGCTCGAGATGGCCGGCGCGGCCGATGAAGACACTGCTGTGGCCACCCTGGCGGCCGAAGAGGCCATGCAGCAGTGGCAGAGCGCCTGGGACGAGTTCAACCTGCAGGCCAATGAACCGCGTCAGCAGGCGGAGGTGGAACAGTCGCGCATCCGTCATCTGGAGCAGAGCGTCGAGCGTTTCGGTGAGCGCATCCAGCGGCTGGAAGAGGAGGGCGCCGGCCTGTTTGCCGACGGGCTGGAGGACGAGGTAGCGGAACTGGCCGAGCAGCTTGCCGAGCTGGAGCTGCGCAGCGAGACCGACCAGCAGCAACTGGATGACGTCGTCGACCACCTGCAGCAGGAGCGTGACAGCCTTGCCGCGCTGAGCCAGGAACTGGATATCCGTCGCGGCGAGTATCAGCGTCACGGCGGCCGTCTGGCCTCTCTCGAAGCCCTGCAGCAGGCAGCTCTGGATCAGGGCGCCGGCGTCCAGCAGTGGCTGCGCGAGCAGGGTCTGGAGAATGCCGAGGTGCTGGCTGCCCAGCTGCAGGTTGAGCCGGGCTGGGAGCAGGCGGTCGAAGCGGTGCTGGCGGCGGACCTTCAGGCAGTCAGTCTGGACAGCCTGGAAGGCATCGCAGAGATGATCGATGGCTTCGAGCAGGGCGAGCTCCGGCTGATTGGCAGAGCGGATGCCGGAGCGGCATCCTCTACGGCCGCTGAATCGCTGCTGAGCAAGGTTCGATCGGCACTGGACCTGTCGCCCTGGCTGGCCAGTGTGCGGACGGCTAGTGATCTACAGCAGGCACTGGCCCTGCGCGGCACGCTGGCCGATCATGAATCTCTGGTTACCCCGGCGGGCCACTGGCTTGGTCGCAACTGGCTGCGCTACCGGGCCGGCGCCGAGCAGGAGTCGGGCGTGCTGGCGCGGCAGCAGGAGATCCAGGAGCTGCAGGCCGGTCTGGAGCTGCAGCAGGAGCAGCTGGCTGCCGACGAAGAGCGAATCGCCACGTTGCGCGAGCGCATTCACCAGTTGGAGCAGCAACGCGATGGGCTGCAGCAGAGCCTGGCCCGGATCGGCCGGGAGCAGGGCGAGCTCAAGGCGCAGAGTTCTGCCCGTCAGGTGCGACTGGAACAGATCCACGCGCGCCGCGAGCGCATCCAGGCCGACCTTGAAGACATCCGCGCCCAGCGCAGCGACGAGCTTGAACAGCTCGGCGAATCCCGCCTGATGTTGCAGCACGCGCTGGATCGCATGGCCGAGGACAGCGCCCGCAGGGAAGAACTCACCGCCCAACGCGAGCAGGTGCGAGAACAGCTGGAAGCCGCCCGCCAGCAATCGCGGCAGAACCGAGACCGTGCCCACCAGCTTGCGCTGCGTGTGCAATCATTGCGAGCCCAGATAGATTCCACCAGCCAGGGGCTGGAGCGGCTGAAGGCGCAGGCCGAACGCCTGGCCGAGCGCCGCGCGCAGCTGCAGATGCAGCTGGAAGAGGCCCAGGGGCCGGAAGAGGATCAGCGCTTCGAGCTGGAAGAGCTGCTTGAGCGCCGGGTGCAGGCCGAGCAGGATCTGGGCGTTGCCCGCCAGGCGCTTGAGCAGGTCGACCAGCAGATGCGCGAGCAGGACCGCCGCCGCAACCAGGCCGAACAGCAGGCGCAGGTCATCCGGGGCCAGCTCGACGAACAGCGTCTGCTGGCTCGGGACATGCAGACCCGTCGTCAAGGGCTGCAGGAGCAGCTGCTGGAAGCCGGCTACGACCTGAACGGCGTGATCGCCACTCTGCCCGAGGGAGCCACCGAGACCGAATGGGAGCAGCAGCTGGCGCGCCTGGACACCCAGATCCAGCGCCTGGGCGCCATCAACCTCGCCGCCATCGAGGAATACGAACAGCAATCCGAACGCAAGCGCTATCTGGATGCACAGAATGCCGACCTGGAAGAGGCGCTGGAGACGCTGGAGCAGGTCATCCGCAAGATCGACCGGGAAACCCGCAGTCGTTTCAAGGATACCTTCGACAAGGTTAACGGCAGTTTGCAAGAGCTGTTCCCGAAGGTGTTCGGTGGCGGCAGCGCCTGGCTGGAATTGACCGGCGATGACCTGCTCGATACCGGTGTGACCATCATGGCGCGTCCGCCGGGCAAGAAGAACAGCACCATTCATCTGCTCTCAGGGGGCGAGAAGGCGCTGACGGCCATCGCCCTGGTGTTCTCCATCTTCAAGCTGAATCCAGCACCTTTCTGCATGCTGGACGAAGTGGACGCCCCGCTGGACGACGCCAACGTCGGTCGCTATGCGCGCATGGTGAAGGAGATGTCGGACAAGGTGCAGTTCATCTATATCACCCACAACAAGATCGCCATGGAAATGGCGGACCAGCTGATGGGGGTGACCATGCATGAACCTGGGTGCTCACGGCTTGTCACAGTCAATGTCGAAGAGGCGGCTGCGCTGGCAGAGGTGTAGAATCGCCCGGTGCAAAGTGCCATGCAGCCATGGTACTGTCGTACGCGGGCTAAGGCATAACAGACGGGAACACGATATTCATGGATTTTGGTTTGCGTGAATGGCTGATCGTTATTGGCCTTCTGGTGATTGCGGGCATACTTTTTGATGGCTGGAGGCGCATGGGCGGCCGCTCGCGCATACGGTTCAAGCTGGAACGCAATCTCAAGAACCTGCCGGACAGCGGCGAGCATGACGAGCTGCTCGGGCCGGTCCGTGTGGTAGGGCGCGCCGAGCGGGAAGAGCCGTCCTTTGGCGACCTCGATTCTGGTGTGCAGGAAGCCGAGCCGAGCGCGGCGCATCAGCCCGAGCAGGTAGGGCTGGATCTTGACGAGCCGGTACCGGTGGCTGCTCCCGCCCCGGAGCCCGAGCGCAAACGTGCCGTGCGCAAACAGCGTGAGCCCGAGCCCATCACCGCCACCGCCACCGCCACAACCGAGCCGGAGCCTGCCCCTGCCCGGGAGCCCGCGGCGCCTGAAGAGGTACTGATCATCAATGTGGTGGCGCGCAGCGAGGAAGGCTTCCCCGGCGGCGCCATGCTGCAGAGCATCATGGAGAGTGGCCTTCGCTTCGGTGAGATGAACATCTTCCATCGTCATGAAAGCATGACCGGCAACGGCGATGTGCTGTTCTCCATGGCCAACGCCCTCAAACCCGGCATATTCAACCCTGATGAACTCGAACACAGCCATGTGCGTGCCGTGAGCTTCTTCATGGGCCTGCCCGGCCCGCGCCACCCCAAACAGGCGCTGGACCTGATGATCGCCTCCGCGCGCAAGCTGGCCCAGGAACTGGGCGGCGACCTGAAGGATGAGCACCGCAGCGTTCTCACCGCCCAGACCATCGAACACTACCGCCAGCGCATCGCCGAATTCGAGCGCAAACGCATGAGCCAGCGGCGCTAGCTGCTCGGACCCCACGGACTGTTCGGCCCCTTCACGCCCACCGCGTTGTATGAGCGCCGCCGGAGCGCCGGACCGCCTCGGCGCGATGGCGTGCATAGCGCGCCCGGTTGATATCACGTGCTTCCGGCGGGGCTGCTGCGCAGCCCGATCGCGCCGAGGTCGGCGCTCCCACAAAAAACATGCCGCGCCCTCCAGCTTCGCACACTCTCCAACTTCGCCACACTCTCCAACTTCGCCACACTCTCCAGCTTCGCCGCACTCTCCAGATTGTAGGAGCCCCGACCTCGGGGCGATCGGGCCTCCGTGCCCAACTCGGAGCCCGCTCCCATCCCTGCTACAATCACACCCCCTGTTTCAGCGTGACGACCTTATCGACCATGACCGTACAACCCGACCCGGCCCTGCGCGCCAAAGAGCTGCGTGAACTGATCGACCAGCACAACTACAGCTACTACGTGCTCGACGAACCCACGGTGCCCGACGCGGAGTACGACCGCCTGTTCAATGAGCTGCGCGCACTGGAAGAAACCAACCCCGACATCGTCACGCCCGACTCGCCCACCCAGCGGGTAGGCGGCATGGCCTCCAGCGCCTTCGCCCCGGTGCGTCATGACGTACCCATGCTGAGCCTGGGCAATGCCTTCGCGGACGACGACATGCGCGACTTCGACCGCCGCATTCGACGCGCACTGGACCTCCCCGAAGGCAACCTGCTCGGAGAAGGCAGCAACGTGGCCTATTGCTGCGAGCCCAAGCTCGATGGTCTTGCCATCAGCCTGCTGTATGAGAACGGCGTGCTTACCCGGGGCGCCACCCGGGGCGACGGCACCACCGGTGAGGACATCACCGCCAACGTCCGCACGGTACGCAACATCCCCCTCAAACTGCGGGGCAATGACTGGCCCGCCGTGCTCGAGGTGCGCGGCGAGGTCTACATGACCAAGGCCGGATTCGAGCGTCTGAACGAGAGCGCCCGTGAAACCGGCGGCAAGACATTCGCCAACCCGCGCAACGCGGCTGCCGGCTCCCTTCGTCAGCTGGATGCCAGCATCACCGCCCAGCGGCCCCTGGAATTCTGCTGCTATGGCATTGGCCGTTTCGAGGGCGAGCTGCCGGACAACCAGGTCGGCATCCTCCATCGCCTGCGGGGCTGGGGCCTGCTGATCAGCCGCGAGCTCCAGCTGGTGGAAGGTATCGATGCCTGTCTCGACTACTACCGCGACATCGGCGAGCGGCGTGCCAGTCTGCCCTACGAGATCGACGGCGTGGTGTTCAAGGTGAACGACCTGGGCTGGCAGCGGGAGCTCGGCTTCCGCGCCCGCGAGCCGCGTTGGGCGATCGCCCACAAGTTTCCTGCCAGCGAGGAAATGACCGAGCTGCTGGACGTGGAATTCCAGGTCGGCCGTACCGGCGCGGTAACGCCGGTCGCCCGATTGAAGCCCGTACAGGTGGCCGGCGTGACCGTCTCCAATGCCACCCTGCACAACATGGACGAGGTCCAGCGCCTCGGTCTGATGATCGGTGATACCGTCATCATCCGCCGTGCCGGGGACGTCATCCCGCAGGTGATGCAGGTCATAACCGACATGCGCCCCGCCGATGCCCGTCCGATACAGGTGCCTGAACAGTGCCCGGTGTGCGGCTCGGCGGTGGAACGCACCCAGCTGATCAAGCGTGGTCGCGGCAGGCAGACCGTCGCCGAGGGGGCGGTTTATCGCTGTGTCGGCCGGTTGGCCTGCAAGGCTCAGCTCAAACAGGCGATCATTCATTTCGTTTCCCGCCGTGCGCTGGATATCGACGGCCTCGGCGACAAGATCGTCGAACAGCTGATCGAGCGGGAAATGATCGCCTCGCCAGCGGACCTCTACGCCCTGACCTACGAGCAAGTCATCACGCTCGAGGGCTTTGCCGAGGTATCCACCAACAACCTGCTGCTGGCCATCCAGCAGAGCAAGCAGGTGAGCCTGGCGCGGTTCATCTACGCTCTGGGGATTCCCGATGTCGGTGAGGAAACGGCCAAGCTGCTGGCCCGGGCACTGGGTTCGCTGGAGCGTATAAGTCAGGCCCGGGCCGAGGTGCTGCAATTTCTGCCCGACATCGGCGCGGAAGCCGCCCATGAGATAACCGCCTTCTTCGAGGACGAACATAACCAGACCGTCATCCGTCAGTTGCTCGAGCGCGGCGTTCAGCTCCAGGAAGAGGGCGCGCTGGCGCCGGAGTTTGCCGCCAGTGTCAGTCTCGGCAGCTTCATCGCGCGGCTGGAGATACCCTCGGTAGCCAACACCAGCGCGCAGCGTCTGGCCGACCGCTTCGGCAGTCTGACCGCCATCATCGAGGCCGACTGGCTGGATCTGAAGCAGGTCGAGCGCCTGAACGAAAGGGCCATCAGCAGCCTGCGGGATTACTTTGCTGACGAGCAGCAGCGCCAGCGGGTGCTGGACATCGAACAGCAGCTGCGAGATTTCGGCATGCACTGGGAGAGCCCCCGGGCCAGCAGCAGCGAGCTGCCGCTCAGCGGCCAGACCTGGGTACTGACCGGTACGCTGGAGGCCTTTTCCCGGGATGTTGCCAAGGAGCATCTGGAAGGCCTCGGCGCCAAGGTGGCTGGCAGCGTTTCCGCGAAAACGCACTGCGTTGTGGCCGGCCCCGGGGCCGGCAGCAAGCTGGCCAGGGCGGAGCAGCTGGGTGTCACGGTCATGGATGAAGCAGGGCTTCTGGCTCTGCTTGCCGAGCACGGCATCAGGCCATGAAGCACCGCATCATTCTCGCGCCCATGGAAGGGCTGGTGGATGCCCCCATGCGTGACATCCTCACCCGCATCGGCGGCGTAGACCGCTGTGTCAGCGAATTCATCCGCGTGACGCAAGGGCAGCTCAATATCGGCAGCATCCGGCGGATCGTGCCGGAAAGCCTGCACGGCTGGAAGACCGCCACAGGCGTGCCGGTGCATCCGCAGTTGCTCGGCTCCGACCCGCACTGGCTCGGCCATAATGCCGCATTGCTGGCAGAGCTCGGCGCGCCTGCAGTGGACCTCAACTTCGGCTGCCCGGCCAAGACCGTCAACCGCCACCGGGGCGGGGCGACCTTGCTGCGTGAGCCGGATACCCTGCATCAGATTGTGTCAGCGGTGCGCGCCGCGCTCCCTCCCGATGTGCCGGTGACCGCCAAGATGCGTCTGGGCTACAGCGATACCAGTCAGACGCTGGAGTGTGCCGACGCACTGGCCTGCGCCGGCGCCGCGGAGATTGCGGTTCATGCCCGCACCCGTGAACAGGGATACAAGCCGCCCGCGGACTGGGAGTGGCTGGCCAGGATACGCGAAGCAGTGAGCGTACCGGTGGTGGCCAACGGTGACGTGACCGACCTGGAGAGCTATCGGCGAATTGTGGAGATCAGCGGCTGCGAGCAGGTCATGATCGGCCGGGGACTGGTGGCCTGCCCGGATCTTGCGCTGCGCATCCAGCAGTCCGCTCTGGATGGAGCAGGGCAGGCGATGAGCTGGTCGGCGCTGCAACCCTGGATGATCGACTTCTACGGCCAGGTGCGCGAGCGGATAGTGCAGGACCGTCACGTCCCCGGCCGCCTCAAGCAGTGGCTGGTGCTGCTTTCCGGCAATTACCCCGAAGCCCGCGCCCTGTTCGACCGCATCCGACGCGAAACCTGTGCCGACGTGCTACAGGCGATCCTCACCGGACGCGTACCGGCGGTGGGGTGATCGCCAGAGCGCCGGACCTCCCGGCCGCGATTGAGTTGGCACCGTGCCCGCCGCCATCGCCCCGAGGTCGGGGCTCCTACAGTTTGGAGATGGGGCGGCCTGCTCCATGGCGACGGTTTTTTTGTAGGAGCCCCGACCCCGGGGCGATAGGCGCGCAAAGCGCGCCCCGGGGGGCCAGCAACGGCGTCGAGACCATCATCAATCGCCCCGAGTCAGGGCTCCTGCGAGAGCGGAGATAGAGGCGGGAAGGGGCCGTTGCTTCAACCCCCGCCAGCATCGGCCTCCGGCGCGCTGTTCACCTGTTGACGGAAGCTGGTCGGGCTCATGTTGGTCCAGCGGCGAAAGGCACGGGTAAAGCTGCTCGGGTCGAGAAAGCCCAGCTCGTAAGCAATGCTGGTCAGCGACAGCTCACCCTCGCCGATCATGCGGATCGCTGTTTCCCGTCGCACCTCGTCGACCAGCTGCTCATAGGAAGTCCCCTCCTGACTCAACTTGCGCCGCAGATGCCTCGGGCTGATGTTCAGCGGGGTGGCGATACGCTCCACACTGATATCCCCGGAGCCGAGCAGCAGCTGCACCCGGCGCTTGACCTGCTCCACCAGATCATGGGATGGCTGGTTGGCCAGCATGTCCTGCAGCGTATCGGTGAGCCGGGTACAGATGAAGGCATCAGCAGTGGCCAGCGGCCGGTCCAGCAGCGCAAGGGGAATAGCGAGGGTATAGAAGGGGCCGCTGATCACCTCGTCGCATTCCAGCAGCCTATGGCAGGTTTCCATGTCCGCATGAGGCCTGCGCAATGTCGCACGCCGGAACAGGCCCTTGCCGGCGTCGTCCAGCTGATTGAGGATGCGCCCCAGATAGCCCAGCACCGCATCTATATGCTGACCGTGGGGTTCGCCTACCGGATGTATCGTCAGGGTCGCCTCGCTGACCTCACGGGTCAGGTCCAGCCGCACCTGGGTGCTGACGATAGGGAAGAAGCGGATCAGGTGTTCGATGGCGGTGCCCACGGTGACGGTGGTGCTGGCTGCCAATGCAAGGAGGTTGATGGCCGAGGGGAAATGGGCCCGATTCAGACGCAGACCAAAAAACTCATCGCCCGACAGGCGTGAGGCTTCAATCCACAGCAGGTTTGCATTGGCCTGTTCTATGAAGGGAGTACTCGGCAGCCGGCTGGAGGTCAATCCAAGGGCCAGGCTGGAATGGGTCAGATCCACGCCGTAATGACCCAGCGCGCGGTCGATTGCCGCTACCCAGTGGCTGTGCTCGCGCACCCGGTGTCTGGCCCTGTCTCTGATGCTTCCCGGCATACGGCTCCCTTGATGACCTTTCCATGACAGACTCGGAGTCTGTCTCATCCCGCGCTGCGAGATTCTCGACTCAGCGCAGGAGAAAGGTAAAACTTCATTCCGCCATGCGAAACCCGGCTTTCCCCGAAGGCGCTACCTCTAGAGTAAGTCACTCATAAGGGTGATGCAGCAGCCTGCTTTGCTTTCAATGCGGATCGTTGAAAAACGCGGATCTTGAACTGCCTCAGGGGTCCGTCTACATCGCGATTTTTAACAAACATCCCGGTTGTTTGCAAACCTGCAGACCCACATCCAGGGGTCAAGTGGCAAATTGACTTCACCTCGTTTATTGAGCGCATTTAGTCTGTGAATGGCCGCTTGGGACAAGCGAATTGGCCATTGAGGGCAGGTGGTTTGGGCGTGCATCATGACAGACTCGGCAGTGTCCTGCAGGTGTCTTTTGATACACAGGTTCATGTTACCCAAACGGAGCAGCACAATGACAAAAAAAATGCATGCTTGGTCGCTTGCGGCCTTGCCTCTGGCTATCGGATTGGCCAGTTTTTCGGGATCTGCCAACGCCCTGAGCTTCAATATCGGGGAGGTTGAAGCGCAACTGGATTCGCAGCTGTCGATCGGCGCGAGCATGTCTACTGCCGGTCGCGACAAGCGGCTGTACTACGGTAATGCGGAGCTGGGCTACGGCGAAGCAACCGCTCGGACCTCCGATGATGGTCGCCTGAACTATGACAAGGGCGACGTATTCTCCAAGATCTTCAAGGGCTCCCACGATCTTGAGCTGCGCTACGGTAATTCCGGCGCTTTCATCCGTGGTAACTACTGGTACGACTTTGAAACAAAGGACGGCAGCCAGGAATTCTACGACATCAGTGATTCCGGTCGCCACCCGCTGCAGAAGGGCGCAGGCGTTCAACTGCTCGACGCCTTTGTCTATCACAACTACTCTATCGGCAATAACCCCGGCAACATCCGCCTGGGTCGCCAGGTTGTCAGCTGGGGTGAAGGTGTCTTCATTCAGAACGGCATCAACGCGATCAATCCGATCGATGCCTCTGCTTTCCGCCGCCCGGGTGCCGAGCTGAAGGAAGGTCTGCTGCCGGTGGAAATGTTGTATTTTTCCCAGGGTCTCACCGAAAACCTGAGTATGGAAGCTTTCTACCAGCTCAAGTGGCGCGGGACTATCGCTGACAACTGCGGCACATTCTTTTCCACTACTGACGTCGTAGCCCGTGGCTGTAACGACCGCCTCGCCTTTGCTGGAGATGATCAGGCGCTCGGCGAGCAGGATTTAGGCTCTTATATCGCGCGCGTACGCAAAGACAAGGAAGCCAGCGACAGTGGCCAGTTCGGTGTAGCTTTCCGCTGGTTCGCCCCTGCTCTGAATAATACCGAGTTCGGCTTCTACGCGATGAACTATCACAGCCGCAGCCCGATCTACTCCAACGAAGTGGGTTCGCTGCTTGTCACCGGAGACTTGACGCCCGGATATGATGGCCGGACGCTCGGCGGCGCCGGTTACTTCTTCGAGCATCCGGAAGATATCCGCCTGTATGGCATCAGCTTCGGTACCGATATCGCCGGTATGTCCGTGGCGGGGGAGATCAGCTACCGCCCCAACATGCCCATGCAGATCAATACCAGCGACATGAGCCGCGCTGCACTGTTCCTGGGTGCGGGTGCTGCTGACAACACCCATCGCTATGCCCCGGGTGAGCTTGCGGCCGGCGACTACCTGCGCGGGTACGAGCGCAAGGAGTTCTGGCAGGCCTCCATGAGTGCTGTCCATTTCATCGACCGTGTCTTCGGTGCGAGCCGTCTGGCATTGGTTGGTGAAGTAGGTGCTAACTACATCGGTGGTATTGGCAGTGGCAACGGCGAAACCAAATTCGGCCGTGACTCCCTGTTTGGCCAGAGCCGTGATGCCAATGGTGTATGTACCACCAACGTGGGTGCGCCTGGTGAATCGCCGCGCGCCGGCAGCTGGTGTGAGAACGACGGTTACTACACCGACTTCTCCTGGGGCTACCGCCTCCGTGCCGCCCTGGACTACAGCAACGTGATTGCCGGTATCAACCTGAGCCCGAATATCGCCTGGTCGCACGACGTTGAGGGCTACAGCCCGAACTTCGTCGAGAACGCCAAGTCGATCAGCATCGGTCTGAATGCCGACTACGCCAACAAGTACAACGCCAGCATCAGCTACACCAACTTCTTTGATGGCAAGTACAACACCCTGGTTGACCGCGACTTTGCCGCTGTCAGCTTCGGCGTAAGCTTCTAAGCAGCAGGTTTTGGAGAAAATATAATGTATAAGAACGTAATCATTGGTGCCTGCGGCCTGGCCATGAGCCTGGTCGCCAGCGCAGTGGCAGCACAGAGCCTGACCCAGTCCGAAATTGATCAGCTGGGCACTACTCTGACGCCGATCGGCGCAGAGAAGGCCGGCAACGCAGCCGGTACCATCCCCGAGTGGACCGGTGGCCTGCCCAAGGATGCCGGCCGCCAGATCGAACGCGGCTTCTGGGAAAACCCCTACGCCAACGAACAGCCCGAGTTCACCATTACTGCCCAGAACTACCAGCAGTACCGTGACAACCTGACCCCGGGTCAGATCGCGATGTTCGAACGCTACCCGGAAACCTTCCGCATGCCGGTCTATCAGACCAAGCGCAGCGTCGGCTTCCCGCAGGAAGTGTATGACCAGGTCAAGCGTACCGCTGGCCAGGCCAAGCTGGTTAACGGTGGTGATGGCGTCGACAATGTCGCCTTCGGCTCCAACTTCATCTTCCCGATTCCCAAGTCGGGCGCCGAGGTTGTCTGGAACCACCTGACTGCCTTCCGCAAGAACGTGCAGCGTTCCTATGTTCAGGCCATGCCGCAGACCAACGGCTCCTACACTCTGATCAAGTTCCAGGAAGATGTTGCCCGTCCGGCCTTCATGCCTGACGTGGATCCGGAATCCGCCGCGAACGTGCTGGTGTACTTCAAGCAGCGGGTGAACGCGCCGGCGCGTCTGGCCGGGAACGTGCTGCTGGTACACGACACCCTGGATCAGCTGAAAGAGCCGCGCATGGCGTGGGTATACAACGCCGGTCAGCGTCGCGTTCGCCGCGCCCCGCAGGTAGCCTACGACGGTCCGGGTACTGCGTCTGACGGCATGCGTACCACTGACAACTTCAACATGTTCAGTGGTGCTCCTGACCGTTACGACTGGAAACTGGTCGGCAAGAAGGAAATCTACGTTCCCTACAACGCCGGCAAGCTGACCGACCCGAAACTGAAGTACAGCGACATTCTCCAGGCCGGTCACATCAACCCGGAGCACACCCGCTTCGAGCTGCACCGCGTGTGGGAAGTACAGGGCAACGTCAAGGCAGGCCAGCGTCACATCTACGCACAACGTAACTTCTTCGTGGATGAGGACTCCTGGACCATCGTGCTGAACGATCACTACGATGGCCGTGGCACTCTGTGGCGCGTGGGCGAGGGCCATCTGGCCCAGAACTACTCCGAGCAGCTGCCCGGTTATGCCGCCGAGACCCTGTACGACCTGCTGGCAGGCCGTTACATCGCTCTGGGCATGTACAACGAGGAGTCCTCCGCACCGAAGTTCGGCGGCACCCCCTCGTATAACGAATTCACTCCGTCCGCCCTGCGTTCGGCTGGTGTTCGTTAACAGCTGACCCATTCGGGAAAGTGAAAAGGGAGCCTGCGAAAGCAGGCTCCCTTTTTTTATGGGGCCTGAGCCGGGTTCGAACGGGTATGCTCTGGTAAGCTCATGGCATGATTCAACGGAAGCGTCAGGAAATGAAACAACCGTCAATCGCACTTGAACTACGTACTGCCTGGATCAATCAGGCGCAACGCAGCCCCTTCATCTTCGCCGGCCTGGCCGGCACCCTACTGCTGATTCTGGCAGCCATCCTTCTCGGTACGCTGAGTGCCATCAATGATGGCAATATCACCAACCTGCGTTACGCGCTGATGGGTGGGGCTGCCGGCTTCGCAGCCACCACACTGGGTGCCTGCCTTGCGTTTGTGCTGGGCAATATTTCCGGTCGCCGGCAGGACAGCCTGCTGGGCTTTGCCGCCGGGATGATGCTGGCCGCCAGTGCCTTTTCGCTGATCCTGCCGGGGGTGGAGGCCGGCGAGGCGATCTTCGATAATCGCCTGGCTGCCGCCGCTGTGGTGGTCACCGGGTTGGGCCTGGGCGTACTGCTGATGCTCGGGCTGGACCACTTCATACCCCACGAACACGAGATAACCGGGGCACAGGGCCCGGTGTTCGAGCGCATGAGCCGGGTCTGGCTTTTCGTGCTGGCCATCACCCTGCACAACATTCCCGAAGGCATGGCCATCGGCGTCGGGTTTGCCGGTGGGGATCTGAGTGTCGGATTGCCGCTGGCAACCGCCATTTCCATTCAGGACATCCCCGAAGGGCTGGCCGTCGCCGTCGCGCTGCGCAGCATCGGTCTGGCGCCGGGCAAGGCGGTACTGGTCGCCGCGCTGTCAGGCTTCATGGAGCCGCTGGGGGCGCTGATCGGTATCGGCATGTCCAGCGCCTTCGCCATTGCCTATCCGGTGAGCATGGGCCTGGCAGCCGGGGCGATGATCTTTGTCGTTTCCCATGAGGTCATTCCCGAGACCCACCGCAATGGTCACCAGACGCCTGCCACCATGGGGCTGATGATAGGTTTCGGTGTGATGATGTTTCTGGATACGGCCCTGGGTTGACCGAAAGCGGGCGGTGCGGCGCCATGGGGCAGCCGCACCGCGGAGGAGGGAGCCTCAGGGCTCCATGTGGGCGGTGTCGTACTTGATGTTGCGGCCGGCGAGGTAGTAGTGCCAGCAGGCCCAGATGTTGATCAGCGCAGCGCCGATCAGCGCATAACGCAGGCTTTCCACGCCATGCAGGGTGCCCATCAGGTCGCTGGCCAGACCGATCAGCTGCGGACCGAAGCCCAGGCCGAACAGGTTCAGCACCAGCAGCATTACCGCCGACGCCAGCGCCCGGCTGCGCAGGGGCGTCAGACTCTGGATCATGGCAAAGCTCGGTCCCAGATAGAACGCGCCGAGGAACACGGCCGGTATGTAGGCCGCCAATGCCAGATAGGTATTGTCGAGGGTATAGAAGGCGATGATGAAAGGGATGGCCAGAATCTTCGCCAGGCCGACGATCCAGGCGTTCCAGCTCTGGTTTCTGGCCGCCAGGCGATCAGCCAGTATTCCGCCCATCCAGGCGCCAAGGCCACCGACGATACCCAGCAGCGGCCCCAACAGGATGCCGACCTGTGCGGCGTTGAGGCCGTGGCTGCGCATCAGGAAGGCCGGGTTCCAGACGATGGTGCCGTAGCCCACCAGTGCGGTCAGCGTCACACCGATCACCACGTGACGGGTAGTGCGCACGCGCCACAGCACGGCCATGCCGGCCTTGATGTTGATCTTGCCGCGGGGCGGGGGCGCAACCCCATCAGCGAAGCCGCGGGGCGGCTCGATCATGGTGAAGCGTACCAGCGCCGCGATGGCCAGGCCCGGCAGACCGACGATGAAGAAGGCCGCACGCCAGCCCCAGGCATCTGCCACAAAGCCGCCGACCAGGAAGCCGATCATGATGCCGAAGTAGACCCCCAGCGAGTACAGTGCCATGGCACTGGAACGTTGCTCCTTAGGATACAGGTCTGAGAGCATGGAGTGCGACGGCGGGCTGGAGCCGGCCTCGCCGATGCCCACCCCGACCCGCGCGGCGGCCAGCTGCCAGAAGTTCTGCGCCAGGCCGCAGACGGCCGTCATCAGACTCCAGATGGCGATGGCCCAGGCGATGATGTTGCGACGGTTGGAACGGTCCGCCCAGACGGCGATCGGAATGCCGAGGGTCGCGTAGAAGAGCGCGAACGCAATGCCTGAAAGGAATCCGAGCTGGGTGTCGGACAGCAGCAGGTCTTGCTTCAGCGGCTCGATCAGGATGCCGACGATGTTGCGGTCGACATGGCTGGATGTGTAGGCCAGCACCAGCAGGAACAGGGCCCAGCGGCGATAGCGCGGGGTGATGCGGCTGGCTAGGTCGTCCCTGGCAGATGCCGATGAATCTGGCGGTTGCGGCATTGGCAAGTCTCCGTATGAGTGTGGTTATTCTTGTCACGCTGAAGCATACGTTTGGCCACCGGTGCCTACAATCGACTGGGGAGTCACATTTGTAGCAGTTTTGTAAGCATCCAGCGGGTTGAATTGGCAATTTTCGACCCCATATCAGAGAGTTGGTGTTGATTCACGGGCATAACGGACAGGGCATGACGACAGCGATCAAGATTCGGGGGCTGGAAAAGACCTACCCCAACGGGATGCGGGCATTGAAGGGTGTCGATCTGGAAGTGGCCCAGGGCGACTTCTTCGCTCTGCTGGGGCCCAATGGCGCGGGCAAGTCCACCACCATCGGCATCCTGTCCTCACTGGTAAACAAGACCGCAGGCCAGGTGAGCGTTTTCGGGCACGACCTGGATACCGACCTGATGGCGGCAAAGCGCTGCATCGGCGTGGTGCCGCAGGAGTTCAACTTCAGCCAGTTCGAGAAGGTGCATGACATTCTCATCAACCAGGCGGGCTACTATGGCATTCCGGCGAAGCAGGCGCGCGAGCGCGCCGAGCGCTTCCTGCGCCGCCTCAGTCTGTGGGACAAGCGCGACGTGGCGACCCGCATGCTGTCGGGCGGCATGAAGCGGCGGCTGATGATTGCCCGGGCGCTGATCCACGAGCCGAAGCTGCTGATCCTCGATGAACCCACCGCCGGCGTGGATATCGAAATCCGCCGATCCATGTGGCAATTCCTCCAGGAAATCAACGCCCAGGGGGTGACCATCATTCTCACTACCCACTACCTGGAAGAGGCCGAGCAGCTGTGTCGCAATATCGCCATCATCGATGGCGGCAGGATCATCCACGACACCAGCATGCGCTCGCTCCTGCAGAAGCTGCAGGTCGAAACCTTCCTGCTCGACTGCCGCGATGCCCTGCAACGCGCGCCGCAGCTGGCCAGCTATACCTGCGAGCTGGTCGATGAGCATACCCTCGAAGTCCATGTGGACCGGGAACAGGGGCTTACCCGGTTGTTCGCCGAGCTGGCCGGGCAGGGCGTGGAGGTACTGAGCATGCGCAACAAGAGCAACCGACTGGAGGAGCTCTTCCTGCGCCTGGTGGAACACAACGGGGACAAGGGAGCAGCAACCGCATGAGTTATC
Source organism: Halopseudomonas pertucinogena (assembly GCF_014646575.1). Lineage (GTDB taxonomy): Bacteria > Pseudomonadota > Gammaproteobacteria > Pseudomonadales > Pseudomonadaceae > Halopseudomonas > Halopseudomonas pertucinogena. The sequence goes on along the minus strand of NZ_BMNN01000002.1, from coordinate 230,322 downwards.
GGCGCCACAGCTGGATTGCCTTCAGCACCATCCTGGTCAAGGAAATCCGTCGATTCACCCGTATCTGGCCCCAGACACTGCTGCCGCCGAGCATCACCATGGCGCTGTACTTTGTCATCTTCGGCAACCTGATCGGCAACCGCATCGGCGACATGGGCGGTTTCGAGTACATCGATTACATCGTGCCGGGGCTGATCATGATGGCGGTGATCACCAACAGTTATTCCAACGTGGTCTCGAGCTTCTTCAGTACCAAGTTCCAGCGCTCCATCGAAGAACTGATGGTCGCACCGGTTTCGCCCCACGTCATTCTGCTGGGCTATACCCTCGGTGGCGTGGCCCGGGGCCTGGGCGTTGGGCTGATCGTGACCATTACCTCGCTGTTCTTCACCCGGCTCCATGTGCAGCACATCGGCCTGACCATCGGGGTGGTGTTCCTCACTTCGCTGGTGTTTTCGCTGGGCGGTTTCATCAACGCGGTGTATGCGCGCAATTTCGATGACATCTCCATCGTGCCGACCTTCGTTCTGACCCCGCTGACCTATCTGGGTGGGGTCTTCTACTCGATTCACATGCTGCCGGAATTCTGGCAGGGCGTGTCCATGCTCAACCCCATCCTGCACATGGTCAACGCTTTCAGGTTCGGCATCCTGGGGGTGTCCGACATCAATATCGGTGTAGCCGTGTTGCTGATGTCGGTATTCGTGGTCGGATTGTATGCGTACAGCTACCGCCTGCTGGTGCGGGGCACCGGGCTGCGTCAGTAATCCTGTTGGCCTGACGCGGCTGTAACGGTATGCTTGCGGGGCTCAGACCAAGGAGACCCCGCAGATGCATCCGGCAGACCAATCGCCCCTCGGAAAGACCAGCGAATACAGCGGTATCTATACCCCCTCGCTTCTTTATCCGATCCCGCGCCAGCCCATCTGGGAGGGCCTCGGCCTGGACCCGGAGCGGCTGCCTTTCAATGGCGCCGATGTGTGGAACAGCTATGAAGTGTCCTGGCTGACGCCCAGCGGCAAGCCGGATGTCGCTGCGGTGGAGTTCGTGTTTCCGCTCACGCCGGGCGCCCGCATCGTCGAGTCCAAGTCCTTCAAGCTGTATCTCAATTCCCTGAACCAGACGGTGTTCAGCGACCGTGCCGAGCTGCTGCGCACCATGGAGTCGGACCTCAGCGTAACCGCCCAGGCGCCGGTGATGGTAAGGCTGATGGACATGCACCGCCTGCAGCTGCTGGGCATAGCCCGCCTGCCGGGAGAGTCGCTGGACGGCATGGATGTGGACATCGACACCTACGAATACGACCCCGGCCTGCTGAAACTGGCGGCCCGCGGAGGGCTGGTGCGCGAGACGCTGAACAGCAACCTGCTCAAGTCCAACTGCCCGGTCACCGGTCAGCCGGACTGGGCCAGCGTGATGATCAGCTACGCCGGCCCCGCGCTGGACCGCGCCAGCGTGCTGCGCTATCTGGTGTCCTTCAGGCAGCATGCGGATTTTCATGAGCAGTGCGTGGAGCGGATTTTCCTGGACCTGCATCGGGTGCTGGGGGAGGGCTGCGAGCTGAGCGTCTACGCCCGATATCTGCGCCGCGGAGGCCTGGACATCAATCCCTGGCGCTCCACCCAGCCCGGCATGCCGGATAATCTGCGCCTGGCCAGGCAGTAACCGGGACGCCGCATCGTCCGCCGGGGCTGCTTTCGCAGCCCGATCGCCCCGAGGTCGGGGCTCCTACACGCTACAGCTCGGAATGGTATGCATTGTGTTTTGTAGGAGCGGCGACCTCGCCGCGATTGGCGCGCAAAGCGCGCCCCTTCAGATACCCATATTCGACAGCGTCTGCATGATGTTGCGCACCATGGTCGCCGTACTGGGATACCTTACCTCCAACTCCTCAATCATCAGATGCACGCCATCCACCAGGCTCGGGTCCGCTACGCTTTCGTCGTTCGCTTCGCGCACGAGCAGCCGCGCTTCCAGGTTGTTGGCCAGCGACTCCAGCGCGCTGCGCTCTTCGATGGACAGCTGAATTTCCCGGTCGTCCAGCGTCTGGCGCAGGGCTTCAAGCTGGTCTCGTAATTGTTGCTCCGACATGAACTGCTCCTTGGTGATACGCATGATAGCTACACTATAGACAGCAGCACGGCCGGTGAGTGCGGCTGCATGGGCTTGCTGCGGCGCGGGCAAATTGCTTTATACTGGCCGGCCAGCCTGCGGTGTCTGCCCAGGAGTCCTTTGTGGAGAGTAGCCGAGAATGAAACTGACGCACGCAACCGCCCGCAGCCTGCTTGCCGGACTGCTGGCCCTGTCGGTGGCCTCGCCCGCGCTGGCGGTCGATGGTGACTACTACGAGGAAGACTTCCACAACCCGGACCCCTGGGAGCCGGTCAACCGCGTCGTATTTCGGTTCAACGACACGCTCGACACCTACGCCCTGCGTCCCGTTGCCAGGGGCTACGACCGAATCATGCCGCAGCCGCTGAATGACGGCATCAGCAACGTCTTCAACAACCTCGGCGAGCCGAAGAACCTGGTCAACAACGTCCTGCAGGGCAAGCTGCACGACGCCGGCATCGACCTGTCACGCTTCATGCTCAACACCACCCTGGGTGTGGTGGGCATCTTCGACGTGGCCACGCGCATGGGCCTGCAGCGCAACGATGAAGACTTCGGCCAGACCCTCGGCGCCTGGGGTATGCCCAGCGGTCCGTACGTCATGCTGCCGTTCCTCGGCCCCAGCACAGTACGTGACACCGGCGGCTTCGCTGCAGAAAGCCTGGCGGAGCTCAGCTACCGCCCCCATATGGACCACGTCCCCAGCAGAAACACCGCCATCGGCGTGGATGTGGTGGACACCCGGGCTGGCCTGCTGCCGCAGGAACGACTGATCCGTGGTGACAAATATCGCTTCATCCGCAACGCCTGGCTGCAGAACCGCGAGTTCAAGGTCAGGGACGGGCAGGTGGAGGACGAGTTCTAGCTTTTCGGCAGGTTGCCTGCCGTGACGGATAAGAGTAAGGTCCGCCGATGAGCTTCTCCCGGCTTGCGGTTTGACGTAGGAAATCTATGCAGCGTCCTGGCACTTCCCTGCTGGTTATCGATGACGACGACAAGGTTCGTCACAGCATTGCGATTCATCTCGAGCAGTGTGGTTTCGAGGTGTTGCAGGCTGGCACTGCGCGGGACGGATTGACCCTCATGGCCAGCGAGCAGCCCGAGCTGGTGCTGTGCGACCTGCAGATCGAGGATGCCAGCATGAGCGGCATTGATCTGCTCTCCCGGCTTGGTGAGGTCGGCCCCGGCACTCCAGCCATCGTGATCTCCGCCGACGGCGTGATGAGCGATGTGGTCGAGGCGCTGCGCCAGGGGGCCAGTGATTACCTCATCCGCCCGCAGGATGACCTCGAAGTGCTCGAGCACGCGGTGCGACGCACGCTCGACCGGGCCCGCCTGCGCAACGAGAACGAGCGCATCCGCGAACGCCTGGAGAGGGCCAATCTCGAGCTGGAAAACCGCCTGCGAGAACTGCGCGATGACCAGGCAGCGGGGCGACAGGTGCAGCTCAACATGCTGCCGCCGTCCCCCTGGCCAAGCAATGACTTCCTGTTCGAGCACCGCATTCTTCCCTCGTTGTACCTCTCCGGCGACTTCGTCGATTATTTCCGCATCTCCGAGACCCAACTGGCCTTCTACCTGGCCGACGTATCCGGCCACGGGGCTTCGTCGGCGTTCGCCACCGTCCTGCTCAAGTTCATGACCACGCGCCTGCTCTATGAGCAGCGCAAGACGCACGAGCACGGCCCGATCGCCTTTCAGCCCTCCGATGTGCTGGACCACATCAACCGCAGCCTGATCAGCTGCAAGCTGGGCAAGCACGTGACCATGCTCGGCGGCGTCATCGACGAACAGCAGCAGACACTGACCTACAGCGTCGGCGGCCACCTGCCACTGCCGGTGCTGCTGGTCGACGGCAAGGCAGATTACCTGCAGGGCAAGGGCAAACCCGTGGGGCTGTTCGATGACGCCGAGTACGAGAACCACGAAATACCGCTGCCCGACACCTTCACCCTGACCCTGTGTTCTGACGGTGTGCTTGATTGCGTGGAAGGGACTACCTTGAAGGAGAAGGAAGATCGCCTGCCCTCTCTGGTCGAGCAGGCCTGCGGCGATCTTCCCCGCTTCATGCAATTGCTGGGACTGGAGGAGCCGCGAGTGATGCCGGACGATATCTCGGTATTGATGTTGAGCAGGAAACAGCAATGATGACCACGGGCAGGATTCAGTTTGCCGAGTCCGACGGAACCTTTGTCCTCAAGTTTCTCGGTGATGTGCGGCTGACGCTCAGCGCAGCGCTGGACGCCTACATCGAGAAGATTGTCTGCGCGCTGCACTTCCGCTCGATCGTCATCGACCTGACCGAGACCGAGAACATCGACAGCACCTCCCTGGGCCTGCTGGCCAAGCTGTCGATCCTGTCCACCGAGCGGGTCGGGTTGCTCCCGACGCTGGTATCCCCACGCGAGGACATGCTTCGCCTGCTGCAGAGCATGGGTTTTGAGCAGATCTTCAACATCGTGCCGGAAAGCACCCCCACCGACGCCGAGCTTCAGGAGCTGCCACCCCAGACCCTCTCCGAAGAGCAGGTCCGGTCACGGGTGCTCGAGGCCCATCGCCTGCTGATGGACCTCAATGACCACAACCGCAACGCCTTCATTGATCTGGTGACCTGTCTCGAGCAGGCCGACGAATCAGACGACTGCTGAGCCCGCCCGCTGGGCCAGCAACTGCTCCAGTTTGCGCTGGTCTGCGGCGAAGGCACGAATCCCCTCCGCCAGCTTCTCGGTTGCCATGGCGTCTTCATTGTGGGCCCAGCGAAAGCGTGGCTCATCCAGCACGTCACGCTCATCTTCGCTGGCCTGCGACAGGTGCGCAGCAGGGGACAGCTCACCGGGTGTCCGGGCCAGTTCCTGCAACAGGGCCGGACTGATGGTCAGGCGATCGCAACCGCACAGCGCCTCGATCTGCCCGACGTTACGGAAGCTCGCGCCCATCACCACGGTCGCGTACATGTGCTGCTTGTAATAGCGGTAGATGCGCGCCACCGACTGCACACCCGGGTCTTCCGCGCCCTGATAATCGCGGCCGTCCCGTTGTTTGTACCAGTCGTAGATGCGGCCGACGAAGGGGGAGATCAGGAACACGCCGGCATCGGCACAGGCCTGGGCCTGGGCGAAGGAAAACAGCAGCGTCAGGTTGCACTGAATGCCGTCGCGCTCCAGCTGATCCGCCGCCTGGATGCCTTCCCAGGTCGAGGCAATCTTGATCAGCACCCGGTCCCGGGTTACCCCCGCCTGCTCGTACAGCTCGATCAGCTTGCGCGCCTTGTCGATGGTCGCCCGGCGGTCAAAGGACAGCCGTGCATCCACCTCGGTGGACACCCGACCCGGCACCAGCTGGGTGATCTCGCGGCCCACCGCCACGGCAAAGTGGTCGCAGGCGTCGGTGATCATGTCATAGCTGCCCGCCGCCTGCTTCAGCGCCTGGTCCAGCAGGTGGGCATACTCGGACTGCTGCGCCGCCTTGAGCAGCAGGGAAGGGTTGGTGGTGGCATCCACCGGCTCGAGGGACCGAATGGCATCGATGTCGCCGGTATCAGCGACGATCAGGGTGTGCTGGCGAAGACTGTCGAGTTTGCTGGTCATGATGGCCCGGAATTATTATCAGTGAACGAGCTTCGACCTTACCGCAACGATGTTACAACCAGCAATGCTGGCATTCCCAGCGTGTCGTGTCGCCGCGCCTACAGAAGTCCGTACCGGTTCAAGCGCCGCAGGCAGCACATAGCTCTGACCCGTAGGAGCCCCGCCCCCGGGGCGATTGGCGCGCAACGCGCGCCTGGGTGCAGGCTCCGGCTAGCCAGCCACCCGCCCAGCCATATCCACCACCACATCATCGAAGAACGCCAACGGCTGCTCCGTGCGGTGAATCTCCGTACTCAATCGCCGCCGGAAATGCCGGGCTCCCGGCAACCCCTGAAACAATCCAAGAATATGCCGGGTCACATGGTGCAGCGCGTCGCCCTGAGCCAGATGCGCTGCAATATAAGGTCGCAGCGCCTCCAGCACCTCAATCCGGCTGCGCACCGGCGCGTCATCGCCAAAGAAGCGCCGGTCCACCTCGGCCAGCATATACGGGTTGTGATAGGCCTCGCGCCCCACCATCACCCCGTCCAGGCCCTGCAGCTGTTCCTGCATCACATCCAGATCGGTCAGCCCGCCATTGAGCACAATCTCCAGCTGCGGAAAGTCCGCCTTCAGCCGATGCACCACTTCATAGCGCAGGGGAGGCACCTCACGGTTCTCCTTCGGCGACAGTCCTTCGAGAATCGCAATCCGCGCATGAACGATGAAGGTCTCGCAACCCGCCTCGTGGACCCGACCGACAAAATCCGCCAGTTGCTCGTAACTATCCCTGCCGTTGATGCCGATGCGGTGTTTCACCGTTACCGGAATGCTGCAGGCATCCAGCATCGCCTTCACCCCATCCACCACCAGCTCCGGATGACCCATCAGGCAGGCGCCGATAAGGTTGTTCTGCACCCGGTCGCTCGGGCAACCCACGTTCAGATTCACTTCACGATAGCCGGCCGCTTCAGCCAGCCGGGCGCATTCAGCAAGCTCGCCGGCATGGCTGCCGCCGAGCTGCAGGGCCAGCGGCTGCTCCTGCTCGCTGTAACCCAGAAAACGCTCCCGATCCCCATGCAGCAGGGCGCCGGTCGTCACCATCTCGGTATACAACAGGGTGTGCCGGGTAATCAGACGGGCGAAGTAGCGGTAGTGACGGTCAGTCCATTCCATCATCGGCGCCACGCTGAAGCGGCGGGACGGGCCGGGACGGGACAGCCGTGGAGGTGCAGGGTGCTCTATCAAGGGGATGCCTTTGCTGAATGTTCAGGCGCGGCATTTTAACAGGGACGGGGCATGATTGCCGCGCCCCTTCCCCTGGGGTGTCTATTCGCGGATCAACGGAAGCCGAGGAACGACAGGATGGCCAGAACGATAACCACTGCACCCACGATGTAAACGATGTTATTCATGTGTCACCTCTCTATGGTCGAAACAGAACCGCAGGTAATGCGGCCCTTACGTAACTTTTCGACAGCGTTACATTTGGAAAAGTTTGACCTTTTGCGCTTCGTCGCGCCGCACCGCATGCAGGCCTGCCCTCTGGCGGTGATACAATTGCGGCATTTACCGTCCATAGTCAGTACTTTCCGCTTCCAGAAGGAAAACCCGTGTTCACAGAATTATCCCTGCACGAGCGTCTGCTCAAGGCTTTGGCAGAACTGTCATTTCAGGAGCCAACCCCGGTACAGGCCGCAGCGATTCCCCACGCGATTGCGGGCGAGGACCTGTACATCATCGCGCAGACCGGCAGCGGCAAGACCGCCGCCTATGTGCTGCCCATTCTCCAGCGGTTGCTGGATGACGACAGCAAGCCGCTGGCACCCCGGGCGTTGATCCTGTCACCCACCCGCGAGCTGGCGCAGCAGATCCACCAGGATATCCAGGCGCTGGCGCGCTTCACCTTTCTCAAGAGTGAGCTGGTCATCGGTGGTGAGGACTTCAAGGTGCAGGCGGCAAAGCTGCGCAAGAATCCGGACATCGTGGTCGCCACACCGGGCCGTTGCCTGGAGCAGCTGGCGGCGGGTGGGCTTGATGCGAGCGAGGTACGGACGCTGGTCATCGACGAAGCCGACCGCATGCTCGACATGGGCTTCAGCGAAGATGTGCTGACCATCGCCCAGGCTTGTCCGGAGCAGCGTCAGACCATGCTGTTTTCCGCCACTACCGGCAATGCCGGGATCCGGCGCATAGTGGAACAGGTGCTGCGCGAGCCGCGCTGGCTGGAACTGGACAGCGTTAAGTCCGATACGCCTGCCATTCGTCAGCAGGTTATCCCCGTGGATGACAACAACCACCGGGAGCGGATCACCAAATGGTTGCTGCTCAACGAATGCCCGGGCAAGGCGATCGTTTTCACCAACACGCGAGTCATGGCCGACCGCCTGAATGGCGTGCTGCGTGCGGTTGAGGGGCTGCGGGTGTATGTGCTCCATGGCGAGAAGGACCAGAAGGAGCGCAAGCTGGCGATCGAGCGGTTCAAGCAGGGCGGCAATGGTGTTCTCGTCGCCACCGACGTGGCCGCGCGCGGGCTGGATATCAGCGAACTGGACCTGGTCATCAACTTCGACATGCCGCGCAGTGGCGACGACTACCTGCACCGTGTAGGCCGGACCGGCCGCGCCGGGGCAGAGGGCGTAGCGATTTCTCTGGTCGCGCCGCATGAGTGGAGCCTGATGTCCAGCATCGAGCGCTACCTGCGCCGGCAGTTCGAACGTCGGGTGATAAAGGAGCTGGCCGGCAGCTTCCGCGGGCCGAAGAATGTGAAGTCTTCAGGCAAACCGGTGGGCGCGAAGAAGAAAAAGGACGACAAGAAAAAGCCGAAACGCCCCAAGACACCAAAACCGGCAGCCAGACGCAAACCCGCCGTGCCCAAAGGGCAGGTGGTGCTGGGCAGCGACGACGGCTTCGCCCCGCCGAAGCGGCGGGGGTGAGGGGAGGGGGCTTGGGCTAGCCTCGCTGGGGCTGCTACCGCAGCCCGATCGCCCCGAGGTCGGGGCTCCTACAGGTGAGAATATGAACACCGCTTTTGTAGGAGCGGCGCCGGAACGCCGGACCGCCTCGCCGCGATTGGCGCGCAGAGCGCGCTCGGCAGATGCCCGATGGCCGGAGCGCGCTTGCTTGGGGACTCATGCATGCACCTCGGTCCGCGCTCTGCGCATCTGCAATGCCACCACCCCCGCCAGCAGCAACAGCCCCGGTATCCACATCCATTCCTTGCGACGCCGCTCCACCGGCACCATCACATCAAGGATCTCCTGATCGAAATCCAGCCCCAGCTCTGCAGCCGGGCTGCCGTAGGTGACCATGTCAATCAGGGTGCGACCGTCCTCCTCGATCAACGCCAGGCCGATGTTGTCCAGCCGCTCCTGGCCATTGGCCCCTTCGGGAACTGGCATCAGCACATAGAAGTCCCGTGGATTGCCGATCTCATCTTCGCCCGAAATATGCAGACGCAGCGGGTTATCGCTGTCCTGCACACGGTCCATCGCCTGGGCCAGCTCGATTGGCGGGACGCTGCGATAGGGATCGAAGGCCAGGTCCATCCAGAACCCGGGACGGAATAGGGTAAAGGCCACCAGCAGAAGGATCAGGCTCTCATACCAGCGGCTGCGTACGATGAACCAGCCCTGGGTGGCCGCAGCGAAGATCAGCATGGCAATGGTCGCAATGACGAAGATCGCCACCCCCTGCCACAATCCGACGTCAATCAACAGCAGGTCCGTATTGAAGATGAACAGGAAGGGCAGCACCGCCGTGCGCAGGCTGTAATAAAACGCCCTGACGCCCGTTCGGATCGGGTCACCCCCCGAGATGGCCGCCGCCGCGAAGGAGGCCAACCCCACCGGCGGTGTCACATCGGCCATGATGCCGAAGTAGAACACGAACATGTGCACTGCAATCAGCGGCACGATCAGGCCGTTCTGCTGACCCAGCGCGACAATCACCGGGGCGAGCAGGGCGGAAACAACGATGTAGTTCGCCGTGGTCGGCAGCCCCATGCCCAGCAGCAGGCTCAGCACGGCGGTCAGTATCAGCATGAGCATCAGGTTGCCCATCGACAGCAGTTCGACCAGATCCGCCAGCACCAGACCGACACCGGTCTGGGATACCGCACCTACGATAATGCCCGCGGTGGCCGTGGCAATACCGATCCCGATCATGTTGCGCGCCCCGGCTACCAGTCCGGCGCCGACGTCATCAATGCCGCGGCGCAGGTCACGGCCCGGGTTTGACTGGCGGCGGAACAACGCAATCAGCGGATGCTGGGTGAGCATGATGACGATCATGAACACCGTCGCCCAGAATGCCGACATGCCGGGCGACAGGCGCTCCACCATCAGACACCACACGAGCACCACCACCGGCAGAATGAAATGCAGGCCGGTCATCAGCGTGGCCCGGGTCTCCGGCATGACCACCACCGGCGAGGCGGGGTCATCCAGTTCCAGGTCGGGATAGCTCGCCCCCACCCGGAGCAGTGCGACATACACGACAGCCAGCCCAGCGGCGATTACCCAGCCGGCGGCGTCGCCCAGCAGTGGCTTGATCCAGCCCAGTCCGTAATACACTGCTACCGACAGGCCCATGATCAGCAGCAGGCCGGTAAGAAAACCGAACAGCCGGTGTAGGATCGGGCGGTGAGGGTTACTGCTCTGCAGCCCCGTCATGCCCGCCTTCAGTGCGGTGAGGTGCACAATGTAGAACAGGGCGATGTAGGAGATCACTGCCGGCAGAAATGCATGCTTGATGACCTCGGTGTAAGGGATGCCCACATACTCGACCATCAGGAAGGCCGCGGCGCCCATCACCGGTGGCATGATCTGTCCGTTCACCGACGCTGCCACCTCGAACGCGCCGGCCTGATCCCGACTGAAGCCCACACGCTTCATCATTGGTATGGTGAAGGTGCCAGTGGTCACCGTATTGGCGATCGACGAGCCGGAAATCAGCCCCGTCATCCCGGAGGCCACCACCGCCGCCTTGGCCGGCCCTCCGCGGTAATGCCCGAGAAGCGAAAATGCCAGTTTGATGAAATAGTTGCCGGCGCCAGCCTTCTCCAGCAGCGAGCCGAACAGCACGAACAGGAATACGAAGCTGGTGGATACCCCCAGTGCGATCCCGAACACGCCCTGGGTGCTCAGCCATTGATGGTTGGCCAGCGCGACCCAGCTGACGCCCCGGTGCGACAACATCCCCGGCATCCAGGGTCCGGCCAGCGAATAGAGAATGAAGATCAGCGCCACCACCATCAATGGCGGGCCAAGGGCGCGGCGGGTGGCTTCCAGCAGCAGCACCAGACCGGTTATCGCCACCACCACATCAAGGGTGGTCGGGCTGCCGGGCCTGGTCGCCAGTTGTTCGTAGAACAGATAGATGTAGCCGGCGCAGAAAGCCGCGACCAATGCGAGCAGCCAGTCCAGCGCCGGCACGTAATGGCGTGGTGAGCGGCGCAGCGCCGGAAAAGCCATGAAGCCCAGGAACACCGCCAGCGCCAGGTGAATCGAGCGCGCCTCGGTGCTGTTGAATACGCCGAAGCCCAGCATATAGGGCAATGGCGATGCGATCCAGAGCTGAAACAGCGACCAGACGGCGGCCACGGCAAGCAGCAGCCTGCCGGTAAACCCCTCGGGTCTGCGGTTGCCGATATCGGCCGCCGCGACCATCTCTTCCAGTTTGCTGTGCAGCTCGTCTTGCCTGACGTTGTCGGTCATCTGCTCTTACATCCAGCCACGTTCCTTGTAGTAACGCACAGCTCCGTCATGCAGCGGGATCGACAGGCTCTCGCTGATCATTTCCTGCTCCTTCAACTCGGCGAAGGCCGGATGCAGGCGCTTGAACCGGTCGAAGTTGTCGAAGACCGCCTTGACCGTCTGGTACACCGTCTCCTCCGGCACCTTGGCCGAGGTCACCATGGTGGCGCGTACGCCGAAGGTATTCACCGGCTCGTCGTTGCCGCGGTACATGCCCCCAGGGATGGTCGCCTTCGCGTAGTAGGGGTGCTCCTCGATGATGCCGTCGATCTCCTCACCGTCCACGGCGACGATCACCGAATCCACCGTGGTGGTGGCTTCCTGTATGGAGCCGTTGGGATGGCCGGCCACGTAGACCATGGCATCGATATTGTTGTCGCCCAGCGCGGCGGCCTGTTCGGAGGCGGACAGCTGCGATGCCAGCGCAAAGTCGCGGATGGTCCAGCCCAGCGCGTTCATCACCACATCCATGGTGTCCCGCTGACCGGAGCCGGGGTTGCCGATATTGAAGCGTTTGCCCTTGAGGTCCTTGACGTGTTTGATGTTGGCATCGGCGCGCGCCACGATCGTCAGCGGCTCGCCGTGCAGCGCGAACATGGCGCGCATGTCGGTGAAGGGGCCCGCATCGGCAAAGTTCTCCACGCCTTCGTAGGCCTTGTACTGGATATCCGACTGCACTACGCCCATGTCCATCTCACCGCCGCGGATGGCATTCACGTTGGCGACTGAACCACCGCTGGAAGGCGCATTACAGCGGATGTTGTGATCGCTGGTGCCGCGGTTGACCAGCCGGCACAGAGACTGGCCGACCACGTAATAAACGCCCGTCTGGCCGCCGGTGCCGATGGTGATGAAATTCTGTTGAGCAACCGCGGGAGTCGAGGTGAGAGCGGCGCAGGCCACCGCAGCGGAAAAGAGAAAGGGGAGGGCTTTGATTCGCATTCTGGAGCTCCTTGTTCTTGTTACGCAACAGTGTAGCGCCTTTCACCGGATATGCCGCCTCGCCAAAAGGCTATGCTGGCCGTCGGCGGGGGCTGCTGCGCAGCCCAATCGCCCCGGGGTCGGGGCTCCTACCGTCAGTGGTACGTACGATCCCAATGACAGGGCTCGGTATTGTAGGAGCTGCGACCTCGCCGCGATTGGCGCGCGCAGCGCGCCTGGTTGAGGTCGGTGCGCTTAATCTATCGCTCCGAGGTCGGGGCTTCTACAAAAGTGAGCCGACCCCACTCAAACCGGTGGCCAGCCGCCCATGTCCTTCCAGCGGTTGACGATGGTGCAGAACAGTTCGGCGGTTTTTTCGGTGTCGTAGCGGGCGGAGTGGGCTTCGCGGCCGTCGAAGTCGATGTCTGCCGCGGCGCAGGCCTTGGCCAGGACGGTCTGGCCGTAGGCCAGGCCGCCGAGGGTGGCGGTGTCGAAGCAGGAGAAGGGGTGGAAGGGGTTGCGCTTGATTTCGCAGCGCTCCACCGCAGCATTCAGAAAGCCGAGATCGAAGAAGGCGTTGTGCCCGACCAGCACGGCACGCTTGCAGCCGGCAGATTTCACCGCCTTGCGCACATGCTTGAAGATCTCCGTCAGCGCATGATCCTCAGACACCGCCATGCGCAGCGGGTGATCGAGCTTGATGCCGGTGAACTCCAGCGCCGCCGGCTCGATGTTTGCCCCTTCGAACGGTTCCACGCGGAAGAAATGGGTCTGGTCCGGATAGACCTGGCCGTCGTCATCCATCAGGATCGGCGTGGCGGCGATCTCCAGTAGCGCGTCGGTGGCGGAGTTGAATCCGCCGGTCTCGACGTCCACCACCACCGGCAGAAAGCCCCGGAAGCGCTCTGCCATGGGTGTCTGGCGTCCGCCGTTGGAGGTGGCACCATCCAGTGCTTCGTTGTTGTAGTCAAACTCGCTCACACAGCGTCCTTAATTCGAAAGGGGCTCAGAGAACCCGCCATTGGATGGTTTCGCCCGCGCGCAGAGGCACCAGCTGCTGCTCGCCGAACTGCAGCGTCGCCGGCACGGTCCAGGGTTCGCGCACCAGGGTGATGCTGTCGGTGTTGCGCGGCAGTCCGTAGAAATCCGGACCGTTCATGCTGGCAAAGGCTTCCAGACGATCCAGCACACCAAGCTGCTCGAAGGCTTCGGCATACAGCTCGATGGCCGCATGGGCACTATAGCAACCAGCGCAACCGCAGGCGGCTTCCTTGGCGTGCTGTGCATGGGGCGCGGAGTCGGTGCCGAGGAAGAACTTGTTCGAACCGGACACCACCGCATCGCCCAGCGCCTGCTGGTGACGCTGACGCTTGAGAATCGGCAGGCAATAGAAGTGCGGGCGAATCCCCCCCACCAGCATGTGGTTACGGTTATACAGCAGATGATGCGCGGTGATGGTCGCAGCGACGCGATCCGAGGCGCCCATCACAAACTCCACCGCATCGGCCGTGGTGATGTGCTCGAACACCACCTTCAGATCGGCGAAGCGCTCCGTCAGCGCGACCAGCTGCTGGTCGATGAAGGCCTTCTCCCGGTCGAATATGTCCACCTCGGCATGGGTCACCTCGCCGTGCACCAGCAGCGGCATGCCCACCTCGGCCATGGCTTCCAGCGCGGGATAGATCTTCTCCAGCGCCGTCACCCCCGAGTCCGAGTTGGTGGTGGCACCGGCCGGATACAGCTTGGCTGCCACCGCCTGCCCGGCTGCGTGCGCCTGGCGGATGATCTGCGGGGAGGTCTGGTCGGTGAGATACAGCACCATCAAAGGGTCGAAGCGGCTGCCCGCAGGCCGGGCGGCGAGGATGCGCGCCTTGTATTCATCAGCCTGCTGACCATCGCGTACCGGCGGCACCAGATTGGGCATGACAATGGCGCGGGAAAAGGTGCGGGCGGCATCCGGCACGGTGTGGCTCAGTGCCTGGCCGTCACGCAGGTGAATATGCCAGTCATCCGGCCGGAGCAGGGTAATGCGATCGGTCATCGGGGCGTTCCAGAACTGTAAGGTAATGGCCCACATCCTACCGGAAACGGCCCTGCTTTACACGCCGACTCAATACACCCAGAGCTCGACCCGGCGGTTCCTGAAGCGCCCGTCATCGTGGGCGTTGGTGGCGACCGGCAGGGTGGAGCCGATGCCGATGATCTCCCTGGTGTAGATGCGATGCTGCACCAGCGCACGGCGCACCGTCATTGCCCGCAGCCGCGAGAGCAGCTCGGCATTGCTCCGTCGCGGATCGCTGAAACCCACCAGCACAACATCGTCCTCGGTCTTGCCGTGCTCGCGCAGGTAGCGCACCACCCGGTCCAGGTCCTGCAGAGCCTTGTTGTCCAGCCGGGCACTGCCTTCCTCGAAGCGGAAGTTGACCGACAGCCGCACGGCCTGCTCGGCCAGGCGGCGGTAATCCTCGGGCATACCATCCAGCGGCTCTACAAATACCGTGGTCAGGTTCTGGCCGACAAAGCCGACTTCATCGACAACAGCCTGGCCTGCCTCACTCTGAACGAATGACACCAGCTCCCGCGCCAGCCTGTTGGTTTCATCCGGGCGGATGTACATGAACAGCCGGCGGGTCAGCGGGTAATCCTCGGTCGCCACCCGTTCCCGGGTGGGCAGCATCGGTAATGACTGTCCGGAGGAGATAGCCAGCGCCCTGGCATTGCCGACGCTGGCCAGCCCGACAAAGCCAATGCCATGGGCATCGGCATTCACCGCGTCGGCCAGTGCCGCATTCGACTGGTAACGGCGCGCCCGGTCATGCAGTGGCAACTGTCGAGGTGCAAGCACCAGTTCGCGGAAGGTCTCCCAGGTACCGGAGTTCTGATCGCGCACGTGCAGGCTGATGGGCGCGTTGTGGCCGCCCACTTCGTGCCAGTGGGTGATCTGGCCGGAAAAGATCCCCGCCAGTTGCTCCACGCTCAGCGCGGCCACGGCGCTTGAAGGGTTGACGATCACCGCCAGCCCATCCAGTCCGATGATCTGTTCGGCCTCCTTGCCGCGCATGTCGCCTGCGCTCTGCAGCGCCTGTGCCTCGCTCTCCTTGATCGGGCGCGAAGCAGCGGCAATATGCCCGGTGCGGTCGTTCAGTCCGCTGAAACCGGTCCCGGAGCCATGGGCATTGAGGCGGATACTCACCGGCTGCGCATCGGCGCTTATCGCCGTGATCAGATGCTCCCCGGGGACGGCGTTGAGCTGCACGCGCACGTCTTGGGCGCCGAGGTGATGGAGCATTTCCTGCACCAGCCGCGGTGCCAGCTGTGCGCCGATGGTATTGGAGCCGTTGATGGTCAGTTCGAGTGGGGCGGCCTGAAGCGGCCCGGCCAGAATGATGCCGGCGATCAACACCAGCGCACGGAAACGGGCACCCACGCCCACGGACAGATTGAGCATTCCATTACCTTCAATAATCGCCGCCCCAGCCGGCGGGTTCCTGACGGGGCGCGATTATGACCCGTAGATATGAAGGTAAGGTTTCAGATTCATGACAATACCGGGCTCTGCCTGTGGCCCGCGAAGGTCTGCTCGCGGAAAGCCGTCGGGCTCATGCTGGTCCAGCGGCGGAACGCCCGGGTAAAGCTGCTCGGATCAAGAAAGCCGAGCTCGAAGGCGATGCGGCCCAGGTTCAGCCGGTTCTCCTGAATCAGCTTGATGGCCAGCTCCATCCGCACCTCGTCCAGCAACTTCTCATAGGTGGTGCAGGCCTCGCTGAGCTTGCGTCGCAGATGTCGCGGGCTGACATTGAACGGCTGGGCCACCAGCTCCTCGGAAATGTCCTTCTCCGACAGCAGCACACGGATGCGCTGCTTCACCTGCTCGGCGAAATCCACGTTGGGCAGATCCTCGAGCATATCCTCAAGGGAGGCTTCCAGGCGCTTGAGCAGAAAGGCGTCACTGGTCGGCAGGCGGGCCTGTAACGCCGCCATGTTCAGGCGGATGGAAACCCGCTTGCTGCCCAAGCGTACCCGCGTGCCCAGCAGCCGTTCGCAGTCCATGCGCCGCTCGCTGTCACCGCTGAGGCGCACCTCCACCACCAGCGGCAGCCCGCCGGTCACCAGATAGCGCCATGAATGCACACAGCGCGCCACCAGAGCCTCTATCTGCAGCGGGTGGGCCGCGCCCTTGGGCTCGAAATAGGCTGTCAGATAATGCTCTTCCTCCACCGAGTAGACCTGCACCTGGGTACTGAACACCTGAATGAAACGGATGATGCGCTGGATGGTCGCTCCGGCCGTCTCGCTGGACTGCGCGGTAAGGGTGAGCAGCTGCATGATCGAGCTGGTGAAATTCTGGCCCATGCGCAGCCCGAAACACTCGTCCCCGCTGAGCGTGGCGGCCACATACCACAGTCTGTTCATGTCGGTCTGGCTGATATGGCGCAGGCTTAAATCGTCGGAGCTGCCATACTCATGAAGATCTGCGGGCAGGTCGCGCACCGTCTTGCCGTAGGGCTCCAGCGCCTGGATGATGCCGCGCGCCCATAGCGCTCGTTCCTTCAGGCGGTGGCAGGGAAGCGGAGGATGAGCTGAAGGCATATCGCTGATTCCTTCTTTATTTTTATTTTGTAACGATATTTTTACCGCAGTCCTTACCATAGGCCAATTGTGCCGAAAAATACAACACTCCATTGCGCAGATAAATTCATCACATTCAGTCGCTGAATGTCCGAGCCGGCCAAGCGATTAGTCCGATTGGGCCAAATCGCTTCGATACCCCGTGACAGACTAAATGCCGACCGTCTGGCTCCCTAGAAAGCCGGGGGTATGGATCCAAACCAAATGGAGCAGCACAATGACAAAAAACAAAGCATGCTTGGGCGCTGGCCGCATTGCCGATGGCAATCGGGCTGGCCAGCATTACTGGCTCGGCACACGGAGCATCGTTCAACATCGGTGGCATCGACGGGCAGTTCGACTCCCAGATGTCGATCGGCGCCAGCGTGTCGACGTCCAACGCGGACAGGCGTTTCATCCACACTCTCACCCAGATTGATGGCGAGAGTCAGCGGGGCGAAGCCGCCGCACGCACCTCCGACGATGGGCGACTCAACTACGAAGCAGGGGACGTCTTTTCCAAGATCTTCAAGGGATCCCATGACCTGGAACTGCGCTACGGTAATTCCGGCGCGTTCATCCGCGGCAACTACTGGTACGACTTCGAGACGAAGGACGGCAGCCAGCGTTTCTATGACATCGACGACTCCGGCCGCCACCCGCTGCAGAAGGGCGCGGGCATTCAGCTGCTGGACGCCTTTGTCTACCACAACTATGCCATCGGCAATAACCCCGGCAACGTCCGCCTGGGTCGCCAGGTGGTCAGCTGGGGTGAAGGTGTCTTCATCCAGAACGGCATCAACTCCATCAACCCGATCGATGCCTCCGCTTTCCGCCGCCCGGGCGCCGAGCTGAAGGAAGGTCTGCTGCCGGTCGAGATGCTGTATCTCTCCCAGGGTCTGACCGAGAACCTGACCGTCGAAGCGTTTTACCAGCTGAAGTGGCATGGCACCATTGCCGATAACTGCGGTACCTTCTTCGCCGGTTCCGACGTGGTCGGCCGCGGCTGTAACGACCGCCTCGTGTTCACCGATCTGGACCTGCCCCAGGGCGAGCAACCGCCGGGCACCTACATCGCCCGCGTGCGCAAGGACAAGGAAGCCAGTGACAGCGGGCAGTACGGTGTAGCCTTCCGCTGGTTTGTACCGGCCCTGAACAATACCGAGTTCGGTTTCTACGCCCTCAACTACCACAGCCGCGCGCCCATCTACTCCAACGAGGCAGGCTCCGGTGCCTTCGGCGGACCGCTCACGCCCGGCTATGACGGCGAGACCTTCGGTGGCGCCGGTTACTTCTTCGAGCATCCGGAAGACATCCGTCTGTACGGCATCAGCTTCGGTACCGACATCGGCGGCACCTCCGTAGCCGGTGAAATCAGCTACCGCCCGAACATGCCGCTGCAGATCAACGCCGGTGACATGAGCCGTGCAGCGCTGCTGCTGGCTGCGGGCGTGCCGGATAACACCCACCGCGACCTGACCGGTACAGTGGCTCCGGGTGATTACATTGCAGGTTACGAGCGCAAGGAGTTCTGGCAGGCCTCTGTGAGCGCCGTGCATTTCATCGATCGGATCCTCGGCGCGAGCCGCCTGGCGCTGGTGGGTGAAGTGGGTGCGAACTATATCGGCGCCATCGGCTCCGGAGACGGCACCACCAAGTTCGGTCGTGACTCGCTGTTCGGCCAGAGCCCCTATGCCGATGGCACATGCTCGTCCAACCCCGCTGTTCCGGCTGCTGACACCTCTCCGCGTGCCGCCAGCTGGTGTGAGAACGACGGCTTCTTCACCGACTTCTCCTGGGGCTACCGCGTCCGCGCCGCCCTGGATTACAGCAACGTGATTGCCGGTATCAACCTGAGCCCGAACATCGCCTGGTCCCACGACGTTGAGGGTTACAGCCCCAACTTCACCGAGAAAGCCAAGTCGATCAGCGTGGGTCTGAACGCCGACTACGCCAACAAGTACAACGCCAGCATCAGCTACACCAACTTCTTTGATGGCAAGTACAACACCCTGGTTGACCGCGACTTCGCCGCGATCAGCTTCGGCGTGAGTTTCTAAGCAGGCTATGGAGAGAAACATGCATATGCAGAAAATAATAATCGGTGCCTGTGGATTGGCCCTGAGCATGGTCGCAACCGCGGTATCAGCACAGAGCCTGTCGCAATCGGAAATCAACCAGCTGGGCACCACCCTGACGCCGATCGGCGCAGAAAAGGCCGGCAACGCAGCGGGGACCATTCCGGAGTGGACCGGTGGCCTGCCGGTCGATGCCGGCCAGACCCTGGCGAACCACTTCCTGGAAAACCCGTTCAAGGGTGAGCAGCCCGAGTTCGTCATCACCGCGCAGAACTACCAGCAGTACCGGGACAATCTGACCCCCGGCCAGGTTGCCCTGTTTGAACGCTACCCGGAAACCTTCCGCATGCCTGTCTACCAGAGCAAGCGTACCGTCGGCTTCCCGCAGAGCGTGTATGACCAGGTCAAGCGGACTGCCGGCAAGGCCAGACTGGTCAATGGTGGGGACGGCGTGGAGAACGTCGAGCCGGGCTCGTCCTTCATCTTCCCGATTCCGAAGACCGGCGGTGAGGTGATCTGGAACCACATGACCCGCTACCGGCTGAACGTGCATCGCTGGTACATGCAGGCCATGCCGCAGACCAACGGCTCATTCACCCTGATCAAGATGGAAGAGGAAGTCGGCTATCCGAACCTGATGCCCGACGTGGACCCGGCGAGCATGCCCAACACCCTGCTGTTCTTCAAACAGCGGGTGAACGCGCCGGCCCGTCTGGCGGGTAACGTGCTGCTGGTGCATGACACCCTGGATCAGCTGAAAGAACCGCGCATGGCCTGGGTATACAACGCCGGTCAGCGCCGCGTACGCCGCGCACCGCAGGTTGCGTACGACGGTCCGGGTACCGCCTCCGACGGCATGCGTACCTCCGACAACTTCTCCATGTACAACGGTGCACCTGACCGTTATGACTGGAAGCTGATCGGCAAGAAGGAAGTGTACCTGCCGTACAACGCCGGCAAGCTGTCCGAGCCGGGCCTGAAGTACGCCGACGTGCTCAAGGCCGGTCACGTCAACCCGGAGCACACCCGCTTCGAGCTGCACCGCGTGTGGGAAGTACAGGGCAACGTCAAGCAAGGTCAGCGCCACATCTACGCCCAGCGTAACTTCTTTGTGGATGAAGACTCCTGGATGATCTCGCTGGCAGACCACTACGACGGTCGCGGCACCCTGTGGCGTGTAGGTGAAGGCCACCTGGCGTTCAACTACAAGCAGAAGATCCCCGGCTACACCCTGGAGACCCTGTACGACCTGCTGGCAGGCCGCTACATCGCTCTGGGCATGTACACCGAGGAGGCTTCCGCACCGCAGTACGGTGGCACTCCGCCGACGTACAACCAGTTCACTCCAGCCGCTCTGAGGGCTGCAGGGGTACGCTGAGTCAGGGGTCATACTTCGTTTGGGTTTGAGGGGCATCTTCGGATGCCCCTTTTTTATTCACCGGGCTGCTATCGTATGCATTGACGCACAATCAATGACAGGAGAGCAGCATGAAATCAGGTATTCCAACAGAGCACTGGGTAAAGGAACACCCGCTGGTTCAGGACCTGGTAGCACTCAAGGAAACCGCCTGGTTCAACCCCGCCGTGGTGTCGGTGGCCGAGGCACTGCCGGACGTGGGACTCACTGCAGAGGATGTGCGTGACGCCAGCGAGCGGCTCAGGCGCTTCGCCCCCTACATTGCCAGTGTCTTTCCGCAGACGCGGGAAGCGAACGGCATCATCGAATCCCCGTTACAAGTGGCGACTGCGACGCAGGCGGCCATGGCGGCACGCTACGGGCAGGACCTGCCAGGCCAGCTGTGGCTGAAGCTGGACAGCCATCTGCCGATTTCAGGATCAATCAAGGCCCGTGGCGGCATTCATGAAGTGCTCAAACATGCCGAGGACCTTGCGCTCGCCGCAGGCCTGCTGAACATCAACGACGACTACGCCAGGCTGGACAGTGGCGAGTTCAGAGCGGTCTTCCGCGGTTACCGCATCGCTGTCGGGTCGACCGGCAACCTCGGCATGTCCATCGGCATCATGAGTGCCACCCTCGGCTTCGAAGTCACCGTACATATGTCGGCAGATGCGCGGCAATGGAAGAAGGACAAACTGCGCTCCCATGGTGTGATTGTCGTGGAGTACGAGTCGGACTACAGCGTTGCGGTGGAGGAGGGCAGACGCCAGGCCGAGGCGGACCCGGGCTGTCACTTCATCGACGATGAGAACTCCGCCGACCTGTTTCTCGGCTACGCCGTCGCGGCGGAAAGACTCAAGCCGCAGCTGGCCGAGGCCGGCATCACCGTCGATGCGGAGCATCCGCTGTTCGTCTATCTGCCCTGCGGTGTCGGCGGCGGCCCCGGCGGTGTCGCCTTCGGCCTCAAGCTCATATTCGGCGATGCGGTGCACTGCATCTTCGCCGAACCCACGCATTCGCCGTGCATGATGCTCGGGGTATATACCGGCCTGCATGATCAGGTTTCGGTGCAGGACTTCGGCATCGACAACATCACCGCCGCAGACGGCCTGGCCGTGGGCCGGCCATCCGGTTTTGTCGGCAAGGCGATGCAGCGCTTGATCGATGGTTACTACACGATAACCGACGAAGAACTCTACGCCCTGCTGGCGCTGGTAGAGCGGGAAGAAGCCCTGCGCCTGGAACCCTCCGCGCTGGCCGGCGTACCCGGCATCGCCAGGGTAGTGGCTCCGGAGCAGAGCGAATACCACAAGCGCATGGACCTGACGGGCGAAAAACTTGCCAATGCAACACACCTGGCCTGGGTCACCGGAGGAAGCATGGTGCCGGAAGAGGAAATGAACGGTTATCTGGAAAAAGGCCGGGGGTTGCTGGCGGAATAACCCACATCTCGGGACGTCGGGGCGCCACCCGGGGCTGCTGCGCAGCCCAATCGCCCCGAGGTCGGGGCTCCTACAATCGAGGCGTGAATACGAGCCTGGTGACACCCACTGCCCCCCCGTAGGAGCGGCGACCTCGCCGCGATTGGCGCGCAACGCGCGCCCGGGGGTGCCGGTACCATTGGGGCGGCGGCGCTCGGGCCCGATAGGTGGGGCTTTATTCCACCGTCACGGATTTGGCCAGGTTGCGCGGTTTATCCACGTCGGTGCCCTTGACCAGCGCCACGTGGTAGCTCAGCATCTGCAGGGGGATGGTGTAGAGAACAGGGGAGATGACATCAGCCACCTCGGGCAGGCTGAGGGTGTCCTGGGGGGAGGCGCCTTCCTGGTCGATGCTCTCACAGGCAAAGGTGATCAGCTCGCCACCCCGCGCCCGGACCTCTTCGAGGTTGGACCTGAGCTTCTCCAGCAGGCTGTCGCTCGGCGCCACGCTGACGACCGGCATGTTCTCATCCACCAGCGCCAGAGGCCCGTGCTTGAGCTCGCCAGCGGCGTAGGCTTCGGCGTGGATATACGAGATTTCCTTGAGCTTGAGCGCACCTTCCATGGCGATGGGGTAGTGCGGGCCGCGCCCCAGGAAGAGGGTGTGGTGCTTGTTGGCGAAGCGCTCCGCCAGCCGGGTAATCTGCGGCTCAAGCTCAAGAGCACGGCTGATCAGCTCCGGCAACTGCCGGAGCGCCGCCACGTTGGCAGCGACCTGCGCCTGGTTGCCGCTGCGGCTCTGCAGCAGCGCGGTGGTCAGCCAGAGCAGGGCAACCAGCTGCGTGGTGAAGGCCTTGGTGGAGGCAACGCCGATCTCCGGGCCGGCATGGGTCAGCAAGCGCCAGTCCGCCTCCCGCACCAGAGAGCTGCCGGCCACGTTGCAGATTGCAAGCGTCGCCAGATAACCACCCTTGGCTGCAAAGCGCAGCGCCGCCAGGGTGTCTGCGGTTTCGCCGGACTGGGAAATGGTTATCAGCAGGGTGTTGGCCGGCACCGCCACGGTGCGATAGCGGTATTCGCTCGCTACCTCGACCTGGCAGGGAATGCCGACCTGTCCCTCGATCCAGTAGCGCGCCACCAGACCGGCATGGTAGCTGGTGCCGCAGGCCACGATGTGAATGTGCTCGATATTCCCCAGGCGGGCTTCGGCATCAGGTCCCAGAATCGCCGTCAGTACATGATCCGTCCCCAGCGTGCCGGCGAGCGTGTCGTTGATGGCGCCCGGTTGCTCGAAGATTTCCTTGAGCATGTAATGGCGATACTCGCCCTTGTCCAGGCTCAGCGCCGCATGTTCATAACGCAGGGCGGGCCGCTGCACCGCCTCACCCCGGGCATCCCAGATCTCGCAGCCGTCGAGCGTCAACCGCGCGTGATCACCTTCCTCCAGATAACGGAAACGGTCGGTCACCTGCAGCAGAGCCAGCGGGTCGGACGCGAGATAATTCTCACCGCTGCCCTCACCGATCACCAGCGGACTGCCCATGCGGGCACAGTAAAGCGTATCGGGTTCATCCTCATGCACCAGCGCCAGCGCATAGGCGCCATGCAGCTCATTCAATGCCGCACGGAAGGCCGCCAGCAGATCCCCGGTCAGCCGGTAATGCCAGGCCACCAGGTGAGCGATCACCTCGGTATCGGTTTCCGAGCTGAATACGAAACCCTGCTCGACCAACCGGCTGCGCAGAGCCGAGTGATTCTCGATGATGCCGTTATGCACAATGGCCAGACGGTCCGAGACATGGGGATGAGCGTTATGTTCGGCGGGTTTGCCATGGGTAGCCCAGCGGGTATGGGCAATGCCCAGATGGCCATTGGCGGGATTATCTGTCAGCGCGCTTTCCAGTTCCGCCACCTTGCCTGTGGCCCGTACCCGAAGGATGTGGTGGTCGGAAGGCATGACGGCCACCCCGGCGGAGTCATAACCGCGATACTCCAGACGACGCAGGCCTTCAAGCAGGATGGGAGTGATATTGCGTTGGGCGATAGCGCCGACAATGCCGCACATATCGGGATACTCCTTTATCGGAACGAGAGGGCGGATTTTATCACCGCCCCGGAGCCAGCCCGAGAAAAATCTTGCGGTCAGACGCGGTTGAAACGGGCCACCATCGCATTCTGTTTCTCTGTCGTGTCAGCCAGCTCGTCGCTGCTGCGGGCGCTCAGACGCGCCTGGCTGGCGCTTTGCTCCGAAAGCGCCGCAATGCTGTTGATGTTGCGGCTGATCTCATCAGCGACCGCGCTCTGCTCCTCCGCCGCGCTGGCAATCTGCTCACCCATCGAGTTGACCTGAGCGATGGCCTGCCGAATGCTTCCCAGCGCGTCATCCAGCTCGATCACATGGGAGACGCCCCTGTCAGCCAGCTCTACTTCCTGCTGCATATTGGCAATGGTGCGTCCCGACGTCTGCTGGAGCTGCTCGATAAGCCGATGGATATGCTCGGTGGATTCGGCTGTGCGTTTTGCCAGAGCCCGTACCTCGTCTGCCACAACAGCAAAGCCGCGCCCCTGCTCCCCGGCGCGAGCGGCTTCAATGGCCGCGTTCAGCGCCAACAGGTTGGTCTGTTCGGCCACACTGCGGATGACATCCACAACAGTGCTGATTTCTTCGGCATCGCTGGCCAGCTGCGCCGCATCGCCAGCGGCCGCGCTCACTGAAGCGCTCAGCTGCTCAATGGTGGTACGGGCCTGGCGGGCAATCTGCGTACCTTTCTCTGCTTGCTGATTGGCAGTCTGCGTCGCATCGGCCGTCCGGCTGATGCTGCCGGCCACTTCCTGGCTGCTGGCCGCCATCTGGCTGACCGCTGCGGCGACCAGATTGATCTCTGCGCGCTGGCCTTCCAGCTGCTTTCGGGACTGATTTGCCCGCTCGTTGCCCTGCATCGCCTGGGTACGGAGTTGCTCGGTAAAGTCGGCCACCCTGCTGACGCAGGTGCGCAGCCGGGCCTCGTGGCTGTAAAGGGTCATCTGCAACCGGCCGAGCGGGCCGGTCTGGTCCGTATACATCTGAGCCAACAGCGGATCGTCGATGACGTCGTCGTTGTGGGCAAGCAGTGAGGTCAGCTGGCGCTCCCGGCGGCGCTGCAGCAACAGCCCGATCGGCGCTGAGACGAGAAGAGCCGGAACCAGCCCCGGCAGCCCGAAATGATGCACAGCCAACGCACCGATCATGCTGCACAGCAAAGCAGGTACAAGCGCAGCGATCTGGCCTGTCAGGCGGCTGGGTATCGATCTGCCCCCATCATTCAGTCGCCGGTAGAAATCGGAGGTGCGGGCGATCTCTTCCGTGCTGGCCTTGATTCTTACCGACTCGTAGCCGACCACACTGCCGCCTTCACGAATCGGCATGACAAACGCGTTCACCCAGTAATGATCGCCGTTCTTGCACCGGTTCTTGACCACCCCCATCCAGATATTGCCGCGCTTGAGGTAGTCCCACATGTGGGCAAACACAGCTGACGGAACATCTGGATGACGGATCAGGTTATGGGCCTGGCCGATCAGCTCCTCCCGGGAGTAGCCCGAAACCTCAACGAAGTCATCGTTGCAGTAGGTAATAACGCCTTTCTGATCGGTAGTGGTGATCAACCGCTGGCGCTCGTCGAACACCAGCTCCTTGCCCGTAATGGGCAGATTCTTTCTCATGGTTACTCCGACTCCGGAGCTCAAACACGCATTGTTTGAACTATGCTCAGGTGTATCGGCCTGAATCAGTATCCCGTTAGCCGAACATTACATTTTTGCGAAATGCCCGCAGGAGGAGAGCAATGTCATCCCGGAACAGCCTGCAGACGCTGACCACACTTCAGGTCGGCGATATCAGCTACCGATACCATTCCCTGCCCAAAGCCGCAGAGTTGCTGGGGGAGATCGACCGGTTGCCGGTCTCGCTCAAGGTGCTGCTGGAGAACCTGCTGCGCTATGAGGATGGCGTTACCGTGACCCGGGACGACATTCAGGCCATGGCCGACTGGCTTGTGGAGCGCCGTTCCACCCGTGAAATCCAGTTCCGACCCGCGCGGGTGCTGATGCAGGACTTCACCGGCGTGCCCGCGGTGGTGGACCTGGCCGCCATGCGCGACGCCGTGGCCCGCGCCGGTGGTGATCCGCAGCGCATCAACCCGCTGTCGCCGGTGGACCTGGTCATCGACCACTCGGTCATGGTCGACCACTTCGGCGAGGACAACGCCTTCCATGACAACGTCGCCATGGAGATCAAGCGCAACGGCGAGCGTTACGCCTTCCTGCGCTGGGGGCAGAGCGCGTTCAACAACTTCCGTGTGGTGCCGCCGGGTACCGGTATCTGTCACCAGGTCAACCTGGAATACCTGGCGCAGAGCGTCTGGGCGGAGCAGATCGACGGTGAACACTGGGCCTACCCCGACACCCTGGTCGGCACCGACTCCCACACCACCATGGTCAACGGCCTGGGTGTGCTGGGCTGGGGCGTCGGCGGCATCGAGGCGGAAGCGGCCATGCTCGGCCAGCCGGTTTCCATGCTCATTCCCGAAGTGGTCGGCTTCAAGCTCACCGGCAAGCTGCGCGAAGGCATGACCGCCACCGACCTGGTGCTGACCGTTACCCAGATGCTGCGTCAGCGCGGTGTGGTCGGCAAATTCGTTGAATTCTACGGCGACGGCCTGGCGGATCTGCCCCTGGCCGACCGGGCCACCATTGCCAACATGGCACCGGAATACGGCGCCACCTGCGGCTTCTTCCCTGTGGACGAAGTCACCCTGAACTACCTGCGCCTGACCGGCCGCCCGGCAGAGGTGATCGAGCGGGTGGAGGCCTACAGCAAGGCCCAGGGCCTGTGGCGTGAGCCGGGCCATGAGCCGGTGTTCTCCGACACCCTGCACCTGGACATGAGCGAAGTCGAGCCCAGCCTGGCCGGCCCGCGCCGCCCCCAGGACCGCGTGCCCCTGGGGGGTGTGCCCGACGCTTTCAAGGAGCTGCTCGCCCTGCAACTCACCCCCGCCAGTACCGAGGTCGGGCGACTGGAATCCGAAGGGGGAGGCGGCACTGCCGTGGGGGCGAGCACCGGTGAGGTGACCGTCAACATCGACGGAGAGGAACACACCATCAAGCACGGCGCGGTGGTTATCGCCGCGATCACTTCCTGCACCAACACCTCCAACCCCAGCGTGATGATGGCCGCAGGGTTGCTGGCGAAGAAGGCGATCGAGCGGGGCCTGCAGCGCAGGCCATGGGTCAAATCCTCCCTGGCGCCTGGCTCCAAGGTGGTGACGGACTACCTGGAAAAGGCCGGTCTCACCGAATATCTCGACCAGCTGGGCTTTCATCTGGTCGGATACGGCTGCACCACCTGTATCGGCAACTCCGGGCCGCTGCCCGAGCCCGTCAGCCAGGCCATCAGCGAGAACGATCTGGTGGTCTCCGCGGTACTGTCCGGCAACCGCAACTTCGAAGGGCGCATCCATCAGCAGGTCAAGGCCAACTGGCTGGCATCCCCGCCGCTTGTTGTTGCCTACGCACTGGCCGGGGACAGCCTGCTCAATCTGGCGGAAGAGCCGCTCGGTCTGGATGCGGATAACAAGCCGGTGTATCTGCGCGACGTCTGGCCCAGTAATGCCGAGATTGCCGAGGCCGTGGCGCTGGTCGAGGACGACATGTTCCGCAGCCGCTACGCCGACGTCTTCACCGGCGACGAACACTGGCAGGCGGTCGCCACCAGCGGAGGGGATACCTACGCCTGGGACAGCCAGTCCACCTATGTGCAGAATCCGCCGTACTTCGAGGACATCGACAAGCCCATCCAGCCCCTCAGACCCATCGAACAGGCGCGGGTGCTGGCGGTCTTCGGCGACTCCATCACTACCGACCATATCTCGCCAGCAGGCAACATCAAGGCCAGCTCACCGGCAGGGCAGTATCTGCAGGAGCAGGGCGTCAGCCCCGAGGACTTCAACTCCTACGGCTCACGCCGCGGCAACCACGAAGTGATGATGCGCGGCACCTTCGCCAACATCCGCATCCGCAACCGGATGATGGGCGGCGAAGAGGGCGGGGTAACCATCCACGTGCCCTGCGGGGAGCGGATGTCGATCTACGACGCCGCCATGCGCTACCAGAGCGAAGGCACGCCGCTGGTGGTGCTCGCCGGCAAGGAATACGGCACCGGCTCCAGCCGCGACTGGGCCGCCAAGGGCACCAACCTGCTCGGGGTCAAGGCCGTCATTGCCAAGAGTTTTGAGCGCATCCACCGCTCCAACCTGGTCGGCATGGGGGTACTGCCGCTGCAATTCACCAACGACCAGAGCGCAGCGAGCCTGCAGCTCGATGGGCATGAAGTGCTGAGCATTGCCGGCATAAGCGACGATATTCAACCGGGGCAGAAGCTCAAGGTAACGGCCCAGCGCAGCAACGGCGAGCAGGTAGAGTTCGAGGTGGTGTGCCGGATAGATACGAAGAACGAAGTGGATTACTTCAAGGCAGGAGGCATATTGCATTACGTGTTGAGGGAGATGATTGAGTAACGCCCCCTGATTTTGTAGGAGCCCCGACCCCGGGGCGATTGGCGGGCGGAGCCCGCCCGCCCTCAACTCCCCCGCACCGCCTGCTGCATCAACAACTGCCTTGCCTGCTCCCAGTCAAACTCCTCACCCCGCGCCTCCGCTTCGGCCTGGTGTTCGTCCAGCAGCTGGTACTGGGCGATCTCCTCGTCCGGCATGTAGTGCAGGCAGTCCCCTCCGAAATACCACAGCAGGTCCCTCGGGATGAGGTGGGCTACCTGTGGGTAGCGGGTGATGACCTGGCAGATCACTTCCTGGCCGGAGTAGAGGGCGTCCTGGTCGCCGGCTTCGAGCTGGGCTATCAGTTCCTCGAACCGCTCCAGAAACAGGAGGTTGCTCTCCTCCGGCACCTGCGCCATCAACACGGATTGCGCGCGCAGCGTGTCGTACAGGCTGGTCAGCAGGGCGAGGTGGTAGCGGTGGTAGGGCAGCTTGGTATTCATGGCGGACTCCTGGGGCTGAGGGGCGGGATTGTAGCAGATGCGGATGGGGTGGGACCCGGGGCGCGCTTTGCGCGCCAATCGCGGCGGGGCGGTCCGGTGTCCCGGCGCCGGTCCTACATTAAGAGGGCGTCAGCGGCTCTGTGGTGGGTGTGTTCCGCGTGACCAGCGTATTTTTCGCCCGGCCCACAGCACGGCCAGCCCGGCCAGCACTCCGCCGGTGTTGGCGTAGATATCCGCCATATCCGGCGTTCGGCTGGAGTAGCCCTGGATGCATTCGATCACTACGCCGACGCCGAACAGGAACAACCCTCGCCACCACCAGCGCCAGCGGGGATGGGCGGGGTAGCTGAGGATGGTACATACCAGCAGGCCGCCTGCGTGGTAGACGGTATCCACCGAGCTGAACCTGATCGGGGTCGGCGGGGCCTCGGGGCGGATGCCGAGGTAAATGCCGAGCCCGAGCACGGTATAGAACAGGATCAGGTAAAACCAACGGAAACGCTGAAAATGGTCAGGGGTCATCAAGTGCCACAGAAATACATCAGAGGAAAACGGCTCCGTTCACGCGGCGCCCGCCGTCGATAGAGTCATCGTAACGGCGGAGCATCCGCGGCGGGTGGGGAGTATCACTCTACCATCCGCCCGAACCCATCATTGAACCAACCGATATCCCTGGCCTGAGTCATGTCATACAGCTGGTAGTACTTGGCCAGCTTGGCGCCGCCGTCCCGTGTCACCGGTCTCCAGGCAAGTGTGCCGGTGGAGGTGGTGGAGCGGGAGAAGAAGGCGTCGAACGGGAAGGTGAAGTAGATCCCCTTGTCGAAGCTGCCCTCGCCGAACTCTTCCGCTGACACGTTGGTGCGCGTCGCCCACGCGCCGACGGTAATGCCGTTGGCAAAGCGGCGGGACAGGTCCAGGGTGGCGCCATAGTCGCCGGCCAGGTAACGGCCGACGCTCGTCTTGGCCAGCACATCCCACAGGCCCGTATCGGTGTAGGTGGTCACATGACCGGTCCAGGTGGAGTAATCGCGGAAGTCGAAGTTCTGACGGAAGCCGCGCTGCTTCACCCAGTTGGCATCCACCCCGACCGCCCAGCTGGCGTCGAACGGCCGGTAGAGGATCTCACCGCCCACCCCGCCGAACATGCTTTCCAGCAGGCCGGCATAAGCCATCGCGTAGGTGTCGCGGTTGAGCTGTCTGGTCCAGGTGTACTGCAGGTTCTCCAGCACCACGTCCGAGGTCACCAGGTACTCGCGGATGTGTGTGCGTACCTGCGGCAGCTGACTCTCTCCGCGCAGCTCGAACTTGTCCCAGTTGTTGATCAGGTTCACGCCTATGTTGCCGCGTACCCAGCTGTTGCGATTGAAGCGATACTCCGCACTCACCCGCGCCAGTACCTGATACAGCAGGAACTCGTCCGGCCCACCGATGTTCTGCTTGTAGCCCAGCCCCAGCCCCCAGTCGAACTTGTCCAGCTCCGCCGTGTGCAGGGTGTCCTTGTCGACGATACTGGGCGTGGCGTTGACGATATCCCGGCGCAGGCCGCTGGCATCGGTGCGGTTGTCTTCGTAATCGCGCAGCGTCTGCGCCTTGATGCTGGTCTCGCTGACCGGGAGACCAAAGGGCTTGTTGACCAGGGTGTACCAGTCGTAGCTGCCTTCACCCAGGCTGTTGTCCAGAACCCGCGAGGCCCGGGTCACGCCCTCCGTCTCGTTGCGATAGGTCCGCTGTTCGCCGGTCACGATCACTTCCCGGTCACGCACGGCGATATCCTGCACCTCGAAGCCGGCGTTGTCCTTCAGGCGCTTGCTGACATCGGTCCAGTCCACCTGCTGACCGGCAACACCGGCGGGCAGGGCGCGGCGCTTCTCCGGCTCCGGGTCCAGGAACTTGGTCGGCCCGGTGGCGTTCATCAGATTGGTATGGAAGGTGATGCCGATCATGGCGGTATTGCCACGCTCCCAGCCGGCACTGATATCAATCCCATCGCTTACCTTGAACACCGCACCCAGGTTGATGCGGGAGTCAGCCGGCTCGAAGTCCGGATCGCCCGGCTCGTTACGGTAATCGTTGCCGTCAAACTCGACCTTAAGGCGCAGCCGGTCCCAGGGCGTCTGGTACTCCACCCCGCCAAAGAAGGCCGCCGGGCCGCTGAAATAGGTATTGGTACTGAAATTACCGCCGCGGTCACCCTCTTCGCGGCCGGCACGGTCGCTGTCCCGCAATCCACCGAAGGGGTTGCTGAAGTCCGCGCGCTGGCCAAGGTAACCCCAACCCACCCCCAGGCTTACGTCCAGATCCCAGAAGCGCTTGCTGGCGACCAGATACTCGCTGGAAAACAGCCCCGTACCCGCCAGGTCAGTAAAGCCCAGGGCAATCTGAGGTACCCAATACGACTCCTGCCACAGCCGGAAGCGGGCATCCACGGCCTTGTCCTTGTTGCTCTGGTCGCCGCCGAAGTCACTGTTTTCACCGCCGTAGGTACGGTTGGTCATCGCGGTATAACGCAGCGTGCCTTCCAGCCACGGCAACGGCGTGACGGAAATGCTGTAACGGCTGTAGGGCGACACCCGGTTGGCGTTGAAGTGGAATGCACCCTCGTCGGCAAAGCGCGCCGTGGGCGTCTGCAGCAGACCCACGCCACCGAAGTCACTCTGGGTGGTGCGGTAGCGGTCGGCCTGGGCATGCATCGGCGAAATGGCAAGGGCCAGCAGGGCCGGGGCAAAGAGTGCGGCGTGGCGCAGGGTTCCCTTACTCACTGAAGCGGCCTCCCAGCTGGTACTGGGTGGCCAGCAGCGCTGCCATATCCCGGTTCAGATCCGCTGCGTCCGGCGAAATCTGCGCCGGGCTCAGGGGACGATAGATGACGGCGCCCACGGCCACGTTCACCTTCTGTTCATTCCAATGAGCGATGCCCACTTCCTCAACCCGACCGTCCGGCTGAATGACCTGCACAAGATTGCGATCCGCCGCCGGGTGCGCCGGGCACTGGGCCAGGTAATCCTTCAATGCCAGCGCCGCATCAAAGGCCAGGGTGCAATCGGCCGCTACGGCGCCCATCACTCGCACCTGGGAGGGGCGTTGGGGGTAGATCAGCCTGTCGCCGGGCTCCAGCAGCGCGTTATTCTGCTTGATCAGCAGCTGGAAAGGATCCAGCTGCGCCGGCACCCGACCGGTGACCGGCATGGCTGCGACCTGGGTGTCCAGCCGTTTGATCAGCTCCAGCAGCGGGGCGTTATTGGTGGCACGGGCATGGATGCGGTTCACCCGAATATCGAACAGCACTCCTGCCTTCAGACGCTGCTGCGGCTCCAATTCGCTCTTGCGCAGCAGCGCCGCGCCGAGGAACCAGGCATCCGCACGCACCTGACCGGCCACGGTCGCATCATGCAGCCGCGCATCGGCATGCCATCGGAAGGTGCCGGGCTTGAGCACCGCACCGGCTACGCTGACCGTATGGGATGCGGCACTCTGGCCAAAGCCGAGCAGCAACGCACCCACGAGAGAAAGGCCAAGGGAACGCAGAGGCATCATGGGCGCGCTCCCCCTTCGGTTTTGGCCAGGGTAAGCACCAGTGGCGGCATATCAGGGGCAAGATGCTGCACGCTGTGGCGCACCAGGCCGGTGTCCGGCTCTACCCAATAGCGGTTTGTAGCGCGAAACCCCAGCTCCGGCATGTTGATCATCTCGTCGATCCGCAGCAGCTGGTGCCTGGCGCCCATATAGGTAATGGATTCCATCCGACCCACGCGATAGCGCGCATGCTGGCGCAGGCCAGTCCGGTATTGCGCCGGGTAATCCACCAGGCGGGTTACTTCGGTGCCTGTGGTAACCCTGTTCAGCCCGGTGAGAAAGGGGTCGTTAACCACCAGCGGAGCAATCACATCCACCGGCAGACCGGCGGACTGCACCAGCCTCCCGTGATGGGTCAGCAGCATCTCGGTCAGACCGTGCCATTCAGCCCGGCCGGTTGCGGCCCCCGGGGCCACCAGCAATGCTTCGGCGCCGTCCAGCTCCGCCAGCAGCACCGGCGCGTCAACCGCATTGACGCGGTCGACGCTGATGACAGACTCCGGCCCGCTGATGGCGAGGCGCATGGTTTCAACCGCATCGCGCGATAAGGAGTTACACCCGGCCAGGCCAATGATGGCCACGCCCAGTGTGACCCTTTGTATAAAGGTCTTCACTGGGTGCTCCTCAGTTGCCGCCTACTTCATCCCCAGTACGTGCACCGGTGTACAGAATGGTAGCGGTGGGCAGCAGCTGGCTTATGAAGCGGTTCCAGCGGGTGACGCCCGCAGCGCCCACAAACACCACATCCTGTGGCTCCATCTCGAACCGGTTCGCCAGGATAAAGGCCGAGGGAGACTTCGCGTTCAGCTGGAACACGGTGGCCTTCTCGTTCTCTAGGTTGTCCATGCCGCGGATCACATATACCTCACGACCGCTGGCGCTGATCGGAGACGGCCCACCCACGGTGCCCAGCACCTCGCTCAGTGTCATGCGGCTGGTGCGGTAGGGCATGGCGCCCGGCTGGGGGACTTCGCCCATGACCAGTATCTTGCGCGCATCGTTGAGGCCCATATGCAGCTTGTCGCCGGGCTTGAGGTAGATGTCACCGATACGGCTGGGCGTGCTGGTCAGACGATCGTAATCCAGGCGGTAGGTCACGCCATCACGGATCAGCTGCAGGTTGGACAGGTCCGCCGTTTCCGGGTCGATCTGTGCCTGGCCCACCGCTTCCAGCAGGGTCAGGCGCTGGGCATTCACCGGCTGAAAGCCGGAGTTCACGAACGCACCGCTGAAATAGATCTTCTGGCTGTTGTACTCGATCACGTTCACATCCACCTGGGGCTGCTCGATATAGCGGGCCAGACGGTTGGCAATGATCTCGCGGAGTTCTTCAAGGGTCTTGCCGGCAACATGCACGTTACCGATAAAGGGGTAGAACAGCGTGCCGTCGTCGCGCACCACCCGGGCGTTGGCGCTTGAGGGTTGCTGCTGCCCGCCGGGAATGGTCAGTTCAGGGTGATCCCACACGGTAATGAAGAGCGCATCGTTGGCACCAATGCGGTAATTTTCCGGCGTGTAGGCCAGCAGCTCCTCGGGTATCTCGACACCGTTCTTCACCGCCTGATCCTGCGCCAGCAGCTTGGGCGTAATCTGGACCAGCTCCACCATGCTGTTTTCAGCGGAATCCTGGCTGATCAAACGGTCGGTATCCATATGCATGCCCGGAGAGAACATGCATGCCTGAAGGAGGAGGGTAGATGCGCCCAGCGCCAGAAGCGGGAATCGGATCATGGATTATTCTTCTTTGCAGGATTGAACATAAAAAAAGCCACCTGAAGTTGCGGGTTTCAGGTGGCTTCTGACCAGCCGCTGACCGGGATCAGTTACCAGTTGTCGTTGCGGTGGTAGTAGAGGTGCTGGTGCCGCCGCCATCACTGTCGGAAGCCGCCGCTACGGCCAGACCAACAACGGCCACGCCGAGAGCTACACCGCCTGCGCTCAGGCCACCGGCTGCGCCAGCGCCGGCTCCGGTACCGCCGGTACCGGCTGCGGTTTCAGGGGTGCCGGCAGGGGCGGGCTCACCCACATCCTGCTGGGCGAAGGTCATGCCGGAGGCGAGCAGCAGACCACTTGCCAGCAGGGCGATTGTTTGTTTCTTCATGTCTCGTCTCCTCTTGATCTGAATGAAGTCAGAACAGTAAGTAGTCTCGGATTATAACCGGTCGATTGTCTATGGGAACACGCAACAGTCTAAAGGTTCCCTGTTGCAGTCGTGTTGCCGGGCGGTTACTTCACGTCCGGCTTGTACTCGTACTGATAGTAACCATAGTTGCCATAGCCGTAGGCTGCAGCCTTTTTTTCCACCGCATTGAAGATCGCACCCTTGATCTCGATCCCGTTATGACGGAAGCGCTGCAGGGTGAGCTCTATCTCCTTGATCGGGTTCAGGCCGAAGCGGGTCACGATCAGGCTGGTGCCGGCAAGGCGTCCCACCAGTGCGGCATCGGTCACAGCCAGAATAGGCGGTGTGTCGACAATTACAAGGTCGTACATCTTGCTCAACTGGTCCAGCAGCGCCTGGAAGTTGCCGTGCATCAGCAGTTCTGACGGGTTCGGCGGCACCTGACCGCGGCCGATGAAGTGCAGCCGCTCGACTTCCGTTTTGTGAACCACGTCCGCCAGGGTGTGAGTGTGCACCAGCAAACCGGACAGCCCCGGCTCGGCGGGGCGGTCAACCAGCTTGTGCAGGTAGCCCTTGCGCATATCGCCATCCACCAGCACCACCTTCTGTCCGGCCTGGGCAATGATGGCCGCCAGGTTGGCGGACACAAAGGACTTGCCCACCGCCGGGCTGGGGCCGGAAATCATCAGGATGTTGTTCTTCGCTTCCATCATCGCGAAGTGCAGGCTGGTGCGCAGGCTGCGCAGCGCCTCGATGGACAGGTCCGCCGGGTTGGTCGCCGCCAGCAGGTGCGAGCCCTGGGTCTTGCCCTTGCGCTCCAGCACCTCCTGGTCCTTGCTGAAGGGAATGGAAGCATACACCGGCAGGCCGATCTGCTCGATCAGTTCGGGGTTCTCCACGCCACGGTTCAGCGCATGGCGGAGCAGGGCGATGGCGACACCCAGCATGGCGCCCAGCAGGGTAGCCAGTACGACGATCAACGGCTTCTTGGGTTTGACCGGTGCGCTGGTATCCACCGCCGCCTCATCGATGATGCGTACGTTGCCCACAGTGCCCGCACGCATCACGTCCAGCTCCTGGGACTTGTTCAGCATCTGGGTGTAGATCTCGGTGCTGACCTGAACATCGCGGGTGAGGCGCAGCAGCTCCTGCTGGGTCTCCGGCAGGCCACCCACCTCATCCAGCAGGCGATTGCGGCGGCTCTCGAGCTGGCCAAGCTGGCTCATCAGCGCCTGATAGCTTGGGTGATCCCGGGTAAAGCGGCGTTGCAGCTCCTCGCGCTTGAGCGTCAGCTCGGAAATGGCTGCCTCCAGCTCCACCACCTGGTTGAGCACCGACTGGGTCTCGATGGTGATATCAACCGAGCCCGCGCTGGCCTGATAAGCGTTGAGCGCATTCTCGGCCTGCTCCAGATCCCGGCGTACCTTCGGCAGTTGGTCAGTGAGAAACTCCAGGCTCTGCTGGGCCTCGGCCGAGCGGCGCTCCACGTTCTGGCGAACGTACAGGCGGCTTACCTCGTCCAGCACAGCCATGGCAAAGGGCGGCTTGGGGTGTTCAAGGGTGACGGTCACGATGCCCGAGTCCTTGCCCTTCTCACTCGCGCCAATGCTGCGCTGCAAACCGAGAATGGTGCTCAACCGGCCGCGCTTGACCACGTTGAACTCGGTGCCGGGCCGGGCGACCAGCTCCTGCACCTGAATCTTGAAGCCATGGCTGTCTATCGGCTCGCCCACCCGACCGGTTATGAGCGTGACGCCATCTTCATTCAGCAGAGTAAAACCGCCGCTCTCCTCGGCCCGGAGCACAAGGGGTTCGCCCTGATAGCCGGAGGGGACTTCCAGCTGGAATATCTCCAGCTTCTCGCCCCCCCAGGCGTAACTGGAAAAGCCCATGAAGGCATCAGCCACGGGCTTCTCCGGCTCCGGCTGATAGCGGCGGTGCATGAACGCACCGATAACCGGAAACAGCTTCGGCTGAGCAACAATGGTCAGCTTGAGGTTGTCCACTGCCTGGCCAATCACCTGGCGCGACTTGAGCAGTTCGATCTCGGTCACCGCAGCGGAGGTGGTGGGGAACAGCTCGCTGTCTCCCAGCAGGCTGCCCACGCCGGAGGACTTCTCCTCGATCTGGATCATCGCGTTGGCGCGATATATGGGCGTGCTCAGCAGGGCATAGGCAACGCCGGCAACGGCAAACAGGAAGGTACAGGCAATGATGATGCCCTTGTTATCAATCAAGGCACCCAACAGCGCCAGAAGATCGATTTCGTCACTATTGCTGGGTGGCGCTGCGCCAGGCGTACTCTGCATTAAGTTGCTCTCTGTTCACACGATTGTTTTTACTTGAGATAAGGCAGCCAGGCAGTGGCGGCCTCATCGAGAAGTCGAAATACATGTTCGAAGGCAGGCAGTTGCTGGCGATACGGGTCAGGTACTTCCCGGTTGTTCGACCACTTGCCAAACAAGAACGTCTTGCCGCGGGCCTCCGGGGCCATTGAATGGATCGATTCCAGATGCTTTTGTTCCATCGCCAGCACCAGATCGGCTGCACGGAGCATATCGGGGGTCAATTGGCGGGCCTGATGATCAGGCAGGTGATAACCGGCGGCGGCCATTACCTCTGCGGCTGTGGCATCAACGGGCTTGCCCACCAATGCACCGAGCCCGGCCGAACTGACTTCGATTCCGCGTCCTTCCAACTTGCCTTTCAGTAAAGCCTCGCCCGTCGGTGAGCGACAGATATTACCTACACAAACAACCAGAATAGATTTGAACATGCCATCCCATGCGTTTTGTCATGCCAGTCGGCCGGGGCCGACACTCTTGCCCACTGCCAGCTGCAGTATGGGCACGGTGGGTGCAACTGGCCACCCGTAAGTGTGCCCCTTTGACGCTCATATTGCGTACTCGTTCACTGCGCCTCGCTTGAATACATAGCACAATCAAAACAGACCCACCGGAAACTTTCGTCCAAGGCGCCGAAATGAACTATCCCTACATCGAACATCACGGCGCCGTCAATGGCGTAACCGGCTCATGCCACCAGCTGCACCTGACGCCGGAAGCGAGCGTTCTTATAGACTGCGGACTGTTTCAGGGTGATGAATCCTCCAGCCGGGGCAGGGGCGCCGGGGACCTGAGCATCGAGTTCCCGCTGGGCTCCATCAGGGCGCTCATTCTCACCCATGTGCATATCGATCACGTCGGCCGGCTGCCGTGGTTGATCGGTGCCGGGTTCAAGGGCCCGGTGTATTGCACCGAGCCGTCGGCCCTGCTGTTGCCCACGGTGCTGGAAGATGCCTTCCTGCTCGGCATCCAGCGCGACCAGCAGCAGGCCGAACGCTTCATCCAGCTGGTGGAGCCCATGCTGCAGGGCAAGACCTACCGGGAGTGGGTGAAGGTAGTCGACACGCCGGAGGTACAACTGAAGATCCGCTTTCAGCGCGCCGGGCATATCCTCGGCTCCGCGTGGGTGGAGTGTGATGTGCTGTATCCCGAAGAGGGCCGGCGCCGCCGCATCATCTTTTCCGGTGACCTGGGCGCACCCCACGCACCCATCCTGCCGCCCCCGGACATTCCCTATTCGGCGGATGTCGTGGTGCTGGAAAGCACCTACGGCGACCGCCTGCATGAGGACCGCCGCACCCGCCGCCGGCGCTTCCAGACGGCGCTGGAGCAGGCGCTGTCGGATGGCGGCACGGTATTGATCCCGGCGTTCAGTATCGGCCGCACCCAGGAGCTGCTCTACGAGCTGGAAGAGATCATCAACGGGGGCAAGGGCGACTGGCAGCAGATGCCGGTAATTCTGGATGCACCCCTGGCCACCCGCTTCACTGCGTTGTATCGGCAGCTCAAACCCTACTGGGCGAAGGAAGCGCTCAAGCGCGTCGCCAGCGGCCGCAGGCCCCTCGGGTTTGATCAGTTGCTTACCGTCAACACCCATGCCCAGCATCTGGCCATGGTCAACCGCCTGGCCAGCACCCGCCAGCCGGCCATCGTCATTACCGGCAACGGCATGTGCACGGCGGGCAGGGTGGTCAACTACCTCAAAGCCATGCTGGAGGACCCGCGCCACAACGTGCTCTTTACCGGCTACCAGGCGCGTGGCACCACCGGCCGGGCCATCCAGCAATATGGGCCGGCCGGCGGGTATGTGGATATTGAAGGCCAACGCCTGGATATCCGCGCCGGCGTGACCACCCTGGGCGGCTACTCCGCCCACGCGGACCAGGCAGGCTTGGTGAACTTCATCACACGCATGCGGCACCCGCCGGAAGAGGTGCGCCTGATACACGGAGAGGAGGGGGCAAAGCAAGCCCTGGCACTGGCATTACGCCAGAAAATGCAACCTGGTTCGCGCCCTTGTGAAATTCTTATTCCCTGAAAGCCCAACGATAGAACAAATGGACTATTGGTAAGTCTCAAGCTCGGCTGTATGGTTTATGAGAGCGTATCTCATACAGCGGACTTATCGGAATTAACTGATAGCCAAGTAATATCGTTGCCCGCGAGGGCCGCGAGTTAAAAGGATGCGGATTCATCGTGTTGGACACATCAAGAACTGCGAAATGGTATCTGGTTCAATGCAAACCCCGGCAGGAAATCCGGGCCGAAGAGAACCTGCGCAACCAGTTCTTCTCCTGTTATTGCCCCCTGCACACCGTAGAAAAGATCCGCCAGGGCAAACGCGTTGTCACACAACAGCCATTATTCCCGGGGTATCTTTTCATCAACCTGTGCCGGCTGAGCGACAGCTGGCACAGCATACGCTCAACCCGCGGGGTGCTGCGCCTCATCACCTTCGCCAATGAGCCACTGCCGGTACCCGATGCCATCATCGACGACCTGCAGGCCCGGCTTTCCAAGGCAGGCAACAAGCCATTATTCAAGACAGGATCGCCGGTAACGTTAATCGAAGGCCCCTTCAAGGATCTGAATGCGGTTTTCTGTAAGGCAGATGGTGAAGAAAGGGCAATAGTGCTACTTGATTTGCTTAACCGCCAACAGCAACTAAGCGTCCCACTTAGGGCGCTCTCCGCGTCTGGCTGAACATTTCCGACAACCCGCGGTCTTATAGCCGCCAAGGCGTCACAAAGTTGGCGTCATAAACTCGTTATTGCTAGTCCTCAGGAAGCAGACAGTAAATCCTGGGGCGGTAGCGTGCCTGAACGCAAAACAAAACAAGCAGGAACACCTCCATGTGCGGAATAGTAGGCGCCATCTCCAAACGCAACATCACCCCCATCCTCATCGAAGGCCTCCGCCGCCTTGAATACCGCGGCTACGACTCCGCCGGCGTCGCCGTACTGGCCTCCGGCAACGGCATCAAACGTACCCGCGCCGTGGGCAAGGTCATCGAACTGGAAAACGCCCTGGAAAAGGAGCCCGTCCACGGCCACCTGGGCATCGCCCACACCCGCTGGGCCACCCACGGCAAACCCGCCGAACGCAACGCACACCCCCATCTCTCCGAACGCCTGGCCATCGTCCACAACGGCATCATCGAAAACCACAGCGCACTGCGCAAGAAGCTCACCGACCTCGGCTACACCTTCACCTCGGAAACCGACACCGAAGTGGTCGCCCACCTGCTGGCCCACCACTACAAGGAAAAGCCCAACCTGCTCTGCGCCTTCCGTTCCACCCTGAGAGAACTGCACGGCGCCTATGCCCTGGGCGTGATCCACCAGGGCGAGCCCAACACACTCTACTGCGCCCGCATGGGCAGCCCCCTCGTCATCGGCGAAGCCAGCGAAGAGCAGTTCATCGCCTCCGACCCACTGGCCCTGTTGCAGGTCACCGATCAGTTCATCTATCTGGAAGAAGGCGACCACGCCCGCCTGACCGTCGAAAGCCGCGAAATATGGAACCAGCGCAACGAATCGGTCGAGTACCCCGTGCTGCGCTACGAACACGCCGCCCACAGCATGGACAAGGGCGAATACCGCCATTACATGCTCAAGGAGATCTACGAACAGCCCGCCGCCATCGCCAACACACTGGACGGCACCCTGGCCGAAGATCACGTTCTGACCGCCGCCCTGGGCCCGGAAGCGGAAACCCACCTGGCGGATATCAGGAACATCCATATCGTTGCCTGCGGCACCAGCTACCATGCCGGTCTGGTTGCCCGGTACTGGATTGAAGAGCAGGCCGGCCTGCCATGTCAGGTGGAGGTAGCCAGTGAATACCGCTACCGCACAGTAGCCGTACCGCCCAACACCCTGCTTATAACCATCTCCCAGTCCGGCGAAACCGCCGACACACTCGCCGCGCTGCGCCATGCCAAGCAGCAGGGCTACCTGGCCAGCCTGGCCATCTGCAACGTGGCCGGCAGCTCGCTGGTACGCGAAGCGGACTGGCGCCTGCTGACCAAAGCCGGCCCGGAGATCGGCGTAGCCTCCACCAAGGCCTTCACCACCCAGCTGGTTGCACTGCTGTGGTTGACCACCGCGCTGGCCCAGGCCAACCACCGCGCCCCTGAAATGATCAGCGCCAACGTCCGCGCCCTGCGTGGCCTGCCGCGCCTGGTGGAAAAGGTCCTGCACCTGGACCAGCACATCGAAGCGCTCGCCGCCACCTTCACCAACAAGCAGCACGCCCTGTTCCTGGGCCGCGGCCCCCATTACCCCATCGCCATGGAAGGGGCGCTCAAACTCAAGGAAATCTCCTACATCCACGCAGAAGCCTACGCAGCCGGTGAGCTCAAGCACGGCCCGCTGGCCCTGGTGGACGAAAACATGCCCGTAGTAAGTGTCGCCCCCAGCGACAGCCTGCTGGAAAAGCTCAAGTCCAACCTGCAGGAAGTCAGCGCCCGCGGTGGCCAGCTGATCAACTTCGTCTGTGAGAGGGCAGAGCTGGATAACGGTGACGGTATTACGCACCTGAGCATGCCGTGGGTATATGAAAGCGTCTCGCCGATTGTCTACACCATCCCGTTACAACTGCTCAGCTATCACGTGGCATTGGTAAAAGGCACCGACGTAGACAAGCCCAGAAACCTGGCTAAATCCGTCACCGTCGAATAAAGCTTTTACGCACCATCCAACAACCACCCAACTGAAAATCAGGTCTCGATATGACTGCAAATACGCAACAAACAACCGTCCAGAAGCTCAAGCAAAAGGAAGCGCTGATTGGCGTCGTAGGCCTGGGATACGTAGGACTTCCGTTGATGCTTCGCTACAACGCCATCGGCTTTCGCGTTCTGGGGATTGATATTGACGAGAGCAAGGTAAGCAAGCTGAATGCGGGGAAAAGCTATATCGAGCATATTCCTGCCGAAAAGATAGCGGCCGCACGAGAAAGCGGGTTCGAAGCAACGACCAATTTCAGCCGCATCAGCGAGTGTGATTCGGTGATTCTCTGCGTTCCGACACCGCTGAACAAATATCGCGAGCCGGACATGAGCTTCGTGATCAACACCACGGACGCGCTCAAACCGTATCTGCGGGCGGGGCAGGTGGTCTCTCTGGAAAGTACTACCTATCCGGGCACTACCGAAGAAGAGCTGCTGCCGCGAGTGGAGGAGGGTGGTCTGGTAGTGGGCAAGGATATCTTCCTCGTGTACTCGCCCGAGCGGGAAGACCCAGGCAACCCCGACTTCGAGACCCGCACCATTCCAAAGGTGATCGGCGGCCATACTCCTGCCTGTTTGGAAGTCGGTGAGGCGCTGTACGAGCAAGCCATCGACCAGGTCGTGCCGGTAAGCTCTACCAAGGCTGCAGAGATGACAAAGCTGTTGGAGAACATCCACCGCGCCGTGAATATCGGGTTGGTCAACGAGATGAAAGTCGTGGCGGACCGCATGGGAATTGACATTTTCGAAGTGGTAGATGCCGCCGCCACCAAGCCGTTTGGTTTCACTCCCTACTACCCTGGCCCGGGCTTGGGCGGCCATTGCATACCGATAGACCCCTTCTACCTCACCTGGAAGGCACGCGAGTATGGCTTGCACACTCGCTTTATCGAGCTGTCCGGCGAAGTGAACCGCGCCATGCCAGCTTACGTACTCAGCAAGCTGATGGATGGTCTCAATGACAGCGGCAAGTCTCTTAAGGGTAGCCGCGTTTTGGTACTGGGCATCGCTTACAAGAAAAACGTCGATGATATGCGGGAATCGCCTTCCGTAGAGTTGATGGAGCTCATTGAGGCCAAAGGTGCCGTCGTCGCTTACAGCGACCCGCACGTGCCGGTATTCCCCAAAATGCGCGAGCACCATTTCGAGCTTAGCAGTGAGCCGATGACAGCAGAAAACATTGCCAGCTTCGATGCAGTGGTGCTGGCCACCGACCATGACAAGTTTGATTACGAACTGATCAAACAGCACGCACGGGTATTGGTGGACAGCAGGGGGCAAATATCGCGCACCGGCAGAAAATATCATCAAGGCTTGAAGCCACACAGTAGACGTTAAGGACAAAAATGAAGAATTTCGCGTTGATTGGTGCCGCCGGTTACATCGCGCCGCGCCATCTGAAAGCTATCAAGGAAACTGGAAACAATCTTGTAGTCGCCGTGGATGTTAATGACTCCGTCGGCATTATGGACAGTCACTTCCCGGAAGCAGAGTTCTTCACTGAATTCGAGGAGTTCTCCGGTTTCGTCGAAGATCTGAAGCAAAGCGGCCATAAGCTCGATTACGTTGCAATCTGTTCTCCGAACTACCTCCATTTGCCGCACATGAAGTTCGCTTTGCAAAACGGCATCGACGTGATCTGCGAAAAACCTTTGGTGCTAAATACCGCAGATCTGGATGCTCTCACCCGCTACGAGAATGAGTACGGGGCAAAAGTCAACTCGATACTTCAGCTCCGCCTACATCCTTCCATTATCGCCCTGCGGGAAAAAGTGCAGGCCGCTCCGGCAGATAAAGTCTTTGACGTAGACCTGACGTACCTGACCTCTCGCGGAAAGTGGTACCTGAAATCATGGAAGGGTTTTGATGAGAAGTCCGGCGGCGTTGCGACCAATATCGGTGTGCATTTTTACGACATGTTGCACTTCATCTTCGGCAAGATTACGCACAACGAAGTGCACTACCGCGATGAGAAAACCTCGTCAGGCTTCCTGAAATATGAGCGGGCTAATGTCCGCTGGTTTCTGTCCATCGACGCTAACCACCTCCCTGAAAATGCCGTCCAGGGAGAAAAGCTCACCTACCGCAGCATCGATATCGAAGGCGAAGAGCTTGAGTTTTCCGGTGGGTTCACTGATCTGCACACTCAGAGCTATGAGCGCATCCTCGCGGGCCAGGGCTACGGCGTAGAAGATAACCGTGCGGCCATCGAAACCGTGGATGTCATGCGCAAAGCCGAGATCGTGCGCAACCCCGAAAATCCACATCCTCTGCTTCAGAAGGTGCTGCATGGCTGATTTCTACCAACATTCCAGCGCGATTGTTGATGAAGGAGCGCAGATAGGTGAGGGCTCTCGCGTCTGGCATTTCGTACACGTATGCGCTGGCGCACGTATCGGAAAGGGCGTTTCGTTGGGGCAGAACGTTTTCGTGGGCAACAAAGTGATCATCGGCGACCAATGCAAAGTTCAGAACAACGTGTCTGTCTACGACAACGTGACGCTGGAGGACGGTGTGTTCTGCGGACCGAGCATGGTATTCACCAACGTTTATAACCCTCGCTCTCTGATTGAGCGCAAGGATCAGTACCGCGACACGTTGGTGAAGAGAGGTGCAACCCTG
Organism: Halopseudomonas pertucinogena; assembly: GCF_014646575.1. Classification (GTDB taxonomy): domain Bacteria; phylum Pseudomonadota; class Gammaproteobacteria; order Pseudomonadales; family Pseudomonadaceae; genus Halopseudomonas; species Halopseudomonas pertucinogena. The sequence continues at coordinate 186,034 of NZ_BMNN01000002.1, read as the reverse complement.
GGCGCTAACTGCACGATAGTGTGCGGAGTCACCATAGGTGAGTACGCCTTCGTGGGGGCAGGAGCAGTAGTTAACAAAGACGTACCTGCTTATGCACTGATGGTCGGCGTGCCCGCACGGCAGATCGGCTGGATGAGTGAATACGGTGAGCAGCTTGAGCTGCCCGTGCGGGGTGCAGGGCGGGCGATCTGTTCCCATACCGGGGCCAGCTACGTATTGGATGGGGATCTTCTGACTAAAGTGGAAGCGCAGCAATGATTGAGTTTATCGACCTGAAAGCCCAGCAAGCCCGTATCAAGGACAAGATCGATGCTGGTATACAGCGTGTCTTGGCCCATGGCCAATATATCCTAGGCCCTGAGGTGGCAGAGCTGGAAGAAAAGCTGGCGGACTACGTTGGCGCCAAATATTGCATCACCTGCGCTAATGGTACGGATGCGCTACAGATCGCGCAAATGGCTCTTGGTATAGGGCCTGGGGACGAAGTCATCACCCCCGGCTTCACATATATAGCGACCGCAGAGACTGTCGCGCTTCTCGGAGCGAAGCCGGTCTATGTCGACATTGACCCGCGGACCTACAATCTGGATCCGGCGCTACTTGAACAAGCTATTACACCCCGTACCAAGGCAATTATTCCGGTGTCGTTATATGGGCAATGTGCTGATTACGATGCGATAAATGCGATTGCTGATAAATATAAGATACCCGTCATTGAGGATGCAGCGCAGAGCTTTGGTGCCACTTATAAAGGCAGGCGGTCGTGTAACTTAACGACCATTGCGTGTACGAGCTTCTTTCCGAGTAAGCCGCTGGGCTGTTACGGTGACGGCGGGGCAGTTTTTACTAATGATGATGAGTTGGCTAAAATTATTCGTCAGATTGCACGTCACGGTCAGGATCGGCGCTATCATCATATTCGAGTAGGTGTAAACAGCAGGCTTGATACAATTCAAGCGGCTATATTATTGTTAAAGTTGGATATTTTTGAAGACGAAATACATTTACGACAAAAAGTGGCTTCGCTATACAATAAGTTTTTCAGAAATAGAGAGGTCGGCGAGCTTCCTTGTATAGAGAGCTATAATAGCTCTGTATATGCTCAATATACTGTTAAAGTGGCAGGGCGTGACGCTTGGCAGTTGAGGATGAAAGATGCAGGAATCCCCACGGCGGTTCACTATCCCATACCACTCAACCGACAGCCCGCAGTGGGAGACGAGAATAGCACATTGTCTGTAGGTGACAGAGTTTGCAACGAAGTTCTAAGCCTACCTATGCATCCATATCTAACGCAGGAGGACGTTAGTAAAGTCGTGAGTGTCTTTGATGGGCTGTCAGTGGCAGGTTTAAGGTTTAAGGTTTAAGGTTCAATAAATTATAGTTCCGTAATGGCTAGCATAGGAAAAAAAATGAAACTTGGCCTTAAGAACAAGGCGAAGCCGAAATCTAAGTTTGTGCGGGGCGTGAGCGTGCTGGTGGGGGGGACAACCATCGCCCAATTGCTAATGGTAGTCATTTCTCCACTCCTAACACGTATTTATAGTCCAGAAGATTTTGGGATGCTGGCGATATATGCTGCGTTATTATCTATTGCGGCCGTAATTTCAGGTATGCGCTATGAGTTGGCTATTCCGCTGCCTGAAAGTGCACAGGAGGCCGTAAGTGTATTGGTACTTACTATAATATGTGTGCTGGGAACTACTGCTGTTTCGGCGGTCGCCGTATGGTTAGCAAGCGACCTTATGGCGGACATAATGGGTGTGCCACAGCTAGCTAGCCTATTATGGTTGTTACCTTTAGGCATTCTTTTGCAGGGAATGTTTAAAGTTTTTAACTATTGGGCAATAAGGGAGAAACAATATCCTGATATTGCTCGGGCTAAGATTTTTCAATCAGTGGTTATGCTGTTAGTACAAGTGTTGGGATACAAGGCAGGAGGAGTTTCATTGCTGGCCGGCCACGCCATAGGGCAAGGCTTCGGTAGCGCGAAGTTAGCCAGGTCGGCTCTACGCCGCCCGGAGTTCAAGCGATGGCGCTGGAAAGAAGTCAGGTTAGCCGCAGTGCGATACCGAAAATTTCCTTTGTTCTCTACTTGGGAAGGATTCTTTAACACCACGGGTAGCCAATTACCCCCGCTATTCTTTGCAGCATTATTTGGCGCAGGGGCAGCGGGGATCTATGCTCTCGCACACCGAGTCATTGCCACGCCGATCTCAATTCTAGGGCAAGCTGTGGCAAACGTTTTTTTCTCCAGCGCTGCAGAAGCGCATCGGGAAGGCAAACTGGGTGCTTTGGTACACTCTATTCATTATAAACTTGCACAGATTGCTATGCCTCCTGCTGTAGCGTTAATGATAACGGCTCCTGAAGTGTTCTCTGTTATTTTTGGCGAACAATGGCGCGAGGCAGGGCATGTCGCACGTTGGATGACACCGTGGTTATACCTCGTTTTTATCACCTCGCCGTTAAGTACGCTTTTCGCCGTGATGGAAAAGCAACAGCACGGGATGCTGTTTCAAGTTGTTATGTTGATTTCTCGAATGGCCGCGATCGCAGCCGGCGCATGGTGTGACAACCTGCTAGCTGCGGTTATCTATTTCTCATTAGCCAGTGCGCTATGTTGGACGGGATTCTTATTATGGATCGCACATAACACCGGGCACACCTACCGTATGGTCACTACCCCAGCGGCGCGCGCGGCTATTATCTCTTTTTTAACCACGTCACCTTTATGGCTGGCGCTGCCCTTTAAAAATAACGAAGTTGTATGGGGTGCGTCTCTGACCCTCAGCGCTTGTTTTATATTAACCCATTACTGGCGATTATTTCGAAAGGTATATTAATGGATAAAATAGCGACATATTTTCGCTCGCCAAAGTGGTCTAGCACGGTGAGCTCCCTGAATGAGCGGCGGTGGCAATGCGGAACAATATTGAGGGTAAATGCAAAGTTTGAAGATGCGTGGTCTCTCGAAGATTTAGCAAGCGCATTGAAGACTCAGAATGGTTTTTTTGCTTTAGTTAAAAGCCGGTCAGGTAAATTGCTGGCTGCAGTAGATCACATTAGGAGTATACCCATATTTTATGGGGAAGAAGGAAATGTCTTTTATTTGTCGGACGATGCGGACTGGGTGAGGCGAAAAGTAAATGATAGAGAGATGGACGCTCTTGCTAAGGAGGAGTTTCAAGCTATCGGTTATGTAACCGGGGCCAGCACTTTATTTCGAAAGGTTAAGCAGTTGCAAGCTGGCGAGTGCCTTGAAGTAACCAGCGATGGTAACGACTTAAAAGTATTAACCAAGAGATTCTTTCGTTTTTTACACGTTGAACCAAATTCATATAATGAAGATGAACTCGAGCAAGGATTAGATGCTGCTACCGTCAGAGCGGTAAAAGGATTGATAGAATACGCAGCTGGTCGTCAGATTGTGGTTCCGCTAAGTGGGGGGTATGATTCCCGTTTAATTGCGAGTACGTTGAGAAGGCTAGGCTATGAAAACATACTTAGTTTCTCGTACGGGGTGCATGGCAATAACGAAGCAAAATACGCTGAGAAAGTAGCCTCTGCATTAGGGATCGACTGGCATTTTATAGAATATAACAACCAAATGTGGGAGGAAGTTTGGCAGCTTCAAGAGTTTTGGGATTATCAACGCTGGGGCTCAGGTTGGGCCAGCTACGCACATATCCAAGATTGGCCTGCCGTACGTGAATTGAAGCGACGAAGCATCGTTCAAGCGGACTGTGTTTTTGCTCCAGGACACTGCTGCGTTACCGGCCTTCTTCCTCAAAGCGTATTTGAGCAAGAACGATTAACCTCTGAGGAATATGCTGAAAGTTTGATGCGTGTCCATTATAAGATTGCACCTGCCTCCCTAGCGACCCAGAACAATAGCGGTCAACCAAGCTATATAACAAGGCATCTTCCGGCGGATGCAGTACTTGATTGCCATCGGTTTGCTAGCATGTTCAGTGAGTTCGGGTGGTCGGAGCGCCAAGCAAAGTATATATGTAATTCTGTGAGGGTTTATGAGTATTTCGATTTCGATTGGTGGTTGCCCTTATGGGATATGGATTTCTCTATGTTTTGGAAAAATATACCATTAAAGCTCAGAGAAAATAGGGCGTTCTATAAGTCATATGTTAAAGCTTGTTATAACAAGGAGGGCAGCATTTCGGGTGAACAGCTCGGTAATGCTGGCGAAAATTTAGCTCTGTACGCGAAACAGTATCTATCTAGTAGCCTTCTGTTTAAAAAAGCTTACGTTTACCTAAGGTCCAGATTTGCACGATATAGTCATCCTATGGCGTTTTATGGGCAATATAACACGGGGGAGCATAAAGTCCTCATGGAGAGAGGCTATACAGTGATGGGGCTAGGCGCTTATGATTTTTTAAAAATGGCCGAGAATGAAATGGATAAATAAACATTTAACACAAAACTAAATATCAATTAGATGAGCGTGGCTATAAAGATGTTGAATCCAGCCTCATGTGTTAATGTAGGGCATAGGCGCCCAGTTCCAGTTGAAGTCCTATCTGCTATTATATTATTACTGCTATTTCCTGGGTTTTACCTTTACCACCAAGGTGTGGCGGCTGGGCACATCCCTGGATTTCTTGGCGGCTTTTTTTCGCCAGTATGTTTGCTTGCTTTGATTGCTTATATTCCATTTTATAAAGGAGTCGTTAAACGCGCCATTTGCGTGATGCCGTCTTATAGTTGTTGCATATTGTTTTTTTTGGTATGGGCAACCGCTGTAGCTTTGATCACAAGATGGTTTTACCCAGAGTATTATATGCAAGAAGCGTTGATGCAATATTTGAACATAGCAATGCTTTGGGTTGCTCTAATGGCCTTGGGTTCGACTTTAGATTTAGAAATAATTTGGTTCAGGCGCTGTTTATGGGTGTCTGGTGTTGTGATAGTGTTCATGCTTATAGCATATGTTATTAGTACGGGAAGTCTCCTTTTTTATGCTGCCAGCTTTTATGATGCTGAAGAAGGAGTAGCCAGTTACCAAGGATTTGCACGCAGTGCGTTAATCCTATGCTTCGCCCTATTAGCTATTAGTACTTCAATAACTCAGCAAGTGCTCGTGACTATAGGAAGTGTTTTTGTTTTATTTGTGCTTTCCGCAAGGAGCGAGTTTGCGGCTGTCATATTTAGTATGACGATGCTTTATATGGTGCGTTCAAAGAGCGAGCCAAAAAAGTTGGCTGTGGTGGGATTGGCTGTTGCCGCGTTATCAGTTTTGATCGCAAATTTTTCTGGCCATATGTTGCAGTCAAGGCAGGCCAATATACTAAATTTAGGATCGGATAATTCGTGGACAGCACGCCAGGATCTTAAGGAAGAAGCTTGGGCGAGGATTGAGCGATCTCCGATCCTAGGCCAATTTGGAGGGCACTTTGAGAGTGGCGGGGCGGGTAGCGGCCCACATAATATCATAAGCGTGTGGGATAGTTTTGGCTTGGTTGGTTTCGTTCTGTTTTTGCTATTAGCACTTATACCTGCGGCAGACGCGGTTAGGCAGTCTGTAAAGTATAAATATTTTAATTCGTATCAAACATTCTATTTTCTGGTCTCGATCTCTGTTGGGCTGCTTTTATTAACTGCAAAATCACATTTATGGCCGGTCACTGCGTTGGCTTGGGGGCTATGTGTTTCTGGAAAGAGGATGACGAGAAATGCAAGGTAATAAAACATCCGTAGCGCATTTGACTAGTGTCCATTCTCGTTACGATGCTCGTATTTTGTTAAAGGAGTGTCGGTCTCTTGCTAAGTCAAAATATAATGTAACGTTAGTTGTGGCAGATGGGAAAGGAGATGAGCTTAAGGACGGTGTGCTAATTACATCGGTGCCAAACCAGCATGGTCGCATAAGCCGCCTACTGCTCTCCCCGTGGCAGGTTTATAAAAAAGCGTTAGAGGTTAACGCCGACATTTATCATTTACACGATCCAGAGTTATTACCTATAGGACTTAAGCTGAAGCGAGAAGGGAAGATTGTGATATTTGACGCGCATGAGGATTTTCCTCTTCAGTTGCTGAATAAGCATTACGCTAATAAGTGGGTCCTAAAGTTACTTTCGTTCTTTGCGCAACGCTTTGAAGTATATGCTTGTTCTAGGTTGGACGGTATCGTCGCTGCAACCCCGGCGATTGCCCATAAATTTAGCAGTATCAATCGGAACACTGTCTCGGTTAATAATTACCCGGTTTTAGATGAGGTTGTTTCGACCAAAGCAAGAGCGGAGGTGTCACGGTCTTTTTGCTATGTTGGTGGTATTGGTATTAAGCGCGGAATATTGGAGGCTATGCAGGCCCTCAATTATTGCCCAGACGACACCAAGCTTATTTTGGCCGGGAGCTGTACATCCAAAGATCTTCAACTGAAGATTTCTCAGATGCCAGAGTGGGAGCAAGTCGAATATGTGGGGTATCTTGATCGAGACGGTGTGTGTGACGTGTATAGAAGGTCGGTTGCTGGATTAGTCGCGCTTCATCCTATTCAGAATTATTTAGAGGCCTTGCCCGTAAAAATGTTTGAGTACATGGGGGCTGGGTTGCCGGTAATAGCTTCCAATATTCCTTTATGGGTTGATATCGTTGAGAAAGAAAGGTGTGGTTTCTGTGTCGACCCGTATAGCCCTGAGGAAATAGCTAAGGCAGTTAGCTTTTTTATCTCGAACCCAACCGAAGCCAGAGCGATGGGCGAAAAGGGCAGGAAGGCGGTTCTCAGTAAATACAATTGGGGACTTGAGGAAGAAAAACTGATTGATTTTTATAGGAAGACTTGGAGTTAAGAATGAAGCTTCTCACAATTATTGGAGCGAGGCCTCAGTTTGTAAAGGCCGGTGTTGTCTCGCGCGAAATTAAGAAAATAGATTCATTTCAAGAGGTCGTTGTTCACACTGGGCAACATTTTGACAAGAATATGTCTGATGTGTTTTTCGATCAGCTGGGCATTCCAGTGCCAAATTATCAGCTCAATATAAATGGCGGGCCTCATGGTGCTATGACTGGACGCATGATGGAGTCGATTGAAGAAATTATTTTGCGCGAGGATCCTGATCGAGTAATGGTCTATGGCGACACAAACTCTACCTTGGCTGGAGCGCTGGTAGCTGCAAAGTGCAATATTCCGGTGGCTCATGTGGAAGCTGGGCTTCGTAGTTTTAATATGGCGATGCCTGAAGAAGTAAATCGTATTTTAACTGATCAGCTTAGTGATGTGTTGCTGTGCCCGACAGATGCCGCGGTGTCAAATCTAAATATGGAAGGCTTTGATCGTAAACCAGTTGATGTCCACAAGGTTGGGGATGTGATGCAAGACTCAGCTATCATGTTTTCTGAGTATGCGGTGCCTCCTCAAAGCATGGGTAGGGAGAGGGCTGGGTTTATATTGGCCACCTTGCATAGGGCAGAGAACACCGATTCGCCTTCGAGGTTGCGAAGCATCGTCGAGGCACTGAATAACCTACATAGAGAAGTGGCAGAAGTAATTTTGCCGCTTCATCCTAGGACTAAAGCGGCATTAAAGTCTCAGGGCTTGGACCTCCAAGTGTCGCTGATTGAACCGGTTGGCTATTTTGAAATGTTGTGGTTACTTAAAAGTTGCGATTTAGTGCTGACAGATAGCGGTGGAGTTCAGAAGGAGGCATATTTCTTTAACAAAGCATGCGTAACTATGCGTGATGAGACCGAGTGGGTGGAGTTGATAGAGGTTAACGCAAACGTTTTAATCGGGGCAGATGGGGATAAAATAAAAGAG
>NZ_BMNN01000002.1:0-178110 GCF_014646575.1 Halopseudomonas pertucinogena | reverse complement strand
GGGGGGGGGGGAATGAAAGCGGATCCGAAGAGAATCTGGATAATTAATCAGTACGCATCTCTGCCCAGTACAGGCATCGGAGGGCGACACCGACACTTATCCAGGGAGCTCGCCCGGCTCGGCCACAGAGTTACACTGATAGCTGCTCGTTGGACTCACGGCACACGAGATACAGAAGCTGCGGACGACGCACCCGAACAGGAGAGCTTTGAAGGATTTCGTTTTATAAGAATTTCAGTGGGTAAATATAAGCACGCCCATGATAAGAAGCGGATATTGAACTGGCTTGTTTTTGGGGTTAGGTTGCTGCAGTTACAAAAGAAGCTCGGCGAGCGTCCTGATGTAATAATTTACTCTTCGCCTTCTCTTATAGGCTTCCTCAGTGCGTATTACCTATCAAGAAAATTTAAAGCTCGGTTGATTTTTGAGGTTCGCGATATTTGGCCATTAACGCTTGTCCAGTTGGGCGGGTTCTCGCCTAGCCATCCATTTATTGTTTTTTTGCAAAAAATTGAAGACTTGGCTTATAAGAAATCACATAAAGTTATTTCTAACCTTAGAGAGTCCCATCATCACATGGTCGCGCGTGGCCTGGATCGCGAGAAATTTGCATGGGTGCCAAACGGGGTTTCTATTCACGAAGTCTCTGCGGTTGAGCCGGCCCCAGAGTTGATGGTATCAGAATTTAAAAAGCAACCTTTTTCCGTTGTCTATGCGGGAACAGTGGGTGCTGCGAATTCACTCGAAACCTTGATAATGGCTGCAAGTTTGTTGAAGGATGTCACGGATATTCATTTCAACATAGTGGGTAAAGGTCAAAAAACCCATGATTTGAGCGTACTCATAAATGATCTAGAGCTGACTAACGTACACTTATGGCCGTCGGTGAAGAAAACACAGGTACAGTCGGTACTGAGTGTTATGGATGTGTGCTATATAGGTCTGACAAAAGATCCGTTGTTTAGGTATGGAGTTTCGCCTAACAAGTTGTTTGATTATATGTACTCGGCTAGACCAGTGGTGTATTCCATCGACTCCGGCGGCTATTGTCCTATTTCAGAAGCTAACGCCGGTATCCAGATTGAGCCGGAGTCTCCCGAGGAGGCCGCAGGCGCCATACTCGCTCTTTATAATATGTCTCCTGAGAAGCGTGAAATTATGGGTCGCAATGCTAGGTTGGCGGTGTTGGAAAAATATGAGTATTCCGCAATTGCTCGCACTTTGGAATCCGTTGTGCTTGATAGGGCTGAATAAGATGCATAAAAGCTTAGTAGGCATTAAATTGAAATGTAAGCTTTCTCATTTGACATTTTCCAAGATTGATGGGGTCGCCTTTTTATCTGTTGGCTAATATGCCTTGCGCGAGGGGTTGCAAATTGTGAAAAGGTTGTTTGATATTGTTGGCTCTATATTGGGTCTTTTGTTACTCTCTCCGGTTATGTTGGTTGTTGCCGTTTGTGTTCGCAGAAGCTTGGGATCGCCTGTACTTTTCAGTCAAATCAGGCCCGGGTTGAAGGGGCAACCTTTCAAGATGATCAAGTTTCGGACAATGCGTAACGCTTATGATACTGGGGGAGAGCTTTTATCTGATTCAGAGCGCGTAACTACCTTCGGTCGCTTATTGCGATCCACTAGTTTGGATGAGCTTCCGGAGTTATGGAATGTTTTGAAGGGGGATATGAGTTTGGTTGGACCACGCCCCTTGCTAATGGAATACCTTGAATACTACACAGATGAAGAAATGTTGAGGCATGCTGTTCGTCCAGGTATTACAGGGCTCGCACAGGTGAGCGGACGTAACTCCACAAGCTGGAACGACAGGTTGGCTATAGATGTAGAATACGTAAGAACCCGATCAATTTGGCTTGATATAAAAATTATTTTCAAAACAATTTATCAGGTTTTTAAGCGAGAAGGAGTAGTTGTTGTGCCTTCAGAGATTTATCAAAAGCTCAGTGATGAGAGGCGCGGGTCATTATGATCTCGACCTCTATATATGCTTCTCCCCTTTACAGATTAGAAAAGTTATCTCGTCGCTGGGGCGTAGATTTATGGATAAAGCGAGATGATCTGATACCTCTTTGGTTGGGCGGTAATAAGGTACGCAAGAACGTTGCAATCTTGGATGCGGCTTCCAAGGGCGGGCGCAAGCCCGAGGTCTTAATTACCAACGGTGGCGCTGAATCGAACCATGCGCGCGTCGTAGCGCTTATGGGCGCCCAGCTCGGGTGCGAGGTGCATCTGGTTCTGCATGGGGATAAGCCTGCGCTGAGCACTAGAGGGAATTCGTTCTTCTACCGTAGCGCCGGCGCGGCAACCCATTACGTAGATAGCGAGCAAATTGGGCCGACGATCGTGCGACTGGAACGAGCCAGCCTACAGGATGGTCGCTCGGTCGTGGTCATCCCTGGGGGAGGCCACGCGGTTGAAGGCGTCGAAGCCTATAGCAATGCTGTCGCCGAATTGCCAACAGCGCCGGATTATATAGTGCACGCCTCCGGCACCGGAGGGACTCAAGCAGGATTATTAGCCGGCGTTGAGAAACTAGGTTGGAGCACTAGCGTGACGGGCATTTCCGTAGCCAGGGCAGGACAGCGAGGGCGAGAAGAAATCATCAAGCTGCTGCCGTGCAGTTTCCCGCTGGACAAGATCCATTTTCGCGATGGGTACCGGTTTGGCGGGTACGAGCGGCATAGCCCTGAGCTCGTTTCTTTTATCCAGTCGGTGATCCGTGATGAGGGTATCCCATTGGATCTTACCTATACGGGCAAGGCGATGTTTGGCTTAAGGGACCTCGTTCGCTCAGGAGAAATACCTCCCGGCAGCATGGTGGTTTTTTGGCACACCGGCGGCCTTTTGAATCTAACTTCAATGAATTTATAACAGCGCGGAGCCGGACATGGCAGGTTTTTCACTTGTAGGTAGCCGTATCGCACTTCAGCTGCTTGCAAAAGAGCATTTGAAAAAGCGAGTGGAATTTTTGAATGATGTTGAGGTACAGAGGACACTGAATTTCGACTATCCAACATCAATCGCCAAAACCGAAGCTTGGTTTTCGAAAAATGTGCTTTCGACAAATCGTATCGATTTTACCTTCATCCGTAACGATGACTCGGCTGTCATAGGCTTTGGTGGCCTCATAAACATAAACACTAAGGCGAGAAAGGCTGAGCTGTACATTTTTATCGGTGATAAATCGTGCTGGGGCGAAGGATATGGCCGGGATGGTTATAAGTTACTTGTAAATTATGGGTTTGCGGAGCTGGGATTAGAGCGGATCTACCTTTATCAGCTGTCTCAAAACGAGCGAGCGATCAAAGCTACGACTGCTCTGGGGTGGAAGACTGAAGGCTTGCTTAGAAGGGATATTTGGTCACATGGTGAATTGAAAGATCAATATCTGCTTTCCATTCTTCGGCAAGAGTGGGAAGAGAGCGGGATCTACGCCGAGACTTGATTAAGGGTATAAAATGCTGAACGTTCTACTCACCTGCGCCGGGCGTCGTCACTATCTAGCTTCTTATTTCCAGCAAGCTCTTGGCAAGTCCGGTCGCGTCGTTGGCACCGACATGGATCTATCTGCTCCGGCGCTGCAGGCCTGTGATGCTGCTCATCAGGTACCCGGTGTATTCGAGGATGGTTATCTGGACGCACTCAAGAAAGTAATGATCAAAGAAAACATTCACATGGTTTTCTCCCTCAACGATCTTGAGGCCGGGCTCTTGGCTGCCCACCGCGCCGAAATTGAAGAACAGACCGGCGCCACCGTTTATGTGCCATCGCTTACGACGCTGGATGTATGTGCTGATAAATGGCGGACGTTTGAATTTGCACGCGAAATCGGCGTATCCGTTCCCGCCACTTTCTTGAGTCCAGCGGACGCTGCGGAGGCTCTGGAGCTTGGCCAGGTGCGCTTTCCCCTGATTATCAAACCACGGTGGGGGAGCGCCTCGATCGGTCTGTTTGTAGTGGATAACCGCGAAGATCTGATCACCGGCTTCGAAAGCTGCCGCAAAGCAGTGGCCAAGAGCGCGCTGTCTTCTCTGGGATCTGATGACTCGGTCATCATTCAGGAAGTGATCCAGGGCCCGGAGTACGGTGTGGATATGCTTTATGACCATCAGGAGAACTACCTTGGTTTTGCCGCCAAGAAGAAGCTCGCCATGCGTGCCGGTGAAACTGATAAAGCTGTCACTGTCCCCCCCGAGCTGTTCCGAGACCTGATCGACAGAATCGCCAGCGCATTACCTCACCGGGGCAATCTGGATTGCGATTTCCTGGAGCGAGATGGCAAGTTCTACCTGCTTGAATTCAACCCCAGGTTTGGCGGCGGTTATCCCTTTACCCATCTGGCTGGCGCCAATCATGTCCAGATGCTGCTGGAAGCGTACCAAGGGCGGGCGCCTGGCGATTACAGCTACGCGGTGGGTAAGGGATTCGCCAAGTGCGATACGTTGGTCGAGGTGCCGGTGGGTATCTAGCCAGCTCGACCTGACGTAGTGGTGGTTTCGCTTCGCTGCAGGAAAGGGAGCTCCTATGAAAAACATCATCATCTGTTCAGACGGGACCTGGCAGTCCCCGGAATCCGATAGCACTACTCACGTTCTGAGGTTGGCCGAGGGCGTTGCACCGCTGGATGCTGCCGGCAACAAGCAGGTGGTCTTCTACGACTGGGGCGTGGGTTCGTCCGGGGATAGGTTTACCGGCGGAATCACCGGCAAGGGCATCGACAAGAACATTCAGGACTGCTACCGCTTTGTGGTGCACAACTACGAGCCGGGGGATGCGCTGTACCTGTTCGGCTTCAGCCGTGGGGCTTATACGGTGCGCTCGCTGGCGGGGCTGATCCGCAATTGCGGCATTCTGCGTCGCGAACATGCGAATAGGGTCGGCCAGGCCTACAACCTCTATCGCAACCGTGGCCCGGCGTCGGCGCCGGCGCGGGAGAATGCGGTGGCCTTTCGGCGTGATTATGCCGAGGCGGATGTGAGCCGTATCCACTTTATCGGTGTGTTCGATACCGTCGGGGCGCTGGGTATTCCCGCGCCGTTTCTCGGCACGCTGGGTACGGATCGCTATCTGTTTCACGACACGGCGCCCAGCAGCATCATCAATCATGCGCGCCATGCGGTGTCCATCGACGAGAACCGCCAGGACTTCGAGCCGGCGCTGTGGGCGGCCAAGGCAGGGATCGATCTGCAACAGGTGTGGTTTGCCGGGGTCCATACGGATGTCGGCGGCGGCTACCCGGACTGTGGTCTGGGGGATGTGGCCGGGCAGTGGATGGCCCGGGAGGCCCAGGCTTGCGGGCTGGGGCTGGAGCCGCACCTGCTTCAGCGGATGAAGCCGGACTACGCCGGTACTCAACACAACGAATACAAGGGTTTCTACAAGGCGATGGGGCGCAGATCGGTGCGCCCTGTGGAGCCTGTGGTGCATATCAGCGTGAAACAGCGCTGGGAAGATGCGGGGCTGCGTTACCGGAGCCCCGGGCTGGCGGCGCTTATCGAGCGGGTCGGCTGGAATGGGGTGACGGTGGTGGAGTGACCGTCACCTGCTGTGCAAAACGAATCTGATGACTGATACAGGATAATCATGCTGAACGGACCTTTTTCCCCCTGGCCTTCCTTCACCGAGGAAGAGGCCAATGCAGTGCGTGATGTGCTGTTGTCCAACCGGGTCAACTACTGGACGGGCCAGGAAGGCCGCGAGTTCGAGAAGGAGTTTGCTGCCTGGGCCGATGCCGAGTACGCGGTGGCGCTGGCCAACGGTACGCTGGCGCTGGACCTGGCGCTGAAGGCGCTGGAGATAGGCGAGGGCGACGAGGTGGTGGTGACTTCGCGTACCTTCCTGGCCTCGGCCTCGAGCATTGTGACCGCAGGGGCGGTGCCGGTGTTTGCCGATGTGGATGCGGATTCACAGAACATTACCGCCGATACGGTGCGGGCGGTGCTGACCGAGCGTACCCGGGCGATCATCTGTGTGCATCTGGCCGGTTGGCCGTGCGATATGGACCCGATCATGGCGCTGGCCCGTGAGCATGGGCTGCATGTGATCGAGGATTGCGCCCAGGCCCATGGGGCACGTTACAAGGGGCGGTCGGTCGGCTCCATTGGTGATGTGGGCTGCTGGTCGTTCTGCCAGGACAAGATCATGACCACCGGCGGCGAGGGCGGCATGGTGACCACCAATGACCGCGAGCTGTGGTCGCGCATGTGGTCATACAAGGACCATGGCAAGAGCTGGGAGGCGGTGTATGAGCGCGAGCATGCCCCTGGCTTTCGCTGGTTGCATGAGAGCTTCGGCACCAACTGGCGGATGACCGAGCTGCAGGCGGTGATCGGGCGCATCCAGCTCAAGCGGATGGCGGACTGGACCGCGGCGCGCACGCGCAACGCGGAGCGCATCTGGGATGCCTGCCGCCAGCATGCGGCGCTGCGGGTGCCGGCGTTCCCATCCGATTGCGTGCATGCCCATTACAAGTGCTATGTGCAGGTGCGCCCGGAGAAGCTGGCCGAGGGCTGGACGCGGGACCGCATCATCGACGCCATCGTCGAGCGGGGCGTGCCCTGTTTTCAGGGCTCCTGCTCGGAGGTCTATCTGGAGAAGGCCTTCGACGGTACCGATTGGCGGCCGGCCGAGCGGCTGCCGGTGGCCCGCGAGCTGGGCGAGACAAGCCTGATGTTCCTGGTGCACCCCACGCTGACCGAGGCGGAGATCGACAGGACCTGCGCGGTGATCGATGACGTGCTCGGGGAGTGCGCTCATACCGGTGTCACAAAGGTGATTTAACCTTTTATTTACATCTGCTGATCGGAGCCCGGGCGTTGCAGGGAGGTACGGGCTCACCCTGCGTCGTAGTGCAGTTATTCATTGAACATTTCGTAACACGGCATGTCAGCTTTAGACAGGGTCTACAGCTGCAATGTCTGAGGAACGAAAGTGTTAAAAGAAAAATTGATAGGATTGAGCTGCCGCCAGAAACGCATTATCCAGATCGCTGCGGATCTGGTGCTCTTGTCGGCAGCGCTGTGGCTTGCGTTGTTTCTGCAGCTGGGAGACGAAGGCTGGCGCTCGCCTAGCGCGGGTCAGGGTTGGTTGTTTGTCCTCGGGCCGCTGCTGGCCATACCTGTCTACATCCGCATGGGCATGTACCGGGCGGTGATGCGCCACTTCGGTAACATGGCCCTGTACTGCATCGCCAAGGCGGTGACCTTCGGTGCGCTTACCTTCGCTTTCGTTGTGCTGCTGGCCAAGGACCTTGGCTGGCAGGTCGAGCTGCCGCGGGCGGTGCTTTTCTCCTACTGGACATTGAGTCTGATCCTGATCGGCGGCCTGCGCCTGCTGGCCCGCGAGTATTTCATGGGTGACTGGCTGACGGCCGGGTTGCCTGCGCTGCGGCATTCTCACAGCAAGAACAAGGACAGCGAGGCCGGGGGCAAGCCGGTGGCGATCTACGGTGCCGGTTCGGCCGGTCTGCAGTTGCTGGCGTCGCTGAAGGTGGGGCGGCTGTACAAGCCGGTGGCCTTTCTGGATGACGACCCGCAGCTGAACGGGCGGACCATTTCCGAATTGCCGGTGTATGCCGGTGCCGACGTTGGCAAGCTGGTGGCGCAGACCGGGGTCAGCGAGATCATGCTGGCGATGCCGTCCACATCCCGCTCGCGGCGCCAGGAGATTCTCACTGCGCTGCAGGGCCATGGTGTGCATGTGCGCACCATTCCCGGCATCATGGATCTGGCCGCCGGCAAGGTGAAGGTGGACGATCTGCAGGAGGTGGATGTTGCCGACCTGCTGGGCCGCGACCCGGTGCCGCCGGATATGTCCCTGTTCCAGCGTTGCATCAAGGGGCAGGCGGTCATGGTGACCGGGGCCGGGGGCTCGATCGGCAGTGAGCTGTGCCGTCAGATCGTGCTGTCCCAGCCGACTACTCTGGTGCTGTACGAGCACAGCGAATTCGCGCTGTACGAGATTCATGCGGAGCTGGAAGCCTGGATTCGCCGCCATGAAGCGCCGATCCGGCTGGTGCCGATCATGGGGTCGATCCGCAACTTCACGCGGCTGCAGGACGTGATGAGCGCGTGGAAGGTCAATACCGTCTACCACGCCGCGGCCTACAAGCACGTGCCGATGGTGGAGCACAACATCGCCGAAGGCATCATGAACAACGTCTTCGGTACGGTGAATGCGGCCCAGGCGGCGATCAAGTGCCGGGTCGAGAATTTTGTGCTGATTTCTACTGACAAGGCGGTGCGCCCGACCAACGTGATGGGTTCGACCAAGCGTCTGGCGGAGATGGTGCTGCAGGCGCTGAGTCATGAACCCGCACCGCGGCTGTTCGGCGAGGCGTCGGCAGTGAACCAGGTGAACCGCACGCGCTTCACGATGGTGCGCTTTGGTAACGTGCTGGGGTCGTCCGGCTCGGTGATCCCGCGCTTCCGTGAGCAGATCCGCCGTGGTGGGCCGGTTACCGTGACCCACCCGAAAATCACCCGGTACTTCATGACCATTCCCGAGGCAGCGCAGCTGGTGATCCAGGCGGGGGCCATGGGGCAGGGTGGTGATGTGTTCGTTCTGGACATGGGCGAGCCGGTCACCATTGTCGACCTGGCGCGCAAGATGGTGATGCTCTCCGGCCTGACGGTGCGCGACGAGTACAACCCCAACGGCGATATCGCCATTACCTTCAGTGGTCTGCGGCCGGGTGAGAAGCTGTATGAAGAGCTGCTGATCGGCGACAACCCCGAGTCCACCAGTCATCCCAAGATTCGCCGGGCGAATGAGGTGTATCTGCGCTGGTCCGCGCTGCTGCCGGTCCTCGGCGGGCTGCGCGAGGCGGTGCGCCGGGATGACTACGAAGCGGTGCGCGAGATACTGCTGAGCACCGTTCAGGGTTATGAGCCGCCTAACGGCATTGTCGATCTTCTGTACCAGCAGCATGAGCAGCGCGAGGCTGCCGCTGCGCCGCTGGTGGCTGTTACTCCCCCGGTATCGGAGTCCGGTTCTACCGGCGATGCTGAAGACCGGATTGCCGAGGCGGCCGGCGACGAGAAAGCCCTGCGCCGCTGAGACGCCAAACAGTCATATTCCCACTGCACCATGGGTCCCAGTCTCGTTGATTGACTGGGAGCCGTGGGGCCGATGGTTAAGATTGCTGTGGTGGGGACCGGTTATGTGGGCCTGTCCAACGCGGTGCTGCTGGCGCAGCATAATCAGGTAGTGGCGCTGGACATCGTTCCGGAGAAGGTCGATCTGCTCAATGACCGGCTGTCGCCCATCGAAGATGCGCTGATCAGCGACTTCCTGGCGAATCGGCCACTGAACCTGCGGGCAACGCTGGACAGGGAGCTGGCGTTGGGTGATGCGCAGTTTGTCATCATCGCCACGCCCACTGACTACAATCCGGATACCAACTGCTTCGATACCAGCACGGTGGAGTCGGTGATTGCCGATGTGCTGGCGATCAACCCCGGTGCGGTAATGGTGATCAAGTCGACCGTTCCGGTTGGCTACACCCGCGACATCCGCCAGCGGTTCGCGACCGACAATATCCTTTTCTCTCCCGAGTTTCTGCGTGAAGGCCGGGCGCTGCATGACAATCTCTATCCTTCCAGAATCATTGTCGGTGAGCGCAGCGAGCGGGCGCGGTTCTTTGCCGGGCTGATGCGGCAGGGCGCGGTGCGCCAGGATGTGCCTGTGCTGTTCACCGACTCCACCGAGGCGGAAGCCATCAAGCTGTTCTCTAATACCTACCTGGCGATGCGCGTGGCCTACTTCAACGAGCTCGACAGCTACTGTGAAGCCCGGGGCCTGCAGAGCCGGCAGGTGATCGAGGGGGTAGGCCTGGACCCGCGTATCGGCAAGCACTACAACAACCCCAGTTTCGGTTACGGCGGCTATTGTCTGCCCAAGGACACCCGTCAGCTGCTGGCCAACTATGACCAGGTGCCGAATAACCTGATCAGGGCCATCGTCGAGGCCAACGCCACCCGCAAGGACTTCATCGCCAGTTCCATTCTCGCGCGCAGGCCGGGGGTGGTGGGTATCTACCGCCTGGTAATGAAAACCGGCTCGGACAACTTCCGCGCCTCCGCCATCCAGGGCGTGATGAAGCGCATCCAGGCCAGCGGGGTGGAGGTGGTGGTGTATGAGCCGGTGTTGAAGGGAGAAAGCTTCCATGGCGCGCGGGTGGTGCGTGATCTGGATGAGTTCAAGCGGATCAGCGATGTGGTCGTGGCCAACAGGCAAGCGCCGGAATTAGTGGATGTGGCCGGCAAGGTATATACCCGGGACCTGTTTGGGAGTGACTGAGAATCCCTCCCCCCAACCCGTAGGAGCCTCGACCTCGGGGCGATAGGCTGCGCCAGCAGCCCCAAGGTTGCCTGCAGGTAACCGGCCGGGCGCGCGTCGCGCGCCCATCGCGGCGGGGCGGTCCGGCGTCCCGGCGCCGCTCCTACAAACCCGGTCCCGAAGGTGGTGTTACCCAAACCCGGGGGATATTCCAAACCCGGTAACGCCCCCCAAACCCGGTCGCCCTCTCGACTGTAGGAGCCCCGACCCCGGGGCGATAGGGCTGCGCCAGCAGCCCCAAGGCCACATCCACAAGACCAACCGGGCTATCCCCCTCCACTTCATATAAAATCACTGAACTCGCGCGCCGCTTGGCTTTCCTATTTTTTGTCTGTTCGATTCTTATACAGGAGCTACCGTGAAGGTTACCAAGGCAGTTTTACCGGTTGCAGGTCTGGGAACGCGTTTCCTGCCTGCGAGCAAGGCAATCCCGAAGGAAATGGTAACGGTGGTGGACAAGCCGGTGATCCAGTACGTGGTTGAGGAAGCACTGGCAGCCGGGATCAACGAAATTGTGCTGGTCACGCACTCGAGCAAGAAGGCCATCGAAGATCACTTCGATGTGAACTACGAGCTGGAAGCCGAGCTGGAGCGTCGTGGCAAGCACGAGCTGCTGCAGGTGCTGCGTGATATTGCCCCCCCCGCAGCTTAAGGTGACCGCTGTGCGCCAGGGCCGTGCGCTGGGTCTGGGCCATGCCGTTTACTGTGCTCGCCCCGTGGTGGGTAACGAGCCCTTTGCGGTGCTGCTGCCGGATGTGCTGGTGGAGCAGCGGGGGCCCGAGAACGACCTGCAACAGATGGCGCGGCGTTTTGTAGAGACCGGCGGCCATGCGCAGATTCTGGTGGAGCCGGTGCCTGAAGAGCTGGTCAGTCAGTATGGTGTGGTGGACGTACACGGTGTTGACCTGCAGCCGGGCCAGCATGCTCTGATGAGTCGGGTTGTGGAAAAGCCGCCCCGCGACCAGGCGCCGTCGAATCTGGCGGTGGTCGGGCGTTACGTGCTCCCGGCACGCATCTTCGATCTGCTGGAGAACACCGAGCCGGGCGCCGGTGGCGAGATCCAGTTGACAGATGCCATTGCCGAGCTGATGCGCGGCGAGGGCGTAGAGGCATGGCATATCTCCGCCCGCTCCCATGATTGCGGCAGCAAGTTGGGATATCTGGAGGCTACAGTGGCTTACGGGGTGCAGCATCCTACATTGGGTGCGGACTTCCAGGCGATGCTGGCGCGCTATCAAGGCTGAGGATTGGCCCATGTTCATTGATGTTTACGGCGATACGCTCTGTGCCATGGTCAGCGCTGCGGCGCTGGCCTCGACCGGGCATCAGGTCACCCTGCATGTATCCCCCGGTGGGGTGGCCAACACCTTGAATACCGGTACCTTCTCCCTGCGCGAGCCGGGTCTGGCTGATCTGATGCTGGAGCAGAAGCGCGAGGGCCGTCTGCAGGTGGTTGGTCTGGATCAGCGTCCCGACCCGCGTGTGACCGTGCTCTGGCTGGCGCTGGCGCCGGACCTGCTGGACTATGCCCATGAATTGGTCCGCTCTCTGCCTGTGAGCATCGATCCCGAGTTTCTGGTGGTCAACCAGTCTACCTTCCCGGTGGGCAGCACCGAGGCGCTGCAGCGCGCGATGCAGTCCCGCGAGGGCGCCGATGCGCGGCATGGCGCTGTTGTGAGTGTGCCTGATCTGCTGACCGAGGGGGCTGCCCTGAACGGCTTTACCCGTTCCGAACACTGGCTGGTAGGCGCGGACCTGCCCTGGGCAGGACGGCTGGTGGCAGAGATTCTGCGTCCGTTCAACCGCCGCCGGGATGCGATCATGTCCATGCGCCCGCGGGAGGCGGAATTCACCAAGCTGGCAATCAACGGCATGCTGGCGACCCGGCTGAGCTACATGAACGACATGGCCAATCTGGCGGACAGTCTGGATGTGGACATCGAGCGGGTGCGTCAGGGCATGGGGGCGGACAAGCGTATCGGCGAGGCCTACCTGTACCCTGGTTGCGGCTTTGGCGGGCTGAGCTTCTCCCGCGACGTGATGAGTCTGGCCAGCACCCTGCAGCACAGCGGCCTGCAGGCGCAGTTGATCGAAGAGGTATTGCAGATCAACGAGCGGCAGAAGGAAGCGCTGTTCCGCAAACTGTGGCAGTACTACGACAACCAGCTGAGCGGCCGCAAGGTGGCTATCTGGGGAGCGGCGTTCAAGCCGGAGTCGTCGCGCATCGACAACGCGCCGGTGCTGAAGCTGATAACCGCGCTATGGGCCCAGGGTGCGCAGGTGCACGTGCATGACCCCCGTGCCCTGCCGGCGCTGGCCGAGTGGGCAGGGGAGCGGGATGATCTGGTCCTGCATGATGATCCTTACGAGGCGGCGGCCGGGGTGGATGCGCTGATGCTGGTGACCGAGTGGAAGTCGTACTGGAGCCCGGATTTCAAGCGGTTGAAGGCGGAGATGAGAGAGTCGTTGCTGCTGGACGGACGAAATGTGTGGGACCCGGATTTTGTGAAGAGGGCCGGGTTTACCTATTTCGGGATCGGGCGGCGGTAGGGCGGGTTTCTGGGCTTGACCCGGGCGCGCTTCGCGCGCCAATCGCCCCGAGGTCGGGACTTCTACAGATCGGGGGTATGAGCACCGTTTTTTGTAGGAGCGGCGACCTCGCCGCGATTGGCGTGCAACGCGCGCCCCGGTTGATACCGCATAAGCAACCCAGGGCTGCTTGCGCAGCCCAATCGCCCCGGGGTCGGGGCTCCTACAGATCGGGGTATGAGCACCGGCTTTTGTAGGAGCGGCGACCCCGCCGCGATAGGCGCGCAACGCGCGCCCACGGGCCCAAACAAACATTCTGGAGAACTGAAAATATGTGGCGTGTGCTTGCCGATCATGCTGAGGGCATTCGGGATACGCATCTGGCGGAATTGTTTGATGCGGACCCTGCGCGTTTCGAGCGGTTGCATTGTGAATGCGGGCCGCTGTTGTTCGATTATTCCAAGCAGCGCCTGACGGAGCAGACGCTGGCCCGCCTGTTCGACCTGGCCCGCCAGCAGCAACTGCCGCAGTGGATCGACCGTCTGTTCGCCGGGGACCCGGTCAACTGCACGGAAGGGCGTTCCGCCATGCACTGGGCACTGCGCCTGCCCGAGGACGCGTCCTGCTCGATCAACGGTGTCGACATCACGGCCCAGGTCCACGAGCAGCTCCGGCGCATGGACCGCATCGTCCACAAGCTGCATTCGGGCCAGTGGCGGGGTGTGACCGGCGAGGTGGTGACCGATGTGGTGAACATCGGCGTCGGCGGCTCGGACCTCGGCCCCCAGATGGTGGCGGAGGCGCTTTGTGACAGCGCGGTGGAAACCTCCTCCCGCCTGACCATGCATTTTGCCTCGACCATGGATGGCAGCCAGCTGTCCCAGCTGTTGCGCACCCTGAACCCGCACTCGACGCTGTTCATCATCTCGTCGAAATCCTTTACCACCATCGACACCCTGAGCAACGCCGAGACCGCGCGCCACTGGCTGGAGCACACTCTGGGAGACAAGCCCGGCGTGCTGCACTGCCACTTCCTCGGCGTGTCTTCCGCTGTACAGAAAATGACCGACTGGGGCATCAGCGAAGAACATCAGCTGCAGATCTGGGACTGGGTCGGCGGGCGTTATTCGATGTGGTCGGCGATCGGGCTGCCGATCGCGCTGACTGTCGGAATGCACGGCTTCCGTCAGCTGCTGGCCGGTGCGCACCTGATGGACGAGCACTTCCGTACCGCGCCCTGGGAGTGCAACCTGCCGGTGCTGATGGCGCTGGTGGGCGTATGGAACACCAACGTACTGGACATCAACGCCCAGGCGATTCTGCCGTACGACGGTCGACTCAAACTGCTGCCGCTGTATCTGGAGCAGCTGGAAATGGAGTCCAACGGCAAGAGCGTGACCCGCGACGGCAAGCTGGTCGAGCACAGTACCTGCCCGATCATCTGGGGCGATGTGGGCCCCAACGCGCAGCATGCGTTCTACCAGCTGCTGCACCAGGGGACCGAGCCGGTGACCTGTGACTTCATCCTTCCGGCGCGGCGCTATCACCAGAATCGTGACGAGGTGACCGAGGAGCTGATATCCCAGCACGAGCTGGCCCTGGCCAACTGCCTGGCCCAGTCCCGCCTGCTGGCGCTGGGCGACGCCGCGCTGAAGAACCCGGAGGACATGCCCATCCACCAGCGCTACCGCGGTAATCAGCCCAGCTCGACCCTGTTGCTGGATGAGCTGAACCCCTACAGCCTGGGGGCGCTGATTGCGATGTATGAGCATAAGGTGTTCGTGCAATCGGTGATCTGGGAGATCAATCCGTTTGACCAGTGGGGCGTGGAGATGGGCAAGAAACTGGCGGTGGATACACTGGGGTGGATTCGTGGGGAAGGGCAGGTGGAAGGGGTGGATTCTTCTACTGCGGGGTTGTTGGGGCGGATTGTCGGGGCTTGAGTTTTGATGATGGGTGGGGCCTTCCCGCCCCCAACGGACACCAAAACCCAAACCAACACCAACGTTGGCAAAAACAAACAACTCCCCTCTCCCCTCGCGGGAGAGGGGCTGGGGGAGAGGGGGTAACGGCCCCGCCCAAAACGATCAAGGAAACGTCCCATGTCAGAAATCACCTGTTTCAAAGCCTATGACATCCGCGGCCAGCTCGGCACCCAGCTGGACGAAGACGTCGCCTATCGCATCGCCCGCGGCTTCGCCCAGTGGCTGAAACCCAAGCGCGTTGTACTGGGCGGTGACATCCGCGAGAGTTCTGCGCCGCTGAAGGCCGCGCTGGCCAATGGTCTGCGCGATGAGGGCGTGGATGTGCTGGATCTGGGCATGGTCGGCACCGAGGAGGTGTATTTCGCGACCTTCCACCTCGGCGTGGACGGTGGCATCGAGGTGACGGCCTCCCATAACCCCATCGACTACAACGGTTTCAAGCTCGTGCGTGAGGGCTCGCGGCCGATTTCGGCGGATACCGGTCTGGCGGATATCCGCGCGCTGGCCGAGGCGGCGCAGTATGAGCTGGTGGACGGCCGTGATCCGAACGTGGCTGAGGAGGATCGGGGCAGCTATGAGCAGATCGACATCCGCCAGGATTACATCGAGCATCTGCTGAGCTATGTCGATCCGGTGTCCTTCACGCCGATGCGGCTGGTGGTCAATGCGGGTAACGGGGCTGCCGGGCCGGTTATCGATGCGCTGGAGAAGGCTTTTGCCGAGCAGCATATCCCGGTTGAGCTGGTGAAGATCAACCACGAGCCGGACGGCACTTTCCCCAACGGCATACCCAACCCGATTCTGACTGAAAACCGGGGCGTGACCAGTGAGGCGGTGCTGAAGTACCAGGCGGACATGGGCATCGCCTGGGATGGCGACTTCGACCGTTGCTTCCTGTTCGATGAGCAGGGCCGGTTCATCGAGGGTTATTACATCGTCGGGCTGCTGGCCGAGGCGTTCCTGCAGAAGGAGCGGGGTGCCCGCATCATCCACGACCCGCGCTTGGTGTGGAACACCGTGGAGCAGATAGAGCAGAACGGCGGGGTGGCGGTGCAGACCAAGGCCGGGCATGCCTTCATCAAGGAACGCATGCGCGCCGAGGATGCGATCTACGGCGGCGAGATGAGCGCGCACCATTACTTCCGCGACTTCGCCTATTGCGACAGCGGCATGATCCCCTGGCTGCTGGTGGCGGAGCTGATGTGCCGCAAGGAGAAGCCTCTGTCGGAGCTGGTGGACGAGCGCATTGCGGCGTATCCGTCCTCCGGCGAGATCAATCTGACCGTCTCCGACGCGCCGACCGTGCTGAAGGCGATCGAGCAGCAGTATGCCCCGGGCGCTCTGGATGTGGATTATACTGACGGCCTCAGCATCAGCTTCGAGCAGTGGCGCTTCAATCTGCGGGCGTCCAATACCGAGCCGGTTATTCGCCTGAACGTGGAAAGCCGGGGTGATGGAGCGCTGATGCAGCAGCAGACCGAAAAGCTGCTGGAGGCCATTCGGGCGATTTGATTTTCAGGAAGATTTCATGAGTAGAACCATTCTGGTTACCGGTGGGGCGGGTTACATCGGCTCGCATACGGTTGTCCGCCTGCTGGAGCTGGGGTACGAGGTGGTGGTGCTGGACAATTTCAGCAACAGCTCCCCCGAGGCCCTGCGGCGCGTGGAGGATATCACCCGCCGCAAGGTGGCGCTGGTCGAGGGGGACATCAACGATGCCGCGCTGCTGGACCGCCTGTTCGCGGAGCATGACATCGATGCGGTGATCCACTTTGCCGGGTTGAAGGCGGTGGGCGAGTCGGTCAGCCAGCCGTTGCGTTACTTCTGGAACAACGTAAGCGGGACCATCGTTCTGTGCGAGGCGATGCAGCGGGCCGGTGTGAAGAACATGGTGTTCAGCTCCTCGGCGACGGTGTATGGCGACCCTGCCTCTCTGCCGATCCGGGAGGATTTTCCGACCAGTGCGACCAACCCCTATGGCCGCTCGAAGCTGATGATCGAGGAAATGCTGGGGGATCTGCATGTGTCGGACGCCAGCTGGAACATCGCGCTGCTGCGCTACTTCAATCCGGTGGGTGCGCACATCAGCGGACGCATCGGTGAAGACCCGGCGGACGTGCCGAACAACCTCATGCCCTATGTCGCCCAGGTCGCGGTGGGGCGGCGGGAGCATCTGAACGTGTTCGGCAGCGACTACCCGACCCATGACGGTACCGGCGTGCGCGATTACATCCATGTGATGGACCTGGCCGAAGGGCACGTGAAGGCGCTGGAATGGCTGGACCGCGGGCTGGGTATCAGAGCATTCAACCTGGGCACCGGCACCGGGTATTCTGTGCTGGATATGGTGCACGCCTTCGAAAGGGCCTGCGGCCACAAGCTCGCCTACAAACTGACCGACCGCCGTCCCGGCGACGTCGCCGCCTGCTACGCCGACCCTGCACGGGCAACCGAAGAACTCGGCTGGCGCGCGGAGCTGGGGCTGGAACGGATGTGCGCCGATGCGTGGCGCTGGCAGTCCAATAACCCGAGTGGTTACAGGTAGGCCGCTCCCTCACGCTTGCCCCTCCCTCACGTTTGCTGTAGGAGCCCCGACCCCGGGGCGATAGCTGGCCGCCAGGCCAGCCGCGGGCTACGTTGCCTGACGCCGGGCGCGCTTCGCACGCCAATCGCGGCGAGGTCGCCGCTCCTACAAGTTCGTGGCGGAAATTGGGTCCGCAGCCCGGTGGCTGCAGGGTTTATTGTAGGAGCCCCGACCCCGGGGCGATAGCTGGCCGCCAGGCCAGCCGCGGGCTACGTTGTGGTACGCCGGGCGTGCTTCGCACGCCAATCGCGGCGAGGTCGCCGCTCCTACCGATCCGTGGCTGAAATTGGGTCCGCAGCCCGGTGACTGCAAGGTTTTTGTAGGAGCCCCGACCCCGGGGCGATTGGCGGCAGTCGGCCGCCCGGTCTGGCCACGGCCTTGCCAGCCTCCCCCTAAAGTTTCCCCACTCCCCGCCGATCCCTTCTCCTGTAGCTTCACGCCAAGGAGAGCCCCTCTTGCCACGTTTTCCACTCATTCTGCTGCTGGGTTTTGCCCTGCCTGTTCAGGCTCTGACGTTCCAGACCCGCATGGAGAATGTGGCGTGGTCGGTGGACGGTGACAAGTTCGAGTGCCGTCTGAGCCAGCAGGTGGACGGCTTCGGTGAGGCGGTGTTCGTGCGCCGGGCGGGTGAGCGGCCGGTGTTCGAGCTGTCGGCGGCCAGCAACATCATGCGTCCGGGGCCGGCCCAGCTGTATAACGATGCGCCGCCCTGGCGGCCGGGCACGCGGGCTCAGCTGCTCGGGCAGGGCACGGTGCAGCCGGGCAACCGGGCGTTGCGGTTGCCTTTCGAGCAGTCCGGGATGATGCTGGCCGGTCTCGCCCAGGGGCTGCAGCCAACCATTCAGCGCAGCGGTATGAGCGATGCGGGGAATCAGATCCGGGTGGTGATTTCGCCGGTGGGTTACCAGCAGGCCTGGTTGGAATTTCAGGACTGTACGAATGGATTGCTGCCGATGAACATCGACCAGATCGCCCGCACGCCTATCACCTTCCCGTCGGCCGGTACCACCTTGACCGGGGATGCGCGGCAGTTGCTGGATGTGGCATTGGAGTATCTGCGGGAAGATCCGACGATTACCGGAATCGAGCTGGAGGGTCACTCGGACAGCGTCGGCGACCGGTTGAGCAATCGCGAGCTGTCACGGCGGCGGGTGTTGGCGGTGCAGGCCTATCTGCTGGAGCAGGGGTTGGATGAGTCGCTGATCACCATGCGGTTTCATGGAGACCGGTACCCGGTGGCAAGTAATGCCACGGCGCAGGGCAGGGCGAAGAACCGGCGGGTGGTTGTGAGGATGGCGGGGAGGTAGGCGGGCCAGATCGGCAAGGCCGCAGGCTGGCCTGGCGGCCAGCATCGCCCCGGGGTCGGGGCTCCTACGGATCGGGGGTATGAGCACCGGTTTTTGTAGGAGCGGCGCCGGATCGCCGGTCCGCCTCGCCGCGATAGGCGTGCGGAGCGCGCCCCGGTTGATACCACATAGGCAACCCGGGGCTGCTTGCGCAGCCCAATCGCCCCGAGGTCGGGGCTCCTACAGTATGGACGGGGCTGTGCTCAGTACTCCGCTACGATTTCCAGGTCCCGGTCCGTGGTCAGGCCCACCACTTGGTAGGGGTCCTTGCGGTCGCCGTATTCCATGCCGGGCGAGCCCATGGGCATGCCGGGGACGGCGATGCCGAGCAGGTCGGGGCGGTTCTGCAGGGCCAGGATCTGCTGCGCCGGTACGTGGCCTTCAACGAACTGGCCGTTTATCACCGCGGTGTGGCAGGAGCCCAGTCGCGCCGGCACGCCCAGCCGCTGTTTGACGGCTGACATGTTCGGCTCGACGTGATCTTTCACGGTGAAGCCATTCTGTTCCAGATACTGAATCCACTCCTTGCAGCAACCGCAATTGGCGTCGCGGTGGACGTCGATGGTGAGGCTGCTGCCGGCGTGTGCCATGCCGCCAGATATCATGGCGACAAGGGCGGCGTAGCGGAGTTTGCTGAGCATGGTTATTCCTCGTTGCGTGTCAGTGACAACCACCGCAGCAGGTCGCCTTGCCATCATGGGCAACGGTGCTGGGGTAACCGGCTTCGTTCAGTGCGGCGACCAGGGCGGGGCTTTCGGCGTCGCCCTTGACGCTTACCTTACCCTTTTCCAGGTCTACGTGGACTTCTTTCACACCAGCGACGGCCCTGAGCGCGTCGGTAACGTGAGTCACACAGTTGCCGCAGGTCATTTCCTTCACGTTCAGTTGGATCGAACTCATGGTTGCTGCTCCTATATCGGGGGGACTGCCGGCAGTTTCAACCCTGACATGGTGACAAGGTCAATGGTGCAGACGCGCTCATTACCTGAACTTTCCCGGGTGGGCTTCATCTCAATGTAATGCGACAGGCTTAGCCTGCGAGGCAAGACAATCGGGAGAAGAACAATGAGCGATTACGAAGAAGAACTGCTTGAACAGCGCGCCCAGGAATGGGATGACGACGTGGACGACGCTCAGGAAATGTGACGCGGCTGCCTCGCCTGCCTCCTGTATTGCCCCGGCGCTTCGCCGGTCCAACGCTTGAACGCCCGCTGAAACGCAGCAGGGGAGGAAAAGCCGAGCAGGAAAGCAATTTCACCCAGTGCGGTTTCCGTGTCACGGATATAACTCACAGCCAGATCCCGCCTTATCTCGTCGATGATGTCCTGAAATCGGGTGTTGGCTTCGGCCTTCAGCCGACGGCGCAGGGTCCACGGCGGCAGGCCGAGCTGGGCGGCCACCTCGGCCAGGTCCGGGAGCTGGCGGTGCAGTTGCGGCGATAGGATCTCTTCCACCCGTTCGCGCAGATGCCGGTGCCGGGTCAGCTCGTGCAGCTGCTGCTCGCACAGCGCCAGCAGTTGGGCGTGGGTGGTCGGAGCGCTCTGCAGCAGGGGCAGCGCCAGGCTGGCCGGCTCCCACAGCAGCTGGTTGTGCGCCTGCTCGAACAGCACGGGGCAGCCAAACACCTCCTCATATCTTTCCGCATGGGGCGGTGCAGGAAACTCGATATGCACCTCCCGCAGCCGGGCTGCGCCACCGGTCAGTTGCCGGGCCAATTGCATGCGCGACGCCAGGGCCGAGTCGACCACGAACAGGTTGAACTGGTTGTACGGGCTGATCGAGTAGAAGCGCGTGGCGGGCGGCTGGAAGCTGGAGTGGCCGCGGTAGTTCTGGCTGGTCAGGCGCTCGAAGCGCACCAGGGTGTCGAAGGCCTGGCCGAGACTGGGCGCGCATTGCGCGGTAACGCCGGGTAAACCAAGGTGCGCGGGCTGGCTGTGCAGCCCCATCAGCAAGCCGATGTCAGCGCGACCGCTGAGCTGTATGGCGGCATGCCCGAGCCGCATGAAGCGCGGAATGCTGATGCGGGCCTGGGGCGCGGCTAGCAGGTCCCGGCTGACGCGATACCGCGTGAACAGTGCCTGGGCATCATGACCGAGGCTCTGCAATGCCGCGTGCAGGCTGTAGAGATAGCCGACCGACAGGTCACCGAGTTTCATGGGCAGGTTCCTTGCTTCCGGCAGCAGAATGTAATCCAGGGTAATTAAAATGTCACCTGCGGTGATTGAGCGTCACCGGGGCGCGGCCTATCGTCTGCTCCATGAAAAGAACAGGCCGGTGCGTCTGCCTTCGCAACCGGCGCCTGATGATGAACTGGAGCATGACCATGAGCGGACAATCCCTTTATCCCCATATGCTGGCCCCGCTGGATCTGGGTTTTACCACCCTGCGCAACCGTGTGCTGATGGGATCGATGCACACCGGGCTGGAGGAGCGCCCGCAGGGGTTTGAGCGGATGGCGGCGTTCTTTGCCGAGCGCGCCCGCGGCGGTGTCGGTCTGATCGTGACCGGCGGCTTCGGCCCGAACGAGGAGGGCAGCGTGGGCAAGGGCGCGGCCAAGCTCAGCACGCCGGAGGAAGCCGAGAAGCACAAGGTAGTCACCCAGGCGGTGCACGAGGCCGGCGGCAAGATCTGCCTGCAGATCCTCCATGCGGGGCGGTATGCGTTCAACCCGGCGCAGGTCTCGGCCAGCCCGGTGCAGTCGCCGATCAACCCGTTCACGCCGAAGGAGCTGGACGAGGCGGGTATCGAGAAGCAGATCAGCGACTTCGCCAACTGCGCGGCGCTGGCCCGGCAGGCCGGTTATGACGGCGTGGAGATCATGGGCTCCGAGGGCTACTTCATCAACCAGTTCCTGGTGGAGCGGGTCAACAAGCGTACCGACCGCTGGGGTGGCAGCTACGAGAATCGCATGCGCCTGCCGCTGGAGATCGTGCGCCGTGTCCGCGCTGCGGTGGGGCCGGAGTTCATCATCATCTATCGCCTGTCGATGCTGGATCTGGTGGAAGACGGCAGCAGCTGGGATGAGGTGGTGCTGCTGGCGAAGGAGATCGAGAAGGCCGGGGCGACCATCATCAATACCGGCATCGGCTGGCACGAGGCGCGCATTCCGACCATCGCGACCAAGGTACCGCGTGCGGCCTTCACCAAGGTGACGGCGCGGCTGAAGGGCGAGGTTTCGATCCCGTTGGTGACAACCAACCGCATCAACACGCCGGAAGTGGCCGAGCAGGTGCTGGCGGAGGGGCATGCGGATATGGTGTCCATGGCGCGGCCGTTCCTGGCGGATCCGGATTTCATCAGCAAGGCCGCGGCTGGCCGGGCGGACGAGATCAATACCTGCATCGGCTGCAACCAGGCCTGTCTGGACCACACGTTCAGCGGTCGTCTGACCAGCTGCCTGGTCAACCCGCGGGCCTGTTACGAGACCGAGCTGAATTATATTCCGACTGCCCAGGTGAAAAAGATTGCGGTGGTCGGCGCCGGCCCGGCGGGGCTGGCTGCGGCTACGGTGGCGGCCGAGCGTGGTCATGCGGTGACGCTGTTTGATGCGGCCGACAAGATCGGCGGTCAGTTCAACGTGGCCAAGCTGGTGCCGGGCAAGGAGGAGTTCTACGAGACGCTGCGGTATTTCGGCAAGCGGATCGAGACCACGGGTGTCGAGCTGAAACTGAATACGCGGGTTGCTGCAGAGGATCTGGCTGATTTCGATGAAGTGATTCTGGCTACCGGCATCGTGCCGCGGGTGCCGGCGATTCCGGGTGTGGATCATCCGAAGGTCATCGGTTATCTGGACGCCATCCTGCAGCGCAAGCCGGTAGGCCGGAAGGTGGCGGTGATCGGTGCCGGTGGGATCGGTTTCGACGTATCGGAGTTCATCTGCCACCAGGGGGAGAGCCCGAGCACCAATACGGCGCTGTTCTGGAAGGAGTGGGGCATCGACCCGGAGCTGCAGGCGCGGGGCGGCATCGCGGGTGTGACCCCGCAACCGGAACCGCCGGCGCGCGAGGTGTATCTGCTGCAGCGCAAGCCGAGCAAGGTCGGCGCCGGACTGGGCAAGACCACCGGCTGGATCCACCGCGCCGGGCTGGCGACCAAGCAGGTGAAGATGCTCAATGGGGTGGAATATCTGCAGATTGATGACGAGGGCCTGCACATTCGCCGCGGGGACGAGGTCAGCGTGCTGCCGGTGGATACGGTGATTCTCTGCGCAGGTCAGGAGCCCCTGCGGGAGCTGCAGGCAGGCGTCGAGGCGCTGGGCAAGCCAGTACACCTGATCGGCGGCGCGGACGTGGCCGCGGAGCTGGATGCGAAGCGGGCGATCGATCAGGGAGCGCGGTTGGCGGCGGTGATCTGAGGCGCTCTGCTTCTGCCGTCTCTCAGTCTCTACCGGGCGCGCTTCGCGCGCCAATCGCGGCGAGGCGGTCCGGCGCTCCGGCGCCGCTCCTACGGGAACGGGGGTTTTGGGGATGCTCCTACGGGAATACCCAACGTGCGGGAGGAGTCCCGGCCTCGGGGCGATTGGGCTGCGCGCTGTTGTCTGCAGGATGCCCAGGTGCGGTAGGAGCCCCGACCCCGGGGCGATTGGCGGCCGGAGGCCGCCCGGGGTTGGTGGTTTGTGCCTGCCCGGACTCGATAGCACCACGCCATCCTCGCCCCTGCCAACCCTGTCACATCCGTGATGTGACGTTTTCCCTATACTTGCACGGGAGTGGATGCACTCGCTGTGAAAAAAGTGCAGAGTTAGGCGATTGATAAGAAAACACGGATGGGCACAGCCAAATGATCTCAAGCGACCCGGGCAAGATTCAGAAACCATTGCTGACCGAAGCGGTGATGTTCTTTTCTGAACAGGGCATCTCGCGTGAGATGCTGTACCCCGAGTTCGAGGCCTTGCTCGACGGTCTGGTAACCGCACCGGACTTCGCCGACGAGACGGTGGAGGCGGTGTTTCTGCAGATCAACCACCGGCTGCATGTGCGGGCTGCGGTTTTCTTTACCCTTGATTTCGACATGGACGGCTACGTCAACCGCTTGTGGAACCTGCCGCTGCGCAACATTGCCGAGAAGGCCGGTCGCGGGCCGGATATGGGCGGTGGTCCCATTCGGCTGGCGTGTCTCGGCTTCTGCGCCAACCGGAACTATCTCCCGCATCTGTGGAAGCCGGGCCAGCGCGGCGGCAAGGCGGATCTGGCCTGGATCAAGCAGGCGGTCACGCGCAACGGCCTGGGCATTCTCGGTGAGGACGAGGAAGCCAAGGCGGTGCTGGCCGCGGACAATCTCCAGGTGGCTGCCGAGGACGCCTGGTACGGTGCGGCGAGCGCACCGGCCGAGGGGGTGGCGCGGGAGACTCTTCTGGCCGACATGGACAAGCTGCGCAAGGCCCACGCCGGCGAAGTGGCCGAATACCTGCGCCAGATTGGCGAGCTGCAGGCGCGGCTGCGTCAGCAGGAGCAGGATTATCGCCAGCAGCTGGACATGCTCAAGGGCGAGCATGCCGAACACCTCACCATCGCCCAGGGCGAATTGCTGGACATCAAGCGCGAGCTGGCGGAACAGCAGAGAGTCAACGGCCTGCTGCGCCGTGAACTGATGAAGTTGCAGAGCCGCACGCCCACCAACATGGGCTGATCCTGCCGCCCCTCATTTGCCTAACGCTCCTTCGCTACGGATAATTACCGCTTCATCCGTGCGCTCGTGCCTGTGCGGAATTTTCCTGAGCTGATTATTAGCGAGTGATCTATGGAGCATTTCCGCAGTATCGGATTGATTGGTCGCCTGGGCAGTGGCCGTGTCGTGGATACCCTGCGTCGTCTGAAGCGCTTCCTGCTGGAGCGGGGCCATACGGTGATCCTTGAGGATGCCGTGGCTGACCTGTTGCCCGGCCATCAACTGCAGGTCTGCTCCCGTCAGAACATGGGTGATCTGTGCGATCTGGTGATTGTGGTGGGTGGCGACGGCAGCCTGCTGGGGGCAGCCCGGGCGCTGTGCCAGTCGAACGTGCCGGTGCTGGGTGTCAACCGCGGCGGCCTGGGCTTTCTCACCGACATCGCGCCGGACGAGCTGGAGCAGGGGGTGGGCGATGTGCTGGAAGGCAAGTACATGGCCGAGTCGCGCTTTCTGCTCGACGCCATCGTCTGTCGCAATAACGAGGAGCTGGGCTCCATCTCCGCGCTGAACGAGGTGGTGCTGCACCCGGGCAAATCGGCGCGCATGATTGAATTCGAGCTGTTTGTTGATGGTCAGTTCGTCTACAGCCTGAAATCCGACGGGATGATCGTGGCGACGCCGACCGGCTCGACGGCGTACTCCCTGTCGGCCGGTGGTCCCATCATGCATCCCAAGCTGGACGCGATGGTGCTGGTGCCGATGTACCCGCATACGCTTTCCAGCCGGCCGATGGTGGTGGAGGGCAACAGTGAGATACGCATCACCATCTCGCGCAACAACGAGATCTATCCCCAGGTGAGCTGCGATGGTCAGGAACACATCGCCTGCGCGCCGGGTGATATCGTGATCATCCGCAAGAAGGCGCAGAAGCTGCGGTTGATCCATCCGCTGAATCACAATTTCTATGCGATCTGCCGCAGTAAACTGGGTTGGAGCAGTCGACTTACTAAATGACCGACATGACAGACATCTCGCACTGGCAAGGTTTTGACATCATCGGCGACGTGCATGGTTGTGCAAGGACGCTGGAAAAACTGCTGGAGCAGATGGGTTATGCACGGGTCGGTGGAGTGTGGCGGCATCCGCAGCGCCAGGCACTGTTCCTGGGGGATATCATTGACCGCGGGCCGCGCATCCGCGAGGCGCTGTTGCTGGTACGCGACATGGTTGAGGCGGGCAGTGCGCGCTGCATCATGGGTAACCATGAGTTCAATGCGCTGGGCTGGTTCACGCCGGCCCCGCCGGGCAGCGGTCAGGCCTACGTGCGCGAGCATACCGACCGCAACCTGCGGCAGATCCAGGCGACCCTGGAGCAGTTCGAGGGGTACGCGGCGGAGTGGGACGAGTTTCTCGACTGGTTCTGGACCTTGCCGCTGTTTCTTGATGCCGGGGAGTTCCGGCTGGTGCATGCATGCTGGGACCACCAGGTGATCGAGACCTTTGCCAGCCAGTACCCGGATGCGACGCCGGATGTGGAGTTCCTGCAGGCGTCGGTGGAGCGGGACAGCTTTGCCGATCAGGTATTCGACCGGCTGCTGCGCGGCATCGGCATGCACCTGCCCCACGGGTTGAAGATGAAGGGCGGCGATGGCGTGGTGCGGGGCATGTTCCGCACCAAGTTCTGGGAAGAGTCGCCGGAAACGTACGGCGATCTGGTGTTTCAGCCGGATGCGCTGCCGGAGCACATCGCCATTCGTCCGCTGACCTATCGCCAGAAACGTGAATTGCTGTTCTATGGTGTGGATGAGCCGCTGTTGTTTGTCGGCCATTACTGGCAGCAGGGAAGGCCGCAGCCGTTGCGTCCGAACCTGGCGTGCCTCGATTACAGTGCCGTCAAGTACGGCCGGCTGGTGGCTTACCGCTGGAGTGGCGAGGAGCGGGTGCTGCCGGACCATTTTGTCTGGGTGGACGTGAAATGAGTATGCACCGCGCGCTGGAATGCCAACTGGATGAGGACCTGAGTCAGCTGACCCGTTTCCTGCATCAGCAGGGCGTGCCGCACCGGATCACCGAGGAGCGCGGCGAGCAGGTGATCTGGACCGGCGACGAGGCGGACGCCGAGATCGTGCGCAGGATCTATGCCGAAGGCGTGCCGGCGGAGCAGGCGACGCTGGACTTCCGCGCCAGTGTGCGGCCGGCGGCCCGGCTGAACTGGCCACTGATGCTGCGGTATATGCCGGTAACCCTTGCGGTGTTGGCGATCACCTTCTTCGTGGCGTTCTGGACCGGGCTCGGCAGCCGCATCGGAGCGGTGATCGTGCTGAGCTTTACGCCGGTCAACAGCATGGGCCTGATGGCCAGTGAGCCGGACCTGGCCCAGTGGTGGCGGCTGGTTACGCCGATCTTCCTGCATTTCGGCTGGATGCACCTGGCGTTCAACGCGCTGTGGTACTGGGAGCTGGGCAGGCGCATCGAAATGCGCTCGGGCAGCCTGTGGCTGTTGGGGCTGACGTTGCTGTTTGCGCTGGTTTCCAACGGTGGGCAATGGCTGGTGAGCGGGCCGACGACTCTGTTCGGCGGGTTGTCCGGCGTGTTGTACGGGTTGCTCGGGTATTGCTGGCTGTACCAGCTGATCTCCCCCAACGTGCACTTCGACCTGCCCAAGGGGGTGGTGATCATGATGCTGGCGTGGCTGGTGCTGTGCATGAGCGGCCTGGTCACTGCACTGGGCTTCGGCGCCATCGCCAATGCGGCGCATGTGAGCGGGCTGGTGATTGGTTGCGTGTGTGGGGTGATCGCGGGTGGTGTGCAGCGGTGGATCAGATAGACTGCGGGCGTGCTGCGCACGCCAATCGCCCCGAGGTCGGGGCTCCTACAAATGAAAGAACCGAGCTCGCGCGCCGATCCAGCGTCCTGACCACAGCCTCCGGCCGCCTATCGCGGTGGGGCGGTCCGGTGCTCCGGCGGGGGTGAAGGGGGATCGCGGTGGGGCGGCCGGGCGCTCATGCGGGGGTGGAGGGGGAGCGCGGCGCGGCGGTCGGGCGCTGCGGCGCCGGTCCTACGGGGAGTGAAGGGGCAATAGCGGTGAGATGCTTGGGCGGCGCTGATGCAAAACCGTTTGGCTCTGTCTGGTTGTTTTTCGTGGGAGCCTCGACCCCGGGGCGATTGGCGGCCATGGGCCGCCCCGGTGATTCCACCGGTCTGGCTCGCTTGCGGGATGGTACAATGCCCCGCATTGCCAACCAGTCTCCGGAGTTTTCATGAACGACTTCATCAACATGCTGCGCAACATCTCGCCCGAGGTGTATCAGAGCCTGAAACAGGCGATCGAGCTGGGCAAGTGGTCGGACGGCCGCAAGCTGACTCAGGAGCAGAAGGAGTTGTCCCTGCAGGCGATCATTGCCTGGGAAATCGAGAACCTGCCCGAGGAAGAGCGTACCGGCTATATCGGCCAGAGCTGCAAGAACATGGCGAAGGCGCCGGCCAACCTGGATGAGTCGCTGTTCAGCGCGGCCAAGGGTACGCTGCACTGATGGCGTTGGTCAGCGGCGAGGGCAGTATCCGCAAGATGCTCGGAACCCTGGACGAACCCGTCCAGTACGCTTTACCCCTCGGCGAGCAGCAGCTGCCGCTCAACGAGTTGCTCGGGCGCACCATCCGTCTGGAGGCGCTGGGGCCTATCCACTGCACCCATTGCAACCGGCTCACGAAGAAGAGCTACAGCCAGGGCTTCTGCTTCCCCTGCATGAAGAAACTGGCGCAGTGCGATATCTGCATTGTCAGTCCGGAGCGTTGCCACTATGACCAGGGCACCTGCCGCGAGCCGGAGTGGGGCGACACATTCTGCATGACCGATCACATCGTCTATCTGGCCAATTCGTCCGGCCTGAAGGTGGGCATTACCCGGGCCAGCCAGGTGCCGACCCGCTGGATCGATCAGGGCGCCAGTCAGGCGTTGCCGATCCTGCGGGTGGCTACCCGTCAGCAGTCCGGGCTGGTGGAAGACCTGCTGCGGCAGCAGGTGGCGGACAAGACCAACTGGCGTGCCCTGCTCAAGGGTGAACCGGAGCCGATGGACCTGCTGGCCGAGCGCGACCGTCTGCTGGACGGTGCCCACGACGGTCTGCAGGAACTGCAGGCGCGCTTCGGC
Organism: Halopseudomonas pertucinogena; assembly: GCF_014646575.1. Lineage (GTDB taxonomy): Bacteria > Pseudomonadota > Gammaproteobacteria > Pseudomonadales > Pseudomonadaceae > Halopseudomonas > Halopseudomonas pertucinogena. The sequence goes on along the minus strand of NZ_BMNN01000002.1, from coordinate 149,559 downwards.
CTGCAGGCGATCCAGCCGCTGCCGGCGGCCGAGGTGCAGGAGATTCGCTACCCGGTTCTGGAATACAGTGAAAAACCGAAATCGGCCAACCTGGACAAGGAGCCGGTGCTGGAAGGCACCCTGCTCGGCATCAAGGGGCAATACCTGATGCTGGACACCGCTGTCATCAATATCCGCAAATATACCGCCTACACTATGGCATTCAGTGTGTCCTGAGGAGCCAAGCATGCGTACCGAACAACCCCAGACAATCTACCTCACGGACTATCGCCAGCCCGACTATCTGATCGACGAGACGCACCTGACCTTCGAACTGTTCGAGGACCATGCGCTGGTGCACAGTCGTCTGCTGGTGAGGCTTAATGACGGGCGTGCCGATGGCACGCTTTGTCGAGATGGAACTCGACACTCCACTACGGAGGGCCGAGTTCCATCTCGGCCAGTTGGGGTTGGGGCACCGCCGCTGGTCTTGCATGGCCAGGAGCTGGAGCTGGTCAGCGTGGCTATCAACGATCAGGCCATCGACTCATCCGACTACCAGGTCGATGAGCACAGTCTGACTCTGCACCCGCAAACAGCCGACTTCGAGCTTGCCATCACCACCCGTATCCAGCCGCAGAACAACACGGCGCTGGAAGGACTGTACAAGTCCGGGGGCATGTTCTGTACCCAGTGCGAGGCCGAGGGCTTCCGCAAGATCACCTACTATCTGGACCGGCCGGATGTGATGAGCCGCTTCACCACAACGGTGATGGCCGACCGGGGCGCGTATCCGATCCTGCTGTCCAACGGCAACCTGATTGCCAGCGGCGAGCACGAGGGCGGTCGGCACTGGGCCACCTGGGAAGATCCCTTCCCGAAGCCGTCCTACCTGTTCGCCTTGGTTGCCGGGGACCTGTGCCTGATTCAGGACAGCTACACCACCCTGAGCGGTCGGAAGATCGACCTGCGCATCTACGTCGAGCCGGAGAACCGCGAGCAGTGCGGCCACGCCATGGACAGCCTCAAGCGCTCCATGCGCTGGGACGAGGAAGTCTATGGCCGCGAATACGACCTGGACATCTTCATGATCGTTGCGGTGAACGACTTCAACATGGGCGCCATGGAGAACAAGGGGCTCAACATCTTCAACTCCAGCTGCGTGCTGGCGCACCCGGATACCGCGACCGACATGGCCTTCCAGCGGGTCGAGTCGGTGGTGGCGCATGAGTACTTCCATAACTGGTCGGGCAACCGGGTGACCTGCCGCGACTGGTTCCAGCTGTCGCTGAAGGAAGGCTTCACCGTGTTCCGCGATGCGGAGTTCAGCGCGGACATGAACTCGCGCACGGTCAAGCGCATCGAGGACGTCACCTTCCTGCGCGCCAACCAGTTCGCCGAGGACGCCGGCCCCATGGCCCATCCGGTGCGCCCCGAGTCCTATATGGAAATCTCCAACTTCTACACCCTGACCATCTACGAGAAGGGCGCGGAAGTGGTGCGGATGCTGCATACGCTGCTGGGGCCGGAGCGGTTCCGCAAGGGCACCGATCTGTATTTCGAGCGCCACGACGGGCAGGCGGTGACCTGCGATGATTTCGTGGCTGCGCTGGAAGACGCCAACGGCGTGGATTTCACCCAGTTCAAGCGCTGGTACAGCCAGGCCGGCACCCCGGTGCTGGAGGTGGAAGGCCGCTTTGATGCATCCAGCTCGACCTATGAGCTGCGCTGCCGGCAGAGCTGCCCGCCGACGCCGGGCCAGGCAGAGAAGCTGCCCTTCGTGATCCCGCTGCGCATGGCGTTGCTCAACGAGCGGGGCGAGGAGTTGCCGCTGCGCATGGGCGGCAGCGAGCTGGGTACCGAAACGGTTCTGGCCGTCACCGAGGCCGAGCAGGTGTTCGTCTTCGAGGGAGTGACGCAGGAGCCGCTGCCCTCGCTGCTGCGCGGCTTCTCGGCGCCGGTGAAACTGGTCTACCCCTTCAGTCGTGACGACCGGGTATTCCTCGCCATGCACGACCCGGACGGTTTCAACCGCTGGGAAGCGGCACAATCGCTGGCGGTGGACGTGCTGCAGGGGCTGGTGGAAATTCACCAGGCCGGCCGCCCGCTGTTACTGGATCAGCGCCTGCTGGAAGTGTATCGCCGGGTGCTGTCGGACACTGAACTGGATCCGGCTGTGGCGGCAGAGATCCTGCGCCTGCCGTCCGAGGCCTATCTGATCGAGCTGGCCGAGGTGGCGGATGTGGATGCCATCCACCATGTGCGCGAGACCGTGCGCAGGGAGCTGGCCACGGCGCTGGCGGAGCCGATGTGGGAGCGCTTCGAGTCGCTGGGCAGCACGGCGGAGCCCTGGAGTGCGGACGCGGCGAGCATGGCGCGGCGCAGTCTGCGCAATACCCTGCTTGGCTACCTGATGCTGACCGAGTCCAGCGCGGCCATGTCCGCCTGCGTGCGCCAGTTCGTCGAGGCCAGCAACATGACCGACCGCCAGGCAGCGCTGGTGGCGCTGGTGAATTCGTCGGACGAACAGCAGAAGCACGCTGCACTGCAGGAATTTGCCCAGCGCTGGGCGGACTATCCACTGGTGATGGATCAGTGGTTCAGCATCCAGGCCAGCAGTCCGCTGCCCGGCGGGTTGCAACGGGTGCAGGAACTGATGAAGCACCCTGCGTTCAACATCCGCAACCCGAACAAGGTGCGTTCGGTTATCGGGGCTTTTGCCAACAATAACCTGGTCAACTTCCATGCCGTGGACGGGGCAGGGTACCGGTTCCTTGCCGATCGGGTGATCGAGCTGAACAGACTGAACCCGCAGATCGCATCGCGGCTGATCACGCCGCTGACCCGGTGGCGCAAGTTCGATCCGGTGCGGCAGGAACTGATGAAAGGTGAATTGCAGCGTATTCTCGAGGCTGATGATCTCTCCCCGGACGTGTACGAAGTGGCCAGCAAGTCGCTGGCGTGATATCAATATGTCCCGCTGTGTAGGCGCAGCGGGACAACTCCTCTGTTTGTCTTGCCTGCGCTCGGACAGTCCCGTCCGCCTCTGCAGGTCCAGAAGCCTGCTCCCGGCGCGCGCGGTATGTTCCATGGTTAACAAAACATAACCAAGTCCAGTTGGCGGGTCTTGTCAATTCTGGATAGTATCGCCTGACCTGCCATAAGGCAGAGTTATATAAGAACAAAGGGGAAGGATTATGCACGAGCCGTTATCATGGCGCGTTTCCAGAAAATCTCTGTCATGCAGAATTGCATTGGCGCTGGGCCTCGCCAGCGCACTGTTCGTCGGCTCGTCTTCCGCTCTGGCGCAGACACAAGCTCCCAGCATTGAACTCAAACCAGCCATCATGTCGCTCAAGGCGAGCAGAACGCTCCTGCTTGACGTTGCGCATGCCGGTGATCGCCTTGTGGCCGTTGGGGCACGCGGGCATATCGTCTATTCCGATGACAATGGCGCAACCTGGCTCCAGGCCACGGTGCCGACGCGTCAGTTGCTCACCGCGGTCCACTTCGTCGACGCCAGCCATGGCTGGGCCGTCGGGCATGATTCGCTGGTATTGCACACGGCGGATGGGGGAGAGACCTGGGCAGTGCAGTACCGTGATCCCGAGCTCGAACAAATGGACGAAGGCTTCGGCTATCTGGAAAAGCCGCTGATGGATGTCTGGTTCCGTGATGCCAACACCGGCCTGGCTGCCGGTGCCTACGGTCTGCTGCTGCGTACCGATGATGGTGGCGAGACCTGGGATGACGTGTCCTTCGACGTGGATAACGAAGACGGTTTCCACTACAACGCCCTGGCCGCGATCAGGGACAGTGGTCTGTTCATGGTCGGCGAAATGGGCACCATGTACCGCTCCGCCGACTATGGCGATACCTGGGAAACGCTCGAGAACGGTCCTTATGACGGCTCCTGGTTTGGCGTGTCTGCCACAGGCGAACCAGGTGGCGTGATTGCCTGGGGCCTGCGTGGCAACGTGTTCCGTTCCGATGACTTCGGCGATACCTGGCAGGAAGTCACCCTGATGACTCCCAACAACGGACCTCTGGATTCCACTCTGGCAGGGGGTGGGCTGACGCCTGACGGGCGCCTGGTCATTGTCGGCGTCGGTGGTGTGGTTGCAATCAGTGAAGATGCCGGGCGCAGCTTCAACGTCCGCATCCGCAGCGACCGGGTTGCCCTGGCCAGTGCCACGGCTCTGGACGGTGATGACATATTGCTGGTAGGGCAGCGGGGTGCGGTGACAGCGGGCCCGGACGGGGCTGCGACCAGCACCGATGCGGTCGTGGTACCAGTGCCGGCGACAGAAGAATAACGATAAGCAACCGACCTACGTCTTGCTTCAATAAGAATTACACGCCAGGAGATTTTGATGTCCAGACATCATCAGGAAACCGCTCCGTTTGTCGAGCGGCTGATATTCAACAACCGGCTGGTGGTGCTGCTGCTGTTTGCGGCAATTACGCTGTTCATGGCCTTTCAGGCCTCCCAGGTGCGGCCGGTAACCAGCTTTGACAAGATGATCCCGCTGCAGCACCCGTGGATCGCCAACATGATCGAGCATCGGGACGACATGGCCAACCTGGGCAACTCCATCCGGATTGCCGTGGCCATCGAGGATGGCGACATCTTCTCGACCGAGTACATGGAAACCCTCAAGCGGGTCAACGACGAGGTGTTTTTCCTGCCCGGCGTCGATCGTGCCAACCTGCGTTCGCTGTGGACACCCAACGTGCGCTGGACCGAGGTCACCGAGTACGGCTTCGACGGCGGTCCGGTCGCGGACAAGCCCTCCTATCTGACCGAGGAGGATCTGGAAGACCTGCGGGTGAACATCCTCAAGTCCGGTGAAATCGGCCGTCTGGTGGCGAACAACTTCAAGTCCACCATCATCGAGGTGCCGCTGCAGGAGTCCTATCCCAATCCGGAGAACCAGGGTGAGTTGATCCAGCTGGATTACGGCGAGTTCTCCCGTCTGCTGGAAGAGAAGATCCGCAACGAGTTCCAGGGTGAGAATCCCAACATCAGCATTCACATCGTCGGCTTCGCCAAGAAGGTGGGTGATCTGATCGAAGGCATCGTCAAGGTGGTGATGTACTTCGGTGTTGCGCTGCTGATCACCTTTGCGTTGCTGCTGATCTTCACCCGTTGCCTGAAGAGCTCGCTGGTTACCCTGGCGTGTTCGGTAATCGCGGTCATCTGGCAGATGGGCCTGCTGCATACCCTGGGATACGGACTGGATCCCTATTCGATCCTGGTTCCCTTCCTGGTCTTCGCCATCGGTATTTCCCACGGCGTACAGATCATCAACGCCATGTCCATCGAGTCGATCACGGCTGACAGCGCCTATACCGCCGCCCGTCGTGCGTTCCGCTCACTGTACGTTCCCGGCATGGTGGCCCTGGTCTCCGACGGTGTCGGTTTCGCCACGCTGCTGCTGATCGAGATCGAAGTGATCCGCGAGCTGGGCATTGCCGCCTCCGTGGGTGTGGGTGTGATCATCCTGACCAACCTGGTGTTGCTGCCGACGCTGATGTCCTACATCGGTATCAGCAAGCGCGCGGTCGAGCGTAACCGTGACCTGAACTCGCGTCCCCAGCGCCTGTGGCGCGGTCTGTCGGGCTTCGCGCATCCTGCCGTTGCGCCGATTTCCGTGGTTATTGCCATCATTGCCTTCGCCTTCGGTATCTACCATGGCCAGAAGGTGGAGATCGGTGACCTGGATCCGGGTGCGCCCGAGCTGCATGCCGACTCGCGCTACAACCTGGATAACGATTTCATCATCCGCAACTACTCGACCAGCTCCGACGTACTGGTTGTCATGGTCAGCACGCCGCCGGAAATGTGTTCGGCGTATGAGACGATGGAAGCCATCGATCAGCTGGAGTGGCGCATGGCAAACCTGTCCGGCGTGCAGTCTGCCGTATCGCTGGTGACTGTTGCCAAGCAGGTGATCATGGGCAACAACGAGGGCAGCCTGAAATGGCAGACCCTGTCGCGTAACCAGGACAACCTGAACACGGCTATCAGCCGTGCGCCAGAAGGCATGTTCAATGCCAGCTGCTCCCTGGCGCCGGTCATGGTATTCCTGAACGACCACAAGGCCGAGACGCTCCAGCGTGTCACCGCTGAGGTGGAAGCGTTCGCGGAGGAGTACAACACCGAGAACCTGGAGTTCAAACTGGCTGCCGGTAACGCGGGTATCGAGGCTGCCACCAACGTGGTCATCGAGAAGTCCCAGATCAAGATGCTGATCACTGTGTACGTGGTGGTGATCCTGATGTGTCTGGCTACCTTCCGGTCGATCCCGGCGGTGCTCTGTATCATCATCCCGCTGGCGCTGACCTCTGTGCTGGCCAACGCGCTGATGGCGTTCCTGGGGATTGGCGTCAAGGTGGCGACCCTGCCGGTCATCGCGCTGGGTGTGGGTATCGGTGTGGACTATGGCATCTATATCTACAGTCGTCTGGAAACCTATCTGCGTCAGGGCCTGCCGCTGCAGGAGGCCTACTACGAGACCCTGAAGACCACGGGCAAGGCGGTTACCTTTACCGGCTTTACCCTGGCGATCGGTGTGGCGACCTGGATCTTCTCCGACATCAAGTTCCAGGCTGATATGGGCATCCTGCTGACCTTCATGTTCCTGTGGAACATGTTCGGAGCGCTGTGGCTGCTGCCGGCACTGGCACGCTTCCTGATCCGTCCGGAGAAGCTCCGCGACTGATCGAGCATCGGCTCCCACAATCCCCCGGCTGTTCGCAGTCGGGGGATTTTTTTTGCGAGCATGCGGCACCCCCCGCTGGCCGGGATGGAACCCGGCCCTCCAGATGGAGTGTCGAGTTCCACCTCGACAAAAGGGGGGGGGGCGAGGGCAACCCTGCTGGCCGGGATGGAACCCGGCCCTCCAGTATGGAATGTCGAGTTCCACCTCGACAAAAGGGGGCGAGGGTAACGCCCCTGGCCGGGATGGAACCCGGCCCTCCAGATGGAGTGTCGAGTTCCATCTCGACAAAAGGGGGCTGTTGTCTTACACCTCCGGGTAGAGGCTTTCCACTCTGGCCGCGCTGTCCTCTTCGGCCTCGCGTCGCTGGCTCTGGATGACCATGCGCACGGCGCGCCAGAGGGGTTTGCCGCGCCAGGTGTGGCGGGCCTGGCCGAACAGGCAGGCGTTGAGGTCGTCGAGGGCTTCTTCCAGTTCGATGTGGTTGTGACTGAGGCCGATCAGCCCTTCGCTGTGTTGTTGCCTCGCCCAGGCTTCCAGAGCCTTGCGCGCTTCGGCGGGGCGGTTGGTGCGGCAGGCGGCCTGCAGGTCGGCCAGGGGGTTGCCCTGTTGCTGGTCGTCGAAATGCTCTTCGGTTTCGGTCAGCTGATATTCCGCCAGCAGCTGCCGCGTGCGATACAGCAGGTACAGACAGCCTGCCAATCCCAGACCGAGCAGGGCGCAGGCGACCTGCCAGGGCCAGAGCAGCACCGGCGGGGCGGGCTGGGCGAAGCCTGCGGGCGTGCCGACGCTGGGGAAGTCCGCGTCCCGGCTGATATTGAGCACCACGCTGTCGAGACTGGCGGTTTCCAGCCTGTCCGCTTCGGTATTCCACCAGTGCACCGTCACGGGCGGGAGGGTCCAGGTGCCTTCCTGCAAGGCCACCAGCGCGGCGCTGTCATGCCGCGCGCCGCGTACGCCGTGGTCGCTCAGCTCGGTCTGCAGGTGAGGTTGATCCGAATACTGGCGCAGTTGCTGGTCCTGCGCGGCGTCCCCGCTCAGGCTCTGCAGCGCCGGCAGCTGGCTTGCGTTGAGACCTTCGGCAGCGAGGCTCAGGGTTCTGGTCAGCGGTTCGCCGCTGAACAGGTCGATACCCGGGTCCGGTTGCCAGGTCTGGGTCAGGGTCAGGCTGCGTGCCGGCAGCCAGGGGACACCAGCCGGGTATTCATCGGGAATCGGTCTGACCTGCAGGGTGATGCTCGGTGAGCGCACCTGCACCAGCCGCCCGCTGCGGGCACCGTTGCGACCGTTGCTGCCGGGCTGAAGGGCCGTGGCGCTGAACAGTTGCGAGGGGATATCCAGCTCGCCGCTGTGTTGCGGGAAGATGGCATAGCGCACCTCGATGACTCCGTGGCGTACGCCGTTGAGCAGCCGTTCGAAGTTGCGCGGTGCGCCGAGGCTTTCTACCCGGGCGTTGGGAATCTCCAGTCCGCTGAGGGTGGAGTCATCGAACAGCGATACCGAGTGGTAGATGCGCAGGGTAAGCAGCACCTGGGCCTGGACGTAGGGGGTCTCGGTATCCACTTCGCTGTCGATGAACACCGGTGCCAGCCGCGCACCGCGATCGGTAGCCGCCTGGTCGGCGGACAGCACATGCAGGCTGATCGGCTGGCTGCTGACGTCCCCGAGCTGGAGTGGCGGTATGACCACGTAGCCGGTGCGCAGTGGGGTGATGCTGATCACCCAGCGGGTCACCGGTGACGTACGGCCGTTGATCTGGCTGACCAGGCTGAGCTGGCGCGTGCCGTGCACCTCGAAGTGGGCTTCCAGCGGGGTCAGATCGAGTTCGCTGAGCCGGCCGGCGCTGGGTGTTTCCAGGGTGAGTTCCAGGCTCTCGCCTTCCACCAGCCGGGTACGTTCGACGCTGGCCTCAAGCGCGGCGTGGGCCAGTGGGCTGAGAAGGCTCAGCAGGAGTAGGATCAGCAGGCGAATCATGGGTTAGCGTCCTGTTGCTGTAGATGCTGATATAGGAATTTGCGGCGCAGCAGTTCGGCGGGGTCATCCGGGATTTCCAGCAGCCACTGGTCCAGTGCCGGCTGTTGTCCGCTGATACCGTTCCGTGGGCCGGCTACCTGGCCGTCGCCGGCCCGGCCGTCAGCTGCCTCGGTGCCACTACCTGCCGGCGCCTGCTCTCCGGCGGTGCCACTTCCTGCGGCGCCGCCATTGTTCGTGTTGCCGTTGCTGGCCGCTACGCCCGCGCTGGCTGAGGGGGCCGGCCCGGGGGCGGTCTGGCCTTCCGCCTCGCTGCCGGCCGTGCCGCCGGCGGGGGAGTCGGTGCCGTTGCCCTGGGCGCCGTTGGCTGTGTCGTCAGCCTGGCTGCCGGACTCCGGCGCGGCGGACTGCTGCTCCTCTGCCTGTTGGCGCAGCTGTTCGAGATAGTCCTCGATCAGCTTGCGATTGTGTCTTGCGCCGTGATGATCCGGTGCCAGGGTGAGGGTGTGCTCGTAGGCCTCCAGCGCCGCCGGGAGGTCCCCGGCCATGGCCAGCGCGGTGCCACGGTTGAAATGATGTGCAGGCTCATCCGGGTGGGCTCTGGCAAGATCCGCCCAGCCGTCGGCGGCCTGCTGGTACTCGCCGGCCTGATAGAGCGCCCAGTTGCGCCAGTGCGGGTCTTCGAAGCGCTCGGCGGCTTCGGCAGGTTGCTGATTCTGCAGCAGCGCCATGGCCTGTTGATCGGGCCGCTGCCACAGATCCTGCCATTGCAGCGCCTGGGCGTCAGCGGGCAGCAGGGCGGCGCACAGCAGCACACCCAGCCAGCCCCGCCGCGCTCCGAGGGCGGCGATGGGCAGCAGCAACAGAACCAGCCAGTGCCCATGGTCGCTTATCAGCGGGCGTACATCGGTGGTGGCGCCGGCCTGCCACGGTTGCAACAGATAATTCAGATCGCGGTGGCTGACGGTGATGTCATGGTAGCGCGCCCCGTGCTGGCGGCTCAGGCTGGCCAGCCGCTCGCTGTTCAGGCGCGGCAGCAGGATGCGCCCCTCGTCATCGCGCAGGAAGCCGCCCTCCACCAGCGGGACCGGCGCTCCGGAGCGGGTACCGACGCCGAGTATAGAGAGCTGCGAACCCAGCTCGGCGGCATGTTCGGCCAGCGCCTGTTGACCGGTGCGGTCCAGCCCGCTGGTGATCAGCAGTATCTGACTGCTGGCGCGGGGCAGCTGTTGCAGGGGCTGGCGAGCCAGACGCAGGGCGTCGTCCAGGGCCTGGCCATCGACCGGCATGATGCCTGGTTCCAGAGCGCCCAGCAGGTTGGTGAGCGTGGCGTGGTCGGTACTCAGAGGCGTGACCCGGTGCGCGCTGCCGGCATACACGATGAGCGACAGCTGGCTGCCGGGATAATCCTGCATCAGGCTGCGGATTTTCAGTCGCGCCCGCTCCAGCCGGTCCGGCGGCAGGTCGTTGGAGAGCATGTGCCGGGACAGGTCGAGCACTATCACCAGCGAGCGGTCTTCCACACGCAGGGGCTCGCTGGTGCTTTCCCGCGCGGGGCCGGCCAGGGCGAGGATCACCAGCAGCCAGGTAGTACCCAGTGCGATGAAGCGCAGACGCTGGCCACTGCCGGTCTGGCGTTGCAGCAGCCAGCCCTGCAGGGCGGGTGGCAGCAGCTGTTCCCATGCCGAATGACGCCAGCCATGGCGATAGAGCATGACCAGCAGCACCAGCGCCGGGATGAGCGCCAGCAGCCACCAGGGTCGCAACAGGGTGAAGCCGAACAGATCAGACATGCGCACGGCTCCGTTGCACGACACCCGCTGAAAGGCCCAGGCTCAGCAGGAGAGCCAGGCCCAGCGGCCAGGGGTACAGCGGGGTGGTCTGGCGGTCCGGCCGGCCGGGGCGCAGTGCCGGCTCCAGTTGGTCGAGCCGCTGATAAATGGCCTGCATGTCATCGCCGTTGCGGGCGCGGAAGTATTCACCGCCGGTGAGTTCGGCGATCTGCCGCAGGCTCTGCTCGTCCAGCTCGATGGAGGGGTCGGTCTGCAGACCGAAGCTGAGGGCGCCCGGCGGGGCGGTAACGTCCGCGCCGATGCCGATGGTGAAGATGCGAATACCATGCTCGGCCGCCAGTCGGGCTGCCCGCAGCGGGCTGACCGAACCGGCGGTGTTGGCCCCGTCGGAAATCAGTATCAGTACCCGGCTGGCGGCCGGTTCGGCCTGCAATCGCTTGATCGCCAGGCCGATGGCATCACCGATGGCTGTCTCCCGCCCGGCCAGACCGATGAAACTCTCATCCAGCCACTGGGCAACAGCCTCCCGATCATGGGTCAGCGGGGCCTGCACATAGGCCTGACTGCCGAACAGCACCAGCCCGATCCGGTCACCCCGGCGGCGTTCGATGAAGTCACCGAGCAGCGCCTTGACCAGGGTGAGGCGGTTGACCTCCTGGCCGTCCAGCTGCATGTCACGGAACTCCATGCTGCCGGACAGATCCACCGCCAGCATCATGTCGCGGCCGCTGGTGGCGGCGGGAAGCGCCTCACCCAGCAATTGGGGCCGTGCGGCGGCCAGTACCAGCAGCAGCCAGACCAGCAGCAGAGGCCAGCGCCGCCCGGGGACGGTGCTTTCTCCTGCCAGCGGCCGGATGCTCTGCAGCCTGTCCATGAACGTGACGTGCAGGGCGGCTGAGCGGGTCTGCGCCGGCGGCAGCCAGCGGCGATACACCCAGGGCAGCGGCAGCAGGAGAAAGCAGAGCGGCCAGGCGAATTCAAGGCTGTTCATGGCGCACCCATACTCGCAGTTCCCGCAGCAGGGCATCACGTTGCTCGGAGGTGAGGCTGGCGCTGGGCTTGTAAAGATCGGCAGCAAGTGGCTGCAGCGCCTCGCGGTTGCTGCCCGGACGACTGCACAGGTAGTCCAGCCAGGCTTCGCCGAACAGGCGGGTGGCATGCTCTTCGCCGCGCTGCCGGAGAATCTGCTTGAGATGAATATTGATCTCGGCCAGCCATTGGCGGTCCGGCAGTCCCGCCGGTATGTCGGCGAAGGTTTTCATGCTCCCGTGACCTGCGCGCCTGCGGTTGCGCCGGCGCCGTCTGCGCACCAGCCAGGGGCCGAGCAGCAACGCCAGCAGCACGGCTGCGACAAGTAGCCACCAGCCGGGAGCAGGGGGCCACCAGCTGATCGGCGCGGGCGCAGCCGGGGTAATCAACTGCTGCTGCAGTGCTTCCATCAGCTGCGCCTCCGGGCGTGCACCACCAGCAACTGCTGCAGCTGCGCGACCGCCGTGCGGCTGGTATCCAGCGGTTGCAGGCCGCAGTGCAAGCGACTGGCCAGACGCTGCCAGGCCTGCTGCCGGGCGAGGAACTGGGCGGCCCAGGCTTCCCGCAGGGCGGTGCCGGTGGTGTTCAGGGTCAGGCGCTGATCACCCTGGACGAATTCCAGCGCCGGGGCGCTGGGCAGGCTTGCTTCGAGGGCGTCGTACAGCGGCAGCAGGATCACATCGTTGTGCGAGGCCAGGGCGGTCAGCAGGGGCATGCTGACGGCGTCGACCGCGGCATGGTCGCACAGCAGGTACAGCACGCTGCCGGGGCGGATGATCTCCCGGCTGCGGCGCAACGCCAGGTTCAGGGGCTCGGCTGCACCGGCCCGATTGTCCGAATCCAGCGCATGGTTGGCCCTGAGCAGTTGCCCGAGCAATTGCAGGATCGCCCGCCGGCTGCGGCGCGGGCGCACCTCGTGGCAGGCGTCGTCATCGAACACCATGCCGCCGACCCGGTCGTTGTGGGCCAATGCCATCCAGGCGATCAGCGACGCGGCCTCCGCCGCGAGCACCGACTTGAAGCGCAGCCGGGTGCCGAAGAACAGGCGGGCGCTCTGCTCGCAGATGACGAACACCGGCCGCTCGCGCTCTTCGTTGAATACCTTGGTATGCGGCTTGCGGGTACGGGCGGTGACACGCCAGTCGATATTGCGGATGTCATCCCCGGGCTGGTAGAGGCGCACCTGGTCGAAGTCGATACCGCGGCCGCGCAGGCGTGACAGCTGCCGTCCGGCCTGCTGGCCCAGCTGCACCGGGCGCAGCGAGGCGGGCAGATCACGGCAGTGGCGGCGCATGTCGAGCAGCGCATCCAGGGCGGTATAGGCCGCGGGGGTGTCCATCGGCTCAGACCACCGCGACGGATTCGAGCAGCAGGGTAATGGCGCGGTCGGCATCGACCCCGGCCGCTTCGGCCTCGAAGCTCAGGATCAGGCGGTGGCGCAGCACATCATGCACGATGGCCTGCACATCCTCGGGGCTGACGAAGTCGCGACCGGCCAGCCAGGCATGGGCCCGGGCGCATCGGTCGAGGGCGATGGTACCCCGCGGACTGGCACCCAGCTGGATCCATTCGGCCAGTTGCGGGTTGTACATTTCCGGCCGGCGGGTGGCCATGACCAGCTGGATGAGATACTCCTCCACGGCGTCCGCCATGAACAGGCCGAGCACCTCCTGACGGGCCGCCAGAATGCTTTCCTGGCTGACCCGCTGGCTGATTCTTGGCTCGAAGCCCTTGGCTTCCCCGCGGGCAAGGTGCAGAATCTGCCGCTCCAGCGCGGCATCGGGGAATCCGATCAGCACATGCATGAGGAAACGGTCGAGCTGGGCTTCGGGCAGGGGATAGGTGCCTTCCTGCTCGAGGGGGTTCTGCGTGGCCATGACCATGAACAGCTCCGGCAGTGGCCAGGTTTCCCGGCCGATACTGACCTGGCGTTCGGCCATGGCCTCAAGCAGAGCGGACTGAACCTTGGCCGGCGCGCGGTTGATTTCGTCGGCCAATACTAGATGATGGAAGATCGGCCCCTGCTGGAAGCTGAAGCTGGCGGTCTCCGGACGGTAGATTTCCGTGCCGGTGATATCCGCAGGCAGGAGGTCGGGAGTGAACTGGATGCGATGAAAATCCGCTTCGATGGCTTCGGCCATGGTCTTGATGGCCTTGGTCTTGGCCAGCCCTGGCGCGCCCTCTACCAGCAGATGGCCGCCCGCGAGCAGGCAGATCAGCATGCGATCGATCAGGTGTTCCTGACCGAAGACCTGCTGAGTCATGTAGCTCTTCAATTGCAGCAGTGATGCGCGATGGGGCATGGTTCTTCCTTAATACACCGATGGTCTTCCTGCGATGCAGGTACTTTACCGAAAGTGTCTCGGCTGGACTAATCTGGAATCAATTCCGGACCATTTTTTTACTGCCGTAGCGGCCGCCGCTCGGTATGAGGGAGTGGGTTATGGGTTTTATCGTCGCCAGCAGCAAGGCGGAGCTGTTGCAGATCCTTCGCCAACGCGTGAAGGAGCTGGTCGACCCGACGGAGTCTGATGGGATTGGCGTCCTGGCGGGCGAGTTCTTCGGAATCACCCCGCTGGAAGAGCTGCAGGGCCGGCAGCAGAGCGAGTTGCTCGGCTGTCTGCGCTCCGCGTGGCGGTTGCTGCAGGAGTTCGACCGCACCGGCAGCAAGCTGCAGATATTCAACCCGACGATCGAGACCCACGGCTGGCAGTGCGCCCATACGGTGGTGCAGCTGGTGCATGCGGACATGCCGTTTCTGGTGGATTCGGTGCGCATCGAGTTGCAACGTCAGGGGTTTGCCATTCAGCGCCTGCATAATAGCGTATTCACGGTGGAACGTGACGAACATGGCAGGCTGCTCGAACTGCACCCGGCGGACAACACCGACCGCGGGCTGGCCAGCGAGTCGGTCATGCATATCGAGATCGATCGCTGTACCACCCCGGCGGCGCTGAGCGCGTTGCAGAGCGGGCTGCGCGACGCGCTCGGGCAGGTCGAGGCGGTGGTGACCGACCATGGGCCGATGCGGGCCCGGGTCGAGGCCCTGATCGCTGATCTTGACGGTGCCGCGTTCGACTGGTTCGACGCGGGGGAGCGGGAGGAGGTCGGCGATTTTCTGCAATGGCTGCTGGACGACAATTTCATCTTCCTCGGCTACGAACGCTTCACCATCGCCGACGACCGCCGGCTGGACATCCAGACCCGGCACAGCCTTGGCAATGCGCCGCTGCTGCCCGCCGATGAATTCACCAGCGCCCTGCCTGCCAGCCTGCTCGAATACCTGCGCCAACCCCTGCTGCTGTCCTTTGCCAAGGCACCCCAGGCCAGCCGTGTACACCGCGCGGCCTATCCCGATTATCTGTCCATCCGTGAAGTCGATGCCGAGGGCCGCGTGCTGCTCGAGCATCGCTTCAGCGGTTTCTATACCACCCGCGTGTACGCCGCGGATGTCCTGAGCATTCCCTGCCTGCGCCGCAAGGTGCAGCGGGTGCGCGAGCGGTCGGGCCTGTTGCCCGGCAGCCATCTGTACAAGGAGCTCAGCCAGGTGCTGCAGGAGCTGCCGCGGGATGACCTGTTCCAGGTCTCCGAGCAGGAGCTTGCCGACACGGCGCTGCGCATTGTGCAGATTCAGGAGCGCAACCTGGTGCGGCTGTTTGTACGCCGCGGCAGTTATGGCTGCTTCTATTACTGTCTGGTGTATGTGCCCAGAGATATTTATTCCACTGCCACGCGGATGAAGATCCAGCAGGTTCTGATGGACCGGCTGGGTGCGACCGCCAGTGAATTCTGGACCCTGTTTTCCGACTCAAACCTTGTGCGAGTGCAGTTCATCCTGAACGTAGACCCGCGCCAAACTCTGGAGATTAGTGCTCTGAAACTACAAGACGAAATAATTCAGGCCAGCCGCGGTTGGACTGACGACCTGGGTGAACAACTGCAGGAAACCCTGGGCGAAGCCCGGGCCCGTGAGGTACTGAGCCAGTTCGGCCGGGGCCTGCCACCGGGATACAGCAACCGCTTCACGCCCGAGACCGCCGTGGTGGATCTTCAGCACCTGCTGGAGCTGGATGCGGACAACCCGCTGGCCATGAGTTTCCACCAGCGGCTGGATGGTGATTCCGGCCTGCTGCATTGCAAGCTGTACCATTTCGGCGGCTCGCTGCCGTTGTCCGATGTCATGCCGATCCTCGACAACCTGGGGCTGCGGGTGCTCGGTGAGTTCCCCTTCCAGTTGACCCGGGCCGATGGCCAGACCTACTGGATTCACGACTTCGTGTTCGCCAATGCGCTGGATGCGGAGATGGACATCGCCGATGTCAACGACCTGTTCCGCGAGGCGTTCACCGCCATCTGGAATGGCAAGGCCGAGAACGACGGCTTCAACCGGCTGATCCTGCTGGCGGGTATCCACTGGCGCGAGGCGGCGCTGCTGCGCGCGCTGGCGCGCTACATCAAGCAGATCCGCATGGGCTTCGAGCTGCCCTACATTGCCGCTACCCTGGCCAACCACGCGCCGGTGGCACGGGAGCTGGTGCGGTTGTTCCGGACCCGCTTCCTGCTGGCACGCAAGGCCACCGCCGGGGAGCTGGAGGAGAAGCTGGAGCAGGCCATCCTCGCCGCCCTTGACAACGTCGCGGTGCTGAACGAGGACCGCATCCTGCGCCGCTATCTGGATCTGATCAAGGCAACCCTGCGCACCAACTTCTATCAGACCGAGGCCAATGGCGAGCCGAAGGACTACTTCAGCCTGAAGTTCGACCCCCATGCCATCCCCGAGCTGCCGCTGCCGCGGCCGATGTACGAGATCTTCGTCTATTCGCCGCGGGTCGAGGGTGTGCACCTGCGTGGCGGCAAGGTGGCCCGTGGTGGACTGCGCTGGTCCGACCGCGAGGAGGACTACCGTACCGAGGTGCTGGGCCTGACCAAGGCGCAGCAGGTCAAGAACTCGGTGATCGTCCCGTCGGGTGCCAAGGGCGGTTTCGTACCGCGCCGACTGCCCCACGATCAGGGCCGCGATGCGGTGCAGCAGGAGGCGATCGCGTGCTATCGCATCTTCATCCGCGGGCTGCTGGACGTGACCGACAACCTGGTGAACGGCGAGGTGGTGCCGCCGCAGCAGGTCATCCGTCACGACGGGGACGACTATTACCTGGTAGTGGCCGCCGACAAGGGCACCGCGACCTTCTCCGACATTGCCAACGGCATCGCCGAGGAATACGGCTTCTGGATGGGTGACGCCTTCGCCTCCGGCGGCTCGGTGGGCTACGACCACAAGGGCATGGCGATCACCGCCCGAGGGGCCTGGGTGTCCGTGCAGCGCCACTTTCGCGAGCTGGGCATCGATGTGCAGCGTGACCCGGTGACCGTCATCGGCATCGGCGACATGAGCGGTGACGTGTTCGGCAACGGCCTGCTGCGTTCGCGCTCGGTGCGTTTGCTGGCGGCGTTCAACCATCTGGAAATCTTCATCGACCCGAACCCGGCCGATGCCGGGGCCGCCTTCGATGAGCGTCAGCGCCTGTACAACACGCCGCGGTCGGGCTGGTCCGATTACAACACGGAGCTGATCTCCGAGGGCGGTGGGGTATTCTCCCGGCAGCTCAAGCAGATCACCCTGAGCCCGCAGATCAAGGAGGTCTTCGACATTGCCGAGGATCAGCTGACCCCCACCGAGCTGATCAACCGGCTGCTCAAGGCGCCGGTGGACCTGCTGTGGAACGGCGGGATCGGCACCTACATCAAGGGCAGCAGCGAAAGCCATGCGGACGTCAGCGACAAGGCCAACGACGGCCTGCGCGTTAATGGCAACGAGCTGCGCGTCCGGGTGATAGGCGAGGGCGGCAACCTGGGCATGACCCAGCTGGGCCGCATCGAGTACAGCCTCAAGGGCGGCGCCTGCAACACCGACTTCATCGATAACGCAGGTGGGGTCAGTTGCTCCGACCAGGAAGTGAACATCAAGATCCTGCTCAACCAGCTGGTGGCCGACGGCGACATGACCCTCAAGCAGCGCAACAGTCTGCTGGTGGACATGACCGATGAAGTGGCGGAGCTGGTGCTTGACAGCAACTACAAGCAGACCCAGGCCATCAGCCTGGCCCAGGGCCAGGCGGCGCATACCATGGTCGAGTACCGCCGCTTCATCAACTCGATGGAGGCCGCCGGCAAGCTGGACCGCGCGCTGGAGGCGCTGCCGTCCGATGAGCAGCTGGCCGAGCGGGCCGCCAACGGCCAGGGGCTTACCCGGCCAGAACTGGCGGTGCTGGTCAGCTACGCCAAGGCTGATCTGAAGGAGCGGCTGGTCGACACCAGCGCGCCGGATGATGCCTGGATCGGCCGCGAGCTGTTCAAGGCGCTGCCGCCGAAGCTGGTGGCCGAACACGGCGAGGCCGTGGCCAACCACAAGCTGCGCCGGGAGATCATCGCCACCCAGCTGGCCAACAACCTGGTCAACCACATGGGCATCACCTTCCTGCGGCGGCTGGAGCAGTCCACCGGTGCCAGCGCAGGGCAGATCGTCACGGCCTATGTGGTGGCGCGGGACGTGTTCCGGTTGATGGAAGCGTTCGACAGCATCGAGCAGCTGGATAATCAGCTGCCTGCGGCGGTTCAGCTGGAGCTGATGCAGGAGCTGGTGCGACTGGCCCGCGGTGCGACCCGCTGGTTCATCCGCCGGCGCGGTCCCGAGCTCAACGCCACTGAGGAAGTCGAGCACTTCGCGCCGCTGATCCAGAGCCTGAACGCCGGCTTCGAGAGCATGCTGGAAGGGTCGGTGAAGGCGCTGTGGCAGGAGCGCTACGATCAGTTCATCGCAGCCGGTGTGCCGGAGGCCATCGCCCGCCAGGTGGCGGCCACGGTGCACTTCTACACCATGCTGGGGGTGATCCACGCCGCCGACGCCACCGGTCAGCCGGCGGAGAAGGTCGCCCAGGTGCTGTTTGCCCTTGGCAGCGAGCTGCAATTGCCCTGGCTCAGCGAGCAGATCAACGCGCTGCCGGCCAATTCCCAGTGGCAGGCCCTGGCCCGGGAAGCCTACCGCGATCAGCTGGAAAGCTATCTGGGCGTGATGACCACTGCGCTGCTGCAGAAGGGGCATGCCGATGCCTCGGCGGCGGAGCTGGTGGACAGCTGGCGCGAGCAGAACCGGACGCTGGTACAGCGCTGGGAAGCCCTGCTGGGTGAGCTGCGCAGCGTCGGCACCAGCGACTACCCGATGATCGCCGTCGCCATGCGCGAGCTGGGTGACCTGAGCGGCAATGCCAGCCAGGGCTGAGCCATGCAGCGGCTGATCGTCGATCTGGCACTGCCCGCAGAACGCTACCTGGCCTGGTACCGAGGCCAGGCCGGGCGCGTTCTGCTGCACGCCAGAGACGGCCGCAGCATCAGCCTCCCGGCCCACCACCTGCGCCGCTTCCTGAAACACGAAGGGGTGTATGGCAGCTTTGTGCTCACCTTTACCGGTGAGGGCAAGCTGGTGTCGCTGGAGAGGTTGGAGGGGGAGCGGCGGGCAGGGGCCTCGGTGCCTGCCCACCGCCATCGCCCCGAGGTCGGGGCTCCTACAAAAGCCCTGGGTTCGCCCCGGGGTCGGGGCTCCTGCAAAAGCCCTGGGTTCGCCCCGAGGTCGGGGCTCCTGCAAAAGCCCTGGGTTCGCCCCGAGGTCGGGGCTCCTACAAAAGCTCTGGGTTCGCCCCGAACTGTGGGAGCCCCGACCTCGGGGCGATTGGGCTGCGCAGCAGCCCCCATGGCTCGGTGGCGTCATGGCCCTCGGTCCCCTGTGCTGAATACGTTATACTCCGCCCTGCATTTTCTACCGGGGCATTCCGATGTATTCCAACCTGCGTTCCCTGATGTTCCGCCTGCCGGCGGAGACTTCCCATGATCTGGCACTCGATCTGCTTGGTGCTGCCGGGCGGTTGCGGCTGGCCTCCCGGCTGGCGCGGCCGGTGCCTTCGCATCCGGTGCAGGTGCTGGGCATGACCTTCGACAATCCGGTCGGGCTGGCGGCGGGTCTGGACAAGAATGCAGTGGCGGTCGACGGCCTGGCGGGCCTGGGCTTCGGTTTCATCGAGGTGGGCACCGTCACGCCCCGGCCCCAGGCCGGCAACCCGAAGCCCCGGCTGTTTCGCCTGCCTGAGGCCAACGCCATCATCAACCGCATGGGTTTCAACAACCTGGGTGTGGATGCGCTGGTGGAGCGGGTTGCCCGCGTGCGTTTCAAGGGCCCGCTGGGTATCAACATCGGCAAGAATGCCTCGACCCCGGTGGAGCAGGCGGTCGACGACTACCTCTACTGCCTGCGCCGGGTCTATGCCCATGCCAGCTACGTTACCGTCAACCTGTCCTCACCCAATACCCCGGGGCTGCGGACGCTGCAGTACGGCGACACGCTCAAAGAGCTGCTGGGCCAGATCAAGGCCTGTCAGCAGCAGCTGGCCGCCGAGCAGGGCCGCTATGTACCGATTGCCATCAAGATCGCGCCAGACATGACTCCAGAGGAGCTGGCGCTGGTCGCGCGCACCCTGGTCGAGCAGGGTATGGACGCGGTGATTGCCACCAACACCACCCTGGACCGCACTCTGGTCGAGGGCATGGAACACGCGCAGGAGGCGGGCGGGCTGTCGGGTGGGCCGCTGACCGAGGTATCCACCGAGGTGATCCGGGTGCTGGCGGCAGAACTGAAGGGGCAGTTGCCGATCATCGGTGCCGGCGGGATTCTCACCGGCGCAGATGCCGCCGCCAAGATTGCTGCGGGGGCCAGCCTGGTGCAGCTGTACAGCGGCTTCATCTATCGTGGCCCGGAGCTGATCCGCGAATGTGTGGATGCGATTTCGGCTATCTGAAATGAATGGCCCCCGGTGATGTTCCGGGGGCCTGGGCCTCGCAGGCCCGACGCTTGGAGTAAGCGCCCTGGGAGAAAAGGGGTGCTGGGGGAGTTACCCTACTGCGCGCATCTCGTTTAGTCGATGCACACCTGAAATACCGGTATAGCCTGCCCAGTGGTCTGCTCTGCCTTCACGCCAGCCATTGATCCAGTTCTGTCTGGTGGCGCTACTGGTGAAAGGACAGGAATCCTGAGACTTGCCTTGAACGCCGTTCTGATATCCGCGCAAAAATGCTCGTTCCATCGGATCACGCTTTAGTCTTCTCATAAGGTACAGCCCTCTTGTGGTAGAACACCCGAGCCGCGATGTGCGCTCGGTCAAGGGTGCAGGCATAGGCCTGCACCGACGCCGGAATTGCTCCGGCGCCCGGGGTGCGCGCAATGGGCGCCACCCCTTGTTTGATGTAACCACCTGGGACTGTTGTACCCTATTGCCACAGGTTCACAAAGACCGAATTGGCATATGAAAGGTACCCTTAGACCTGTAGGTTGCAACCAAAATGTCACATAACGACGGAAATCAATCAGATGCGCGACACCTTTGAATTTTTTATCACCTGTCCGAAGGGCATCGAGGGGCTGCTGCTCGATGAGGTGCGCGTGCTGGGTGCCGAGTCGGCAAAGGAAACCCTGGCCGGCGTCTATGCAAGCGGAACGATCGAGCTGGGTTATCGTCTGTGCCTGTGGTCGCGCCTGGCCAACCGGGTTCTGCTGATTCTGCATCGCTTTCCGGCCGGCGATGCACAGGGGCTGTATGACGGCGTGGCGCAGATCGACTGGGCGGACCATCTGGCCAGCGACGGTACCCTGGCGGTGGATTTCACCGGCCAGCTTCCGGGCGTGGACAATACCCACTTCGGTGCGCTGCGGGTCAAGGATGCGATTGTGGACAGGCTGCGCACCCCGGCGGGCGTACGGCCGTCGGTGGACAAGAACAGTCCGCACCTGCGGGTGAATGTGCATTGCCGTAACGGCGAAGTGCAGCTGGCGCTGGACCTGTCCGGCAACAGCCTGCACCAGCGGGGTTACCGGTTGCAGCAGGGCGCCGCGCCGCTGAAGGAGAACCTGGCGGCGGCGGTACTGATCCGCGCGAACTGGCCGGCGCTGGCGGCGCAGGGCGCAGCGCTGGCCGACCCGATGTGCGGCTCGGGTACCTTTCTGGTGGAGGCGGGCCTGATGGCAGCCGACGTGGCGCCCAACCTGCACCGCAAGCACTGGGGCTTCAGCCGCTGGCTGCAGCATGTACCGGCGATGTGGCAGCGGCTGCTGAACGAAGCGGAGCAGCGGGCAGCGGCCGGACTGGCGCGTCCCCCGCTGTGGATTCGTGGTTACGAGGCGGACCCGCGGCTGCTGCAGCCGCTGCGCAACAATATCCAGCGGGCAGGGCTGGCGGAATGGGTGAAGGTGTATCAGGGCGAGCTGGCGACCTTCGCGCCGAACCCGGATCGCGGCCAGACCGGGTTGATCGTCTGCAATCCGCCCTATGGTGAGCGCCTGGGCGAGGCGGCCAGTCTGGTCTACCTGTACCAGAAGCTGGGCGAGGTGCTGCGTCGGGAATGCACCGGCTGGCAGGCAGCAATCTTCACCGGCAACCCCGAGCTCGGGCGGCGCATGGGGATTCGCAGTCACAAGCAGTATTCCCTGTTCAACGGTGCCTTGCCGTGCAAGCTGCTGATGATGGATCTTCAGCCCGAGCGCTATATTACCGGCGACGCCGCGGCAGGCCGCAGTGAACAGGGGGACCCGGCCGCACCGGCTGCCGAGGCCCGGCTCAGCGAGTCGGCGCAGATGTTTGCCAACCGCCTGAAGAAGAACCTGAAGACCCTGGGCAAATGGGCGCGGCAGCAGAACATCAGCTGCTATCGGCTGTATGACGCGGACATGCCGGAGTTTGCCGTGGCCATCGATCTGTATGATGGCTGGGCCCACGTGCAGGAGTATGCGGCGCCGGCCAGCGTCAGCGAGGACAAGGCCCAGGCACGGCTGCAGGATGTGCTGGTGGCGTTGCCCCAGGTGCTGGATATCCCCTCCGAACGGGTGGTGCTCAAGCAGCGCCAGCGCCAGACCGGCAAGCAGCAGTACGAACGCATGGCCCAGCGTGGCGAGTTCATGACGGTGCAGGAAGGGCAGGTGAAGCTGCTGGTCAACCTGACCGATTACCTGGATACCGGGCTGTTTCTGGATCACCGTCCGATACGCCTGCGCATCGCCTCGGAGGCCCGCGGCAAGCGCTTCCTCAATCTGTTCTGCTATACCGCCAGTGCCACCGTGCACGCTGCGGTCGGCGGCGCGCGGCGTACCACCAGTGTGGATCTGTCCAGGACCTATCTGGACTGGGCGCGGCGCAATCTCTCGCTCAATGGGTTGTCCGATCTGCACCAGCTGGTGCAGGCCGATGTGATGACCTGGCTGGCGGCGGATCGGGGCGAATATGACCTGATCTTCATCGACCCGCCGACCTTCTCCAATTCCAAGCGCATGGATGACGTGTTCGATGTGCAGCGCGACCATGTGCAGCTGCTGGACATGGCCATGGCCCGGCTGGCACCGGGTGGGGTGCTGTATTTCTCCAACAATTTCCGACGGTTCCGGCTGGATGCGGGGTTGGAGGAGAGGTATCGGGTGGAGGATATATCGGCGCAGACGCTGGATAGGGATTTTCAGCGCAATGCGAGGATACACCGGACCTGGCGGATTGAGCGGTTGGGGTAACAGAGTGCAGGCGGCAGGGCGCGCGCTGCGCGCCTATCGCCCCGGGGTCGGGGCTCCTACAACGAGTCCCTGGGCCGTTTTTTGTGGGAGCCCGACCTCGGGGCGATAGGCGGGCGGAGCCCGCCCGGGGTTTGGCGCCCCGGCTCAGCGGCTGTCCGCCACGTCGGTCGGTCCGCGGCGGTAGACGTCGGTGAGCACGCCGTCCAGCGCCTGCCTCGCGCCACCGGCGGCGGGGTGGTTGACGATGGCGGTCACCGCCCAGCTCTGGCCGTTGTTGTCCCGGGTGATCCCGGCTATCGCTCTGACGTTGCGCAAGGACCCGGTCTTGATATGTGCCTGCCCCGCCACCGGGGTGTTGTGCAGGCGCCGCCGCATGGTTCCGTCCATGGCCGCGAGCGGCATGGAGGCGACAAACTCGGCCGCATAGGGGCTGCGCCAGGCGTGGCTGAGCAGCTGGGCCATGTCCCTCGCGCTCATACGCTCCATGCGTGACAGTCCCGAGCCATTCTCCAGTACCAGCCCGTTGGGCTGAATGCCCTTGTCCGCCAGCCACTGGTTGATGATGCGGTTGGCCGCCTTGTGATCGTCCGCATCGGCGGCGCTGCGCTGTTCACGGCCGATGGTGAGGAACAGCTGGCGGGCCATGGTGTTGTTGCTGTACTTGTTGATGTCGCGCACCACGTCCACCAGGTCCGGTGATGTGCTGCGGGCCAGCAGTCGTCCGTTGGACGGCGTCGTGGCAATGCGATTGCCGCCGGCGATCCGGCCGCCCATCTCGTGCCACAGGGTGCGGATCAGGCTGGCGGTGTAAACCGGTGCGTCCAGCGCGGACAGGTAGCGCTCGGCACTGCAACCCTGGTGCAGGGAGCCGGTGAGGGTGATGGTGGCGCGCTTGCCGTCATCCTTCACCGAGTACACCACGTTGGGCCAGGGGCAGCTCTTGGCCGCCGGCAGCACGCTCAGCTGATTATCGATGGTCACTTCCGGCAGGGCCGGCTCAAGATGCGTGCGCACGCCGCCGGCTTCGCCATAGGTGCGCAGGGACAGCAGCTTGAGGTTGGTCAGCAGCGGGTCCGGCTCCACCAGAAAGGGGCGGGTCGGGTCGTTGCCGTCGTCCTGGAAGGGCGGCACATCGGCGGGCATTTTGAGGTCGGCCGGCTGCAGTACCAGGTCGCCCTTCACTTCGCGCACCCCTGCGGCGCGCAGATCACGCAGCAGCAGCCACATGCGCTCCATGGTCAGCTTGGGGTCGCCGCTGCTGCGAAATACCAGATCCCCTTCCAGCACGCCATCGCGGATGGCGCCGGTGCCGTAGAAATCGGTCTGCCACTGGTAATTGGGGCCGAGCAGCTCGAGCGCCGCATAAGTGGTGACCAGCTTCATGGTCGAGGCGGGGTTGACCGGGTGATCGGCATTGATGAATTGCGCCATGCCCTGATCCTCCAGCGGGATCACCGCGAGGGAGAAGGCATTGGTGGGAATGTTTGCGGCGTTCAGGGCCGAGGTGACCTTGGCCGGCAGGGTGCCACGATCACTCTGGGCAACAGCTGCGGTGGTGGCCAGCATGCCGGCGAACGGGAGCAGGCAGTAGAGGGACAGTTTCTTCAGACGCAGCATCTTGTGCGACTCCCAGGGAAAACATGTGAAAAAGGCGGTGCGGAGCGTCCGATCCCTGGAGGACTGCCGGCTGCGAGACAGAATAGCGTATGGACGCAGGGTAAGACCACCGGCTCAGATGGCGATACCGAAAAAATCCCGGGCAGTTGCGCTGGTATGGGCTGCCAACTGCTCCAGACTCTCGCCCCGGCAGCGCGCTACCATGGCGGCGACCTCCGGCAGGAAAGCCGGCTCGTTGCGCCGGTCCTTCGGCCTGGGCGAAAGGGTCCGGGGCAACAGCCAGGGGGCATCGGTCTCCAACATCAGTCGTCCAGCGGGGATGTCTCTGACCAGCGGTTGCAGGTGGGTGCCGCGGCGCTCGTCACAGATCCAGCCGGTGATGCCGATGTGCAGGTCCAGATCCAGATAGCCGTACAGTGCCGACTTGTCGGCGGTGAAGCAATGTACCACCGCGGCCGGCAGCTGGTCGCGGAAGTCCCGCAGGATGGCGACGAGGGTATCGCTGGCCTCGCGCTCATGGAGAAATACCGGATAGCCGAGCTCCACGGCCAGTTCAAGCTGTTGCTCGAGGGCCTTGCGTTGCTCGGGGCGGGGTGAGAAGTCGCGGTTGTAGTCCAGTCCGCATTCACCAATGGCGCGCACGCAATCGGCCTGGGCAAGACGTTTCAGCTCGCCTGCAGCGGAAGTGGACCAGTGGCGGGCGGAATGGGGATGGACGCCGGCGGTGCAGAACAGTCGCTGCGGGTCGCTGGCGCAGAGGGTCTGCACGGCTGTGCAGTCTTCTATATCGGTGGCGGTCAGGATCATCTGGCTGATGCCGGCCGACCAGGCGCGTTCGAGCACTTGGTCGCGATCCCTGTCAAAGGCGGCGTCGAGCAGATTGACGCCGATATCGACCCATTCCATCGATCAGCTGCGGCGTGCCGGTGGCTTGCTGCCGGTGCGCGGTTTGCCGGCAAAGTCCTTGCGCGGCGGACGCGGGCTGCGCGGACGCTCGACTTCACCGGGTGGCAGCGGCCACTCGCGGATCTGCAGGGCGACGCCGTTCACCTCAACGCCGGCCAGCTTGTTCAGTACGGAGCTGTCCAGCTGCGGCAGATAGACACCGGTGTGCTCGGTGAACATCTTGATGTGACCGATCTGCTGGCGGCGCAGGCCGCCATGCCTGACCAGCGCATCGACCAGCGGCTTGGGCATCAGACCGTTGGAGCGGCCACCCTGAACCTTGTAACGGACCAGGCCGCTGTCGCGGTCGTCGCTCATCTCCCGGCGCGGCGGGGCAGCGGGCAGGTCGGCAACGGGCTCGACCAGGGTCTTGGCACTGGGCAGCAGGGCCAGCAGGTTGGCGGCCAGCTCCAGCGGTTCCATGGTGGTCAGCTGCAGCAGATCATCAACCAGCTGCTGATGCAGGGCGCCAGTGGTTTCCGAGGCGGTCTGCAGGCGGCCGGCGAGCTTGCTCAGTCGACCACTGCGTACCGCGTCGGCGGTGGGCAGGGCCTGTTGCTCGATCTTCTGGCCGGTGGCCTTTTCCAGCATGCCGAGCATGCGCCGCTCGCGCGGGGTGACGAACAGGATGGCGGTACCGGAACGCCCGGCACGGCCGGTACGACCGATACGGTGGACATAGGACTCGCTGTCATGGGGCAGGTCGTAGTTCAGCACGTGGGAGATACGTTCCACGTCCAGCCCGCGGGCGGCCACGTCGGTTGCCACGACGATATCCAGCAGGCCGCGCTTGAGCCGGTCGACGACCTGCTCACGCAACTGCTGGCTGAGGTCGCCGTTCAGCGCCGCGGCGGCAAAGCCACGCGCTTCCAGGCGCTCGGACAGCTCGAGGCTGGCAGTCTTGGTACGGACGAAGACGATCATCGCCTCGACCGGCTCGACTTCCAGCAGGCGGGTCATGGCGTCCAGCTTGTGGTGGTTGGACACTTCCCAGACCTTCTGGGTGATGGTGTCCAGGCTGCTGGTCTTGCCACTGTGCAGGCGGATTTCCTTCGGCTCGCGCATGTGCTTGCGGGCAACGGTACGCACGCCGGTGGGCATGGTGGCGGAGAACAGTGCTTTCTGGGTGTTCTCGGGCACCTTCTCGAACACGGCGTCGAGATCGTCGGCAAAGCCCATCTTGAGCATCTCATCCGCTTCGTCGAGGACGAGGAAGCGCATGTTGTCGAACTTGATGCTGCCGCGGCGCATGTGGTCGGTCAGGCGGCCTGGAGTGGCCACGACGACGTGGGCGCCTCGCTCGAGTGCCTTGAACTGGGGAGCGAAGGGGGAGCCGCCGTACAGCGCCAGCACGGAAAAGCCGCGCATGTTCTGCGCATAGCGCTGCAGGGCTTCTGCTACCTGCAGGGCGAGTTCACGGGTGGGCGTGAGGACCAGCGCCTGGGTGGCGCGGATGCTGACGTCGATGCCTGCCAGTACCGGCAGGGAGAAGGCGGCGGTCTTGCCGGTGCCGGTCTGTGCCAGGCCGAGCAGATCTTCGCCAGCCAGCAGAGTCGGGATTGCCTCGGCCTGGATAGGGGAGGGTGTTTCATAGCCGAGGCTGTTGAGGGCCTCAAGAAGCGGTGCAGGCAAGCCGAGGTCGGCAAATTGCGGTGCCGCCGGAGCGGTATCGGACATACGTGGAGTAAACCTTGGGGGATTGAAGATCGCGTAGTATACGCGTATTCAGAGCGGATTACCGCATCATTTCATCGCACTCCAATGGCAGGACAGGGAGCAGACAGTTTGAAGACACCGCTGATCACGCGCCAGGGTTACGAGAACCTGCGCAGGGAACTGGACGAACTGTGGCGGGTGGAACGCCCCGACATCACGAAGAAGGTCGCCTGGGCCGCGAGTCTGGGGGACCGCAGCGAGAATGCGGATTACCAGTACAACAAGAAGCGCCTGCGCGAGATCGACCGCCGGGTGCGTTATCTGCGCAAGTGTCTGGAGTACCTGAAGGTGGTGGACTACCGGCCGGAGCAGGAAGGCAAGGTGTTCTTCGGTGCCTGGGTGGAGATCGAGAATGATGACGGCAAGCAGCTGCGCTTTCGGATTGTAGGCTATGACGAGATATTCGGGAGCAAGGATTACATCTCGGTGGACTCGCCCATGGCACGGGCACTGATCGGCAAGCAGGTGGATGACGAGGCGGAGGTGACGACGGAGGCGGGCACGGCGGTGTGGTATGTGAATTCGATCGAGTATGAGGGGGAGTGAGGTGGGTGCTGGGGGTTGTGGGCCTTCCCCCTTTCCCCAGCCCTCTCCCGCGAGGGGAGAGGGGGAGGTTCAGCTTACTGACTCCGCCGCAACAACCCCATTGGACTCTGATTGACCACCGCCCGGGTACCCAGCGCCCCCGCCAGGCCGATCAGCAGTGCTCCCGCCGCCGGTACCGCCAGCCACAGCGCATAGTGCGGCTGCCACTCCAGCTCGAACGCGAACCGGTACAGCAGCCAGGTGATCAGCTCCGCCGCGACGATGGCCAGCGCGCCGGCCAGCGCGCCGAGCAGGCTGAATTCGAGGCGGTTGGCCTTGCGCAGGAGGTCACGGCGGGCGCCGAGGGTGCGCAGCAGGGCGCCTTCGTACAGGCGAGTGTCCAGTGTCGATTGCAGGGAGGCAAACAGCACGGTAAAGCCCGCCAGCAGCACGAATACCAGCACGTACTCAACGGCCAGGGTGACCTGCTGCAGGATATCGCGCAGCTGTTCGAGGATGGCTTCCACTTCCAGCAGGGTGATCGCCGGGAAGGCGCGGGTCAGCTCGCGCAGGCCTTCGCGTTGCTCCACCGGCAAATGGAAGCTGGTAAGCAGGGTGGTAGGCATGCCCTCGAGGGCGCCGGGGGACAGCACCATGTAGAAGTTGGGGGTGAAGTTGTCCCAGTTGACGCGGCGGATGCTGCTGACCCCCGCTTCGATGCGGGTGCCGCCCACGATAAAGCCGAGCTGGTCGCCCAGACCGATGCCGAGGCTGTCGGCCAGCTCGGATTCAACCGACACATGATGGCCCTCCGTCTGCGGCAGCTGGTGCCACCATTGCCCGGCGACCAACTCGTTGTCTTCCGCCAGCTCGGCGGACCAGGTGAGACTCAGGTCGCGGTTGATGGCGCGCTCACCGGGGCTGTCCTTGGTGACGTGTTCGCGTACCGGCTCGCCGTTGATGCTGACCAGCCGGCCCGGTGACACCGGATACAGCGGCGCAGCGCGGGCGCCGATGTCATCCAGTGCCTGGTGGAAGGCGGCTTCCTCCGCGGGCAGGATGTTCAGCACGAAGTGGTTGGGCGCATCCTCCGGCAGCTGGGCCTGCCAGGTGTCGAGCAGCTCGGTGCGCAGGATGAAGATCACCACCATGGACATCAGGATCAGCCCGAACGCCAGCACCTGCCCGGCCGCAGCGGCGGGCTGCTTGAGCAGTTGCCCGCTGCCCAGCCGCCAGGCCAGACCCAGGTGGCGCAGGCGGTTGCCGGCGCTGCGCAGCAGCAGCCAGGCGAGACTGCTCAGCAGCAGCGTGGCCAGCGCGCCGCCAGTGATCACCGCCAGGGTCATCGGCAGGTTGCCGGTGAACTGCCACATCAGCAGGGCGAGGCCGGACAGCGCCAGGCCGTAGATCAACCAGCCGCTGCCGGGCAGCGGTGTGAGTTCGCGGCGCAGAACCCGCAGCGGTGATACCCGGCCCAGCCGCAGCAGCGGCGGCAGGGCAAAGCCGAACAGGCCCACCAGGCCGGTGGCTGCCCCCACGACGAGAGGCTTGAAACCGGGGCGCGGCAGATCCGGCGGCAGCAGGTCGCGCAACAGATGCATCAACCCCCATTGCATCAGCCCGCCGGCCAGCAGGCCGAGGAGGGTGGCGATGATGCCCAGGCCCAGCAGTTGCAGCAGGAACAGGCGCAATGTGCGCCGCCGGCTGGCACCCAGGCAGCGCAGCAGGGCGCTGGTGTCGAAGTGGCGCTGGGCAAAGCGACTGGCCGAGAGCGCCACGGCGACCCCGGCCAGGACCACGGCGGCTATGCTGGCCAGACCGAGAAACTGGTTGGCGCGGTCCAGGGCGTTGCCCATCTGCCGGTTGTCGTCGGCGACGGAGGTCAGTCGCTGATGACTTTCCAGCTGGGGTTCGAGCCAGTCACGATAACGCTGCAGATCGGCTTCGTCGCCGGCCACCAGCAGGCGGTAGCGCACCCGGCTGCCCGGCTGTATTACCCGGGTGGCGGGCAGGTCGGCCAGGTTCATCAGCACCCGCGGGGTGAGGCTGTAGAAATCTCCGGCGCGATCCGGCTCGTGGGTAAGCAGGGCGTCGATGCGCAGCTGCGCATAACCGATCTCCAGCGCGTCGCCTACCTCAAGACCGAGCACACCGAGCAGCCGCGGTTCGATCCAGACGCTGCCGGGCTCCGGTACGCCCTCGGCTACCCGCTCTTGGCCGAAAGCCTGCTCACTGATGCGTACCTCCCCGCGCAGCGGATAGCCCTGTCCGACCGCCTTGATGCTGGACAGCTGCATCTCGGCTTCACTGGAAGTGACGCTTGAGAAGTCAACGAGATCAACGTGTTGCAGGTTATTCCTTATCGCCTCCTGAAGAAATGCGTCGGGTAGGGGCTCCCTTGAGGACACCCGCATATCGGCGCCGAGAAACTCCGCCGCCCGGGTCGCCATACCGCGCTGCAGGCGGTCGGTGAAGAAGCTGATGGCGGTGCTGACGGTGACCGCGATCAGCAGGGCGAGGAGCATGACCCGCAGCTCGCCCGCGCGCCACTCGCGCAGTATCAGCCGGGAGGCCAGCGGCAGGTCACGACCGATCATGCGACGTCTTCCTTCAGTCGGCCGGCTTCCAGATGCAGTGCGCTTTCGCAGCGCTGGGCCAGGCGTTCGTCATGGGTGACCATGACCAGTGTCGTGCCCTGTTCGCGGTTGAGTTCGAACAGCAGGTCGGTGATGCGAGCGCCGGTGGCGGCGTCGAGGTTGCCCGTTGGCTCGTCGGCAAACAGGATTGCCGGCTCGCTGGCAAAGGCCCGGGCGATTGCTACGCGCTGCTGTTCACCGCCGGACAGCTGACGGGGGTAATGGCGCAGCCGATGGCCGAGCCCGACACGCTGCAGGAGCTGCTCGGCGCGGCGGCCAGCGTCGCGGCGCCCGTCAAGCTCCAGCGGCAGCATGACGTTTTCCAGTGCGTTGAGGCTGTCGAGCAGCTGAAAGGACTGGAACACGAAGCCGACCTGTTCGGCCCTCAGGGCGGCGCGTTGGTCCTCGTCCAGGCTGCCGAGGGATTCGCCGGCCATAAGCACCTCGCCGGAACTGGGCAGATCCAGCCCTGCGAGCAGGCTCAGCGATAGCCACGCTGGCGCCCCGAGCAATGCTCAGGCTGACGTTGTCGAGTATGGTCAGTCTTGCTTCCGGGGCATCCACGACTTTGCTAAGGTGGCGGGCGATGATAACGCTGTCTGACATGGGATCGGCCTTGATGACTGTCTGGAAAAGATGTGCTGCTGTTTTTCTGTTTCTGCTGGCCATGCCAGTGCATGCACAGAACATCCTGTTGGTCGGCGATAGTATCAGCGCGGCCTTTGGTCTGGAAATCAGCGAAGGCTGGGGCTCCCTGCTGGAACAGCGGCTGACCGACGAGGGCTACCCGCACAGCGTGATCAATGCGTCGGTCAGCGGTGACACCACCGCAGGCGGTCTGGCGCGGTTGCCCGGGCTGCTTGAGGAGTTCGAGCCGGAGCTGGTGATCATCGAGCTGGGTGGCAATGACGGGCTGCGTGCGCTGCCGCTGGAGAATATGCAACAGAATCTTTCGGCGATGGTTTCCCTGTCGCAGCAGGCCGGTGCAGACGTGATACTGCTGGGCATGATGATCCCGCCGAACTACGGTCCGCGTTACGCCGACGGGTTTGCCCAGGTGTTTCACCAGGTGGCCGAGGAGCGGGATGTGACGCTGGTACCCTTTCTGCTCGAGGGTGTCGGCGGGGTAGAGGGGATGATGCAGGATGATGGTGTGCATCCAACCGCTGCAGCCCAGCCGCTTTTGCTGGATAATGCCTGGCCCGCTATCCGGCTCTGGCTGGACAGCATCGAGTAGATATAAGGAAAATTCAGGTGACAGTGTCCTGGATGGCCAGAAGGTGGTGTGTAGTAGAGCAGGACGAACAGCAGGACCTGTTTGTAGGCGACCCGTGGCACATGCATCTGGTAGATATCAACCTGCGGCTGGATATGCCGCTGGAACGATCTCTTTGTGGTGATCTGCTGCCATCGCGCCCGGTTTACCGGGAGGTGCAACGCCACACCCTGAAGAGCCTGTGTCCGCAGTGCATGGACGTTGCGCGCACCTTGCGCAATGCAGGCAAGCGAGTGGTTACACGCTCGGCTGATGCCGTGCCGGTCTTGAATCAACAGTTTGATTTGTATGCGCAATAGCGCCCGGTTCATGAGAGGGACCAGTGAAAACATCAGTTGGATTGCTGGGCATTGCTCTGATTGCGGCCGCGGTAGCCGCAGAGGCGGCTGATTACCCTCTTGCCTACGAGGGGCAGCAGATAATCGGCAGTATCTACACCATCGAGGCCCGTTACGAGGATACCCTCGTGGATCTGGCCGACGCCCATGGCTTCGGTTTCAACGAAATGCAGGCAGCCAATCCGAACGTGGATGCCTGGCTGCCCGGCGAGGGTACCAAGGTGCGTCTGCCCGGCAAGCATATTCTGCCGGATGCGCCGCGTAACGGGATCGTCATCAATCTGCCGGAGTACCGCCTGTACTTCTATCCGGAAGGCGGCGAACGCGTGAGCACCTGGCCTGTGGGCATCGGTCGTGAGGGCTGGTCCTCGCCGATCGGGCAGACCCGGGTGGCGCGCAAGGAGGCGAACCCGTCGTGGTATCCGCCCCAGTCGATCCGTGATGAGCATGCTGCCCAGGGCGAGATCCTGCCGGCGGTAGTGCCGCCGGGGCCGGACAATCCCATGGGGCCGTTCAAGATGAATCTGGCCATGAGCGGCTATGTGATCCACGGGACCAACAAATCCTTCGGTATCGGCATGCGGGTCAGTCACGGTTGTTTCCGGATGAACAACAAGGATGTCACCGAGCTGTTTCCCCAGGTGCCGGTCGGGACTCCAGTCACCATCGTCAACCAGCCGTACAAGCTTGGTGTGATGGATGAACGCCTGTATCTGGAGGTGCATACCCCCTTGGACGAGCATGGCTTCCCGTCGGTGCTGGACAAACAGACCGCCATTCAGCAGCTATTGCGCGAGCGCGGCGAGCTGGTGGGCGGATTCCGCCTGGACTGGAAGAAGATTCGCGATGTGGTGTTTGCCGAGGAGGGAATTCCGGAGGTGATCGGCGAGCCGTACGAGGCGGCGACCGCGTTCTTCTGAGCTACTACGGGTGGAAAAGGGGCCGGCCTGGCGGCCAGCCCCCGGTACCTCATTTGCGGCTGGCGCGCTCGAGCATGCGGAGGGCGCGCTCGTTGGCTTCGTCAGCTGTCTGCTGGGCACGCTGGGCAGCGGCCAGGGCCTCGTCAGCCTTGCGGTTGGCTTCGTCGGCGGTGGACTGGGCGCGGGCAGCAGCGTTTTCGTTGGCGGACAGGCGCGCGGTGGTTTCCTCGCTGTGCTGGTTGCTGGCACAACCTGCAAGCAGCAGGGCCGCCAAGGGCAGAGCGGACAGCTTCATCAGGGTTTTCATCGTGATACTCCTTCAATTTCACAGAGGGTGACTGGCCCCGGTCGGGGCCTGAGCATTGACATCCTGCCGCTGCGCATTCATGGCAAAACGCCAATGACGGCAATTATGGCAGTTTTCTGATGAACGGTGGTTGACGACGATCATCATCGCCATGCGTTCCCCAGTATTCAGCAAAGTGACCTGTGTGCAGCGCGGTTTGTTCCCGCTGCGAGCTGGGTTAATGTGAAGCCGGTAACAATCATAATAAAAGGACCGCATCACATGCTCGGATACATCGGGTTGTTCGCAGGGTTGGCGTTGCTGATCTGGTTTGCGCTGCGTGGCGTGAACATCTTTCTGGCTTCGGTCATCTGTGCCCTGGTAGTCGCCATTCCCAATGGCATCATGCTGCCGGCGGCACTGCTGGAGCACTATCCTTTCGGCCCGCTCGGGGCTTATACCTTTGCCGGCAAGTTCTTCCTGCTGTTTCTCTGTGGCGCCATTTTCGGCAAGGCCATGGCTACAAGCCAGGCGGCCAAGAGCATCGCCGTAGCCATCACCCGGGGGCTGGGCACCCGACATACCCTGCTGGTGGGCATGGTGGTCTGTGCGCTGCTGACCTATGGCGGCGTGGTGGTGTTCGTGGTGGTGTTCACCATGTATCCGCTGGGCATCACCTTGATGCGCGAAGCCAACCTGCCCAAGCGCATCTGGTGCGCGGCCACCGCCATCGGTGCCGGCACCTTCACCATGACGGCGTTGCCCGGTTCGCCTTCGATCCACAACGTGATCTCCGCCAGCGCGCTGGGTACCGATCTGTTTGCCGGCGGCTGGATCGGGCTGTTCGCGGCGGCGATCATGGCGGGCCTGGGCATGTGGTATGTGGAGCGCGAGTGGAAAGTCGCCAGGGCCACTGGTGAAGGCTATGTGGAGAACGAGCAGGACCGACGCATGGAGCAACTGATCGGCGACCCGGATGAGGCGCCATCGTGGGGATTGGCGATCGTGCCGCTGATCATGGTGCTGGGTGTGATCATGCTGCCGCGCCTGCTGCTGGGGATGGGCGACTGGTCCGCCGACGATGGGCTGCTGGCCCGGACGCTGCTGTTCAGTGCCGCGCAGCCGATCATCTGGCCGAGCATTGCACTTATTGTCGGCTCACTGACCTGTGCAATACTGTTTGGCAATGCCCGCCGCCAGATCGGCAAGGTGTTCGGGCAGGGCGCCGAGGATTCGGTGATGCCGCTGCTGAATACCGCAGCCGTGATCGGCTTTGGTGGGGTGGTCACCCAGACGGCCGGCTTCGGCGAGTTTGCCCAGTGGATCCTGGGTGTGAACCTGCCGCCGCTGCTGTCGGTGTTCGCGTCCGTCAGCACCCTGTCGGCCATCGTCGGCTCGTCATCGGGCGGTCTGCAGATATTCATGCAGACCCTGGCGCCGAGCTATCTTGACATGGGCGTGCAGCCCGAGATCCTGCACCGGATTGCGGCGATTGCTGCCGGGGGCCTGGATTCGCTGCCGCACTGCGGAGCGGTCATCGCTACCTTCATGATCATGGGGCTGACCCACCGTGAAGCCTACAAGGACATGTTCGTGGTGACCGTGGTGGTGCCGGTGATTGCCTGTCTGGCGTCCATCGGGCTGCTGATGCTGCTGGGTATCGGGGTCAATCCGCCGGCGTGAGGGGCCGGCATAACAGAGGAGGGCGGAGATGAATGAGGATGTTGCTGTTCAGCATGACATCGAGGGTCGGATGTTCTACATCGATGACGAGGCGGGGCGCGCGTATCTGACCTACATGGACCTGGGCAAGCAGACCATCGATATCTACCGCACCTTCGTGCCGGATTCGCTGCGTGGGCGGGGACTGGCCGCACTGCTGGCGGCGGAGGCGTTGAAATACGCTGCGGAGCAGGGTTACAAGGTGATCCCGTCGTGCTCTTACGTTGCACGCTACATGGACGAGCGGGCCGGACGGGATTGAGAGGGGCCCCGGAGGCGGGGAGCCGGCCTCCGGGGTGATGCGCTGGCAGGTCGAGAAGAACTCAGCCGCGCTTGCGCTGTGGCAGTACATCCCTGATCTTGGCATGCATGCTGCGGACCGCCTTGACGGTGGTGTCCCAGTCGATGCAGGCGTCGGTGATGGACACGCCGTACTCCAGCTGCGACAGATCCTTGTTGATTGCCTGGTTGCCCCAGCCGATATGGCTTTCCACCATGAGGCCGATGATCGAGTTGTTGCCATCCACGATCTGGTTGGCCACGTTGTCCATCACCAGCGGCTGCAGGGCTGGGTCCTTGTTGGAGTTGGCGTGGCTGCAGTCGATCATGATGTTCGGCTTGATGCCGGCCTTTTCCAGCTCGCGCTCGCACAGGGCAACGCTGACCGAATCGTAGTTGGGCTTGCCGTTGCCGCCGCGCAGCACCACGTGGCCATAGCGGTTGCCGCGGGTGGTGACCAGCGAAACCTGGCCTTCATGGTTGATACCCATGAAGCGATGCGGGCTGGCGGTGGACTGCAGGGCATTGATGGCCACGCCGAGGTTGCCGTCGGTGCCGTTCTTGAAGCCGACCGCACAGGACAGGCCCGAGGCCAGTTCACGGTGGGTCTGGGATTCGGTAGTGCGCGCGCCGATGGCGGACCAGGAAATCAGGTCCTGCAGGTACTGCGGCGAGATCGGGTCCAGGGCCTCGGTGGCGGTGGGCAGGCCCAGCTCGACCAGGTCGCTGAGCAGCTGACGGCCGATGTGCAGTCCGTCCTCGATCTTGAAACTGTCATCCAGATAAGGGTCGTTGATCAGTCCTTTCCAGCCAATGGTGGTACGCGGCTTCTCGAAGTACACGCGCATGACCAGATACAGGGTGTCGCTGACCTCGGCGGCCAGCTCCCGGAGCCGACGGGCATAGTCCTTGGCCGCCTCGACATCATGAATGGAGCAGGGGCCGATGACGATGAACAGGCGGTGGTCCTTGCCGTCGAGAATGTCGCGAATGACCTGGCGGCTTCCGCTTATGGTGGCCTGCGCCGCCTGGCTCATGGGGATTCGGGCCTTGAGTTGGGCCGGTGTAATCATCGCTTCGTTGGAAGCAACGTTCAGATCATTAATAGGTAAATCAGCCATCTTCCTTCCCAGCGAGTCGGTCAGGCCGGCAAACCGCCGGCCCGTCTTTGATGGCGGACAGCTTAAAGCATGGACGCCCGCCACGGCTACCCTGACGCATGCTTTGTCGCCTGTCTGACTGTTCCCCGGCGCGGCGACGTCATACCATGGGCGAGTTCTGTGAAGCATTCGACAATAACCAGGGGGCAGTGAATGGCGAAGCCACGTATTGGAATCATCGGCACCGGCGCTATCGGTGGGTTTTACGGCGTCATGCTGGCGCGGGCAGGGTACGACGTGCATTTCCTGCTGCGCAGCGAATACCAGGCGGTCCGGCAGAACGGCATCCTGATCGAGAGCCAGGTGCATGGCGAACTGAGGCTGCCGTCGGTCCAGGCCTATGAGGATGTGACGCAGATGCCGCCCTGCGACTGGTTGCTGATCGGCGCCAAATCGACCAGCAACGATGAGCTGGCCCCCCTTATCGCCCGGGCGGCGGCGCCCGACGCCCGGGTTCTGCTGTTGCAGAACGGACTGAACAACGAAGAACACCTGCGTCAGCACCTGCCGCAGGGGCTGCACCTGATCGGTGGGCTGTGCTACGTCTGCCTGTACCGCAAGGCTCCGGGAGTGGTAGTGCACCAGGACAACGGCATGATCGACCTGGGCTATCACTCCGGCGGCGCCGACGCAGCGCAGCAGCAGGCGATCATTGCCGAAGGGGCGGAGATGTTCCGTGCTGCCGGACTGAAGGCCCGGGAAATGGACAGCGTGGATGCGGCCCGCTGGCAGAAGCTGGTGTGGAACGCGCCGTTCAACGGCGTATCCGTGGTACTCAATGCCGGGACCGACGCTCTGCTGGCCAACCCGGCGAGCCGGGAGCTGATCCTGGGGCTGATGGAAGAGGTGGCAGGAGCCGCGCGCGCCTGCGGCTACCCGCTGCCGGAGAAGCTGCCGGAGTTGCTGATCGCCGGTACCAGCCGCATACCCGACTATCTGCCGAGCATGTACCACGACTGGCTGCACAAGCGGCCGATGGAACTCGACAATCTGTACGGTGAAGCGCTGAAGCTCGCCGCAGAGGCCGGGTACAGCATGCCGCGCACCGAAACGCTGCTGAACATGCTGCGGTTTATCGAAGCAGGTTATCTGAGCGAGAACTGACTTCCGGCTCGGGGGGCTCCCCGGCACTGCTGCTTCGCCGCTGTTCCAACCGACCAGCGGCGTTACCTTTTGCCATTCCTGGTCTAACATCACCGTGATAACTATGAATTTGGTTATAAACGGTTCATGATGTTTCGCTTGTTTGCACTGAGGGATGGCATCTATGAAATTGCAGCAGCTGCGTTATATCTGGGAAGTGGCCCACCACGGCCTCAACGTTTCCGCCACCGCCCAGAGTCTTTACACCTCCCAGCCGGGCATCAGCAAGCAGATCCGCCTGCTGGAAGACGAGCTGGGAGTGGAGGTGTTCTCACGCAGCGGCAAGCACCTCACCCGCATCACGCCGGCCGGCGAACAGATCATCCAGACGGCCGGTGAAATCCTCCGCAAGTGCGAGAACATCAAGCAGATCGCCCAGGAGTTCAGCCATGAGCGCCGGGGTACCCTGACCCTGGCAACCACCCACACCCAGGCGCGCTATGCTCTGCCCCCGGTGATCGCCCGCTTCATCGAGGCCTATCCCGAGGTGTCGCTGCACATGCATCAGGGCACGCCGACCCAGATCAGCGAGATGGCGGTCGATGGCACTGCCGACTTTGCCATTGCCACCGAGGGCATGGAGCTGTTCAACGAACTGGTGATGATGCCCTGCTACCGCTGGAACCGCTGCGTGATCGTGCCCAAGGGGCACCCGCTGGCGGACGCCGGTCCGCTGACCCTGGAGCTGCTGGCCGAGCAGCCCATTGTCACCTATGTGTTCGGCTTCACCGGCCGCTCGAAACTGGACGAGGCCTTCAGCCATAAGGGGCTGGAGCCGAAGGTGGTCTTCACCGCCGCGGATGCCGACGTGCTCAAGACCTATGTGCGGCTGGGACTGGGGGTGGGAATCGTGGCGAAGATGGCGGTTGATCCGCAGTTGGATGATGATCTGGTGACGATTGATGCCAGTCATCTGTTCGAGTCCAGCGTCACCCATCTGGGCTTTCGCAAGGGAACCTTTCTGCGGGGGTTCATGTACGACTTCATCGAAGCCTTTGCGCCACATCTTACCCGTGAGCGCATCGAGGAAGTGACCGCCTGTGCCAATCGCGCGGAGGTGGAGGCGTTGTTCGAGTCGGTGGAGCTGCCGGTTTACTGAGTCATCGCCTGCGGCGGGGCCGGGTGCTCGTTCCGGGTACCCGGTTTGCTGACGGTCCGCTGTGTCGAGATGGAACTCGACATTCCCGGGGGCGGGCCTGTCAGCCGCGCCATACCCATCGATTCGAACCCGGTACATGCCCCATCTCTGTAGGAGCCGCGACCTCGCGGCGATGGCCGCAGG
The DNA here is from genome assembly GCF_014646575.1 of Halopseudomonas pertucinogena. Taxonomy (GTDB): domain Bacteria; phylum Pseudomonadota; class Gammaproteobacteria; order Pseudomonadales; family Pseudomonadaceae; genus Halopseudomonas; species Halopseudomonas pertucinogena. The sequence continues at coordinate 110,624 of NZ_BMNN01000002.1, read as the reverse complement.
CGCGGACGCCCGCCCAAAACGCGCTTACCCCCGGGCGATCAGGTTTCCGGCGTGCAGTCCGCATTCCTTCTGGGTTGCCTCTTCCCACCACCAGCGACCTTCACGTTCGTGCTGGTTGGGCAGGACCGGGCGGGTGCAGGGTTCGCAGCCGATGCTGACAAAACCGCGCTCGTGCAGCGGGTTGTAGGGAATCTCCAGCATGCGGATGTAGTTCCACACGTCTTCGCTGGTGTAGTTGGCCAGCGGGTTGAACTTGATCAACTGGCGGTCCGCAGTGGAAAAGGCGCCATCGACTTCCACCACCGGCACGTTGCTGCGGGTACCGGGGCTCTGATCCCGGCGCTGGCCGGTGATCCAGGCATCGACGGTGGCCAGCTTGCGGCGCAGGGGCGCGATCTTGCGGATGCCGCAGCATTCACCATGGCCGCTTTCATAGAAGTCGAACAGCCCCTTGGCCTTGACGTAGGCTTCCAGCGCCTGCTGATCGGGGGAGAGTACTTCGAGCTGGATGTCGTAGTGCTTGCGCACTTCTTCCAGAAAACGGTAGGTCTCCGGATGCAGGCGACCGGTATCCAGGGTGAACACCCTGAGCTGCGGATTGATCTTCCAGGCCATGTCCAGCACGACGATGTCGTCGGCCCCACTGAAGGACAGCCAGAGGTCATCGAAATGCGCGAAGGCCAGCTTCAGAATTTCCTGCGGCGACTTCGCGGCGTACTCGGTCGCCAGGGCTTCGGCATCGAATGTATTGCTCAACATCAGGCTCTCCTGCAATGCGGCCATCTGCGGGCCATCTCTTGATCGCGGCATTTTAGCAAGGGGCGCTTAGTACTTCTTCCTCTATTTGGTTATAGTTTTATGCCTTGCTGCTATCGAAGACCTGTCCTGTCGCGCCGCGATTGCGCCCGCGTAGCGGAGCCGGTAGATTGTGGCGCCAGTTCAATCACTGCTTCAGGAGTACTCTGTGGAAATCGCCTGCCTTGACCTCGAAGGTGTTCTGGTCCCCGAAATCTGGATTGCCTTCGCCGAGAAAACCGGTATCGCCGAGCTGCGCGCGACCACCCGGGATATTCCCGATTACGACGTGCTGATGAAGCAGCGCCTGCGTATTCTGGACGAACATGGCCTGAAGCTGGGCGATATCCAGGAAGTGATCGGCACCCTGAAGCCGCTGGACGGTGCAGTGGAGTTCGTGGACTGGCTGCGCGAGCGTTTCCAGGTGGTGATCCTGTCCGACACCTTCTACGAATTCTCCCAGCCGCTGATGCGCCAGCTGGGCTTTCCGACGCTGCTGTGCCACAAGCTGATCACCGATGAGAATGACCGGGTGGTGGACTACCAGCTGCGCCAGAAGGACCCCAAGCGTCAGTCGGTATTGGCGTTCAAGAGCCTGTACTACCGGGTGATCGCCGCCGGTGACTCCTACAACGACACCACCATGCTCTCCGAAGCCCACGCTGGCATTCTGTTCCACGCGCCGGACAACGTGATCGCCGAATTCCCGCAGTTCCCCGCGGTGCATACCTTTGAAGACCTGAAGAAGGAATTCATCAAGGCGTCGAATCGGAAGCTGAGCCTGTAAGCCTGCTTGATCAGCGTGATTTTTTCTCAGGTCGACGCTGTTGCGGAATCGGGGCCGGGCCGGAGGGGGCATGACCCATCGCTGGACTCGCACCCCGCCATCCATGGCGCTCGTCTACGGCCGTCCCTGGCCGCAGACGGTCCCGCGATCGGTCATACCCCCTCCGGCCTGCTGACATTCAAGCCGCTGCTGGTTTGGTTTTGCCGTCCGCGACTCAAGAGTTTGTGACGGAGCTTGTGGGGCGGGTTAGCTCGACCGTCGTGTCGCCATGGATGGCGACCGCGAGCTTACAGGGATGTACTTGCAGCGTGTCGAGATAGCCCGCCCCATAAGCGAAGTCTTCCGCTGATCCAGCAACCAGCAACCAGCAACCAGCAACCAACAACCAGCAACCAGCAACTCAAACCAAGCTACCCCAGACTCTCCATCAGCACCCGCACCTTGGTCAGGCTTTCCTGATATTCCGCTTCCCCATCCGAATCCGCGACAATACCGCCGCCACCCCAGCAATAGAGCCGGTCCTTCTGGTGCACCAGCGTGCGGATGGCGATGTTCATGTCCATCTGCCCCTCGCAGCCGATGTAACCGATACTGCCGCAATACAGGCTGCGGCGTACCGGCTCCAGTTCTTCGATGATCTGCATGGCGCGGATCTTCGGGGCGCCGGTGATGGAGCCGCCCGGGAAGGCGCCGGCCAGCAGGCTCAGGGCGTCCTCGCCGGGGGCGAGGGTGCCGGTAATGCTGCTGACCAGGTGGTGGACGTTGGGGTAGCGCTCGATGCTGAACAGTTCCGGCACCCGTACGCTGCCATAGGCGCATACGCGACCTAGGTCGTTGCGCAGCAGGTCGACGATCATCAGGTTTTCCGCGCGGTCCTTGGGGCTGCTGCGCAGCTCCTCGGCCAGCGCTGTGTCCCGCTCGGCGGTTGTGCCCCGGGGGCGCGTGCCCTTGATCGGGCGGGTTTCCACCTGGCCATCCACTACCTTGAGAAAGCGCTCCGGCGACAGGCTCAGCACGGCGTGGTCCGGTGACTCCAGGTAGGCGGCGAAGGGGGTGGGGCAGGCCCGGCGCAGTCGCCGGTAGGCGGCGAGGGGATCGCCCTGGCAGGGCGCGCTGAAGCGCTGGGCCAGGTTGACCTGGTAGCAGTCGCCGGCGCGGATATAGTGCTGGATGCGCTCGAACGACTGAAGATATTCGTCCTTGCGCTGTTCGGCGGCGAAGGGCTGTCGCAGGGCGAAGGATTGTTCGGAAGGATCTCGGGAGCCCAGCCGCATCAGCACTTGCTCCTCATACTCCCGTGCCACCCTGGGGTGGCAGACCAGCCAGCGGCGCCGGGCCTGATTGTCGCTGATGACGCTCCAGTGATAGATGCCCATCTGCAACAGTGGCAGGGAAATATCGGCCTTCGCCTGTACCGGCAGGCTTTCCAGCGCCCGGCCGAAGTCGTAACTGACGAATCCCAGCGCACCTGCGCCAAACGGCAGTTGCAGCTGATCAGGCCAGCTGGCCGGCCCGAGGTCCTGCAGCGCGGCGCGCAGGCGCGCGATTGTCGACAATCCGCTTTCGTTTCGTTCGGCGCTGATCACCATGGCGGGATCGGCAGCCAGTATGCTGTAGCGGCTGCGAGGATCACCGCTGGCGGCCGAGTCAAGCAGGACCGGGTGGCCCATGCCCCGGATGGCAAGCAGCCCCGGCAGCGGGTCGGCCTGCCAGGGCAGCTCGGTGATGCGGTAGGGCTGGATCATGCGTCGGGTTCGACAGCTTCCGACGGCGGGGGCACTTCGTCGGCGCTGAGAAACACCGGCTTGCCGAAATGCTTCTGCGAGAACGCCATACGCTCCTCGACGGTCTCGCTGCGACCGGCTTTCTTCAGCGCGGCGATATGTCGTTCCACTGTGTGGCAGCGGTGGGTCAGGCCGGCATCGTTGGCGATCTGGATGTTGAGGCCGGGGCGGGCGTTGAGCTCCAGAATGAGCGGGCCCTTTTTCTCGTCCAGGACCAGATCCACGCCGATATAGCCCAGCCCGGACAGCTCGTAGCAGGAGGTGGCCAGGCGCATGAAGCCGTCCCAGTCGGGCAGCTGCACGCCGGCCACTTCGTTGGCGGTGTCCGGGTGCTTGCTGATCTTGTTGTTCAGCCAGGTGCCCTGGAGGGTGATGCCGGTGGTCAGGTCCACGCCGACGCCGATCGCGCCCTGGTGCAGGTTGGCCTTGCCGCCGGACTGCCGGGTAGGCAGGCGCAGCATCGCCATCACCGGGTAGCCCATCAGAACGATGATGCGGATGTCGGGCACGCCTTCGTAGCTGATGCTGCGGAAGATCGGATCGGGCTTGACCCGATATTCGATCAGCGCGCGGTCACGGTGGCCGCCCAGGGAGTACAGCCCGGAGATGATGTTGGACAGGTGATGCTCGATCTCGTCATGGCTGACGATCTTGCCCGATACCGTGCGATAACGCCCCTCGTAGCGGTCACCGATAACCATGATGCCGTCACCGCCGGCGCCCTGCGCCGGCTTGATGACGAAGTCCTTGTGGCCTTCAACCAGTTTGCTGAACTTGCCGATATCCTTTTCGCTATCGATGATGCCGTACATTTCCGGCACGTTGATTTTCGCAGCGATGGCCCGTTCCTTGGTCAGGATCTTGTCGTCCACCACCGGGTACAGATGCCGCTTGTTGTACTTGAGCACGTAGTCCGCGTTGCGGCGATTGATGCCCATCACGCCCGCTTCGCTCAGTGCCTTCCAGGTTTTCCAGAAAAACATGTGTTGGCCCTCAACCCTGCTTGGTCAGCGCCTTGAAGCGCATCAGTTCGGTGAGGCGGTAGCCGCGATAGCGACCCATGGCCAGCATGAAGCCTACCAGCACCAGCAGCACACCCGGGAAGGTGAACACGAAGTAGGTCAGTTCCGGAATGGTCATCAGCATGTGCGACAGGGTCGCGGCGATCAGCGTGCCAACCGCGACCTTGAAGGAGTGACCGCCGCCGCGCTCTTCCCAGTTGATCGACAGGCGCTCGATGGTCATGGTCAGGATCACCATCGGGAACAGCGATACCGACAATGCACGCTCGATGCCCAGCTTGTGGCTGAACAGGCTGATCACCGCAATGATGATCACCACGAAGGTGAGCACGATGGACAGTCGGGGCAGCATCTGCAGCTTGAGATGCTCCAGATAGGAACGCAGCGACAGGCCCAGGGCAGTGATCAGGGTGAACAGCATGATGCCCCAGCCGACCTGGGTTTCTCGGAATGCCAGGGCGATCAGCACCGGGGTGAAGGTGCCCAGGGTCTGGATGCCGATCAGGTTGCGCAGCACCAGGATCACCAGTACGCCGATCGGGATCATGATCATCACCTGATAGACCTGCTGGGCCTGCAGCGGCAGGCCGTACAGCGAGTATTCCAGCAGCGGCGAGGTGGTGGCCTCGGTGGTCATGCGGGCCAGGCGCAGCGCGTTCATTTCGCTGTTGTTGATGGTGAAGCTGACGTTGCCGGTGCGGCCGCCTTCCAGCTGCAGCAGCGGCAGGTTACCGGTCCACCAGACCAGACGGTTGTCGGGGATGCCCTGCTGGCCGGTCTCCGGGTGGAAGTACAGCCAGCGCTCGCCGTTGTGACTGCGCAGCCAGAGTTCCGGCTCCTGGTTGGTCGAGGGCTCCAGGCGGATGGTGTGCACCAGCTCCAGCGGAATGCGGGCGTTGGACAGCAGCACGTCGATCACCCTTGCCTTGTTCAGCGGCGTGGCCTGACCGTCCAGCAGCAGACGGACGTTGTCATCGGTGATGTCGTTGACCCGGCGGATGGTTTCGCTGATGAAGGTCTCGATGTCGGCCGAGTGCTGGCGGATCGGATTGATCAGGGCGTCGGCGGCGACCTGCTCGGCGCCGCTCAGCTCGATCGGCTGGCGCGGGGCGGGCGGCCTGGCCTCGACCGGCTCGGTGCCGTAACGCTTGGTCAGCACCATGCGGTAATAAAGAGCCTGGGAGCCGCTGGCACGGCGGGCGGACCAGGTAACCCGGCGGTTGCCGTTCTGCTGGTTGACGCTGACGCCGTAGTTATTGGAAATGAAACTCTCGTTGAGGCTGACGAATTCCTGATTGAGCGGTGGAATGAACAGCTGCGCCTTTACCGGAACCCCGCTGTTGGCGCGGAATTCCACCTTCGCGTCCAGGCTCCATATATCGTCGGTTTCGTCTTCCCGGACGGGGATGTCCAGGACATAGATCTGATAACCGGTAATCAGGAGCCCCAGACTGACCATAAGGGCAATCAGGATTTTCAGATGCGTGTTGATCGATTGCATAACGTTCTCAGCGGCAGTTTCAGACTGCTGCTCCATTCCATGGATCGGTCGGAAAAGGCAGCGTTGGACGGGTGCGATAGTAGCACGCAAGCAGACCGGCACACAGGGCCCTAAGTTCCTTGCCGAGTTGTTGCGCTACGTAACCGCTATTCTCGGATTGTTGACAATCCGTGTTCGACGCTGGCACTATCGCCCTCAATAACGGGGCTTTCTATATCCGCACATAACAAGGTTGTATACAATTGACCGATTCCGTAGAGGCTGCAGCCACCACCACACTCTCCGATGGAGCCTTTCTGCGTTTGCAGACGGCCATCGTCAAGGGTGAGATCCCGCCGGGGACGCGGATCAGTGAACAGTTTCTGTCCACCACCTACGGTATCAGTCGGGGGCCATTGCGCGAGGCCATCCGTCGGCTGGAAGGGCGGCGGCTGGTGGTGCGCGTGCCCCATGCCGGTGTGCGGGTGGTGTCGCTCAGCTATGAAGAGCTGATCGAGCTCTACCATGTGCGCGAGGCGCTGGAAGGCATGGCCTGCCGGCTGGCCGCGCAGAACATGACCGACGAGGAGGTCGCCAACCTGCGTGAAGTGCTGGCAACCCACGAGCGGCATTCCGGCCTGAAGGCCAACGAATCCTACTATCAGCAGGAAGGCGACCTGGATATCCATTTCGTGATCATCCAGGGCAGCAAGAATCGCACCCTGAGCGACATGCTCTGCGGGGATCTGTATCACCTGGTACGCATGTACCGCTACAAGTTCTCATCCGCTCCCAAGCGCCCGCAGCAGGCGTTTGCCGAGCACCATCGAATCATCGAAGCCATCGCCGACCGTGATGGTGAACTCGCGGAAATGCTGATGCGCCGTCATATCAGCGCATCTCGCCGCAATATAGAGCGCCGTATGCTGGAGCAGCGCGACGCCACTACATCCTCAGGAGGGAAATAGGTAATGAACAAGACCCCGGGTCAGAAGTTTCGTCAGGCGTTGGTCGAAGAACAACCGTTGCAGGTGATCGGCGCGATCAATGCCAACCATGCCCTGCTGGCCAAGCGTGCTGGCTTCAGGGCCATCTACCTGTCCGGTGGTGGCGTTGCCGCCGGCTCCCTCGGCATGCCCGATCTGGGTATCAACACCCTTGAGGATGTGCTGATCGATGTGCGCCGCATTACCGATGTGTGCGACCTGCCGCTGATGGTCGATATCGACACCGGCTTCGGTCCCAGCGCCTTCAATATCGAGCGCACCATCAAGAGCCTGATCAAGGCCGGCGCGGCCGCTGCCCATATCGAGGATCAGGTCGGCGCCAAGCGCTGCGGCCACCGCCCGGGCAAGGAGATCGTCTCCACCGAGGAGATGGCGGACCGGGTCAAGGCGGCGGCTGACGCCCGGACCGATCCGGACTTCTTCCTGATTGCCCGTACCGATGCCATCCAGGCCGAAGGCGTGGACGCGGCGCTGGAGCGTTGCAAGCGCTACGTCGAAGCCGGCGCCGATGCCATCTTTGCCGAAGCTGCCTACGATCTGCCGACCTACGAGCGCTTCGTGAAGGAGCTGAACGTTCCGATTCTTGCCAACATCACCGAGTTCGGTGCCACGCCGCTGTTCACCCGTGAAGAGCTGGCCTCGGTAGGTGTTGCCATTCAGCTGTATCCGCTGTCGGCATTCCGCGCAGCGAACAAGGCCGCAGAGAATGTCTACAACGCCATTCGTACCGAAGGCCATCAGAAGAACGTGGTGGATAGCATGCAGACGCGCATGGAGCTGTACGACCGCATCGGTTACCACGCCTTTGAACAGAAACTGGACGCGCTGTTTGCCGCCGGTAAGAAGTGATTTCCTGAACAAGAAAATACCCGGCCGACCCTGCGGCCGGGCACAAGAGGAGAATGTGCGATGAGCGCTACCGAATCGACCACCCCGACCTTCAAGCCGAAGAAATCCGTCGCCCTGAGCGGCACCGCCGCCGGTAACACCGCCCTGTGTACCGTGGGCCGCAGCGGTAACGACCTGCATTACCGTGGCTATGACATCCTGGATATCGCCACGACCTGTGAATTCGAGGAAATCGCCCACCTGCTGGTGCATGGCAAGCTGCCGACCGAAGCCGAACTGCGTGCCTACAAGGCCAAGCTCAAGGCCCTGCGCGGCCTGCCGGCGGCGGTAATGACCGCTCTGGAACAACTGCCGCCCTCCGCCCACCCGATGGACGTGATGCGCACCGGCGTTTCCGTGCTGGGCTGTCTGACGCCGGAGAAGGACGACCACAACCACCCGGGTGCCCGTGACATCGCCGACAAGCTGATGGCCTCGCTGGGTTCCATGCTGCTGTACTGGTACCACTACAGCCACAACGGCAAGTGCATCGACGTGGAAACCGACGACGACTCCATCGGCGGTCACTTCCTGCACCTGCTGCACGGCGAGAAGCCCCGGGAGTCCTGGGTGCGCGCCATGCACACCTCGCTGAACCTGTACGCCGAGCACGAGTTCAACGCCTCGACCTTTACCAGCCGCGTCATTGCCGGTACCGGCTCGGACATGTACTCGGCTATTGCCGGTGCCATCGGCGCGCTGCGCGGCCCCAAGCACGGCGGCGCCAACGAGGTGGCCTTCGAGATCCAGAAGCGCTACGACAATCCGGATGAGGCTGAAGCCGACATCCGCGAGCGGGTAGGGCGCAAGGAAGTGGTCATCGGCTTCGGCCACCCGGTGTACACCGTCTCCGATCCGCGCAACGAGGTGATCAAGAAGGTGGCGCTGGAGCTGTCAGACGAACAGCAGAACCGCAAGATGTACGACATCGCCGAGCGGCTGGAAAGCGTGATGTGGGAAATCAAGAAGATGTTCCCCAACCTCGACTGGTTCAGCGCGGTGAGCTACCACATGATGGGCGTGCCCACGGCCATGTTCACGCCGCTGTTCGTGATTGCCCGCACCGCCGGCTGGTCCGCCCACGTGATCGAACAACGCATCGACGGCAAGATCATCCGCCCGAGCGCCAACTATGTTGGGCCGGAGGATCTGGAGTTTGTGCCGTTGAAGGATCGTAAGTAAGTTTTCTGGGGCGGCCTTTCACCCTCTCCCCAGCCCTCTCCCGTCAAGGGAGAGGGGGCAGTCCGTGCGCTGGATAGATAGTGGTTCGCCTGCAGACCTTTGTTGGGCTGCAGAAAAACGCCTACTCAGCTCCGTGCACGCTATCAAAGCCCCTCTCCCCTGGCGGGAGAGGGGTTGGGGAGAGGGGGCGGCCCACACCACGCTCATACAGGCAAAACCATGAACACCAAGTACCGCGAAAAACTCCAGGGCACCGACCTGGACTACTACAACGCCCCCGCCGCCGTGGATGCGATTCAGCCCGGCGCCTGGGCGAAACTGCCCTATACCTCCCGGGTGCTGGCCGAGCAGCTGGTGCGCCGCGCCGAGCCGGAGAAGCTCAACGACTACCTGGGCCAGCTGATCCATCGCAAGCGCGATCTGGACTTCCCCTGGTACCCGGCCCGCGTGGTCTGTCATGACATTCTCGGCCAGACCGCACTGGTCGACCTGGCCGGCCTGCGTGATGCCATCGCCGAGGCCGGTGGTGACCCGTCCAAGGTCAACCCGGTGGTGCCGACCCAGCTGATCGTCGACCACTCGCTGGCCGTGGAGGCGCCCGGCTTCGATCCCGAGGCGTTCGAGAAGAACCGCGCCATCGAGGACCGTCGCAACGAGGATCGCTTCCACTTTATCGAGTGGACCAAGACCGCGTTCAAGAACGTCGACGTGATCCCCGCCGGTAACGGCATCATGCACCAGATCAACCTGGAGAAGATGAGCCCGGTGATCCAGGCCCGTGACGGCGTCGCCTTCCCGGATACCTGCGTGGGTACCGACTCGCACACCCCGCACGTCGACGCGCTGGGCGTGATTGCCATCGGCGTCGGTGGGCTGGAAGCCGAGACCGTGATGCTCGGCCGCCCGTCCATGATGCGCCTGCCCGACATCGTCGGCGTCAAGCTGACCGGCAAGCGTCAGCCGGGCATCACCGCGACCGATATCGTGCTGGCCCTGACAGAATTCCTGCGCAAGGAGCGGGTAGTGGGCGCCTACGTCGAGTTCTTCGGCGAAGGAGCCGACAGCCTGACCATCGGCGACCGTGCGACCATCTCCAACATGTGCCCGGAATACGGCGCTACCGCCGCAATGTTCTATATCGACGGCCAGACCATCGATTACCTGAAGCTGACCGGCCGCGAGCCGGAGCAGGTGGCGCTGGTCGAGCAGTACGCCAAACAGCTGGGCCTGTGGAGCAGCGCGCTGACCACCGCCGAGTACGAGCGGGTGCTGGAATTCGATCTGTCCAGCGTGGTGCGCAACCTGGCGGGCCCGTCCAACCCGCACCGCCGTCTGCCAACCTCGGCGCTGCAGGAGCGTGGCATCGCCAGCGCCGAGCAGCTGGCCGCGGCGCGCAAGGAAGAAGAGCAGGGGCTGATGCCCGATGGCGCGGTGATCATCGCCGCCATCACCAGCTGCACCAACACTTCCAACCCGCGCAACGTGGTGGCCGCCGGTCTGGTGGCGAAAAAGGCCAACGAACTGGGCCTGATCCGCAAGCCCTGGGTGAAGACCTCCTTCGCGCCCGGCTCCAAGGTCGCCAGGCTGTATCTGGAAGAGGCCGGCCTGCTGCCGGAACTGGAGAAGCTCGGCTTCGGCATCGTCGGTTACGCCTGCACCACCTGTAACGGCATGTCCGGCGCGCTGGACCCGAAGATCCAGCAGGAAATCATCGACCGCGACCTGTATGCCACGGCGGTACTGTCCGGTAACCGCAACTTCGACGGCCGCATCCACCCCTACGCCAAGCAGGCCTTCCTCGCCTCGCCGCCGCTGGTGGTGGCCTATGCGATTGCCGGTACCGTGCGCTTTGATATCGAGCAGGATGTGCTGGGGCACGACCAGAAGGGTCAACCGATTACCCTGAAGGACCTGTGGCCGAGCGACGAGGAGATCGACGCCATTGTCGCCTCCAGCGTCAAGCCGGAGCAGTTCAAGCAGGTGTACATCCCGATGTTCGACCTCGGCGCGGTGGAAGAGGCCAAGAGCCCGCTCTACGACTGGCGTCCGATGTCTACCTACATCCGCCGCCCGCCGTACTGGGAAGGCGCGCTGGCCGGTGAGCGCACCATGAAGGGCATGCGCCCGCTGGCGATCCTGCCGGACAACATCACCACCGACCACCTGTCGCCGTCCAACGCCATCCTGCCGGACAGCGCCGCCGGTGAGTACCTGGCGAAGATGGGCCTGCCGGAGGAGGACTTCAACTCCTACGCCACCCACCGCGGCGACCACCTGACCGCCCAGCGCGCCACCTTCGCCAACCCGAAACTGTTCAACGAGATGGTGTTGAACGAGGACGGCACGGTAAGGCAGGGCTCGCTGGCCCGGGTCGAGCCGGAAGGCGAAGTGATGCGCATGTGGGAAGCCATCGAAACCTACATGAACCGCAAGCAGCCGCTGATCATCATCGCCGGCGCCGACTACGGCCAGGGCTCCTCCCGCGACTGGGCGGCCAAGGGCGTGCGTCTGGCCGGGGTGGAAGTGATCGCCGCCGAAGGCTTCGAACGCATCCACCGCACCAACCTGATCGGCATGGGCGTACTGCCGCTGGAGTTCAAACCGGGCACCACGCGCAAGACGCTGGAGCTGGATGGTACCGAGACCTACGACGTGGAGGGCACGCCGGCACCGGGGGCGGACCTGATGCTGGTGATCAACCGGAAGAACGGCGAGCGCGTTGAAGTGCCCATGACCTGCAGGCTGGACAGTGACGAGGAAGTGACTGTGTACCAAGCGGGTGGTGTGCTGCAGCGGTTTGCGCAGGACTTTCTGGAAGGGAAGGTTTAGGGCGGTAAAAGGCTCCCCCTCACCCGTGAAGGGAGGGGGGCCTGTCACCCAAACCCAGGAGCAACAATGACAACACAGATCAAGATCCCCGCCACCTACATGCGTGGCGGTACCAGCAAGGGTGTTTTCTTCCGTCTGCAGGACCTGCCCGAATCCTGTCAGGTGTCGGGCGAGGCGCGGGACCGGCTGTTCATGCGGGTAATCGGCAGTCCCGATCCCTATGCCGCCCACATCGACGGCATGGGCGGGGCGACGTCCAGTACCAGCAAGTGCGTGATCCTGTCCAGGAGCAGTCAGCCCGATCACGACGTGGATTACCTCTACGGCCAGGTCTCCATCGACAGCCCCTTCGTCGACTGGAGCGGCAACTGCGGCAACCTGTCGACTGCGGCAGGGGCCTTTGCCATCCATGCGGGGCTGGTGGACCCGGCGCGGATTCCGGAGAACGGCACCTGCACGGTGCGTATCTGGCAGGCCAATATCCAGAAGACCATCATTGCCCACGTGCCGGTCAGCGATGGCCAGGTACAGGAGCTGGGGGATTTCGAGCTGGATGGGGTGACCTTTCCGGCGGCGGAGATCGTGCTGGAGTTCATGGACCCGTCCGATGACGGGGAAGAGGGCGGCAGCATGTTCCCCACCGGTAATCTGGTGGATAACCTGGAGGTGCCGGGTATCGGCACCATCAAGGCGACCATGATTGCCGCCGGCATCCCCACGGTGTTCGTCAATGCAGAGGAAATCGGCTATCAGGGTACCGAGCTGCGCGAGCAGATCAACTCGGACCCGGAAGCGCTGGCGCGTTTCGAGGCTATTCGCGTTGCCGGGGCGCTGCGCATGGGGCTGATCAAGACGCCGGAAGAGGCGCTCAAACGCCAGCACACGCCGAAGATTGCCTTCGTCGCACCACCGAAGGATTACCTGGCCTCCAGCGGCAAGCCGATCATGGCCGCGGATGTCGATCTGCTGGTGCGCGCGCTGTCCATGGGCAAGCTGCACCACGCGATGATGGGTACCTGTGCGGTGGCCATCGGCACGGCGGCGGCGGTGCCGGGCACCCTGGTCAATCTGGCGGCCGGTGGCGGTGACCGCGAGGCGGTGCGCTTCGGTCACCCCTCGGGCACGCTGCGCGTGGGTGCGGAAGCCAGGCAGGAGGGCGGCAACTGGACGGTGACCAAGGCCATCATGAGCCGCAGTGCGCGGATCCTGATGGAAGGCTGGGTGCGGGTGCCGGCCGATACGATATAAGGCCCGGCGCCACTTCCTGCGTGCCGGCTCCAGAGGCTATGCTCTGGGGAATCGAATCCCTAGGAATGCTTTGATTGGAGTCGGCAATGGATCTTGATCTTACGGGTAAACGTGCACTGGTCGGTGGGGGAAGTCAGGGGCTGGGGGCGGCCTGCGCCTGGCAACTGGCGGCCCTGGGCGCGGAGGTCATCGTGCTCGCGCGCAATGAGCAGAAGCTGGCGGAGGTGGTGGCGCAGCTGCCCACTGCCGAAGGGCAACAGCATGGCTATATATGTGCTGACTCCGCCGACCTGCCGCATCTGTCCACCGAGCTTCAGGCGCGGCTGGACAGCGGCGGGCCGATCACCATCTGGGTCAACAACACCGGTGGGCCTGCTCCGGGCCCGGCTCATCTGGCCACGCCCCAGGAGTTTACCCATGCCTTCAGCCAGCACCTGCCGGGCAGTCAGGCGGTGCTGCAGCTGTTGCTGCCGGGCATGAGGGAGCAGGGCTACGGGCGCATCATCAATGTGCTGTCGACCTCGGTGAAGGCGCCCATCGTCAACCTGGGCGTATCCAATGCCATCCGCGCCGCCATGGCGAACTGGGCCAAGACCCTGTCCCGGGAACTGGCGGCGGCCGGCATCACGGTCAACAATGTGCTGCCGGGGCTGACACGCACCGCGCGGCTGGAGGAGCTGCTGGCCTACCGGGCGCAGGCGGCGGGCCGCAGCGTGGCGGAGATCGAGCAGGACATGCTGCAGGAGCTGCCGACCCGGCGGTTTGCCGAGCCCAGGGAGTTTGCCAACGCGGTGGCCTTTCTGGCGTCGCCGGCGGCGTCCTACATCAACGGCATCAATCTGCCGGTGGATGGTGGCGCGACGGCGAGCTTGTGAGCCGGTGCGCTGGCGGCAGGGCCAGCGCACCTTCCGTGGCCGGGGCGGCTCAGCTGTGCAGCTTCTCGCAGGCGGTGAGGGTGTTTTCCAGCAGGCAGGCGCGGGTCATCGGCCCGACGCCACCGGGAACCGGCGTGATCCATGAGGCACGCTCGGCGGCCTCGTCGAAGTCCACATCGCCGCGCAGGCGGCCATCTTCCATGCGATTGATGCCCACGTCGATGACGATCGCGCCGGGCTTGATCCATTCACCCTTCACCAGGCCGGGTTTGCCGACCGCGACGACCACCAGGTCCGAGCGGCGGACGTGGTCTTCCAGATCGGTGGTGAAGCGATGGGCGACGGTGGTGGTGCAGCCGGCCAGCAGCAGTTCCAGGGCCATGGGACGACCGACGATGTTGGAGGCCCCGACCACGGTGGCGTTGAGACCGTAGGGGCTGACGCCGGTGCTCTTGAGCAGGCGGATGATGCCCAGCGGGGTGCAGGGTCGCAACAGCGGTACGCGCTGGGCCAGGCGGCCGATGTTGTACGGATGGAAGCCATCCACATCCTTGTCCGGGCGGATGCGCTCGAGCAGCTGGGAGGAATCCAGGTGCGCGGGCAGAGGCAACTGCACAAGGATGCCATCCACGGTCGGGTCTTCATTGAGCTGGTCGATCAGCGCGAGCAGGTCTTCCTGACGGGTGTCGGCGGGCAGGTCGTGAGACATGGAGATGAAGCCCACTTCCTCGCAGTCCTTGCGCTTGTGCGCGACATAGACTTCGGAGGCTGGATCGTTGCCTACCAGAATAACGGCGAGACCGGGAATACGCAGCCCCTGCTGTCTGCGCTGGTTGACCTTGTCGGCGATTTCTCGCCGGAGACTGGCGGCAATCTGTTTGCCATCGATGAGTTGGGCTTTCATGATGTTCCTGGGTAGTACGAGAATGCCGCTGATTGTCGCACGCCACGGGGGCTCGGCAAAGACCAGCGAGCGTTTCATTCTTAAGCTACTCAAATATTTGAAAAAAATATGATTTTACCGTTGACGTGGGGGTGGGGGCTGAGTATTATTCGCCCCGCTTCACAAACACAACGAAGTCGGTTTGGAAGGCGATCAAGGCACCAGCATTTCAAGCCTTCGGGATTGATCATGTGCATACGGCGCCCGTAGCTCAGTTGGATAGAGCACCCGCCTTCTAAGCGGGTGGTCGCAGGTTCGAATCCTGCCGGGCGCGCCACAGCGCACATGGTATGATTCTGCAGAAGTTGTGTTAGTGTTGCAGCTGTAATGGTGGGCGTAGCTCAGTCGGTAGAGCACAGGATTGTGGCTCCTGGTGTCGTGGGTTCGATCCCCATCGTCCACCCCATTTCAGCAAAAACGCCAGGCACTGCCTGGCGTTTTTGTATCTGTACCAAATTGCGGACGTGGTGGAATTGGTAGACACACCAGATTTAGGTTCTGGCGCCGCGAGGTGTGAGAGTTCGAGTCTCTCCGTCCGCACCATTCATGCCTGATGAGCGGCTCTGCTCATTGCTTCCTTTATATATGTCTTCTGGCGACCTCGCCGCGATCGGCTGCACAGCAGCCCCGGCCCGGTCACAGCCTTGCGGCAAATATCCTGGTGGCGGCCAGCCCGGCGGGGGTGAAATGCTCGGCCGGTGACAGCAGCTCGATCAGTCGCCGGGTGCGTTCCTGTTCCGACAGCTTGCTCAGCGTCTTCTGCAGCTCGACTTCCTCCCGACGCAGGCTTTCCTTCGCCTCCGCGTCCGCAGGGTGGCCCGCGTGGCTGCGGCGTGCTGCCAGGCGGTTGGTCTGTTCGCATTGCCATTCTCCGGCAATCCAGTCGTGCAACAGCTGCAGTTCGTAATCACTGAATACGCCGAACATGGGTGCGCGGTCGCTTTTGATCAGTCGCCAGAAGCGGCTGTCCGCCGGGTCCTGGTGGCGGCGTATCCAGCCTTTTTGCTGCAGGGCTTCGAGCAGGGCAGGGATGCGTCCGCTGCTGTCCAGCCATTCATTGATGGTGCGTCCATCTATCCGGCACATATCCGAATGCATGTGCCGGGCCACTTTAGCCTTTTCTTCAAGAACGCGGCATAACTCCCTGTCCAGATTGAACTCGCGGATCACCGAGGTGGAGGAGGCGCCCAGCTCGTTGAGCTGATAACCCTGGCGCACCCGGCGATAGAAGCTCTGCTGGCCGCTGCCGATCGGCAGGTTGTCCAGTACTGCCCGGGCTGCCCGCCGTGCATGGCCGGTGGAGGCGTTGTCGATGGTAATGTGCAGGCGGAAGTAGTGCGGGTCGATGCCCAGCTCCGCCAGCTCGTAAGTGGTGATCAGCAGATGCAGCGGCAGTTGCTCGTAGCCGAGGTTGTAGCCGATCACCTCCGGCAGGAACTCGTCGGTGAGGTGACCCAGGGCGAGCTGCAGAGCGCCCTGCATGTAGCGGTCGGCCGGCAGTCCATCCAGGTCGCGGAGGTCGTGGCTGGCCAGCAGCTGACGATAGACCAGTACGTGGTTCTGTTCCGGTTCGCCATCGCCCAGCTCTTCAAGATAGGTGCGTACCAGGTCATGCATCCGCGGGTCATGCCATTGGCGGAGCACGCCGTAGAGCCAGGCGCCGTCCACCAGCTTGGTGGGCGCCACGTTTCGCAGGAAGTAGAGCGCATGGGATCGCGTGCTGAAATAGCGACGGGGCTGGCCCTGCTTGCGGGTCATCAGGTAGTCGCGCCAGGCGCGGGCGGTTCGTGCGTTGTTGCGCAGTATGTGGGTCTCCAGCTGGGCGGGGTTGTCAGGGAGATCCGCCAGCTGTGGGGTGGCATGCTGCAGCTGGTTGCGCAGGAAATGCCGCGCTTCGTTCAGGTGCTGCGCCGGGGCGTGCTGAAGCTGCTGATAGAGATCGCGAAGGTCGGTCTGGTCGACGTGGTACTGGCTGAGTGTCTGCATCGTCATATCCTGTCCGGGGGCTATCTGTTTCGAGCGGCACGGGGAGAAAAGATTCAAGAAAAACCCCGAGCGGCGGAATCTCGGGGCGATGCGGCTTGCGATGACAGGCCAACAAACCCTAGAATGTCCGCCTTTTATTCATCCACTCATAATCTGTCTGTTCAACGAGGGCTCTACATGCAAGTTTCGGTTGAAACCATCTCCGGTCTTGAGCGCCGCATGACTGTCGGCATTCCGGCCGAGCGCATCGAAAACGAAGTCAACAAGCGCCTGCAGCAGACTGCTCGTCGTGCGCGCGTTGATGGTTTCCGTCCGGGCAAGGTGCCGATGAGCGTCATCCGCAAGCGCTTCGGTGCATCCGCACGTCAGGAAGTCATCGGTGAGATGATCCAGTCCTCCCTTTATGAGGCCATCGTTCAGGAAAAGCTGAATCCGGCCGGTGCCCCCAGCGTTGAGCCCAAGGAGCTGGAGGAAGGCAAGGACTTCGAATACATCGCCACCTTCGAGGTTTACCCCGAAGTGACCCTGGGTGATTTCGCGGACATCTCCGTCGAGCGCATCGAGTCCGAGGTGACCGATGCGGATCTGGAGAACATGCTCGAGATCCTGCGCAAGCAGCACACCAGCTATGAAGCAGTCGAACGTGAAGCCGCCAACGATGACCAGCTGACCATCGATTTCACTGGTCGTATCGACGGTGAGGCCTTCCAGGGCGGCACCGCCAGCAACACCAAGCTGGTGCTGGGTTCCGGGCGCATGATCCCTGGCTTCGAGGACGGTCTGGTCGGCGCCAGGGCCGGTGAAAGCCGCACCATCAGCGTGACCTTCCCCGAGGATTACCAGAACCTGGATCTGGCCGGAAAGGCCGCCGAGTTCGAGATCATGGTTCACGAGGTGGCCGAGGCCCGCCTGCCTGAGCTGAACGACGAGTTCTTTGCCCGCTTCGGCGTGGAAGAGGGTGGTCTGGAAGGTTTCCGTACCGAAGTTCGCAAGAACATGGAGCGTGAGCTGCGCCAGGCCATCAAGAGCAAGACCAAGACCCAGGTGATGGACGGTCTGCTGGCAACCAATAATGTCGAAGTGCCCAAGGCGCTTATCAGCAGCGAGATCGATCGTCTTCGTCAGCAGGCCGTACAGCAGTTCGGCGGTGCCAACATCGATCCGAGCCAGCTGCCGGCCGAGCTGTTCGAAGAGCAGGCCAAGCGCCGCGTGACCCTGGGCCTGATCGTGGCCGAGATCGTCAAGCAGAACGACATCAAGCCGGACGATGATCGCGTGCGGGCCATGGTTGAGGAGCTGGCTTCGGCCTACCAGGAGCCGGAACAGGTGATCAACTGGTACATGCAGAACGAGCAGCAACTGGCGGAGATTCAGTCGGTTGTACTGGAAGAGCAAGTCGTGGATACTGTGCTGCAGAAGGCCAAGGTGACAGACAGGACCGTTACCTACGAGGACGCAGTCAAGCCGGCTCAGCCCGAGCAGGCTGAAGACGCGGCAGGCAGCGAAGACGAATAAGTTCGTCGCCGATGTGATGCAGTGCATGGAGCCAGCCTTAGGGCTGGCTCATGTGTTTATGGGGAACCCCGACCGGGTTTACGCGACAGGCAAAGTGGAGTGACACCAGCGCATGATTCATAACAGCTATACCGGGCTACCGCCGGAAATCAAGGCCGCAGGCGGGCTTGTACCCATGGTTGTCGAGCAGTCGGCACGGGGTGAGCGTTCGTACGACATCTACTCGCGTCTGCTCAAGGAGCGGGTGATTTTCCTGGTCGGTCAGGTCGAGGATTACATGGCCAACCTGGTCGTCGCCCAGTTGCTGTTTCTGGAGTCGGAGAACCCTGACAAGGATATCCACCTCTACATCAATTCCCCGGGCGGCTCGGTGACCGCGGGTCTGGCGATCTACGACACCATGCAGTTCATCAAGCCGAATGTCAGCACCCTGTGCATCGGGCAAGCCTGCAGCATGGGCGCCTTCCTGCTGGCCGGTGGCGCGCCGGGCAAGCGTTTCGCGCTGCCCCATTCGCGGGTGATGATTCACCAGCCGCTGGGCGGTTTCCAGGGTCAGGCGTCGGACATCGAGATTCATGCCCGCGAGATCCTGTATATTCGCGAGCGTCTGAACAAGGTGCTGGCGCACCACACCGGCCAGCCGCTGGACGTGATCGCCCGGGATACCGACCGGGACCGCTTCATGAGCGCCTCCGAGGCGGTGGAGTACGGTCTGATTGATCAGGTGCTGGACAGCCGGCCGGGTGCCGAACCGGCGTGATAGACCATCATCGGCGTGTGCCGGGGTGAAATAGTTATTCGCCAGCCTGATCCGCGAGAAGCGGCACAGGCTGGCAGGTTTGCACTTGCAAAGAGAGCGGGTAGCCCTCATCTTTAACTGCAAGAGCGATCGCAAGCAGGGGTTTTAGATGACAGATATGACTGGGAAGGGTGACGACAACGGCAAGCTGCTGTATTGCTCCTTCTGCGGCAAGAGCCAGCATGAAGTGCGCAAGCTGATTGCCGGCCCCTCCGTTTTCATTTGTGACGAATGTGTCGACCTGTGCAACGACATCATTCGCGAGGAAGTGCAGGAAAACAGCAGCGACAGCGGCGAACACAAGCTGCCGTCGCCGATGGAGATCTGCGGCATCCTCGACCAGTACGTGATTGGCCAGCAACAGGCCAAGAAGGTGCTGTCGGTAGCGGTGTACAACCACTACAAGCGGCTCAACCAGCGCGAGGGCAAGGACGAGGTCGAGCTGGGCAAGAGCAACATCCTGGTCATCGGCCCCACCGGCTCCGGCAAGACGCTGCTGGCGGAAACCCTGGCCCGGCTGCTGAACGTGCCGTTCACCATTGCCGATGCGACAACGCTGACCGAAGCCGGTTATGTGGGCGAGGACGTCGAGAACATCATCCAGAAACTGCTGCAGAAGTGCGATTACGATGTGGAGAAGGCCCAGATGGGTATCGTCTACATCGACGAGATCGACAAGATCTCGCGCAAATCGGACAACCCCTCGATCACCCGGGATGTTTCCGGCGAGGGCGTGCAGCAGGCCCTGCTGAAACTGATCGAGGGCACTGTCGCCTCGGTACCCCCGCAGGGAGGCCGCAAGCATCCGCAGCAGGAATTCCTGCAGGTGGACACGCGCAACATCCTGTTTATCTGCGGTGGCGCCTTCGCTGGCCTGGAAAAGGTCATCCGCGACCGTTCCGAGAAGAGCGGCATCGGCTTCAATGCCAGTGTGCGCAGCAAGGATGATGGCAAGCGGGTGGGCGACACGCTGATGGAGGTCGAACCCGAGGATCTGGTGCGTTTCGGTCTGATTCCCGAGTTTGTCGGCCGTCTGCCGGTGATCGCCACGCTGGCCGAGCTGGACGAGGAAGCGCTGGTGCAGATTCTCACCGAGCCGAAGAACTCGCTGACCCGGCAGTACGGTCGGCTGTTCGAGATGGAAGGGGTGGAACTGGAATTCCGTACCGACGCGCTCAAGGCCATCGCCCAGCGTGCCCTCAAGCGCAAGACCGGTGCCCGTGGCCTGCGTTCCATCCTGGAAAGCGTGCTGCTGGACACCATGTACGAGATTCCCTCCATCGAGCACGTCAGCAAGGTGGTGATCGACGAGAACGTGATCAGTGGCAACGCCAAGCCGCTGCTGATCTACGAAAGCGCCGAGCAGCCGCCCAAGGCGATGCCCGAGGAGTGAGAGGTACCCGCGCCGCCAGTCTGGCGGCGCGGTTTTTCTGCGCTGCTGCGCACGACATCTTGTAATTTACCCCCCGCACCCCCATCTTGATGCCAAGACCCAGATCAATATCGGGTGGGCATGCGACCCATCCCCTTGCGAGTGAGCCCAAACCATGACGAGCCCCAGCGTATTTCCGCTATTGCCATTGCGTGATGTGGTGGTTTTCCCCCATATGGTCATCCCCCTCTTCGTTGGCCGGAGCAAGTCCATCGAAGCCCTGGAGGCCGCCATGCTGGGCGAGAAACAGGTGGTGCTGGTAACCCAGCGCAATCCTGCGGACGATGACCCCGGTGCCGAGCAGCTCTACGAAACGGGAACCCTTGCCACCATCCTGCAGTTGCTGAAGCTGCCCGACGGCACCGTCAAGGTGCTGGTGGAAGGCGAGCAGCGTGCCCGCATCGAGCAGGTAGAGGAGCTGGACGGCTACCAGCAGGTCCATGTTCAGCTCGTTGAAGAGGTCGAACAGGACGCCCGGGAAAGCGAAGTGCTGGTACGCACCCTGATGAGCCAGTTCGAGCAGTTCGTCAATCTGGGCAAGAAGGTGCCGCCGGAGGCCGTGACTTCGCTCGCCGGCATTGAGGACCCACGGCGTCTGGTTGACAGCATGGCCGCCCATCTCCAGCTGAAGGTGGAGCAGAAGCAGCAGATCCTGGAGATCGCACCGGTACGCGAGCGCGTCGAGCACGTGCTTGGGGTGCTGGACACCGAAATTGACCTGCTGCAGGTGGAGAAGCGTATCCGCGGGCGGGTCAAGAAGCAGATGGAGCGCAGCCAGCGCGAGTACTACCTCAACGAACAGATGAAGGCCATCCAGAAAGAGATGGGCACCGGCGAGGATGGTTCCAGCGAGCTGGACGAGCTGCAGAAGAAGATCGAGTCCTCCGGTATGGCCAAGGAGGCGCTGGAGAAAGCCAATGCCGAGCTGAAGAAGCTGCGGATGATGTCGCCGATGTCCGCCGAGGCGACAGTGGTGCGCTCCTATATCGAGTGGCTGATCAATGTGCCGTGGACCAGGACCACGCGGGTGCGCCACGACCTCGAGCATGCCCAGAAGGTGCTGGACAGCGACCATTACGGCCTGGAGGAGGTCAAGGAGCGCATCGTCGAGTATCTTGCGGTGCAGAAGCGTGTGCGCAAGCTGAAGGGGCCGGTGCTCTGTCTGGTCGGGCCTCCGGGCGTGGGCAAGACCTCGCTGGGCGAGTCACTGGCCAAGGCCACTAACCGTCAGTTCGTGCGCATGGCACTGGGCGGCGTGCGGGACGAAGCCGAAATCCGTGGTCACCGGCGCACCTATATCGGCTCGATGCCGGGCAAGCTGATCCAGAAGATGAGCAAGGTCGGCGTGAAGAACCCGCTGTTCCTGCTCGACGAGATCGACAAGATGGGTCAGGACATGCGCGGCGATCCGTCCTCGGCACTGCTGGAGGTGCTGGATCCGGAGCAGAACCACGCCTTCGCCGACCATTACCTGGAGGTCGACTACGATCTGTCCGAGGTGATGTTCGTCTGCACCTCCAACTCGATGAACATTCCGGCGCCGCTGCTCGACCGGATGGAGGTGATCCGCATCCCGGGCTACACCGAGGATGAGAAGATCAAGATCGCCCAGCGCTACCTGGTGCCCAAGCAGATGAAGCGCAACGGCCTTAAGCAGGGCGAGCTGACCTTCAGTGAAGCGTCGCTGCGCGATCTGATCCGCTATTACACCCGCGAAGCCGGTGTGCGCGGCCTGGAGCGGCAGATCGCCAAGGTCTGCCGCAAGGTGGTGCGCGAGCATGCCGGCAAGGGGCCGTATCCCAGCGTCGAAGTCGACGGCGCGCTGCTTGAACAGCATCTGGGTGTGCACAAGTTCAAGTATGGCCTGGCCGAGGAAAGCGACCAGATCGGTCAGGTGACCGGGCTGGCCTGGACCCAGGTCGGCGGCGAACTGCTCAGCCTGGAGGCGGCGGTGATGCCGGGCAAGGGCCGTCAGATCAAGACCGGCTCCCTCGGCGACGTGATGCAGGAGTCGATCAGCGCGGCGATGACCGTGGTGCGCAGCCGGGCAGCGAGCCTGGGCCTGGCCAACGACTTCCACGAGCAGCATGACGTGCATATCCACGTGCCCGAGGGCGCCACGCCCAAGGACGGCCCCAGCGCCGGTATCGGCATGTGTACCGCGCTGGTGTCGGCGTTGACGAAGATCCCGGTGCGCGCAGAAGTGGCGATGACCGGAGAGATCACCCTGCGCGGTCAGGTGCTGGCGATCGGTGGATTGAAGGAAAAGCTGCTCGCGGCCCACCGCGGCGGAATCCGCACGGTGGTCATTCCCCACGACAATCTCAAGGACCTGAAGGAAATACCCGACAATATCAAGCAGGATATCGAGATTATCCCGGCGAAATGGATTGACGAGGTGCTGCAAGTTGCGCTGCAATACATGCCGAAGCCCCTGACGGAAGAAGGGGAAGAAATCGTAGCCAAGGAAGAGCCTCACAAAACTGATGCAAAAGGGCGCATCAGTACGCATTGATGGTAAGCTGGCCGCTAACGGGTTCGGGGCGGTAAACCTCGACCCAGCGCCATGTTGCCGTTATCAGAAGCATTCCTTGACATGGTTTTTGACCGCTTGATATAAAGCGTGCTTCGACCCAAGCAGGTATGCTGACTGGCCACAGCGTTGCTAGAACCACAAGCTTACATAACGACTAACTAACTCATTGAGAGATATAAGGGGACTTAGAGTGAACAAGTCTGAACTGGTCGATGCCATCGCTGCATCTGCCGATCTTCCCAAAGCTGCTGCCGGTCGTGCTCTGGACGCCGTCATCGAGTCCATTACCGGTGCTCTGAAAGAGGGTGATTCGGTTGTTCTGGTTGGTTTTGGCACTTTCGCCGTCAAGGAGCGTGCTGCCCGTACCGGTCGCAACCCGCAAACTGGTGAGCCGATTGAAATCAGCGCCGCCAAGATCCCGGGCTTCAAGGCTGGCAAGGCACTGAAGGACGCTGTCAACTGATAGCGTCACGAAACTGACAGGACATGCCGGCGCATACACCCTGTGCCGCATGCAGCGGACTCCTGGTCAGCAGCACAGACACAGAGGTTCAGTCAGTTCCCGAAAGGCGCATCTTCTGGTGCGCCTTTTTTTGTTGTAAAGAATAATCAGGTGGCTGCCCGCGCAGCCGCCCCTTACCTGCAGCGCATCAGGTAATCGACCAGAGGATTGGGGGCACGATGCTTCAGAACATGAGGGACAAGGCGCAGAGCTGGGTCGCGAAAGTGATCGTCGGCGTCATTGTGCTGGTTTTTGCATTGACCGGCTGGGAGTCCATCAGCCGCTTCACCAGTAACGAGCAGAAGGCGGCAGAGGTGAATGGCACCACCATCAGCAGCGCCGAACTGGAGCAGGCCGTGTCCCTGCAACGCCGCCAGCTGACCCAGCAACTCCAGCAGCTGGGCGAGCAGTTCGATCCCGACATGATCGATGACCAGGTGCTGCGTGACTCGGTACTGCAGGGGCTGATCGATCGGGCCGTGCTGCTGGAGGGCGCGCGTGACGCCAATCTGCGTGTCTCCGAACAGATGATCGACCAGATGCTGCTGAACACCCCCGACTTCCAGGTCAATGGCCAGTTCGATGCCAACCGCTTCGATGTGGTGATTCGCAGCATGGGCATGAGTTCGCGGATGGCCTTCCGTGATCTGGTGCGCCAGGAACTGATGCTGGCCCAGCTGCGCAACGCCTACGAGGCGACGTCCTTCGCTACGCCCCGTGAACAGCTGCAGCTGGCCCGTCTGGAGAAGCAGAGCCGTGATTTCGCGGTGATCGAGCTGGATCTTGACGCCGATGCGGTGACAGTGACCGACGAGCAGGTGGAGCAGTATTACACGGCCAACCAGGCCGACTTCATGAGTCCGGAGCAGGTGGTGCTGGAGACCCTGACACTGTCACGCTCGGACTTCTTCGACGATGGGGAAGTTGACGAGGCAGCCCTGGAGTCCCTGTACCACCGCGAGGTGGGCAACCTGGCCGAGCAGCGCCGCGCCAGCCATATCCTGTTCGAGATCGAAGGGGACGAGGCGGCGGTGCTCGAGCAGGCCCGTGAGGTCAAGGCGCGGATCGATGCCGGTGAGGATTTTGCCGCGCTGGCGCGGGAGTTCTCCCAGGACCCCGGCACCGTGAACAATGGTGGTGACCTAGGTTATGTCGAGCGTGACAGTTTCGATCCGGACTTCGAGGCGGTGTTGTATGCGTTGCAGGAAAACGAAGTGTCCGAACCGGTGCGCAGCAGCTTCGGCTACCACCTGATCAAGCTGACCGACCTGCAGTCGGCCGATGTGCCCACCCTGGAGTCGATGCGCCCGGGTCTTGAGCAGGAGCTGAAGAACGAACAGGTTGCCAGCCGATTTGTCGAGGCCTCCCGCGAGCTGGCGAACCTGGCGTACGAGTCCGAGGATCTGGCCGAGCCGGCTCGTGTGCTCGGCGTCGAACTGGAAACCCACGGCCCGGTTGAACGCAGCGGTGGGGAAGGTCTGACCGCCAATCCGAAGGTGATGGCGGCCGCCTTCAGCGATGACGTGCTGCTGGATCGTCGCAACAGTCAGTTGATCGAACTGGATGCCGACACCGTCGCCGTAGTGCGGGTCAAAGAGCATCTGCTGCCGGAGCAGCGTGAACTGGCCGAAGTGAAGGCAGACATTGCCGATCGCCTGCAGTTCGAGCAGGCAGTGGAGCAGGCCGAACAGCGCGCCGGTGAGATAGTGGCTGGCCTGCGCAGCGGCGAGCTGTCGGTGAGCGGTACTGCAGAGCAGCTCGGTCAGCAATGGCAGGCCCACGAGGCCGTCTCGCGCACCAACCGCGATGTGCATCAGGCCCTGTTGCGCAGCGTGTTCTCCATGCCGCACCCGGATGACGCGCCTGTGTACGGGCATTTCCGCCAGCCTGATGGCAGCCAGTGGATAGTGGAGCTGCGCGGTGTAGCGACACCGGAGGATCTGCTGGCCGAGGAGGAAGGGTCGATGTACGCGGATTTCGTCCGCGGGCAGACCGGCGAGCAGGATTTTGCCGCGTTGCGTCAGCAACTGCAGGATGAGGCCGACATCGAGCGCTACTGAGCGTTCACGTCGGGTTGAGGAAAGCCGCATGCTCGTCTCCGGGTATGCGGCTTTCTTGTCGCCCCTTTTCACCGGATCTACAGATGTGTGCCTTCCATGACTGATACTTCCCCTCTGTCCACGCGCCAACGGCGGTTGATCGGTATTTTCTGCGTGATCCTCTTCCTGCTGGCGGGAGGTTATCTGCTGACCCGCAACCCGGGCAGCGAGTCCATGCCCATGCGCAGCGCCTGGAACCAGCCGGTGCCGGTGTATGCCGTGCCCGCGGAAAAGGGCAGCCTGGATGTGCAGATCCAGTCCATCGGCACCGTTACGCCGTTGAATAACGTGGTCATCCGCAGCCGGGTGGACGGTGAGCTGCTGCGGGTGCTGTTTACCGAGGGCGCGGAGGTGGAGCAGGGCAGCCTGCTGGCGGAAATCGATCCCGCACCCTACCGGGCCCGTCTGGCCCAGGCCGAAGGGCAGCTGCAGCAGAATCAGGCCCAGCTGGCCAACGCTCAGGCCGATCTGGAGCTGTACGAAGGGCTGTATGAGCAGGACTCCATTGCCCGCCAGCAATTGACCAGCCAGCGCGCGCTGGTCGAGGAGCTGCGCGGCACCCTCAAGGCCAATCGCGCCCAGGTAGAGGATGCCCGTCTGCAGCTGTCCTGGACCCGCATCGAGGCGCCGATCTCCGGGCGGCTGGGCCTGCGCCGGGTAGACCCGGGCAATCTGATCAGCAGCGGAGACAGCGAGGGCCTGGTGAGCATCACCCAGATGCGCCCGATCGCGGTGGAGTTCACCGTGCCGGAGCCCGACGTACCGGCCCTGCGCCGGGCAGTGACAGGGGAAGGCGAGCTGCCCGTACAGGCACTGGACCGCAACGAGCAGCATGTGCTGGCCAGCGGCCGGCTGCAGACACTGGATAACCAGATCGATCTAGCGACCGGCACGTTGCGGGCCAAGGCGGTATTCGATAACGAGGATGATGCGCTGTTCCCCAACCAGTTCGTCAACGTACGCCTGCGCCTGCACACCCTGGCCTCGGTGATCACCATTCCGTCGGACGCGGTGCAGTTCGGTTCGCGGGGCACCTATGTCTACGTGGTCGATGCCGCCGAGAGCAAGGCCTATGCCCGTACTGTCAGCCTGGGGGCCAGTGCCGATGGCCGCGTGGCCGTCACCGAGGGGCTGGACGCCGGCGAACTGGTGGTGCTGGAAGGGCTGGATCGTCTGCGCGACGGTCGCGAAGTGGTCATCAGCGAGCGGGGCAGCGACTGACATGGCGGTCGACAACGGCCGCGCCGAAGGGCAGCACAGCCTGTCCCGGCCTTTCATATTGCGACCGGTGGCGACCTCGCTGCTGATGCTGGCGTTCCTCATCACCGGCCTGATTGCCTGGCGCATGCTGCCGGTGGCGGCATTGCCCCAAGTAGACTACCCGATCATCCAGGTGTTCACCTTCCAGCCGGGGGCCGGCCCCAAGGTGACCGCCCGTACCATCACCGCACCGCTGGAGCGGCATCTGGGGCAGATTCCCGGCCTCAAGCAGATGTCCTCCACCAGTTCCGCCGGCGCCTCGGTGATTACCCTGCAGTTCGCCCTGGAGGTGGACCTGGGCGTGGCCGAACAGGAGGTGCAGGCGGCGATCAACACGGCTCAGAGCCTGTTGCCCAACGACCTGCCGGCGCCGCCGATCTACCGCAAGGTCAACCCGGCAGATGCGCCCATTCTCACCCTGGCCATCACCTCCGAGGCGATGCCGCTGCCCGAAGTGCATGATCTGGTCGACACCCGCATGGCGCAGAAACTGGCCCAGTTGTCGGGGGTCGGCATGGTCAGCCTGGCCGGTGGTCAGCGGCCGGCCCTGCGCATACAGGTCAACCCCTCGGTGCTGGCCGCACGCGAGCTGGGCATGGATGACGTGCGCGCGGCGATTGCCGCCACCAACGTCAATCAGCCCAAGGGCAGCTTCGACGGGCCGCACCGCACCACCATGCTGGACGCCAACGATCAGATCCGCTCGGTGGAGGACTATCGTGATCTCATCCTCACCTGGCAGGACGGTGCGGCTCTGCGCCTGGGGGATGTGGCGAACATCATCGACGGTGCCGAGGACCGCTTCCTCGCCGCCTGGGCCGATACCCAGCCGGCCGTGCTGCTCAACGTTCAGCGCCAGCCCGGCGCCAACGTCATCGAGGTGGCTGACCGGGTGCAGGCGCTGCTGCCGCAGCTGACCGCCACCCTGCCGGCCTCGGTGGACGTGATGGTGCTGACCGACCGCACCCAGAGCATCCGCGCCTCGGTGCGTGACGTGCAGAAGGAACTGCTGCTGGCCATAGCACTGGTGGTGCTGGTGACTTTCGCCTTTCTGCGCAGCCTCCCGGCGACCATCATCCCCAGTGTCGCCGTGCCGCTGTCGCTGGTCGGCACCTTTGCCTTCATGTACCTGATGGGCTTCTCCATCAACAACCTCACGCTCATGGCGCTGACCATTGCTACCGGCTTCGTGGTGGACGATGCCATCGTCATGCTGGAGAACATCGCCCGCCACCGGGAGCAGGGTGCCTCGCCGATGCAGGCCGCCCTGCGCGGCGCGGCGCAGATCGGTTTCACGCTGATTTCCCTGACCGTCTCGCTGATCGCGGTGCTGATCCCGCTGCTGTTCATGGGCGATCTGGTCGGCCGACTCTTCCACGAATTTGCCGTCACCCTGGCGGTGGCCATCGCGATTTCGCTGGTAGTGTCCCTGACCCTGACCCCGATGATGTGCGCTCGTATGCTGCGCCAGCCCCCGGCCCACGACCAGGAAGCGGAGGGCAGGAGTCTGATGAGTAGGGTGATCCGCCGTTATGGCGTGATGCTCGACTGGGTCCTGGATCGCCAGGCGCTGATGCTGCTGGTCATGCTGGCTACGCTGGTGCTGACCGCGCTGTTGTATCTGGCGGTGCCCAAGGGCTTCTTCCCGGTACAGGACAGCGGTGTGATCCAGGTAGTGACCGAGGCGCCGCAGGATGTCTCCTTTGCCGCCATGTCGGAACGCCAGCAGGCGCTGGGCGCGGCGCTGCTGAAGGATGAAGGGGTGACCAGCCTGTCCTCCTTCATCGGTGTGGACGGCACCAATGCCAGTCTCAACAGCGGGCGCATGTTCATCAACCTGCCGCCGCACAGCGAGCGCAGCGAATCGGTGTTCACGGTGATGGATCGGCTGCGTTCGCGGGCCACGGAGGTGGACGGTATCCAGGCCTGGTTCCAGCCAGTCCAGGAGCTGAGTATCGAGGACCGGGTGGCTCGTACCCAGTACCAGTTCACCCTCACCAGTCTGGACAGCGAGACGCTGGGCGAATGGGTGCCGCAGCTGGTGGATGCACTCGCCCGGCGGCCGGAGCTGGCGGATGTGGCTTCCGACCTGCAGCACCGGGGGCAGGAGCTGTATCTGGAGATCGACCGGGACGCTGCGGCGCGCCTGGGCGTGGACGTGGCCACTGTGGCGGACGTGCTGCAGAACGCCTTCGCACAGCGGCAGATTTCCACCCTGTTCACCCAGTCCAACCAGTACCGGGTAGTGCTCGAGATGGACCCGGCGCTGGCCGATGGTCCCCAGGCCTTGCGCAGCCTGCACGTGCCCACTGCCAACGGCGGTCAGGCGCCGCTGGCCAGTGTGGCGCGATTGCACCAGCGCTCCACACCGCTGATGGTCAACCACCAGGGCCAGTTTCCGATGGCAACGGTGTCGTTCAACGTGGCGCCCGGCACCTCGCTGGGTCAGGCGGTCGCGGCCATCGAGCAGACCCGGGAGCAGCTGCAGATGCCGGCGGAGATCGAGACCCGCTTCCAGGGCGCAGCGGAGGCGTTCCAGGCGTCGCTGGCCAACAGCCTGTGGCTGATTCTGGCGGCCATCCTGACCATGTACATCGTGCTGGGTGTGCTTTACGAGAGCACCATCCATCCGGTGACCATCCTCTCGACCCTGCCCTCGGCCACGGTCGGTGCGCTGCTGGCGCTGCTGCTCACCGGTCGCTCACTGGACATGATCGCGGTGGTCGGAGTGGTGCTGCTGATCGGGCTGGTGAAGAAGAACGGCATCATGATGGTGGACTTCGCGCTGGAGGCCCAGCGCAACCAGGGCATGGCCCCCCGGGCGGCAATCCACCGTGCCGCCATGCTTCGCTTCCGGCCCATCCTGATGACCACCCTGGCGGCATTGTTCGGTGCCATACCGCTGATGCTGGCCAGCGGGTCGGGGGCCGAGCTGCGCCAGCCACTGGGCCTGGTGATGGTCGGCGGGCTGCTGGTCAGCCAGGTACTGACATTGTTCACCACGCCGGTGGTGTATCTGTTCTTCGACCGCCTGGGCCGGCGTGCGGGCGGGGAACGGGCCGGGCTGGCGGGAAGCGACGGATGAACCCGGCCCGTCTGTTCGTCAGCCGCCCGGTTGCCAGCTGCCTGCTGGCGCTGGCGGTGCTGGCCTGCGGACTGCTGAGCTGGCGCCTGCTGCCGGTGGCGCCGCTGCCGGAGATGGACTTTCCGGTGATCACCGTCAGTGCCAGCCTGCCGGGGGCCAGCCCGGAGAGTATGGCCAGTACCGTTGCCGCTCCGCTGGAGCGGGCACTGGGGGCCATCTCCGGGGTCATCTCCATCACCTCCAGCAGCAATCAGGGCTCGACCCAGATCATGCTGCAGTTCGAACTGGACCGTGATATCGACGAAGCCGCACGGGAGGTGCAGGCGGCGATCAATGCCGTGCGTGGCGAGCTGCCGGCGGGCATGCCGGGCAATCCCCAGTACCGCAAGATCAACCCGTCCCAGGCACCGATCATGGCGCTGGCGCTGAGCTCGCCCAACCTGGCGGACAGTGCGCTGTACGATGCGGCCTCGACCATCCTGGCGCAGAAACTGGCACAGATCAGTGGCGTGGGGGAGGTCAGTGTGGCCGGTGCGTCGCTGCCGGCGGTGCGGGTGCAGCTCAACCCAGGCGCGCTGCTGCACAACGGCATCGCTCTGGACGAGGTGCGGTCGGCCATCAGCCGCAGCACCGCGATCTTTCCGCTGGGTCTGATCGAGGACGACGAACACCGCTGGCGGGTCGGCCTGAGCGATGCGCTGCGCAGTGCCGACGAGTATCGCAACCTGATCATCCGCCACCGGGACGGCGCCGTCGTACGTCTGGGGGATCTGGCCACAGTTACCGACTCGGTGGAGAACCGCTATACCAGCGGTTTTCATAACCATCACCCAGCGGTGATCCTGATGATCAGTCGCCAGACCGGTGCCAACATCGTGCGCACCATCGACGCCATCCATGAGCAGCTGCCGCAGTTGCAGGCGCTGATGCCGGCTGACAGCGAATTGAGCGTGGTGATGGATCGCTCGCCGGTGATCCGTGCCACCCTCAACGAGGCCCAGTTCACCTTGGTGCTGGCCTCGCTGCTGGTGGTGCTGGTGGTCTGGCTGTTCCTGGGCAATGCCCGCACCGCACTGATTCCCTCGGTGGCGCTGCCGGTGTCCCTGATCGGCAGCTTCCTGGTGATGTACCTGCAGGGCTTCTCTCTCAACAATCTGTCGTTGATGGCGCTGATCGTTGCCGCCGGGCTGGTGGTGGATGACGCCATCGTGGTGCTGGAGAACGTCGAGCGGCATATCCACAATGGACTGACGCCCTTTGCCGCTGCGCTGCGCGGGGTGCAGGAGGTGGGCTTTACCCTGCTGGCGATGAACGTGGCGCTGGTGGTGGTGTTCGTCTCCATTCTGTTCATGGGCGGGGTGGTGGAGCGGCTTTTCCGCGAATTTTCCATCACGCTGGCCGGCGCCATGCTGATCTCGCTGCTGGTGTCCATCACCGTGACGCCCAGCCTCTGTGCGCTGTGGCTCAGGGCGCAGCGGGAGCGCCGGCCCGGGCGCCTGGCGGTGCATACCGGTGCGCTGTTCGATGCCCTGCGTGACGGATATCGGTCCAGCCTGGACTGGTCGCTGCGCCACGGCGTCATTGTGCTGCTGGCACTGGCGGGGGTGATGGCGGCCACCGTCGGGCTGTATGCAAGTCTGGACAAGGAAGCGCTGCCGCAGCAGGATACCGGCCAGATCCGCGGCTTCGTGCGCGGGGATGATGGCTTTTCCTTCCAGGTCATGCAGCCGAAGATCGAGGCGTACCGCCAGTACATCCTTTCTGATCCGGCGGTGCAGGACCTGACCGGCACCAGTGGCGGCGCCGGCGGCACCACCAACGCCCAGCTGTCGATCAGCCTGAAGCCGCTGCGCGAGCGGGGTGTATCGGCCCATGAGGTGGTCGACCGCCTGCGTCTGAATGCA
The DNA here is from genome assembly GCF_014646575.1 of Halopseudomonas pertucinogena. GTDB lineage: Bacteria > Pseudomonadota > Gammaproteobacteria > Pseudomonadales > Pseudomonadaceae > Halopseudomonas > Halopseudomonas pertucinogena. Next base: position 78,666 of record NZ_BMNN01000002.1, on the reverse strand, counting down.
CCGCAGATTCCGGGCGCCATGATGATGCTCATGGTGGATCAGGACATCTACCTGGGCTCGCCATTCCGTCGCAGCGAGCACGAGGTGGTGTTGCGTTCCGATTCGCTGGATGAGCTGAAGGTCTGGTCCCGGCGGGTGTCCGAGGCGATGCAGGAGATGCCGGAGCTGGTCGATGTGGATGCGGCCGGCGGCGAGGAAACCCGCCAGGTGATGCTCGATATCGATCGTGAGGCGGCACGGCGTCTGGGGGTGGACATGGCGACCATCGCTTCGGTGCTGAACAACTCCTTTTCCCAGCGCCAGGTCGCCACCCTGTATGACGAGCTCAACCAGTACCGGGTGGTGATGGAGCTGGACCCGCGGTACACCGCCGACCCCGCTGTGCTGGCCCAGATCGAAGTGATAACCGATGATGGCAGTCGGGTGCCCCTGTCTGCCTTTGCCAGCTGGCGTTACGGCATGGCCAATGACCGGGTGCGCCATGACGGCCAGTTCGCGTCGGTGGGCGTGGGTTATGCGCTGGCGCCGGGGGTTACCGCCTTCGAGGCGGAACAGGCGATCGATCGGATGCTGGCCGAGATCATGCTGCCTTCCACTGTGCATACCGTGCCGACCCTGTCCCGCGGGCCGGATTTCAGCGTCAATCTCAATCAGCCCTGGTTACTGCTGTGGGTGGTGCTGGCTGTCTATCTGGTGCTGGGCGTGCTCTACGAGAGCACGCTGCATCCGCTGACCATTCTCTCGACGCTGCCCTCGGCAGGTGTGGGCGCGCTGCTGGCGCTGCATCTGAGCGGGACCCATTTCAGCCTCATCGCGCTGCTTGGCCTGTTCCTGCTGATAGGCGTGGTCATGAAGAACGCCATCATGATGATCGACTTTGCCCTCGAGGGGCAGCGGCGGGAGGGGCTATCGCCCCAGGAAGCGATCCGTCAGGCCGCGCTGTTGCGCCTGAGGCCGATCCTGATGACCAACCTGGCGGGCCTGCTCGGTGCCGTGCCGCTGGTGCTCGGCTTCGGCGAGGGGGCGGAAATGCGCAGGCCGCTGGGTATCACCATCATCGGCGGGCTGGCGGTCAGTCAATTGCTTACGCTGTATACCACCCCGGTCATCTACCTCTATCTGGAGCGCCTGCGCCAGCGGGTGCTGCGCCGCCGGGGTAACCCCACTGATTCTGTGAACGCATCGCCATGAACAACTCTGCCGTGATTTTCGTCCTCTCCGCTGCACTGCTGGTTTCTGCCTGCACCCTGGGACCGGATTACCAGCGCCCTGACACCATCGACACCAGCCAGCTGCGCCACCAGGACGGCTGGCAGCCGGTACCCGAGCGCAGCTGGGCGGCCAGCGGCAGCTGGTGGCAGGCCTTCGGTGACGAGACGCTCGTTTCTCTGATTGAGCAGAGCCAGAGCGCAAACCAGACCCTGGCCCAGGCCGAGGCCCGCTACCGTGCCGCCGAAGCCCAGTGGCGCCTGACCCGTGGCGAGCTGGTTCCGGAGGTGGGGGCCAGCGTCAGCGCCAGTCGCGGCGGAGGCAATGATCGCTCCAACAGCAGCCAGTACGATGCACGCCTGCAGATAGGCTGGGCGCCGGACCTGTGGGGCCGTGTGCGGCGCAGCATCGAGGCGGATCAGGCTGGCCTGCAGGCCAGTGCCGCAGATCTTGCGGCGGCGCGTTTGGCCATCCAGGTGGCAGTGGCCGACTCCTATATCCGACTGCGCGCGCTGGACCGGCAGCAGGCCATCCTGCGTGACACCCTGGCTGCCTTCGAACGCTCGGCCACCCTGACCCGCAACCAGTACGGCGCCGGCATCGTTTCCCGCTCGGACGTGATCCAGGCCGAGACCCAGCTGCAGTCGGTGCGTACAGACATGTACGACCTGCAGGCCGCCCGGGCCCGGGAACAGAATGCGCTGGCGGCGCTGCTGGGTGTAGCACCGGTGGGTCTGGCCCTCGCCGAGCAGGACGGCTTGCCAGCCATCCCCACGTTGCCGCGCAGCCTGCCGGCAGTACTGATTGCCCGGCGCCCGGACGTGGTCGCCGCCGAACGCCAGGTGGCCGCCGCCAATGCCCGCATCGGTGTCGCTCAGGCCGCCTGGCTGCCGGATGTAACCCTGGACCTGTGGGGCGGTGTGCAGAGCGGCAGCTTCAGCGGTCTTTTCGATGCCCCCGCGCGGGTCTGGTCCCTCGGCCCGAGCCTGGCGCAAACGATTTTTGATGGCGGCCGGCGGGAAGCCACCCGGGATATCGCCGTGGCCCGTTACGACGAGCAGGCGGCCTTCTATCGGCAGACCGTTATCGATGGGTTGCGGGAGCTGGAAGACGCGCTGGCGACCTTACAGATCCTCAGCGAGAAGGCCGATCAGCAGGCCGAGCTGCTGGATCTGGCGGAGGAAAACGAACGGGTGGTCAACAACCGCTATCGGGCAGGGCAGGTGTCCTTCCTGGAGGTGGCTACGGCGCAGAACATTACCCTGAGTGCCCGGCGGGTGGCGGTGGATATCCATGCCGAGCGGCTGGCGGCCACTGTGCAACTGGCTGCGATTATCGGGGGAGGGTGGGATCTGGATGATCCGGTGGTGCGGAGGGTGGTGGGGGAGTAGAGGGCGACTTCAGAGCTTGATCCCCCTCTCCCCAACCCTCTCCCGCGAGGGGAGAGGGGGTTGGTCCAGTATGTTCTGCAACTCCGCCGTTGCTTTGATATCGGCGATGTTTCAGAGGATGCATGGTATTGCAGCCACGTCACCCCTCTCCCCTTGCGGGAGAGGGGCTGGGGGAGAGGGGGAAAGCAGCCTCAATTCCCCAATCAGAACTCACTCCTGGTCAATACTGCCCATGGCCGTGGTATTGAACCCGCCGTCCACATACAGAATCTCACCGGAGATCCCGGAAGCCAGGTCCGAGCACAGGAAGGCACCGGCGTTGCCCACTTCCTCGATGGTCACGTTGCGGCGCAGGGGCGTGCGGTCGGCGTTGTAGGCGAGCATCTTGCGGAAGCTCTTGATGCCGGAGGCGGCCAGGGTGCGGATCGGGCCGGCGGAGACGGCGTTGACCCGGATACCGTCCGGGCCAAGGCTGCTGGCCAGGTAACGCACGCCGGCTTCCAGACTGGCCTTGGCCATGCCCATGACGTTGTAGTTGGGCATGGTGCGTACCGAGCCCAGGTAGGTCAGGGTCAGCAGGTTGCCGTTGCGCTTCTTCAGTGCTTCCCGGCCGGCCTTGGCCAGGGCGATGAAGCTGTAGGCGCTGATGTCGTGGGCGATCTTGAAACCGTCACGGGTGGTGACTTCGGTGAAGTCGCCGTCCAGCTGGTCGCCGGGGGCAAAGCCTACCGAGTGCACGATGCAGTCGATGCCTTCGGGCCATTTCTTTTCCAGCTCGGTGAATACCTGCTCGATCTGCGCGTCGTCACCGACGTCACAGGGAAAGCACATCTCGGCGCTGGAACCCCAGCCCTCGGCAAACTCCTCGACGCGGCCCTTGAGCTTGTCATTCTGGTAGGTGAAGGCCAGTTCGGCACCTTCGCGGTGCATGGCCGCGGCAATGCCCGAGGCAATGGACAGCTTGCTGGCTACACCAACAATGAGTACGCGCTTTCCGCTAAGAAATCCCATGTTCTTTTCCTGTTTCACTGGGCCTCACAGTGAGGCCGTTCTTTCGGATACCGGGTTGGCGAAGGCAGCCTCCAGCAGCTGACGGGTGTAGTCATGCTGCGGGGAGGCGAAGATCTGCTCCGCCGGTCCCTGTTCTACAATTTCACCCTGGCGAATGACCATCAGCTGATGACTGAGGGCCCTGACCACCGCCAGGTCGTGGCTGATAAACAGATAACTCAGATTGTGCCTGCGCTGCAGGTCCCTCAGCAGCTCGACTACCTGGCTCTGTACCGTGCGGTCCAGTGCCGAGGTCGGCTCATCCAGCAGGATCAGCGAGGGTTTGAGCACCAAGGCCCTGGCAATAGCCACCCGCTGGCGCTGTCCGCCGGAAAACTCGTGCGGGTAGCGGTGCCGGCTGTCCGGGTCCAGGCCCACTTCCTCCAGCGCCTGGATCACCATCTGCTCCCGCTCCTCTGGCGTGCCGATGCGGTGGATCTCCAGTCCTTCGCTGATGATCTGCGCGATCGACATGCGCGGGCTCAGACTGCCGAAGGGGTCCTGGAACACCACTTGGAACTGGCGCCGGGCCGGGCGTACAGCCTTCTGGCCCAGGCCGTCCAGCCGCTGCCCGTTGCATTCTATCAGGCCCTGGCTCTCGATGAGGCGCAACAGCGCCAGACCCAGTGTGGTCTTGCCGGAACCGCTCTCGCCGACGATGCCCAGCGTCTGCCCAGACTGCAGGCTGAAACTGGCGTCGGTGACCGCCTTCACATGCCCCACGGTGCGCTTGAACACACCCTTGCGGATCGGAAACCAGACCCGCAGCTGTTCCGCCCGCATCACCACCGGCGCGTCCGGTTGCGCCTCCACCGGCGCGCCAGTCGGGTCCGCTGCGATCAGCTGGCGAGTGTATTGGTGCTGCGGGTTGGCAAAGAGTTCTGCACAATCATTCTCTTCGACGACCTCTCCGCGGTACATGACACATACTCGGTGCGCAATTTTGCGTACCAGGTTCAGATCGTGACTGATCAGCAGCAGCGCCATGCCCAGTTTCTGCTGCAGATTCTGCAACAGTTCGAGGATCTTCTGCTGCACGGTGACGTCCAGCGCGGTGGTGGGCTCGTCGGCAATCAGCAGTTCCGGCTCGTTGGCCAGCGCCATGGCAATCATCACCCGCTGGCGCTGGCCGCCGGACAGCTCGTGGGGAAAGGCGCCCAGACGCCGGGCCGGGTCGGGGATGCCGACCAGCTCCAGCAGCTCCAGGGTGCGGGCGCGGGCGGCCTTCTTGTCCAGCCCCTTGTGCAGGAACAGCACCTCGCTGATCTGCCGCTCGATGGTGTGCAGCGGATTCAGCGACGTCATCGGCTCCTGAAAGATCATCGAGATGCGGTTGCCGCGCACCTTGCGCAGCTGTTTCTCGCCCAGGGTCAGCAGGTCCTGCCCCTGATAGAGGATCCGACCGCTGGGGTGACGTGCCTGGGAGTAGGGCAGCAGACGCAGGATGGAGTGGGCAGTCACGGATTTGCCGGAGCCGCTCTCACCGACCAGGGCCAGGGTCTGGCCGGGCCGGATGTCGAAACTGACGCCGCGCACCGCCTGTATTTCCTCCTGCTCGCTGCGGAAGGCCACGCTGAGATTGTCGATCCGTATCAATGGCTCGGTCATGTCATTTCCTCGGGTCGAAGGCATCGCGCAGGGCTTCGCCGATGAATACCAGCAGCGACAGCATCACCGACAGTACGACGAAGGCGGTGATGCCCAGCCAGGGCGCCTGCAGGTTGGCCTTGCCCTGGGCAATCAGCTCGCCCAGCGACGGCGAGCCGGGCGGCAGCCCGAAGCCCAGGAAGTCCAGCGAGGTGAGGGTGATCACCCCGCCGGTGAGAATGAACGGGAAGAAGGTCAGGGTGGCGACCATGGCGTTGGGCAGGATGTGGCGGAACATGATGGTGCCATTGCCGGCACCCAGAGCCCGGGCAGCGCGGACATATTCCAGGTTGCGCCCGCGCAGGAACTCGGCACGCACCACGTCCACCAGTGCCATCCAGGAAAACAGCAGCATGATGCCCAGCAGCCACCAGAAGTTGGGCTGCACGAAACTGGCCAGGATGATCAGCAGGTAGAGCACCGGCAGGCCCGACCAGACCTCGATGAAGCGCTGGCCGAACAGGTCGATGCGCCCGCCGTAGAAGCCCTGGATGGCGCCGGCGATGACACCGATAATGGAGCTCAATATGGTCAGGGTCAGGGCGAACAGCACCGAGATGCGGAAGCCATAGATCACCCGGGCCAGTACGTCCCGGGCCTGGTCATCGGTACCCAGCCAGTTGTCCGCCGAGGGCGGCGCGGGAGCCGGCACCTGCAGGTCGTAGTTGATGGTCTGATAACTGTAGGGGATCAGCGGCCAGAGCATCCAGCCACCGGCTTCCTCGATCAGCTCGCGCACATACGGGCTGCGGTAATCCGCCTCGATGGGAAACTCGCCACCGAACTCGGTCTCGGCGTAGCGCTTGAATACCGGCGTATAGAGTTCGCCCTGATAGCTGACGAGCAAGGGTTTATCGTTGGCGATGAGTTCCGCGCCGAGACTGAGCACGAACAGCACCAGGAAGATATGCAGCGACCACCAGCCCCGGCGGTTGGCCTTGAACCGGGCGAAGCGGCGCTGGTTCAGCGGCGAGAGGGTAAACAGGGCCATGCTCAACCCTCCCGGCTTTCGAAGTCGATGCGCGGATCGACCAGGGTGTAGGCGATATCACCGATCAGCTTCACGACCAGTCCGAGCAGGGTAAAGATGTACAGGGTGCCGAACATCAGCGGATAGTCCCGGTTGATCGCCGCTTCAAAGCCCAGCAGCCCCAGCCCGTCCAGCGAGAAGATCACCTCGATCAGCAGGGCACCGGTGAAGAAGACGCTGATCAGCGCAGCGGGAAAACCGGCAATGATCAGCAGCATGGCATTGCGGAATACGTGGCCGTAGAGCACGCGGTTTTCCGACAGGCCCTTGGCCCGCGCGGTGACCACGTACTGCTTGCCGATCTCGTCGAGGAAGCAGTTCTTGGTCAGCATGGTCAGGGTGGCAAAGCTGCCGATGACCATCGCCGTGATCGGCAGCACCAGATGCCAGAGGTAATCGGTGATCTTGCCCCAGGTACTCAGCTCCTCCCAGTTGTTGGAGGTCAGCCCGCGCAGCGGGAACCAGTCGAAATAACTGCCACCGGCGAACAGTACGATCAGCAGAATCGCCAGCAGGAAGCCGGGAATGGCATAGCCGACGATGATCAGCGAACTGGTCCAGACATCGAAGGCCGAGCCGTGGCGGATGGCCTTGCGGATGCCCAGGGGAATGGAGATCAGATAGGTGATCAGCGTGGTCCACAGCCCCAGGGAGATGGACACCGGCATCTTCTCGATGATCAGGTCGATGACGCTGGCATCGCGGAAGAAACTGTCACCGAAATCGAAGGTGAGATAGCCCTTGATCATCAGCCAGAAGCGCTCGTGGGCCGGCTTGTCGAAGCCGTACATGCGCTCGATCTCGGCAATGATGTCCGGGTCCAGCCCCTGGGCGCCGCGGTAGTTGCTGCCACTGGCAACCTCGGCGTGCATGCTGCCGGAGATGCGGCTGGTGGCGCCCTCGAAGCCCTCGAGATTGGCAATCATCTGTTCCACCGGGCCGCCCGGGGCGGCCTGGATGATCAGGAAGTTGATCAGCAGGATGCCGAACAGGGTAGGGATGATCAGCAGCAGCCGTCGGATGATGTAGGCCAGCATGGATCAGTCCTCCTGCTCGGGTTCGGGCAGCAGGATGGGCGCGGGCTCCCCGGCCTGGTCGGTGGCCCACCAGGTATAGAGCCCCAGGTCGTATTTCGGCGCCTGCTCCGGGTGAGCGAACTTGTCCCAGTAGGCCACCCGGTACACGCTGGTGTGGTAGTTGGGCACCAGGTAATGACCGGCACGCAGCACCCGGTCCAGCGCCCGGGTATGGCTGATCAGCTCGGCGCGCGAATCGGCCTGGATCAGCCCTTCGACCAACTGGTCGACGGCCGGGTCCTGCAGGCCCATCAGATTGCGGCTGCCGGGGTTGTCGGCGCTGGAGGAGTGCCAGTATTCGCGCTGCTCGTTACCCGGGGAGTTGGACTGGGCGAAGCTGGTCACCACCATGTCGAAGTCCCGCGAGCGCAGGCGGTTGACGTATTGGGAGGTATCCACCCGGCGCAGCTGCATGTCGATGCCCAGCGACGCCAGGTTGCGCTTGAAGGGCAACAGCACCCGCTCGAAATCAGCCTGGATCAGCAGGAATTCGAAACTCAGAGGTTGCCCCTCGGCATTCACCAGTTGGTCGTTCTCGATGCGCCAGCCGGCCTCCTGCAGCAGGGCATAGGCCTGCCGGCGCTGATCGCGGATATTGCCGCTGCCGTCGGTCTGTGGCGGAACATAGGCGGGCCCGAATACGGCGGGCGACAATTGCTCTCGCAGGGGCTCTAGCAGAGCCAGCTCGTCCTCACCGGGCAGACCCTCGGCGCCCAGCTCGGAGTTGCCGAAGAAACTCGAGCTGCGCTCATAGGCCCCGTGGAACAGGCGGCTGTTGGCCCATTCGAAATCGAACAGCAGGGAAATCGCCTGGCGCACCCGTACATCCTGGAAGTAGGGCTTGCGCAGGTTGAAGACAAAGCCCTGCATGCCCCGGGTATTCAGGTTGGGAATCTCTTCCTTGATGATGCGCCCGGCAGTGAGCGCCGGGCTGTCGTAACCGGTGCTCCAGTTCTTGGCGCTGTACTCCTCGTTGAAGTCGAACTGCCCGGCCTTGAAGGCTTCCAGTGCCACGCCCAGGTCCCGGTAATAGTCCACCGTGATGCGGTCGAAATTGTAGAACCCCCTGCGTACCGGCAAGTCGGCAGCCCAGTAATCGGCAACCCGCTCAAAGGTCATGGAGCGGCCGGCGCGGACCTGGCCTATGCGATAGGGGCCGCTGCCTAGCGGTGGCTCCAGACCGTTGCGATTGAAGTCCCGGCCTTCCCAGTAATGCTCGGGCAACACCGGCAGCTGGCCGAGCACCAGTGGCAGCTCGCGGTTGCGGCCGTGCAGAAAGTGAAAGGTGACACTGCGCTCGTCGTCGGCCACCACCTCCTTCACATCGCCGTAGTAGGCCTTGTAGAAGGGCGCGCCCTGTTCGATCAGGGTATTGAAGGTAAATACCACGTCGGCTGCGGTGACCGGGTGGCCGTCATGGAAGCGCGCCTCCGGGCGCAGATGAAAGCGCACCCAGGTATTGTCCTCGGCCTGTTCGATGCGTTCGGCAATCAGTCCGTATTCGGTGAAGGGTTCATCCAGCGCGTGGGCGGTCAGGGTGTCGTAGATCAGGCCCAGCTGATCGGCGGCGGTGCCGCGGCTGATGAAGCCATTGAGCGAGTCGAAGCTGCCGAAGGCCGACAGGCGCAGGGTGCCGCCCTTGGGGGCATCGGGATTGACGTAATCGAAGTGCTGGAAGTCAGCGGGGTATTTCGGCGGCTCGCCGTACAGGGTCAGCGCATGGCTGCCGGGCGCGGCGCTGGTGGCCGTGGCGACGGCGAGCAGCAGGCAGCCCAGGGCGGTTTTCAGCTTATCGAGCATCTAGGGACCTTATTATCGTTCGATTCATTCCTTCCACCAGGTCCGTATGGCCAGTGAATAGGGCGGGGTCTCCGGGGACCGCAAAGTACTTCGATGGGCGACGCGGTGGTAGTCAATATACCAGTTCGGAATCATGTAGTGCTCCCACAATAACACCCGGTCCAGCGCCCGCCCGGCGGCGATCTGCCGGGTGCGCGTTCGGGCGTTGAGCAGTTCGCCTACCAGGACATCGACCACCGGGTTGGCGATACCCGCATAGTTGCGGCTGCCCCTGACATCGCGCTGGGAGGAATGGAAGTAGGTGTGCTGCTCGTATCCGGGCGAGAGGCCCTGGGGCAGGGTGGTGAGAATCATGTCGAAGTCGAACTGGTCGAGGCGGGCCTTGTACTGGGCACGGTCGACCGTGCGGATGCGCAGGTCGATGCCCAGCCGGGCCAGATTGGTGCGCCACGGCAGCAGGATGCGTTCCAGACTGGGGTTGACCAGCAGTACCTCGAAGATCAGCGGGCGGCCGGCCTGGTTTTCCAGCCGACCGTTGCGCAGCTTCCAGCCAGCCTGATTGAACAGGCTCACGGCCTCGCGCAGGGTCTCCCGCGGAATGCCCCGGCCATCGGTAGTGGGCAGGGTGAAAGGCTCAAGGAACAGCTCGTCCGGCAGCTGTTCGCGGAAGGGTTCGAGAAAAAGGAATTCCTGGCCTGCGGGCAGGCCGGTGGCGCTGAACGGGCTGTTCGGGAAGTAGCTCAGCGAGCGCTGATAGGCATCGTAGAACAGCACCCGGTTGGACCACTCGAAATCGAACAGCATGCCCAGCGCCTGACGCACCGGACGCTGATCGAAGGGGCTGCGCCGGGTATTGAAGAACAGGCCCTGGGTCGAGGCGGGAATCTGGTGCTTGATTGCCCGCTTCAGCACCGCGCCGGAATGCACTGCGGGAAAATCATAGGCGTTGGCCCAGTTGCTGGCCTTGTGGTCGAGGTAGACGTCGAACTCGCCGGCCTTGAAGGCTTCGAAGGCGACGTTGTTGTCCCGGTAGAACTCGACCTCCATCCGGTCAAAGTTGTACTTGCCGCGGTTGACCGCCAGGTCCCGGCCCCAGTAATCCTTCACCCGCTCGAACACCAGCCGCCGCCCGGGGGACACCTGGGTGATGCGGTAGGGGCCGCTGTTGAGCGCAGGTTCGAAGGTGGTGTCGCCGAAGCTGCGGTCCCGCCAGTAGTGTTCGGGCAGAACCGGCAGCTCACCCAGCCGGAGAATGAGCAGCGGGTTGTCCGACTGCCGGAAAATGAAGCGGATGCGGTGGCTGCCGAGGATGTCGATGCGCTGGACTTCCTGCAGCATGGCGCGGTAGTTGGGGTGACCCTGTTCGCTCAACAGCCGATAACTGAAGGCTACGTCGTGTGCCGTGATTGCCCGACCGTCATGAAAGCGAGCCTCGGGTCTGAGGTTGAATACTACCCAGCTGCGGTCGTCAGGGAACTCCAGACTTTTGGCGATCAGACCATAGGCCGAGTACGGTTCGTCGCCGGAGGGGTCGTAGATGCCGCTGCCGACCATCAATGGCTCGTTCAGCTCGCTGATGCCGTATTGGAAGAAGTTGCCGGTGGCAATAGGGCTGGTGCCCTTGAGGGTATAGGGGTTGAGGGTGTCGAAGGTGCCGCTGCCCATCACCCGCAGCGTCCCGCCTTTCGGTGCCCGGGGATTGACGTAGTCGAAGTGGGCGAACTGCGCCGGGTACTTCGGCTGGCCGAACACGGAGTAACCGTGCTGATGATGAATGGCGGCCTGGGCCAGGCCGGGCAGACCCAGGGTCAGCAGCAGAACAAGGGAGCGCAGCAGGGAAGGCATCGAGCGTCGTCTGTACATGATGGGCCGTACGCTACCATCCTCCCCGGGCAAGCGAAAGCGGGCGGGGTGCCAGTACGCCCCCCGAACGCCTTCGCTCGCGGCATCAGGGCATCTGCAGGGTCAGCTGCTGACCGGGCTTGAGCAGGGTGTCGATACCGTTCCATGCCTGCAGCTGCTTGACCTTGACCCCGAAGCGACGGGCGATGCTGTAGAGCGAATCACCGCTCTGGACGGTGTAGGTGCGCCTGGCCGGCGCGGGCTTGGAAGCGGACGCCAGCGCGGCGTTACCCTGGGGCACGATCAGCGTCTGGCCGACATTGATCAGGTTGCCGTCAAGCTCGTTGGCCCGGCGCAGGGCCTCGACACTGGAACCATGCCGACGGGCGATCTGCGACAGGTTGTCTCCGCGGCGCACGGTATAGCGACTGAAGGGTACCCGCTCGCTGTCCGGCAGGCTGGCCAGGGCAGCGGAGAACTGTTCGGCCTGCGCCACCGGAACCAGCAGCTGATAGGGGGCGCGCGGCGTTGCCACGCGGTATTTGAAACCCGGATTCAAATAGCGCATCTCATCGGCACTGATCCGTGCCAGTTCCGCCGCCTTGAGCAGGTCCAGCGGGCGCCGGATGGTGATCTGCGCGAAGTAGGGCTCGTCCTCGAGCGCCGGCAGGTTTATGCCGTACTGCTCGGGTGCGCTGATGATCTGGGCCAGGGCCAGCAGGCGGGGTACGTAATTCATGGTTTCCCCGGGCAGTTGCAGGTTCCAGTAGTCCGCCGGCAGGCCGAGACTCTGGTTGCGCTTGACCGCACGGCCAACGCAGCCCTCGCCGCAGTTGTAGGCGGCCACCGCCAGCAGCCAGTCGCCGTCGAACATGGCGTTGAGCTTGCTCAGGTAATCCAGGGCAGCACTGGTCGAGGCGGTAATGTCCCGCCGGCCGTCGTACAGCTCGTCCTGGTGCAGCGAGAACACCTTGCCGGTGGAAGGGATGAACTGCCAGATCCCGGCTGCCTGAGACCTCGAGTAGACCAGCGGGTTGTAGCCACTTTCAACGAAGGGGAGCAGGGCGAGCTCCAGCGGCATCCCGCGCTTGTCCAGTTCCTCGACCACATAGTGCAGGTAGCGCTGGGCGCGCTCCGATGTCACATTGAAATAGCGGGACTGGGACACATAATGCAGCCTCTGCTTGTCTACCCGCGGACTGTCGATCAGCGCCGGGTCAAGCTGGAAGCCGCCGCGGATGCGGGTCCAGAGCGTGTGGGGTTCGTCCTGCTCGACCGGCGCGCGCCATTTTGCGTTTCTGGCTGAGCGCTGTGCGGATTCACTGACGGACTGGCCTGAAGTGCCATGCGGCGTGGCTGTGCGATCGGTGTGGTTGGAGGTGGTCTGGCAGCCGGCCAGGATCACAAGCCACAGCGTCAGGAGTCCCTTTCCGAGAACTTGAGGCTTAAAAGTCATGGGGGGCCATCCTTAAAATTTGCCCGATTCTAGGGAGTCACTTCCCAGGGGTCAACCGGCTGGAAGACGGTGCCTTGACGCAGCCATCCACGACGGCGTCAGAAGCTCCGTTTTCCCGAGGTTCCGGCCACTTGCGGCAACTATGTCAGAATATGTCCTTCCATGCACGGATTGCGGCAAATGTCTCGACGCCCGGCGCCGTAGCCCGGCCGGCGTGGCGTGTGGCCGCTTCGATGACCGGTGGCTGGTCGCAACGCAGGAAGGGGTTGGTGCGCTTTTCCAGCGCAACGCTGCTCGGCAGGGTAATCCGCCCGTCGCGCCGCAGTTCTTCCACTACCTCGAGCCGCACCCGGATGTCGTCGTTGTCCGGCTCCACGGCCCGGGCAAAGCGCAGATTGGCCTGGGTGTACTCGTGGGTGCAATAGATGCTGGTGTCGTCCGGCAGATGTGCGAGCCGCTGCAGGGATTCATGCATCTGCTGCGCGGTGCCTTCGAACAATCTGCCGCAGCCGCCGGCGAACAGGGTGTCGCCGCTGAGCAGCCAGGGCTCCCCCGGGGCGTCGCAATAGTAAGCAATATGATCCAGGGTGTGGCCGGGCACCGCCATGACCTGGAGTTCACAACCCAGCAGGCTCAGTGTGTCGCCATCGGCCAGGGCATGGTCGATCCCCTGGATGTTCTCGTTGGCGGGCCCCCAGACCTTGCAACCGGTGGCCCCCTTGAGGGTGAGTACCCCTCCGGTGTGGTCCCGGTGATGGTGGGTCAGCAGAATGCCGGTCAACTGATAATCCGGATGTCGGCCCAACCAGCTGATAACCGGCCTTGCGTCGCCGGGATCGACCGCGACGGCCTGGAGGGTATCTTCATTCCTCAGCAGCCATATATAGTTGTCCTCGAAGGCGCGTAGAGCAGTGAAGGTGGGCATGGCGATCTGTCTTCCTGGCAGCGTTGTTACGGCTATCTTATAAGAGGTTGGCGTCAACAGGCCAACTGGAGGCTCCATGGACATTCCGGAACAGTCACGATCCATCAGCCAGGAAGATCTCCTGCAATTGCTCGGTGTGGCCCGTCGCTGGCTGGACAGTGCAGCGGGGCAGATGCTGCTGGACAGCGAGCGCACCATCATCCGCAGCGAGCTGGAACACTGCTTCGGTCAGCATCTTGTGCAGTACGGCCTGTTGCCGGAACTGCTGGACGAACAGCGCTCGGTGCTGCGCAACCACTGGCGGCTGGATCTGCTGGTGAGCCAGGGCGGGCTGCCGGTGGATGAAACCCACTGGCCCTTCGCGCCGCACTCGCTGGACGTGGTGCTGCTCCATCATGGGCTGGATTTCTGCCTGTCGCCGCGCAGTCTGCTGCGCGAAGCCAGCCAGGCGGTGCGGGCCGGCGGCCATCTGCTGATCTTCGGCTTCAACCCCTGGAGCTGCTGGGGCATCAATCATTTCGTCGGGCGCGACTGGTTCAGCGAGGCCGGCTTCGTACGCCCCTCCCGTCTTGTCGACTGGCTGGATCTGCTGGGTTTCGAAGTGGAGAAAAGAGTCGATGGATGTTATCGTCCGCCGCTTGATTCGAGTGCCTGGCTGGAGCGTCTGCGGTTGCTGGATGCCTGGGGCGAGCGACACCGCTTTCCCGGCGGCGGGTTCTACTTTCTGCGTGCCAGGCGCCAGTCGCTGGGCGCCATTCCACGCCGTCAGCGGGGCAGGGAATTCCCTGCGCTGGCGCTGCCGCCGCTGGTGGCGGGCAGTCGTCGGGCACACAAACGGGATAAACCATGAGTCACGTGATCGAGATATTTACCGACGGCGCCTGCAAGGGGAACCCGGGGCCGGGCGGTTGGGGGGTACTGCTGCGCCTGGGGGAGTACCAGAAGACCCTGTTCGGCGGTGAGCCGGAAACCACCAATAACCGGATGGAGCTGATGGCGGCCATTCGCGGCCTGCAGGCGCTGAAGAAGACGCCGGCGCGGGTGCTGCTGACCACTGACTCGCAGTACGTGATGAAGGGCATCCGCGAATGGATGCCGAACTGGAAGAAGCGGGACTGGAAAACGGCCAGTCGCCAGCCGGTGAAGAACGCCGATCTCTGGCGCCAGCTGGACGAGCTGGTCAGTCAGCACCATGTCGAATGGCGCTGGGTGAAGGGGCACAGCGGTCATCCGGAAAACGAGCTGGCGGACGCGCTGGCCAACCGGGGGGTGGAGCAGGTTCTTGGCAAGGGGAAGGCACTGAATGCGTGAAGTGGTTCTGGATACCGAAACCACCGGTATCGAGGTGCGCGAAGGGCACCGCATTATCGAGATCGGTTGTGTCGAGCTAATCGGCCGCAGGCTGACCGGCCGGCATTTCCATGTCTACATCAATCCCGAGCGTGAAGTCGAGGCGGGTGCCTTCGAGATACACGGCATCAGCAATGAATTCCTTGCCGACAAGCCGCTGTTCGCCGATGTGGCTGACGAGTTCATGGAGTTCATCCGTGGGGCGCAGCTGGTCATCCATAACGCGCCCTTCGACGTCGGCTTCATCAATGCCGAGCTGGCGCTGCTCGGCCGGGGACACGGCACCGTTGCCGATCACTGCAAGGTGCTCGATACGCTGGCACTGGCACGCCATCGCCATCCGGGCCAGCGCAATACCCTGGATGCGCTGTGCAAACGCTATGCGGTAGACAACTCGCAGCGCGATCTGCACGGCGCGTTGCTCGACGCGGAGATTCTCGCCGACCTCTATCTGGTGATGACCGGTGGTCAGACCGCGCTGATGCTGTCCGGACAGGGCAGCGGCGACTCGGGCGGTGAACAGATAGAGGCCATTCGTCGGCTGGATCCGCAGACCCGACCGGCGCTGCCGGTGCTGCAGGCCAGCGAGGCAGAACTGGCTGCCCACGCGGAGCGTCTGGCTGCCATCGAGAAGGCGGCCGGGTTTGCCCTGTGGACCCAGCAGGAAACCGCTGAGGTGTGAAACTGCGGCCTTCGCCACATTATCGGTGCCAGGCCGATACTGGCGGTATGCCGCGACAGAAGTTGCTTGTTATAGTGCACGGCTTGATAAAAGACGCAGTCCGTCAGGGAGTTACGCATGCGTGAATACCAATCGCTAGCAGTGGAACAGCACGGGCCCGTGGCCCATGTGATGATCAACCGCCCGGCCAAGGCCAATTCCATGGATGAAGCCTTCTGGAGCGAGATGGTCGAGATATTCGAGTGGGTGGATACGACGGACAGCGTACGGGTCGCGGTGATTTCCGGCGCCGGCAGATGTTTCTCCGCAGGCATCGATCTGAACATGCTTGCCCAGGCAGCGGGCAGCATGGTCAGTGACATCGGTCGCAATGCCGAGCGGATACGGCGCAATATCCTGCGCCTGCAGGCTGCCTTCAATGCGGTCGACGAGTGCCGGAAACCGGTTATCGCCGCTATCCACGGGTACTGCATCGGCGGTGCGATTGATCTGATCGCCGCCTGTGACATGCGCTATGCTACAACCGATGCACACTTCTCCATCAAGGAGATAGACGTGGGCATGGCGGCTGACGTGGGGACTCTGCAGCGATTGCCGCGACTTATCGGCGATGGCATCATGCGGGAACTGGCCTATACCGGTCGTGCCGTGTACGGTGAGGAAGCCGAGCGCATCGGTCTGGTGAATCGGGTGTACCCCGATCATGCCAGTCTGCTCGAAGCGGTGATGGACATTGCCCGGCAGATTGCCGCAAAGTCACCCCTGGCCATACGTGGTACCAAGGAGATGATTCGCTACAGCCGTGACCATAGCGTAGCTGACGGATTGAATTACATAGCCACCTGGAATGCAGCCATGCTTCAGTCGGAGGACCTCAAACTGGCCGTTGCTGCACAAATGAGCAAAAAACCAGCCGAGTTCGCTGATTGAGCGTGCCAGTCTGATTGCAGGGATGAAGGGAGACTGAAGCGATGTTAACCGGTGCTACATCACTTGATCTGGTCAGGGATGAACTTTTTGTCAGCGTGGGCGAGGTTGAGGATCTGCTGCAGCAGTTTCTTGAAGAGCGCCACGATGGCAGCCTGTTGCAGCGGGCCATTGAGGGTCTGCAGCAACTGCGCGGTACGCTTGATCTGATCGAGCTGGAAGGCGCCGCGCTGCTGCTCGAGGAGATGATCGCCCTCGCGACGGATATTCCGGTGCACGAAGGCGATGGGCTCAACGAGCCCCTGTCTGCCCTGTGCAACAGCCTGTTCCTGCTGCAGCGGTATCTGCATTTCTGCCGTCAGCAGGGCGGTGAGCGCCCCGAACTGTTGTTGCCGATCATCAATGAGCTGCGCTCGCACCGCAGCGGTGCCCGGGCGCTGCCCGAGAGCCACTTCTATCCCCTGGATGCCCATCGGGTACCCCCCGCCCTGCGTGACGGGGCCCGCCAGCCGCTGGACAGGCAGACGTTCGCCCGCCTTCGGCAGATGTTCCAGCTGGGCCTGCTGGAAATGATCCGTGAGTCACGCCCCGGTGCCGGGGTGTCCATGATGAAGCGTGCCCTGCAACGCTGGGAGACGCGGCTGCAGGACCATGCCGCCACCCTCTGCTGGATCGCCTGTGCCTCGCTGGAGGCCATCGAACTCACTCCGCTTGAACTCACCAACGAGCGCAAACGTCTGTATTCCCGGCTGGACCGGGAAATAAAGCGGATCGCGGCGGGGGCGGCGGACACCGAGGCAACGGCGGCGCTGCGGGTCGAGCTGCTGTATCTGGTGGCCCTGGCCGGCGAGGGCTGCGTGCTCTGTGACGAGGTTCGCCGTTCGGTGAATCTGCCCGATCCGGGTTATACCGAAGCCAGCCTGCGCCAGGCCAGTGCCAGCCTGCACGGCCCCGGTGCGGATGTCATGCGCTCTGTGGCCGAGGCGCTGCAGGAAGAAATCAGCATAACCAAGGACATGCTCGACCTGCTGGCGCGCAATGCCGGCGACGCCGAACAGTCGCTGGACACCCTGGACGCCTCGCTGCAGCGACTGTGGAAAACGCTCAGCGTGCTGGATATGCCGGCCATTTCCGAGCAGATCCGCGAGGCGGCCGTCCGGTTGCAGGGCTGGCAGGTGGGTGATACCAGCACCCTGGAGCGGATCGCCGATGCCGTGCTGCATGCCGAGCTGCTGGTTACCCGGATGGAAAACGAGGGTGAGGTGGTCGGGTCGCTGGGCAGCGACCAGCAGAGCTCGCCGGTCGAACTCAAGGAAGCCCACATCGTGCTGGTCGAGGAATCCCAGGCCGGCCTGGCGCTGGCGCGCCGGGCGATGACCGCGTACGTCGAATCCGATCACGACCGCATGCACCTGATGAATGTGCCGGACACCCTGGAAACCGTCCGCGGCGGCCTGATCTTCCTCGGCATGACCCGCGCGGCGGAGATCATCCGCAGCGCCACCCGCTTCATCGGCGAGGCACTGCTGGAACGTCAGAACCCGCCGCTGGAAGCGCAGCTGGAAGTGCTGGCCGACGCGCTGACCAGCATCGAGTTCTACCTCGAGTCCGCAGAGCGCTCCTCGGTCAACAAGGGCGACGTGCTGGCCCTGGCCGAAGAGAGTCTGGCCGAGCTGGGCTACCAAGTAGGCAGCTGACCCATGCAGAAATTCACCCGGTTCGTCACGTCCATCTCTGCCGAGAGCGCGTCGGATGGCTGGGTGTTGATTCGCCATGAGCAATCCTTCGCCATGTATCAGGGTAACCTGCTGCACGATCCGGACATGGCTCGCTATCTTGGCGATGCGGAATATCAGATGACCCTGGGGCTGGTCGATGACCGGCCCTGTCGGCTGGTGCGGGTGCGGGAGCAGATCGACCTGCCGGGCCTCTCCTGGCATGGCCTGCGGGGCCTGATGGGGAATGTCGATGATTCCACCTTTCGCCTGCTGGGCGTCGCCCAGCAGCTCGATATCTGGTATGAGACCCACCGTTACTGCGGCCGGTGCGGTGAGCCCACGGCGATCCGCAATGACGAGCGGGCCATGGAGTGCGGTAGCTGCGGCAACCGGCAGTATCCCAAGCTGGCGCCATGCATCATCGTTCTCATCACCCGGGGCGAGGAGGTGCTGCTGGCCCGTTCGGCGAACTTCCGAGCCGGCTTCTTCAGTACCCTGGCCGGGTTCATCGAGCCCGGCGAGTCGGCCGAGGAAGCGTTGCGTCGGGAGGTCATGGAGGAGGTCAATATCGAGGTCGATGACCTGGAATACCTCGGCAGCCAGAACTGGCCCTTTCCGAACTCTCTCATGCTGGGCTTTCACGCACGCTATGTCTCCGGCGAGATCGTTCCCCAGCCCGGAGAGATCGAAGAGGCCCGCTGGTGGCATGTGGACAGCCTGCCGGCCATCCCGCCCCAGGGCACCATCTCACGCTGGTTGATTGACTGTTACCTGGCCAGGCTGGCCGGGCAGCCGGAGCCTCCGGTTCCCGCCTGACAATTACAAGGAGAGTACATGCAATACATCGGTCTTGCGCTGCTGGTCGGGTGCCTCGCGCTGCTGCTCCTGTACCTCGTATGGCGTGCCGGCTGGCGCCTGGAATGGCTGCTCGGCTGGCTGAAGGGGTGCGCACTGCTCGCACTGCTCGGGGTATGCGTGGTGATCGGGGCTGTCGCCTGGGAGCTGGCGCAGTTCCGGACGATCACCGATGGCGAGCGAATCGCGACCCTGGAATTCAGGGGCATCAGCCATCAGCACTACGAGGTGAAGGTGGACGAGGCCGGCGATACGCAGCATCTGCCGTTACAGGGGCAGCTATGGGAGCTGGATGTCCAGGTGCTGCGCTGGCGTGGTCTGCCACATATGCTGGGGCTGGAGGACGGCTACCGGCTCAACGGCCTGACCGGGCGCTATCTGACCCTGGAGCAGCAACGGGAGATGGACGCTGCGCTCGCCCCGTCGCTGCACGGTACGCCGGCCTGGCGGGACCTGTGGTACTGGCTGGACCGGTTCGACCCGGGCTGGTTGTATGCCGATGCCTTCGCCATCCGCTTCATGCCGATCGCCGATGGCGCCCGCTACTCGGTTGAAATCGGTGCGACAGGCCTCTCGCCGGTGGCAATGAACACCCAGGCCCTGGATGCGATTAAGGGGCTGGAATAGCGGGCCCCGGTTGACGGGGCCCGCCTGCGGCGTCAGGACAGCATGCCGCCGTCAACGTTGATGGCCGCGCCGGTGGTATAGCTGGACGCATCACTCACCAGATAGAGCACGGTACCGGCCATTTCGGTCGGGTCGGCCGGGCGCGCCATCGGAATGCGCTGCAGCGCCGGCTTCAGGATGCTGTCATTCTTCACCAGGGCAGAGGCGAATTTGGTGTCGGTCAGGCCTGGCAGCAACGCGTTGCAGCGAATGCCGAACTGCGCGCATTCCTTGGCGAACACCTTGGTCATGTTGATGACCGCCGCCTTGGTGATCGAGTAGATGCCCTGCATCAGTCCCGGAACCAGACCGTTCACCGAAGCCACGTTGAGAATCGCGCCGCCACCGTTCTCCCGCATCAGCTTGCCGGCCTCGACGGACATGAAGAAGTAGCCGCGGATGTTCACGTCAACGGTCTTCTGGAAGGCCGTCAGGTCGGTATCCAGCACGTTGCCGAAGTAGGGGTTGGTAGCCGCGTTGTTGACCAGAATGTCCAGTTTGCCGAACTGGCTGCGGATAGCCTCGATGGTCGCGGTGATCTGTTCCATTTCCCCGATGTGGCAGGCCATTGCGCTGGCCTTGCCGCCGGCGGCGACAATGCCGTCGGCCACTTCCTGGCAGCCCTCGATCTTGCGGCTGCTGACGATCACATGTGCGCCCTGCTGGGCCAACAGTCTGGCGATCGCTTCGCCGATACCGCGGCTGGCGCCGGTTACCAGAGCGACTTTTCCGTCGAGATCGAACAGTTGGGTTTTTTGCATCGGTATTGTCCTTGTGTGGATGGCTGATCGCGGGTCAATGTACTGGAGGGTGGGGGCCGAGCCAACCTGAACGGCGGTTTATCAGAAACCGTGTTGGCGAGGCATAAAAAAACCGGAGGCGGGCCTCCGGTTTCATTGTCGCTGCGGATCAGACCGGGAAGAGTTCGCCCAGTTTCAGCGCCAGCATCATGTCGCCCTCGGCACGCAGCTTGCCGCCCATGAACGCCTGCATGCCGTCGGTCTCACCGGAGATGACACCATTCAGGGTTTCGGAGTCCATGATCAGGGTGACGTTCGGGTCTTCGGCGTCGCCTTCACTGACCGTGCAGGTGCCGTCCTTGATCACGGTGTAGAAGTTGGAATCATCCTCGATGTTGAATTGAAAAACCAGATCCAGGCCAGCAGCGGCGGCCGGGTTGAACTTGCCTTCCATGTTTTTGATGATTTCAGCAACGGTAGTCATGGATTCTTCCTTTATCGGATGTTTCGTCGGGCAACGCCGGGCGTTGCAATGCAAGAAAGTGCAGCTCGACAGAGGGTAGGGCGGGCAGCGAGGCCTGTCAACAAAAATCATACGACCGTTTGAATTCGCCTGAAAGCCGCTGTCATCAGCGGTGGCGGGTTGGGGTATGCTTGGCACCGATGAAACTGATTCAGGAGATATGTGTGAGCTGGCTTGCAGAGTACGGAATGTTTGCGGCAAAGGTTTTTACTGCGCTGGCAGGGCTGCTGATCCTGGTGGCTGCGGTCGCTTCGCTGAAGGCCCGCCAGCGCAAGGGCGAAGGCATTCTTCAGGTGACCCGACTGAATGATCAGCTGGCACGCATGTCGGATCGCCTGGGCCATGCGGTGCTGGACAAGCCCGCGCTCAAGGCGCTCCAGCGTACCCGCAAGCAGGAAGCCAGGGCGCGCAACAAGGGCGGCGCCGATCGCGACAAGGTGTTTGTTCTCAATTTCCACGGCGACATCAAGGCCAGTGCGCTGGAAAGCCTGCGCCATGAAGTCACCGCAGTACTCGAGCTGGCGACGCCGAAGGACGAGATCGTGGTCAAGCTGGAAAGCGGAGGCGGCATGGTACACGCCTACGGCCTGGCTGCCTCGCAGCTGGCCCGGATCCGCGAAGCGGGTGTGCCGCTGACGGTCTGTGTCGACAAGGTTGCCGCCAGCGGTGGATACATGATGGCGTGCATCGCCGACCGGATACTGGCGGCGCCCTTTGCGATGCTCGGCTCGATCGGCGTGGTGGCGCAGCTGCCGAACTTCCACCGGGTACTGAAGAAACACGATGTCGATTATGAAATGCTGACTGCCGGCGAATACAAGCGCACGCTCACCCTGTTCGGCGAGAATACCGAGAAGGGGCGGGAGAAGTTTCAGGAGGACCTGGAGAATATCCACCGCCTGTTCAAGGAGTTCGTCTCCCGTTATCGCCCGGTGCTGGATATCGACCGGGTGGCCACCGGCGAGGTCTGGTTCGGCAGTGAGGCGCTTGCCATGGCCCTGGCGGACGAGCTGAAGACCAGCGATGAATACATCAGCCACCGCACCCGCCAGGCCGACGTCTTCGAAGTGCACTTCCACCGCCCGAAGAAGCTGCAGGACCGACTGAGCTCAACCGCCTCCGCCGCGCTGGATCAGCTTCTGCTCACGTGGGTGTCGCGCTTTCACAACCAGCGCTTCTGGTAAGAGATCATGGGCACCCTCGATCTGTTCAACGAGGACCAGCCAGGCCAGCGGATTGCCATGGGCGAGCAGGCATTCATCCTGCCGGGCTTCGCCAGGCCCTGGCTGGACGAGCTGCTGCCCGCAATCGAAGCCATTCAGCAGCAGTCGCCCTTTCGAAAGATGAGTACCCGGGGTGGACGGCGCATGTCCGTCCAGACGACCACCTGCGGAGAGGTGGGCTGGATTTCCGCTGAATACGGCTACCGCTACAGCGCGATAGACCCCGCCACCGGCCAGCCCTGGCCGTCGATGCCCGGTTGCCTGCGCGAGCTGGCCCAGCGCGCTGCGGAGGCGGCCGGCTTCAGCGATTTCCATCCCGATACCTGTCTGATCAACCGCTACCTGCCGGGCGCCAGGCTCGGTCTGCATCAGGACCGGGATGAGAGCGATCTGGCGGCCCCCATCGTTTCCGTATCCCTCGGCATGTCTGCCACCTTCCTCTTTGGCGGCTACAAGCGCTCAGACAGGACGGCGAGAACGGTGCTCAATCATGGCGATGTGGTGGTATGGGGCGGCGTCGATCGGTTGCGCTTTCATGGCGTGCTGCCGGTGAAGGATATGCCCCATCCGCAACTGGGGAGCCAGCGGATCAATCTGACCGTGAGAAAGACCGCACGGTAGATCAAAAACCGGACGCCTGGCGTCCGGTTTCTCGTTCCGATCAGCGCCGCCTGAACAGCGGCAGCGGCTGATCGGTGGCCGCCTGATAGACCTCGGAGAAATCGTTCAGGCTCGCGAGGGCGGCATGCGGGTCATGGTCTTCACGCAGCGCGTAGGCGTTGAAGCCGCAGCGGCGCATGAAGAACAGCTGGTCCCGCAGCACGTCACCGATGGAGCGCAGCTCGCCCTGATACTTGTAACGGTCACGCAGCAGACGGGCATTGGAGTAGTTCCGCCCATCGCTGAACACCGGGAAGTTGAGAGCGATGACCTCGAAATGCTCAAGGTCATCGGCGATGACCTCGGCTTCCTCGTCGGCATCGAGCCACACGCCCAGGCGGCCCTCGCGGGCCTTAAGGGCGTGGGCGTGTTCCAGCCACATGGCCAGGGGGACGATGATGTCGCCGGTATTGGTCAGCTGTTCCAGGGTGGCGTCCTTGGGGAGGATCTCCCAGGTGTCCTGGACCACTTCGTTGCCCTTAATTATCTGCCGCATACACTCGCTCCTTGTACGGGGCCATGCCGATGCGCTCGTAGGTGTCGATGAAGCGCTCTTCCGGGGTGCGGTTTTCCACATATACATCGATCAGCCGCTGAACGACGATGGGCATCTGATCGGCGGCGAAGGACGGGCCGAGGATCTTGCCGATGGCCGAGTCGCGGCCGGATTTGCCGCCCAGGGACACCTGATAGAACTCCTCGCCTTTCTTGTCCACACCGAGAATGCCGATATGGCCGATGTGGTGGTGACCGCAGGCGTTCATGCAGCCGGAAATGTTCAGCTCCAGTTCACCGATGTCATACAGGTAGTCGAGGTTGTCGAACTGCTGATGGATGGCATCGGCGATCGGAATCGACTTGGCGTTGGCCAGGGAGCAGAAGTCGCCGCCCGGGCAGCAGATCATGTCGGTGAGCAGGCCGATGTTCGGCGTCGCAAAGCCTGTCTCACGGCACTTGTGCCACAGCTCGAACAGGTCCTTCTGCTGAACGTAGGGCAACACCAGGTTCTGATAGTGGGTGGAGCGAATCTCGCCCAGGCTGTACTGTTCGGCCAGGTCGGCGGCCGCTTCCAGCTGATCGGCGGTGATGTCACCCGGCGCCACGGCGTTGGGCTTGAGCGACAGGGTCACGGCAGCGTAACCGGGTGCGCGGTGCGGGTGGACGTTGCGGCTGGCCCAGTTGGCAAACGCCTTGTCACTGCCGCGCTTGTCCAGATAGCCGGCGTCATCGCCCTCGTAGCTGACCAGCTCGGGGCTGACGAAGTACTTGCTCACGCGCTGCAGCTCTTCCTCGGTCAGGGTGACGCCTGTGTCGCGGAAGTTTTCCCATTCGGCTTCCACCTTCTCGGCGAACACTTCGGGGCTCAGGGCCTTGACCAGGATCTTGATCCGCGCCTTGAACTTGTTGTCGCGGCGGCCATAGCGGTTGTACACACGCAGGATGGCCTCCAGGTAGGTGAGCAGGTCCTTCCAGGGCAGGAATGAACGGATTTCCGCACCGACCATGGGGGTACGGCCCAGGCCGCCGCCCACCAGGACCTGAAAGCCCAGCTCGCCGGCGTCGTTGCGCACCGCATTGAGGCCGATATCATGCACGCCGATGGCGGCACGGTCTTCCTTCGCGCCGTTGATGGCAATCTTGAACTTGCGCGGCAGGTAGGCGAATTCCGGATGGAACGTGGACCATTGACGGACGATCTCGCACCAGGGGCGCGGATCGATGATCTCGTCAGCCGCGACACCGGCGAACTGGTCCGTCGTGGTATTGCGGATACAGTTGCCGCTGGTCTGGATGGCGTGCATCTGGACCTTGGCCAGCTCTTCCAGAATGTCGGGCACGTCTTCCAGGTTCGGCCAGTTCAGCTGGATATTCTGGCGCGTGGTGATGTGCGCGTAGCCCTTGTCGTAGCGACGGGTGATGTAGGCCAGCTTGCGCAGCCGCTCGGACGACAGCACGCCATAGGGGACGGCGATGCGCAGCATGGGGGCGTAGCGCTGGACGTACAGGCCGTTCTGCAGGCGCAGCGGCAGGAATTCGGTTTCGGAAAGCTCGCCGGCGAGATAGCGGCGTACCTGATCGCGGAACTGTCTGGCGCGGTCCTCTACGATACGTTGGTCATACTCGTCGTAAATATACATTCTGCAACCTGTTGGATGGGCTTGAGCCCGTGGCTAACGGTAGTTCAACCCGGCTGGCTCCGGAGGCGGGCAGACAATATCAGCTTTTCTATATGCTTAAAAGGAATGTTTATGTATATGCTTATGCCTCAATCAGATGTCACTGATCGAATTTGCGCATTCTGCGGGACTGGTCTTGACTGTAGGTGCCGATCATTCCAATTCAAATAAAAAGAGGAATCGCACCATGCAGGATCATGAAACCCATAGAGGCGGTGACCATAACAGCGGTCTGGATGCCTTCGCCGCCGTCGCCCTGATACTTATCGCAGTGATCGCGGCGGTGGTCTGGGTCAGCCAGCACTAGCACGCCGCAGCGTCCGTACTTCTCCACTGCATTCCTTCTGTCTGCCGCCCGGGGTGCGCTTTCGACCCCGGTGACTGGGCATTCTAACGCCCTGCGAAATGCAGTACCAGCTTCACCACGCCGATAATGACCAGCGTGAATACCAGCATGAAGCCGACGCCGAAGAAGATGAAGTCGCTTGCCTTGCCCTCGCCGAAGTCACGCTCTCTGGCCTTGTTGCTCTGAACGCCCAGAGCGCCGAACAGGATGGTGCCGATCATCTGGCGAAAGCCCAGTCCTCGGCGGGAGGGAAGCTGGGGCTGGGCAGGGCGGCTGTCGTGGGTGCGGTCGTCGTTATTGTTGTTGTCGCTCATCGCGGCTCCTCGTGGTGGTCGTCAGAAGCGAATTCCGGTCCAGCGCTTGCGCTTCCAGAGTATGGCAAAGATAGCCGATGCGAGGGTGCGGTACAGACTCTGCAACAGCCAGACTGTCAGCAGCCCGCCGCCGAGCACCGGGCCGAGCAGGTAGGCGCAGGGCAGAAACAACAGCCACTGGCTGCCCAGGTTGACCCCCATCACCGTGCGACTGGCACCGGCGCCGAGCAGCGCCTGGGTCAGCACCAGAGCGGTTGCGTCCAGGGTCATGCCGAGCCCGGTGATGCGCAGCGGCCAGCTGCCGAGGGCAAGCAACTGCGAGTCCTGGGTAAAGAGCTGGAGTACCGGCTGCGGCGCCAGCCAGAACGGCAGGCCGAGCAGGAACAACAGCAGCGCCGCTACCTTGACCACATCCCAGCCCCAGCGGTAGGCCTCATCCGGTTTGCCTTCGCCCAGGCTGTGACTGACCAGGGTCGTCGCGGCCATGCCCAGCCCCACCCCGGGCAGGATCAGCAGTAACGCCAGATTGATCAGCACGTGCGCCACGGCCAGCTCCGCCGTACCGATATGGCTGATGATCCAGATCAACACCGTGAAGCCGGCGGCGAAGAACAGTTGCTGCAGTGAGTTGGGCAGGGACAGGCGCAGCAACCTGCGCAGGTCGTGCAGACGGGGCCGGCTGCGCAGAAAGCCCTGTTCCCGGCCCTGCCGCCAGCTGAGCAGGAAGTACATGATGCTGCCAAGGAACATGGCCAGGGTAGTACCCAGTCCGGAGCCCTCGGCGCCCATCTCCGGCAGGCCGAAACGGCCGAAGATCAATCCGTAGCTGATGATCACATTGAATACATGCATGACCACCAGGATCTGCAGGTACATGCCGGTACGACGAATGCCGTTCCAGTAGCCTCGAAAGGCGAAATTGAAGCCGACGGCGACGATGGCCAGGGTCCGCCAGCGGAAGTAATCGGCGCCGATGGCACGGACGTCCGGGTCTTCGGTGAGCAGGGCAATGATGGGCTCGGCATTCAGCCAGCACAGCAGCGACAGCGGCAGGGCGATCAGTGCCGCTATCAGCAGACCATTGTTGAGGGGGTGGGCAAGCTCGGCGGTTCGACCTTCCCCCCGGCGTCGGGCCACGGTCGCCTGAACGCCGACGCCGAGCCCGAGGACCAGCGCAATGGCCATGAAGTTGGCGTAGCCGCCCAGGCCGACGCCGGCGAGTGCTGCCTGGCCGAGCGAGCCGACCATGGCGGCATCGATCAGGTTGAGCAGGCTCTGGCTGAGCATGCCGCCCATGATCGGCAGGCCCAGCAGGAGGATGGTCCTGAATCGATCACGGGTCGGCAGCAGCGTCACTCGTCTGGTCTTCGGCTCAGACGTCGTAGCCCAGGTTCGGCATCAGCCAGCGTTCACTGACTTCGATGTCCTGGCCCTTGCGCTGGCTGTAGCTCTCCACCTGGTCCCTGTCGACCTTGCCCACCGCAAAGTACTGTGCTTCGGGGTGGGCGAAATACCAGCCGCTGACCGCTGCGGTGGGGAACATGGCGTAGTGCTCGGTCAGGGTGACGCCACTGGTGCCTTCGGGGTCAAGCAGCTCGAACAGCGCACCCTTCTCGGTATGGTCCGGGCAGGCCGGATAGCCGGGGGCAGGGCGGATCCCTTTGTAGCGCTCGCGGATCAGCTCATCGTTGGACAGCTCCTCGTCCGGCGCGTAGCCCCAGTATTCCTTGCGAACCTGCTGATGCAGCCATTCGGCACAGGCCTCGGCCAGACGGTCGGCCAGCGCCTTGACCATGATCGAGTTGTAATCGTCCCCGGCCTCCTGATAGGCCTTGGCCACCTCCTCGGCACCGATGCCGGCGGTGGTGATGAAGCCACCGACATAGTCGGTCAGCCCGCTGTCCACCGGCGCGACGAAATCGGCCAGGGAGAAGTTCGGCTTGCCGTCTGTCTTGACGGTCTGCTGCCGCAGGTGATGCAGGCGCCTGAGTGGCTTGCCGTGCTCGTTGTACAGCTGGATGTCGTCATGATCGACCTGGTTGGCCGGCCAGAAACCGAAGACGGCCCTGGCGCGGATCAGCTTCTCGTCGATCAGCTTGCGCAGGATCGCCTGGGCATCGTCGAACAGCGAGCGGGCGGCTTCGCCGACCACTTCATCGTCGAAGATGCGCGGGTACTTGCCGACCAGGTTCCAGGAGATGAAGAACGGCGTCCAGTCGATGTACTGTTCCAGAATGTTGAGGTCGATGTCTTCCAGCACCTTGCTGCCGAGGAAGCTCGGCTTCACCGGCGTGTACTGCTGCCAGTCGAACTGCGGGGCGGCCGCCAGAGCCTGCTGGTAGCTCAACCGCTCGGTGCGCTTGGCGCGGCTGGCGGTGCGCTCGCGGATGGTGGCGTATTCCTCGCGGATCTTGCTGGTGTATTCGGGTTTCATCTCCTTTGACAGCAGCGTGGTGGCCACCCCCACCGCACGGGAAGCATCGGTGACATACACGACAGCGTCGTTGGTGTAATGCGGGTCGATCTTTACCGCGGTGTGCGCCTTGGAGGTAGTGGCGCCGCCGATCATCAGCGGCAGATGGAAGTCCTGACGCTGCATTTCCCGGGCGACGTGCACCATCTCGTCCAGCGATGGCGTGATCAGGCCGGACAGGCCGATGATGTCGCACTTTTCCTCGATGGCGGTCTTGAGGATCTTGTCGGCAGGTACCATTACGCCCAGGTCGACAATGTCGTAACCGTTACAGCCCAGCACCACGGCGACGATGTTCTTGCCGATATCATGCACGTCGCCCTTGACCGTGGCCATCAGGATCTTGCCCTTGGCCTCGGGCTGATCACCCTTTTCCGCTTCGATGAAGGGAATCAGGTGGGCCACCGCCTGCTTCATTACCCGGGCGGATTTCACCACCTGGGGCAGGAACATCTTGCCGGAGCCGAACAGATCGCCCACCACGTTCATGCCGGCCATCAGCGGGCCTTCGATGACTTCGATCGGCCGGGTGGCCTGCTGGCGGGCTTCTTCCGTGTCCTCGACGATAAAGGCGGTGATGCCCTTGACCAGCGCATGCTCCAGTCGCTTCTCGACCGGCAGGCTGCGCCACTCCTCGTTCTCTACCTCTTTTGCCGCACCGTCGCCGCGGTACTCCTCGGCAATCGCCAGCAGGGCTTCGGTAGCGCCGGGATGACGGTTCAGAATCACATCCTCGACCTTGTTACGCAGCTGCGCCGGGATCTCGTCATAGATCTCCAGCTGGCCGGCGTTGACGATGCCCATCTTCAACCCGGCCTTGATCGCGTGATAGAGAAATACCGAGTGTATGGCCTCGCGCACCGGGTTGTTGCCACGGAAGGAGAAGGACACGTTCGACACGCCACCCGAGGTCAGCGCATAGGGCAGTTCGTCGCGGATATAGGCACAGGCCTCGATAAAGTCGACGGCATAATTGTTGTGCTCCTCAATGCCGGTGGCCACGGCAAAGATATTCGGATCGAAGATGATGTCTTCCGGCGGAAAGCCGACTTCGTTGACCAGAATGTCGTAGGAGCGTTTGCAGATCTCCTTCTTGCGCGCGGCGGTGTCGGCCTGGCCTGTTTCGTCAAAGGCCATGACCACCACGGCGGCACCATAGCGCTTGCACAGCCGGGCGTGCTTCTTGAACTCCTCGACTCCTTCCTTCATGGAGATGGAGTTGACGATACCCTTGCCCTGGATGCATTTGAGGCCGGCTTCGATGATGTCCCATTTGGACGAGTCGAGCATGATCGGCACGCGGGAAATATCCGGTTCGCCGGCAATCAGATTGAGGAAGGTCACCATGGCCTTCTTCGAGTCCAGCATGCCCTCGTCCATGTTGATGTCGATCACCTGGGCGCCGGCTTCCACCTGCTGCAGGGCCACTTCCAGGGCCTCGGTGTAGTTCTCCTCGCGGATCAGGCGGGCAAACTTCGCCGAACCGGTGATGTTGGTGCGCTCGCCGACGTTGACGAACAGCGAGTCGCGGTCGATGGTGAACGGCTCCAGGCCGGACAGGCGACAGGCTTTCGGAATCTCGGGAATCTGCCTGGGGGCGATATCCTTTACCGCTTCGGCGATGCAACGGATGTGTTCCGGGGTCGTGCCGCAACAGCCGCCGACAATGTTCACGAAGCCGGACCGGGCAAACTCGGCTACCAGCGCGGCCGTCTGTTCCGGAGTCTCGTCGTACTCGCCGAAGGCGTTGGGCAGACCGGCGTTGGGGTGGGCGGACACGTGGGTGTCGGCCTTGGCTGACAGCTCCTGGAGATAGGGACGCAGCTCCTTGGCGCCCAGTGCGCAGTTCAGGCCCACGGAGATCGGGTTGGCGTGGCGCACCGAGTTCCAGAAGGCTTCGGTGGTCTGGCCTGACAGGGTGCGGCCGGAGGCATCGGTAATGGTGCCGGAGATCATGATCGGCAGCTCGACGCCCAGCTCCTCGAATACACCCTGGATGGCGAAGATCGCGGCCTTGGCGTTGAGGGTATCGAAGATGGTCTCGACCATGATCAGGTCTGCGCCGCCTTCGATCAGGCCACGGGTGGCTTCGCTGTAGTTTTCCACCAGTGCGTCGAAGGTGATGTTGCGATAGCCCGGATTGTTCACATCCGGGGACAGGGAGCAGGTGCGGCTGGTCGGTCCGAGTACGCCGGCGACGAAACGCGGCTTGTCTGGCGTTTCCAGGGTCTTTTCGTCACATACCCGGCGGGCTATGCGGGCACCTTCGTAGTTCAGCTCGTAGGCGAGTTCTTCCATGCCGTAGTCGGCCTGGGAGACCCGGGTGGAGTTGAAGGTGTTGGTCTCGATGATGTCGGAGCCGGCGTCCAGGTAGGCGCGCTCGATGTCGGCGATCACGTCCGGACGGGACAGGATCAGCAGGTCGTTGTTGCCCTTCAGGTCGCGGTGCCAGTCGGCGAAGCGCTCGCCGCGGAAGTCCGCTTCTTCCAGTCTGAAACTCTGGATCATGGTGCCCATGCCCCCGTCCAGGATCAGAATGCGCTCACGCAGGGCCTCATTCAGACGGTTCAGGCGGGTGGTCAGGTCAGACATGGGGACTCCGGAATCAACAAGGGGTAAACGGTGTAGCTTACCAGAACGCACACCTGGGCTTGATATGAATGGAACTCAAGATGCCATTGATTTGATTCAAGCAGATATCGGGCAGGCTGCCGTTTGGAACCGGAGAGCAACGCCATAATTGCTGGGTTTGTGCAGGCCTCTGCGTTGGTACGCCCCTGCTACAACACGCCGTGAATACGTCCCTGTAGGCTCGTTGATGTCATCCCTGACATCAAACGGTCGTATCAGGGGCGTCCCAGCGCAGCGGCAGACACTCCGAGTTGCTGAGGGTTTTCTTCCGGCAGCCCAGGCGTCGGTTGGCGGGGTGGGGTGCAGGGTTGTGCCGACCGTCGGTTGTCATGGATGACAGCCGCGAGCTTACATGGATGTACTTGCAGCGTGTCGGCACAACCCTGCACCCCAGCACGACCATGCACGAAACTGATTACGAGAGCTCTATCGTGCGCAGCGGATGTTAATAACCAAGTGATTTGGTGGGTCTTTATTCGGGATGGCTCTTCCCGTACAATAGCCGCATTACGTCATCGACCAAGAGGCATTTCATGGCAGGTATTCATTTCACCGAGGCTGCCCAGACCTATCTGGCGGAGTTGTTATCCAAGCAGGACGTGGAAGGCGTCGGCATCCGGGTATTCATCACCCAGCCCGGCACGCCCTACGCAGAGACCTGCATCGCCTATTGCCGTCCCGGTGAAGAGAAGGCTGAAGATACGGTACTCTCCCTGGCGCATTTCCCGGTGTGGATCGATTCCACCAGTGAACAGTTCCTGGAAGACGCTGTGGTGGACTATGCCACCGACCGCATGGGGGGGCAGTTGACCATCAAGGCGCCGAACGCCAAGGTACCGATGGTCAATGATGACAGTCCGCTGAACGATCGCATCAACTACCTGTTGCAGACCGAGATCAACCCGAGTCTGGCCAGTCATGGCGGTGAGATCAAGTTGATCGATGTGGTAGACGGCGGTATCGCCGTGCTGCAGTTCGGTGGTGGTTGTCAGGGTTGCGGCATGGCTGACGTCACCTTGAAAGAGGGTGTCGAGAAGACCCTGATCGCACGGATTCCGGAAGTGACCGGGGTGCGCGACGTGACCGACCACTCCATCACGGAAAATGCCTATTACTGACGGTTGCGAGCGCCTGGCTCATCCCGGGCCGCTCCCGCCGCCTCCTCTGCCGGAGCCCCGGTCCGGGGCGACCGGGCTGCGCAGCAGCCCCTGTGCCCGGGCGGGAGCTATTCGATATACCGCTCATGCGGTTCCATCACTGCCTGCCTGATTCCCAGCTTTTCCCCATAGATCACCCCATAGGTCAGGACGCTCTGCACGTAAGTGCGCGTCTCGTCAAAGGGAATGGTTTCGATCCAGATGTCCGAGGGCAGGGCGGGGATGTCACGGGTCCATTGGCGTACGCGCCCGGGCCCGGCGTTGTAGGCGGCGGAGGCAAGCACGCGGTTGCCCTGGAACTGCCCGTACAGCTGTGACAGATAGGCCGTACCCAGTGCTATGTTACGTTCCGGCTCCAGCACCGCGGGGCCGGTGTTGGCCAGCGGGATGCTGTAGCGCCTTGCGGTTTCCCGGGCGGTGGCCGGCATCAGCTGCATCAGGCCCAGGGCGCCGGCGTGGGAGCGGGCGTCGACCATGAAGCCGCTTTCCTGCCGGGTAATGGCATACACCCAGGTGGAGTTCAGCTGGCGCAGGTTGGCCTGGCGGGTAATGGGTTCGCGGTAGGCCAGCGGGAAGCGGATATCCAGATCATCCCAGTGCTGGGCCTTGCTGATGCCCCGGATCGCCGGGAAGTACCAGTCCATCTGCCGGGCCAGTGCGGCCTGGGCGATCAGCTCTTCGCGGCTGAACAGCCGCTCGGCGTGGTACCACTC
Source organism: Halopseudomonas pertucinogena (assembly GCF_014646575.1). Taxonomy (GTDB): domain Bacteria; phylum Pseudomonadota; class Gammaproteobacteria; order Pseudomonadales; family Pseudomonadaceae; genus Halopseudomonas; species Halopseudomonas pertucinogena. The sequence continues at coordinate 46,085 of NZ_BMNN01000002.1, read as the reverse complement.
CCGTCGAGCATCCAGATACTCGCCGCGGGCGTAGAATTCCCTTGCGCGAATGATGCCGTCGGTGTTGCTGACCCGTGCGGCTGCGCGGGCGTCAACGGCCGCCGGCTGGTGATTGATGGCATAGGGGCGGCGACTGCGCTCGGCAGCGAGGAAGCCATAGAAGTCGCGTTCATTGGCAAGCAGGGCATATTCAGTCTCCAGCTCGCCGATAGCGGCGTCCGCCAGCTGGCTGGCCCGCAGCTCCCAGTAACGCCAGCGGCTCTGCTCGCGCAGGTGGTCGGGCATGTTGCGGGTCAGCTCCAGCAGATTGTTCCACTGCCCGGTGCGTAGCGCCAGGCGGCCGCGCCATTCGGTTACGGTGTCGTCCTGCATCTGCGGGTCGTTGGTGGCCATGAAGGCCAGCGCCTCCAGCTGATGGCGGCGGGCAAGCCGCACGCCGATGTCTCTGGTCAGTGCCAGGCGCTGTTCCTCGGTGAAGGGCAGGTGCTGGTACAGGGGCCAGAGTTCAAGCGCGGCATCGGCATCATCCCGTCCCAGACGGCGCAGGGCGACGGTGACCATATCAGTCAGCTTGTCCTGCGGCTGGCTTGCGGTCACGCGGTACTGACTGGTCTGACTCAGGCGTCGCGGGTCGGTTGCGGTGGCGACAAATCGCTCGGCCAATGCCGTCTGGCTCGGCATATAGCGGGTCAGATATCTGGCCAGCGCATCCTGGCGGTACAGCAGCGCCAAGCGGATCCGCTCCCAGGCAACCTCTTCGGTGAGCCCGCCTGCGGCGCGCCAGCGTTCGAACAGCGGATCGCAGTCGTTGGGTTGGGACTGGCCGACGGTCCATAGCTCGCGGGCCCGCTCCATCGCCTGCTGCACCTTGCCTTCGCGCCACGTCTGCATCACCAGCGGACACTCGATCTCGGCAGTGAGGCTTGCCGGATCAGCATGCTTGCGCAGCCGCGCCCAGTCCTGTTCCTTCAGCAGGCGCTTGAACCAGCTGTTCTTGATGCTACGAGCTGCAGGCAGGTCGCCGTGGGTGCTCAGAAACTGTTCGATTTCCCTGTGGGGCGCGTGGTCTATCCGCTGGCGCAGGGACTCCAGCAGCAGATAGGGATAGAGAGGATAGTCCCGCAGCTGTACTTTCAGTGCTTCGAAGCGCGCATGGTCACCGCGGGCAAGCGCCGACTGCGCCTGGTCATACTGGCGGCGTTGCTCGGTGAGACGGTCGGCATGCGCTGGCTGACTGACAGACAGCAGTACAGCGCACAACAGGCCGGCGAGGCCGGTCAGGTATCGAGTCAGTGGCAGCGGCATGATCATCCTGCCCGAACGGGCGTAAGGTGTTGTTTCCACGGGTGTATTGATGAAGCGCTGATTACAGCTTAGCGGTTTGCGGACAACCGTCAAAGCCGCACCGGACGATTAACATGCAGCCCGTCACGGCTACAGGTAGAATGCGGCCCTGAATTGATGAAAGGTGTGATATGGCTCTGCTTTCCTTTACCGATGTCTCCCTGGCTTACGGCTTGAACCCCCTGCTGGAAAAGGTCAGTTTCCAGCTGGATCGTGGCGAGCGTGTATGCCTGATCGGGCGAAACGGCGCGGGCAAGTCCAGCCTGATGCGGGTGGTGACTGGCGAGCAGGCAGCGGACGAGGGCGAGTTGTGGTTTGCTCCCGGTCTGAAGATCGGCCAGTTGCCCCAGGAGCTGCCCGAGGCGGATGCCTCCAAGGTGTATGACGTGGTTGCTGCCGGGCTGGCTGGGGTCGGTGAGCTGCTGGCCGAATACCATGCGCTGATCAGCGGGGACATGGGCGAGGCCGAGCTTGCCCGTCTGGAGAAGGTGCAGCACCAGCTGGAATCCAAGGATGGCTGGCGCCTGAACCAATTGGTCGAAACGACGCTGACCCGCCTGGGCCTGCCGGCGGACAAGAGCATGTCCGAACTGTCCGGCGGCTGGCGCCGGCGTGTGCTGCTGGCCCAGGCGCTGGTCGCCGAGCCGGATGTGCTGTTGCTTGATGAGCCGACCAACCACCTGGACATTCACACCATTGCCTGGCTGGAAAGCGTGTTGCTCGACTTCCGCGGCGCCGTGCTGTTCATTACCCACGACCGGCAGTTTCTGCAGGCGCTGGCTACCCGCATCATGGAGCTTGATCGCGGCCGGCTGATCGACTGGCAAGGCGATTACCGCAGTTTTCTCGAGCACAAGGAGCAGCAGCTGGAAGCCGAAGCTACTGCCAATGCACTGTTCGACAAGAAGCTGGCCCAGGAAGAGGTCTGGATCCGCCAGGGCATCAAGGCCCGGCGCACCCGTAACGAGGGGCGGGTTCGCGCGCTCAAGGCGATGCGTGAGGAGCGCGCCCAGCGTATCGAACGTCAGGGCAAGGCCAGCTTCCAGCTGGAGACGGCCGAGTCATCGGGCAAGCGCGTCATCGAGCTGGAGCAGGTGACCTTTGCCTGGCCGGATCAGCCGCCGCTGATACGCGATCTGACCACCCATGTGCTGCGGGGCGACCGGATCGGCCTGATCGGCAATAACGGCTCGGGCAAGAGTACCCTGCTCAAGCTGATGCTCGGCCAGCTGCAGCCGAGCAGCGGCACGGTCAAGCACGGCACCAAACTGGAAGTCGCCTATTTCGACCAGCTGCGTGATCAGCTGGACCTGGAAAAGACCGTGATCGACAACATCTCCGAGGGGCGCGACTTCATCGAGATCAACGGCAAGCAGCGGCATGTCATCAGCTACCTGGGCGACTTCCTGTTTGCACCGGAGCGCACCCGCACGCCGGTCAAGGCGCTCTCCGGTGGCGAGCGGGCCCGTCTGCTGCTGGCCCGCCTGTTCAGCAAGCCGGCCAACGTGCTGGTGCTGGACGAGCCCACCAACGATCTGGACGTGGAAACCCTCGAATTGCTGGAGGATGTGCTGGCTGGGTTCGACGGCACGGTATTGCTGGTCAGTCACGACCGAGCCTTCCTCGACAACGTGGTGACCAGCAGTCTGGTGTTTGAAGGGAAGGGCAACGTCCGCGAATACGTTGGTGGTTATGCCGACTGGCTGCGCCAGGGTGGTCGGGTCGAGATGCTGGCCGAGTGGGGCGTGGAGGACGAGGCCAGCGCTGCGCCCGAGCCCCAACTGGCGGCCGACGCGCCGAAGCCTGCTGCGGCCCAGCCCAAACCGAAGCTCAGCTACAAGCTGCAGCGCGAGCTCGAGGCGTTGCCGGCCTTGCTGGAGCAGCTGGAGGCCGAGCTGGAGTCGCTGCAGCAGCAGGTGAGCGATCCGGAGTTCTACCAGCTGCCCCATGAGCAGACGGCGCCGGTGCTGGCTGCGCTGGAAGGCAAGCAGGCGGAGCTGGACCGGGCCATCGAGCGCTGGGCAGAGCTGGAGGAGATGGCGGGCTGAGCCTGGCTGTTGAAACGGCCCGGGCCCGCTCGGGGTGAGAAGGGGGGGCTTACTGCCCCTTATGCAGGCGGACGGCGATCACATCGCAGGGAGCACCGTGCAGCACGTCATTGGCGGTGGAGCCGAGCAGGAGAGCCAGGCCATGGCGGTCATGACTGCCGACAACGATCAGATCGCAGCCGCATTCGGTGGCAACCCGATGTATCTCCTGGCGGGGATGGCCGAAGGCGATCTGCAACTGGTCCTCCGGCAGGCCGTAATCGCCGGCGAACAGTTGCATGCGCTCCCGGGCCTGTTCGAACTGTTGCTGTTGCAGCATGGACAGGTCCATCGGAACATCTCCGCCGTAGGCCATGGCCAGCGGTTCGACGACATGCAGGATGGTCAGCCTGGCATCCAGTGCCTTGGCCAGTTGCTGGGCATGATCCGCGACAGCGCGACACTCGTCGATCAGGTCTACGGCTACCAGCACATGTGAATAGAGCATGTGGGTTCTCTCCTTGGACACTCCCTGCTGATCTTAGCAGTCTTTAACGGCAGGTCTACTCCCTCGGGCGGGTGGCCGACCAAACAGCGTTTATCTTGATGGAGCAACACCATGGCGACCTGGGTGATAGTCGGGCTGGTAGCGGCAATACTGATTTCCAGCCTGTTCAAGCTGATGCCGCGGGGCAGGGAATACAGGCTTCATCGACTGCGCGAGCGGGCCCGGGCCAACGGGCTGGCAGTTGAATGGCTGCGCGAATCCCAGCGGGTGAACCAGCTGACCGGTTGCATTGCCTACCGCATGCCCCTTGAGCGCTGCCGGCTGGACGCCGAATTCAGCTGCCGTCGTTCCGACCAGGGGTGGCAGTGGCTCAATGGTTCAGCCGACACGCCCCACTGCCGGGAAGTACTGGCACGGTTGCCCGAGCAGGTACGTGGCATCGACCGCCAGAGCCTGTCGGTGGTGATTTACTGGCGAGAACCGGATGACCCAGCCATCCTTGATGAACTGGTAGCCGCCCTGCAGCCACTGAAAAGTCCTGTTTGACCTGCTCTGGACGGTAATTTTTGCCGTCATCTTTCCGTGGCACATTGACAAGGGGACGGTTTTCCATAAAGGTGTGCGTACCCGAATCAAACGAGCGTATGAATTTTGCCTCGCAGGCAGCTTTCCAATGTTATCGGGAATAATCATGACACCGCCCGGTCAGGCCGGGCAGTGTTTCTCATGTGCTTTCACAGCGTGGAGATCAGTTGATGATTTACGAAGGTAAAGCCATCACGGTTAAAATCCTTGAGGACGGCATCGCCGAGCTGCGGTTTGATCTGCAGGGCGAGTCGGTCAACAAGTTCAATCAGGCGACCCTCGCCGAGTTCAAGGCGGCTGTCGAGAAGATCCAGTCCGACAACAGCGTCAAGGGTGTCATCGTCACCAGTGGCAAGGACGTTTTCATCGTCGGCGCCGACATCACCGAATTTGTTCAGGCGTTCCAGCTGCCCGAAGAGGAACTGGTCGCTGGCAGCCTGGAAACCAACCGCATTTTCAACGCCTTCGAAGATCTGAACGTTCCCACCGTGGCCGCCATTAACGGTCTGGCGCTGGGCGGCGGTCTGGAAATGTGTCTGGCCTGTGACTTCCGTGTCATGGCCCAGAGCACCAAGATCGGCCTGCCGGAAACCAAGCTGGGCATCTACCCCGGTTTCGGCGGTACCGTGCGCCTGCCGCGCCTGATCGGCGTGGACAACGCCGTCGAGTGGATTGCTGGCGGTGCCGACCAGCGCGCCGAAGCGGCCCTGAAAGCAGGTGCCGTTGATGCCGTGGTCGCCGACGACAAGCTGCGTGATGCCGCCCTGGACCTGGTGCGCCGCGCCATTGCCGGTGAGCTGGATTTCCGCGCCAAGCGTCAGCCCAAGCTGGAGAAGCTCAAGCTCAACACCATCGAGCAGATGATGGCGTTCGAAACCACCAAGGGCTTTGTTGCAGGCCAGGCCGGCCCCAACTATCCGGCCCCGCTGGAGGCCATCAAGACCATCCAGAAAGCCGCCAACCATGGCCGTGAAAAGGCGCTGGAGATCGAGGCCGCCGGTTTCGCGAAGCTGGCCAAGACCAACGTTGCCGCTTCCCTGGTCGGTCTGTTCCTGAATGATCAGGCGCTGAAGTCCAAGGCGAAGAAATATGACAAGCAGGCGGGCGACGTCAAGCTCGCAGCCGTGCTGGGTGCCGGCATCATGGGCGGCGGTATCGCCTATCAGTCCGCCTACAAGGGCACGCCCATCCTGATGAAGGATATCCGTGAGGAAGGCATTCAGCTGGGTCTGGATGAAGCTTCCAAGCTGCTCGGCAAGCGTGTCGAGAAGGGCCGCATGAAGCCGGCCGACATGGCCAAGGCGCTGAATGCCATTCGCCCGACCATGTCCTACGGCGACTTCGGCAATGTCGACATCGTGGTCGAAGCCGTGGTCGAGAACCCCAAGGTCAAGCACGCGGTGCTGGCCGAAGTGGAGCAGTATGTGAAGGAAGATGCGATCATTGCGTCCAACACCTCCACCATCTCCATCACCTATCTGGCCCAGGCGCTCAAGCGTCCGGAAAACTTCGTCGGCATGCACTTCTTCAACCCGGTACACATGATGCCGCTGGTGGAAGTGATCCGTGGCGAGAAGTCCAGCGAGAAGGCCGTCGCCACCACCGTGGCCTATGCCAAGAAGATGGGCAAGACGCCGATCGTGGTCAACGACTGCCCGGGCTTCCTGGTCAACCGCGTGCTGTTCCCGTACTTCGGCGGCTTCGCGCGGCTGATCGGCATGGGTGCGGACTTCCAGCGCGTCGACAAGGTCATGGAAAAGTTCGGCTGGCCCATGGGCCCGGCCTACCTGATGGACGTAGTGGGCATGGACACCGGTCACCACGGCCGTGATGTGATGGCCGAAGGTTACCCGGATCGCATGGCCGACAAGACCAAGACCGCGGTCGACGTCATGTACGAAGCCAACCGCCTGGGCCAGAAGACCGGCAAGGGCTTCTATGCCTACGAGATGGACAAGAAGGGCAAGCCGAAGAAGGTCGTCGATGCCGAGGCCTACGACCTGCTCAAGCCGATCGTGCAGGAGCAGCGCGAGCTGACCGATGAGGAAATCATCGAGATCATGATGGTACCGCTGTGCCTGGAAACCGTACGCTGCCTGGAAGACGGCATCGTCGAATCCGCCGCGGACGCCGACATGGGTCTGATCTACGGTATCGGTTTCCCTCCCTTCCGGGGCGGCGCGCTGCGCTACATCGATACCATTGGGGTGGCCGAGTTCGTGGCCATTGCTGACAAATACGCCGAGTTCGGCCCCATGTATCACCCGACTGAGAAGTTGCGTGAAATGGCCGCCAGCGGCAAGAAATTCTTCGGTTAACCGCGGAACGTACAGAGCGAGAGTGAATTTATGAGCCTCAATCCGAGAGACGTTGTAATAGTCGACTTTGGCCGCACCCCCATGGGCCGATCCAAGGGCGGGATGTACCGCAATGTCCGTGCCGAGACCCTGTCAGCCAGGCTGATCACCGGTTTGCTGGAGCGCAACCCGAAGATCGACCCGGCGGAAGTCGAAGATGTCATCTGGGGCTGCGTGAACCAGACCCTGGAGCAGGGCTGGAACATCGCCCGCATGGCATCGCTGATGACCCCGATCCCCCACACCAGCGCGGCCCAGACCGTCAGCCGCCTGTGTGGCTCCTCCATGAGTGCGCTGCATACCGCCGCCCAGGCAATCATGACCGGCAACGGTGATGTGTTCGTGGTCGGTGGCGTCGAGCACATGGGCCACGTCGGCATGATGCATGGCGTTGACCCGAACCCGGCGCTGTCGCTGTATGCAGCCAAGGCCGCCGGCATGATGGGCCTGACCGCCGAAATGCTGGGCAAGATGCATGGCATCACCCGCGAGCAGCAGGACCAGTTCGGCGTGCGCTCGCACCAGCTGGCGCACAAGGCCACCGTCGAAGGCAAGTTCAGGGATGAGATCATCCCGATGGAAGGCCACGACGAGAACGGCTTCCTGCGCGTGTTCACCGAAGACGAGACCATCCGCCCGGAGACCACCCTGGAAAGCCTGGCCGCGCTGCGCCCGGCGTTCAACCCCAAGGGTGGCACCGTGACCGCGGGTACTTCCTCGCAGATCACTGACGGCGCGTCCTGCATGATCGTCATGTCCGCCGAGCGTGCCAAGGCCCTGGGCGTCGAGCCCATGGCGGTGATCCGCTCCATGGCGGTGGCCGGTTGCGATCCGTCGATCATGGGTTACGGTCCGGTGCCTTCCACCAAGAAGGCGCTCAAGCGTGCCGGCCTGACCATGGATGACATCAGCCATGTCGAGCTGAACGAAGCCTTCGCGGCCCAGGCGCTGCCGGTGCTGAAGGACCTGAAGCTGCTCGACAAGATGGATGAGAAGGTCAACCTGCACGGCGGCGCCATTGCTCTGGGTCACCCCTTCGGCTGCTCCGGTGCGCGGATCTCCGGCACCCTGCTGAACGTGATGAAGCAGAACAACGGCACCATCGGTATCGCTACCATGTGCATTGGTCTGGGTCAGGGTATCACCACCGTTTTTGAACGGGTCTGATCTATAGCCTGACGTGAGAAGCCCCGGTAGAGTCGTCTACCGGGGCTTTTTTATTGCCTGATTATGGTTGTCCACTGATTTCAGGGATGGCAGATATGCAAAAACAACAAGAACAGCAGGAGTTGTTCAAGCCGGAACCGCTGGATGTGATCATCGTCGGAGCGGGTCTTTCCGGCATCGGTGCCGGCCGGGCGCTCAGCGTGCGCTGTCCGGACAAGCGCTTTCTCATTCTCGAGCGGCGCAACGCCATCGGCGGAACCTGGGACCTGTTCCGCTACCCCGGCGTGCGCTCGGATTCGGACATGTATACCCTGGGTTACAGCTACAAGCCCTGGACCGGCCGCAAGGCCATCGCCGACGGCGCGGATATCAAGCGCTATATCGAGGAGATCGCCGACGAGTCGGGGGTCATCCACCATGTCCGCTACGGTCACCAGGTGATCGCCGCCAGCTGGAACAGCGACGAGGCCCTGTGGACCCTTCAGGTGCGCATTACCGGGACAGACGGCCAGGTGCACGAGGAAACACTGCAGACGCGTTTCCTGTCGATGTGCTCGGGTTATTACAGTTATGACGAAGGCTATCGGCCACCTTTTCCGAACGAGGCCGCCTTTGCCGGCCAGATCATCCATCCCCAGTTCTGGCCCGAGGGGCTGGACTGCAGCGGCAAGCGCATCGTGGTGATCGGCAGCGGCGCAACAGCGGTGACGCTGGTACCCACACTCGCCGAGCAGGGTGCACAGGTGACCATGCTGCAGCGCTCGCCTGGCTATGTCGCCTCACGGCCGCTGGTCGATGGCATTGCCCATACTCTGCAACGCTGGTTGCCGTTGCCGCTGGCCTATCATCTGACCCGCTGGAAAAACATCCTGCTTGGTCAGTATTTCTATCGGCTGGCGCGCAGTAAGCCGGCAAAGGCCAGGCAGTACCTGCTGCACCTGCTGCAGCGCCAGGTCGGCTCGGATGTCGATATGCGCCATTTCTCACCCAGCTACAACCCCTGGGACGAGCGGCTGTGCGCGGTGCCTGACGGTGACCTGTTCCACATGCTGCGAGCGCGCCGGGTGGAGATCGTCACCGACACCATCGAGGAATTCACTGCCAGTGGCATCAGGCTGGCATCGGGCGCCGAACTGCCGGCGGACATCATCGTCACCGCCACCGGTCTCAAACTCTGCGCCCTCGGGGATGTCCAGCTCACGGTCGATGGTCGGCCGGTCAACATCAGTGAATGCATGGCCTACAAGGGCATGCTGCTCAGTGATGTACCCAACCTGATCCTCACCTTTGGCTATACCAACGCTTCCTGGACGCTCAAGGCGGAGCTGACGGCGAACTATCTGACCCGGTTGCTGCGCCATATGGATCGGCGGGGTGCCTGCGTGGTTGTGGCCCGCAGGGATCCGACAGCGACGGCAAAGCCGTTCATCGACTTCACCTCCGGCTACGTGCAGCGCGCTGCGCACCTGCTGCCCAGACAGGGTGACAAGCCGGCGTGGCAGGTGAACCAGAACTATCTCAAGGACAAATACCTCATCCAGTACGGGAAGCTGGATGACGGCGTGCTGCATTTTCAATAACCGCGTGGATTCAAGGACAGACAATGAAGATAGTCGGATGTGTGGCAGTACTGACTGGAGCAGGCAGTGGTATCGGCAGGGAGCTGGCGCTGGCCCTGGCCCGCAGCGGTTGCGGATTGGCGCTGGTGGATATCAATGCGGTACAGCTGGCGGAGACGGCTGAGCAGGCCCGGGCGCTGGGCGTGCGTGTCAGCGAGCATCCGATGGATGTGGCCGACCGGGCAGCGATAGCCGTATTGCCGGAGCGGGTGCTGGCGGAGCATGGTCAGGTGGATCTGCTGATCAACAACGCCGGCGTGGCCCTCGGGGGCACCTTCGAGCAGGTGTCGGTGGAGAACTTCGACTGGCTCATGGCGATCAATTTCGATGCCGTGGTGTGCATGACCAGAGCCTTCCTGCCGTTGCTGAAGCAGCGCCCGGCAGCTCGGATCGTCAACCTCTCCAGCCTGTTCGGCCTGATTACCCCGGCCGGCCAGACCGCCTACTGTGCCAGCAAGTTCGCCGTGAGAGGGTTTTCCAACGCCCTGCGGCTCGAGCTGGTCGGCAGTCCGGTAGGCGTGACCGTGGTGCATCCGGGCGGCATCGCCACCGCCATTGCCAGCAGCGCCCGGGTGCCCGCAGGCGTGAATGACGCCGAGCTGCAGGCCCGCCTCAAGCGCACCGAGAAGCTGCTGCGCATGCCGCCGGCCAGGGCCGCGGATATCATTCTCAGGGGTATCGAGCGGGACCGGGTAAGGGTCATCGTCGGCAATGATGCGTTGATCCTCTCCTGGCTGGAGCGCCTGCTGCCGGTCAATTACTGGCGCCTGTTGCCCGGCCTTGCCGGCAAGGGTTGAGCCACTGACGGGGAATCGAAAAAGCATGAGTGATCTGTTGTGGATATTGGCGGGACTGGTCTTTGTAGTCATCGCCGTTCTGTTTTTCTTCACCCTGGTGATCGCCCGACGGGTGGAGCTGGGGCTGCCGCCGGAAGGGCGTTTCATCACCCTCATGGGTAACCGCCTGCACTATGTGGAGCAAGGCAGCGGTCCGGAAACGCTGCTGCTGATTCATGGGCTGGGGGGCGTGGTGGCCAATTACGCCTATGCCATGCTTGGCGAACTGGCGAAGGACTATCGTGTGGTGGCGATCGATCGTCCCGGCAGTGGCTACTCGAAGCGGGCAAGGGGCGCATCGGCCTCGCTCGCTGCCCAGGCCGATGTGCTGGCCGCGGCGATCGATGCGCTGCAGCTGGGCCGGCCGGTGCTGGTCGGCCACTCGCTGGGTGGCGCGGTGGCGCTGGCCACGGCGCTGAAACATCCGCAGAAGGTGTCAAGTCTGGCATTGATTGCGCCACTGACTCACATGCCAGCGGACGGGCCGTCGGAGGTGTTTGCGCCGCTGACCATTCGCCAGGGCTGGCTGCGCGCGATTTTCGCCTGGACGCTTATGGTGCCGCTGAGCATTCGCCGACGGGAACAGGCGCTGGATGTGGTATTCGGGCCGGAAAAGGCCCCGGCGGATTTCCCCCTGCGAGGAGGCGGGGCGCTGGGGCTGCGGCCCACCCACTACATTGCGTCGTCACGGGATCTGGTAGCACTGGAACATGTATTACCGCAGCTGGAGCAGAGCTATTCCGCGCTCCAGACACCGGTGCGTATCCTGTATGGGCGCGATGACCGGATCCTGGATCCGAACGAGCAGGGCCAGGCGATGGTTGACCGCATCCGGCAGGTACAGCTGGAACTGGTCGATGGTGGTCACATGCTGCCGTTGACCCAGCCGCAGCTGTGTGTCGACTTCGTACGGCGCAGCGTCAAGGCGATGCGCGAAGGCTGAAAAGTGGGAGTGAGCCGGCGGGGTGCTCCCGCCGGCAGATGGGGTCAGTCTTCCACTTCGCGGATCATGTTGCGGGCGATGATCACCTGCTGGATCTGGGTGGTGCCTTCATACAGACGGAACAGACGCACGTCACGGTAGAAGCGCTCGATGGCGTATTCGCTGATGTAACCGGCTCCGCCATGGATCTGCACACCCCGGTCGGCGACCCGGCCGCACATCTCGGTAGCGAACATCTTGGCGCAGGACGCTTCGGTGCTGATGTTAAGGCCTTCGTCACGCTTGCGCGCGGCGTCCAGCACCATGCAGCGGGCGGCGTAGATTTCCGCCTTGCTGTCGGCGAGCATCCCCTGGATGAGCTGGAAGTCAGCGATGCGCTGACCGAACTGCTTGCGCTCCACGGCATAACGCAGTGAATCATCGAGCATGCGCTCGGCCGCACCGACCGACAGCGCGGCGATATGCAGCCGCCCCTTGTCGAGCACTTTCATTGCGGTCTTGAAGCCTACACCTTCGACACCACCGATCAGGTTGGCGGCGGGCACCCGAGCATTGTCGAAGATCACGTCTGCGGTGTGTGCGCCTTTCTGACCCATCTTCTGATCCGGCTTGCCGACCGTGACGCCGGGCGTGCCGGCCTCGACGATGAAGGAGCTGATGCCGCCGGCCCCGCGAATCTCGGGATTGGTGCGGGCCATGACGGTGAAGATACCGGCGTGGGGGGCGTTGGTAATGAAGCGCTTGGTGCCGTTGAGAATGTAATGGTCGCCGTCGCGTACGGCGGTGGTCTTCAGCGAGGCGGCATCGGAACCGGAGTCCGGCTCGGTCAGGCAGAAGGAACTGAGGTATTCCCCGGCCGCCAGCTTCGGCAGGTAATGAGTCTTCTGCTCCTCGGTACCGTCCAGCAGAATGCCGATGGAGCCGATGCCGTTGTTGGTGCCTATATAGGAGCGGAATGCCGGCGAGGTGCGGCCCAGCTCGAAGGCGATGTTCACTTCTTCTTCCATGGTCACGCCCAGCCCGCCGTACTGCTCGGGAATGGTCAGGCCGAACAGCCCCATGTCCTTCATCTGGGCAACGATGTCATCCGGAATCGAGTCCGTCTCCGCTACCTCGTGTTCACGGGGAATCAGCTCCTGATTGACGAACTGGCGAATGGAGTCGAGCAGAATCTGTAGGGTTTCCGGGTCGCGAATCATGTGATCTCCTGATGGCCGGGGCCGTTGTCCTGAAAATGTCCCTGAACAGGGTGGTGGGTGCTGCATGTTAGCGCCGACTGCGCACCAAATTCAATAAAGCAGAATGAAATACCGCAGAGCGAAACTGAGCGAGTCGACCCCGGGGTTTACCCCTGCACGGCATCGGCATAGTATGCGGACCACCCGGTTGGCCGGGTCCGATTTTCTTGGCATTGGAAGACTATGTATGGGTGCACTTGCAGGCATAAGGGTACTGGATCTGAGCCGGGTGCTGGCGGGCCCGTGGTGCGGGCAGATCCTCGCCGATCTCGGGGCCGAGGTGATCAAGATCGAACGGCCTGGCTCCGGGGACGATACCCGCGGCTGGGGTCCGCCCTGGATGCCGGACGAGCAGGGGAATTCCAGCGGCGAGGCGGCATATTACCAGGCTGCCAACCGGGGTAAATATTCCGTGGCGGTGGATCTTGCCAGCGCCGAGGGGCAGGAGCTGGTGCGGGCGCTGGCCGCCGACAGCGACGTGCTGATCGAGAACTACAAGGCCGGCTCGCTGGCACGTTACGGTCTGGACTATGCCAGCCTGGCCGAGCTCAACCCGAGACTGGTGTATTGCTCCATCACCGGTTTCGGCCAGACCGGCCCGCGGGCATCGGAGCCGGGCTATGACTTCATCATTCAGGGCATGGCCGGACTGATGAGCATCACCGGGGAACGGGATGATCTGCCCGGCGGCGGTCCGCAGAAGGCCGGTGTTGCGGTGGCTGATCTGATGACCGGCCTTTACGCCACCATCGCCATCCAGGCGGCGCTGATCAGCCGGCAGACCACCGGCCGTGGCCAGCACTGCGACATGGCGCTGTTCGACGTGCAGCTGGCGACGCTGGCGAATCAGAACATGAACTACCTGGTATCGGGCAGGGTGCCCGGGCGCTATGGCAATGCCCATGCCAATATCGTGCCGTATCAGGTGTTTCGGGCCGCCGACCGGGACTTCATCATTGCCTGCGGCAATGACAGTCAGTTTGTGGCTCTCAGTCGGGCCATCGGCTCGCCGGAGCTGGCCGATGACCCGCGTTTCAGGCGCAACGCGGATCGCGTTGCGCACCGTGATCAGTTGATCGATATCCTGGCTGCGCGCTTTCTGACCGCCTCGGCTGACGAGTGGGTCGGACGTATCCAGGCCGTGGGGGTGCCGGTAGGACCGATCAATGATATTGCCCAGGCCCTGGCTGAGCCGCAGGTAGCGGCGCGCGAGATGCTGGTGCCGCTGCCGCACCCTCGTAACCCGCTGTTCTCGATGGTGGGCAGCCCGTTGAAATTGTCTGCCACGCCGGTAGCGTATCACCGCGCACCACCGATGCTGGGGCAGGATACCGACGCGGTACTGAGCGGGCGTCTGGGGCTCAGCGAGGCCAGGCTGGCCGAGCTGAAAGAGCAGGGCGTGATCGCGCAATCACCGGAGAATTGATCTAGGCTGTCCGGTAAGGTGCTGCGGCGCGGCAGCACTCAGAGTTCGGGGATCGGCAGTACCAGTGACTCCTTCACTTCTTCCATGACGATGTAGCTCTTGGACTCGCGCACATGGGGCAGCTTGAGCAGGATGTCGCCGAGCAGCTTGCGGTAGGACGCCATCTCGTTGATGCGTGCCTTGATCAGGTAGTCGAAGTCACCGGATACCAGATGGCATTCGAGCACATGCGGCAGTTTGAGTACCGCCCGCCGGAATTCCTCGAAGATGTCACCTGATTTGTAGGAGAGACTTATCTCCACAAAGACCAGCAGACTCGCGTTCAGATGCTCAGGATTGAGCCGGGCACTGTAGCCCATGATAACGCCTTCCCGTTCCAGGCGGCGGACGCGCTCGGTGCAGGGTGTGGTCGACAGGCCGACCCGCTCGCCCAGTTCGGTAAAGGCCAACCGGCCCTCGGCTTGCAGCTCTCGGAGAATCTGTCGATCGATGCGGTCCAGTTCTCGCTGGGCTCTGTGTTTGGTTCTCATTGGGGAATCTGTCTAGACCTTCGGCTAATTGAACGGGATTAAGAGCTAAATATAGCGCCTAAAATAGTGAAATCAACTGTGATGGCTCTCCTATAATCCGGCAATCGTGAATGACCCCGGTGGGGACGAGGAGTTGAGCAATGCATATTCTGGTTCTTGGCAGTGGCGTTGTGGGCACCACCAGCGCCTATTATCTTGCGCGTCAGGGCTTCGAGGTGACGGTGATCGACCGCCAGCCGGCCGTGGCCGAAGAAACCAGTCATGCCAACGCCGGCCAGATCTCCCCCGGTTATGCGTCACCCTGGGCGGCCCCCGGCGTGCCGTTCAAGGCCATCAAGTGGATGCTGCAGAAGCATGCTCCGCTGGCTATCAAGCCGACCGCGGATGTCAACCAGTACATGTTCATGGCGCAGATGCTGCGCAACTGCACTGCGGCCCGTTACGCGGTGAACAAGGAGCGCATGGTGCGGCTGTCCGAATACAGCCGCGACTGCCTGGACGAGCTGCGCATCGAGACCGGAATCAGCTATGAGGACCGCCAGCTCGGGCTGACGCAGCTGTTCCGTACCCAGGCCCAGCTCGACAATGCGGCGAAGGACATCAAGGTGCTGGAGCAGATGGGCGTGCCCTACGAGCTGCTCGATCGCAAGACGCTGATCAATGCCGAGCCGGGTCTGGCCGGGTCGGTGGACAAGCTCACCGGCGGCCTGCGGGTGCCCAATGACCAGACCGGCGATTGCCTCAAATTCACCCGGCGCATTGCCGAGATGGCCCGTGAGCTGGGTGTCGAGTTCCGCTTCAATCAGAATATAGAGCGCCTGGACTATGCCGGCGACCGCCTCAATGGTGTCTGGGTGGACGGCAAGCTGCTGACGGCAGACAACTATGTCGTTGCGCTCGGCAGCTTCAGTCCGCAGATGCTGGCGCCGCTGGGCATCCGCGCCCCGATCTATCCGCTGAAAGGCTACTCGATCACCGTGCCGATCATCGACGAGGGCAAGGCGCCGGTCTCGACCATGCTCGACGAAACCTATAAGGTGGCCATCACCCGTTTCGACAACCGCATCCGAGTTGGCGGCATGGCGGAAATCCGTGGTTTCGACATGAAGATCGATCCGCGCAAGGGCGAGACCCTGAAGATGATCATCAATGATCTGTTCCCGGGCGCTGCTGATACCAGCAGTCTTAATCTGTGGACCGGCCTGCGTCCGGCCACGCCGGACGGTACGCCTATCATCGGGCCCACCCGCTACCGCAACCTGTTCCTGAATACCGGGCATGGCACCTTGGGCTGGACCATGGCCTGCGGGTCGGCGCGTCTGCTGGCAGATCTGCTGGCGAAGAAGAAGCCGCAGATCAGCACCGAAGGGTTGAGTATTTCCCGTTACGGCAACAGCAAGGATTCCGCCCATGGCGATACAGCGACTGCACACTGATCGGCGCATGAGCCAGGTCGTCATCCACCGGGATACCATATACCTGTCCGGTCAGGTGGCGGAGAACCTGGAAGCCGGGGTCGAGCAGCAGACCAGCGAGACCCTGCAGGAAATCGAGAAACTGCTCGCTGAGGCGGGCAGCGACAAGAGGCATATTCTTTCGGTAACCATCTACCTGAAAGATATCGAGCGCGATTTCGCCGGCATGAATGCCGTGTGGGATCGCTGGCTGCCTGAGGGCGTTGCCCCGGCGCGAGCCACAGTGGAGGCCGGAATGTGCGAGCACGACATTCTGGTGGAAATGTCAGTAACAGCCGTCAAGCGAGAGTAAGGCGGCTCAACTAGAATTATAAAGACTACGTAGAGATCACAAGAATGAACAAACACTCCTTTCAGATCGCACTGGCCTATATGTCGGTGGTCATCGGCGGTGGTTTTGCATCCGGGAACGAGGTCATCCAGTTCTTTACCGGATACGGCATCGCGGGTGTCGCCGGCTCGGTGGTTGCAGCCGTGCTGTTTGCCTTCCTCGGCATGCATATCGCGCGTATCAGCTCGATCATGCAAGCCGGCTCGCACAAGCAGGTGCTGTACACCCTGTTCGGTGAGAAGGCAGGTTTAGTGGTGGACGTGGTTCTGTCCTTCTTCCTGTATGGCGTGGGCGTGGGGATGCTGGCCGGAGCCGGCTCGACGCTGGCCCAGCAGTTCGGGCTCGCTCCCCTTATCGGCTCTACGCTGATGACGGTGCTGGTGATCGGCACCCTGTGTCTGAATGTCCGCGGCATCATCAACCTGAACAGCGCCGTGATGCCTTTCCTGCTCATAATGGTGCTGGCCGTCACCGTTTACTCGATCTACACCAGTACCGGTTCCCGTGAAGAGCTGAATCAGGCCGCCGAGCAAGCAGCGATCATCACCTTTCTCGGAGCGGAAGTTCCCCACTGGGCGCTGAGCGGTCTGCTGTGGGCCTCCTTAAACATTGCCGTGGGCTTCCCCATGCTGGCCGTGATCGGCGGGCTGACCAAGCAGCCCAAGGCGGCTGCCCTGGGCGGGATCGCCGGTGGCCTGGGTCTGGGCTTCCTGATCATTTTGCTGAACATCGGCATGTTCGCCAATATGGATCGACTGCTGGGTGTCGAAATTCCGACCCTTCAGCTGGCAAACCAGATTCACCCCTGGCTGGCGATGCTGATGTCGCTGGCACTCATCTGTATGATCTACAGCACTGCAGTGGGTATGTTCTTCGCATTCAGTGCCCGTTTTGCGGCTCCGGAGACAAACCGCTTCCGCGCCCTGAGTGCCATCTTCGCCCTTGTCGGACTGGCCCTGAGCCAGGTGGGCTTTACCAAACTGGTGGGTACCGTATACCCGATGCTCGGTGTGGTGGGGTTGATTCTGATCATCGCCATTGCCATGAGCTGGCTGCGCACCCGCAATCGCAGCGACGAGCAGTTGGCCAGCGATTCCCGCGCCAGGCACCAATAATCTGCAGCCGCCAATGCAAAACGGCCGCCCCGGGGAGGGGGCGGCCGTTTTCGTTTCTGGCATCGGGGCTTCAGAAGCTCACCTCCGGCAGCTGAGGGCGGGGAACGCTGACATTTTCCGTGGGCGCCATGACCGTTGCGACCCCATCCACCACCTTCTTGCCTTCCTGATTCACCACGCGGGTCGCGATGCGTACCCGGTTCTTCGGCAACTTCTCAAGCACCTCCAGCTCGATGCGGATGTCGTCACCCGGCCGCACCGGCCGCAGGAAACTCATTTCCTGACCGATGTAGATGGATCCCGGGCCCGGCAGTTCGCAGGCGATGGCAGCGGAGATCAGCGCACCGGACAGCATGCCGTGGGCGATCCGGCCCTTGAACGGCGTCGCGGCGGCGAACTCCTCGTCCAGATGTACCGGATTGACGTCTCCGGACACAGCGGCGAACAGGATCAGATCCCGTTCGGTGACGGTGTGCTCAAGACTCGCATGAACGCCCACGGACAGCTGATCATAGGTGCGGTTTTCCAACATGGACATGAACTAGACTCCAGTCTGAGCCGACTCGGCCGGTGGCCGGTTCGGCAGTATGGGAAACAAAAATGAAACAAAAGGCCGTTTTGTATTTTGCCGCGTTGCTGGTAATTTGGCGCAGGGCCACGGCTATGGCCGACTGATAATAACAAGACAAGTGTCTGCATAGGCATGTATGGACGCTTGACACTCCAACAGGAGAAATGGAGCCAATGGAAGCATCGTTCTGGAATGACAAGCGACCCAAGGGGGTCAGTAACGATATCGACCTGAGCCAGTATGGCTCGATTCTCGAGGTGTTCGACGCCTCCTGTGCCAAGCATGCGGAGCGGGCCGCCTTCACCAATATGGGGGTGACGCTCACATGGGGCGATATCGACCGCCATTCAGCTGCCTTTGCCTGCTATATCCAGAAATTCACCGACCTCAAGCCCGGTGACCGCATCGCCATCCAGATGCCCAACGTGCTGCAGTTTCCCGTGGCGGTATTCGGCGCGATGCGGGCGGGCCTGGTTGTGGTCAATACCAACCCGCTGTACACCGCCCGCGAGATGCGCCATCAGTTCACCGATTCCGGAGCCCGGGCGCTGATCTACATGAACATCTTCGGCAATCTGGTCGAGGAAGTCCTTCCCGATACCGAAATCAAGTATCTCTTTGAAGCCCGCATGGGCGATATGCTGCCGGGCCTGAAAGGGCTGCTGGTCAACGCTGCGGTCAAGTACGTGAAGAAGATGGTGCCGCGCTACAGCCTGCCGCAGGCGGTTTCCCTCAAGGCAGCGCTGGGTCGGTGCGGCGACGATACCCCGGTGCCGGTGACCCGCACGCTGGATGACGTGGCGGTGCTGCAATATACCGGTGGAACCACCGGCGTGGCCAAGGGTGCCATGCTCACCCACGGCAACCTCGTGGCCAACATGCTGCAGGTGCATGCCAACATGCAGCAGCTTGACAGCGAGGGCAACCGGCTGATGGAAGAGGGTGGCGAGATAGTCATCGCGCCCCTGCCGCTGTATCACATCTATGCCTTCACCGTGCATTGCATGTGCATGATGCTGTCCGGTCAGCACAACGTGCTGATCACCAATCCGAGGGATATTCCCGGCTTCATCAAGGAGCTGAAGAAGTGGCAGTTCTCGTCCATCGTGGGGCTCAACACCCTGTTCGTTGCGCTGATGGATCATCCTGAGTTCAAAGACATCGATTTCTCCAGGCTGAAAAGCACGACTTCAGGCGGCACGGCCCTGGTCAAGGCGACCGCAGAGCGGTGGCAGGGCAAGACCGGCGTGCTGATCGGCGAAGGCTACGGTCTGACCGAGTGCTCGCCGGTGGTGTGTGCGAGCCCGGGGGACGGCCTGGCGAAGCTGGGCTCGGTAGGTTTGCCCGCGCCCGGCACTGCCCTGAAGGTGGTGGACGAAGAGGGCAACGAGCTGCCGCTGGGTGAGCGTGGCGAGCTTTGCGTCAAGGGGCCGCAGGTGATGAAAGGTTACTGGCAGCGCCCGGAAGCCACTGCGGAAGTGATGGATGCCGACGGCTGGTTCAGAACCGGAGACGTGGCGATCATCGACGAGGACGGTTTTGTCCGTATCGTCGACCGGATCAAGGACATGATCATCGTCTCGGGCTTCAACGTCTATCCGAACGAGATCGAGGACGTGGTTGCAGCCCATCCGAAGGTGGCCAATGCCGCCGCCATCGGCGTTCCCGACGAGAAGTCCGGCGAGGCAGTGAAACTCTTCGTCGTGCCGTCTTCCCCGGATCTGACCGTGGACGAGCTGAAGGCCTACTGCAAGGCCAACTTCACCGGCTATAAGGTACCCAAGCACTATGAGTTGCGCGAATCACTGCCGATGACACCGGTAGGCAAGATCCTGCGCCGCGAACTGCGCGACGCCTGAGCGGGGATGATCGACGCCGGCTGGCAACAGCCGGCTTTTTCATGCCTGATCGACACGCTTTCCACCGCTGCGGACGCTTCTGTAAGGGTCTGTAACGGGCCTTCGGAAACGGTGGCCTGAGTCTGGAAAAGCTGTTAGGCTTCAGCCACTTTTCGACCAGAGTGAGCCAAATATTCACGGATGAGTCGAAATCACATTTTTGCCCACTTCAAATAAAACAGCAGCATCACTGCAAATTGGACGCATCCAGGGGGTCTTCATGCATGAGAATTTTTGGGCTGACAAGTATCCGGACGGTATCCCCACCGAGATAGATGCCGGTCAGTATCCCAACGTTCTGGCAGTCCTGAAAGAATCCTGTGAACGCTTCGCCGACAAGGCGGCCTTCACCAACCTCGGCAAGACCATCACCTGGGGCGAGATGTACCGGCTATCCGGGGAGTTCGCTGCCTACCTGCAGAAGCATTCCGGTCTGCAGCCGGGCGACCGCATCGCCGTACAGCTGCCCAACGTCCTGCAATATCCCATCGTCGTGTTCGGCGCCATGCGTGCCGGTTATGTAGTGGTCAACACCAACCCGCTGTATACCGCCCGTGAGATGGAGCACCAGTTCAACGATTCGGGCGCCAAGGCGCTGGTCTGTCTGGCCAATATGGCCCATCTGGCCGAACAGGTCGTGCCCAGAACCCAGGTCAGACACGTGATCGTTACCGAGGTTGGCGACATGCTGCCGACCTTCAAGCGGGTGCTGGTCAACAGTGTCGTCAAACATGTGAAGAAGATGGTGCCCGCCTGGAACATTCCCGGCTCGGTGCCCTTCGTCAGGGCAATGAAGATGGGCGCCGGCGAGCGTTTCACCGAGGCATCGCCAGCGGCAGAGGACACCGCCGTGCTGCAATACACCGGCGGCACCACCGGCGTGGCCAAGGGCGCCATGCTTACCCACCGCAACCTGATCGCCAACATGCTGCAGTGCAAGGTGATGATGCCCTCGGACATGGTGGAAGGCGGTGAGGTGATCATCTGCCCGTTGCCGCTGTATCACATCTATGCGTTCACCTTCCATTGCATGTCGGTCATGCTGCTGGGTGGTCACAACATACTGATTACCAACCCGCGGGACATACCTGCCACGGTCAAGGAGATGAGTCGGTACCGGTTCTCGGCGTTTGTCGGCCTGAACACGCTGTTCACCGCGCTGTGCAATAACGAACAGTTCCGCCAGCTGGACTTCAGCGGCATGAAGCTGACCCTGTCCGGCGGCATGGCGCTGCAGCAGGCAACCGCCGAACGATGGCAGAAGGTGACCGGCTGCGAAGTCTCCGAAGGATACGGCATGACCGAAACCAGCCCGGTGGTATCGGTGAACCCGGCCAATGCCGCTCAGCTCGGTACGATCGGCATCCCGGTGCCCTCGACGCTGTGCAAGGTGGTTGATGATGACGGCAACGAGCTGGGTATCGGCGAGCGCGGCGAGCTGTGCGTGAAGGGTCCGCAGGTGATGAAAGGGTACTGGCAGCGCGAGGAGGCCACCGCCGAGGTGATGGACGCCGAGGGCTGGCTGCGCACCGGCGACATCGCCATCATCCAGGAGGATGGCTACATGCGCATTGTCGACCGCAAGAAGGACATGATCGTGGTGTCCGGCTTCAACGTCTATCCCAACGAGCTGGAAGACGTGATGGCGGCCATCCCGGGCGTGCTGCAATGCGCGGCCATCGGCATACCCAACGACAAGACCGGTGAAGCGATCAAGGTATTCATCGTCAGGGAGCCGGGCGCCCAGCTGAGCGCTGATGAGGTGCGTGCTCACATGCGCGACAAGCTCACCGCCTACAAGGTGCCCAAGGAGGTGGAGTTCCGCGACAGCCTGCCGACCACCAACGTCGGCAAGATACTGCGCCGGGAACTGCGCGACGAGGAACTGAAGAAACTCGCTGCATAGCACCCGGGGTCGCTTCTTTGCGACAATAGCCCCGCCCGGCGATCCGGTCGGGGCTTTTTTCATTCTGCCAATCGGGAACCCATGACTGAACCGCATACGCTTGCCAGCCAGCTTGATGCTGCCATGTCCGCCGACCGCCACCGTCTGCTTCGCCAATGGCAGGGACTGGGCAAGCGGCCGGACGCGACCCGGCTCGCCCAGTGGCAGCAGCGGCTGGAGCGATCCCTGGCGCGGGTGCAGGCCCGGGCGGCAAGTGTGCCGGCACTGCACTACGATGACAGCCTGCCGGTGGCGGCGCGTCGTGAAGAGATTCGCAAGGCCATCGCTGAAAATCAGGTGGTGGTCATCGCCGGGGCTACCGGCTCCGGGAAAACCACCCAACTGCCGAAGATCTGCCTCGAGCTCGGGCGGGGCAGCCGCGGGCTGATCGGTCATACCCAGCCGCGGCGGCTGGCCGCACGCAACGTCGCCAATAGGGTGGCGGAGGAACTGGGCACGCCCCTGGGTGAGCTGGTGGGCTTTCAGGTGCGCTTCACCGATCAGAGCAACGAGCGCACCCTGGTCAAACTGATGACCGACGGCATTCTGCTGGCCGAAACCCAGAATGACCGCTACCTGTCGCGATATGACACGCTGATCATCGATGAGGCGCACGAGCGCAGCCTGAATATCGACTTTTTGCTCGGCTATCTGAAGACCATTCTGCCGAAGCGGCCGGACCTCAAGGTCATCATCACCTCGGCGACCATCGACCTGGAGCGTTTTTCCGCCCACTTCAACAATGCCCCGGTAATCGAGGTCTCGGGACGCACCTTCCCGGTGGACGTCTGGTACCGGCCACTGGCAGCAGAGGTGGACGAGGACGGCAACCGGGTAGAAGAAGACCTGAGTATCGATCAGGGCATACTGGCGGCGCTGCGCGAACTGGAGCAGCACGAGCGCGCCACCGGCAAGCCGCCCGGCGACGCGCTGGTGTTCCTGCCCGGCGAGCGGGAGATCAGGGACACGGCGGACTTCCTGCGCAAGGCCAACCTCAGACACACCGAGATCCTGCCGTTGTATGCACGGCTGTCGGTAGCCGAACAGCAGAAGATCTTCGCCCGCCACGCCGGTCGGCGTGTGATCCTGTCGACCAACGTGGCGGAGACCTCGCTTACCGTGCCGGGTATCGTCTACGTGATCGACCCCGGTGAGGTGCGCATCAGCCGTTACAGTCCGCGTTCGAAGGTACAACGGTTGCCGATCGAGCCGGTATCGCAGGCCAGCGCGGACCAGCGCAAGGGACGTTGCGGTCGGGTGGCGCCCGGTATCTGCGTGCGCCTGTACAGCGAAGAGGACTTCAACAGCCGCCCGGCCTTTACCGACCCGGAGATCCTGCGTACCAACCTGGCGGCGGTGATCCTGCAGATGCTGCATCTGCGGCTGGGCAGGATCGAGGATTTCCCCTTCATCGAGCCACCGGAAGGCCGCGCCATCAGTGACGGCTTCAACCTCTTGCAGGAGCTCGGTGCGGTCGAGCGGGACGGCAGCATCACTGAGGAAGGCCGGCAACTGGCGCGGCTGCCGGTGGACCCGCGCATCGGCCGGATGCTGGTGGAAGCAGCCAGGCTCGGCAGTCTGGACGAGGTGCTGGTCATTGCCAGCGCCCTGGCGGTGCAGGACCCGCGGGAAAGACCGATCGAACGTCAGCAGGCGGCCGATCAGGCCCATGCCCAGTGGCGGGATGAACACTCCGATTTTGCGGCCTTCATCAATCTCTGGCGTGGATTCGAGGAGCAGCGCCAGGCGCTGACCCAGAACCAGCTGCGCAGCTGGTGTCGGAAGAACTTTCTCAACTACCTGCGCCTGCGCGAATGGCGCGAGACCCATCGGCAACTGCTGTTGACCTGTCGCGATCTGGGACTGGATATAAACCGCGAGCCCGCCGGTTACGACGCGGTGCACAAGGCGCTGCTTGCCGGATTGCTGAGCCATCTGGGTAACAAGACCGAGGACGGTGACTACATGGGTGCCCGCCAGCGCCGGTTCATGCTGCACCCGTCCTCCGCGCTGGCGAAGAAGCGCCCGGCCTGGGTGATGGTGGCCGAGCTGACCGAGACCAGTCGGCTGTTCGGGCGGCTGGCTGCCCGTATCGATCCGCTGTGGGTCGAGCCCCTGGCGCGACATCTGAGCAAATCCAGCCACAGTGAACCGCACTGGGAGAAGCGCCGCGGCCAGGTGGTGGCGTTCGAGCAGGTTACCCTGTTCGGACTGATCATCGTGCCCAGGCGCAAGGTGCATTTCGGACCGATCGATCCGGTTGCGTCGCGGGAAATCTTCATTCGCCAGGCGCTGGTGCTGGGCGAGTGGCATGGCCGTGCCGCCTTCAATCGCGCCAATCAGACCCTGCTTGAGGAACTGGATGCGCTGGAGGCAAAGGCCCGCAAACGGGACATCCTGGTCGATGAGGAAACCCTGTACCGCTATTTCGACCAGCGGGTGCCGGAGAACATCTATCAGCTGGCGAGTTTCGAGCGCTGGCTCAAGCGCGCCAGCCGAGAGCAGCCCGATCTGCTCCACATGACCCGTGAGGATCTGCTGCAGCGGGAAGCCGACGAGGTCAGCGCCGCGCAATACCCCGATACGCTGCGGTGGGAGCGGACAGTTCTGCCGCTGGGCTATCACTTCGAACCCGGCCACGAAGCGGATGGCGTTACCCTGACCGTGCCGCTTGCGCTGCTGCGACAGCTGCCTGAGCAGCGGCTGGAGTGGCTGGTCCCGGGACTGATCTACGACAAGTGCGTGGCGCTGGTACGGGGGCTGCCCAAGGCCCTGCGCAAGAACTTCGTACCGGTACCGGACTTCGTTCGGGCGGCGCTGGAGCGGATGCCCTTCGGTGAAGGTCGGCTGACCCAGGCGCTGGGTCGGGAGCTCACCCGCATGACCGGCGTGCGGCTGGATGAAGACGCCTGGAGCGGCATTGAGCTGGAGGACCACCTGCTGATGCGTATCCTGGTGGTGGATGCGGAAGGCAGGACGATCGCCAGTGGCCGCGATTATGGTGCGCTCTGCGTGCAGCTGGCCGGAGAACTGGGTGAGCAGCGCGAGGCGAAGCCGGCGGCAGTCGCCGACGCGGGCCGGGCGAGACCGCCGGCCGGCACGCAGGAGCTGCCGGTACGCATGAGCCAGCGTCAGGCCGGCATCGAAGTGGATTTCTGGCCCGCCTGGGTAGAGCAGGGCGATGCCGTGGTGGAGCAGCTGTTCGACAACCCGGTGCAGGCGGAGCAGGCCCACCGGAGGGGCGTGCAGCGTCTGCTGCTGCAGGGCATGCCCGAACAGGCGAAGTTCCTCCGGCAGAAACTGGCGCCGTTGCGTGAGGCAGCGCTCTATTACCGCGAACTGGGCAATCAGCAGCAGCTGACGGAGGATGTACTGCTCGCGGCCGTCGATCGCGCCTGCCTGCCGCAGGACGGTAAACTGCCGCGTACGCCGCAGGCCCTCGCCGTATGTCAGGAGCAGGGGCGGGCGGAGCTGGTGCCGACCGCCGAGAAGCTGGCGGGCGAGGTGCTGGATATTCTCAGGGCCTGGCATGCCATCCAGAAACGTTTGAAGGGGCGTATCGACCTTTCCCATGCCATTGCCATGGCGGACATCCGCGCCCACTTGCAGAATCTGATCTTCAAGGGGTTCATCCGCCAGGTTCCGCCACAATGGCTGAGCCAGTACCCGCGCTACCTGGCCGCTGTCGGTCAGCGCCTGGACAAGCTGCCGGGGCAGATTCAGCGTGACCGGGTCTGGACGGAGGAGCTGCAGGCCTTCTGGCAGCAATACCACGCCCTCGAACAGCGCTACCTGGTGGAAGGCCGGCAGGATGAACGGCTGACCCACTGGCGCTGGATGCTGGAGGAGTACCGGGTGTCGCTGTTCGCTCAGCAACTGGGCACCCGGATGCCGGTATCCGACAAACGATTGAGAAAACTCTGGCAGGAGATCACATCCTGAGACCCACAGAAGGGGTAGACTCCAGCCAGGACACTATCAACATGGACATGGCATGACCTCGCTGATCACGCCGGCCCCGGCTGGCTCCCAATTGCTGCTGCGCCGCTTCGGTGATGTCGGAACTCCGGTATTGCTGCTCCATGGGCTGGGGCAGACCGCACAGGTGTTCAACCCGACGCCGGACACCGGTCTGGCCCCCTGGTTGGCCGCGGCTGGCTACAGCGTTCATGTCGCCGATCTGCCGATGGCGGTGGAGGACGTCAGCCAGCACCGGCTGATAACCGAAGACCTTCCGGCGCTGTTTGATCAACTGACCCGTGCGCACCCGGGCGAGCGGTTTTTCATCATTTCACAGGGGTGGGGCGGCGTGCTGGCTGCCAGTGCGCTGCTGCGCGCTCCCGTCTGGCTGGACAAGGTTGCCGGCCTGGTCCAGATCGGTGTACGCCGGGTCTGCTCCCAGCGAAGCTGGCGGCGGCGTATATTGCTTGACCTGATGTGGGGCCGGATAGCGCCCTGACTAGGGCGGCGCCACGGCTCGCTGGCACTGCGCACGCTGGGGCTGGGTCAGGTGGATATATCCCGCCAGCTGCACGAGGAAGTGCGAATCTGGCAGAATGGCGGAAAATGGCGCGACCCACAGGATTGTTTCGATTATGCTGCAGCAGTGACTGATCTGAACTGGCCGGGCAGTCTCTACATCGCCGGCCGCGACGATCACTGCCTGGGGCATCCCGCCGATATCAGGCAATTCGCCCGCGAACTGGGTGTGCATGATGCGCAGCTCGTTGTGCTGCAGAAAGGGACTGGCAGCTCCCGAAGCTACGGCCATCTCGACCTGTTGACCCATCCGCAGGCAGCGGTGGACCATTATCCAGTGATTCTGTCCTGGATGGCTCGGCACGCAGCGCGTAATACAGAACAGAACGGATATGAAGAGGCTTGACCGTGCATAAAGTAGTAATCAGTGGCACAGGTTTGTACACCCCGCCGCACAGCATCAGCAATGACGAACTGGTCGCCAGTTTCAATGCCTGGGCAGAACGCTTCAACGCGGAGAACGCGCAGGCCATCGAGGCCGGTGAGATGGATGCGGCGCCGCTGTCCAGCAGCGAGTTCATCGAAAAGGCCTCCGGCATCAGGAGCCGTTTCGTCACCAACAAGAGCGGCATCCTCGATATCGATCGCATGGTGCCAAGCATACCCGAGCGCAGCAACGAGGAGTGGTCGATCCTCTGTGAGATGTCGGTGAAGGCGGCGGAGCAGGCGCTGCAGCGTGCAGGCCGCACGGCTGCCGACATTGATGGGGTGATCGTCGCCTGTTCCAACCTGCAGCGGGCCTACCCTGCGGTCGCCGTGGAAGTGCAGGCAGCGCTGGGCATCGAAGGCTTCGGTTTCGACATGAACGTGGCGTGCTCGTCGGCCACCTTCGGTATTCAGAATGCGGTGAACAGCATCGGCAGTGGGCAAGCCCGTGCCATTCTCATGGTCAACCCCGAGATCTGCACCGGCCACATGAACTTCCGTGACCGGGACAGCCACTTCATCTTCGGTGACGCCTGCACCGCAGTGGTCATGGAGCGAGCAGATCAGGCCCGTTCCGAGCATCAGTTCGAAGTGGTGGGCACCCGTTTGCTGACCCAGTTCTCAAACAACATCCGCAACAACTTCGGCTTCCTCAACCGGGCGGACGAGAGCGGGATCGGCAAGCCTGACAAGCTGTTCGTGCAGGAGGGGCGGAAGGTGTTCCGTGAGGTGTGCCCCATGGTGGCGGAGCTGATCTCGAATCAGCTGCAGGAGCTGGAGATACCGGTGGAGAACATCAGCCGCTTCTGGCTGCACCAGGCCAACCTGAACATGAACATGCTGATTGCCCGCAAGCTGCTGGGACGTGACCCGGATCTGCAGAAGGAAGCGCCGGTGGTACTGGATGAATACGCCAACACCAGCTCGGCGGGCTCGATCATCGCCTTCCACAAGTATCAGGATGATCTGGACGCCGGCGCCCTTGGCGTAATCTGCTCCTTCGGGGCGGGCTATTCGATCGGCAGTATCGTGGTGCGCAAACTCTGAGCTTGAACCTGCCCCGACAAATGTCGGGGCACTCCCTGATTTATCCCCGCAGACTCTCTTCATATCGATCGCAACTTCGGTAGTTCTTCCTATCCTCCTGAAGTTCCCCTGACTTCAAATCTTCATAATTCAGCAAGATCGCTGTAATGCCCGATTTCCATAATCACTCCGTCGAAACAAACGACGTCAGCTTTGCAGGATGACGTTTTATAAAACCCGAAGGAGTTTCTGATGAAGAAGAAGTTGATTGCGATTGTGGTTGGTGCTGCGGCTATTATGCCTGCGCTGGCGCAGGCTGATATAAGCATTTACGGTCGCGCTCATGTATCCACCGATTTCCTGGATGACGGTGACGATTATTCCGAAACCAACCTGTCCAGCAACTCCTCGCGCCTGGGCTTCAAGGGCTCGCACGACATCAACCCCGATCTCAAGGCGTTCTTCCAGATCGAGCAGGAAATCAACTTCGCCACGGGCAGTGGCGGATCTTCCGACTTTGCCACCCGCGACACCTTTGTCGGTCTGAGCGGCAGCAACTGGGGCGCCATCCAGATGGGGCGTTTCGACAGCCCCTTCAAGGTGGCCCGTGGTCCGGCAAACCTGTTCGGTGATCAGGTCGGTGACATGCGCAACCTGACCCGCATCGGGGACGCCCGGTTCGATGAGCGTTTTGACAACACTGTCCAGTACACCACACCGAGCCTGAACGGCTTCAACATGAAGCTGGCGTACTCGGTATACGAGGGCCAGGCTGCCGTTGAGGACGAAGACTCCGATGCGTTCAGCGTGTCGCTCAACTACTCCAACGGCCCGTTCACCGGCTCGCTGGCCTATGAAGCCGTCGAGGAAGACGTCAGCCGTGGCGAGCGCGATGGTATCCGCGCGGCGGCGGCCTACAATCTGACCGACGCATTCAAGCTGGTCGGCTTCTACCAGACCGTGGACTATGACGGCGTGGTTCTGGGCGACGCCGGCGTCATCGATCAGGCTGCCACCGATGCCAAGCGTGACGATCTGACCTCTGATACCTACGGCCTGGGTGGCGAGTACAAGCTCACCGATGCCACGGCGTTGAAGGCGATGTGGATGACGCTGGACAGCGACGGTGAGGATTACGATGCCGACATGTGGGTAATCGGTGTTGAGCACAAGCTGGACAAGGCCGTCCGCGTCTACGCCAACTACGCGATGGTGGACAACGACGATCGCCAGAATCTGCGCCCCTGGGCGCAGGGTCGCAGCGCCAACCCGGGTGCGGCCACAGGTGAAGAGGCAACCGGATTCTCTGTAGGTCTGCGTTACGACTTCTGAGTTGTCTGAGGGAATACAGGGAAGTGTCCGGCCGGGTTACTCCTTCGGGTGACCCGGCTTTTTTATATCCGGATTTCAGTTGTCATCTTGCTGCAATCATTTGTTCTTATTCTTCCCTCCAAGGTTGCAACCTTCCAGGTGTGCTTACCTCTTTATTGTTTTCCAACCCGCCCGAGGAGTTTTCATGCGTAGCCTGCTAGTTATTGCCCTGTCCTGTTTAATGGTCGCCTGCGCGCAGCAGTCCCATGTACAGCTCTATCCAGGCAATGCTCTGCCTGAACAGCAGATTCTTTCCGTTGTCGTCCCCAATGAACTTGAAGTCCAGAGTATCAATGGGCAGCGGGTAAGCGGCGCCAATGCCATGTTTGGTACCGATGACAAGACACTGCATCTGCAGCCGGGTGAATACCGCATCAATGCGTTCTACAAGAAGGGATTTGACATCGATGGTGGAATGAGCCACGAAGTGGTGCGTGGCCGTACCGGCGTGTTCACCATCGATGGCAAGGCCGGCGAACGCTGGAAGCTGGAGTTCGATCGCCCCCGGACCCTTGAACAGGCGAAGCGGCTGGAAACCGAGTTCCAGGCCTGGGCTGTCAATATCAGCACCGGAGAGCGCCACGCCGCGGTTGAAGGCCAGCGCAACACCTCGCTGGTGAGCAACCTGCTGGGCACCGGTCAGCCGGATGACAATCGCTCCACCGTCGCCCCCCTGGATGCCGCTTCCCCGGCAGCCGAGATGCAGCGTAGCGCAGCGCCGCAGCCGAGCTCGGTGGCTGCTGAAACGCTGCCGCATAACGATGCGACCCTGACCACACTCAAACAGCTGTGGCATCTGATGAGTCCTGAAAGCCGCGCGGCCTTCATGGATTGGGCTACCCAGTAACAGGTACTGTTCAGGCTGCTCCTTCAGCCCCGTCAGGGGGCTTTTTTCTGCCTGATGCTTTGTATGCGCAGCTGATGAGATACTCTCGTCCCTGGTAAGCCGGATGAAGAGGTACGTGCTGTTGTCGGAGCTTGAGACCATTGATCGAGTGTCGGAAATCGAGGCCGCTGAATGGGATGAGCTGGCCCCTGCCGGTTATCCCTTTCTGCGCCATGGCTTTCTTTCCGCGCTGGAGGACAGTGGCTCGGTGATGCCTGCAACCGGCTGGCAGGGGGCGCACCGTCTTCTGCGCAGCGGGGGACGGGCACAGGCGATCCTGCCGCTGTACCTCAAGCAGCACTCCTGGGGCGAATATGTGTTCGACTGGCAATGGGCAGAGGCATGGGAGCGGGCGGGGCACAGGTATTACCCCAAATATGTTGCGGCCATCCCATTCTCGCCAGTGCAGGGGCCGCGCCTGCTGGCGCGGGACGCTTCCGCCGCGCTGAAGGTACTTGGATCTCTGGAGGAAGCGCTGGCAGCGCAGGAGGTGTCCAGCCTGCATCTGCTGTTCAACGACGGCAGTGAGGATGCCTGGCTGAAAGACGGCGGCTGGCTGCAGCGGCTCGGCTGTCAGTTTCACTGGGTCAATCGTGATTATCGCAGCTTCGACGACTTTCTCGCCGCGTGCAATTCACGCAAGCGCAAGAACTTCCGCAAGGAACGCCAGGCCGTTGCCGGTCAGGGCATCGAATTCAGGTGGCTGGCAGGGCCGGAGATAGGGGCGGCGGATTGGCAGCGGTTCTATTCCTTCTACGCCGCGACCTACCTGAAGCGAGGCCGCCGGCCCTATCTGACGCCGGAGTTCTTCGTGCTGCTGGGCGAGCGCCTGCCGCACACCCCGCGCCTGGTGTTCGCACATCACCAGGGCCGGGACGTGGCCGGTGCGCTGTTCCTGGCGGGCAGTGACACCTTGTACGGACGCTACTGGGGCTGCCTGGAGGAGTATGACAACCTGCATTTCGAGACGTGTTTCTATCAGGGGATGGAGCGATGCATCGAGGAAGGGTTGCAACGCTTTGACGCCGGCGCCCAGGGTGAACACAAGCTGCTGCGCGGTTTCGAGCCGGTGCTGACCCAATCCTGGCACAGGTTGCAGCCGGGGTTGCACGAGGCGGTGGCGGACTTTCTGACCCAGGAGCGGGCAGGCATACGGGCTTATGCCCGGGACGCGCTGAGTTATCTGCCTTATCGCAGGGCGGAGTGAACCGCCCTGCGCCGATCCGGAAGGGGGGGCTACTCGCCGCTGTCGACCCGCTTCGCACTGTTGATGATGACCGGGTTGACCGGCACGTCGCTGTGACCTGCCTGGCGACCGGTGGGCAGCTTGGCGATGGTTTCCACCACGTGTTCCCCGCTTACCACCTTGCCGAACACGGCATAGCCGAAATCCCGGCTGCCATGGTTGAGGAAATCGTTGTTGGCCAGGTTGATGAAGAACTGGCTGGTGGCACTGTCACGCACCTGGGTGCGCGCCATGGCAACCGTGTAGCGGTCGTTGTTCAGGCCGTTGTCCGCTTCGTTCCTGATCGGCTTGCCCACAGCGCGCTGGCGCATGTCGGGAGTGAAGCCGCCGCCCTGGATCATGAAGCCGGGGATCACGCGGTGGAAGATCAGCCCGTCATAATGGCCCGCGTCGGTATAGCGCAGGAAGTTGTCCACGCTGATGGGCGCAGCCTCCTGATTCAGTTCGATTTCGATATCACCATGGCTGGTGCTCAGCAGTACGCGGGGATTATCTGCCAGCGCGGAGCCGGCAAGCAGGGCCAGGGCACAGGTTCCGATCAGTTTCTTCAGCATTCAGGGCTCCAGTAGGTCAGCGCCCATATCGGATGTGATACGGGCCGGCGTGTGGCAGGGAGTGTAAGCACTCGCGCGGCGTGACTCAACGTCTTCACCCTCTGTTCACCCGTCATCATGGGAGTGCTGGATGATCAGCTCGGCAAGTATCCGGGCGGCGGGCCCCGGCGTCCTGTCCTTGTTGGAATAAAGATACATGTTGGCTGCACGGTGCTGCCCCTGCTGCAGGGGCAATATTGCCAGCTTGCCCTGTTCCAGCTGTTCGACAATTTCGTGCCGGGGCAGCCAGGCGAAACCCAGCCCCTGGCAGATCAGCTTCCGCGAGGTGCTCATGTTGGTTACCGTCCAGCGTTGCTCTGCGCCAAGCCAGCCCTCGTTGCGCGGCTGGTGACTGCCGGAGTCGCGGATCACGACCTGCAGGTGGGTCTCCAGATCGTTGTGCGTGAGGGTGCGGTTCAACCGGTGCAGCGGGTGGTCCGGGTGGGCAACCGCAACAAACTCCACGGCCTTGAGCTGCTGGGGCAGGTATCCCTGGATGTTAATGCCGGAGATGGCGAGGTCCGCGGTGCCATTCTTGAGGAGCTCTTCAACGCCCGACAGGACTTCTTCGCGCAGCTGCACCCGGCAGCCCTTGCTCTGGGGCATGAAGGCCTCCAGTGCGCGGGCCAGTCGCTCGGTAGGGTAGGCCGCTTCGACCACCAGCTGGACTTCGGCTTCCCAGCCCTGGTCCATGTTCCAGGCCAGCTCCTCAAGCTGCCGGGCTTCCTTGAGCAGGTGACGCGAGCGGCGCAGCAGCACCGAGCCGGCCTCGGTCAGCTCGGCCTTGCGACCGACGATCTCCAGCAACGGTACGCCGAGCTGTTCCTGCATGCGCGCCACGGTATAGCTTACAGAGGACTGGGAGCGATGCAGGGCTTCTGCGGCCTGGGCATAGCCGCCATGGTCGACGACGGCCTGCAGGGTCCGCCATTGTTCCAGGGTGACGCGGGGTGCTTTCATCAGAGCGTTCTCTGGCCTATCGTAGATATCGTTGACTTGATAAGGGTAGACGCCAATGTATCAACTTTTCGCGATCATCGGGTTGGGGCTCGCGCTGCCGGTGTCTGCCGCCAACTATACTTTCCCGGTCGACGTGGAGGTGCTCCCGCAGGGCACGGAGGTGTCGGTGCAGACCACGGACCTGGCCAACATGGCGGCGGTGATGTTGACGAGCCGCGAGCCGAGGCCGCTGGCGTGTCAGGTCGCTTTCGTGAACGGGCCGGAGCGGCCGGTACCCAGGCGGGTACTGCTGCAGCCGGGTGAAGAGGCGACGCTGACGCAGTTTTTCCGTCGACACATCAACCGAATACGCGTCACGGTTGATTGCGCCGTTGAATAACAGGCACAAAAAACCCGGCTCATGCCGGGCTTTGATGTCTGGCTCCGCGACCAGGACTCGAACCTGGGACCCAATGATTAACAGTCATTTGCTCTACCGACTGAGCTATCGCGGAAAGGATGTGCGCACTCTACCAAAAATACTTTTCAAGTCAACACCTTGAAGCGCTTTCCGGTAAATGGCGCAACCTGCGCTCAGGCCTCCAGCATGACTCTGGCGATGGCATCGGCAACCGTGTCGATATTGCGGTTGTTCAGTGCAGCCACACAGATGCGGCCACTGCCCACCGCGTAGATGGCAAACTCCTGTGCCAGCCGGTCGACCTGCTCACGGCTCAGGCCGGAGTAGGAGAACATGCCCCGCTGTTTTTCGATGAAGCTGACATCCTGTTCCACCCCTGCGGCGCGCAGACGGTTCGCCAGGGCCTTGCGCATCTGCTTGATGCGAATGCGCATTTCCGCCAGTTCCTGCTCCCACATGGCATACAGCTCGGGGTTGTTGAGCACCGCGGCCACTACCTTGGCGCCGTGGGTGGGCGGGTTGGAATAGTTGGTGCGGATAACACGCTTGAGCTGGGAAAGCACTCGCTCGCCTTCTTCGGCGGTGCCGGTCACCAGCGTCAGCGCACCGACCCGTTCGCCGTACAGCGAGAAGGACTTGGAGAATGAGCTGGAGATGACGAAGGACAGATCGGCCTCGGCAAACAGCCGTACGGCAGCGGCGTCGTCTTCCAGGTTGTCGCCGAAACCCTGGTAGGCGATGTCCAGGAAGGGGACATGATTGCGCTTGCGTACGACCTCGATGACCTGCTTCCACTGTTCGATGCTCAGGTCGACCCCGGTGGGGTTGTGGCAGCACGCGTGCAGCACCACGACACTGCCCTCGGGGAGCGCTTCGATGCCCTGCAGCATCCCCTGCAGATTCAGGCCGTGGGTTGCCGGATCGTAGTACGGGTAGGTGACCACTTCATAACCGGCTGTCTCGAACAGCGAGCGGTGGTTCTCCCAGCTCGGGTCGCTGATGGCGACCAGGCGCTTGCCGGCCAGTCGATAGAGAAAGTCTGCGCCCAGCTTGAGTGCACCGGTACCGCCGATGGATTGTGCGGTGACCAGACGACCGGAGCTGAGCAGCGGGGAGTCGGCGCCCAGCAGCAGCTTCTGAACCGCCTGGTCGTAGGGAGCCAGGCCTTCCATCGGCAGGTAGGTGCGCGGGGCGTGCTCGGCAACGCGTGCTTCTTCGGCGGCCTGGACGGCCCGCAGCAGGGGAACCTTGCCGTTCTCGTCGTAGTAGACGCCTACGCCCAGGTTGACTTTCTCTGCACGGGGATCGGCATTGAAGGCTTCGTTCAGGCCAAGGATGGGATCGCGTGGCGCCATTTCAACGGGGGAAAACAGACTCATGATATGGGCAGACTCGAAACAGGTGAATTGATGTGATCGGGCTGTGCCGCGGGCGGCCGGACATTATAAACAGAGACTCGGGCAGGGTGCGAGCCCGCCTGAGCTGCGTCGGGCACGCCGGGCAGTGCTATGATTGTGGCTGTTGTCCTTTCGTGGTGCCTTCCTGTCATGAACCGATTCAAGCTGCAAACCCGATTCAAACCCGCCGGTGACCAGCCGGTAGCCATAGCGCAGCTGGTGGAGGGGCTGGAAGCGGGCCTCTCGCACCAGACGCTGCTCGGGGTCACCGGGTCAGGGAAGACCTTCACCATTGCCAATGTCATCCAGCAGGTCCAGCGGCCCACCATCGTAATGGCGCCGAACAAGACCCTGGCCGCCCAGCTTTATGGCGAGTTTCGCGAGTTCTTTCCAAACAACGCAGTGGAGTATTTCGTCTCCTACTACGATTACTACCAGCCCGAAGCCTATGTGCCGGCGTCTGATACCTTTATCGAGAAGGACGCCTCGATAAACGACCATATCGAACAGATGCGGCTCTCGGCAACCAAGGCGCTGATGGAGCGCCCGGACGCGATCATCGTTGCGACGGTATCGGCCATTTACGGCCTGGGTGACCCCGAGTCCTATCTGAAAATGGTGCTGCATGTGGATCGCGGCGATCAGCTCGATCAGCGCGCCCTGCTGCGGCGTCTGGCGGAGCTGCAATACACGCGCAATGACATGGAGCTGGCGCGGGCCACCTACCGGGTGCGGGGCGACGTGATAGATGTCTACCCCGCGGAATCGGATCTGGAAGCGATTCGCATCGAGCTCTTTGATGACGAGGTCGACAGCATCAGTTTCTTCGACCCGTTGACAGGTGAGGTGTTGCGCAAGGTTCCGCGTGTAACTATCTATCCCAAATCACATTATGTGACGCCACGGCAGACCCTGCTGGACGCGGTTGAGCAGATAAAGGAGGAGCTCAAGGAGCGTCTGGAAGTTCTGCAGAGCCAGAACAAGCTGGTTGAGGCGCAGCGGCTGGAGCAGCGCACCCGCTTCGATATGGAAATGATCATGGAGCTGGGTTACTGCAACGGTATCGAAAACTACTCCCGTTACCTTTCCGGCAGGCCGGTCGGTCTGCCGCCGCCGACCCTGTTCGACTATCTGCCGGACAACGCGTTGCTGGTGATCGATGAATCCCACGTCTCCGTGCCCCAGGTCGGCGCGATGTACAAGGGGGACCGCTCGCGCAAGGAGACCCTGGTGGAGTACGGTTTCAGGCTGCCGTCCGCGCTGGATAACCGCCCGATGCGCTTTGGCGAGTGGGAGGCCATCTCGCCGCAGACGATCTTTGTGTCTGCGACCCCCGGCCCCTACGAGGAGAGCCATGCCGGGCGGGTGGTAGAGCAGGTAGTGCGGCCCACCGGCCTGGTCGACCCGCAGATCGAGGTGCGCCCGGCGCTGACCCAGGTGGATGACCTGCTGTCGGAAATCGGCCTGCGTACCGCCAAGAGCGAGCGGGTGCTGGTGACGACCCTGACCAAGCGGATGGCGGAAGATCTCACTGACTATCTTGCCGATCACGGAGTAAAGGTGCGCTACCTGCACTCCGACATCGATACCGTCGAGCGGGTCGAGATCATCCGGGATCTGCGGATGGGGGTATTCGATGTGCTTGTTGGCATTAACTTATTGCGCGAAGGTCTTGATATGCCAGAGGTTTCTCTGGTGGCGATTCTGGATGCGGACAAGGAGGGCTTCCTCCGGTCCGAGCGCTCGCTGATCCAGACCATTGGTCGTGCTGCGCGGAACCTGAACGGCAAGGCCATCCTGTATGCCGATCAGATGACCGGCTCGATGGAGCGGGCAATAGGCGAGACCGAACGCCGGCGCGCCAAGCAGATCGCGTTCAACGAGGAGCATGGCATCACTCCCAAGGGCGTGGTCAAGAGCGTGCAGGACATCATGGAAGGTGCCGTGGTGCCCGGCAGCCGGTCGAACAAGCGGCGCCAGGCCAAAGCTGCCGAGGAGTCGGGTGAGTACAAGGTGGAGAAGCTGCGGTCGCCGTCGGAGATCACCAAACGCATTCGTCAGCTCGAGGAAAAGATGTTCCAGCATGCCCGGGATCTGGAGTTCGAGGCGGCGACACAGATGCGCGACGATATCCAGAAGTTGCGGCAGCAACTGGTCAATCTGTAAACGGCAGGGCTCGCGTCCTGTCCCTGTGGGTTTTTGCTGTTATTCAGTGACTTAGGGGTTGACGAGGGGTGGGGCGGTGCGTATAGTTCGCCTCCATCGCAGGCACGTAGCTCAGTTGGTTAGAGCACCACCTTGACATGGTGGGGGTCGGTGGTTCGAATCCACTCGTGCCTACCAATTAAAAATGCCCGACCACCTGTGTGGTCGGGCATTTTCATTTCTGCATTCATCTATATCCATCACGTGGCCTTGCGTAGCGGTCACCACTGACAAGGAGCGGCACATGCCAGTAATCACTCTCCCCGACGGCAGTCAGCGCACATTCGATAAACCGGTAACCGTGGCCGAAGTGGCCCAGTCCATTGGTGCCGGCCTGGCCAAGGCGACTGTGGCCGGCAAGGTCGATGGTCGGCTGGTTGACGCCTGCGATCTGATCGAACATGACGCTGCTCTGCAGATCATCACGCCGAAGGACGAGGAAGGGCTGGAGATCATCCGTCACTCCTGCGCACACCTGGTGGGTCACGCCGTCAAGCAATTGTATCCGACTGCCAAGATGGTGATCGGTCCGGTCATTGACGAGGGCTTCTATTACGACATCGCCTACGAACGCAGCTTCACGCCGGAAGACATGGCGGCGATCGAGAAGCGCATGCGTGAACTGATCAATACCGAGTACGACGTCATCAAGAAAATGACGCCGCGCGAAGAAGTGATCAAGGTGTTCTCCGAGCGGGGCGAGGATTACAAGTTGCGCCTGGTCGAGGACATGCCCGAAGAAAAAGCGATGGGCCTGTACTACCACGAAGAATACGTCGACATGTGTCGCGGCCCGCACGTGCCCAATACCCGGTTCCTCAAGGCGTTTCAGCTGACCCGGATTTCAGGTGCCTACTGGCGTGGCGATGCGAAGAACGAGCAGCTGCAGCGCATCTACGGCACAGCCTGGGCTGACAAGAAGCAGCTGGCGGCCTATATAAAGCGCATCGAAGAAGCGGAGAAGCGTGATCACCGCAAGATCGGCAAGCGGCTGAATCTGTTCCATACCCAGGAAGAGGCGCCGGGCATGGTGTTCTGGCACCCCAACGGCTGGACCGTCTATCAGGTGCTCGAGCAGTACATGCGCAAGGTGCAGCAGGACAGCGGCTACAAGGAAATCCGCACTCCCCAGGTGGTTGATCGCGTGCTGTGGGAGCGCTCCGGTCACTGGGAGCACTACTCGGCGAACATGTTCACTACCGAGTCGGAGAGCCGCGACTATGCGGTGAAGCCGATGAACTGCCCGTGTCATATCCAGGTCTTCAATCAGGGCCTGAAGAGCTATCGGGAGCTGCCGCTGCGTCTGGCCGAATTCGGCTCCTGTCACCGTAACGAGCCGTCCGGTTCTCTGCACGGCCTGATGCGCGTGCGCGGCTTTACTCAGGATGATGCCCACATCTTCTGTACCGACGAGCAGGTGAAATCCGAGGCGGCTGACTTCATTGCGCTGACCCTGCAGGTGTACCGCGATTTCGGTTTCGACGATGTGGAGCTGAAGCTGTCCACTCGTCCTGAAGACCGGATGGGCGATGATGCCGACTGGGATCAGGCAGAACGGGGTCTGGAAGAGGCGCTGAACGAAGCTGGTCTGAAATGGGAGTTGCAGCCGGGCGAGGGTGCCTTCTACGGGCCGAAGATCGAATTCTCCCTGCGCGACTGCCTCGGTCGGGTCTGGCAGTGTGGCACGCTGCAGCTGGACTTCATGCTGCCGGGTCGACTCGGCGCCCAGTACGTGGCGGAGGATGGCGCCCGCAAGACGCCGGTCATGCTGCACCGTGCAATCCTGGGTTCCTTCGAACGCTTCATCGGCATCCTGATCGAGCATTACGCCGGCGATTTTCCGGCCTGGCTGGCACCGACGCAGGTGGCAGTCCTGAATATCACCGATAGCCAGGCAGAATTTACCCGCGAAGTCGAGAAATCTCTCAACGAAATGGGTTATCGAGCTGTTGCGGACTTGAGAAACGAGAAGATCGGCTTTAAAATCCGCGAGCACACTTTACATAAAACTCCCTATCTGCTGGTAATCGGCGACCGGGAAGTTGAATCGCACACTGTGGCCGTGCGCACGCGGGAGGGTAAAGATCTGGGTACGATGACCATTGCCGAGTTCTCCGAGTTTCTTGCCCGCGCCGTTGCACAACGAGGCCGCCCGAATTCGGAGCAATAAAGATTAAACGCGAGATGAGACAAGACAAAAGAGCCGCACAACGCCCGCCGATCAACGAAAACATCACGGCGCGCGAAGTGCGCCTGATCGGCCCCGAAGGTGAACAGATCGGTATCGTGTCCATTCAGGAAGCATTGGCCGCCGCAGAGGAGGCCAAGCTCGACCTGGTTGAAATCTCCCCCGACGCAGAACCGCCTGTCTGCCGTGTCATGGACTACGGCAAGCACATCTTCGAGAAGAAGAAGCAGCAGGCCGCCGCGCGGAAGAATCAGAAGCAGATTCAGATCAAGGAAATCAAGTTTCGTCCAGGGACGGAAGAAGGGGACTATAAGGTCAAGCTTCGTAACCTTATCAAGTTCCTCAACGAGGGTGACAAGGCCAAGGTATCCCTGCGGTTCCGCGGCCGGGAGATGGCCCATCAGGAGCTGGGCATGGAGCTGTTGAAGCGGGTCGAAGCTGACCTTGCCGAATACGGCACCGTTGAACAGCGCCCGAAAATGGAAGGTCGTCAGCTGATGATGGTCCTAGCACCCAAGAAGAAAAAGTAATCTCCAGGGCAACGCCAGGCCTTGTGATTATCTTATCCACTCTATTTGGAGTACCCGAACATGGCAAAGATGAAAACCAAGAGCGGTGCCGCCAAGCGCTTTAAAGTGACTGGCAGTGGCATCAAGCACAAGCATGCTTTCAAGAGCCACATCCTGACCAAGATGACCACCAAGCGTAAGCGCCAACTGCGCGGTACCTCTCAGCTCAATGCTGCAGATGTCCAGAAAGTTGAACGCATGCTGCGTCTCCGTTAATCAAGGTTGAGGATCTGAAGAATGGCTCGTGTTAAGCGTGGTGTGATGGCGCGCAAGCGTCACAAGAAAATTCTGAAACTCGCCAAAGGTTACTACGGTGCGCGCTCGCGTGTATTCCGGGTTGCCAAGCAGGCGGTCATCAAGGCAGGTCAGTATGCCTATCGTGACCGCAAGCAGCGCAAGCGTCAGTTCCGTGCTCTGTGGATCGCCCGTATCAATGCTGGTGCTCGTGTCAACGGTCTGTCCTACAGCCGTCTGATCGCTGGCCTGAAAAAGGCATCCATCGAAATCGACCGTAAGGTTCTGGCTGATCTGGCCGTGAACGAAAAAGCGGCGTTTGCTGCGATTGTCGAAAAAGCAAAGGCTAGCCTGGCTTAAGCCCTCGTTACGACAATCACCGGCGCTTGCGCCGGTTGGCAACGTCATTAATAGGGGAAGAGCCTTGTCGCTCTTCCCCTATTTTTGTTTCTGGAGTGTTAAATGGAAAACCTGGACACGCTGGTCTCCCAGGCCCTGGAGGCCATACAGCAGGCGGTTGATGTCAATGCGCTGGAGCAGCTTCGCGTCCAGTATCTTGGCAAGAAGGGCGAGCTTACCCAGGTGATGAAGACCCTGGGCAATATT
The DNA here is from genome assembly GCF_014646575.1 of Halopseudomonas pertucinogena. GTDB lineage: Bacteria > Pseudomonadota > Gammaproteobacteria > Pseudomonadales > Pseudomonadaceae > Halopseudomonas > Halopseudomonas pertucinogena. The sequence continues at coordinate 5,524 of NZ_BMNN01000002.1, read as the reverse complement.
CCTGCCGAAGAGCGGCCGCGAGTCGGCGCCATGGTCAATGAAGCCAAAGAGCGCGTGCAGACCGTGCTGAACGCGCGCAGGACCGAGATGGAAACCCAGGCCATGAACGCCAGGCTGGCGGCCGAGCGGGTCGATGTCACCCTGCCTGGGCGTGGCCAGACCAGCGGGGGGCTGCACCCGGTCACCCGCACCATGGAGCGGATCGAAGAATTCTTTTCCCGCGTCGGCTATGCCGTGGCGGAAGGCCCCGAGGTCGAGGATGACTATCACAACTTCGAGGCGCTCAATATTCCGGGGCATCATCCCGCCCGGGCAATGCACGATACCTTCTATTTCAACGCCAACACCCTGCTGCGTACCCATACCTCACCGGTTCAGGTGCGCACGATGGAAAGTCAGAAGCCGCCGATCCGCATCGTCTGCCCTGGCCGCGTCTACCGCTGCGACTCGGATCTGACCCATTCGCCGATGTTCCATCAGGTTGAAGGCCTGCTGGTTGATCGGGAGGTGAGTTTCGCCGATCTGCGCGGCACCATTGCCGAGTTTCTGCAGGTGTTCTTCGAGAAGGATCTGAAGGTGCGCTTCCGCCCCTCATTCTTCCCCTTTACCGAGCCCTCCGCCGAAGTGGATATCCAGTGCGTGATGTGCAACGGCTCCGGTTGCCGGGTGTGCAAGCAGACCGGCTGGCTGGAGGTGATGGGGTGCGGCATGGTGCATCCAAACGTTTTCCGCTCTTCGGGCATCGACCCGGAGCAGTATCAGGGCTTTGCCTTCGGTATGGGCGTCGAGCGCCTGGCCATGTTGCGCTACGGCGTCAACGACCTGCGTCTGTTCTTCGATAACGACCTGCGCTTCCTTGCGCAGTTTCGCTGAGCGCCGCAATCGCGTCCCTTTGATAGCAGGAAGAGAAGATGAAATTCAGTGAACAGTGGCTGCGTAGCTGGGTAAACCCCGAGGTCACCCGGGACGAGCTGGTGGCGCGTCTGTCCATGACCGGGCTGGAGGTGGACAGCGTTGTCCCTGCAGCAGGTGAGTTCAGCGGGGTGATCGTCGGCGAAATCGTTTCCGCAGAGCAGCATCCGGACGCCGACAAACTGCGTGTATGTCGGGTCACCAATGGTCTGGAGGAGTTCCAGGTGGTCTGTGGTGCGCCCAATGCGCGCGTCGGCATCAAGGTCCCCTTTGCCATGGTCGGCGCCGTGCTTGGTGAGAACTTCAAGATAAAGAAGGCCAAGCTGCGCGGCGTGGAGTCATTCGGCATGCTGTGTTCCGCTTCCGAGCTGCAGCTTTCAGATGATCATGACGGCCTTTTCGAGCTGCCGGCCGAGGCGCCGGTGGGACAGTGCCTGCGAAAATACCTCGGGCTGGATGACGCCATCATCGAGGTCGACCTCACTCCCAACCGCGGTGATTGCCTGTCGATCGCCGGCCTGGCGCGGGAGGTGGGCGCCAATTACGGCGTCCCGGTAACCCGTCCGGCCATTGAAGCGGTCGCTCCCACCCATGACGAGACCCGCCCGGTAGAGCTGATGGCTCCCGCAGCGTGCTCGCGTTATCTCGGTCGTGTGGTCCGCAATGTCGACCTTTCCCGTCCGACCCCTTTGTGGATGGTCGAGCGTCTGCGCCGCAGCGATGTGCGCAGTATCGATCCTGTGGTGGATATCACCAACTACGTGATGCTTGAGCTGGGGCAGCCGCTGCACGCGTTCGATCTGGCGCAGGTGCGCGGTGGTATCCGGGTGCGCATGGCTGAGGAGGGGGAGAAACTGACCCTGCTCGACGGTCAGGACATCACTCTGCGCAGCGATACTCTGGTCATCGCCGATCACGAACGCCCGCTGGCGATGGCAGGTGTCATGGGTGGCGAGCACAGCGGCATCAGCGAGGGCACCCGGGATCTGTTCCTGGAAAGCGCATTCTTCGACCATATTGCCATTGCGGGCAAGGCGCGTAATTACGGTCTGCATACCGATGCGTCTCATCGTTATGAGCGTGGTGTGGACTGGCAACTGCAGCGCGAAGCGATGGAGCGGCTGACTGCCCTGATTCTGGAAGTGGTAGGCGGAGAGCCCGGCCCCATTGTCGAGGCGCTGGACGGGCAGCATCTGCCTAAACCGGTCACGATCCGCCTGCGCAATGATCGCGTAACCCAGATGCTGGGCCTGACTATTCCCGCGGCGGAGGTAGAGGGTTATCTTCGCGGGCTTGAGCTGTCCGTTGAGGCCGTAGGCGAGGGCGAATGGCAGGTGTCCGTCCCCAGTCATCGCTTTGATATCAGTCTGGAAATCGACCTGATCGAGGAGCTGGCACGGTTGTATGGTTACAACCGTCTGCCGGTCAGCGCACCCCGGGCTTCCCTGAGCCTGACCGCCAAGCCGGAAACACGCGGCGAGCTGCCGGTGCTGCGTCGTCTGATGGTTGCGCGCGGTTATCAGGAAGCGATCACCTACAGCTTCATCGAGGCCGGCCTCAATAAACTGTTCGATCCGCAGGCGGAGCCGCTGGCGCTTGCCAACCCCATCTCCAGTGATATGGCAGTGATGCGCACCTCGCTGTGGCCTGGTCTGTGCAAGGCGGTACAGCACAACCAGAACCGCCAGCAGGCCAGGGTGCGGCTGTTTGAAAGTGGTCTGCGCTTCGTGCCGCTGGCCGGAGGCGAACTGCAGCAGCAACCGATGCTGTCTGGCATTGCCACTGGCACACGGCTACCGGAAGGCTGGGCCAATGGCTCCGACAAGCTCGACTTTCATGATGTGAAGGGGGATGTGGAGGCGTTGCTGGGGCAGGGGGGCGCACTGGATGATTTCCGCTTCGAGCCCGCAGAGCATCCGGCTCTGCATCCAGGGCAGTGCGCGCGGATCCTGCGCGATGGCGAGCTGGTGGGTTGGCTGGGCGCATTGCATCCGCAGATCGTGGACAGGCTGGATCTGCACGGTCCGGTCTTTGTCTTCGAGCTGGCCCTGGAAGGCATGGTTGCAGGGCGTCTGCCGCGGTTCTCCGAACTCTCCAGGTTCCCTGAGGTCCGACGGGACATCGCTGTGCTGGTGGACCAGTCCGTGGCGGCCGGCGATCTGCTGGAGGATATCCGCGAGCAGGCCGGTCCGGTGTTGAAGAACCTGAGGCTCTTTGACGTCTATCAGGGCAAAGGTATTGATCCTGAAAGCAAAAGCCTGGCGATCGGCTTGACCTTGCAACATTCCTCGCGCACTCTTAATGACGATGAAGTGAACACGCTCATGGAACGAGTAGTGGGTTCACTTGAGCAGAGGTTCAAAGCCACGTTGAGAAGATAGGAAAGTGCATATGGGGGCTCTGACAAAAGCAGAAATGGCGGAACATCTCTACGAGGAGCTGGGCTTCAACAAGCGAGAAGCCAAAGAGCTGGTAGAACTGTTTTTTGAAGAGATCCGCAATGCGCTGGAAAACAACGAGCAGGTCAAGTTGTCCGGATTCGGCAACTTCGACCTGCGGGACAAGCGCGAAAGGCCCGGGCGAAACCCCAAGACCGGTGAGGAGATTCCCATCACGGCCCGGCGGGTAGTCACCTTCCGACCGGGTCAGAAGCTCAAGGCCAGAGTAGAAGAGTATGCTGGAACCCAGCCACAATAACGAACTGCCCGCCATCCCAGGCAAGCGCTACTTCACCATTGGTGAAGTAAGCGAGCTATGTGCTGTCAAACCACACGTGCTTCGCTATTGGGAGCAGGAGTTTCCGCAGCTCTCACCGGTGAAACGCCGTGGTAACCGCCGCTATTATCAGCGCCAGGATGTCCTGTTGATTCGCCAGATCCGCTCTCTGCTTTATGATCAGGGGTTCACCATCGGTGGAGCCAGGCAGCGGCTGACGGGTGAGGAAGCGAAAGAGGACAACAGCCAGTACAAGCAGCTGATTCGCCAGACCATCGCCGAGCTGGAGGAGGTCTTGCAGGTGCTTAAAGCGAATTGAGCACAAAGGCGAAAAAAACCTTTCGCATTTCAGTTAGTTAATGTATAGTTCGTCCCGCTTTGGCAGGAACGCAAAGCACAGTCGGGGCGTAGCGCAGCCTGGTAGCGCACTTGCATGGGGTGCAAGGGGTCGAGTGTTCGAATCACTCCGTCCCGACCAAATACAGAAACCCAAGTCAGCTGACTTGGGTTTTTTTATGCCTGCGACTTCACGCCATGCGCAGTGCGTCCGGTATCGCCTTGTTGGAACTCCCTGGTGGTTGCAAGGCTCCCATTCCTTGAGTGCTGGTTTTCGAGGAAGTCGCATGGGCAGCTTCAAGGTCGCTACGTTCAACATCAATGGTATTCGATCTCGCTTGCCAGCATTGCTCGAATGGCTGGGGCGAGAGCGACCCGATGTCGTTTGTCTTCAGGAGCTGAAGGCGCCCGATGATGTATTTCCTGTTGATGCAATCAGCAAGGCGGGATACGGTGCCGTATGGCACGGTCAGAAGGCCTGGAACGGCGTGGCAATCCTGGCCCGAGGTGAAGCCCCCCTGCTGAGCCGAAAGGGGCTCCCGGATGATCCGGATCCATCTCAGAGTCGCTATATAGAAGCGGTTATAAGCGGAGTGGTGATCGGTTGCATCTATTTGCCCAACGGGAACCCCCAGCCTGGTCCCAAGTTCGACTACAAGCTTGCCTGGTTCCAACGCCTGACAGAGCACGCTGATGACTTGTTGAAAGCGAAGCATCCGGTAATCCTGGCGGGCGATTACAACGTGGTGCCTACCGATGCAGATATCTATAACCCACGCTCATGGAGGAAGGACGCGCTTCTTCAGCCTGAAACGCGGAAGCACTATCGGCGACTGCTGGAAAGCGGATGGGTCGACTCTTTGGGCAGCCTGTTTCCTGACCAGCCGGTTTATACATTCTGGGACTATTTTCGCCAGCACTGGCAGCGGGATGCCGGATTGCGCATAGACCATCTGTTGCTGAGTCCGTCGCTTTCTGAGCGACTCCAGGATGGTGGAGTCGACAGGTGGGTGCGGGCTCAGGCAAAGGCGAGCGATCACGCTCCTGCCTGGATATCCTTGAGTGTCTGACCGCCCCTTGACAGGGTAGGTCATCGGCGTAGAATGCGCAGTTCACGGTCGCGAAAGGGCAGTAGGACTTTCGGGCAGTGAAAAGGATGTGAGGAAGGCGTTGACAAGGTGTTTCAACCCTGTAGAATGCGCCTCCCTGGCCCGGCAAGCGAACAGCTTGTCAGGTCGATGTATCAGGCAGTGCAGCGCTGAAAAGCCTCACAAAAAATGCTTGACACATCAGAAGGTTAGCGTAGAATGCGCGGCCTTGGTTGAGCGGAAACGCAGACCGAATCGCTCTTTAACAAACTGGAATCAAGTAATTCGTGTGGGTGCTTGTAAGCAGTTGAGATGATCGCAAGATTATCAGCCTACAAGTAGCTCGTGAATTCATGAGTTTAAGTAAGTTGAGCCAAGTTTAGGGTTTTCTCAAAACCCATCAGTATTTTAACTGAAGAGTTTGATCATGGCTCAGATTGAACGCTGGCGGCAGGCCTAACACATGCAAGTCG
>NZ_BMNN01000001.1 GCF_014646575.1 Halopseudomonas pertucinogena | reverse complement strand
TTGAGCAGCTTGGCGATGGCCAGCGAGTTCAGGTCGTCGTTGCTCTCGACCAGAATGGCGCGGTCGGCACCCAGTGCCAGGGCGGTACGCAGCTGCTCCTGGGCAGCGGTCGGGCCCACGGTGACCGCAACGATTTCGGTGGCGACACCCTTTTCCTTCAGGCGTACGGCTTCTTCCACGGCGATTTCGCAGAAGGGGTTCATGGACATCTTGACGTTGGCGAGGTCGACACCGCTGTTGTCCGCCTTGACGCGAACCTTGACGTTGTAGTCAACCACGCGCTTGACCGCTACTAATACCTTCATGATTACCTCATGTATTCGCGTGACTGCAGACAAAATCCGTCTTGAAATATGACCAGATAATCAAATACAGTCATTAAAGGAACGAAATGCGCTTTTTTGAAAAGGCGCCCTATCATGCCGAGGCTATCTTCGGGGGTCAATAGCGGCCTGTCTAAAGTAGAATTGCCAGGCGCGGCGTCTTTACATCTTTACACTGGTGTGACGGGGCATGATTGCTATAATGCGCGCCCATGTGGCTATCACAACTACAAGCGACTTACGATTCGGCCTAAACGATTCAGGAGATAACAACAGTGGAACGCGAATTCATGGAGTTTGATGTCGTCATCGTCGGCGCCGGCCCAGCTGGTCTGTCTGCCGCCTGCCGCATCAAACAGCAAGCAGCCGACGCCGGCCAGGAGATCAGCGTCTGTGTCGTTGAAAAAGGCTCCGAAGTCGGTGCCCACATCCTGTCTGGTGCGGTGTTCGAGCCGCGAGCCCTGGAAGAGCTGTTCCCCAACTGGAAGGAGCTGGGTGCTCCACTGAACACCCCGGTCAAGCGTGATGACATTTATATGCTGACCAGCGAGGAAAAATCCAGCAAGTTGCCGAACATGTTCGTGCCGAAAACCATGCACAACGAAGGCAACTACATCATCTCCCTGGGTAATCTATGCCGCTGGCTGGCGGAGCAGGCAGAAGGGCTCGGCGTTGAAGTCTATCCCGGTTTTGCCGCTCAGGAAGCGCTGATTGATGAGAACGGCGTGGTCAAGGGCATCCTGACCGGCGATCTGGGTGTCGATCGCGAAGGCAACCCCAAGGAAGGCGTGTACACCCCGGGCATGGAACTGCGTGCCAAGTACACCCTGTTCGCTGAAGGCTGCCGCGGCCACATCGGCAAGCAGCTGATCAAGCGCTACAACCTGGCCTCCGACGCCGACGCTCAGCATTATGGCATCGGTATCAAGGAAATCTGGGACGTCGACCCCGCCAAGCACGAGCAGGGGCTGGTGGTGCATACCGCCGGCTGGCCGCTGGACATCATGGGCAGCGAGAACACCGGTGGTTCCTTCCTTTATCACATCGAGAACAACCAGGTGGTTGTCGGCCTGATCGTTGACCTGTCCTACAGCAACCCGCACCTGTCGCCCTTTGACGAGTTCCAGCGCTACAAGCACCATCCGGTGATCAAGCAGTACCTGGAAGGCGGCAAGCGTGTCTCCTACGGTGCCCGCGCGATCTGCAAGGGCGGCCTGAACTCCCTGCCGAAGATGGTCTTCCCCGGCGGCGCGCTGATCGGTTGTGATCTGGGCACCCTGAACTTCGCCAAGATCAAGGGCAGCCACACCGCCATGAAATCCGGCATGCTGGCCGCCGACGCGGTGGTTGAAGCGCTCAAGGCTGGCCGCGAAGGCGGTGACGAGCTGACCGGCTATGTGGACAGCTTCAAGGCGAGCTGGCTGTACGACGAGCTGTTCCGCTCGCGCAACTTCGGCCCGGCAATCCACAAGTTCGGCGCCCTGTTTGGCGGTGCGTTCAACTACATCGACCAGAACTGGTTCGGCGGCAAGATTCCGGTCACGCTGCATGACACCACGCCGGACCATGAGCGTCTGAAGAAGGCATCCGAAGCGCCGAAGATTGCCTATCCGAAGCCTGACGGCGTGATCAGCTTCGACAAGCTGTCGTCTGTCTTCATGTCCAACACCAACCATGAAGAAGAGCAGCCTGTTCACCTGAAACTGGCCGATCCGAGCATTCCGATCGAGCACAACCTGCCGCTGTACGACGAGCCTGCGCAGCGTTACTGCCCGGCCGGCGTGTACGAAGTGATCAGCAATGACGATGGCAGCAAGCGCTTCCAGATCAACGCGCAGAACTGCGTACACTGCAAGACCTGCGACATCAAGGACCCGGCCCAGAACATCAACTGGGTTGCTCCCGAGGGTGCAGGCGGGCCGAACTACCCGAACATGTAAGTGTGAGCGGTAGGCTCCAGCAACAGAAAAACCCGGCCATGTGCCGGGTTTTTCTTTGTTTTTCTTTCAGGCAGCGACCGGCGGTGCCTGCCCCGGCCCCCGCGGGTTGGACGGCAGCGGCGGCAGCCCGTGCAGCGCCCTCGCCCGCTGGCAGTCGGGACTCTCCAGGCCGTTCTCGCCATGAAAGGGAAATTCCCGACAGGTGCTGGAGCGGTTTTCATAGATGCTGCAACGTACCGCGCTGCCCACATCTCCCATCAGCGCTACGCAGCGCGGCTGCGGCTGGTTGGTGCCCTGCATGCAGCTCATGTGGGGCGTAACCTGCTCGATCAGACGATCCGGGACCACGCCCCCGGGTGCGCTGTCGCTCTCGCCCCAATAGAAGGAAACCCGGAAGGTGGAACAGCAGGCACCACAGTCAAGACAGGGTGAAAACTCGCTCATCGTATGGCAATCCTCAGCCGCTTTTCAAAGGAGGATTTTTACGCCGGTTCGCTGTCTCTCCACAAGAGGGGCGAGAAAAAATATCTTTAACCTGCTCCGCCCTGCCCGCCCCGGCGGCATTCGCTGCTACCATCAGTTCATCTTCATTCTTGTTATCGGGAGAGCCTGATGTCCGAAGTTGTTGCTGGTCTGGATCTTGAACGCCTGAGTCGCATCGCTGAACACCTCGACACTCAGTATCTTTCCCCGGGCAGGCTCCCCTGTGCCGTGACCGTCGTGGCGCGCAGGGGGCAGGTAGTGTGGCAGCAGGCACAGGGGCTGGCGGATGTGGAACGCAAGGTGCCGGCAGAAATGGATACCCTGTTCCGCATCTATTCGATGACCAAGCCGATCACCTCAGTGGCGTTGATGCAGCTCTATGAGCAGGGGCGATTCCTCCTGGACGACCCGGTACACAAATACATTCCCAGCTGGCGCAACCTGCAGGTGTACAAGTCCGGCGTCTACCCGGACTTCGTCACCGTCCCCGCCCAGCGCCCGATGACCATTCGGGATCTGCTGAGCCATCAGTCCGGTCTCAGCTACGGCTTCTCCTGCCGCACCAATGTTGACGCGGCCTACCGCCAGCTCAGACTGGACGGCCACTCGGGCCTGTCGCTGGAAGACCTGATCGACGAGCTGTCCCGCCTTCCGCTGGAGTTTTCGCCGGGCACCGCATGGAACTACTCGCTGGCCACCGACGTGTGCGGCTACCTGATCCAGGTGCTGTCCGGCCAGCCGCTGGACGAGTATTTTGCCGACCACATCCTCAATCCGCTGAACATGTCGGATACCTTCTTCACTGTGCCCGGCGACCGGCTGGATCGCTTCGCCGCCTGCTACCAGCACCAGCCCGGCGATACCTTCAGCCTGCAGGACGATCCGCAGACCTCCCACTTCACCCGGCCCCACGGCTACCTGTCCGGCGGGGGCGGGCTGGTCTCCACGATCGGCGATTTCTACCGGTTCGCCCAGGCTCTGGCCAACGGCGGTGAACTGGATGGCGCGCGCATCATCGGGCGCAAGACCCTCGAGTTCATGCGCATGAATCACCTGCCCAACGGAGCGGATCTGCCCAGCGTGAGTACCGGTGGCTTCAGCGAGACGCCCTACGATGGTTCCGGGTTCGGCCTGGGGTTCGCAGTGAAGACGGATATCGCCAGATCCCAGACCATCGGCTCGCCGGGGGAATACGGCTGGGGCGGCATGGCCGGCACTACCTTCTTCATCGATCCGGTGGAGGACCTGCTGGTGGTGTTCATGACCCAGTTGATCCCCTCCTCCGCCTATGCGGTGCGCCAGGAGCTGCGTGCCCTGGTTTATGGGGCGCTGGTGGACTGAGAAAGGTCAATGGGGCGCGGGCGGCGCAGAATCAGCGCCCCTTAGAGGTCGACCCGCCCCCGCAGGGATTTGATCCTGCCGCGCTGGGTCTTGCCGTCAACCCGGCGCTTCTGTGAGGCCCTGGTCGGCCGCGTCGGGCGGCGAGGCTTTTCAACCACCGTGGCATCACGGATGAGCTGCACCAGCCGGGCGATGGCATCTTCGCGATTCTTTTCCTGAGTGCGGAACTGCTGGGCCTTGATCACCACTATCCCTTCTCTGGTGATGCGCGCGTCGCGCCAGGCCAGCAGCCGCTCCTTGTAGAACTCCGGCAGGCTTGAGGCGCGGATGTCGAACCGCAGGTGAATGGCGCTGGACACCTTGTTGACGTTCTGGCCGCCGGAACCCTGGGCTCGGATGGCCGTGAACTCAAGCTCATCCTCATCCAGTGACACCGTTGCCGACAGACTGATCACACCGCTCTCCCGTTCTGCATTGCCTTGTGCGTCTCAAGGATACAGGACCTCAGTCCCAACCGGGCACTCCTCGACGGATAAGCCTGGAGAATGCCGGGTCATCCCCCGCTGCCCTGGCCTTGTCGGTAATTCTGCCCCGACGCTGCAGATCCTCCAGCTGCAGGCCCGGCATCATCCCGCCCACGTCGTGGACATAGGCCGGCAGATATCCGGTCAACAACAACCGATAGTCCAGCGGCAAGCCCTCGACGATCTGTTTCATCATCGAGAAGACGATGGTTGTGCAGTTGCCGGTGACCGTATGGTAGAAGCGCGGATGCTCGGCCAGCTGGTTGGCCTGCACCACAAAGGAGCGGAACAGTTCCCGGGCGTCCGTCGGGCTGAGGTTGATCCGGTACAGCCACAGGTCCTCGTTGCGCACGTTGCTGCGTACCCGCACCACGTCCCGCTCGTCCGAGGCGATGATACTCAGCTCGAACTGCTTGAAGAAGCCGCCGATCTCGGAAAAACTCTCGTGCTGTTCCCGGCGGATCTCCACGGAAAAGGCCACATGCTCGCCGTCATCAAAACCGAAGGACACCAGCACATGGGCGATGCTGGACAAGCCCCAGTAGGAGGTGATCATGTCTACCGCGCGCAGGCGCCGCAGGTCATATTCCCGGCTCTCCCAGCGGATGTCATAGTCCTCGGTGCTGCGCCACTCGAAGTTGCGCACGTTATCCAGCCGTATGCGGTTGCGCTCCACCTCGCCGGTGGTGATATGAGCCAGTTCATCGGCCCATTTGCGCTCATGGCTCGGCTGAATACCCGTCCACCATAACAGCAACAGCCCCAGTAGCAGCACATAGGCCAGCGTACCCTGCCAGCCGCTCGGCCCGGCCCACAGCCAGTACAGGCAACCGGCCATGCCCAACATCCATAGCCCGCACCAGCCGAGCCTGCCGAGCATGCCGCCCGGGGCCTGATACCAGAGTGCAAGCAACGCCCAGATGCTGCTGAGCAGCACGAACAGGGTGACGATGGACAGCAAAAAGGTGCGTAGCAGCATGGGGTGCCTGTAAAAATTTTTGCCCATCCTACGCCAAAGACAGGAGCGGGGTACAGAGCTCGGGTCGAGCCAGACGGCGGGTCTAGAGCTGCCCCTCGATGGGCAGCCAGCCGAGGAGCCAGGCGGCCGAGCGACGGAAGCGACTGGCTCCGGGCTCGCTGTGCAGCTGCTCATCGCCGGCCTTCCAGCGCAGCTGTCCGGTATCGTTCAGTACCAGCTCATAGGCGAAGTCATCTGTGGTCCAGTGACTGAACAGGCTTACCAGCTCCATGGCCAGCTCGGGCTGGTGCACCAGCACCCCGGCTTCGGTGTTCAGTACGATGGACCGTGGGTCCAGATTCACCGAGCCGACAAAGAGCCGCTCCCGGTCAAAGACGAACGCCTTGGCATGCAGGCTTGCCTGTGATTCTCCGAGAATTGCGCTCGTGTGCGACTGCTCGCCGGCCTGCCGGCGCAGTTCCCACAGCCGCACGCCACCTTCAAGCAGAGGCTTGCGATAGCTGGCATAGGCGCTGTGCACGGCCAGCACGTCAGTGGAAGCCAGGGAATTGGTCAGCACCCGGACATCGACCCCATGCCTGACCAGATCGATCAGGAACACTTCACCCCGGGAACCAGGAATGAAGTACGCCGACATCAGCAGTAACTCCTCCTTGCTAAGGCGCACCTGGTTCATCAGCTTGCGGCCGAGGATCGGCTCCTGATTGGTTGCATGACCGGGATCCGCCTTGGTGGGTGGGTCGGAAAGCCACTGCGCCTCTCCCCAGTGCCACACAATGCGATCATCCCTCAACATGCGGCTGAACGGTGAGCGCCGCACCGCCGCCAGATAGGCGCTGCCATCCTGGCGGGTCCGATGATCCCTGAGCCGCTTCCGCAGGCGCTGTTCGGCCGCATCGCCTGGCCGGCGGGTCATATGGTCTACCGGTACCGATTCGTTGGCATTCCAGTAATCATCGAAGCTGCGCGCTACCTCGCGGCTGATGAAGCCCATGCCGAGGATGTCTATGTCCTGAAAATCCATCAGGCTCAGGGAGAAATACTCGTCGCCGATGTTGCGCCCACCCGTGATGAACATCTGGCTGTCGACGATCATCAGTTTGTTGTGCATGCGGTAATTGATCCGCCCGAACTCTCCAAGCTTGCTGAAGTACTTCAAAACCTGACCACGCAGCGTCAGCGGATTAAACAGCTTTATCTGGATATTGGGATGATGGTTGAGCGTCGCTACATCGAAGTCACGCAGGCCACTGCCGATGTCATCCAGCAGCAGGCGCACCCGCACACCCCGGTCCGCTGCGCTGAGCAGGCGCTCGGCGATCAGGCCTCCGGTGACGTCGCCGCGGTAGATGTAGTACTGCAGATCCAGGCTGCGCTGGGCCTTGTCGATCATCGCCAGCCGGGCTGCCAGCGCATCGGTGCCGGTATGCACCAGGGTGAAGCCGGACAGGGTTTCGCTGTCCGGCGGCTGATGGGCGCGCACGTAGCGGCCGATTTCCGAGTCGCGATCCGGCAGCACAGCGTAGCTCGGTGGGACTGTCTTCTGCGGCAACGAACTGGCGCAACCGACGAGTATCGCCAGCGCGCACAGCAACCAAATCCATCTCACCGAGTCCCTTTTCACCTGCCGACGCCTCATCAATAACCTGCGCCAAGTCTAGCAGCCGGCTGGCTTGAGGCGTATACGCAGTCGTAGCGGGCATCACCTTGCCGGGTCGGTCACCACCAGTTGATACTCGGCCAGCCGCTGGCCACGGGTGTGCATCACCACGTAACCCTGATTGGCGGGCTGCAGGCCCTGTTCCAGGGCCGCCTGGTGCAGCGCACGCCAGGTGCTTGCCGGATCATTGTGGGCACCGTCGAAGCTGGTGCTCAGTACGGTCACCGCCGGATGCTCGACCAGGTGGTAACCACCCAGATTGCCGCGGTTCGAGGCCACCGGATAGGAGACGTACAGCCGGGTGGCATCCGCCGTCTGGCCTGCCATGTTCTCGATGTGCAGCGTCAGGGGGCCGGCCAGTTGCAGCTTGGCCCGGTGCGCTGCAGCGGTGCCGACCCGCAGAGCCATTGCCCGCATCTGTTTTTCCAGCCTGGCCGCGCTGGTCTGCAAGACCCGGCCGAACAGCAACGTGGGGGCACGCTGATGCAGGCTGACCCGGTAATCCACCCCGTCAGCTACGAACAGCATGGTCTGGCCGCTGCGTATATCCAGCTTCTGGCGCTCGGCCACTGGCAGCGGCGCGTAGTTGCCACATAGCGTGGATTGCAGCCTGCTGCGAGCAGCCTCGTCCACCAGCGTATTGCCGTTCAACGCCTGGCACACCTGTCGGTCATAGCCCTCCCAGGCCTGACGCAGCGCGCCGGCCTGTACCAGCTCCTCGATAAGCTCCGCTCGGGCGTTCTGCGCTGCCAGCAGCAGCGCGGTCTGCCCGCCCTGCCGGGCCTGGCCCTGTTCGATACCACCCACCCCGGTGTCGGTTCGCAACTGGGTGCGTGCGTGGACATTGGCGCCGCGCTGCAAAAGCAGCCGCAGGCTGTCCAGCTGGTTCTGCTCGGCGGCGCTCATCAGGGCCGTCTTGCCCCAGCCATTGGCCAGGTCCACCGGCATGCCGGCCTCGAGCAGCAGACGCAGGTTGTCCGCCCGCCCGACAGCCGCCAGGGTAGCGGGGCTGTTATCCGGCCCGCTACCCCAGCGCTCGCCCAGGGCGCCCTTTTCGTAATGGATGAAGTCCGCGACGACGTGAGCCGGTGCGTCATTCAGCAGCACGCTGTACAGGGTGGCAAATTGTCGGCCGCGCTCCAGGTCACCGGGGGCCGGCGCAATGGCGTAACGCGGTTGCCAGCTTACTCCCGCCGCCAGCGGCAGGGATACTGGCTGTGTGGGTGCAGCCAGGCTTTCCACTGCCCGCGCCAGGGTTTCATGCAGCAGCAACTGTGCAGCGCTGACGGCGTCCGCCTCGTTCAGCCCCTGGCCTATATACAACCGGCGCAGTTCATCCATCGTCGGTTGCAACAGCGGCAGCAGGCGGCGGTAGGCCTGCTTGTTCTGCGGATTGCGTTCAGTCCACTGGAACAGCGACTCCAGCACCTGATCATGGCGTTGGCGTACCGCCCCTTCCCTGCCGTGGCGCTGCAGGGAATCCACACCCAGCAAGGGTAGATTCAGCAGCGTCCACTGGGTTTCCTTCCAGTCCTGGAAGTTGTCCCGACGCTCATGCTGAGCCATACCGGCCAGCGGGCTGCCGACCATGACATCCAGCTCGGCCTGCAATTGACTGTAGATGGACAGCCCGGCCAGGGTATTGGTGCGCGGCGGAGTCAGATAGCTCTGATACAGACACAGGCGTTGCAGGCTACTGCCATTGAGGGCGTACAGGCCGGCGTAGGCGGACTCGCCCCGTGCCGCCGGGGAATGAAAGCCCCAGGTTTCGTTGACCAGCACGAGGTTCCGGCCCTGCCGATGGAACACATCAATGGCGCCGTAATCGCCGGTCTGTGATGAAGCGGCGTGAGCGCGGCCACCGTAGTTGGGCTGCTCGGCCACCCAGAACGCCAGGGTAGCGTCGTCCAGCAGCGGCTGACCATTCACCACCAGACCCCGGGCGCGGGTCTGATAGCCCGCGAAGACCCCGGCGTTATACAGTTCCACCTCTACCTGCTGGCCGCCCACCGAAGCCGATCCCGAGTCGGCATTGCTGCCGGCCAGCATCTGCACCTCCGGCAAGCGCGCCGGCGATGGCATGCCGTGGCGTTGCAGGTCCTGATTCAGCTCCCGCTCAAGAGTCTGGCAACTGCTGTCCCGGTCATCCACGAGCCTATACTCGGCGTAACTGGCCCAGGCATTCTGCCCGGCCGGCGCCGGTACACGGCTGGAGGCCCACTCATCCATCTGACGCGCCCGTTGGCGATACAGCGCCGACAGACAGGCAATCGCCTGTTCATCCCGGGCCTGCCCTTCATTGACCGGGCACAGTTCCCCCCGGCTCAGCAGCCATTGGCGGTGATTGGCTGCCAGCAGCATGCCGCCCATCCAGTCCAGTTGCTGTTTCAGCTGGTGCTGGCGGTGGACCAGAGTGCGATCCAGCTGCGCGAGGCCGTCGTCTGCGCAGATCTGCCGGTGTACCTTCGGCAGCGCACCTTCGCAGGCAAAACTGGCTCGGGTCTGCACTACCGGCTGCCGCAGCTTTGGCGTGGTATCCACTGGTGGCTTGGGCGGCACCGGCGCAGCGCACCCGGCCAGCACCCCGGTGAGGATCAATGCATAAGGAACAACAGCTCTTGCCGGCATGGTTACGTCCTTGAATCAATTGATAAAAATGGCTGTGCCGTAGATCACGTAGGTTTCCGCACCCTGATTGGGCGGCGGCGGGAAGGGACCGGCACTGCGTACTGCCTGCTCGGCAGCAGCGTCCAGCAGCTCATCCCCGCAACGATCGATCTCATAACCCACTACCCGCCCATTGCTGTCCACGGTGATTTCATAGGGGATATAGCATTGGCGCTTGAAGTCATCGGGATCGCCCTTGTACCCCGGTGGCGGCTTGTACACCGAGCCTTCCGGACGTTTCAGATTCGCGGTTACCCGGTGCTTCACCGTATCGGCATAGGCCGCGGGGACCGGACGGCTGCGCACCGGCTCGGAGCTCGGCGGCGCCACCGGCGGAGCTGCCCATTCCTGATTCGCACCGAAACTGTGCACCGGCGGGCCGGATGGCGGCGCCGGGGCCGGTTGCGGTCGTGGTGCCGGTCGGGGCGGCGTGGGTCTGGTTTCCGGCTTCGGCTCGCGCGCGGGCTGAGGTTCGGGCTCCGGCTCGGGCTCTGGGATTGGCTCGGGCTCCGGTATCGGCTCGGGTTCGGGTTCGGGTTCTGGCTCTGGTTCCGGCAACGCAGCTACCAGCTCCACTGCGATCGGCTGCATCTCGGGCTTTATCGGCTGACTGAAACGGCTGCCCATTACCAAGATCAGCAGCGCCCCATGGATTGCCAGCGATAGACCCAGCACCAGCAGACGCACACCCCAGCGGCGCGCCCGGGGCTCATTGACGGCACGCATCAGGGCTCCAGCTCTTCGGCGGCTACCAGGCTGATACGCGCGTAACCGGCCTTCTGCAGCGTGTTCATGACCCGCATCAGGGTGCCGTATTCCACCGCTTGGTCTCCCCGCAGGAACAAGCGCGTTTCAAGGTTGCGGGCGGTCACTCCATGGGTCACCTCGGCCAGATGTTGCAGGGTTACCGCCTGTTCCTGGACAAACAGCTGGCCGTCGGTCTGGACGCTGATATACACCGGCTCGGTGGGTAGTGGCGAAGGTGTCGCTGCATTGCTCGGCAGATCGACAGGCACATCAACCGTTGCCAGTGGTGCAGCCACCATGAAAATGATCAGCAGCACCAGGATCACATCCACAAAGGGGGTGATATTGATCTCGGCGTTCTGCTGGTAATTGTGACGCTTGACCGTTGGGCCTGAATCCAGCTGGATACCCATATCAGTGCCCCTCGTCGAATTGCCTTGAAACCGAGGCCAGCAGCTCAGCCGAGAAGTTATCCAGGCTGCCGACAAAGCCGTTGATGTCCCGGGCGAACTTGTTGAAGATCATCACCGCCGGAATCGCTGCGAACAGGCCCAGCGCGGTGGCCAACAGGGCTTCGGCGATCCCCGGAGCAACCACAGCGAGACTGGCACTTTTTGCCGTGGCGATGCCGGCAAAGCTGTTGAGAATACCCCACACGGTGCCGAACAGGCCGATGAAGGGTGCCGTCGCGCCGATGGTCGCCAGCACGCCCATCATGCCGCCCAGCCGGGCAAGATCACGTTCCTGAACAATGCTTGCGGTGAGCGCCATGCGCTGCAGCAGCCGGTTGATCTGATCAGCGCTGGCATTGCTCCCCCGATGCTGATTGAAGTGCCGCAGCTCGGCCTGGGCCGCGAACCACATGCGACCCAGCGCGCTGTGATTGGCCCGTTGCTCCGCCTCGGCGGTCTCACCGGCGCGGAACAGGCGCAGGAACTGATTATTCTTACGCCGGGCTGAGGCAAAGGTAATCAGCTTCTCGAACAGGATGGCCCAGCTCAGCAGAGACATCAGCACCAGCAGCACCATGACCGACTTCACCACCAGATCGGCCTGGGTAAACATCTCCCGTACGCCAAACCGCTCTCCTGTCGCCAGGCCTGCGGCCACTTCGGCGGTCGGCTCATCTGCCAGCTGGGTTGCCGGCACGCTGGCAGGGTCGGCGCCCACCTGGGCCAGCACGAACCCGGCGCTGATGGCGCTGAGGGCGAACAGACACAGCAGAGACAGCCAACGCAGTTTTGCCTGCCAGCCACGCGCGCGGATCGAGGGTGTAGAAACATCCATGGATAGGTCCTTCTTGTTCTTGTTGTGGTTTCGGGTTGTTCAATCAGTCGGTCAATTCTGCTGAGGGTCCGGCTCCAGACTGCCAGGCTCCAGAATCGCCTGCAGAGTAATGACATAACGGCCGAACGCCTCCCGTCCGCTTCTGCTCAAGCAGACCCGGGTACGCGGCTTCTTGCCGACAAAATCCTTCTCCACCAGCACATAACCGGCAGCTTCCAGGGTGGTCAGGTGCGCCCCGAGATTGCCGTCAGTGGCTTGGACAATGGCGCGCAGGGCAACAAACTCCAGCCATTGCCTGGCCTCGAGGGTATTCAGCGCCGCCATGATCTTCAGCCGCACGGGCTGGTGAATGATTTCGTCGGGAGTCTGCACTTAGTGACTCCTCAGCCAGAGCCCGGACAGGATCAGGGTGCCGCCGCAGGCCATGGCCATCCACGGCCAGAAGACCGGAAGCAGAAACAGATAGCCGCCGAGGGAAAGAATGCCAAGTGCAGCACCGATAACGGTGTAACGCGGACGTAACTGGATACCCCGCAGGACGTACAGCGCGGACAGGAAAAGCGGTGCCAACATCGCGCCCTGCTCTGGGCTGATGGGCCAGAAGACCCAGTGCACGGCAATAATGAACGAGAGAATGGTGGTGATTACCGCGAGGTAGCGCCGAACGATGCCCGCCCCGGCGCCGCTGCGCACCGCCAGCCAGGTACCGATGGCCAGCGCAGCGAGCACGACTGCAGTCCATATGCCAAGCAGATATCGGGGAAAACAGGCAGACAGCGAAAAGCCGGCCAGATAGGCCAAACCCCACAGAATCAACTGACCGGACTCGGCCCGGTAATCCTGAAAGCCTGCGGCTCTGTGCTTGATGAGATCAATGTCCCGTAGCGCCTGAGCGGCTTCTTCAGCGGTAGGCAACATGACAGCTCGCTTTTTTGTTATATGTTGCAAAGTACTCTATTACGTAGAGCGAACACTTGCAAGAGATGTATCAACAAAAAGCAAGGTGCACCACCCGTCTCGCTGGTCGCCTCAGCGGCCAGCGGTCATCAGGTTATCGTCGGTTCGATTAGGGCAGTTGATCAGTTCGGAAGTGGCCAGCCAGTGATCATCCGGATACCAGGAAAACATGAACTGCCCGCCCTTGAGGCTGTCAACAACCATGTCACCCACTTCCGGGCGTACCGCTGGGCAACCGTGGCTGCGACCGATACGTCCGTGCCGGCTGATCCAGCTCGGGTCAACGTAATCGGCGGAGTGGATGACGATGGCGCGCTGGCGGGCCAGATCGTTGAAGCCTGGTTCCAGCCCGTCCATCCGCAGGGAGTAGCCATGGCGGCCGAAGTAGCTCTCCTGGGTGCGGAACAGCCCGATGCTGGACTGGTGGCTGCCTTCGATGTTGGAGAACCGGCTCGCGAGGTTGTCTCCAGAGCCCTGGCCATGGGCGACCAGATCCTGCAGCACCAGACGCTGCTCGAGAAGGTCGAAGATCCAGAGCCGCTGCTCGGTGGAAGGCAGGGAAAAATCGATTACAGCGAGGCGCTCGGCTGGATCCACGCCGCCGGCAACGGCGCATTCCATGGCCGAGACCGCGGCGGTGAGCACCTGCGGATCGAGGTCCGGTGCCTGGTCGGCCAGACGGCTTATCAAGGCCGGGCCGGAAATCCGCCCATGCTGCTCATAGGGAAGCAGTGCGGTCTGCTTGGCCACCACCGGCGCAGATAGAACAGGGAGACAGCAAAGGGAAAGCACGCCAAGACGGCGCAGAACATCAAACATCAAGCCCCCTCGACTCCAGCTGGAGCCGAAAAATATCACGAAACGGTACAGGCTGTTATCCGCCCTTCGACCCTGCTTGCCCCGCAGTGGAGGAACCGTAAGCAAGGTCGGCTGAATGAACACCCCCAAAAGTCTGGTTGGGAGATTAACGTTTGCTTAAAAAATGTACAGTGTTATTCGTCAGTTGTCTGAGTTTTGCGGCATATGGAACCCAGGCAGAATACACCGTGAACGTAGCGCTCACGCCGATTCAGGAGGTTCTTCAGCAGGAAACCGATGCCTGTCCATTGCCGGAACTGCGCACTGCGCCGGTGATCCAGGCGCTGGACAGGCTCTATCGCGCCACCGGTTACATTTCCATATGGCAGGATCAGGAACGGGTTGACGCCTTTCAGCAGCAGTTGCTCGATCTGTCCGCCGATGGGCTCAACCCCAGGGAGTACATCGTCCCCGCTGCCGAGGACGTCGAGCCGGTCTGCGCTGAACTGCATTACAGCGCCCTTTATCTGCTGGCACTGGAGCACCTCAGTCGCGGCCGGCTGGATCAGCAGAAACACGAGCCGGTCTGGCAATCGGACTCGGCCCTGCCCCCGGTGCGCGTGGGTGTGGCGCAACTGGGCATTCTCGGGCTGGAGGACATGGCTGCGGCGTTCAAGCGCGCCCGCCCTAGCTTCTACCTGTATCGTCAGCTGCGTACGGCTTACCAGCAGATGGACGCAGACCTGCCCGATCTCGCCCCCTTCCCCGACGGCCCGCTGATCAAACCGGGGGCGACCGACCCGCGGCTGCCACAGTTGTCGCAGCGACTGATTCTCACCGGCTATTTCAACCCCGATGCCAGCGCCGGCCCACTGGACAGGCCGCTGACTGATCCGGACCTGCTGTACGTCCAGCCGCTGACCTATGATGAGCACCTGCAGCAGGCAGTGCGTGCGTTCCAGCGGGAGCATGGTCTGCAGCCCGACGCGGTGGTGGGCCCGCAGACCGTTGCAGCGCTGAACCTCAGCCCGCAGGAGCGACAGCAGCGGGTCCGCATCAACCTGGAACGCCTGCGCTGGCTGGATGCGCGCCGTCAGCACCATAGCCTTGTATCCAACGCCGCCGGGAGCAACGCACTGCTGTTCGAGGGTGATGAGCTGCGCTGGAAGTCACGGGTTCAGTCCGGGACGGCTGACCGGCCCACCCCCCCTGCTCGACTCGCGGATCAACCGGGTGACGCTCAACCCGAGCTGGACCATACCGCCGACCATCCTGCGCGAGGACAAGCTGCCGCAGATCCGCTCCAACCCCGCCTATTTCAGCGACCGCAACCTCATGGTACTGGATACCGAAGGTACCCAGCTTGATCCCGCCTCAGTCGACTGGGATAACCCGCGGGGCATCCTGCTGCGCGAGCCACCGGGGCCGAACAACCCGCTGGGACGCATGGTATTTCGCTTCGACAACCCCTTCGCGGTGTTCCTGCACGACACGCCCAGTCAGGCACTGTTCGCCAGGGCGGTGCGCAACGTCAGTTCCGGCTGTGTCAGGGTCGAGCAGGCTGACGAATTGGCGGATTATCTGTTTCATACTCTCGACAATCACCAGCGGGATCGGATTCAGCAACGGATGGATAGCGGCAAGACCCATGAGATACGCGTCGAGAACGGTCCGCAGGTGCTGCTGACCTACTGGACGGCCGAAGGGACCGCAGATGGCAGGCTGCGCTTTACTCCCGACCCCTACGGGCTGGATGCCCCGCTGATCCGTGCCTATCACCAGGCGACCGGTCTGCAATGACCGGTCGCATCGCTGTCAGATCCAGCGTCGGCGGCGGAACAGCACCAGCAGGCCCACCACCAGAACCAGCATCAGCAGCATCACGGCAGGGTAGCCCCAGACCCAGCGCAGCTCCGGCATGACATCGAAATTCATGCCGTAGACCCCGACGATGAAGGTCAACGGCATGAACAGCGAAGCGAAGATGGTCAGCACCTTCATGATCTCGTTGGTGCGCTTGCTGACGCTGGACAGGTACAGGTCCAGCATGCTCACCAGCAGTTCGCGGATGGTGTCGATGCTGTCCATCACATGGATGACGTGGTCATACACATCGCGCAGATAGAGCCGGGTTTCCTCGGAAATCAGCGGATTCTCGTCCCGCGCCAGGCGGCTGAGCAGTTCGCGCAGGGGCCAGATCGACTTGCGCAACAGCAGCATCTCGCGCTTGTAATGGTGCATGCGCGCCAGGGTGTCGGGGCCCGGAGCGTCGATGACCTGATCCTCCAGCTCCTCCACCTGCTCACCGATGTATTCCAGCATCTCGAAGTAGTGGTCGACCACGGCATCCAGCAAGGCATAGGCCAGATAGTCGCTGCGCATGAAGCGTATGCGCCGGCCCGCTCGCAGGCGCTCACGCACCCCCTCGAACACATCACCGGGGCGCTCCTGAAAGGACAGCACGTAATCCTTGCCCAGCACCAGACTGAGCTGCTCGGAATGAATCTGCTGGCGGTCCTTGTCGAACCGCAACATGCGCAGCACGATGTACAGATAGCCGGGGTATTCCTCGACCTTCGGGCGCTGATCGGTGTTGAGAATGTCTTCCATCACCAGTGGGTGCAGCTCGTACAGGCTGCCAAGCGATTCCACCACTGCCGGGTCGGCCAGGCCATCCACATTCAGCCAGCTGATCTGCCCTGCCCGTTCGGGACGCTGGAACCGAGCGAGATTTTCAACGGGCGACTCCTCCAGTTGTTCCGGCCCGTAGGTGATCAGCCGTATGGCCGCGCTGTCCGGTTTATGCCGCCCGATATGCAACAGCGTACCGGGCGGCGCACCGAGTTTCCCGCCCCGTTTCACGACCAGCTTGCGCGCCATGCGTCCCCCTGTCAGTCCCTGGCTTCGAACCACTTGAGCTTATGCCTGAGGCTAACTACCTCCCCGACGATCAGCAAGGTGGGCGGTTTGATCTCGGTCTGCTCGACCAGCGCCGGCATGCTGGCCAGGGTGCCGGTGAGCACCATCTGCTGCGCCGTGGTGCCCTGCTGGATCAGGGCGATGGGTGTGTCCGGGGCGCGGCCGTGGGCAATCAACTGCTCACAGATAACCGGCAGGCCAACCAGGCCCATATAGAAGACAACCGTCTGCCCCCGGGCTACCAGTTCCTGCCAGGGCAGATTGGTACTGCCATCCTTCAGGTGGCCGGTGACAAAGCGCACCGACTGGGCATGATCCCGGTGGGTCAGCGGGATACCGGCATAGGCAGAGCAGCCGTTGGCTGCGGTAATACCCGGTACTACCTGAAAGGGAATGCCGTTGGCGGCCAGCTCCTCGATTTCTTCGCCGCCGCGACCGAAGATGAACGGGTCCCCGCCCTTCAGACGCAGCACCCGCTTGCCCTCCTTCGCCAGGCGCACCAGCAGCTGATTGATCTGCTCCTGAGGTACCGCATGATCTGCCCGCGCCTTGCCCACATAGATGCGGTCGGCATCGCGCCGGCACAAATCGATGATCACGTCCGGCACCAGCCGGTCATGCAGCACCACATCCGCCTGCTGCATCAACCGCAGGGCGCGAAAGGTCAGCAGATCCGGATCTCCCGGCCCGGCCCCGACCAGATAGACCTCGCCCTGGTAGCGCTGGCCCTTCTGCTGCCCCAACCGCTCGACCAGAAGGCGCTCGGCTTCATCATCGCGACCGGAGAATACCCGTTCGGCAATATCACCCTGGAATACATCTTCCCAGAACACCCGGCGCTGGTTGATGGTCGAAAAGGCTGTCTTTACCCGGGAACGGAAACGCTGAGCCAGCTGAGCAAGCCGACCCCAGGAATGGGGAAAAAGCGTCTCGATGCGGGCCCGTGTAAGGCGCGCCAGGACGGGGGCATGGCCGCCAGTCGAGACGGCAATCACAAGTGGCGAGCGGTCGACGATGGCGGGAAAGATGACGGTGCAATGCTCAGGCGCATCCACCGCGTTCACGGGCAGACTGCGTGCCTGGGCGTCACGGGACACCCGGGCGTTGAGCTCCCCGTCATCGGTCGCTGCAATGACCAGCTGCGCCCCTTCCAGCTGGTCAGCGCTGTAGTTCTGCAGAAGCGTTTCACCGCCGCGCTGCTGCACCAATGAAAGCAGCTCCGGCTCGATGGTCGGGGCGACTACACGCAGGCGCGCGCCGGCTTCGCTCAGCAGCCTGGCCTTGCGCAGGGCAACATCGCCCCCGCCGACCAGCAATACCAGACGCCCGCGCAGGTTGTGAAACAGGGGCAGAAAATCCATCTGTACCTCCTTGGTAGACCGGGCGCCTTGTGGACTCAGCCGATACGCTCGAGCCCGCCCATGTAACTGCGCAATACCTCGGGTACCACAACGCTGCCATCGGCCTGCTGGTAATTTTCCAGAATCGCCACCAGCGTCCTGCCCACGGCCAGGCCGGAGCCGTTCAGGGTGTGCACCAGTTCCGGCTTGCCGGTTTCCGGGTTACGCCAGCGGGCCTGCATGCGGCGGGCCTGGAAGTCGCCGCAGCTGGAGCAGGAGGAAATTTCCCGGTACTTGTTCTGGCTGGGAATCCACACTTCCAGATCGTAGGTCTTCACCGCGCCGAAGCCCATGTCACCGGTACACAGTGCCATGGTGCGGTACGGCAGCCCGAGGCGCTGCAGCACATCTTCGGCATGGCCGGTCAGCTCTTCCAGTGCGCGCATGGAATCGTCCGGGCGCACTATCTGCACCATCTCGACCTTGTCGAACTGATGCTGGCGGATCATGCCCCGGGTGTCCCGGCCTGCCGAGCCGGCCTCACTGCGGAAACAGGGTGTATGCGCGGTCATCTTCAGCGGCAGGCTGTCGGCATCCACGATGGTCTGGCTGACGATGTTGGTCAGGGACACCTCGGAGGTCGGGATCAGGTAGAAGTCCCGCTCCCCTTCGCCCTGGGGGATCTTGAACAGGTCTTCCTCGAACTTGGGCAGCTGGCCGGTACCCATCAGCGCCTCGGCATGCACCAGATAGGGGGTGTAGACCTCCTCGTACCCATGCTCGTTGATATGCAGGTCCAGCATGAACTGAGCCAGAGCCCGGTGCAGACGCGCGATCGGGCCGCGCATCAGCGCAAAGCGCGCGCCGGACAGCTTTGCAGCGGTGTCAAAATCGAGATAGCCGTGCCGCTCGCCGATGGCGACGTGATCCTCGGCCTCGAAGTCGAAGGTGCGTGGCGTGCCCCATCGGCGTACCTCGACGTTATCGTCCTCGCCGCCGCCAACCGGTACGCTCTCGTCCGGCAGGTTGGGAATGGCCAGCAGAATGGCGTCAAGCTCGGTCTGGATCGCCTCCAGTTCCTGCTTGGCCGCATCCAGCTCGGCGCCCATGCGGTCCACGTCCGCCAGCAGCGGCTGGATATCCTCGCCCCGGGCCTTGGCCTGGCCGATGGATCTGGAGCGACTGTTGCGTTCAGCCTGCAGGGTCTCGGTACGGGTCTGTACGGTCTTGCGGCGGGCTTCCAGCGCTTCGAGCTGGGCCACGTCCAGTTCAAAGCCACGGGTGGCAAGACGGTCGGCAATCAGTTGGGGTTGGCTACGCACCAGTTTTGGATCAAGCATCGGGCATCATCTTTTGGTTGCAGGGTGACAGCCTGGCGACTAGCGGGTCAGCATCAGGCCGGCCCAGGTGGCGGTCAAACACAGGCACACGCTGAGCAGAACATATCCGAGAGCCAGCAGGCTCTGGCCATTTTCCGCCAGACGCCAGGCGTCCAGGGAAAAGGCCGAAAACGTGGTAAAGGCACCGAGGAAACCTGTCATCAAGCCCTGTTGCACTACAGGCGACAGCTCCGGCCGGTTCAGCCACAGGCCGTATAGTATACCTATCGCAAGGCATCCGAGCAGGTTGATGACGAGGGTCGGCAGGGCAAATGCGTCGGGCCATAACCTGAGCATGCCGAGACCGAGAGCAAAGCGTGACAGCGCACCCAGTGCGCCCCCCACCGCGATGGCGGCGAGCAGGCCGGTCACGCTTTATCCTGGCGGCGTTTATTGCCGCTGGCGGCATCCAGACTGCGCAGGTATTCCAGCTTCTGACCGATCTTCAGCTCCAGCCCGCGATTGACCGGCTCGTAGTAGCGCCGCGGCTCCAGCTCCTCGGGAAAATAATCCTCTCCGGCGGCGTAGCCTTCCGGCTCATCGTGGGCGTAACGGTAGGCCTGGCCGTAGCCCAGCTCCTTCATAAGCTTGGTCGGCGCGTTGCGCAGATGCAGCGGCGGCTCCAGCGACGGCTGGCTGGCGACATCCTGCATCGCCATCTTGTAGCCCTTGTATACCGCATTGCTCTTGGGCGCGCAGGCCAGGTAGACGATTGCCTGGGCAATGGCCAGCTCCCCTTCCGGGCTGCCCAGACGCTCCTGTACGTCCCATGCATTCAGACACAGGGTCAGTGCGCGGGGGTCGGCGTTGCCGATGTCCTCGCTGGCCATACGCACGGCGCGCCGGGCGATGTACAGCGGGTCGCAGCCGCCATCGAGCATGCGTGCATACCAGTACAGCGAGGCGTCCGGGTTGGAGCCGCGCACCGATTTGTGCAGCGCGGACATCTGGTCGTAGAAGGCTTCGCCGCCCTTGTCGAAGCGGCGCCGGTTGTCGTTGAGCAGGTCCCCCACCAGTTCGACATCGATGCTGCCGCCATCGGCCATCAGGTCCGCGGCGATTTCCAGCAGATTGAGCAGGCGGCGGGCATCACCATCAGCCGCATGGATCAGGATATCCCGCGCCTCGTCCGTAATGCCCAGCCGGTGCTGCCCGAGCCCACGCTCGGTATCGGTCAGCGCACGCTCAAGCAACAAGCGCAAGGCCTGATCATCCAGCGCCTTGAGCACATAGACCCGCGCCCGGGACAGCAGTGCGTTGTTCAGCTCGAAGGAGGGATTCTCCGTGGTGGCACCAATAAACAGCAGGGTGCCGTCTTCCACGTAGGGGAGAAAGGCATCCTGCTGGGCCTTGTTGAAGCGGTGCACTTCGTCAACAAAGAGAATGGTCTGGCGACCGCTCTGGGCAGCGTGCTGCCTGGCCTGATCCACTGCCTGGCGGATCTCCTTGACCCCGGCCAGCACCGCGGAAATGGTGACGAAGTGGGCATCTGCCAGGGTGGCCAGCAATCTGGCCAGGGTGGTCTTGCCCACTCCCGGCGGCCCCCAGAAGATCATCGAGTGCAGTGCGCCCTGCTCCAGCGCCACCCGCAACGGGCGCCCCGGACCCAGCAGATGCTGCTGCCCGGCATACCCATCCAGGCTGGTCGGGCGCATACGCGCCGCCAGGGGCTCATGGGGAGCGGCGGCAGAGGCAAACAGGTCATTCACTGATGACATCGACCCCGTCAGGAATCACGAAGGTGAACTGGGCATCGTCCAGCGGCGCATTCAGTTCGACGTTGCGAAACAGGATGTTGGTGCGCTGGCCCACCGGATCGCTCATCTGCATGTCATTGATCACGCCGTTGCTGAAGGAGACGCGCAGGTTGTCGAACATCGAGTCGGCCTCCTTCGGTGTCAGGGTAAAGTCCAGCACGCCACCGGCACCGGTCACTTCTATGTGGAAACTCTCCTGCAGCTGGCTGACGTCACCGGACAGCAGCAATGCTGGCGTATGGCTGAGGCGCTGGTCCATCTGCTGGATGGTGACCTGCTCCAGATCCGGGTCATACAGCCAGATCTTCTCGCCATTCGATACCAGAATCTGCTCCAGGGGTGGATCGGTATGCCAGCGGAACATGCCCGGGCGCTTCAGTGCGAGACTGCCGGTGGTTTCCTGCAGGCTGGCACCGTTGGCACTCAGTGTCATCTGGGAAAAGCCCCCGGTCATGGTCTGGGCCCTGGAAAGCAGCTCGTTCAGGCGCTCGGCAGCGCGGGCCTGGTCATCCGCCGTGGCGGCCAGCGGCAACAGCGCCAGGCACAGGGCGGTAATACTGGAACGCAGGAATGTCTTCATCTGTTCCTTCAATCACGTGGGGGTGGAGGCGCGATGACCTCGCGCGAATTGGTGTGGTCCGGTGCTGAAACGACCCCGGCCATTTCCATGGATTCAATCATGCGCGCCGCCCGATTGTAACCAACCTTGAGCTTGCGCTGCAGGGAAGAAATGGACGCCTTGCGCGACTCGGTGACGAACCGCACGGCTTCGTCGTACAGGGGGTCATCTTCCTCGCCGTCGCCGCCTCCGCCGTCAAATCCGCCGCCGCCACCTTCATCGGCACCGTCCAGAATGTCCTGGATATAATCCGGCTCGCCGCGCTGCTTCCATTCGTCCACCAGACGGTGCACCTCATCGTCCGAGACGAAGGCGCCGTGTACGCGCACCGGCAGACTGGTTCCCGGAGGCATGTAGAGCATGTCCCCGTGCCCCAGCAGTTGCTCGGCGCCACCCTGATCGAGGATGGTGCGCGAATCGATGCGGCTGGACACCTGGAACGCGATGCGGGTGGGAATATTGGCCTTGATCAGACCGGTGATCACGTCCACCGACGGGCGCTGGGTAGCGAGAATGAGATGGATCCCGGCCGCCCTCGCCTTCTGGGCGATGCGGGCAATCAGCTCTTCCACCTTCTTGCCGACGATCATCATCATGTCGGCAAACTCGTCGATCACCACGACGATCACCGGCAGGGTTTCCAGCTCCGGCGGGATGTCATCCACGCTCTCGCGCCGGAACAGCGGGTCGGTCAGCGGTTCGCCGGCCTTGTGCGCCTCCTTTACCTTGCGGTTGAAGCCCGCCAGGTTGCGCACGCCCATGGCAGCCATCAGCTTGTAACGCCGTTCCATCTCGGCTACGCACCAGCGCAGGGCATTGGAGGCCTCCTTCATGTCGGTGACCACCGGACACAGCAGGTGCGGAATGCCCTCGTAGATCGACAGCTCGAGCATCTTCGGGTCAATCATTATCAACCGCACGTCTTCGGGGTGCGACTTGAACAGGATACTCAACAGCATCGCGTTGACGCCCACCGACTTGCCCGAGCCGGTGGTACCCGCCACCAGCAGGTGCGGCATCTTCGCCAGATCGGCCAGTACCGGCTTGCCGCCGATGTCATGACCCAGCGCAAGGGGCACGGCGGAAGTGGCCTCGTCGAATTCCCGGGTCTGCAGCACCTCGGACAGCCGCACGATCTCGCGATCCTCATTGGGGATCTCGATGCCGATGGTGGTCTTGCCCGGGATGACCTCCACCACCCGCACGCTGATCACCGCAAGCGAGCGCGCCAGGTCCTTGGCCAGGTTGGAGATCTTGCTCACCTTCACGCCCGGCGCAGGCTGGATTTCGAATCGGGTGATGACCGGCCCCGGCTGCACCTTCTCGACCTCCGCCTCGACACCGAAATCCTTGAGCTTTAGCTCAAGCAGGCGCGACATGCCTTCCAGCGACTCGGCGGAAAACCCCTTGCTGATCTTGCACGGCGGGTCGAGCAGCCCGATCGGTGGCAGCGAGCCCGGCACCACGGGCTCGAACTTGAGTGGCGACTGGCGCTCCTTCTGGGTGCGCACGCTGGACTCCACCGGCCGGGTGTCCAGCGGTTCGATCTTCGGCGGCTGACGCTTGCTCTGGCTGGCGACGTGTCTGGACAGGGCTTCCTGCCGCTGGGCCCGGGCCTGCTCCGCCTGGCGCTTCTCCTCCAGGCTCACCACCGGCTCCCGGCGCCCGGTCGGCACTTCCCGACCAGGTGCTGCCTGCCGCGCCGCTGCCCGACGGCTGCGCCAGCCGGCCCAGGCCTGACGGAACAGGTCCAGCAGGTCCAGCGTGATACGCCCTGTGAGGTCCATCACCTTGAACCAGGACAGATTGGTGAACACGGTCAGACCGAACAGGAACAGAGTGAGAAACACCAGGGTACTGCCCTGCATGTTCAAGGCCGGATAGGTCAGCTTCACCAACTCCTGGCCCAGAGCACCGCCGGCGCCGGCGCCCTGGGGAAAACCCGCCGGAGCAGTGCCGTGCAGTGCCGCCAGCGCGGTGCCGGCCAGCAGGGTCAGTACAAAACCAATCAGCCGCCAGGAAAACAGCCAGCCGTTCCAGATGAATGGCAGGTGCCGCCGGCGGAACATCTGCCAGACCTTGACGGCGACTATCAGCGGGAACAGATAGGCGAGATAGCCCAGCGCCACGAGCAACACATCGGAAATCCAGGCCCCCATATGGCCGCCGGCATTCTGCACGGTCACCTCGCCACTGCTGCGAGTCCAGCCCGGGTCCCCCAGGTTATGGGTGAACAGCGCCATGCACAGGTACAGGCACAGCGCGATCATGCCCAGCAGCGCCCCTTCGCGCAGGCGCAGACTGAGTTGTTCTCGCCAGGCAAAGTGCTGGCCTTTCTGAGGTCGGGTATCCTTCAACGCTCTGGCTTCCATTTTTACTTAGCCGTGTATTGTACAGATTCTGTGAAGTCCATGTGTTGACCAGCGGGCCGGGCTACCGTTCCCGGGCTGGCGGGAACTATCCTGATCCCGGACAATAGCTTATCGATGCTTCTTGATAAACCATTTGAATGAACAACAGGATTCCCGATGATGGAACTGAGGTGGCTGGAACCAGGTGAACTGGCGTTCCCGCCGGCCAGCGAAGCGCTCGCCGAGCCCAACGGTCTGCTTGCCGTGGGGGGTGATCTCAGCCCGGAGCGCCTGCTGCTTGCCTACCAGCAGGGCATCTTCCCCTGGTATGAAGAGGGTCAGCCCCTGCTATGGTGGTCTCCGGACCCACGCACGGTGGTGGCGCCGGCGGATGTTCACCTGTCACGAAGCATGCGTAAATTCCTGCGCCGGAGCGACTTCGCCGTCACCTTCGATCTCGACTTTCCCGCGGTCATCCGCGGCTGCGCCGAGCCGAGGGACTACACGGACGCTACCTGGATCACACCGGCGATGCAGCGAGCCTATATCGAGCTGCATCGCCGCGGCCATGCCCATTCGGTGGAAGTATGGGAGCATGGCGAGCTGGTCGGCGGGCTCTACGGTGTAGCCCTGGGCCGCATGTTCTTCGGCGAATCCATGTTCAGCCGCCGCAGCAACGCCTCCAAGACCGCCTTCCTCGCGCTGGCCAGCTACCTGCGGCGACTGGGCTGCGAGCTGATCGACTGCCAGATGCCTACCGACCACCTGCAGAGCCTCGGCGCGGTGGAGCTCCCCCGCGAATATTTCCTGAACAAGGTCGGGCAGTTGACCGACGCACCCGACCGCTGGCCACTCCCGGCATCGGGCGATCCCGTTGAAGCAATTCCCGCGGCTTCTATACTGGACGGACTTACCAGCGAGGGAGCGACATGACCGATCTGGCGCACCTGAAATTCTATGCCACGCAGCCGCACCCCTGCAGCTACCTGGAAAAAGAGCACGCAGTCACCCTTTTCCTCGACCCCTACGAGAAGGTCGACGAGCACACCTATGAGCGGCTCTCCGAGCTGGGCTTTCGCCGCAGCGGCGACCACCTCTATCGCCCGCACTGCCCTCAGTGCAAGGCATGTGTGCCGGCCCGCATCCCGGTGGACGCCTTCACTCCCAGTCGCCAGCAGCTGCGCATCTGGCGGCGCAACCGGGATCTGCTGGTGACCAGCTGCCCACCACGCATCGACAGCGAGATCTACGAGCTCTATTCCCGCTACATCAACATCCGTCATGCGGACGGCGACATGTACCCGCCCAGTCGGGAGCAGTTCGAATCCTTTCTGGTGAGCAACAGCCCGTTCTGCGAGTTCAATGAGTTCCGCCTCGATGGACGCCTGCTGGCCGTTGCGGTGACCGATCGCCTGGCCAATGGCCTCTCAGCGGTCTATACCTTCTTCGATCCGGAGGAGTCGCGTCGCAGCCTGGGCCGCTACGCCATCCTCTGGCAGATCGACGAGGCCAGACGCGCCGGCCTGCCAGCGGTCTATCTCGGGTACTGGATCCGTAACTGCCGCAAGATGAACTACAAGACCGAATACCGGCCGCTGGAAATGCTGGTAAGCCAGCGCTGGATTCTGGTTCACTAGCCCCCTGCGGTCCGTTCCGGCGCCTGCTCTTGGCTGTTGCGCGCTTTTCTGGCACAATACCTCACCTTTTTTGCGGGCTTTCATCCTGATCCCGCTCGGCAACAGATTTGAGAGGCCTTTGCTTAATGGCGAAAGAAGACAGTATCGAGATGGAAGGCACTATCGTGGATACGCTGCCCAATACCATGTTCCGTGTGGAACTGGAAAACGGCCACGTGGTTACTGCCCACATTTCAGGCAAGATGCGCAAGAACTACATCCGCATCCTGACCGGTGACAAGGTACGTGTTGAACTGACCCCCTACGACCTGACCAAGGGTCGCATCACCTACCGCGCCCGCTGATCCGCGACGCTTTCATGTACGCCCCGAGCTGATCTTACCGGGGCGCTGCCGCCCTCCCCCCGGACAGTATTCTCTACACGCAGGAAGCCCCGTGCGGCACATGTCCGCACGGGGCTCCGTCCTGTCCGCCGATCAGCGCGGCATGTATTTGCCCAGTTCGATCTTGCCGATGGATGCACGGTGAACCTCATCCGGCCCGTCGGCGAGGCGCAGGGTGCGCTGCATGGCATACATGTGCGCCAGAGGCGTGTCCTCGGAAACACCGGCTCCGCCATGCATCTGGATGGCACGGTCGATTACCCGTAGCGCAACATTGGGCGCGACCACCTTGATCTGGGCGATCTCGCTGCGGGCGACCTTGTTGCCGACGGTATCCATCATGTAGGCCGCATTCAGCGTCAACAGGCGAGCCTGGTTGATCTCGATACGCGATTCCGCGATCAGATCGATATTGCCGCCCAGCTGCGCCAGCCGACGACCGAAGGCTTCCCGTTCGACAGAGCGTCGGCACATCAGCTCCAGCGCCCTTTCGGCCGCACCGATGGAACGCATGCAATGATGGATGCGACCCGGCCCGAGGCGACCCTGGGCGATTTCAAACCCCCTGCCTTCTCCCAGCAACACGTTGCTGTAGGGCACCCGCACGTTCTCCAGCACCACCTCCGCGTGGCCATGGGGTGCGTCGTCGTAACCGAAAACGGGCAACGGCCGGATCACCTTCAGGCCGGGCGCATCCATGGGCACCAGAATCATCGAGTGCTGCTGGTGGCGGGGCGCATCCGGATTGGTCAGACCCATGAAGATCATCACCTTGCAGCGAGGATCACAGGCGCCGGAGGTCCACCACTTGCGGCCGTTGATCACCCATTCGTCGCCTTCACGGCGGGCATTGGCCTGCATGTTGGTGGCATCGGAGGAGGCAACGCCCGGCTCGGTCATGCCGAAGCACGAGCGGATCTCGCCGCGCAGCAGCGGCTCCAGCCACTGTTTCTTGTGCTCTTCGGTGCCATAGCGCACCAGCACCTCCATGTTGCCGGTATCCGGCGCACTGCAGTTGAAGGCTTCCGAGGCCAGCCCGGATCGCCCCATGAGCTCGGCAAGCGGCGCATATTCCAGGTTGGTGAGCCCGGCACCCAGCTCCGACTCGGGAAGAAACAGATTCCACAGGCCAGCTGCCCGGGCCTTGTCCTTCAGTTCCTCGACGATGGCCGTGGGCTGCCAGCGATCACCCTCGTTGACCTGCTGATGGAAAATCCGCTCGGCAGGAAACACATGCTCCTGCATGAACGCATCCACACGCTCACGCAACTGCTGCACCTTGGGGGAATATCCGAAATCCATGCTTACCACCTCATCATTGTTGTTGGTATGTAACCGGGGTACAAAAAAGGTAGATGAGACGATTTGATTTATCTAATCTATTTTCGGCGTGTATAAACATTCATAAGCAATATATACTCGATCATCCCTATAAGACCTATAAACGAGCCATTCGAAGGATACTGCGATGAACCTCAGTAAAGTCGACCTGAACCTGTTCATTGTATTTGACGCCATCTACACCGAGGCGAACCTGACCCGGGCAGGCCAGATCGTCGGCATCACCCAGCCGGCGGTGAGCAACGCCCTGGCTCGCCTGCGGGATACGTTCAATGACCCGCTGTTCGTCCGGACCGCCCAGGGCATGGTGCCCACACCGATGGCACAGAACATCATCACACCGGTGCGCCAGGCGCTGCAGCTGCTGCGCGTCTCGGTCCAGGAAAGCCGCAGCTTCAACCCCACCGAAGCGAACAAGACCTATCGCATCAGCATGACCGACCTCACCGAGGCGGTGATACTGCCCCATCTGGCCGGTCGGATCCGCCGCCTGGCACCCAATATCAATATCGACAGTTTTCTCACCCGCCGCCGGGAGACGACCAAGGAGCTGGCGGCCGGCCGGCTGGATTTTGCCATCGATGCGCCGCTGAACACTGACCCGCAGGTGCGGCATGTCCGCCTGTTCGAGGACCGCTACGTCTGCATCATGCGCAAGGGGCACCCGCTTGCCGGCAAGGAGAGCATTACGCTTGATGACTATCTTGCCCAGTCCCATATCCACATCTCCAGCCGCCGCAATGGTCTCGGCCATGTGGACCTTGCCCTCGGCAAGATGGGTATCCAGCGACGGGTGATGCTGCGCTCGCAGCACTACCAGATGGCGCCTCTGGTGCTGGAATCCACGGATATGGTGATGACTGTCAACGAACGCTTCGCCCGTCGCCACAACCTGCACTGGGTGGAGCTGCCCATCGAGGACATCCCGCCGATCCAGACCCACCTGTTCTGGCACGAAAGCACCGATCAGGACCCGGCCAACCGCTGGATGCGTGAGCAGATCATCGAGCTGTCCCAGCAGCTGGAGCGCAAGATGGCCAAGGAGCGGGAAGCGGCGCAGGCAATGGTGGCGGAATAAGCCCGTCGCACGCCTGACCGGGCCATTGGCGCGGGCCGATCGCGCCGCCGCGACTGGCTGAGACCGCTGGCACCGCTGATCGTCCCCAAATCCGGGGAAGACATTGTTACCCCGGCTCGTAGGAGCGTCGACCTCGGCGCGATTGCGTGCAACGCACGCCTGGGTCGATTACTCCAGCGCGGGCGCTTCCTCGGGGACCGGCGCAAACTGCGAGGCCCAGATGTCGCGGTACTTTTCCAGCAGGCGCCTGGGCTCTCCCTGGCGGACCATCCGGTACATGCCCTGGGCCAGAGCGCCGCGCAGCAACGGCGAATTGCATGCCGAGTGGTGGGAAAGCGTGTAATAGAGCTGCTCGTTTATCAGTGAACCCTCCAGGATATCCAGCTGGTCCAGCACATTGCGCTGCGCTGCCAGCGCGAGGCCCTGGTGGCGCTGGTGGATCAGATAATCCGCCCTGCCTTCCAGCAACTGATCAAAGGCCTGATCGATGCTGCCTGCCGTGCTGATCTGCAGGTGATCATCGGCAAAGGTGTCGAAGGCGGCACCGAAGCTGCTGGTAGCCAGCGACACGCCCTGCCTGCCCCGCAGATCATCCCAGCCGCTGTAGGCGAAGGCCTCGCCGCGGCGAACGAAGATCACGCTGGGCATTTCCATGAACGGTGGATGAATGTAGTCCACTTCCGCCAGCCGCTCGGGGGTGAGAAAAGATCCAGCGAGCATGTCTACCCGCCCGCTGTGCACCTCCTGCTGCGCCTGCTCCCAGCTGCCCACGTGCAGCGCATCCACATGGATGCCGGCCGGTTTCAGCGCCTCTTCCAGCAGCTCCACAGCGGCGCCGGTGAGGCGAGTGGGATCGTCCGGACTGGCCCAGAGCAGCGGCGGGTAATCCGCATTGCCGGTTACCACGACACGCTCACAGGCCCCGCCTGCAGCGCTCACCGAAACATGGGTCAGGGCCACCAGAGCACCGGCCAGATATGTGAGGACGGTATTCTTACGCTGCTGCCAAGCCATTGGCTGTTCTCCCGGTCAGTCTGAGCAGTGACGCTCAGTATAAAGGCTGCTCAGGCGCCGGCAGCCACGCCACTGTGAAAACGGAACTCGTCATCGTCCGCCACCATCGCCGCCGCTTCCACTTCGGCAAAGAAGGCAATACGATCATCGATGGGCCCGTCAGCGTAGTCCCGGGCCAGCTTCAGGTAATCCTGATAATGCCGCGCCTCGGACTTGAGCAGCGACATATAGAAGGTGCCCAGCTCCTCGTCCAGGTGCGGAGCCAGCTTGGCGAAGCGCTCGCAGGAGCGGGCTTCGATAAAGGCACCGACAATCAGAGTGTCCACCAGTCGCCCCGGCTCGGAGGTGCGCACATGCTGGCGCAGGCGCTGGGCGTAGTGACTGGCAGACAGGCCCCGGTAGGTCACCCCGCGCTTGTTCATCAGCGCGGTAACCTGCTCGAAATGCCGCAGCTCCTCGCGGGCCAGCCGTGACATCTTCTGCAGCAGATCGGGTTTGTCGATATAGCGGAACATGAGGTTCAGCGCGGTGCTGGCGGCTTTTTTCTCGCAGTTGGCGTGGTCTATCAGCAGCTCCTCGGGGTGCCGCAGCGCCTGGGCCACCCAGGCATCAGGGGTCGGACAGGGGAGAAATGCGATCAATTCAGCTGGGAGAGTCATGGCTACTCGGCTACAGAGGTTGAGGCCGGCGATTATACGTG
The DNA here is from genome assembly GCF_014646575.1 of Halopseudomonas pertucinogena. Classification (GTDB taxonomy): domain Bacteria; phylum Pseudomonadota; class Gammaproteobacteria; order Pseudomonadales; family Pseudomonadaceae; genus Halopseudomonas; species Halopseudomonas pertucinogena. Next base: position 1,077,198 of record NZ_BMNN01000001.1, on the reverse strand, counting down.
CTTGCGCCCCGCATGCCGAATCCTGCAGCGCGCTCCCCGCTGCTGCGTTGTATGAAAAAGCGTCTACATTGATGTATAGCGAATATCCGCGAGCCGGACTGAAAGGAGACGTCATGCTAACCATCAAGCGAATACTGGTCGTCATCGACCCCAGCAGGGAAGACAACGTGGCGCTGGTCCGCTCACGCTTGCTCGCTGGCTATCTGGGCGCGGACCTGCACCTGCTGGTGTGTGAAAACCGGCGGGACCACAGCGCCGTGCTCGAAGAGCTCTGCGCCAGTCTCGAGACCGCAGGCATCACGGCCTCCTTTACCCAGGCCTGGCACAACAACCTCACCGATACCATCATCCGCACCCTGATGGCCCACGGCTGCGGGCTGGTCATCAAGCAGCACACGCCGGATAATCCGTTGAAGAAGGCCCTGCTCACCCCCGAGGACTGGAAGCTGCTGCGCTACTGCCCTGCCCCGGTACTGCTGGCAAAGGGCAGCGCACTCTGGCTGCAGGGCAAGGTACTGGCTGCGGTTGACCTTGGCGATCACGACGATCAGCATCAGAGCCTGCATCGGAGCATAGTCAGCCACGCGGCGGACATCGCCCGCATGATCAACGGCGAGCTGCATCTGCTCAGTGCCCACCCGGCGCCGATGCTGTCGGCAGTCAACCCCATCTATCAGCTGCGTGAAACCATTCTCGAGGTATACGGCGAGAAAGCCCGCCGGTATGTAGAGGAGTATGAAATCTCCGAGCGTAATACTCATATCGACGAAGGACCAGCCGACGCCCTCATCCCTCGGGTGGCCGAACAGATCGGCGCCTGCGTCACGGTGATCGGAACGGTCGCCCGCACTGGTATCTCCGGGGCGCTGATCGGCAATACCGCCGAGGTCGTGCTTGATCAGCTCAGCGGCGATGTCCTGGTGCTCAAGCCGGACGACATGATCGACCACCTCCAGGATCTGGTCGAGAAATAGCCCCTCCGGACCCGCTGCGCTGCAGCGGGTTCCCGCTTAACTTTACCCTCCCGATACTGTAGAATCCGGGGCCGCCGTAAGTGCTGTGTACAGGCGTCTGCCCGCAACCGACTTTCTGATACCCCAGTTAACCGGGTTGCCAACACCAGATCGGGCCTTCGCTTGCACCCATCCCTATTTCCGGCATCCTGGGTCCGTGAGGATGACCGTTCCGTTACCAACGGAACAGACTGATGAGGGTAATAATTGTGCTTGAAGCCTATCGCAAACACGTTGAAGAACGCGCCGCCCAAGGTGTTGTACCTCAACCGCTCAATGCCGAACAAACCGCTGGTCTGGTAGAACTGCTGAAGAACCCGCCGGCGGGCGAAGAAGAATTCCTGCTTGATCTGCTCACCAACCGCGTTCCGCCGGGTGTGGATGAAGCTGCCTACGTCAAAGCCGCCTTCCTGTCTGCGGTAGCCAAGGGTGAAGCCACCTCGCCGCTGCTGAACAAGGTACGCGCCGTTGAACTGCTCGGCACCATGCAGGGTGGCTACAACATCGCCACCCTGGTGGAACTGCTGGATAACGAAGAACTGGCCGCCACCGCCGCCGAACAGCTCAAACACACCCTGCTGATGTTTGATGCCTTCCACGACGTGGCCGAACGGGCCAAGAAGGGCAATCAGTACGCCAAAGCCGTGCTGGAGTCCTGGGCCGCCGGCGAGTGGTTCACCGCCAAGCCCGCAGTAGCCGAAAAGATCAGCCTGACCGTTTTCAAGGTCCCCGGCGAAACCAACACCGACGACCTGTCGCCTGCTCCTGACGCCTGGTCGCGCCCCGACATCCCGCTGCACGCTCTGGCGATGCTGAAAATGTCCCGCGACGGCATCGAGCCGGTCGAGCCGGGCGTCATCGGCCCGCTGAAGCAGATCGAGGAAATGAAGGCCAAAGGCCTGCCGGTTGCCTACGTCGGCGACGTGGTGGGTACCGGTTCCTCGCGCAAGTCCGCCACCAACTCGGTGCTGTGGTTCTTCGGTGACGACATCCCCTATGTGCCGAACAAGCGCGCCGGTGGCTTCTGCTTCGGCACCAAGATCGCCCCGATCTTCTACAACACCATGGAAGACGCCGGCGCCCTGCCGATCGAATTCGACTGCACCAACCTGAACATGGGCGACGCCATCGACGTCTACCCGTACGAAGGCAAGGTATGCAAGCACGGCACCGATGAAGTCATCACTACCTTCGAACTGAAGACCCAGGTCCTGCTCGACGAAGTACGCGCCGGCGGCCGTATTCCTCTGATCATCGGCCGTGGTCTGACCGAGAAGGCGCGTGCCGAACTGGGCATGGGTCCCTCCGACCTGTTCCGCAAGCCCGAAGCGCCTGCCGAAAGCAACAAGGGATACACCCTGGCACAGAAGATGGTCGGCAAGGCCTGTGGCGTCGAGGGCATTCGCCCCGGCACCTACTGCGAGCCGAAGATGACCACCGTCGGTTCCCAGGACACCACTGGCCCGATGACCCGCGACGAGCTGAAGGACCTGGCCTGCCTGGGCTTCTCCGCCGACCTGGTGATGCAGTCCTTCTGTCACACTGCCGCCTATCCGAAGCCGATCGACGTCAACACCCACCACACCCTGCCCGACTTCATCCACAACCGTGGCGGTGTCTCGCTGCGCCCGGGTGACGGCATCATCCACAGCTGGCTGAACCGCATGCTGCTGCCCGACACTGTCGGCACCGGCGGCGACTCGCACACCCGCTTCCCGATGGGCATTTCCTTCCCGGCCGGTTCCGGTCTGGTAGCCTTTGCCGCTGCCACCGGCGTCATGCCGCTGGATATGCCGGAATCGGTACTGGTGCGCTTCAAGGGCGAAATGCAGCCGGGTATCACCCTGCGTGACCTGGTCCATGCAATCCCCTACTACGCCATCCAGGAAGGCCTGCTGACCGTCGAGAAGAAGGGCAAGAAGAACATCTTCTCCGGCCGCATTCTCGAGATCGAAGGTCTCACCGGGCTGACCGTTGAGCAGGCTTTCGAGCTGTCCGACGCCTCTGCCGAGCGCTCTGCCGCAGGTTGCACCATCAAGCTGCCGGAAGAGGCGATTGCCGAGTACCTGAAGTCCAACATCACCCTGCTGCGCTGGATGATCGCCAACGGCTACGAAGACGCCCGTACCCTGGAGCGTCGCGCTCAGGCGATGGAAGCCTGGCTGGAGAAGCCGGAGCTGCTGGAAGCCGACGCCGACGCCGAATACGCTGCGGTCATCGAGATTGATCTGGCCGACGTCAAGGAGCCCATCCTGTGTGCGCCGAACGATCCGGACGACGCCCGCCTGCTGTCCGAGGTACAGGGTCGTCAGATCGACGAAGTGTTCATCGGCTCCTGCATGACCAACATCGGTCACTTCCGCGCTGCCGGCAAGCTGCTGGAGAAGAACAAGGACGCCCTGCCGACCCGTCTGTGGCTGGCTCCGCCGACCAAGATGGACCAGTGGATGCTGACCGAGGAAGGCTACTATGGCATCTACGGCAAGGCTGGCGCGCGCATGGAAATGCCCGGCTGCTCGCTGTGCATGGGTAACCAGGCACGCATCAAGGCCAACTCCACTGCGGTCTCCACCTCCACGCGGAACTTCCCGAACCGCCTGGGTGACGGCGCCGACGTGTTCCTGGCCTCCGCCGAGCTGGCCTCGGTAGCGGCGATTCTGGGCCGTCTGCCGAACGTTGACGAATACATGAGCTATGCCCGCGACCTGGACAGCATGTCCAGCGAGGTGTACCGCTACATGAACTTCAACGAGATCGAGTCCTACCAGAGCGCTGCAGCCAGCATTCCGGTGGTTGAAGTCTGATTATCCATAATCAGTGAAAAAGCCCCGCCCGGGTAACCGGAGCGGGGCTTTTTTGTGCCTGATCAGGTGTGTAGAGAAGCCATGGCGCGACGGATGGATTCTGCATCGGTGGGCCTCACCAACCGCCCCACCTCTTCGCCGTCACGCAGGAAGATGAGTGTTGGCCAGAGCTTTACCCTGAAGGAGCGGCCCAGCCGACGGCCGGGGCCATCTTCCACCTTGATATGGTGCAGTTCGGGATAGTCGCTGAAAGCCTTCGCCAGATGGGGCTGGGCCGCCTGGCAATGGCCGCACCAGTCGGTGCCGAATTCCAGCAGCGCTGGTCCCCGTAATGCGTCCACATCATCGCGGGTGGGTGCGTTGTCTGAATAGTTGGTCAGCATCGGCATGGGATCCTCCTAAGCATGAACAGAGTCGTTATCCGTTGGACTTTACCCTGCTGTGGAGGTGCCGTGCCCTTTTACGCCGGGAACACCCAGTCTGCGACACGCCGTGAATACGTCCCTGTAGGCTCATTGATGCCATCCATGGCATCAAACGGTCGCAGACCGGGTGCTCTCGGCGTAAAGGAATGAGCATCGGCAGGGCTGCTATTAAACCATCAGCAACGCGGGACTATCCGGGTGAGGGTGGTCGGCAGGGGTGTGCCGACCGTCGGTTGTCAGGGATGACAACCGCGAGCTTACATGGACGTACTTGCAGCGTGTCGGCACGGCCCTGCCGGCCAGCCCCACCCCTGCACATCCCCACAATTCAGATGGCAGGTTATACCAGCTCCGCCCACAGATCATACTCATCAGCCGCAGTCACCCGCACACTGACGATATCCCCGGGATTCAGCGGCTCCTCGGTATCGATGTATACATTGCCATCGATCTCCGGCGCATCGGCCATGGAACGGGCAATCGGCCCCTCCTCGTCCACCTCATCGATCAGCACCTGAATCACCCGGCCGATCTTCTGCTGCAGACGCGCAGCAGAAATGGCTTGCTGGTGCGCCATGAAGCGATCCCAGCGCTCCTGCTTGATCTCGTCTGGCACTGCCTCCAGCCCCAGCTGTTCTGCGGGGGCTCCTTCCACCGGGGAATACTGGAAACAGCCCACCCGGTCCAGCTGGGCTTCGGTCAGCCAGTCGAGCAGATACTGGAAATCCTCTTCGGTCTCGCCCGGGAAGCCGACGATGAAGGTGGAGCGAATGGTCAGTTCGGGACAGATCTCGCGCCACTTGCGGATCCGCGCCAGAGTCTTGTCCTCGAAGGCGGGACGCTTCATCGCCTTGAGCACCTTTGGGCTGGCGTGCTGGAAGGGAATATCCAGATACGGCAGGATCTTGCCCTCGGCCATCAGCGGGATCAGTTCATCGACATGGGGGTACGGGTAGACGTAGTGCAGGCGCACCCAGACGCCCAGCTCGCTGAGCGCTTCGCACATCTCGGTCATGCGCGACTTGACCGGGCGGCCGTTCCAGAAACCGGTGCGGTACTTGATGTCGACGCCGTAGGCACTGGTGTCCTGGGAGATGACCAGCAGCTCCTTGACGCCAGCCTTGACCAGACGCTCGGCCTCGCTGAGCACCTCGCCCACCGGCCGACTGACCAGTTTGCCGCGCATGGAGGGGATGATGCAGAAGCTGCAGCTGTGGTTGCAGCCTTCGGAAATCTTCAGGTAGGCATAGTGCCGCGGCGTCAGCTTGATCCCCTGGGGCGGTACCAGATCGATCAGCGGGTTATGCTCGGTGCTGGGCGGTACCACCTCATGCACTGCATTGACCACCTGCTCGTACTGCTGCGGCCCGGTGACCGCCAGGACGCTGGGATGAACGTCACGGATCGCGCCTTCCTCCACGCCCATGCAGCCGGTGACGATCACCCGCCCGTTCTCCGCCAACGCCTCGCCGATGGCATCCAGGGATTCCGCCTTGGCCGAGTCGATGAAGCCGCAGGTGTTGACCACCACCACGTCCGCCCCTTCGTAGGTGGGGACGACCTGGTAACCTTCAGTGCGGAGCTGGGTGAGAATGCGTTCGGAGTCAACGAGGGCCTTGGGGCACCCCAGGGAAATGAACCCGACGCTGGGGGTTTTGGCGGGGGGAGTTGCGGTATCAGTCATCAGCTAGCCACGGAATAGGAAAAAACGTGGCGTATTCTAGCCGGCGACCTACCGCGGCGCTATAGCCGCGGCAAGCCGCCGGTCAGCGGTTATCTCCTTTTCCTGCGCAGGCGATCCATGAGCACGCCCCGCTCCCGCCATATCGCAATCTGCCGATCAAGAAACTGCAGATAGGCCCGTCTCCGCGCACGTCGTCGGCGGGATTTGCGGCGTATGCGTGAGCGTCGCAATCTTGGCATGGTTCATCGCCTCCGTGGTCAGCAGAATGTCCTTATACAGACCTGATGTGACAGATCAACGCTCCTTGATCTCGCGGATTTCACTCTGCGGCACCTGGTTCATACGGCCGCTGTGATCCTCGTATTCGATCATGCCGGTGTCCTCGTCGATCTCCGGCTTGTCGTCTGCCTCGATGAGCTGACCGTCGCTGGTGCGGATCAGGTGATCGTTGGAGCAGCCGACCAGAGTGAGCATGCCGGTAACGCAGAATACGGCCATCAGCCAGTTTTTCATGATGTACCCTCTTGTTTGCGACAGGTTTCCTGCCAGTACGCAAGTGTGACAAGAGTTTTATCGAACCGGTTCCGCCAGTTTCGCCATTGCCGGAGCGCGGGGCATCCGGCGGGCCTGAACTATCGGCCCTGCAGGAAGGTGGCCACAGCGCGGATGTCGTCATCATTCAGTGCGTTTGAAATGGCGATCATCACCGAGGCGTCCTGTGCAGGATTCTGCTGCTGGAAGCGACGCAGCGCGGTCTCCAGATATCTTGCCGGCTGGCCGGCCAGGCGTGGCATGTTGCTCACCCCCTGGGCCTCCGGACCATGGCAGGTAGCACAGGACCGGCGATAGAGGCGCTCACCCGCGGCCGTCTGCACCGGGTCTCCGGCCGGTCGTGGGGCAACCACCTGCTGGCTGAAGTACACCGCCAGATCGATGCGCTCCTGCAATGACAGCGATCTGGCCAGCTCGGTCATGACCAGATCATTGCGCCGGCCATCACCGAATTTCTCGAACTGCTCGAACAGGTACCGGGGGTGCTGGGCAGCGAGGTTGGGAATGTAGTCCCGCCGGCTGTTACCGTCCTCACCATGGCAGTACCCGCAGTACAGCATGCGCTCCTTGCCCGCCGCATAGCTGGCACGGAGTCGGTTGGTATCTGCCATGATGCGCTCGAGCTCATGCAGTGCCTGTCCGACGCCGTCGGCCTGGATCACCGTGGGCGAGCCAAACATCAGAGCGGCGAGCAGCATCAGCCTTTTCAGGGAAACAATGGGGTTCATCGGCGTCCTGTCCTGACAAAAGGCAGGATTATAGGTCTCCGCCACCCCAGAGGATTGAGCTGGATCAATATCGGGTCAGATATTATCCATGCGCTATGGGCAGCCACCAGATCAGCAACAGCGGGATGAACAGGAAGGACAGCAGGGTCGAACAGATCACCAGGCTGGCGACTGTTTCAGGCGACCGGCCGGCCCGGACCGCAAACAGATAGTTGAATACCGCCACCGGCATCGCCGACTGCAGCACCAGCACGCCCTGGGCCAGCGGCGGCAGGTCCAGGGCCAGCGCAATGCCCCAACCGATGCCGGCACCGCAGAGCATTCGTGCGCCACCCAGCCACATGCCGCGGCCCACCTGCCTGATACGGATGCTGGCCAGCGATACACCCAGGGTCAGCAGCATCATCGGTATGCTCATAGCCCCGAGCAGGCCGACCGTGTTATCTATCCAGCGCGGCAGCTGCAGTTCGAACAGCACGACCACCAGTGCGATGGAAAGGCTGATGATCACCGGATTCAGCAACAGGCGGCGCCAGGACTGGGCTGCGCCGGAGAGCACCAGGCCGACGCTGAAGTGGCCTACGGAAAGCACGACGAAGAAGGCCACCGCCAGGGCCAGACCCGGCTCACCGAACGCGTACAGGCTGATGGGCAGCCCCATGTTGCCGGTGTTGGGAAACATGTAGGCCGGCACCAGCACCCGGGGGTCGGTGCCGATGGCGCGACTCAGCATCCAGCCGACGGCGGCCATCAGCGCGCAGATGACGACACAGGCCATAGCCATCTGGCCGAACAGGCCGAGGTCTACCTCGGCGCGGCTCAGTGTAGACAGCACCAGACAGGGCGTACTGACGTTGAGGACCAGGCGGGTGACGAAGTCTGTCGGATAGGGCTGCCCGGAGCGGGCCCAGCCGTAGCCGATACCAGCCACGATAAGAACGGGCGCCATGACTGCGAACAGCTCGACCAGCATGTGGACTCCTTGATGCAGGGTTAACGATCAGCCCAGCGAGCGGCTGCGCATGTATTCGTAGCCGCTGCGCGTCAGCAACACCAGATGCCGTGTAGCAGGATAGATCCGCCCGCTGCGCCTGAGCTCATCAATGAGCGCTGCATGCTCGTCGGCTGGGAGGTAATGGTAGTCCCTGCCCTCTTCCAGCTCGGCTTCGCAGGCCTTGAACCAGCGGAAGCTGCTGCCCTTGGGCAGACCGTTGAGCTCGTCAAGCTGACGCAGACTGAGTGTCTCGTCACCGGAATGGAAAATGGGCTCAACTGCAGACATTCTGATTCCCCGCCAACGTCAGGCTGCACACCTTACCAGAATCCGACCGTTTCCGGTCCGACAGCCGGATCGGGGCGCACTTTTCCGTGCCGCTCCGGTCTGAAACTCTGACGACTTCTCATGAGGAACACGACGATGGGCACAAGCAGGGTAATGGGTATCGTACTTCTGGTGGTGGGTCTGGTGTTGCTGTACTTCGGCTGGCAGGCGTCCCAATCGGTGGGCGACCAGATCACCGAAACCTTTACCGGGCGTTTCACCGACAGCACCATGTGGTTTCTGATCCTGGGTGCCGCCGCTGCGGTAGGCGGTTTGTTGCTGGCGGTGGTCAGACGCTGAAACGTGCTGCGTCTGTTCAGATGGCTGGTGCTGGCTGCATTGGCAGCTGCCGTTCTGCTCGGACGGCCATGGCAGTATCTGCCGCCGCAATGGAACCCCTGGGAGCCGCTTGCCGTCGATCATCCAATGACCCCGGTCACCCAATGGAAGCTCCAGCGATTGGGAGATGACGCCGAGCAATGCCAGGCGGTATTGGAGGCCGCTCCCGAAGGTGCGCTGGATTACACGCCGCTGAGGGACTATACGCCAGTGGAGGGTTGCCCACTGGTCAATGTGGTGCGCATAAGCCGCACCGATGTGGAATTCAACGCCAGCTTCACTGTTACCTGCCCTGTGGCGGTGGCCTGGGTGATGTACGAACGCCAGCAGTTGCAGCCGCTGGCGGCGTCGCTCCTTGGAAGCCGTCTGCAACAGGTCGAGCATTTCGGCAGCTTTGCCTGTCGCAACATCTACCACAGGGCTGATGCCAGGCGCAGTCAGCATGCATTGGCCAATGCCTTCGATGTAGCGGCCTTCAGGATGGCGGACGGGACCCGGATTTCAGTACTGAAGGACTGGAACAATGATACCGAGCCCGCCAAGTCGGAGTTTCTTCGGCAGGCACATTCACAGGCTTGCAGATACTTCCGCACCGTATTGGGGCCGGATTATAACCAGCCGCATGAAAACCATTTCCATCTTGAGGGAAGTGGTTTCGGCTTCTGCCGTTGAAGGCAGTTGATCCATATATATATAAAAGAAGGCCGGCCTCATTGAGACCGACCTTCTGTTTCAACGCCTGTTAATAGGGGCAGTTGCCACGGTATTCGGAAATATTGCGATCCGAAGTGTGGCTGGGGCCGCAGAGGAACTGGCTGTAACGGGTGTCTTCATCCAGGAAACGCTTCATCCAGGATACCCCCAGCCGGCCGAGCACGGCGTCGTTCAGGCCGCCCCCGTTGGCACAGTAGTGGCTGCCATTGTTGATCTCCACATAGGCCTTCTCAATGTCGCTGGGCAGACGGTTGTAGAGCGGCGAAGCATGTGAACGCACCGGTGCGATGAGATCGCTTTCACAGGCGAAGATCAGTGTCGGCGCCTGAGCACGACCGGCATAGGTGGTTACCGTATCCCAGGGCGCCAGCGGAATGGCAGCCTTGATGCGGCCCTCGCTGGCGACCCGGATGGTGCCGCCGCCGCCCATTGACCAGCCGATGACACCAAGACGATTGGTGTCGATCATGCCCTGCACCGGGCTGGTGCGACTGGTATTCTGCTCTACCAGATAGTCCAGCGCATTGTTGATCTGGCGTGCGCGGCTCGGCGGCTGGTCAAAGCCGGTATTGGTATCGATGGTCATCACCACGAAGCCATAGGACGCCAGCTTCGGCCCCCACCAGTCGATCGACGATTCGGCCGATACGAAGCCGGGAATGACCACTACCGCACCCATGGTGCCTTCCACCCCGGTCGGGTAGTGAATGGTACCGCCGCCAAACCCGCTGACCAGACTGGAAACACGACTGGTACGGGTGCTGTACGGCCCGCTCCGTGCCTCCAGGAAGGAAACGGTCGGATCCGGGCCGCGTGCGTAGGGTGAGTCGCCGCCAGGTGGCGGATCAACCGGCGGGTTGTTTGCCATGGCAGCAGAGGACAGCAGAAGTGCACCAGCCGCCAATACGGAGGCCAGGGACTTGGGCAGGAAGGTATTAATCATTATTACTCCAGATTGTTAGTTTTATTTTTTGGTGTACGCATCTCGCGGACGTCAGGAGTATTTTGCCCATTCATGGTAACGTCAATGCCGTCCGGGCAAGTTCACCCGCACGGGTTATCTGTTTTAATCGACAGCTCACGCTTATGTGTTAATGGCCATTTACAACTGAAAGAGTAGTTGAATATAAGGACATATATGGAATGCACAGCACTGTTCAATCCGCCGGCCAGCCGCTCGGCCATGACACTGCCAGCGAAGCCGGCGCCGACAATCAGATAATCAAAGCTCCGGGCTCTTACATCAGGCATCGGCTTTTCGCTTCCCACAGGCTGTACCACCGGTAAAGACAAGCTGCGCCCTGCGCAGCAGCACGCGGCATGAATTGACGCATGGAGGGCCTTCAGCAGATGATGCGCCCCTGATCAGAAAACAGGTGTGGTACATGTTTGAAAATATCGATTGGCTTCCCGACAACTTTGTCATCTCGGACGCAGTGCTGAGCCTGCTGGCCAGCTCTGTGATCCTGATCGTGGTGGTGATGGTGCTGCGTGCGCTGGCCGCCCGCTTCATCCTCCGTACTGTTCAATCGCCGGAATTGCGGGGCAAGTGGCTGATCAACTCGCGCAACGGCTTTCTGCTGCTCATGCTGCTCGGTCTGGTGATGATCTGGGGCGAGGAGCTGCGCACCCTGGCCCTGTCCATCGTCGCCATCGCGGTGGCCTTCGTGGTGGCGACCAAGGAGCTGATCCTGTGCGTTACCGGCTCGATCCTGAAGAGCGGGTCACGTTCCTTCGCGCTGGGAGACCGCATTCAGGTCAAGGAGCTGCGCGGTGACGTGATCGACCAGACGCTACTGGCCACCACCATTCTCGAGGTGGGCCCGGGCAAGCACCTGCATCAGCGCACCGGCCGGCGCATCGTCATTCCCAACGCCCTCTTCGTCTCCGAGCCGGTGGTCAACGAGAGCTTCACCACCCATTACGACTTCCATGTATTCACCGTACCGTTCAAACGGGAGGAGAACTGGCAGCTGGCGCAGACCGCACTGCTGGAAGCCGCGAACCGGCACTGCGCCCCCTATCTGGAGCTGGTGCGGCGCTACATGAGCAAGCTCGGCAATCAGCGCGGCCTGATGATGCCTACCGTCGAGCCAAGGGTCACTCTTCAGGTGCCGGTGGCAGGCGAGATCCACCTGACCGTACGGCTGCCGGTCAAGGTCGGCGAGCGTAACTTCATCGAGCAGAACATTCTCAACGAAGTGTTTTCCCAGAACGACTTCTCCCCCGAGAGTCGGAAGAAGGCAACGGCGGCGGCCGCTGCTGTCGGTCAGAGCGGGGAGTAATCATGTACAAGTATGTTCTGGTCATCCATATTCTCGCCGCCACGGTCTGGACCGGCGGCCATCTGGTGCTCGCGCTGGCCTTACTGCCCCGGATCCTGCGCGAGGGATCGGTCGAGGGGCTGCTGGCGTTCGAAGGTGCCTATGAAAAATGGGGTATGTCGGCCCTGATCATCCAGGTAGTGTCCGGCCTCTGGCTTGCCTGGTTCCGCCTGCCCGATGTGGCTGCCTGGCTTGCCGCGGACAGTTTCGTTGCCCGTCTCATCCTGCTCAAGCTGCTTCTGCTCGGCCTTACCCTGGCGGTCGCCATCGATGCCCGCTTGCGGATCATTCCACATCTGTCGGTGCAGACGCTCCCGGCCATGGCCCGGCGGGTCCGTCTGGTAACCCTGCTGGGGGTGGCTTTTGTGGTGGTGGGCACCAGTTTCCGTACGGGGCCCTGGTGGTAGCCCTGGCTCATATCTGGAAAGGAGGCACCGCGGGTGATATGATTTGATTCCATTCGATTGAATCCAAATCATTAGCCATGCAACCACTTTCCCCTCGGGACCGGTTCGGTATCCGGTTCTCCATGTTGTCGCGCCTGTGGCGCCGGACCATCGACCAGCAGATGGCCGCTGTCGGCCTGGCTGATATCAGTTGGTCGCCATTGATCCACCTCGCCGAATCCGGCGATGGGGTCAGTCAGAAGGATCTGGCCTCGCTGGTCGGCATCGACGGCTCCAGCCTGGTGCGCCTGCTCGATACACTGGAGGCGCGCGGTCATGTTCAGCGCTGCACCGCCCCGGATGATCGACGGGTCAAGCTGGTCATGCTTACCGAAGCAGGCAAGGCGGCGGTCATCGATATCCGCCGCCATCTTCTCGCCATTGAGCACGAGATGCTGGCAGAGCTCGATGATGCCGAGCTGAGCCGGATGCTCGACGCTCTCGAACGCATTCAGCAGCGTATCGGCATGCTCGGTCAAAGCGGCCCGTGATGACTGAGCCCGTGACCTCCCGACTGGCCCGGCTGGGCTTCGATGTACCCAGGCTGGGCTTTGGCCTGCGTACCGCCCTCGCCTCCTGCCTGGCACTGGTACTGGCATGGCTCATGGGCCTGGAACACCCCCAGTGGTCGGCCATGACGGTCTGGGCGGTGTCCCAGCCGGTGCGAGGAATGCTGGTGGAGAAGAGCCTGTTCCGGGCGCTGGGCACGGTAGTGGGGACCCTCTTCGGCGTGCTGCTGGTGCTGATCGCCGGAAACAATCTGCCGCTGATGGTCGTCAGCCTGGCACTGTGGATCGGCCTGTGCGTGGGCATCGGCAACCTGCTCAGCGGCCTGATCTCCTACGGGGCCCTGCTGTCCGGTTATTCAGCGACCATGGTGGCCCTGCTCAATACCCAGCAGCCGGCCGGGCAGATCTTCGCGCTGGGCGGCGACCGTCTTCTGACGGTGATGGCCGGTGTGGTGGTCGGGCTGGTGGTCGGCCTGATCTTTACGCCGCGCGACGCGGAGGATCAGCTTGCCGGGCGGGTCCGGCGCACCACCAGCGACATACTCCGCGCCATGGCCGCCGCCTTTGCCGGCCACAGCAGCGAAACCCGCACCGAGGCGGCACATCGTCTGCTGGCGGACATCGCCGGCACGGAGCAGCTGTTTGATACCCGTGCGGCCGGGTCGCTGCGCAGCCACCGCAGCATCCGTGCGCTGCGGGCGCTGGTCCAGGCACAGGTGGCTGCCACCTACTGGATCAGGACGGCCCACAACCTGCCGGAGGACAGGGCCTTGGGGGATGTTCTGACGATGGCCGCCGCGCGCCTGGAGGAGAACGCACCGGGGGAGCAGGTGCTGAGGTCATTGGAAGCCGCCCTGGCGCAGTGCCCGGAGCAATCCACAGCGACCGTACTGCGCCAGTTGCTGGACAGCCAGCGGGAGCATCTGGCGACAGAGGGCGAGCATTCCGGTCTGGCATCCATCCGCAACCGGGTAGTACTGCACCGGGACTGGGTCGGCGCACGGCACGCCTCATTGCGGGCCACCGGCCTGCTGCTGCTGATCGGAGCCGTCTGGATCGTCACCGGGTGGTCGGTAGGTGCCTATGTGATGCTCGGCGCCTCGGTAATGATCACGCTGTTCTCTACCTTCGAGACGCCGTCCCGCATCATGGGTCATATCTTCATCTGGCAGGCCATCGCCGCGGTGGCTGCGCTGTCGTGCCATTGGTTGTTGTGGCCTCTGGCAACGGCGGAGTGGCAACTGATCGCCCTGCTGAGTCCTTTTATATTGGCTATAGTGCCGTTCTTCGCTCATCCGAGGGTGGCCAGTGGTTCCATGGACTATGTCATGGCGCTGTTGCTGCTGTCCCACCCGGTATTGCCTCTTGAGCGCAGCTTTGCTGACTCGGTGGCGATTGCCGCCGCAGTGGTATCCGGCCCGCTGCTGGCGTACCTCGCGTTTCGCCTCATATGGCCGGCGGATGCACGCCGCCGGCGACGTCACCTGACCGGGATGATGCTCAACGAGATCAGCGAGATGGCCGGCAACCCGCTGGCACCGGTGCGGCATCAGATCTGGCGCGCTCGGCTGCATCATCGCCTGCTGAAACTCATCCAGAGTGTCAGCCGCAGCGCTGAATCGCTGCAACCGGTCACCAGTGGTGGGCTGGCGGTGCTGGCGGTGGGCGACGCCATCCAGCAGATGCACATGCTGACGCAGAATCAGCACCAGCCGCCCCGGCTGCGTCGCCGGACCACGCTGGCGCTGAAGCGCCTCCAGCAGCTGCGGCATGCGCCCCTGGCGGCCGCACGCAGCCTGCAGCGGCTGGCTGATCGCCTGCAGCAGGACCACCACCCTGCCGCCTGGGATGTCGAGAACGCCGCCCGGGCCATCAGCCTCAACGCCGAGTTCTTCAAGCACCCTGAGTAGGCCACCCGCTGTTGTGCCTTGTCCCTGCGCCGCCCCGTCTATCCTTACGTCAGGTGCATCAGCGAGGCAGCAAGCATGACCGGTGGATTGACCCGCGCGCTGCGCGTTCTATTGAGTTCCTATGTGGCCACCGGGGTATCCGCCGGCGTCGGATTGGCGCTCATCGCCGGAACGGCCTGGCTGCTGCTGGGGCAGTATGCTGCGTCCGTGGTAGCGGTGGGCGCCATCATCTGTGTTCCGCCGGATCATGCCATGCCTCGACGGGGCAAGCTCGGCAGCCTGCTGCCGGCAGCGGTGCTCGGCCTGCCGCTGTTTGCCGGAGTGCAGCTGCTGCAGGATCAGCCGTTGCATCTGGGCATGCTGCTGGTGCCGGCGACCTTCTTCGCTTTCCTCGCCGGCGCCTGGGGCGCGCGCGGATTGCCGGTGGTGATTTCGATCATGTTCGCCATGACCTTTTCCATGGCTGTACCCGGGCATCTCAACGACGGCAGCCTGCTTGCCACCTGCCTTTACTTCGGCAGCGGGTCCCTCATCTACGTGATCTATGCCACGGTCTCCAACGCCTTGCTCAATGGGCGCTACCGCAGCCAGCTGCTTGCCCAGTCGATGCTGGCGCTGAGCCGGCTCATGCGCACCCAGGCCGACCGATTCGACACCACCACCGATACTCCGCCCATCGGCGAGCTGATGCAGAAGCAGGCGCTGCTTGCAGAACAGCTGCAGGCAGCCCGTGACCTGCTGCTGGAGTCGCCACGTACCCCTCGGCGCCAGCAACTGGCAGCGATGCTGATCAATATCCTGGAGATTCGCGATCACCTGCTGGCAAGTGAACTGGATCTGGACCTGGTCAGATCCCATCCAGAGGCGCAGGCCGTGCTGGTAGAGATGCACGCTCTGCTTGACCTGATGGCTGATGAGCTGGATCGCCACGCCGATGACCTCCTGTTCTTCCGCCGCAGCGCGCCGCTGACCGACTGGCGTCCGGCGCTGGCGGCGCTCAACCGTATGCCCCAGGTCCAGGGCCGTGCGCTGCCGGAACAGGGCCCTTCCCTGACCACCCTGCTGCGCGGCCTGACCAACCGGGTCGGCCTGATCAACGACGAGATCCTGCGGGTCAACCGGCTGGCCCGCGGCAAGGTCGAACCGGACCTGACTGCGGTGCGCACCGCGTGGAAGCTCTTCGTGAGTCCCACCAGCTGGTCGCTGCGCCCGGCGCTGGTGCTGTGGCGCTGGGATGCGCCGCCCCTGCGCCATGCGATCCGGGCCGCGCTGGCGGTGGGTGCCGGCTACGGCCTGTCGCTGGCGATGCCCTGGGCAACACATGGCTACTGGATTCTGGTCACCATCGTGGTGGTGCTGCGCGGGAGCCTGGCGCACACGCTGGAGCGGCGTAACAGCCGGGTCGCGGGCACCATTCTGGGCAGCCTGCTGGCGGGGGCAATCCTGGCTACCCAGGCGCCTACGCTGGTGCTGCTGGTCATCGTGCCGCTGGCCCAGGCTGTCTCCCATTCCTTCGCCATCAAGCGCTATATCGTTACCGCAGTATCCGCCACGGTGCTGAGCCTGGTGCAGGCGCACCTCATCAGCGCCGCAGATGCCACCATGTTCAATGTTCCGGAGCGCATCGCTGATACGATTATCGGCGTGGGCATAGCCTGGGCCTTCAGTTATGTGCTGCCCTCCTGGGAGCGAAGCCAGATCCCCTCCCTGGTCAATCGCGCCCTGCAGGCACAGGCCCGGCATGCGCAGATTGCCCTCAGTCTCGGCCAGTTCACCGCAGTGGATGACGAGCCGGAGCTCGAATGGCGGCTCGCCCGCAAGGAGGCCTACGACAGCCTTTCCGCACTGGTACTGGCGACCCGGCGCTCTCTGGTCGAGCCCCGTGCGGTCCGGCCAGCCCTCGAGCCGCTGGAACAGTTGCTCAGCCACGGCTATCAGCTGCTGGCCCAGCTGACCACGGTAAAGACCATGCTGCTGATGCGCCGGGATGAAGATCAATCCGATATTCGACCGGCACTGCGGTTCGCCGCCGAAGAGATCAGCGGGGCCCTGCGCAATGAGGACAGCGGGGAGGAAAGCCCGCCCTTCGTGAGAGTGGAGTGGGGAAATGAAGAGGAATTCAGCGACCCCTTCGTGTACGACCTGAGGCCCTGGATATTACGCCGCCTGAGCCTGGCTCAGGAACTTGCGGACAGCATGCGGCTGGATGCCAACGCAGTGCTGAAGCCCGTCGGGGAACCGGACGGCTCCCCGGGACCGGGTTGAGATCAGACCAGTTCGGAACCGTTGCGCTTGGCTTCACGCACGTCGCGCAGTACCGCGCCAACGATCAGGCCGAGCATGATCAGGGTCAGAACGGGCCAGAACAGGATGTAGCTACCATAGATCAGAGTTTGCATGTGATGCTCCTTTATCGGATGCAGCCCGCGCTGCGGGCCGCATGTACCCTCAATGGGCAGTCAATGTACCTTCCAGCTTTTCGTCGTCCGACGGCTTGTTGTAGTCGCTGACGCGTTGCTGAATGGTGTCGAAATCAAAACGCTCCTTGCTCGCCAGGCTGATCGCCATGCACACCAGGGTGCTGACGCCATAGGCAGTGAGAGAGGAGAGCAGCACGGTGTACTCGCGCAGCTGACCAAGGCCGATCCAGCCGATCACGGCCGTGCCGATGAGGAACGCAATCAGCCCCACCCGCTTGCCGAAGAATCCGAAGGCCATCAGCCCTGCAACCACGCCCGCACCGATGGCGGCGAGCAGTTCAATACCTGCGGCCAGCACGCCCGTCATGGGCAGCAGCTCGAAACGCACCACACAGAACACCAGCAGCGCTGCAGCCACCGCCCAGGTGAAGGCCGCGTTGGTGACCCTGTCCCAGAAGCAGCTGGCAATGACCGGGAACACGATCGCTCCCCACAGTGCGCCGACGAATACCAGCATCACCAGGATGTCGAAGGACATGCTCGCCAGGATCATGCCGAGCACAGTGGCGACGATCATGGTGGTGCGGCCGATGATCAGCATCTTTTTGGGATCGGCCTTGTTTCGGGCGATGTTCTTCCCATACACATCCGCCATCATGATGGCGGACAGCGCCGACAGATCCGAGTCCGCCGTGGAAGACAGCGAGCCGATCACCAGAATGAAGAACAGGCCGATGAAGAAGGGCGGCAGGTACGTCGATACCATCTGCGGGATCAGGTTGTTCATGTTGCCGTCCAGCGGCTGGATGCCGACGGCCAGAGCCATGAGCCCGATCATGCCCAGACCGATCACGATCGCACCGTAACTGATGGTGGCCGTGATGAAGGTTGGCTTGATATGCGCCTCGTTCACGGCGAACAGACGCTGGGAAATGGTCTGGTTACCGATGGCATAGGCCAGCACCGCAACAAAATAGGGTGCACCCTGATGGAGGAAGGCCTCCTTCGAGAACAGATTGGCCTGCTCGCTTGTCAGGTTGGACAGATTGCCCACCACGACCGAGGGGCCACCCATGGCGAACAGCACCGCAGGAATAATCACCACGGCGATCGCCATCATCGCGATCAACTGCCCGAAATCGGTGAATACCGACGCGCGGAATCCGGAATAGAAGGTGTAGCTGAGCACACCGAGTCCCGCGATGACGATACCCGCCTGGAACGACAACGGCGACAGCACCGATACCAGCGCACCCGCTGCCGTCAGGTTGACCATCAGGCTGATGACCGAGCCCAGCAGGTTGGAGAACGCCAGAATCAGCTGACTCGAGGCACCATGACGGGCATGGATCACCTCACCGAGGGTAGCGGCGTTGGGTGCCAGTTCGCGGAAGCGGCGGCCGAACGGGTAGATGAACAGGATCATCAGCGCACCCCAGAAACCGTAATGCAGGGGCCCGGATACACCGTAGGTGTAACCCGAGGTGGCCGCCGCATAGAAGGAGGCCGCCCAGATCCAGGTGGCCGTCATGCTGGCGGCCCCCATGCCGTAGCCGATGCGGTGGTTGGAAATCATGAAACCGTCTGCATCGTTGGCGTCCTGCTTGATGCGTCTGGACAGCAGAAAGGTACCGCCGTAGAAAGCAAGCATCAACAGCAGAACTGTCGTAGTGGAAAACTGAAATAATTCGGAATTCACGGAATCGCCTATTCAATATTGTTTTGCGCACGAAGCATTATGACCCCATGCAAAGGGGGATGTACGTGCGGTCTGGGATTGAAAAAAGTGCCGGAAATGCCATGACAGCATGCGTCGGCTGGACCGGGTGAGCGCCGAAGGCGCACAGGCGGAGTCAGGCTATGTGTAGCCTCTGTAGGAAGAATGGTTGCGAATTATTGTTTTGTGGCTGATCGGTGCACTGAATGCGCCATTCAGGTGTTTTGAAATGAACATGGGTTGGCTCTCCGACCGTACTTTCCTGCCGCTCGCCGGCGGCCGCTGTACTACTCCTGAAAAAACGGATGTGAATACGTTGGGTTAAATATGGTCGACAAGGTTACAGCTCTAACAGTATTTAAGCAAACCCCCGGACCGCTGAATGGACACCCCGCACACGCCATGCTATGGTCGCCCACCTTCCGATTCAGCCCCTTGCCCTGTCTGGCAAGCCCGGTATTCACGAGGTTCAATCATGAGCGCGCTGCCCCATTGCCCTGCCTGCAATTCGGAATACACCTATGAAGACGGTATCCAGTATGTATGCCCGGAGTGCGCCCACGAATGGGCGAAAGATGGCAGCGCCAGGGCCACTGCAGATGAGCCGGTGATCAAGGATGCCCACGGTAACGTATTGCAGGACGGCGACACCGTTACCGTGATCAAGGACCTGAAGGTCAAGGGCTCCTCATCGGTGGTCAAGGTGGGTACCAAGGTGAAGAACATCCGCCTGGTCGGTGGGGATCACGACATTGATTGCAGAATTGACGGCATCGGAGCAATGAAGCTCAAGTCGGAATTCGTCAAGAAGAGCTAGTACGGGCGCAAATCAGTAGTTCAGGATCAGGGTCGCACCCCAGGCCACGATCATGGATGCAATGATTACCAGGCTGATGGGCCGGCGCAGCCGGATATACCAAGCCGGGGCCAATCCCTCTCTGACCGCCCAGATGTCAGCGAAGTACAGCGTTCCGAAGGCAAAGAAGAACACCGGGATTGCGAAGTTCGTCGGCAGGCTCAGGGCAAACCATCCCAGCAGCGGAGGGATGACCGACAGCCCCAGCTGCATCGGGGCCCGCTCGCTGCCCTCCTCGGCACGCATCGCCAGCCCCCAGTGAATGGCCCCCATGAAGGCCAGTATCACCGCCGCGAATGCAAGAAACTCCCGCATTACCCATTCGCGCCACGCTTCGGGTGTGAGCCAGAGGCCGAGGGCACCGGTAACAAAGGGCAGCAACCCGGCCAGGGCGATACCTACCGCCAGGCCGGGTGGACGTGTCGCATTGAAAGGATGCATCGCAGTTCCCTGGCTGATTGATCAACGCAAAGGTTACCGTTCCTGCGGCCTGCCAGGCAAGCTCGCCAGACTGGTCGGTCGCGGCGGCCTGCGGCGCGGGAGTACCCGCAGCAGCGCTGCCAGCCGCTTCGCCAATAGCCGGCTGGCGTGAGAGGCATCGCTCCCGGTCGGGCTGGCGTAGGTCAGCTCCACATAAGTGTCCATGAAGGCCGATATCTCTTCCTGCTGTCGCGGTAATGCCTCGACCAGTCTCGCCTGCCAGGCCCGCGGCCCCTCACCGGTACGGGCCTGCAGCTGCAATCGTGCAAGGCGCCGGTTGAGCTTCTGCCAGGCCCGCTGTCGGTAGCCCGTCGGGCGACGGGCCGGGCGCAGGATCCACCAGGCCACCGGCACCATGCAGAGCAACAGCGCGCCCAGGGAAATGAGCCCTATGCGCTGCCAGTCTGCGGTACCCAGCCAGCGGCGGAAGAAGTCCATCTGCCGGTCGCTCTGGTAACCCAGCACCCGCAGCTGCCACTGATAGTTCACATCATCCCAGAACAGCCGGGCGCTGTTGATCCAGCCGATATTGCGATAACGCACCGCCGAAAGCGGCGAATCCTCCAGAAAGCTGCCTTCTCCCTGCAGCGCCGACTGAAGGCCATCCTCGATCCGCTCCGGAGCCACCTGAAAGGTCGGATCAAAGGACACCCAGCCCTGCCCGGGCAACCAGGCTTCCACCCAGGCGTGAGCATCGAACTGATGCACCAGCACGTAGTTGCCGCGCGGGTTCACTTCGCCTCCCTGATAGCCGGCCACCACCCGCGATGGAATACCCGCAGCGCGCAACAGGAAGGTCATGGCACCGGCATAATGAGCGCAGAAACCGCGGCGGGTATCGAACAGGAACTCGTCAATGCTGTGCCTGCCCAGGGTCGGCGGGCGCAGGGTGTAATGGAAGGGCTCGTGGTTGAAGTAACGCAGCAGCGCCCCGATCAGATCGGCATCCTGCGGATACTGCCGACGCAGTTCCGCGGCAAAGGTTCGGCTGCGGGGGTCGAAACCCTCCGGCAGCTGCAGAAACATCCGCCTCTGCAGCGGGTCGAGCCCCCCGGCCTGCAACAGGCTGTCGGGGCGGGAGGTGGCGCGATAGGCAATGCCCTGACTCAGCGGTCGGCGGGCCTGGAGCATGAAGTCGCTGTTGAGCAGCAGACGCTCGTCGTCGCTGTCGGCGCCCCGCAGGCTGAAGACCCAGGGTTGATGACTGGCGCCGGTGATGATCTGGTAGCGCAGAGGCTCACCCCGGGGCTCCCAGTTTGCGGCGGCCCCGCCACCCACGGCCGAACGACTCCAGCTGTGGCCATCAAACTGCGTCAGGGTCAGGGCGCGCCAGTACAGGGTCGCCTGCGCCGGCAACGCACCGTCGAAGGCGGCACGAAAGACCAGATCGCCGGACCGGGCCAGGTCCGCCACATCCCCCGGAGCCATGCTTTCGGCCAGGCCGGTGCGTGCCTGTCCGCCGGGGGCGTTCACTGCCCATAATGGCCCCAGCCGCGGGAACAGCATGAACAGCACCAGCATCAGCGGTACGGCCTGCAGCAGCATGACCCCCGCGGTACGCATGGCGCGGGCCGGGTCGTTGCGGCTCTGGGTCTGCTGCAGGCCAACCAGCGCCGCCACCAGTATCAGCAGCGAGAAGCACTGATATACCGCGAGCGGGATGCCCTGATTGAACAGGAAGGCCGTTGCGACGATGAAAAATCCCAGGTAGATAACCACCAGTGCGTCCCGGGGTTTGCGCATCTCCAGCAGTTTGAGCATGAACAGCAACAACAGCAGCATCACTGCCGCATCCAGCCCTATCAGCGTTCCCTGGGCAACGAATACGCCCAGGGTGACCGCCGCCAGGGCCACGATCTGCATCAGCAATCCGGGATAATGCCAGCGCATGCGCTGTATCTGGACCCGCCATAACGCACACCCGATCCATACCCCCGCCACCCACAGGGGCAGGCGCGGCAGATGGGGTACCAGGACGACGACCTGTGCGGTCAGCAACCAGACCAGCGCATTGCGCGGGATCAATGCATGCGCCGTATTCATTCCGCCACTCCATACAACGCCAGCGCACGCAGGCAGACATCCCGGTGCGACTCTCCGGTGGCAGGCTGGATGCGCACCCCCGGCAGCTCCAGACCGTAGGGCTGGCGTTGCTGTTCCAGCTGCAGGATCCAGCCGGCCAGGCAGCCCAGCTGCTGATCGAGATTCAGGCCAGGGGCCTGGCTCAGGGTCAGCCAGCGACTGTCATGCTGCGGCTCGGCAAAAACCTTGCTGTGCAGCCCCTGGCCTCGAGACCAGGCGCGCCAGTCCAGTCGCCGCCGGGAGTCGCCGGGCTGATATTCACGCAACCCCTGAAAGTCGTCCACCCCTTCCACCAGAAACTGATCGCCCCCCCCTTCACCGTGCCCGCGCATCGCGGGCAGAGGCAGTCTGATCGGCTTTGGATATATCAGTACCCGCCAGTCCAGGTCCACCAGACTCCAGGCCACAAACCAGCCCAACGGATAGCGGGTCTCGACCCGCAGCCGCGCCGGCCGCATCCAGCCGCGCTGTTCAGCCGGATGGTAGAGCGTCAGATTGGTGCTCAGCCCCGCCGCCACATCGGTACGCTGCGGCAGGCTGTCCGACCAGCTCAGCACGATAGCCTGGTGCTCCCGGCGCTCCGAGACCAGTGTCAGCCCGAAGCGGGCGTCCTCCCCGCAGAAGACCGGAGGACTGCCACCGGCATGCAGTTCCAGCCCGGCGAGATTGCGGTAGGTATGATGCAGCCCGACCCAGAACAGACTGCCAAGGGTAAATACCACCGCGTAGACCAGACTGTTCTGATAGTTGATCGCGCCGATCAGCATGATCGCCAGCAGTATCAGCAATCCCATGCCGGCCCGCGTCGGCATGATGAAGATCCGTCGATGGTTCAGACGCACCTGGCTGGCAGCAGGGATGCGTTGCTTCAGCCAGCGCTGGAACATCCCGCTGGTCTGTCCGGCCATGCGGCTGATCAAACCGCAGCCACTTCGCTCAGAAGCCGCTGGACCAACGAGCCGCCGCCATGCCCGGCGGGATCTTCGCTGGCACGAAGGCGGTGGCCGACGACCGCCGGCAGCACTGCCTGCACGTCCTCGGGAATGACGTACGCGCGGCTTTCCAGCATCGCCCATGCCCGAGCGGCCGCCAGCAGCCCCAGACTGGCCCGAGGGGACAGCCCGTAGGCGCACTGCTGACTCTCCCGGGTACGGGTAACCAGACGCAGGATGTACTCCACCACAGCCTCGCTTGCGGTGACCCTGGGCACCAGCGACTGTATGGTCCTGAGCTGCTGCCGGGTGAGCACCGGCTGCAGCGCATCGAGCCGAGCCCGCCCGGTCTCACCCAACAGCAGCATCTTCTCCGCCGCCGGGGCTGGATAGCCGAGCGACAGGCGCATCAGGAAGCGGTCAAGCTGGGACTCCGGCAGGGTGAAGGTTCCGCCCTGGGTCGCCGGGTTCTGGGTAGCGATGACAAAGAACGGATCGGGCAATGGGCGGGTGGCTCCGTCGATGGTCACCTGCCCTTCTTCCATTGCCTCCAGCAAGGCGCTCTGGCTTTTCGGCGTAGCCCGGTTGATCTCGTCCGCCAGTACCAGCTCGGAGAAAATCGGCCCGGGGTGAAAAACGAAGCTGCCCGACTCACGATCGAACACCGAGGTACCGAGGATGTCTCCCGGCAGCAGGTCGCTGGTGAACTGGATGCGCTGATAGCTCATCCCCATTACTCTGGCCAGCGCCTGGGACAGGGTGGTCTTGCCCATCCCGGGCAGGTCCTCGATCAGCAGATGCCCCCGGGCCATGATGCAGGCCATCGCCAGCTTGACTGCCTGGGGCTTGCCCAGCAGCACCTGATTGATGGCATCCATGGCCTGTTTCAGAACGTCCTTCATCACTTCTCCTTAGGGGTGCTGCATGCGAATGTCAGGCCGTGCTGCACGGCGGGGAACTCCCGAACCTCGACGGAACCGGCACCGTGACGTTGTTGAGCATAGGCCAGCGGCACATTCTTTCACAAACCTTGCAAGAAGATTACATTCTGGTACTGTCTATCCATGCCGATGTCCTGTCGGTTTCTGCTACGCATCCGTTTACCGATTTTTGAATTTTTACGTTTATTGTCTTTCCACAAGGAGCAATGCTGTTCGCCATGAGCAAATCCCCCTCTATCGTGCTCACCCGCCTGGATATCCAACGCCTGGACGAGGTGCTGGATTCACTGGATGGGCCGATCGACCTGATGGAAGCTCTCGAGAACGAGATACTCCGGGCCAAGGTCGTCAGCCATAACAGCGTTGGTCCGGACGTGATCACCATGAACTCGCGTGTGCGTTTCGTGGATGAAAGCAGCGGCCGCGAGATGGTGCTGACCCTGGTGTACCCGGACAAGGCCGGCGCCGAAGGCACCATTTCCGTGCTGGCCCCGGTGGGCATCGCCCTGCTCGGCCTGAAGAAAGGCCAGAGCATTGACTGGACCGGCCCCAACGGTCGTCTGTTGAAACTCAAGATTCTCGATATCGAATATCAGCCCGAAGCCAGCGGCGACTTCCACCTGTAAACGGCCGGCGTTCTGCCGGGCCGTTCCTCTCATTTCAGCTCAATCGAATCCGCCGGTACATCGTGGCCGAGTTCAAGCTCGGCACGATCGGTCCACTGCTCGCCAAGTTCGGCCCTGACCGAGACGCCCAGTTCCTTGAACTCGCTGACCTGCTTGACCAGGTTGCCACGCCCGCTCACCAGTTGGCTGCAGGCCTTCTGGTAAGCGTCGGTAGCCTTCTCCAGACTGCTGCCGACGGCGTCCATGCTGCCGAGGAAAGTGCGCAGCTTGTCGTAGACCCGACCTGCCCGCTCCGCGAGTTCGGCCGTATGGCGGTTCTGGTCCTCGAAGCGCCATAACTGGCGCACGATATTCAGACTGGTCAGCAGCGTTGTAGGGGTCGCTACCAGCACATTCTGTTCGATGGCCTTCTGGAACAGGGTTTCGTCCGCCTTGAGCGCTTCGACGAAAGCCGACTCGATAGGCACGAACATGAACACCATCTCGGGCGCATTGAGCCCTGGAAGTTCGAAGTAATTGCGGTCGGCCAGCTCCCGTATGCGCTGACCGAAGGCATGGACATGTTCAGCCAGCGCAAGCTGCCGCTCCCCTTCTTCCTCACTGTTGATGTAGCGGGTGTAGGCGTTGAGCGACACCTTGGCATCGATGATGAGGTGCTTGCCCTGGGGCAGGTAAACCAGCACGTCGGGACGCTGGCGCTGGCCTTCCCGCGTGGTCATGCTGACCTCTCGCCTGAAATCAACCCCCGACCGCAGCCCGGAGCGCTCCAGCACATTTTCCAGAATCAGCTCGCCCCAGTTGCCCTGGGTCTTCTTCTGGCCACGCAGGGCCGTGCTGAGGTCGTGGGCTTCCCGGGTAATCTGCTGATTCAGCTCCTTGAGGTGCAGCAGCTCCTGCGCCAGCGCCGCCTGCTGCTGGGTGTCCTTGTGATGGATATCCTCGACCTTGCTGCGAAACTGTTCGATCTGTTCACGGAAGGGCTTGAGCAGAGCGTCAAGGGACTGCTGGCTGGTCTGGGTGAACGTCTGCCCCTTGGCCTCGAAGATGCGACTGGCCAATTGCTCGAACTCCAGCTTCAGCTGCTCGCGGCTCTCCTGCAACAACTGCTGCTGCTCGTCGAAATGCTGCTGGCGCTGCTCCAGGCTGGCCTGCAGGGTGGAATGCTGCACCCGCAGCTCCTCGTGCCTGTTCTGCAATTGCTGCAAGCGGATTTCCAGACGGTCCTTTTCCCGCCCCGTCCCGTTCAGCGCCTCCTGAAGCAATTCGATCCGGGTGCTCAGGCTACGCTCGCTGGCGAGCCGATCCTGGCTCTGGAGCTGAAGCTGGTGAAACTCCCGCGTGACGTCGTCGAGTCGCTCACGCAGTCGGGTACTGTTACGCAGTTGCAACCAGCCACTCGTCAGCCAGCCGGTAAGAAGCACTGCTGCAAGCGCCATCCAAAATATCTGCAAACTGGCCATCACGTTCTCCTGTGTAGCCCCTTAGCTTACTTATCGGGGCAGCGCACGCAATGGTCACATTTCTGACGCATTATGTATAACCCCCTACAAAAGCGACGGTATTTTGTTGTCCAGTGTCAGCCTTGTGCTATGTTTCTGGATGTTTCTATTCCATTGATGAAGGGATGCATGGTGGACACTACTCCCGTCCCGCTCCGTCGGCTGTTGTTGGTGGACCCCTGCGACGAGTGCGCGAGCCTGAATACACACCTACCGGCCGCGGGCTGGAAGATACAGAGCGTGAAGCTGGACCAGTCCAGCCTGCCCGACTCCGATCTGGGCATGCTGCGCCTGCATCCCGAGCATCTGGACGACCTGAACAAGGTCAAGGCCCTGATAAACCGGACCGGCATCCAGTGGGTGGTGGCGGTGCCGCCGTCCATGCTGCAGTTGCCGGTGGCATCCAGGTTCATCGCCGAATGGTTTCTCGATTACCATACGCTGCCCTTCGATACCTCCCGCATCCATATCGCTCTGGGTCGGGCCTGCGGTATGGCACATCTGCGCCGCCGACACCTTCATCCCGCGACCACCCGCGAGGAATTCGTTTTTGGCGACAGCGAGCAGGCCCGAGCGCTACAGAAACTCATCGCCCGCGTCGCCAATACGGATGCTCCAGTGCTGGTGCGGGGTGAAAGCGGCTCCGGCAAGGAGCTGATAGCCCGCTCGCTGCATGCCCAGTCCCTGCGTCGCGGGGCACCCTTCGTGGCGGTTAATTGCGGTGCCATACCGGACCAGTTGATCCAGTCCGAACTGTTCGGCCACGAGAAAGGCGCATTCACCGGCGCCCATCAGCGCAAGATCGGCCGCATCGAGGCGGCTGATGGTGGCACGCTTTTCCTCGACGAGATCGGCGACCTACCGTTGGAGCTGCAGGCAAATCTGTTGCGCTTCCTCCAGGAAAAGCAGATCGAGCGTGTCGGTGGCCACCAGACGCTGACAGTGGATGTGAGGGTGCTGGCCGCCACCCATGTCGACCTGGAAGCCGCGATAGCGGATGGCCGCTTCCGTGAAGATCTCTACTATCGCTTGAATGTGCTGGAAGTACGCACCACCCCGCTGCGTCAGCGCAGGGAAGATATCATTCCGATGGCTCGCCACTTCGCTCAGCTTTACATGGCCGAGATAGGTCGACGACCGCGCAATTTCAGCGCCGGCGCCATTCAGGCACTGTTGCAGCATGACTGGCCGGGCAACGCTCGTGAACTGGCCAATCGCGTACGCCGGGGTATGGCGCTGGCAGACGGCAGGGAAATCGAGGCTGCCGATCTCGGCCTAGCGGTATCATCAACGGCCGCCACAGGCACCGAGAGCCTTGAGACCAGCCTGTTGCGCGCCGAAGGCGAGGCTCTGCGGGCTGCGATAAGTCACAACCCGGGCAACATGAGCAAGGTGGCAGCGCAGTTGGGTATTTCCCGCCCTACCCTGTACCGCCTGCTGCGCAAACACCAGATCCGCCGGCGGGCTCAGAAGTAGTAGGGAAACTTCAGGCTCAGACTGAAATCCGGGGCATCGGGTGTCAGTCCCATCGACAGGTTCGGCACTACCGTCAGATTGTCGCTTACCGCCCAGGTCATGCCGATGTTGAAATAGGCTGCGTTCGCATCGCTGCCATTGACCGTCTGCCAGCCTCCGCCGTCATACTTGATGCGGGTGCTGCGACTGATCAGCTCGGAAAATGACATGGACATGCTCATTCGCTCGTTCAGCGCGAAGGCCATCCCCAAGCCGAACTGGAAGTGATCGCCGAGGTTCACGGTACCCGGAACGCGGATGCCGTCCTGTGGGCTGATGTCGCTGAAGTCCCGCTCGAAGTTATGGGTATAGGCCAGATTGGCGAATACCACCGCCGGGTCCAGCGTCTTCACCACAGCCAGGCCGGCGGTTGCCGCCCAGACACCGTTGCCGGTGGGCAGCGTCTCGGGAATGTTCAGGTTATCATTGTCAGGCTGTCGTTGCAGCTTTATGCCGTAGGGGTGTTTCCCCGTCGGCGATTTGATCCGCAGGCTGAATACCGCATCAGGGCGGGAAACACCTTCATCAAGAAACTTGTAGGACACCCCGAAGCTGATATCTCCCAGATCCGGCCCCTTGGTAACCGTAGCTTCGCTGTAGGTGGTGCTCGCTCCGCCCGCTCCGGCGGATTGATAGGTCGTTTCTCGATAGATGTAAGGCACGTTTACATCGAATTGCCAGCGCTGACGCCAGTTGTAACGGGCAGTGAGATCGAAGGTGAACGTATCGGCATTGATCTCGTCGACCCCGAGGTTGCCGAGAAATATCGCATCCAGTGCCAGGAAACCGTTCAGAAATAGTTGTCGGGTGTCATAGTGACTGTAGGTCAGGCCCGGCTCGATGCTGAAACGCCCGCCACCGAAGAAGCCGCTGGCCTCCTGATACAGCGCCTCGACGCTCGGCGCTGCTTCGGAATCATCTCGCAGCGCCTGCCCATATCCTGAACCGGAACCGCCAGCGGTGTTACTCGCCACCTGAGCCGGCGACCCTGGCTGCCCTGCCGGCCGGGCGGGTTGCGCCGCAGCGCTGCTGGTGCCTTCGAGCTGGCGCAACCGCTGCTCAAGAATCATCAATGCATTCTGTTGCGCTTCAAAACGCGCCCTGAGAACTTCCACCTCCCGGCGCAATGCTTCTTCCTCGCTGCTCTGGGCAAGGGCCGGAACACTGGCGCCCAATGTCAGGACAAGTGCCCATCCTGCAGATCTGCGCATGATGCATCTTCCTTGTAGTGATTACGTTATTCAGAATCCGACGGGGCGCAGGGCCCGCAGTTGCTCGAGTGTGCAGTTGGCAAAGTCCTGACCCAGGGGCAGCTCCTTCAGCCCAACGCTGAGGGTGACAAGGTTGCGTACGCTGTTGAGGTCGCCGGTGAAACTGGCCTGCTGCACCACCTTGCCCGTTCCGATCTGCTGCATGGCCGAGCCCTGGGTGCCGGCATCAAGCATGACCTTCAGACCACCGCCCTGGCGATCAATCAGCACCCTGCCCACCTCATTGGCAAAGCCGGTGCTGCCGGCCCAGGGGGTGGAACCGCCCGCCGGAACGTCGGCTTCACCGCCGCGCGATACCACGATTTCCAGATTGTTGAGACCGTTGTTGAAATCGCCCGCGCTGCGCACGCTCTGGGAAATGCCGCGCACATCAGTAAGTCCGGCCCCGCCTACCAGAGTGCCGGTACCCGGGCTCACCGTTCCCTCGGTGCCGGACAACTGGCTGGAGAGGTCAGTGACGTGCAGGCTCGGCTCCGCCCTGCCATTGACGTTGAAGGTCACGGCAGCGCCCACCGTCTGGCCAGCTCCGTTCTCCCAGACACTGCTCATGGTCACGCCAAAATGAATGATGCGATCAGGCATGACATAGCGTCCGCGCAGCTTGCTCAACTCCATGTCGCTCAGTTCGGCGGCCCGGAACGGATTGGCCCCGTGGGCGGGAAGACTGCATACGACCAGTAAAGCCATAAGGCATATGAGGGTTTTCATGGTCCTGCTCCCGGCGTTTGCCGTGCTCAGAAAAAATCGCTCTGGAGAAAGCCGAACTCCATCAGCTCTGCGTCCTTGACTGGACTGAACCTGTCGAGCCGGTGCCTGGCGGTCAATGGCTCCGGTGGCGTCAGGAGCGCGTTCTCCCGGTTGTAGCCCGGGCCTATGACGGCGAACACGATGCCGTTCCAGCCCCGGGCGAAGTCCTCAAGGGTCATCTTCTTGTGTCCGAGTACCGGATCACCGATGTACACCCAGTTGTCGCTGCTTACCTGCATGACGACGAAATGCTTGTATCCGCGGACATCGATCAGCACGATCGAAGGCACCTTTACCTGCGCCAGCTGCGCTGGCTGCAGCCGATAACCACGCGCCCGCAGGCCCAGTGACTCGGCATATCGCTTCATGTCCAGCATGGAAAACCCCATGCGGTGTACCAGTTGCGGATCAGCGCCGGCCAGCATGCCTTCGATGACCTGCTCCTCGGTGAAGTCCCAGCCGTAGGCTTCATTGAGCAGAGTGGCCATGGCGGCAGCACCGCAACTGAAGTCGGTACGCTGCTGTACCAGGTTGGCGAAGCGACGTTCGCGCATGCTCTGCAGCGGCTTGAAGGCCAAGCCACCACCCGGCAGGATCGCCAGTGGCTTGGGTGATGCCAGTGCGGGGAAAGGCGCTGACAACATCATCAGTGACGCCAGCACCATCCCCCACGGAAACCGTCGTTTCATATCCATATGCTCTGGTTGAAAAAGAGCCCGGGATCGCTCCCGGGCCCCTCAGCCCTTACGGACAGCCGCTGCAGCCTGCGGCGATGGACAGCGTATTGCTCTGCTGGTTGGTACCACCGGCGGCGATGTTCACCCCGGCATTGCCGGAGAAGTCATTCAACGAGCCGATCAGCGTGGCGTGGTTGTCTACGTCATTGTTCTGGGTGGGCCTGCCGGGTCCGCCATGGCCCGGACGACCATAACCGGAGGCCACCAGGCTGAGCGCACTTTCGCCAGCTTCGACACCGTTATAGGTATCGCTGGCCGCTGCGATCTGCAGAACCTCGATCGAAGCTTCGGCATTCTGGGCTTCGGTAGCGTTGGCAATGGCGGCATCGTTCTTCTGCTGGTTGAACGCGCCGGCAGCAACGTTCAGGCCCAGATTACCGGAGAAGTTGTTGGCTGCGTCTTCCACGGTAGCGTGATTCGAGACATCCAGGTTGCTCAGCTGGTTGCCGGCATTGAGCTGCCCGACGCCGACGCTGGCAGTGGCGCTGTGACCGAATACGAAGTCAGCGTCAGCATCTGCGGTGGAGATGGACAGGGCGTTCGCCTGCTGGTTGGTGTCGCCGGCGGCGACGTTGACGCCGGCATTCCCGCTGCCGTCCTGGATAGCATCATTGACGTAGGCATCATTGGTGGTGCCGTCATTCTCCACGGCGTTCAGCAGGCTGACCTGGACATCAGTCACCGATGCGCTGGATGCCGACGGATCCGGAGTGGGATCCGGCTTGGGCCCGGGCTTGCCCCCGGCCAGTGCGCCCATGGACATGGATGCGGCAACAACAAAGGCGATTGCGGTAAGTTTGTGCTTGGTTTTCATGACCTGAATCCTTGTGTGGCTTCGATTGTTTGTACTACTCCAGGATACGGATGCCGAGATTGTTGACCATGCGATTGCCAACCCCGGCAGCCTGATTCAGCTGGACTACGCCCCGACTGTCGCTGAACGCCCGGTCATCTATCTCGACCCGGCGGTCACCCGTCAGAGGAGGTTCTGCTGAATTCTGCGGCGACAGCGCAGCGGCCTGCGCCAGGCTGCTGTCGTCCAGGCTTTCGGGGCGCACACCGGCACCTATGCGAAAGCCATTGATCTGTTGGTTGGCTGCCCCGGCGCTCTGGTTAACCCCCAGCACACCGCTGCCGCCGCTGAACGCGTCTCCCTGGATACTGGCCTGGATCGCTGACGTACCGCGCGCTGCCGGCACCCCATCACGCTCCTGCCGGACGTTGATCCGCGGCATGTCGCCTGGCGCAACAGCCCGAGCATTGGCCTGTTGATGGGCATCGCCTGCGGCCTGATTGAGCATCAGGTTGCCCTGATAGCCGGCACCGCTGGAATCGATCACAGCGTTGTCAGCCATGGCAGGCAAACAGCACAGCAGGGAACAGATGATCAACAGATGACGAAGCCCCATGGTCATTTCCCCAGGTTCTGGAGTGGACGCAGACCCTGCTGGACACTGCGGTTGACATCGTTGCCGATACGAGCGGTGCCGCCGCCGGCTCGGGCGCCCCCTGCCCCTGCAGTGATTCCGAGCCCGCCTGCTCCGCGCAGATTGTTGTGCTTCTGTGCTCTGGTCTGATTGAAGACCTGCACCCCCCTGCCCAGGCTCGTACCGCTGGTCACGTTGGCAAAGTCGCGATCGGAAATTTCCATCGGATTCCGGGCGCTGCGGATGTTGTTGCGGATCTGCGTGGAGTGTTCGGGGTTGACGACTTGTGGGTTGGGGTCCGGCATCAACTCCTGACGAGCTGCGGCGCGGGGCTGGACCTCCCGGGAAATGAGGATGTCACCGTCGGCTGCCCGGGCCTGAAACTGGGTCAGAACGCAGATCGCAAGACCGATCAGACAGATCAGCAATTGCGACACGAGCGACGAAAGGTGGGTGACCATTTGGCGTATCCCTTTTGAGGCCTGAACAGGTGCATCCGCTTGTGATCAAGTCAGAGCAATCCCCGTGCCACCTGACCTAACCGCTTGATAGTCAAGGGTTCCCAACATCTGCACGGCGAATGGAAAAGGGAGGTGTGTCAACGGCGTTACAGGTGACCACGGCAAGGCCGCTGATCAGGCTGGGCTGAGGCCCGCTGGGTATCAGGGTCTCAGGACAAATGGCTGCCGATGGTCAGGGTGTATCAGAACTGAGAAAGGTCATTGGCGACCCGGAACTCATGGCTCTGGGACAGAGCGAGTGTTTCAGAACAGAGAAATGAAGGATGCGGAATGATCGGAAGGGAAAGTGAAAAGGCAGGAGCATGCTGCATCGACCGGGTCGATGCAGCATCGGATCAGCTCAGCCGCACTTGCTGTCGCCGCAGGCCAGGCAGGTCAGACAGCCGTCCATCTGTACCGCCGCCTTGGTGTGGCACTTGCCACACAGTTGTGCACCGGCCGGATAGTCTTCGGTACTGTCATCGCATTCGGCGTCGGTCTGGCTCTGGGCAGCGCGGCCGGTGAACTCGGCACGCTTCTGTTCCAGATAGGCGCGCTGGTGCTCATCCACTTCGTCCTTGATCAGGCCGATGTGCTTGAGATGCTGTTCGAGCACATCGCCGATCTCTGCTACCAGTGAAGGCATCCAGCGGCCCCCACGCTTCATGTATCCCCCCTTGGGGTCGAACACGCTGCGCAGCTCCTCCACCAGGAAGGTGCAATCACCTCCCTTGCGGAACACGGCCGAGATAATCAGCGTCAGCGCGGAAATCCACTGATAGTGCTCCATGTTCTTCGAATTAATGAAGATCTCGAAGGGCCGGCGCACCTCATGCTCACTGCCACGGTTGAGCACCACATCGTTGATGGTGACGTAGATCGCGTGCTCCGAGGTCGGGGTCTTGATCTTGTAGGTACAGCCTTCCAGATGCTCGGGGCGCTTGAGCTTTTCGTGCATCACCACATAGTCGGGCTTGGCCGGGACCTCGGCAACGACGGCCTGCTCGTCCGGCTTTACCACGGAGTAATCAACGATTTTCTTGCTGATCTTGATGGACATATCGTTTCCCTCGCTCCGCCATGTGGCGGAGCCGTTCAAATTGGTTCGACGCTTCAGAACTTGCCGTAATAGCCTTCCTTGAGCGCGTCATACAGGTTCGCAGCGGTGTGCTTTTCACCGTCGTACTCAATCTCGTCGCCGCCCTTGGCTTCCACCACGGTGCCGTCATCCAGCTTGAAGCGATAGGTGGTGTTGGCCAGGTCCTCTTCCTTCACCAGCACCCCCTGGAAGGCCTCGGGGTTGAAGCGGAAGGTGGTGCACCCCTTGAGCCCCTTGTGATAGGCGTACAGGTAGATATCCTTGAAATCCTCGTAGGGATAATCAGTGGGTACGTTGGCCGTCTTGGAGATCGACGAGTCGATCCATTTCTGCGCGGCCGCCTGCACATCCACGTGCTGGGTCGGGGTCACCTCGTCGGCGGAGATGAAGTAGTCCGGCAGGTTGCGGCCCTCGCCCTGGGTCTGCGGCAGCGCGTCAGGATTGACGAACTCGCGGTAGGCCAGCAGCTCGAAGCTGAATACGTCGACCTTTTCCTTGGACTTCTTGCCCTCACGTATGATGTTGCGGAAGTAGTGGTGGGCAAAGCTCGGTTCGATACCATTGGAGGCGTTGTTGGCCAGCGACAGGGAAATGGTCCCGGTCGGGGCGATCGAGCTGTGGTGGGTAAAGCGCGCGCCCTTCTCGGCCAGCGCCTCAACCAGTGCCGGGTCCTCCGCCGCCACCTGCTGCATGTAGCGGCTGTATTTCGCCCAGAGCACCTTGCCCTTGACCTTCTGCCCGACCTTGAAACCGTCCTTTTTCATTTCCGGGCGCTTGGCCAGCATGGCACCGGTAACGGTGAACTCCTCTTCCATCAGCGGCGCCGGGCCTTTTTCCTCGGCCAGCTGCAGACCGGTACGCCAGCCCTGCATCGCCATTTCCCGGGAGACACGCTCGGTGAACTCCAGGGACTTCTGATCGCCGTACTTCATGCACAGCATGGTCATGGTCGAACCCAGGCCGAGGAAGCCCATGCCGTGGCGGCGCTTGCGGAAGATCTCGTCGCGCTGCTGTTCCAGCGGCAGGCCGTTGATCTCCACCACGTTGTCCAGCATACGGGTGAAGATATCCACCACCTTGCGGTATTCGTCCCAGTCGAAACGGGCCTTGTCGGTGAAGGGGTCGCGAACGAACAGGGTCAGGTTGATCGAACCCAGCAGACAGGCACCGTAAGGCGGCAGCGGCTGCTCGCCACAGGGGTTGGTGGCGCGGATCTCTTCGCAGAACCAGTTGTTGTTCATCTCGTTGACCCGGTCAATGAGAATGAAACCCGGCTCGGCGAAGTCATAGGTGGACGTCATGATCATGTCCCAGATGCGCCGCGCCTTCATGGTGCGGAATATCCGGCAGGCCACCAGGCCATCCTCGCGGGTGACATAGCGCTCGTTGTTCGGCCATTCACGCCAGATCACCTGCTCCGGATCGTTGATATCCACCTGATCCGCTTCCGCTTCCGCCTGGCTCAACGGGAAGGCCAGCTTCCATTCGCTGTCGGACTCGACCGCCTGCATGAACTCCTCGGTGATCAGCAGCGACAGGTTGAACTGCCGCAGACGTCCACCCTCACGCTTGGCGCGAATGAAATCCGCCACGTCCGGGTGACCGACATCGAAAGTCGCCATCTGCGCGCCACGACGGCCACCGGCAGAGGAAACGGTGAAGCACATCTTGTCGTAGATATCCATGAACGACAGCGGGCCGGAAGTGTAGGCACCCGCGCCAGACACGTAGGCGCCGCGGGGACGCAGAGTGGAGAATTCATAGCCAATGCCGCAGCCGGCCTTTAGCGTCAATCCGGCCTCGTGCAGCTTGGCAAGAATGTCGTCCATCGAATCACCAATGGTGGCCGAGACCGTGCAGTTGATGGTTGAGGTGGCAGGCTTGTGTTCCAGAGCGCCGGCGTTGGAGGTGATGCGACCGGCGGGGATTGCCCCGTGGCGCAGGGCCCAGAGGAATTTTTCGTACCAGACCTCGCGCACTTCAGGAGCTTCCACCTCCGCGAGTGCCCGGGCAACGCGTTGATAGCTTGCGTCCACCGTCTGGTCGATGGCCACCCCATCCTTGGTTTTGAGTCGATATTTGGTATCCCAGATATCTTCCGAGGCAGGCTGCATGGGAATACTGCTGACCACGTTATGCAGACGCTGCACCTTGGCTGCTTGACTCATCATCTTCTCCTGAAATGCCGGTGATCCGCCTTGACTGCGCCCTTATGCCGCAGTCATCAAATCACTACCCGTTGTGCGTGGAGAAGAATGCTAGACCCACATATAGGGAATATCAACCATTAAATTTGGCCCCGGGGTCTTGACTTGGGCCGCAGCCCTGCGGCCCTCAGTCCAGAGCTGAATCGCCATCTATCGGAAAGAAAATCCCGCGGCTCCAGACGCCGGTGCGGGTCCGTCCTTGCCATTGATGCTCTTCGGCGAGCTCCGCCAACTGGTAGAACACGTTACGATGGAGCAGCGCCTCAAGGTTGTCCCGCAGCAACAGGTAAGGCGACGGCTCGCCGGTTCGCTCATCGATCTGAACCCGAATGGGATGCTCGTTACCTGCCACCACCTCGTGCTCGAGGCTGGTAAAGAAACGCAGTTCCTGCTCCCGTCCCCTGCCCTCCACTTCCAGGCGTACGATCACGAAAGGAACGTCATCCACGCGGATCGCCCACTTCTCGACCGGCGTCACCAGGTAGTAGCGTCCGTCCTCCTCCAGTCGCAGAATGCCGGAGAATAATTGCGCCAGTGCCAGCCGGGTGATGGGCTCGCCCTCGTGATACCAGGTCCCGTCACGGGCGATGTGCATGTCCAGCTCACCGCTCAACTCCGGATTCCAGAGGTGAACCGGTGCGGGCTCGCGGGCCGCACCTACGGTCGATTCGGGAAGATGCCTGAGCAGTGATTGTGCCGGGGGTTGTCGGGTGTCCATCCTGTGCTCCCTGTTGCAGTGAC
The DNA here is from genome assembly GCF_014646575.1 of Halopseudomonas pertucinogena. Classification (GTDB taxonomy): domain Bacteria; phylum Pseudomonadota; class Gammaproteobacteria; order Pseudomonadales; family Pseudomonadaceae; genus Halopseudomonas; species Halopseudomonas pertucinogena. Next base: position 1,040,632 of record NZ_BMNN01000001.1, on the reverse strand, counting down.
CGTGTTTCAGCGATTGCCCAACAGTTGACGTGTATAGGTCTGCATGGGTTCCCTGAGCAGATCCTCCGGACGCGAGCGGCTGAAATCGAGGAATCCGGTGCGGTTTTCGATGGTGACGAAGTCCACCAGCCGACCGGTGCCCGTTTCCATCAGCATCAGTTGCAACACCACCTCATCCCGGCCCACGTGCCCGTCCCGTACGCGCTCCTGATCCGTGCCGCCACTGGCGCGCGCGCTGGCGAAGCGGGTGTACAGCAGATAGTCCATGCCGTGCTGGCGAGCACTGCTCAGCGCCTCGTCCAGCCCCTGCGGCTGCGGCGCCCGGCGCACCATGGGGAATACCTGCACGGCGGCGCCAAAGGCTTCCTCGGCAAGGAGGTTCGGCCTGGCATGAGCGTGGCCGACAGGGTCGAAGTGGCTCTGGGCAATGTACATCCGCGAATCCGGCTGCAGCCGCCAGTTGCCGCTGCGCTGGATCTGCACACTGTCGATCAGCCGTGCATCACTCAGCAGCTGGCGCCCCTCATCGCGCATATGCGAAGGCGTGCATCCGGCGAGCCCCAGGGCGATCAGCGCCGCCAGCAGGCGGGGCGTCACAGGCCACGCATCCATTCGGGGCGCAGGCCGGCATGGGCTGGACGTTCCACAGCCTCCCGCACCTGCGCCAGCATACGCGCCTTGTCCCGCCCCAGCGTGCCCTTGAGCACCAGATAATTGGAAGCGTGATCGCTGCGAAAAACGGTTTTCTCCAGCTCCAGCGCAGAGAGAAACTGCTCCATTTCGATAAACAGGCCTTGCTGTTCCAGCGGCTGAAAATCCGGGAACTGCTCGCGATAGCGATCCAGTCCGTTGGGGAAACTGACCACGAGCGTCGACAAGTAGTCAGGCTGGGTGAGATTCATCAGGCGGGCGGAGTTGGCGGCATGCTGTGGCGACAGCGACTGACCTCCCAGGCCATTCAGAATCATCACCGAGGTTCGCAGTCCCGCTTCCCGGGCCTTGATCAGGGCCTCGGCGGTGGAGTCGAAGGTCTCGCCCTTGTTCACCCGCCGCAACACCTCATCATCACCCGACTCGGCTCCGACATAGAGCATCTGCAACCCTGCTTCACGCAGCTGTCGCAGTTCCTCCACCGACTTGCGACGCAGATTGCGCGGCAGGCAGTACGAGGTCACCCGCGTCACTTCGGGCATGTGTTCGGCAATCGCCTGCAGGATGCGCAGCAGCCTGTGTGTCGGCAGTACCATCGCATCGCCATCCGCCAGAAACACGCGCTGCACGATCATCCGCTCGCCGCAGCGGCGGATTTCCTCCAGCACCTGCTCCTCATCCCGGGCGCGAAATTTCTTCTGCGGCGCGGTGTACATGTCGCAGAAAGTGCACTTGTTCCACGAACAGCCATTGGTGACCGGCAGGATAAGCGAATGCGCTTCGCTCGGCGGACGGAACACCGGCTCGATGTAGTCGATGGGGAATTGAATCCTGGCAGTCATGTAACTCTCCAATCGTGACACGGCAACAGTCTACAGGATTACGCCCGCCGGGGGATGCGAGCGACTGCTTCTCTCACCCTTTTGGGGTTTGGCGTGGGCCGGAACAGTTCCTTTAATGTGCGGATACGGAAGGTAACAGGCCACTGGCCATGTACACGAAACAAGGAACAACAATAATGCACAGCCCCATCAGAACCTCTCCCGCGCGCCTGGTCATCTCCTCCCTCTCGGCCCTCGCCCTGGCAGTCAGCCTCAGCGGCTGCCTGTCCGGTGGCGGCGGCTCCAGCAGCGACTCCGGCTCGCCGGCAGACAATCCGCTGCGAGTCTCCACCCAGCAGGGTGACTATACCGGCATCAGCGAGTCGGGCATGCGGGTCTTCCGCGGCATCCGCTATGGCCAGGCAGAGCGTTTCGCCAGCCCCTCGTTCCCTGCCGCCCATGACGGAGTGATCGAGCTGGATGAAAGCTTCGGTTCAGCCTGCCCGCAGATCGGCAGCAATTTTGGTGAGGCCAGCGTCAACGAGGACTGCCTGTTCCTCAACGTATACGCACCCGAAGAACCCGGCGATTACCCGGTCATGGTCTGGATACATGGCGGAGCCTTCATCTACGGCTCCGGTGGCGCCAGCTACGAGCCCGAGCGACTGGTCGAACAGGGAGTGGTGGTCGTCACACTCAACTACCGCCTCGGTGCCCTCGGCTTCCTGCCCCTCGCCGCGCTGGGCGACCCCAACTTCGGCCTGCAGGACCAGCAGCTGGCGCTGCAATGGGTGCAGGACAACATCGCCGAGTTCGGCGGCGATCCTGACAATGTCACGCTCTTCGGTGAGTCCGCGGGCGGCCACAGCGTCATGAGTCAACTGGCGTCGCCGGCGGCAGCCGGTCTGTTCCACAAGGCGATCGTGCAGAGCGGCTCCTACAATGGCGATCAGCTGCCCCTCCCCATTGGACAGGCGCTGTTCGGTAATCCAACCGTGGCCGCCACCACCTGCGCCGGCTCGGCAGATAATGAGGCTCTGGTCAGCTGCCTGCGCAGCCTGTCAGTCGAGGAACTGCTGGACGCCCAGGCGGGCAGCGCACTGCCGTCCACTGGCACGCCCACCCTGCCCCTCTCGATCAACGATGCCCTGGCCAGTGGCGAGTTCAACCAGGTGCCGGTGATCATGGGCAGCAACCTCAATGAGGGCAGCCTGTTCACACTGCTGGCGCTGGCGGAAGATCCTACCGCCTTTGCCTCTGCAGAGGCCTATCGCGATGCGGTAGCCGACCTGCTCTCCGAAGACCCGAGCCTGAATGCCAGCGATATCGCCAATCACTACCTGGGGCGGTTTGCCGGCGATCCGGCTATCACCGTAACTGCCTACAGTGCCATAGGCACCGACTGGCGCTTCAACTGCCCCAACAGCGCCCAGTGGGACCTGCTCAGGGACCAGGTGCCCACCTGGGGCTATTGGTTCACGGACGAAGATGCTCCGCTGCTGCCGGGGCTGCCTCCCGTGATCGAGATGGGAGCAACCCACACCGCCGAAATCCAGTTCGTGCTTGCTTCGGAGGAAACCCTGAGGGCGCGTGGCGCAACCGAGGAACAACTGCAACTGGCTGAACACATGGCCCGCTACTGGACCAATTTCGCCCGCTATGGTGATGACCCGGCGATCGGACCCAATGGCACCGATGGTGCTGCTGAAGCGGTGGAGTGGCCGAGACTGGCGGCCAGTGACCAGATCATCGAGCTGGATTCGCCCCGCCCCGGCGTCGTGGCGAAGGCCTCCTTCGATGACACTCACAACTGCAGTTACTGGCGCGACCAACTGAACCCGCGCTGACAGCCCCTGGAGGTGCTCCAGGGCACCTCCATCCACCTCACTCCCTGTCCGGGTTCCGGGGCAGCACCGCCAGGAAGTTGTCCCGTGCCACCCGGTGCGCTACCGGCTCGGAAAGCGCGTCGAGAAAAACGTCGAAGGCGGTCATGTGCTCGCCGAGGCGCTTGAAGCTCCCTACCACATCCGAGCCGATCATGAAGCGCTCCGGGTGACTCTCGACCAGCTGAACCCACTGCGGCTCCGGCCGGCCCTGCGAGTCCAGCAGGTAGGGCTCGAGCATGGTCCAGGACAGGTCGATATACAGATTCGGATAAAGCCCGAGCATTCTCTCCAGCTCCTCGAAGAGGAACGTCAGCTTCTCCTGATGGCGATGGATCTCCTTGCTGGTGCCGGCATGGGCCCAGATGAAGCGCACCTTCGGATGATCGCGCAGGGCTTCCTCCAGCTCGGGCAGGTACAGGGGATTGCGCTCGCGCTTGGAGGTGATGTTGCTGTGGATCATCACCGGCAGGTCGAACTCCTCGGCCAGGAAATAAATCCGCCGGAGCGCCTCGCTGTTGGCCCTCGGCGTCTCGCTGTAGGTAAGTGCGGTGAGGTCATCATGACGGGTGAAGATTTCACCGATGCCCTTCCACATGCCCGGATACATCTTCAGCAGCCGGCGCACATGCTCATCGGCATTCTTGTCGTTCGGGTTGAAGCCCGTGAGAAAGGGATGGAAGCGCTTGCGCTGCTCGGGCGTCAGCTGCTGGAGCGCATGGGCAACGATATGATCGGTTGCGCTGTACCAGTAGGCCCCGGCGTCATCCCCGGCGTAGTAACGCGGGCGGCGGGGCTCGTCCTCGTGCCACTTCTTGGCAACCGAAATGCCGGTGAGCATCACATGCTCGATGTCGTGTGCGTCCATCTGTTCGAGCAGGCTGTCCATGCCGTCGCTTTCCTGGAAGAAGTCGACGTAATGCAGATGGGCATCGGTATAGGTGTAATCACGGGCGTGTACCTGCCACGCGCCCAGCGCGACCAGCAGGCAAAGCAGTCTAGGAAAAAGCGGCAAGCGGTAAACTCCTGATTCGGCGGATCACCCCGATAGACCGGGGCGCCGCCGTCGAGTTCACCGGCTGCTCAGGCGGGGTCTGCATCCCGGCGCCGACGGGCCCGATTGCCCATGCGCACGCCGATATCGGTGAGAAACTGCATGTAGCCTTCCTTGTCCTCGATGACCTCCTGCCAGAATGGCGAGTGGTACATGGACATGGCGCCGTGGACCAGCGCCCAGGCGGCGCAGTAATGGAAATAGGCCGGCACGTCTTCCAGCTTGCCCTCGTCGATGCGCTGCTGGATGACGCCGGTAAGGTGGTTGAAATTGGAAGCGCGAATACCATGCAGCTGTTCCACCAGCTCCGGCATCTGGTTGCCCTTGACCACCTTCTCCTCCAGGCGGTCGAACAGACGGTAGCGTTCCGGATCGCTCATGCGAAAGGCGAAGTACTCACGGGACAACGCCGCACGGTCCTTCTCTATATTTTCCGAATGCAGCAGCTCGGATAACTCGCGTTCGTAGTCCAGCATCAGCCGCAGATAGATCTCGGCCTTGGATTTGAAATGCTTGTAGATGGTGCCCTTGCCTATGCCCACTTCATCCGCAATCATCTCTACCGTGACACTGTCTTCCCCCTGCTCCAGAAACAGGCGCAATGCTGCTGTGAGAATTTCCTGTTCGCGCCGGCGGAATTCGCGGACCTTGCGTGATTCTTTCTGCATGAGCTTTCCTGCATTGCGTGACGGTTTCGCCGCATTATGCCAATTTCATGACCATTTGCACAATTCTGGTACTTATATGACTGCAAATTCATGCATCCCCCACAAACCGGCGCAGGCTGGGTTATGATCCGGTACAACTCGACAGTTACAGGATCACCAGGAATGCTTCATGACGTTCAGTGGGATGAGGAATTTCCCCACGCGCCCGACATCTGCTATCTGAACCACGCTGCCGTCGCCCCCTGGCCCCGGCGGGCAGCCGAGGCGGTTGCCGCCTTCGCTCGGGAAAACATGCACCAGGGCGCCCGCGACTATCCGCGCTGGGTGCAGCTGGAGCATGAACTGCGGGGCCAGTTCAAGACGCTGCTCAATGCACCGAGCAAGGGTGACATCGCGCTGGTCAAGAATACCTCCGAAGCGCTGTCGATCGTCGCCATGGGCCTGGAGTGGGCCGAGGGCGACGAGGTCCTGCTCAGTGATCAGGAGTTCCCTTCCAACCGCATTCCCTGGCAGGCTCTGGAAAATCAGGGTGTGCGGGTACGCCAGGTAAGCTTGGACGGTGAGGATCCGGAGTCGGCACTGATTGCCGCCATGGGCCCGGCCACCCGCCTGCTCAGCATCAGCTCGGTACAGTATGCCAGCGGCCTGCGCATGGACCTGCAGCGGCTGGGAGAGGCGTGCCGCCAGCGCGGCATTCTCTTCTGCGTTGATGCCATCCAGTCCCTTGGTGCCCTGCCGCTGGATGTCCAGGTCAGCCAGTGCGACTTTGCCATGGCCGATGGTCACAAATGGATGCTCGGCCCGGAAGGTCTGGGGGTTTTCTACTGTCGGCGGGAAGTCCGTGATCGGCTGAAGCTCACGCAGTTCGGCTGGCACATGGTGGAAGCACTGGGCGACTATGACCGCGAGGACTGGACGCCCGCCAGCACCGCACGCCGTTTTGAACCGGGCAGTCCCAATACCCTGGCCCAGCATGCGCTGTCAGCCAGCCTGGAACTGCTGCTGGAGACGGGCATCGAGCGTATCCAGCAGGCGTTGCAGCAACGAACCGCGTATCTGTTGCAATCCATCAGCGCACTGCCCGGGGCGCGGCTCCTCAGCCCGACGGCGCCCGAGCGTCGGGCGGGCATTGTCACCTTCACCTTCCGCGGGATAGACAATGGCTGGCTGCATGCGGAGCTGATGAAGGCGGGTGTCATCTGTGCTGCACGGGGCGGCGGGATACGCTGGTCTCCGCATTTCTACACGACTCAGGAGGTGCTCGACCGCGCACTGGGGATTCTGCGGATGAAGGTCGACGAAGCCACCAGGTCACGATAAATGAGGCGGGGTTATTCCAAATCCGTTTAAGATATCCGACCTTTCGCCTGGCATTGTGCAAAAAATCATCAATACTTCAGTCAACAGGCACCGGTCTCCCCCAAGCGCCGGGGTCTGGCAGAATCGGCTCAGCCCGTTTCTGTATCACTCCTAATGGTCTTGACCCGAATTCTTCCCCCGGAATTCGGGTCTTTTTTTGGCAGGCCGCGCCGGCGTATCAGTGACTTGCCAGCGGAAACAACCGATGGAAGTTGGCCGTGGTGTTCTCCCAGAGCGCTTCCACGGCTTCGCCGCGAATCTCGGCCAGGGCGGCAGCAACTTCACAGACAAATTGCGGCTCGTTCGGCTTGCCCCGATGGGGCACCGGCGCCAGGTAGGGAGAATCGGTCTCCACCAGCAGGCGATCCGCGGGGATGCGGCGCGCCACTTCCCTGAGCTCTTCCGCGTTGCGGAAGGTTACGATGCCGGACAGGGATATGTAATAGCCCATGTCGAGGGCTGCGCGGGCCATGTCCCAGTCCTCGGTGAAGCAATGCAGGACACCGGCGTTGGGCAGATCCGCTTCGCGCAGCATATCCAGGGTGTCGGCCCGGGCCTCGCGGGTATGGATGATCACCGGTTTGCCGGTCTGCCGGGCCGCCTCCAGGTGAAAGCGGAACGACTCCTGCTGCAGCTTCGCGCCCTCCGGCTCGTAGTGGTAGTCCAGCCCCGTCTCACCGATGGCCACGACTCGGGGATGGTCGAGCTCTTCCAGCAACCAGGGCAGGTCGGCGGGCTCGTTGCGGGAGAGGTCCAACGGGTGGATACCCACACTGCACCAGACATCCTCGTGTTGCTCGGCCAACCGCTTCACCACCGGCGCGTTGGCGGCATCCACGCCGATGCAGAGAAATTTGCCGACACCGCGGGCGCGGGCCGCATCAAGCGCATTGTTCAGGGAGCCGCCATGGGCGCTCAGATCGAGCCTGTCGAGATGACAGTGGGAATCTATCAGCATTGATTACATCGTATGGGTTGGGCGGTCGGACTTCAGCGCTCCGGCCAGATAAGTTTCAATCTTGCTGCGGGCGGTATTGTCCTGATCGCTGAACTGGACACCGATACCCGCCGCACGGTTACCCTGAGCGCCACGGGGCGTAATCCACACTACCTTACCGGCCACCGGAATCTTTTCCGGTTCCTCCATCAGGTTAAGCAGCATGAAGACTTCATCGCCCAACCGGTAGCTCTTGTTGGTGGGAATGAACATTCCGCCATGCTTGATGAAGGGCATGTAGGCCGCATACAGCACCGACTTGTCCTTGATGGTCAGTGAGAGAATGCCGTTACGGGGGCCTGCGGTGGCAGTACTCATGGGCGTTATCCTTGTTTAAAAGCCAGTCTGTTGTCCCGGTGACCGGGCCAGATTAGCGCTTTTCCATCAGCTGTTTCCACTGGATCAGCAGGGTTTCGATAAGCATCACGCGGTTCAGATTGGCCTTGCCGAGAATCATCCCACGGTGCTGCAGCAACCAGTCCTGCCACTCCATCAGAGCCGGCACCGTTACATGCCGCGCCATATAGGGTAGCACCTTGTCCATGTCGCCGTTCAGGGGCCGCTCTACAGCGCCGGTCTTGAGACGCAGCAGATCCAGCGTCCAGTCGCAGAACCAGTCCGCCAGCAGCTCCAGTGGCACGGCAGTCCATGTTTCGGCCAGCCGGGAGGCGGACTCTTCCCGCTTGAGGAGACTCTTGACGCCCTCCACGACCTGACGCCGCAGAGCAGCCGCATCCATTGTCTGCAGCTGCAGGGCGCGCAACGGTGCCCCCCCCGCCATCAGCAACAGGGCGTCGTGCTGCCCGGTATCCAGCTCCGGCAGCTGGGCAGCCAGCCAGCTCCTGGCCTCGGCATGGCCCGGCGCTGTCAGGCTCAGGACCTGACAACGGCTGCGAATGGTGGGCAGCAGTCTGCTGGGCTGGTCGGTGATCAACAGCAGGTAGGTCTCTGCGGTGGGCTCCTCCAGGGACTTGAGCAACGCGTTGGCGGCATTGAGATTCATTGCCTCGGCCGGATGCAGCATCACCACCTTGCGCCCGCCCTGCTGCGCAGTCTGGGCCATGAAGTCGGCGAGCTGGCGCACGGCGTCGATGCGGATCGCCTTGCCCTCCTCCTCCGGCTCGATCAGCAGCCGATCCGGATGACTGCCGGCCAGCCGCAGCTGGCAGCTGCGGCACTCGCCGCAGGCTGCGCCCGGGCGGGGCTTCAGACAAAGCAGCCAGTCGGCGAAAGCCTCAGCGAACCGCCGTTTGCCTATGCCCGCTGGCCCACCGAAAAGGAAGGCGTGGGGCTGCCGGTCCCGGGTGGTCAGCGACTGCCAGACCGGTAGATGCCATGGGCAGATCGCCGCCGGATCAGCCACCGACGCGCTCCAGCACTTCTTCGATGACCGGCTGCATTTCCCGGTGCACCTGTTCCAGATTGCCGCTGGCATCGATTATTCGGTAGCGCGCAGGATCAGCCGCCGCGCGCTCAAGATAGGTATTGCGGACCTGCTCGAAGAAAGACCGGTGCTCCTGTTCGAAACGGTCCAGCTCGCTTCGCGCCCGGGCGCGGGCGATGCCCACGTCTACCGGAACGTCGAACAGCAGCACCAGGTCAGGACGAAGCTCACCCTGCACCCACGTCTCGAGCGCAGCAATACGTCGGGGGTCGATGCCTCGGCCACCGCCCTGATAGGCGTAGGTCGCATCAGTGAAGCGATCACTGATCACGATGCGACCCTCGGCCAGCGCAGGCCGGATCAACCCATTGAGATGCTGCGCCCGGGCGGCAAACATCAACAGCAGCTCGGTATCGGCATGCATCGGCTCATCATGAACGCTGAGCAGGACCTCGCGGATGCGCTCGGCGACAGGTGTGCCACCCGGCTCGCGGGTGGTCAGCGGTGCATGGCCTGCCTGGGCCAGCGCCTGGGCAAACACCTTGATATTGGTCGATTTGCCCGCACCTTCAGGGCCTTCGAATGTGATGAACAGTCCGCTCATTCAGCCCCTCCGTTGGCATCGCGCTCCGCCGGCGGTGGACTGGAGCGATAGTCGGCTGCCCGATTGATCTGGTAATTGCGTACCGCTCGGTTATGTTGCTGCAGGGTTTCCGAGAATACATGGGAGCCATCCCCGCGGGCCACGAAATAGAGACTCTTGCCCGGCGCAGGGTTCACCGCAGCGCGCAGCGCCTCCCGGCCCGGCATGGCGATGGGCGTCGGCGGCAGACCATCAATCGTGTAGGTATTGTAGGGCGTGGGGCGTCGAAGGTCGTCACGTCGGATCCTGCCCTGGTAATTCTCGCCCATGCCGTAGATCACCGTCGGGTCGGTCTGCAGGCGCATGCCTATCTGCAGGCGACGCGTGAACACCCCGGCTATCTCTCCTCTTTCATGGGCCATGCCGGTTTCCTTCTCGATGATCGATGCCAGAATAAGCGCCTCGTAGGGCGTGCTGATCGGCAGTCCGTCGGCACGCTGTTCCCAGGCGTCCGCCAGCTCCTGCTGCATGCGCTGATGGGCGCGGCGGAGGATGTCCCGGTCCGACATGCCGAGCGTATAAAGATAGGTATCAGGAAAGAACAGTCCCTCCGGGTGCGACCGGGAAAGGTCCAGCTCTGCAGCTACCTTCTGGTTGCTCCACTCACGGGGCAGGGTCTGCTCGAGCCGCTCCGCGCCGGCCAGCGCGTCACGGAACTGACTGAAATTCCACCCTTCGACCAGGGTGATGCTGCGCTGAATGACGTCGCCGCGCTGCAGCCTGTCCAGTAACGCCCTGACATCCATGCCCGGCTCCACGCGGTATTCGCCCACATGCAGAACGGTGTCAGCCATCTGCCACTGCCAGTAACGTCGGACCCAGCCGGCGCGCTCGATGATCCCGCGCTGCTCCAGACTGGAGAACACCCGGGCCGGCGTGCTGCCCGGTGGAACATCGAGTACGTCGACAACCTCGACCTCCAGCGGCTGGTTCAACGCCGATTGCAGAGTGAAAAAGCCCCATGCCGCTACGGCGCCCGCAAGGCACACAATAAAAACAAGAAGATATACTGCAGTCTTGATAATTGACTTCAACTCAGAACCTGCTCTGAAAATACCTGTAGTCGTCGCGCCCCAGGCCCAACGGCCCACTTCCGATCACCCAGACCAACCACCGGCCACACACCGAAAACGCTGTTGCAGCATACAAGCTCGTCGCATGCCAGCAGCTCGTCGAGGGTGACACTGCGCTCAAGCACCGGCTCGCCTTCGGCCGCCAGCTGGTCCATGAGATAGTCACGCATCACTCCGCGCACGCCACAATGGCGGAGATCGGGGGTGACCCAGCGGCCGTCCAGACGCAGCAGCAGATTGCTCATGGTGCCCTCCACCGGGTGCCCGGCCATATCGCACATCAGCCCCTCTGCATGGCCGCTGTCCTGCCACTCACTTCGCGCCAGCACCTGCTCGAGCCGGTTGAGGTGCTTGAGACCTGCCAGCAACGGCTGATGTGCCAGACGGGTGGCACAGGGGAACAGCCTGATCCCCTTGAGCGTGTGGGCTGCGGGATATTCCGGCGGGGGCAGGAGCTGAAGAATGCGGGTAGGCTCGGCGATGGCAGGCATGGCATAGCCCCGCCCTGCCTCGCCGCGGGTAACGATCTGCTTGAGCAATCCTTCGCCCAGCTCGACGGCGGCCGCCTCGAGCTCGCTGCGCAGCGACGTAAGAGGCATCTCGATGCGCAGCACCGACATGCCGCGACCGAGACGGCCCAGGTGACGTTCCAGCAGTGTGGCACGCCCATTGACGACCCGTATGGTTTCGAACAGCCCGTCACCGTAAGCCAGCCCACGGTCCCTGACGGAGACCAGATCATGCGGATGGCCATTGACCCGATAGCGGACCGTTGAGCTGGAAGCCATCCGGATACCCTCCATCAGGGCCGGCGAAATACCAGACTGCCGTTGGTGCCGCCGAAGCCGAAGGAGTTGGACATCGCCACCGTCAGGGTGCGCGCCTGGGCTTCATTGGCAACATAATCCAGATTGCAGCCTTCGCTGGGGTTCTCCAGATTGATGGTCGGTGGCGCCACCTGGTCGCGCAGTGCCAGCACCGTGAAAATGGCCTCGGCCGCTCCGGCTGCACCCAGCAGGTGGCCGGTCATCGACTTGGTCGAACTCATGGCCAGCTTGCCGGCATGGTCGCCGAACACACTTTCGACGGCACGGCTTTCCGCGAGGTCTCCGGCCATGGTGGAAGTGCCGTGGGCGTTGATGTAGCCGACGGCCTCCCGCTCGATGCCCGCATCGCGCAGAGCGTTGCTCATGCACATTGCCGCACCGCGGCCATCTTCAGGAGGGGCAGTCATATGGAACCCGTCACCACTCATGCCGAAGCCGATCAGTTCGGCGTGGATATGAGCGCCACGGGCCACCGCATGCTCGTATTCCTCCAGCACCATTGCCCCGGCACCGTCGGAAAGAACGAAACCGTCACGCTCACTGTCCCAGGGCCGGCTGGCCTTCTGCGGATCATCATTGCGGGTGGACAGTGCCCGGGCGGCACTGAAGCCGCCAAGCCCCAGCCCGGTGGTAGCCATCTCCGAACCGCCGGCGATCATGACATCCGCTTCGCCGTAGGCGATATTGCGGGCGGCCATGCCGATGCTGTGCGTACCGGTGGTACAGGCGGTGGTCAGCGCGTAGTTGGGCCCGCGCAGGCCGTACTGGATGGACAGGTAACCGGCAACCATGTTGACGATCGAGCCGGGGACGAAGAACGGCGATATGCGTCGCGGCCCGCTGTTGAGCAGCAGCGCGTGGTTGTGCTCGATATTGGTCAGCCCGCCGATGCCCGATCCCATGGAGACACCGATGCGATCGCGGTTGGCGTCAGTGATTTCCAGACCCGACTCGTTGAGCGCCTGAATGCAGGCAGCGATGCCGTACTGGATGAACAGATCCAGTTTGCGCGCTTCCTTGGCGGTCATGTAGGGTTCGATATCGAAATCACGGATCGAGCCACCAAAGCGGGTATTGAAAGCACTGACGTCCATATGCTCGATGGGGCCGATACCGCTTCTGCCAGCCAGAGCGGCCTGCCAGCTGCTTTCAACCGTATTGCCGAGCGGGCTCAACATGCCCATGCCGGTTACCACGACGCGTCTACGCGACAAAGGAGACTCCTTAATTCAACTCTTGCGACAGCGGGCTATTGTCCGCATAAAGACGCGGCACGGCAACTGCATGATGACATGCATTGGTCACCTTGCATTTCAGACCCGCCTCGCATGTGCCCTGCCGAAGACCCGCTTCGAGTCAGTTGGATAGCTGCCCACAAAAAAGCCGCAGTACTGGACCAGGACTGCGGCTTTCTCAACCTGCAAGCAGACTGCGTGATTACTTCTGGTGAGCGTTCACGTAGTTGATGGCTTCTTGCACGGTAGTGATCTTCTCGGCTTCCTCGTCGGGAATCTCGGTCTCGAATTCCTCTTCGAGAGCCATGACCAGCTCTACGGTGTCCAGGGAGTCAGCGCCAAGATCTTCAACAAAGGAAGCACTGTTGGTTACTTCTTCTTCTTTAACGCCGAGTTGTTCGGCAACGATTTTCTTGACGCGTTCTTCGATGGTACTCATACCTTGATCTCACTCCTGATTTGCAGTTCCGATAAGCCGGACTGCGGGTAGTTTATAGAAAGCATTCCAGAGTTTTCAAGCTGGAAAACACTTCCGGTCCAAAACGCCCGGCGCAGACAGCTTCCGCCAGGACCGTTCAGGGGCCTCAGCCCATGAACATGCCGCCGTTCACCGGGATGGTTGCGCCGGTGATGTATCCAGCCGATTCGCCGGCCAGGAAGGCAACGACCGAGGCGATTTCCGCGGCCTGGCCGAGGCGCCCCAGTGGGATCTGTTCCAGCATGACCGAACGCTGATTGTCGTTCAGTGCCCGGGTCATGTCCGTATCGATGAAGCCGGGGGCCACCGCGTTCACGGTAATACCGCGGGAGCCCACTTCACGGGCGAGCGCACGGGCAAAACCCTCCATGCCGGCCTTGGCCGCCGCGTAGTTGGACTGTCCGCCGTTACCCATGCCTGCCACCACGGAACTGATGCAGATGATACGCCCCCAGCGGGCCTTGGTCATGCCACGCAGGACCGCCTTGGACAAACGGTATACGGAACTGAGATTGGTGCCGATGACGTCATCCCACTCGTCGTCCTTCATGCGCATCAACAGATTATCGGCAGTGATACCGGCATTGTTCACCAGGATAGCCGGTGCTCCGAACTGCTCGCCAATCCGTGCCAGCACCTCATCAACGGACGCCTGATCACGTACATCCAGCTTCATACCGGTACCCCGGTAGCCGGCGGCAGCCAGCTTCTCGGCGATCGAGGCCGCGCCTGCATCACTGGTCGCGGTGCCGACCACGATGGCACCCTGAGCCGCCAGCGCATGGGCGATGGCCTCACCGATGCCGCGACTGGCGCCGGTGACCAGCGCTACCTTCCCTTCAATACTCATCTCGATTTCCTCAGGCAAACTGGGTCAGGGCAGCGGCAAGTCCCGCCGCACTGTCCAGGTTATGAGTTGCCACACCCTTGGCGCAGCGCTTGTTGAGACCCGACAGGACCTTTCCGGGGCCGCATTCAACCAGATCGGTCACGCCCTGACCAGCCAGATATTCGATGCTTTCCACCCAGCGAACCGGGCTGTAGAGCTGCTCCACCAGCTGGTCACGCAGGGTCTGCATGTCGGCAGCGGGACGCGCACTGACGTTCTGCACGAGGGTGATGCGGGGCTGTTGCCAATCCAGCTGCTCGAAATCCTTCGCCAGCTGCTCGGCAGCGGGCTTCATCAGCGCGCAGTGGGACGGTACGCTGACCGGCAGCTCGATCGCGCGCTTGGCACCGGCCGCCTTGCAGGCGTCAATGGCGCGTTGCACCGCCGCGGCCTGGCCGGCAATCACCACCTGACCCGGAGCGTTGAAGTTGACCGCGCTGACCACTTCGCCCTGAGCGGCTTCGGCGCACAGCTGGGTAATCTGCTCATCGGCCAGACCCAGGATGGCTGCCATGGCGCCCTCGCCTGCCGGCACCGCCTGCTGCATCAGCTGACCGCGCCGCTCAACCAGACGCAGCGCGTCGGCAAGAGGAATGACACCGGCGGCGACCAGGGCGGAATACTCCCCCAGGCTGTGCCCGGCAACAAAGGCGGGGCGCACGCTGCTGTTCGCCGTCCATACCCGCCAGAGCGCGATGGAAGCAGCCAGAATCGCCGGCTGGGTGCGATCGGTGCGATTGAGATCGGCTTCAGGACCGTTCTGGCACAGCTGCCAGAGGTCGTATCCGAGGGCATCGGCAGCCTCGGCAAAGGTCTCGCCGATCTGTGGATGTTCTGCGGCAAGCTCACCGAGCATGCCTACTGCCTGGGAGCCCTGTCCCGGGAATACGAAAGCGAGGGTTTGAGTCATGCAACCTTCCTCATTATTTTCATCTGAACGGTTCGCCCTTGGATGGCCATCCGGCCACCCAGGTCACAATAGATCGCCTCGACAGCGCGCCAGGCGCGCAGCGATGCGCTGCGGCATATCCGACTGACAGGCGCGAACCGCCTGGCGAATGGCTGCCTCGAATGCCGGCTGACCGGCATTGCCATGGCTCTTGACCACCACTCCCTGCAGCCCCAGCAGACTGACCCCGTTGTACTGGTGCGGGTTCAGCCGCTCGGCCATGGGACGCAATGAGCGCCTGAGAACCGGGCTCAACAGGCGCAGCAAGAGGTTGTCAGCGAAGGCCCTGCGCATCTCGCCCTGCATATAGTCAACCAGGCCCTCGCTGGCCTTGAGCATCACGTTACCGACAAAGCCGTCGCACACCACCACATCGGCCCTGTCCTGAAACAGCTCGTTGCCCTCTACATGACCGATGTAATTGAGCGACGGGGAATCCCGCAACAGCTCGGAAACTTCCCGGACCCGCAGCGACCCCTTGTTGATCTCGCTGCCTATATTCAGCAGGCCGACCCGGGGCTGCTCGATGCCGGTCAGCTCCGCCACCGCCTCGGAGCCCATCACCGCGAATTCGAACAGCTGACGGGCAGTACAGTCCACGTTGGCGCCGAGGTCCAGTACATGGCAGAACTTGCCGGCCACGGGCAGCGCAGCCATGATCGCCGGTCGCTGAATACCTTCCACCGTGCCCAGCAGAGCCTTGGCAAGCACCATCAGCGCGCCGGTGTTGCCGGCACTCAGGCAGCCGTCGGCCCTGCCGTCACGCACCAGTTCGATGGCCACGCGCATGGATGAATCGCGCTTGCCACGCAGCACGCTGGCAGGCGCATCATCGGCATGAATGATTTCGGAGGTATGGATGAAGCTGACACGATCAGCGGGCAGCTGATGGGAGGCGCAGAGACTGGTCATCGGCTCGGGCGAGCCCACCAGAACGACATTGAGCCGGGAGTCCTGCTCGAGGCAGCGGGCAACAGAGGGGATAATGCAGCGGGGACCGAAGTCCCCGCCCATCACATCAACCGCGAGGCGGACTGACGCGGACAAGACTTATTCGTCGTTGTCCTTGTTCACCACCTGACGGCCGCGGTAGAAACCATCCGGGGACACGTGGTGGCGGAGGTGAGTCTCACCGGTAGTTTGATCTACGGACAACGCCGCGCTGGTCAGTGCGTCGTGCGAACGACGCATGCCACGTGCGGAACGAGACTTTTTGTTCTGCTGTACAGCCATGACTTTAAGCTCCTAAGCTCAGGTATCGCGTTTCAACTTGGCCAGCACACTGAAGGGATTGGGCTTTTCAGCTTCTTCCTCCGGCTCCGCTTCGTCAGGCTGATAGCCTGGCGGGTGCTGACATGTTCCCATCGGATGCATCGGAACCGCCGGCAACGCCAGCAGCAGTTCATCCTCGATCAGCTCGTGCAGATCGAGCGCCTCGTCATCCAGAATAACCGGTTCATAGTGCCGGGGCAGGTTCTTCGCCGCCTCGTCACTCGCCACAAACCCCACATCACACTCGGCATCCAGCTCAAGCACGACCCGCTCGAGACAGCGCTGACAGATCAACGCCACCTCGAGCTGGTAATGACCGTGCATCGCGCTGATGCCCTGCTCGTCCCGGTTGAAATTCAGTTCGACCTGAACCTCTCCGGCCGGAGCATCCAGCAGAGCGCTGAGGCGCGTCATCCTGGCAGCGGATACCGTCCCTTTCAGGGCGATGCCACGGTCTGCCAGGCGGCGGGGTTCGATGTGTGCAGGTATGGTTCCAGACATAAGCGCGCAATTCTAGGCACCCGCGGTGCCTCTGTCAAAACTATTTGGACGGAATCCCTGCATCTTGTGCCGCCACGCACATGGAAGGGTAGAATCGAGCGAATTCACAGCAGGAGGCACCCATGCCCGACCTCGTTCTCGCGTCCAGCTCGCCTTACCGTCGCACGCTGCTGGAGCGTCTCGGGCTGCCCTTTCAGTGGGCCGCCCCGGATATAGATGAAGAGCCACTGCCGGGAGAAACGCCCGAACAGCTGACCGAGCGGCTCGCATTGACCAAGGCGCAGGCTCTCCGGGAACGCTTCCCGACCCACCTGATCATCGGCTCCGACCAGGTCCTGCTGCTGGACGGCAAACCGGTGAGCAAGCCCGGCGATCATGAAGCTGCCGCCGCACAACTGAAGCACTGCAGCGGCAGAACGGTACGTTTCACCACCAGCCTGTGCCTGCTCAACAGCGCCACCGGCGACTATCAGCTGCGAAGCGAGCCCTTTGACGTGGTCTTCAGGGAGCTGAGTGATGCGAGTATCGAGCGCTACCTGCGCAGCGAACAACCCTACGACTGCGCCGGCAGCTTCAGAATGGAAGGACTTGGCATCGCCCTGTTCCGCGCATTACGGGGCGACGATCCGAACAGCCTGATCGGACTGCCATTGATCAGGCTGTGCGAGATGCTGCGTAACGAAGGGCTGCAACTGCCCTGAGCGTCAGCGCAGCTGGGGTGCAGCCAGCCCGAGATGCATGGCCAGAGTATTGCCGATGCTGGTACCCAGCTGACGGGAGAAGCGCTGAAACGGCGACTCGCGATGGGTAAAATCAACCATCTCTTCCACGCCGACCAGGTCGCGAGCTACTGCTGACGCACTGGACAGCCCATCAACAAGGCCCAGCTCCACAGCCTGCTCGCCCGACCAGACCAGCCCGCTGAACAGATCGGGGTTCTCTTTCAGCCGATCACCGCGCCCTTTGCGCACCTGCTCAATGAACTGCTTATGGGTGGTATGCAGCACGCCCTGCCAGAATTCCCGCTCATCGGCGCGCTCCGGCTGGAAGGGATCCAGAAACGCCTTGTGTTCGCCCGCCGTGTAGGTACGCCGCTCGATACCCAGCTTGTCCAGCGTCTCGACAAAGCCGAAGCCTGCAGCCGTCACGCCGATGGAGCCCACCAGACTGGCCTTGTCGGCATAGATCTCGTCGGCCGCCGCCGCAATATAATAGGCACCGGAAGCACCGATATCCGCTATCACGGCATAGACGGGGACATCGGGATGCAGTGAGCGCAGGCGCTTGATCTCATCGTACACGTAGCCGGCCTGCACCGGACTTCCGCCCGGACTGTTGATGCGCAGCACGACGGCGCGGGTCTGTTCGTCCTTGAACGCCCGCCGCAGACTGGTGACCAGGTTGTCAGCACTGGCTTCCTGGCGATCGGCGATGGTGCCGCGCACCTCGATCAGCGCGGTATGCGGCTTGCCTGCGGTGGACGCCCCTTCCAGATTCGACAGGGGCGACAGCAGAAACAGCGCCCCGATCAGGTAAAGAAAGGTCAGGCTCTTGAAGAATATGCCCCAGCGCCGCGAACGGCGCTGTTCCTGGACCGATGCCAGCAGGGTCTTTTCCAGCAGCTGCCAGGCCTTGCGGTCTTCCTTGCGCGCAGCCACTTCATCTCGTTCGATCATCGGGCCTTCCGTCCACGGGTCTTGTTGCATCTATAACGCCTCTGTCGTTTGAGTCGCCCTGAACTGGGGCTGCGCCCAGCTCTGGAATTCGTCGAAGGTGTCCACACAATGCACCGGCTGGCAGCGCAACAGCTGCTCCTGGGTCATGGCACCATAGGTCACCGCTACCGGGCGCACCCCTGCATTGTGCCCCATCAGGATGTCAAACTCGCTGTCCCCCACCATGCACGCCTGAGCTGGCGACACTTCCAGCTCGTCCAGAATCTCATGGAGCATCCGCGGGTCAGGCTTGCCCGCGGTCTCGTCAGCGCAGCGGGTGACGTCGAAGTAATCCTGCAGATCATGGGTGGCCAGCATGCGATCCAGGCCGCGGCGGCCCTTCCCGGTAGCCACGGCAAGATGAAAGCCCTCGGCCCGCAGCTCGTCCAGCGCCGCATGTACGCCGTCGAACAATGCCGACGGCTGCTGTTCCAGCGTCAGGTAATTGTCCGCATACGCGTCTATCACCTGCTGCGCAAACAGGGGGTCCTCGATATGCGGATACAGCACCGCAACGGCATCCGGCAGCGCCAGGCCGATGATGTCCTTCACCTGCCGCGCACTGCGTACCGGCAGACCGGTATCCTCGGCGGCGCGCTGCATGGCGGTAACGATATTGGCAATGGAGTCGGCGAGGGTGCCGTCCCAGTCAAAGATCAGGGTATTCATGTCACTCCTCTGCCAGACGGCGCAGCGTGCGCTCCCACATTTCACCGGGTTCAGCCTGCACCTGCAGACGCTCACCATCAGGCAACACCGCATCAAGAGAAACGGCATGCAGGAACAATCGCTTGCCACCCATCTCCCTGATGACCGCGGAAAACCCGTCATCCCCGTATTTGGGGTCCCCGGCAATCGGATGCCCGGCGTGGCGGGCATGCACGCGGATCTGGTGCGTGCGCCCGGTGATGGGTCGGGCTTCAACCAGGGTGGCGACATCACCGAAGCGCTGCACCACCCGGAACTCGGTCAGCGACTCCTTCCCTTCTGGGCTGACCTCGACCATACGCTCGCCCGAGCGCAGATTGTTCTTCGCAAGCGGCGCGTGAACCTTCCTGACCTGGGATGGCCAGCGCCCGCGCACCAGCGCGAGGTAACGCTTATCCACGCCATTGCCCGGACCGTCCCCACGCAGCGCGGCATGCAGATGGCGCAGCATGCTGCGCTTGCGGGCAACCATCAGGCAGCCAGAGGTATCCCGGTCCAGCCGGTGGACCAGTTCGAGCTGGTCCGCCTCACCGGGAAACAGCTGACGCAGCGCCTCGATCACACCGAAATTCAGTCCGCTGCCGCCGTGCACGGCCAGTCCGGCCGGCTTGTTCACTACCAGCAGCCCCTTGCTCTGATAAAGGATGCCCTGCTCCAGCGCGTTGAGGATGCCCTGCCCCACCAGCACCGGCGCATCGGCTTCCGGCAGGCGTACCGGTGGGATACGGATCAGGTCGCCGGCCCGCAGGCGATACTCGGGCTTGATCCGCCCCTTGTTGACCCGCACCTCACCCTTGCGCAGGATGCGGTAGATCAGGGTCCGGGGGGCGCCCTTGAGCCTGGTCAGCAGGTAATTGTCGATACGCTGGCCGGCCTGATCCTCGCTGATCAGGTCGGTCTGCACGGTTGAAGGCATGGGGGAGTCGGCATTGGTCATGCGTGCATGATACATTTTTTCATGCAATTGAAGCACTTGAATAATGCTGCTATAGTCCGACGAGCTGCGCAAAAGGCAGTCGGAGGCACAGCATTCCACCGAGTGTTGCATATCCTCCCAGAAATTGATGTAGAGCCTTCGTCAGGCCCCGACAACAGCGCCGACGAATCTCGAGAGGAAAGACTGCAGGCCCAGGCTGGCAGAATATTAACCCGCTCCGCGGTAGGCGATGGGCGGCACCCGATTCAGATAGCCAAGTGATTAGGTGGAGATGCACAGCTTCAGGATGATGTGACGAGCGTTGACACTTGTATTGGGTGTGTCCCCGTCCGCAGTCCGGCTGAGTCCTCCCTAAAGTAACGTTTCTCTGTAGCGCCACAGACAGAACCCACTGCGACTGCCCAAGGGCAGGCGCAACGTGACTGAACATGGGCTGAGGCCCAGGCAGAAACACACCTGACACCTAACGGACGAATCAGGTGCCGTACTCGTGTTCCGGGGACCACTGGATACACAACGGTACTTCATGAAAAGAATGCTGATCAACGCAACTCAGCCAGAAGAGTTGCGCGTAGCGCTGGTAGACGGCCAGCGCCTGTACGACCTGGATATCGAATCCGGCGCACGCGAGCAGAAAAAGTCCAACATCTACAAGGGTCGCATTACCCGCATCGAGCCCAGTCTCGAAGCCGCATTTGTCGACTTCGGCTCCGAACGCCACGGCTTCCTGCCGCTGAAGGAAATCTCCCGCGAATACTTCTCCAAACAGCCCGAAGGCCGGGTCAACATCAAGGATGTACTCAAGGAAGGCCAGGAAGTCATCGTCCAGGTCGACAAGGAAGAGCGCGGCAACAAGGGCGCTGCCCTCACCACCTTCATCAGCCTGGCCGGCCGCTATCTGGTGCTGATGCCGAACAACCCCCGCGCCGGTGGTATCTCCCGTCGCATCGAGGGCGAAGAGCGCAACGAACTGCGTGAAGCACTGAACAGCCTGAACGTTCCTGCCGACATGGGCATGATCGTGCGCACCGCCGGCCTCGGCCGCAGCGCCGAAGAGCTGCAGTGGGACCTGGATTATCTGCTGCAGCTGTGGGAAGCCATCAAGACCGCCTCCGCCGAGCGCAGCGGCGCCTTCCTGATCTACCAGGAAAGCAACGTCATCATCCGCGCCATCCGCGATTACCTGCGCCAGGACATCGGCGAGGTGCTGATTGACAACGAAACGGTCAAGGAAGAAGCCCTCAACTTCATCAGCCAGGTAATGCCGCAGTATGCGAGCAAGGTGAAGCTGTACGAGGACAGCGTACCGCTGTTCAACCGCTTCCAGATCGAGAGCCAGATCGAGACGGCTTTCGACCGTCAGGTCAAGCTGCCCTCCGGCGGTTCCATCGTCATCGACCACACCGAAGCCCTGGTTTCCATCGACATCAACTCGGCCCGTGCCACCAAGGGTGGCGACATCGAGGAGACTGCGCTGCAGACCAACCTCGAAGCCGCCGAGGAAATCGCCCGTCAGCTGCGCCTGCGTGACATCGGCGGCCTGATCGTCATCGACTTCATCGACATGACGCCCGCCAAGAACCAGCGTGCCGTGGAAGAGCGTGTCCGCGAAAGTCTGGAAGCCGACCGCGCCCGGGTGCAGGTAGGCCGCATTTCCCGTTTCGGTCTGCTGGAGATGTCCCGTCAGCGTCTGCGCCCGTCGCTGGGCGAGACCAGCGGCATCGTCTGCCCGCGCTGTAATGGCCGGGGCACCATCCGTGACGTTGAATCGCTGTCCCTGTCGGTATTGCGTCTGATCGAGGAAGAGGCGCTGAAGGATCGCACCGCCGAAGTGCGTGCCCACGTACCGGTTTCCATCGGCACCTTCCTGCTCAACGAGAAGCGGGATGTACTGGCCAAGATCGAAGCGCGCACCGAGGTTCGCCTGCTGGTTCTGCCGACCCCGCACATGGATACCCCGCATTTTGAGGTGCAGCGTCTGCGTGACGATCAGGAAGCCGTTCTCAATGGCGAATCCAGCTATACCATGAGCACCGATGTGGAGCAGGAGGAGCCGGCTCCGGTCAGCCAGACCCGCGCCATCGTCCGCCAGGAGGCAGCGGTCAAGAGCATTGCACCGTCCCGCCCTGCCCCGGCACCGGCCCCCGCCCCGGCTCCGGTGGCGGCAGCCAACCGTGCGATCCAGGAGTCCCAGCCGGGATTGATCAAATCGCTGATCAAGTCCCTGGTCGGCATGTTCTCCAGCGATGACAGCGCGGAAAGCGAAGCAGAGCAGCAGCCCAGCAGCACCCGCGAACGCCAGCCGTCCCGCGATGGCAGCCGCAACGGCGGTGATCGTCGCCCCAACCGCAACCGGCGCCAGCGCGGCGAACGCACCGAGCGTGGAGAGCGCAATGCCGAGCGTGGCAATGAGCGCTCCGATCGCGGCGAACGCCAGCAGAGCCAGCGTAATGAGCGCAAGAGTCCCGAGGTCACCGGCGGGCAGGCTGCCCAGGCCAGCGCCAGCACCCGGAGCGAAGGCACCAGCACCAGCCGCCGCCGTCGCCGCAGCAGTGGGGCCAGCGCCGCCACGGCGGACAACGCCGAGCAGCAGCGCCCAAGCGCCGAGGACGCCCGTCAGGAGCAGCGCCGCCAGCCCCGTCAGGAGGAGGCCGCAGCACAGGATGAGGAACTGCTGATCGACCAGACCCAGGAGCAGACCGACAACGATGGGGACGCCGGAGAGGATCGTCCCAAGCGTCGTTCGCGCAACAGCCAGCGCCGCCGCAACAACCGTCGCAGCCGCAGTGCGGCACAGGCGGAAAATGCCGGCGATCAAGGCAACCAGCAGGACACCGGCGATCAGGCGATTCTGCCGACGGCCGTCGCCGTTGCTGCAACGGAAGCGGTCGCAGCAGGCGAAGGTCACAGTCCTGCGGAAATGGTCAACGAGCCCGCCGTGGAGGCAGCCACTCCCGCTGCTGCGGCACCTTCGGCCACTGAAGATACAGGCGCTGTCGAGCCGACAGCCAGGGTTGAAGACATCAAGCAGCCGGTCGAGGAGCGCCTGACCCAGGCCGCAACGGATATGGAACAGTCCATCGAGCACGCTGTGGAAGCCTTCAGCCAGCAGCGCGAGGAAGCCCTGCCAGCGGCAGAGGAGGCCGGGGCCAGCGACGCACCGGCTCCGGCAGAGCAACCGGCCAGCGAACCCGAGGCCGCCCAACCGGCTGCTTCCGCAGCCAGCGAGCCTGCAGTGGAGGTCAAGGCTGAGATCGAAGCGGAGCAGCCAGCGGCAGCGCAGGCTGGCAGCGAGCCTGCTCCCGCAGCCGAAGTCAGCAAGGTAGAGAAGGCCGAAAGCAGCGTAGCCAGCCCGGCTGGCGAGACCGCACCGCAGGAAGCCAAGTCCGAGCCCGCCGAGCCGGTGATCCCGGCGCTCACCGAGAGCGGCCGTGCGTTCAACGACCCGCGGGAAATCCGCAAGCGTCGGATGGAGGCCAAACGCCTTGCCGAGCAGCAGGCAGCCGAAGCCGAGCAGGCAGCAAGCCGCCCTGCGCCGCAGCAGACCGAAGAAGCAGCACCTGCTGCCGACCCGATCAGCGAAGCCATGGCTGAGACCCAGCCGGTGATCGAACAGATCGAGGAAGCGCAGAGCACCTCGGATGCGGATACCGTGGCTGAAGCCCCGGAAGCCGGCACCGAGGCCGTGACTACGACCGCCGCACAGGTGGACGTTCCGGAGCACCCTGCCGTGAATGTTGCGGAGCAGCAGGAAGGCCGTGACGCCCCTGAGGGTCAGACGCCCCGCAACTGATTCGCAGCGGATAAAAAAAGGGATGCCAATTGGCATCCCTTTTTTGTTGCGCGTGAAGTTGCCGAATCAGGCACCCAGCAGCTGGGGCTCCATCTCCAGGCTCACACCGAATCTGTCCAGCACATCCCGGCGGATATCCGCCGCCAGAGCCATGACATCGGCGCCCCGCGCTCCCCCGAGATTCACCAGCACCAACGCCTGATCCCGGTGCACCCCGACCCGCTTGCGACAACGCCCCTTCCACCCCGCCTGCTCTATCAGCCAGCCCGCTGCCAGCTTTACGGTGCCATCGACCTGCGGATAATGGGGCATGCCTGGATACTGTTCGAGCAGTATCCGCGCCTGCGGCTCGCTCACCAGGGGGTTCTTGAAGAAGCTGCCGGCATTGCCCAGCTCGGCCGGATCCGGCAATTTGCTGCGGCGAATGTCACATACCAGGCGACTGATCACCCGGCTGTCCGGCCGGGTGATGCCAGCGGCCTGCCAGGCGGCTGCGAGGGGGGCGTAATCCAGCCGCGGAACGGGCCGGGTAGCAAGGCGCAGCCTGACCCGCAGAATGACATAGCGGCCGGGCTGCTGTTTGAACAGACTGTCACGGTAGGCAAACCGGCACTGCTGCCGATCCAGCCGGCGGACCTGGCCGGTGCTCCGGTCCAGTGCATCCAGGCTGTCGAACAGATCGCACAGCTCGACACCGTAGGCACCAATGTTCTGCACCGGTGCCGCGCCAAGGGTACCGGGAATCAGCGACAGGTTTTCCAGTCCATGAAAGCCCAGGTCCAGGCTCCAGCACACCAGCTGGTGCCAGTTCTCCCCGGCCTCCCCTTCGACCAGCACACTGTCGGCCGTGCGTTGCAATACCCGGCGACCGCGGCTGCGCATAACCAGGGTAAGGCCCGGAACCGGCCCGCTCAATATCAGATTGCTGCCGCCACCGATGAGATTGACCTTCCAGCCGTGCCGGTCTGCCATTTCCAGCGCGCCACGCAGGCCGGTCTCATCATGAATGAAACACAGCCGCTCGGCACGCTCGTCGATGGCAAAGGTGTTCAGTGTCGCCAGTGCGACATCCTGCTGCAGTTCGGGGTGCATTCAACCGCCAGCCAGAAGCTGCCGTACCCGCTGCAGATCCTCAGGCGTGTCGACACCCGCCGGGGGTACCTCACAGGCGTCGGCAACATGGATGCGGCAACCGAACCAGAGCGCCCGCAACTGCTCCAGCGACTCGCTGGACTCCAGCGGGCTGGCGGGCCAGCGCACATAATCATGCAGGAATCCGACCTTGTACGCGTACAGGCCGATATGCCGGCGAAAGGGCACGCCCTCCGGCAGGGCAGCCGGTCGCCCGGCGGCAAAGTCATCCCGGCACCAGGGCATCGGCGCGCGGCTGAAATACAGGGCGAACCCCTGCTGGTCGGTGACCACCTTGACCGCATTGGGATTGAACAGCGTGTCGACATCCTCGAGCCGCTCGGCCAGGGTGGCAATACTTGCTTCGGGCCAGGCGCGCAGGTCGGCGGCCACCTGATCAATGAGGGTCGGCGGTATCAACGGCTCGTCGCCCTGCACGTTGACCACGTGTGCCTGGTCATCCAGCCCCAGCTGGGTGACTACTTCCTGCAGCCTGTCGGTGCCGGAAGGATGGTCCGGGCGGGTCATCACCACATCTGCACCAAAGCCGCGGCAGGCGTCGACGATGCGCTGGTCATCGGTGGCAATGGTGACCGATTCGGCAGTACTTCGGCAGGCCTGCTCCCAGACGTGCTGGATCATGGGCTTGCCGAGAATGTCCTGCAGGGGCTTGCCCGGCAGACGGGTGGATGCATAACGGGCCGGAATGATGACGTGGAACATGCTCAGCGATCCAGTCTCTCGTCGGCATCCAGCGCGCGCGCCTCGTTCTCCAGCATGACCGGAATGCCGTCACGGATCGGATAGGCCAGGCCGTCTGCCCGGCACCACAACTCCGTCTTGTCCTGATTCTGCACCAGCGGTCCCTTGCACAGGGGACAAGCGAGGATATCGAGCAATTTGGGATCCATCATCTACTCCGGTTCGCTAATTGGGTTCTGTCGGGGCGGCAGGTGCCTGTCCAGCCGAGCATGCAGCGCTTCAACAAAGCTCTCGCTCATGCGGGCGTCGACACTCAGGTACCACCAGTTCTCGCGCGCAAACCCTGCGCACTTGATCGCATCCTTCTCGGTCATGAGCAGCGGCTCACCGTGATCAAAGGCTGCGAAGCTGTTCTCATTGTACTGGGCGTGGTCGGCAAAGGCATGGATTTCGGGCACGAAACCCAGGTTTTCCAGTGTCTTGCAGAAACGCTCGGGGTTACCTATCCCGGCCACTGCCTGCACCCTCGGCGGCGCACGCCAGGCATCGGGCCTGACCTTCTCTCCGGTTTTCATGTTGACCAGCTCGGCCGGCTCCAGGCGCAAGGCATAGAAGCCATCCTCATCGGCCGGCGCGCCGGTGCGGATGCGCAGGTCCACGCTGTCCAGGCGGCTGGCAGGCTCGCGCAGCGGTCCTTCGGGCAGGCAACGGCCATTGCCCAGGCCGCGGGCGTGATCGATCATCACCAACTCCAGGGTGCGCCCCATACGATAGTGCTGCAGGCCATCATCACTGATGATGACGTCGACTGCCGCGTGCTCCAGCAGATATCGACCCGCTCTGGGCCGGTCCGGATCGATCACTACCGGAACCTGACAGCGGCTGGCGATGAGCAGCGGTTCGTCACCGGTCTGTTCAGGTGTATCTCTGGTCGGCTGAACCCGCCATGGCAGGGACGGCGGTTTGCCGCCATACCCTCTGCTGATCACACCCACGCGCAGGCCGCGGCTGCGCAGATGCTCCACCAGCCAGATCACCATGGGGGTTTTTCCGGTACCGCCCAGGGTCACGTTCCCCACCACGATAAGCGGCACGGGTGGCTGCCAGCTGGCAGACGGCGCATCCAGATAGCGCTGCCGTTTGCGCATGGCAAAGCGGCAGTACAGTGCCGACAAGGGGCGCAACAGCACCAGCCAGCTGCGCTGCTGGTACCAGGCGCGCAGCAGCCGTTGCTGTATGTCCGCCGGTCGCTTCATGGGGCGGGCTGCTCCATCTCGTTGGTGGTCAGGCGCAAGCGGGTGAAACCCTGCTGGCCGGCCGCATCCATTGCCGTGATGACCGCCTGGTGGGGCGTCTTGGCATCGGCGGTGATCACCACAGGCCAACTGGTATCACCGGCCGACTCGCGGCTCAGCGCGCTCATGAGCGTGTCAAGATTGGGGTTGAGCAGAGCCTTGCCGTTGATCGCCACCTCCCCGGTGGCGGAAATCAGCACCTCGATCTGCTGCCGGGCACTGGGGTCGGTGTGCTCCCCGGAGGCGGACTCCGGAAGGTCGACCTTCAGCTGGGTCTCGCGGGTAAAGGTGGTCGACACCATGAAGAAGATCAGCAACAGGAACACCACGTCGATCAGTGGTGTCAGGTTGATATCCGTCTCGACCCGCGTCCTGCGTCGGAAATTCATGACTCAGTTCCCTTTTGCCGGTGCCGGTGCCCGCCGCGGGGCGGGCTTTTCGACTGCGGCGGCGCCATTGCCATTGCCATTGAAAGCCGGTTCGCGCTGTCCCTGTACCACTTCCACCAGACGGGTGGCCTCCTGCTCCATGGCCACTACCAGCTCGTCCACCCGGCGTACCAGGAAGCGGTGGAAGAACAGGGCGGGAATGGCCACTGTCAGGCCGGCAGCCGTGGTGATCAGCGCCTTGGAGATACCGCCGGCCAACACCGCGGTGTTACCGGTACCCTGCAGCATGACGGCATTGAATACATCGATCATGCCGATGACCGTGCCCAGCAGACCGAGCAGCGGTGATACGGCTGCGATGGTGCCGAGCGTGCTCAGGTAGCGCTCCAGCTCGTGGATCACCTTGCTGGCGGCTTCCTGGATGGCCTCCTTCATCACTTCCCGGCCGTGCCGGGCATTGGCCAGACCGGCGGCCAGCACCTCGCCAAGCGGAGAGTCCGCCCGCAGGCTCTTCAGCCGGTTGGCGTCCAGCTGCCCTTCCTTGATCCAGCGCCAGGCCTGGCCAACCAGGTTGGGTGGCGCCACCCGGGCGCTACGCAACGTCCACAGACGCTCCAGCACAATAGCCGCGGCCACTACCGACGACAGAATGATCGGCAGCATCAGCCAACCACCGGCTTTGATCAGTTCCCACACAGGCGTTCCCTCCAGATTTGGTCTTTATCAGGGTTACCAGTCTTCAACGCTCCCGCGTCGACCTGCCGGCAACCCGATCTTCATGCCAGAAGCGTCGTGCATGCTCGCGCCAGGCCCAGGCCTGACGGGTCTTCCCTGCGTCATCCAGGACATAGCGTATCGCTCCGGCGGTCGCAGTATAAACCGGTTCGGCCTCCAGTTCGCGGTATCGTTCCACAACCTGCGGATGGGGATGTCCATATTGGCTGTGTCGAGCCGCGCTGAACACCACCCAGCGCGGTTTCACCGCCCGGATGAAGGCGTAGGACGACGAGCTGCGGCTCCCATGATGGGGTGCCAGCAGCACATCAGCGGCCAGCTCCCCGGCGAGCATCTGGTACTCCCCGCGGATGCCCACGTCCCCGGGCAGCAACACCGCCCCCCCTGCGGTACTGGCACGCAGTACACAGGATTGCTCATTCGGCGTAGCCGGCGGCGGCGGGCTGTGCAGTATATCGAAGCGTACACCGTCCCACTCCCAGCTCTGCCCCACCACACAGGGCTGCACATCAAGACGCGGATCCTGATCCGCCACCTGGCCGGCGAGAACCAGCGACACCGGCAGGTGTTCGGCGATGAAGGGCGCGCCTCCGGCATGGTCATTGTCGGCGTGGCTGATCAACAGCCTATCCAGCTTGCGCACGCCCAGCGCCAGCAGCGCCGGATGCACCACCGCCTCGCCCAGGTCGAAGCCGCTGGCAAAGCGCGCACCGGTATCGTAGAGCAGATCATGTTCTCCCGTCTGCAGCAGCACCGACAACCCCTGCCCCACGTCCAGCACTGTTACCCATAGCTGTCCTGGCGCCGGCCGCGGCTGCGGCGGCATCAGCATCGCCAGCGTGCAGGCCAGCGCAGGCAGCCAGACCAGCCGTGCTAGCGGGCTGAGCAGGGCCACCACCCCGGCCAGTCCCAGCACGAAGCCGGCCCACCCCGGATAGGCCAGCCGCTCTGCCTGACGCAGCTGTGCGAACCACTCCAGCCCGACGAACAGCCAATCAAGCAGCAGCGCCGCTGCCTGCACCAGCCATGGCCAGTCGAAAGCGAGCTGGATGACAGTCCCGAGCATCGCCAGTGGCACCACCAGCAGGCTGACCCAGGGAATGGCAACGATATTGGCCAGCGGTGAACTGAGACTGGCCGGCATCGACCAATGCAGCAACCAGGGCCAGAGCCCGATGAACACCACCCACTGCGCGCGCCCCCAGCGCGACCACAGGCTGCGCCCGGCAAGACGGCCGCCCATGCCGAACAGCAACATACCCACCGCCATGAACGATAACCAGAACCCTGCCCGCAGCGGCGCCGCCGGATTGTAGGCCACCACTGCCGCAAAGGCGATCAGCCAGAAAGTCCACAGGCCCGGCTGCCGATACAGCAGCTGGATGAGCAATCCGAGACTGATCATCAGCAGCGCACGCTGCACCGGCACTTCGAACCCGGCCAGCAGGGAATACAACGCTGCAACGCTGATCACCAGGGGGATGGCCAGCCACAGTCTGGGCCAGGGCCACACCAGCAGACCACTGCGCCCGAGCAGCATGATCATCCCGAAGACGGCGGCGGCCAGCATGCCGACATGCAGCCCCGAAATGACCATCAGGTGGGCGGTACCTGTGGCCTGCAGGCTCAGCCAGTCCTCCCTGCTGAGCACGCTCTTGTCCCCGACGATAAGCGCAACCAAGCGCTCCCCGCCGCGCTGGTCGGCCAGTGCAACAGTGAGCTGGTGGCGGATTTCATGGCGCAGTCGGCTGATGCCGGCTGGGAGTGTGTCATCGTCGATGCGCTGTGCACTGCGGATGCTGCCCAGCGCGCCGATGCCCTGGGCATACAGCCAGGCTTCGTAATCGAATCCGCCGGGATTGGCCATGCCCGCCGGGCGTCGCAGTGTCATCTCGAATTGCCAGAGCTCCCCCGGGCTGACCGGCTGGCCCTCGAACCAGTGCGCGCGGATCTTCGGCAGCGGCGCGCCCGCCTCGACCGCCCTGGCCTGCTCCAGCTCGAACCGCCATCCGGTTTCGGTGGCCTCGGGCAACCCGCTCACCCGTGCGGTGACCAGCATCCGACTGCCGTCCAGCTCCGGGGATAACCGTTCGGCGAGCAGTTGCTGATGATACAGGCAGGCCCAGAGCAGCCCGATATTGGCGGCCACCAGCCAGCGTACCGGGCGAAACCGCCACGCCACAGGCGCTGCCACCAGCGGCAGGGCCACCACCCACCAGGGCGGCAGTTCCGACCACAGCAGCGGGATGAGCATGCCCGCGATCAGCGCGGCCAGGAGCAGCGGCACCACCATGTATGAATTATCCCGTTTCCATTTTCCGTGAGCCCGGGTAGTCCTTGATACCTATTGGGGGCATAATCGACATTTACCTGCCACCCCGAACACCCGCGATGCCACGTCAGCTACTCAAGCGCTACATGCCCAACCCGGAACGGATCAAACGCACCAGGTCACTGCGTTTTCTGGGGAGTATCCTGCATGATCCGAACCTGTGGCATATCACCCGCCACAGCGTCGCGCGAGCGATGGCCTGCGGCCTCTTTACGGCCATGCTGCCGATTCCCATGCAGATGCTGGTCTCGGCGTTCCTTGCGGTGATGGTGCGCGCCAACCTGCCGATCTCGGTGGGTCTGGTCTGGTTGACCAACCCGATCACCATGCCGCCGGTGTTCTTCGCCCAGTACAAGATCGGCACCCTGCTGCTCGGCGCTCCCGAGCGCAGCATGCCGATGGAACTGTCGATTGCCTGGCTGACCAGCGAAATCCAGCATATCTGGCAACCCATGCTGGTGGGGTCACTGCTGACCGGGGTGGCCGCAGCCGGCATCGGCTATTTCGGCACACTGTTGTATTGGCGTTTGTGGGTAGCGCGCAACTGGAAGCGTCGCAAATTGCGACGCCGTCGCCAGTCCTGAGGGGATTACAACTGGCGCTCGACCAGCCGGCCCTCGCTGAGGGTCAGGGCCCGGTCCATCTGCGCAGCCAGATCCAGATCGTGGGTGACCACCAGAAACGCCGTCTGCAGCCGCTGACTGAGCTCCAGGATCAGTTGCTGCACGCTGCGGGCGGTATGCTGGTCGAGGTTGCCTGTCGGTTCATCAAGCAGGACACAGGCCGGTTCGTTGATCAGCGCCCGTGCAATCGCCACCCGCTGTCGCTCGCCCCCGGAAAGCTCCGCCGGCTTGTGTCCGGCACGGGCTGCCAGGCCCACGCGCTCGAGCATCGCCATGCCCCGCTGACGTGCCTCTGCTATCGGCGTGGAACCGATGAGCAGCGGCATGCAGACGTTCTCAAGGGCGGTGAATTCCGCCAGCAGATGATGGAATTGGTAGACGAAACCCAGCTCGGTGTTGCGCATCCTGCCCCGCTCCGACTCCTTCAGCGCTGACATCTGATGGCCAGCCAGCCAGACCTCACCCCGGGTAGGCGTGTCGAGCCCGCCCAGCATGTTCAGCAGCGTAGTCTTGCCTGAACCGGAACTGCCGACGATGGCCACCCGTTCGCCGGCGCGCAGACGCAGGTCCACTTCATCCAGCACCCTCAGGCTCTGCGGCCCGACGGCATACTCCTTGCCCAGCTTGCGGCACTCCAGAACCAGATCAGTCATAACGCAATGCCTCCGCCGGCTCGGTACGCGATGCCCGCCAGGCCGGATAGAGCGTTGCAAGGAAGCTCATGCCCAGCGCGGTGCCGCAGATGATGATGACGTCCGTCCAGATCAATTGGGACGGCAGATAACTGATGAAGTACACATCGGAACTGAGAAACTGGGTCCCGAGCAACCGCTCGAGTCCGGCCACCATGGCCGAGACATTGAGCGCCGCCAGCACGCCAAGCACACCGCCGGCGATAGTTCCGACCACACCGATGACCGAGCCCTGGACCATGAAAATGCCCATGATGGTACCGGGCGATGCCCCCAGCGTCCGCAGAATGGCAATGTCAGCCTTCTTGTCAGTCACCACCATCACCAGCGTCGAGATGATGTTGAAGGCCGCCACGGCGATGATGAGCAGCAGCAGCAGACCGATCATGGTCTTCTCCATGCGGATGGCAGCGAACAGGTTGCCGTGGCTGCGCGTCCAGTCCTGGGCATAGTAATCACCCGGCAGCCGGGTCACCAGGTCCCATGCTACCTGCGGCGCCTGGAACAGGTCCTCCAGCTGCAGGCGCACGCCCTGCACCTGGCCCGGCTGCCAGCGACTCAGGCGGGCCGCATCGGCGACATGCACCATGGCCAGCGAGCCGTCCAGCTCCGCACCCACCTTGAACACCCCGACCACATGGAAGCGCTTGAGCCGCGGAAAGACCCCCGCCGGCGTGACCGACGCCTCCGGCATGACAAAGGTCAGCTTGTCACCGGGCTGCACGTTGAACCGCCGGGCAATCAGCTCGCCGATGATGATGCCGAACTCGCCCTCCCGCAGAGCCTCCAGGGTGCCGGACTGCATGTGCTCACCAATGATGGACACGCGCTGTTCGGCCTCCGGGTCTATGCCGCTGGCCAGCACCGGCGCCACCACGCCGTTGTGGGTGAGCATGCCCTGCATCTGGATGAAGGGCGCGGCACCCACCACCTGCGGGTGCTGCTCCAGCTGATCGGCCAGGCTGCGCCAGTCCTCGATCGGCTGGTAGCCATTGATGCTGGCGTGCGGGACCATGCCGAGAATGCGGGTGCGCAGCTCCCGGTCGAAGCCGTTCATGACCGACAGCACCAGAATCATGACCAGCACGCCCAGGGTCAGGCCAAGCATGGAGATGAGTGAAATGAAGGAGATGAAATGATTGCGACGCTTGGCCCGCGTATAGCGCAGCCCGACAAAAAACGGTAAGGGTCTGAACATGGAGTGGCAGCTACCTGAGGGGCTATCCCGATGAATGGCTGTTCGGCTGCACATGTTACACTGAAACCGGCTTCGGTAAACCAGCAAGGTCTGATGTCATGCAACCAGATGTTCCCACCGATGTGCATGCCGGTTTCTACCAGCTCAGGGATCGGCTGGCGCTGGATTATCAGCTGATCGACGCTCCGGCAGCTGATCGGTCGCCCCCGCTTCCTGAGGGCTCTCCCCTGCTCGGCCTGCTGGGCGAGCTTCAGTTGCTTGATCACGAATCGCAGCATCTGCTGCGTCAGATCGGCGAACGGGACCGGGCGTTGGCGGCTTGCCTGAGAAACTTCGGCAAGCGCCTCGATCTGCTGGGCGAAGCGGTCGCGCTGCAGCTTGCGGAAAACATGGGCGAGCCGGTGCCGGTCATTCTCAGTGAAGCTGGGCTGACCTTTCCCGCCGACAGTCCCTTGCAACCGGGCCACTGGATCGCCCTGCGATTGCTGCTGTCTACCGCATCAGGCATTGCAACCGTTGCGCAAATTGCCGACTGCGTCCGGGATCCGACTTCCGGGCAATACCGGATACAGGTAAGCTTCCACCACGATAACGACGCCCAGCGCCACCTGCTGGGCAGATATGTCGTGCAGAAACAGGCACAGGAAATCCGTGCTGCAAAACATAACGAAAGGACATCGACATGAAATATCTCCTGCCTCTGACCCTGGCCGGCGCGCTGCTGGCAGCCGGCAACCTGCAAGCTGATACCCTGACCATACCTGTGGGACAGCAGGCCGCAGACCAGCAGCAGCGTCTGCCACAGAGAGGAGCGAGTACCGGACAGGTCCAGCGTCAATATGGCGAGCCGGCTACCCGGCACGCTGCCGTGGGCCAACCGCCCATCACCCGCTGGGACTACCCCGGCTTCAGTGTGTACTTCGAGTACGACCACGTGGTGCACGCTGTCCGCCACCACAAGCGCAGCAACTGAGGAGCCGCATGCTCATATACGGTCACCGGGGCGCCCG
The DNA here is from genome assembly GCF_014646575.1 of Halopseudomonas pertucinogena. Taxonomy (GTDB): domain Bacteria; phylum Pseudomonadota; class Gammaproteobacteria; order Pseudomonadales; family Pseudomonadaceae; genus Halopseudomonas; species Halopseudomonas pertucinogena. Next base: position 1,006,688 of record NZ_BMNN01000001.1, on the reverse strand, counting down.
TGGCGAGGCGCCGGAAAACACCCTGGCGAGCTTTGACAAGGCGCTGCAGGCCGGTGTCACACGGGTGGAGCTGGACCTGCACCTGTCCGCTGACCACCAGCTGATGGTGATCCACGACCCGACCCTGCAGCGCACCACCGGGATCAGGGGCAAGGTGGCGCGCCATACCGCCGAACAACTGACCCGTCTGGACGCCCGCCTCGGCCTGTCCGGCTGGGAACAACCCTGCCCGATTCCCACCCTGGAGCAGCTGTTTCAGGCGTTTCCGCAATTCGAGCACTATCAGCTGGAAGTCAAGAGCGGCTCCCGCGCACAGGCTGGTCCCGTGCTGGAGGCGATCATGCAACTGGTGGACCGCTACCAGCTGCAGGACAAGGTAGTGATCACCTCGGCCAGTCGCCATCTGCTGCGCCATGCCAGGGACACACGCTGCCCGCTGCCCACCGGTCTGGTGGAAGAGCATGGCATCCTCGATCCGGTCAAGAGCGCCCTGCGCTATCAATGCCGCTTCCTGGCACTGAGCTGGAAGCTCTGCACCCCGGCCCGCATAGCCCAGGCACAGCGCCACGGCCTGCATGTCTCGGTCTGGACGGTCAATGATCCGGGGTTGATGCTGAAGTTGCGGGATATGGGGGTGGATAGTCTGATAACGGACGTGCCCCAGCTGGCAGTGACGGTGCTTGACAGCTGAGTTGCTAGTCAGGGTTCAGCGCCCGCAGAAGTGGCTACCAGTCCGCGCAAGGCCGTGCTGGGGTGCAGAGTCGTGCCGACACGCTGCAAGTACATCCATGTAAGCTCGCGGTTGTCATCCATGACAACCGACGGTCGGCACGACCCTGCCCCCCAGCCCGCCGGGACGCTTCACAACTACTGCCAGAGAGAACCCTCAACAACTCCTAACTCGCACCGTTGCGCTGGTACGCCCCTGATACGACCGTTTGATGACAGGGATGTCATCAACGAGCCTACAGGGACGTATTCACCGCGTGTCGTAGCAGGGGCGTACCAGCGCAGAGGCTGCACGATCCTCGCCGCCACGTTCAGACACAGAGTGAGCCTGGGGCCGACTCAGAACAACCGCCCCAACCCATCCAGCGCCGCTACCCGGTAGGCTTCGGCCATGGTCGGGTAGTTGAAGGTGGTGTTGACGAAATACTTGATGGTATTGGCCTCACCCTTCTGGTTCATGATGGCCTGGCCGATATGTACGATCTCCGACGCCTGGTCACCGAAGCAGTGAATACCCAGCACCTGCAGCGTCTCGCGGTGGAACAGGATCTTCAGCATCCCGACCGGTTCGCCACTGATCTGTGCCCGCGCGGTGTTCTTGAAGAACGCCTGGCCAACCTCGTAGGGAACCTTGTCGGCGGTCAGCTCCCGCTCGGTCTTGCCCAGCGAACTGATCTCCGGAATGGTGTAGATACCAGTGGGGACGTCGTCCACGAAACGCCAGCTGTCGTTCTCGACGATATTACCGGCCACCGAACGCCCCTGGTCAAACGCCGCACTGGCCAGGCTCGGCCAGCCGATCACATCGCCAGCCGCATAGATATTGGGGACCTCGGTGCGATAATGCTCGTCCACCGACAACTGACCCCGACTATTGGCTTTCAACCCGATGTTCTCCAGGCCCAGGCCGTCGGTGTTGCCGGTACGCCCGTTGCACCACAGCAGCGCATCGGCCTTGATCTTCTTGCCGGACTTGAGATACAGCACTACGCCGCCGTCCTTGAGCCCCTCGATCTTCTCGTACTCTTCGTTGTTGCGGATCAGCGCCATGTTGTTGCGCAGGTGATAGCTCAACGCGTCGGAAATCTCGTCATCCAGGAAACTCAGCAGCCGATCACGGTTGTGAATCAGGTCGACCTTGACTCCCAGTCCACAGAAGATCGACGCATACTCGCAACCGATCACCCCGGCGCCATAGATGATCAGCGTGCGCGGCGTGTGGTTGAGCTTGAGAATGGTATCGCTGTCATAGATGCGCGGATGGTTGAAGTCGATATCCGCGGGGCGATAAGGCCGCGAGCCGGTGGCGATGATGAATTCCCGGGCGATCAGCCGATCCACCGCGCCCTCGCGGTTGACCAGTTCCACGGTGTTGCTGTCGGCAAAGCTCCCCTTGCCGTAGAACAGGTCGATACGGTTGCGCGCGTAATAACTGTGACGCGAGCGTACCTGGCGACTGATCACCTTCTCGGCGCTGTTGAGCACGTCGGGGAAGGAGAAGTCCACCGGTTCGGACACGGTGCGGAAGATCGGGTTGGTGTTGAACTGAATGATCTGCTTGACCGAATAGCGCAGCGCCTTGGAAGGGATGGTGCCCAGGTGCACGCAATTACCGCCCACCATGTCGCGGTCCTCGACCACGGCCACTCTCTTGCCGAGCTTTGCTGCATTGACCGCAGCGCCCTCACCCGCCGGGCCTGCGCCCAGCACCACCACATCATAGTTGTACACAGCCATTCACATTCTTTCCTGTACGGTTTCCAGATAAGTGGATACCCCGGTTCATACCTCTTTACTTGGCGTTTCTATTGTCATTGTCAGTAGCATCGTAAAAAACCGCGCTGCCCTGCGCACCGGGTTCCTGTTTCGTTTCTTCACATTTGTCGGGGTTGCCGCCGCAGACGGCACAGCTGCCGTCAATACCTGCAGCGCCCATGCCTCCGCAGGACCCCGCGATGGGCTTGCGACCGGCCATGACGCCGACGGCCATCGCCGCCACGCACAAGAGCATTGCCGCAAAGGTTATCAGCCACAGCATGTTCTACTCCTCGCCCTGTTGCAGGGCCTTGAAGCGGGGGGTGCTTCGCGATACGAAGCCGTTCCCCTCGCGGATAACGAACAGCGCCGGCAGGTCCGCCGCCAGGGCATGATCCCAGCCTGCATCACTGCCCTTGACCAGCAGCACGGTCGACAGGCCGTCGGCCCAGGCAGCCGAGGGATGCAAGACTGTTACTGCGGCGAGGTCCTGCAGCACCGGCTTGCCGCTGAGCGGATCGAACGTGTGCGAATAGCGCTGGCCTTCGTGTTCGAAATAGTTGCGGTAGTCACCGGAGGTGGATATTCCGAAACCACGCAGTGGCAGCACCAGTTGAGCAACCCGGTTGTCATCGCGGGGCTCCTCCACGGCGATACGCCATGGATTGCCGCCGGGTTTGACGCCTTCCGCCTTCAGCTCGCCGGTGATCTCCACCATATAGCTTTTGACGCCCATGGCAATGAGACGTTCGGCCACGCGGTCGATCATGTAACCTGCAGCAATGCCGCTGATGTCCAGCTCCAGAGGCCGGTCCTTGCATAACTGCGAGCCTTCGACCCGCAGGTATTGCTGGCCGACCCGCTGCATGGTCTGGGTGATCTGATGCTGATCCGGCACCTGTGGGCCCTGCTCACCATGAAACCCCCAGAGCGCCATCAGCGGCCCTACCGTCAGATCGAAGCTGCCCCCGCTCTGGGCATGGAGTTGCTGGGCGAGCAACACCAGATCGATGATCGAGCCAGGCATTTCCCGGCAGGTACCGGCTGGGGCGCGGTTGAAGCGCGACAGCGCCGAATCCGGACGCCAGGTGGACGCCTCGCTCTCGAACTCTTCGAGCATCTGGTCCACTATGCCCTTCACCCGATCCGGCGACGGCACGCCCTCCTCCTCCACCCACTTGATGGAATAGGTGCTGCCCATGGTGGTGCCGTAGATCTCGGCCACGGTATCCGCAGGATTGAAGCAGCCGGGCAGAGTTGCCGCCAGCGCGGCAACTCCCAGCAACCGGACGCAGCGACGCCACATGTCAGCCGCCGAAGTCATCAAGCAGGATGTTCTCAGGCTCCACGCCGAGGTCTTCCAGCATCTTGATCACCGAGGCGTTCATCATCGGCGGACCGCACATGTAGAACTCGCAATCCTCGGGGGCCGGGTGGTCCTTGAGGTAGTTCTCGTAGAGCACGTTATGAATGAAGCCGGTCGGCCCATCCCAGTTATCCTCCGGCAGCGCGTCGGACAGGGCCAGATGCCATTCGAAATTCTCGTGCTCGGCAGCCAGCTTGTCGTACTCCTCCACGTAGAAGGCTTCGCGCAGGGAGCGGGCGCCATACCAGAAGGAGATCTTGCGCTTGGTCTTGATACGCAGCAGCTGATCCATGATGTGCGAACGCATCGGAGCCATGCCTGCGCCACCACCGATGAAAACCATCTCGGCATCGGTATCCTTGGCGAAGAAATCGCCGAACGGGCCGTATACCGTGACCTTGTCACCCGGCTTGAGGCTGAAGACATAGGATGACATGATCCCCGGCGGGATGTCGTCCTCGCCGGGCGGCGGCGTGGCAACACGAATGTTGAACTTGACGATGCCCTTCTCTTCCGGATAGTTGGCCATCGAGTAGGCGCGGATGGTCGGCTCCTCGACTTTCGACACATACCGCCAGATGTCGAATTTGTCCCAGTCCGGATGAAACTCCGGCTGGATGTCGAAATCCTTGTAATGCACGGTGTGCGGCGGGCACTCCAGCTGCACGTAGCCGCCGGCGCGGAAATTGACGTCTTCCCCTTCCGGCAGGCGCAGTGTCAGCTCCTTGATGAAAGTCGCCACGTTCGGGTTGGACTCAACTACGCACTCCCACTTCTTGACTCCGAACACCTCTTCCGGAACTTCGATCTTCATGTCCTGCTTGACCGGGGTCTGGCAGGACAGGCGCCAGCCTTCCCGGGCCTCGCGCTTGTTGAAGTGGGACTCTTCGGTGGCCAGCATGCCGCCGCCACCGCTCTCAACAATGCATTTGCACTGCGCACAGGTGCCCCCGCCGCCACAGGCGGAGGAGAGAAAGATACCGTTGTCGGCAAGCGTACCGAGCAGCTTGCCACCGGCGGGAACGGTGATGGTCCGCTCGCCATTGATTTCGATGTTCACGTCCCCGCTGGATACCAGACGGGAACGAGCCAGAAGAATGATCACCACCAGTGCCAGCACGATACCGGTGAACATTCCGATGGGTAACAGTATATCTACGATCGACATGTCCATTCCTTACAGTTGCACGCCGGAGAAGGACATGAAGCCCAGCGACATCAGGCCCACGGTGATGAAGGTAATGCCCAGGCCGCGCAGCCCTTCGGGGACATCACTGTACTTCAGCTTTTCACGGATCGCGGCCAGCAGCACGATGGCGAGCGCCCAGGACAGCCCGGAGCCAACACCGTAGACCACACTCTCGCTGAAGTTGTAGTCGCGCTCGACCATGAACAGGGTGCCACCCATGATCGCGCAGTTCACGGTGATCAATGGCAGGAAGATACCCAGCGCGCCATAGAGGGCCGGGATGTACTTGTCCATGACCATTTCCATGATCTGTACCAGCGCCGCGATCAGGCCGATGTAACACAGCAGACCGAGGAAACTCAGATCCGCCTCGGGCAGACCGGCCCAGGCCAGGGCGCCATCGCGCAATACATAGGTATACAGCAGGTTGTTCGCCGGAACGGTGACCACCTGCACCACGACCACGGCAATACCCAGCATCAGGGCAGTTTCGACCTTCTTGGAAATCGCCAGGAAGGTACACATGCCGAGGAAGAAAGCCAGGGCCATGTTCTCGACGAACACCGCCTTGACGAAGAGACTGATGTAATGCTCCATCAGTAGGCCTCCTTGTTGGATACCTGAGGTGCCATCTGGTAGTCCGGCACTTCGATCTGGTCACGCTTCCAGGAGCGCAGCGCCCAGATGAAGAGTCCGATCAGGAAGAACGCCGAAGGTGGCAACAGCAGCATGCCATTGGGCAGATACCAGCCGCCGTTATTGATGGTCGGCAGAATGGTGTAGCCAAACAGCGAACCGGCACCCAGCAGCTCCCGGACAAAACCCAGCGCCAGCAGCATGACGCTGTATCCCAGGCCATTACCGATGCCATCGAAGAACGACAGCACCGGCGGGTTCTGCATGGCGAAACCCTCGGCACGCCCCATGACGATACAGTTGGTAATGATCAGACCAACGAATACCGACAACTGCTTGCTCAACGCATAGGCAAAGGCCTTGAGCACCTGATCGACCACGATCACCAGCGATGCGATGATCACCACCTGCACGATCATCCGGATCGCGCTGGGAATCTGACTGCGGATCATGGAAATGAACATGCTGGAGAAGCCCGCTACCAGCGTCAGTGCGATACACATGACCAGCGAGGTCTTGAGGTTGGAAGTGACCGCCAGCGCCGAGCAGATACCCAGGATCTGCAAGCCGATCGGGTTATTCTTGAAAATGGGATCCAGCAGGACACCACTGATTGTGTGCTTGGACATGATCAGACCTCCCCTGCGCGAAGATTGTTGATGAAGGCACCGAAGCCGTTCTCACCCAACCAGAAGTGCAACAGGTTGTTGACACCATTGGCGGTCAGAGTGGCGCCGGCCAGCCCGTCGATTTCATGCGCCGCCTCCGGGCCGCTGGTAGCCGCACTGCCCTTCACTACGCGGATGGCTATATCGCCACTTTCGTCGAAGACCTGCTTTCCGAGCCACTGGCCACGCCACCGCGGATTATCCACCTCGCCACCGAGACCGGGGGTCTCCGCATGCTGATAGAAGCCCATGCCCTGAACCGTGGTCAGGTCGCTTTCCAGCGCCAGGAAACCGTGCAGCGTGGACCACAGCCCGTAACCGCGGATCGGCAGTACCAGAGTTTCCATATCGCCGTTGGCGTCCTCGACGACGTAGACCACACTGAACTGCTCCCGACGCTTGATTGAGGCAATATCCTCACCCCCGGTCAGAACACGGCTCATGCTCGGTTCCCGGGCCGCTGCCACGGGGTCGAAAGTCGTCGGGTCGTACTGATCGCTGAACTGGCCCGTTTCCAGGTCCACCAGTCGGGCGACGATACGCTCGTCGAACAGGCCTTGCACCTCTGCGGCGGTCATGGCCGGATCACCCAGACCGGCAATTGCCAGGATGTTGCGCTGCTTGTCGAGCTGGCTGTTCACCAGCTGAATGGGCTTGAGCGCGACGGCCGCACCGGCCACCAGCACTGAACACACCAGACAGACCAACAACGCGACCAGCAGCGTGCGAGCGGTAGATTCTTTCTGATTAGACATTGCGCGCCAGCCTCCGCTTGATATTCGCCTTGACTACGAAGTGGTCGATCAGAGGTGCACAGAGGTTGGCAAACAGGATCGCCAGCATCATGCCCTCCGGGAACGCCGGGTTGACCACGCGGATGAGCACCACCATGACACCGATCAGGATGCCGAAAACCCACTTGCCGGTATTGGTCATCGAAGCGGAGACCGGGTCGGTGGCCATGAAAATCATGCCGAAGGCAAAACCGCCGGTTACCATGTGCCAGTACCAGGGCATGGAGAACATCGGGTTAGTCTCCGAACCGAGGAAGTTGAACAGGGTGCTCAGCGCGATCATGCCGATCATCACACCGGCCACGATGCGCCAGGACGCGATTTTGGTCATCAGCAGCACGGCACCACCGATGAAGATGGCCAGCGTGCTGGTTTCGCCGATGGAACCCTGCATAGTGCCGATGAAGGCATCCATCCAGCTCAGGCCGCCATCGATCACTGCCTGAATGCCGCCGGCACCGGCCACGCTCAGAGCCGTGGCGCCGGAGAATCCGTCGACCGCCGCCCAGACAGCATCACCGGAAATCTGCGCCGGGTAGGCAAAGAACAGGAACGCGCGTCCGGTCAGCGCCGGGTTGAGGAAGTTCTTGCCTGTCCCACCGAAGACTTCCTTGCCGATCACTACGCCGAAGCTGATGCCCAGGGCTACCTGCCATAGCGGAATACTCGGAGGCAAGATCAGCGCAAACAACACTGAAGTCACGAAGAAGCCTTCGTTCACCTCATGCCGGCGGATACTGGCAAAGAGCACCTCCCAGAACCCACCGACCACAAAGGTCACCAGGTAAATGGGCAGGAACCAGGTCGCGCCGTAGACGATGTTGTCCCAGATACTGCTCGGGTCAAACCCTGCCAGCATGCCGGTGAGCGCCAGACGCCAGCCTTCCTGCTCAGCCAACAGATCGGGGTTGGCGGCAAAGATGCTGTTAGCCTGGTAGCCTACGTTCCACATACCGAAGAACATCGCCGGGAAGGTGCACAGCCACACGGTGATCATCATGCGCTTGAGGTCGATGCCATCGCGCACGTGGGCCGTGGTGCGAGTCACACTCGCCGGCTTGTAGAGGAAGGTGTCCACCGCCTCGTACAACGGGTACCACTTCTCGAGACGTCCGCCACTTTCGAAGTGGTGTTCGATCTTGTCCAGATAATTACGCAAGCCCATGGATCACCCCTCCTGCTCGATGCGCGTGAGGTTGTCACGCAGGATCGGGCCGTATTCGTACTTGCCGGCACATACATAGCTGCACAGCGCCAGATCCTCTTCATCCAGCTCCAGACAGCCGAGTTGCTGGGCGGTGTCGGTATCGCCGACGATCAGTGACCGCAGCAACTGGGTCGGCAGGATATCCAGCGGCATGACCTCTTCGTAATTGCCGACCGGCACCATGGCTCGGGCACTGCCATTTGTACTGGTGGTGAAGTCGAACAGCTTGCCCGGCTTCAGCTTGGAGATGAAGATATTGAGGATCGAGTGCTTGTCGGTCCCGGCACGCAGGTAATGCAGCATCTCGCGCTGGGTGCCTTCCAGCAGCACCGATACCTGCAGATGATAACGGCCCAGATAGTTGGCGGCGCCACGGGCCAGACGACCACCCAGCACCGAGCCGGAAATAACCCTGTTGTTGCCAGGCTTCATCTCGCCGGCGGTCAGCTCGGCCAGATTGGCGCCCAGCACTGTGCGCAACAGGCGGGGGCGCTCCACCTGGGGGCCACCCAGGGCGATGATACGCTCCGCAGACAGATGGCCAGTGGTAAACAGACGCCCTACGGCGACCACGTCCTGATAATTGATATGCCAGACCTGACGTTGCTCGCTGACCGGATCGAGGAAGTGGATATGGGTTCCCGCCAGACCCGCGGGATGGGGACCGGCGAAGCTCTCGGTACGCACGCCCGCCAGCCCTTCACCCGGGATGACGGCTCCCTCCGCCTTGCACAGCCAGATTCCGGCCAGCCGGGACAGTACCTTGAGGCCATTCTCGAAGTCGGCAGCACAATGTTGCAGCACCACTGCTGGGTCGGCAGCCAGGGGATGAGTATCGATGGCAGTGACAAAAATCGAAGACGGGACCGCGTCAACTGCAGGCACCTTACTGTAGGGACGGGTTCGCAATGCGGTCCAGAGTCCCGAACGGATCAGGGTCTCACGCACCTGCTGACTGTCGAGGGTTTCCAGTGCCGCCGGTGGATGGCTGCCGAAGTCGATCGACTCGCTGCCGTCCACATCGATCACCACGGACTGGAGCACACGCTTTTCGCCCCTGTTGATCGCGCTGACCACGCCGGCCACCGGCGCGGTGAAGATCACCCCGGGGGTCTTCTTGTCGCTGAACAGGATCTGCCCTGCCTTTACCCGATCACCGACCTGCACTTCCATCGTAGGTTTCATACCGTGGTAATCGAAACCTACCAATGCAACGCTGCGCGCCGGGCGGGCGTCTTCAATGCGTTGCTCTGGCGAGCCGGTGATTGGCAGATCCAAGCCCCGTTTGATTTTGATCATACGAATCGCCTAATCACATTTTGGGAATATTGGAGAACGCAATGGCGAGCCAGGAGCATGAATTGGCCCCGATATACTTGACAGGTATTGAGTCAGAAGTGCCGCCATGGCGCTGGTCAAAAAATCCCGTCAAGTATAAAGATCATGCCTTTTCAAAGCTACCTGATAGCCGGTTTTTTCAGGCTTTCCCGCGACATAGTGACACATGGCCGGAAAATTCCCTGAACGCCCCCGAACGCTCAGGACCAGCCGGTCACGGTGAACGGAAAAAGTATAGGCGCACAACAAAAAAGGCGCCGAAGCGCCTTTTTTGTTGGTTACCGGATGTTACGCGGGAAAGGCCGGGGGATTGACACCAGCCATGTCCTCGAGCACCCGTACCACCTGGCAGCTGTAACCGAACTCGTTGTCGTACCAGACGTAGAGGATGACCCGGTCGTCGTTGCAGATGGTCGCCTCGGCGTCCACCACTCCCGCGTGGCGGGAGCCGACAAAGTCGGTGGAGACCACTTCCTGACTGTTGGTGAAGTCGATCTGCTTGTGCAGGTCGGAGTGCAGCGCCATATAGCGCAGGTACTCGTTGACTTCCTCACGGTTGGTGGCAGTGTTCAGGTTCAGGTTCAGGATCGCCATGGACACGTTCGGGGTCGGCACGCGGATGGCGTTGCCGCTCAGCTTGCCGCTCAGCTCCGGAAGCGCCTTGGCCACGGCCTTGGCAGCACCGGTCTCGGTGATCACCATGTTCAGGGCAGCACTGCGACCACGGCGGTTACCCTTGTGGAAGTTGTCGATCAGATTCTGGTCGTTGGTATAGGAGTGAACCGTTTCAACGTGGCCATTCTTGATACCGAACTTGTCGTTGATCGCCTTGAGCACCGGCACAATGGCGTTGGTGGTGCAGGAAGCCGCGGAAACGATCTTGTCTTCCGGGGTGATCCAGCTGTGGTTGATGCCGTGCACGATGTTCTTCAGGTCGCCCTTGCCCGGAGCAGTCAACAGCACCTGGCTGATACCGTCACACTTGAGGTGCTGGGACAGGCCCGCCTCGTCGCGCCAGACACCGGTGTTGTCCACCAGCAGTGCGTCCTTGATGCCATAGGCGGCATAATTCACAGTGCTCGGGTCGCTGGCGTAGATGAACTGAATCCGGGTGCCGTTGGCGGTCAGCGTGTTGTTCTCTTCGTCGATGGTGATGGTGCCCTGGAAAGAACCATGCACCGAGTCGCGGCGCAGCAGACTGGCGCGCTTGGCCAGGTCGTTCTCGGCACCCTTGCGCACCACAACCGCCCGCAGACGCAGACCATCACCCGCACCGGCCTTTTCAACCAGAATGCGTGCCAGCAGACGACCGATGCGACCGAAGCCATAGAGAACCACATCACGACCCTGGCGCTTCTCGCCCTTGCGACCGATGACACTGGCCAGCTCGCGACGCAGGAAGGTGTCCAGATCACCGGCGCCCTCCTTCTGGAACTTGACTACCAGACGGGCCAGATCGATGGAAGCCGGGCCCAGATTCAGGTCCATCAGCGCCTTGATGACCGGGTAGGTGTCGTGCACGGACAACTCATTGTCATCAATCTGGCGAGCAAAGCGATGGGACTTGAGCAGGCTGATTACCGAACGGTTGACCAGCGCGCGGCCATAAATGGAGGTGACCACGTTATTTTCACGATACAGGCGTCCGATCAGGGGAATCATCGCCTCGGCAGTCGCTTCGCGATCAGTCCAATTGTCCAGGCATTGCTCGTATTGGGCTTGAGTCACAGTTCTTCCTTCCAGGTCAGGGATCTAAAGGGGGCCGATATTATGCTTCCAGCTGCCCGGAGAGGCAATGACCTGACGACCAAAGCCCCACCCCGGGTGCTCGCCAGCGGGGGCCGCTGGTGTCAAGCCGCCGACTTGCGCGTACTGTAGAGCGACAGCAACACCCCGCCGGCCAGCAGCGTGAAGGTGACCCCCAGCGAAACACCCGCATGGATCTTGATGTCCAGGCCGTGCAGCAGGATCTTGCAGCCGATGAAGACCAGCACCAGAGCCAGCGCATACTTGAGATAGACGAAGCGGTGCATCAGCGCAGCCAGGGCGAAATACAGGGAACGCAGCCCGAGGATCGCGAAGATGTTCGAGGTATAGACAATGAACGGGTCCTGGGTGATGGCGAAGATGGCCGGCACGCTGTCTACCGCAAACACCAGATCCGCCAGCTCGATCAGCACCAGAGCCAGGAACAGCGGGGTGGCAAACAGCACCACCTTGCCGGTCTTGTCAGGCAGGCGGACGAAGAAATGCGACCCGTGCAGTTCGTCTGTCACCCGGAAGCGCTTGCGGATGAAACGCACCACCGCGTTCTGGGAAAAGTCCTGGTGCTCTTCCTGGTCCTTGCTGAAGAACATCTTCACACCAGAGAACAGCAGGAACACGCCGAAGATATACAGGATCCACTCGAACTCCTGCACCAGCGCAGCACCCAGACCGATCATGATCGCCCGCAGGATGATCACTCCGAGAATGCCCCAGAACAGCACCCGGTGCTGATAGATACGCGGAATACCGAAGAAACCGAGGATCATCGCCATGACAAAGACGTTGTCCATCGACAGCGACTGTTCAATCAGGAAGCCGGTGTAGAACTCCAGCCCGCTGGCCGCCCCGCGGTCGAACCAGACCCACAGGCCGAACAGGATGCCGACGGTGAAGTAGCCGCTGTACAGCAGCAGGCTCTCGCGCACCTCGATCTCGTGCTCATCACGGTGCAGCACCCCGAGGTCGAAGGCGAGAATGGCCAGCACGATGGCGAGGAACGCGAACCACTGCCAGGCGGCAGTGCCGAGAAAAGGTGTAGCGAGAAAGGAAACCAGCGAGTCCATACAGCCCCTCCAGACAAGTATTTGGGTTAACTCATGACTCCGACATCACGGTGGCCAACCACCGCCAGAGGGGCCCGGCGTCATGCGGCGCTCATGATATAACCGCCTCTTTTGCTCTGACAAGCGAAGCTGCCGCTTGCTCCCGGAAATTGCCCTTTAACCTGCAGGGAAGGCAACAAGGGGTTAAAATGTCGGTTTTGCCCAAACCGGACATCCACATCAGCATGCCTGACACCCCGATTCTCTTCTCCGCACCGCTGCGCAGCAGCCTCGGCAACCGCAGCGCCTGGGGCAACCTGCCGGCCGCCGCCCGGGCGCTGGCGATTGCCGAAGCGGCGCTGCAGCACCAGGGCCTGAGCCTGGTCATCACCCGCGACACGGCCGAGGCAGACCGCCTGGAACAGGAGCTGCATTTTTTCGCCCCGCGGTTGCCGGTCACCAGCTTCCCTGACTGGGAAACGCTGCCCTACGACAGGTTCTCCCCGCATCAGGACATCATCTCCCAGCGGCTGGAGGCCCTGTACCGGCTGCCGCAGATCAACCAGGGCATCCTGGTGGTGCCCATGATCACCCTTCTGCATCGCCTGCCGCCGCGCAACTTCCTCGGCGGCTCGGTGCTGATGCTGAAGGTGGGCCAGCAGCTGGACATCGATCGCATGCGCCAGAACCTCGACGCCGCCGGTTACCGCTGCGTCGATACCGTCTATGAACATGGCGACTATGCGGTGCGTGGCGCCCTCCTTGATCTCTACCCGATGGGCAGCCGCCTGCCCTATCGCATCGACCTGTTCGACGACGAGATCGAGACCCTGCGCACCTTCGACCCCGAAACCCAGCGCTCGATCGACCGGGTGGAGAACATTCACCTGCTGCCGGCCCGTGAATTCCCGCTGGACAAGAGCGCGCTCACCGGCTTCCGCGCCCGCTTCCGCGAGCGTTTCGAGGTGGACCATCGACGCTGCCCCATCTACCAGGACCTGAGCGATGGCGTGGTACCGCCGGGCATCGAATATTACATGCCGCTGTTCTTCGAGGAGCTGGGCACCCTGTTCGACTACCTGCCGGGTAACACCCAGCTGTTCAGCCTGCCGGGCATCGAGGACAGCGCATCGCAGTTCTGGACTGACGTGCGCAACCGCTACGAGGAACAGGGCATCGACCCGACACGGCCTCTGCTGCCTCCGGCCGAGCTGTTCCTGCCGGTGGAAGAGTGCTTTGCGCTGATCAAGGGCTACCCGCGTATCGTCTGCCATGATACCGCGCTGCCAGCCGCCGCCGGGGTGACCAATTTCGACTGCTCGCCACCGCCGGAACTGCCCCTGGATAACAAGCTGGAGCGCCCGCTGCAGTTGCTGGAACGCTTCCTTGCCGACTTTGACGGTCGCACCCTCTTCGTAGCCGAGACCGCTGGCCGCCGGGAGGTCCTGATCGAGCTGCTGGCACGGGTTCCCCTCAAACCCGAGCCGGTGGACAGCTGGGCAGACTTCGTCACAGGCACCCAGACCTGCGCCATCACCATCGCTCCAGTGGACGAAGGGCTGCTGAGCAATGACCCGGCGATCGCCGTGATATCCGAAAGCCAGCTGTTCGGCCAGCGGGTCATGCAGCGGCGCAGACGCGGCAAGGCGACGGATCTGGGTGATGCCATCATCCGCAACCTCACCGAGCTGCGCGAGGGCGCGCCGGTGGTACACATCGATCACGGGGTCGGACGCTACTGCGGACTGGTCAACCTCAGTGTGGAAGGTCAGGAGACGGAATTCCTCAAGCTTCAGTACGCCGACGACGCCACCCTCTACGTGCCGGTCGCCAACCTGCACATGATCGCCCGCTACAGCGGTGCCGAAACCGACAACGCGCCACTGCACCGCCTGGGCTCCGACCAGTGGCAGAAGGCCCGGCGCAAGGCCGCGGAAAAGGTCCGCGACGTCGCCGCCGAACTGCTTGATGTCTACGCCCGCCGGGCCGCACGCAAGGGCTACAGCTTCAACGATCCTGATCAGGATTATCAGACCTTCGCCGAGGCCTTCCCCTTCGAGGAAACGGCAGACCAGCAGGCTGCGATCGATGCGGTCATCCGCGACATGACCAGCAACCAGCCGATGGATCGCCTGGTATGCGGGGATGTCGGCTTCGGCAAGACCGAAGTGGCCATGCGCGCAGCGTTTCTCGCTGTGCACAGCGGGCGCCAGGTGGCCGTTCTGGTACCCACCACCCTGCTTGCCCAACAGCACTACAACAGCTTCAAGGACCGTTTCGCCGACTGGCCGGTGAAGGTCGAGGTGCTGTCACGTTTCAAGTCGGCGAAGGAAGTGAAGGCCGCCATCGAGGACTTGGCCAACGGCAAGGTGGACATCATGATCGGCACCCACAAGCTGTTGCAGAGCGATGTGCGCTTCAGCGACCTGGGGCTGGTGATCATCGACGAGGAACACCGTTTCGGAGTACGTCAGAAGGAGCGACTCAAGGCGCTGCGCAGCGAGGTGGACATCCTCAACCTTACCGCCACGCCCATCCCCCGTACGCTGAACATGGCGATGACCGGCATGCGCGACCTGTCGATCATCGCCACGCCCCCGGCCCGACGGCTGTCGGTGAAGACCTTCGTGATGCAGCAGCAACCGGCGGTGGTCAAGGAGGCCATCCTGCGCGAGCTGCTGCGGGGTGGCCAGGTGTACTTCCTGCACAACGAGGTGGAGACCATCGAGAAGTGCGCCGCGGACCTGGCCGAACTGGTCCCCGAAGCCCGCATCGGCATCAGTCACGGGCAGATGCCCGAACGCCAGCTGGAACAGGTGATGCGCGACTTCTACCATCGCCGGTTCAACATCCTGGTGACCTCGACCATCATCGAGACCGGTATTGACGTGCCCAGCGCCAACACCATCATCATCGAACGCGCGGACAAGTTCGGCCTGGCGCAGCTGCACCAGCTGCGCGGGCGGGTCGGGCGCAGCCACCACCAGGCCTACGCCTATCTGCTGACCCCGGCCGGACGCAAGGTCACCGCAGACGCGGAGAAACGCCTGGAGGCGATCGCCGCCGCGCAGGACCTGGGCGCCGGGTTCACCCTGGCCACCCACGACCTGGAGATCCGCGGCGCCGGCGAACTGCTCGGCGAGGGTCAGAGCGGACAGATCCAGGCGGTGGGCTTCAGCATGTACATGGACATGCTGGAACGGGCAATCAAGGCCATCCAGCAGGGCAAGGAGCCGGAGCTGGAAAACCCGCTGGGCGATGTGCTGGATATCAACCTGCGCCTGCCGGCACTGATTCCCGACGACTATCTGCCGGACGTGCACGCCCGCCTGACGCTCTACAAGCGTATCGCCAACGCCGCCAGTGACGATGAACTCAAGGATCTGCAGGTAGAGATGATCGACCGCTTCGGACTGCTGCCGGAGCAGGTAAAGATTCTCTTCCGCGTCACCTCGCTGAAACTGCATGGCGCCCCGCTGGGGATCAGCCGTATCGACGTCGGCCCGGAACATGGCCGGATCGAATTTGCCGCCGATACCCGTGTCGATCCCATGGTGCTGATCCGGCTGATCCAGGAGAATCCTCAACGGTACCGGCTCGAAGGTGGCAACATACTACGCTTCAGCGCGCCGATGGCCGGCGCGGATCTGCGCCTGAATACCGTGGAGGCACTCATCGAGCGCCTGCAACAATCACCCGCTGCCAACGGCAAAGGAAAACGTTGATGTTGATGAAGACGATCACCCGCACGCTGACAAAGATCATGGCTGCTCTGCTGCTCTGCACCGGCCTGCACGCCTACGCGCAGGATTATCTGGTCGAACTGGTGGTGTTCGGGCAGCCCGGCGCCCAGCTGGTACCGGCGGCGCTGCCGGGCGCTGACTGGGCTGACCGGGCAGTGCTGCTCGACGAAGGGTTCAATGATGAGGTACGTGCCCTGGCCCCGCATCGCCATCAGCTTGAAGCGGAGGCTCGCAAGCTGGAGAGCAGCGGTTATCAGATCAAGCTGCACAGAGCCTGGCAGCAGCCGGCGGACAGCCATCTGAGCGTGGCCGTTCACCAGGGTCAGAGCCTGGCGACGGCGGACGGCCAGCTGCTGTATCCGGCCCAGGCGCTGGTCAGCCTGAGCGATACGCCCCTTACCGCCAGGGTCACGCTATGGCTGTATCACGCCACGGCGGCCGAGCCGGTCAGTGAACGTCTGCAGGTGACCCGCAGTCTGCGGCTGGATCAGACCCATTATCTGGATCACCGCAGCCTCGGCGCGCTGATCAGGGTTACCCGCCCCTGACGGTCGTTCAGAGCAGGCCTGCATCCCGCAGCAGGCCCATCGACAACTGCCAGTCGGGCTGCGCCTTGTAGTCCGCACTCACCTGCCGCCGGGCCAGCATCGCGCGCGCCCGTACCGACGGCTGCATGCCGACACGCTGGACGTGTTCCAGCGCCTGCTCGGCCGCAGCCCGGTCATTGCACACCAGCAGCATGTCGCAGCCGGAAGCCAGCGCGGCATCCACCCGCCTGGTCATATCGCCCACCGCATGGGCACCGGCCATGGTCAGATCGTCACTGAATATGACTCCCTCAAAGCCCAGCTCGCCGCGCAGAATGTCCTGCAGCCAGCGCCGGGAAAAACCTGCCGGCTGCGCGTCCACCGCAGGGTACACGACGTGGGCGGGCATGATCCCGTCCAGCAGCGGCGCCAGCGCGGCAAAGGGTTTCAGATCGGACTGGCGAATCGCCTCCTCGCTGCGCTCGTCCACCGGCAGGTCGAAATGCGAGTCCGCCTCGGCCCAGCCGTGGCCGGGGAAGTGCTTGCCGGTTGCCGCCATGCCGGCCCGATGCAGACCGGTGATGTAAGCCCTGCCCAGCTCAGCCACCCGGCTGGGGTCGCCGCCCAGCGAACGGTCACCGATAACCTGGCTGCGACCGTAATCCAGATCCAGAACCGGAGCGAAACTGATATCGATGCCGCAGGCCAACATTTCTGTCGCCATCAACCAGGCCGCCGCTTCGGCGACCCGCTGCGGTTCCGCGCAACCGGCAATACGACCCAGCGCTGGAAGGCGCAGCACATCGCGGCGCAGACGCTGCACCCTGCCCCCTTCCTGATCGATGGCTATCAGCATGTCCGGGCGGAGGGCGCGGATGCTGCGCACCAGCTCGCGCACCTGGCGCGGGGATTCGGTATTGCGGGCAAACAGGATGAGGCCACCCACTTCGGGTTGGCGCAGCAGCTGGCGATCCTCGGGGGTCAGCCACAGGCCGTCCACGTCCAGCATCAATGAGCCTTGGGTCAAGGGAAACACTCCTGGGTCAGATCATTCGATGACCACCGGACAACCGGCCGGGGTCATGTCAAACAGGGCGAGCATGTCGGCATTGCGCAGGCGGATGCAGCCATGGGAAAGGGGCTCACCCATGGGCTGGTCGTCGCCGGTTCCGTGCAGATAGATGTAGCGCCGCTGGGAATCGCAGTCGCCCCCGCGATTGAATCCCGGCTGCTCTCCGCAGAGCCAGAGGATCCGGGTCAGTATCCAGTCCCGCTCGGGGTTGGCCGCAGCCAGCTCGGGGCTCCAGATTTCACCGGTGGGGCGCCGGCCGATGAACACCGCGCCCAGCGGCTGGCCTTCACCGATACGCGCGCGTACCCGGTGCTGCCCCCGGGGCGTACAGCCGCTGCCATTGCGCTCGCCGGGACCATTGAGCGCCGTGGAGACGGCAAAGCCGCAATGCACCCGACCGCCCACGTAGCCGGTCAGCCACTGTTGCTCGATGGAGATATGGATAAGGTCCAGCTGCATGCTCTGCTCCGCCGCAAAGCCCACACGATAGCGGATCGGCCCCGCCGGGGTAAGCCCCGCCGGCGACTTTATGTGGACAGGGCCGGTTCTTCTGCCCTGACCAGGTCCGCCCGCATTCCCGCGGCGAACACCGGGACCATCTGCCGGAGGATCTCGTCGGTACCGGCGCGCTCGCCATATTCGGTCTCGCCCATGGCCTTGAGTGCCTTGAGACTGGACAGGGTGAAGGCGGCGCTGCCGAGCATGAAGTGCACACGCCAGAACAGCACATCCCGCGGCAACTCCGGAGCACTCCGCAATATGAGCTTGAGATAACGCCGGAACACCCTGCCGTAGACACTGCTCAGATACTTGCGCAGATGGCCCTGGCTCTGACTGAAAGCCAGGCCCAGCAGACGCATGAAGATGGACAGGTCATCGCCACTGCGGGGTTTGACCGCCAGCACCAGGCGCACCAGCATCTCCAGCAGCTCCTCCAGCGACAGATCCGGGGTGCCCGCCTGCTCCAGGCGATCAAGCTCCTGCTCGAGGCTGCTGACGAAGGGATTGAGGAAACGGGTGAAGACCGCCTGGATCAATGATTTCTTCGAGCCGAAGTGATAATTCACCGCGGCCAGATTCACCCCCGCCCTGCTGGTGATGAGACGAAGAGAGGTTTCAGCGAACCCCTTCTCGGCGAAAAGGTGCTCTGCAGCATCCAGAATGCGTTCGACTGTTTCAGACTGTGCCACCAGCAACTCCACGCGCAGGAGGGCGTTTGAAACATACGTTTCAAACGCGATTGAATTCGACAGACCGTCTTTTACCACATAAGCGCGGGCAAGCAAATGCCACGCTCAGCCTTGCGCAGGGGTGAATACTGTATATAATCACAGCCACTGTATGGAAAAACAGGCAGGATAAAAATGCAGAAACTCACGGCACGACAAGAACAGGTACTCGCCTTCATCAAGGAGTACATGGTCAGCAACGGCTTTCCGCCCACCCGGGTGGATATCGCCAGAGAGCTTGGTTTCCGCTCGCCCAACGCCGCCGAAGACCATCTCAAGGCATTGGCCCGCAAGGGCGCCATCGAGATGATCCCCGGCGCTTCCAGGGGCATCCGCCTGCCCGCAGAACAGGAAGGCAGCGACGACGAAAACAGCCTGCCCGTAATCGGCCAGGTCGCCGCCGGCGCTCCCATCCTCGCTCTGGAGAATATCGAGAAGCACTGCCGGATCAATCCGGACTTCTTCAGCCCCCGCGCGGACTACCTGCTACGGGTGAGGGGCATGAGCATGAAGGATATCGGCATTCTGGACGGCGACCTTCTGGCTGTGCACCGTACCACCGAGGCACGCAATGGCCAGGTGGTGGTCGCCCGCATCGATGACGAGGTGACCGTGAAGCGATTCCACAAGCAGGGTCGCAAGGTATCTCTTATCGCCGAGAATCCCGAGTTCGCCCCGATTGAAATCGATCTGGCCGAACAGGAACTGATCATCGAAGGTTTGAGTGTCGGCATCATCCGCCACTGAGGAGTCAACCATGCGCTATGCACCAGACAATGGCTCAGCTGTACAACCGGATCTACTGCATAACGCGCTGATGGCGTCCCGGCTGGGTAGCAGGCCCCTGGCCGCAGCGTTCGCCACGCCGGAGCCGGATGAACTGGAAGAGCAGCCCGGTTCCAGCGAGATTTCGCTCGACGGCTCGCCCCGCCAATGCCTGAAACTGCTGGCCCCGATCCTCCGCGAACTCAGTCAGGCGGAACGGCCCGGCTGGCTCAGCCTGATCGACCCGCCGCTGCCGATCAGCCAGAAGTGGCTGCGTGCATCGGGCCTGGATCCACAGCGGATACTGATTATCCGGTCACGTCGTGGCATGAGTACGCTGAAGTTGTGCTGCGAGATACTGGAGCTGGGCTACAGCCACACCGTGGTGTCTTGGCTGCCCGCATCAGGACATGGCGCCCAGCTGGAGAGAGCCGCCCGGGCGGGGCGCTGCGCCAGCCTGAACATCCGGATGGGAACTCAGGCCTGAGCTCAGTGCAGGACCCGGTGGTCGTCGAGATCCGGGTCCTCTTCCATGATCTGACCGGCAACCTGCATGCCGGCGCCAATCATTACCTTGGCCACTTCCAGGTAGTTACCCTGCAGAAAATCTCTGGCTTCCTCCGAGAATTCGATAACCACCAGCGGCTTGCCTTCTTCATCGGGACGGCGCAGCGCGACCGTTCCATCGGCAAGCTCTATGATCTCGAGAAAGGGTGAACTCATGGGGTATCTCCTGTCATTTCAGCCGGCAGTGTACCACAGGCCGGGCCCTGACCCGAGCCCGGTACCTGCCTGCCTCAATGGCTGATCGGCGCTCGGCGGCTCATTTCCTGCCCTTGCGGGCATCTTCCACCACCCAGTTCCTGCCATCGTAAAAGGCACGCCAACCGCTGGGCTTGCCCTCGATTTCGCTCTGCACGTACTGCTCCTTGCTCTTGCGACTGTAACGCACCACCGTGGGGTTACCGTCGGGGTCGGCTACCGGGGCCTTCAGCAGGAAGTCATATTTGGGATCGATCTCCGCCGCATGGGGCAGCAGTTCGCGCACCAGCGGCGCCCGGGTCTCGCGATTCCGCGGAAACTGGCTGGCCGCCAGGAACAGCCCGGAGGCGCCGTCGCGCAGCACATAGACGTCGTCCACCTTCTCGCAGCGCAGCTCGGGCATGAGGACCGGATCCATCTTCGGTGGCGCTGCCTCGCCGTTGCGCAGCAGCTTGCGGGTGTTCTTGCACTCGCTGTTGGTGCAACCGAAGTACTTGCCGAAACGACCGGTCTTGAGCTGCATGTCGCTGCCGCACTTGTCGCACTCGATCACCGGACCGTCATAACCCTTGATCTTGAACTGGCCCTGCTCCACCTCGAAGCCGCTGCAGTCGGGGTTGTTGCCACATACATGCAGCTTGCGCTTCTCGTCCACCAGGTAGCTGTCCATGGCAGTCGAGCACACCGGGCAACGGCGCTTGGCACGCAGCACCCGGGTCTCGCCTTCCTCGTCATCGGCAGCCACCTCGTTGCCCGGCACCAGATTGACCGTTGCCTTGCAGCGCTCCTTTGGCGGCAGGGCATAACCTGAACAGCCAAGGAAGACGCCGGTGGAGGCCGTGCGAATCATCATCGGGCGGCCGCACTCCACACAAGGAATATCGGTCGGGGTCGGCTGATTGCTGCGCATCCCCTGCCCCTCGCCACTGGCAGCGGCAATCTCCAGCCGCTGCTTGAAGTCGGCATAGAAGCGGTCCAGCACCTGCTTCCAGGGCACCTCACCCTCTGCCACGTCATCAAGCAGCTCTTCCATGCGGGCAGTGAAGTCGTAACCCATCAGGTTCGGGAAGCTCTCGTTCAGGCGCTCGGTGACGATGTCACCCATCTTCTCGGCGTAGAAACGCCGGTTGTTCAGGGTGACATAACCGCGCTCCTGGATGGTCGAGATGATCGATGCGTAGGTGGAAGGACGGCCGATCCCGCGCTTTTCCAGCTCCTTGACCAGGCTCGCCTCGGAATAGCGGGCCGGCGGCTTGGTGAACAGCTGCCTGGGGTCCAGCTTGAGCAGCTCCATGACATTGTCCACCTGCATGTCGGGCAGCACCTCGTCCTCGCCCCCCTTGCCCAGCGGCGGCTGTACCCGGGTATAACCGTCAAACTGGAGGATACGGCCACGGGCGCGCAGCTCGAAATCTCCCGCCTGCACGGTGATGGTGGTGGAGAGATATTTCGCCGGCGGCATCTGACAGGCCACGAACTGGCGCCAGATCAGCTCGTACAGCCGCTCCGCATCGCGCTCCATGCCTTTCAGATCGGTAGCCTTGAGCTTGACATCAGAGGGCCGGATGGCTTCGTGAGCTTCCTGGGCATTGGCCTTGCTGCCGTAGACATTGGGCGTCTCCGGCAGATACTGGGCACCGAAGTTCTTCTCGATATAACCCCGGGCCATGCCCACGGCATCGGCTGACAGGTTGGTCGAGTCGGTACGCATATAGGTGATGTAACCCGCCTCGTACAGGCGCTGGGCCATCATCATGGTCTTCTTCACACTGAAGCCCAGCCGGGTACTGGCGGCCTGCTGCAGTGTGGAGGTAATGAAGGGAGCACCGGGCCTGGTGGAGGTCGGGCGCGCATCGCGCTTGACCACCTTGTACTCGGCACTCTTCAGCAGCGCCAGCGCCTTGTCGGTCTGTTCCTTGTTCAGCGGGCGGAAGGTCTCGCCGTTTTCCTTGACCACCTCAAAGCGCACGGACTCGCTTTTCGGCGTGGCCAGGTCGGCATGCACTTCCCAGAACTCTTCCGGTACGAAAGCGCGGATTTCGCGCTCCCGGTCAACGATGAGCTTCACCGCCACCGACTGCACACGGCCAGCGGACAGGCCGCGGGCGATCTTCTGCCACAGCAGCGGGGAAACCATGTACCCCACGACCCGGTCGAGGAAGCGCCGCGCCTGCTGGGCGTTGACCCGGTTGATATCCAGCTCGCCGGGCTGGGAGAAGGCCTCCTGGATGGCCTTCTTGGTAATCTCGTTGAACACCACGCGGCGATAGCGGCTGTCATCGCCGCCGATGGACTCACGCAGGTGCCAGGCGATTGCCTCCCCCTCGCGGTCCAAGTCCGTTGCCAGATAGATGGTGTCGGCATCCCTGGCCAGCCGACGCAGCTCGTCGATGACCTTTTCCTTGCCCGGCAGAATCTCGTAGCGGGCCTTCCAGCCATTTTCCGGATCGACACCCATCCGGTTGACCAGTTGCTGCCTGGCGCGGGTTGCCTTGTCGACGTCGGAAGCTGCGGTCCTGGCGCCACCCTTGGGTTTGCTCTCGGTCTTGCTGCTGCCGCTGGTGGGCAGGTCGCGGATATGCCCGATACTCGACTTCACCACAAAGTCATTGCCAAGATACTTGTTGATCGTCTTGGCCTTGGCAGGTGACTCCACAATGACCAGTGCTTTTCCCATGGGTATTGGTATTCCTCAATCTGTGAATCCGTTTGGCCCACATCGATTCAGGGCCAATACTGACTGCGCCGATGAACGGCAGACGGTCTGGAGGGCCAGAGCCTACACGTCTTCGCTGATAAAGGTAAAGCGCGGTCGTGTTTTGCCCTCCACCGTGACCTCTTCGGCAAACATGCTCAAGGGGCGCACCCAGAGATCGTATTCACCGTACAGGGTGCGGTAGACAACCATCCATTCCCCGGTCTCCGAGTGACGGGCCACGTCGATGACCTGGTAGTCTCTTCCTTTATAGTGGCGATAGCGGCCTGATTTGAGTTTCATCCGTTCTCTCGGTGGGGTTGGTTCAAAAGATGCAGGTAGGTGGCTGCGGGCAATGTGCAGCGCTGCGCTGGCAGGCACCCTGCCCGGACTCGCTCAAGCCATCCCTGGGCGCTCATTGGTGGCCATCCCTGGCCACCAAACGGTCCGGTCAGGGTGCCCACCAGCACTGCGTCGACATACCGAGCGGCGGCAGGAAAAACCGTTGGCCTCTCTCAGCCACGCATGGGCTGCTACCGCGTCGCCGAGACTCTTTGCAGTGGCGCCGGAGTCTCGGGCGGAGTTTGTCGGCGGGCTCTGCTGGACCGTTTGATGGCATGGATGCCATCAACGAGCCTACAGGGACGTACTCGCGGCGTGTCCAGCAGAGCCCGCCGACAAACGTAGTCCTTGCACCAGAACAGCCGTCGACACAAGACACGGAGCCTACTTCGCCAGATACCGCATCCCCTGCTCCAGCCCTTCAAGCGTCAAGGGATACATCTGATCTTCCATCAGGTCCTGGATGATGCGAGTGGACGTGGTGTAACCCCAGGCGTCCTTCGGGTAGGGGTTGATCCAGATCATCTTGGGGAATTTCTCCCTCAGGCGGGTGATCCAGACATGTCCTGCCTCTTCGTTCCAGTGCTCGACGCTGCCGCCCGGCTGAGTGATCTCGTAGGGCGCCATGGCCGCATCGCCGACGATCACCACCTTGTAGTCCGACCCGTACTTGTGGATCACATCCATGGTCGGGATGCGCTCCTGGGTGCGGCGCATGTTGTCCTTCCACACCGACTCGTAGATACAGTTGTGGAAGTAGTAATACTCCAGATGCTTGAACTCGGTGCGGCAGGCGGAGAACAGCTCCTCACAGACCTTGATGTGGGCATCCATCGAGCCGCCGATATCGAACAGCAGCAGCAATTTCACCGCATTGCGCCGCTCCGGCCGCATCTGGATGTTCAGCAGACCGCCATCCTTGGCCGTATGGTCGATGGTGCTGTCGATATCCAGTTCTTCTGCGGCGCCGGTGCGGGCAAACTTGCGCAGGCGGCGCAGCGCCACTTTGATGTTGCGCGTGCCCAGCTCCACCTGATCGTCCAGATTCCTGTACTCGCGCTGCTCCCAGACCTTGGCCGCCCTGCCCTGGCGCTTGCCGGCATCGCCCACGCGGATACCCATGGGGTTGTAGCCGCCGGAGCCGAAGGGACTGGTGCCGCCGGTGCCGATCCACTTGTTGCCGCCGGCGTGGCGCTCCTTCTGTTCCTCGAGGCGTTTCTTGAACTCCTCGATCAGCTTGTCCAGCCCGCCGAGGGACTGGATCTGCTCGCGCTCCTCGTCGGTCAGCAGGCGCTCGAACTCCTTGCGCAGCCAGTCCTCTGGAATCAGCGCCTCGAGCAGTTCGTTGAGGTCCTGCAGGCCATTGAAATAGGCGCCGAAGGCGCGGTCGAACTTGTCGAAATGGCGCTCGTCCTTGACCATTATCGTGCGCGCGAGGTAGTAAAACTCGTCCATGTCGGCGAATACCACATGGTTCTTCAGCGCGTTGAGGAGATCCAGCAGCTCGCGCACCGACACCGGCACCTTGGCTGCACGCATCTCGTTGAACAGATTGAGTAGCATCTATCGCCCCTCAGTGATACTCGGAACAACCCCCTCTCCCTTGACGGGAGAGGGCTGGGGAGAGGGTGAGAGCACTCAGCGATTCTGCCGCCGCGTCATGAACGCCAGGCGCTCCAACAGCTGCACATCCTGCTCGTTCTTGACCAGCGCGCCATACAGCGGCGGAATCGCCTTGGTCGGATCACGGTCACGCAGTACCGCCTCGGGGATGTCATCAGCCATCAGCAGCTTCAGCCAGTCGACCAGTTCGGAAGTGGACGGCTTCTTCTTCAGGCCCGGGACCTTGCGCACGTCGAAGAAGATGTCCATCGCTTCGCTGAGCAGGTCCTTCTTGATGTTGGGAAAGTGCACATCGACAATGCGCTGCATGGTGTCCCGGTCGGGGAAGGCGATGTAGTGGAAGAAGCAACGGCGCAGGAAGGCGTCGGGCAGCTCCTTCTCGTTGTTCGAGGTAATGATGATGATCGGGCGCTGCTTGGCCTTGATGGTTTCGTTGGTCTCGTAAACGAAAAATTCCATCTTGTCGAGTTCCTGCAACAGGTCGTTGGGAAACTCGATGTCGGCCTTGTCGATTTCATCGATCAGCAGAATGGCGCGCTCTTCGGACTCGAAGGCCTCCCACAGCTTGCCCTTCTTGATGTAGTTGCGTACGTCATGCACCTTGTCGACGCCCAGTTGGGAGTCGCGCAGGCGGCTGACCGCATCGTATTCGTACAGCCCCTGGTGGGCCTTGGTGGTGGACTTGATGTGCCAGGTGATGAGTTTCGCGCCCAGGGCTTCGGCGAGCTGTTCGGCCAGCATGGTCTTGCCGGTACCCGGTTCGCCCTTGATGAGAAGCGGGCGCTCGAGGGTAATGGCGGCGTTGACGGCGAGTTTGAGATCGTCAGTGGCGACGTAGGATTGAGTACCTTCGAACTTCATGGGAATTCCTTGGGACAGGCCCACTGACAGCGGGCGTTCACGTTATTCGGCAGCCCCGGACTATAGCCTGCCGCCGGAAGGGGTGTAAACGTGGGCGCGGGATTCACTCAGTGAATGGAGCTCACTGCTGATCCTCTTCCAGCGCGCGCTCGAACCGCGGGGTGAACGCCTCGACGAAGGCGTTGCGCAGGATCTGCAGGAACGCCTGGAAGGCGCTCATCTCGGCGTCGTCCAAGCTGCCCGACAGTTCGATGCGGGTGGCGAACTGGTCCTTGCGCTGGTTCTGCAGTACCTCCTGGCCTCCATGCACGATGGCCTCCCACAGGCCGCGGAAGAACCCCTTGTCCTCCCTCTCCAGGTCCTGCTCCATATCGAACACATCAACGTTGCGCAGCAAGGGTTTGACGTACCCCTCAAGCTGGCCCTCGTTGACCTCGACTTCCATGGTCAGGTCACCCTCCCCTGCATGGAAGTCGAACTTGCCGTAGGCCGAAGCAAAATCGTTGATCCGTGTCAGATCCAGCCCCAGCATCCGCAGCTGCAGATCGGCATTGTCCACCCTGCCCAGCGGGTCGAAATGCGCGCTCAGCTCCACCGGAGCGTGATCGAGGAAGTTGCCCGTGCCGTCCATGCTGGCGCTGCGCTGGCCCTGGGCGTCAGGGGCGTTGGTCAGGTTGCGCACCATCAGTTGCACATCACTGGCGTTGACATTCACCGGTGGGTCGGATGAGAAGTTGCGAAAGGCAATGACGCCCTGATGGATCCGGACCTCGTTCAGCTGCACCGGGACCATGTCCTCCAGCTGGGCACGCCAATCGACCCCTTCACCGGTCTGTTTCTGCTGCTCCGTCTCGCCATCCACGAAAGTGAGCTCCGGCTGATGGATATCCACCACCCCTACCAGCAGACCCTCCTTCCAGAGGGTGCGCATGCGCACCGCAATGTCCATGCGCGGCACGGTGAGGAACGGAACCTGAACGTCGCCATCCGCCTTGGTGATTTCCAGGCCGTTGATCCGGTACGCACCGTTCCACCAGGTCAGGTCCACGTCCTCTATATGGCCCTGGTAATCACCCATATCAGCCAGCTTGTCGTTCAGATATCCGCGCACCAGCCAGGGCAGCATCAGGTGCAGTATGATGAGCAGCAGTGCCAGGACCGCCACCACGAGCATGGAATATCGCAGGGTTCTGTTCATATGAAAAATGACTGGAACGCCACGCGGTTAGTTCAACCAATTGACGTGCTCCGGTGCCGGGCATAGGCTGATTGCCAGCATACTTTCAAGGAGTCCTGTCATGAGTCACGTCTTCGCCGATTATTCCCAGTCCATCGGCAACACTCCCCTGGTGCGCATCAACCGCCTCGGGCCCAAGGGCGTCACTGTTCTGGCCAAGGTCGAGGGCCGCAATCCGTCGCACTCGGTGAAGTGCCGGATCGGTGCCAACATGATCTGGAACGCGGAGTCCCGCGGATTGCTGAAACCCGGCATGACCATCGTCGAGCCGACCTCGGGCAACACAGGCATCGGCCTGGCCTTCGTTGCCGCCGCCCGCGGTTACCGGCTCATTCTCACCATGCCCGCCTCGATGAGCCTGGAGCGTCGCAAGGTGCTCAAGGCGCTGGGCGCAGAGCTGGTCCTTACCGAGCCGGCCAAGGGCATGAAGGGTGCCATCGAAAAGGCTCAGGAGATCACCCAGAGCGATCCGCAGAAGCACATCCTGCTGCAGCAGTTCGAGAATCCGGCCAACCCCGAGATTCATGAGAAGACCACCGGACCGGAAATCTGGAACGACACCGAAGGCAATATCGACGTGTTCGTTTCCGGTGTCGGCACCGGCGGCACTCTGACCGGCGTCTCGCGGTACATCAAGCAGACCCGCGGCAAGTCCATGATCACCGTCGCGGTGGAGCCGACCCTGTCTCCGGTCATCTCCCAGGCCAAGGCCGGGGAGGAGATCAAGCCGTCACCGCACAAGATCCAGGGCATCGGAGCCGGCTTCATCCCGGGCAACCTCGATCTCGATCTGGTGGATCGGGTGGTTCAGGTGAGCGACGACGAGTCGAAGGAAATGGCACTGCGCATCATGCGCGAGGAAGGCATCCTGTGCGGAATCTCTTCCGGAGCAGCCATGGCCGCAGCCCTGCGCATCGCCGAAGAGCCAGGCATGCAGAACCGCACCATCGTGGTGATCCTGCCCGATTCCGGGGAACGCTATCTGTCCACCATGCTGTTCAGCGAGCTGTTTACCGAGCAGGAACTGGAGCCCTGAGCCCGCCGGGTACCGGTCATTCGGCCGGTACCCGTTCGCCGTTCGCCCTTCCGTCATCCGTCGCCAGTGGCTATCCTGCAGCTTTCCCGGTTACAGGAAGTGCCCATGTCCGATTCTGCCACCCTTGTTGCCCGCCGCCTGCTGGATGCCTTCGATCACTATCGTGCGGCGTTCCGTGCACTGACCCTCGGCGCCCGTGAACGCTTTGAACAATGCCTCTGGGTGGAGATTCAGGAAGCGTCCAAGGCCCGCATCAACCTGTATGACGAACGGATCTTCGAGACGCGGGACCGGCTCTCCGCCGATCCCGAATGCAGGGATATCCTCGATGCGGACCGCTGGCCGGCCATCAAGGCAGCCTACATTGAACTGATCGAGGGGCGCTTCGACGACGATCTGGCGGAAACCTGGTTCAACTCCGTCTTCTTCAAGATGCACCGTCACGACCAGATCAGTGACCGGACCATGTTCGTCCACAGCACCCGTCCGCCGGTACGCAAGCCATCGCACATCCAGCTCACTCGCGGCTTCATCTCCGGCGGCTGCCTGTTCAGCCTGGCCAGGCAGATTCTCAAGGAATACACCTTCGATGTGCCCTGGGCCGATGAGGAGCGCGACGTCCAGTTGATGGTCGACTGTCTGCGCACCGGCCTGCCGGACTGGGCGCAGCTGGATCACGGCCTGACCGTCGAGCTGATCCAGCCGGTGTTCTACCGCAACAAGGGGGCCTACGTGGTTGGCCGCATACTCAGCCAGGGGGAACAGTGGCCGTTCGTGCTGGCGCTGGTCCACCGGGACAACGAGGGGATCAGCGTGGACACCCTGATCACCGATGAGTCGGAGGTATCGATCATCTTCTCCTTCACCCGCTCGTACTTCATGGTCGATGTGCTGGTGCCGGTCGAGCTGATCAACTTCCTCAAGCAGATCCTGCCGGGCAAGCAGATAGCCGAGCTGTACACTGCACTGGGCTTCTACAAGCAGGGCAAGTCCGAGTTCTATCGCGCACTGATCGACTACATGGCCCGCAACCCGGAGGACAGGTTCGTCATGGCGGCCGGCGTGCGCGGCATGGTCATGACGGTCTTCACCCTGCCCGGCTTCAACACCGTGTTCAAGGTGATCAAGGACAGGTTCGCGCCCTCCAAGCACGTCAGCCGCGCCACCGTCATCGAGAAGTACCGGCTGGTCAAGCGCCATGACCGGGTCGGGCGACTGGCCGACACCCAGGATTTTGCTGACTTCCGTTTTGCCAGGGACAGCTTTGAACCCGAATGCCTGGAAGAGCTGCTGGAGGTGGCGCCATCAACGGTGGTGCTGCAGGGCGATACGGTACTGATCCGCCAATGCTGGACCGAGCGCCGGATGACGCCACTGAACATCTATCTGGAGACCGCCAACGAGGCGCAGACCAGGGAGGCGCTGCTCGATTACGGGCTGGCCATCAAGCAGCTGGCAGCGGCAAACATCTTCCCCGGCGACATGCTGCTGAAGAATTTCGGCGTTACCCGCCACGGCCGGGTCGTGTTCTACGACTACGACGAAATCAGCTATCTGACCGAGGTGAACTTCCGCCACATACCTGAACCCCTGTATCCGGAACAGGAAATGTCCTCGGAGCCTTGGTATTCGGTCGGTCCCAACGACGTGTTTCCGGAGGAATTCCCGGTGTTCCTGTTCGCTGATGTGGGTCTGCGCCGGATGTTCACCCAGATGCATGGCGAACTGTTCGATGCCGACTACTGGAAGGGCCTGCAGCAACAGATCCTCGATGGCAAGGTGATCGACGTCTTCCCCTACCACAGGCCCGAGGAACGGGCCCAGCTGTGACCCCGAACTGCCCCGCAGCAGCCCTGTAACCCGTGGCCTGCGGGGCCTGCAAGGGTTGCTGCAATTTATCCGACGAAAGGCGTGCTATTTCTGGAAACTGACGTATACTGAATTTCGTTCGTTCGTCCCCGAGCTCGACAAAACTAATATCTTGACTTGATCGGTGTAACGGGGCAAAGTGAGCGCGTAGGTTTTCAAGAGATGAGTAGTAGGCTGCAAGCGCACTTTCAGTACGTAAGTTTGTCATTCTCGCAATCTTTGATTCCCACGCTTTTAATTGAGCAATTTTGCTCAAGTATTTCAATTTGATAGGAATTATCTGAAATGGCAACTGGTACAGTTAAGTGGTTCAACGACACCAAAGGCTTCGGCTTCATTACTCCGGACGGCGGTGGTGACGATCTGTTCGCCCACTTCTCCGAGATCAAGGTACAAGGCTTCAAATCCCTGGCGGAAAACCAGAAGGTGTCCTTCGACATCACCACTGGTCCGAAAGGCAAGCAAGCTGCGAACATTCAGATCATCGGCTAATCCCGACATCTGATGCGGAAAACCCGGCCTCGGCCGGGTTTTCTGTTTTCTGGGCCCCTGCTTTCAGCGCCGGGCAAAAATCACTCGCTTGCGTCGTCCCGACGTCGTACCCTATGCGGCATGAAATGGGGGCGGAAGACCGATGCATCAGGTTCCTCTCGCCTTGCTCCAGACGTCCTGATCAAGAGGTTCTCGCAGTGGACATCAATCCTAAACAGACCCACTCTCTTCACCTGAGCCTGTTCCGTGCAGCGGAAGCCATCGTCAGCGAACTGGGCGCATCCCAACTGACCTTCGCCACGCTCAGTGAACGGACCGGCGTCGATGAATCCACCCTCAGCACGCTGTTCCCCGACCGCGAAGCCCTGCTCACCGCGATGATCGAGCACCGGCTGGAACGCTTCCGTGTCCGCTGGGGTGCGTACGAAAGCGTCCTGCCCGATGAGCCGATGCGCGAACTCAAGGCACTGCTGCTCAGTAACATGAGCGAATCCACCGAGGAGAAGAACCTCGACTCGGCGATCTTTGCCGCAGCAGCCAGCAATCCTGCACTGCTGCAGACTACCTCCGATGACATTCAGGGTCTGTTCGACATCCTCGAGAAGTCGCCCCTGGGCCTGGCCCAGGCCGCCATCCTGTTCTTTTCGGTACGCGGGTACCGTCTGTTCGAGCAGATCGGCATCTGCCCGATGACCGACAGTCAGCGCACCGAATTTCAGGAGCAGATCATGCGTCTGGCGCGGATCATGTACGAACAGAAGAACGAAGAGTAAGTCCGGGCTCTCAGGCGGCAGTCCTGCCGCCTTGCCCACGCCAGTGGCGCCAACCCAGGCGCAGCAGAACAAAGCCCGCATACGCCATCATCGCCAGGGTCATGCTGAGTGCCAGCTGCCCCAGCAAGGTGCCGCTGTCGGCACCGGTACCCAGCAGCACATCCAGCAGCCAACTGATCGCCGCCGGCGCCAGCCAGGGCTCCAGCGGTTCCACCGGCGCCGGTGTGAACAGCAGCACCGCCATCCCCACCCACAGCGGCTCGCGAACGAACCACCAGCCGATCCAGCGGGTCAACTGGGTCCAGACCAGCCAGCAGCAGACCGCCGCTGCCAGGTAGACCATCCATACTGTCTGGTATTCCGTTTCGTTGAACATGCTGCCAACCGGTTGTCAGAGAACGAGCAGCTATAATATCTTTTTTTGGCCCTGGAGTCTTAGCCCCATGTTTCCCACAGCTCGCCGTGATGCCACGCCTGACCCTTACGCCTGGATGGAGCAGCGCGACACCGACGAAGTGATCCAGCACCTGGAGGCCGAGAACCGGCACACGGAAGAGTGGCTGGCCAGCCATGACGACCGCCGCGCGCAACTGTTCGAGGAGATACGCGGACGCATCCGCGAAACCGACCTGTCCCTGCCGGCGGTGTGGGGTCCCTGGCTGTACTACCGGCGTACCGAGGCGGGCGCTGAATATCCCCGCTACTACCGCAGCCCGCGTCCGGCAGACGGCAGTCTGGAAGCCGACCCCACCGCCGAACAGCTGCTTCTGGACCTGAACCTGAAAGCCGGGGACGGCTTCCTGCAGCTGGGCGACTTCGCGGTCAGTCCGGATCACCAGTGGCTGGCCTACAGTCTGGATCGGCAGGGCAACGAGGAATACACGCTCTATCTGAAGCATCTGGCCAGCGGCAACACCACCGAGCTTCCCCTCGATCAGGCAGACGGCAGCCTGGTATGGGCCAACGACAGCGCCACCCTGTTCGCCATCAGCATGGACGAGGCCTCCCGCCCAGCCACACTCTGGCGCATGCAGCGCGGCACCCCGCCGGTACGGGTCTACCATGAAGTCGACCAGCGCTTCTACCTGCACGCCTACCGCAGCAGTTCCGAGCAATGGCTGATCCTCGCCAGCGACAGCAAGAACACCAGCGAGGTGCGCATCGTCCCGGCTGACGAGCCGGCTGCAGACTGGCAATTGCTGGCGCGCCGCTTCAAGGGGCACGAGTACCACGTCGACCACGGCCCGGATGGCCTGCTGATCCGCAGCAACGACCGGGGCGAGAACTTTGCGCTCTACCGCGCCGACCCGGCCCAGCCAATGCGCAACTACTGGGAGCTGGTGGCGG
Source organism: Halopseudomonas pertucinogena (assembly GCF_014646575.1). Lineage (GTDB taxonomy): Bacteria > Pseudomonadota > Gammaproteobacteria > Pseudomonadales > Pseudomonadaceae > Halopseudomonas > Halopseudomonas pertucinogena. Next base: position 973,823 of record NZ_BMNN01000001.1, on the reverse strand, counting down.
ATGTTGACAGCCACAGAACCCTGGAGGACTTCAGCGTGCAGCAACACGGGCTGCTGCTGCATTACCGGGAGGATGGGCTGACCCGCCTGGAAGTGCGCCCGGCCCAGGGCCAGCCCTATCAGGTGAGCATGCCGGATGCCGTCTACAGCCTGCACGTGCAGGGTGGCGAGGAGTATGTCAGCGAGCAGGTCCGTCTGCGCTATGAATCGCTTAACCGTCCCGCCGAGATCCGCGCACTGCATCTGGCCAGCGGCACTCAGCGCACCCTGAAACAGACCCCTGTGGAGGGGCCGTTCAGCCCCGATGACTATGAGGTACGCCGGGAATGGGCGACGGCGCCGGACGGCACCCGGATACCGATCAGTCTGGTCGGGCGGCCGGCCAGCCTCCGCCGCCCCGCCCCGCTCTACCTGTATGGTTACGGCGCCTATGGCGCCAGCATGGACCCCTGGTTCTCCCATGCCCGGCTGTCATTGCTGGACCGCGGCTGGGTGTTCGCCATCGGCCATGTGCGCGGCGGCGCCGATATGGGTGAAGCCTGGTACCAGCAGGGCAAGCTGCAACACAAGGAAAACACCTTCAGTGATTTCATCGCCTGTGCCGAACATCTGATTGACGAGGGTTACACTGACAGCCAGCGCCTGGTGATCGCCGGTGGCAGTGCCGGCGGGATGCTCATCGGCAATGTCATCAACCAGCGCCCGGAACTGTTCGCCGCGGCGGTCGCCGATGTGCCCTTCGTCGACGTCTGGAACACCATGAACAATCCGGCGCTGCCACTGACCATCGGCGAGTACGAGGAATGGGGAGACCCGAACGACCCACAGGTGGCCGAGCGCATCCGCCTCTACGCCCCCTATGAGCAGATAACCGAGCAGCCCTATCCGGCCCTGTTCGTCACTGCCGGTTACCATGATATGCGGGTGCAGTACTGGGAGGCCGCCAAGTGGGTAGCGAAACTCCGCCATCACCGCACCAATGACCGGCCACTGCTGCTGCGCACGCAGATGAGCGCCGGTCACGGCGGCGCCAGCGGCCGCTATCAATCGATGAAGGAACTGGCCGAAGAATACAGTTTTCTGCTGGCCGTCATAGGCGATGCAGGCCTGGTCGGCTGACCCGCGCAGCGCCCCCCCTGCCGGGGGCCACCGCCTTGAATTCCCCGAAACAGACACCATCTTGATAGTAATACTGGACAATCAGGAAGGTGCGCTGCATGACAGATAACGACGCCCTGCAGGGCGATATCGAGCAGGATCAGGCCGGCAAGTCGAGCACCGGGCTGGTGCTCCCCAGCCAGCGGTTGCCCGATAGGCTCTACCTGCTGCCGATCAACAACCGGCCGTTCTTTCCCGCACAGGTGATGCCGGTGGTGGTGAACGAGGACCCCTGGTCCGAGACCATAGAACGGGTTGCCAACACCCCTCATCACGTCATCTCACTGTTCTGGGTGGACGCCCCCCTGCCCACCAGCGGCGAGCTGGACCCGGCCAGCCTGCCCACCACCGGCTGCGCGGTGAAGATTCACCAGGCGGTCAAGGAAGACGGCAAGATCCAGTTCATCGCCCAGGGCCTGACCCGGGTGCGCATCGCCCACTGGCTCAGCCGCAAACCGCCCTATCTGGTCGAGGTGGAATACCCCGAATCGCCCAGCGATGAGCGCGACGAAGTGCGTGCCTACGCCATGGCCCTGATCAACTCGATCAAGGAGCTGCTGCCACTGAATCCGCTGTACAGCGAGGAGCTGAAGAATTACCTCAACCGCTTCAGCCCCAATCAGCCTTCCCCGCTGTCTGACTTCGCTGCGGCGCTGACCTCAGCCAAGGGGATGGAGCTGCAGGACGTGCTGGATACCATTCCGGTGTTGCGGCGCATGCAGAAGGTGCTGGTGCTGCTGAAGCAGGAAATCGAGGTGGCGCGGCTGCAGGGAGAGATCAGCGCCGAGGTCAACCGCACCATCAGCGAGCAGCAGCGCAAGTTCTTCCTCAGGGAGCAGCTCAAGGTCATCCAGAAGGAACTTGGCCTGTCAAAGGATGACCGCACCGCCGATATCGAGCAGTTCCGTGAGCGGTTGCAGGGCAAGGAGCTACCCGAGGCTGCCCAGCAGAAGATCGATGAAGAACTCAACAAGCTGTCGATCCTGGAGACCGGATCACCCGAATATGCCGTTACCCGCAACTATCTTGACTGGGCCACCTCGATCCCCTGGGGCCTGCATCATGAGGACAGCCTGGATATCAAGCGCGCCCGGCGCATTCTGAATCGCGATCATGACGGTCTGGAGGACGTCAAGCAGCGCATCCTGGAGTTTCTTGCACTCGGCACCTTCAAGGGCGCCGTCGGTGGCTCGATCATCCTGCTGGTGGGTCCGCCCGGGGTGGGCAAGACCAGCATCGGGCATTCGATAGCCGAGAGCCTGGGGCGGCCCTTTTACCGCTTCAGTGTTGGTGGCATGCGCGACGAGGCCGAGATCAAAGGGCACCGACGCACCTACATCGGCGCCATGCCCGGCAAGTTCGTCCAGGCCTTCAAGGAGGTCAAGGTAATGAACCCGGTGATCATGCTCGACGAGATCGACAAGCTCGGCAGCAGTCACCAGGGCGATCCGGCGTCGGCCCTGCTGGAGACACTGGATCCGGAGCAGAACAGCCAGTTCCTCGACCACTATCTGGACCTGAGGCTCGACCTGTCCAAGGTGCTGTTCATCTGTACCGCCAACACCCTGGACAGTATTCCCGGCCCCCTGCTCGACCGCATGGATGTGATCCGCCTGTCCGGCTACATCACCGAGGAAAAACTTGCCATTGCAAAGAACCACCTGTGGCCGCGCCAACTGGAGCGGGCCGGGCTGCGCAAGAGTCAGCTGCGCATCACCGACAAGGCGCTGCGCCAGGTGATCGAGGGCTACGCCCGGGAGGCAGGCGTGCGCAACCTGGAGAAACAGCTGGCCAAGCTGGTGCGCAAATCCGTCATGCGCCTGATCGAAGATCCGGACCAGAAAGTCGGTATCAAGCCGGAAAATCTGCGCGAACTGCTTGGAACGCCGGTATTCCGACCGGAGAAGGTGCTCAAGGGCGTCGGTGTCATCACCGGCCTGGCCTGGACCTCCATGGGGGGCGCCACCCTGCCGATCGAGGCCAACCGGGTACACAGCCTCAACCGCGGCTTCAAGCTCACCGGCAAGCTGGGCGAGGTCATGAAGGAATCCGCGGAAATTGCCTACAGTTACGTATGCGCCCACCTGAACGACTACAAGGCAGATCCGAAATTCTTCGACGAAGCCTTCGTCCATCTGCACGTACCGGAGGGCGCCACGCCGAAGGACGGGCCCAGCGCCGGGGTAACCATGGCCAGCGCCCTGCTGTCACTGGCACGCAACCAGGCGCCCAAACGGGGTGTGGCGATGACCGGGGAGATCACCCTGACCGGCCAGGTGCTACCGGTGGGCGGCATTCGCGAGAAGGTGATCGCTGCCCGCAGGCAGGGCATCATGGAACTGGTCCTGCCCGAGGCCAACCGGGGCGATTACGAAGAGCTGCCCGAGTATCTGAAAAAGGACATGACGGTCCACTTCGCGTCACGTTTCGAGGATGTGGACCGGGTATTGTTCGGGTGAGAATATCGGGGCGACCACCGGGTCGCCCCTTGTCCGCGTCAGCCGTTACCGCTCTCCCCGCTCCCGGAAATGGGTAGCCTCCACCTCGTCCAGCTCTCCCACCTCGGGAAAGTCCTGCAGGTTGCTCTCGAAATCCTCCTGCAGCTGACGGAGCTTCTCTCGCCGCCGATTCGCCGTTTCCGGCAGGTCATCGAAAAGGTCCCAGCTCGAATCGAACTCCAGATCGATCAGATCAAGCGTTCCGGTTTCCTCAGCCAGCACGGGAAGAAGCTCATCGACCGGCTCCACCAGCTCCTGCGAGGTGTTCTGCGACAACGGAAAGCGCAATTTCAGCTGCTCTATCTGCCTGGGGTCCGCGCCGCGGGCCACCGCCTCGCGCGCATGCTCGCTGAATCGATGTGCGTCCCCCAGATCCGCCAGCACCCCGAGCATGCGCATCCGCAGATCGATGCGCCCCGGCTCGGCTGTTATCGCCTCTTCCAGCATCAACCTGGCCTCGGCAAACCGGCCGTAGGTCAGATACAGCTCCACGCCTTCGAGCGGATCCACCGTGCGGTTACCGGGCACCACAACCGGCCGGGGCGCAGCTGCCGGTCGCGGAGCGGGCTCCGTCTCGGGTTCGGGCTGGCGCCGCGAGCGCAGCCACGACCCACCGGCCAGCAGCAACAGCAGGGCCAGCACCAGCGGCCAGCCCCGGTTCAGCCAGGTCTTTTCGGCAGCCGCCGACTCCACGACAACGGCGGCCTCGATTGCACCGGGCGTAGCCACAGCATCCGCAGGATCCCCGGTGGACGGGATATCATCCGTCGCTGCGACCGGCGGCGCCTCAGCCACCCGCTGCGCCGCATCACGGGCCTGGCGCATGATATCCAGCTCCGCCTGCAGGCTGGCAATCTGCGCGTCGCGGAACTCCAGCTCGCCCAGCAGGCTCTGGAAACGGGTCTCCAGCGTAGTCAACCGTTGCTGCATGGCCTCGGCTTCGGCGGTCAGCGCCTGGACCTTCGGTTCTTCGATGGTCAGCCGACCAGCCAACTCGGTTGCCCGCCCGGCGGTATCCGCCGGCCACGAGACGGGCACGGCGGAGGGTTGCGCCGAGGGCGAGGACACGCCCATCTGCACGGCAGTGGGCAATATCAGTTCCTGCCCCGCCCGCAGGCGCCCCGGATCGCCATTGATAAAGGCGGTCGGGTTCAAGGTGAGGATGGCGTCCATCTGGTCCTGTATCGCCACTGAGTCGCCGGGCCGGGTGTCTTGGGCAATCCGCCACAGACTGTCCCCCACCCTCGTCTGGTAGCGGGCCGCATTGGGCTGTGGCTGCAATACCGGTACCGCACGGGCAGGAGCAGGCCGCGGGCTCGCATGAGTGCTGCTTGCCGACGGTCCCGTCTGGCCCGGTGGCCTCGCTCCCGGCTCGGACAGGGCCGGCGCGGTAACGGGCGCCGGCACATAAAGCGGCGGGTCCAGCAACAGGGTATATTCCCGCAACAGCGCTCCGTTGCCGCGGTCAAGCTGTACCAGGAAGTTCAGGTAGGGCTCACGTATGGGCCTGCTGGACTCGACCCGGATGATCAGCTCCCCGCTGACCCGCTGCGGTGTGAAGCGCAGGTCGGTGAGAAAGAAGGGGCGATCTATACCGATGCGGGCAAAGGCATCGGCATCGGCCAGGGATACCCGGATGTCAGTCGGATCCAGCCCCCCGCTGTCCTGAAGATGTATGACAGCCAGCAGCGGCTGGTTCAGCGCCGACTGCAACTGCAGTTCACCCAACCCGAGCGCGTGGCTGACCCCTGCGTGCAGCGCTGTCAGGGTCGCCACTCCAATAGCCAGCCGGCTGTGCGTCTTCATGTCAGTCTTCCCTGATATCTGGGCGAGTCCGTAGAACAATCGACTAGCATTATGGCATCAGCGTCAGCGCAAGCGAATACATCAGGTCGGATTTCCACGGTTTTCCGTTCGAACGGTCGCCCGGCCTGCCGCTTGATGGAGGCAATATTCAATACTGTTCCGGCACCAGCCATCCCCGGGCAGATCGGTTAGAATGATCTCCTTTGTCAGACCAGCCGGAATTTCCATGAGCGATGTAGACAAGCTCTTTGCCGAGCCCCTGCCCAAGGTCAGTGATTTCGTGTTCGATCATGATGTTGCGCGGGTCTTCCCCGACATGATCAAGCGTTCGATCCCGGGCTACCCGACCATTGTCGAGAACATAGGGGTGATTGCCGCCCACCATGCCCAGCCAGACACGCTCATTTACGATCTCGGCTGCTCGCTGGGCGCGGCCACTCAGTCCATGCGCCGCCACCTGCGCCAGGACGGCTGTCATATCATTGCCGTGGACAACGCTGAAGCCATGGTCCAGCGCTGCCGGGAATACCTCAGCGCCCAGGACTCGATGGTGGAGGAACTGGTTCCGGCTACCGTGGTGCAGGGCGACATCCTTGAACTGGAGCTGCAGCCCTGCTCGGTGGTGGTGCTTAATTTCACCCTGCAATTCATCGCCCCGGAGCTGCGCCTGCCTGTGCTGCAGCGGATCCGCCAGGCCCTGCTGCCGGGGGGCATACTCATTCTCTCGGAAAAGTACCGCTTCGAGGATCCCGGCACCCAGCACCACCTCGAACAGGTCCACTATGCCTTCAAGCGGGCCAATGGGTACAGCGATCTGGAAATTGCCCAGAAGCGCAGCGCCATCGAGAACGTCATGCTGATCGATACCCAGCCAGCGCACCTGGAGCGTCTGCAGCAGGCCGGATTCAGTCTGGCCTACCCCTGGTTCCAGTGTCTCAACTTCGGCTCTATAGTGGCGCACGCGTGATCGACTATTCTCCTCTTTTCAATACCCTCAGCACCACCTGCCTGGCCAACTGGCTGGACGACCTGCCCGCCGCGCTGGAGCAGCGCCTGCAGGAGGCCCGTCGGCACGGTGACCTGCCACGCTGGCAATCCGCGCTGGCTCAGCTGCCGGATGTCCAGCCCTCGGTCAGCTCCCTCGAGGACGGGGTGCACATCGGCGCGGCCGCCGACCTGAGTGAACGGCAGCAGTCGCTGCTGCTGGAGGGCCTGCAGGGGCTGCACCCCTGGCGCAAGGGCCCGTTCGAGCTGTTCGGTGTCCACATCGACACGGAATGGCGCTCGGACTGGAAGTGGGACAGGGTCAACCCCCATCTTGATCTGCGGGGCAAGCGCGTGCTGGACGTCGGCTGCGGCAATGGCTATCACATGTGGCGCATGTGGCAGGCGGGTGCTGCGCTGGTGGTGGGGGTGGACCCCAATCTGCTGTTCCTCACCCAGTTCCAGGCGATTCGCCGCTACCTGCCCGACGCACCGGTATGGCAATTGCCGTTCACGCTGGAAGAGCTGCCGGAACCCAGCGGCGGGTTCGACACGGTGTTCTCCATGGGCGTGCTATATCACCGACGCTCGCCGCTGGATCATCTGCTGCAGCTCAAGGCCTGCCTTCGTCCTGGGGGCGAACTGGTGCTGGAAACCCTGGTGATCGAAGGCGACGAACACCAGTGCCTGATGCCCGAAGACCGTTACGCGCAGATGCGCAACGTCTGGTTCCTGCCCTCGGTAGCCCTGCTGGAGCGTTTCCTGCGCCGCAGCGGCTATGTGGACGTGCGCTGTGTTGACCTGAATCGTACCAGCGTGCAGGAGCAGCGCAGCACGGAATGGATGCGCTTCCAGTCACTGCCGGATTTTCTCGACCCGACCAATCCGGATCTGACCTGCGAGGGGTATCCCGCTCCGTTACGGGCAACCCTGGTGGCGACGCGTCCCTGAATCGCCGGTTGCGCCATCCCGATGGCGCCGCAACGTGCAGATCCAGCCCAGCGCAAACCACGCCGGCGGCATGTCCGGCCAGTCGTTCTCGCCCAGGCCTTCAAGGGCGTACCCCGGTGTGCCGGCCCGGGCCAGCAGCTGGCCCCACCACCAATGCAGATAATCCCCCCGCCCGACGTTAAAGCGGTTGGCCATTTCGGCATGCATGCGCATGGGCAGCGATTCGAACAGCAGCCGGTCAATCGCAGGGATGATGCGTTGTTCGTTATCCAGGTAGGCCGAGCGTGCGGCGGGTGCTGCGTCAAGCAGTCCGGCCAGGGTTTCCAGCTGGGCAGCATAGTCACGATGGCTGTGCAAGGGGTCCAGCCGCTGCCGCCAGTCCAGCTGCAGGCGCTCAACGCCTTCCACCAGGCTTTCCACTCCGGCGCAGGGGGCGTCCAGCAGGCTGGCCAGCAGGCGACGCTGGCTCAGCTCTAGGCGGCGCAACGACAGGGCCAGCTCGGCCGAACTCGAGCCCGGTTGCGGTTGCCAGCGACCCGGGTTGCCCTCGGCGATAGCCGACGCACGCTCGCAGCGCACCGGCCAACTGGCCGGCAACAGTTGCTCCTGCAGTTTCGCCCAGTGTCCTTCGAGCCGCTCCCTGCCCTTGCCCAGCCAGCGCTCCAATTGCACGCGACGTCGTGATTTATAACCTGTCATCCGTTACCCGCCCCAATCGTTCCCTGATGCCCTGAATGATGCCGCGATTATCCTCCGCCAGCAATTGCCGATCCTGCAAGGGAACCGCCCGACACAGATCAAGGGTGAAGTGGCCGAGCCGGGCGCTGTACAGCCCCACGCCCACGCCCTGCCCCACCCGCGCGGCGACCTTTTCCAGCACCCCGGACAAAAGGCTGTCGCCCAGCGCGCCGATGGCCACTTCGGTGCCGCCGGCCAGCGCGATATTCCGCAGCACGTGGCGGGCCAGCCGCCAGCTGCTCAGCTGGCTGACCGGCAGCCCGTAACAGATCGCGATCCGACGCATCAGACGCATGTTGCGCCAGATCACCAGCAGTATGTCCACCGTTACCCAGGGGCTGGTCGCCACCAGCAAACCGGTGCCGACCGCATCGCGCTGCAGCATCCTCCGCGCCACGGTATCCAGCGGCTGGTAGAACTGCTGGTTGAGACGCCGGCGGATTTCCTCGGCGCTGTGGGACTGGTCAAGATCGGCACAGGCTGCCCGCAGCCGTCCGGCCAGGGGGGTGTTTTCATGCAGCGCCTGGAGCCGGTCCAGCCAGTCCACTGCCAGGCGCTCCCGCGGATCGGCCAGCGCCGCCTGCATTTCCAGCCGCAGCTGCTCTATGTCGGTCAAGCGTGCCCGCTGACGGCGAACATCACGCCATGCCTTGAAGCCGGTCCCGGCCAGGGCTGCCCCGAGCAACGCGACCAGCACGCCCGCCAGCGGTTGCCAATGCCAGGCCGCGAGGGTCCACTGGCCCCACTCCCAACCCGCTGCACCCAGCACCGCGAGGACCAGCAGCCTGCCGAGCCGCGCAGGCCAGCGCGAGCGCGGCGGCGCATTGTCCAGGCCGGGCAGTGGCTGCTCCGTCCGGGCAGGCGCTTCCGGGGCAGGATCACGGGCTTCACCCAGCACCCGCGTAGGCCGCGGACCCTCTGCAGCCGCCGGGTCCGTGTCAGTCAGGGTTTCCAGAATGCGGGTCTTGCTGCCCTGTTTCATAGCGCCACTCCTTCCACCATCCAGCCGATCAGATCATCCATCCGGTAATGGGGAAACGGCTCGTTGCGGTGCAGGCCGGCCGGCGGCCGCAGCTTCAGCAGCTCCGGCCCTTCCACCTGCAGATCCAGCGGCAGGTGTGCGGGAACTCCGCCGGGCTGGTAGCGCACCAGCCCGCTCTGGCCCTCAAGGCCTGCCACCAGGGTGTCGCCCTCCTGACGGGTTGCCCGCAGGGCGGCCAGCGGAAAGCCACGTACCTGCACGCCGCCGTGGCGAACTTCGGACAGGCTGTCAGTGAGCAGATCCTCCAGGCATTGCTGCACTGCCCTCTGTTGCTCCGGTGCTACCTGATCCACCTTGGTTGCACATACCGCCAGGCGGCTTATCCGCGGCTGCCAGAAACGTCGCCACAGACTGTTGCGGCCATAGCGGAAGCTCTGCAGCACCGATTCCAGTGCCGCTTTCAGATCGGTCAGGGCGGTCTGGCCGGCATCCATGGGTGACAGCATGTCCACCAGCAGGATCTGCCGGTCGAGCCGGCTGAAGTGTTCATCGTAGAAGCCCTTCACGATGAAGTCCCGGTAATAGCGAAAGCGCGCCTCGCATTCCGCCCACCAGCTGCCGGCCCCGGCCCGGATATGCCGGTTCCCGGCCAGTAACGGGACAAACTGCAGCATCTCCGGCGCCACGCCGGCACCGGGCAACAGGAATCGGCCGGGCTGGTTGCGCGACAGCGCAGCCTCGCTGCGGCTGCGCTGGAGAAAGGCGGTCCAGGCGCCGGCCAGCTGCTGCAGCCGTTGCGGCTCTGCCGGGCTCAACGGATCGATAACCGCCAGCTCGTCGCGCAACGCCCCGGCAATGCTGCGCCGGGGCTCGCTGTCCAGCCAGCTGCGCATCTGTTCGCACCACTGACCATAATCAAGCTCCAACAGAGGCAGGTCCAGCAGCCACTCGCCCGGGTAATCGAGGATCTCCACGCGCAGCGTCCGGTACTGCTGCAACCGGCTGAGTACTCCCGTCTGACGGAACCGCAGATCGATCACCACCCGCGACAGGTCGGTGGTCGAGGCCGGCCAGCGTGCCGGCTCCGCGGACAGGGCCGCCAGGGCATCCAGATAGGCAAAGGGTTGTTCCACACCGTCCCGCTGCCAGCGCACGGCCTCCAGGCGGTCGAAGGGCGCACGCCGGGCCAGCAGGCCGCGCTGATGGTTCTCCAGCTGGTTGATCAGACCGGTAATGAAGGTGGTCTTGCCCGCTCGGCTGAGACCGGTCACCCCGATGCGAAGATGCTGGCCGCCCAGGCCGGCCGCCTGGCGTTGCAGCTCGCTGATCCACTGCGGCTTTTTCATTGCAGCCATGCAGGACACTCCTGAACTGATGTATGGTCTATGCAAGCCAGTATTGCACAACCGGCAGGGGAGAAATTTCAATGGCACACGCCGACACACACAGCAAGGCCATAGGTTATCTGCTGTGGATCTTTGGTTTCATGGGAGCGCATCGTTTCTACTACGGCAAGCCCTGGACGGGGACGCTGTATTTCTTCACGCTGGGGCTGTTCTTCATCGGCTGGATCATTGACCTGTTCCTCATCCCGTCGATGGACAGCAAGGCCGACCACCGCTTCCGGGCGGGCCGCATCAACTTCAATCTGAGCTGGGTCCTGCTGACCTTCCTCGGCGTGTTCGGGGCGCACCGCCTGTACATGGGCAAGTGGATCACCGCCATCATCTACTTCTTCACCGGCGGCCTGTTCCTGCTCGGCGTGCTGTATGACTACTGGACGCTGAACGAGCAGATTTCCCGCAAGAACATCGAGAAGGCCTGGTAACACCCCTTCTCGATACGGGGCGACCTACACCGGGTCGTTGCGGGTCAGCAGCTCGTCAGGCAGGTGCACTATCCAGTCCTCCTGCTGCGGCGGCATCTGCAGGTGATAACCCTGGCCCTGCAGATTCGCCAGTACCGTGTGGATGTCCTCGCGGGCCAGCTTGCGCTCCTCGCTGAGCACCAGGTCCATCGCGTGCTCGGGCTTGCCGAACAGTTCCAGCAACGGTGCCGGCACTTCCGATACACCCTTCTCCCTTGGCACATAGAGATACATGCCGGGTTTGCGTGGGCTGCGAAAGATGGAACACAGCAGTTTCATGTACTTTCTCCCGTGGTGGAAAACCCGTTGGCCAGAGCGAGCATCTCCTCGCCCATCAGTTCCCGTCGCCATCCGGTCAATTCATCAGGCAAACGATAAGGCCCGCAGGGATAGCCGGTGCGGACCATGGCTTCAAGCACCTTCTTGCGCAGCATCAGCTCCGAGGCCATGCCCAGGCGTTCGGCGTGGCGCACACCGATCTTGCGCAGCGCCTTCAGCAAGCGGTTGGCGTCCGCCGGCAGCGGCTCGGGCAAGGGTTCCGGCCATTGTTCCTCGGGCATTTCCCGACCCTGGCGGATCAGCTCGAGTATGGTTTCGCCGTCCTGGCGCACGGTGCGAGGATGCAGGTCTTCCAGTCGCGACAGCTGGGACAGGGTTTCCGGCTGGCGCTGTACCAGGGGGCACAGCACCGCCTCGCGCAGCAGCCGGTTGCGGGCGACATCCCGCTGGCGGGAGGCCCGTTCGCGCCAGTCACACAGTTTCTGCAGTATGGCCAGCTCTGCGGGCGTCAGGCGCCAGGCCTGCTTGATCCGCCGATAGGCCTGCTCCGGCTCCGGCAGCTGGCGTGCATTGGCCACCAGCTCGGCGGTATCTTCAAGCAGCCACCCCGTGAGACCGGCCGCCTCGATACGCGGGGCCATCAATTCGTAGATCTGTGCCAGGTGCAGCGTGTCATCCACCGCGTATTGCAACTGCTGGGGCGTGAGCGGGCGCTGCAACCAGTCCGAACGGGTCTGCTCCTTGGGCAGATCGATCCCGAGCAGGCTGCTCACCAGCCGTGAATAGGACATGGAAAAGTCCATACCGAGATAGGCTGCAGCGATCTGGGTATCGAACAGCGGTGCGGGCAGCGCCCCACACAGGTGCTGGAACACTTCCAGATCCTCGCTGCAGGCGTGCAGGACCTTTACCACCGACGGTTCTTCCAGCACCTGCACCAGGGCGGACCAGTCGGTAATCTGCAGGGGGTCGATCAGGTACGCGTGCCGGCCATCGCCGACCTGAATCAGGCCGGCGATCGGAAAATAGGTTTCAGTACGAACGAACTCGGTATCAATGGCGACGTAGGGCAGCGTCAGCCACTGCTGGCAATGCGCTGCCAGCGCCGAATTGTCATTGATGATGTAAGGGACAGCCCCGGTTGACGTCATGAGTTATGGTTCCTTGACTGGGCCAGACAGCCCTGGCGCGCAGTATACCCGAGCAGCCCGCCCCGAGGACCGCTACTTGTTTCCAATGTGTAACGGTCCGCGCCTGTGCATCGATATATTCGATCCGGGGTCAAGATTGTCCCGGGTCAACCGATACAGGGACTGAGACCTTATAATCCGCGTTGCCGCAATACCCCGATCAGGAGTCCAAATGGATTTTTTTCAGCACCTGCAGCTCAGGTACAAGTTCTGGGCCGTCAACAGCGTTACCTTCATCAGCACCATGCTTCTGGTACTGGTCGCACTCTGGGTAGAACAGGATCGCATCCATCTGGAACGCCAGCAGATGGCGGAAGATCTGGTTCTGCTGGTCGGTGCCGACCGGGCGCCGATGGGCCTGCGCTGGCTGGATGGCAGTGGACGCCGGCTGGGTAGTACACCCACCTGGATCCCCGCAGCGGAGCTGGGGCAGCCGGCGGGAGCCGGGTTCCATGGCGCATGGGGCGTACAGCAGGATGGCGAGCCACGCCTGCTGGCAGTGGAGCGTCAGGATTATCTCGCGTTGCTGATCGAACGGGCCCCGCTCTACGCCCTTACCGTGTTCATACTGATGCTCGGTGTGCTGATGGTGTCGCAGATCCTGATCTCCTTCATCACCAGCAATATCCGTGCTCTGCGCGATGTGATGCTGACCGTGCAGGAGACCGGCGACCTGACCCTGCGGGCCGATGTCACCTCCCGCGACGAGGTCGGTGCCATGGCCCAGGCCTTCAATGCCATGCAGAGCGCACAGCAGGAGGTGGTCAGCGCCGTCAGGCAGGCAGCCGACCAGCTGGAACAGGGCACCGACGAAATGGCGCGACTGATGACCGGCGTCAAGGATGGCATGGTGACCCAGCAGGGCGAGACCGACATGGTCGCTGCGGCGGTCAACGAAATGAGCGCGACGGTGCAGGACATTGCCGGCAATACGGCCAGTACCCGCGACGAGTCCGCTCAGACCGACACACTGGCCCGCGAAGGCCGCGACCAGGTAGCCCGCGTCAGCCGTACCATCGCCGGGCTCGCCACCAGCATCGAGCGCTGCACCCTGCACATGCAGAAGCTGGAAGGGCACAGCCAGGAAATCAGCGGTGTGGTGCGAGTGATCCGCGACATCGCCGAACAGACCAACCTGCTGGCGCTCAACGCCGCCATCGAAGCTGCCCGCGCCGGCGAGTCCGGCAGGGGGTTCGCGGTAGTGGCCGATGAGGTAAGAGCACTCGCCCAGCGGGTCCAGAATTCGACGGACGAGATTCAGCGCATGATCGAGGCACTGCAGGGCGGCACCCACGCGGCAGTAACGGACATGCAGGACAGTTCGCGATTGACCCGGGAATCGGTTGAACAGGTCGAGCAGGCCGGTCATTCGCTGGCGGAAATCACCGCATCGGTAAGTCAGATAAGCAATGGCAACAGCGAGATCGCCTCGGCGGTAGAGCAGCAGAGCATTGCTGCCGAGTCCATCACCCAGAGCGTGATCCAGATTCGCGACGTCACCGAACAGACAGTCATGCAGACAGTGCAGAGTGCAGCCACCAGCGAGCAACTGGCCACCCTGGCACACCAGCTCAATGCGGCGGTCGGGCGGCTGCGCACCTGAGCACGACGCCCCTTCCCGCAGACACGGGAAGGGGCAGCAGGTTACTGCAGGGCGATGCGGGTACGGTTCTTTTCGATGGTCGCCGGGCCGATGCCCTTGACCATTTCCAGCTGCTCGACTGACTCGAACGCACCGTTCTCCTCACGGTAGCTGACGATTGCCTCGGCCTTGGCGAGGCCGATACCGCTCAGGGTCTCGGCAATCTCCGCTGCACTGGCATCATTGATGTTGACGCTCACCAGTGGTGCGGCATCGACTTCGGCATAACCGGGCAGTGCAAAGCACACCGACAGACACAGCATTACCACGGCAATGAATGATTTCATGGCTCTTCCTCAATGGGGGTTGGTATTGACCGCAACTGAGGGAGAAAACCTGAAGCGATCAATCGTCGTGAAACTGAGCTTCCCTGCGGCAGGCACACGCTAACCCCAACTGGCGTTATGCAGTAGTGTTACAGCCCGATTCTGTGAAATATATCGCACATCCCGTCGGGCTTTGCTGTCGGTGCTATGGCATATGCCGCGTCTTGATGTCATTATGCCGTCATCCAACCCCGTTCGAAGGAGCTTACGTGGCCACTGCGATTCCTCTGCTGATCTGTGACGATTCCAGCATGGCCCGCAAGCAGCTGATGCGCTCCCTGCCCGCTAACTGGCCGTTCCGGGTAAGCCAGGCCGACAACGGCCTCGACGGCCTGGACGCCATCCGCGCCGGCCGCGGCGAAATAGTACTCCTTGACCTGACCATGCCGCGGCTCGACGGCTTCGGTGTGTTGACGCGCATGCGCGAGGAGGGACTGCAGGCGGACGTCATCGTGGTGTCCGGCGATATCCAGCAGGAAGCGATCCGCCGCGCACTGGCGCTCGGTGCCCGCAGCTTCATTCGCAAGCCGGCCGACCCCGCTGACCTCGAAGCCGCGCTGTTGGCGCTGGGCAGGCCCTTGCCGACCGATGCCGCTGCCCTGCTCCGCTCCGACATGAGTCTGCCCGCCGTCGGCTTCCGCGATGCCTTCCGCGAAGTGGCCAACATCGCCATGGGCCGCGCCGCCGAACTGCTGGCGAGGGTGCTGGGCGTGTTCATCCGTCTGCCGGTCCCCAATGTGAACATACTCGAGGTCGGCGAACTGCACATGGCGTTGCTTGATGCCCAGGGCAGTCAGCAGGTATCGGCCATCTGTCAGGGCTACATCGGCAGCGGAATTGCCGGCGAGGCCCTGCTGATCTTCCACGACTCGGAGATTGATGATGTCGCGCGGCTGCTGAATCATCAGGCCAGCTCTTCTCCGCTGGAGCTGCAGCTGGATCTGGCGGCGATCGTCATCGGGGCCTGTCTCAACGGCCTATCCGAACAGCTGGGGATGCAGCTGTCATCCGGGCACCCATTGGTGCTTGGGCAACACTGCACCATCGGCGAGCTGATCCGGCTCAACCGGGGCCGCTGGAAGCGTACCCTGGCGGTGGAGATCAGCTACAGCCTGGAAGACCATGACATCAAGTTCGATCTGATGCTGCTGTTTACCGAAGATTCGGTGCCGGTACTGCAGAAGAAGATCGATTTTCTGATCAACTGAGCGCGCCGCGCACGATGAAGCAGCATGTCCAATCTACTTGATATCAGCGAGCTGCACTGGCTGCTGGATATTGTCCAGAGCATAGACGTTGGCGTTGTGGTGCTGGATCGCGATTACCGCATCCAGGTCTGGAACAGCTTCATGGAGAATCACTCCGGACAATCCGCCCGCCAGGTCAGCCAGCGATCCCTGCTCGACCTGTTCCCCGAAATCGACCGCACCTGGTTCACCCAGAAGATCGAAACCGCCGCCATGCTCGGCACCCGGGTGTTCACCATCTGGGAACAACGGCCCTACCTGGTCCGATTCAGAAGCTACCAGCCGATCACCGGGCTGGTCGATCACATGTACCAGAACGTCACCATCCTGCCGCTGCGTACGGTCAACGGCAGCACCGATCATGTGTGTCTGATCATCTACGATGTCACCAATGTCGCGATCAACAAGTTGCAGCTGGAAGCAGCCAATACCCAGCTGCAGGAGCTTGCCCTGCACGATGACCTTACCGGTCTGCTGAATCGGCGCCACTGGGAGAACTGCCTGGAGCACGAGTTCGCCAGGCACAACCGCTACAGCAGCGAGGCCAGTCTGGTGATCTTCGACATCGATCATTTCAAGCAGTTGAATGATACCTACGGCCACCAGGCCGGCGACGAGGTAATCCGCCAGGTGGCCGAGGTGACACAGGGCATGATCAGGGATACCGATTACGCCGGTCGCTACGGTGGCGAGGAGTTTGTGGTATTGCTGTCTGACACGCCGCTGGAGGGTGCTGTGCTGTTCGCCGAGCGGCTGTGCCAGGCCGTCGCCCAGCGCCGCATTCTTCATGGCGAGCAGCAACTGCAGTGTTCGGTAAGCATCGGCGTTGCCTGCATCCACCCCGGCATGGCCGACCACCGGATGCTGATCGAGGAAGCCGACAAGGCCCTTTACCAGGCCAAGTCGGGCGGCCGCAACCGGGTGGTGGCGGCCGGGCAGACATCCATCGGCTAGCCGCCGGCAGCGTCCAGCCCCCGCTGCAGGTCAGCGCGCAGGTCTTCCAGATCCTCAAGCCCCACCGCCAGCCTGATCAGTCCGTCGTGGATGCCCGCGGCTTCGCGGGTGTCGGCGGGCAGCCGACCATGGGTGGTCGTTGCCGGGTGGGTGATGGTGGTCTTCGCGTCGCCGAGGTTGGCAGTAATCGAGACCAGTCGCGTAGCATCAATGAAGCGCCAGGCAGCTTCCCGCCCGCCGTGTACCTCGAAGCTGACCACTGCTCCGAAGGCCGACTGCTGGGCCTTCGCCAGCGCATGCTGGGGATGGCTGGGCAAGCCTGCGTAATAGACCTTTGCCACCTCCGGCTGCTGTTCCAGCCAGCGGGCCAGCTCCAGCGCCGACGCGCAATGGGCGGTCATGCGCAGACGCAGGGTTTCCAGCCCCTTGAGAAATACCCAGGCATTGAACGGGCTCAGTGATGGCCCCGCCGTGCGCAGGAAGCCAACCACCTCCTGCATGTGCTCTCGTCGGCCGGCAACCACGCCGCCGAGGCAGCGGCCCTGGCCATCGATATACTTGGTGGCCGAGTGAATGACGATATGCGCACCCAGCTCCAGCGGCTTCTGCAGCGCCGGGGTGCAGAAACAGTTGTCCACTGCCAGCAGCGCGCCCTGCTCGTCCGCAACAGCCGCCAGCGCGCGGATGTCCACCAGCTCGGCCAGCGGATTGGAGGGGGGCTCGACAAAGAACATCCGGGTATTCGGCTTGCATGCCGCGCGCCAACCGTCGATGTCGGACAGGTCCACATAGTCGACCTGCACGCCGAAGCGGCTGAAATATTTGTCGAACAGACTGACCGTTGCGCCGAACACGCTGCGCGACACCAGGATGTGGTCACCCGCGCCGCACAGGCTCATTACCGTGGCCAGGATGGCGGCCATGCCGGAGGCCGTGGCGACCGCCTGCTCGGCGCCCTCGAGCGCCGCGATGCGCTCCTCGAAGTTGCGCACCGTCGGGTTCATGTAGCGTGAATAGACGTTGCCCTGCTGCTCGCCGGCAAAGCAGGCCGCTGCCTCGGCAGCGCTGCGAAAGACATAACTGGAGGTCAGGAACAGGGCCTCGCCGTGCTCGCCCTCCGGCCCGCGGCGTTGCCCGGCGCGTACCGCCAGGGTGTCGAAACCGGCTTCGTCCAGTTCGCTGTCCAGCCGCCCTGCGTCCCATTCGCTGTTCATCGGGCCTCCCCGGCATCGTTGTGCAGCCCCATTACCGCGTTATCCACGTCAACCACCCTGGCCGCGTCGTTGCGCGACTGCTCGATCCGTCCCAGATAGGACTCGTTGATATCACCGGTGACATACCTGCCATCGAATACCGAGCAGTCGAAGTCAGTGATCTGCGGATTGCCTTCGCGCACCGCGTCGACCAGATCCTCCAGATCCTGATAGACCAGCCAGTCTGCACCGATCAGTTCGGCCACCTCGTCGCAGCTGCGGTTGTGGGCGATCAGCTCCTGCGCAGACGGCATGTCGATGCCGTAGACGTTGGGATAGCGCACCTCGGGGGCAGCGGAACAGAAATACACCTTCCTGGCTCCGGCATCACGGGCCATCTGGATGATCTCCCGGCAGGTGGTACCGCGCACGATGGAGTCGTCCACCAGCAGGACGTTCTTGCCGCGGAACTCCAGCTCGATGGCGTTGAGCTTCTGGCGCACCGACTTCTTGCGGGCGGCCTGGCCGGGCATGATGAAGGTGCGGCCGATATAGCGATTCTTGACGAAGCCCTCGCGGAACTTCACCCCCAGCCGGTTCGCCAGTTCCACCGCCGAGGTGCGGCTGGTGTCCGGTATCGGGATCACCACGTCGATGCCGTGGTCGGGCCGCTCCCGGAGGATCTTTTCCGCCAGCTTCTCGCCCATGCGCAGCCGCGCCTTGTACACCAGGATACCGTCGATGATCGAATCCGGACGCGCCAGATAGACGTGCTCGAAGATGCACGGCGCATGGTGGGGGTTATCGGCACACTGACGCGTGAAGATCTCGCCCTCGACGGTGATGTAGATCGCTTCGCCCGGTGCGAGATCGCGCACCAGCTCGAAGCCCAGGGTATTCAGCGCCACGCTCTCGGACGCCACCATGTATTCGACTCCGTCCTCCGTCTCGCGCTTGCCGTAGACGATGGGACGGATACCATTGGGGTCGCGGAAACCGACCAGGCCGTAGCCGGTGACCATGGCCAGTGCAGCGTAACCGCCGCGGCAGCGCTGGTGCACGGCACGGACCGCCTGGAAGATGTCTTCCTCGGTGGGACGCAGCTTGCGGTCCCGGGCCAGCTCGTGGGCGAACACGTTCAGCAGCACTTCCGAATCCGAGCTGGTGTTCACATGGCGCAGGTCTGACTCGTACAGCTCCTTGGACAGCTGCTCGACGTTGGTCAGGTTACCGTTGTGCGCCAGGGTGATGCCGTATGGCGAGTTGACATAGAACGGCTGCGCCTCGGCGGAAGTCGACGAGCCGGCGGTGGGATAGCGCACGTGACCCAGACCCATGTTGCCGATCAGCCGCTGCATGTGCCGCTGGTGAAACACGTCCCGGACAAGGCCGTTTTCCTTGCGCAGGAACAGGCGGTCGTTATCACAGGTCACGATGCCGGCGGCGTCCTGGCCGCGGTGCTGCAGGACGGTCAGAGCGTCGTAGAGCGCCTGGTTGACGTTCGACTTGCCCACTATGCCAACAATGCCACACATGGCTAAATACCTTCTTTCGTTGAAATTGGACACTCTGCAGACATTGCACCACCTGCAGAATCAGCGACCGAAGAGCCCGAGAATAAAATTCTTTGACCAATCCGCCACAAGCAGAAAATGGGGAATGAGCGTCGATTCGCGCCACCAGGCATCCCCCTCGACCGGAGCCAGACTGAGCAGCCCCACCGCTACCACGACCAGTAACGCGCCCCGGGCGGCACCGAACACCATGCCCAGAAAACGGTCGGTTCCGGTCAGGCCGGTGACCAGCACCAGCTGACCGATCAGATAGTTGATCAGCCCACCGAGAATCAGCGTCAGTACGAAGAGAATACCGCAGGCAGTGATCACCCGGATCGAAGGCGTGGATATGTAATCGACCAGCAGATCCGCCAGCGCCCCGCCGAACAGCCAGGCAACCAGACCGGCGATGATCCAGGTCAGCAGGGATAACGCTTCCTTGACGAATCCGCGGGCCAGACTGATCAGGGCGGAGAGCACTATTACGGCCAGTATGGCCCAGTCAATGCCGACTAATGTCACGATCAGACACCCGAAAACGAAAAGCGCATTCTAGCAGAGCAGCTCCCTCGACCGAAACAGGCAATCTGCCCTGCCGTGCTGTCACCGGTGCGCCGTATCAGGGTGCGCGGGTGGCATCATCGTACGCCACGACCATGCCCTTGCTCTGGTGTCTTCTTTCCAGCTCGTCGCGCACGCGGGTGGCCGCTTCGCGGCTCGTCAGAGGCCCGACGTATACTCTGACGATGGTCTTGCCGTCCACCTCGGCTGATCGCACATAGGCGTTGTAACCCTGACCGGCGAGGGTCTGGCGGAAGTTATCGGCATTGGTCTGGCTGGAGAAGCTGGCTTGCTGGACTACCCAGCCGCCCTCGGCCGTCGGCGCCGGCTGGGTTGGCGCTGCGGTTTGCGCGGCAGCTTCGCCGCCTGGAGCGACCGGCTCGGCTGCAGGCTCGGTAGCGGACTGGGCCGGCGGGGGCTCGATGACCGCCAACTCCTGCACCGGCTCCGGTTCAGTGGCGGGCGTTTCGGCAGGAACCGGAATCTCGGGCACCGGTGTCGGCTCGGGCAGGGTCGGAGGCGGCGCCACCGCGATATCGCGGTCGTCCATCACCGGCGGCTCCGGCACATCCACTTCCACCCGCTCGGTTTCATCCTGCCCCGACAGCAGCATGGGAAGGAAGATGACCGCAGCTACCACCAATACCACAGCGCCGATGATGCGCTGCTTGAGCCCGGATTCCATCATGTAGCCTCGCAAGATTGTCTGTTCAGCCAGAGTATGGCTTCGGCAACGCAGAAAAACGACCCGAAGATGACAATTTTTGTGCCCGCAGGTGTATTATCCAGCTGCCCGGCAATGGCGGCACCGATGGAATCGAAGCCCGTAGCGATCTCTCCTGCCCGCTCCAGGCCGGCAACCAGCTCAGCCGGAGGGCGACTGCGCGGGGTCGGCAGCGGAGCGACTGCCCAGCTGGCAAAGCGGCCCCGCAGCGGCGCCAGGATGCCGTCGAGGTCCTTGTCCGACAGCAGACCGAATACCGCAACACAATTGCCGTCGCCGTTTCCGGCAAGATGACCGGCGAGATATTCCGCCGCCTGTGGGTTGTGCCCCACATCCAGCAGCAGCTGGCGCGTCTCGCCCCGCCAGTCGAGGGTGCGCAGATCGAGACGGCCGGGTACGCTGGTGCCGGCGAGCGCCATCACCAGGCGCTCGTCGGGCATATCCAGCCCGGCGGCCCAGAAGGCCTGCAGCGCGGTGCTCAGATTATCCCGCGGCAGGGTGACCGGCGGCAGGAGCAGGCTTGCTTCATTGCCATCACGCCCGGCACAGAGCTCCCATCGGCCATCGCCGGCCTCCTGCCAGCGGTACTCTTCGCCCCGCTGCCATACCTTGACCCTCAGCTTTTCCATCTGCTCGACAAAACGTGGCGGCAGATCGGTTTCGGAACACACCAGCCGACCGCCCTGCCGCAGGATGCCGGCCTTCTCGTAGCCCACCGAGTCGCGGGTATCGCCCAGATAATCCGGATGGTCCAGCCCGATGCTGGTCACCACTGCGATATCCGCGTCCACAATGTTCACCGCATCCAGGCGACCGCCCAGCCCTACTTCAAGCACCACGGCGTCCAGCCCGGCGCGCTGGAACAGCAACAGCGCGGCAAGGGTGCCGAATTCGAAATAGGTGAGGGAGATGTCGCCGCGTGCCTGCTCGATGTCGGCAAAGGCCTGGCAGAGGGAGGCATCATCGACCGGCTCGCCGTCGATGGTCACCCGCTCGTTGTAGCGCACCAGATGCGGTGAGGTATAACAGCCGCTGCGACGTCCCGAATGCCGCAGCAGACTGTCCAGCGCGGCGCAGGTCGAGCCCTTGCCATTGGTACCGGTCACCGTGAATACCAGGGGGGCGGGACGCTGCACGCCCAGCCGCGAGGCCACCTCTGCGACCCGCGCCAGGCCCATGTCGATTTCCGAGGGATGCAGACTTTCCAGCCGCCTGAGCCAGGCGGCCAGATCCGTCGGAGCCAGCTGGCTCATTCGGCAGGTGCCACCGGAGCCGCTTCTACCGGGCCGCTGGCAGCCGGCGACGGCTGGTTGGTAAGAATCGCCAGGATGCTGGCCAGACGGTCACGCATCTCGCTGCGGGCAATGATCATGTCCAGTGCACCATGCTCAAGCAGAAATTCGCTGCGCTGGAAGCCGGCCGGCAGCTTCTCGCGTACGGTCTGCTCGATCACCCGCGGACCGGCGAAGCCGATCAGCGCATTGGGCTCGGCCACGTTCAGATCACCAAGCATTGCCAGGCTCGCCGATACACCGCCATAGACAGGATCCGTCATCACCGAGATGAACGGGATACCCTCTTCCTTCAGCCTGGCCAGCACGGCACTGGTCTTGGCCATCTGCATCAGCGAGAACAGTGCCTCCTGCATGCGCGCGCCGCCGGAGGCGGGAAAGCATACATAAGGAATCCGTTCGGCCAGTGCGACCTCGGCGCCACGCACGAAGCGCGCGCCCACCACACTGCCCATCGAGCCGCCCATGAAATTGAACTCGAAGGCGCTGGCTACCAGTGGCATACCCTTCAGGTAACCCTGCATCACCACCAGCGCGTCCTTCTCGCCGGTCTCCTTCTGGGCAGCGGTCAGGCGGTCCTTGTATTTCTTCGAATCCCGGAACTTGAGCCGGTCCACCGGTTCCAGCTCGGCGGCAATCTCACTGCGCCCTTCGGCGTCGAGAAAGATGTCCAGTCGGCGGCGGGCATTGATGCGCAGGTGGTGGCTGCATTTCGGGCAGACATCCAGATTCTTTTCCAGCTCGGGGCGGTACAGGACGGCGTCACAGGACGGGCACTTGCGCCACAATCCTTCCGGCACGCTGCTCTTCTGTGCCTCGGAACGCACGATGGAGGGAATCAGTTTGTCCACCAGCCAGTTGCTCATTACCTATCCTTTCAATTGTCTGTATTGATCAGCGGCAGCCTCACGGATCGCTCAGCGATCCATGGCGGCCCGCATGTCGCGAATGATGGCAGTGATGGCGGCCCGGGCCTGCTCCGGCTCGCCGAGGTGCGCGGCAATCTGACTGACCAGCACCGAGCCCACCACCACACCATCAGCCACGCTGGCAACGGCGGCGGCGGAGGCGCCATCGCGGATGCCGAAACCGACACCGATCGGCAGATCGGTGACCGTGCGCAGCTGCTGAAGTTTTTCTGCTACCTCGGTGACGTTCAATGCAGCCGACCCGGTCACACCCTTGAGGGAAACATAATAGACATAACCGCTGGCATGCTGACAGATCCTGCGCGCCCGCTCCAGGGTGGTGGTGGGGGCGAGCAGGAAGATGCTGTCCACTCCATGCTCGCGGAACAGCGGTGCTACCGTCTCGGCTTCTTCCGGGGGCAGGTCCACCAGCAGCACACCGTCCACCCCGGCCTCTGCCGCTTCCCGGGCGAAGTTTTCATAGCCCATGTACTCGACCGGGTTGAGATAACCCATCAGTGCCACCGGTGTGGTCTGGTTGGTCTTGCGGAATTCGCGCACCATGCCCAGCACATCACGCAGCCCCACCTTGTGGGCCAGCGCGCGCTCCATGGCCAGCTGGATTACCGGACCATCGGCCATCGGGTCGGAAAACGGCACACCCAGCTCGATGACATCGACTCCGGCCTCGACCAGCTCGTGCATCAGCGGCAACATCATTGAAGGGTCGGGATCACCGGCGGTGATATAGGGAATCAGTGCCTTGCGGCCTTCGGCGCGCAGGGCTTCGAAACACTGCTTGATACGACTCATGTCTGGTCCTTTAAATGCTGATGCCGTCGATGCCGGCGACGGTATGGATATCCTTGTCGCCGCGACCTGACAGGTTGACCACGATGATCTGGTCCGGGCGCATGGTGGCCGCCAGCTTCATGGCGTAGGCCACGGCATGGCTGGACTCCAGGGCGGGCATGATGCCTTCTACCCGGGTCAGCTCGCGGAACGCGGCCAGTGCTTCCTGGTCCGTGGCATCCATGTAATGGACCCGTCCGATATCCTTCAGCCAGCTGTGCTCCGGCCCTACTCCGGGGTAGTCCAGACCCGCCGAGACAGAATGGGTCTCGATGATCTGGCCGTTCTCGTCGGCCATCAGATAGGTACGGTTACCATGCAGCACGCCCGGCTTGCCCCGATTCAGGGGAGCCGCATGCCGGCCGCTGTCCAGTCCGTCACCGGAGGCCTCGACGCCGTACATGGCCACCGACTCGTCACCGAGGAAGGGGTGGAACAGGCCGATGGCATTGGAGCCTCCGCCGACACAGGCCACCAGCGCATCGGGCAGGCGGCCGGCCTGCTTCAGGCATTGCTCGCGGGCCTCGCGCCCGATAACGCACTGGAAATCGCGGACCAGCTGCGGATAGGGATGCGGACCGGCCACCGTGCCGATGATGTAGAAGGTATCGTCGATGTTGGTCACCCAGTCGCGCATGGCCTCGTTCATGGCGTCCTTGAGGGTCTGCGATCCGGACGTCACCGAGATCACGTCGGCACCGAGCAGTTTCATCCGGTACACGTTCAGCGCCTGGCGCTTGACGTCCTCGGCGCCCATGTAGACCTGGCACTTCAGGCCCAGACGGGCAGCCACGGTAGCGGTGGCCACGCCGTGCTGGCCTGCCCCGGTCTCGGCAATGACCCGCGGTTTGCCCATGTGCTTGGCCAGCAGAGCCTGACCGATGGTGTTGTTAACCTTGTGCGCGCCCGTGTGATTCAGGTCCTCGCGCTTGAGCCAGATCTGCGCCCCGCCGATCTTCGCGGTCAGGCGCTCGGCGAAATACAGCGGCGAGGGGCGACCGACATAATGTGCCAGATCCCGATCGAATTCGGCCTGGAATTCGGGGTCCTTCCACAGGCGCTGATAGAGGGTATCCAGCTCGTCCAGCGCATCCATCAGCGTCTCGGATACGAAGCGACCACCGTAGGGGCCGAAATGACCGCGCTGATCAGGCACGTTTGCATAATCGATCGTATTTGATTCAGACACGCTTCACCTCTCGAATAAAAGCGTTGATTTTCGCGCCATCCTTTATGCCCCGGCTGGCTTCGACACCGCCGCTGACATCGACTGCCCAGGGAGCCGTCATTTCTATCGCCTGCCGCACATTATCCGCAGTCAGGCCGCCGGCCAGCACCAGTCGCCAGTCCCGCTCGGCGGGGATCACGCGCCAGTCGAAGGTCTCCCCGGTGCCCCCCGGAACGCCCGGCTTGTAGCTGTCCAGCAGAATCCCGGCAGCGCCCGGCCAGCGCGCAGCAAGTGCATCGAGATCATCGCCGGGGC
Organism: Halopseudomonas pertucinogena; assembly: GCF_014646575.1. GTDB lineage: Bacteria > Pseudomonadota > Gammaproteobacteria > Pseudomonadales > Pseudomonadaceae > Halopseudomonas > Halopseudomonas pertucinogena. The sequence goes on along the minus strand of NZ_BMNN01000001.1, from coordinate 948,633 downwards.
GCACCCGCACGGCCTTGAGGTAAGGCCGGCCGAAACGCCGGCAGAACGCATCGGGTTCGTCGCCATGGAACTGCAGCAGGTCCAGCGGCACACTGCTCAGCACCTCGTTGATGCGCCGTTCATCGGCATCGACAAAGAGCCCGACACTGGTGATGAAAGGCGGCAGGGCACGGACGATGGCAGCGGCCCGGGCGGTATCGACTGCCCTGGGACTGGCGTCATGGAACACCAGCCCTATGGCATCCGCACCCGCTTGCGCGGCTGCCAGTGCATCCTCGATTCGGGTAATGCCGCAGATCTTGATACGTACCATGTGCTGACCGGGAGACTCCGAGGGGGAAAGCATTCGATAGTAGCAGATCCGCCGCCAGCCCGTCAGTCCAGCTCGTTGAGTGCGGACAGAAAGTGCGGACCGATATACCGCCTGGGCAACTCGAAGTGGTCAGCGTAGGTGACGTCCACCAGATACAGGCCGAACGCCGGCGCGGTCAGCCCGCCGGTATGGCGGTTGCGAGCCTGGAGAATCTCCCCGGCCCATTCGACCGGACGCTCCCCGCAGCCGATCTGCATCAGCACTCCGGCGATATTGCGCACCATATGGTGGAGGAAGGCGTTGGCCCGGATGTCCAGCACGATGAACTTGCCAAAGCGGATCAGTTCGAGATGGTGGATGGTCTTGATCGGAGACTTGGCCTGGCAGGCTGTTGCGCGGAACGAGGTGAAGTCGTGTTCGCCGATCAGTACCTGAGCCGCCTCCTGCATCCGCTCCACATCCAGCGGCCGATAGTTCCAGGTGACTTCACGCCCCAGCTGGGCCGGGCGCACCGGATCATTGTAGATCACGTAACGGTAGCGGCGGGCGATGGCGGAGAACCGCGCATGAAAATCCATGCCCACCGGCTTGGCCCAGACCAGACTGATGTCATGCGGCAGATTGGCGTTGGCCCCGTGGAACCAGTTTCCCGGATCGCGCCTGGCACTGCTGTCGAAGTGGATGATCTGGCAGGATGCATGGACGCCGGCATCGGTACGCCCGGCGCAGAACAGCTGGATCGGGTGGTTGGCCACCCGCGACAGGGCCTTCTCCACTTCTTCCTGGACGCTGCGCACCCCCGGCTGCTGGCGCTGCCAGCCACGGTAGCCGGTACCGCTGTATTCGACGCAGGCAGCGACCCTTGAAACAGCAGCGGCCGCCCCGGGGGCGGCCGCTTCTTCCTTTGAACTACTCATCTATCAGCCAAGTTGCTCCATCATCTCCCGAGCGTCCTGTTGCTGTTGATCATTCCCTTCTTCAACCACTTCGGCGAGGATATCCCGCGCGCCTTCCTCGTCGCCCATATCGATATAGGCGCGAGCCAGATCCAGCTTGGTAGCGCATTCGTCGGTATCCGAGAGGAAATCAAAGTCCTCATCCAGCCCTTCGCTCATCAGGTCTCCACTGCTGGCCTGATCTGTGGCCGCGCTGTCAATCCGCTGTTCCGTGACGGAGATGTCTTCCCCCGCCTCGCCCTGCATGGCCGACTGCAGCTGGGCTTCGAAACCGGCCAGTTCCTCGTCGGTCAGGCTGAAGCTGTCGTCACCGACATCATCCGTCTGACCGGTCGTTGCACTGCCACTGTCCAGCGCTTCGAACTCGGCGAGCAGGTTATCCGCCTGCAGCTCTTCGTCCAGGTTCAGATCGAAGTCATCAGCCGCAGGTTCGGCTACCGGCGATTCGAATTCGAACTCATCGGTCTGCAGCACGTCGATATCGGCAGCGACCGGTTGCGCCGAGGTAGAAGCGGCGGCGCTGTCGTCCAGGTCGAAATCCAGATCGAAGCCGATGTCCTCCTCCCCCGTGCTGGAAGCCAGCGACGAAGCGGCCTCCTCTTCCAGACCGAAATCGGCGAGATCGAACTCGGTGGTTTCAGCGTCCGGCAGCTCGGGCTCCAGCTCACGCTCGTCGTCCAGTATCGGCTGGGCCTGCAGCCCGGTGTCTGCATCCTCGACCAGCGAATCTGTCAGCTGAACATCCTCGTCTACCTGATACTCACCGAAATCCTGCTCATCGCTGAGGGCGACCGTCTGCGGCTGTTCTTCCACTTTCACGTGGTCAACCTGCTCCGGAACTTCCGCCTGGGCCACTGCAACGTTGAAATCATCTCCCTCGTCGGCTGCCATCGCAGCACTGGCGGCCGCACCGCCTGCCAGCAGCGGTCCGGAATTGTCCATCAGCTCCGCCTCACGACGGGCATTGCGACGGGCGATGGACATCAGGATCAGCAGCAGGACCAGCAGCGCGACGGCACCGGTGCCCAGCAACAGGGTCTGGTTCTGCATCAGCCGCTGCAGCATGGCCTCGGGGGCGGCGGCCTGACTCGGCGCGGGCGCCGCCGCAGGCTCGGGGGCCGGGGGCGTGGCGGCAGGCTTGCCACCGTTCGGGCCGGGGCCGGTTTCACTGGCTGGTGCTACCGCCGGGGTAAGGGCGAGCTGCTCGCCCTCTTCTTCCTTTTCGGGGTTGCCGCCCTCCTGCTGTTCTTCCTCAGCTGCGGGCTCGCCGGCCACTGGCGCCTCACCCGCCGGCGTGGCGGGCGGCTCCACCGGGGCCAGCGCATCCAGCTGCTCGAGGGCGGTCAGGTCAGTGGTCAGTTCTTCTTCGGGTACCGGCAGGATGTCCGGCGGGGAGTCCTCACCTGCCAGCTCCCGCTGCAGGGCGGCCAGCTGCGCGTCCTTCAGGGTCAGCAGACGCTGCAGTGTTTCCAGTTGGCCTTCGACATCAGCCAGGCGATCCGCCAGCTCGGCCTTGGCCTGCTCTGCGGAGTCCAGCTGCTCCCGGGTCTGGTCCAGCGTGTCACGCAGATCGCCGTTGCCACCGGAGGAAGAGGCCTGGTCTTCAGGAGTCTCAGCGGAGCCGGCCACCAGGCGAAGCGAGTCTTCGCCGCTGGTCTGGGAAGGTGCATCCGCCGCAACGGTACGCTCACGGGCGTCCAGCTGGCGCTGGGCAGGCTCGGCGGCGGGCTGGCGATTCTGCCAGGCAACCGTCTGCGCACCCACCTCGGCAATGGCCTCCGAGCGGCTGCGAACGGCGGCCTGCTCGGCGGTCGGCAGTGTCAGTGTCTGCCCTGCCTTGAGGTTGTTGATATTGTTACCGATGAAGGCGTTGGGGTTCAGGTCCTGGATCGCCAGCATGGTCTGATGGACACTGCTTCCCTCGGGCCTCACCTGCAGGGCGATCCCCCAGAGGGTATCGTCACGGGTGGTGCGGTGCGTGCCGTCACCACTTGCCGCCGCAGCTGCGGTACCGGGGCGTGCCGGGGCGCTGGACGCCGCACTGGCCGGGGTCTTGTCAGCCGGAGCCCGCACCGTGCCGGTACTGGAGGCGGCAGCAGGACTGACCGCAGCCGCCATGGAAACGGGGGTGGGATCATACAGCGGCGGATCAAGCAGCAGGGTGAACTCCCTCAGCACCCGACCCGAGGGCCAGCGCACCTCCATCAGGAAGTTCAGATAGGGCTCCCTTACCGGGCGCGACGAGGTGACCTTTATATAGGCCTTGCCATTGGGCTGGACAACCGGGGTAAAGGTCAGGTCGGTAAGAAAGAAGGACCGGTCGATGCCCGCCCGGCCAAAGTCGTCCGGCGACGCCAGGACAGAGCGGATTTCCGCGCTGCTCAGATCGCGGACCTGCAGCAGCTCAATTTCGGCGTCCAGCGGCTGATTCAGTGCCGACCGCAGGTTGATATCCCCTACTCCCAGCGCCTGCGCCATACCGGAAGACATCAGAGCACTAGCTGCGGCGACAGCCAAAACCAGTTTGCGAACCATAGCTAAGATCCTTTGCTTTTCTCGTTTTTACACGCGTCCATGAAAACCATCACCGCACCACCGGCCTGTCAAGCCGCACCGGCAACCGGCAACCTGAAATCACTTGAGCCGATAATCAGTGTTGTCAGGGCATGACCCGAACCGATTGTAACAAACCAGCAGCAAGTATCGATTACAAATAGTCTTTTATCAATAACTGTGCAACAGCAAGACTGTTAAGTGCGACACCTTTCCGGAGATTATCAGACACGACCCACATGCCGATACCGGACGGGTCCTGCTGATCCTGCCGCAGCCGTCCGACCCACACCTGATCACTGCCGGTAGCATCGGTGACCGGCGTCGGATATCCACCAGCGCTGGCGCGGTCCAGCAGCTTGATCCCGGCCGCCCTGCGCAGCAGCGTTGCCGCACGCCCGGCGGGCAGTACGCGCTCGGTGCGCAGCTGCATCACCTGGGCACTGCCAAAGAAGGTCGGCACCAGCACGCAGGTGGCCATCACCGGCAGGGTGGGCAGGTTCAGGATGCGTCTTACATCCGCCACCAGATGCTGCTCCAGCTGACTGTTGCCGGACTCGTCGAGCTCGCCGATCCGTGGTATGAGGTTGAAGGCAGCCTGCTTGTCGAACGCGCCTTTTTCCGGCGGCTGGCCATTGAGCAGCCGGCCGGTCTGCAGCGCCAGGGCCTCGACTTCCTCGCTGCCGACCGTAGACATGGACTGATAGGTGGCGATATTCAGCGACTGCAGCCCGCCTTCGGCCACCAGAGGATGAACGGCAAGCAGCGTCTGCACCACCTGGGCATCAGGACAGGACACGATGCGGCGAGCGCCCAGATCGGCGAGCGCCTCGGGGTTGATCTCGGCAACCACCAGCGGCACATCGGTCCGATGACGGAAGGCGCCACAGGCGTCGACCACGACACAACCCGCTGCGACCACCCTGTCAGCCCAATCGGATGCCAGCCAGGCATCCGCAAACAGCACCAGCGCCACCTGAGAGAAATCGAAGCGCTCCAGCACCTCCACCCGCTGGCTCTCGCCCTTGATCATGAGCCGCCCGCCGGCCTGCTCTTCGGTATCCAGCAGATGGAGTTCGAAATCGAAGTCGTGATCATCCAGCACATTGATCAGGGTCTCGCCGGTCAGGCCGCTTACGCCGACCAAGGCAACAGCACGGGTCTTGCTCATAGGGGGTATTTCCGGATTTTCGTTTCTACAAAAGAAAGGGCATCCCCGCCCGGCGGGAATGCCCCCATTACTCACAGCGGGATACGGCTCAGCCTTCGAGCAGAATCCGCAGCATGCGGCGCAGCGGCTCCGCAGCGCCCCACAGCAGCTGGTCGCCCACGGTAAAGGCGGACAGGTACTGCGAACCCATGTTCAGCTTGCGCAGACGGCCAACCGGCACCTTGAGCGTACCGGTAACGGCGGTGGGGGTCAGCTCGCGGACGGTCAGTTCGCGGTCATTGGGCACCACCTTGGCCCAGGGATTGTGCGCAGCCAGCATCGCCTCGATGTCGGCCAGCGGCACATCCTTGTTCAGCTTGATGGTCAGCGCCTGGCTGTGGCAACGCATGGCGCCGATGCGCACGCAGATGCCGTCCACCGGAATCGGTCGACCGCTGCGGCCGATGATCTTGTTGGTCTCGGCCTGAGCCTTCCACTCCTCCCGGCTCTGGCCGCTGGGCAGCTGCTTGTCGATCCAGGGGATCAGGCTGCCGGCCAGGGGCACACCGAAATTGTCCGCCGGGAAGGACTCGTCGCGCAGGGTCGCTGCCACCTGACGGTCAATGTCCAGAATGGCAGAAGCGGGATCCTTCAGCTGATCGGCCACGCTGGCGTGGATGGTGCCCATCTGGCTGATAAGCTCGCGCATGTTCTGCGCCCCGGCACCACTGGCCGCCTGGTAGGTCATGGCGCTCATCCACTCCACCAGGCCGTGTTCGAACAGGCCACCGAGGCCCATCAGCATCAGGCTCACGGTGCAGTTGCCGCCGACGAAGGTCTTCAGACCATCACGCAGGGCCTGGTCGATCGCCCGCCGGTTGACCGGGTCGAGCACGATGACCGACTCGTCTTCCATGCGCAGCGCGGAAGCCGCGTCGATCCAGAAACCTTTCCAGCCCTCGGCGCGCAGCTTCGGATAGACCTCGTTGGTATAGTCGCCACCCTGACAGGTGATGATGATATCCATTGGCTTGAGGGCTTCGAGGTCGTATGCGTCCTTCAGCGCGGGAATGTCCCTGCCGATATCGGGGCCAGCGCCGCCCACGTTCGAAGTGGTGAAGAACACCGGATCGATGGAAGCAAAGTCATTTTCTTCGCGCATGCGTTGCATGAGCACCGAGCCCACCATACCGCGCCAGCCAATCAAACCAACTAGTTTCATAACAGCAGAACCCCCATGGGGTGAAAATTCTCGACAACTGTACCCGGCGCTCGCCGGGTACAAATGGGAAACGCAACAGACTACAGGTTTTTCAGCGCCGCTACCACGGCATCACCCATTTCCGCGGTGCTGACCTTCTGGCATCCCGCAGCCATGATATCACCCGTACGCAGCCCCTGATCCAGCACCCGACTGACAGCCTGCTCGATGGCATCGGCCGCTGCGGCTTCGGAGAAGGTGTAGCGCAGCATCATCGATGCCGACAGGATGGTCGCCAGCGGGTTGGCGATGCCCTGCCCGGCGATATCGGGCGCACTGCCGTGGGAAGGCTCGTACATCCCCTGGTTGCGCTGGTTGAGCGATGCAGAGGGCAGCATGCCGATGGAGCCGGTCAGCATCGAGGCCTGATCCGAGAGGATATCGCCGAACATGTTGTCGGTGATGATCACGTCGAATTGCTTGGGCGCGCGGACCAGCTGCATGGCAGCGTTGTCGACATACATGTGCGACAGCTCCACGTCCGGGTAGTCCTTCGCCACTTCCTCGACCACTTCGCGCCACAGCTGACTGGAGGCCAGTACGTTGGCCTTGTCCACCGAGCAGACCTTGCGGTTGCGCAGGCGCGCCAGATCGAAGCCGACCACCGCAATGCGGCGGATCTCGCTCTCGCTGTAGGGCAGCGTGTCGTAGGCCTGACGCTCGCCATTGTCCAGAACCCGGCGCTCCCGCGGCTGGCCGAAATAGATGCCACCGGTCAGTTCGCGTACGATCAGGATATCCAGACCCGCAACCACCTCCGGCTTGAGGGTGGAAGCTTCAGCCAGCTGCGGATACAGCAGCGCCGGCCGCAGGTTGGCAAACAGCTCCAGCTGGGAGCGGATCTTCAGCAGGCCGCGCTCGGGGCGCAGCGCCGGATCGATGGTGTCCCATTTCGGGCCGCCGACCGCGCCCAGCAGCACGGCATCGGCCCTGCGCGCCCGCTCCAGGGTTTCGTCGGCGAGCGGCGTGCCATATTTGTCATAGGCGGCACCGCCCAGCTCGTCGTACTCCAGCTCGACCTTCAGATCATATTTCTCGCTGGCTGCCTGCAGTACCTTGACCGCTTCGGCGATGATTTCCGGACCGATACCATCGCCCGGGAGTACCAGAATCTGCTTGCTCATTTACCTTCCTCGGTAAGCATTACTTGATTGCGTCAAACAGCCAGGGCTGGGCCTGACGGTGCTTTTCTTCAAAGGCGCGGATCGCATCCGCATCCTGCAGGGTCAGGCCGATGTCATCCAGGCCGTTGAGCAGACAATGCTTGCGAAAGTCATCCACCTCAAAGCTGTAGCTCCTGCCGTCCGGACGGGTAACAGTCTGCGCCTGCAGATCAACGGTCAGCTGGCAACCTTCCTGCGCTTCGGTTTCGGCAAACAGCTCATCAATCTCTTCTTCTTTCAGAACAATGGGTAACAAGCCATTCTTGAAGCTGTTATTGAAGAAGATGTCTGCGAAGCTGGGCGCCAGCACAGCGCGGAAACCGTATTCGTCCAGGGCCCAGGGCGCGTGTTCACGGCTCGATCCACAACCGAAGTTCTCCCGCGCCAGCAACACGCTGGCGCCCTGGTAGCGCGGCTGGTTCAACACGAAATCGGGGTTGAGCGGACGCGCACTGTTGTCCTGCCCCGGATAGCCCTCATCCAGATAGCGCCACTCATCAAACAGGTTGGCACCGAAGCCGGTTCGCTTGATCGATTTCAGAAACTGCTTTGGAATGATCTGGTCGGTATCCACATTGGCGCGATCCAGCGGCGCCACCAGGCCGGTATGGGTAGTAAAGGCTTTCATGCGGTCGCCTCCTCGCTCAGCATTTCTCTTACATCAACAAAGTGGCCCGCTACTGCTGCGGCCGCGGCCATGGCCGGACTTACCAGATGGGTACGCCCGCCGTTGCCCTGACGGCCCTCGAAGTTGCGGTTCGAGGTAGAAGCGCAGTGCTCACCGGGCTGCAACCGGTCGGGGTTCATCGCCAGGCACATCGAGCAGCCCGGGTCACGCCATTCGAAACCGGCTGCCTTGAAGATCAGATCCAGACCCTCGCGCTCGGCCTGCTCCTTGACCAGGCCGGAACCCGGCACCACCATCGCCTGCTTGATGTTGGCCGCTACCTTGCGCCCCTTGGCCACGGCGGCGGCGGCACGCAGATCCTCGATCCGCGAGTTGGTGCAGGAACCGATGAATACCCGATCCAGCCTGATCGATGTAATCGGCTGGCTGGCCTGCAGCCCCATGTACTGCAGCGCGCGCTGATAGCCGCTGCGCTTGACCGGGTCCTGCTGCTGCGCAGGATCGGGCACCAGCTCATCGACTGCTACTACCATCTCCGGAGAGGTGCCCCAGGACACCTGCGGCCGAATACTGGCTGCATCCAGCTCGACGACGGTGTCAAAATGCGCGCCCTCGTCGGACACGAGGTCCTGCCAGGCCTCGACGGCGCGGTCCCAGTCCTCGCCGCGCGGCGCGTACGGCCGATCCTTTACGTAGGCGATGGTCTTCTCGTCGCAGGCGACCAGGCCGACCCGGGCCCCGGCCTCGATGGCCATGTTGCATACGGTCATGCGACCTTCCATGGACAGGCTGCGGATGGCCGAACCGGCAAACTCGATGGCATGGCCGTTGCCCCCTGCGGTGCCGATCTTGCCGATCACCGCCAGCACGATGTCCTTGGCGGTGACACCGAAGCCCAGCTGGCCCTCGACCCGGACCAGCATGTTCTTCATCTTCTTCGCCACCAGACACTGGGTGGCCAGCACATGCTCGACTTCCGAGGTACCGATACCATGGGCCAGCGCGGCGAAGGCGCCGTGAGTAGCGGTATGCGAGTCACCGCAGACGATGGTCATGCCCGGCAGCGTGGCACCCTGCTCCGGTCCGACTACATGCACGATGCCCTGACGGCGGTCGGTCATCTTGAACTCGAGAATACCGAAGTCATCGCAGTTCTCGTCCAGGGTAACCACCTGCAGCCGCGAAACCTCGTCCTCGATGCCAGCCACGCCGGCGGCGCGGTTGTCGGTCGGGACGTTGTGGTCCGGCGTCGCCAGGTTGGCGTCGATGCGCCAGGGTTTGCGTCCGGCCAGACGCAGCCCTTCAAAGGCCTGCGGCGAGGTCACTTCATGCAACAGGTGGCGGTCGATGTACAGCAGAGCCGACCCGTCGTCCCGTTGTTTGACCAGATGGGTATCCCAGAGCTTGTCATAAAGCGTCTTGGCGGACATGTCTGTCTCCTGAATCAGGCTGGTGGCAATTTGAATCACGAATCGATACTAAAAGCTGGATAACAATAAAACAAATTCATTATATTCATACATTGGATAACCATAAGGAATCCATAATGGATACAGCCAACCTTGAGGCCTTCCTCGCCGTGGCGGGCACCCGTTCGTTCTCCCGTGCGGCGGAACAGTTGCACCTGACCCAGCCGGCGGTCAGCAAGCGTATCGCCAGCCTGGAGCAGCAACTGAACGTGAGACTGTTCGATCGCATCGGCAAGCATGTGCATCTGACCGAGGCCGGCATGGCACTGAAGCCCAGGGCCGAACTCATCATCAATACGCTCAACGACACCGCGCGGGCGCTGGGTAACCTGGCCGGCACCGTTCGCGGTCGGCTGCGCCTGGCAACCAGCCACCACATCGGGCTGCACCGCCTGCCCGCCGTGCTGCGGCGCTTCATCAAGGCCTACCCGGGCGTGGTACTGGATATCCAGTTCCTCGACTCCGAAGTAGCCTATGAAAAAGTACTGCAGGGCGAGATCGAACTGGCCATCATTACGCTCGCACCCGACGTCAAGCCCCCGATCATTGCCACAGAACTGTGGCTGGACCCGCTGGAATTCGTGGTATCGCCCGAACACCCGCTGGCCAGCGCCGGCCAGCTGCGCTTGAGCCAGCTGGCGCCCCACCCGGCGGTCTTTCCGGGCCTCAACACCTTTACCCATCAGGTGGTCAGCAGGCTGTTCGAACAGCACGGGCTGAGGCCGCAGATAAGCATGAGCATCAATTACATGGAAACGATCAAGATGCTGGTCTCCATCGGCCTGGCCTGGAGCGTGCTGCCCACAACGATGATCGACTCCCAGGTGCGCGTGCTGCAGTTGCCCGGCGTACGGCTGCAACGCCAGCTGGGCTGCATCCACCACAGCGGCCGCACCCTGTCCAACGCCGGTCAGGCGTTGATGGGGCTGCTGAGGGAGTCCGCCAACCTGACGGTCGAACTAGAATGAAGTACCGTTGTCTGATGCTGCAACAATGGGGGTAACTCCCCTGCGTCATCATCAGATCGAGATCAGGGAATTCATATGAACAAGTCAATGTTGTCAGGTATCGTCATCGGCGCCGTAGTGGCCACTGCGGGTGGAGCCATTGCCGGTTACAACGCGCTATCGGACAAGACACCCACCCACGCCGACGTGCTCAATGTAGTGGAGCTCAAGGAAAACGAGCGGATTCCCCGTGAGGTCTGCAGGGATGTTACCGTGACCCGCCAGAAGCCGGTACAGGACCAGCACCAGGTTCTGGGCAGCGTGGCCGGTGCCGTGGTCGGCGGTGTAGTCGGCAATCAGGTGGGCGGCGGCACGGGCAAGAAGATTGCTACGGTAGCCGGGGCCGCAGCTGGCGGTTATGCCGGCAACAAGGCTCAGGAGCGGATGCAGCAGAACAACACCTATACCACTACCGAGCGCCGTTGCGACACACACTACGATGAGAAGGAAAAGGTAGTCGGCTATCAGGTCGAATACAGGATCGGCGACCGCACCGGCAGCGTGCGCATGGATCGTCATCCGGGCGAACGCATTCCCCTGCAGGACGGTGAACTGGTGCTTGCCGCCCAGTAACCCCCTCCTTCTTCTGGAGTCGCTGGCGCAAAGTACGGCGACTCTAGAGGGAGCCCCCCTCGCGTTCGACGCCTTCGTCATTCTCCCTGCACAACTCCAGCCACCTGCGCATCCCTGCGCTGATGAACTTGTTGCGGTGGCGCACGAAGTACAGACCGCGCTTGAAATCCCTGTGCGGCACCGGCAGCGGCACCAGCGTGCCACGGCGAAACGCATCGCCCAGGGTGATGGCCGACAGGCAGCCTACACCCAGTCCCGCTTCAACCGCGCGCTTGATGGCTTCGGTGTGCTGCAGTTCGAGCTTGATGTTGAGCTGCGGCAGCAGTCCGTGGAGCGCCCACTCAAAGTTCTGCCGGGTACCTGACCCCTGTTCCCGGACTATCCACTCCGCCTGCACCAGATCTCCATCGGTCAGCCAGGGCTTGCCGGCAAGCTCGTGATCCGGGGCGCAGAACACCACCAGCTCGTCTTCCCGCCAGTAAAGCATCTTCAGATCAGGGTGCAGGGTTTCCCCTTCGATCATCCCCAGATCAAGTTCGAAATTGAGCAGTTTGCGGACGATATTCGAAGTGTTACCGACTTCCAGCTCCACCCGGGCGCCCGGTTGCTCCAGCATGTACCGGGTCATGATGCCGACTGCAATATAGTTGCCCACACTCATGGTCGCCCCGACGCGCAGATGGCCGATCTCTTCGTCGCCGGCGAGGGCTGCCTCGAGCCCGCTCGCCTGCTCGAGCAGCGCCTGGGCCTTGGGTCGGATGCTGCGCCCCAGTTCGTTCAGCTGCAAACGCTTGCCGACCCGGTCAAACAGCTGCACGTCGAACTGGCCTTCCAGATCACGCAGGGCACTGCTGGCCGCCGACTGCGACATGGCCAGGCTCTCCGCGGCGCGGGTCAGGTTCTCATGGTGTGCCGTGGCGAGAAAAACCTCCAGCTGCCGCAGGGTATATCTCATTATCGGTTTTTCCGGATAGGCAAATTAAAATAAGTCATTTAAGCGGTAGATTAGCCTGCGGATACAATTGCCGCAACGAAACACAACCCAAACCATCCCAGCGGAGACTTACCTGGATGTCCAAGTTCAAAACCGAAACTGTCCTCAGCGTGCATCACTGGACCGACACCCTGTTCAGCTTCAAGACCACCCGTGATCCCGGGCTGCGGTTCAAGAACGGGCACTTCATCATGATCGGTCTGGAAGTGGAAGGTCGTCCGCTGATGCGTGCCTACAGTATCGCCAGCCCGAACTATGAAGACACCATGGAGTTCTACAGCATCAAGGTGCCGGATGGCCCGCTGACCTCGCGTCTGCAGCACATCAAGGAAGGCGACAACATCATCGTCAGCAGCAAGCCCACCGGCACGCTGGTGCTGGACAACGTGCTGTCCGGCCGCAACCTGTACCTGCTGAGCACCGGCACCGGTCTGGCACCCTTTATCAGTATCATCCAGGACCCGGAAACCTACGAGCGTTTCGACAGGGTCATCCTGACCCATGGCTGCCGCTGGGTGCGGGAACTGGCCTATCAGAAGCTGATCACCGAGGACCTGCCGAACCACGAATATTTCGGCGAGCAGGTGCGCGAGCAGCTGATCTACTACCCCACTGTTACCCGCGAGCCCTATCGCAACGAGGGCCGCCTGTCTGACCTGATGACCAGCGGCAAGCTGTTCGAGGACATCGGCCTGCCCAGGCCGAATCTGGAAGATGACCGCTTCATGCTGTGCGGCAGCCCGGCGATGCTCAAGGACCTGACCGCCATCCTTGATGGCTGGGGCTTCGAGGAATCCCGCCAGGGCATTCAGGCCCACTACGCCATCGAACGGGCCTTCGTCGAGAAGTGATCTGCAGCGGGTCGGCATTACGCCGACCCGCCCCCTCGTATTATTCCCGGTAGATCATCTGCCGGCTCATTCCCCCATCGGCGACCATGTTCTGGCCGGTGATGAAGCCCGCCGCCGGACTCAGCAGAAAGGCCACCAGCTCGCCTATGTCTTCCGGCTGCCCTACCCGACCGACCGCGTGCTGTTCATGGTCGACCTGCCGCAGCGGGTCACTGTCCTGAACTGCGTCCGGGCGCGTATCTATCCAGCCGGGGCTGACCGCATTGACCCGGATATTCGGACCGAGACTCACCGCCATGGCGTGGGTGAGCGCCACCAGGCCGCCCTTGCTGGCCGCGTAGGCCTCGGTGTTGACCTCCGACTGCAACGAGCGGGTCGAGGCGATGTTGACGATGGCGCCGCCTTCGCGCAGCAGTGGCAGGCACTGTCGGGACACCAGAAAGGCCCCGGTCAGATTCACTGCCAGCAGGCGGTTCCACCTCTCCAGACTCAGTTGCTCCAGCGGCCCGGTGTCCGGATCGGCAAGACCGGCGTTGTTCACCAGGCCATCAAGCCGGCCGAAATCCCCCTCCAGTTGCTCCACTGCAGCCTGCACGCTGGCCTCATCGGCCACATCCATCACCAGGAACTCCACCGTACCCAGCCGAGCCAGTTCCTGGGCTGCCTCCTGCCCTTCCAGCTCATCGATGTCCGTCAGCACCACCGTCCAGCCGGCGCGCAGCAGACTTGCCGCGACACCCTTGCCGATGCCGCGGGCCGCACCGGTGATCAGCGCCACTCTCTGTTCGTGAGCCGCTGTCATGCGCGTCTGGGCCCCTTGAACCACCAGAATGCCCAACCGAGCAATGGCAGCAGTGCGACAATCAGTACCCAGCGGGCTTTCTCGCCACGGGAAGCCCCGCTCTCGGCCACACTGGAAATCGCCGCCAGCGACATCAGCAGCAGGGCCAGCCCGCCCATGACAATAAAGAATCGGATATTCATGCTTTCTCCCTCCGTGCCTGCCCACTATAGTCCATCAGGCGATCAGCCCGGCAGTCGACGCCCCAGCAGCACAGCCGCCACGCCGGCAGCGATGCCCGCCAGCGTGAACGTCCAGCCTGCGCCCAGAGCAGCCCAGCTGTAACCAGCGTACAGTGCGCCCAGCGCCCCGCCGCAACCGGAAAGGGTGGCGTACATCGCCTGCCCCTGCCCCTGCAGCCGCTCGCTGAAATGACGCTGAACGAAATGCACCGCAGCCACGTGGAAGCAGCCGAACGTCGCGGCATGCATCAGTTGCGCCGGTATCAGCAGCCAGAGCTCCCCGGCGCCCCAGCCAAGCAGCAGCCAGCGCAGCGCCGCCAGCACAAAGCTGCCGATAAGCAGCTGCCTGAGGTCGAAACGTCGCAAAAGCCGACCCATGATCAGAAACAGCAGGATCTCCGCTATCACACCCAGTGCCCACATGGCGCCGATCAACCCGCGACCGTAGCCCAGCGCCTCGAGATGAAGAGTGAGAAAGGTGTAATAGGGTCCGTGTGACAGTTGCATGAGCGCTGCGCAGAGGAAGAACACCATCACCCCGGGCCGGCGCAGCTGCTGCACAAAGCCGGCGCTGGCAGCAGTATCGCCGCGAACCGCCACCGGTACCGGCGGCACCAGCAGGCTGCAGACGAAGATGCCCAGCATGATGCCGAGCATGGCTGCAGGATAGGTATCCAGCCCGCGCCGGTCGAGCAGCAGCCCGAGTCCCACCACCGCGACGATGAAGCCGACCGAGCCCCACAATCGGATCTGGCTGTAGCGGGCGGATCGCGCGCCCAGATGACTCAGAGTAATGGTTTCGAACTGCGGCAGGATCGCGTGCCAGAAGAAGCTGTGCAGCGCCATCACCAGTGCCAGCCACAGGTAATCCTGACGCCAGAGGATGGCGCTGAAGGTGATCGCAGTAAACAGCGCACCCAGGCGCACGATCAGCAGCCGCTGACCGCTGCGATCACCCAGCCAGCCCCACAGATTGGGTGCCACACAGCGCATCAGCATGGGGATGGCCACCAGCTCGCCGATACGTGCTGCAGAAAACCCGAGGTGGTGGAAATACAGCGAGAGGAAGGGTGCCACTCCGCCCAGCAGGGCGAAGTAGCAGAAATAGAAGCCGGACAGCCGCCAGTACGGAAGCATCTCAGCGGGCCCGCCGGATTGTCACCCGGGCCATCCCGCCCCTGGTCAGAGCTGGCCCAGTACCGGGGTCTGCACCTCAACGCCCGCGTTCTGCGCCCGGTGGCGCAGCAGGTGATCCATCAGCACCAGCGCCATCATCGCCTCGGCGATGGGCGTGGCGCGGATGCCGACGCAGGGGTCATGGCGACCCTTGGTCACCACCTCCACCGGCTTGCCATCCACATCGATCGAGCGCCCCGGAGTGGTGATGCTGGAGGTGGGCTTCAGCGCCAGGTGAGCGACGATGGGCTGGCCCGAGGAAATCCCGCCGAGCACGCCACCGGCATTGTTGCTCAGGAAGCCTTCCGGGGTAAGTTCGTCCCGATGCTCAGTGCCGCGCTGGGCCACCGAGGCAAAACCGGCACCGATCTCGACCCCCTTGACCGCGTTGATGCTCATCAGGGCATAGGCCAGCTCCGCGTCCAGACGGTCGAACACCGGCTCGCCAAGGCCCGGCGGCACCCCCTCGGCAATGACGGTAATCTTCGCACCCACCGAATCCTGATCCCGGCGCAGCTGGTCCATGTAGGCTTCCAGCTCCGGCACCTTGTCCGGATCGGGGCTGAAGAACGCATTTTCACTCACCGCATCCCAGCTCCTGAACGGGATGTCGATCGGCCCCAGCTGGCTCATGTAACCGCGCACGGTGATGCCCTGGCTCGCCAGATACTTGCGCGCGATGGCACCGGCCGCCACCCGCATGGCGGTCTCCCGGGCGGAGGAGCGCCCGCCGCCACGGTAATCGCGCAGGCCATACTTGTGGTGATAGCTGTAATCGGCATGGGCCGGACGGAACAGGTCCTTGATGGCTGAATAGTCCTTGGATTTCTGGTCGGTGTTGCGGATCAGCAGGCCGATCGGGCAGCCGGTGGTGCGACCTTCGAACACGCCGGAGAGGATCTCCACCTCATCCGGCTCCCGGCGCTGGGTGGTATGGCGGCTGGTGCCGGGCTTGCGGCGATCCAGGTCCACCTGCAGGTCGGCGGCGCTCAGCTCGAGCCCCGGCGGGCAGCCGTCAACAATGGCGACCAGTGCCGGCCCATGACTTTCGCCAGCGGTGGTGACGGTGAAGAGAGTGCCCAGGGTGTTTCCGGCCATGCGTGCCATCCATCTCGAATCAGTGAAACGCGAAGTATAGCGGCCCGGCCGCATCGGTGACAGCCCGGGCTGCGCCAACGCCGACAGGTCCTTTACAATGCCCCCGAACACTCCGGAGCTTCCGACCACCGATGTCCGCCCTGCTCGATCTGCTCATACCCGCTGGCATCTCGCCGCTGGCTACCTTGATGCTGGTAGCAATGTCTGCCGTGACATCAGCGATAACCGCATCGCTCGGCATCGGTGGCGGTGTGCTGTTGCTGGCGATCATGGCGGTCGTCATGCCACCAGCTGCGATCATTCCGGTCCATGGCATGGTGCAGCTGGGCTCCAATTTCAGCCGGGCGAGCATGACCCTGCGGCATATCAATCTGCGCCTTATTCTCTGGTTCGCCCCCGGCGCGCTGCTCGGTGCCTGGCTGGGCAGCCTGTTTCTGGTGGAGTTGCCGCTGGCGCTGATCCAGCTTTGCATCGCCCTGTTCATTCTGCTGCTGTGCTGGGGACCGCCGATCCCTGCGATCGCCACCGGCCCCGTCGGCACCCTGCTCGCCGCAGCGGCCACTACTTTCGTCAGCCTGTTTGTCGGTGCCACCGGCCCACTGGTGGCGGCTTTCGTCAAGCAGCAGCAACAGGGCGAGCGATTCTCGACGGTGGCCACCTTCGCCAGCGCCATGTGTCTGCAGCACGCCCCGAAGGCCATTATCTACGGCGCCGCCGGCTTCGTCTTCGCCGACTGGCTGGGACTGATCCTGGTGATGATCCTGGCCGGCGCGCTGGGCACCTGGCTTGGCCTGCACCTGCTGCGCAGGCTGAGCGACCGTCGCTTCACGCTGATATTCAATATATTGCTGACGCTGCTGGCAGTGCGGCTCATATGGCAGGCCGTCGCCGCCTATTGGGTGTAAGATTCAAGCATTGAATCCAGCTGCCGATAGAGGGATCTGGAGCACAGGATCGATGATCATGTCAGACGAACAACCCCACAGCCCTGAACAGCAGTCCGCCCCGCCGCGGGACCCCTTCGCCCGTGCGCGCCCGTCGGAGTATTACTGGATTCAATTGAAGCCGGTGTACAAGGGGCGGTTGATGCTGCATGGCGAGCGCCTGGCCCAGGTGGCGGTTACCCACGAACGGGTCGCCAGTCTGGAGCTGCTGCGGCTGGAACTGCGCGTTGATGATGAAAGCGTACCCGCGGGTACCAACTATCTGGAGCTGCTGGTCGACCACCACCACCAGCGGGTACGCTTCGGGCCGCTGCACGGGGTTCGTATCTTTCCGGCCCAGCGCGGCGTGGGCGGCTTTCTGCTGGCCCAGCTGATCGACTGGGCGCAGCGCAAGTTCGCCGATTATTCGGTCACACCCATCCCCCTGTCCGCCAGTGAGGTCGTCGGCGAAGAAGCTCGCCAGATCCGCGAGCGCCTGCTCCGGCGTGCGGGCTTTCATCAGACCTACAACGACGAGGGGCGCACCCAGGGCAAGGCCCAGGCCAATCGCGTCGGCGACCTCATCGCCAGCTGGAACACCGAGCGCGTGCAACGCCTGCATGTGGGCGAGATACTTCAGCAGCTGCGCGACCAGGAACAGCAGAACCGTCAGCAGCAGGCCCAGTTGACCACCCTTCAGGCGCGCCTGGAGGATTACCGGCGCAACGATCTCGGTCACCGCTTCGCCATCGGCTGCCTGATCGTGTTCTGCATCTTCCAGGCGCTGATGCTGTTATGGGTCGTGCTGCGCTGAGTACCGGCGAAGCTGTTAAACTGCCGCCCTGTCAAATCAGTTCAGAGCATTCCCGACATGATTCAGGATGACGATCCGGCGGACGATCTCGAGCTGTTCCGCCAGGCTACCCGCGGAGTCAGACCCATTCGCGTGGACCAGGCCGACACCGGCAGGCCGCGTATCGACAAAGCCGATTTCCGTCAGCGCCGGCAACGGGCCAGCGAGGGCGAGCAGCGCATCCGCGTGGACGGCCTGTCCGACCAGTTCGTCATCGATGTGCAGCCGGAAGAGGAGCTGGCCTGGGCCGGCAACGGCGTGCAGGACAGCCAGCTGCGCAGGCTCAAGGGCGGGCAGATTCCCTTTGACGGCAGTATCGACCTGCATGGCATGACCGTGGAAAAGGCCCGCGAGCTGCTGTGGGACTTCATCGACGAGGCGACCCGCATCGAGGTGCGCTGTATCCGCGTTACCCATGGCAAGGCGCGGCGCAAGGATGGCCGCCGGCCTATTCTCAAGAGCCACGTGAACACCTGGCTGCGCCAGCATCCGAAGGTACTGGCGTTCACCTCCTGCCTGCCGCGCCATGGCGGCGCCGGCTCGGTATATGTGTTGCTGCGTCGGGAGATGCTCGAGGGCCGCGAGGATTAGTGCCGGCCCTGTTCGAAGCGGTCCAGGGTGTCCCTGGCCACCATCCGGCCCAGCTCGATCAGCTCCGGCGCGCGCTGGAACTCGAAGAACCGGCACAGCCGCTTGGGCACCTCGAACACCACATCCGGTGGGTAGCCGGCAATCTTGTAGCGCGTCAGTGACGCCTGCATGGTCTCGAAGGACTGGTGCACCAGCTCCAGCATGCTCGCCGGCCCGATGTGCACATCGTTCTGCACCGGTTTCTTCTCGTCTTCATTGCGGCTGTGCACCGCCTCTGCCGGAGAGACTTCCTCGGCCAGGTACTCCAGCTTTGTCGGGCTGTCTTCCTCATCATCCGCTGTACTGCCACCGAACGGGCTGCGCAGGCGCAGGGCCTCCATCCAGCTTTCCAGTTGGGCGCGTATCGGCGCCGGGCGGGCGATCACCGGCAGGCTGTAGCCGTTGCTCACCCCGTTGAGGTTCACCGCCATGATCAGGTCGCAGTGGGAAGACACCACCGGGTTGATCGGCAGCGGATTGAGCAGGCCGCCGTCCACCAGCACCCGGTTACCCTGGCGCACCGGAGCGAACACGCTCGGAATGGCCGCCGAGGCGCGCATGGCCTGGTGCAGACACCCCTGCTGGAACCACACCTCCTGCTGGTTGGTGAGGTCCGTGGCCACTGCGGTGAAGGGGATCGGCAGGTTCTCGATGTTCACGTCACCGAGCAGCTCCAGGATCCGCCCGAAGATGCGCTCGCCACGGATGGCACCGAGGTGGCCGAAACCGAAGTCCAGCAGCCGCAGCACATCCAGATAATCCAGCCCTGACACCCAGTCGCGATAGGCATTCAGCCCCCCGGCTGCATAGACGCCGCCGATCACCGCTCCCATGGAGCAACCGGCCACGCACTCGATGGAATAGCCGCGCCGCTCGATTTCTTCGATGATGCCGATATGCGCGTAGCCCCTGGCACCGCCACTCCCCAGCACCAGTGCGACACTTTTCGCCATTTTGCTGCTTCCTTTGTGAATGTAGATTGACGGGGCAGGCGTCTCTCAGCATGATTTGCCGTCCCGTTGTCATTCTCTGCTACAAGGCCCATCGTGATCCAGCGTCGTACCCGATTTCTTCTCAAGATTGTTGCCGCCCTGTTCATCCTTGCCCTGGCCCTGACGGCACTCGGTCACTGGATCATGCACACCGCGGAGGCCCAGCGCAGCGGCTCGCTGCGGCTGAAGAACCTGCAGCAGGAAGTGCAGGTGTACTTCGACGCCTGGGGCGTGCCGCACATCGACGCGCAGAATGATCTCGATGCCTACCGCGCGCTGGGTTACCTCCACGCTCAGGACCGTCTGTTCCAGATGGACATCCTGCGCCGCGTCGGCGGCGGCCGGCTCGCCGAGCTGTTCGGTCAGGAAAGCTATGCCACCGACAAGTTCTTCCGCACCCTGGGCATCAGCCGTTATGCACGGCAATATGCCGAGCAGCTCAGAAACAACATCGACCAGCCCCACGTGCAACTGATCCGCGCCTATCAGGACGGCATCAACCAGTACATCGATCAGGGCCGGGTACCGGTTGAATACCGGATCCTGCTGACCCGCCCGGACTACTTCGCCTTCGAGGATATCGCCCACATCATGGGTTACATGTCCTATTCCTTTGCCGAGGCGTTCCGCACCGACGCGCTGGTGGACCACGTGCGCGGCACCCTGGGCGAGCGGCATGCGCTGGATCTGGTACCCGGTGCGCCGGAGGCCTCGCTGTCCCGCCGCGGCGCGCCGGTCGAGGGGCAGAGCACTGAACTGCTCAAGCCGCTGCTGGAACAACTGGATCGCATCCAGGCCCGGCTGCCAACCGGTCAGTTCCACGGCAGCAATGCCTGGGTGGTCGCCGGCGGGCGCAGCGCCAGTGGCAAGCCCCTGCTGGCCAACGACCCGCATATCGGCTTCGCCGTACCCGCGGTCTGGTACGAGGCGCACATCAGGACCCCCGAACATGAGGTGTACGGGCATTTCCTGGCCGGGATTCCCTTCCCCCTGCTGGGCCACACTCCGCATCACGCATGGGGGCTGACCATGCTGATGAACGACGAGATAGACTTCTACCGCGAACAGCTCAACCCGGCCAACCCGATGCAGGTACGTGTCGGCGAACGCTGGCAGGACCTGCAGGTACACGAGGAAGTGATCAAGGTCCGTAATCAGGAAGATCGTCTGATCCGCCTGCGCAACTCGCGCCACGGCCCCATCATCAATGATGACCTGGTGCTGGCCGAGCGCGCCGAAGGGGAGCCTCCTACCCCCCCCGGTAAGCCTGTTCTGGACCTTCCTTACCCCCGGCAGCGACTCCACGGAAGCCTTCTACCGCTACTCCCGTGCGACCAGCATGGCCGAGTTCGAAGCGGCGGCGGCGCTGCACTGGTCGCCCGGCCTCAATGTCATCTACGCCGACGTCAACGACAACATTGCCATGTGGGCCACCGGCAGACTCAAGCGCTGGCCCCACAGCAACAACAGCTTCACCCTGCTCGACGGTGCCAACCGTCAGCACGATTTTCTCGGTTACCAGCCGTTTGCGGCCAACCCGCGGGTGATCAATCCCCGGGAGGGCTACATCTTCAGCACCAACAACCCCTACCCGACCGGCAACCCTCGGCGCGCCCTGCCCGGCTACTACGCGCCCGCCGAGCGCGCCGAGCGGCTTGGCGCGCTGCTCGCCGAAGGGGATCAGTTCGACTTCGCCCGCTTCAAGGCCATGCAGCTTGACGATCTGCGGCCGCAGGCGCTGGCCATCACCGAAGATGCGCTGCCCCTGCTGACCCCCGACCTGCTGCCCCACCGGTATCAGGAAACGGCCCGCGCTGCCCGGGAGCTGCTCGCCGAATGGGATGGCAGGTTCCAGCCGGACAGCACCGGCGCGCTGATCTACCAGCGCTGGGAAGACAGATTGATGGAGGCTCTGTTCGCCGACGAGCTGGGTGAGCACTACGATCACTTCAGGGACACCTTCATGGCTCGCAAGTCCTTTGCCAGCCTTTACTGGAAGCCCGCTTCACCCTGGTGGGACAACCGCAGACAGCCGATCATGGATGGCCGTCAGGCGGCAATCGAGCATGCCTGGATCAACACCGTCGAGTCCCTTACCGAACAGTTGGGGCACAACCCGAGGCAGTGGACCTGGGGCAGGGTCGCCAGCCTTCAGCACAAGCATCCGCTGGCGGACCGCGTGCCCTTCGCCGGGCGCCTGAGCAGCGAGAAGGTGACCATCAGCGGCACTACCGGCAGCCTGAACAACATGGTGTTCAACCGTGGTGGGGAACATTACGAGGTGATCGCCGGGCCTTCCACCCGCCGACTGATCAATCTTGCCGATCCCGCCAGCTCCCTGGGCATCAGTCCCATGGGGCAATCCGGCAACCCGCTGGATCGCCACTACGATGATCAGGCCCAGCTTTTTGCCCGGGGCAGCTATCGTGCCCAGATCTTTGACTGGCTGGGTATCGAGGCCATGCCGGACAGGCTTACGCTCAGGCCGCGACGTAGCTCACAGCGGCCCCCCTGAGCGGCCCGCAGAAGCACGGGGCATCAGCGCTTTTCCAGGCGGATGCCGTTGTCCGGTTGCGGATCACCGATTTCCAGACGCTGACGATTGATGCCGCGTTCAACCAGCCCCTGAACAAACTCCGGGGCGCCGGCGCCGTCCACCTGGATCCGCAGGCGGTTGTCGGAGCGCAGCATCCGGGCCACCAGGTCCAGCCAGGCAGCGGCCTGCTCGCCGGTCTGTTCGGTCGTCGTCCCGGGCAACAACAACTCTTCCTCGGCACGCAGCATCTTGCCGAGGGTCGCGGCGGTCGGATACAGCACATCGGTCACCGGCTCGGTCGGTGTCAGCTGATCCATATGCAGATAGACCTGCCGGTTGCCCCGGGTAATGGCGTAGAGCGCGATGAAGCGCTGCGGCTCGGTATCCAGCCGCAGTGCCAGATACAACTGGTTGTCCTCGGGGCCATACAGCCGGGAGTTGTTCAGCACCTGGTTGGCCCACAGGCTGCTGCTGCCACACTCGCGCCCTTCGCAGAAGAACAGCGTGGTGTGGGGGTAGGTCTGCAGCTGCTCCATCGCATGGCTCAAGGCCTCCCGCGCGCCATGTCCGGCGGGTATGCGCCATGAGGTGCGGATCAGATCGCCGGCGGTCCTGACCTCGCGCTCGGCGCGTACCTGATTGTTGATACGGCGGATATCACCGATCACCACGCTGTGCTCGGTATTGTCCTGTACCCGCTCCCGGGCCACCTCGGCCCGCGGAAACGGCTCGATCACCCGCTGTTGCGCCAGCACCAGCGGTGCGAACGCCGCCAGCGCCAGGCCCAGTACCGCCGGTCGCACCAGGCGCCGGCGACTCCTCGTAGGCAAATGCATCAAATCTCCTCGAACTGGATCATCCTTCTGCTGCCCAGCCTTGCCCAGCTGACCCACCGGGTCAAGCAAGTGTGCGGAAAAAGCTGTCGATAATTGTTGCAACGTCGGGGGCGGCCTCTTCCAGATGCAGGTGGTGGCCTCCCTCCAGGTGATGGGTCTGGATGTGGGTAAAGCTGTCGATGCGCTCCAGCAGCAGCGCGCGTCTGGCCATTACCCCCTCGCTGGCCAGGATCAGACACGTCGGGGTGGCAATGGCTTCGGCGAAGGCCACGGCATGTGCAGCGGTCAGCCGCAGCGGTGACGGCAGCATCAGCTGCGGGTCGGTACGCCAGGTCCAGCCGCCCTGCTCCGGCATCAGTCCACGCTCGACCAGCGGGGCCGCCGCGCTGCGCGATATTCGCGAGGTTCCGCCGAGAACCCGGGCGCTGATGGCCTTGTCCAGGCTGTCATAGACGGGCCTGCGCTTGCGCCCCAGGGCCCGGCTGGCCTGGAAGAATCGCGCCATCTGCTCGGGGGCGTCGTGCGCTTCGCCGGTGACTGGCAGCAGGCCGTCGATCATGGCGGCGCCGATCACCCGTTGCGGCATGCTCCCTGACAGGATGCAACTGATGATGCCTCCCATGGAATGCCCCAGCAGGGCAAATCGCTCCCAGCCCAGCTCATCGGCCACCTGCAGCACCGTCCACGCCTGCTGCCACAGACTGTAGCCCCCCGCCGGCAGGTGACCCGACAGACCGTGCCCCGGCAGATCCAGCGCCACCAGATGCACGCCCTGCAGACGAGGGCCGATCAGGTCGAAGGAGGCGGCATTGTCCAGCCAGCCATGCAGACCGATGACGGGCAGCCCTCCTGGCTCACCCCAGACCTTCCCTGCCAGCTCGATAGTCGGCAGGGTGAGAGTTATTTCGTGACTTCCCATTGGGTTTCCGGCTGTTGTGATGAATTCAGCGCGACTTTAGGAAAGTCGCCCGCTTGCCGACAAGAGCCCGGGAGCACGTGAATGTCGAACCATCATTCCCATACGACGGTTCGACCGCTGACCAGCCAGTCGCCCAGACGGTCATGATAGCGGGCACAGAGTACCGCCCGGCGCAGCTGACGGGTGGCCGTGGTCAGGTCACTGTCCAGCTGCCAGGGGGCGCTGCTGACAACCAGACAGCCCAGCTGCTCGGGACGCGGCAGCGTGCCGTTGAGCTGATGCAACAGCGCGTCCAGCTCCCGCTCCACCTCGTGGGGCGGGAGCTGCCGCGCAGCATCGGTCAGCGAGATCAGCGCCAGCGGCTGTGGCAGCCCTTCTCCGGCAACGCAGGCATATTCCACCAGAGGATGGGTGAGCAACCCGTGCTCGATCGGCTGCGGTACGATCTGGCAGCCATCGGCACTGACGAACGGGTCAGTCATCCGGCCGCGGAGCCGCAGGTAGCCCTCGTGATCGATCTCGCCCCGGTCGCCGGTCTTCAGGAATCCATCTTCGTCCAGGGCCGCTTCGGTCTTCTGCGGATTCCGGAAATAGCCGAGCATGGTGGCGCGGCTGCGTACCAGAAGCTGTCCCTGATCATCCAGTCGGCACTCGACTCCCGGGTTCGGCAAGCCGCACCAGCCGGGGCGAAAGCGCCCCGGGCGCCCGACATGGGAGTAGCCGCAGTTCTCGGTCAGCCCGTAGATTTCGAACAACCGCACGCCGAGACGGTGGTACCAGGTCATGGTCTCGATGGGCGTGGTGTCACAGCACACCACGGCAAATCGCACCTGATCCAGCCCGGCCTGATCCAGCAGTTTCAGCGCAGCGCGCCTGCCCAGCAGCGGGATACGCAGGGCATGGCTGAGCATCCGTTGTCGCATCTGCAGCAGCACGCCCTGGCGGATCTGGTGCCAGGTCGCCGGCGTACCGAGGAAAAGGGTCGGCCGGGCGCGTCGGATATCCCGGACGAAGGTTTCCCGGCTGTGCGCGAAGTAGACGGTCATCCCCGTCAGCAATGACTGCATCTGGATGAACTGACGTTCGGCAATGTGGGACATCGGCAGCCAGGAGATGACCCTGTCCTGCTCGGTGGTGAGAAACAGCCGTACATAATTGCTTGCGGCAAAGTACATGCTGTCGAAGCTCAGCATGCAACCCCGGGGCAGCCCGGTGGCGCCGCTGGTGTACATGATGCTCGCCAGCCCGGATGGCTGGCGGGCAACCGGTTGCATCAGTGGCTCGCTGTCGCGCAGCAGCTCATCCCACGGCAGGATGCTCTCATCGACGTCTGCCAGCGGCAGCCCTACCCGGGGCAGCTGCGGCGGCAGGCCGGAGCGCAGGGTGTCCCAGTCGTCCAGCTTGCCGACCACAACCAGTCGCGCCTCTGAATGCTCCACCACCTGGCGCAGCGCCGCGGTACTCAGCGTCGGTTGCAGCGGCACCGAGACGTGGCCAGCCATCCAGATGCCGAGATCGGCGATGATCCAGTGGGCGCAGTTCTTCGAGAGTATGGCGATGTGGCTGCCGCCGGGCAGCCCCTGGGCACGCAGCCAGCCAGCAAAACGGCGCGCCTGGTCACCCACCTGGGCCCAGGTCAGCAACTGCTTGCCTGATGCCAGTGGCTGAACCAGATAGACGCTCTCGGGGCGCTCGCGCTCATGGCGGAGAAAGGCCTCGAGGATGGGGAGTACCGCTCCCCCGTTCTGACTCTCCATACTTACCCGTCCCGTATTATTATTTTCGGCCAGAACGTCAGACTGCTTCAGCTACTCATCCCTGTGCTCGGCCGGGCTGGTCAACGCCTGCAGCGCGGCAGTGCCGGCCGCAGGCAGGTCCATGTCCAGACAGGCCAGCCCGGCGGTCGGCATGGGATAATGCCCCTGGCGGTGGCCATCCACCGCCAGACTCAGCAACTGGCCCACCAGCGGCTGGTGGCTGACCAGCAGCACCCGCGCTTCGGAGCGCTCGGCCAGGTGATCCAGCGCCGCCAGTGGGTCGTCGTCGGGTGTGGCCCAGTCCACCGTTACTATCGCACGGCGCATCTGCAGGTGCTCGCGAACCAGCTCAGCGGTCTGCTGGGCCCGAACGTAGGGGCTGGCAAGGATGATATCCAGGGGCTCACCGACCAGGCGTTGAGCCATCAGCCGAACCTCCCGTCGCCCTTCCTCGGTCAGCCGGCGCTGTGCATCGGCGGCGGCCTGGGGCTCGGCCTGACCATGGCGAAGCACCCAGAGCCTCATGGCTTCGGCTCCCCGCCGGTTTCTCCCGGATCCCCTTCGTCCGGCACCGGTTGCACGATCGGCGGTTCGGGCTGGATCTCGTCATCCGTCGTGCGCAGTACCGGTGCGTCCGGCTCCACCATTGGCGGTTCGGATTGCGCGGCCTCCGCCACCGGCGGCACCGGGGCCGCAGCCGCGGTGCCGGTCGGGGTTCCCGCCGCAGCTGGCGCGCCCTGGGGGTCGACGGTGACCGGGCCCTGAGGCGGCCGCGGTTGCCACTCGGCATCCGCCGCAGGCCAGTCGTTGAACGGCCAGGGTTTCTGGTCACTGGCACCGGATACGTAGCGCCCCATCTGCCAGGCGTACTGGGACAGGCTGTTACCCAGCCCCGCCACCTGATCATGGGGCCGACCGGTAAACAGGCGAAACAGTATCTGCACCACCAGAATCACCGCCAGCAGCAGCTCGACCACCTGCCATGCCAGCGCAAACAGCAGGGTATAGAGCAGCCGCAGCCAGAAATCGGGATCGGTGACGTTGTCTCTGAAGGTATTCATTGCGGCTCCTTGTTGGTGACAGTGCAGGACATGAATGCGGAGAACTCGACATCGTGCTTCTGCTCCGCGCTCATCAACCTGCCAATGACCTCCTGCAGCGGCTGCCGTTCAAAAATGAGTGCATGCAGTCCGGCCACCAGTGGCATGTACACGCCTTCTGCCTGGGATTTGCTGTGCAGCACCCGCAGGGTATTGACCCCCTCGGCGACCTGGCCGAGCCGGGCCACGCTTTCCTCAAGAGACAGCCCCTGGCCCAGCGCATGACCGACCTGATAGTTGCGCGACAGCGGCGAGGTGCAGGTGACGATCAGATCACCGACACCGGCGAGTCCCAGAAAGGTCATCGGGTTGGCCCCCAGATGTACGGCAAAGCGGGTCATTTCCGCCAGCGAGCGGGTAATCAGCATGCTGCGGGTATTCTCGCCCACGCCCATGGCTGCCGCCATGCCGGAAATGATCGCGTAGACGTTCTTCAGTGCACCGCCCAGCTCGACACCATAACGATCCCGGCTGGCATATACCCGGAGGCTGGAACACCCGAGTACCGCCTGGACCTGGGCGTTGAGCTGATCATCCTCACTGGCGATGACGGTCGCGGTCAGGGCGCCGGCGGCGATTTCCCGGGCCAGGTTGGGGCCTGACAGCACGGCTACCCGTGCGCCGGGGACCTCCTGTTCGACGATCTGGCTCATCATCAGGAAGCCGGGCTGCTCGATGCCCTTGGTGGTGCTGATCAGCCCCTTGCCGGCAAGCGCGGGAGCCAGTTGCTTGAGCACACTGCGGAAGGCGCCGCTGGGTATGGCCAGAAACACCAGCTCGGCATCGGCCAGCGCGGCCTGCGCATCACTGGTGATGATCAGTCGGGGATCCAGCTGGACGCCCGGCAGATAACGGCTGTTTTCCCGTTTCCCGCGCATGGCGTCAGCCTGCTCTTCGTCCCGCAGCCAGAGCGTGGCGGGGACTCCATTGGTGGCCATCAGGTTGGCCAGCGTGGTACCAAAACTCCCCCCACCCAGAACAGTGACGGAGGCTTTCAGGTCACTCATGCAGATTCCTTGAGACTGTGTAGACAGCCGACAGTATATGTTCGTCAACGATAACAGCGAAGCGATGATGAAAAAACCGGCTCGGATCGTTACCATGCGCACACTGGAAAACGGACGCCCATATGTCAGGAATCTCCCTTCGCTCCTTTGTCGCCGGCTCAGCCCTGTGCATGACGGCCCTCGCTGCCCCGGCCCTGACACTGGCGCCTCCGGAACTGCCCACCGTGCTCAGCGCCACCAGGCTGAAGCAGGCCCCCGCAGAAGTGCCTGGCAGCATGACGGTGCTGGACCGCGAGCTGATCCGCGCCAGTGGTGCCCGCAGCATTCCGGAACTGCTGCGTCCGGTACCCGGCATGCACCTGGGTTATCGACGGGGCAACCAGGCCAACCTCAATTACCATGGCACCAATGTCACCGAAGCCCGGCGCCTTCAGGTACTGGTCGATGGCCGCTCGGTCTACCGCTCGGGTCTGGCCACGGTGGACTGGGCGGAGCTGGCCCTGGCCATCGAAGACATCGACCGCATCGAGGTATTCCGCGGCCCGAATACCGCGGCCTATGGGGCCAACGCGCTGATGGGCGTGATCAACATCGTCACCCGCCTGCCGCTCGACGATCACGGCACCACCCTGTCGTTCACCCGCGGCAACCGGGGCGTTCAGGACTGGTACGCCAGCCACAGCGCCGGTGACCTGACCCATAACTGGCGGCTGAGCCTCTCGCAGCAGCGGGACGATGGTTTCGACCACGACCAGGACGGCCGCGACTACCGTGATGGCCTGCGGACCACCCGCCTGAATCTGCGACATGTCTGGCAACTCACCGACACCCAGAGCCTGGACTGGCAGATCGCCGCCAGCGAAGCGAACCGCCAGAGCCCGTACGAGTTCGGCAACTACTTCAACCATGCCAAGGGCAACTCGCCGCTGGATGAGGCCATCGCCGGTCACAGCTCCAACGCCGACATCAGCGGCCGGGACTTCTCTGCCATGGGGCTGTGGAAGCTGGATATCAGCCCGGACCATCAGATTCAGCTGCAGGCTTACGCGCAGCATGCGGAACGGCTGCGGGACTGGCGCGTATGTGAGTCCCCGGTGGCCTTCTCGGCTGCGCTGCGGGAGCTCAACGGCCTCAGCGAGCTGGCAGCGCGCAGGGTACGCAGTTATCTGGAAGGGGATGGCAGGCAGGATCTGCCGGCCATCGACCGCGCACGGATGGATGCCTACATCGACCGCTACATGCGCAGGGAAGGTCAGGCTTACACGCCCCGACTGAGCGAACTGGCCAACGAGGTGGCCGCGCTGGTCCCGCTGTACCGCGACAACAAGCCGGTGTGCGGCAATGTCAACGAGAACATCCGCGAGAACCGCTACCACATCGAGCTGCAGAACTCGCTGCGCCTGACGTCGCGGCTGCGGCTGCTCAATGGCGTCAGTTATCGCTACGACCGGGTGCACTCGGACACCTGGTTCGGCGGCACCGTGGATAATCAGACCTCGCAGCTGTTCGGTACGCTGGAATATCGCGCACACCCGCGCTGGCTGTTCCAGGCCGGGGGCATGTATGAGTACTCGCAGCTGGTGGGCGACGCCTTTTCTCCCAGGCTGTCGACCCATTTCTTCCTCGCGCCGCTGCACAGCATTCGTCTGGTATACGCCGAAGCCGTGCGCTCGCCGGACATGTACGAAAACAACGCCAACTGGCGCTATGTGTTGCGCGATGTCAGCGGCCCGCTCGATGACCCCCGGATTCATTACGCCTGGGCCCGCGGGCCCGGTGATCTGGACCATGAGCGCATGCGCTCGAGGGAGATCGGTTACCACGGCCACTTTCACCGGACAGGACTGCACCTGGATATCCGCGCGTTCCAGGAGCGCATCACAGGCATGAACAGCCAACCGCTCAAGGTCGGGGACTTCCAGCCCGACAACGCCTCCTCCATCGAGTTCGAAGGCCTGGAAACCGAACTCGACTGGCACATCGGCACAGCGAACCGGATCCGCCTGGCCCATGCCTACATAGACTTTGAAGCCACCAGCAAGTACGACCAGCGGCTGACTGCCCGGCATTCGGGGAGCGCGACCTGGATGCGCGCCTGGCCAGCCGGCATCCGCACCAGCCTCACCTACTTCGGCGCCGACAGCCTCAATGAGCGGCGCTTCGAGCGAGTCGACTCACGGATCGAGAAGGACCTCGCATTCGCGCCCCGGTCACGCCTCAACCTGGCGCTGATCTGGCAATACCGGCTGGATGACGAAGCACTGACCTGGGATGAGAACCGATTTTCAAGCCGCAGCCATTATTACCTCACGGCTGAGTTAAACTTCTGAAGCAGATAGCGGACAGGGAATGTCGCCATGCTCACCATGATTACCCATCGGTTCAGGCCATGAAGCCATTGCGCCTGCTGTCACTGATCCTGACCTGGATGCTCTGCGCCGGCGTCGGAGCGGACTCGCTGCTGGTCGTCAAGCCCCGGGAGACTGAACTCACCCGCGCGTTTGTCGACGCCCTGCAGGACAACTATCCGAAGCGGGACGTGCAGGTAGCGCTGCTGGAACGGGATCCGTATCCCGGAGACGCCGCACTGGTTGTCACCATGGGCCTGGAAGCGTTGGAGTGGCGGCTGCGGCAGAACGCGCCGACACCCACCATCGCGGTATATGTGACGCGGGACCAGATGGCTGAGCAGGACCTGCTTTCCCACATACAGGTGCTGCTCGCCAGCCCCAGGCCGGAGCGCCAGCTTCTGCTGGCGCAATTACTGTTCCCTCGGCTGCAGGATGTCGGCATGCTGTACAGCCCGTCCCAGCGACGGCAGCTGGAGGACTGGCAGCGGGCCGCACGCCAGGCCGGCCTGACCCTGCATCCGGGTGAGGTGACACAGCCCCTGGCGTTGCTGCGCACCCTCAGCGACCTGCTCGACAGGAGCGACGTCCTGCTGGGCATGGACGACCCGGAAATATACAACGCCAGCACCCTGAAGCCCCTGCTGCTCGCCAGCTACAGCCGTAACCGGGTTCTGATAGGCCCTTCCGCACCCTTCATTGCTGCAGGCAGTCTGAGCACCACCTACAGTACACCCCGGGACATGGCAGACAGTGTCTACCTTGTGCAGCAGATGCAGTGGCAGCCGGGTGCAGTCCGCTACCCCCAGCGTTTCTCCGTACTGAGCAATGCGCAGGTGGCCCGCTCGCTCGGGCTGGCGATGCCGGAGGATGAACAACTGCAACAGACGATCCAGACGAGAGAGGGCAACGCGCCATGAATCCGTTCCGACGCGGCAGCATCCATCGCCGGCTGATCCTGATGGCACTGCTCCCCGCGGCTTTGCTCGGCACCCTGCTGATCAGTTATTTCACCCATGTGCGTCTGGAAGCACTTGATCTGGAAATGCAGTCTACCGGCCAGCTGATTGCAGACCAGCTGGCGCCGGCCACCGAGTATGCGGTGATCACCGGCAACCTGTCCTTGCTGCAGGGGCTGATCGCCGGCTCGCTGAACATTCCCCACGTGCACCGCGTCGAGGTGTTCGACAAGGAGGGCCGCTCGCTGGCCATGCTGCAGCGTGAAGGCACCGACCTGTCGCGCCTGCACACCTTCACTGCGGACATCCAGCGTCAACGCGTTCTGCTCAGCTACGACCTTTTCCTTCTCAATACCGAGGCTGATATCGCCGGCCACGCAGCGGTCGGCCAGGTGGAAGTGGGCCTGAGCTATCAGCACTTCATCGAGCGACAGCGGGCCATCCTGCTGCGCAGCCTGATGTTCGGCGTCATCACCCTGCTCGCTGCGCTGCTGCTGTCCACCCGGCTGGCCCGCGTGCTGGCCGGCCCGCTGGTGCGCATGCGCCGTGCCGTCCAGGCGCTGCAGGACGGCCGTCTGGACACCCGCATCAAGGTCACGGAACAGAGTCAGGTCGGCGACCTGATGAACAACATCAACAAGCTGGCCGCCACCCTGCAGCAGGCCGAAGCGCGACAGGCCGAAAGCATGGCTCAGCTGGTCACCGCCCGGGTCCAGGCCGAGCAGGCCAACCGCGCCAAGTCCGACTTCCTGGCCATGATGAGCCACGAGCTGCGCACCCCCATGAACGGCGTGATGGGTATGCTGCAGCTGCTCGAAACCACGGAGCTGAGCGACGAGCAGCGGGAATACATTCAGGTTGCCAGCGAGTCTACCGATCATCTGCTGAAGATCATCAACGACATCCTTGAGCTGTCGCGCATCGAGCACGACGCGCTGGAGCTGGAACACATTCCGTTCAACCTTCACTCATTGCTGCAGCGCACGGCGCACGCCTTCGAATATGCCGCATCGCAGAAAGGTCTGCAGATGATCATTGAACAGCAGGGCGAGCCGGCCACGCCGCAGGTGATGGGCGATCCGACCCGGCTGCGTCAGATCCTGGTCAATCTGCTGGGTAATGCGATCAAGTTCACCGAGCAGGGCAGCATCGGATTGCATGCCACCTGGGGAATCGACCGCGAGGGTGTGCTGCAGCTGCGCTGTGAAATCAGGGACAGTGGCGTCGGCATCGACAGTGCGCAACTGGAGGCCATGTTCGAAGCCTTCCAGCAGGGGGACAGCAGCACCTCCCGCCGCTACGGCGGAACCGGACTCGGGCTGTCGATCGCCCGCATGTTCGCGCACAAGATGGGTGGCTCGCTGCAGGCCAGCAGCGAGCCGGGCAGCGGCTCCAGCTTTGTGCTCAGCCTGCCGCTGGAACTGGCGCCGCCAGACGCGTCGAACAACGGTGCCCCCGCTGCCCCGGATCCCGCTCTGCCGGTGCTTCTGGTGGAGAGCAATCCGGTCAGCCAGATGGTGATGGAAGGCATGCTGCGCAATGCCGGCTACCTGGTCACGGTCGCCCGCAGCGGCGATCAGGCAGCGCAGTGCCTGTCCGATCCGGCGCAGGACTTCTCCATGATACTGCTCGATACCCGGCTGCCGGATATGGATGCATTTCAGCTGCATGCCCGCCACCTCGAGCATTGTCGGCAAACCGGAAGCGCCCCCCTGCCCTGCATCGCGGTCACCGCCAGCGGCACCGATGCGGACAGACTGCGTGCCCGGGAAGCAGGCATGCAGGGCGTACTGTCGCAGCCACTGACCCGCCGGGCCCTGATCCAGACCGTACAGCGCTGGGCCGGGGCGGCAACGCAGCATAAGGCGAATTGATCGGGCACCATTCTGACCGCTCCGCACCATGGATTTGCCTGCCTCATCCTGTGACACTGGCAGCCTGTCCTCACCGTTCGTGGAATATCCATAAATGAGCGTTTCAGTCAGTTATCCGATCACCCTGGAGTCTCCGTTCACCACCCTGCCGACATTGCTGGGCCTGCACGCCACGCACAGGCCAGACCATCCGGCCGTTATTCAGGATGGCCACAGCCTCAGCTACGCGCAGCTGAACCAGCAGGTCGACCGGGCTGCGGCTGCGCTGCAGCGCGACGGCCTGCAGCCCGGCGATGCGGTGGCCATCTGCGCCGCCAACTCGATTCCCTATGTCATCATGTTCCTCGGCGCCCTGCGTGCCGGAATGGTGGTTGCGCCCCTGGCGCCCTCCTCCACGCCAGAGGGCCTGCTGACCATGCTGCGCGACTCCGCAGCCAGGCTGTTCTTCGTCGACGGCGCAGTGGAGCAGGCGCTTGAGCCCGTGGCGGGGAAGATCGATATTCCGTTGCTCAGCCTGGATGACAGTCGTCCGGAGCAAGGCCTCAGCGGATGGCTGGCCGATGCCCGGCCGAGCCCGGTGCAGCTCGAAGCCGATACGCTGTTCAACGTCATCTACTCTTCCGGCACCACCGGCGAGCCCAAGGGCATCGTGCATGACCACCAGATGCGCTGGGCGCACATCCAGCGCGGAATCGCCTTCGGCTATGGTCCGGACAGCGTGACGCTGATGTCCACCCCGCTGTACTCCAATACCACCCTGGTCTCCTTCCTGCCGACCATCGGCCTGGGCGGTACCCTGGTGCTCATGGGCAAATTCGATGCGCAGAAGTATCTCGAGCTGGCCCAGGAATACCGCGCCACCCACACCATGCTGGTACCGGTGCAGTATCAGCGGATCATGGCCCGCGAGGATTTCGACCGTTACGACCTGTCCAGCTTCCAGATGAAGTTCAGCACCAGCGCGCCCTTCCACGGTGAGCTGAAGGCCGACATCCTGGCCCGCTGGCCGGGCGGCCTGGTGGAGTTCTACGGCATGACCGAGGGCGGCGGCTCCTGCATGCTGGTAGCGCACCAGCATCCGCACAAGCTGCACACTGTCGGCCACCCGCTGGATGGCCACGACATGCGGGTAATCGACGAGGACGGCAACGAACTGCCGCGCGGCGAGATCGGCGAAGTGGTCGGTCACTCGGTGGCGATGATGACCGGCTATCTCAACAAGCCGGAGAAGACCGCCGAAGCGGAGTGGTACGACAGCACCGGCAAGCGTTTCATCCGCACCGGCGATGTCGGGCGCTTCGATGAAGACGGCTTCCTTACCCTCATGGACCGGCGCAAGGACATGATCATCAGCGGCGGCTTCAATATCTACCCCAGCGACCTGGAAGCCGTACTGCGCCAGCACCCGGACCTGGACGATGTCACCGTGATCGGCGTGCCATCCACCAGCTGGGGCGAAACGCCGGTCGGCTACGCCGTACTCAAGCCCGCCGCCAGCGTGAGTGCCGAAGAGATACTCCAGTGGTTCAACGCCCAGGTCGGCAAGACCCAACGGCTGAACCGGGTCATCCTCACCGACGAACTGCCACGCAGCGCCATCGGCAAGGTACTCAAGCGTGAACTGCGCGACCGGTTTCAGGAGGAATTCGGGGTGCTGGCCTGAGACCCTGAGTGCATGGTTGTCCGGCCCTTTGTGCTGAGTGCTTGAGTGGCCGTGCTGGCCAGTGCGTTGGTACGCCCCTGCTACGACACGCCGTGAATACATCCATGTAGGCTCGTTGATGACATCCCTGTCATCAAACGGTCGTATCAGGGGCATACCAACGCACTGGCGGAAACGCCGAGTGGCTGAGGGCCTGCTTTCAGCCGCTACGGCGGTTATTGGCGTGCTGGGGTGCAGGGTTGGGCCGACCGTCGGTTGTCATGGATGACAACCGCGAGCTTACATGGACGTACTTGCAGCGTGTCGGCACGGCCCTGCACCCCAGCACGACCTTCCACGGAATCGCAGCAAGGGGGTATACCAACGCAACGGCTTGTACGGAACCAGCAATGGCTGTCGAACCTTTTTTTGTTCTGGACCCGCATCGCGGGTATCCTCAACGCCTTGTCCGGCGGGTGTGACTTTCACCGATACCGGGCAGTCTGAGCTAACGCTGGCGGATTTATCGTTCATCAACCCCCGCCATGCCGATACAATAGCGCCCCACCGAACGGGGAAGAGCAGGAGCCTCTAATGTCAAAACAGAATGCGTATAGCCGGGAAGAACTGCTGCAATGCAGTCGTGGCGAGTTGTTCGGCCCCGGTAACGCACAGTTGCCGGCCCCCAACATGCTGATGATCGACCGGATCACTCATATCAGCGAGACAGGCGGTCGCTTCGGCAAGGGCGAAATCGTCGCCGAACTGGATATCCATCCTGATCTGTGGTTCTTCGGCTGTCATTTTGAAGGTGACCCGGTAATGCCGGGCTGTCTGGGCCTCGACGCCATGTGGCAGCTGGTCGGTTTCCACCTTGGCTGGCTGGGCTATGAAGGCCGCGGCCGCGCCCTGGGCTCCGGCGAGGTGAAATTCTTCGGTCAGGTATTGCCCACTGCAAAGAAGGTCACCTATACCATCCATATCAAACGCACCATCAATCGCGCCCTGACACTGGGCATTGCCGACGGCAGCATGGCGGTTGACGGCCGCGAGATCTACACCGCTGAAGGTCTGCGCGTGGGTCTGTTCACTTCCACTGATAGTTTCTGAGGATCATCACTATGCGTCGCGTCGTGATTACCGGTATGGGCATCGTGTCCTGCCTCGGCCAGGACCTGGAAAGCGTTGCTGCCAGTCTGAAGGAAGGCAAGTCCGGCATTACCCATAACCCCGAGTACGCGGAGATGGGCCTTCGCAGCCATGTCTCCGGTAGCGTGAAGATTGACCTGGATGCGGCCATCGACCGCAAGGTCAAGCGCTTCATGGGGGATGCCGCCGCCTTTGCCTATCTGTCCATGCAACAGGCCATCGCCGACGCCGGCCTGAGCGAGGAGCAGGTCAGCAACGTCCGCACCGGCCTGATTGCCGGCAGTGGCGGCGCGTCCACCCTGAACCAGATGGAGTCCGTGGACATCCTGCGCGAGAAGGGCGTGAAGAAGATCGGGCCCTACCGCGTGCCGCGCACCATGGGCAGCACCGTATCCGCCTGTCTGGCCACCCCGTTCAAGATCAAGGGCATCAACTACTCGATCTCCTCCGCCTGCGCCACCAGTGCCCACTGCATCGGTAACGCCATGGAGCAGATCCAGCTGGGCAAGCAGGACGTGGTATTTGCCGGTGGTGGTGAAGAGGAGCACTGGAGCCAGTCCATGCTGTTCGACGCCATGGGCGCGCTGTCCACCCAGTACAACGACACCCCGGAAAAGGCCTCCCGTGCCTACGACGCCAAGCGTGACGGCTTCGTCATCGCCGGAGGCGGCGGCATGGTGGTGGTCGAGGAACTGGAGCACGCGCTGGCTCGTGGAGCGAAGATCTACGCTGAAGTGGTGGGCTACGGCGCCACCTCCGACGGCTACGACATGGTCGCCCCCAGCGGTGAAGGCGCGGTACGCTGCATGCAGCAGGCCATGGCCACCGTCGACGGGACCATCGACTACCTCAACACCCACGGCACTTCCACCCCGGTGGGCGACGTGGCCGAGCTCAAGGCCATCCGTGAAGTGTTCGGCGACAAGGCACCGAAGATCAGCTCGACCAAGAGCCTGTCGGGCCACTCGCTGGGCGCCGCCGGTGTGCAGGAAGCCATCTACTGCCTGCTGATGATGCGCGACAACTTCCTGGCCGCCTCGGCCAACATCGAGGAGCTGGACGAGAACGCAGCGGATCTGCCGATCCTGCGCGAGCGTCTGGATCAGGCGGTTGACCTGATCATGTCCAACAGCTTCGGTTTTGGTGGCACCAATGCCACGCTGGTAATGAAGCGCTGGACCGGGGTCTGATCCTTCCCCTCTCCCCCGGTCACCCGCTCTCCCGCAAGGGGAGAGGGGTGACCGGGCTGTAAGCATTCAGGTTTTCTGAAGGCTGGCTGATCAGATCAGCTCGCACAGCCCCCCTCTCCCCTTGCGGGAGAGGGTTGGGAGAGGGGGAAGGCTCACCCCATCACCGCCCCCCGCTCGACCCGCCGCGCCAGCAACGCCATCACCGCCGCCCCTGCCCCGCACAGTGCGATCATCATCGTCATCGGCAACGCCGTGCCATCGTGCAATGCGCCCACCGCCGCTGATACAAGCCCGGCTACGGCAAACTGCATGGTTCCCATCAAGGCCGAGGCCACCCCGGCCTGGTGCCCCTGGCCCGCCAGCGCGCAGGCGGAGGAGTTGGGTACCACCAGAGCCAGCAGCGCCATGCACAGGAACAGCGGCACCATCAGCGGCCACAGGGACGCGAACCCCGCCAGCGCGATCAGCGGCAACGCCAGGGTGCTGCACATGAAAAGCACAGTGGTGGTACGCAACAGCTGCAGCGGTGTGCGCTTGCGCAGGAGCCTGCCGTTGAGCTGGGCCGCAAGAATGAAGCCAGCGGAATTGATGCCGAACAGCCAGCCATAATGTTCTGCCGGCACTCCGTACAGCTGGATGAAGACGAAGGGCGAACCGGCAATGTAGGCAAACATGCCGGCCATGGCGGTACCGCCGGTCAGCGCATGGAACATGAATTCCGGCTCGCGCAGCAGTCGGCCATAGCGCCCCAGGGCGCTCGACAGCTGGCTGCGCGGCCCGTCCGCCGGCAGGGTTTCAGGCAGGCGCAGCCAGACCAGCACCCAGAAGGCGGCGGAGAACAGCATGAGAAAACCGAAAATGCTGCGCCAGCCACCGAGCAGCATCATCCAGCCACCGGCCAGCGGCGCCAGGATCGGGGCGACCCCCATGACCAGCATGAGCTTGGAAAATACCCGGGCCGATTCGATGGGTGAACACAGATCCCGCACCACCGCCCGGTTGACCACCATGCCGGCACAGCCACCCAACGCCTGAAAGAAGCGCGCCACAAGGAGCCATTCCAGGGTGGGCGCCAGCGCGCAGGCGAGCGAGGCCAGGGTGAACAGCCCGATGCCGAACATCAGCGGCTTGCGCCGTCCGAACCGGTCGGCAATCGGGCCGTAGAACACCTGACCCAGGGCCAGGCCCAGGAAATACACCGACAGGCTCAGCTGGATCCGGTCGGTGTCCGTGGCGAAACTGCCCGCCATGGCGGGGAAGGCGGGCAGATAGAGATCGATGGCCAGGGGGCCAAAGGCACTCAGTCCGCCCAGAATGAGCAGCAAACGAAGG
Organism: Halopseudomonas pertucinogena; assembly: GCF_014646575.1. Classification (GTDB taxonomy): domain Bacteria; phylum Pseudomonadota; class Gammaproteobacteria; order Pseudomonadales; family Pseudomonadaceae; genus Halopseudomonas; species Halopseudomonas pertucinogena. Next base: position 910,371 of record NZ_BMNN01000001.1, on the reverse strand, counting down.
GGCATCGGGTTTTCCAGAAACAGGACCGGCAGACAACGACTGCGCCGGCAAGCCACCCATCATGCCAGATTCGTGCAGCCGGGGCTCAGCACTTCCTCTTGATCAGTCCTCGTGCAGGCGCACGTTGAGTTCATCGACTACCGGCGCCCATTCCGCGTCCTGCTGGAACTGCTCCCTGAGAAAGGCCGCCTGCACCGGGGTCCAGAAAGGTGCATCCACCAGCCGCATGTTCTGCGGTAGCGAATGGTTGGCGAAGAAATGCTCGATATCCTCCTCGGAGGACGGCAGACCCAGTTGTTCGAAAAGCTCGGGAAGCCCTTTGTTGGGAAGCTCCATAATGCACCTCTCAGTTTGCGGATGACGGATTTGCACCATACTTGTAGCTGTGACCCCCGAACGCTGCGTCCCGTTCCGGCAATTCGGGATGGCCCGGGACATCCCCGGGGTGCACAATGTCTTCATCCGCTTTTTCGAGGTTTCAGGCATGGCCGATCTACCCCAACTTGACGACGAGACGCTGGCTTTTGCCGCCCGTGTATTCGATATGGCGCGCCACGGCGATACGCTCCAGCTGCAGCAGCTGCTGGAGCAGGGCCTGCCCGCCAACCTGTGCAACAGCAACGGCGACAGCCTGCTGATGCTGGCCGCCTACAACGGCCAGCGGGATACCGCGGCGCTGATCCTTGATCACGGGGGCGACCCCGAGCTGGCCAACCAGCGCTGCCAGACGCCCCTGGCTGGGGTAATCTTCAAGGGCGATCTGGAGATGGTCGAATTGCTGCTGGAGCGCGGCGCGGACGTCAACGGTTGCCCGCCGGGGGGCCGAACGCCGCTGATGTATGCAGCCATGTTTGATCGCACGGATATCCTGCAGCGTCTGCTGACAGCCGGGGCCGACCCACTGGCTGCCGATGCCGAAGGCAATACCGCGCTTAAGCTCGCAATGGCCATGGGCGCGGAGCGCGCGGCCGCCCTGTTGCAGACACCCTAGCCAGCCGCACGTCACGGTCGGTTGCATGCCCGCCATGCAAAGCGCAGCCTGAGCGCGTATGCTCCATGCGGAGGAGGAATGGCATGAGCACTTGTTGTGGCAGCGAACACCCGACCCTTCCGTCGGCAGCCCCGCCGCTGCCGGACGATGGCACGACATCGGTGAGCACCTATCGCATCGCCCAGATGGATTGTCCCACCGAGCAACGCCTGATCACCGACCGCCTGGGCCGTATGCCCGGCATCGGTCGGCTGGGTTTCAACCTGCTGGAGCGCACCCTCAGCATCGAGCACACCCCCGAGGCCCTGGCCCCCGCGCTGGAGGCGATCCGCAATCTGGGCTTCACCCCGGTGTCGGTCTCCGCCGGGAGCGACATACCCGCGCCCGGCCCGTCATTGGCAGAACGCTGGCGGCTGGCGATAGCAGGCGGCCTGGCGCTGGGCGCCGAAATACTGCATTTCTCCTCTGGTCCTGACTGGCTGGTGGCCGCGCTGGCCATTGCCGCCGTTGCGCTCTGTGGCCTGGGTACCTACGCCCGTGGCTGGGTGGCCCTGAAGAATCGCGATCTGAACATCAACGCCCTGATGAGCATTGCGGTGACCGGTGCGCTGCTGATCGGCCAGTGGCCCGAGGCTGCCATGGTGATGGTCCTGTTCACCCTGGCCGAACTCATCGAGACGCGCTCGCTGGAGCGGGCGCGCAATGCGATCCGCAGCCTGCTCGACCTTACCCCACCCAGCGCTACCGTGCTGCAGGCCGACGGCAGCTGGCAGAACCTCCCGCTCGCCAGCATAGGCGCGGGCGACCGGGTGCGGGTGCGTCCGGGGGAGCGCATCGCGCTGGACGGCGTGGTAGCGGCGGGCACATCCAGCGCCGACCAGTCACCGATTACCGGCGAGAGCTTGCCGGTGGAGAAGACCGTGGGCGACCCGCTGTTCGCCGGCACCATCAATCAGGCCGGAGAACTGGAGTACATCGCCAGCTCCCCTGCCACCGACTCCACCCTGGCGCGCATCATCCATGCGGTGGAACAGGCACAGAACAGCCGCGCACCGACCCAGCGCTTCGTTGATCAGTTCTCCCGTATCTACACCCCCCTGGTATTCGTGCTGGCTCTGGGCGTGGCGATGGTCCCCCCATTGCTGCTGGGCGGCGCCTGGCCGGACTGGATCTACCGCGCACTGGTACTGCTGGTAGTCGCCTGCCCCTGCGCGTTGGTGATCTCCACCCCGGTAAGCATTGTCAGCGGCCTGGCTGCGGCAGCGCGCCGGGGCATCCTGATCAAGGGCGGGCATTTTCTCGAACAGGGCCACCGGCTGACCCATCTGGCGCTGGACAAGACCGGCACCCTCACCCACGGTACACCACGACAGACCGATTACCTGCCGCTGGTGGAAGTGGCCGGGCTGCGCACTATCGCCGCCAGCCTCGCACAGCGCTCCGATCATCCGGTATCCCGAGCCATAGCCGAACAGGCCGCCACGGAAGGTGTTGCACTGCAGGAGGTGGCAAACTTCGCCGCCCTGCCCGGTCTCGGCAGCCGCGCAGAGGTCGACGGCGAGACCTATCATCTGGGCAACCACCGCCTGCTGGAGCAACTGCAGCTCTGCTCACCGGCGCTGGAGGCTCAACTTGAAGCGCTGGAACGTCAGGGCAAGACGGTCATCATCCTCAGCAATGCGCAGCAACCGCTGGCCCTGTTCGCGGTGGCCGACACGGTCAAACCGAGCAGCGTCGAGGCCGTTGCCCAGTTGCACGACCTGGGCCTTCGCATTCTCATGCTCAGCGGTGACAATCAGCACACCGCCGACACCATTGCCCGGCAGGTGGGCATCGACGAGGCCCGGGGCGAGCTGATGCCCGAGGACAAGCTCGAGCAGATTCGGCAACTGGCCGACCAGGGCATGCATATCGGCATGGTCGGCGACGGCATCAACGACGCCCCGGCATTGGCGCGGGCCGACATCGGCTTCGCCATGGGCGCCATCGGCACCGATACCGCCATCGAGGCCGCGGACGTGGCGATCATGGATGACGACCTGCGCCGGTTGCCGGACTTCATCCGGCTGTCCCGGCGTACCCGGCGCATCCTGGTGCAGAACATTACCCTGGCCCTGGGCATCAAGGCGGTGTTCCTGGTGCTCACCCTGACCGGGCATGCCACCATGTGGATGGCAGTCTTCGCGGACATGGGCGTCAGTCTGCTGGTGATCTTCAACGGACTGCGGCTGCTGCGCGGCTGACCTGCAGCCGGCGGCACGTTCGTCGCCGCTCTGTTGCACCGGCCGCCGCTGATGGCGACAATACTGTATGCCCAACCAGCCTGCACTTCCTCCCGTTCCGCAGCCCGCGCCGCTGTACTATCTGGACAATTTCCAGCAGGCGCTGGACTGGCTGCAGCAACGCTATGTCGACCTGCTGGATCGGCAGGAGCTGGATTTCATCCGTTGCTTTACTGCTCTGCCCGAGACCTCACGGGCGTTGCTTGTGCGACTGATCATGCGCAAGGGCCCGCATTTTCGCAGTGACCGGCTGCGCTACGGGGAAATCGGTGACATTCACGATGCCGCTGCACCGTTGCTCGAGCTGGGCTGGATCACCGAAGACCACCCGCTTGATGCTCTGGAGCTCGGCAAGTTGCTGCGCAGGGAGGAACTGCTCGCGCTGCTTCCTGCCGTTGCCGGGCTGCATACCCTGCGCAAACCCCAGCTGATCGAGCAGCTGCGCAGCCAGCGGCCCGGCCAGGGCAGCTTCTGCCAATGGTGTCCCGATCACCCGGCCCGCCTGTTTACCCTGCTGGTGGGCGACCTGTGCGAGGGACTGCGGCTGATGTTCTTCGGCAATCTCCGGCAGGGTTGGGAAGAGTTCGTCCTGACCCAGCTCGGGGTGTTCCGCTACGAGCAGGTGGCGCTTACGCCGGATTCCCGCGGCTTCCAGTGCCGGGAAGATATCAACGGCTACCGTCATCTGTATCGGTGCCATCAGGCGCTGGACGACGGTCTGCCGACCACAGACGTGGTTGCCCTGCTGGGGGATGAACCCCTGTCCAACCCCTGGCTGGGCAGCCGCCGGGCACGACTGGAGTTCACCCTGGCGCGGCAGCTGGAGCGTGAGGAGCAGCTGGACGCAGCGTTGGAGCTGTATCAGCGCAGCGGCTGGAGAGGCGCACGTCAGCGCCGGATCCGTATCCTGGAAAAGCGCCAGCAGCACCGGCAGGCCTACGATCTGGTGCAATCTGCACTGGCCGAGCCTGAGGACGACGCCGAGCTGCAGCTGGTGCTGCGTGCCCAGCGCCGGCTTGCACGCAAGCTGGGCCAGCCGGTGCTGCCGGTCACCGGCGGGGCGGACGCCGCACTGATCGAGCTGACCCTGCCGGGCCCCCACCCTCTGGGAGTGGAGCTGGCGGTGTGTGAGCACCTGAGCAGTGACGAAGCACCGGTACACTATGTGGAAAACGCCCTGATTCCGGGACTGTTCGGCCTGCTGTGCTGGGAGGCGATCTTCCATCCGCTGCCGGGTGCCTTCTTCCATCCGTTCCACAGTGCCCCGGCTGATCTGTACAGTCACGACTTCCACATCCGGCGACGGACGCAGTTCGAGCGCTGCCTGGCGCGGCTGGAGGACGCCAGCTATCACAGCCATATCCGCCGGCAATGGGAGCTCAAGCAGGGTATCCAGACACCCTTCATCCACTGGGGCCTGCTCACTGAGGAGCTGCTGGAGCAGGCACTGCACTGCCTGCCGGCCGCGCATCTGCGGCTGTGGTTCCGTCGCCTGCTCGCGGATCTGCGCTCACACCGGGCCGGCATGCCGGATCTGATCCAGTTCTACCCCCGAGAACAGCGCTACCGGATGATCGAGGTAAAGGGTCCCGGCGACCGGCTGCAGGACAATCAACGTCGCTGGCTGGCCTTCTGCGCCGAACACGGCATGCCGGTGGAGGTCTGTCACGTCAGATGGAGCAGCTGAGTTACCGCATTGCCGTACGCGCCCTGTGTGAGTTCACTGCCCGGGCGGGCGATCTCGATCTGCGCTTCACCCCGGCTCCCAGTGCGCAGGAAGGGATCGCCGGGCACCAGACCGTGGTCGCCCGCCGCGGACCGCATTACCTCAGCGAGCTGCCTCTGGCCGGCCAGTATCGGGAGTTGCTGGTGACTGGCCGTGCCGACGGGTACGACCCGCAGCTCAATCTGCTGGAGGAGATCAAGACCCACAGGGGCAAGGTGGAACGCATCGCCGACAATCAGCGGCAGCTGCACTGGGCCCAGGCCAGGGTGTACGGCTGGCTGTTGTGCGCTGAACAGGATCTGCCCGCCATCGACCTGGCGGTGGTTTACTACAACGTCCTCACCCAGAAGGAAACGGCCTACCGCGAAACCTTCAGCGCCGGGGAGCTGGAGGATTTCTTCGTGCTGCAGTGCCAGCGTTTTCTCGCCTGGGCGCAGCAGGAGACTGCCCACCGCCAGGCCCGGAACGCCAGTCTGGATCAATTGCAATTTCCCTGGCCGCAGTTTCGCACCGGCCAGCGCCAGCTGGCCACGGCGGTCTACCGCGCCGCACGGGATGGCCATACGCTGATGGCCCAGGCCACCACCGGCATCGGCAAGACCCTCGGCACCCTGTTCCCCCAGCTCAAGGCGTTCCCCGGCCAGCAGCTGGACCGGCTGTTCTTTCTCACTGCCCGCACACCCGGCCGCCGGCTCGCCCTGGATGCACTTGCCCTGTTGCACCGCCAGCAAGCCGACATGCCCCTGCGAGTACTGGAACATATTGCCCGGGACAAGGCCTGCGAATACCCGGACCGTGCCTGTCACGGCGAATCATGCCCGTTGGCGCGGGGCTTCTATGACCGGCTGCCCGCTGCCCGGCAGGCCGCAGTCGACCGGCGCTGGCTGGACCGGGAGGCGATCCGCGAGATCGCGCTGACCCATCAGGTCTGCCCCTATTACCTGAGCCAGGAACTGTGCCGCTGGGCCGACGTGGTGGTCGCCGACTACAACTACTACTTCGACATGAGCGCCCTGTTATATGCGTTGACCGTGGTCAACGACTGGCGGGTGACCCTGCTGGTGGACGAGGCTCACAACCTGATCGAGCGCGGACGCAGCATGTATACCGCCGAGCTGGACCAACAGCGCTTTCTTGCCTTGCGCCAGAGCGCACCCAGCGGTTTGAAGGGTGCGCTGGACCGGCTGCACCGTCACTGGAATCAGCTTGCCCGTGAGCAGCAGGAGGAATATCAGGTCCATCCTCTGCTGCCGGATCTGTTCATTCTCAGCCTGCAGAAGCTGGTCAGCGCCCTCACCGATCACCTGACCGACCAGCCCGAGGGCAATGACGCTGCGCTGCTGCGCTTCTATCTGGATGCTCTGCTGTTCTGTCGGCTCGCCGAGCACTTCGGCGACCACTCGCTGTTCGACATCAGCCTGCGTGGCCAGCCCGGCCGGCGGCGGCTATCCACCCTGTGTCTGCGCAACCTGCTTCCGGCGCCCTTTCTGCGCGGGCGTTTTGCCACGGCCCACAGCAGCACACTGTTCTCCGCCACCCTCGGCCCTGCCCGCTATCAACAGGACATGCTTGGTCTGCCCGAGGACAGCCAGTGGTTGAATGTCGCCTCGCCTTTCACTGCCGAACAGCTGCAGGTGCGTTATGTCAGCAACCTGTCGACCCGCTACCGGGACCGGGCGGACAGCCTGCTGCCCATCTGCGAAGTAATAGTGCACCAGTACCGGAAGCAACCGGGCAATTACCTGGCGTTCTTCAGCAGTTACAGCTACCTGCAGCAGGTACTGGAGGTGTTGCGGGCCAACTGGCCGGAGCTGCCCGTGCGCGCGCAGGCCCCCGCCATGGACGAGACCGCCCGCAGTGCCTTTATCGAGGGCTTCACCGATACCAGCCACTGCGTGGGATTTGCGGTACTGGGTGGGATATTCGGCGAAGGTATCGATCTGCCGGGGGAGCGGCTGGTGGGTGCCTTCATCGCCACCCTCGGCCTGCCCCAGCTGAACCCGATCACTGAACAGGTTCGCCAGCGGATGGAAGCGTTGTTCGGGCGCGGTTACGACTACGCCCACCTGTTCCCGGGCTTGCAGAAGGTGGTACAGGCGGCCGGCCGGGTGATCCGCAGCCCCGAGGACCGCGGCGTCGTCTGGCTGCTGGACGACCGCTTCGGCCAGCCCCGGGTGCGCCGCCTGTTCCCCGACTGGTGGCAGGTGCAGCGCCACAGGCTGCAACCGCTGCCACCGCCGGGGGTTACTCAGGAACTGTTCCCGGGGTAGGCCTGCGCGGCCCGCTGCAGCCAGGCTTCCAGCTCCCTGCGTCCGACCTTCTCGCGCTGGGCCCGAGCCAGCTGCTCCAGCATGTAATCGCGTTTGGCCTGATCCTCACCGGCCATGGACAGGGCCAGGTCCCGGTTGCTCCAGCGGCGGATGCGCACCATCAGCCACCAGTGGAAGTACAGGCCGCTGAGGGTGGCGACGGCGATGATGAAATATTCGAGATACATGCTGGAACGGGCTCCGGATTACGCATGAAAAGGGAATGAAGAGCTCGCAGGCGGGCAAATCTGCCGGAACTTCTGCCGCTGGGCAACGACAGAAATAGGGATTACCTGCGCCAGGGACGGCCGAAGCTCATCTGACGGGGGACCATCATGCCGTACTGGGATCTGTTTACCGACCGCGAACTCTGGATACAGCTGGGCATTCTGGCCGTGGTCACGCTGGGTGTCTATCTGTTGCTGGCGGTCGCCATGCGCGTGGTCAGCAGACAGCTCATGCAGCGCAACGAGAAATCCCACTCGCGGATTTTCTTCTTCGCCTCGGCGATGCTGGCGAAAACCAGCCGTCTGCTGCTTTTCGCCTTTGCCCTGATGATCGGCCTGAAGAGCGTTGAGCTGTCTCCCGGCTGGGAGTCGGCCATGTCCCATGGCTGGTTCATCGTGCTGGCCTTCCAGATTGCCTTCTGGGCCGATCATGCCGTGCAGCTGTGGACCACTACGCTGAACCGGGACGGCAAGACCCGCAACCCGGTCACCACCACCTTGCTGGGTATCATCATGCGCCTGGTCATCTGGGTAGTGATGCTGCTGTCGATCCTGGCCAACCTGGGGGTGGACATCACCGCCATGATCGCCAGCCTCGGGGTCGGCGGCATCGCCATCGCCCTTGCGGTGCAGACGCTGCTCAGTGACATGTTCGCCTCCATGTCGATCGGTATCGACAAGCCCTTCGAGATCGGCGACTTCGTGGTCTTCGGCGACATCGCAGGCACCATCGAACATATCGGCCTGAAGACCACCCGGATCCGCGCCCTGAGCGGCGAGCAGATCGTCATTTCCAACGCCGACCTGCTCAGCCAGACCGTGCACAACTACAAGCGCATGGATACCCGGCGGATCGTCTTCACCTTCGGCATCAGCCCGCAGACTCCGGTGGACAAGGTGCGCCAGGTCAGCGTGGAGGTAAAGCGCATCATCGACAGCATGGAGAACACCCAGTTCGACCGTGCCCATTTCTTCGCCTTCAACGAGAGCCAGCTGACCTTCGAGGTCGTGCATATCATGCAGACCCCGGGCTACAACGACTACATGGACACCCAGGAAGAGATCAACCTGCAGCTGCTGGAAACCCTGCGCCGGATGGAGGTAAGACTGGCCTTCCCGATTCGCAAGCTGGAATTCATCGGCGGCCACCTGCCGGAAGTGCAGGTAGCCGGTACCCCGCAGACCGCGTCCGCCAACGAGGCTCCCTTCGGCAACCGACCCGGCCACGGATGATCTCGACCTGCGCGCCGGAGTGAGGCAGGATAGCGGATCAGATTTTCTGGAGAAACCATGAGCAACTTCATTTCCGGGCGCCTGCTGCCGGCGTCCATGATCCTGGCCCTGGCACTTGCCGGCTGTGGCAGCACCCAGACCGTTTCCCTGTCCACCCTGACCCAGCACGACTGGTCACTGGCCGAGGCCACCGATGCCGACGGCCATCCGGACGCCAGCCTGCAGGGCGGCGACCGTGCGCCGATCCAGCTGAGCTTCCAGGCGGATCGCCTGGGCGTGAGCAACAGCTGCAACGGCATGGGTGGCGATTACCAGCTGAAGGAAGACCGGCTGGAAGTGGGCAACCTGATGCAGACCATGATGGCCTGCGAATCCGAGCTGATGGCCCGGGAAAGCGCAATAAAGGCGCGTCTGCAGCAACCGCTGAAGATCCAGTACGACCCGAAGAAAGTGCGCCTGACGCTGATCAACGACGCCGGCATCATGGTGTTCAAACCGTCAGGCGAGTAAGCCGCCCGGAGCAGGCCCAACCGCCTGCTCCGACCACTCATCAATACGCCTGAACTCCCTCCGCCTCGCCCGATCAACAGGACAGAACCCTTTCATTCTGACCATCAACAGCGAGGCGCTTCATGAACAAACCCCATCGCCCCAGCAGCCTGGCCATCTATCTGACCTTTCCCGGTAACTGCCGCGAAGCCCTGCAGTTCTATGCGACCGAACTGGGCGGCACACTCGGGCAGATCCATACCTATCAGGAAGCGCCGGACGGCACCGGTACCGCAGACACCTGGCTGGACAAGGTGCTGCACGGCGAGCTGCAGGTCGGCGATCAGGTGATCATGGGCTCCGATGCTCCACCCGGGTCGTACCAGCCGCCCCAGGGGATGTACGTGCAGATGTACTACGACGATCTGCTGGAAGCGGAGCAGATCTACAACCGCCTTTCGGACGGGGGCGAAACGCTGATGCCATTCGGCCCCAGTTTCTGGGCACAGGGCTTCGGCATGTTGACCGACCGCTTCGGCGTCAACTGGATCATCACCAGCTGCCATATCGAGCAGCCCGACTGGGAGTAGTGGTCAGACCCGCCGCACGGTAGCCAGCAGGCCCGCCGCGACGCCATACATCACGGCAAAGCTGCGGTTGACCTGCCGCTGGCGCCGCGGCGAGTCGAGCACCCGCATCGCCCGCGCGGCAAGCCCGGTATAGCCGGCCATGACCACCAGATCCACGATCACCATCGTCACCGCAAGAATCAGGTACTGCTCGACCAGCGGGCGGGCCGGATCGACAAACTGCGGCAGCACGGCGAGGATGAAAACGATTGCCTTGGGGTTGCTGGCGTTGATCACGAAACCGCGCAGAATCAGGCTCAGCGGCCGCCCGATGGGCCTGGCATCAGGCCGCAATTGCTGAACCGGTGCCTGCCACTGGCGCCAGGCCAGGTACAGCAGGTACACCACACCGAACCATTTGATCAGCGCAAAGCCCAGCGCCGAGGTGGCGATGATTGCGCCGACGCCCGCCGCCACCACCGCAATCTGCATCAGCAGCGCCAGCTGCAGGCCCAGGGCGTTCCAGTAGCCGCGGAAAAATCCGTAATTCAGTCCGCTGGCCATCGACGCCACCGCCCCCGCGCCGGGAGTCAGGCTTATGATCCAGCACGCCAGGAAGAACGCCATCCAGGTTTCAATGCTCATCGCGCCCCGCTTGGCTGAGTCGAGAAATGGACACGGATGATATCAAACAGCCGGAACTCCGTGTGGCCAACCTTGAACAGACACTGTATAGTCATCCAGCAACAATATCCACGCCAGAGGTAACAGATGGCCGTTGAAACAGTGTATCGAAGCAGCAGAGACCCGGAGCGCCTGTTCATGGATAAAGCCGAAGCCGACCGTCATGACAAGATGCTCGAGCTGGCCGAGCGGCTCAGCGAGGTATTGAGTCGGGCAGTGCCCTCGCTCAATGAAACCCAGGCCGAGGAAGCCGGAATTTTCATGGCCCGGCACCGCGACCTGTTTGCCAAGGCATTCCGCAACAACCCAGACGCGCTGTCGGAGCTGGACGAGCAGTGACCGGCGCAGGTAAATCCGGGTAAAGATGCCTTTACAAACACCCTTTCGTTGCCCCGCTGGCCTATTCTGGCTGCGCACCGGCCGGGGAATTACCTTGCTCCGGCCCGGTCAAACCTGACAGTAGAGAGGGCATCGCCATGAAATCACTTCGTCTGGCCATTGGCCTGTTCGCCGCCATGGCTCTGCTTGTCGGCACTGCTTCGGTCGCTGCCGCGCCCTACGCGGCGGGCAAGGGTTACGATCAGCGCCATTCCCATAAGCACCAGCATCGCCATCAGCAGCATCGCTATCCCCCGCAGCAGCACCGCAGCCAGCAGGGGCAGAGCCAATGGCTCTGGCAGAACCAGCGCGAGATGCACCGTTCACCGCCGCCCCGCGTCCACCAACACCCGCATGAGCACCGGCCTTCGCATCACCATCGGCCGCCCCATCATCGCGGTCCGCCGCACCGGGACCAGATGCGCCGGGATATAAACCGCAGCAGTCATTACCTGCGCCCCGGCCCACCACTGCCGCGCCACATGCATCTGGTGGTGGGTCGACCATTGCCCCACGGCTGGCACCATCGCGTACCGCCGGGTCAGCTGAAACATCTGCCCCAGTATCCCGGTTACGAATGGCACAGTGCCGGACGGGATCTGGTGCTGGTCGCCGTCACTACCGGGCTGGTCTACACCATTCTGGACAACGTGCTGAACTGAGCCGCGCCCGGGTGGCCTGCAGCGGGTCTGCGCGTTAGCATGGAGGTGTCTTCCGTTACGGCGCTGCCCGATGAGCAATCCTGCAAAACGACCGGCCTTTCTGCTGTTCTTCCCGCTGGCTGCACTACTGGCCAGCCTCGCAGTGCCATTCTCGATATGGGCGGTACTTTCCGGCACCGGCTGGCCCGCAGGGCTGGTCGGCCCCGGCCACGGCTTCGAACTGATCTTCGGCTTCGCTCTGGCGCTCATCGCCGGTTACACGCTCGGCTCCCAGCCTGCCCGCATCCTCTATCCGCTGCTCGGCCTGTGGCTTGCCGCCCGGCTGCTGCGCATTCCCTGCCCTGACCAGTTGCTGCCCACTGCGTTGAGCGTCAGCTTCGCACTGCTGCTCGCCTGGCATGTGGTGCCGCGATTCAGCACCGCCAGGCAATGGCGCAACCGCATTACCGCGCCGCTCATTCTCACGCTCTGCCTGTTGCCGTTGCTGGCAGCCTTGCTGGCACTCACATGGAAACTGATGCCGGCACTGGCGGCGCACATCCGCCTCGATCCGGGCCGGCTTCTGCATGTGGGCGTGATCTGTCTGCTGTTGCTCATGAGTTTCATCGGCGGGCGCGTCATCGCACCGGCTGCGGCCCATACGCTGGAGCAGCGCGGCATCGAGCTTCGGGCCCGTCTGCAGCCCCGCCTGGAGGGCGCGCTGATCATTCTTCTCGGGGCGTCCATTATCGTGCTGCTGATACCGGGTCTGCCGGCAGAGACCAGCTACCCCCTCGCCGGTGTGCTGCTTGTCGGGGCGAGCCTGGTGCTGGCGGTACGCAGCCTGCGCTGGCAGTTGTGGAAATGCGCTTCCAGGCCGGATGTGCTGGCGTTCGGGGTCGGTTATCTCTGGTTGGAGCTGGGCAGTCTGGCCAGCGGCATCGCCTTCGTGGCCGGCCGTTCGCCCACGGCAGCGCTCCACCTGATAACCGTCGGCGGGCTCGGCACCCTGTCGACCAGCATCATGCTGCGCCTGTATTTCCAGCGCACCAGCCGGACGCCGCCGCCCACGGGCTGGGTGCTCTGCATCACCGGATTGATCGCCCTCGCCAGCCTGGCACGCTACCTGAGTGGCGACATGCCCTTTGCCCACCCCTTGCTGTTGAGCATCTCGGCGGCGAGCTGGTCCGCGGCCTACCTGCTGCTGACCGTGCTCATGCTGAAGCTGGCGCGACAGCTGTAGTTGCTCTTACTCCGCCGCCTGCTCGACCCGCGTCCAGGTAGAGGTGCGGCCGAACATGGGCGCGCCCACAAACCCGCGCAGCTTCAGCACATCCGGCTTCTCAAGGGTAATGCGGCCCTGGTAGGTCTTGCCGCTCTCGGGGTCGTAGACCCGGCCGTCCTTCCAGGTCCGACCGTCACCGCTGGGCTGCATGTCCCAGAGAATGCGCAGCCCCTCAAGGGGCCGGTCGCGCAGCGACTCGTCCGGGTTTCTGGCGTCGCGTCTGGGTCGGCCCTGCTGGTCCAGTGCATCCTCCAGCCACACCAGGTTGCCGCACAGGCTGCTTCCGCACTGGCTGATTTCCACCCGCCCCTGATTGTCCTCGGTACTCCACAGCCCCCGGGCGTCGGCCTGTACCGAGGCGGCGGCCAGCATCGACAGGCCGACCATTGCTGACTTCCACTTCATGCGCACTTCCTTCTTGATGAGTGGCTTGCGATATTACGGCAAATCGTACCTCACTGTTCTGCCGAACGGGCGTCGCCCCCGGGTCTGACCACCCATTCCGGGTCCTCGAACTCACCCAGCGGCCGAATCTCGCAGAACGGTGCCGCACTCCGGATGATGGCAGCCACGTCCGGATTGTGCTGACCTTCCATGGCATCGCGCTGCTCCTTGCTGTCCCAGCTGGCAATGGCGATGAGCGTCATCGGATCACCGATCTTGCGATGCAGCTCGGTGCCCCGGGCCCCCGGTGCGCGCTGAATGATCTCGCTGGCCCTTACCCAGGCGTCCGCATACTGTTCGGCGGTGTGCCCCTCTTTTATGCGCACCTCGAAGATGAATTTCATGTACCCCTCCAGAACCTCGGCCGATATTCATACTCAGTATAGGAACCGCCCTGCGGGCGAATGTTTGGGTTATCTGCTTTACTCACAACTGACATCAACGAAGCGAGAGGTACGGAAATGGGTTGGATAGTTTCCCTGATCATCGGTGGCATCGTCGGCTGGCTCGCCAGCATCATCATGAAAACGAACGCCCAGATGGGCATCATCGCCAACGTGCTGGTCGGCATCGTCGGGTCCTGGCTGGGTTTCTGGATTGCAGGCATGCTCGGTCTTGACGGCGGTACGATCGTTCGCTTCCTGATAGCTGTAGGCGGAGCGGTGTTGCTGATATTCATCCTCCGGGCGCTGGGCGTCTTCAAGAAGGCCTGAGCAGGGCCACCCCGGTTAATCCGGGGTGGCTGTTCTACTTCCTGCAGGCTCCCGGCAGCAGCAGAGCGTCGATATCCGTTCTGTTCTCGCCGACGGCCTCCATCCCGGGTACCGGCTCATCATAGCCGCACAGCCAGGCAATAGGGCTGGTCGGGCTGCCGGTAACCACCGCCGGACGATAGGTCAGTGTCTTGCCCTGCAAGGGTGCAGAGGCCTTGTTGCCCATGGTCACATGTACGGCCCCCTGCTCCAGAACCACCCCGGTGACTCGATTCCCGATCAGGAACCGGGGCTCCGGCACACCGGCCGCTGCATTGTCCGCCGGGAACGTCAACCGTTCCGCATACTGGCTGGCAACCGTGTCACGTATCGGGCTGCTTATGCTCATCGCCTCCGTCACTTCGCTGCGCTGTATGTACTGCTGATAACTGGGCAGCGCAATCGATGCGAGAACCCCGATGATGGCGACAACTACCATGAGTTCGATGAGCGTAAATCCTTCCGGTTTCATATGACCTCTCCCAGGATGAAAACAGGCGCGTAGGCGCTGACGAGAAACAACGCAACGGACAGCAGCACAATCAAGGCCACGGCGCAGGACATGACTTTCAGCTGCCTTTCACAGCACCTGACCAACTCCCGCATTTCAACGTGCAGCAACTCCCGAACTTCGATGGCCATGTCCATCCCCGCTGACCGGGCCCTGCTCAACTGGTCCATTACCGCATCCCGTGAACTCCCGGTCCCGAGTTCAACGGGAAAGCGCAGCACGCTCTGCACCCGCCTGTAAACAGGTTTTATCCCCGGTCCGAGCAGCAACCGTCCTGATGGTTTTTTCTCCACGTCATCCCGGAAGCGAAAGAGCCGCCTTACTTCCAGCACCGAGAGCATGCATAGCAGCAGCAACAGGCTCATCAATGCGGTCTGAGTCATCCAGTACTCCTGAAAGTACACAAGCCGCGTGGGCAGCCGCACACCTTCAAACGTGCCCAGAACCTCGGTAAAGGCGGGAATGACGCGCAACGCATACACCGCTCCTACCGCATGGAAGACCAATACCACGAGGCCGAGATAGGCGACGATGCGCTTGAACTGCAAAGGCTCATCCAGCCGGTCTGCAATGCCCGGTTGGCCATATATGCGCAGCGCGCTGATTATATTTTCGCGGTTTGATGAGGCCTTCATCCGGTCAAGCAGGGTACGAGGCAGGGAGCCAGCCGCGGGTCGTTTCCCATACAACTCCGAGCCCGCGTCCGATTCGGCCCTGAGCAGGCTTTCCCTGATGGGCAGTCCGCCTTCGATATCAACTAACGCCTTGCGGCAGATATAGCTGAAGCGTGTCCATGTCATGCAACGAAACTCCTTTTCGGAAGGTCCGGTTCAGCCAGGCTGAAATCCAGTCCGGATGATACGTAATGCCGCGACGGCCCACATCAGCGCAGATGACCCGGGAATGCCAAGCAGGTATCATTACGGGCTTTCACCCGTTTATTCATCAGAAGCCGAGTGCCCATGTCCAGCAATAATCCGCAACGTCAGATCCTCGTTACCAGCGCCCTGCCCTATGCCAACGGTTCGATCCATCTGGGGCACATGCTGGAATACATTCAGACCGACATCTGGGTACGCTTCCAGAAGCTGCGTGGGCACCAGTGCATCTACGTCTGCGCCGATGACGCCCATGGTTCGGCGATCATGCTGCGGGCGGAGAAGGAGGGCATCACCCCCGAACAACTGATCGATGCGGTCAAGGCCGAGCACACCGCCGACTTTGCCGACTTTCTGGTGGATTTCGACAACTACCATTCCACCCACTCGGAAGAGAACCGGGTACTGTCCGAACTGATCTACGAGAAGCTCAAGGCCAACGGCCACATCAGCACCCGCTCGGTAACCCAGTATTTCGACCCGGAAAAGGGCATGTTCCTGGCTGACCGCTTCATCAAGGGAACCTGCCCCAAGTGCGCAGCGGAGGACCAGTACGGTGACAACTGCGAAAAATGCGGCGCCACCTACGAGCCCACCGAACTGAAGGACCCGCGCTCGGCCATCTCCGGTGCGACCCCGGTGCTGCGCGACTCCAAGCATTTCTTCTTCACGCTGCCCGACTTCCAGGACATGCTCAAGCAGTGGACCCGCAGCGGCGCACTGCAGGATGCGGTTGCCAACAAGATCGCCGAATGGCTGGATGCCGGCCTGCAGGAATGGGACATCAGCCGTGACGCGCCCTATTTCGGCTTCGAGATCCCCGGCGAGCCGGGCAAGTATTTCTATGTATGGCTGGACGCGCCGGTCGGTTACATGGCCAGTTTCCAGAACCTCTGCGCCCGTCGTCCGGAGCTCGACTTCGACGCCTTCTGGGGCAAGGACTCTACCGCCGAGCTGTACCATTTCATCGGCAAGGACATCATCAACTTCCATACCCTGTTCTGGCCCGCCATGCTGGAGGGTGCCGGCTACCGCAAGCCTACCGGCGTCAACGTGCATGGCTACCTGACGGTGAACGGGCAGAAGATGTCCAAGTCCCGTGGTACCTTCATCAAGGCGCGCACCTATCTGGACCACCTGTCACCCGAGTACCTTCGCTACTACTACGCCTGCAAGCTCGGCCGGGGCGTGGATGACATGGACCTGAACCTGGAAGACTTCATCCAGAAGGTCAACTCCGACCTGGTGGGCAAGGTGGTGAACATCGCCAGCCGCTGCGCCGGGTTCATTCACAAGGGCAATGGTGGCCTGATGACCGACGCCAACCCGGAGCCGGAGCTGACCGCCGCCTTCAGCGCCGCCTTCCCATCGATTGCCGAGGCCTACGAGAAACGCGATTTCTCCCGCGCCATGCGCGAGATCATGGCGCTGGCAGACAGGGCCAATGCCTGGATCGCCGACAAGGCACCCTGGGCACTGAACAAGCAGGAAGGCAGGCAGGACGAGGTGCAGGCCATCTGCTCGCTTGGCATCAACCTGTTCCGTCAGCTGATCATCCTGCTCAAGCCGGTGCTGCCCAACCTGGCCGCAGACGCCGAAGCCTTCCTCAACCTGCCACCGCAGCGCTGGGAAGATCTCGACAGCCTGCTCGGTGCACACCAGCTCAACGCGTTCAAGCCGCTGCTGACCCGTATCGAGCCAGCCCGGGTGGAAGCCATGGTGGAAGCCTCCAGGGAAGATCTGGAAGCCACCGTCACCGGGGCGCCGCAAGGCAACGGCGAACTGGCAAAGGAACCTCTGGCGCCGGAAATCGACTTCAAGGCGTTCTCCGCTGTGGATCTGCGCATCGCCCTGATCGAGAAGGCCGAATTTGTTGAAGGCGCGGACAAGCTGCTGCGGCTGACGCTGAATATCGGCGACGCCACGCGCAACGTGTTCTCCGGGATCAAGAGTGCCTATCCGGATCCGAGCAGCCTTGAAGGTCGGCTGACGCTGTATGTCGCCAACCTGGCGCCGCGCAAGATGAAGTTCGGCGTATCCGAAGGGATGGTGCTGGCGGCCGGACCCGGCGGCGAGGAAATCTATCTGCTGAGCCCGGATGAGGGAGCCAGGCCGGGGCAGCGGGTGATGTAACGGAGACTCCCCCTCTCCCCCGACCCCTCTCCCGCCAGGGGAGAGGGGTAACGCTGCACCATCTCGTGAGCCTCCCTGATCTTTGATGCATCAGACACAAGCAACAGTAACAGCGAGCACCGTCTGCCCCCTCTCCCCTGGCGGGAGAGAGCTGGGGAGAGCGGGAGGCCAGAGAAGCCAATGATGACTGAATTCATCCTTATCCTGCTCAGCACCATCCTGGTGAACAACTTCGTGTTGGTTCAGTTCCTCGGCCTGTGCCCGTTCATGGGCGTCTCGGGGAAGCTGGAAACCGCCATGGGCATGTCCATGGCAACCACCTTCGTGCTGACCCTGGCCTCGATCCTCAGCTATCTGACCTATCAGTACATCCTGGTGCCCTTCGAGCTGGAGTTCCTGCGCACCATTTCCTTCATCCTTGTGATCGCCGTGGTGGTCCAGTTCACCGAGATGGTGGTGCACAAGACCAGTCCGTTGCTGTACCGGGTGCTGGGGATATTCCTCCCGCTGATCACCACCAACTGCGCCGTGCTCGGGGTCGCCCTGCTGATCACCAACCGCAGCGAGCAGACCTTCCTCAGCGCCGCAACCTACGGTTTCGGCGCGGCACTGGGTTTCTCGCTGGTGCTGGTTCTGTTTGCCGGGTTGCGCGAGCGCATCGCCATCGCCGACGTGCCCATGCCGTTCCGCGGTGCGGCCATCGGCATGATCACCGCCGGGCTGATGTCGCTGGCGTTCATGGGTTTCACCGGTCTGATCAGGCTCTGACATGTCCATCGTGCTGACTGCCATTCTCGTTCTGCTGGTCCTCTCGCTGATCTTCGGTGCGGTGCTGGGCTACGCGGCGGTACGCTTTCGCGTGGAAGGCGATCCCATTGTCGATCAGATCAACGCCCTGCTGCCGCAGACCCAGTGTGGTCAGTGTGGCCACCCCGGTTGCAGGCCCTACGCCGAGGCGATCGCCAATGGCGAGCCGATCAACAAGTGCCCGCCCGGTGGCGAGGCGACCATCCAGGCGCTGGCGGATCTGCTGGATGTCGAGCCGCTACCCCTGGACGACGAGCACGGCGAAGCCAAGCCGCCCATGGTGGCCTATATCCGTGAAGACGAATGTATCGGCTGCACCAAGTGCATTCAGGCATGCCCGGTGGACGCCATTCTCGGTGCGGCGAAACAGATGCACACGGTGATCATCGACGAATGTACAGGTTGCGACCTGTGCGTGGAGCCCTGCCCGGTGGACTGCATCGACATGCTGCCGCTGCCGGTCACCACCCAGAACTGGCGCTGGAACGCGCCACCGCCACCGACACTGGCGGCTGACCAGCCAGGAGTCGCCTGATGTCCGCCCAACCGCGTATCTGGGATATTCCCGGCGGCATTCACCCGCCCGAGAACAAGGCTCAGTCGACTGCCCGCGAGCTGGAAAACCCACCGCTGCCCGCGCGCCTGATCCTCCCCCTGCTACAGCATATCGGCAGTCGTACCAAGCCGGTGGTGAGCGCCGGCGACCGGGTACTCAAGGGGCAATTGCTGGCCGTTACCGATGGCAAATTCAGCTGCTCGCTGCATGCGCCTACATCCGGGATCATCAGCGCCATCGAGAACGCGCCCTATCCCCACGCATCCGGCCTGCACGAGCCGGCGATCATTCTCGAGAGCGACGGCGAGGACCGCTGGGCAGAGCTGCAGCCGACCCCCGACTGGCGCAGCCTGGAACCGGTCGCCCTGCTGGAGCTGATCGACTCCGCCGGCATCAGCGGCCTGGGCGGCGCCGGCTTTCCGACGGCAGCCAAGCTGCTGTCGCGCCCCGACCACCGCATCGACACGCTGGTGATCAACGCTGCGGAGTGCGAGCCCTACATTACCGCCGACGACATGTGCATGCGCCATTATGCAGCGCAGATCATCACCGGCATTCAGATACTTCGGCACATTCTCAGCCCCGAACAGGTACTGGTCGGCATCGAGGACAACAAGCCCGAGGCGATCGCCGCGATGCGCGCTGCTGCCGAGGGCGAACCGGTCAGCATTATCGAGATACCCACCAAATACCCGTCGGGGGGCGAGAAGCAACTGATCCAGATCCTGACCGGCCGTGAGGTACCCAGCGGCGGGCTCCCGGCGGACATCGGCGTGCTCTGCCAGAACGTGGGCACCGCGCTGGCGGTGCACGATGCCGTCGTGCTGGGCCGGCCGTTGATCCATCGCGTCGTCACCCTGACCGGCGCCGCGCTCGAGCGGCCGACCAACGTAATGGCGCTGATCGGCACACCGATCCATGAACTGCTGGCATTTGCCGGCTTGCAACCCGAGCGGCTGCATCGGCTGGTCATGGGCGGCCCGATGATGGGTTTCACTGTCGACAGCGCGGCGCCCGTGATCAAGACCAGCAACTGCCTGCTGGCTGGCACCATTGATGAGCTGCCGCCCCCCCCGCCGCCGCTGCCATGCATCCGCTGCGGCCTGTGCGCCGAAGCCTGCCCGGCCGAGCTGCTGCCTCAGCAATTGCACTGGTTCGCGCTGGGCAAGGATTACCCGCAGCTCGAGCGCTACAACCTGTTCGACTGCATCGAGTGCGGGGCCTGCGCCTATGTATGCCCCAGCCATATTCCGCTGGTGCATCAGTACCGCGCAGCCAAGTCGGAAATCCGCTCCATCGAGCTGCAGCACAGCCGTGCCGATCATTCCCGTCGGCGATTTGAAGAGCGACAGGCGCGGCTCGAGCGCGAAGCCGAGCAGCGTGAACGTGATCGACAGGCCCGCGCGGAAAGGGCCGCCCGCGCCAAGGCAGCACGGGAAGCCAAGGCGGCCAGCGAAAAGGACACCCCAGCGCCCGTTGCGGTTGCCCCCGACCTCGCCCGGATTCAGGCGAAAAACAGCACCCTGACCCCGGAACAGAAGCAGCTCAAGGTGGCCGCTTCCACCGCGCGCATGGCGCTGCAGCGGGCAAGGAAACAGCTCGCAGCCAACCCGGACAATCTCGACCTGCAGGCTCAGATACCGCCGCTGGAGCAGGCCTACGCCGACGCCCAGCGCGCCTTTGAACAGGCAACCAGCCAGGAGGGCTCCTGATGGCCATCACCCCTGTCAGCTCTCCCCACGCCATGGGCAGCAACCGTACCCGCACCATCATGCTGCAGGTACTGGCCGCAACCGTGCCCGGTCTCTTGTTGCTGACCTGGTTCTTCGGCTGGGGCACCCTGGTCAATCTGTTGCTGGCCTGCGGTTTCGCAGTGCTGGTGGAGGCCGGCATTCTGCGCCTGCGCAAGCGCCCGGTCCGCTTTTTCCTGAACGACGGCAGCGCACTGGTCACTGGCTGGTTGCTGGCCCTGGCCCTGCCCCCCTACGCGCCCTGGTGGCTGGTGCTGGTAGCCGCCGGGTTTGCCATGATCTTCGGCAAGCACCTGTACGGCGGCCTGGGCCAGAACCCGTTCAATCCCGCCATGCTCGGCTATGCGGTGGTGCTGGTGTCCTTTCCCGTGGAGATGACCAGTTGGCCGGTCTGGCGCGGCGCGGAACAGCTGCAGCCGGCCCTGACGCCCACCCTTGGCCTGCTCGAAGGTATTCAGCGGGTGTTCGCCCCCGGCAGCCTGCCGGCCGACGGCTGGGCCACCGCCACGGCGCTGGATGTCATCAAGAACAACAACTCCCTGACCCTGGCCGAGCTGCGCAGTGCCGAACCCGCGCTGGGCAGTTTCGCCAGCCGCGGATGGGAATGGGTAGCCCTGGCCTGGCTGGCCGGAGGCCTGTTCCTGATCAGGCGCAAGGTCATCAGCTGGCACGCGCCAGCGGGCATGCTCGGTGCCCTGGGCCTGATGAGCCTGCTGTTCTGGGGCGGTTCCGGCTCGGCCAGCAATGGCTCGCCGCTGTTTCACCTGCTCGGCGGCGCTACCATGCTCGGTGCCTTCTTCATCATTACCGATCCGGTAACCTGTGCCACCAGCGCCCGGGGCCGGCTGATCTTCGGTGCCGGGGTCGGTGTTCTGGTATACGTTATCCGGGTGTGGGGCAACTACCCTGACGCCGTCGCCTTCGCGGTGCTGCTGATGAATCTCTGCGCTCCTACCATCGATTACTACACGCCGCCGCGCACCTATGGCCACGCAAAGGCCAAACGCGGTCTGGGCAAGGTGGACTGACATGCAAAGCCCTCTGACGCCTGCCCGTTCAATCCTGCGCAACAGCCTGATTCTCGGCGCCTTCGCCATCTTCACTGCCGGGGTCATCGCCTTCATCCAGCAGGCGACCAGCGAGCGTATCGCCACGGAGCGCCAGCGCATGCAGATGCGCGCACTAAATGACATCGTGCCCGATGAACAGCACGACAACGACCTGCTGCAGGACAGCTTCCAGATTGCCGACCGAAGCCTGCTGCGCCTGCCTGCGCCCGCCACTGCCTGGCGCGCCCGGCAGGATGGCCGCGTCAGCGCTGTGATCCTGCCGGTGGTCACCATGGACGGTTACAGCGGCCGCATCGATCTGCTGGTGGGCATCCTCGCCAACGGCGAGCTGGCCGGCGTGCGGGTAGTGGATCACCGGGAAACACCGGGCCTGGGCGATAAGGTCGAAACCGCCAAAGGCGACTGGATCTTCAGCTTCGATGGCAAGAGTCTCAGGGTACCGGCGCCGGAGCACTGGGCGGTGCGCAAGGACGGCGGCGAGTTCGACCAGTTCGTCGGCGCTACCATCACCCCACGGGCCGTGGTGCAGGCGGTGCGCGATGCCCTGCAGTATTTCGAGCAGCACCGCGCCGAGCTGCTGCAGCTGACCGAATCGGAGGCCGACCATGGCTGACAAGCGCTACGCCGAACTTACCGCAGACGGTCTGTGGCATAACAACCCGGGACTGGTGCAGTTGCTCGGCCTCTGTCCCCTGCTGGGGGTAAGCAGCAGCACCGTGAACGCCCTGGGGCTGGGCATCGCCACCATTCTGGTGCTGGTCAGTTCCAACGTATCGGTATCGCTGATCCGCAGCGCCGTCACCCCCGCAGTCCGTCTGCCGGCCTTCGTCATGATCATCGCCTCGGTCACCACCTGCATCGAGCTGCTGATGCAGGCCTACACCTACGAACTGTTTCTCATACTCGGCATCTTCATCCCGCTGATCGTGACCAACTGCGCCATCCTGGGTCGCGCCGACGCCTTTGCCGCGAAGAATCCGCTGCTGCCGTCGGCCGTCGACGGGTTCATGATGGGGCTGGGGTTTGCGCTGGTACTGCTGGTGCTGGGCATGCTCCGCGAACTGGTCGGCCAGGGCACCCTGTTTGCCAACATGCATCTGCTGCTGGGCCCGGTCGCCAAGGGCTGGACCTGGGTGCTGTTCCCCGATTACAAGGAAGTACTGTTCGTCATCCTTCCGCCGGGTGCCTTTCTGTTCATGGGCCTGCTGATTGCCCTGAAGAACCTCATCGACAGTCACATCAAGGCCCGCCAGGCCGCCCACGAACCCGCGCCCGCTGCCGCCGGCAGCAAGCGCGTACGCGTTACCGGAACCATCAACTGACAATGAACAAAGCCAAGCGCCATGAAATCTTTCGCCGGTTCAGGGAGGACAATCCCAAGCCGGTCACCGAACTGAACTACAGCAACCCTTTCGAACTGCTGATTGCCGTGATCCTCTCGGCCCAGGCCACCGACGTCGGCGTCAACAAGGCCACCGACAGGCTGTTTCCCGTGGCCAACACCCCGGAGGCAATCCATGCTCTGGGCGTCGAAGGCCTGAGTGAATACATCAAGACCATCGGGCTGTACAACAGCAAGGCGAAGAATGTCATCGAGACCTGCCGCATCCTGATCGAGCAGCACAACAGCCAGGTGCCGGAAACGCGGGAGGAGCTGGAAGCGCTGCCCGGAGTCGGCCGCAAGACCGCCAATGTGGTGCTCAATACCGCCTTCGGTCATCCGGTGATGGCAGTGGACACCCACATCTTCCGGGTCAGCAACCGCACCGGCATCGCACCGGGCAAGACGGTGCTGGAGGTGGAGAAGAAACTCATGCGGCATGTGCCGAAGGAATTTCTGCTGGATGCACATCACTGGCTGATTCTGCATGGACGCTATGTATGCCGCGCGCGCACCCCGCAGTGCGGCAGTTGTCGCATCGAGGACCTCTGCGAATACAAGCACAAGACGTCAGATTGACACTTATAGAGAAAATCACGATTTTCATATAAAAAAACTATTTCATCTTCCGCCGCGCTCTCGCTATAAGGTGCGCAAACGCCAACCTTCAATAACGGAGTGGTGATATGGCCAAGGCGAAAGCTGAAATTGAACTGGATGACGACGATTTCCTTGAAGAAGAGGAAACCCCCGAAACCGAAGCCCTGAATACCAAATCCAGCCTCACCCGGCGTCGTCAGATCGACGACTATCTGGAAGAACGCCGCCTGCAGAAGCAACTGGCGGACTACGACTTCGACCTCGATTGAGGGCGTGCATCGCCCTCATTGATTCAAACTGCTTTGCTCTTTCATCGGCGCACCCGAGAATGGCTCCATTCGGGAATGATTCTCAACAAGAGTTGATCGGGTGCCCCATGACCAAGACCTTTACCTTTGCAGTAATGCATTTTTCCATCGCTTTCGGCGTCGTCTACGCGATGACCGGAAGTCTGCTGCTGGGCGGTGCCGTGGCATTGATCGAGCCGGTGCTGAACACGGTCGCCTTCTATTTCCATGAGAAGTTCTGGAACCGCTGGGAGCACCGACGGGCCCGTCCCACCGGTCTGGAGCCCCCCGTTTTCCGGGCCTGAAGCCGTCGCTGTCGTATCGCGACAGCGGGCCCGGCAAGGAACTATCCGGATTATTTCGGGTATAGTTCATGAAGCCATACGGAAATGATCATGACCCGATACCTGCGATTGCTGTGCCTCTGCCTCGCGCCCCTGGTGGCATTGGCAACCCACGCCGATGACGCCCCCGGCTACCCCATAACCAACCCCTTCCTCGCCACGATAGTGGGCACACCGCCGGAACTGGTCTGGCCGGTGCCGGAGGAAACAGCGGTCCGTCAGACCGACCTCGCCGTGCGGGTACTCCCCGAGCGCGAACTGCCGCCGGCACTGTCCCGCTATCAGGATCTGCACTACCGTCTGGCCTGGCATGACGAGCCTGCTCCGCTGGTCTTCATCATTGCCGGCACCGGCACCGGTTATGACAGTCCGCGGCTGGACTACCTCAAGCGCCTGTTCTGGGATGCGGGGATGCATGTGATAGTGCTTTCCTCCCCGACCAATCATGACTTCATCGCCGCCGCTTCCCGCAATGGCCTGCCGGGACTGGCGGAAAGCGATGCACGCGATCTGCACAGCGCCATGACCCTGGCCGCCGAGCATGCCCGCGATACGAAGAATGTGGAAATCAGCGAGTACCGGATGGTGGGTTTCAGTCTGGGAGCGCTGAACGCCGCCTTCGTCGCCCATCTGGACGAAACACTGCAGCAGTTCAGGTTCACCCGCACCCTGCTGCTCAACCCGCCGGTCGACCTCTATGCCTCGATCAGACGGCTTGACGCCCTGGCGCGCACCCAGGTGGACGGCGTCAGCAGCGGCGACAGCTTCTACGAGCATATCTTCCAGAAGCTCACGCGCTACTTCGAGGAAAGCGGCAGCGCGGATATCGAATCAGGCCTTTTCGCCGGTATCCAGGGATCGGACAATGCCCTGACCGAAGCGGAAATGGCCATGCTGATCGGCGCAGTCTTCCGCTTTTCCGCCGCCGACCTGAACTTCATGGCCGACCTGATCAACGGCGGAGGACGCTATATTCCCGCCGGCAAGCAGCTCAAGGTCAGCACCTCCATTACCCCTTACCTGCGCGAGGCGCTGTTCTGTGATTTCGGCTGCTACCTCCAGACTCAGCTGTGGCCGGCCTGGAGCAGTCTCAACGAAGGCAAGACCATCGAAGACATGGCCTGGCAGACCAGCCTGTACAGCATCGAATCATATTTGCGTGATAACCGCGACATGGCCGTCATAACCAATGCGGATGACTTCATCCTCACCGAGGACAATTACTACTTTCTCGCCGAGACCTTCGGTGATCGCGCCTTTCTGCATCCGCATGGCGGGCATGGCGGCAACCTGCAGCACCTCGATACGGTCGGGCAGATGCTGACGTTCATGGAGGGTGACAAGCATGAGTAAGGGAATACTGCACCTCGCGGCAGCCGTGGGTCTGGCGTTTGGCAGCTCGGTCGTTCACGGCATCGACGGCGTCCCCGAATACCGGGACCCGCTCGCCGACCTGATCCTGGACACCGAGGGCACCAACTATCAGTTCGAGCGCTCCAGCCTGGAAGCACTCAAGATCCATGATCCGATCGAGGGGCTCAACCGGCGGGTGTACCGCTTCAACGGCCAGTTCGACGAATATGTCTACCTGCCGGTAGTGAATGCCTACGAGAAGGTGACGCCGCGCTTCGTCCGCACCGGCGTGTCCAACGTGTTCGCCAACCTGGCGGATGTGCCGAACCTGGCCAACAGTCTGGCCCAGGGCAAGCTGCAGAAGAGTGGCCGTACGACCGCCCGGTTGCTGCTCAACACCACCCTGGGCGTGGTCGGGTTGTTCGATGTGGCCAAGGCCATGGGCCTGCCCCAGGAGCCGGAGGACTTCGGCCAGACTCTGGGCTACTACGGCGTCCCGACCGGCCCGTATCTGGTCCTGCCGCTGCTCGGCCCGTCCACCCTGCGCGATACCGCCGGCAAGGCCGTCGACTGGTCAATCGAAGACGCCGCTGCCTATCTCGACAACCGCAGCCACATGAATGACAACCCCTGGTCCTATGGTCTGTACGCGATCAACCTGCGTTACATCAACGGCTTCCGCTACGGCACCCTGGACAGCCCCTTCGAGTATGACCAGGTGCGCTACCTGTTCATCAAGCTGAGGGAGCTGCAGATTTCCCAGTGATGGCGAGGGATGACAATCCAGCGCCCCTGTGGGCCACCACGCGCGTGGTAGTCGCCCTCTGCTCACGTGCCCAGGCGTGCTCTGCACGCCAATCGCGGCGAGGTCGCCGCTCCTACCCTTTGAGGGGATCTACCGTTGAGGGGATCGAGTTTTCTGTAGGGACTCCGCCGGGTTTGTTGTGGGAGCCCCGCCCCCGGGGCGATGTTTGTTATGGGAGCCCCGACCCAAGGGCGATGTTTGTTGTGGGAGCCCCCCCAAGGCGATGCTTATTGAACTGCCCCCCGAAAAGCTGGATTGGGTGCCCAACTTTTGGGGGCAGTTCATGTTGTGGGAGCCCCGACCCCGGGGCGATTGGCGTGCAAAGCACGCCCGCCCACGCCACTTACACTCGGAATATGATGTGCTCTTCCCAGTCCTCATCCGCCACGCTGCCCTCGGCGACCATCCTGCCCGCCTGGGATATCCCTGTCCTGTGCACGGCCTGCGGGTCACCGCAGACCAGATGATGCCACGGCGGCAGGTCCTCCCCTTCCGCCACCAGCCGGTAGGCACAGGTGGGTGGCAGCCAGCCGAACTCGCTTGCGGTCGCCGGGGTCAGCTGCACACAGTCCGGCACATGCCGACGCCTGTTCGGATAATCGCCACAGCGGCAGGTATTCAGATCCAGCAGCTTGCACGCCACGCGCGTGTAATAGATGGATTGCGGGTCATCCTCGTCTTCCAGCTTCTGCAGGCAGCACAGCCCGCAGCCGTCGCACAATGATTCCCACTCCTGCTGGTCCATCTGCTCCAGTGTCTTGCGCTTCCAGAACGCGGTGACTATCTGCGCCATGTCAGGCCCCCTCCCCCAGGGCATCGCCCAGCCAGTCCATCAGTTGCCCGAGATCGAAGGGCCAGTCGAGTTCGGCCCCCGTGTCGTCCCGGCGCAGCACCGGCACCCGCAACTGGTACCGCTCCAGCAGCGCAGGGTCGTCGACGATATCCACCTGCCGCACCGCCACGCCATTGCCCTCCAGCGGACGGGTCAACAGCAGGCACTCGTCGCACAGGTGGCAGGCAGTGGTACCGAACAGGGTCAGCGAAATACTCATGACAATTCCAGAACAGGCAGAAAAGGTCGCCATTCTACCGTGTAAGCCCGGGGGGCCACACCCTTGGCAGCCCGACGGCGTTGCCACATACTCGGGTCTCATGATTGGGAGGAAAAAATGGACTGGAAAACACTGCTCTGCCGCGAGCGCCTCGGCAAACCCGTGGCCAGCACCGAGGAACTCGGCCGCACACCCTTTCACAAGGACCATGACCGCGTCATATTCTCCGGCGCCTTCCGCCGCCTCGGCAAGAAGACCCAGGTGCATCCGGTATCCAGCAACGACCACATCCACACCCGCCTGACCCACAGCCTGGAGGTCAGTTGTGTCGGCCGATCGCTGGGCATGCGCGTGGGTGAAATGTTGCGCGGCGAGCTGCCCGACTGGTGTGCCCCGGCAGATCTGGGGGTCATCATCCAGGCCGCCTGTCTGGCCCACGATATCGGCAACCCGCCCTATGGCCACTCCGGCGAAGACGCCATCCGCCACTGGTTCCACAAGGCAGATGATCAAGGCTGGCTGCGGGACATGAGCGCCGCCCAGCGGCTGGACTTTCTCAATTTCGAGGGCAACGCCCAGGGCTTTCGAGTGCTCACCCAGTTGGAATACCATCAGTTCGACGGTGGCATGCGCCTGACCTATGCCACCCTCGGGGCCTACCTCAAATACCCCTGGACTTCCGGCCACGCCGACGCAGCCGGCTACAAGAAGCACAAGTTCGGCTGTTACCAGGGCGAATACCCGTTGCTGCAACAGATCACCGACAAGCTCGGTCTGCCCCAGCTGAGCGAGGGATACTGGGCACGCAGCCCGCTGGTGTATCTCGTCGAGGCAGCGGATGACATCTGCTACGCGCTGATCGACCTGGAAGACGGCCTGGAGATGGAGCTGCTGCGTTACGAGGAAGTGGAAAGCCTGCTACTGGACCTGGTTGGCGACGACCTGCCGGAAACCTACCGCCTGCTCGGGCCGAAGGACTCCACGCGGCGCAAACTGGCCATCCTGCGCGGCAAGGCCATCGAGCATCTGGTCAATGCCGCAGCGGAAACCTTCATCGCCCAGCAGCAACCGCTGCTGGCCGGCACCCTGAGCGGCGACCTGGTCAGCCACATGCCCAACGCCGCCCGGCGCTGCGTGCAGGACGCCAAGCGCATCGCCCGGGAGCGCATCTTCCAGGACAAGCGCAAGACACTGCATGAAATCGGTGCCTACAGCACGCTGGAAACGTTGCTCGAAGCCTTCTGCGGTGCGGTCAATGAGCAGCAGTCAGGCCACAGCCTGAGTTTCAAGCACCGGCGGATTCTGGACCTGCTGGGCAACAACGCACCCAGGGCGGAATGGGACAGGTACTCCAGTTACATGCGGGTGATCGATTTCATCGCCGGCATGACGGACCTGTACGCCGCAGACATGGCTACGCGGATTCGGGGAATCAATCCGGCCTGACCCGGCTGGCCTGGCGGCCAGCGATCGCCCCGAGGTCGGGGCTCCCACAGAACAGTCTGCTGCCCCTTTCTCAAGAGGGAAGCGAGCCCCGCATCGGCGGCTCCGTGCGCCGGGCCGCCACCCTTAATACCGAACAGTCCTCCGTACTGTAGGGCAACGCCGAATTGCCGGCTTCCCTTGCGGCCGGACCTCCCCCGCGCTGTAGGAGCGGCGACCTCGCCGCGATTGGGCGCGCAAGGCGCGCCCCGCCGCTGGCCGCAGGCGCCGCCACAACCACTCCGAAATCAGAGCCCTGCAGGGCCGGGATCAATCCCCCCGGCTGGGCGACAGCAACTCGATCTTGTACCCGTCCGGATCCTCGACGAAGGCCAGGATGCTCGAGCCATGCTTCATCGGCCCGGCTTCACGCACCACCTTGCCGCCGGCAGCCTTGATCTGCTCGCAGGCCTTGTACACGTCATTCACCTCGATGGCGATATGGCCGTAGCCATTACCCAGGTCATAGCTCGGGGTATCCCAGTTGTGGGTCAGCTCCAGCACGGAGTTTTCCGCCTCGTTACCGTAACCGACGAACGCCAGGGTAAAGCGTCCTTCGGGGTAGTCCTTGCGGCGCAGCAGGGTCATGCCCAGCACATCGGTGTAAAAGCCGATGGACTTGTCCAGATCACCCACACGCAACATCGTATGCAGAAGACGCATATCAGCCCTCCTCAGGGAAATCACAGGATGAATATTGACTGTAGTACGGACCGGTGTCCGTCTGTATGAAAGCTGGCGACAATCCGTTGATGCACACTGGATCACGGATTGCCGCAACGCCTGGTTCGGCTGCCCCGAAGGGCAGCCAGCTGATCAGATCAGCTTGCGCCCCTTGTTCGCGGCAATGCGCAGGCGCAGCGCGTTCAGCTTGATGAAGCCCGCCGCATCGGCCTGGTCGTAGGCACCGGCGTCGTCTTCGAAGGTGGCGATGTTCTGGTCGAACAGCGAGTCATCGGACTTGCGGCCCACCACGATGACGTTACCCTTGTACAGCTTCAGGCGCACCACACCGTTCACGTTCAGCTGGGACGCGTCGATCATTTCCTGCAGCATCACGCGCTCCGGGCTCCACCAGAAGCCGTTATAGATCAGCTCGGCGTACTTGGGCATCAGGCTGTCCTTCAGGTGGGCAACCTCACGGTCCAGGGTGATGGACTCGATGGCGCGGTGGCCCTTGAGCATGATGGTGCCGCCGGGGGTCTCGTAGCAGCCGCGGGACTTCATACCGACAAAGCGGTTCTCGACAATGTCGGTACGACCGATGCCGTTCTCGCCGCCGACCCTGTTCAGATAGGTCAGCACTTCGGCGGGGGTCATTTCCTTGCCGTCGATAGCAACGATGTCACCCTTGCGGTAGCTCAGCTCGATGTAGGTGGGCACATCCGGCGCCGCCTCGGGCGACCTGGTCCAGCGCCACATGTCTTCTTCGTGCTCGGTCCAGGTGTCTTCCAGTACACCACCCTCGTAGGAGATGTGCAGCAGGTTGGCATCCATGGAATACGGCGACTTCTTCTTGCCGTGGCGCTCGATCGGGATGCCGTGCTTTTCGGCGTAGTCCATCAGCTTCTCGCGGGACAGCAGGTCCCACTCACGCCACGGGGCGATCACCTTCACGCCCGGCTTCAGCGCATAGGCGCCCAACTCGAAGCGGACCTGGTCGTTGCCCTTGCCGGTGGCACCGTGGGAGATGGCATCGGCGCCGGTCTCGTTGGCGATCTCGATCAGACGCTTGGCGATCAGCGGGCGGGCGATGGAGGTACCCAGCAGGTACTCGCCTTCGTAGACGGTGTTGGCGCGGAACATCGGGAACACGAAATCGCGGACGAACTCTTCACGCAGGTCGTCGATGTAGATCTCCTTCACGCCCATGGCCTGCGCCTTGGCACGCGCCGGCTCGACCTCCTCGCCCTGCCCCAGATCCGCAGTGAAGGTAACCACCTCACAGCCGTAGGTGTCCTCCAGCCACTTGAGGATTACTGAAGTATCCAGACCGCCGGAATAGGCCAGGACGACTTTCTTTACATCAGTCATTACGCGCTCCCTAGATGAATGTTACCGGCGCAGCGAGAAGGCACCAGCCAAAGGCGGACATTCTACCGCTGCAGCCCCGGAAATTACAGGGGTCCCCTGCCCGCCGGCACCACCCTTTGCTATAATCGCCCCGCTATCAGGAGGACGACCTCCCCCACACCGGGCTTTATCACCAGGACGACCTGGCTCTCCTCCGGAGGTCGCCATGTCCTGGCTCTATCTCATCGTTGCCGGTGTCCTGGAAATCATCTGGGCCTACACCATGAAGCAGTCCTACGGCTTCACCCGACTCGCCCCATCCGTTATCACCCTTGTCGCCATGGTTGCCAGTTTCTGGCTGCTGTCGCTGGCCATGCGCAGCATTCCGCTGGGAACGGCCTACGTCATCTGGACCGGCATCGGCGCCGTCGGTGCGTTTGTCGTCGGTATCACCTTGCTGGGCGAGCCGGTGAACACGCTGCGAATGCTCGCCGCCGTGCTGATCGTCTCGGGTCTGGTGCTGATGAAGATCAGCAGCGTCTGAGCCGGACCGCTGACGGCCGATTCGATTTACCACTCCCTGAATGATATACAGGGTCCGCCGCCCGCCTGCGGCGGCGCTCTTTCAATCACTTTGTCTGGCACACAGGAGACGATCATGACAACCGACCGCTTTCAGAAAGGCATGGACAAGCTCAAGGAACTGACCATCCCCAACGAACAGAGCCCGACCGGCCACATGGAAGTGGGTGAGAGCTTCAAGGACGTTGCCCCGGACCTGACCCGGCTGGTGGTGGAGTTTGCCTTCGGTGACATCTACGCCCGCCCCGGCATCGACAACAAACAGAAGGTGCTGACCACCATCTCCGCCCTCGTAGCCCAGGGCACACCGCAGATCGGCATGCATGTGGTTACCGGCTTGAACGTCGGACTGACCCCCGACGAGATTGTCGGCTGCATCATGCACCTGATTCCCTACGTGGGCTTTCCCCGCGCGCTCAACGCGCTCAAGGTGGCGCAGGAGGTGTTTGCCGAGCAGGGTGTGTCCATATCAACGAAAACTTCCCAGCCGTAAACGAAGGCTATGCAGGGAGAAACTTTGCAAAACATTCCCACAGGGACTACTCTGTCAGCATAAATGAGGGCTGCATATATGCTGGCAAACGAAGAACTCTTCCGGGAGAAAGACCCAAGGCTGGTTACCAATACAGCGATGAATGTCTTCTTCCGCATCACCAGCGCCTGGGGCCTCAAGCCCCAGGAGCAGAAGGTGCTGCTTGGCGACCCGCCCAACTCCACGTTCTACAAATGGCGAAACGGCGAGGGGCCGGTGCTGTCCCGGGACACGCTGGAGCGGGTGTCATACGTCATGGGCATCTACAAGGCACTGCGGGTGCTCTTCCCTACCGAGGAACAGGCCAATGCCTGGCCTAGAAAGCCCAACAGCGATTTTGCCGATCAGAGCGCGCTGACCGTCATGCTCGGCGGCAGCATCACCAACCTGGCGGATGTCCGGCGCTATCTGGACGGGATGCGGGGTTGAAGACCGAGTACCCCACCCTGCTGCCGGACTGGCCACATCTGCATCGTCTGGTGCCCAGCCATTTTCCACCGATCGATCTGTTCGAGTCCGTGGCCGACCCGGATGAGCTGGAAATTGTCTACGCGATAGAAGCCCTGACCAATGATCGGTTGCGGGAGGAAGCCGGCGAGCTGTGGCGGGTGCCCCCTGCCGAGCGCGTCAGTGGGCCAGGCTCCTCTCCGGTGATGGCCGCCTTCACCCATATCGGCATACCCAGCCGCTTCACCGACGGCACCTACGGGGTGTATTACGGCGCCCGTGACCTTGGAACCGCCATTGCGGAAACGGTCTTTCACCGGGAGCGGTTTCTCGCCGCCACCCGCGAGCCGGACACCGAGCTGAACATGCGTCAGTACGTCAACCGCGTCGCACTGCCCATGCATGACGTGCGGGACAATCCGGCGCTGCATGACCCGGACTCCTACCGCTTCCCGCAGCAGGAAGCCAGGCGCCTGCGCAAACAGGGCAGCCACGGCCTGCTCTACCGCAGCGTGCGTGATCCCGGTGGCGAATGCATCGCCGCCCTGCGCCCTACCGCCGTCACCGTCCCGATTCAGGCGGGACATTTCAAGTATGTCTGGAACGGGCACCAGCAGCGGATCATCAGTGTGCTGAAGGTGGAAGAGTTCAGGGCGTGACAGAAATGAAAAAGCCCCCGCATCTCTCGATACAGGGGCTTTCGATATGGCGCAGCGGACGGGACTCGAACCCGCGACCCCCGGCGTGACAGGCCGGTATTCTAACCAACTGAACTACCGCTGCGCATCTGTCCGATGAACTTGTCATCGAAGCAGGCGCGCATTGTATACGTTCGTCCGGGCAAGTCAAGCCGGTCCGTTCAACTGCAGAGTGGATTATTCGCCATCGCGGCAGAGTTGAGCCATTCTTGCCAGTGAAGCTCATGTCTGGGGAGAAACATCATGTCTACCATCGGCTGGATTTTCGTTCTGGTGATCATCGCCACCGTCATCGGCGGCCTGTACATGCTGCGCAAGACCGCCAACAAAATGCCCATCGGTGAGGAGCAGATGAAGAAGATCAAGCAGCGGCAGGCGGAACTGGAGGCTCAGGAGCGCGGGCGCGACCGCTGAGGCGGCATGCCTGCCGCCGAGGTTGTCCCTGTCACCCCGGAACCCCTAGAATGCGCTCTCACTTTCCCGCTGTCACAGGTAGCTCGAACGCATGATCAATTCACTGCAAGCCCAGTTGCTCAAGGCTGGTCTGGTCGATGAAAAGAAAATCAAACAGGCCCAGCGCGCCAAGAAGAAGGCGGCTAAAAATGCGCCTGAGAAGGTGCATGACACCGCCGCAGCGGTGGAGAAGGCCCGCGCCGAGAAGGCCGAGCGTGATCGCCAGCTGAACCTGCAGCGTCAGGAAGAGGCGGCGCGCAAGGAGCGTGAGGCCCAGGCCAGGCAGATCATCGAGCAGGCGGTGCTGGACCGCAGCAGCGGCGAGACCGCTTACCAGTTCGTGGTGAAGAACAAGATCAAGAAGATCCATGTCACCGACGAGCAGTTCGACAGGCTCAGCCGCGGCAAACTGGCCATCGTCCGCCTGTCCGGCAAGTTTCAGGTCATCCCCCTTGACGCAGCCGAGAAGGTCATGGAGCGCGCGCCCCACTGGCCGGTGATCATCGCCAGGGTCGAGGCGGAACAGCCGGACGAGGATGATCCCTACGCAGCCTACAAGATTCCCGACGACCTGATGTGGTGACAGGCCGACTCTCGTGAAGGCTCCTGCCCGACCGGTCGCCGATCACAGTCCCTGGTCGGTTTTTCTCATCTTTCTCCGGCTCGGCCTGACCTCCTTTGGTGGGCCCATCGCCCACCTCGGCTATTTCCGTGACGAGTTCGTGGTCCGCCGCCAGTGGCTGTCGGAGCGCGGTTATGCGGACCTGGTCGCCCTCTGCCAGTTCCTGCCCGGACCCAGCAGCAGCCAGGTCGGCATCGCGCTGGGGCTGACCCGTGCCGGCTACGCGGGTGCGCTGGCGGCCTGGCTCGGTTTCACCCTGCCCTCGGCCATTGCCCTCATTCTGTTCGCCGGCCTGCTGATCTCCCAGGGCAGCCCTGCACCCGGAGTGCTCCAGGGATTGAAGATTGTCGCGGTGGCGGTCGTGGCCCAGGCCATCTGGGGTATGGCCCGCAGTCTGTGCCCGGATCGGCAGCGTGTGACCATCATGGCCGCTGCGACGATAGCGGTGCTGATGCTGACCGGCATCTGGAGCCAGTTGCTGGTGCTGGTGGCCGGCGGTCTGGTCGGACTCATGCTGTTCAGACCTGTGGCGGACCCGCAGCCTGACCGATTCTCAGTGCCGGTCAGCCGCCGCACAGGCACCTTCGCCCTGCTCCTTTTCACCGCCCTGCTGGCGGGTCTTCCCATGCTGGCGGTCCTGTTTCCCGGCGGGCTGGTTGCCCTGACCGACAGCTTCTACCGGGTGGGGGCGCTGGTGTTCGGCGGTGGCCATGTGGTACTGCCGCTGCTGCAGGCGGAGACGGTCGACGCCGGATGGATGGATGTGGATACCTTCCTCGCCGGTTACGGCGCTACCCAGGCGGTACCGGGGCCGCTGTTCACCTTTGCCGCCTTTCTCGGCGCGGCGATGGATACCGGGCTTCCCGGCTGGCTCAACGGATTGCTGTGCCTGGTGGTGATCTTTCTGCCTTCATTCCTGCTGGTGATCGGGGTACTGCCTTTCTGGGAGCGCTTGCGGCATGAGCTGCGGGTTCAGGCGGCGCTGGCCGGGGTGAATGCGGCAGTGGTGGGGTTGCTGCTGGCGGCGTTGTATCAGCCGATGTGGGTCACGGCCATCCGCGGGCCCGGCGATTTTGCCCTGGCGCTGGCGGCACTGGTGGCGCTGATGTTCTGGAAGCTGCCGCCGTGGCTGGTGGTGACGGCCACGGCGGCGGCAGGGTGGTTGCTGGCGTAGACCTTACTCGCCGCCCTCCTGCTCGTCATCTTCTTCCTCCGGCTCGGACGCCTCATCCATCCGGCTGTCGTCCACCAGGGTGGCGTCCTGCTGCATCTGCTGCTGTCGGCTGCGCTCCTCGTCACTGGCCTGCTCCGGGCATTCCAGCGGCAGCAGGAAGGTACTGGATACGTCGATCAGCCCGATATGCTCGATGGTACGGCGCCCCAGCAGAACCGGATAGGTCATGTCGCTGCGGTCACGCAGGGAGAACTGCTCCTCGTAGACACGGTTGCCGATGCACAGGCGCATCTTGACCACCGGGCGGTGATCCTCGCCACCGGCGCCCCGCACCGTGATCTGACGATACAGCGGGCGCTCGAACTTCATCGTCACGTTCTCGCCGGTATCGGCATCCTTGACGTCAACGTCATAACGCACCCAGCGCTTGCCGTCACGCTTGAAGCGCTCCAGGTTGGTGGCGTGCATGGACGAGGTCAAGGCGCCGGAATCGACCTTGACCTTCACGGCAGTCTGCTCCGGCAGGATCAGCGCCTTCTCGATCCAGCCGACGATCACCTTCCCTTCGACATCTTCGGTCAATACCGCATCGGCAGGCGGCTCGGCGGGTTCCGGGGTCCCGGCCAGGGCGACCAGGGGCGTGGCGGACAGCCCCAGCAGGGCAGCAAGGGAAAGGCTTTTGAAAGATAACTGCATAAAAAATATCCCGTTTGAAACAGACAGATAGACCGGACCATCCGCGGAAAGTGCCCTGTGGCGCCGCGCGGCGGCAATGTAGCACGCCCTTCGGGCAGGCGAAAGGCGCAAAAAAGGCTTCAGTATGGGCGTTTGCTGCCGATAAGGCTGCAGGTAGATCGTCAGTAGCCGATCGCAGTTATCAAGAAGAAAAAGTGGAGACGAAAATGGATTTCCTGCGCCGAATGCGGATTACCCAGCGCCTGTGGCTGATTCTGGTGGTAGCCCTTGCCAGTTTGCTGATACTGACTTTCCTGTCCCTCAACCATCTCCGCAAGGAAGTCCACACGGCGGAGATCACCAAGGCCACCCACCTTGCGGAGACCGCCCGCAGCCTGATGGCCGCTTACCATGCCAGGGAACTCAGCGGCGAACTCACTCCCGAGGAAGCCCGCAGTCAGGCCCTGGCCATGCTGCGTCAGCTGCGTTACGACGGCAACGAGTACTTCTGGGTCAATGACATGAACTACGTCATGCTCATGCACCCCTTTGCTCCCGAGACCGAAGGAAAGGATCTGAGCACGCTGCACAGGCCCGGCACGGTGAATCTGATCAAGGAAATGGTCGATATGGCACGCCTCCAGGACACCGGTCACTTCCAGTACGCCTGGGTCAAGCCTGGTGGAGAGATCGGTGTCGACGAACCCGTGCAGCGCCTGGCGGCCTTTACCCATTTCAAGCCGTGGGATTACATGATCGGTACCGGCACCTATCTCACCGAGATGGAAGAGCGCTTCCACAGCCAGATGATCAGCGCCCTTGCCACGGTAGCCATCATTGTGCTGGCCATGCTGGCGCTCATCTATGTCATCGGCCGCAGCATCACCCAGCCGCTGAACACGGTGGTCCAGGCAATGGGCGACATTGCCAATGGCGAGGGTGACCTGACCCGCACACTGGACGGCAATGGCCGGGACGAGCTGTCCCTGCTGGCGCAGCACTTCAATACCTTCACCGACACCCTTCGCAAGCTGGTTGGCCAGCTCGGGGATGGCGCCAATCAGATGATCAGCGCCAGCCATCAGCTGGACCAGATCAGCAACGCCTCACTGGCTGGCATGACCCGGCAGTCCGAGCGCATGGAGCTGATGGCCACTGCCGTCAACGAGATCACCTACGGGGTGCAGGACGTTGCCCAGAATGCCAACGCGGCAGCCCAGGAGGTGGAAAGCGCCAATGAAGGCGCCGAGTACGGCCGCCTGCAGGTGGACAAAACCATAGAACAGATCAACCGCCTCTCCGCCAGCGTAAGCACCGCCGTCGGCCATATGCAGACGCTCTCCTCCGACGCGGATGAGATCGCCACCGTACTGGACGTGATACGCGCCATCGCCGAGCAGACCAACCTGCTGGCGCTCAACGCCGCCATTGAAGCCGCCCGTGCAGGCGAGATGGGACGGGGCTTCGCAGTGGTGGCGGATGAGGTACGCAACCTGGCCCAGCGCACCCAGAAGTCCACCGAGGAAATTCACGACATGATCACCCGCCTGCAGAACAACACCCAGTCGGCGGTGCAGGTGATCCATGAGAGCAGCCGCTATTCGGAGCAGAGCGTGGAGCAGGTCAATGCGGCCGGCCAGGCCCTTGAGCAGATTGCCCAGTCGATGCAGCAGCTGGTGGCGCTCAACGCCTCGATCGCAAGTGCTACCAC
Source organism: Halopseudomonas pertucinogena (assembly GCF_014646575.1). Lineage (GTDB taxonomy): Bacteria > Pseudomonadota > Gammaproteobacteria > Pseudomonadales > Pseudomonadaceae > Halopseudomonas > Halopseudomonas pertucinogena. The sequence continues at coordinate 872,444 of NZ_BMNN01000001.1, read as the reverse complement.
CCAGCAGTCCACCGTGGTGGAGGATGTGAACCGCAACGTGACCGAAGCGGCGGAGCTGGCACGGGAGACCACCGACGGCGCCCGGGAAACAGCCCAGGCCAGTCAGCATCTGGCACGGATCGGCGAGCAGATCAGCACCCTGCTCGCACGCTTCAGGGTCTGAGGCGACCTACATCGATGTCCACCAGCAACAGGTGCCGACCGTCGTCAATGAACAGACCCGACGTCATGCACTGGCGGTTGCTGCTGGCATCCCGGTAGCGGTTGGAGAGAATCACCCTGTCCTCTCCGGACGCAGCCAGGATCCGGTAGAAATAGGGGCGCCACGACCAGTTGTGATCCAGATACCGCGGGTCCTGCTGCCACCACTCGCCGGTCCATTCGTAGTTCGGTGAAATCTGCGTGCCGTAGGCGTCGCACAGGAAGAAGCGCAGCAGCCAGGGATACTGTGCCGGCGCACGCAGCTGTTCGGGCTTGCCGCCGCGGTCCAGCCACTCGCGCAGTTCACGGAACAGGCCCGACAACGACAGGCGCAACTCGCGCAGTCGACCGCGCTCGGCCAGCTTGCTCTGCACGTACTGATCGCGCAGGTGGGAGAACAGCGGCTGGAAGGTATCTTCCGGCACAAAGCTCTCCTGGGCTGCACCAAAGAGGTAACCCTGGACGTAGCGTGCGCCGCAATCCAGTGCGAAATGCAGGTGTTCTTCGGTCTCCACACCCTCGGCGATGATCCAGCAACCGCTCTTTTCCGCGACCAGCGCCAGGGACTTGACGAAGTCGGAGCTGTTGCGGCTGCCGCCGGTCGCGCTGTGCAACAACTGGATATCCAGCTTGAGAAAGTCCGGTTCCAGGGCGATGACCTGGTCGAGCATGGAATAACCGGTACCGAAGTCGTCCACCGCTACCCGGATACCCGCCTCGTGATAGCGCGCCACTACCTCCTTCAAACGATCCGGGTCCCCTTCCAGGCCGGCGATCTCGAAAACCACCTGCTCGGCAGGCAGACCGACTTCTTCCAGCAGGCTGAGGCTGGGCAACGGCGCCTCCAGACTGACCTGCGCCAGCCATTTCGGCGAGATGTTCAGGCTGAGAAAACCGGCCGGCGTGGCCTGGAAGTGCTCCAGCGCAAGGCGCCTTACGGTGCGATCAAGCTGCAACAGCTCGTGCTGCTCGACGTCGGTACTGTTGAACAGCGGGCCGGCACTGACCACCTCGCCATTGTCCCGGCGCAGTCGCGCGAACGCTTCGTAACCGGCAATGCGCCCCGTCGCGGTATCGATCAGGGGTTGGTAGTGGGGTAGCGGCTGTCCTTCGATCACATCAATATCTCCAGGGTTGGAATCAGCTGATTATGCAAGATTGTCGCCGGAAAGATACCGGCAACGGTCAGTTTGCCAGTTGCGAATGGATCGTTATTGCCCGCTCGGGTATCCTTGCAGCCGATTTTTTCAGAGGAAGCATCCATGAATGCAGTGGTCGTTGCAGTTGCAGTAATGCTTGTTCTCAGCCTGTGCCGTGTGCACGTGGTGGTGGCGCTGATCATTGGCGCGGTGACCGGAGGGCTGCTCGGCGGCCTGACCCTGGATGCCACCCTGCAGGCCTTCCAGGACGGTCTGGGCAAGGGCGCCACCGTTGCCCTGAGTTATGCCCTGCTCGGCGCCTTCGCCGTGGCCATCGCCAAGTCGGGCACCGCTCATGCCCTGACGGATCGCGCCCTGCGCATGATCGACAGCGGTGGCAACGGCAATACCGGCAGATTGCGTCTGGTGCTGCTCGGCATGCTGCTGGTGGCGGCCATGGCATCACAGAATATCCTTCCGATCCACATCGCCTTCATTCCGCTGCTGATCCCACCGTTGCTGTTCGTCATGAACAGGCTGCAACTGGATCGCCGGCTGGCTGCCTGCATCCTGACCTTCGGCCTGATCACCCCGTATATGTTCCTGCCGGTGGGTTTCGGAGCGATCTTTCTCAATGACATCCTGCTGGCGAACGTGCGCGACGGCGGCCTCGACACCACCGGTATCAGCGTCATGCAGGCCATGGCGCTGCCGGCCCTGGGCATGCTGTGCGGCCTGATCGTGGCATTCTTCAGTTACCGCAGAGGCCGCAATTACGCTCCGGCCAAGGCCGCCCCTGATCGCGAAGCCTCCGAGAAGGTCAGGTACACGCCCAGGACATTGCTGGTAGCGCTGGTGGCAATTGTGGCTGCCTTCACCATTCAGCTGTGGTTGAACTCGATGATCATGGGCGCCCTGGCCGGTTTCATCGTATTTTCCCTTTCCGGGGTGGTGCGCTGGCGCGAGGCGGACGACCTGTTCACCGAGGGCATGAAGATGATGGCGATGATAGGTTTCATCATGATTGCCGCCAACGGCTTCGCCTCGGTCATGCAGGCCACCGGGCACATCGAAAGCATGGTTCAGACTTCGGCCGAATACATAGGCCACAACAAGGCGCTGGCGGCCCTGCTGATGCTGGTCGTCGGCCTGGTGATCACCCTGGGCATCGGCTCCTCCTTCTCGACAGTGCCGATCATCGCTGCCATCTATGTGCCGCTGGCCATGCAGCTGGGTTTCAGTCCGCTGGCCATCGTCTCGCTGGTAGGCACCGCTGCCGCGCTGGGCGATGCCGGCTCGCCTGCTTCCGACTCGACACTGGGCCCGACCGCCGGTCTGAACGTTGACGGTCAGCACAACCACATCTGGGACACCGTGGTGCCGACTTTTCTGCACTACAACCTGCCATTGATCGCCTTTGGCTGGGTCGCGGCAATGGTCCTCTGATCCCGGCCTGGGCAGGGCGCTGCCGCGCCCTGCTCCGCCCAGACATCAGTCTATCGGTTGCCGGCGTGCCACCGGCAGCGTCACCTGCACCGCCAACCCACCCAGGTCGCTCTCCAGCAGCTCCAGGCTCCCTCCATAGACGTCCACCAGATCACCGACAATTGCCAGCCCCAGGCCATGGCCGGCCACGCTTTCATCCAGCCGTGTACCGCGCCCGAGTACCTGCTGGCGGTCCTGCTCGCTGATCCCCGGCCCGTCATCCTCGACGCGCAGCTGCAGTGCGTCTGGCAACAAGACCCAGTCCAGGCGCACCCGGCCTGCAGCCCACTTGCAGGCGTTGTCGAGCAGATTACCCAGCAGCTCGAGCATATCCTCACGCTCGAAAGGCCACGGTCGGCCCATCGCCAGCGGCGGATGGAGGATTTCCACCTCTGCACCATGTATCTGTTGCAGTGAGCCGAGCAGCCAGGGCAGATCCTCCGCCGGGTCGAAACGCTGGATACTGTGGCTTTCCGGCGCCAGGCGCGAGCGCTGCAACGCCCGCTCCAGTTGCCGGCGGATATCCTGCAACTGGCGCTGGAGCTGCACCCGGTCTTCCGCCGTCAGGCTGTCCCGGTTCAGCAGGCTCTCGGCTACCGCCAGCGGTGTCTTCAGCGCGTGGCTGAAGTCGCCCAGCCCCTTGCGCGAACGCTGGATGATCTGCTCCACCTGGGCGCCGAGATGGTTGATCTCCCGCACCAGCGGCGACAGTTCCAGCGGGACATTGTCACTGAGCTCCAGACGCTTGCCGGCGTGCCACTCGGCCAGCTCGGTACGCACCGCACGCAGCGGTCGAAGCCCTCGGCGCAGCAACGCATGTTGCAGCAGCAGGCTGACCAGCACGGCAATACCACCCAGCCCCCACAACCAGTTGCGCGCACGCTGGAATGCCAGCAGCAATGGTTGATAGTCCAGCGCCACGGTGATGGTCACCGGCTGGCTCGCCCGACGAAAATGTTGCGAGCGCATCAGCAGTTGCTGGCCGGCTGGGCCCGGCACCAGCTGATTGTTGTGCTGCTCCACATTCACCGCCGGCAGGCGCTCGTCCCACAGGGAGCGGGAGCGCCAGCGCTGGTGGTGGCTTTCGATAATGAAATAGCGGCCGGAGAACGGCCGCAGATAGTCAGGGCCGATCCGCGTCGTGTCCAGCATCAGCCCGCCGGGAGTGGGAGTCATGGCCACCAGAAGGGCATCGCTCTCGCGCTGCAGGTCGCTGCCCAGGTAATCGCGCAGTGCCCGATCAAAAAGCCAGACGGCCCCCTGCCCGACCAGCAGCACCGTGATCAGCATCACCAGCAGCAGACCGCTGCCCAGCTGGCGGCTGATGGACCTCATTCAGGCAGCCCGACCAGCACGTAGCCCTGGCCCCGGCGGGTTTCAATGGCCTGCCTGCCCAGCTTGCGTCGCAGATGATTGATCTGTACCTCGATGACGTTGGAGTCGCGCTCGGCTTCGTTGTCGTACAGGTGCTCAGCCAGCCGGGCCTTGGAAACCAGCTGACCGGCATGCAGCATGAAGCAGCGCAGCATGCGGAACTCGCTGGCGGACAGTTGCACGTTATCCAGTCCGGGGCCGGACACCTGCTGGCTGGCTTCATCCAGCGTCAGGCCGGCGGCACGCAGCAACCGCTGCGGTTCCCGCCCATGACTGCGGCGCAACAGGCCCTGAATGCGCAACAGAAGCTCTTCGGTACTGAAGGGCTTGCCTAGATAATCATCGGCACCGGCACGCAGACCCTCCACCCGCTCCGCCCAGCTGCTGCGGGCAGAGAGAACCAGTACCGGCATGCTCAACCCCTGCTCGCGCCAGGCATGCAATATCTGCAGGCCCCCACGCCCCGGCAGGCCGAGGTCAAGAACACACAGGTCATAGGGCTCCTGCTCGCCAAGCAACTGTGCATCCCGGCCATCGGCGCGCCAGTCCACCACGTATCCCGCCTGGCGCAGGTCCCGCATCAGGCTGTCAGCCAGCGAAACATTGTCCTCGGCAAGCAGCAGCCGCATCAATCATCCTCGTCTATGTCCACATCCAGCAACGCACCGGTTGCTGCATCATATTCCAGTTCAATGACTCGCCGATCCCTGGTGACGATTTCCAGCTCGTAGATGTAACTGCCGTCGTCCCGCTCCAGCTCCGCTTCGAGAAAGCGGCCGGGGTAGCGTTTCAGCGCATCGGCAATCAGCGATTGCAGGGGCAGTATCGCCCCCCGCTCGGTCAGCGCCAGGGCTTCGTCCTGGTCAATTTCATCGGCGCTGGCGAGCGATGCGCCGAGGCCCGTCAGGCCGATACAAAACCAGCCGCACAAGGCGGCTGGCTTCAGGAGACGCTGAAGATCAGTCATCCTGCTCGGTCTTGATGACTTCGCCGGTGGCCGCATTCAGCTTGACTTCCCACTTGGTGCCGTCGTCAGCATCGATATCCAGCTTGTACTCGTAACGGCCGTCCTCGCGCTCCAGATCGCGGTCGGTAATGGTACCCGGCTTGATCGACAGCGCCTTTTCTTCCAGGCTCTCGATGGACTGGATGGTACCCTGCTCGACCAGCTTGGCTGCTTCTTCACGGCCTACATCATCGTCGGCGAAGGCCGCAGTCGATCCCATACCCAGAAGTGCAACACAAGACAGCGCAATAAGTTTTTTCATATCATGAAGCTCCGTTGTTTGAAGACACTTGCAATGCTAGATGGGCAAGCTGAATTCAGGCTTAAAACAAGCTGAACCCAAACTTGAGACAACGGATTTGCCGTTTTGCTCTGGAAAATACATGGTCGCCATACACATCGCTGAACCCGCACTCACCTTACGCGCCGGGAGCCGCGCGTTCGAGCACATTCGTCAGGGCGGGCTGCAGCCCGCCGACATCCACCTCATTCCCGGTGCCGCCGGCGGGCCGAAGGCGCTGGGCATCCAGGGTCTGGACATGGCAGTCTTCGGCCACTGGCTGCCGCAGGCACCGCAGCCGCGCAGCCTGGTGGGCGCATCCATCGGCAGCTGGCGGTTTGCCAGCGTCTGCACCGAGGACCCGGTTGCCGGCCTGCAACGCCTCGGCGAACTGTATACCCGCCAGCGCTTCCCCAAGGGGATCAGCGTGGCGGACATCAGCTTGCGCTGTTCGCGGATGCTGGACGATCTGCTGGACGGCCAGGACGAGCATATTCTCAGCAACCCGCTCTATCGCCTGAACATCATGGTGGTGAAATCCCTGCGCCTGCTGCAGCACGACCGACCGCGCCAGCTCGGGCTGGGGCTGGGCGGGGTCATCGGTTCCAACCTGCTCGGACGCCGTCATCTCAAGCGCTGGTTCGAGCGCGTCATCATCCATGATCAGCGCCTGCCTCCGCCGCTGGAGGAGCTGCAGGACTTCGTTACTACCCATGTCCCCCTGTCACCGGAAAACCTGCGCCCGGCCTTACTGGCTTCAGGCTCCATACCCATGGTGATGGAAGCGGTGCGGGATATCCCCGGCGCGTCCCAGGGCGTGTACCGTGACGGCGGACTGCTGGACTATCACCTCGACCTGCCCTGGCGGGCGCCGGGGGTGGTGCTCTATCCGCATTTCCTCGACCGGGTGGTGCCGGGCTGGTTTGACAAGGCGCTGCCCTGGCGCAAGGCCAATGCGGGACAGATCGGCGATGTGCTGCTGGTGGCGCCATCGCCCGCGTACCTGGCCCGCCTGCCCTACGGCAAGCTGCCGGATCGGCGCGACTACCGTCGCTTCCTCAATGACGATGCGGGGCGCGAGTCATATTGGCGCCGGGCAATGGACGAGAGCAAACGGCTGGGGGACGAGTTCCTCGAACTGGTCAGCAATGGTGGCCTGCAGGACCGCGTCCAGCCGATCTGAGAAAAGCCGGCCGGCCGCTCAGTGATCCAGCACCCGGCGGGCGCTCTGGAAGCTGCGCTGCCAGTAGCTGGCCTGAAGATCATCGATGCGCACGCGCCCGCCGCTGCTCGGCGCATGCAGAAAGCGCCCGTCACCGACATAGATGCCGGCATGGTCCACCCGCTTGCCGCGGGTGGAGAACAGCACCAGGTCGCCGGGCAGCAAGGCGTTGGTCGGCGCCGTGTTGGGCAGCCGGTTGAGCTCGGCGGTAGTGCGCGGCAGGCTCAGCCCCGCGGTTTCACGGAACACGTAATTGATCAGCCCGCTGCAATCGAAGCCGGTCTCCGGCGAGCTGCCGCCCCAGCGGTAGGGGGTGCCGACCAGACTGAAGGCATGGAACAGCAGTTCGTCATGGGATGCTGTCGCCGGTACAGGGCTTTGCGGTACCGGGGCAGGTGCAACCGAGGCTGTCCGAGGCGCTCCGGCACAACCGACCAGCATTGCCAGCCCCAGGATACACAGCGGAAGAAGAAATGGACGCATGCCCCAACCCTGACGAAAAGACCCGAATACCTTGCACGGTCAACAGGTTGAGGTCAAGTCCTGAACGGACGCAGCAGGAATCTGGCGTAACTCAATGATTCACGGTAAAGGCCAGCATGGCTGACAGCTGACCCAAGGTCCTGCCGCTCTGGTCTGCCAGGGTATTGAAGGCCTGCTGCACCGTGGCCAGATCCCGCTGGCTGGTTGCAACCGGTCGGTCCAGCACCCCCATGCCCACCAGCGCGGCCAGTACATCTGCCGTGGTGACGAAGGTATCCCTGCCGACCATCCGCAGAAAGCGCGGCACCGAGAGACCGCCAAGCTGATTGCCCCGTTTTGCCAGCATCCGCCACAGGCCGACAATGTCCTGCGCCGGCCAGTCCGCTATCAGGTTGCCCATGCTGCCGAACTCCTGTCGCAGGTCCAGCACCATCTGCGCGTTACGCGGTACGCTGCGCAGCTTGGCCAGATGGCGTATCAGCCGTCGGTCCTGCATCAGCCGCTCGATATGTTCGGCACTCATCAGCACCACCTTGTCGGGATCGAAGCCGAAGAACACTTCTTCGAATGCCGGCCAGCGGGCATCCACCACGCTGTGCTTCAGGCCGGCGCGAAATACCCGCAGCGCGAGCATCGACAGATAGCGGTCGTCCCCCAATGCCCGCAGCTCGTCGGCGGAACGTGCTACAGGCAGACGCGCCTCGAGTGCCTGGCGCGAGCCGAAGCGGTTAAGGCAGTACTCTTCCAGCCAACGATAATCGCGCATGTGTCGTCCCGGCAGCTCTTCTCAGAGATTCATCACGTTGACGAAGCGAGGCGTTGCATCATCATCCACCTTCAGCCCGGCGAAATCGAACAGCTTCGGGTCCGCCAGCTGGGACGGCTGAACGTTGCGCAACGAGCGGAAGATGTTCTCGATCCGGCCCGGCGCCTCCTTTTCCCACGCCTGGAGCATACCCTTGACAACCTGGCGCTGCAGGTTTTCCTGGGAGCCACAGAGGTTGCACGGGATGATCGGAAATCCGCGCATCTGCGAATAGGCTTCGATGTCCCTTTCGCTGCAGTACGCCAGCGGACGGATGACCACGTTGCGCCCATCATCGGCACGCAGTTTGGGCGGCATCGCCTTGAGATTGCCGCCATGGAACATGTTCAGGAAGAAGGTCTCGACGATGTCGTCCCGGTGATGACCCAGCGCCATCTTGGTCGCGCCTATCTCGTCGGCGAAGGTATAGAGATTGCCGCGCCGCAGCCGCGAGCACAGCGAACAGGTGGTCTTGCCCTCCGGCACCTTCTCCCTGACGATGGAGTAGGTGTCCCGCTCGAGGATGTGGTAATCGATGCCCAGCTCGCTCAGGTAGGCCGGCAGCACATGCTCGGGGAAGCCCGGCTGCTTCTGGTCCATGTTCACTGCCACCAGCTCGAAGCGGATCGGCGCCACTTTCTGCAGATGCATGAGCATGTCGAGCATGGTGTAGCTGTCCTTGCCACCGGACAGGCAGACCATGACGCGATCTCCGTCCTCGATCATGTTGTAATCGGTGACGGCTTCGGCGGTCAGTCGACGCAGACGTTTCTGAAGCTTGTTCTGATTGACACTGAAGCTGGACATGGCGGGAACCCGGGCTGCGCAAAACGCCGCATTCTACCGGTAATCACCGCGCAGAAGAATATGCACTCGTCTTCGCGTGCCGTCCCTGGCCCGCGTCGACTGGTTCAGCGCATGTAGATGGGGCCGATGCCCAGCCCCCAGAAGATTACTGCGGTGGCCATCATGCCGACCAGCACCACCAGCCCCACCGCCAATATCGAGCTGGAGAACAGGAAGCCCTCCTCAGTGGGGATGTTCATGAAGATGGGAATACCCTGATAGAGCAGGTAGGTCGTGTAGCAGATGGCCGCGGTACCGGCGAACATGGCCAGCCACAGATTGGGGTAGAGCGCGGCCAGCCCGGCAATGAACAGCGGCGTCGCGGTATACGCGGCGAAAACCATGCACTCGCTGAGGGTCGGATTGGAATCATAGGTGCGGGACATCCAGTGGATGAAGGCACCCATCACGGCAACACCAGCAAGCATGGCGAGCCAGGTCAGGACGGTCATCTGCAGTGCGCTGGCCTGGGTCAGCCTCACCGACTCCAGCGTCCCTATGGTCCAGCCGACTTGGGTAGTGCCTATGTAGGCCGATACCGCGGGAATGGCCGCCAGCACCAGCACGTGCGCGAGATAGACGGGCCCGAGGGTCGTCTCCCCTGCCCTGATGGTACGCCATGCGCGGTCAGGGTTGGTAAATAGCCCTACAACATTCTGGATCATGGTCTGACCTCCTGATTGTTATTATCCGGCAGCCGGCCCCTCTGCGACATCCTGCCGCACCACCTGACCTTGACTATAGTCAATTTAATGTAAATTTAATCCAGACTTGTTAGAGTGTTTCGCGTTTTGCCTGCCCGGGGTGATAGCGAACAGGTATTAACACAGGAAGTGAGGCGCGCGGCGCCGTAAGCGGTACCGCCACGCTCCATCCGATAGATCAGACTTGTCGTTCAGACCTTCGAGGACCGATCCTCTGCAGGTGCGACTGGCCCGCCTGTGGCCAGCTGCACTTGCTCGGCGTCCGTTTCGGCAAACTCCTCGTCCGGCTTCTGCTCGTCCAGCGCCATTTCCAGCACCTCCGGCGAGGTCTGAACCATCGGGATCTGGTGCGCCGGCTCCTCGACGATGCGCTGGCGGGTGATGCGCCAGTGGTAGAGACTGTATGCCACGCACAGCGCAAACATGGCGGCGAAGTACAGCGGCAGTGACAAGGCCGAGGTGACCCCCATCAGCCAGCCCGCGATGGCTGGGCCGATGGCCGAGCCTATCCCCTGCAGCAGGAGGATCCCGGCGCTGCCGGCAAGCACATCTTCCTTGCGCAGATGGTCGATCAGGTGTGCCACCACGGTGGGATAGACGGCGAAGGAACCCGCGCCGAAGATCAGCGCACCGATCAGCAATCCGCTGGCGGTAGAGGCCAGTACCACCATCAGCACGCCACCGAAGGCGGCCAGGCCGGACACCAGGGCCAGCGCCAGCCGCCGATCGATCCGGTCGGAGATCATGCCGATGGGCCACTGGAATACCGCCCCGCCCACAATGACCAGCGACATGAAGGTGGCGATCTGGCCGGTATTCATGCCCATGCGCGCGGCGTAGATCGCAGCCAGACCCCAGAACGCCCCCATGGCCAGACCGACCAGTACCGCACCGACGCAGGCCACCGGTGCCGCTGCCCACAGCAGCTTGAGGGACAGGCCCGGTGTATCGGTAATTTCCGGCTGCGGCAGTCGGGTCGCCACCACCGGCATCACGGCAATGATCACGAAGAACGCGGCAACGCCGAACATCAGGTTGGTCAGCGGGTTGCTGAATTGCAGCAGCTGCTGGGCCAGGGCCAGGGCGCCCAGGTTCACCAGCATGTAGACGGAAAACACCCGCCCCCGCCGCTCCTTGGGCGCACCGGAGTTCAGCCAGCTCTCGATGGAGGTATACACCCCGACCAGCACCAGACCGGTGGCCAGCCGTAGCAGCATCCAGAAGAGCATGTTGACGAACATTACATGCAGGATGATGCAGGCGGCAGTGCCGGCGGCAAAGAAGGCGAAGGCGCGGATATGCCCCATCCGCCGTATCAGGCGCGGGCAGACCCAGGTGCCGAGCATGAAGCCGGCAAAGTAGGCCGAGCCGAAGAGCCCCAGTACCTGATCGGAGAATCCTTCGGCATCACCCCGCAGGGGTACCAGTGTGTTGAGAAGTCCCGTGCCCATCAGCAACAGCGCAATGCCCGTCAGCAAGGCACTGATGGTGGTAACAATCCGCAGCATGCAAGGCCCCTGAAACAGCAAGTGGTACCAGAACAAGCTATATCAGGATCGCCGATCTCGCCATTTCCGGACACAAACCCTTACACTGGCCAGCCCCCTTTCCAGAGGAGTGTCTTCATGTCTGCACGACAGCTGTTACTGGTCGCCCATGCCCCTTCGGATAATACCGCCAGGCTCAGGGATGCCGTACTGCGTGGTGCCAGCGCATCCACCATCGAGAACGTAAAGGTGCGCTGGGTCGCCCCGCTGGAAGCGACGCCTGATGACGTACTTCAGGCCGATGCCATCATTCTGGGCACCACCGAGAACCTGGGCTACATGAGCGGTGCGCTCAAGGACTTCTTCGACCGCTGCTACTATCCGGTGCTGGAGCGCAAACAGGGCATGCCCTGCGCGCTGTATATCCGCGCCGGCCATGACGGCACAGGCACCCGCCGGGCCATCGAATCCATCGTCACCGGGTTGCGCTGGAGCTGGGCCCAGGACCCGCTGGTACTGCGTGGAGACTGGCAGCCGGGTTTTCTCGACCAGGCCGAGGAGCTGGGATTGTACATGGCCGCCGGGCTGGACAGCGGCATTTTCTGATCGCTCGCCTGCCGGCACTCCCCGTCTGGCTGGCAGCCCCGTATAATGCCGCCCATGGATCAGATCATGTATCGCCTCGAGCAGTGTTACCGGCTCGCCGAGCAGCACTTCAACCGTTCGTTCGAACGTCCCCAGGTGCGTCTGGATCTGCGCGGGCAGAAGGCGGGCGTGGCCTACCTTCAGCGCAACCTGCTGCGCTTCAATGCCCAGCTCTACCGCGAAAATCGAGAGGATTTTCTGCAGCAGACCGTGCCGCATGAGGTTGCGCACCTGCTGGCCGAAGCGCTGTATGGCGGCCGTATCCGCCCACACGGGCGCGAATGGCAGGGTCTGATGACGGGCCTGTTCGGCCTGCCAGCCAATCGATGTCATGACTATGCGGTGCCGCAGAAACGCGGCACCCGTTATCTGTACCGCTGTGGTTGCCCCGAGGGCATCCCCTTCACGCCCCAGCGTCATGCACTGGTGCGCCGGGGCAGACGCTACAGCTGCCGGCGTTGCGGTGACCCGCTGCACTTCACCGGACAGCGGCAGGTCGTCGGCTAGCCGATATCGTGGCGGGACAGTACGTCGGCGGCACGGTGCAGATTCGTGATGTAGGGCTCCAGCGAATAGCCCAGCCGCGGCTGCAACCCGACGGCCCAGGCCTGCATGGCCGGTTTGTCCAGCGGCAGCGGCGGCTCGCCGACCGCAGGCACGAACAACAGTATGTTGCCCTCCTCCACCTGAACCTGGAGGAACTGGTCACCGAACAGGTCGGCCAGCATGGCCGCCGCATAGGGCAGCCCGGTTTCGCCCATCTGCCACTGGTTTATCACGAGCACACCACCGGGCCGCAGCGCCTGCTGGCACTTGCGGAAGAACTCCGCCTGCAGCTGCAGGCGTGAAAGCCCGCCTTCGAGATAGAGGTCGACCAGCAGCAGGTCACAGCTGGCTGGCGCATTACCGATGTACTTCTCGGCGCACCCTATGTGAACCTGCAGCCGCGGGTCGTCGCTCAGCCCAAGCCACTCCCGCGCCAGCGCCAGCACCTCTTCACGCAGCTCCACTATCTGCACCCGGGAGGGCTCGAAATGCCGGACCAATGCGTTGGCCAGCGCGCCGCCGCCGAGCCCCAGCAGCGTCATGTCCGGATGGGGGCGCGCCCACCAGGTGCCCAGCAGCATGGCCCGGGTATAGTCGTACTCCAGCCAGGCCGGGTCGGCAACATGGACACAGCTCTGCTCGGTGAGCTCACCGAAATAGAGAAAGCGGTACCCCTCGCCGTTCTCGGTAATGCGCAGCGCTCCGTAGTCGTCCCTGCGTCGTTCGAGCAGGGTTTCGCGTCCACCCATCAACTTTCTCCACCAAACCAGCAACCTGGACATGATCACCTCTCATCGGTGCTGCCATTGTGGGCCAATTCCCGCCGCACGTCATATATCCGCTGCTCCTTCGCTTGAGCAGGGTGCAAGCCAGCGCGCATAATAGCGGGCCTTCGCTGTTGCCATAGGCTGCCCCCATGTTCCGCTGGTTCGAACGTCGTCTTGATCCCTTCCCTGCCGAAGAGCCCACCCAGCCACCGAAGAAGCTGCTGGCGTTCTGCGTGCATTACACGCGGGGGTCCTGGCCCTACCTCACCGCCGCCGCGCTGCTGATGGCCGGCATTGCCATCACCGAGGTCTGGCTGTTCAGCTTCCTCGGCAATATCGTCGACTGGCTGTCCAATCAGGACCGCAGCACCTTCATCCAGAACGAAGGCTGGAAGCTCACCGGCATGTTCCTGGTGGTGATGGGCCTGCTGCCGCTGCTGATTCTGGTCAACTCGCTGTTCAGCTACCAGACGCTGATGGGCAATTACCCCATGCGCATCCGCTGGCTGATACACCGTTACCTGCTGCGCCAGTCGATGACCTACTATCAGGACGAGTTCGCCGGGCGCATCTCCACCAAGCTGATGCAGACCGCGCTGGCGGTACGCGAATGCGTGATCAAGCTGATCGACGTGCTGAACTACGTGGCGGTGTACTTTCTCGGTACCCTGCTGGTGGTCGGGCTGGCCGACTGGCGCCTGATCCTGCCCCTGCTGGGCTGGGCTGTCGGCTACGGGCTGATGATGTGGCACTTCATTCCGCGGCTCGGCAAGGTCGCCGAAGAACAGGCCGATGCCCGTTCGATCATGACTGGCAGCATCGTCGACAGTTATACCAATATCCAGACCGTCAAGCTGTTCTCCCACTCCCAGCGCGAAGCCGCCCACGCACGGGCAGGCATGACCGGCTTCATGGACACCGTGTACCGGCAGATGCGGCTGGTGACGCTGGTCAACGTCTCGCTTTATCTGCTCAACGGAGTGCTGCTGGCCAGTGTCACCGGCCTGGCCCTGTGGCTGTGGCTGCAGGAAAGCATTGGCGTGGGCGCCGTGGCAGTGGCCGTGGGTCTGGTGCTTCGGTTGTGGGGGATGTCCCAATGGATCATGTGGGAGATCTCTGCGCTGTTCGAGAATATCGGTACCGTGCAGGATGGCATCAACTCGATCTCCCGCCCGCAGCTGGTCGTGGACCGACCGGACGCCAGCGAGCTGAAGGTCGATCGCGGCGAGATCCGCCTGGAGCAGGTCAGCTTCCATTATGGCAAGGGCCACGGGGTCATCGAGGACATGAACCTGCATATCCGTCCGGGTGAGAAGATCGGTCTGGTCGGTCGCTCCGGCGCCGGCAAGTCCACCCTGGTGAACCTGCTGCTGCGCTTCTATGACGTGGAGAGCGGGCGCATCCTCATCGACGGGCAGGACATTTCGGAGGTGACCCAGGACTCCCTGCGCCAGCATATCGGCATGGTCACCCAGGACACCTCGCTGCTCCATCGCTCGGTACGGGACAATATCCTCTACGGTCGCCCTGATGCCACCGAGGAAATGATGCTGGCGGCGGCGCGCAGCGCCCATGCCGACAGCTTCATTCCCGAGCTGAGCGACGCCAGGGGACGGCGCGGATACGACGCCCATGTGGGCGAGCGCGGCGTCAAGCTGTCCGGTGGTCAGCGCCAGCGTATCGCCATCGCCCGGGTGATGCTCAAGGACGCGCCCATCCTGATCCTCGATGAGGCGACCTCCGCGCTGGATTCGGAGGTCGAGGCGGCCATCCAGGAAAACCTCTATCAGCTCATGGAAGGCAAGACGGTGATCGCCATTGCCCACCGGCTGTCCACCATCGCCGAGATGGATCGGCTTATCGTCATGGACGAAGGGCGGATCGCCGAGGACGGCAGCCACGATGAGCTGATAAGGCACGGCGGCCTGTACGCGCAGCTGTGGACGAGGCAGTCGGGGGGCTTTCTCGGGGAGTAATGCACAGCCCGGCGGCAGCTACTATCCTGATGGGTGGTTTCCCAATTCGACCCCAAGGAGTGCTGCATGTTGACCCTGCTATGGTTGCTGGGCCTGATCCTGATTATTGCCGTACTGGCGTGGAAGCGCGTCGGACTGATGAATGCCAGCGTGGTGGTCGGCGGCTATCTGCTGGCGATGACCCTGCTTGGACCTGTGCACTGGTTCATCGACCTGCTGCTCTGGGCACTGTTTCTGGGGGTCGCCATCCCGCTGAACATGACCGACTGGCGCCGTCGCAGCATCACCACGCCCCTGTTCCACTGGTTCCGCAAGGTATTGCCGCCCATCTCCGACACCGAACGCGAGGCGCTTGAGGCCGGCACGGTCTGGTGGGACGGCGAGATATTCACCGGCCGGCCTGACTGGAACCGGCTGCACAGTTATCCGCAGCCGGTACTGACCGAAGAGGAGCAGGCCTTTCTTGACGGACCAGTGGAAGAACTGTGCCGGATGACCAACGAATGGCAGATCACCACCGAGCTGCAGGATTTGCCCGAAGAAGTCTGGCAGTTCATCAAGGACAATGGCTTCTTCGGCCTGATCATCCCGAAGGAGTATGGCGGCAAGGGTTTTTCCGCCTTTGCCCATTCCCAGGTTGCGATGAAACTGGCCAGCCGCAGCGGTGACCTCGGCTCGACAGTGATGGTACCCAACTCACTTGGCCCCGCCGAGCTGCTGCTGCATTACGGCACCGATGAACAGAAGAATCATTACCTGCCCCGCCTGGCTGCTGGCCAGGAGGCGCCCTGCTTTGCCCTCACCTCCCCCGAAGCGGGATCCGATGCCGGTGCCATGCCGGACCGGGGCATCGTCTGCCGCGGCGAGTGGGAAGGTCAGGAGGTACTGGGCCTGCGGGTGACATGGGAGAAACGTTACATCACCCTCGGCCCGGTCGCCACGCTGCTCGGGCTGGCCTTCAAGGTGTACGACCCCGACGGCCTGCTCGGCGAGCGGGAGGAACTGGGCATCAGCCTGGCACTCATCCCTACCAACACGCCGGGTATCGAGATCGGCCGCCGGCACTTCCCCCTCAATGCGGCCTTCATGAACGGCCCGAATTCCGGTACCGATGTGTTCATCCCCATGGATTATCTCATCGGCGGTCAGGAGATGATCGGCCATGGCTGGAAGATGCTGATGAACTGTCTGGCGGTCGGCCGCTCTATCTCCCTGCCCGCCGGCGGCACCGGCGCAGCCAAGATGGCCAGCATGACCACCGGCGCCTATGCCCGCATCCGCCGGCAGTTCAACATGCCCATCGGCGAGTTCGAGGGCGTGGAGGAGGCCCTGGCGAGGATCGGCGGCAACACCTATGTGATGGACGCGGCGCGGCGCATGACGGCGGGCGCGGTGGACCTGGGTGAAAAGCCCGCGGTGCTGTCCGGGGTGGTCAAATACCACATCACCGAACGCATGCGACAGTGCATGAACGACGCCATGGACGTGCATGGCGGCAAGGGAATCTGCATGGGCCCGAAGAATTACCTGGGCCGCGGTTACCAGTCGGTGCCCATCTCGATCACTGTCGAGGGGGCCAATATCCTCACCCGCAGCATGATGATCTTTGGTCAGGGCGCCATCCGCAGCCATCCTTTTGTCCTGCAGGAGATGCTCGCCACCCAGGATCCCGACGAACAGCAGGCCATTGCACGCTTCGATGCGCTGCTGTATGAGCACATCGGCCACGCGCTGGGCAATGCAGCAGGCAGTCTGCTGCTGGGTCTGACCGCCGGCTGGCTGGCACCGTTGCCGGACCATCTGGACCATGGCCCCCGACGCCGGAACCTGCGACGAAGTGGCAACGACAGCCCGCGCAAGACGCCCGATTACCGCCACAGCGCCCATGCCGGGGATGCCGATATCCGCCGCTACTATCGGCAGCTCAGCCGGCTGTCTGCCGCCTTCGCCACGCTTACCGACACCAGCATGCTGATGCTCGGTGGCGAACTGAAGCGCCGGGAGCGGCTGTCCGCCCGACTCGGGGATGTGCTCAGCTACATCTATCTGGCCAGTGCCTGCCTCAAGCACTATCACGATCAGGGCGACCCCGTGGAAGACCTGCCGCTGCTGCGCTGGGGTGTGGAAGACCTGCTGGCGAAGATTGAACAGGCGATGCATGAGATCCTGCTGAATTTCCCCGACCGCGCCGTGGGCATTGCACTCCGGGTGATCATCTTCCCCCTCGGCCGGCGCCTCAAACCGCCGAGCGATCTCACCTGCCACAGGGTCGCCCGCCTGCTGATGACACCCGGCCCGATGCGGGACCGGCTGCTGGATGGATGCTATGTGAGTGAAGATCCGACGGATGTGACGGGCCTGCTTAACCACAGTCTGGGACAGATTATCCTGGCCGACCCGATCGAACAGCGTCTGGCCAAGGCCCGCCGTTCCGGCGAGCTGGACCACGACAGCGATGCCGACGAACTCGCCGTCGCCGCAGAAAGCGGCGTGATCAGCCCAGAGGAAGCCAAGCTGGTGAGAGAAGCCAGGGAAGCCCGGCGGGCAGTGATCGAAGTGGACGACTTCTCACAGGAGGAAATGCGCCCGCGGCAGGCGGGGTAAAGGCGGTACGAAGCGTGCCCACCGGGCACCGGGGCTGCTGGCGCAGCCCCCATCGCCCCGAGGTCGGGGCTCCTACGGAGTGTGCCCAGGGCCACCCAAACCGAGCCTGCCTCCATCCGGTAGGAGCGGCGACCTCGCCGCGATTGGCGCGCGCAGCGCGCCCGGCCTCACATGCCCCGATCGATCTGCAATACCACAGCCCCGTCCTGCTCTCCTACCTTCACCTCGGCGGCCTCGGACTGATGTCCGGCGTTGCGCACGTCACTGTCGGTGGAGATGCGCGCGCTGATCTGCAGGGCCTGGCCTGGCTCCAGACTGCGGCCGGGCATCAGCGCGTGGCTGCTGTTCAGGGCGACTTCTACCGGCAACTCGCTCTTGTTCAGGCGCAATGCCAGCAGCGGCATCGGCGGGCCCTGGGGCTGACGGGCGGAGACAAAGACAACCGCATCATCCGGATACTGCTCTGCCAGTTCGGCAGCCAGCTCGATGCGCACTGCTATCTGCGGGCCCTCAGCTGCGCTGTCCGCCGGCTCTCCCATCCGCTCCCGGGCACGGTCGATACCGCCCTGGATCGCGGTGAAACCCTCACTGCCCGGCGGCATGCCGGCCTGCAGGCGCTCCCAGTAGGAAATGGCCCCGGCATAATCACCGGCTTCGAAGGCGTTGATGCCGAGCAGGCCCAGCGCGGTGGGCTCGTTCGGGTTCATTTCCAGAGCGCGGCTCAATGCATCGGCGGCTTCGCTGTCGAGCTTGTTGTCGTTGGCGAAGAAACGCGCCTGGGCATACTGGGCGAGCACCTCCGGATGCACACCCATCAGGTCC
Source organism: Halopseudomonas pertucinogena (assembly GCF_014646575.1). GTDB lineage: Bacteria > Pseudomonadota > Gammaproteobacteria > Pseudomonadales > Pseudomonadaceae > Halopseudomonas > Halopseudomonas pertucinogena. The sequence goes on along the minus strand of NZ_BMNN01000001.1, from coordinate 854,052 downwards.
ATGCTGTTACCGAAGGCATTGGCGGCATCCGCCGGCCTTTGCTGCGCCAGGTAGGCCCTGCCGAGCATGTACCAGACCTCACCATTCTGCGGCTGCACTTCGGTGATGCGCTCCATCCGGTCGATATAGGCCACCAGGTCTGCCGGCATGGGGTCGTTCTGCATTTCGCGCAACAACTGCAGGCCGGCCGGATTGCCCCAGCTCAGGTAAAGACCGACGACCACCAGCGGCAGCGCTGCGGCCGCTACGAGGAGCGCAATCGGACTGCCGCGATGGGTCGGGCGGCGAGCCTCGTCCGCCTTCGCGGTGTCTTCGAGCAGCAGCTTGCCGGCCTCCTCCAGCGCAATGTCATGCAGCTCGGCGGAGATCTCGCCTGCCTCCCGCTGAGCGCCTAACTCTGCCACGCGCTCTTCGTAGAGCGCCACGTTCAGCGCGGTGCGGTCCACGGTGTTGCGCTGACGGCGGGCCTTCCATACCGGCCATACCAGAAAAAGCACGCCCGCTAGTATCAGCAGCGCGCCATACAACCACAAATCAGTCATCAGCTGTCTTCTTCTCTTTCCAGCAGGGATTGCAGACGTTGTTGCTCGTCCTTGCTAAGGGGATGGGCCGCCGCCTCACGCAGCGCCCGCTGACGGCGGCGCAGCATCACGATCAGGATGATGAAGCCACCCAGCAGCATCGCCGCCGGGCCGAACCAGAGCACCACTGTCGCTGGGCTGAGGGCCGGTTTGTAGCGGACGAAGTCACCATAACGCTCGACCATGAAATCGATGATCTCGCGATTGTCCTTGCCTTCCATGAGCATGCGGTGCACTTCACGCCGCAGGTCGGTGGCGATGGGCGCATCGGAATCAGCAATGTTCTGGTTCTGGCACTTCGGGCAGCGCAGCTCGCCGCTTACCTGATAAAAGCGCTGGCGCTGTTCCTCGGTCTCGAACTCGTAGGTATCGATAGCCGCAAGCGCCACCGGCGCCAGCAGCAGCATCAGCAGCAACCAGCCCCTGTGCATCAAGGCAGTCGTCATTGTGCCTCCTGATCGATCAGCGCCTGGTAGCGCGGGCCGAGCTCGTTGTTCCAGACCCGATCATCCACCGCGCCGATGTATTTGTAATGGATCACACCCTCGGCATCGATCAGAAAGGTTTCCGGTGCGCCGTACACCCCCAGATTGATGCCCAGACTGCCCTGGGGGTCTTCGATATTCAGGCGATAGGGGTTGCCCAGTTCCGCCAGCCAGCGGCGGGCTGCCTCACTCTCGTCCTTGTAGTTCACGCCGTAGATGGTCACGCCCCGCTCGACCAGCTTGTTGAAATACGCATGTTCCGCGCGGCAGGTCGGGCACCAGGTGGCCCAGACGTTGATCAGCGCCACCTCGCCCTTGAGATCATCGGGACTGATCAGTTGCTCCGGATCATCCAGCGAGGGCAGCTCGAAGAAGGGCACCGGCTTGCCGATCAGCGCCGAGGGCAGCGCACTGGGGTCCACCGCCAGGTCCTGCTGGGTCTTCTTGTCGCTGAGGGTCTTCAGGAACAGTGCCGTCAACCCCAGAAACAACAGCAGGGGTATCACTACCCAGGATCTACGCATCAGACAGCCTCCCTCGGTACGGCCTGGGCCGCGGTACGACGCTGACGGGCCTTGAGCCGGTAACGCTTGTCACTGGCAGCGAGCAGACCACCGATGGTCATCAACAGGCCACCACCCCAGATCCAGCGCACGAAGGGCTTGATATGCACGCGGATGGCCCAGGCGCGATTCTCCTCGTCAAGCGGCTCACCCATGGCAACGAACAGGTCGCGGGTCAGACCGGGATGGATACCGGCTTCGGTCATCGGCATGTTCTGCACCGTGTACAGGCGCTTCTCCGGACGCAGCGTGGTGATCCGGCGGTCATTGCGGTACACGTCAATGATGCCCTGATCGGAGATCCAGTTCGGGCCCTCCCGGTGGGTGGAGCCCTTGAACACGAAGCTGTAACCACCCAGTTCCAGACTGTCGCCCGGCTCCATGCGCAGGTCACGCTGGCTGTCGAACAGACTGGCACCGACCACACCGACCGCACATACCGCGATGCCGATATGGGCCATCACCATGCCCCAGTAACTGCGAGGCAGCGCGCGGATGCCGCGCATCAGACCCTTGTTGCGGGTCTTGTCGAGGATGTCGCGTACCGCACTGCCGACCACCCACAGCACCAGGAACAACATGCTGCCGACCGCCAGGAAGTGGTCACCTACCCAGACGGCGCCGATCACCGCCCCGATCGCTGCCAGCACCAGCACCCACTTGAGCATGCTGACCAGCCACTTGACCGGTGTGTCCTTCCAGCGGCTGATGGCGCCGACGCCCAGCGCCAGCATCAGAATCATCATCAACGGCACGAACAGCGCATTGAAATACGGCGGGCCCACCGACACCAGATTGCCGGTGAGGGCATCCAGCGCCATCGGATAGAGCGTGCCGAGCAGCACCATCAGCGTGGCGACCACCAGGATCACGTTATTGACCAGCAGGAAGGTCTCCCGCGACCACAGGGCGAAGCCGATCTTGCTCTTGACCACCGGCGCACGCAGGGCATACAGCGTCAGCGAGCCGCCGACCACCACCAGCAGGAAGGCAAGGATGAACACGCCGCGCTCCGGGTCGGTGGCGAAGGCGTGAACCGAGGTCAGTACGCCAGAGCGCACCAGGAAGGTACCCAGCAGGCTCAGGGAGAAGGCGGCAATGGCCAGCAGCACAGTCCAGCTCTTGAACACGCCGCGCTTTTCCGTCACCGCCAGGGAGTGGATCAGCGCGGTGCCGACCAGCCAGGGCATGAAGGAGGCGTTTTCCACCGGGTCCCAGAACCACCAGCCACCCCAGCCCAGTTCGTAATAGGCCCACCAGGAGCCGAGGACGATACCCAGCCCGAGAAAGGCCCAGGCGACGATGGTCCAGGGCCGCGACCAGCGCGCCCAGGCAGCATCCAGCCGACCGCCGAGCAGCGCAGCAATGGCGAAGGCAAAGGCCACCGAGAACCCGACGTATCCCATATAGAGCATGGGCGGATGCACGATCAGCCCGAAATCCTGCAGCAGCGGGTTGAGGTCCCGGCCGTCCTCGGGGAAGAACGGCAGCTGCCGGTCGAAGGGGTTCGATGTCATCAGCATGAACAGCAGGAAGCCGATGCTGATCATGCCCATCACCGCCAGCACCCGGCTGAGCATCTCCTCGGGCAGGTCCCGGGAGAAGATCGCCACGGCGAAGGTCCAAGCTGCGAGGATCAGTGCCCACAGCAGCAGCGATCCTTCGTGACCGCCCCAGACCGCGCTGACCTGGTAATACCAGGGCAGCGCCGAGTTGGAGTTGAGCGCCACATAGGTAACGCTGAAATCATTGGTGAGGAACGCGTGCACCAGGCAGATGAACGCGAACAGTACGAACAGGCACTGTGCGAACGCCGCCGGCTGGGCAAACCCCATGGCCAGGGTGTCACCCTTCCACGCTCCGTACAGCGGGATGGTTGCCTGCAATATGGCCATCACCAGAGCGATGATGAGGGCAATCTGCCCAAGCTCGGGAATCATTCGACCTCCGGATCAGTTGCTGGCGGGCGGCGTGTAGCCGTCCACCTTCATGTGTTCGACCTGCTCCAGCGCCTGGGCCACTTCCGGTGGCATGTATTCCTCATCATGCTTGGCCAGCACTTCGTCGGCCACCAGCACGCGGTCCGCATTGAGACGTCCGAGTGCCACGATGCCCTGCCCCTCGCGGAACAGGTCAGGCAGGATGCCGCTGTAGGAAATGGTGATGGCCTCGCCGCCGTCACTTACATCGAAGGTCACATCCAGGCCTTCGGTGGAGCGCTTGACGCTGCCGGCCACGACCATTCCCCCTGCGCGGATGCGGGCATCCAGCGGGGCGACGCCGGTGGCGATTTCGGTCGGCGTATAGAACAGGTTGATGTTCTGGCGCAGGGCGCCCAGCGCGAGTGCAACTGCCACGCCCACACCGAGCAGGACCAGCAGGATGAGTATCAGACGTTTCTTTCGCTGCGGATGCATTACATCACCTCCCGACGGCGACGACGCGCCTCTTCATTGACCAGACGCCGACGGGCCAGCCACGGCTGGGCCACGTTCAGCACTAAAACGGCAAAGGTTATGGCGTAGCACGACCAGACGTAGACGCCGTGCCCACCCATGTTGAAAATTTCACTCATGACAGCTTCTCCAGCGCCTCGCGCACCCAGCGGGTCTTGTGCTCACGGCGCAGCACCTCCAGGCGCATGCGCATGAACAGGCTCACGGTGAACAGCGCGTAGAATCCCAGCACCATCAGCAGCAGCGGCAGCCACATTTCCATGGGCATGGCCGGCTTCTCGGTGAGCTTGAACGTGGCGGGCTGATGGAGGGTGTTCCACCAGTCCACCGAGTACTTGATGATCGGGATGTTCACCGTACCGACAATTGCCAGTACAGCAGTGGCCTTGGCTGATGTGTCCCGGTTGCTGATCGCCTGCCCCAGCGCAATGATGCCGAAATACAGGAACAGCAGAATCAGCATGGAGGTCAGCCGCGCATCCCACACCCAGTAGGTGCCCCAGGTGGGCTTGCCCCAGATGGCGCCGGTCAGCAGCGCAACGAAGGTCATCCAGGCACCGATCGGCGCAGCGCACTTGAGCGCCACGTCCGCGAGCTTCATGCGCCAGACGAGGCTGACGATGCCGGCAACGGCCAGCATGATGTAGCAGGACTGGGCGACAAAGGCAGCCGGCACATGGATGTAGATGATCCGGAAGCTGTTGCCCTGCTGATAATCCTGCGGCGCGAAGAACAGCCCCCACACCGATCCGACGGCGATCAGCGCCACCGCGGCCACGGCAAACCAGGGCAGCCAGCGGCCACTGATGTCATAGAACCACTTGGGCGAACCCAGTTTATGGAAGAAGGTCCACTTCATGCACTACCTGCCTGACAAATCATTCACTCACTCCAATGCGCAATCCTGCGGCGATGGCAAAGGGCGCCAAGGTCAGCGCCAACACCGCCAGACAGCCGAGCCAGAGCGCGAAGCCGGTTACCGGCATACCCTGCAGCGCAGCGTCCATGGCGCCGGTTCCCAGAATCAGCACCGGGATATACAGCGGCAGGATCAGCAGCGCCAGCAGCAGCCCGCCGCTCTTCAGGCCAACCGTCAGTGCCGCGCCTACCGCCCCCAGCAGGCTGAGAACAGGGGTACCCAGCAACAGGGTCATTACCAGTACCGGCAATACCGAGCCGGGCAGCGCCAGCATCATGCCGAACAGCGGTGCCAGAATCACCATCGCCAGACCGGACATCATCCAGTGATGCACGACCTTGACCAGTACCATCAGCTCCAGCGGGTGGGGCGACAGCACCCACTGCTCCAGCGAGCCGTCCTCGTAATCGCTGCGGAACATGCCATCCAGTGACAGCAGCGTCGCCAGCAGCGCAGCCACCCAGATCACACCGGGCGCCATGGTCCGCAGTACCGAAGGCTCGGGTCCCACCGCCAGCGGAAACAGGCTCACCACCAGCGCGAAGAACACCAGCGGGTTGAGCAGATCTCCGGGGCGACGCCAGGCCAGACGCCACTCACGGCAGAACAGCAACCAGATGATCCGCCGCATCAGCCCACCTGCTCCAGGTCCAGACAACGCACCCCCGGGAGGTGATCAAGGCCATGGTGGGTGGTCAGGACCACCATGCCGCCCTCCCCTGCATGGGCCAGGATATGCTGCTCCAGCGCCGCCACACCGGCCTTGTCGATGGCGGTGAAGGGTTCGTCCAGGATCCATACCGGATGGTGTTCGAGATACAGCCGGGCCAGCGCCACACGGCGCTTCTGACCCGCTGAGAGATTATGGCAGGGAACGTCCTCGAAGCCCCGCAGACCGACTTTTGCCAGCGCTTCCCAGATGCGATCGCTGTCGACCGGCCTGCTCAGCGCGCACAGCCAGGCCAGATTTTCCTCTGCGGTCAGCGCGCCCTTCACTGCGGGGGCGTGACCGATGTACAGCCGCTGCTGGCGCCATGCGAGCCGCCCGCTGCCGCGCAGCACCGACTCACCGCCATAGCGCATGTCGCCCGCAGAGGCAGGCAGCAGGCCGGCCATGATCCGCAGCAGACTGGTCTTCCCCGAGCCGTTGGGCCCGGCCACCTGCAGAACCTCCCCCGGCTTGAGCGTCAGAGACAGCGAAGCAAACAGTTCGCGCTGGTCGCGCTCGCATGCCAGTTCGTCCAGCTCTACAGGCAGTGGCTTCACCTTTACTCCAGACCGCCGGGGCGGATGACTCATATTTCTCGACCGCCTGCCGCTATACTGCCTAAGCGCCGGGCGATCGATCTGTTGGCGCATTATACATTGGCACCCTGTGCATATGGGTCTGATTTACATCAATATGTGACATACATGACGCCGGATCTGAACCTGCCCCCCATTTCGCCCAGCCCGCCCAGGAACGGGCCTTCCAGTGCTGCCGCAGGCCCTTCTGCGGTACCCCTGGAACTGCTGCGTCCGATTGCCGCAGCGACCCTGGCACCGGGAGAAAATGCCGAGGCCCGGGTGGTCAGCAGCGAGGCCCGGGGCGGGCAATTCGAAGTCCTCCTGCGTCTGGCCAGGGCGGCGGGCGGTACTGCAGACATCAGCGTGGCAAGCCGGCAACCGCTGGAGCCGGGCTCCGCCGTCACGGTGCAGGCGCTCACCCCTACCCGTCTGCTGGCGCTGATCAATGACGCCCGCCTCAGCAGTCAGGCTCCTCCCGTGCTCACCCGACTCGACCCGCAGCTGTTCCCGGCTGGCAGCGTGCTGCAGGCGCGGGTGGTCGAGAGCCAGCCGCTGGCCGACGCGCAGGCACGCTTTGCGATCCTGGCAAAGGTACTGCAAGGGGCGGCAGCCGGCTCGGTACTGAGCATGGAGAGCAGCCGCCCGGCCGTTCCGGGCAGCCTGCTGACCGCCACGGTAGACAACAGAGGTGCACTGCGGGTGAACAGCGCGCAGCAACAGCTGCATCAGCTGGAATTGATGCAGGGCATGCGCGCAAGCCTGCAGAACCAGCTGCCGGCGCCGGCGATGCTGCAGGTTCTGGACAGGCTCGCCGGGCTCCCCGATCTGCCGTCCCTGCTGCGCACCTGCATGCAGCAGGTATTGAACCATGTTGCCACGCCGGAACATCTCGGCAGCACGGGCGGCGTCGCCCAGGCGATCCGCCAGAGCGGCCTGTTTCTGGAGGCGAACCTGCAACAGCTGCAACGGGCGCTCGGCGGCGCCAGCCCCGGCAGCGCCGACGGCAACGGAACAAACACCAATCCTGCACAGGGGCAGCTCCCACCCCTTTCGCGGGTGCTCCCCCTGCTTGCCAGCCTGGCCACCCCACCCGGGACCGAGCCGCTGCCCGGTGCGGACTTCAAGGCCAGCCTGATCACCCTGCTCATCACGCTGCAACAACACCTGCCACCGGATGCCAGCAAGGCGCTGACCCTGCCGCCTGGCCCTTGGCAACAGGCGCTGGTCGTCCGGCCCGGCATGTTTCCGCTGCCCTCCCGCGCCGTCCAGGCATTCAATGAGGCGCCTGATCTGGGCAGCCTGCTGCGCCTCACTGCCGCGCTGTTATCCCGTATTCAGCATCACCAGTTCCAGAGTCTGGGCCAGACCCAGACCTTCGCTGACGGCAGCAGCCAGACGGTCTGGCAGCTTGACCTGCCGCTGCGTGATGGCCAGCAGTTCACCCAGGTGCAGCTGCGCATCCAGCAGGACAAGCCCGCTCCCGACAGGCGTCAGGGCGAGCAGGCTCCACAGTGGGAGATCCGGCTTGCATTCAACCTGGACCACCTGGGCCCGCTGCAGGCCATCGCCCGCCTGCAGCGCGGGCGTGTGAGCAGTGAGTTCTGGGCGGAGAAACCCGACACGTTGCAGCTGCTGCACCGTGAGCTTGGTCAGCTCCGCGACCGCCTGCTGACCCGCGGGCTGGAAGTGGGGGAGCTGAGTTGCCACCATGGCACGCCCCCGGAACCACAGCAGGCTGTACAACAACGCTGGATCGACGAGGTGACCTGATGGATCAGCAACGCAAGGCCATTGCCCTGCTCTACGAAGGCGGCCCGGACGCACCCCAGATCACCGCCAAGGGTGAAGGCGACCTGGCGGAGCAGATCGTGCAGCTGGCGCTGGATTATGAGGTACCGATTTACGAGAACGCCGACCTGGCGAGTCTGCTGACGCGGATGGAACTGGGCGATCAGATACCCGAGTCGCTGTACCGCACCATTGCGGAGATCATTGCGTTTGCGTGGCATCTGAAGGGCAAGGTGCCGGAGGGGTTTGTTTGGCCGGAAGATGGCATCGACGGGAACAGTGGGTAACACCCGGGCGTGCTACGCACGCCTATCGCCCCGGGGTCGGTGCTCCTACAACAGCGGGGGTTGGCCGCAAGAGGGGGGCAGCGGCAAGTTCGCGTGACCGCCCGCCCTGTTCCTGCAGGAGCCTCGACCTCGGGGCGATAGGCGGGCAAGCCCGCCTGGTTTGTCTTACTTGCTGAGCTCTACGAGCAGCGCATTCAGTCGACGCACGTAAGTACCCGGATCCTGCAGTGCCTCACCGGCGGCCAGCGCGGCCTGGTCGAACAGGATGTGCGTCAGGTCCGCAAAGCGGTCTTCGTCCGGCTCCTGATCCAGCTTCTCCAGCAGCGGATGGGTCGGGTTGATTTCCAGAATCGGCTTGCTTTCCGGCGCCTTCTGGCCGGTGGCCTCGAGGATCTTGCGCATCTGCAGACCCATACCGTCTTCGGCAACAACCAGCACGGCGGGCGAGTCGGTAAGACGGTGTGATACCTTGACCTCTTCGACGCTGTCACCCAGCACCTTCTTCACCCGCTCGACCAGATCCGCCTTGGCCTTGGCCACCTCTTCCTGGGCCTGCTTGTCCTCATCGCCTTCCAGCTTGCCGAGATCCAGATCACCACGGGCAACGTCAACAAACTCCTTGCCCTTGTACTCGTTCAGATGGCTCATCAGCCACTCGTCGATACGGTCAGTGAGCAGCAGTACCTCGATACCCTTCTTGCGGAAGATTTCCAGGTGCGGGCTGTTCTTCACCTGGCTGTAGCGCTCGCCGGTGAGGTAGTAGATCTTGTCCTGACCCTCCTTCATCCGCTCGATGTAGCCGTCCAGGCTGACGATCTCACTGTCGTCGTCCTGCGCGGTCGAGGCGAAGCGCAGCAGGCCGGCGATCTTCTCGCGGTTGGCAAAGTCTTCCGCCGGGCCTTCCTTCATCACGCTGCCGAAGGCTTTCCAGAAGGTGGCGTACTTCTCGGGATCGTTCTTCGCCATCTTCTCGAGCATATCCAGCGCGCGCTTGGTCAGCGCGGACTTCATGCTGTCGATGGCTGGATCCTTCTGAAGGATCTCCCGGGAAACGTTCAGTGACAGGTCGTTGGAGTCCACCACGCCCTTGATGAAACGCAGATACAGCGGCAGGAACTGCTCGGCGTCGTCCATGATGAACACGCGCTGCACATAGAGCTTCAGGCCGCGCGGCGCTTCGCGATGGTAGAGGTCGAACGGAGCGCGGCCAGGTACATAAAGCAGGCTGGTATATTCGAGCTTGCCTTCGACCTTGTTATGACTCCAGGCCAGGGGGTTCTCGAAGTCATGGGCTACATGTTTGTAGAACTCCTGGTATTCCTCCTCCTTGACCTCGGTGCGCGGGCGGGTCCACAGGGCGCTGGCCCGGTTGACGCTCTCCCACTCGATCTCGGCGGGCTTGTCCTTCTCGTCACCCATATGCTGCTTGGGCAGCTCGATCGGCAGGGAGATGTGGTCGGAGTATTTCTTGATGACGTTACGCAGGCGCCAGCCATCGGCGAACTCCTTCTCGTCCGCCTTCAGGTGCAGCACGATACGGGTACCACGTTCGAGCTTCTCGATGTTCTCGATGGTGAAATCACCCTCCGCCGCGGATTCCCAGCGCACCCCTTCATCGGCCGCCAGACCGGCGCGGCGGGTGAACACCTCGACCCTGTCGGCAACGATGAAGGCGCTGTAGAAGCCCACCCCGAATTGCCCGATCAGCTGGGCGTCCTTCTTCTGGTCCCCGGTGAGCTGCTGCATGAAACTGGCGGTGCCGGATTTGGCGATGGTACCGAGGTGGCTGATGACTTCCTCGCGGGACATGCCGATGCCGTTATCCTCGATGGTCAGGGTATTGGCCTGCTCATCTGCGCTGATGCGGATGCGCAGATTGGGATCGCTTTCCAGTAATTCGGGCTTGGCAATGGCCTCGAAACGCAGCTTGTCCGAGGCATCCGAGGCGTTGGAAATCAGCTCGCGGAGAAAGATCTCCTTGTTCGAATACATCGAATGGATCATCAGGTGCAGCAGCTGCTTCACCTCGGTCTGAAAACCCAGCGTTTCCTTCTTGGCTTCCACGGTCATCTTCGCAATATCTCCATGTTTCACAGGTACAGGTGCCCGGGGCGGGCGAATGCTGTGTTGATGGGGATGGCGGACAGGGATTTCAAGCCCGGCGGGCGCAGCTCCGTCAGCGCCGTACCGCTTCCTCGATAAGCCGTATGTCCAGCGGATGAAAGTGCAGCTCCACCTGATTGGCGCCCCTTGGCAGGGACAGCACGATGCGCTGCTCGGGACTGAGCTGCCTGAACACGCCCTGGTGGACCCGGCCCGTCCAGGTGGTGAGGCGGATCTGCGCGCCGGAAAACAGGTCGGGCTCATCCAGCAGGGCCAGCAGGCTCAGCTCGCGCCACGCCGGCGAGGCGGGCATGGGGCGCGGATTCTCCGGGGCAACGGACGGAACTGCCTGAAGCACCAGGCGCTCGGTCTGCTCGCGCTCACTCATCCAGTCAGGCGCAGTCGTCAGCCGGAACGCACCGGTCAGCCATGTACTGTAACTGGTGGGCAGGTGCAGATGGATACGCCCTTCAACCTGATCATCTCCCACGCGGGTAAGATCCAGGCTCAGGCTGTAGTCGCCTGTCACCCGCCGCAGGCCGGGTTCGGCAAGTGCCCCGGTATGCCAGCGCAGGATGAGCTCCGGCCAGGCACCGTCATCCTCGGGCAGGCGCTCGACCGAGGGCTGCAGCAGCAGCTCCCTGGCATTGCCGAACCGGATGGTAAGAGACCGGCGGGTTCGGCCGTCCGGACTTTCCTCAAGCAGGAGATCGTCACCTCGCCAGGTGATGCTGTCGGGATTGAAGGGCTGCCCCATGATGGTACCGCGCAGCGTACCCCCGGCGGCGGGCTCTACCAGCCAGTCCCCGGCGATGAGCTGGTCTGCTCTGTCCGGATGCTGGTGCTGCAGCCAGAAACTGCCGCTGACCAGAGCCAGTACGCCAATCAGCATGAGCAGACGTGGCGGCACCGGGTAACCCATGCCCCTCATCAGCAGGGTAAGGGGGCCGAACAACAAGGCCAGCACCATGCGGCTGACCGAACGACGCATGGTGACCGCGACCAACCATATCCAGCCCATTGCCAGCAGTATGGCGCCGGCCGGTATCAACAAGGCTTCCATGTCCCATCTCCTGCCTGTGGAGGGCGGGCACCATTCCAGCGCCCGTTATTTCAGTCCAGTTTGAAGTGCGCCCGCGCCGTGGCAACCGGCTCCTCGGAGCGGGTCTGCCAGGCCGTGATGGCTACGTTACCGACTCGGCGGCCCTGGCGCCAGATCTGGCATCGGGCATAGGTGTCCCGGGACAGTCCAGCACGAAGATAATCCACCGAGAAATCGATGATCTTGGGAAAGCTCGGGCTGTTCATGCTGACCATCAGCTGCAGCATGGCGCTGAGCTCCATGAACCCCGCCAGCACGCCACCATGCAATGCCGGCAGTATCGGGTTGCCTATATTGTCCTTGTCCATCGGCAGATGGAAGATCATCTCCTCCCCAAGCCGCATCACCTGTATGCCGATCAAGCGGGCATAGGGGATCTCGGCAATCAGCGCCTCGTAATTGCCGGTCTGGTGCGCCTGGTGGACCAGTTCGTCTATGTGCTCGCTCATACCCGGCCCCCCAGCTGGAACAACTGTTGCCCGTCCGGCGCCGGCCCCATGCGCATGAACACGCCGACCACGTGGGCCAGCGGGTCTTCGCGCCGCTCCTGATAGGCGACCCCACGGGTGAAGATGATGGTCGGGGTCACCCGGTAGCATTCGGCAAAGCCATAGATCGGCTTGCCGGGCTCGGCCGGATGCATGTAATCGATGCGCAGGTCGAGTGTCGGACAGATCTCGAACTCGTCCAGATAGCAAACGGTGGAAATGCCACAGCAGGTGTCCATCAGCGTGGTGATCGCGCCGCCATGCACCACGCCGGAAACCGGGTTGCCCACAATGTATTCGCTGTAGGGCAGTTTGATGATCAGCCCATTCTCGTCTGCCTGCTCGACGGTCATGCCCAGTACCTGGCAGTGACGCAGAACGGAAAGAAAACTCTCGGCACGCTGTTTGATGTTCATCGATCCAACCACAGGGGAAAAACCCGGATTTTACCAGATAACAGGAATATTCCCGTAACGCCTCGCATATTACTCGACCGCTCCGGAACTCGCCGCATTTATTCGGGACTAACCAGACGGTAATCATCACTTGGAGAATGAGATGAAGAAACTTTGCGCAACCGCCTTCCTGCTGGCCAGCTTCGGTCTGCTGGCGGCCTGTCAGGATAGCCCCGAAGACAAGATGGAGTCCGCCCGGGAGTCCATGTCAGACGCTGCAGAAAACGTAGGCGATGCTATGGAGAGCACCGGTGAGGCTGTCGAGCAGCGCACTGATGAAGCCTTTGACAACGAGCCGAGCGCCGCCGAGCGTGCCGAGGCCAATCTGGACGCCGCCGGTGACCGTATCGAAGAGGCCTATGACGAAACAAGTGACAACATCGAAGAGCGCATGAACCGCGACTGATGTGTCGGGTCATCCCGGCGCCCGCCGGGATGACATCACCCTACTCTGCCGGAGGCTCCGGGAACTGCGCCGGGGTTGCCATCAGCACCTCAAGCACCGATGACCTGAATTCCCGCCTGTACAACACCCACACCACCCCCGCCGTGATCCCCATGAATACCCAGGGGTTGATGAACCAGCTGAGCATGGCCAGTGCGAAGTAGTAGGAACGCAGCCCCAGGTTGAAGGAGTGGGCAGCTTTGGAGAGCACCTTGGCCGCACGACTTGCGAAGGCTCTGCGCTCGATTTCGCTGACGTGCTTCTCACCGACCAGCGGTGCCGACCCGAACAGCACCGAGGCGAAGTTGTACTGGCGCATGGCCCAGGAAAAGGTGAAGAAGGCATAGACGAAAATGCCGAGCATGATCAGCAGCTTCATCTCCGACACTTCGCGGCTGACCGGGGCGACAAACGGAAGGTCACGCAGCAGGTTCTGCGCCTGATCTGTGGCCCCCATCACGGTGATGAGACCGGCCACGATCAGCAGGGTACTGGACGCAAAGAAGGACGTATTACGCTCAAGATTGCTGATCAGGCTGGCGTCGGCAATGCGCTGTTCACGCAGCAGCAGCCGGGCCATCCAGTCCTTGCGATAGAGGTGCAATACACTGGCCAGGCAGGGCGTGTCACGCCCCCGGTGCCAGGCGTAGCGGGTATAACCCACCCAGCACAGCATGAACCAGCAAAACGCTGCCACATTCAACCAAAGCGACCCCGCTTCGGGAATGCCGCTCATCACCGCTGCCCATCGCTCAGGCATGGCGATGCTTGCCGTGGCGGACGAAATCCACCGCCAGCGCCATCACCAGCATTGCCAGTGCCGGCACCAGCCAGCCCAGCCCCTGGGAGGAAAACGGCAGCGCGCTCATCCATGCGGTGTCCTTGGCTACAAAACCGGCTGTCTTGAGGCCGTCGATGATGCCGAACACCAGCGCCACGGCCATGACCGGGCGCATGATGTTCTGCGGGCGCGCGAGGTTGGCAGAAAACAGCCCCAGGCACACCAGCACGATCGCCAACGGATAGAGACCGACCAGCACGGGAATCGAAATCCGGATGAGACTGTCCAGCCCCTGGTTGGATACCGCCATGCAGAAGATGGTGAATACCCAGACCACCTGATTGTAGGTAACCGGAAACTCCCTGCTGAAGAAGGCACCGCAGGCCGAGATCAGCCCTACCGCCGTTGTCAGGCAGGCCAGCGTGATGACAATCGCCAACAGCACGCTGCCCGCCGCGCCAAAGCGATACTGGACGAAGGCGGCGAGAATCTGCCCGCCATTGGCGCCCTCCCGGACCAGCGTGCTGCTGGTTGCCCCGAGCTGGAACAGAGCCAGATATACCATCGCCAGGCCGAAGGCGGCGATCACCGCAGCAATGATCGTGTAGCGGGTGACAATGTGAGTCTCCTGCACCTGACGGTCCCGGATCGCGCGGGTGATTACCACGCCGAAGACCAGCGCGCCCAGCGCGTCCATCGTCAGGTAGCCCTCCAGCACACCGGCAATGACAGGGTTCGCCTCATAGGCACCGGTCGGCTCACCCATAGGACCTGCTGGGAAGAACATCGCCGTCAGTCCGAGAATGACCAGAGCCAGCAGCAACACGGGGGTGATGATCTTGCCGATATTATCCACCAGCCGGCCCGGCTTCAGCGCCAGCCAGAGCACCACCGCAAAGTACAGCAGGGAGTAGCCGAGCAAGGTCTGCCAGCTGCTGCCGACCAGACCGACGATGCCGACTTCATAGGACACAGTGGCCGTTCGCGGCGTGGCAAACAACGGTCCGATGGCCAGGTATACGAGTATGGCCAATACCAGCCCGGGTAATTTGCCCAGCGGAGCCGTGAGCTCCTGGATGCCTCCGCCGACGCGCGCCAGCGCAACCAGGGTCAGCAGCGGCAGGCCCACCGCGGTGATGAGAAAGCCCATACCCGTGGACCAGAGGTTCTCCCCTGCTGATAGGCCGGCGCTGGGCGGAAAGATGATGTTGCCTGCCCCCAGAAAAAGGGCAAACGTCATGAAACCGAGGGCCAGGAGATTGGCCGGCGATAATGTCTTCATTGGTTTTCTTCTATCCGGAACTGCCTGGGAGCGACAGTATTGCCGCGCATTATAAACAAGCCAGCGTACAAATGGGTTGTTCCCGGTCATTTCCTGAACGTGGAGAAAAAAGAAACCCCGCCGAAGCGGGGTTCCTGATGCTGCGCAGTGCTTACTTCATTGCCCAGCCAGTCAGCTCGGACAGTGCCTTGCCGATGTCAGCCAGGGAACGAACGGTTTTGACACCGGCGTCTTCCAGAGCGGCAAACTTCTCGTCGGCGGTACCCTTGCCGCCGGAGATGATCGCACCGGCGTGGCCCATGCGCTTGCCTGCCGGAGCAGTCACGCCAGCGATGTAGGACACCACCGGCTTGGTCACATTGGCCTTGATGTAGGCGGCGGCCTCTTCTTCAGCGCTACCGCCGATCTCGCCGATCATGACGATGGCTTCGGTCTGCGGGTCGTTCTGGAACATTTCCAGGATGTCGATGAAGTTGGAGCCCGGGATCGGGTCACCGCCGATACCGACGCAGCTGGACTGACCGAAACCGGCGTCAGTGGTCTGCTTGACCGCTTCGTAGGTCAGGGTGCCGGAGCGGGAGACGATACCGACCTTGCCCGGCAGGTGGATGTGACCGGGCATGATGCCGATCTTGCACTCGCCGGGGGTGATCACGCCCGGGCAGTTAGGCCCGATCAGGCGCACACCCAGCTCGTCGCACTTGACCTTGGCGTCCAGCATGTCGAGGGTCGGGATGCCTTCGGTGATGCACACGATCAGCTTGATGCCTGCGTTGGCGGCTTCCAGAATGGAGTCCTTGCAGAACGGCGCCGGAACGTAGATAACAGAGGCGTCGGCGCCGGTAGCTTCAACGGCTTCGGCAACGGTGTTGAACACCGGCAGGCCCAGGTGGGTGGTACCGCCCTTGCCGGGAGTAACGCCACCGACCATCTGGGTGCCGTAGGCAATCGCCTGCTCAGTGTGGAAGGAACCCTGGGAGCCGGTGATGCCCTGGCAGATTACCTTGGTATTCTTGTCGATCAGGATGCTCATTACTTGCCCTCCGCCGCTTTGACGACCTGTACTGCAGCGTCGGTCAGACTGGTTGCTGCGATGATGTTCAGACCACTTTCAGCCAGTACCTTGGCACCCAGCTCGGCATTGTTGCCTTCCAGGCGCACCACTACCGGCACCTTGACGCCCACATCCTTTACTGCACCGATGATGCCTTCGGCAATCATGTCGCAGCGGACGATACCGCCGAAAATGTTGACCAGAACCGCGGCCACATTGCTGTCGGACAGGATGATCTTGAACGCTTCGGTCACGCGCTCCTTGGTGGCGCCGCCGCCTACGTCAAGGAAGTTGGCCGGCTTGCCGCCGTGCAGGTTGACGATGTCCATGGTACCCATGGCCAGACCGGCACCGTTGACCATGCAGCCGATATTGCCGTCCAGGGCCACGTAGTTCAGTTCGAACTTGGCAGCGTGGGCTTCGCGCGGGTCGTCCTGGGACGGGTCGTGCATGGCGCGCAGCTTGGGCTGGCGGTACAGGGCGTTGCCGTCGATGTTGATCTTGGCGTCCAGGCAGTGCAGGTTGCCGTCCTTCTTGATCACCAGCGGGTTCACTTCCAGCAGAGCCAGATCGTAATCGGCGAACAGCTTGCCCAGACCGACGAAGATGTTGGTGAACTGCTTGACCTGGTCGCCTTTCAGGCCCAGCTTGAACGCCAGGTCGCGGCCCTGGTAGGGCTGCGGGCCCACCAGCGGATCGATGGTGGCCTTGAGGATCTTCTCGGGGGTTTCCTCGGCGACCTTCTCGATCTCCACGCCACCTTCGGTGGAGGCCATGAAGACGATGCGACGGGTGGCGCGGTCTACCACCGCACCCAGGTACAGCTCCTGGTCGATGTCAGTACAGGCTTCTACCAGAATGCGGGAAACGGGCTGACCATCGGCATCGGTCTGATAGGTCACCAGACGCTTGCCCAGCCACTGCTCGGCGAACGCCTTGGCATCTTCCCGGCTCTTGACCAGCTTTACGCCGCCAGCCTTGCCGCGACCACCGGCGTGAACCTGGGCCTTGACCACCCACTCGGAGCCGCCAATGGTATCGCAGGCTTCAGCAGCCGCTTCGGGAGTATCGACCGCGATGCCCTTGGAGACAGGAAGGCCGTATTCAGCGAACAGCTGCTTCCCCTGATATTCGTGAAGATTCATTCTCTTGTACCGTTATTCGTATGAGATTCATAACAGTGACGGTACCCGCCACTGCCACCGATCAGGCAGCCGGAAGCATATTCCTGCATACCCGTTCCCCGAGGGGATATTGCTCAGCGCTTCTTCCGGTTGGCGATATGAATCGCCTGACCGTTGACTGCCAGAGCCGCTTCCTTCATCGCCTCGGACATGGTCGGATGCGCGAACACCATCATGCCCAGGTCTTCGGCACTGGTGCCGAACTCCATGGCGATGGCACCCTGCTGCACCAGTTCTGCCGCGCTCGGCCCGATCACGTGCACACCCAGCACACGGTCAGACTTGGCACAGGCGATGATCTTGACGAAACCGGCGGTATCGTGGGCCGCCATGGCACGCCCGCTGGCGGCGAAGGGGAACACGCCGACATTGATTTCGACGCCTTCGGCTTTCAGCTGCTGCTCGTTCTTGCCGACCCAGGCCGCTTCCGGATGGGTATAGATGACCGAGGGGATCAGATCGTAGTTCATCTGAGCCTTGTGACCGGCAATGAGCTCAGCTACTACCACGCCCTCTTCCGAGGCCTTGTGGGCCAGCATCAGACCACGCACCACGTCACCGATCGCATAAACGCCAGGCACCGAGGTGGCGCAGTTGTCGTCGACGAAGACGTAACCACGCTCATCCAGGGTAACGCCGCAGTCGGCTGCCAGCAGGTCGGTGGTGACCGGACGGCGGCCCACGGCCACGATCAGCTTGTCGAACACCACTTCCTGATCGCCCTTGGCATCGGTGTAGCGAACAGTGACTTCCTCACCCTTGACTTCGGTGCCGGTTACCCGGGCACCCAGCTGGATGTTCAGACCCTGCTTGGTGTAGATCTTCATCGCTTCCTTGGCCAGCTGTTCGTCCGCGGCGACCAGGAACTTGTCCAGCGCTTCAATGACAGTCACTTCAGCGCCCAGACGCGACCATACGGAGCCGAGCTCCAGACCGATCACGCCGGCACCGATCACACCCAGGCGCTTGGGCACGGAGGTGAACTCCAGCGCGCCGGTGGAATCGACAATGACCTTCTGGTCAACCGGAGCCGGGGGAATCTCCACCGGACGCGAGCCAGAGGCGAGGATGACGTTCTCCGCAGCCAGCACTTCGCTGCTGCCGTCGGTCTTGGTAACTTCGACCTGCTTACCGGCCAGCAGCTTGCCGTGGCCTTCATATACGGTCACACCATTAGCCTTGAGCAGCCCGGCAACACCGCCGGTCAGGTTCTTGACGATCTGATCCTTGCGGCCAATCATCGCCGCCACGTCCATCTTCACCTCGCCGGTGCTGATGCCGTGCACGCTGAAGGAATCCTTGGCCTCATGGAATTTCCAGGAGCTGTCCAGCAGCGCCTTGGAGGGTATGCAGCCTACGTTCAGGCAGGTTCCACCGAGAGCCAGCTTGCCATCCTTGCCCTGGTACTTCTCGATACAGGCGGTCTTGAGTCCCAGTTGGGCAGCACGGATGGCGGCAACGTAACCACCGGGCCCGGCACCAATAACGACTACATCGAATTTATCGCTCATAACCCTTCCTCTGTGTTCAGCTGCATCAGTAACAGCTGTTAACCGAAGGCCACCGGGATCGCCGGCGGCCCTCCACTTGATGTGTTTGCGTCTTAGATATCGAGCAGCATGCGTGCCGGATCTTCCAGCAGATCCTTGATGGCGACCAGGAAGCTGACCGCTTCCTTGCCGTCGATCAGACGGTGGTCGTAGGACAGCGCCAGATACATCATCGGCAGGATAACCACCTGACCATCAATGGCCATCGGGCGCTCCTGGATCTTGTGCATGCCCAGAATGGCAGCCTGCGGCGGGTTGACGATCGGCGAGGACAGGAGCGAGCCGAATACGCCACCGTTGGAGATGGTGAAGGTGCCACCGGTCATCTCTTCCATGGACAGCTTGCCGTCGCGGGCCTTGCGGCCATACTCGGCAATGGTGCCTTCGATCTGTGCCAGGCTCATGAATTCGGTGTTGCGCAGTACCGGCACCACCAGACCGCGGTCGCTGGATACGGCAACGCCGATATCCTGGTAACCGTGGTAGACGATATCCTTGCCGTCGATCGAGGCGTTCACTTCGGGGAAGCGCTTCAGGGCTTCGGTAGCGGCCTTGACGAAGAAGGACATGAAGCCCAGACGAACACCGTCGTGCTTCTTCTCGAACAGATCCTTGTACTTCTTGCGCAGGTCCATGATCGGCTTCATGTTGACTTCGTTGTAGGTGGTCAACATGGCCATGCTGGACTGGGCTTCGACCAGGCGCTCGGCGATGCGGGCGCGCAGGCGAGTCATCGGAACGCGCTTCTCGACGCGGTCGCCCTCGCCCAGCGCGACGCTGGAGCTGCTGGCAGCGGCCGGCTTGGCGGCTGGAGCGGCAGCCGGGGCCGGAGCGGACTTCTTCGCCTCGATGGCGTTGAGCACGTCTTCCTTGGTGATGCGACCGCCCTTGCCGGTACCCTTGATCTGGGCCGGGTTGAGCCCGTTTTCCTCGGCCAGCTTGCGCGCAGCCGGGTTGACCAGCTGCTCGTCGGCTTCGTCCTGCCCGGCCGCAGGAGCGGCGGCTTCAGCCGTCGGAGCGACTGCTTCGCCCTTGGGTGCCGCGGCAGCGGTCGCACCTTCGTTCAGGGTGCCCAGCACTTCGGCACTGAGTACTGTCTCGCCTTCGCCCTTGATGATGTCGCCCAGCACACCGTCGGCCTCGGCCAGAACCTCGAGGACCACCTTGTCGGTCTCGATATCGACGATCAGCTCGTCGCGCTTGACTGCGTCACCCGGCTGCTTGTGCCAGGTGGCCACTGTGCCGTCCGCAATCGACTCGGGGAATGTAGGTGCCTTGATTTCAATCGCCATTGTCAATCCTTAAATGATCTGTGTTGTGCAGCGGCTCAAGCGTAGAGCGCGTCCTGCAGGAGTTTCGCCTGTTCTTCTGCATGGACGGAGGGGTAGCCGCCTGCCGGTGCCGCAGATGCCTCCCGTCCAGCGTAGTCGAGATACAAGTTGCTGACGCTGTGCTGCCCGATGACCCGGCGCATGTGATGCTGGCTGCAGTACCAGGCGCCCTGGTTCATGGGCTCTTCCTGACACCAGACCACCTTCTTGACGTTGGTGTAGGGTGCCAGCGCTTCGGCCAGATCCTCCTCGGGGAACGGATAGAGCTGCTCGATGCGGACGATGGCCACATTGTTCAGCTCCTCGGCACGGCGTTTCTCCAGCAGATCGTAATAGACCTTGCCGCTGCACATGATCACGCGGTCCACCTTCTCCGGCTCGATGGCATCGATTTCCGGGATGATGGTCTGGAACGAACCCTCTGCCAGATCTTCCAGACTGGAGACTGCCAGTTTGTGACGCAGCAGGGATTTCGGTGTCAGCACCACCAGCGGCTTGCGCAGGGGGCGGATGACCTGACGGCGCAACAGGTGGTAGATCTGTGCCGGCGTGGTCGGCACGGCGACCTGAATGTTCTGCTCGGCGCACAGCTGCAGGAAGCGCTCCAGACGTGCGGACGAGTGCTCCGGCCCCTGGCCCTCATAGCCGTGCGGCAGCAGCATGGTCAGCCCACACAGACGGCCCCACTTGTGCTCGCCACTGGTGATGAACTGGTCGATCACCACCTGGGCACCGTTGGCAAAGTCACCGAACTGGGCTTCCCAGATCACCAGCGCGTTCGGTGTGGTGGTGGCGTAGCCATATTCGAAGGCCAGCACCGCCTCTTCCGACAGCAGCGAGTCATAGATGTCGAAACGCGGCTGACCTTCATACAGGTTGGCCAGCGGAATGTAGGCCCCGTCGCCCTTCTGGTTGTGCAATACCGCATGGCGGTGCGAGAAGGTACCGCGACCCACGTCCTGCCCGGTAATGCGCACCGGATGGCCTTCATGCAGCAGGGTGGCGTACGCCATGGTCTCGGCAAAGCCCCAGTTCAGGGCCAGGCCGCCGGCGGCCATCTTCACCCGATCCTCGATGATCTTGGCCACCTGACGCTGAACCACCAGGCCGTCAGGCAGACTGGTCAGGCGATTGGCCAGCTCCTGCAAAGTCTTGAGGTCGAAACGGGTATCGTGACGCGCGGTCCACTGGTGACCCAGGTAGGGCTTCCAGTCGACAAAGGTGTTGGTGTCGGGTTCCTTGACCAGGCTCTTCACAACGTGATCACCGTTATCCAGCGCGTTGCGGTACTCCTCGATCTGCTCCTGCACCTGCGCCTCGGTCAGCACGCCACCTTCGATCAGGCGCTTGGCGTAGATCTCCCGGGTGGTCGGGTGCTTGTTGATCACCGCATACATGCGCGGCTGGGTGCCGGACGGCTCGTCCGCTTCGTTGTGACCACGACGGCGGTAGCAGACCAGGTCGATGACCACGTCACGCTTGAACTGCATACGGTAGTCGACCGCCAGCTGGGTAACGAACAGCACCGCTTCCGGATCGTCGCCATTGACGTGGAAGATCGGCGCCTGAATCATCTTGGCGATGTCGGTGCAGTACTCGGTGGACCGGGCGTCTTCCTGGCGGCTGGTGGTAAAGCCGACCTGGTTGTTGACCACGATGTGGATGGTACCACCGGTCTTGTAGGCGCGGGTCTGGGACATCTGGAAGGTTTCCATGACCACACCCTGACCGGCGAAGGCTGCGTCGCCATGGATGCTGATCGGCACCACCTTGTCGCCGGTCGCATCCTTGCGGCGGTCCTGACGGGCGCGCACCGACCCCTCAACCACCGGAGAAACGATTTCCAGGTGGGACGGGTTGAACGACAGCGCCAAGTGGACCTCGCCACCGGAGGTCATCACGTTCGACGAGAAACCCTGATGGTATTTGACGTCACCCGAACCCAGGTCGATGATCTTCTTGCCTTCGAACTCGTCAAACAGGTCGCGGGGATTCTTGCCCAGCGTGTTGACCAGTACGTTCAGACGGCCGCGGTGGGCCATGCCCAGCACGACTTCATTGACGCCGTAGGAACCGGAACGCTGGATGATCTCGTCCAGCATCGGGATCAGGCTTTCGCCGCCCTCGACACCGAAACGCTTGGTGCCCGGGTATTTGGTGCCCAGGTACTTTTCCAGCCCCTCGGCAGCAGTCAGACGCTCCAGCAGGTGACGACGGGTCTCGGCGGATTGCTGGGGCTTGCCCCGCACACTTTCCAGGCGCTGCTGGAACCAGGCACGCTGGGTCGAATCCACAATGTGAATGTACTCGGCGCCAATGGTGCCGCAGTAGGTGGATTTCAACGCCTCGAGAATTTCGCGAAGAGTGGCCTCTTCCTTGCCGATCTGCAGATCACCGGTACGGAACACGGTGTCCAGATCAGCATCGGTCAGGCCGTATTCGGCCAGCGTCAGATCAGCGATGGGTTCCCGCTCCCACAGCCCCAGTGGATCAAGATTGGAAGCCTGGTGGCCACGCAGCCGATAGGCATGAATCAGGCGCAGGACGCCGACTTGTTTCTTGTCTCGCTCACTGCTGACCTGGCCGCCGCTCACTGCCTGAGGACGACGGGGATTCTTTGCGAGCGACAGAAAGTGCTCACGGATGGTGGAGTGGGAAATGTCCGAACCGACACCGCTGATCTGGGGCAGCTTGTCAAAATAGCTGCGCCACTCCGCGGCGACACTGTTCGGATCGTGCAGATAGAGCTCATACAGCTCTTCAACGTAGGAGGCATTCCCACCGGACAGGTGAGATGTACTCCACAGCTGCTGCATTTCGCTGTCTGGCATTCTTGGTCACCCTCTATAAGGGGGACACCACCTGGCGCATAGACCATTAATCGGCAATCGAAATTGCCATCCGTGCAGAACAGTCAGATGGGCTCGCGGCATTGTCCCTGCCAATCGCCCTGCTCTGTCACATTCCGCGAAACCGGAATATTGCCGGCCCCGACAGATAGTTCGGGTGTTACCCGTTGCCCCTGTTGGTTAAGCTTTCTAATACAGATCGCCACTTTGTGGGCGGCGCTCCGAATTCAATTCCTGACTGGCGCCAGATTCAGGCACCAGTACAGGGTTCTGATGAGCTGTGCTCGATCAGGTTCCACTCTGCAACAGCATGTTGCGGACATGTCCGATGGCCCGGGTCGGGTTGAGACCCTTCGGGCAGACATGCACGCAGTTCATGATGCCGCGGCAGCGGAATACACTGAACGGATCGTCCAGTGCAGCCAGACGGTTCTCGGTTTCGGTGTCACGGCTGTCCGCCAGGAAGCGGTAGGCCTGCAGCAGCGCTGCGGGACCGAGGAACTTGTCCGGGTTCCACCAGAAGGACGGGCAGGAGGTGGAGCAGCAGGCACAGAGAATGCACTCGTACAGCCCATCCAGCTTCGCCCGGTCTTCCGGCGATTGCAGGCGCTCGATAGCCGGCGCCGGCGTGTCGTTCTGCAGATACGGCTGAACCTTCTCGTACTGCTTATAGAAGATGCCCATATCCACCACCAGGTCACGGATGACCGGCAGACCGGGCAACGGACGCAGTACCAGCTTGTTGTTCTTCACCACGCTGGACAGCGGAGTGATACAGGCCAGGCCGTTCTTGCCGTTGATGTTCATGCCGTCGGAGCCGCAGACACCCTCGCGGCAGGCGCGGCGGAAGCCCAGTCCGGCATCCTGCTCCTTGGCCAGCTGCAGAACGTCCAGCACCATCAGGTCCTTGCCTTCGGTGTCGATCTGGAACTCCTGCATGTAAGGAGCCTTGTCGGTCTCGGGGTTATAACGATAGATACTTACGGTCAACATATCGGAGCCCCTTAGTAGGTACGCACTTTAGGTTCGAACGCAGGAACTGTCTTCGGCGAGAAGTTGACGCCCCGCTTGGTCAGCTGCTTGGTCTGCGGGTGGTACATGCTGTGGCACAGCCAGTTCTCGTCATCGCGATCTTCATAGTCTTCGCGAGCGTGCGCACCACGGCTCTCCTTGCGGCCTTCTGCGGCGATGGCGGTAGCCTCGGCCACTTCCAGCAGGTTCTGCAGTTCCAGCGCTTCGATCCGCGCCGTGTTGAAGGCATTGGTCTTGTCGTCGATCTTGACGTTGGCAATGCGCTCGCGCAGGTCTGCCAGCTCCTTGATGCCCTTCTGCATGTATTCGCCGGTACGGAATACACCGAAGTAGTTCTGCATGCAGTTCTGCAGTTCCTTGCGCAGCGGAGCCACATCCTCACCGGTGGTACGGGTATTGATGCCGGAGAGGCGGGACAGGGAGGCCTCGATGTCGGACTCGGAAGCATTGCGGTATTCGATACCTTCCTTCAGAGCGCTTTCCAGGTGCAGGCCGGCCGCACGGCCGAACACGACCAGGTCGAGCAGCGAGTTGCCACCCAGACGGTTGGCACCGTGTACGGATACGCAAGCCACTTCGCCTACGGCGAACAGACCTTCGACGATGCGGTCGTTGCCTTCCAGATCCTGGGCAATGGCCTGACCGTGAATGTTGGTGGCCACGCCGCCCATCATGTAGTGACAGGTCGGCACCACCGGCACCGGCGCGGTGACCGGGTCGACGTGGGCGAAGGTCTTGGACAGCTCACAGATACCCGGCAGGCGGCTGTGCAGCACTTCCTCGCCCAGGTGGTCCAGCTTCAGCATCACGTGGTCGCCTTCCGGGCCACAGCCGTTACCGGCGAGGATTTCCTTGACCATGGAGCGGGCCACAACGTCACGACCTGCAAGGTCCTTGGCGTTGGGAGCATAACGCTCCATGAAGCGCTCACCGTGCTTGTTGATCAGATAGCCACCCTCACCACGGCAGCCTTCGGTAACCAGTACACCGGCGCCGGCGATACCGGTCGGGTGGAACTGCCACATTTCCATGTCCTGCATCGGGATACCCGCACGCAGGGCCATGCCGACACCGTCACCGGTGTTGATCAGGGCGTTGGTGGTGGAGGCATAGATGCGACCCGCACCGCCGGTGGCCAGCACGGTGGCCTTGGCGCGGATATAGACGGTCTCGCCGGTCTCCAGGCAGATGGCAATCACACCTACCACAGCGCCGTCCTGGTTCTTCACCAGATCAACGGCGTACCACTCATTGAGGAAGGTGGTGTCGTGCTTCACGTTGGCCTGATACAGGGTGTGCAGCAGCGCGTGACCGGTACGGTCGGCAGCGGCACAGGTGCGGGCAGCCTGGCCGCCTTCACCGTAGTTCTTGGACTGGCCGCCGAAGGGGCGCTGATAGATACGGCCCTGCTCGGTACGGGAGAACGGCAGACCCATGTGCTCCAGTTCGTAGACCGCTTCCGGACCAACGGAACACATGTATTCGATCGCGTCCTGGTCACCGATGTAGTCGGAACCCTTGACGGTGTCGTACATGTGCCAGCGCCAGTCGTCGTTCGGATCCGCGGAGGCGATGGCACAGGTGATACCACCCTGGGCGGATACGGTGTGCGAACGGGTCGGGAATACCTTGGTTACAACAGCAGTCTTGTGACCGCCCTGAGCTAGTTGCAGCGCCGCGCGCATACCGGCACCACCACCGCCAACGATGATGGCATCAAAAGTCAGAGTACGAATATTGGACATTATTTAAAGACCCCAGAGAATCTGCACACCCCAGACGAACAGCACGAACATCGCCAGACCGCAGACAACCTGGAACAGGAAGCGCAGTACAGTGGCAGCCTTGCCGAAGGCCATGGGGGTAAGGTAGTCGGTGGAAATGGTCCACATGCCGACCCAGGAATGCACTGCGAGCGCGACCAGCGTCAGCAGGCTGAAGATGCGCATGGCGTTGTTGGCAAACAGCGCAGTCCAGTCATCGTAGGTCAGCCCCGGATTCAGCAGCAGGTAGCCCAGCAGGAAGACGGTGTAGGCTGCCAGCAGAACGGCAGACACGCGCTGCGCCATCCAGTCATACAGGCCGCTACGCGACAGGTTGGTGACGTTGGTTACCATATCCACACTCCCAGCAGAACAATCAGAACGACGGCGATGACAATCAGAATCTTGGCACCCAGCCGACCGCCTTCCAGACTCTCACCCAGACCCGCGTCCATCAGCAGGTGACGGATGCCGGCCACCAGGTGATACAGAAGTGCGGACAACACACCCCAGAGCACGAATTTGGCGAACGGATTTTGCAGACAGGCCTTTACTTGCTCGAAACCACTTTCGGAACTCAGTGACGTGTCCAGCATCCAAAGCAGACCTGCGATGGCGATGAACAGAATGACTCCCGAAATGCGGTGAGCAATAGACGTATAGGCTGTGACAGGAAGTTTGATTGTCCTGAGATCCAGATTGACAGGTCTTTTGCTATTCACGGCTATATTTACCACTCGTTACCCTTTGGGAAGGGCTGGATTATAGGAAGGTGCTTGACGCACCCTAATGACGCGCGGCACAGCTCCACGATAGAAGCCGAATGGGTCATTTTGCCGGTCATGGAGTATAGTGACTTGGCCGTCTGATTACAACGCGCGAAACCCCCCACATCCGCATGCCAAGCGTTTCCCACCTACCCCACTGCGTCAAAAGCGCGCATCCCGTTTTGTCAATGAAACCATTGAATAAACCCAATTGAGAAACTCTATCCGTAGAATTGACAAACGGGTTTTTGACCTTATAGTGATGCGGGCCCTGCGTGGGGGGTCACACTTTCGATACAGCAAAACAGGAGGCCATCAATGGCTGACAAAAAAGCGCAGTTGATCATCGAGGGCGCTGCCCCCATAGAGCTGCCGATGTATTCCGGCACGCTGGGGCCGGA
The DNA here is from genome assembly GCF_014646575.1 of Halopseudomonas pertucinogena. Classification (GTDB taxonomy): domain Bacteria; phylum Pseudomonadota; class Gammaproteobacteria; order Pseudomonadales; family Pseudomonadaceae; genus Halopseudomonas; species Halopseudomonas pertucinogena. The sequence continues at coordinate 827,099 of NZ_BMNN01000001.1, read as the reverse complement.
CGTGATCGATGTTCGCGGCCTGACCAGCGAAGGTGTCTTCACCTTTGACCCCGGCTTCATGTCGACCTCATCCTGTGAATCCAAGATCACCTTCATTGATGGCGAGAAGGGTATTCTGCTCCACCGCGGCTATCCGATCGAACAGCTGGCTGAAAAGTCCGACTTCCTCGAAGTCTGCTATCTGCTGCTCAAGGGCGAGCTGCCCGACGCCCAGCAGAAGGAAGAGTTCACATCCGTGATCACCAGGCACACCATGGTGAATGAACAGATGAAGAGCTTCCTCAACGGCTTCCGCCGTGATGCGCACCCCATGGCTGTCATGTGTGGCATGGTGGGTGCATTGTCCGCGTTCTACCATGACTCGCTGGACATCAACAACGCCAAACACCGGGAGATCTCTGCCACCCGCCTGATCTCCAAGATGCCGACCATCGCAGCGATGGTGTACAAGTACTCCATGGGCCAGCCGCTGATGTACCCGCGTAACGACCTGAGTTACTCGGAAAACTTCCTGCACATGATGTTCAACACGCCGGCCTCCGAAAAGCCGATCAATCCGGTTCTGGCCCGCGCAATGGATCGCATCTTCATCCTGCATGCGGACCACGAGCAGAACGCATCCACCTCCACCGTACGCCTGGCCGGCTCCTCGGGTGCCAACCCGTTCGCCTGTATCGCTGCCGGTATCGCTGCCCTCTGGGGGCCGGCACACGGTGGTGCGAACGAAGCGGTTCTGCGCATGCTCGACGAGATTGGCGACGTGTCCAACATCGACAAGTTCATCGCCAAAGCCAAGGACAAGGATGACCCCTTCAAACTGATGGGCTTCGGTCACCGCGTCTACAAGAACTTCGACCCCCGCGCCAGGGTAATGAAGCAGACCTGCGACGAGGTTCTGGGCGAGCTGGGCATCAACGATCCGCAGCTGGAACTGGCGATGAAGCTGGAAGAGATCGCGCTGAAGGACCCCTATTTCGTGGAGCGCAACCTGTACCCGAACGTGGACTTCTACTCCGGTATCATCCTCAAGGCGATCGGTATCCCCACCGAGATGTTCACCGTGATCTTCGCCGCCGGCCGCGCGCCGGGCTGGTTCGCACACTGGAACGAGATGATCAGCCAGCCGTACAAGATCGGCCGGCCACGCCAGCTGTACACCGGTTACACCCAGCGCGATTACCCGAACAAGTAATCCGCCCAACAAAAAACCCGCCTCGGCGGGTTTTTTGTTGTCTGCCATTCGCGATGGCGCACCGGCACCACCCCATCGCCCCGAGGTCGGGGCTCCTACGACGGACCCGCCGGCAAGGCTCATGCCCTCGCCTGTAGGAGCCCCGCCCCCGGGGCGATAGGCGCGCAAAGCGCGCCCACCACCCTCATCAGGCCGTGGCCTGCTCCCACCAACCCAATATCCGCAACGCCTCTTCGGCGCTGCTGCCACACACCTGCTCGTCCGCCATGAACGCCGCGCATACCTGCGGCCGCTCCGGCAATCCGAAGATTGCACAGCGCCGCTCGGCGGTCAGATGATTGCAGGCAACGCCGGCTGGCTTGCCATTGGGCATTCCGGGAATGGGAGAACTTATGGAAGGCGCCACGCAACAGGCGCCACAACCTTCACGACACTGCATTGGAGCGGAAAACCTCGCTGACGCCCGCGCGGCCCCGGTGCGGGCCACGCTTTTCTGGCGCGCGTATTCTATTTCCCGCGATTGAGCCTGGCAATCAGGCTGGAGGTATCCCAGCGTCCGCCGCCCATCTGCTGAACGTCGGCATAGAACTGGTCGACCAGCGCAGTCACCGGCAACTGGGCACCATTGTTGCGCGCCTCGTCCAGCACGATGGCCAGGTCCTTGCGCATCCAGTCCACCGCAAAGCCGAAATCGAACTCCCCCGCGAGCATGGTCTTGTGGCGGTTCTCCAGCTGCCAGGACTGGGCCGCCCCCTTGCTGATGACCGACATGGCGGACTCGGCATCCAGCCCGGCACGCTGGGCAAAATGCAGCGCCTCCGCCAACCCCTGAACCAGCCCGGCGATGCATATCTGGTTCACCATCTTGGTCAGCTGACCATTGCCCACCGGACCCATCAGCCGAGTCATCCGTGCGTAGCTGTTGATCACCGGGCGGGCCAGGTCGAACACTGCCTCCTCGCCCCCCACCATTATGGTCAACTGCCCATGCTCGGCACCCGCCTGGCCGCCGGATACCGGCGCATCCAGAAAGCCGACACCCTGCTGCTGCGCCAGCTGGGCGATACGGCGTGCCACATCGGCGGACGCGGTGGTATGGTCGACGATGACCGCCCCGCTGCGCGCCCCGCCCAGCACCCCTTCCGGTCCGCTGATAACTTCCATCAGATCCTGATCATTGCCCACGCACACCAGAATGAAATCCTGATCCAACGCCGCTTCCGCCGGGGTGGCGCAGGCGCGGCCGCCGTGCTCGGCGACCCACTGTGCTGCCTTTTCCGCGGTACGGTTGTATACCGTCACCTCATGACCGGCACGGGCCAGATGCCCCGCCATCGGATATCCCATCACGCCCAGTCCAACAAAGGCCACGCTTGCCATCAGCATCTCCCCGAATCCGCATGTTTAATGTTGTTGCATGGGTGGAATCATAGCAGGCATCATTGCGCGGTTTCGCAACCCCCACCGCCCGGAGCCAGAATATGTTCAAGACCAATCAGTACTTTGACGGCAAGGTCGCCTCCATTGCCTTTGACCAGCCCGAAGGGGCCGCCACCGTGGGCGTCATGGCGCCGGGCGAGTACGAGTTCGGCACCAGCCAGCTGGAAATCATGCACGTGATCAGCGGCAAACTGACCGTGAAGCTGCCCGCCAGCGAAACCTGGGAGGAGTTTGGCCCGGGCAGCCGGTTCACCGTTCCGGCGGACAGCCGCTTCCAGCTACAGGTCGAGCAGGACACCGCCTATCTGTGCGAGTACCGCTGAAGCTCACCGGATAACGATGCGGGGCGGCCTATTCGGACGAGTCCACGATCGCCCGACCATATCCCTCGATAAACTCCACCGGCATCCGCCGCGGCCGACCACTGCTCAGCTCCACACAGGCAAAGGTAGTGGCGGCCCGCAATAATGTTACCCCGTCCGCCGGCCGCACCAGCTGGAAGCGCCGGGTCATCCTCAGTTTGCTGTCCCAGCTGACGATCCAGGTGGCCATCTGCAGCTCCTCGCCCTCATAGGCGGCCGCCAGATAATCGATTTCGTGCCGCATCACCACCATGGCCCGGTTGAGCTGCTGGTATTCGGGCAGGCCCAGCCCCAGTGACTTGGAGTGCTGCCAGGCGCAGCGCTCCAGCCATTGCACATACACCGCGTTATTGGCGTGCCCCAGCTCGTCGATGTCCTCAGGCTGCACCTGCACGTTCTCGATAAAGGGGTTCTGCAGATCCCAGTTCACAGATTGTCTCCCGCTCAGGCGTTCGTCCGGATTTTCAAAGGGATGCAGCATAACACTGCCCGGGCCCGGAAACCGCTCTGCCATCGGATTGCCAACTTGCCAGAACGGCCTGGCGGCACGACACTGAACAGCTGTAGCCGTCACAGGAGCTGGCATGTTCAAGCATCTGCATTTCCCCATTCTGGTCATCAATTCGGATATCAACCGCACCAACGTCGCCGGCCAGCAACTGGCCGAGCTGTTCAGGGCGCTGAAGCACGAAGGCTTCGAAGTCCTGGCGACCACCTCGCTCGATGAAGGCCGGCTGGTGGCCGAGGCGCACCGGGGCCTGTCCTGCATCCTGTTCACTCCCGACAACGACCTGGCCGCCGGAATGGAGCCGGTACGCGACCTGTTTGCCGCAGCCCATTCGCGCTCCCCCGAGCTGCCGATCATGGCTCTGAGTACAACGCAGCAGCTGGATACCCAGCTGCTCAGCAGCCTGCGTGACCTGCACCAGCTGCGCGGCATCATCTATCTGTTCGAAGACACCATGCCCTTCATCGCCGGACAGATCGCCCGCACGGCTCGCGATTACCTGTCCCAGGTGCTGCCGCCGTTTTTCAAGGCGCTGCTCACCTACACCGGCCGCGCCAGTTACTCGTGGCACTCCCCCGGGCACGGCGGCGGGGTGGCCTTTCGCAAGAGTCCGGTGGGTCGGGCCTTCCACGACTTCTTCGGGGAAAACACCCTGCGCTCCGATCTGTCGGTGTCCGTGCCCGGTCTTGGCTCGCTGCTCGATCACAACGGCCCCATCGCCGAAGCCGAGGCCAACACCGCGCGCACCTTCGGCGCCGACCACAGCTTCTATGTCGTCAACGGCACCTCCACCGCCAACAAGATCATCTGGCATGCCTTCGTTACCCGGGACGATGTGGTGCTGGTGGACCGCAACTGCCACAAGTCCATCCTGCACGCCATCACTATGACCGGCGCCATCCCGGTGTACCTGACCGGCTCGCGCAACGACTACGGCATCATCGGGCCGATCAGCCTGGATTCCTTCTCACCCCAGAACCTGCGCCAGCGCCTGGCCGAACACCCCCTGCTGCAGGGCCGCACTCCGCGCATCCGTCTCGCCGTGCTGACCAACTCCACCTACGACGGCCTGTGCTACAACGCCGAGCTGATCAAGGACGAGCTGGAAGACGCAGTGGACATCCTGCACTTCGACGAAGCCTGGTATGGCTATGCCGCCTTCCACGAGTTCTACGCCGGCCGTCATGGCATGGGCAGCAAACGCGGCTTCGAGCGCGCCCGGCATCCGCTGGTGTTTGCCACCCAGTCGCCACACAAGGTACTGGCTGCACTGTCGCAGGCGTCGATCATCCTCGCCGAGAACAGCCTTGAGCAGCAGCTGGATGTGGAGCGCTTCAACGAAGCCTTCATGATGCACACCTCGACCTCACCGCATTACGGCATCATTGCCTCCATCGACGTGGCCACCGGCATGATGGCCGGCGAACCCGGCCGCTCCCTGGTGCAGGAAACCCTGGATGAGGCGCTGTCCTTCCGCCTGGCCATGCACCAGACCGCCGAGCGCCTAGACGAGGATGAATGGTGGTTTGATCTGTGGGAGCCGGAGCAGGCACTGGATGCGACCGAACTGGATGCCAGCGACTGGACGCTGGATAACCACGCCCAATGGCACGGCTTCGGCGAGATGGCCGAGGACTACGCCCTGCTTGACCCGATCAAGGTCACTCTGCTGACCCCCGGCGTGGAAGAACACGGCCGCCTGGGCCGCACCGGCATCCCCGCTGCCATCGTTACCCGCTTCCTCGCCGAGCGCGGGCTGGTGGTGGAGAAAACCGGGCTGTATTCCTTCCTGATCCTGTTCTCACTGGGCATCACCAAGGGCAAATGGAGCACCCTGGTCTCCGAGCTGCAGGAGTTCAAGCGCCTCTATGACAGCAACGCCCCTCTGGAACTCACCCTGCCGACCATCGCCCGCAGCGGCCATTACCCCGGCATGGGCCTGCGCGATCTCTGTCAGGACCTGCACCGCTTCTACAAGACTCAGGGCATGGTGCGTGTATTGCGGCAGATGTACACCGAGCTGCCCGACATCGTCATCCGCCCCGCCGACGCCTGGACGCAGATGGTGCGCGGCCAGGTGGAAATGGTCCCGGTCGACCAACTGGCTGGCCGCATCAGCGCCGTCATGCTGGTGCCCTACCCGCCCGGTATCCCGGTCATCATGCCCGGCGAACGCTTCCCCCAGGACAGCAGCGCGATCACCGACTACCTGCGCATCGCGCTGGATCAGGACCAGCAGTTCCCCGGATTCGAGAGCGATATCCATGGGCTCAGGCCGATGACGCAGGAGGATGGGAGTGTGAGGTATTTTGTAGATTGTCTGGTGGAGTGATCGGGGCGCCCCTGATCACCCCGCACCGAGCGACCGCCAGGCCGCATCAGCCAGCAGTTCCCGATACGCCGTCGGGTTCTGCTGCACTCTTCCGGATAGCCAAGCCCTGCAATAACTTTCCGAGGAGCCAATGATGAGGGAAGGAACCAGTTCAGGCGGCAGGCCTGCCATCCCCTCCCCTACGCCCAGCTGCGCAAAATACTGTTGCAGCTGCTGATTGCGGACCCTGTTTCTTTCCCTCAACTCTTCCTTGTGAGGCCCGTTGGCTACCACAGCGCGGGCGCTGAACTGGTAGCGGGCCCAGTCCGGCTGATTTGCAACCCAGTCGATATAACTGAAGACCAGGGCATTTACCCCATCCCTGGCTGTCTGCGCCGCCTCAAGGTATTCCAGGCGCAACGCGCTCTGGTCTTCCATGGCGGCGAAGAAAAGGGCCGCCACCAGCCCTTCCTTGTTGGTGAAATGGTGGTAAATCGCACCGACACTGGTATCGCAGGCAAGGCGGATCATCTCGATGGTCGTCGCCTCGATACCCTGAGTGTTGAAGCAATCAAGCGCTGCTCGCAGGATGCTGCGCTTCAACTCAGCCCGTCGACTGGGATAGCTGCGGTCTAGAAGATCCATCGGTTCATCTCTGCTGGTGAGGGAGGAATGGTACTCGCCTCGCCTGATGCGGTGAAGCGTTGACGCCTCTCGCCGTTTCAGAATAATATTCTTTTACCGAATATTATTCTGAAAATCCCAGGAGTCAATCATGAATCAGGTTCTGAAGATGTTCCAATCCGCCGGGCCGGAGATGTTCAGCAAGATGGCCTGCCAAATGGCGCCCTATTTCAGCACCATCAATCCATTGATCTCGGAGCTGAGCGCGGAAGGATGCACAGTGAATCTGCCCTTCGCAAAAGAGGTCACCAATCATCTCGGCACCGTCCACGCCATCGCCATGTGCAACGCCGCCGAGCTCGCGGCAGGCATGATGACCAACGTCGCCATCCCGGAGGGCGCGCGCTGGATCCCCAGGGGCATGACGGTGGAATATCTCGCCAAGGCGAAAACCGATCTGACGGCAGTGGCAAGCGCGGACGGAATCGACTGGAGCAGCGAGGGCGACAAGGTGGTGCCGGTTCAGGTCACCGATACCGAAGGCAACACAGTGTTCACCGCGCAGATCACCATGAACGTGAAGCTGGCCTGAGGGGGTAGGCTGCTTCAGTTGCCGGCGAGAGGCTCCTGCAGGTGCAGTTTCACGGCTTCGATGAAGGCCCGCACATTGGGATGACTCCTGCGACCGCCATGAAAGAGCAGCGAGATCGGCAGGGCCGGTGCGGCATCGTCGGTCAGTACCAGCTCAAGCCGACCCGCGGCGAGTTCCTCGGCGACCTGGTAGGACATTGTCCGAATCACACCCAGGCCGGATACCGCGGCCGAAACGGCTGCTTCCATATTGTTGACCGTGAATCTCGCAGGGCGACCAGAACGGTGGACCTCATCCAGCCCCCAACCGCGATGAGGCCCAGCCTCATCCTCGATCCAGATCAGCCCATGCTGACGGAGATCGGACAGGGAAGCCGGTCGGCCGTGCGCTGCAAGGTAGGCGGGACTGGCCGCGAACACACGCCTGACCTCCCCGACTCGCAACATGTGCAGCGAACTATCCGGCAGATCGGCAATGCGCACAGCGACATCCACCCCCTCTTCCACCAGACTTACCACCCGGTCAAGCAGCAGCAACCGGATCTGCAGCTGAGGATGCTGCCTCAGCAGTTCGACGATGACCGGCTGGATATGCAGGCGGCCAAACATGACCGGGGCCGTCACCGTCAGTACACCATTGGGCGCCGACCGCTGCCCGCGGACGATATCGAACGCCTGATCAATCTCGGCGATCCCGGCGCGGCACCGTTCGAGAAACAGCGCCCCTTCGTTTGTCAGCCGCACGCTGCGCGTGGTGCGCCGTAGCAACTGCACGCCAAGGCTCGCTTCAAGCGCGGCGATCGTACGCGAGACGGTGGTTGGCGACAGATTGAGCCGCCGCCCAGCTTCGGCAAAGCTTGCGTGTTCGGCCACGCTGATGAAGGTCCGCAGCGTTCGCAGTCTGTCCATCGTCCTGATTCCGCTGTATTGATATCGGTATCCGCAATAGAGAAATGCGAATACGGCAGATTCTCTCACCTTTTGCAAAGAGACAGAATGGCTGCATCGTCAATGCGGAGATCGCCTCATGAAGCTCTACCACTACGCCCTGTCCGGGCACGCGCATCGCGCAGCCCTTTTTCTTTCGCTCGCGGATGTGCCCCACGAACTGGTTGAGATAGACCTGCCCGGCGGCGAGCACAAGCAACCGCCGTTTCTCGCCATAAATGCATTCGGGGAAGTACCCGTCCTGGATGATGACGGCATCATGGTTGCCGACTCGCTGGCCATCCTCGTCTATATAGCGCGCAAAGTGGGGCCGTCCCACTGGCTGCCGACCGAGCCCGCGGAAGAGGCACAGGTGCAGCGATGGCTGTCGGTAGCCGCTGGCAAGATAGCCTACGGTGTCTGCGCCGCGCGACTCATTACGGTGTTCGGTGCTCCGCTCAATGCAGAGGAGGTCATCGGCCGCGCCCACGCGACACTCGCGGTGATGGAGCAGACACTGGCGGGTCAGCGCTGGCTGGCGAGCACAGAGCAACCCACCATCGCGGACGTGGCGCTGTACAGCTACGTCGCCCGGGCCCCCGAGGGCAACGTGGACCTGTCCGGCTATCCGCGCGTCCTCGCCTGGCTGCGGCAGATCGAAGAGCTGCCCGGCTTCATTCCCTTCCAGCGTACCCGTGCCGGGCTGGCTGCCTGACCCCCACTTTATCAGGAGCGATCTGTATGAACTTCGACAACTTACGTCTCGACCATATCGGCATCCGCGTCACGGATCTGGCAACAGCGGAAGCGTTCTACGCCAGGCTCGGCTTCGTCCGCGATCCCGAGGAATATGCTCCGGCAGTCCGTGCCTGCGGGCTGGTGCACCCGACCGGCCTGCGTATCCACCTGATCCATAACGGCGAGGCGGCGAGCGACGGCAACGTGCTGCTGGACGTCCCGGTCAAGCGGCCCGGTTACACCCATGCGGCCTTTATCGTCGACAGCATGGATGAACTGGTGGAGTGGCTGGCGCGCGAGAACATAGCCATCAGCGAAGGCCCGGTGACCATGGGGCATGGCCGCCGCAACGTCTGCTTTATCCGCGACCCGGACCTGAATGTGCTGGAGTTCAATGAACTACTCGCGCCACACTCATGATGCTACGGGAACACCACGAGCTCATCACCCGCCAGGGCGGAAATTTGACCATGACCTGCTGAAAAAGCGGATGCGCCAGCCACTCCCTCAGCCACTGCTGCAGATGTGGATAGGGCAAGCTGTAGAACACGTCCTGATCCACATGGGCGAACTGGCGCACGAAGGGCATGATGCAGATGTCTGCCATGCTGATATGACTTCCAAGCAGATACCGGTTCACAGAGGCAACCACCGGTATACCGATTCATGCAACCCTTCTTTCACAGCAACTGGATCACCAGCGCCACCCCTCCCAGGATCACCCAGAAACCTGCCAGCAGCCAGGGTGAGCGCTTGTAGAATTTAAGCGCCTTGTCCTGACCGTCGTAGGTTGACTCCCAGGAAGAGAACAGCGGCGCGTCATCATATGCCGGGCCTATTGCCGGCTCGCATTTGAACAACTGGATCTGCTTGTGCTGCCAGTGCTCGACGATATCGCATGAAGCCTTGATGCCCGGCCAGGCGCTGAGCGAACTGAAGGCTCCGAACATGGCCAGCAGCACCGGCATCACCAGAGTGAAGATGGGTCCCCAATCCGGATTGAGGTTGGCCATGCAGGAGGCGAAGGCGATCACCAGAAAGGACTGGCCGGTCAGGTAGGTGTTGGTTCTGCCGGACAGGTTGTTGATCTCGTGATGGATTTCCCGACGATAGAATTCCAGGCGGTCCTTGGGCGAACCGAACAGGGTCATGTCCGAATCGGGACGCGCCGATCCGTGATTGGCGTAACTTGGCATGGCGATGACAGACTGCTAGGCGACAGATACATCGTTGGAGGCCGCCAGGCCAGTACGGTTCCGGCCGGCTGATGCGTGGTGCCGACTGGGCGCTTTCGCGCAGGCAAAAAAAAAGCGCCGACAACAGGTGTCGGCGCTTTGAAATGGTGGAGCTATGCGGGATCGAACCGCAGACCTCCTGCATGCCATGCAGGCGCTCTCCCAGCTGAGCTATAGCCCCGTGGTCTTGCGACCGCGACACCGGAGTGTCGGTAAAGATGGCGTCCCCTAGGGGACTCGAACCCCTGTTACCGCCGTGAAAGGGCGGTGTCCTAGGCCACTAGACGAAGGGGACGCAAACCCTTCTCGAAACGATTGCTGGTCTCGCTTCATCACCAGATATGCTCTGCAGCATAACGGCTAGTGTAAAACAGGTCATCGACAGGCGATGACCAAAAAATTGGTGGAGCTATGCGGGATCGAACCGCAGACCTCCTGCATGCCATGCAGGCGCTCTCCCAGCTGAGCTATAGCCCCGTCGTTCTGGACGGGGCGCATATTAGGGCTATGGCGCCGGCCTGTCAACAAATAAATTCACTAAAACAGCGACTTATGGCCGGCCCGGTATTAAACCAGCTTCTCCCAGGCCTTCACTTCCTTCTTCGACGCACCGCCCAGCAGCTCCAGCGCCTGACGCAGCCGGAAGCGGGTCAGATCAGGCCCCAGATGGGCCATGGCGTCGAGCACCGAAACCGAACTGGCCTGGCCGGTAATGGCAACGAACAGCAGCGGCATGAGGTCACGCAGTTTCAGCTCCATGAGCTCGGCCACCTGTTGGATCTGGGCGGTAATGCCGTCCTTGTCCCACTGGCGCAGCGCTTCCAGCCTCCACAGCAGCAGCTGCATGACCTTGCGCACATCGTCCTGGGAAAGCTTCTTGTGGACGAACTGTTCGGCGGTGACATCCACCTTGCCCGTGAGGAAGAAGCCCGCCAGCGGTACCAACTCGCTGAAGGTCTCCACCCGGCTCTGGGCCAGCGGCACGATCGGTCGCAGATAGTCACTGTTGAACGCCCACTTCTGCACCGCGTCGACAAACTCCTGCTCCGACAGGTCGCGGATCCACTGACCGTTCAGCCAGGCAAGCTTTTCCACATCGAAGATGGGCCCGCCGAGCGACACGCGCAGGATGTCGAAGTGCTCGACCATCTCGTCCAGCGAGAACTTCTCCCGCTCATCGGGCATGGACCAGCCCATGCGGCCCAGATAGTTGAGCAGCGCCTGGGGCAGATAGCCCATGCGCTGGTAGAAGATGATGCTGGTCGGGTTTTTGCGCTTGGACAGCTTGCTCTTGTCCGGGTTACGCAGCAGCGGCATGTGGCACAGCTGCGGCATGTCCCAGCCGAAATAGCGATACAGCAGGATATGCTTGGGCGCGGAGTTGATCCACTCCTCACCACGCAGCACATGGGTGATCTGCATCAGGTGATCATCGACCACGTTGGCCAGGTGGTAGGTGGGCAGGCCGTCGGCCTTCATCAGCACCTGCATGTCCACCTGTTCCCAGGGAATCTCGATTTCCCCGCGCAGCATGTCATTGACCACGCAGACACCATGCTCGGGCACCTTCATGCGCACCACGTGGGGCTCGCCGGCGGCTACCCGCTTGCTCACTTCGTCTTCCGACAGGCTCAGGCACAGGCCGTCGTAGCCCGGGGTCTGCTTGTTGGCCATCTGCTCGGCGCGCAGCTGGTCCAGGCGCTCGGAGGTGCAGAAGCAGCGGAAGGCGTGGCCTTTGCTGATCAGCTGCTCGCTGTGCGCGCGGTAGATATCACTGCGTTCGCTCTGCCGATAGGGACCATGCGGACCACCCACGTCCGGGCCTTCGTCCCAGTCCAGCCCCAACCAGCGCAGCGAGTCGAGGATCTGCTTTTCCGATTCGGCACTGGAGCGCACCTGGTCGGTGTCCTCGATACGCAGGACGAACTTGCCGCCGTGCTGGCGGGCAAAGCATTGGTTGAACAGGGCGATATAGGCGGTGCCAACGTGGGGATCACCCGTCGGGGACGGGGCAATACGGGTACGGACGGTCATGGAATATCTCGTAACGGCGGCCCCGCAGGGCCGGATGGACAACTCAGGTTGAGGGCAATTTTACCAGCGGATCATCCTCCGGCTCCACCCCGTCCTTGAGGCGCAGATGCAGCTGCTCGATCATGTAGTCGATGAACGCCTTGACCTTCATCACCTGGAAGCGCCGGGAGGGGTACAGGGCGTAGAGTTCGGTGGACGGCAGCACGCAGTCTTCCAGCACCCGGCATAGGGTGCCCTCCTCCACATGGGCCTCGGCAATGAACGACGGCACATTGATGATGCCGGCCCCGGCCAATGCCGCCTCCCGGGCAAACGTGATGTTGTTCACCGTAAGCGCCGGGCTCACCGATACACTGGTCGCCGGCTTCTCGAAATACCATCTGCGGCCGGTGTCATTCAGGGTCTGGATGCACCGATGCTTCACCAGGTCGTCCGGACGGCGGGGCACACCGTGCTCGCGCAGGTAGGCAGGACTGGCAAACAGCTGCCGCGGGCTCAGCAGCATGGGTCTTGCAACCAGACTTGAGTCCTGCGGCCGGCCGAGCTGGATGGCGATATCTATGCCCTCCTGCACCGGATCGACCGCCCTGGTAGTGAGTTCCACCTCCACCTGCAGCGAAGGATAGCGACGCATGAAATCACCGACCACGCCGCCGAGAAACAGCTGACCGAACTCGATGGTGGAGGTGATGCGCAACAGACCGGTGGGCTCGCTCTGCAGCTGCATGATGGCCTCTTCGGCCTCGGCAAACTCCTGCATTATCTGCCGGCAGCGTTCGTAGTAGGCCTCGCCCACCTCGGTCAGACGCAGCTTGCGCGTGGTGCGGTTGAGCAGTCGAACCCCGAGCCGTTCCTCCAGCTGAACGATACGGCGGCTGACGGTGGATTTCTGCATTCCCAGCAGCTGGGCTGCGCTGGTAAAGCTGTGGCACTCCACCACCCGGGTGAAAATGAGGGCATCATCCAGTCCCATCACACTGTTCCTGTCATGCAACAAAGTTTCCGGATTCTAGCGCCATTGGTCGCCAGGGGAACAGTGATAGAGTGATTGCAGTTTCCAGAATCACATAAGAACAAGGAACTGCATCAATGCCCAACCGGGTTCGCACACGTCTGTCCCTCTTCCTGCTGATCGTGGTCCTCGCTGCCGCGGCGCTGTTCGCTCATTGGTGGCTGATCGGACGCCACTACCAGACCACCGACAACGCCTATGTGCAGGGCGACATCACCCGGGTAAGCAGCCAGCTTGCAGCACAGGTGGTGGAGGTTCTGGTGACCGACAACCAGACAGTCGACGCCGGTGACCTGCTGGTACGCCTTGATGACCGCGACTTCACCACCGCACTGGCGAAGGCCCGGGCCAATCTGGCTACCCGACAGGCAGAGCTGGCCCAGGCCAGGGCCATGCTGGCCCGCCACGACAGCATGATCGAAGCGGCCCGGGCAGCGGTGGATGCCCGCCGGGCTGAACAGAAGCGTATCGAGCTGGATATCCGGCGCATCACCCCCCTGCGCCAGTCCGGCTACGCCTCTGAAGAGCAGCTGAGCAATTTCCGGGCGCAGCTGGAAGTGGCCAGGGCCCATGTGCGCGGCGCCAGCGCCGAACTGCAGACGCAGGTACTCAGCAAGGACACCCTGACCGCGGATATCGACCGGCTTTCCGCGCTGGTGCAGGCGGCGCAGAGCGAGGTCCAGAGCGCCGAGATCGATCTGTCCCGTACCCGGATAAACGCTCCGGTACCCGGCCGGGTTGGCCAGCGCAGCGTGCGCATCGGCCAGAACGTGCAGCCCGGCGATCACCTGCTGGCGATCGTGCCGGCCCGTGACCTGTGGGTGCAGGCCAACTTCAAGGAAACCCAGATAAAGCGCATGCGCCGAGGCCAGGCGGTGACCCTGGAGTTTGATGCCTTTGATGACCAGCCGGTACAGGGCCACATCGACAGCCTGTTCCCGGCTTCCGGTGCTCAGTTCAGCCTGCTGCCGCCGGACAATGCCACCGGCAATTTCACCAAGGTGGTGCAGCGGATACCGATCAAGATCGCGATCGCCAATGATCACCCGCTCAGCCAGCTGGTGCGACCGGGGATGTCGGTCAGGGTAAGGGTCGACCTGGGTGACTGACAGCCACGCCCCAGGCTACATCCCGCCGCCGACGCGTCGGGACTGGATCGCGATTCTCAGCGCCATTCTTGGCGCCTTCATGGCGATCCTCGATATCCAGATCATCAACTCTTCACTCAAGGACATACAGGGCGCCCTGTCGGCCACCATCGAGGAGGGCTCCTGGATCTCCACCTCGTACCTGGTAGCCGAGATCGTCATCATCCCGCTGGCCGCCTGGCTGGCAATGGTGCTGTCGCCACGGCGCTTTGCCGTGAGCATCTCGGTGATCTTCGTGGTCGCTTCGCTGCTCTGCTCGATGGCCTGGAGCCTGCAGAGCATGATCGTCTTCCGCGTGTTGCAGGGGCTGGCCGGCGGAGCACTGATTCCCTTCGCCTTCTCACTGGTACTGACCAAGCTGCCTCTGGAGGTTCGACCAAAGGGCATGGCACTGTTTGCCATCACCGCCACCTTCGCACCGTCCATCGGCCCCACCATCGGCGGCTGGCTGACCGAGAGCTTCGGCTGGGAATGGATCTTCTACATCAACGTCATCCCCGGTGTGCTGATGACCTGGGGCCTGATGTATGGCCTGGACAGGAGCCCGCCGCGATGGGAGCTGCTCGGCAAGGGGGATTACGCCGGGATCCTGACCATGGCCCTGGGGCTGGGCTGCCTGCAGGTTTTTCTTGAGGAGGGGCAGCGCGAGGACTGGCTGGAGTCCGCCTACATAGCCACCCTGGGTGCCGTCGCCCTGATCAGCCTGGTGTGCTTTGTCATCCTGCAGCTGTCCCGGGACAATCACCTGGTCAACCTGCGCCTGCTCAAGCAGCGCAACTTCCTGCTCGGCAGTCTGGCCAATATCGGGTTGGGGGTCGGGCTCTACGGCACCGTGTTCGTGCTGCCGGTCTATCTGGCGCAGATTCAGGGCTACAACGCCCTGCAGATCGGTCAGGTGATCATGTGGCTCGGCCTGCCACAGCTGGTGCTCATTCCTCTGGTGCCGTTGCTGATGCGCTATCTTCCGGCACGTCTGATCTGCGCCACCGGCTTTCTGCTGTTCGCCTCTGGCAGCTTTCTGAGCGGCTCGCTGAATCCGGATTTTGCCGGCGACCAGTTCATCGCCATCCAGATCCTCCGCGCCATGGGCCAGCCGCTGGTGCTGGTGCCGCTGTCGATCATTGCCACGGCGATGATTCCGCCGTCCCAGGCCGGTTCGGCTTCCAGCCTGTACAACATCCTGCGCAATCTGGGCGGGGCGATCGGCATTGCCGTGCTGGCGACCATTCTCGACAGCCGTGCTGCCCATTACTTCGACATCCTCCGCGGCTACGTCAGCATCGGCAACCCTGCCGCCCGGGAGCGGCTGGCACTGCTGACCGACCAGCTGGGCAACAGCGAAGCAGCCCTGCGTCTGCTCGACAGCCAGGTGCGCCAGCAGGCGCAGATCATGGCCTACAATGATGCGTTCCACCTCATTGCAATCATGCTCGGCGTTTCCATGCTGTGCATATTGCTCACCCGGGCGCTGCCGGGCACCGGAACGCCAACCTGAATCTCCCCCCTTGCCGACACTGGCGCTGCAATATCGCTGCGGGTAGCATCCAGATACAGGAAAAATAAATATCCGAGGTGCGCCGCATGAGCCGTACACCCTATCCACCGTCCTATTACGCCGCCTCGGCCAATCCGGCGCCGGACCGACCGCCCCTGCAGGGTGCCGTTGAAACCGACGTGTGCGTGATCGGCGCCGGCTATACCGGCATCTCGGCCGCGCTGTTTCTGCTTGAACAGGGCTACCGTGTCACCGTGCTGGAAGCAGCAAAGGTGGGATTCGGAGCTTCCGGTCGCAACGGTGGCCAGATGGTCAACAGTTACAGCCGGGACCTGGACGTGGTCGAGAAACAGGTCGGGCCGGAGCAGGCACGGCTGCTCGGTGAGATGGCATTCGAAGGGGGGCGTATCATCCGCGAGCGGATACAGCGCTATGGCATCCGCTGCGACCTGAAGGATGGCGGTGTCTTTGCTGCGGTAACCGCTAAGCAGCTGGCACAACTGGAGCAACAGAAAAAGCTGTGGGAGCGTTATGGCTACCACCAGCTGGAGCTGCTGGATACCGACGCCATGCGTGGGGTGGTGAACACCGAGCTGTATGCCGGAGGCATGCTTGACCGGGGCAGCGGGCACATCCATCCGCTGAACCTGGTACTGGGCGAGGCCGATGCGGTGGAGTCGCTGGGCGGCGTGATCCATGAGCAGTCAGCCGTGCTGCAGGTGGAACAGGGAGAACACCCAGTGGTTCGCACGGTACAGGGCCAGGTGAGGGCCAGGTTCGTGGTGGTGGCCGGCAATGCCTACCTTGGTGACCTGCTGCCGCCGCTGGCGGCCAGATCCATGCCCTGCGGAACCCAGGTGGTCGCCACCGCGCCGCTGGGCGAGGAACTGGCTCATTCGCTGCTGCCGCAGGATTACTGCGTCGAAGACTGCAACTACCTGCTGGATTACTATCGTCTGTCTGCGGACAAGCGACTGATCTTCGGCGGCGGCGTGGTCTATGGCGCCCGCGACCCGGCCGATATCGAGGCACTCATCCGGCCCAACCTGGTGCGTACCTTCCCCCAGCTGCGCGAGGTGCAGATCGACTACGCCTGGACTGGCAACTTCCTCCTGACATTGTCCCGTCTGCCGCAGCTCGGACGCCTCGGCAGCAACATCTACTACTCCCAGGGGTGCAGCGGTCACGGGGTTACCTTCACACATGTCGCCGGCAGGGTGCTGGCCGAGGCCATCCGCGGCCAGGCGGAGCGCTTCGATGCTTTCGCTGCGCTCCCCCACTACCCCTTCCCCGGTGGACGGCTGTTGCGGGTCCCGCTGACAGCGCTGGGAGCCTGGTATTACCAGCTGCGAGACCGCCTCGGCTGGTAAACAGGGAACCCGACCGGAACCCGAGCGGTCACAGCGGTGTCAACGTTGTAGCTGGACAACAACACCAACCTCGGATTCAACCAGGAGTCTCCCATGAACCAAACATCCACCGTCAGACGCTACCTGTCCCTCTTCATGGCTGCGCTGTTCATGTTCACCAGCATGGTGAGCCTGCATGCCCAGGCCTCCCAGGCTGCCATGACCGCCACTCATGAAGTGATTGCCCAGGAACAACTCAGCGTTGACCGCGACCAGCTCAAGGCGATGCTGGACGACGAAGCCGTGCAGGACAAGCTGGCCAGCATGGGGGTCTCTCCCGAGCAGGTTGAGCAGCGCATCAACAGCCTCACCGCTGAAGAGCTGGCGCACTTCAACGCCCAGCTGGATGAAGCACCCGCAGCCGCCGGGGTTGTTGGCGTGATCGTGCTGTTTCTGGTGATCTTCATCATCACTGACATGCTCTGCGCCACCAACATCTTCCGCTTCGTGAACTGCATCAACCGCTGATCAGTGGTTCTTTCCCGACTGATCGCCCTGCTCGGCCTGCTGGCATTGCTGGCGGGCTGCGCAGGGCGCGCTCCCACCCTCCCCAGTGCCACCGACCTGGCTCACCTGCCGGCTTTCCAGCTTGTCGAGGGTGTCCCCTTTCATCCCCAGGATGCCTACCAGTGTGGTCCGGCCTCCCTGGCCATGATGCTCAATCATCAGGATATCCCTGCCACCCCCGAGCTGCTGAAGGACCGGATATATCTGCCGGAGCGCAAGGGTACCCTGCAGGTGGAGATGATTTCGGCGGCGCGCGAGCGTGACCTGCTGGTCTATCCGCTGGAAAAGGATCTGGCAGCGCTGCTCACCGAACTGGATGCCGGAAACCCGGTGCTGGTGATGCAGAACCTGGCGTTCAACTGGTATCCGATGTGGCACTATGCAGTGGTGATCGGCTACGACCTGAACGCCCGGGAAATGATCGTCCACAGCGGACTGAACGAGGCCCAGCGCGAACCCTTCGCAGCGTTCATGCGCAGCTGGAGCCGTGCGGATTACTGGGCGAGAGTCATGCTTCCCCCAGGAGAGTTACCAGCGACCGCAGCTCCCCTGCCCTATCTGCGGGCCGCCAGTGACCTGGAGCAGACCGGCCGTCTTCAAAGCGCCAGCCGCGCCTATCAGAGCGCCATGCAAAAATGGCCGGACCAGCCAACCGCGCGCTTCGGACTGGCCAATACCCAATGGGCGATGAACCAGCGGGACGCGGCTATCAGGCAGTTTCAGCAACTGGTCAATGAATTTCCGGACTTCCAGGCCGGCTGGAACAATCTGGCCACCGGTCTGGAGATACTCGGCTGTGACAGCGAGGCCGCAAAGGCCCGCAGTTGCGCTGATGGATCCGTCGATAAGGCGCAGTGCCGCGACCTGCGCTGCCCCGCCATCAGATAGGAACGTCAGACCCTTCCTGTCAGCCGCGCCACCAGCTGGTGCTCGGCCGGCAGCAGACTGCTCACACTACTGCGGGCGCTGACCCGGCTCAACAGCGATGACAGGTTTGGCCAGGCCAGCTCGTCGATCAGCTCGCCCGCGTGGGCCAGATTGATCAACTGGGAGCAGACAGCTATGTCAGCCATGCTGAACTGCTCGCCCAGGAAGAAATGCCGGTCACCCAGCTGGGCCTCCAGATAGTCGAACAGCTTCGGCAGCTCCTGCAGCGCCCGGTCCACCGCCACGTCGTCACACTGCCCGCCGGTCACCGGCTTCAGCACCCGATTGATGAATACCGTATGGGTGGCCAGTGGACCGATCTCGTAATCAGCGTACTTCTCAAGCCAGCGCACTCTCGCGGCCTCGGCAGGCGTCTGACCATACATCGGCGCCCCGCCGCGGGTTTCCTGGAGGTACTGGCCGATGACGCCGGAATCGGCCAGCGTCAGGTCACCATCCCGGATGGCAGGGATGCGGCCGAGCGGGCTTATCTCGAAATACCAATCCGGCTGATTGAATGGCGCCTGCTCCACCAGTTCGTGGGGTATGGATTGCTCCGCCAGCTGAATGCGGATCTTGCGTACGTAAGGCGAAAGGATTGCGCCATACAAGGTCAGGGACATGTCTGACTCCATCGGGGGTGTTTTCAGTCATCGTACAGGGCTTTCTTGCGCCATGCCTGGTCGTCCTCTTCCAGAGCCTGCACCCCCTCGCTCAGCTCGGTTCCGGGTACACCCTGTTCCATACGCGTGGCCGTCTGCTCGGCCTGAAGCAACAGATGACGGAAAACGGCCAGCTGGTCCGCGTTGGCACTGTCGGGGTGCTTGGTCAGGTAGGCCACCGCCCGCTCGTACTGCAGCTTGGCGACCCGGGGCTTGCCTTCGCGCATGGCCGCCTCCGCCAGGGAGCGGTACATGTTCAGCGTCGTCTCCGTCTGATGGAGCCGAATCTGCCGGGTCCAGCGCAGGAACGTCTGATCGTCCAGCCGCTTTTCCGCCCGGGCCTGATCAAGCAGTTGCAGCAGATCGGCCAGCTGACGCCGGACGTTCTGCGCAGCGGCCTCATCACCGATAGCCAGCGGTGCATTGCGTACCTGCGGCTCACCCTTGCCCTGCTGCTGCCGCGCCTCCTTCAGCTGGTCCGCATAGCGGCCATTGCGCGGATCGAGGCGGACCAGCCGTTCGAGCAGACTCACTTCCTCTTCCAGCAACAGGCCCTTCAGCTCGGGACTCATGTACTGCCCCGGCAGACCGTTGCTGACGGCATGACAGTGATTCCAGCGTGCCTGCAGCTCCGCCAGGGTCCGCGCCCTCTCGAGCCGGGCACGTTCCATCGCCTGGCTGAAGAAGCCTATCCCCAGAACGATCACCAGCCCCGCGACAACCAGGGCCACAATTAGCGTCGTGGACACGAAGTCTCTCCTTTGAATGATGTATGTCGTTATGCCACAACATACCGGCCAACTCAATTGATGCCTGACTGCAGCAAGACACTAGGGCCCCTGTCGCCGGTTCGGCTGCGTTCTGTGGAGAGCCCGTGCTAAAGCCTTCGCCGGAAAATGGCCTGCAGGCCGCGGATTTCGCGGAAAGCGAAAAAAACCTGAAAAAATATTGGCTTGAGGGGTTGACGCCCCCCATCCCCATGCCTAAAATGCGCGCCACTTGCAGCAAACAACGCACAGCGAAGTAAGCGGCAAGTAGCCAGGGTTAACACCCAGGCACTGTGAAGACCGGATACGTCCCCTTCGTCTAGTGGCCTAGGACACCGCCCTTTCACGGCGGTAACAGGGGTTCGAGTCCCCTAGGGGACGCCACTTCGGCGTCAGATTTGCGGGAATAGCTCAGTTGGTAGAGCGCAACCTTGCCAAGGTTGAGGTCGCGAGTTCGAGCCTCGTTTCCCGCTCCAGATAAACAAAAAGCCCAGACCTCGGTCTGGGCTTTTTGTTTTGCGCGGGATTCAGACAGTCCTCCCCCCTCTCGTCATTCTCGCGCACGCGGGGAATGACGATGTGTGTAAAAGCCCCGGTTAATCCAGCTCCTGCACCTGATCCTGCAATGGCACCGAGACCGACCAGCCCAGCTCGCGAATAATGCGCTCACGCAGCGCCTCCGACGCATCCGGCTCGCCATGCACGATGAACACATGCCTGGGTGGCCGCTCGAAGTTCGAAAGCCATTGCATCAGCTCATCACAGTCGGCATGCGCCGAGAGCATGGGCAATTCGGTGACTTCGGCGTTGACCGGGATCCATTGACCATAGATCTTCACCTCACGGGCGCCCTGCAGCAGTTTGCGGCCGCGGGTGCCGGCGGCCTGGAAGCCGGAAAACAGCAGCGTGTTGCGGTGGTCAACACCGAAGGCGGCGATGTGATGCAGTACCCGTCCGCCGGTGGCCATGCCGCTGGCGGAGATGATCACCTTGGGGTAGCGGTTGGCGGTCAGCGCCTTGGATTCTTCAACATCGCGTACATAAGTGACGCTGTTACAGGCGGCCGCGCATTCGTCGTAGGTCAGCTTGTGATCCGGCTGGTGACGGTGCAGCAGCTCGGTGGCGCTGGTGGCCATGGGGCTGTCGAGAAACACCGGGATGCCTTTCAGGCGTCCGCTCTGACGCAACCGCCACAGGGCATAGATAAGCGACTGGGCTCGGCCCACGGCAAACGACGGGATGACCACGGTGCCGCCGCGCTGGACGGTGCGCTCGATCACCGTGGCCAGGGCTTCCAGTGAGTCGGAGCGATCATGCTGGCGGTTGCCGTAGGTCGATTCAATGACGATGTAGTCTGCCTCGGTAACCGGCTCGGGATCATGCATGACGCTATCACCATAACGCCCCAGGTCCCCCGAAAAAACGACCCGCTTGCCGCCGATATCCACCTGCACCGTGGCCGCGCCGAGAATGTGCCCGGCCCGGCGCATCCGCAGCTGCGCGCCGCCGGGCAGTTCCACTGCCTTGTGCCAGGGTGCGATGCGGAAGTGCCTGAGGGTACGCTCGGCATCCTTCACCCGGTACAGGGGGAGCGCCGGCTTGTGCTTGGAAAAGCCCTTGCGATTGGCGAACTCGGCGTCCTTTTCCTGCAGCCAGGCGCTGTCCAGCAAGATGAGCTCGGCCACGTCCCGGCTGGCCGCCGTGGCGTAGATCTCGCCGTCAAAACCATCCAGCACCAGTCTTGGCAAATAGCCGCAGTGGTCAAGGTGCGCGTGGGTCAGCACCACGGCATCTATGGTATCCGGCGCTACTGCCAGCCGTCGCCAGTTCAGCTCACGCAGGTTCTTCATACCCTGGAACAGGCCGCAGTCGATGAGGATGCGGGTGTCGCCGTGGGTCAGCAGGTGTTTGGAGCCGGTAACGGTACCGGCTCCACCCAGACAGGTCAGGGTCAGCATCGTCATTCACCCCCAAGGTTGGCATAGTCACTCAGATCCGACAGCTCCCAACCGGTCACCACGGCGGCGGCGCGGATGGCATCGACCCAGGTACAGCGGTTGGCGCGCAGCATGCCCGGTACATCCAGGGTGCCGCCACGGCTGATATAACCCAGCGCCCGGGTTCTGGCCAGACCACTGTCGATGCGACGCAATATGCCGAGCATGGGCTCGGGGCGGGTGTGAGTAAGGATGACCCGGGGCAGGCCGGGCGGGAACAGCCAATTCAGGGTCGCATCATCCACTACGAAGGCGCTTTCCAGCTCGTCCCGCGGGATGCGCAGCCGGCCCGGCTCGATGATCACGGTGACACAAACGGCATGTCCGGCGCGCTCAAGTGCAGCCTGGGCCTTGAGCGCTTCCTCCAGCTGGTAGGCGCCGATGGCAATCAACTGCAGGTCGGCACTGGCCGGATCGCCCAGCACATGGGCCGCGCCCTGCTCGACCAGCGCCTCGGCCTGGGGCCCGTCCAGATACTGCTGCACATCGCGCTTGGACACCACCACGCAGGCCAGTTGTCCGCGACCGGCATACACCGAGCGCATGGCCGCCACTGTGGTATTGCCGCCCACCGGGAACAGCACGCGCACGGTGTCGGACATCTCTCCCAGCAGCGCCTCGCCCATGGTCGGGTCCTGATGGGACTGCTCATTCTTGGAGTTCTCCCAGGTATGGGAGGTGACGATAAGGGGTACCGGTAGCCAGGCCGGCTGCTGGCCCAGTTCCTTCTGGCGGCGTACAAAGATGGCTTCCTGTCGCATCAGGCCGAGCATCTTCACGGCAAAGGCTTCATAACTGACGATCAGGTTGAGCCCGGCCTTGTTGGCCAGCGCTGCGGCCGCCACGGCCTCTTCATTGAGGGCGGTAATGACGGCGCCGTGCAGGTCCTCATGAACGCCCGGTTCCGGATCGTTGACCCGGTGCTTGAGCAGAGCCAGGGTCTCGCCCATCTTGTTACTGGCCAGCTCGTCCGGGTTGCCGACGCGAACGCGCAACGCGGGGTTGGCCTTGACCAGCTCGACGAACCAGTTATCCAGTACACCCATGGCGCTGTTTTCAGTGCCCACGGGCTGCCACTTCGGCTCTGGCAGACTGGGCGCGGGCGGCTGGCGATGCACCAGCGGGTTCTGGCTTTCCAGCGACCTGCCCTGCTGCTGATGATTGGTCAGCGTAGCCAGTGACTGCTCCAGCTCGACACGGGGCACATACAGCGCCTGGGCGCTGGTATTGAACAGCTCCCGGGCAATCACGTCCTTGAAGGGATTGGTCACCAGCGGCAGGTTATGTGCAGCGTTGGTCCCGGCGCCGGGGAAACCGAAACCCTTCTCGGTCTCGGCGATGATGTAGGGCAAGGCCGCCGGATAACGACGCTGTGGGTCATCGGCAAAGGTCTGCAGCTTGTCTTCGGCCATGATAATGGCCCAGGCAAAGGCGGCGGGATCGCGACCGTCGATGATCACCGGGTCGAAGCCATTGTGCCGCTGATCTTCGGCCAGCCATTGGGCGCCGCCTTCCTGCACTATCTGGGTGCGCTGCTCGATGCGCCGACCGTTGAGAATCATCACCGGAATCGCCATCCCGCTGTCCTCGGCACGCCACCAGCGCGGCGCCCAGTCCGAGCCACGCTGCTCCTCGAAGGCGCCATCACTTAAAAAGGCCACCAGACTTTCGCCGGGGAGCGGCATATGAATGTACTGCAGCTCGGCAAAGCCCAGATAGCCGCCCTCGGAGATGGCACCGGCGGTGTTCGGGCCGGCGTGGCTGCCCAGCGGCGCGGCGGGCAGGCCGGTGTCGTCGGTCGCGTAGGAGTAGAAGTCCTGGCACAACTGCGCCAGCCCGGCCGCGCTGCGGTCATAGCGGCCCTGCTGGGCGGACGATACATCGCCGGTCAGGGCGTTGACTGCCTCGATGGCCGCTACGCAATGCCCCTGTCCCATCAGCCAGGCCCGGGTCTTGCCGGTCAGGGCGTTGGCCAGCAGATAACCGACAAAGGCCGGCACCATGTTCAGCGCACCGCCGGTATGCCCTTCGGGAACAGGCTTGAAGTCCTCAGCGGCCAGCGGCTTGCCGTCCAGGTCGATGCGCTGGGCGTAGGTCATGTGCGCCACCACATTCATGCCGGCGCAGGTCAGCCGATCGGCGGCGGCGAGCATGGCGTGGAACTGCTCGGCATTCGCCACCCGACCGTCGCCGGTCAGTTTTTCGCACAGAGCGGCGATTCGCTCGCGGGTGTCCTCGCGGTGCTTGATCGGTCCGTAGCCTGCCAGCCAGTGACTCTGTGCGTTCTTGATAGTGTCCATTCTCTTACTCCTTGTAAGTTCAACTGGGGCCAGCTGAACTCAGGCCATGCTGTGGATGGTCTTTCTGAAGCGCAGCAAGGAAGCGCCGAACAGCGCACTGCCTATCACCATCAGCGCCAGAAAGTTGGGCCATACGGTTTCCAGCCCGGCGCCGCGGTAGAGGATCGCCTGGCCGAGTTCGACGAAGTGGGTGGTCGGGGCTGCCAGCATGATGTTCTGGACCAGCTCCGGCATGCTTTCGCGCGGTGTGCTGCCGCCGGAGAGCATCTGCAACGGCATGATGGTCAACATCATCAACATACCGAACTGCGGCATGTTGCGCGCCAGGGTAGCGAGGAAGATACCCATCGAGGTGGTGGCGAACAGGCAGAGCACCACTCCGATGAAAAACAGCGGCAGTGAGCCCGCTATGGGTACCTGAAGCCAGCCGCGCACCACCAGGTTGAGTGACACGGCAGCGGCCACCAGCACCACCAGTCCCGTGGACCAGATCTTGGCCAGCATGATTTCACCGGGGGTCACTGGCATCACCAGCAGATGCTCGATGGTGCCGTGTTCCCGTTCGCGGATCAGCGCTGCCCCGGCCAGTACGATGGAGAGCATGGTGATGTAGTTGATCACTTGCATCAGGCTACCGAACCAGGCCCGTTCCAGTGCCGGGTTGAAGCGTGCGCGCAGGACCAGCTCGACCGGTACCTGGGCCGAGCCCTGGTACCGCTGGACGAAGGCGTTGATTTCGCCCATGACGATCTGTTGCACCGCCCCGCTGCCGGTAAACGCTTGGCTCATGCGCGTGGCGTCCACGTTCAGTTGCAGATCCGGGCTGCGCCCGGCCAGCACATCACGCTGGAAGCTCTGGGGTATGTACAGGGCAAAGGTATGCTGGCCCGAGTCCATGCCGGAGTCCATCTGCCCCATGCTGATCATCTGCGGCGTGGTGAAGTTCGGCGGATAGAAGGCGGCTATGATCTGCCGCGACAGCGCCGAGTCGTCCTCGTCGACGATGGCGATGGGCGCGTGATTGAGGGTTTCCGGCATGGCCCTGGCGCCGGAAAACACCCCTACGGTGAATACGTAGGCGATCAGCACCAGCATCATGGGGTCGCGCCACAGGCTCCAGAGCTCCTTGACCCCGAGCCGGTAGATATTGGCCAGACTGCGCAAGCTCATCTCAGCGCTCCTGTTTCTTCAGCAACAGCACGGCCAGCCCCATGATCACCGGGACCGACGCCAGCATGGCCCAGTAAGCGCCCGCCAGATCACCCAGCCCCAGCGCTTTGCTGAATACCCCGCGGCTGATGTTGACCATGTAGGTGGCCGGGTACAGCTCGCCGATCACCCGACCAAAGCCCTCCAGCGAGGAGACCGGGTCGATCAGTCCGGAGAACGAGGTGGCGGGTACCATGGTGCCGATCATGGCGAAGAACATCGCGGCGATCTGGCTGCGGGTAACCGATGAAGCCAGCAGACCCATGCCGGTGGAAACGAAACTGAAGATCAGCGCGGCAAGGGTCAGGGCCAGGAAGCTGCCGGTGACCGGCACGCCGAAGACGGTCACCGCCAGCAGCATCATCAACAGATAGTTGAGCATCGCCAGCGCCACATAGGGCAGCTGCTTGCCCAGCAGGAACTCGCTGCGGGTCACCGGGGTGACATGGAAGTTGGTGATCGAGCCGGTTTCCTTCTCCCGCACCACCGCCAGCGCGGTGAGCATGGCCGGGATCATCAGCAGCAACAAGGGAATGATCGCCGGAACCATGGCCGGCAGGCTGCGCACGTCGGGGTTGTAGCGAAAGCGCGTCTGGATCTCCGCCGTCACCGGCAGCCTGCCCAGCCGCTGACTGATCTGTTCGCTGACCCAGTGCTGGTGCATCCCCTGCACATAACCCTGCAGGGTCTCGGCCCGTTGTGGCATGGCCCCGTCGACCCAGGCACCGATCTGCGCCTGACGTCCGGCCAGCAGATCCCGGGTAAAGCCGGACGGGATCTCGATGGCCAGCGAGACCTCGCCGCTGCGCATGCGCCTGTCCAGTTCGTCGTAATCGCGGATCGGCGGTTGCTCGATGAAGTAGCGCGAGCCGGACAGCTGCAGAGCATAGTCGCGACTCAGGGTGGTCTGGTCCCGGTCGAGCACGGCGTAACGCAGGTCCTCCACATCCATGCTGATGCCAAAGCCGATGACGAACATCAGCACGAGGGAGCCGGCCAGCGCCAGGGTGGCGCGGATCGGGTCGCGCTGCAATTCCAGCACTTCGCGCCACAGATAGCTGAACATGCGCTGCAGGCTGAATGCCTTGCGCCGGGGCGGCGCGGCCTGTGCCTGCTGCGACAGACCGGCGCCGGACTCGACCTGGGGCGCGTCCTGGGTACCGGCGCCCGCCTCGAGCAGATAGCCGATGAACGCCTCCTCCAGATTGGCCGCACCGCGCTTCTCTACCAGCCTGGCGGGCACGTCGCTATCCAGCACCTCGCCCGCATGCATCATCGACATGCGGTCACAGCGTTCGGCCTCGTTCATGAAGTGGGTAGACAGGAAGATGGTGACGCGATCCTTGCGCGACAGCTCTACCAGCAGTCGCCAGAAGGCATCCCGGGCCACCGGGTCGACGCCGGAGGTGGGCTCATCAAGGATCAGCAGTTCCGGCTTATGCACCATGGCCACCGCCAGCGACAGGCGCTGCCGCATGCCCAGCGGCATGTCCGGCGGCAGGCTGTCGGCGGCATCAGCCAGATCGAAGCGCTGGATCATTTCCTTCACCCGCCCGGGGATTTCGTCCTCTGGCACGGCAAAGAGTCGGGCATGCAGTACCAGGTTCTGCTGGACGGTCAGCTCGCTGTACAGGGAGAAAGCCTGAGTCATATAACCGACCCGACGGCGGGTCTCGATATCCTTCGGGCTGACCTCCTGGCCGAACAGCCAGGCCTGGCCTTCACTGGCCGGCAGCAGGCCGGTGAGCATCTTCATGGTGGTGGTCTTGCCGCAGCCGTTGGAGCCGAGGAAGCCGAAGATCTCGCCTCGGCGGATGCTGAAGCTGACATCCTTCACGGCGACAAAGTCGCCGAAGCGCAGCACCAGATTCTTCGCTTCGATGGCGATGTCGTTCTCATCGACATCCAGCGGCGGGATGGTCACCGGCGCGTGACCACGCTTGCGCTCCTGTGGCAGCAACGCCACGAAGGCGTCCTCCAGCGACGCAGTGGCGGTCTGCTCCATGAGTTCGGCCGGGGTGCCGGTGGCCAGTACCTGGCCGGCGTCCATGGCCACCAGCCAGTCAAAGCCCTGGGCTTCGTCCATATAGGCTGTGGCGACCACCACGCTCATACCAGGGCGCTGCTGGCGAATGCTGTCAATCAGCTCCCAGAACTGAGCCCGCGCCAGCGGGTCGACCCCAGTGGTCGGCTCATCGAGGATCAGAAGATCCGGATCGTGGATCAGCGAGCAGCACAGACCGAGCTTCTGTTTCATGCCGCCGGACAGCTTGCCGGCCGGCCGGGACAGGAAGGTATGCAGCCCGGTAGCCCGGGTCAGCTCATCAATACGCCGGCGCCGCTCCGCCGCATCGTGACCAAACAGCCGGGCAAAGAATTGCAGATTTTCTTCCACCGACAGCGTCGGGTACAGGTTGCGGCCCAGCCCCTGGGGCATATAGGCAATGCGCGGACAGACCTGATTGCGATGCTCGCGCTCGGCCATGTCGCCGCCCAGCACCTGCAGTTGGCCTGCCTGCAGGCGACGTGAGCCGGACAGCAGCGCCAGAAGACTGGATTTGCCGACGCCGTCCGGGCCGATCAGTCCGACCATGCAGCCGGCGGGCAGCGCCAGGTCGATGTGCGCCAGCGCGCGGGTCTTGCCGTAGCTGAGGCTGATGCCCTGCAGGCGGGCGACCGGATCCTTATTCACTGTCATGCGCGGCCATCAGGTCGGGATGCACCGCGAGGGATTCGGGCCACTCGGCGTCCGCATCCAGCTTGAGCCAGGCCACACCCGGTACACCGGTCTTGACCTGATCCAGGTAGCGCTGCAGCAATGCCGGTGGCAGTTGTGCGCGCACCCGGAACATCAGTTTTTCCCGCTCGCTGGCGGTCTCCACGGTCTTGGGGGTGAACTGGGCCTGGCTGGCGATAAAGGAAACCCGCGCCGGCACCACGTAATCCGGTGCTGCATCCAGTATCAGGCGGACTTCGCTGCCCAGGCCTACACGCCCGGCGGCGGCTTCCGGCACGAAGAAGGTCATGTATACATCCGACAGATCCAGCAAGTTCAGCACCCGGCCTCCGGCGCCCAGCACCTCGCCCGGCTGTGCCACCCGCACCTGCACACGCCCGTCCCGCGGAGCCTTGAGCTCGCTGTCAGCCAGGTCGGCATTGATACGGTTTATGCTGGCCTGCACCGCGCCGACCCGGGACTCTGCCCCGGTCTGCTGGGCCTTGGCCGCTTCCACGGCAGCCCGGGCGGCCAGCACCTGAGCCCTGGCTGCGGCCACCCCGGCCTCTGCGCTGCGCGCGCGGGCGCGGTCATCATCCCGCTCCTGACGGGACACCGCCCCGTCGATGGAGAGTTTTTCGGTGCGCTGCATGCGCCGCTGGGCGGAGTACAACTCGGCCTCGCGCTGCAGTACCACAGCTTCCATCGCCGCCACATCGCTTTCGCGCAGGGCAATCTGCGCCCGGGCAGCGGCTACGGCAAACTCCGCCTCGCGGTAGCCGGCCAACGCCTCCTCATGCTGCGCGGTAAGCGTATCCACCTGCATGCGCGCCAGCACCTGGCCTCTGGAAACGAAATCCCCTTCGCTTACCAGTACCTCATTCACCCGCCCCGGCAGCTTGGTGGCGATATCAATCTCCGTGGCCTCGATGCGGCCGTTGCCGACGACAAAGCCCTCACCGGGGCCCTG
Organism: Halopseudomonas pertucinogena; assembly: GCF_014646575.1. GTDB lineage: Bacteria > Pseudomonadota > Gammaproteobacteria > Pseudomonadales > Pseudomonadaceae > Halopseudomonas > Halopseudomonas pertucinogena. The sequence continues at coordinate 798,018 of NZ_BMNN01000001.1, read as the reverse complement.
GTTCGCATGCTCGGACCAACCGTACCAGCCCAGCAACACGAGGATGCCAATGACCGCAGGAATCAACACGCGCTTGTTGGATAGAACGGAAGAGGCCATGTGCAGTGTCCTTGTAACGAGATGGGTGATTACTACTGCCAGTCTAGGCCAGGCGGCATGACACAGGGATGAGCCAGGTCAAACAATGGGTTGGGGGCAGTGCCGTGTTGTAGGCAAAGGCCCAGAACAGGTTCTGTCGAATGTTACTTATGGCGGCCCTGGACAGGGCGATGGCGTTCGATAGCCGGCCACTTGATCTGCGTCAGGCTGGCTGATAGCAGCTCAGCTAGGCTGGGATGGTTTCCTGTTCAACACGCAGAGCTGATTCCATCGATTATCAGGAGAACCCCGTGACCAAGATGATGAAAGCGGCGATATTTATCGAGCCTGGACGTATCGAGCTGACCGATAAGCCCATCCCCGATGTAGGCCCCAATGACGCACTGGTGCGTATTACCACCACCACTATTTGCGGTACCGACATCCACATTCTCAAAGGTGAGTACCCTGTCGCCAGAGGCCTGACTGTCGGTCACGAGCCGGTGGGTGTGATCGAGAAGCTGGGTAGCGCGGTGCAAGGCTATCAGGAAGGCCAGCGCGTTATTGCTGGAGCAATCTGTCCCAATTTCAACTCCTATGCCGCCCAGGATGGAGTCGCTTCGCAGGATGGGAGCTATCTGACCGCCGATGGCCGTTGCGGCTGCCATGGTTACAAGGCCACCGCAGGCTGGCGGTTTGGCAACCTGATCGATGGCACCCAGGCGGAGTACGTGCTGGTGCCGGATGCGCAGGCAAACCTGGCACCGATCCCTGACGGGCTGACCGACGAGCAGGTGCTGATGTGCCCGGACATCATGTCAACCGGTTTCAAGGGTGCTGAAAACGCCAATATCCGCATCGGGGACACCGTGGTGATCTTCGCCCAGGGCCCGATCGGACTGTGCGCTACCGCGGGAGCGCGTTTACTCGGTGCCACCACCCTCATCGCCGTGGACGGCAATGAGCACCGTCTGGGCATTGCCCGGCAGATGGGCGCGGATATCACGCTCAACTTCAACAACTGCGACGTGGTTGACGAGGTGATGAAGATTACCGGCGGTCGTGGGGCTGACTCGTCCATCGAGGCGTTGGGTACCCAATTGACCTTCAGCCAATCGCTGCAGGTGCTCAAACCCGGCGGTACTCTGTCCAGTCTGGGCGTGTATTCCGAAGATCTGAGCATTCCGCTCGGCGCCTTTGCTGCGGGCCTGGGGGATCACCGGATCAACACCGCGCTATGCCCCGGCGGCAAGGAGCGCATGCGCCGCCTGATGAACGTGGTTGCTTCCAGCCGCCTGGATCTGGGTGTGCTGGTTACCCACGAGTATGGGCTGGACAGGATTGTCGAAGCGTACGATCTGTTTGCCAATCAACGTGACGGGGTACTGAAAATCGCCATAAAGCCCTGATCATAAGTGAAGTGGCCGGCATGGAAAGAGCCAGCCACCTCATGGCGTTGCTATCCGCCTTATTCAGCCTGGCGCAAGACTCGGGTTCCGGCTGTCCCCTGCAGAATGCCCAGCGCATCTTCCAGCCTGCCGATGCCACTGATTAACCCATGCTCTGCAAAGTCAGCTGCGGCGGTAAGTTTCGGCCCCATCGAACCGGCTGGTAAATCCAGTGCCCTCGCCTGCTCCACCGTCAGGCTGGTAATCGCCGCAGCCTTATCTGTGCCAAAATCCCGATAGATTGCATCCACATCGGTCAGCAGCAGCAAGGCATCCGCCTTGAGTTGTCGCGCCAGCAGTGCGCTGGCCGCGTCCTTGTCAATCACCGCCTCGATACCCAGCGTACTGCCATCGTCGCGACGGACGATGGGGATTCCACCGCCCCCGGCGCAGATCACCACTACCCCCTGCTCCAGCAACAACTGGATTACTCTGATGTCAGGGATTTCCAACGGTCTGGGTGAAGGCACGACGCGGCGCCATTTGTCGCCGTCCTGGCCGATGTGCCAGCCAAGTGTGTCCGCCCGGGATTCGGCTTCGGCTCGCTCGTATACCGGGCCGATGAACTTGGTCGGATGATCGAATGCAGGGTCGTGCTGATCGACCACCACTTGCGTCAGCAGTGTTGCCACTGCGCGCTCATGATTCAGTGCATTCTCCAGCTCCTGCTCGATCACGTAGCCGATCATCCCTTCGGTTTCCGCGCCCAGCATATCCAGAGGATAGGGCTCGTCAGGCTTGTAGGCAGCCGTTCGTAACGCCAGCAACCCCACCTGAGGGCCATTACCATGGGTAATCACCAAATCATGACCCGCGCGGATGATGGCTGCCAGGCCCTCGGCGGCGATGCGCACATTGGCGCGCTGGGTACGGGCGGTCAAAGGTTCGCCGCGCTTCAACAGGGCGTTACCGCCCAGAGCTGCAACTACCAGCATTCTCAACCTCCCAATGTAGCGACCAGCACAGCCTTGATGGTGTGCATGCGATTTTCCGCCTGATCAAACACGATCGAGGCGGGGCTTTCGAACACCTCATCAGTAACCTCCATGGCAGCGATGCCGAACTTCTGCTCGATCTCCTTGCCAATAACCGTCTCGGTATTGTGGAATGCCGGCAGACAGTGCATGAAGCGTACGTAAGGATTGCCCGTTCTGGCCATGAGTGCGGCGTTGACCTGATACGGCAGGAGCAGCTTGATCCGCTCGGCCCATTTTTCCTCTGGCTCGCCCATGGACACCCAGACGTCGGTATAAACGAAATCCACCCCCGCTACCGCGCTGTCAATGTCGTCGGTAATCATGATTCGCGCGCCGGTGGTGCTGGCAATCTGCTCGGCCTGCTGGCGGATATCGGCAGACGGCCAGCAACTCTGTGGCGCACACAAACGCACATCCATACCCATCTTGGCGCCGCCGATCAGCAGGCTGTCGCCCATGTTGTTGGCCGCATCGCCAATGAACACATAGGCGATGTCCCGCAGTGGCTTTTCCGCATGCTCCTGCATGGTCAGGAAGTCGGCAAGCACCTGGGTGGGATGAAATTCATCGGTCAACCCGTTGTACACCGGTACCCCGGCATACCGGGCCAGTTCTTCGACCACGGACTGTCCGTAGCCGCGGTATTCTATGGCGTCGTACACACGACCGAGCACGCGGGCGGTATCCTTGACCGACTCCTTGTGCCCGATGTGGCTGCCGCTCGGCCCAAGGTAGGTGACATGCGCCCCCTGATCAAAGGCCGCCACCTCGAATCCCACGCGGGTCCGGGTGGAATCCTTCTCGAAGATCAGGGCAATCTCCTTGCCGCGCAACTGCGGTACTTCGGTACCCGCATATTTGGCCGCCTTGAGGTCGGCTGCCAGCTTCAGCAGGAAGGCGATTTCACGGGGAGTAAAGTCCCTCAAGGTGAGAAAGTGCCTGTTGTTCAGATTGAAAGCCATGGTTCGATACCCTTGTCGGTCAGAGAGCGTCACGTATGGTTGGGCAACTCATGCAGCGACCACCGCCCCGGCCACGCCCCAGCTCCGCGCCAGGCACCTGCAGCACCTCGATTCCGGCCGCTTCCAATGCCGCATTGGTGTCGTCATTGCGGTCATAGCCGACGACTACGCCGGGGCTAAGCGCCAATACGTTGTTGCCATCATTCCATTGCTCGCGCTCGCGCTCTGCAGGCGTGTCCCCACCGGTCGGCACCACGACCAGAGATTCATACCCGAGCAGATCCGCCACCACATCGAACATCGGACGCGGGTCCTGGGTGAACGAGAGATGCTTGCCGCCCTGGCCGGGACGAATGTCGTAACACACCATCTGGTCGGACACGTCCTTGAAGGCGGTGACCACATTGCCGCCACAGAACGTGAACACCGTATCCAGGTGCATCGCCGCACGGCTGCTGGGCATCTGGCAGGCCACCACACGATTGACCGTGCCGCGCTCGAACAGCGCATTGGCCAACTGACCGATAGCCTGGGGTGATGTCCGCTCGCCCATGCCGATCAGCACGGCGCCGTTACCGACCGGCATGATGTCGCCGCCCTCCAGCGTGGCCAGCGCATGCTCCTTGAGCGGGTCGCCCCATACCGCCTCGACCTTGCCGGCAAACTTGGGATGAAAGCGGTAGACCGCTGCCATCAGCAGGGTCTCCGGTTGGCGCGCCGCCCAGTACATCGGATTCAGCGAGACCGCGTCATAGATCCAGGCGCTGTTATCACGGGTGAACAGGAAATTCGGCAAGGGCGGGAGGATGAAGCCGAAGGGGCCCAGATGGTTACCGAACAGGCCACTCGGATTGAATGGCAGGTCATTTACCTGCAAGCCTCCGATGAGAAATTCTGCCAGCTGTGTGCCCGGCAACGCATCCATCCACGCACGCAGCTCGGACACCATACCCACACCAACATGATTCCAGCTGATCCGGTGATCCAGAATCCAGGCCCGTGCCTCGGTGATATCCAGGGTTTCAGCCAGCAGCTCGTTGACGTCGAGCACCTCGACTCCGCGAGCGCGCATCAGCTCGACGAACACATCGTGATCCTTCTGCGCCTGCTTGACCCAGAATACGTCGTCGAACAAGAGTGCATCGCAGTTGCTGGGCGTCAGTCGGCGGTGGGCCAGCCCCGGCCTGCAAACAATAACCTGTCGAAGCACGCCGGTTTCAGAATGAACGCCCAGGGTATAGTCAGTCATGCGAAAATCCTCGTCAGTTGACGGATTACAGGAAGGTACCGATGCTGATCACCAGCGTGATAAACAGGGTAAGCGCCAGCAGCAACGGCCAGATGAAGACCAGCCAGCGGTCATAGGAAACACGCGCGATAGCCAGGCCACCAATCACCACCGCAAAGGTCGGGTTGATGAGGTTGACCAGTCCGTTGGCTGATTGAAAGGCGGTAACTACCAGATCCCGGTTTACGTTGGCGAAGTCCGCCAGCGGCGCAAGGATGGCATCGACAGTACGGCAAGCCCGGAGGAAGACGGCACGAAGAAGCTCATGCCTACCTCAATCCAGAACATCAGGTTAATAAAGGCAAGTTCCGATAACCCGCCCAGACTGTTTTCAGCGCTGTGCAATATGGTGTCGGCGATCATGCCTTGTTCCATGATCACCACAATCCCGCGAGCCAGGCCGACCACCAGCGCGACGCCAAGCAGATCCCGGGCCCCATCGACAAAGCTGCCAGTCAGCCGCTTTTCCCCCAGACGTCCAACCAGTCCAATGACAATGGCTGCACCAAGGAACAGCGCCCCCATATTGGCCATCCACCAATCCTGGGATGATACGCCCCAGATCATGACCACAAAGGTAAGCGCAAAGATGATCAGAACAATCTTCTGGGTAACGCTAAGCGCCACTGCGGCCTTGTCATCCTGTCTGCTGAGAAAAACCTGACGGTGTGCATCAAGTTGCCTGGCTACCACCGAGCGTGACGGATCGGCCTTGACCCGTGCGGCATAACGCATGACATAGGCAATGCAGATAACCAGTCCGCCGATCAACAACACCATGCGCAGCAGCAGGCCATCGGTAAAAGGAATGCTCGCTGCGTTGGACGCAATCACAGTAGCAAAGGGATTGATGGTGGAGCCCAGCACGCCTATGCCCGAGCCGATCAGAATAATTGCCACCCCGGTCACTGCGTCATAACCGGCGGCGATGATGATCGGAATAAGTATGATATAGAACGCGAGGGTTTCTTCCGCCATGCCATAGGTAGTGCCACCAATGGCGAATAACACCATGAGGATCGGGATCATCCAGATCTCTCGGCCTTCCAGGCGCTGCATGACGCTCCGAATACCGGTATCGATCGCACCGGTGGCGTTCACCACCCCCAGAAAGCCACCGAGAAATAATACAAACAGCGCCACATCAATGGCGTTGGCGGCATAACTGTCGGGGTCATAAAAACCGGCGGTGGGTGCCAGCATGACATCCACAAAGCCTTGAGGATTGGGCTCGACTATCTGGTACGTGCCGGGTACGGCCACTTCGCGGTCGATCTCTTCACTCATCACACGCTCGTATTGCCCGGCGGGGATGATCCAGGTCAGTGCCGCAATCACCGCGATCAGAAGAAACAGGACGGTATACGCTGTCGGGAATCGGCTTGCCAGAACCTCGTCCGGGTTCTGTTCTTGTTTATTTCCGTCAATCATTGGCCTTTCTCCTGCCGATGGGCTTTATCGAAGACGGCCTGCGACTGCAAAGCCGTGGAAAATATCGGGCAGTCAGAAGCGGGCTCTGGGTACTTACAGTCCGAGCATAGGCTGCGCTTAATTTAAGCCAGATGATATGAATCAATAAATAACAATGTACTTATAGCCTTCTTCCCAAGGCTGTGCGACAAATTAGCGGGTGCAGGACATTTCTCCAACCATGATATGGAAGGCCCGACCGCATGACTGACGATGGAAACAAGACTGCTGGGCAGGCGACACAGAAACAGGATTGGCACGCGGTAAACCATGAAGACCTGGAGCGCCGGTTAAGCACTGGCTCCGCCGGGCTGGCGGAAACCGAGGCCGCACGGCGGCTTGCTGAGTACGGCTTCAACCGCCTTGCGCCACCCAAGCGTCAAGGGCCTTTGCTGCGCTTTGTCCTGCAATTTCATAACATTCTGCTGTACGTGATGCTTGGCGCGGCGCTGATCACGGCGCTGCTTGGCCACTGGGTTGACACCGCAGTGTTGTTTGGGGCGGTGCTGATCAATGCCATCATCGGTTTTATCCAGGAGGGCAAGGCCGAGGCCGCCCTCGACTCCATTCGCTCCCTGCTCTCTGCCCACGCGACCGTATTGCGTGACGGCGTGCGCCGTGAAATTGATGCCGCTGAACTGGTACCCGGCGATATCGTACTGCTGGCTTCGGGTGACCGCGTCCCGGCCGATCTGCGGCTGATCGAAGTCAAGGATCTCAAGGTAGAGGAGGCAACGCTCACCGGTGAGTCCATGCCCGCGAGCAAGACCACTGATGCGGTGGACCTGGATGCGTCGCTCGGCGACCGTCACGGTATGGCCTACTCCGGCACCCTCGTCGTCTACGGCCAGGCTCGTGGCATTGTTGTAGCCACCGCCGGCGACACGGAACTGGGCCGTATCAACCAGATGCTGAGCAGCATCCGCAACCTGTCGACGCCTCTGCTACGTCAGGTTGATCGCTTTGGCCGCATGCTGGCGCTGGTGATCCTGGCGTTCTGTGCCCTCACCTTCCTGCTCGGCACCGGGCTGCGCGGCCTGCCGGCAGCGGATATGTTCATGATGGTGGTGGCCCTGGCGGCCTCCGCCATTCCCGAAGGGTTGCCGGCGCTCATGACCGTGACCCTGGCGCTTGGCGTGCAGCGTATGGCGCGGCGCAATGCGATCATCCGCCGCCTGCCGGCGGTCGAGACGCTGGGTTCGGTCACCGTCATCTGCTCCGACAAAACCGGTACGCTGACCCGTAACGAGATGACCGTGCAGCGGGTTGTATGTGCGGATCAGATATTTGATGTGGACGGCGTCGGTTATGCCCCGCAGGGCAATGTCAGTATTGCCGAAAGCGTGGTTGACCCAGCGCAGTACTCGGTACTGAATCTGGCAGTACGCGCCGGTGTGCTATGTAATGACGGGCGTCTGCGCCAGATCGACGGCCAGTGGCACATCGAAGGTGATCCCACAGAAGGGGCACTGCTGGCGCTGGGCGGCAAGTTGGGGCTCACCCAGGATGAAAGCAACGCTGCCTGGCCGCGTCAGGACTCAATCCCCTTCGAGTCGGAACACAGGTTCATGGCCACCTTACATAAGGACACCGAAGCCCAGCCGTGGATCTTCGTCAAGGGCGCGCCAGAACGGATTCTGGATATGTGCTCGCAGCAGTTGGGTCATGAGGGTAACCAACCGCTGGACGCGGATTACTGGCGGCGCATGGCAACCGATATTGCTGCCCGTGGCTGGCGTCTGCTGGCCTTTGCCTGCAAGCAGGACGCACCGAGCGGCAAGGGTCTGGATTTTACCGACGTGGAGAGCGGCTACAGCATGCTGGCGCTGGTCGGCATCATCGACCCGCCGCGGGAGGAAGCAATCCAGGCGGTTGCCGAGTGTCACCGCGCCGGTATCCAGGTGAAGATGATCACCGGGGATCATGCCGAGACAGCCAAGGCTATCGGTGCCCTACTGGATATTGGCGTAGGCAAGCCAGCAATCACCGGGGCCGAACTGGCATTGATGGACGACGCCGCCCTGCGCCGGATAGTGATGGAAGTGGACATCTTTGCCCGTGCCAGCCCGGAGCAGAAGTTGCGTTTGGTACAGGCGCTGCAGGAGGATGGACAAGTCGTCGCGATGACCGGAGATGGCGTCAACGATGCGCCAGCGCTGAAACGCGCGGATGTTGGCGTAGCCATGGGATTGAAAGGTACCGAGGTGGCCAAGGAGGCATCGGATATGGTGCTGGCCGACGACAACTTCGCCACCATTGCCAGTGCCGTGCGCGAAGGGCGCGCGGTGTACGACAATCTGAAGAAATTCATCCTGTTCATGCTGCCGACCAATGGTGGCGAATCCCTCATCGTGCTGACGGCGATCCTGTTCGGCCTGACCCTGCCGCTTACCCCGGTGCAGGTCCTGTGGATCAATATGGTGACCGCCGGGGCGCTTGGTCTGGCACTGGCCTTCGAGCCGGCGGAGCGCGGCATAATGCAGCGCCGCCCACGGCCGCCGGGCGAAGCGCTGTTGTCAGGATTTTTCGTCTGGCGGGTATGTCTGATCTCGGTATTGATGGCCACCGGCGCGCTGGGCCTGTTTCTCTGGGAGCTGGAACACGGCGCCAGTCTGGAAACTGCCCGCACCATGGCGGTCAATGCGGTGGTCGCGGCGGAGATGTTCTATCTGATCAACAGCCGCTATATCCTCGGCTCAGTGCTCAATCGCGAAGGGTTACTGGGTAATCGCTACGTGCTGCTGGCCATTGCCGCCTGTGCCTGCCTGCAGGTGATCTATACGTACCTGCCGGTGATGCATGACATCTTCGGCTCGGTCGGCCTGACGCCGGAGCAGTGGCTCAAAGTGCTTGGGGCAGGTCTGCTGGTATTTGTTGGTGCTGAGCTGGAAAAACGATTGATCCGCAACACGCGCTTTGCGTCTGCGGCGCAGCGCTGAACCCAACTGAACGAGCCTGCTACACAGTTCCCGGCACCCGGAACCGCCGTAGCCGCAGCGCGTTGCCCAATACAAATATACTGGACAGCGCCATGGCTCCAGCGGCGAACATGGGCGAGAGCAGTATGCCGAATGCCGGGTACAGCACCCCCGCCGCCACCGGTATCAGTGCCGTGTTGTAAGCAAAGGCCCAGAACAGGTTCTGCCGAATGTTGCTGATGGTGGCTTTGGACAGAGCAATGGCATTGGGCACGCCCAGCAGGTCGCCGGACATCAGCACTACGTCGGCGGCCTCCATGGCCACATCGGTCCCGGTACCTATGGCCAGTCCCACGTCGGCTTCGGCCAGCGCCGGGGCGTCGTTAATGCCATCACCAACGAAGGCCAGTCGGCCATGCTCGGCCTTGAGCCGGCGCACCGCATCGACTTTGCCCTCGGGCATGACTTCAGCCACGACGTCATCGATATTCACGCGGGCGGCGATGGCCCTGGCGGTGACCTGGTTGTCACCGGTGATCATCACTACCTTGAGCCCCAGCTCATGCAGTGCAGCAATGGCGGCGGGCGTGGTTGGCTTGATTGGGTCGGCTACTGCAATGATCGCCGCCAGGCGGCCGTCGATGGCGGCGTACAGCGGCGACTTGCCTTCCTTGCCCAGGCGCTCGGCGGCATCAGCTAACACACTGACATCCATCCCCAGTTCACGCATATAACGATCCGCACCGACCTGCACCGGCACGCCACCGGCGCTGGCGCGCACACCCATGCCGGTGACGGATTCGAAATCGGTCAGCTCAGGCAGACTGATGCCTTCCTGCCCGGCGGCATCAACAATCGCCCGGGCGATGGGGTGTTCGGAACGGGATTCCACAGCGGCGACCCGCCCCAGCACACTGCTGCGCTCGAAACCCTCGGCCAGCTCCAGATCAGCCAGCACCGGGCGACCTTCAGTCAGGGTGCCGGTCTTGTCCACGGCCACGACCGACGCATCCTTGAGCAATTGCAGCGCTTCACCCTTGCGAAACAGCACGCCGAGTTCAGCGCCACGCCCGGTGCCGACCATGATCGAGGTCGGCGTCGCCAGCCCCATGGCACAGGGACAGGCAATGATCAGCACCGCCACGGCGTTGACCAGGGCAAAGGTCAGCGCCGGCTCCGGGCCGACCACCAGCCAGACCAGGAAGGTCAGCAGGGCAGCGCCCATCACCGCCGGCACAAACCACATGGTGACCTTGTCCACTACCGCCTGAATCGGCAGTTTCGACGCCTGGGCCTGTTCTACCAGGCGGATGATCTGGGCCAGCACCGTCTGACCACCAACGGCGGTAGCCCGCAGGGTGAAGGCGCCGGTCTGGTTGATCGTGCCGCCGACCACCGCACTGCCCGACTCCTTGACTACCGGCACCGGCTCGCCGGTGATCATCGATTCATCAACATAACTCTGGCCTTCCAGTACCAGGCCATCCACCGGCACCCGCTCCCCTGGTCTGACTTCGACCACATCGTCGAGCATCACCTCGCCAATGGGCAGATCGACTATCTGCCCGTCGCGCTGTACCCGGGCGGTTCTGGCTTGCAACCCGACCAGGCGCTGGATTGCCTCGGAAGTCCGGCCGCGGGCTTTGGCTTCCAGATAACGTCCGAGCAGGATCAGCGCCACTATGACCGCGGCGGCTTCGTAATAGACGTTGACCGTGCCCTCGGGCAACAGCTGCGGCATGAAAGTGGCCACCACCGAATACAGATAGGCCGCCGAGGTGCCGACCGCCACCAGCGAGTTCATGTCCGGCGCCAGACGCGCCAGTGCCGGGAAGCCCTGTTGATAGAATCGCCGCCCCGGGAAAACCAGCACCAGGGTCGTGAGCACAAACTGCAGATACCAGCTGTTCTGCATGCCGATGGTCCTGTCCACCAGGCCATGCATGCCCGGGATCATGTGCGAGCCCATTTCGATGATGAACACCGGCAGCGTCAGCACGGCGGCAATCAGCAGGTCGCGCCATAACGTCTTGCGCTCGGCATCCTTTCTGTCGGCTTCGGCATCCCCGCCCTGCCCGGCCGCGCCGATCAGCCGGCCGGGGTACCCGGCCCTGGTCACGGCATCCAGCAACGCCTGGTCACTGGCCACACCCTGGACAGTGGCTCGCTCGGTGGCCAGATTGACGACGACACCAGTGACCCCGGGCACGGCCTTGAGCGTGCGCTCGACGCGGCCGACACAGGAGGCACAGGTCATGTTCTGTACAGCCAGTTCGGTAGTGCGAGCCGTGACCTGATAGCCGGCCTTTTCCACCGCCTGTACCAGGGCTGCCGCATCAATCTCGCCTGTGGGGTGGATATCAGCCCGTTCAGTAGCCAGGTTGACCGTGACCGAGCCGACGCCTTCGACCCGAGACAGGGCGCGCTCGACCTGCCCGACGCAGGACCCGCAGGTCATGCCCTCGATTGGCAGGCTCAAGGTGGCTGGTTTTGTATCGCTGGCGGGAAGAGTCATCGGGCACCCGTGTCGTAGGATTAACGTATTGAAGAGAGTAGACCCTGCCATGATGTCAGGGTCAACCGGTGTACCCCTGGGGTTGGCGAACCCTTGGGTTGGCGAGCCCCTGCTCGCCGACGCCCTGGCTGTATGGCCGCCGCCCTGAAGGCGTAGCGCAGGTGCGCCACACCCCGTGGCGCGCTGCTATTCGTTCCTACCGGGGATGGAACCTGGCCCGCCATGTCCCTACACTGGATATAAACCAGCCACTGGACACCACCATGAAAACCCTGCCCGAACAGTTGCGTTACACCACCGGTCACTGCCAGTTTGGCGGGCTGCTGTTGGCAGTGGGCGAGGATGGTGTGGCTGCCATATTGCTGGGCGATGATGACAGCGCCATGGTGGCGGACCTGCAACAACGATTCCCGGCCGCAACCTTGGTAGAAGACCAGACAGGACTGCAGCAGGATATGCAGGCGCTGTTACATTATGTGGATCACCCGCATGGCAAGCTGAACCTGCAGCAACCGCTGGCAGCCCGTGGCAGCGCGTTCCAGAAGAAGGTCTGGGCTGAACTGGCGAAGATCCCGGCCGGCCAGACCATCACCTACAGTGAACTGGCAAAACGCACCGGCAACCCGGCAGCGGTACGTGCCGTGGCAGGCGCCTGCGCAGCCAACCCCCTGGCGATGGTGGTGCCCTGCCACCGGGTACTGCGCAGTGATGGAGGGATTTCGGGCTACCGCTGGGGCGTGGAACGCAAGAAACAGTTGATCGCCCTGGAGCAGCAGCTCGCCGCCGAGCAATGAACCGGGCGGGCGCCGCCCGCCATCGCCGCGGGGTCGCGGCTCCTACAGAACGCCTGAATATCGCCGAGAGTTCCCGAAAACTGGTCCTGCATCACGGCGGGTTCACCCACCCAAGCAAGGCCACGCCCCCGAAGTGTGGGAGCGCCGACCCCGGCGCGATGGGGGCAGACCGACCATAGAGCGGCAACCAGCCCACAAGGCTGCCAGGCGGCAGCCATCCCCGCGGGGTCGCGACTCCTACAGCGTGGTGGAATCCGCGGACGGGCTGGCGTGTATTTGCAGCCCGGCCGATGCTCAGAAGCACTCTTCGGGCATCTCCAGCGTTGAGCGGTCAGCGTTTTCCAGCACACCCGCCAGTGCCAGCGGCTTGGGCAATTCGTAGCGCAGGAAGTATTCGCAGGTCTTCAGCTTGCCCTCATAAAAGGCCTTCTGCTGAGTGCCGTCCTGCTGCAGACCGCGCAGCGCTGCCTGGGCCTGACGCAGCCACATCCAGCCGACCACCACGTGGCCGAAGCACTCCATGTACAGGTAGGCATTGGCCAGGGCCCGCTCGGGGTCCTCTCGACGCATGGATTGCAATGCCTCGGTCACGTGCTGAAGGGTGTCCAGTGCATCTCCCAGCAGCGTGCTGGAGGCGGCGAGCTCCTTCGCATCCGCGCACTCGCTGATGGTGTCGCGGATGCGCTGTACCAGTGCCCTGTAGAAACGCCCGTCCTGCATCGGCACCTTGCGGCCCAGCAGATCCTGCCCCTGGATGCCATGGGTTCCTTCGTGGATGGGGTTCAGACGGTTGTCGCGGTAGAACTGTTCCACCGGGTATTCCCGGGTATAGCCGTAGCCGCCATGCACCTGTATGGCCAGGCTGTTGGCTTCCACACAGAACTGCGAGGGCCAGGATTTGACGATGGGTATCAGCAGCTCAAGCAGTCCGGCGGACTCTTCCTGCACCATCGGGTCATCCGCGTATTTCTTCTCATCCGACAGGGTCGCCGCATACAGACACAGCGACAGTCCACCCTCGACGAAGGCTTTCTGCGACAGCAGCATGCGCCGGATATCCGCGTGCTCGATCAGGGGAATCATCGGCGTCTGGGGGTCACGCTCTCTGAGTGGCCGGCCCTGACGGCGCTCCCGCGCATATTCCAGCGCGTGCAGATAGCCGGTGTAGCCCAGCATCACCGAACCCAGGCCTACACCGATGCGTGCCTCGTTCATCATGTGGAACATCTGCGCCAGGCCCTGATGGGGCTCACCCACCAGATACCCCACCGCCCCGCCCTGCTCACCGAAATTGAGCATGGTCGAGGTGGTACCGCGATAGCCCATCTTGTGGATCAGCCCGGCCAGGGTCACATCGTTGCGCTCGCCCAGGGAGCCGTCTTCATTGACCAGGAACTTGGGAACGATGAATAGCGAGATGCCCTTCACGCCGGGTGGTGCATCGGGCAGCTTGGCCAGCACCAGATGCACGATGTTCTCGCTCAGTTCATGGTCGCCGGCGGAGATGAAGATCTTGTTGCCGGTGATGCGGTAGCTGCCGTCGCCGGCGGGGACGGCGCGGGTCTTGATGTCAGCCAGGGAGGATCCGGCCTGGGGCTCGGTCAGGCACATGGTGCCGAAGAAACGGCCGGCCATCATCGGCTCGGCAAAGCGGCGCTTATACTCCTCGCTGCCGTGGGCCATGATCAGGTTGCAGGCGGCGATGGTCAGCCCAGCATAGGCCTGGGTGCTGACGTTCGCACCCTTGATCAGACCGATACAGGTCTGCGCGATCACCGAGGGCAGCTGCATGCCGCCGCGGTCATAGTCCTGCGCAGCTGCCATCAGACCGGTATCACGCAGCACCGCCAGAGCCTCGGATACTTCCGGGCGGATCACCACCTTGCCATTCTCGAAGCGCGGCTCGTCACCGTCGCACAGATGGTTATGGGGGGCGAAGGTCTCGGCACCCACCTTGAGCGCCAGCTCGATGGCCGCGTCGAAGGTATCGCGGCTGTGATCGGCATAGCGGGGAAATTCGGTAAAACGCTCGACGTCCAGCAGCTCGTACAACAGAAAAGCAAGATCGTTGGTGTTGATGATCTTCTGTGACATGCAAAATGCTCCGGGTCAGCTCATACAGATTCGATTCAGCTTCATAAAAGCAAAACCCGAGCAGGGCTCGGGTTCGCTTGCAACATGCAGCCTACAGTCTATTGCGGGATCAGACGATCTCGAACAGACCGGCAGCACCCTGGCCACCACCAATGCACATGGTCACCACCACATACTTGACGCCACGGCGCTTGCCTTCGATCAGCGCATGGCCGGTCAGGCGCGAGCCGGTGACACCGTAGGGGTGGCCGATGGCGATGGAGCCACCGTTCACGTTCAGGTTTTCCATCGGGATGCCCAGACGGTCACGGCAGTAGACAACCTGGGAAGCGAAGGCTTCGTTCAACTCCCACAGACCGATATCGTCCATGGTGAGGCCGTTGCGCTCGAGCAGACGCGGAATGGCGAAGACCGGGCCGATGCCCATTTCGTCAGGCTCGCAGCCGGCAACCGCGAAACCGCGGAAGATGCCCATGGGCTCGATGTTCAGCTGCTCGGCAACCTTGCTGTTCATGACGGTACATACGGACGCGCCGTCGGACAGCTGGCTGGCGTTGCCGGCGGTGACGAAGTGCTCCGGGCCACGTACCGGCTGCAGGCCGGCCAGTGCTTCCAGAGTGGTCTGCGGACGGTTGCACTCGTCGCGGGTCAGGGTCACTTCCTGGCTGGAGACCTCGCCGGTTTCCTTGTTCTGTACCTTCATGGTGGTGGTGAAGGGCACGATCTCGTCGTCGAACTTGCCGGATTCCTGGCCAGCGGCAACGCGCTGCTGACTGATCAGCGAATACTCGTCCTGGGACTCGCGGCTGACGTTGTAGCGGGCAGCCACGATGTCGGCGGTCTCGATCATGGACAGGTACAGTTCCGGCTTGTTCTTCATGATCCACTCGTTGGTACCGCGGAACATGTTGATCTTGTCGTTCTGGCACAGGCTGATCGACTCGACGCCACCGGCAACGATGGCCGGGATCTTCTCGCTCACCACGCGCTGGGCGGCGATGGCGATGGACTGCAGACCAGAGCTGCAGAAACGGTTCAGCGACATGCCGGCGGTGGTGACCGGCAGGCCGCCACGAATGGCCGCCAGACGGGCCATGTTCTTGCCCTGTGCGCCTTCATGGAAGGTCGCCCCGAGGATCACGTCCTCCACCAGCGCAGGGTCGATACCAGCGCGCTTGACCGCTTGCTCGATGACGAAACCGGCCATGTCCACACTGTGGGTGTCGTTCAGTGCACCGCGGTAGGATTTGCCCAGGCCGGTACGGGCCGTGGATACGATTACTGCATCAGTCATGGTTCTGCTCCTGTGTTCAAGCGGGGCGCGCTGGTCGCGCCCATGTTAAGCCAACGATGTTAGATCGAGTAACGCACGGCCATCTCATCCTGGAATACGTGGTCGGTAACCAGCGCCACGGCGGTCGGGCCGATACGCAAGTGGACTGGCCACAAGATTATCAGGACCGCACAGCGAAAGTCGATTTCGAAAACCCTGCATCAATAAATGACATGCGGAACCATCAGCTGCAGCTATGACGGTTTCGAGCCAGGGCGAAGCGCAGCGGCAGAACGACCACCGCGCGTTCAGATCACTTCTTTATGAAAAGCAATGTCATCCGGTCGCTCTCCCCTATCGCGAGATACTGGGCGCGGTTCTCGTCGCCCAGCCGCAGGGTCGGCGGCAGGGTCCATACGCCTTCCGGATGGTCGGTATTGTCCTGGGGGTTCTGGTTGACCGGGCTTCGCGCCACCAGTTCGAAGCCTGCCTCCTCGGCAAGCTCGACAACCAGCTCCTCGGTCACGTAGCCGGTCCTGACCATGGTTTCCAGGTCAGTGCCGATCCGCGCGCGGTGCTCGACCAGGCCGAGCATGCCGCCGGGCTTGAGCGCTGCATGCATCTTGCGGAACACCAGTGCCGCTTCATCACGCCCCTGGCTCAACCAGTTGTGCACATTGCGGAAGGTCAGCACCCGATCGGCGGACCCCGCGGGGGCGATCGGGGTATCCGGATCGAAGTCGAGTACGGTCAGTTGCACCCGGTCATAGACCTCGGGGCTGCGCTCGAGCTTCTTCTCGAAGTCTGCCCGGGAGTTGCGGAAGAACTCCACCGGACTCTCGGGATCGAAGTGCGCGGCTATGTAGGTGCCCTCTTCCCGCAGCAGCGGCGCCAGGATCTCGGTGTACCAGCCGGCACCCGGCCAGATCTCCACCACCGTGTGCCCCGGCTCGACGGCAAAGAAGCTCAGCGTCTGTTCCGGGTTCCTGCCGGCGTCGCGCATCACATTGCTGATGGTGCGCTGGGAGCTGCCCACAGCCTGCCTGAGCTGCTCCTGATGCTGGGGGTCCAGCCTCGGTGCGGAGATGAATTCCTGGGCGCTGGCCAGGGTGGCGGCGAGCATCAGAGTCCCGCCAATGATCGTCTTGAACATCCTTAACTCCATGGGGTGAGTGTGTTTCGACATGCAGGCGGCAGGCCTATCAGACTTGCTTATACACCTCCATTCCAACCGAAGGACATGCTTTTCCCCGTGCCTGTCCCTCTATATGGTCAGCGTCAACCAACCACCTTTCACTGTGGTTCAATCTACTCCGACTTTGCAAGGAGCCATTATGTTCGACCTCAGCCCCCGCATTCAGGATCTGAAGCAGAAACTCGAAGCCTTCATGGATGAATACATCTACCCCAACGAAGCCCTGTTCTATGAGCAGGTGCAGCAGAACAAGTGGGGGCATCCGGCCATCCTTCAGGAGCTGAAGGAGAAGGCCCGCAGCCAGGGACTGTGGAACCTGTTCCTGCCCGAATCCGAGCGCGGCGCCGGCCTGACCAACGAGGAATATGCCCACCTGTGCGAGATCATGGGTCGCGTTTCCTTCGCTCCGGAGGTGTTCAACTGCAACGCGCCGGACACCGGCAACATGGAAACCATCGAGCGCTACGGCAGCGAAGAGCATAAGGAAAAATGGCTCAAGCCGCTGCTGGCCGGGGAAATCCGCTCCTGCTTCTCCATGACCGAGCCGGACGTTGCCTCCTCTGATGCCACCAATATCCAGTGCGAGATCCGCCGCGAAGGCGACGAATACGTGATCAACGGCACCAAGTGGTGGTCTTCCGGAGCCATGAACGAGAACTGCAAGATCGCCATCGTCATGGGCAAGACCGACCCGAATGCCCCCAAGCACCTGCAGCAGAGCATGATCCTGGTGCCCTTCGACTCCCCCGGTGTCACCGTAGTCCGCGATCTGCACGTGTTCGGTTACGACCACGCTCCCCATGGCCACGCCGAAGTGCGTTATGAAAACGTACGAGTACCGGCTTCCAACATCCTGCTGGGTGAAGGCCGCGGCTTCGAGATTGCCCAGGGTCGCCTCGGGCCGGGCCGTATCCACCATTGCATGCGCGCCATCGGCCAGGCCGAGCGTGCGCTGGAAGCCATGTGCCGTCGCGCCGCCGAGCGCGTTGCCTTCGGCAAGCCGATGTACAAGCTGGGCAGCGTGCCGGAGATGATCGCCCGCTCCCGCTGCGAGATCGACCAGGCTCGCCTGCTGACCCTGCATGCCGCCCGCAGCATGGACAAGTACGGCAACAAGGTCGCCCGTCAGCAGATCGCCATGATCAAGGCCGTGGCACCGACCATGCTGTGCAACGTGATCGACCGCGCCATCCAGATCCATGGTGCCAAGGGCGTATGTCAGGACAGCTTCCTCGCCTCCGCCTATGCCAAGGCCCGCACCCTGCGCCTGGCCGATGGCCCGGATGAGGTCCACCTGAACTCCATCGCCAAGATGGAGATGGGTCAGTACCTGTCATAACCCGGGCGCGTGCTGCGCGCCATCGCGCCGGGGCCGTCCGGCGTTCCGGCGGCGTTCCTGCAGTCCGTTTTCTGCAGGAGCGCCGACCCGCAGCGATAGAGGACAATTGTCTGTACAACCATCCCAGAGGAGCCACACATGAGCTCTCTTTTTGATCTGACCGGCAAGGTCGCCGTCATTACCGGCTCGACCAAGGGCATCGGCAAATCCATCGCCGAGGAGTTTGCCCGGGCCGGCGCGCGCGTGGTGATTTCCAGCCGCAAGGCCGACGCCTGTGAAAAGGTGGCCGGTGAACTGCAGGCACAGGGCTTCGAAGCGCTGGCGATTCCCTGCCACGTGGGCGACAAGGCCCAGCTGCAGAACCTGGTGGACACCACCATCAATACCTGGGGCAAGATCGACATCCTGGTGTGCAATGCCGCCACCAACCCGGTCTATGGCCCCACCGCCGAAGTCAGTGACGAGGCCTTCGACAAGATCATGGGCACCAACGTCAAGGGCACCTTCTGGCTGTGCAACATGGTCATCCCGCAGATGACCCGCCTGGGCGGCGGCTCCATCGTGCTGCTGTCGAGCATTGCCGGCATCCGCGCCAGCGCCAACATCGGCGTCTACGGCATGTCCAAGGCGGCCGAAGCCGGGCTGGCACGCAACCTGGCACTGGAATACGGGCCACAGAACATCCGCGTCAACGCCATTGCCCCGGGCCTCATCCGCACCGACTTTGCCCAGGCACTGCTGGATGACCCGGACCGTCTGACCCGGGTCGAACAGTCCCTGCCGCTGCGCCGGGTCGGCGAGCCGGTGGACATTGCCGGGGTCGCCCTGTTCCTGGCCTCCAGTGCCGGTGCCTATGTGACCGGCCAGACCATCGTTGCCGACGGCGGCGATACCATCACCTGATGCTGCAGGCCTGCCCCACTGGCAAATTGTTCGCCACGGTGGCAGGCTCAGGGCAGCGAACACCATTACAAAACCAGAGCATGGAATCCCCAGATGAGCGAAGCCATCCTGATCGACGTGCTGCCGGCCCACCGTTTCGATGAAGCGAAGCTGGCAGCCTATCTGAAAGGACGCATACCGGGCGTCGAGCACGGCATACAGATCAAGCAATTCCAGGGCGGTCAGTCCAACCCGACCTTCCTTTTGACCATCGGCGAGAAGCGCTACGTGCTGCGCAAGAAACCGCCGGGCAAGCTGCTGCCGTCGGCCCACATGGTCGAGCGCGAATATCAGGTGATCAGCGCGCTGGGTGATACCGGCGTGCCGGTACCCGCTGCACGGCTGCTCTGCGAGGACCCCGAGGTCATCGGCACGGCGTTCTACATCATGGATCATGTGGAAGGTCGGGTGCATTCGCACCCGCTGCTGGAAAGCGTCAGCGCCGACCAGCGCATGCCGATCCACCGCTCGATGATCGAGACCATGGCGCGGCTGCACAATGTCGACTGGAAGGCGGTCGGCCTGGAAAACTACGGCCGGCATGAAGGCTACGTGGCACGCCAGATCAAGCGCTGGAGCGGTCAGTTCGAAGCCAGCCGCACCGGTGACATGCCGTCCATGGATGCCCTCATGGACTGGCTGCCGAAAAATGCGCCGCAGGACGACTTCACCACCATTGCCCATGGTGATTTCCGTATCGGCAACCTGATCCTGCATCCGGAGCGGCCGGAAGTGGTCGCCATCCTCGATTGGGAGCTGGCGACACTGGGCCACCCGCTGTCGGATCTGGCCTATTGCTGCCTGCCCTACCACCAGAGCACCGGTCTTGAAGGCATGCGCGGCCTGAAGGGGCTGAACCTGAAGGAGTACAACGTACCCGAGGAACAACAGGTTCTGGACTGGTACTGCGAGTTCACCGGCCGTACCGAGGTACCCGACTGGAACTTCTTCCTGGCCTTCTCCCTGTTCCGCCTGGCTGCCATCCTCCAGGGCGTCTACCATCGCGCATTGCAGGGCAACGCCAGCAACGCCGACGCACTCGAAGTCGGCAAGCGTGCCAGCCTGCTGGCCGACGTCGGCTGGGAGATTGCGCAGCGCAAGTAAGCCGGTCAGCGCGCCCTGGAGTGTCGAGTTCCATCTCGACACAGCGTGCCGGCGATATCCCCGGGGGCCGGGTGCAACCCGCCCCCCATTCCCCTGAGGTATTTTCATGTCCAAACCCATCAAACGCGTACTCCTGACCAACGACGATGGCTGGCGCGGGCCGGGCTTCAAGGTGCTTGAGGATATCGCCCGGGAGATCGCCGAAGAAGTGTGGCTGGTCTCCCCGGACCTCGATCAGAGTGGTGTTTCCATGTCCATCTCGGTGCACCATCCACTCCGGGTTCACCAGTTCGAGGAACGTCGCTTCAGCGTCAGCGGCACGCCCAGTGACTGCATCCTGCTTGGCGTGGCAGAGCTGCTGCCGGAAAAGCCCGACCTGATCCTGTCAGGGGTAAACCGGGGTGCCAACATCAGCGACTCGGTGGCCTATTCCGGCACCATCGGCGGCGCCCTGACCGGCACTCTGCTGGGTATCCCCGCCATCGCCCTGAGTCAGGCCTACCACTCGACCAGTCCAGTGCACTGGGAAACCTCCCGGCAATACGGCGCGCAGCTGGTGCGCGAACTGCTGGAAACGGGCTGGCCGGAGGATTGCGCCATGAATATCAACTTCCCGGCCCGCGCACCCGAGGATGTTCGTGGCATGGCCATCTGTCGGCCGCAGCGCGGCAGCATCGGCGGCGTGAAGATCGAGCGCCGGGAGGACACCCGCGGCGTCCCCTATTACTGGCTTGGCTTCAAACGCCAGAGCGAACGCATCATCGGTCGGGAGACCGATGTCGGCGCCCTGCGCGACGGTCTGATCGCCCTGTCGCCGGTACGCTTCGAACGCGGCATCGCCGACTCATGGCATATCGATACCGATCAGCTGTCCGACCGGCTTGGCATCAATACCGGCGACCGGGACGACGCCCCGAAAAACGAGCCGAGCATCGACCACTGAGCCGGCAGCCGAACAACAACAGGAGATGAGAATGCAGCGCTTCGAAAACAGGATTGTACTGATCACCGGCGCCGGCAGCGGCATCGGCCGGGCTACCGCCAAACGCCTGGCCAGCGAGGGTGCCCGCCTGATGCTGGTCGACCGCAATGCCGAAGGCCTGGCCGAGACACTGCAGCAGCTGCCGGAGGCCACCGAGGTGCTGCACCGCGAACTGGACGTGTCCGACGAGGCCGCCGTCGAGCAGTGCGTGGCCGATACCGTGGCCCACTTCGGACGGCTGGACGTGCTGTGCAACAACGCCGGCATCGCCGGCGGTGACTACAGTCTGGCCACCGACCAGAGCATGGAAACCTGGCAGAAGATCATCAACGTCAACCTGTTCGGGGTGGTGCTGTTCACCAAGTATGCCTCCCGGCAGATGCGTGAGCAGAACGGCGGCGCCATCGTCAACACCGCCTCGGTGGCCGGCATCCGCTCCGGCGCCGGCGGCAACGCCTACAGCGCCTCCAAGGCCGGGGTGATCAATTTCACCATGACCTCGGCCTGCGATCTGGGCCAGTGGAATATCCGCGTCAACGCCGTGTGCCCCGGGTTGATCGAGACCGGCATGACCCAGCGGGTGTTCGACTATGCGCGGGAGAACAACAAGGAAGACAGGCTGGGTTCGCGCTGCGAGCTGCGGCGCTACGGCCGCCCGGAGGAGATTGCCGGTGCCATCGCCTTCCTCGCCAGCGACGATGCCAGCTATGTCACCGGCCAGGCGCTGGCCGTGGACGGGGGCAACACCGCCTCGCTGAACCTGCCGGGCATGAAGTTCTGACCACTTGACAGCTACCCCGGGGCCCAGCGGCCCCGAGTCTAGTGGGCGCTCAACGGGCCCGACGGGGAATGGTCTTGAGCAGATCCTCCGGGGTGATGCTGCCGACGACGCTGCCGCCACTGCCCGGCGGCGGGGCGTGGAAGATGTTGCTGCGCATCTTGCCGATCACATGCATCTCGCAGGGCTTGCAGTCGAACTTCAGGGTCAGCACCTCGTCACCATGCACCAGCTGCATGGGCGCCACCTTGGTGCGCACCCCGGTCACGCCCTTGGCCTGCTTGGGGCAGAGATTGAAGGAGAAGCGCAGGCAGTGCTTGGTGATCATCACCGGCACATCGCCCGGCTCCTCGTGGGCCTCGTAGGCCGCATCGATCAGCTTCACACCATAGCGCTGATAGAAGGCACGCGCCTTGTGGTTGTAGACGTTGGCGAGAAAGCTCAGGTGCGACTGGGGATACACCGGTGGCGGCACCGCCACCGGCTTGCGCGCACCATGCGGGAAGGCGGCAATGCGCGCCTGATTCAACTGCTCGACCAGGTCCCGGCGCAGCGCCTTGAGGCGTGAGCCGGGGATGAAGGGCACCGGCCCGCCACTGATCTGGATATCCTGCGCATGGTATTGCGTGGCGCCCAGCTGCGCGAGCACCTCCTGCAGCTGCTCCAGCGCCCGCTCAGGCTGCCGGGCCTGGTCGAAAGGCCCCTCGAGCTCGGCGCTGACGCTGATGCCTTCCTCACTGATCAGGGTGAAGGTCAGCGCATGGGGTGCCAGCGCCACCTGCCAGTTTGCACCGATGCGGCGCTCGGCGGAGGTGCGCTGCAGCGCCTGTTGCCAGTCATGATCCAGGTTGCGGTTGAGCTGCTGGGGCAGCCGCGCCCGGCGCAGCTGTTCCGGCAGCTCATTGGGCTCGACCCGGTACTGCCAGCGCGTCGCGCCTTCTTCTTCGTACTGCGCCAATTGCTGGGCAATGTTCGCACGGAAGCCCACCACCTCGCGCTTGACCAGAACGTTGAGACCGTCGCCATTGGACAGCGGGACATCCGTCACCACCAGCAGATCCTTCTTGCGCACCTCCAGCAGCTCGCCCACCGGCAGGCCGGTGAAGGTCGGCGAATCGAAGGCGCCGATATCGATCTTGCGGTCGGTGACAAAGTAGTCAGTGCTGCCGCGGTGGAAGGTCTTGTCCGGATCGGGCACGAAGAAGTGCTCGGTGCGGCCGCTGGAGGCGCGGGCCAGGTCAGGGCGCTGTTCGAGAATGGCATCCAGCTGCTGGCGGTACCAGGCGGTGATGTTCTTCACATAGCCCATGTCCTTGTAGCGCCCCTCGATCTTGAAGGAGCGGATACCGGCGTCCACCAGCGCCTCCAGGTTGGCAGTCTGGTTGTTGTCCTTCATCGACAGCAGGTGCTTCTCGTAGGCGACCACCGCGCCACGCTCATCCTTCAGGGTATAGGGCAGACGGCAGGCCTGGGAGCAGTCGCCCCGGTTGGCACTGCGTCCGGTCTGGGCATGGGAGATATTGCACTGACCGGAGAATGCCACGCACAGCGCGCCGTGGATGAAGAATTCCAGCGTGGAGTCGACCTGCTCGTGAATCGATCTGATCTGCTGCAAGTTCAGTTCCCGGGCCAGCACCAGCTGAGAGAAGCCAGCCTGATCAAGGAACCTGGCCTTGTCCAGGGTGCGGATATCGCACTGGGTACTGGCGTGGATTTCGATGGGCGGAATGTCCATTTCCATGACGCCCATGTCCTGCACGATCAGTGCGTCCACCCCGGCATCGTACAGCTGATGGATCAGCTGCCGCGCCGGCTCCAGCTCATCGTCGTGAAGAATGGTATTGAGCGTGACGAAGATGCGTACATGGAACAGCCGGGCAAAGCGCACCAGCTCGGCGATGTCCGCCAGGCTGTTTTCCGCGTTGTGCCTGGCACCGAAACTCGGCCCACCGATGTAGACGGCGTCGGCGCCGTGGAGGATGGCCTCACGGGCGATGGCAACGTCCCGGGCGGGACTGAGCAGTTCGAGGTGATGCTTGGGGAGAGACATGGACGCAACCGTGCAACTGGAAAGCCGCCGATTGTAGCCCGATTGGGCGGTAGCTGCACGGCAGGCCGATCACCGACATGGGTGACTGCGGGCCGACCGACAAAGCTGCACACTGTATGGTCCGCGCTGCCGTTGGCTCCGCCATGCGCTCCCTGTAAACGACACAGAGGAAGCCCCATGAACATCACCACCCCGCGCCGCTGCACTCCGCTGCCTGGCTTTGCACTGCTTTTATGCCTGGCTCCGGCCCATGCCTTGAATCCCGGCCCTTCCCCCACGCCGCCGGACCCTGTGCCACCACCCGGTGACAGCGCCTGCCTCAGCGCGCCGATCGGCTTTGCCGCGCAGAACGGTGGCACCACCGGCGGGGCCGGCGGCTCGGTCGTCACGGTGCGTACCGGTCATGAACTGAACAGTGCGCTGGCCGCGCACCAGTCCAGCTGGAAATCCAACAACGGTCATCGCACCGTGATCCGCATCGACGGCACCATCAACGCCGGCAACTCCCCGGTCAGCCGCTTCGACATCAAGGACACCGGCAACCTGTCGCTGATCGGCAGCGGGCGGGGTGTGCTGGATGGTCGTGGCATCCTGATCCGCGGCTCGAGCAACATCATCGTGCGCAATCTGACCATACGATATGTGCGCGATGGCAGCGGCGACGGTATCGATATCGACGGCACCCGCCCGGTGCGCAATGTCTGGATCGACCACAACACCTTCCACAACCGGCTGAACGTGGACAAGGATTATTATGACGGGCTGGTCGACGGCAAGCTGGACACCAGCTACGTCACCCTGAGCTACAACATCTTCCGCGACAGCCACAAGACGTCGCTGTGGGGCCACAGCGATAACGAATCCGGCAGCGCAGACCGGCGCATCACCTTCGCCTTCAACAAGTTCAGTAACATCACCTCCCGCGCGCCGCTGCTGCGCTTCGGCCAGACGCACATCTACAACAACTACTACAACCAGGTGAGCGACACCGGCATCAACACCCGCATGGGTAACCGGGTGCGCATCGAGAACAACCTGTTCGAGAACAGCAAGAACCCGATCGTCTCCTGCTACAGCCGTCAGCTGGGCTTCTGGGATGCGCGCAACAACCAGATGGACAATGTGCGCTGGGAAGGGGCTTCGGATTGTGCGGTGGCGAACTCCGGCAACACCGCGACCATCACCTACAACCCACCGTACAGCTACCAGCTGCTGCCGGTGGAACAGGTGAAGGCCCATGTGACGGCCAACGCCGGTGCCGGGAGGTGCGCCCTGTAGGGGGTCAGGCTTTCAGGCCAAGCCGCCGTGCCAGCTTGTGCAGGTTGCTGGCATCCAGCTCCAGCAGGCGTGCGGCGGCGCTCCAGTTATCGTCACAGGCCGCCAGCGCGCGGCGGATTTCCTGTCGCTGGCAGGCCTCCACACTCAGGCGCAGCGGCTGGACCATGCCGGCGTCCGGTACCCGCGTCGTGGCCGTCGGCTGGGGTACAGTCGGGTCACTGATGGGGATGTCCAGCAAGGCCGCATCCAGCGACAGCATCGCCTGCCTGGAGCCATTGCGCCCCAGCGCCTTGATGGCAGCTCGGCTGATTACATGTTCCAGCTCCCGCACGTTGCCCGGCCAGTCGTAGCCGAGCAGTGCCTGCTCGGCATCAACCGACAGGCGCAGGCTGCGCACCCCCAGCCGCGCCCGGTTCAGTTCGAGGAAGTGCCCGGCCAGCAGCAGCACATCGTTGCCCCGCTCGCGCAGTGGCGGGACCGGCACCGGGTACACCGACAGGCGATGATACAGATCGGCACGGAAATCACCCTTTGCAACCGAGTCGGCCAGATTGCGGTTGGTCGCCGCGACGATGCGCACGTCCACCCGCAGCGGCTGGTCCGCACCCAGGCGCTGAATCTCACCGTTCTGCAAAGTGCGCAGCAGCTTGGCCTGCACATGCAGCGGCAGCTCGCCGACCTCATCAAGAAAAAGGGTGCCGCCATTGGCCGCGTCGAAGCGCCCTGCCCGGTCGGCGGTCGCACCGGAGAAGGCCCCCTTCACGTGGCCGAACAACTCACTCTCGGCCAGTGATTCGGGCAGCGCAGCACAGTTGACCTGCACCAGTGGCTTGTCCGCTCTCGGCGAATGACGGTGCAGCCAGTGGGCGAACAGCTCCTTGCCGACCCCGGTCTCGCCGGTGATCAGCACTGTCAGGTCGGAATCCGCCACCACCGCCAGCTCATCCAGCAACCGGGTGACCACCGGGCTGTTGCCTACCAGGCCGTGCTGCTGCAGTCCCGGCAGGGCACGGTGGTCATCCGCACGCACCATGCGCAGTGCCCGATTCTCCTGCTCAAGCCGGATGACCCTCAGCAAGCCCTCGATCAGCGGCAGCAGCCGCTGCAGCTTCTGCCGGGCGCGCTCGTCGAAGGTGCCGGCGGTCAGCGCATCGAGGGTCAGGGCGCCCCACAGCTCGCCTTCCACATACAGGCTCACGCCCATGCAGTCGTGCACCGGAAGCGCCTCCCCCGGGTGCTCGTCCAGCAGACCGTCGTACGGGTCGGGCAAGGTGCTGTCGGACTCGAACCAGGTGATCTCCCGGCGCGACAGCAAGGCCGCCAGACGCGGCTGGCGGGCAAGATCGAAGCGGCGGCCCAGCGCATCCTGAACCAGCCCGACCGCCGCCACCGGACGCAGCGAATCATCCTCGTACTGCAACAACACCACGGCGCCACAGACGAACGTCTCACGGAGCACCTGGACCAGGCGCTGCAGCCTGACAGCAGCCGGCAGCTCGGCAACGAGGTCGGGGAGGAGGAAATCTTCGATCATGGTGATTTGTACCCTGCGTGGTTTGACCTACCATACGCCTCCCGGGTCAAATAAACCAGACCCTAATAAATACCTTGATAATCAATATGTTATTAGGGTGGCATGTCGGTTGCAGAGAGCTGACTACATCCCTGCACAGCGGAGCATTACATGTCCCACCCCTTCCCTCCCCGGCTGGATGCCGAGAAATTCGAATCCGCCACCTGGCTCGATACGCCTACCGAGGAGCTGATCCGGCATATTCTCAGTCGATATCATCAACGCCACCGGGAACAGCTGCCGGAGCTGATCCGGCTGGCTCGTCGCGTGGAGCAGGTCCACGGTGGCCATCCGGAGTGCCCGAACGGCCTGGCCGACCACCTCTGCGATGTGTACCAGGCGCTGGAAAGTCATATGCTGAAGGAGGAACAGATACTCTTTCCGATGCTGTTGCGGGGTGAGCGTGCCCAGGCGGGCGGTCCGATCAGTGTCATGCGCTTCGAGCATGAACAGCATGATGAAGGGTTGCACAGGCTGCGCCAGCTCACCAATGACATCCAGCCGCCAGCCCATTCGTGCAATACCTGGCGGACCCTGTATCAGGGGCTGGAGCAGTTCAGCCGGGAGTTGCTCCAGCACATCCAGCTGGAGAACGAGGTGCTCTTCACCCGCTGACCGCACGTCGCCGCGATCAGAGGACGAACATGCTCTTGGCGCAGATCACCAGCAGGACGGCATGTACCAGCAGGCTGACATTGAGCAGATCCATGCCGCGTTCGCCCAGCCGCTGGCTGCGGCGAAGGAAGATCAGCAACGCGTAGTGACCTATGATCATGAACGCGAGGATGATCTTGACCGTCAGCAGCGTGGCAAAGGTGCTGGCCGAAGGGTTGGCCAGCAGGGTTCGGTAGGGCCAGGCCAGCGCGATACCGGCCCCGTAGAGCAGGACCGCCACGACATGGATCACATGCCGCGCCTGCTGACCGAGCGCCGGAGCCAGCCGCTGGCGTGTTGCCGAATCAAGGCGCCGATTGACGGGAGTGAGGATGAGCACCTGGAAGAACAGCGTGCCGATGAAGGCGATGGCCGCCAGCAGGTGCAGAGTCTTGATAATCAGATAGGTCATGTTTACCCCGGTCACGGACGGATTGCCACGCAGCAATCGAACCGGTGGCCGGAAAAAAGCATAACAAGCAATCAGGAGATTTTCATGCAGGATCGTCGTAGCACACTGCCCGTGCTGTTTGCCCTGGGGTTCCGCCCCCTGTTTCTGCTGGGAGCGCTGTTCGCAGTCGTGGCAATACCCCTGTGGATCGCCGCCTTCCTCGGGCATGCAGACTTCAGTCCCAGCGGTGGCTGGCTGAACTGGCACCGGCACGAAATGATCTTCGGCTTCGGCGTGGCGATCGTCGCCGGCTTTCTGCTCACCGCCATCCAGGCCTGGACCGGGGTGCCGGCACTGACCGGCGTACCGGTTCTGGGTCTGGCCCTGCTGTGGCTGGCAGGCCGGTTGTGCTGGCTGCTCGGCGCGCCGCTCTGGCTGCTGATCCCGCTCGACCTGATCTTCCTGCCGCTGGTGGCATTGGCCATCGGCCGCTCGCTGTGGCAGGTCAGACAGACCCGCAATTACCCTGTGCTGGTCATGCTGCTGCTTCTGGCGCTATGCAATCTGCTGGCACTGACAGGGCTGGCACAGGAGGATTTCGCCCTGCAACGCCACGGGGCGACAGCTGCGCTCTGGTTGATTGCCGGACTGATGGGCCTGATCGGCGGTCGGGTCATCCCTTTCTTCACCCAGCGTGGACTGGGTCTGGCCGAGCCGGTCCACGCCCTGCCCCGACTGGACAATCTGCTGATGGCCGGCAGCATCTTCGTCGCACTGCTGATGCTGACCGGAGTGGGCCTGCGGCCCTCGCTCTGGCAAGCGCCCATCTACCTGCTGCTGGGCCTGGGGCACCTGCTGCGGCTGCTGCGCTGGCATCATGCGCGCATCTGGACAGTACCCCTGCTGTGGTCACTGCACCTGTCCTATGCCTGGCTGGCGCTGGCGCTGATCGCCATGGCCCTGTGGCACGGCGGCTGGCTGCTGGGCTTCAGCCAAGCGACTCACCTGCTGGCCATCGGCGGCATGGGTGGCATGATCCTGGCGATGATCTCCCGGGTCAGCCTGGGGCACACCGGACGCCCGCTGGAGCCGCCGTTGGCGATGAGCGTCGCCTTCATCCTGCTTAATATCGCGGTGCCGTTGCGGGTATGGCTGAGCATTCCGATGCCACAGACCGGGTACTGGCTGGCGGCGGGGTGCTGGGCCGTGGCCTTTGCCATGTTCGTCTGGTATTACACGCCGATATTGCTGGCGCCGCGGCCGGATGGGCGGCCGGGGTGATTGCCGGGCTACGAAGCCCCAGCCCTCTCCCGCGAGGGGAGAGGGAGCCAATCCGTGCTCACCGCTCTTTCGCTTTTCGCTTGAACCAGCGGTCCGGAACAGGCTCCCCTCTCCCCTTGCGGGAGAGGGGTCGGGGGAGAGGGGAAAGAACCTACAACAACTCCTTTCTCAGCTCCGCAGGCGACTTGGGTGACAACAGCCCCGGTGCCACATCCAGCACCGTCTGCGCACCCACCACACCCTGCTGATTCAGCCGCCAGGTGGCGCGGGCATAGGCGACCAGCACTGCGGCGGTGAATTCCGGGTTGCTGCCCAGCTTGAGGGTGTACTCCACCACCTGTGTGGTGCCGGCGCCGGAGGTGCCGCTGCGGATGACCACGCCGCCATGGGGCATGGCGGCGTGATCGCGGCGCAGCTCTTCCTCGCTGATGAAGTGCACCGCAGTATCGTAGTCGGCAAAGTAGTGCGGCATGCTGACGATGGCCTGCTCCACTTCGGATGCCTCCGCACCCTCTGCCAGTACCACATAGCATTCGCGCCGATGCTTCTCGCGGGTAGTCAGCTGTGGCAGTTCACCGCTGCGCACACGCTCGATCGCCGGCTCCGCGGGAATGGTGTACTGCACACCGGCCTTCACGCCGGGCACCCGGCGTACCGCGTCCGAATGCCCCTGGCTGAGCCCCTTGCCCCAGAAGGTGTAGGTTTCGCCCACCGGCAGAATGGCTTCGCCATACAGGCGGTTGAGGGAGAACAGCCCCGGGTCCCAGCCCACTGACAGCAAAGCGGTCTTGCCGGCCGGTTTCGCGGCTTCATCCAGTGCTGCGTAGTACTCGGGAATGGTCGCGTGGGTATCGAAGCTGTCCACGGTGTTGAACAGGGCCGCCATGGCCGGGCCCTGAACCGGCAGGTCATCCTTGGAACCGCCGCAGAGAATCAGCACGTCGATGCGATCCTGGAACTGGCTGATGTCCGCCTGCGGGTACACGGGCACCTGGGCGCTCAGCAGGCTGACGCTGGCAGGGTCTCGCCGGGTGAACACGCCGACCAGCTCCATATCTGGACTCTGGGCAACGGCCATCTCCACGCCGCGCCCGAGATTACCGTAACCTGCGATACCTATTCTGATTTTCGGTTGCATATGTCGCCTGTCGTATCAATAAGCCAGAAGAGCCGGCCATTATACAGGCTTGAGCAGCACCGGCCTGTCCCGATATTCAGATGATCTGCGCATGAACTGGCTGGGCACCGACGGGAAGGTAGGCATCGAACACACTGCAGACCCGGGCCACCAGCGGCCAGCCCGCAGGCAGAACCTCGATTCCCTGTGCGGCGAGCCGTATCAGGCCGTCCTGGTCCATCTGTCTGAGAGCTGCCTGGCAATCGGCGAAGTAGATCTGGAAGTCGATCCCGAAGCGCTGCTCGATATCCCGGTAATCCAGCCGTAAGCGACACAGCAGCTGCTGAATCACCACCCGGCGCAGGCGATCATCGGTGGTAAGCACCCGCCCCTGGTCGGCGGCCAGCCGCGGGTACGACAGTTTCCGCCGGTAGCGCTCCACATCACGGTCGTTACGCCAGCACACCCCTCCTACCCGGCTGATTGCCGATGCACCAAGGCCGATCAGGTCGCATTCCACACCGGCAACATAGCCCTGCAGCCCATAGATGAGCATGCCCGCTTCCCGGGCCAGACTCAGGCTGTCGTCCGGCATCGCGAACTGGCCCATGCCGATGAATCGGTAGTCCGCCTGCTGCAGCCGGTGCAGAGCGCTGCCGAAGATGCTCAGGCACTCGTCCCGACCGGGGAGCTCTGCAGCTCTGATGTGCCGCTGTGGCGCGTGACGCTCGGGACGATGCAGATAGCGGTGAAGCGACAGGCGATCGGGCTTCATCGCGACGGCCTGATCCAGGGTGCGGGCAAAGGATGCGCTGGTCTGTCCCGGCAATCCATACAGCAGGTCCATGCTCACCGACCGATAGGCCAGCGCTCGCGCTGCATCCATCATTGTCCGCGTCTGATCTGGATTCTGCCGGCGGTTGACCGCCAGCAGCACCCGCTGATCCAGATCCGGCACTTCCAGGTGGAGATGATTGAAGCCCAGCTCCCGCAGCTGCCCCAGGGTAGACCAGTCCGCTTCCCTGGGATCGATGCTCACGCTGTACACGGCATTGTCGTCGGCCCGCAGGCGGAAATGACGGCGCAATCGGCCCATCAGCTCCGCCAGCTCGCCATGATCGAGCAACGTCGGGGTGCCGCCGCCCAGGTGCAGCCGCTCTACCGAGGAGCGGCCCTGCAGATGGCTGGAGACCAGCTCCATCTCCTGGTACAGGGCCGCCAGGTAGGACTGCACCCGGCTGCGGTCGCGGGTGATCAGCCGGGTGCGGGAACAGTGGTGGCAGGCGCTTGCACAGAAGGGTATGTGTATGTAGAGCGAGAGCGGGCGCTCCAGCCGGCCGCAGTTCTCGAGCGCGGCACCAAGATCGCGGGGGGAGATGGCATCGCGGTATTGGGCCGGGCCGGGATAGGCCCGGTAAAGCGGCCCGGCGTGGTCATAGCGGCTGACCAGACCCGCATCCCAGGTGACTGGATCAGACATGGATTTGTGCTCCGGTACGTGTCTGGCTGATGGCTGCAGACTACGCGGAGAGCCCGTGCGCCACTTTGACGCATATCAAGGGATCCGGAAAAACAAGGCAATGCCCTTTCGGGGGCAGATGATCCCCGGGCAAGCTCTTATAATGGAGTCACCGGTTGGCATACAAACGGACATACGCCGATCTTGCCCACACCCACCCAGGACAGGTAGACATGATTTCAACCCAGGAACAACGGCAGCTGATCATTCATCACCCGATGTTTTCCCATTTCACCGAGAAGGCCCTGGAAGAGCTGCTGGCAGATGCCCAGCCACGGGATTACCCGGCGCAGGCGCTGATTCAGCGCCAGGGCGACCCCGCCGAGCGTTTCTACCTGGTACAGAGTGGCAAGGTGAAGCTGTTCCGCATTTCCGCCGATGGCAAGGAAAAGGTGGTGGAGATCATCCCCGCCGGGCGTACCTTTGCCGAAGCGGTCATGTTCATGCAACGCTCGGTTTTCCCTGTCTGCGCCGAAGCGCTGGAGCCGGTCCGGCTGATCGGCTTCTCCAACCGTCTGATGCTGCGTCATCTGGAACAGAACCCACAGACCTGTCTGCACCTGCTGGGTCACATGAGCGTGCGCCTGCATCAACGGCTGGACGAACTGGAAACACTGACCCTGCAGAACGCCACCCAGCGCCTGGCGCTGTATCTGGTCAGCCAGGTCAGGGACCGCGGCGCGGAAAGCGCAGAAATAGAACTGGCACTCCCGAAAAGCCTGATCGCCGCCCGGCTGTCGATCAAGCCCGAAACCTTTTCCCGGGCGATCGCCAACCTGCGCGATCGGGGACTGATCGACAGCCGGGCCAGAGTGATCAGTATCCCGAGCATCCAGAATCTGCTCGACGAATTCGCCGAAGGCCAGACGCCCGGCCCCGACTACAAGGCCGGTGTCATCGCCACCGACAAACCCTGATCCGGCCCATGATGAAATGGATATGGCGCTGCATTGCCTCGCTGGCGCTGGGGCTGGGCGCCCTCGGCGTATTGCTGCCAGGCCTGCCGACCACACCCTTCCTGCTGCTTGCCGCCTGGGCGGGCGCCCGGGGGTGGCCGGAGCTTGAACAGCGACTGCTGCGCCACGAGAAGTACGGGCCGATGATCAGAGACTGGCGTCAACGCCGGGCGGTGCCCCGACGGGCCAAGTGGCTGGCCAGCGCATTGATGACCAGCAGCATCCTGATGATCTGGTTGCTGCCGGCGCCGATGGTGATCCGCTGGTTCCTGACACTGTTCCTGCCGTGCGTGGCCCTCTGGCTGTGGACCCGGCCGGACTAACGGAGATCAGATGCTGTCGAGAATGGTGTCCAGCGCCTGCGCGGGGTCGTCGGCCGAGGTGATCGGCCGGCCGATCACCAGGTAGCTGCTGCCGTTTTCCAGCGCCTGGGCGGGTGTGACAATGCGCTTCTGGTCATCCCCGCTGGCATCGGCAGGGCGAATGCCGGGGGTTACCAGCTTGAAGTCGTCGCCCAGGGTGCTGCGCAGCGCCTTGGCTTCCCGCGCGGAACATACTACCCCGTCCAGTCCGCAGTCCTGAACCAGCCGGGCCAGCCGCTGCACCTGGACCATCGGCTCGATATCCAGACCCACCTCCTGCAGATCCTCCTGCTCCAGACTGGTCAGCACGGTCACTGCAGTGAGAAGAGGCTGCGAGCCAGCACGCCGGGCCAGCACCTCGCGGCAGGCCTCCATCATGCGGCGGCCACCGCTGGCATGCACGTTGACCATCCACACGCCGAGCTCGGCGGCGGAGCGCACGGCACCCGCCGCCGTATTGGGGATGTCATGAAACTTGAGGTCAAGGAAGACATCGAACCCCTTCTGCTGCAGGGATTCCACTATTGCTGGGCCCGCTGCCGTGAACAGCTCCTTGCCTACCTTGACGCGACAGCGGGCCGGGTCCAGCCGCTCGGCCATGGCCATGGCGGACGCCGCGTCAGGAAAATCCAGGGCAACAATTATCGGTGTTTGGCAGGGCATTTCTTCTTCCTGTATCAATTGAGTCGCTGCGAACCGGTTGTCGCCGGCTCGTTTCCCTTCAAGGGACGAATGGTTGACCAGCCATGGCAGGTCGGGCACTGCCAGTGCAATTGCCTGCCGGAAAATCCGCAGGCCTGGCAGCGATATTTGTGCTTGTCCACCAGCAACGCCTCTACCAGACCCCGCAGGATCATCAGATTGGCGTGGCCGCGTGGCTCGACACTGTCCTTGTGAAGATCAATCAGGTACAGCAACCCGCTGAGCGAAGGCTGCTGCTGCAGGTATACCAGCACCAGATCACTCGCCGCGCGCATCCCGTCACGCTTGTTCAGCTCATCCGCCTTGGCGAGCACCGTGGCCATCATCGGCGGCTGGCTATTGTCCAGCACCTCGTTCAGATATGCCAGCAGATCGATGGCCCCCCGGCTGGCCAGCTGGTGCAACAGAGGTAATGCCAACGGAACGAAATCGGGGTCATGGGTAGCCAGCCGGCGCAGCCATTTGCGCACCTCGGCGTCACGCCCCTGCCCGGCCTCCAGCTCTGCAAGCATCAGCATGGCCCGCACGTTTTCGCGCTGACAGCCGAGCGCATCCAGCAGATGCCGGCGGGCCTGCACCACTTCCCCACGGGCTATCGCCTCCTTCGCCAGCTCGCAGTGGTAATGGGCCAGGGTCACGGCAAAGCCATCCCGCTCCCGAAGCAGCCGCCGGCCGACGTCAACTGCCTGTTTCCAGTCCCGTTCCCGCTCATGGATACGTACCAGGTCGGCCAGCGCTTCCGCGCGCAGCGTGGAGCTGCTCTCGACCAGCTCATTCAGCAGACGCTCGGCACGGTGGTGCAGCCCAACGGCCAGATAATCCCGGGCCAATTCGAACTGCACCCGATCCGCCTGGGACCGGGTGAGGCTTGGCCTGGCCAGCAGATTCTGATGCACCTTGATCGCCCGCTCCACATCACCGCGCTGGCAGAACAGCTTGCCGATGGCGATATGGGTCTCCACCGTTTCGGGGTTGACCTCCAGGGCGCGGATGAAGGTCTCGATCGCCTCGTCGGGTTGTTCGTTGAGCAGGTAGTTGAGTCCGATGAAGTACTGCTTGTCGATCGCACTGGCGTGGGGGGCCAGCATGACGCCGACACGAATCGCTTCCCGGCGTCCGAGGAACCAGCCGATCGCCAGCGCCACCACGAACAGCAGGAGGAACACCAGCTCCCGCATCACCGTCAGCCTTTGATGGCCTGGGTACGCAGCTTGTCCACTTCCTTGCGATAACGGTTCAGTTCATTGTTCTGCACCATCAGCCGCAGACGCAGGCGGGTGGTGATGATCCAGCCGATGAGAATACCCAGCACGCTGCCGAGAATGAAGGCAATGACCATGAACAGGGAGACGGGCAGTTCGGGGGAGGAGAATTCGAGAAACTGCAAGGCGATGTTCTGCTGGTTCTCCAGCATGAAATCAATGGTTGCCAGTGCCACCAGTAACAGAACGATGATCAGCACCGCGCGTTTCAGCCATTGCATGCCACACCACTCCCATCCCGTTATGCAGAGGGGCAGTATAGCGCAGCCGGGGCCATTGTTATACCGGGCCTCAGGTGGTTTCCAGCGACTCGTTCACCCGGTCACGCAGCTCCTTGCCGGGTTTGAAGTGGGGGACATATTTGCCCTCGAGCGCGACGGACTCCCCGGTTCTGGGGTTGCGACCGATTCGCGGCGCGCGATAGTGCAGCGAAAAACTGCCGAAACCGCGAATCTCGATGCGCTCGCCCACCGCCAGCGCACTGGACATCTGCTCCAGCATGGTCTTGATGGCCAGCTCGACATCCTTGGCTGACAACTGGCCCTGTTGCTCGGCAATACGCTCGATCAACTCAGACTTGGTCATGATTTTCCCTTTTTATTCAAGCGAGTAGGATCCGTTTCAATGGTTTTACCATGCCTGAACCGGTTTGAACAGCCTGAATCGAAGCGCGCTGTCAACCACAGCGGGGAAATATTTATCTGACCTGGTCAAACGACACCCACAAAAAAGGGCGACCGAAGTCGCCCTTTTTCTGAATCACAACGGCTTAGTTGCCCTTGTTCTCCATCTGTTGCTTGATCAGATCACCAATGGTGGTCGGACCGGCAGCCAGCATTTCCTGCTTGCGCAGATCCTGCATGGCTTCTTTTTCGTCTTCAACGTCCTTGGCCTTGATGGACAGGCTGATCACGCGGGTCTTGCGGTCAACGCTGATGATCTTGGCTTCGACTTCGTCGCCGACGTTCAGTACGTTACGCGCGTCTTCAACGCGGTCACGGCTGATTTCGGAGGCCTTCAGGGTGCCTTCGATCTCTTCGGCCAGGGTGATGACTGCGCCCTTGGCGTCCACTTCCTTGACGGTACCGGTAACGATGGTGCCTTTCTCGTTCAGGGCAACAAAGTTGGAGAACGGATCGTCTTCCAGCTGCTTGATACCCAGGGAGATGCGCTCGCGCTCGGGGTCAACGGACAGGATGACAGTTTCCAGCTCGTCACCTTTCTTGAAGCGACGCACGGCTTCTTCGCCGACTTCGTTCCAGGAGATGTCGGACAGGTGAACCAGACCATCGATGCCGCCGTCCAGACCGATGAAGATACCGAAGTCGGTGATGGACTTGATGGAACCGGAGATCTTGTCGCCCTTGTTGAACTTGCTGGAGAACTCTTCCCAGGGGTTCATCTTGCACTGCTTGATGCCCAGGGAGATACGACGACGGTCTTCGTCGATGTCCAGAACCATGACTTCCACTTCGTCGCCAACCTGAACGACCTTGGAAGGATGGATGTTCTTGTTGGTCCAGTCCATTTCGGAAACGTGAACCAGGCCTTCAACGCCCTCTTCCAGCTCGGCGAAGCAGCCGTAGTCGGTGAGGTTGGTGACCTTGGCCATGACGCGAGTGCCTTCCGGGTAACGACCGGTGATGGCAACCCACGGATCTTCGCCCAGCTGCTTCAGACCCAGGGAAACGCGGTTGCGCTCGCGGTCGAATTTCAGCACCTTGACGTCGATCTCGTCGCCGACGTTGACGATTTCAGAAGGATGCTTGATGCGCTTCCACGCCATGTCGGTAATGTGCAGCAGGCCGTCTACGCCGCCCAGGTCAACGAACGCACCGTAGTCGGTGAGGTTCTTGACGATACCCTTGACAACCTGGCCTTCCTGCAGGGTTTCCAGCAGGGCTTCGCGCTCGGCGCTGTTCTCGGCTTCGAGGACGGCACGGCGGGAAACGACAACGTTGTTGCGCTTCTGGTCCAGCTTGATGACCTTGAATTCCAGTTCCTTGCCTTCCAGGTGCGTGGTGTCACGGACCGGACGGACATCGACCAGAGAACCCGGCAGGAACGCGCGGATGGTGTTGACGTCGACGGTAAAGCCACCCTTGACCTTGCCGTTGATGACACCCTTGACGATTTCTTCTGCGGCGAAAGCTGCTTCGAGGACTTTCCAGGATTCGGCGCGCTTGGCCTTCTCACGGGACAGTTTGGTCTCACCGAAACCGTCTTCAACGGCGTCCAGTGCAACGTGTACCTCATCACCCACGCTGATGGTCAGCTCACCCTGGTCGTCCAGGAACTGCTCGCGCGGAATGACACCCTCGGATTTCAGGCCGGCGTGAACGGTGACCCAGTCGGAGTCGATGTCCACAACAATACCGGTGATGATGGAGCCCGGCTCCATATCAAGGGTTTTCAGGCTTTCTTCAAAAAGTTCGGCAAAGCTTTCGCTCATTTGGATTCCTGTAGATATGTATAAAGGCCGCTACCGCCGAGCCGCCAACATCGCGCGCCCTGCAGCTACGTACCCGCCACGCCACCAGCTTGCGTGGGTTGATTGAATTGATACCTCTGCCGGTGTTGCTGGTTACCCGACAGCGGGTTCGCCTGATCAGCCCAGAAGGTTACGTTTGCGCGCTTCCGCCTGCACTGTTTCAAGTACCTTTTCGATGCTCATGTGAGAGGAATCGAGCAGAACTGCATCATCAGCCGGCCGCAATGGCGCTATGCTGCGATTCATGTCCCTTTCGTCCCGTGCATTGATCTCATCGAGAAGACCGGCAAGACTAGCAGTTTCGCCCTTTTCCAGCAACTGCCGATAGCGCCGTTCGGCGCGAATCTCGGGGCTTGCGGTCAGAAATATCTTCAGCTGGGCATCGGGGAAAACCACCGTACCCATGTCACGCCCATCGGCCACCAGCCCGGGCGCCACACGGAACGCCTGCTGGCGCGCCAGCAGCGCATCGCGAACTGCCGGCAGTGCCGCCACGCGTGAGGCACCGGCACCCACGGTTTCGGTGCGGATACTGCGACTGACATCCTCGCCCTCAAGGATGATGCGCTGCTCACCGCCGTTCTCATCGGCGATGAACTGCACGTCCAGGTTGGCGGCGAGCCGGGTGAGAAGCTCCTCGTTGGTCAGATCGGCACCGTGATTCTGCGCGGCGAAGGCCAGCAGCCGGTACAGCGCGCCGGAATCCAGCAGGTGCCAACCCAGCCGGGCTGCCAGCATGCCGGAAAGCGTGCCCTTGCCCGAGCCGCCGGGGCCGTCGACGGTAATGACCGGAACTGCCTGCTCGTTCACGCGTTGTCCTCCTGACGGATCTGGATGCCCACCGAGCTGGCCAGATCGATGAAGCCCGGGAAGGAGGTGGCAACATGGATGCAGTCGGTGATGCGGATGTCCGCAGTGGCTCGCAGCGAGGCGATGGCAAAGGACATGGCGATGCGATGGTCCATGTGGCTGTCGATGGTGCCGCCACCTATCACGCCACCGTCGATGATGACACCATCGGGCGTGGGTTCGGCCCTGATGCCCAGGGTCTGCAGTCCGTCGGCCATGACCTGGATGCGGTCGGATTCCTTGACCCGCAGCTCCTCGGCGCCGCGCAGCACGGTACGCCCTTCGGCACAGGCTGCAGCAATGAACAGCGCCGGGAATTCGTCGATGGCCAGCGGCACCTGATCCTCGGGAATCTCGATGCCCTTGAGCGGCGCGTAACGCACGCGGATATCCGCCACCGGCTCGCCGCCGACTTCGCGTTCGTTGCTCAGAGTGATATCCGCCCCCATGGCCCGCAGAATGTTGATCACGCCAATGCGGGTGGGGTTGATGCCGACATGCTCCAGGGTAAGGTCCGACCCTTCGGCGATACTGGCGGCAACCATGAAAAATGCAGCCGAGGAAATGTCCGCCGGCACGTCGATCCGGCAGCCGGTCAGCTTGTGGCCCGACTCGACGGTGGCCGTGGCGCCGTCCACCTGCACCGGATAGCCGAAGCCTTTGAGCATGCGCTCGGTATGATCGCGAGTCGGAGCCGGCTCGGTGACCGAGGTCTTGCCCTCGGCATAGAGGCCCGCCAGCAGCAGGCACGACTTGACCTGGGCGCTGGCCATCGGCATGACATACTCCATGCCCTTGAGGTGGCTTTCGGCGCCCTTGATCACCAGCGGCGGGCGACCGCCCTCGGCGGTATCGATAGTTGCGCCCATGGCGCGCAGCGGATCGGCCACCCGGCCCATCGGGCGCTTGCCCAGGGAGGCGTCGCCGGTCAGCTCGGTGGTGAAGTTCTGCCCGGCCAGCAGGCCGGCGAGCAGCCGCATGGAGGTTCCGGAGTTGCCCACATAGATGGGGCCGGGCGGTGCCTGAAGCCCATGCAGCCCGACGCCGTTGATGGTCACCCGGCCGCGGTGGGGCCCTTCGATCACCACCCCCATGTCGCGGAAGGCCTGCAGGGTGGCCAGACTGTCCTCGCCTTCCAGGAAGCCTTCCACCTCGGTCACGCCCTCGGCGATGGAGCCGAGCATGATCGAGCGATGGGAAATGGATTTGTCACCCGGAACACGGATGCGACCCTGTACCCGGCTGCCGGGGCTGGCGATGAAATTGATAGATTGTGTCTGCATGGGTTCCATATATGCCCTGCGGGCCAGAATCGTGCTGAAATGTTCACGTGCGACGCGGGCCCGGGTGAAAACCCCCAGCAGGGTGTTGGCGTCACCCTCCTCGACCGCCGTACGCAAACGGCTTAAATCACGGGTGAAGGTATCCAGACTGCGCAGCACCGCGTCGCGGTTGGCCAAGAACACATCACGCCACATGACCGGATCGCTGGCGGCGATCCGGGTGAAATCACGAAAACCACCGGCAGCATAACGGAATATCTCCAGATTCTCGCTGCGCGACGCCAGTGTATCGACCAGCGAGAAGGCCAGCAGGTGTGGCAGATGGCTGGTCGCCGCGAGTACCTCGTCGTGGTCCTCCAGCGGCATATCCTCGACATCCGCGCCCAATGCCTGCCAGGCCTGCCGCACTCTCTCCACCGCCGCCGGATCGGTATTGTCCAGCGGCGTGAGAATCACCTTGTGACGGCGGAACAGTCCGGCATCGGCAGCCTCGACACCGCTGCGCTCGGAGCCAGCGATCGGGTGCCCCGGCACGAACTGCGGGGGAACCTGGCCGTAGGCCTCCCGCACCGCCTCTACTACAGCGGTCTTGGTGCTGCCGGTGTCGGTGATCACCGCCCCACCCAGCTCCAGCCTCGCCAGTTCACGCAGCACGGACCGCATGGCCAGCACCGGTACGGCCAGCAGGATAAGCTCTGCACCCTGCACCGCGCTGGGCAGATCCGGCACCATGCTGTCGACCACGCCCAGGGACACAGCCAGTTGCTGGGTATGGGGATCGGGGTCGCTGCCCACCACTTCCCGGCAAAGCCCGGACTCCCGCAGCCCCTTGGCAAAGGAGCCGCCGATCAACCCCAGCCCCACCACGGCCACGCGCCCGATTATCGGCGCCGCAGATGACGAACCGGTGACCAGCTGACTCACCGGCCCAGCACTCCGGCCAGGGCCTCAAGGAAGCGCTGATTCTCGTGTTCCAGTCCGACCGACACCCGCAGATGATGCGGCATACCGTAACCGGCCACCGGTCGTACGATGACGCCGGCCTGCAACAGTCCCTGATAGACCGGGGCAGCGTCCTGCCCGACATCCACCGCGATGAAGTTGCCCCGGGACGGGATCCACTCCAGACCCAGCCGGGTCAGCCCTGCTTCCAGCTGACGCATGCCCTGCTGATTGAGCTTGCGGCTTTCATCCAGATAGGCCTGATCGGCCAGTGCCGCGACGGCGGCTGCCAGTGCCAGGCTGTTGACGTTGAACGGTTGGCGCACCCGGTTGAGCACATCTGCCACCTGCGGGTGGCTGATGCAGTAGCCGACACGCAGCGCCGCCAGACCGTAGGCCTTTGACAGGGTGCGGCAGACGATCAGATTGGGGCACCGCGCGATATGGTCGAATCCGTTGAGCGCGTCATCGGCCACCACGTATTCGGTATAGGCCTCGTCAAGCACCACCAGCACGTTGGCGGGGACCCGGGCCATGAAAGCTTCGAACTCGGCCTGCTCGAACCAGGTGCCGGTGGGGTTGTTCGGGTTGGCGATGAATACCAGCCGTGTGGCCGGGGTGATGGCTGCCGCCATCGCCTCCAGATCATGCCCCCAGTTACGGGCCGGCACCTGCACCGGCGTGGCGCCTACCGCCTGGGTGACGATGGGATAGACGGCGAAGGCGTGTTCACTGAACACCACTTCGGTACCGGGGCTGGCAAAGGCACGGCCCAGCAGTTCGAGAATATCGTTGGAGCCGTTGCCCAGAGTGATCATCGACAGCTCGAAGCCGAAGCGCTCGGACAATGCCTGCTTCAGCGTGAAGCCGTTACCGTCGGGATAGCGGGTCAGTTCCGGCAGCGCCTGCTGCACCGCCTTCAGCACCGACGGCGCCGGCCCCAGCGGGTTCTCGTTGCTGGCCAGCTTGACGATATCCTCCGGCTTCAGGCCGAACTCGCGGGCCAGCTCCTCCACCGGCTTGCCAGGCACGTAGGGAGACAGTTTTTGTACGCCTGGCAGTGCCAGACTCAGAAAATCACAACTCATGTCAAAGCCTCGAAGCTTCAAGCAGGCCCGCAAGCATGGCCATCTGCCGAACCGCCTGCAATCTGTCGCTTGCGTGCTTCCGCTACAGTTAAAGGACCGCCTTGGGGTAGGAGCCCAGAATCTTCAGTCCGACCGACTCGGCGCGGATCTTCTCCAGTGCGTCCTTCACCAGGGGATCGTGCTGGTGACCGAGGAAGTCGATGAAGAACACATAGGTCCACTTGCCGCTACGCGACGGGCGGGTCTCGATGCGCGTCAGGTCCACACCATTGGCATGGAACGGCTCCAGCAGATGGTGCAGCGCACCGGGGCGGTTGCTCATGGACACGATCACCGAGGTCTTGTCGTCCGCGGTCGGCGGCACCTCCTGGTTGCCGATGATCAAAAAGCGCGTGGAGTTGTCCGGACGGTCCTCGATCTTCTCTGCAAGCCGGGTCAGACCGTAGAGATCGATGGCCATGTCGCCGGCGATCGCCGCGGAGTTCCACTCGCTCTTGACCCGCCGGGCCGCATCGGCATTGCTCGCCACCGGCACACGCTCGATATTCGGGTAGTGTGCATCCAGCCACTTGCGACATTGCGCCAGGGACTGGGCATGGGAGTACACCCGGGAGATCTTGTCGGTGCGGGTATTCTCGCCAACCAGCAGGTGATGGTGAATGCGCAGCTCCACTTCACCGCAGATCACCAGATCATGCTCCAGGAAACTGTCCAGGGTATGGTTGATGGCCCCTTCGGTGGAGTTTTCCACCGGTACCACGCCGAAGTGCACCGCACCGGCGGCCACTTCGCGGAAGATCTCGTCGATCGCCGCCATTGGCACGCTGGTGACCGAGTGGCCGAAATGCTTGAGCGCGGCCGCCTGGGTGAAGGTGCCCTCGGGCCCCAGGTAGGCCACCTTCAGCGGCTCCTCCAGCGCCAGACAGGCCGACATGATCTCACGGAACAGGCGGGCCACCTCCTCGTTATCCAGCGGCCCCCTGTTCAGCTCCATGATGTGCTTGAGTACCCAGGCCTCCCGCTCGGGCCGGTAGAACACCGGTGTCTCCCCTTCGGCCAGGGACTTCTGCTTGACCTCGGCCACCGTCTGGGCGCAGCGGGCACGCTCGCTGATCAGCTCCAGCAGCTTCTCGTCGATGGTATCGATGCGGTTGCGCAGGGCCTTGAGTTGAGCTTCTTCAGACATGTCGTTCAACCGTGCTGCTTTTCGAATTCAGCCATGTAGGCTACCAGTGCATCCACTGCGGCTTCCGGCACGGCGTTGTAGATGGAGGCGCGCATGCCGCCCACCGAGCGATGGCCCTTGAGGTTGAGCAGACCGCGCTCCTCGGCACCGGCCAGGAACGGCTTGTCCAGCCGGTCGTCCGCCAGCCGGAAGGGCACGTTCATCCAGGACCGGTCAGCCACATTGATCGGGTTGGTGTACAGCTCGCTGGCGTCGATGGCGGCGTACAGCTTGCGCTGCTTGGCATCATTGGCGCGCTCCATCGCCTCGAGCCCGCCCTGCTCCTTCAGCCACTGGAAGATCAGCCCGGACAGGTACCAGGCAAAGGTCGGGGGCGTGTTGTACATGGAGCCGTTGTCCGCTGCCACGCGGTAGTCGAGCATGGTCGGACACTTGCTGTGCGCCTTGCCCAACAGGTCTTCGCGGACGATCACCACCACCAGCCCGCTGGGACCGATGTTCTTCTGCGCGCCGGCGTAGATCAGTCCGAAGCGCGATACATCGATCGGTCTGGAGAGGATGGTGGAAGACATGTCCGCCACCAGCGGCTTGTCCCCGACCTCGGGAATCCAGTTGAATTCCAGCCCGCCGATGGTCTCGTTG
Source organism: Halopseudomonas pertucinogena (assembly GCF_014646575.1). Taxonomy (GTDB): domain Bacteria; phylum Pseudomonadota; class Gammaproteobacteria; order Pseudomonadales; family Pseudomonadaceae; genus Halopseudomonas; species Halopseudomonas pertucinogena. The sequence goes on along the minus strand of NZ_BMNN01000001.1, from coordinate 754,235 downwards.
GGCGTGTAGTGCACGTAGGCCGCCTCGTCGGACAGCTGCCACTGGTTCTGGCCGGGAATGGCGAAATAATCGTATTCCTTCGCCGAAGCCGCGACATTGATGTGGCCGTAGCGGGACGCCTCTTCGATGGCCTTGCGCGACCAGATGCCGGTGTCGATATAGTCGGCGCTGCCGTCCTCGCCCAGCAGGTTCAGCGGAATCTGCGCAAACTGCTGGCTGGCCCCGCCCTGGAGGAACAGCACCCGGTAGTCCGACGGAATGCTCAGCAGGTCCCGCAGGTCCTGCTCGGCACGCTCGGCAACGCTGGTGAATTCCGCGCTGCGGTGGCTCATTTCCATGACCGACAGACCCCTGCCCTGCCAGTCCAGCAATTCGGCCTGGGCCTTCTGCAGAACCGCTTCGGGCAGTGCAGCCGGGCCAGCACAGAAATTGAACATGCGTTTGCTCACCTTGACCTCACTCATCCACGTCCGGGTTTTCGATGCTGTCATCAACAGAGGCATCGGTGGCATCGTTTACGCCGATTTCCTCTTCATTACCTTCCTCATCAGAGGGCTCCTGGACTCGCTCCAGACCGACCAGTTTCTCGTCGTTGGCCAGCTTGATCAGGGTCACGCCCTGGGTGTTGCGCGACAGGCTGGATACCTCCGAGACCCGGGTGCGCACCAGTGTGCCCTGGTCCGAGATCAGCATGATCTCCTCGCCATCGACCACCTGAACAGCGCCGACCAGCGGCCCGTTACGCTCGTTGGTCACCATGGCGATCACGCCCTGGCCGCCGCGCCGGTACTGCGGGAAGTCCTCCACCGGCGTGCGCTTGCCGTAGCCGTTCTCCGAAGCCGTCAGGATCTCGGTACCTTCCTCGGCAATCAGCATGGACACCAGCCGCTGGCCATCGGGCAGACGCATGCCGCGTACGCCGCGGGCGGTTCGACCCATGGCGCGCACGTCGCTTTCATTGAAACGGGTTACCTTGCCGCCATCGGAGAACAGCATCACCTGCTTGTTGCCATCGGTCAGCGCGGCGCTGATCAGGGTATCACCCTCGTCCAGATCCAGCGCGATCAGGCCGACGCTGCGCTGGCGGCTGAACTGCGGCAGCGGTGTCTTCTTCACGGTGCCGTTGGCAGTGGCCATGAAGATGAACCAGCCTTCGGTGTATTCCTGCACCGGCAGCATGGTGGTGATGTATTCACCCTCATCCAGCGGCAGCAGGTTGACCAGCGGCCGGCCACGGGCCGTGCGCGAGGCCTCGGGAATCTCGTAGGTCTTGAGCCAGTACACCTTGCCCTTGCTGGAGAACAACATCAGCGTGGTGTGACTGTTGGCGACCAGCAGGTGGGACACGTAGTCCTCGTCCTTCACGCCGGTCGCCGCCTTGCCGCGGCCGCCGCGGCGCTGGGCGTTGTAGTCGGACAGCGGCTGACTCTTGGCATAACCACCGTGGGAGATGGTAACCACGCGGTCTTCCTCGGTGATCAGGTCGCCGATGCTCAGATCCAGGCGCGACGCAAGGATTTCGGTGCGGCGCTCGTCGCCGTAGTTGGCCTTGATCGCCTCCAGCTCCTCAACGATCACTTCCATCAGGCGCTCCTCGCTGTTGAGGATGCGCAGCAACTCGCCGATCTGTTCGAGGATTTCCTGATATTCGGTCAGCAGCTTCTCGTGCTCCAGACCGGTCAGGCGGTGCAGGCGCAGGTCCAGAATGGCCTGGGCCTGTTCCGGTGACAGATAGTACTTGCCGTCACGCAGACCATACTGCTCCGGCAGCTCGTCCGGGCGGCAGGACTCCGCACCGGCGCGCTCGACCATTTCCATGACCGAGCCCGGCTCCCAGGCCGCCGCCAGCAGCCGCTCGCGGGCCTCGGCGGGGGACGGCGAGGCCTTGATCAGCTCGATCACCGGGTCGATGTTGGACAGTGCCACCGCCTGCCCTTCGAGGATGTGACCACGCTCGCGGGCTTTGCGCAGTTCGTAGACGGTCCGGCGGGTCACTACCTCGCGGCGGTGACGGATGAAGGCGTCAAGCAACTCCTTCAGATTGAGAATGCGCGGCTGCCCGTCGAGCAGGCCCACCACGTTGATGCCGAACACGTTCTGCATCTGGGTCTGGGCGTACAGGTTGTTGAGGATGACCTCGGCCACCTCGCCACGACGCAACTCGATGACCACACGCATGCCGTCCTTGTCGGACTCGTCGCGCAACTCGCTGATGCCCTCGAGCTTCTTTTCCTTGACCAGCTCGGCAATACGCTCGATCAGCTTGGCCTTGTTAACCTGGTAGGGCAGCTCGTTGATGATGATCTGCTGGCGGCCGCCGACCTTGTCGATATCCTCGATTTCGCAGCGGGCCCGGACATAGATACGACCCCGGCCGGTCTTGTAGGCCTCGACGATTCCCGCACGGCCATTGATGATGCCGGCGGTGGGGAAGTCCGGGCCCGGTATGTGTTCCATCAGCTCGTCGATGGAGATATCCGGATTGGCGATGACCGCCAGACAGCCATTGATCACCTCGGTCAGGTTGTGCGGCGGAATATTGGTCGCCATGCCCACGGCGATACCACTGGAGCCGTTGACCAGCAGGTTCGGCACACGGGTGGGCAGCACTTCCGGGATCTGCAGCGAGCCGTCGTAGTTGTCGACCCAGTCGACGGTTTCCTTGTCCAGGTCCGCCAGCAGTTCGTGGGTCAACCTGGTCATGCGGATTTCGGTATACCGCATGGCCGCTGCACTGTCGCCGTCCACCGAGCCGAAGTTGCCCTGACCGTCGACCAGCAGGTAGCGCAGGGAGAACGGCTGCGCCATGCGCACGATGGTGTCGTATACGGCCGAGTCACCGTGAGGGTGATATTTACCGATCACGTCGCCGACCACACGGGCCGACTTCAGATAGGGTTTATTCCAGTCGTTTCTCAGTTCGCTCATGGCGAACAGCACACGCCGGTGCACTGGCTTGAGACCGTCACGCACATCTGGAAGCGCCCGCCCGACGATCACGCTCATCGCGTAATCGAGGTACGACTGCTTCATCTCATCTTCGATATTGACTGGAAGGATTTCTCTGGCCAGCTCACCCATGAAACGGCATTCCTTTTATTGTTGGCCACCCTGAGGTGCCAAAGCGCACACAACGCGGAACGAGGCCCTGTCGGGTCCGGATCAAAGCCGCAAATGATACCACAACGCACTGCCCTACGGGAGTTTCACCGCAACCGCGCCGACACCGTCACACTCCGGCAGACAGCGCCGCGCGCTCCCCTCAGTGCAGATGTCTGGGGCTCAGCAGCTCGGCAATGCGGCTCTCATCCGGGCGCTCCACCACGCCCCTTTCGGTGACGATCACATCGATCAGATCGGCTGGGGTAACGTCCATCACCAGCCGGCCCTCAGGACTGAGCAGGCCATCGGCGGGGTCGAGCTCATCGGCACTTTCCAGCGCAAGGTCGAACGCCGCGCTGGGCGCCACCACCATGAACCGCAGGCCATGATGCATGGCCAGTATCGCCAGCGAGTAGGTGCCGATATCACTGATGAGATCGCCATTGGCAGCGATGCGGTGGGCACCCGCCACCACCCAGCTGATGTTGTCGGACCTCATCAACTGGCCGGCCGCCGCGGCGCCACGCAGTGCTGTCGCCACCTCATCCCGATCCAGCTCCCAAAGCGCCAGCCGGCATGCGTCCGAGGCCTCATCGGCACACAGGTAGAGCTGCTCGACCAGCCCGGCACCCTGCGCCGCCCGGACCAGATCCAGCGCACCAGCGTGGCTGTCGGAATGCGGGCTGACCAGGGTCAGGAATTTCTGCGGCTGGCGGTCGTGCCGGCGGATGACCTGCACGCCCAGCCGGCCCAGCGCCCGGCGCGACTCCTCATCACTTGCATGGAGATTCACCGCCACCTGGGCCAGCTGGTCGGGCACCCCCTGCCCCTGATACCGCAGGCGCTGCAGGCGATCATCGAGCACCCCCAGCACCCACAGCAGGTGGGAGGAGGCAGGACAGGCCTGCGCCAGACGCTCGAAATCGGTCTGCAGATCCACCGCCCAGTCAGCCGAGCGGCCGATGCGCCTGGCCGCCAGGGCAATACCATAGGCAGCCACCAGACCGGCTGACACCGCACCCTGAACGACCCCATCGGCGATCGCCGCGGCGGCGTCATCGGCGTCGTGACATTCGACCCATACCAGCGCACCGGGCAGGGATCGCTGATCGAGAATACGCAGGTGATCGTCACACCATTCCAGCGCCGGCACGGGCGGCTGTGCGGGCACAGGGGGTTGCAGCTGCATGAGGGACTCCACAGAAAACGGCATTATACCCGCAGCGGGCGCAGCCGTGCTGAAATGTCGCTGCCAGAGCGCGGGCCAGAGGGTATACTGCCGCTATAAGGGCCCGGCAGCCCGCCGGTACGCGCACAGGCGCATCCGCAGCTAGACTGCCAAGCGTGGCGCGGCGGCCGGTCCGGCCGGTCGCCACCACCCACTCGGCGAATTTAAACAAGGGGATAATGATGACGCTCAACGTCGATCGTGCGGAAGTTGCCAAGTTCGAGGCGATGGCCAGCCGCTGGTGGGATCGCGAAAGCGAGTTCAAACCACTGCACGAAATCAACCCGCTGCGCACCAACTGGATAGACGAAAAGGCCAGCCTCGCCGGCAAGGAAGTGCTCGACGTGGGCTGCGGTGGCGGCATCCTTGCCGAAGCCATGGCCCAGCGCGGCGCCAGGGTCACCGGCATAGACATGGGCGAGGCGCCGCTGGCGGTGGCGCGCCTGCACCAGCTGGAGTCCGGCGTCGAGGTGGATTATCAGCAGTGCACCGCCGAGGAAATGGCCGAGCTGCACCCCGGTCGCTTCGATGTGGTGACCTGCATGGAAATGCTGGAACACGTGCCCGACCCCGCCTCGGTCATCCGCGCCTGCGCGACGCTGGTCAGACCCGGCGGCCATGTATTCTTCTCCACCATCAACCGCAACCCGAAGTCTTTCGCCTTCGCCATTGTCGGTGCCGAATACCTGCTGCGCATGCTGCCCCGCGGCACCCATGAATATGCCAAGTTCATCCGCCCCGCCGAGCTGGGCAGATGGTCCCGCCAGGCCGGCCTGGACACACAGGACATCATCGGGCTGACCTACAACCCCCTGCTGCGCCACTACAAGCTGGCCCCTGACGTGGACGTCAACTACATGGTCCACTGCCAGCGCGGGGACTGACATGCTCGACGGCGTTCTGTTCGATCTGGACGGCACCCTGCTGGACACGGTCGATGACTTCATGGCGATCATTCTCGAAATGCGCCGCCAGCGCGGCCTGGCAGACGCCCCGCTGCACCTGATCCGCTCCACCGTATCGGACGGGTCCGCCGGCATGCTCTGTGCCGCCTTTTCAATGACGCCGGAACATGACGGCTTCACCGAGCTGCGCGACGAGTTTCTCGAACGCTATCAGCAACAGCTGGCGGTGCATACCCGCCCCTTCCCCGGCATTCCGGAGCTGCTTGACTGGCTCGACGGAGAAGGTCTGCCCTGGGGCGTGGTGACCAACAAGATGAGCCGCTTCAGCATCCCGCTGCTGGAAGCCACCGGCCTTGCCGAGCGCTGTGCAAGCCTGGTCTGTCCGGATCAGGTCAGCCGCGGCAAGCCGCATCCCGAGCCACTGCTCAAGGCCTGTGCGGAAATGGCTGTCCGGCCGGAGCGCTGCGTCTACATCGGCGACCACCTGCGCGACATCCAGGCCGGGCGCGCTGCCGGCATGCGTACCGTGGCCGCACTTTATGGCTACCTGCCACCAGGGGACGACCCGGCGCAATGGAATGCCGATTTCACCGTAGAGAATGCCGCTGCCCTGCGCCCCTGGCTTGAGCAGCTGCAACAACAGGAGTTTTCCCATGTTTGACTACCGCGCCACACCGGACCTGCTGCAGGGTCGCGTCATTCTGGTTACCGGTGCCGGCGACGGCATCGGCCGCGCCTGCGCACTGAGCTGCGCCGCCCATGGCGCCACCGTCGTCCTGCTGGGTCGCACGCTTTCAAAGCTGGAGGCGGTATATGACGAGATCGAGGCCGCTGGCCATCCGCAACCGGCGATCTGCCCGCTGAATCTGGAAGCCGCCGTGGACAAGGACTATGACGATCTGGCCGACCAGCTGTTCGACACCTTCGGCAAGCTCGACGGGCTGGTACACAACGCCGCCCTGCTCGGCCCCCGCACCCTGATGGATAACGTCAAGACGGAAGACTGGCAGCAGCTGATGCAGGTGAACGTCAACGCGCCGTTCGCCCTGACCAAGGCAATGATGCCACTGCTGCGCGCGGCACCGGATGCGTCGGTGGTATTCGTGTCGTCCAGCGTCGGACGCAAGGGCCGCGCCTACTGGGGACCCTACGCGGTCAGCAAGTTCGCCCTGGAAGGCCTGATGCAGGTACTGGCGGACGAACAGGATGGCACCAGCGAGATCCGCGTCAACAGCATCAACCCGGGCGCCACCCGCACCGCGATGCGCAAGGCGGCCTACCCGGCGGAAGAGCCGGAGAAGAACCCGGAGCCGGCGGAAATCATGCCCGCGTTTCTCTACCTGTTGGGACCTGACAGCAAAGGCGTGAACGGTCAGGCGTTGAACGCGAGAGGGTGAGTAAAGACAGCCCGGCGCTCCAGCCGCCACCCCGGAATGCCCGGAAACACAACACGACGGCATCCTCGGATTGCAGCAGCCCCGACCTCGGGGCGATTGCTGGCCGCAGGCCAGCCGGGACTCCCTTCATCTACCCGCGATTACTTGCGCGTACGCCCACCGGTTCTGGGCCTGGCACCCGGCTTGCCGCCCCGGCCGCTCTGGTTCTCCCGCACTACCCGTGCCTGATGCATGGATGGCTTGCGGGCCTGACGCTTCTGCTTTTCCTTCTCCGCCACGGTTGCTTCCGGCAGGCGGACAGGCTTCAGGCCCACCTCCTCACTGAGGATATCCAGTTCGTTCTGCTTCATCTCGCGCCAGCGGCCGACCGGCACTTCCGGTCCGAGGAACACCGGCCCGAAACGCACCCGTTTGAGCCGATTGACCCGCACACCCTGGGATTCCCACAGGCGGCGCACCTCGCGGTTGCGTCCTTCCAGCAGGCAGACGTGGAACCAGCGGTTGATGCCTTCGCCACCGGAGCTGACGATGTCGGTGAAGCGCGCCGGGCCGTCTTCCAGCATCACACCTTCCTTCAGACGCTCGAGCATCTCTTCGTCGACCTCGCCCATGACCCGCACCGCATACTCGCGGTCCATCTGCCAGGAGGGGTGCATCAGCCGGTTGGCCAGCTCGCCATCGGTGGTGAACAGCAGCAGGCCGGTGGTATTGATATCCAGTCGGCCAACGTTGATCCAGCGGCCCTGCTTCAGGCGCGGTAGCTGATCGAATACCGTGGGGCGACCTTCCGGATCATCGCGGGTGCAGACCTCACCCTCGGGCTTGTTGTAGATGAGGACACGCCGCACCACCTCGGTGTTCAGGTCACGGCGCAACGGACGGCCGTCGAGCACGATCTGATCCAGGCTGTCGACCCGGCAGCCAAGCTGGGCGATCTCGCCGTTGACACTGACACGGCCGGCGCTGATCCAGCCCTCCACCTCGCGGCGGGAGCCCAGGCCCATGCGGGCGAGCACTTTCTGGAGTTTCTCCCCTGCTGCGGGCGCGGCCTGCTGGTCGTCCTGCTCGGGGTTGAGGGGTATTCTGTCTGACATGCTGGGCACCTCCCGGTGTGAGTGAAAAACGTGATGGAGCGCAGCATAGCACCCACCCCGCCATGCCACCAGCGGCTTCTACTCCGGCTCGGATGGTGGCGATGACAGGTCGTCCGATGGCGGCTGCAGATCGTCGAAATCCATCTTCAGCCCCGTCTCCATGGCGCTCAGCTCCTCCAGCAGGGTATGGAAGTCGGTACCCGCCGGCTCGTCCTCGGCAGCCGGTGACTCCGGTCTGTCGGGGCCAGGTTCCGCCTGAACGTCCTCCGTCGCCAGCGCAGGATTCATCAGCACGTCACTGGGTTCGCGCAGCTCGGCCAGCGGTGGCAGCTCGGCCAGACTGCGCAGGTTGAAATAATCGAGAAACTGCCGGGTAGTGGCGTACAGCGCGGGCCGCCCCGGAACCTCCTTGTGGCCGACAACCCGCACCCATTCGCGTTCGACCAGAGTGCGGATGATCTGGCTGCTGACCGCCACCCCACGGACGTCCTCGATCTCCCCCCGGGTGACTGGTTGCCGATAGGCGATCAATGCCAGGGTCTCGAGCAACGCCCGCGAATACCTCTGGGGCCGCTCCTCCCACAACCGGCCGACCCAGGGTGCATAGTCGTTGCGCACCTGCAGCCGCCAGCCGCCGGCAACCTCGCGCAGCTCCACCGCGCGATCATGGCAGGCTTCGGCCAGCCGGGCGAGCGCCTGGCGCAGCTCCTCCAGCGAGGGCGCTGCGTCCTCATCGAACAGTTCGCGCATGCGCTCCAGGGACAGGGGGCGGCCGGCCGCCTGCAGTGCGGCTTCCAGAATCCGTTCAAGCGCTGGTTGAGTCATCCGTTCTCACCTTGACGTGAATGGGGGCAAAGGGCTCGGTCTGCACCAGATCGATCAGCTGTTCCTTGATCAGCTCGAGCACCGCCATGAAGGTGACCACCACTCCCAGCCTGCCCTCCTCCAGCTGATAGAGACTTATGAAGGGCACGAACTGACCACCCTTGAGGCGGTCGAGCACCTGGGCCATGCGTTCGCGCGTGGACAGCGTCTCGCGGCTGACCTGATGGCTCTCGAACATGTCGGCGCGGCGCAGCACTTCCGCCAGCGACAGCAGCAACTCTTCCATGCTCACCGGAGGATGCGCCACGCGGGCTTCCAGATCGGGCGGCGCGGCACTGGCCAGGGCGATATCCCGCCCGACCCGCGGCAGTTCGTCAAGATCCTCCGCCGCCTGACGGAAGCGCTCGTACTCCTGCAGCCGCCGGATCAGCTCGGCGCGCGGGTCCTCTTCCTCCTCGCCTTGCTGTTCCTGACGAGGCAGCAGCATGCGCGACTTGATCTCCGCCAGCATGGCGGCCATCACCAGATATTCGGCGGCCAGCTCCAGTCGCACGGCCTTCATCAATTCGACGTAGCCCATGTACTGACGGGTGATCTCGGCCACCGGAATGTCGAGAATGTCCAGATTCTGCCGCCGGATCAGGTACAGCAGCAGGTCCAGCGGGCCTTCGAAGGCATCGAGAAACACCTCCAGCGCCTGCGGAGGAATGTACAGGTCCTGGGGCAGCTCGGTCAGCGGCTGGCCGTTGACCACGGCCAACGGCAGTTCGTGCTGCAGTGGAGCCTGGACAGGCGCCTGCGCCGCCGTGGCGACGTCGGTCAACTGTTCCGGCTCCCGGGCGCTCATCAGCTGCGACGGTAGCTCAGGCCCATGGCCTGGCGTACTTCGCCGAGGGTGTCGCGGGCGGCGTCCCGGGCCCGCTCGGCGCCCTCGCTGAGGATCATGCGGACGGCGTCCGGGTTGCCTTCGTATTCCACGGCGCGCTGCTGAATCGGCTCCAGCTCGGTGCAGATGGCATCGATTACCGGCTTCTTGCAGTCGAGACAGCCGATGCCTGCGCTGCGGCAGCCCTGGTTGACCCAGTCATGGGTGGCCTGGTCGGTGTACACCAGATGCAACTGGTACACCGGACACTTGTCCGGATCGCCCGGATCGGTACGTCGCACCCTTGCCGGATCGGTGGGCATGCGGCGGATCTTCTCGTTCACCTCGTCAGTGGTATCGCGCAGGGTGATGGTATTGCCGTAGGACTTGGACATCTTCTGCCCGTCCAGGCCCGGCATCTTCGAGGCCGGGGTCAGCAGCGCCTGGGGCTCGGGCAGGATGACCTTGCCGCCGCCTTCCAGGTAGCCGAACAGCCGTTCCTTGTCACCCAACGTGATGTTCTGCTGCTCCTGCAGCAGCGCGCGGGCGGTTTCCAGCGCCTCGGCATCGCCCTGCTCCTGATAGGCGGCACGCAGATTGCTGTACAGCCTGGCGGCCTTCTTGCCCATCTTCTGGATGGCCGCACGGGCCCGCTCCTCGAAGCCGGGCTCCTTGCCATACAGATGATTGAAGCGGCGCGCCAGCTCCCGGGTGATCTCGACGTGGGACAGCTGGTCGGCACCCACCGGCACCAGACCGGCGCGGTAGATGAGGATATCGGCACTCATCAGCAGCGGGTAGCCGAGGAAGCCATAGGTCGCCAGGTCCAGCTCGCGCAGCTTTTCCTGCTGGTCCTTGTAGGTGGGCACCCGCTCCAGCCAGCTCAGCGGGGTGGACATGCCCAGCAGCAGGTTGAGTTCGGCATGCTCCGGCACCTGGGACTGGATGAACATGGTCGCCGAGGTACCACTGACCCCAGCAGCCAGCCAGTCGATCATCATGTCCCAGACGTTCTGTTCGATATCCTGCGGATTCTCGTAGAGGGTGGTCAGCGCATGCCAGTCGGCGGCAAAGAAGAAACATTCATATTCATGCTGCAGCTTCACCCAATTCTTCAGTACGCCGTGATAATGGCCAAGATGCAGACGTCCGGTCGGACGCATGCCGGACACTACCCGGTGCCGGGATTCAACAGAACTCAAGGGATACTCCTGATTGTGTCAAAGTGATCATGTTGGAGAGCGTCATTAGGTTGGTATCAGTCGCGACTGACACCAAAGGGTTCGGGATCGCCCAGGCCGATGCGCCGCACTTCCGTGTCTCCATTGAGCAGCGCGACCACAGTGGTCGGTTCGATGGCGCAGGCGCCACCGTCAATGATCAGATCGACCTGGTTCTCCAGTCGATCGCGAATGTCCTCGGGGTCGGTCAGCGGCAGATCTTCCCCCGGGAGCATGAGAGTCACACTCATCAGCGGCTCGCCGAGGGCCTCGAGCAGCGCCTGGGTGATACGGTGTCCGGGTATGCGCAGCCCTATGGTGCGCCGCTTCGGATGCAGCAGGCGGCGCGGCACCTCGGTGGTGGCGTGCAGGATGAACGTATAGGGACCCGGGGTGTTGTTCTTCAGCGCGCGGAAGGTGGCATTGTCCACCTTGGCGTAGACGCCCAGCTCGGACAGATCCCGACATACCAGGGTGAAATTGTGCTTGTCATCCAGCTGCCGCAGACGGCGGATGCGCTCCAGGGCGTTCTTGTCACCCAGGTGGCAGCCCAGCGCATAGGCCGAATCGGTCGGATAGGCGATCACCCCGCCCTCGCGGATGATATCCACCGCCTGGCTGATCAACCGCGCCTGCGGGTTGTCCGGGTGGATCTGTAGATATTGGCTCACGGCAGTGTTCTCTGATCGGTTTTCCGGGGAGTGTAGGGTCTATTGACGGTGCATCACAACTGCATCGGCAAATCGCTCATCGGTCCACAGCGGAGTACAGCGCGCCGGCAGCGGGGTCATCGCGCCCAGCGCCATCCAGGGTGCGCCGGGATGATGGAAGTCGCTGCCGCAGCTGGCCAGGAAGCCGAACTCCTCACCCAGCCGCGCCAGCACGGCCACCTGCTCCGGCGGTTGCTTGCCATTGGACACCTCGATGCCGCGCCCGCCAGCCTCGGCAAAATCACGCAACAGGCGCCGCAGGCGCGACCGGGTGAAGCCGTAATGCCACGGATGGGCGATCACCGCCACACCACCGGCGCTGCGCAGCTGCGCGACCGCGTCCGCCAGCTCCGGCCAGTGCTGCTTTATGTCACCCAGCTTGCCCGCCCCCAGCCACTTGCGGAACGCCTCGGCACGATCACGCACATGACCGGCCTCAACCATCCAGTCGGCGAAGTGGGGACGAGCCGGCGGACTGTCCGGGTCAGCGCCGGCCACCCGCTGTGCTTCCAGCGCCCCCTCCAGCGCGCCGGGCATGCGTTTGGCTGCCAGTCGCGTGGCAATCTGCTCGGCCCGCTGCCAGCGGCCATCCTGCACCGCCGCGAGCGAGGCGAGCAGTTCCGGCGAGTCCGGCTCAAAGCCGTAGCCCAGCACGTGCACGGTGTGCCCCTGCCACTGAGCCGACAGCTCCACGCCGTCTATCCAGCCCATGCCCAGCGCGGCGGCCGCCATGCGCGCCTCCGCCAGCCCGGCCACACAGTCATGGTCGGTCAGCGACACCAGCTCGACGCCACTGGCCGCCGCGCGGCTCATCAGCTCCGCGGGGGCCAGAACACCGTCCGATGCAGTACTGTGCATATGCAGGTCCGCCAGCACACCACACTCCATTCAACAGGAAGAATTTCGCTATTATGCCGCCTGGGCACTGACAACGCCTAACCGAATCGCATAACGTACGGTTCTGACACCACACCCAGCAGAGGGAAACGCATGTTCTACGCCATCATGGCCACCGATGCCCCGGGAACGCTAGAAGCGCGCCTGGCGGCCCGCCCGGCTCACCTGGACCGCCTCACCGCCCTACAGGATGCCGGCAGGCTGCTGCTCGCCGGACCGCATCCGGCCATCGACACCAACGACCCCGGTGAGGCCGGATTTACCGGAAGCCTGGTGGTGGCCGAGTTCGAGTCGCTGGAGGAAGCCCGCCACTGGGCAGAGGCGGATCCCTATGTCGCCGCCGGCGTCTACCAGCAGGTGGCAGTCAAACCCTTCAAACGCGTACTGCCAGCCTGACCGGGTGTGCACCAGAGGAGAATCGAATGTCGAAACGTACCCCCTTGCTTCTGTTGCTGGCGGCGTTCGCCCTGCCCCTGTCGGTGCAGGCGCAACCTGCCGGGCCCGCTGGCGAGGAAGCACAGGTATCAGACGAACAACAGGCTGCCCAGGACCTGGGGACGCTGCAGGCGGAGCTGGCCCGGGTCGAAGCCGAACGTCAGCGACTGGCTGATGAGCTTGCCCGCGACGGCAACAGCGATCAGCTGGAACAGCTGCGGGCGCAGAACATCATCCTGCGCGACCGGCTGGCGGCCCAGGAAGAGCTCAATGACACCCAGCGCGCGGACGAGCAACGCAAGTGGTTCATGGTCGGCGGCTCGACCGTTGCCCTGAGCCTGCTGGCCGGGTGGCTGCTGGCCCAGCTCGGCGGCCGGCGCAAACGCAACATGTGGCTGAATTGAAACACCAGATACTGATGATCGATGACGACCGGGAGCTGTGCGATCTGCTGGGCTCCTGGCTGGAGGCCGAAGGTTTCGGCCTGACCAGCGTCCACGACGGGCCCGCCGGACTCGACGCGGCGCGCAGCGGCGCCCATGACGCGATCGTGCTGGACATGATGCTGCCGGGCATGAACGGTCTGGAGGTGTTGCGCGGCATCCGCCAGAGCTGCAACACGCCGCTGCTGATGCTCAGCGCACGCGGCGAGCCGGTGGACCGCATCCTCGGGCTGGAACTCGGCGCGGATGATTATCTGGCCAAGCCCTGCGACCCGCGGGAACTTGTCGCTCGCCTGCGGGCCCTGCTGCGACGCAGCACGTCCGCCAGCGAAGACCAGAGCCTGGAGGTCGGCGACCTGCGGATGGATACCGCCAGCCTGATGTGCTGGCAAGGCGGCGAGCTGCTGCCTCTCACCCAGAGCGAGGCACTGATCCTGCGCATGCTGCTGGAACAGCCGGGGCAACTGATCGACCGTCAGTCGCTGTCGAAGGAGGCACTGGGCAAGCCGCTCGGCCCCTACGACCGCAGCCTCGACATGCACATCAGCAACCTGCGACGCAAACTCGGCTCGCACCCCGACGGTCGCAGCCGTATTCAGTCGATCCGCGGCCGCGGCTATCTGTACGGCTGATTTACAGAGTCTTTACCTTCCCGCGGCCCAGGCTGACACACCAGCCCCTAGACTCTTCAGCAATGGCCGGATTCACCGGTCCAGCTATGGGAGATTTGCCATGAAACATGTTCTGATTGCCGGTCTGTTCACCCTCGCCACGGCTGCCAGTGCTGCCGCCCTCGCCGCGCCCGCCGACAAGGGGCAGATGTATGACCGCCACATGCAGCGCATGGCCAGCGAGCTGCAACTGACCGACCAGCAGCAGGAGCAGCTGCGTGAGGTGCACCGGGAGCAGTTCGAGAAAATGAAGGCGCTGCACGAGGAACGCGAGAAGAAAGTGGAGGCCATCCTCACCGAGGAGCAGCGCGGCAAGTGGCAGGAGCTGCGCGAGCAGCGCCGGGAAGGCATGAAACGGCACATGCGCGAGCACCGGGGCCACAAACGCGGCGATAACGCTGCCGACGAATAACGGGGCGACTGGCCAATGCGGCTGTTCTGGAAGGTATTTGCGGTTCTCTGGCTTGCCACCCTGCTGGTGGGTGGCTCGGGCTTCCTGATCAGCCGCGCATTGCAGCAGAACTGGCTGCTGCTGCAGTTCCATCCGCAGTTGCGCGATTTCAGCCAGCAGCTGGTGGGTGTCTACGAGCAGCAGGGTGCCGACGCGGCACAGACATGGCTCGAGCAGCAGCATCAGCAGCACCGGCTGCGCGCCGAACTGTTCGACAGCCAGGGCCAGCGATTGCTGCGTGGCACCCTGCCTACCCTGCCCCAACGGTTAACGAATACCGACCGCAGCGACGAACAGCGCCCCCGTCACGGGCGCCTGTTCCAGCTTGGCTGGGATTCGCCGACCGAATCCTATCAGCTGCTGCTGCACATTCCCCGCACCGAACTGTTCCGCTGGCAGCGCACCCCCTTCGCACTCATCACGAATGTAACCATGGCCATGCTGCTGCTCGCGCTGCTCAGCCTGCTGCTCAGCCGTTATCTCACCGCGCCGCTGCAGAAACTGGGCCTGGCTGCCGAGGAGCTCGCCCGCGGCCGCTTCGACGCGCGAGGGCTGGCCGGGACGGCACGCCGCCGGGACGAGATAGGTCAGCTGTCCAGACGCTTCCAGAGCATGGCCGACCGGGTGCAGAGCCTGCTCAACAGCCAGACCCAGCTGATGCGTGACATTTCCCACGAGCTGCGTTCACCGCTGGCACGCCTGCGGGTGGGCCTGGCGCTGGGCAGCAAGCAGGGGCTCCGTCCCGATGATCCGCTGTGGGAGCGCCTGGATCGCGAATGCAGCCGGCTCGACAGTCTGATCGGAGACATCCTTACCCTCAGTCGGCTGGATGCGCGAAATATCCCTCCCGAGCCTATCGACCTCGACCGACTGGTAGCCGAAACCGTGGAAGATGCCCGTTTCATTGCCAATGGTCAGCAGTTGCGCATCGAGGGAACCAGCGGCTGCCGGCTGCATGGCTGGCCCGACCAGCTGGCGGGCGCGATGGACAACCTGTTGCGCAACGCCCTGCGCTTCACTCCGCCGGGCGGGCTGATCATTGTCGGCCTGTCATGCCAGGGCCAGGAATGTATCGTGACCGTCACTGACCAGGGGCCCGGCGTGCCGAAGGAGTGGCTTTCGCGCCTGGGCGACCCCTTCGCGCGGGTCCCCGGCCAACCGGCGGACAGCGGTCACGGGCTGGGTCTGGCGATAGCACGCCGGGCGCTGGTCCGCCATGGCGGTACGCTCGAATTCAGTCCGGGGCAGGCGGGCGGTCTGTGTGCCTGCATCCGCCTGCCGTGGCCGCCTCAGTTCTCCGGCCAGCGCCGGAAGAAATCGCGGGGATCCAGTGCCGGAACGGCCTTGCCCTCTCCCAGCGACTGACCCAGATACAGAAAGGCAATGATCTTCTCGCCGGGAGCCAGCCCCAACCCCCGGCTGATGACCGGGTCCCGGGCCGGCTCACCGGTGCGCCATACCGCGCCCAGGCCCTGGGCATGAGCGGCCAGCAACATGTTGCCCACCGCCACCGCGCAGGACATGTCCTGCTCGGCTTCCGGCACCTTGGGGTGCGCGCGGGGGCTGCTGATGGCGATGATGATCATGGGCGCGCGCAGCGGCAGTTTCGCTGCTCTGGCGACTTCCGGGGCCGCCGGATCACCCGTGCGTTCCAGCGCGGCAGCCTGGAACAGCTCGCCCATCCTTTCGAGTCCCTCGCCCTCCACAACAAGAAAGCGCCAGGGCCGCAACCAGGCATGGTCAGGCGCCCGCAATGCCGCCCTGAAGATGGCTTCCTGCTGCTCGGCAGTCGGCGCAGGACCGGTCAGACGCGGCATGGAAATCCGGTTGTGCAATGCACTCAATGCGTCCATTATTGGCAAAACTCCACAAAACATGAGCCCGGATCATATCAAAACCCGCCGGTCGCTGCGGGGCCGGGCCACGGACAACAACAAGGAGCAGTCAGGTGGACACCAACAGCAGACAGGACAACCAGAGCCGGACCAGCGAGCGGGAATTCAGATCCTTCGCCGAGTTCTACCCCTTCTATCTGAGCGAACACAGCAATGACGTCAGCCGCCGCCTGCATTACTGCGGCAGCCTGCTGGTTTTGCTGCTGCTCGCCCTGGCCATCATCACCATGAACGGCTGGCTGCTGCTGGCCCTGCCGCTGGCCGGGTACGGCTTCGCCTGGGCAGGCCATTTCTTCTTCGAGAAGAACCGTCCCGCCACGTTCAGGTACCCCCTGTACAGCTTCCTCGGGGACTGGGTCATGTTGCGGGATGCCCTTACCGGCCGCATCCGTTTCTGAGCGGCTTTGCATGGCACTGCATGCGTACTATGATCGAACGTCATCCGGATCGATCACAGTACGCCCTGATCAGCTCCGGAACATCAGGCCAGGGAACGACTGATCATGAATCTGGAAACACGCTTGCAACCGGTACGACCACCACTGGAGGGGTACTACTCCAGGGTCATGGCCTATCTCTGCGTCGCGCTGGTATTTGCCACCATTGCCCATGAGCGGGGGCTGACCCCCCTTATCGGCGGCGTGGTTCTCTACGCCCTGCTCTACCCCCACGTGCTTCGCCTGCTGACCCGCTGGCGGCAGAAGCGCGGCCGGAGCAATCTCAACCTGATCCTGCTGGCACTGGATGCACTGCATACCGGCGTGTTCATCACCCTGACCAATTTCAGCATGGTCCCCAGCATGATCTTCCTGCTGCTGATCAGTTTCACCAGCATGGTCATCGGCGGACCGCTGTATCTCTTCGTGGCGCTGCTGCTGGGCCTCACCGGGACTGTTATCTCGGCAGCGATACTGGCGCCGGTGCCGAACCTGATCACCAGCCCGCTGCTCACCCTCTGCACCCTCGCCGGCGGCGGACTGTTCACCGTGGTGATGGCCAGCTTCATCTACCGTCAGGGCCGCCGTCTGGAGCACGCCCAGCATCTGGTCAGCGCCGAGCAGGAAAAGGCCGAGCAGCTGGCCAACAGCCTGTCGAAATACCTGTCACCCCAGGTCTGGCAGTCGATATTCTCCGGCAACCAGCGGGTCACCCTGGAAACCCGGCGCAAGAAGCTGACCGTGTTCTTCTCGGACATCCGCGGCTTTACCGAGCTGGCAGAGGAGATGGAAGCCGAGGCGCTGACCGATCTGCTCAACAACTACCTCAACGAGATGTCACGGATCGCCCTTGAATATGGCAGCACCATCGACAAGTTCATCGGCGACAGCGTGATGGTGTTCTTCGGTGATCCGGTGAGCCGGGGCGCCAAGCAGGATGCCGAGGCAGCCGTGTCCATGGCGATAGCCATGCGCAAGCACATGAAGGTGCTGCGTCAGCAATGGCGCAGCCAGGGCATCACCCGGCCGCTGGAAATCCGCATGGGCCTGAGTACCGGATACTGCACCGTGGGCAACTTCGGCGCCGACATGCGCATGGATTACACCATCATCGGCCGTGAGGTGAACCTGGCCAGCCGGCTGGAGAGCGCCGCCGAGGCCGGCGAGATCCTGATATCCCATGAGACCTGGTCGCTGACCAAGGACCTGGTCATGTGCCGTGACAAGGGCCAGCTCAACGTCAAGGGTTTCAGCCGGCCGATGCAGATCTACCAGGTGGTGGGGCTGCGCCGGGATCTGGGCGCCGCGCCGACCTTTGTCGAGCATGAGCTGCCCGGCTTCTCCATGTATCTGGACACCAACGGCATCCGCAATTACGACCAGGAGGAGATCGTCCGGGCCCTGGAGCTGGCGGCGCGCAAGCTGCGTGACAAGGTGATCATGTAGGCGCGAGCGGTCCGCTGCTCATACCGCCTCGGGCAGCTTCTCTTCCAGCCCATCCGCTTCAGGCTGCTGCGCCGAGTCAGACTCCGTCCAGCGGTACTGGATGATGCTGCCGTCCCAGTTCTCGATCAGCGCAGTACAGGACTCAACCCAGTCTCCGCAATTGTGATAGGTGACGCCCTTCACTTCACGGATCTCGGCGTGGTGGATGTGGCCGCAGATGACACCCTGAAAGTCACGTTTGCGGCACTCATGGGCCAGCGCATCCTCGAAATCGCTGATGAAGTTAACCGCCTTCTTCACCTTGTACTTGAGGAATCCCGACAGCGACCAGTAGCCATAGCCGCAGCGGCTGCGCCAGTAGTTCAGCCAGCGGTTCAAGCGCAGGCTGAACTCATAGGCGTGGTCGCCGAGGAAGGCGAGCCAGCGGTGGTAGCGAGTGATCACGTCGAACTGGTCACCATGGGTTACCAGTAAGCGGCGACCGTCGGCGGTGCGATGCTCGGCCTCGTCCACCAGCAGCAGATTGCCGATGTTGAGTGCGCCATAGCGGCGCAGGAACTCGTCATGATTGCCGGTCACATAGACCACCCGGGTACCGTGCCTGGCCATGCTCAGGATGCGGCGGACCACATTCGTGTGGGACTGTGGCCAGTACATGCTCTTGCGCAGCCGCCAGCCATCTATGATGTCGCCAACCAGATACAGATGATCGCAGTCGAACTCCCCGAGAAATCCATCGAGCTTTTCAGCCTGACAATCCCGCGTGCCCAGATGCACATCGGAAATCCAGATGCTGCGAACCCTCTGCCTGCCCGATGCAGCAAACTCTTCCACCTGGGTCATGAGACACCCCCTTGCCATCCATGCGTCCACCCTAGAGCCCATGGGTGAATGCCGCATGACACCTGTGTGACAGTCGGGTGACGGTCTGCAGGGGAACAGCGCGACGGGGTGTTCGCCAGAATGGAACCCAAGTCCGTATACTATGCCGCGTCCATTCCGCACCACTGCCAGACATCAGGCCTTACCATGTTCAGACCTGCGCTTTTCCTGTTGCTCATCCTCTTGCCCCTGCTGGGCGCGGCACAGCCCATGCCCTCGACCGAACTCCGCACCGGGCTGGTGCTGTCCGGCGGCGGTGCCCGCGGACTGGCCCACATCGGCGTGCTGAAGCAGATCGAGAAAATGGATATCCAGATCCACGCCATTGCCGGCACCAGCATGGGTGCGGTGATCGGTGGTCTCTATGCCGCCGGCTACAGCGCCGATGAGCTGGAGCGCATCGCCCTGGAAATGGACTGGCCCGCCACCCTGAGCGATGCGCCCCAACGTGAGGACGTGCCGTTCCGGCGCAAGCAGGACGACCGGGATTTCCTGGTCAAGCAGCGCCTGTCGTTCAAGAATGGCAAGCTGAGCTTCCCGCTCGGCCTGCTGCAGGGGCAGAACCTCGGGCTGGCCCTTGAAAGCCTGCTGGTGCACACCAACGACATCGACGACTTCGACCGTCTGCCGATCCCCTTCCGCGCTGTCGCCACCGACATCGCCACCGGCGAGGCGGTGGTATTCGATCACGGGCATCTGCCCCAGGCCATCCGGGCCAGTATCGCGCTGCCCGGCTTCTTTGCGCCGGTCAGTCTCGACGGCCGCATGCTGGTAGACGGCGTGCTGTCGAAGAACCTGCCGGTCGATGTCGCCCGGGAAATGGGCGTTGACCGGGTGATAGTGGTGGACATCGCCACCCCGCTGAAGCCGGCCAGCGACATGCACAGCATCCTCGACGTGATGGACCAGACCACCACCCTGCTGACCCGGCACAACACCCAGGAGCAGCTGGCGACCCTGACCGAGGCGGACATGCTGCTGCAACCCGAGCTGGGCGCCATCGCCTTCAGCAGCTTCGCCGAGGCCCCGCAGGCGATTGCCGCCGGTGAACAGAGCATTGCCGAGTCGCCCCTGCTCAGTGCTTATGCCCAGCCGGAAACTGCCGGCCGGTCCGGGGGCAACCTTGCGCGCCAGCGCCCCCAACGCCAGCCGATCATCCACGAGATCCGCGTGGTCAACAGCGGCAAGGTGGCCGATGCCGTGGTGCGCAGCATGGTGCGCCAGGAGGCGGGCGAGCCGCTGAATACCGACCATCTGGCCAAGGACATGGGCACCATCTATGGCACCGACTACTTCAGCCAGGTGAATTACGAGATCCTCCATGAGGGCGAGCAGAATACCCTGCTGATCCGCACCCACGGGCGGCAGACCGGGACCGACTTCCTGCGTCTGGGTCTCAATCTGGTGGACGACTTCGAAGGGGGCAGCCAGTTCACCATCGGCGCCAGTTTCCGCGTCAATGGCGTCAATCCGCTGGGCGCCGAGTGGCTCACCCGGCTGCAGCTGGGCGAGCATCAGCAGTTCTACAGCGAGTTCTACCAGCCACTGGATTACGGCTCCCGCTACTTCGTCGCCCCCTTCGTGGATGCCGAGGCGCGCAACGTCGAGGTGATCATGGACAACGACCCGGTCGCCGACTACCGCCAGCAGCGCTACGGCGCCGGCATCAATTTCGGGCGGCAGATCGCCAATAACGGCGAGGTGCGCTTCGGCCTGTCACGCTACGACGGCGAGTCGGAGATCCGCGTGGGCGACCCGGAGCAGCCGACCCTGAAATTCAACGAGGCGTTCTATACGCTGCAGATTGACCGGGACACCCTGGACAACGTCAACTTCCCCCGCTCGGGGGATGCGGCGCGCATCATCTGGCGCCAGTCGGAGCCGGACCTCGGGGCTGACGAACGCTACCAGCAGCTGGAGGTGCGCGCCAGCCGAGCCTTCGCCCGGGGGCCGCACAGCCTGCAGCTGGGCGGTTTCCTCGGCCGTACGAATGATGACGTGGACGTGGCGCAGAGCAGCTTCATTCTCGGCGGGATGGGCGAGTTCTCGGGCTTTCGCGAAAATGGCCTGGCGGGGCAGAACTACAATCTGGCCCGGGCGATCTACTACCGGCGCCTGAACCCCAGCAGCATGCCGCTGACCATCCCCATGTACCTGGGCGGCACCCTGGAATACGGTCGCGTGTACAACCGGGGCCACAACGGCCTGGACACCGGCTACATCGGTGCGGGAAGCCTGCTGCTGGGGATGGATACCTTCCTCGGCCCGCTGTTCCTGGGTATCGGCGCCAACGAGGAAGGCGAGAGCGCCATCTACATGAATCTGGGCCAGACGTTCTGACGCTGACGTGCCCCCGAAGGGAGGCGGGGGCCGCGCAGCTCAGCCGCTGATCTCCAGCACCAGCGCTGCCCGGATACAGTGCAGCACGCCCTCTTCCAGCGGCTCGTCCAGTTCTGCGGCCACCGCCCGCACACTGGGCAGATCGTCTTCCGCGTCGTTGAGGAACAGGTCCTGGATCCGCTCGAGCTGCCCGGGCGGCAGATCCACTGCGTGATGCAACTCGATGTGACCGGCGCTGATCGCCTGGGCCAGCTTCTGGTACACCTGCCTGATCGGCAGTCCCGCCTGCCGTGCGATCTGCTCCGGCTCCATGCCGGACAGTGCCAGCGCCTGGATCTCCTGCGCCTCGTGCGCCGGCGCTGCGCCGCTATCCCCAGCGTCCCCCAGCAGCACCTGCAGGAAGTCGGCACCGTAGCGCTCCAGCTTGTGCGCGCCGATACCGCTGACCAGGCCCATGTCCTGCATGGTGGTCGGGCGCTGGCGCAGCATGTCGACCAGGGTGGAGTCGGCAAACACCACGTAGGGTGGCACGCCCTGCGCGTCGGCTAGGCGCTTGCGCAGCGCACGCAGCTGCTCCCACAGCTCCCGGTCCGCCTCGGCGATGACCGGCTTGTCGCCCTTGCGGGTCGGCAGTGTTGCCGAACGGGCAATATCCTTGCGCAGTGCCAGTGATTCCTCCCCGCGCAGCAGCGGGCGGCAACTTTCGGCCAGGCGCAGACTGCCGAAGCCGTCCAGATCAATCTCGACCAGTCGACGGGCAATCAACTGGCGGAACACCGACCGCCACTCCTGCTCGGTAAGCTGCTTGCCGATGCCGTAGGTAGACAGATGCTGATGGCCGGCGCCGCGTATCTTCTCATTGTCCCGGCCCAGCAGAATGTCGGTCAGATGGCCGACACCATAGCGCTGGCCGCTGCGGTAGATGGTCGACAGCGCCATACGTGCGGCCTCGCTGCCGTCCCAGGTGTCCGCCGGCTCGATGCAATTGTCGCAATGCCCACAGGGCTGCTCCAGGTTCTCGCCGAAGTACGCCAGCAGCGACTGGCGACGGCAGCTGGTCAGTTCGCACAGCGCCAGCATGGCGTCGAGCTTGTGACGCTCAATGCGCTTGTGCCGCTCATCCCCTTCGGAACCGGCCATGATCTGGTTGAGCAGCAGCACGTCCTGCAGCCCATAGGCCATCCAGGCATCCGCCGGCAGCCCGGCGCGTCCGGCACGCCCGGTTTCCTGGTAATAGGCCTCGATGCTCTTGGGCAGATCCAGATGGGCGACGAAGCGCACATTGGACTTGTCGATGCCCATACCGAAGGCGATCGTCGCCACCATGATCAGCCCTTCCTCGTTGAGAAAACGCTTCTGGTGAGTCGCCCGCAGCTCCGGTGGCAGTCCGGCATGGTAGGGCAAGGCCGGCCAACCCTGCTCGCTGAGCCACTGGGCAGTGTCCTCGACCTTCTTGCGCGAAAGACAGTAGACGATACCGGCGTTGCCCCGCTGGTCCCGCAGAAAGCCGAGCAGCTGCTGGCGTGGACGGTCCTTGGACACGATGCGGTAGAAGATGTTGGGCCGATCGAAACCGGAGACGAAACGCCTGGCCTGCTCGAGCCGCAGACGCTGGGCGATTTCCTCGCGGGTGCGTTCGTCAGCCGTGGCGGTCAGCGCGATGCGCGGCACCGCCGGGAACAGCTCGGCCAGTTGCCCCAGTTGCAGGTATTCCGGCCGGAAGTCGTGCCCCCACTGGGACACGCAGTGCGCCTCGTCAATGGCGAACAGACTGATGTTCAGCCCCTGCAGAAACTGCAGGGTGCGCGGCTGCAGCAGGCGCTCAGGTGCCAGATACAGAAAATCCAGCTTGCCCTGGCGCAGCTGGTCGGCGATATCCCGGCGCCCCTGCACATCCAGTGTCGAATTGAGCGCTGCGGCGCGCAGCCCCAGCTCGTTGAGGGTGGCTACCTGATCGTCCATCAGCGCAATCAGCGGCGATACCACCACGGTCAGCCCCGGGCGCAACAGGCCCGGAATCTGATAGCACAGGGATTTGCCGCCGCCGGTAGGCATCAGCACCAGCGCATCACCGCCATTGGCTACCTGGTCGATGATATCCGCCTGCTGGCCGCGAAACTCGCCATAGCCGAAAACATCCCGCAGCTTCTGTAACGCTTGCTCGCGCATGATTCTCCTTGCATGATAACCGTGCACAGCCGCTGAGGGCTGAAAAGGGGCGAGTATATCAGTCCTGGGGATGACCGCTGTGGCCGGTGTCACGGGTTGCGTATATACCGTTGCCGCTTTGGCAAAAATCCGGTCACAGGCGTACAATGCCGATCACTATTCATGATGAGGTGTGCCATGTCCTTTGCCGACCAGCTCGAGCGCCTGCAGCAGTTCCTTGATGCGGACGATCTTCACGATGAAGCTCTCGATTATCTTGCCGGGCATGGTTACCTGACCGCCCTGTCCATCAGCCCCGTGGAAGTGCCCGAACAGGAGTGGATGTTCGAGCTGTTTGCCGAAGAGCCTAAGTACACGGACGACGCGCAGAAAGCCGATATCGAAACCACCCTGCGCGAGCTCAAGGCGCTGATCGGTCGTATTCTGGCCAGCGACGAGGAGCTGGAACCGCCGTGCGAGCTGACCCTGGGCGATGAGCCCGACCTGTCGGACCTGCGCAGCTGGTGTGTCGGTTTTCTCGAGGGTGTGTTCCTGCGTGAGGAGGACTGGTTCGCCCGTGACGAGGAAACCGTCAGCGAACTGCTGCTGCCAATCATGGTGGGCTCCGGCCTGTTCGAGGACCAGCCCGAATTTGCCGAGATTGCCCAGGACGAGGAAATGGTCCAGGACATGCTCGATCATATCCCCGATGTGCTGACCCAGCTCTACCTGCTGTTCCAGGCCCCCGAGGAACAGCCCCGCCCGGCACTGCTGGATCCCCGTCACTGATATAGACCCGTCAGCATCTGCCATGATGCTGGCTGCCGGATTTGCAGGCGCCCCGCCGGAACGCGCGGGGCGCTGCTAGCCGCGCAAAACCCCAGCACTACGGACACATCGGATCCATCATATGGATCAGGCGCTGGGACATGCGGCAACTCCGGTCTCAGCTGGCGTTGGGGCTGGCCAGCTCGGGTGGCAACCCGATCGGATGCGGCTGGTTGCGCATCTTCGCCAGCTGTATCTGGCGCTGCCGCTCCTCGGCCCGACGGCGGGTTTTCTCCGGCAGGCTATCGTAGCAGTGCGGACAGCTGATGCCCTGCTCATAGAATGGCGATGCCATATCCTCGGCAGACACGGGATGGCGACAGGCGTGACACTGATCGAAGGAGCCCGGCGCCAGGTCATGGCGAACGGTGACCCGGTTATCGAAGACGAAGCATTCACCCTGCCACTTGCTCTCCTCGGCCGGCACGTCCTCGAAATACTTCAGGATACCGCCCTTGAGATGGTAGACCTCTTCGAAGCCCTCCCGGAGCATGAAGCTGGAGGCCTTCTCGCAGCGGATGCCGCCGGTGCAGAACATTGCCACCTTCTTGTGCTTCTGCGGATCGAACTGTTCGCGCACGTACTCGGGGAATTCGCGGAAGGTCCTGGTCTGCGGATCGATCGCACCCTCGAAGGTGCCGATGGAAACCTCGTAATCGTTACGGGTGTCGATCAGCAACACCTCCGGATCGCTGATCAGCGCGTTCCAGTCCTTCGGTTCGACGTAGGTGCCGACCCGCTCGTTGGGACTGACATCCGGAATGCCCATGGTGACGATTTCCTTCTTCAGCTTCACCTTGGTGCGGTAGAAGGGCATCTCGTCGCAGTACGACTCCTTCCAGTCGAGGTCACTGAGACGCTCGTCCCGACGCAGCCACTCCAGCAGCGCACTGGTGCCTTCGCGGCTGCCGGCCACGGTACCGTTGATACCTTCCCGCGCCAGCAACAGTGTGCCCTTGACGCCATGCTCGTTCATGGTATCCAGCAGCGGCTGGCGCAGCGCTTCGAAATCTTCCAGGGTGACGAATTTGTACAGCGCCACCACGACTATGTCGGACATGCAGACCCCTCTACTCCAGTTTGCGCCCGCGTAAAGGGCGTACTTTGAAAGGCGGCGATTCTAACAAAGAATCAGCCGGGTCAGACGACCATCCGGCCATTTTCAGCGATCAGTCTTGCTGCCTCCCATGCAGTCGGGCGAATCGGGAGCGCCACTGCGCGCCTGCCATTCGGCAGGCGAATAGGTATGCAGGGCCAGCGCATGGATCTGCTGCATCAGATCGCCGAGGGTGCGGTACACGGCCTGATGGCGCTTGACGGCATTCAGACCTTCGAACTCCTGACTGACGATCACCAGTTTGAAGTGAGATTCGGAGCCCGGCGGCACGGCGTGCATATGGCTCTCGTTGAGCAGCTCCATGTGCAGCGGTGCGAGGCGCTGCAGCGCCTGTTCCAGGGCGGACTGTGTTGTACCCATGTCATTTCTCCTGAAGACGTTTCCCGGCATTGTACCTGTTTGACCCGCTACTCTCTCCCCGCTGCGCTGCCGGTCTGCCGGGCCTCCACCTCCGCAGCCATCTCGACGACCAGCTGTTCGAGCTGGGGTGCGATCACCTGCTCCACCCGCCGGCGGGCGATACCCATGGAAGCACGCGTCAGCTCGGGCAAGTGCTTCATCAGCTTGCTGCCGGCAGGTGACTGATAGAACACCGCCAGCTCATCGAATTCCTGTTCGCTGAACACCGGCAGATACAGCTCGATCATCTCGTCGCGCATCGCCTTCCAGCTCAGCTGCGCATCCAGCATCACCTTCGCCCGCTCGCGGTACTCCCGCAGAATGGACTCGTATTGCATGGAGCCACCCATCTGGGCAAACCGGGCGGCCAGCACCTGCTCGGCCTGGCGATAGACCGGCGCTGTCATCTCCTCGGCATTGGCCAGTTTCAGAAAGCGCTCGGCAGCGGCGCGGTGGGATTCGGCATCCGCCATGACAGCAGGCGCCAGCAGCAGGCTGCTCAGCACCAGGGCACAGGTCTGTCGCATGGGCAATCGTTCCTGGTTGTCGGAGTATCTATACTGGCAGGCGATCCATCCATTCTCCAGCACAGGGGCAATCATGAGTACGCGCATCGAATCAGACAGCATGGGTAACATCGACGTCCCGGCCGACCGCTACTGGGGCGCACAGACGCAGCGGTCCCTGCAGAACTTCGCCATCGGCCAGGAGCGGATGCCGCTTGCCGTGGTGCACGCCCTGGCGCTGATCAAGAAAGCCGCAGCGCTGACCAACCAGCAGCTGGACAATCTGGACGACGAGCTGGCCGGGTTGATCTGCCGCGCGGCAGATGAGGTCCTGGCCGGCCGGCTGGACGATCACTTCCCACTGTCGGTATGGCAGACCGGCAGTGGCACCCAGAGCAACATGAATATCAACGAGGTGCTGGCCAACCGTGCCAATGAACTGGCCGGCCAACCCCTGGGCGGCAAGAGCCCGGTTCACCCCAACGATCATGTCAACCGTGGGCAGAGCTCGAACGACACCTTCCCCAGCGCCATGCATGTGGCGGCGGCACTGCAGGTCACTGAACAACTGCTCCCCGCTGTGACAGCCCTGCGCGACAGTCTGGATGAGCAGGCCCGCCGCCATGCCGAGCTGATCAAGATCGGCCGCACCCACCTGATGGACGCCACACCCGTGACCTTCGGTCAGGAGCTGTCCGCCTTCGTTGCGCAGCTGGATATGGGCACCCGGGCGCTGGAGCAGTCGCTGCCGCAGGTCCTGGCCCTGGCACAGGGTGGCACTGCGGTGGGCACCGGCCTCAACGCGCCACCTGGCTTCGCCACCCTGTTTGCCGATCAGGTTGCCAGCCTCACGGGCTTGCCTTTTACCAGCGCCCCCAACAAGTTTGCCGCACTTGGTGGCCATGAGCCGCTGGTGCAGCTGCATGGAGCCTGCCGGATGCTCGCTGCCACGCTGATGAAGCTGGCTAACGACCTGCGCCTGCTCGGCAGTGGCCCCAGGGCCGGTCTGGCCGAAATCCGCCTGCCCGCCAACGAGCCGGGCAGTTCGATCATGCCGGGCAAGGTCAACCCGACCCAGTGCGAGGCGCTGTCGATGATCGCCTGCCAGGTGATGGGTAATGATGTAACCCTCAGCATGGCAGCCAGCCAGGGTCAGCTGCAGCTCAACGTATACAAGCCGGTGATCATTCACGCACTGCTGCAGTCCATACAGCTGCTGACCGATGGCTGCGACAGCTTCCGCCGACATTGCGTGGAAGGAATGGACCCGGACACCGGGCGCATGCAGGAACACCTCGACAACAGTCTGATGCTGGTCACCGCGCTGAACCCGGTGGTCGGTTATGACAAGGCAGCCGACATTGCCAAGAAAGCCTATGCCGAGGGCACCTCGCTACGCCAGGCTGCACTGGCGCTGGGTTATCTCGACGAGCAGGCATTCGATCGTGCAGTACAGCCGCGCAAGATGCTGGGTGAGCACTCGCCGCGTGGCGATCAGCGCTGAGCTCGGCGCAGGCGCCGGGTCTTCCATTGGTGTAGCAGCGTCGGCGCCAGGGCAATCAGCGCCGAGCCTGAGACCACCAGCAGCGCGCCGAGGTAGGCGAGGCTGTTGAGCAGTTCAGGCTGGATCATTGCCGGCCACAGGGTCGAGCCCAGCGCCACCAGCGCGAAGGTGAACAGCGGCGTGGTTGCCACCGTCGCGCCGACCCGGGATGCTTCCCAGTGCACCAGCGCCTCGGCAAAGGCCCCGTAGGCGATCAGTGTATTCAGGCAACAGCCCAGCAGCATCCACAGCTGCAGGGCATCGAGCCGGAAAATCTGCTCCGGACTCGCCAGCGGCAGCATCAGCACTGCGCAGGCCAGGTAGATCACCAGCATGATGCTGACCGAAGACCACACCGACAGCAGCTGTTTCTGCGCCAGACCGTACAGCGCCCAGGCAAAGGCAGCCGCCAGGGTAATCAGGATGCCAAGGGTGTACTCGGTGAGCTGGGTGAACAGTTCCTCTAGACGCTGGTTGAAGAACAGGCCGAACCCCGCCACCAGCACCCCCAGGCCCAGCAGTTGCCCGATGGCGAAGCGCTCCTTGAACACCAGCATGCTGCCGATCATCAGCATGATCGGAGCCACCTGGATCATCAGCTGCATGGTGCCCGGTGTCAGCCGGTCCAGCCCCTGCACATAGAGCACATAGTTGAAGCCCAGCCCCAGCACCGCCACCAGCAAGAGAACCCGATTGCCACCAGACAGCACCCGCAGCGAGGGCAGCCTGCCCCTGGCTGCCAGCCAGACGAACAGCACGACCCCGGAGGACAGCATGCGGTACCAGGACACGGTGACCGCATCCATGCTCTCAAGCACCTGTTTGAGCATGATGGGCAATACGCCCCATAACAGGGTAGTGGTCAGCGCCAACAGAAAACCGTACAGCCAGCGGCCGCTCGCGACATGCATGATTTGTTTCTCGGTAAAGGGAGGGAAGACGCCTATTGTAGGCCTGTTCAGCGCTGAGCAATATCAGACATGTAGCCAATTGGTCTAACAGTGCCGCCCCACTTTACTACCCTAGAATAGGAGGCGAGTAGCGCCACACCTTCGCGTTACGTGACTACCGCCTGCGGATACTGTCCGAGCCGTCTACCCGGCACCAGCGGGTCGGGCCTCTTACAAAGGGGCTCGCATAACAACAAAAGGTATTGCCATGAAACTCCTGTCCCGGGGCAGATTGACCAGTGTTGCCCTCATCCTGCTCGCCACCTGGCTGCTGCTCATCCTGCCCAACATGAGCTGAAGCGCCCCGCGCGAAGGCTGCCGCTCACAACCGCAGGAACCCCTCATTCACCCGCTTCACAGGTACAATGATGCGCTTTCTGCACCTGTGCCGGAGATACCGTGAGCACCTCATCACCCCAGGACACTTCCGCCTTCGCCGAGCTGAGCTGGTCAGAGGATGGCCAACCCTTCTCTACCCGCTTCGATGACGTCTATTTTTCCCGCGAATCCGGCCTGGCTGAGACGCGCCACGTCTTCCTCCAGCACAACCAGCTGGATTCGCGGTGGGCTGCACTGCCCCCCGGCGGCAGTTTCTGCATAGGAGAGACCGGGTTCGGTACGGGATTGAATTTTCTCTGCGCCTGGCAGTGGTGGGATCGGCTGGCGCCGGCGGACGCCCGGCTGAGCTATGTCAGCTGTGAAAAATATCCGCTGAGTCGCGAGGACCTGCAGCGCGCCCTCGCCCTGTGGCCGGAACTCGCGCCCTGGGCCGACCAGTTGCTGGCCCAGTACACCGACCTGACTCCCGGCTGGCAGCACTTCAGCCTGGGAGAGGGGCGGGTCACATTGACCCTGCTGATCGGGGATGTGCTCGACACCCTGCCCCAGCTGGATGCTCGTGTAGATGCCTGGTTTCTCGACGGGTTCGCACCGGCACGGAACCCGGACATGTGGCAGCCGGCCCTGTATGACCAGCTTGCACGACTCTGCGCGCCAGACGCCACGCTGGCCACCTTCACCAGCGTCGGTGCGGTACGCCGCGGCCTGCAGGAGGCAGGCTTTGCCATGCACAAGGTCAAGGGATTCGGCCGCAAGCGGGAGATGTTGCGCGGGGAATTTCAGGGCACCCGGCCTGGCGGCTGGGAAGCCCCCTGGTACCAGCGCCCCGCTTCCCCCGGTGGGGAACGCAGCGCACTGGTCATCGGTGCCGGGCTGGCCGGTTGCGCCACTGCCCGCTCGCTGGCCACCCGGGGATGGCAGGTGACCGTACTGGAGCGCCATGGCCACGCCGCTGCGGAGGCGTCAGGCAACGCCCAGGGCATTCTCTACTGCAAGCTGTCGCCGCATCAGACCCTGCTTTCACGCTACGTGCAGGCCAGCTATTGCTACGCCCTGCGAGCACTCCACCAGCTGCTGCCCCAGGGGGACAGCACCTGGCGGGCGTGTGGCGTGCTGCAGTTGAGTACCGATGAGAAGGAACGCGGACGTCAGCTTGCCTTCGCCGGCCAGGGCTATCCTGCCACCTTCCTGCAGGCGGTGGACAGCGATCAGGCCAGCCGCATCGCCGGCGTTCAGGTCGACCGACCCGGCCTGTTCTTTCCGACCGCCGGCTGGGTCAACCCGCCCAGTCTGTGCCACGCCTTGCTGCAACATCCGAACATAACCCTGCTGACCCACAGCGAAGCCCTGACGCTGGAACGACGCGGCGAACGCTGGCATGCCCTGGCTGACGATCAGCAAAGCCTGGCAAGCGCTGCGGTGGCGGTGATCTGCAGCGCCAATGACAGTCGCCGCTTCGCGCAGACCGCCGGCATGCCGCTCAAGCCCATCCGCGGGCAGGTCAGCCAGTTGGCGGCCACTGCTGCCAGCAGCGCCCTGCGTACCGTGCTGTGCGCCGAGGGTTACATCTCCCCTGCCCGGGGCGGCGAGCACCACGTCGGCGCCAGTTTCCGCTTCGACCGCCTGGACAGCGAGCCCAGCGTCGAGGAAAACCGGAGCAATCTGGAGCTGCTCGACAAGCTGTCTGCCGAGCTGGCCGCCGGGCTGCAGCCCGGGCAGCAGGATCCGGCAGCGCTACCGGCTCGCGCAGCGTTGCGCTGCACCACCCCCGACTACCTGCCGTTGATCGGCCCCGTCGCCGATGCACAGGCCTTCGAGCAGGACTACGCAGTGCTGGGCAAGGATGCATCGAAGCAGCCGGACGCTCCTACCCGCTGGTATCCGGGGCTCTACATGAATGCCGGGCACGGGTC
The DNA here is from genome assembly GCF_014646575.1 of Halopseudomonas pertucinogena. Classification (GTDB taxonomy): domain Bacteria; phylum Pseudomonadota; class Gammaproteobacteria; order Pseudomonadales; family Pseudomonadaceae; genus Halopseudomonas; species Halopseudomonas pertucinogena. The sequence continues at coordinate 723,249 of NZ_BMNN01000001.1, read as the reverse complement.
CCGTGGCATGGTCAGCTGTCCGCTGAGCGGGGAACTCATTGCGGCCTGGCTGGACAACGAGCCGCTGCCCCTGCCGCGGGATGTCGCCGAAGCGGTGCATCCGGCCCGCTTCATGCTGCGCCGCCTGATCCGCGGCCGCTGATCACCAGCCCATCAGGGTCCTGCCACCGTCATACAGCAGCTTGCAGCCGGTGAGAAACAGGAACACATAGCACAGCTGGTAGATCAGTTCCTGGTTGGTCTTCTGCAGCATCCAGAACCCAAGGCGAATGCCGATCGGCGCCAGCGGCAGCAGCACCAGCGCAGTAAGCAGGTTGCTGGTATCGAACTGCCCCAGCTGGATGTAGAACGGAATCTTGGAGAAATTCACCACTGCGAAGAACACCGCGATGGTACCCATCAGCAGCGTCTTCTCCATTTTCTGCGGCAGCAGGTAGACGTTGATCGGCGGCCCGCCGGCGTGGATGCCGAAACTGGTGAACCCGGCGATCGTGCCCCAGATCCCTCCGCGCCAGCGGCTCACACCCCGTGCCGGCGGCTCGCCCCGGCGCAGCCAGATGTTCAGGGTGAAGCTCAGCGCGATGAGGCCGATCATCACCTGGATGTGCGCATCACTCATCCAGTGGAAGCTGAGCCACGCCAGCACGGTACCGACCAGTGCCGCCGGGATGATGATGCGCAGGTTCGGCTTGCTCCAGCGCCCTCGAAAGGTCCGCAGAGCGACCAGATCCATGGTGCAGAGTATCGGCAGCAGAATGGTCGCCGCCTGCTGGGGCGGCATGACCAGCGACATCAGCGGCACCGAGAGAATCGCGATATTGCCGCCGAAGCCACCCTTGGCGATGCCATACAGCAGCACCGCCGGAATGGCGCAGAGGTAGAAGAACGGATCAGTGATCATGGACACCGCAACAGCCGGAACAGGGACGAAAGTGTATCATTGACCCCGCCGGCGCTGCCTTTGTTCAGCGCCGGTACCCGTCAGGCTGTCATCCGGAAGTGAGAAGATGCTGATACCCCATACCCTGCTCGAACCCGAAACATTCCAGCGTCTGCTGGAGGACTTCGTCACCCGTGATGGCACCGATAACGGTTACGAGGATAGCCTGATACAGCGGGTCGAGCGCCTGCGCCGACAGATTGAACGGGGCGAGGTGCTCATCGTGTTTCACCCCGAAACAGGGGATGCAAGCCTGGCTCACCGCCGGGACGTACCCGCCGACATGCTGCGCGAACTGGAGCAGCGGGATTGACCTGACCTGCTACCAGGTGCCGCAGCCCGCTCTGCGTGCTTGGATGATGCCGGGCAAAGGACTAATATAGATCTCCTGATACCCAAGCGGGTCCTGTGAGGTTACTGATGAAATTGCGCTCCCCCCTGTTGCTGGCTGCCCTGCTGGGCTGCACATCCTCCGTATTCGCGGCCACCGAGACCACCGTGATATGCACACCGGAAGAAGCCCTGAAGAAGGCCGAGGAAACGGCCATCACCATCAACCGCATTGCCGGCGGTGATGCGCAGAAGGCCGCCCGCCTGCACGAGCAACTGGTGGAGTTGCAGCAACGCGACCCGACCCGCAGCGACCATGGCGCCTGTGAGGCCTACGACCGGGTCATCAAGGAACTGGAAAACCGGAACGCCGGGGCTCAGTGAGTCCCGGTTTTTCTTCCATCAGCTGATCAGGGTACGACCGGCCAGGGCGTGTGCCAGGGTACCTCCATCGATGAACTCCAGCTCACCGCCCAGCGGCACGCCGTGGGCGATGCGCGAAACACGGATGCCCAGCGGCCGAAGCAGGCCGGCGATGTAATGGGCCGTAGCCTCCCCCTCCACCGTGGGATTGGTCGCCAGAATCACCTCTGTTACCGCACTGCCCTCCAGTCGCTCGATCAGCGCGGGGACGCCGATCTCGTCCGGTCCCAGCCCGTCGATGGGCGAAAGGTGCCCCTTGAGCACGAAATAGCGACCGCGGAAGCTGCCGGCCATTTCAACCGCCCAGACATCTGCCGGGCTCTGCAGAACGCACAGCAGGCTGTCGTCCCGCCGAGGATCGCTGCACAGCTCGCAAATCTCCGCCTCGCTCAGGGTGCGACAGCGGCTGCAATAACCCACCCCTTCCATGGCCTGCTGCAGCGCCTCGGCCAGCCGCAGACCACCCTGACGGTCCCGCTCAAGCAGACTCAGGGCCATGCGCTGCGCGGTCTTCGGTCCCACACCGGGCAGACCGCGCAGCGCATCTATCAGTTGCCGTATCAGCGGACTGAAACTCATGGAATCAGGTTGCTCCTCAGAACGGCATCTTGAAGCCGTCAGGCAGATTCAGCCCGGCTGTCATGCCGGCCATCTTTTCCTTGCTGTTCTGCTCGATCCGCCGCACTGCATCGTTCACTGCCGCGGCGATCAGGTCCTCGAGCACTTCCTTGTCTTCGCTCAGCAGGCTGTCATCGATATTCACCCGGCGCACGTCGTGGCGACCGGTCATGACCACCGATACCAGGCCGGCGCCGGACTGGCCGGTGACCTCGGCATTGGCCAGCTCTTCCTGCATCTTCTGCATCTTTTCCTGCATCTGCTGGGCCTGTTTCATCAGGCCTGCCATGCCACCTTTCATCATGTCGTCATCCTCACTGGCTGTAGTTCATGCATCTATCGGGCGGATGCTGTCGGCGCAGATCTGCGCCGCAAAGTCGTTGATCAGCGCCTGCACCAGCGGATCTGCCTGGATGCTGGCTTCGGCCTGCTGCTGCCGGGCAATGCGCTGGCGCGCAGCGGCGATAGCCGGGGTTTCCTGGTCCGGTGCCTGAACCTGCACCTCCAGTGTTACCGGAGTTCCTTCCAGTTCGGCAATGGCCTTCTGCAGACGCTGCCGATGATTGTCGTTGTACAGGGCGCTGTGGCCGGGATCCAGATGCAGCCGCCAGACGGCACCGTCGATGGCCACCAGCTGGCAATGGGCGGCAATGCTCGCGGTCAGCCCGGCCACACCGAGTCGGGGGCATATATCCAGCCAGCGCGCGGCCAGCCCGGTAGCCGGAGGCAGGTCGCTCACCTCATCCTCGAGGGTGGTCGCAGCGGCGGGCTCCTCGGCGGGCTGCCAGTCGTCAAGATAGACCGCGGCATCGATATCCTGATCACCGATGTCGTCGTCATCCTGCTCAGAGAATGCGGAGTCAGAGGTCATCGCGTAGCTGTCCCCCGGCGGCGCGTCCTGCAGCCAGGCCGGCGGTTCCTCGTCGGACGCAGGGGCCGGCTCGGTATGTCCGGTGGCCCCGGCGGCCCCGGCGGCTGGTGCCGGCGGGGTCACCTCGGCGGTGCTGGGGGGCGCTTTCGGAGTGGGCTCGACAACCTGTTCGCTGCGGGGTTGCGGCTGCGGTGCAGGCGCAGGCTCAACGGTCCGGGGCGGCGCGGCAACGGGGGCGACCGGCGCTGGTTGCACTGTCGGCCCCGGTGCGCCGGAATCAGCTCTGGGCTGGCTGATCCCCGGTGACTTTCCCGGCCCGGGATCGGCCTTCGGGGCAACAGCCGCCTGCGCGCCCCCGGGTGCAGCCGGACCAGTATGCTCCAGCGTGCCCGGGCGGAACGCCAGCATGCGCAGCAGCGCCATCTCGAAGCCGCCTCGCGGGTCCGGTGCCAGCGGCAGGTCCCGCCTGCCGTGCAGGGCCAGCTGATAGAACAGCTGTACGTCCTCGGCGCTGATGCGCCCCGCCAGGTCCAGTACCCGCTGCTGGTCGCCCAGACTGTTGTCCGCTGCCTCGGGCAGCACCTGGGCAATCGCCACACGCTGCAGGGTGGAGATCAGCTCGGCCAGCACCCCGGCGAAGTCGGCCCCCTGCTCGGCCAGCTCCGCGACGGCGGCCAGCAGCCCGCGGGCATCACCGCTTGCCAACCCTTCCAGCAAGCCGAAGACCTGGCCGTGGTCAATGGTGCCGAGCATGCTGCGGACCTCTGCGGCACGCAGCTGGCCGTTGCCGAAGGCGATCGCCTGATCGGTGAGACTGAGCCCGTCACGCATCGAGCCGTCCGCGGCCCGCCCCAGCAGCCAGAGAGACTCCTCATCGAAAGGTACCTGCTCCTCCCCCAGCACATGCCGCAGATGCTCTACCACCTTCTCCGGCAACATGTTCTTCAGCGAGAACTGCAGGCAACGGGAAAGAATGGTCACCGGCAGTTTCTGCGGATCGGTGGTGGCAAGCAGGAACTTGACGTGGGCAGGCGGCTCTTCCAGGGTCTTGAGCAGGGCATTGAAACTGTGGCTGGAGAGCATGTGCACTTCGTCGATCAGGTAGACCTTGAAGCGTCCACGGGTCGGCGAATACTGCACGTTGTCGAGCAGCTCGCGGGTGTCCTCGACCTTGGTGCGGCTGGCGGCGTCGACCTCGATCAGGTCGACGAAACGGCCTTCGTCGATCTCCCGACAGGCCGAGCAGCTGCCGCAGGGCTCGGAGCTGACTCTCACTTCGCAGTTCAGGCACTTGGCCAGAATGCGGGCGATGGTGGTCTTGCCGACCCCCCGGGTGCCGGTGAACAGATAGGCATGATGCAGCCGATTGTGGTCCAGGGCATTGATCAGCGCCTGCAGCACGTGGGTCTGGCCGACCATTTCACGAAACAGGCGCGGACGCCATTTGCGGGCTAATACCTGGTAACTCATCGAGGGCTGCTATCCGGTGTCATTGACTGGCAGCTACTGTACCTTAAAGGGCCCGGTGAATGCGAGATGCAGACCCGGGCCCGCTCCTTCAGTCCTGCTGATAATCGTTGAATATCAGCGATATGCGATGGCCTGACGACGCCCAGTTCGGCACATTGAGTACCTGCTGCAGGGCGCTGTCGCCCCGGGGCGTGCTGACCACAGAAATCACGCCGTTGGGCGGCGTTGCCGCCGGCATGTAGACATCCACCCCCTCCTGGAACGGCTGGTCGGAGAAATAGGGAAGCGGCAGCCCTGTGGTCAGCAGTGGCGAGGCGCTGTCGTCATGCACGTGGATACCGATGCTGCCGTTGCCCATGGCGGGGCTGATGATATCCACCGCCGCCTGATCGCCCGACCCGCTGTCGGTGGAAATCTCCAGAATGTCGGTATCCGCACCCCGATCACCCCACCATTCCATATCCCGGGTAATCACCAGAGCCGCATGATCATCGCTCACATTGGTATTGAGCTCGATCTCCGAGCCTGCCGGCGAGGTGTTCAGGCGCACGAGATGGCTGTCCCTGATCAGCGGCTGACGGTAGAAATGATGGTCTGCGCGACCGGGACGCAACAGCAGGAACTCGTAGTGGGCGTCGGGATCCAGCCTCGCCGGTCCCCATCGACCGTCACTGCCGATATCGAAAGCGGCAATCGGGTCGCTGTCGAGCCGCGCCCCGGAATCGGCATCCACTTCCCATATCTGCAGCCGGGCACCTGCAGCGCCAGCGTTGGCCGGGAAGTAGACTGCCCGCCCGGAAATGTCCACTTCACCGCGCTGGGCCAGGATCCTGACCCGCTCGGGCTCGGTGCCGGTAAGGAACTCGAACTGGGCCGCGAAGGATGCCTCTGAGGTCGCCACCTGCACGTGGGTCTCGTCAGGCAGATGGGTGTTGACCGTGCCCATCCTGCTCGCCTCATTGACGAAGATGCCCATGCAGTTGGAATCGCCGGGGCAGCTCTCCGCCGTCAGCCCATCAATGGCGATATAGCCCGCGACCTTGGCCGCCCGCTCCGGGGCGGAGAGGTAGTGGCCGCACACCCTGGTGCCCAGGGAATGACAGGCGAGATAGACCTGTTCGGCGTCCAGTTCTTCCATCGCATCGTCGATGAAGGCGTCCAGCTCGGGGCTGAGTTCGCCATTGGCGGCTTGCCCTATTGCAGGCAGCCCCGCTGTGCTGTACTCGAAGGCCAGGATGTGGTCATCAGGGTAACCGTTGCTGGCAAAGCGCATGGCCTGGGTCTGGTACTGGGAAGCCGAGCCGGCGAGGCCATGGACGAATATCAGCGGGCGGATGCGCTCCTCGGGAATGTCGGGCATATCAGGCCCGGGCAGCAGTCCCCTGCCGGAGCTGGACCCCGATCCATCGAAACAGCCACTCAGCAGAACGGCTGCGCCCAGAATGGCAACCACGGCGCCGCGCCTGCACAGCCGGCGCATGATGTCGGTGCGTTTCATCGAATTTGTCCTTTGTTGTTGTTATTCACGGGCTGGCTCATCCAGCCATCCAAGTCTGGATCAGGTATCAGCATTGATCAATTGACCCATCCGTGTCAGGACGGACAGAAGCGGGGGGCCGTATCAGCGGACCGAGCAGGGGCGGCCAGGCGAACAGCAGCCGATACATCCGGCCCGATTCGGGCAGGGGCAATGCAGCGTGGTATGAAAAGGGGGAAGTTGCGAAGAGGTCATGGGTGGCAACCCTGCCAGCCACACCCCGGCACACGATGTCACCGCTGCGGCTGCTCCCTTCCGGGCCTGACCGGGTTCACGGCTGATCGTTGCGAGGGGACCGACAGGGTCACCATGACAAACCCTGCATGACAGGGCCGCGCTATTGTAACGGCTTGCGCACAAGTTACAAGCCATTCATTCCGCAGAACGTTCATCTGACCGCTCTGGCACGCCGGTAAAGGCTATAATACGTCCCAGTCCATTGCCGGAGCCCTCCCCATGAAACCTGAAGACCTGCAGCTGCTGGTCACCCGCGAAATGCCCTTCGGCAAGTACAAGGGCCGGCTGATTGCCGATCTGCCTGGTCATTACCTCAACTGGTTCGCACGGGAGGGCTTCCCGAAGGGAGAAATCGGCCGCTTGCTTCAGCTGATGCAGGAAATCGACCATAACGGCCTCTCCCCCCTGCTTGCTCCATTGCGGGTCCGCATGCCCTCACAGCCACGCTGAACCGTCCCGCATCCAGCTGGAGGTGGTAGGATTCGGCTTCCTTGAAAACGCTGCGGGCCCCTGACTGATGGAAGTAATGAATACCCTGTTTGTGATATGCGCTGGATTGCTGGCTGTCAGCATTCTGGCGAGCTCCATGTCATCACGACTGGGTATTCCGCTGCTGCTGATGTTTCTCGTGATCGGTATGCTCGCGGGGGAAGAAGGCCCCGGCGGCATTGCTTTCGACAGCGTGGATACAGTTTACGTCATCGGCAGCCTGGCCCTGGCTATCATCCTGCTGGACGGCGGCATGCGGACCCGCGCAGAGAATTTCAAGGTGGCGTTATGGCCGTCACTGTCGCTGGCCAGCTTCGGTGTCCTGTTCAGCGCCCTGCTCACCGGTCTAGCCGCCGCCTGGCTGCTGGATCTGCACTGGTTACAGGGTTTGCTGCTCGGGTCGATTGTCGGCTCCACCGATGCTGCAGCCGTCTTTTCACTGTTGCAGGGCAAGGGGCTCAACCTGAAGCGCCGGGTCAGCGCCACCCTGGAAATCGAGTCAGCTTCGAACGACCCCATGGCGATCTTCCTGACCATCACTCTGGTGGAGATGCTGGTCAGCGGCCAGACCTCCTTCACCTGGTCGTTCCTGACCATGCTGCTCCAGCAGTTCGGTATTGGTGCCGTCTGTGGGGTGGCGGGCGGTTTTTTCCTGACCTGGCTGGTCAACCGGGTGAGTCTCGACACAGGGCTCTATCCTCTGCTCATTACCAGCGGCGCCATTCTGGTTTTTGCGGTCGCCAACATCGTCGGCGGCAGTGGCTTCCTGGCGATTTTCATCACCGGGCTGGTACTCGGCAACATGCGTCTGCGCAGTCTGCAGAATATTCTGCACATGCAGGATGGCATGGCCTGGCTCAGTCAGATCGGTCTGTTCCTCATGCTCGGTCTGCTGGTCACCCCATCGCAAATGCTCGAGCTGGCGTTACCCGCGCTGGCTATCGCCTTCTTCCTGATTCTTGTAGCGCGGCCCGTCGCAGTTCTCCTCTGTCTGGCTCCCTTCACCTTCTCCTGGCGGGAGCGGGTGTTCATCAGCTGGGTGGGGTTGCGCGGGGCGGTGCCGGTCATGCTGGCGATATTCCCTCTGGTGGCCGGACTGGACCAGGCACAACTGCTGTTCAACGTGGCCTTCGTCGTGGTGCTGGTTTCACTGTTGCTGCAGGGCGCCAGCCTGCCCATGGCCGCAAGGCTGTGTCGGATGGAAATTCCGCCAATCCCCGAACCGCTGCACCGCACCAGTCTGGACGTGGTGGTGGAAAGCGATTACGAGCTGATTGTGTACCAGCTCAGCGACACCAACTGGTGTGTGGGCGTGCAGTTGCGTGATCTGCAGATGCCCAGGGATACCCGCATCGCCGCCGTGTTTCGCGGCCGCAAGCTGCTGCACCCTTCGGGCAGCACACGACTGGAGCTGAACGACGTACTGTGCGTCATCGGCCATGCCAGGGATCTGCCGGCATTGTCCAGGCTGTTCAGCATCTCCACGACGCAACGACACCTTAACAACCGCCAGTTCTTCGGGGAATTCATTCTGGAGGGCTCCGCCCAGCTGGGCGAGGTCGCCCGCTTCTATGGTTTTGATACGCCCGATGACATGGCAGGCATGACCCTGGCGGAATTTTTCATCAAGCAGTTTGGCGGCTACCCTGATATAGGTGATCAGACCGAATGGCAAGGCCTGACCTGGGTGGTCGCCGACATCGAGGATGGTTGGATTCAGAAGATCGGTCTGAGGCTGAACCGGCAGACCGATGGCTCGGCAACGCGCAGATGAGGTGGGAGCGTTCAGCTGCGTCAGACGGTCAGGCCAATCGTGATAACGGAGTGCAGGCATGAATATCAGCCAGGCCGCCAGGGCCAGCGGCCTCACGCCGCGCATGATCAGACATTACGAGAAGATTGGCCTGTTGCCCGGCACGCTGCGAACTGCGGCAGGCTATCGGCTGTTCAACGAGCAGGACCTGCATACCCTGCGCTTCATCCAGCGGGCCCGCGGGCTTGGCTTTTCCATCGAGCAGATTAGGCAACTACTGGCTCTATGGCAGGACCGCGAGCGCAGCAGCGCGGTGGTCAAGCAGCTGGCCCGCCAGCATCTGAAAGAGCTGGAAGACAAGATTACCGGGCTGCAGGCGATGCACGCCAGCCTGTCGGAACTGGCCAGCTGCTGCCTCGGCGATGACCGCCCGGACTGCCCCATCCTGGAGCGCCTGGCCGACAATCATTGAACACTCCCGCAGAAGCCCCGCCCTCTCATCGGCAGGCGCCCGGGCCCGTGGCGATCGGGCGGCGACAGCAGCCCCGTTGGAAGGATGCGGCGTCTGTCGGGCGCGCCGGGCGCGCCATCGCGGCGAGGTCGCCGCTCCTACAAAAACGGAACATTCTCTCGCCCGTAGGAGCCCCGACCCCGGGGCGATCGGGCTGCGACAGCAGCCCGGCCTGTTCCGCTGTGCCGATAATCAGCGCAGGAAGTTGAACAGGCTCAGTCCGCTGACCTTGACGAAACTCTGCTGCGCCGCCTGCAACACGATGCTCTGCATGCTCAGTCGGCTCAGCGCCTCGGCGTAATCCAGATCGGCCAGTCCGGACTGCACCTGGGTGTTGATCAGGCTGGCTTCGTCATTTTCCAGCTGTGCGGACTCGATCACGTTGAGTCGCGCCCCCAGGCTGGTCTGCACACCCAGCACCTGGTTCATGGCATTGTCGATGTTCTGCAGGCTGACGGCGAGCATGTCGCGGCGCTGCAGCTTGCCTTCGGTACTGTCATCGCCCTTCTCCAGGGTCTCACGCAGCAGGCGGATGCTGTCGAGCACATTGCGCCGTTCCCCATGTCCTTCTTCGCCAACCTGAACACTGAACTCATCAGCCGCTGCCAGGTCACCGTCCAGAGTCACCATCACTCCGGCGTGGCGAATCTCGTAGCTGCCACTTTCATTGGCCTGCAGCTCGCCGGCAACCGGCGGAGCCAGGGCATTGCCGTCGGCATCGAGGATCTCATACCCGGCAGCTGCGCCTTCGGCGTCGGCGGTGATGCGAATACTCATTGCCCCCTGGGGATGGAACCGGCTGTCGTACAGCTGTTTGTTCTCCACCACGCCCAGCGAGATACGGACCCTCGCCTGCTCGTCCGGATCGGCCGGCACGGTTACCCCGGTCGTCACCCGGTTGACGTTCGCGACGTCGACGAACAGTTCCTTGCCATTGTCATTCATCGCGACCATCTTCGAGCTGCCGATCTGGATCGAGCGCTGCCCTTCGTCACCCTGGTAGCTGTAGCTGCCGTCGGGTTGGCGAACGAAGGGCTGGGTGTCGCTCCGGAACCCGCCGAACAGGTATTCGCCGCGGGCATTCTGGCTGTTCATCAGCCCGTAGAGCTCGTCCTCCCGTTCGACCAGCTCCTGTGCCAAGGCCTGCCGTGCGCCGGCGTCCAGCGCACCGTTGCCCGCTTCCAGGGTGATTTCCCTGACCCGCTGCAGGACATTGTTGACCGAGTTGAGCACGGCTTCCTGCTGGGTCAGGCTGTTGGTCGCGGCGGTGATGTTTTCACGGTACTGACCGAGCTTGCTGGCTTCCTGCTCCAGCTGCAGCAGACGGACCGATGCCACGGGGTCATCCGCCGGCGTCAGCATGCGCTTGCCGGAGCTGATCTGCTCCTGGGTGCGGGTCACCGAGGAATAATTATCCTGGATGCCCCGCACGCCGCTGTTGAATGCCTGAATGGTGGAGATACGCATGCCTGTCCTCTCCTCAGCGCATCGTGTTGATCAATGTATCGAACACGGTACGCGCAACTTGAATGATCTGCGCCGAGGCGTTGTAGTACTGCTCGAACTGGATAAGGCTTGCCGCCTCTTCATCGAGGTTGACCGCCGATACAGAGTTGCGGTTGTTGGTCGCCTGCACCAGCATCGCCTGGTTGGCCTCGCTCTCGGTCCGCGCCTGGGCGGTGAAGGTGGCGACTCGCTGCACCAGATCGCCGTAACCATCCAGCAGGGAGAAACCACGGGCGCCCTCGGTCTTGCCGAGCACCGGGCGATTCTGCAGCTCCGACAGCTGCAGCGCGTTGCGGTTATCGGCCACCCCGCCCTGGTTGAAGCTGACGGTAAAGGTGTCGCCATCCAGCGCACGGCCGGACAACCCCATGCTGAAGGACTGCCCGCCGAGGGTGAACTCGAACTGCTGCGCCGCGCCCGGTGCGGCAATGGTGATGGCTGCGGGCGAGACCGGCCCGGGGTCCGCGCTCAGCTCCAGGGTCCCGGTGCCGTCGGCATTGGCCGAGTAGGTGAAGCTGACCCCTTCCGGCCCGGTCAGTGCCACCAGCGCATCCATGTCCAGCGGCCCACTGCCGCCAAGCAGTACCGGCTGGCTGACCGCACCGGTACCTCGGTTATCAAGACCGGCCTGGGCAGCCATCGGCGCGGCAAACGCCAGCTGCTGCGGCTCGGTCATCACCACTGCCATGCCCTGGGCTGCAGAACGGGTGGGTGTGAGCAGATAGCGGTCGCCCGACCGGAAGTTACCCGCATCCGGCTGCTGGCTGAGATCCAGGCCGTCGAAGGCGGGATAGCGACCGTTCGGGTCACCCGGGGCGGCGTTCAGATCAAAAGGTCCGAGCACCCGGTTGTCGCCGATACGGCGCACGGTGAACTCGGTATCGGAGGTGAAGGTCAGCTCGTAATCCGAGGTGCTCAGCTGGCTGGTGTCGGTAATACGCACATCCAGCGAGGCATCCGACTGGTTGCTCTCGCGCCCGCGACTGCGCAGGTCGAGCATGTCGCGACTGTTGATGTCATTGAACAGAGGACCGCCGACATTGCCGTTGAGGTCCAGCCCCTTGGCCAGCTGCTGGTTGAATTCGCTGGCGATGCCCAGGGACATGCGGCCCAGCGCATTCAATGCCAGGTCCAGCACATCCCGACGATAGTCCAGCAGACCGCCCAGCTCACCACCGCTGATCAGGCCGGTGACATCCTGCCCTGCATTGCCGCTGACCAGGCGTATATCCATCCGTGACGGGTCGGCCAGGCCAGGGGCAGCCTGGAGCACGGAGGCCTCCTTGCCGATCACCAGCGGCTGGCCGGAGCCGATGAACAGGTTGATACTGTGGTCATCCTGATTGACCACCGTGACCCCGATATAGCCGCTGAGCTGGCGAATGGCTTCGTCCCGCGCATCCAGCAGGTCGTTGGGCGCAGCGCCATTGGCCGCCGCCTTGGCAATCGCATCGTTGAAGCCGGCCACCGACTGCGCCAGCCGGGTCACCTGCTGCGCCACCGTGGTCATCTGGTCGTTGATGAACCTGTTCTGAGTGCTCAGCTGGGCATGCACCGAGTTGAAACGCCCTGCCAGCCCCTGGGCTTCGGACAGGAACAGCTGGCGTGCCGGCAGGCTGGCGGGGTCCTCGATGGCGGTCTGCAGCGCGCCGAAGTAGTTCTGCATGCCGGTGGTGATGCCGGAAGCGGTGCTCGACAGCGTGCTGTTGAGCTCCTCGATCTGCGTCCGGTAGGCCTCGTTGGCCGCCGCCGCCGAAGTGGTGCTGCGGACCTGGTTGGTCAGGAACTGGTTGTAGATACGCTGGATATCCACGACCTTGGTGCCGTTGCCCATGAAGCCGGCACCGGTGAGGTTGGCCGGATTGGTGGTCTGGATCGCCGTCTGCCGGCTGTAACCGGGCGTATTGACGTTGGTGATGTTCTGACCGGTGACCGACAGCTGGGTCTGTGCCGCACGCAGCCCACTCAAGCCAACCTGAAACAGATCCGACATGGCTTACACCCTACCCTGGCTGGTGGCCGGACTGGCCGACGCGGTTGCATTCTCGCTGATCAGCTTGCGGGCGATCTGCGACACCTTGCTGGCATAGCGCGGGTCGGTGGCATAACCGGCCGCCTGCAGTTCGCGGAAGAAGACATCACCGCTTTCGGTACGCTTGAGCGCCTGGGCGTAGCGTCCGTTGCGATGCAGGAAGTCCACGTAGTCATCGAAGCTCTGCTCGAATGAGTCGTAGCTGCGGAAACTGGCCCGCTCCTGCTGTCGAACCCCGTCACGGTATTCGCTGGTCATGACACTGGCCGACTCGCCCTGCCACTGGCCATGGCTCTTGATGCCGAACAGGTTGTAGCTGCTGGAGCCGTCACCGTTGCGGATGATGGACTTGCCCCAGCCGGTTTCCAGCGCGGCCTGGGCCACCAGATAATGCGGATCGACGCCCAGTCGTGCGGCGGCCTTCTCGGCCATCGGCAGCATGGCTGCGGCAAATTCGGCGGGGCTGTCAAAGCGCGTCGGTGCCGGCTGGGCTGCGGCGGCACGTTCAGCGGCGCGGATACCCCGTACCGGCTGCCAGCTCGCGGCTGGCTCCGCCGCTGCCGTCACCGGGCGGGAAGGCGCAGGCTCGCCAGCAGCAGCCGGCTGCTGACCGAGACTGACTTCGCCACGGCCCATGCTGATCGCCAGACGTCGGCGCGCCAGCAAGGCGGAGTGGTCAGCCGGCCCGTCCCCAGCTGCCGAGACCGCGACAGCCGGCTTCGGCCCGGCGCTGGTCGGCGAAAGCTGGCGGAGCATGACATCGGCCAGCCCCATGCCCTGCCTTTCCGACAGGTGCACAGCCATCTGGCTGTCGTACATGTCCTGATAGAAGCGGGTCTGGGGCGTGTTCAACGGGTTGCCCTCGGCGAACACCTGGTTGGCCTCGCGCATGCTCTTCATCATGACGTTGAGAAACAGCGACTCGAACTGGCGCGCCACCCGCTCCATGTTTTCGGGGGTGTCCGCCTTGCTGCCACTTTTCATCTGCGCCATGGCGTTGAGATCGGTGTAGCTGAGACTCGGGCCGTTCATGTCATTACTCCTCAGATCACGACCAGCTCGGCATTCAGGGCGCCGGCCTGCTTGAGTGCTTCGAGAATCGCCATCAGGTCACCCGGGGCAGCGCCCACCTGGTTAACCGCGCGCACGATCTCGTCCAGCGAGACGCCGGGATTGAATACGAACATGCGGCTGTCACCCTCTTCGATGGCGATCTGAGAGCTGGGGGTGATCACCGTCTGACCGCCGCTGAAGGGCTCGGGCTGGCTGACCTGATAGTTCTCGCTGATGGTCACGGTCAGTCCGCCATGGGTCACCGCTGCCGGCTGCACCCGTACATCCTGACCGATGACGATGGTGCCGGTACGCGAGTTGATGACGACCCGGGCGGCGGCGTTGCCCTGCTCTATCTGCAGGTTCTCGACCATGGAGAGGTAATCCACCCGCTGATTCGGATCCAGCGGCGCCCGCACGCGGATGGAACCGGCGTTCATCGCCTGAGCCACATCCGGGCCGAAGGTGTTGTTGATCTGGTCCACCACCCGCTTGGCGGTGGTGAAGTCCGGCCGGTTCAGGTTGAACACCAGGTGATCGCCGCTGGCGAAGGGGTTGGCCACGGCCCGCTCCACCGTAGCACCGTTGGGGATGCGCCCGACGCTGGGCACATTAACGGTGATGCGCGAGCCATCGGCGCCCTCGGCACCGAAACCGCCGACGACCAGGTTGCCCTGGGCAATGGCATAGACATTGCCGTCGATGCCCTTGAGCGGCGTCATCAGCAGGCTGCCCCCGCGCAGGCTCTTGGCGTTGCCTATCGAGGACACGGTGATATCGATGGTCTGGCCGGGGCTGGCGAAGGCCGGCAGCTCGGCGTGGATGGCCACTGCCGCGACGTTCTTCATCTGGATGCGGGTGCCCGGCGGCACGGTGATACCGAACTCGGTGAGCATGTTGTTGAAGGTCTGCACGGTGAACGGCGTCTGGGTGGTCTGATCACCGGAGCCATCCAGCCCCACCACCAGACCGTAGCCGATCAGCTGGTTGCTGCGGATACCGGCGATGCTGGCGATGTCCTTCAGGCGCTCGGCCTGGGCCAGCGGAGCCACCAGCGCCAGACAGAGGCAGATCAGCAATGTACGCATGGGCAACTCCTCAGAACGGCCACACCGGGCTCATGAAAAACTGGCTCAGCCAGCCCGGCTTGCTGGCATTGGCAAAGGCGCCGGTGCCGGAATAGGTGATGCGGGCATCAGCGATGCGGGTCGAGGGCACGCTGTTGTCGGCACCGATGTCATCCGGGCGAATCAGGCCGGACAGGCGGATCAGCTCGTCGCCGTTGTTCAGGGTGATCCACTTCTCGCCGCGCACCGCGAGCAGCCCGTTGGGCAACACATCGGCAACGGTGACGGTGATCGAACCGGTCAGGCTGTTGCTCTGGTTGGCATCGGCCTCGCCGTTGAAACCACGGCTGCCGCCCAGCTCGACACCGGTGTTGATGCCGGCAATGCCACTGCGTCCGAACAGCATGGGATTAGCGATGCTGACACTGCTGTCCTTGCTGATTTCGTTCTCGGCCTTCTTCTGCGCTGCCATCCGCTCGGTGAGCACCACGGTGATTACGTCACCGATGCGGTTGGCCTTGCGATCCTCGTACAGATTGGTCTCGAAGCCGGCCTGGTAGATGGCCCCGTTGTTCAGTTCCTGGGGAATGGGCGTGCGCGGCATGACCGGAGCATAGGCCGGATCGTCAGGCTTGGGCGGGGTCTGTACGCAGGCCGCCAGGGTGGCCATGCACAGCAGCATCAGGGTGGCACGCAGGGCTTTCATCTCGTTTCTCTCCGGGAACCGATCAATTACAGGTTCTGGCTGATGTACTGCAGCATCTGGTCAGCGGTGGAAATGACCTTGGAGTTCATTTCGTAGGCACGCTGGGTGGTGATCATGTTCACCAGCTCCTCGACCACGCTGACGTTGGAGTTTTCCAGGGTGTTCTGCAGCACGGTACCCAGACCGTTCTCACCGGGGTTGCCGACCTGCGGGGCGCCGCTGGAAGCGGTCTCCAGGAACAGGTTGCCACCGATGGCCTGCAGCCCCGCCGGGTTGATGAAGTCGGCGGTCTGGATCACACCCACTTCCTGCACGCCCGGGTCGCCGAATACCGAGATCGAGACGGTGCCGTCCTCGCCCACGGTGAAGGTCTGCACGTCCTCGGGCAGGTTGATGCCCGGCTCCAGCGGGTAGCCGTTGGAGGTGACGATGCGACCATCCGCATCCAGGTGGAAGCTGCCGTCCCGGGTATAGCCGATGTTGCCGTCGGGCATCAGGATCTGGAAGAAGCCCCGGCCGTTGATCGCCATGTCCAGCGGCTGCTCGGTGGTCTGCAGGGTACCGGTGGTGAAGATCTTCTGGGTGCCGGCCACGCGCACGCCGCTGCCCAGCTGCAAGCCGGAGGGCAGCTGGGTGTCCTGGGTGCTCTGGGCGCCGGGCTGACGCTTGATCTGATAGAGCAGATCCTCGAACTCGGGGCGGTCACGCTTGAAGCCGGTGGTCGAGACGTTGGCCAGGTTGTTGGAAATGGTGGTGAGCATGGTGTCCTGGGCGGACAGCCCGGTCTTGCTTACCCAAAGTGCTGCGTGCATCTGTCTTCTCCTTGCGCATCAGTGACTGACACGCCTGCTGAATCCGCTTAGCTGATCTGCAAAAGCTTGTTGGTGGACTGGGCGTTCTCTTCGGCGGTACGCATCATCTTCACGTGCAGCTCGAACTGCCGCGCCAGCGACAGCATCGCGGTCATCTCTTCCACCGCATTGACGTTGCTGCCTTCAAGAAAACCGGTCGCCAGCGTCACCGCGCCGTCGGCCGGCTGCGGCTGGGCATCTGCGGTGCGCATCAGCCCATCCGGGCCCTTGACCATGTTCTGTTCGGGCCGCACCAGCTTGATCCGGTCAACTTCCGCCAGCACGTTTGGCGCTTCGCCCTGGGCGCGGAAACTGATGGTGCCGTCGGTGCCGATCTCGACCTTGTCCGCCGGCGGAATGGCAATCGGGCCGGCGTTGCCCAGCACCGGCAGGCCACTGCTGGTGCGCAGGACGCCGAACAGGTCTATCTGCAGGCTGCCGGCGCGGGTATAGGCCTCGGTACCATCGGGCGCCTGCACGGCAATCCAGCCCTCGCCGTTGACAGCCACATCCAGGTCACGCCCGGTTTCCTGCATCGCACCGGCGGACAGGTCGGTGCCAGGCCGTTCGGTCATGGCGTAGACCCGCGTCGGAAAACTGTCGCCGAAAACCGGCATGGAACGGGCTTGTTCGAAATCCCGGCGGAAGCCGGTGGTTGCCACGTTGGCCAGGTTGTTGGCGTGGGCACGCTGGGCCAGCATGTTCTGGCTGGCTCCGCTCATGGAAATGAAGAGTGATTTGTCCATTCACCTGCTCCGCTCCGGCGTTCCGCGACGGGAAACTGCCGATTGTGAATTAAGTCACAGTTGATCAAGCAGGGTTCGTGCCAAGTCCAGGCAGCCGGGGCGAAGGCGCAGAAGTGCGGGGTTGGAGGGTCTGCACAAATGAAAAAGCGGCAATAGCGGCAACCGGAGTTGCCGCTATTGCCGCTGCTGCAGCCGGGATCAGCGCAGGTTGATGATGGTCTGGGTCACCGCATCTTCGGTCTGGATGGTCTTGGCGTTGGCCTGGTAGTTGCGCTGGGCAACGATCAGGTTGATCAGCATCTCGGACAGGTCGACGTTGGACTGTTCCAGGGCGCCGGACTGCACCATACCCAGGGTACCGCTGCCCGGTGCACCGACCACCGGCTCGCCGGATGCGCTGGACTGGGCCCAGGCGGTGTCCCCCAGCGGCTTGAGCCCCTGCTGGTTGGCAAAGGTAGCCAGCACCAGCTGGCCCTGGGTCTTGGTCTGGCCATTGGTGTAGCGTGCAATGAGCATGCCCTGATCATCGATCTCGAGCCCCGCCAGCTCACCGGTGGTGTAACCGTCCTGCACCACCGAGGTCACACCGAAACCGGAGGCGTACTGGGACGAGCCGGTCAGGTCCAGCGTCAGCTCCTGAAGCTCGGCACCTGCCGGCTGACCGTTGGCATCCAGCGGACGCCATTCGGGAATGGTAGTGGTCTGCCCCGCCACCAGCGCGCCCGCGGCGTTGAATCGCAGCTGGTACGGCTCGCTGCTGAACTCGGGATCGGTGGCAGCCACCCCGGCCAGGTTGCGGCCATCGATCAGCACGTGCATGTCCCAGGTGTTGGCGTCGGTCTTGATGAAGTACTTGGACATCACATGGGAATTGCCAAGACTGTCGTATACCGTCACCGAGGTGGAGCTGTTGTAGGTGGAGGAGTCCGACGGATCGAAATTGGCCACCGCTGTGGTATTGGCTGCGGTGCGGGCCGCCGCCGCGGCAATGCCATCCGCTGCTGCCCGCTGCTCTGCGGTAGGGGCATCCGGGTCGGCCCCGATGTCGACCAGATGGTCCCTGTAGGCCTGTGCATAGGTGGAGTCGTAAGTGTTCTGCGCGGCAACCGGCCTGACACTGGACGAGTTGAGGTTCAGCGTCGAGTTGATCACGCTGGTGCGGTTCGGGTTGGCCGCGCGGGTGTCGACCCGGAGGTCGGTCGGCACACCTTCGTTGATGCGACCGGTCACCGCATTCACCCCGTAACCCTGCAGCCGTCCGCCCAGGTTGTTGACGATGAAGCCTTCGCGGTCGGTGCCGAAGTAGCCGGCCCGGGTGTAGCTCAGGGCGCCGTTGTTGCTGGTGACGAAGAAGCCGTTGCCGTTGATCGCCAGGTCCAGGCTGTTTTCGGTGTAGTTGATATTGCCCTGGGTGAAGATCTGCGCCACGTTGTTCAGCACCACCCCGCTGCCCTGGGCGTTGGACCCGGTGCCGAGAATGGATGCCGCATACACATCGCCGAATTCGGCACGTGCACTCTTGAAGCCAACGGTACTGGCGTTGGCGATGTTGTTACCGGTGATATTCAGATCGGAGGATGCCGCCCGGATACCACTGAGACCAATATTGAAAGACATGATCGACTCCTTTTCGCTGTACGGACGACGTTATTTACCGATAGTGAAGACTTCCGACAGGCCGATACTGCCCAGGCCCGCCAGATTGAGAACCATTTCACCGCCATGCCCCACCCCGAGTGAGACGCTGTCCACATTGGCCGGCAACAGGGTGGCCAGCTGAGTGGTCTCGCCGTTGATGCTGGCCTGGGCCTCGAAGCGGTATTTGCCGGCCGGCAAGGGATTGCCGCTGGCATCCAGCCCGTCCCAGGCAAAGTCGCGGATACCGGTTTCCTGCGCTCCGAGGTTGACCGTGGCCACCATGCTGCCGGCATCGTCATAGACGTTGACCAGTACCGCCGGGCTGGACTGCGGTAACACCAACTGGCCCGAGAAACCTGCCGCCGGGTCGACCATGGCCCGCTCGCTCGGGAATACCACGGTGCGGCCGACCATGGAGGACGCCTGCAGCGCCTGGGACGACTGGAAGCTGCTGGCCATGGCGTCGATGCTGGAGTTCATCTTCTCGATGCCCTCCACGGTGCTGAACTGCGCCAGCTGGGCAATGAACTCACCGTTCTCCTGCGGCGCCAGCGGGTCCTGGTTGTTCAGCTGGGCCACCAGCAGTTCGAGAAACTCGTTCTTGCCCAGCTCGTCACCCTTGGCAAACCGGCCCTGGTCCAGCTGATACTGGTCGAGCAGGCTGTTACCGACACTGATGTTCATTCAAGGCTCTCCTATTGCCCAAGGGTCAGCACGCGCTGGAGCATGGTCTTGGCGGTATTCATGATTTCCACGTTGGTCTGATAGGCCCGGGAGGCAGCCATCATGTTGGCCATTTCCTCGACCACGTTGACGTTGGGGTAGTACACATAGCCCTCTTCGTTGGCCATGGGGTGATCGGGCTCGTAGCGGGCCTGCAGCTCCGCGTCGGATTCCACCACGCCCACCACATTGACGCCCTGCCCCGCCTGGTCATCAGGCGCGAACAGCGATCCACCGAGCGCCTGCTGCTGCTCGTTGAACATGGTGGCGAACACGGCCTGGCGCGCCCGGTAGGTCTGGTCGATGCTGCTGGAAACGGTATCGGCGTTGGCGATGTTGCTGGCCGTGGTATTGAGCCGCACGGACTGGGCATTCATGCCGGAGCCGGCAATATCGAAGATTCGGTCAAGGGACATGGTCAATCACCCCGCAGGGCCGTCATCAGGCCCTTGAACTTGCTGTTGAGGAAAGTGAAGCTGGCCTGGAAGTCAACGGCGTTCTCGGTGTAGCGAGCCTGTTCGGCCTGCACCTCCACGGTGTTGCCGTCGATCGAGGGCTGGCTCGGCGTGCGATAGCGCAGCCCTGCGGCCTGGTCGATCAAGCTCTCCACCTGCAGATGGTTGGCGTGGGTACGGGTCATCTGCACCGAACGCTGGTCGCCGCTCTGCTGGGCCTCCAGCACACTGACAAAATCCAGATCGCGGGCCTTGAAGTTGGGGGTGTCGGCGTTGGCAATATTGTTCGCCAGCACGGAGGCGCGCTCGGCCCGAAAGGCCAGGGCCTGCTCATGTACTCCCAGGGCGCGGTCAAAACTCAAACTCATGGTGGGCAATCCTCACAACGGCCCGAGGGGCCAGTGGTTCCTTGCCAACCATGAAGCAATAGCCGTGCCAGAAGGGTGAACCCGCCGGTTATGCGGCGTTCAACGGAAAGGGGCACCGGCGGAGCGGCAAGCGCTTACCGCCCTGCGGCAAGCCGCAGCGGCAACCGGCAGCGTGCCGCCCGCCTGTTACCGTGCCTGATAGATGATGCCGGGATTGCACTGCACCATGCTGTACAGTTCGGGCAGTCCATTGAGCGCCTCCGAGGCGCCGAGCACCAGGTAGCCGCCGGGCCTGAGGGTGGCGTGAATGCGCCGCAGGATGTCCTTCTTCACGTCGGCGGAGAAATAGATAAGTACGTTGCGGCAGAAAACGATATCGAACCTGCCGAGGATGCTGTAGCTGTCCAGCAGGTTGAGCTGGCGGAACTCCACCCGGTTGCGCAGAGCCTGCCGCACCTCCCACTGTCCCGGCGCTACCTCATCGAAATAACGGTCCCGCCGCTCCCGCGACAGGCCCCGGGCCATCGCCAGGGTATCGTAGCGGGCGGCCCGGGCGGCATTGAGCATGGTGGCGGAAATTTCCGTGGCGACGATCTGGGCCCCGCCGCGCAGCTGCCCGGGATTGGCGCGCTCGAACTCATCGATCGCCATGCTCAGCGAATAGGGCTCCTGACCCGAGGAGCAGGCCGCCGACCAGATGCGCAGACGCTGCCCCGGCTGGCCACGCAGGAACTCCGGTATCAACCGGGACTTGAGCACTTCGAACGGATAGCCATCACGGAACCACAGGGTCTCGTTGGTGGTCATCGCGTCGACCACCAGCTCGCGCAGGCCCGAGCGGGGCTGCAGCTGCACCTGTCTTACCAGCTCGCCGAGGCTGCGGATTCCCCGCTGCTCCAGCAACCGCCCCAGACGGCTGGATACCAGGTACTGCTTGTTGTCGCCCAGCACAATGCCGCTGGTCTGCTCGAGATAGTCCCGAAACAGATTGAAATCCGGATCAGCCAAGCTCACGCATAAGCTCCATCATGTTCCCACCCCCTGCATACGCGCCAGCACCCGCTCCGCCAGCTCGTCGGGGCTGAATTTGGCGAGGAAGTCATCCGCGCCTACCTTGCGTACCATGGCCTGGTTGAATACTCCCGACAGCGAGGTGTGCAGCATGACATGCAGCCCCTTCAGTCGCGGATCGTTTCGCACTTCTGCGGTGAGAGTGTAGCCGTCCATCTCCGGCATTTCGATGTCGGAGA
This sequence comes from Halopseudomonas pertucinogena, assembly GCF_014646575.1. Classification (GTDB taxonomy): domain Bacteria; phylum Pseudomonadota; class Gammaproteobacteria; order Pseudomonadales; family Pseudomonadaceae; genus Halopseudomonas; species Halopseudomonas pertucinogena. The sequence continues at coordinate 701,675 of NZ_BMNN01000001.1, read as the reverse complement.
TCATCATCAGCAGTTCGCCGGGCACGTCGACGCCCTGATCCGCCTGGGCCTGAAGCCAGTCCAGTGCCTGCCGCCCGTCATTCAGCGCGTGCACTTCGATGCCCAGCGCCTCGACGCAGCGGATGATCTGCCGGCGCGCCACCGACGAGTCATCGACGATAAGTATGCGCCGCGAGCCGGGGCCGGCTACCGGTCCGCCTTCACGGGCCCGCTGCGGAACCGGATCAACCACGGCGATCACCTCGGCCAGCACCTTCTCCACGTCGACGATCTCGACCATCTGCTCTTCCACCCGGGTTACCGCAGTCAGGTAGTGATCCCGACCCGTGCCACGGGGCGGCGGATGCACGTCGCTCCAGTTCAGGTTGACGATGCGCTCGACCGCCCGCACCAGAAACCCCTGCACCCTATTGTTGTATTCGGTGATGATGACGAAGGCGCTCGAAAGATCCTCCAGCGCCCGGCCACCGGTTGCCCGGCCCAGATCGATGATCGGCAGCGTACCACCGCGAATGTGAGCGACACCGCGCACCATGGGGTTCAGGCGCGGTATCGCGGTCAGCCGTGGACACTGCAGCACCTCCTTCACCTTGAATACGTTGATGCCGTACAACTGGCGACCGTTCAGCCGGAACAGCAGCAGCTCCAGACGGTTCTGCCCGACCAGTCGCGTGCGCTGGTCCACCGAGTCCATAATTCCAGCCATGGATTGCTCCCGTAGCGATGATCTTCAAGCGGCATGAAGCTTGCTTGATTCATCAGAAGGTTTGGGGCGCGCCGGCATATTGACAGCGCCGCCTGATTTCAAGAGGTTGGATTATATGCAGTTACCGGCATTCGCCATCAGAATGATTGCCACCCTCGTACTGCTGGGGTGTGGCAGTCTGCATGCCAATCCGCTTATCGATCAGCTTATCGGCACCACTGGCGCATATCTTGAGGAACAGGTTGTCGCTCACCTGGAAGGCAATACCCGGCACACGCGCCACGAGATCAGCGTGAACCGTCTCGACCCGCGATTGCGGCTGCCGCTTTGCCCGGAGGATTCGATAAGCGCCCAGCTGGAAAGCCCGGCGGTGCCTGTGGGCCGGGTTACCGTAAGGGTCAGCTGCGACAGCACCGAGGCCCAGTGGCGGCTGTTCGTGCCGGCCACGGTGGATCTGTTTCAGCAGGTGGTCATCAGCAGCCGACCGCTGGCACGCCACGCCGTCATCGGGGCCGGCGACCTTGCCCTGCGCGAGCGCAATGTCGGCCAGCTCAGCGGCGGCTACCTGACTGAAGCCGAACAGGCCATCGGCATGCGGGTGCGCCGCCCCATCCCGGCGGACAGCGTCATCAGCCCCAACCAGCTGGAACAGGACGAGACCGTCAAGCGCGGTGACCGGGTGGTGATCACCGCGGCCAACAGCCGGGTTGCCGTTCGCATGCCAGGAGAAGCGCTGGAAAGTGGCAGCACCGGAAGCCAGATACGGGTGCGCAACACCCGCTCGGACCGCGTCGTACGGGCACGCATCATCGGCCCGGGCCAGGTGGAAGTCGGCATGTGAGCCTGCAGCATGGGTTATACTTGCCAGCAGATCCGGTTCCCATGCAAACTGTGCGATTCGTCACAAAATCAGCCGCAGCCTGATTTTTTTCGCTGAAGGGCTAAAGTTTCCAGTGAGGCGGTCGTTACAGATGCTGATGAAGCATTCAGGCTGAGGACAAGAACATGGTCATAGATTTCAACACCAGCAGCGCCGGCGGTGCCGCGCGCAGCACGCAGAGCAATGCCACCGCCGCCAGGCGCGACGTCGCCGCCGAGCGCCCCGCTGCCCAGCCCCAGCCCGGCAACCAGACAGCGGCGGCGGACTCGGGAGTGAAGCTGAGCAGCCAGGCCCAGCAGCTGCAGGCGATCGAAGAGCGCCTGCGGGAGCTGCCGGAAGTGGACAGCGCCCGTGTCGAACAGATCAGGCAGGCCATCGCCGATGGCAGCTACAAGCCGGACAGCGGCCGCATTGCCGACAAGCTGATCGCCCTGGAGTCCTGAGTGGCGGCGGGCGCAACCATCAACGGAGAATGACGGATGCAGCATCTTGGTGAGTTGTTCGCCAGCGCCACGGAATATTGCCAGCGGTTTGCCGAGCTGCTCGACCAGGAAAAGCAGGCCCTGCTGGATCAGGACATGGCCGCGCTGCAGGCCCTGATCGACGCCAAGACTCCGCTGATGGCCTCCCTCGCTGCAGCGGAGCGGGCGATCGAGGCACAGTTGAAACAGATGGGCCGGCCCGCCGACCTCGGCCTCGGCGACTTCATCTCCGGCCTGAACGACACCGAACTGGCTGACCGGCACGCCGCCTTCCTGAATGCGGCCCAGGCGTGCCGGGACGCCAATCTGCGTAATGCCCGCCTGATTCGCCACAGTCAGCATATCAACAGCCACCTGCTGGACCTTCTGCGCAACCAGGGGGAAGCCAGCCTTGATGTCTATGACCGACAGGGTAACGCCAGTCGAGCACGACCCGGACGGCCGATCAGTCGGGCCTGACGTCCCGGCAGTTCAGCGGTTGTTTCAGTCAGGATTTACGGATGAGAAGCTGACGTGTCAATGTTAACCGAACACCGGCCGGGCCCCCAGCCACCAAGGGAAGTCACCGCGCCACTGGAAATCCAGTCGCTGCTGAAGAGCCTGCAGAACGCCCGCACGCCACTGGAAATCCGCTTCGAAGGCCGTACCCAGATCTTCCAGAGCTTCCTTGTGGCCATTGACCCGCAGGCCGGCACCCTGTGCATCGACGAGCTCATCCCCTCGGTGGGCGAAAAATGGATCGACCAGGGCGAGCCGTTCCGCATCGATGGCTGGCAGGACGGCGTGCACATGCGCTGGCACTGCGCCAGCGGTACCCGCGTGGAACTGGAGGACGGCGCCCCGGCGTTCGTCGCTTCCCTGCCCACCCAGTTGACCTATCACCAGCGCAGAGGCGCGTTCCGCGCCCAGGTTCACCGCAGCATCGAAACCAGCCTGGAGCTGATCCAATCCGGCGAAGCGCGCAGCCACACGGGCGAACTCCTCGATATATCCGCCACCGGCTGCAAGGTGCGCATGGCCGGCAACCTGGTGGCAACGCTGCAACCGGGCGGGCGGTACGAGCAGAGCCAGCTGCAACTTGATGCGGAGCAGCGCTTTCCCGTCAACGTGGAGATCCGCCACCGTCAGTACTTCGAAGAGCGCGACGAGACCCATGTGGGGGTGCACTTCCATCAGCCGGCCACCCCCGCCCAGCGGCAGATAGACCGCTTCGTCACTCACCTCCAGAGCGAAGCCCGCCGACTGGCTGCCCGCGACGACCTGTTCTGATTTCAGCCGGGCCGATGCTCGGCGTCGTCCTCGTCAACCGCCTCCTCCGCGATCGGCTCCTCGTCCTGCATCTGCTCGATCACCACCTGCTCATCCACCCGCGGGTCAATCGCTGCCGCCAGGGGTGACGTGGCCAGGTTGCCCGCTGCCGGCATGAACTGGACCGGCGCCTCTTCCACCAGGTTCTCTCCGGTAACCCGCTCGGGACGCACGAACACCACCAGCAGCAGGCTGCTGCAGGCCATGAACACGTACAGCATCCCCGGGCCCGCCAGCTCCATCAGCGCCGCACCGAACAGGGGGCCAGCGCTGGCGCCAAGGCCGAAGGTCATCAGCAGCGTTGCGGCCAGCTGGACCCGCCGCTCCTGATCAACGTGGTCGTTGGCCAGAGCTACCGCCAGCGGATACAGGGTAAAAGCCATGAGTCCGAACAACCCGGTCAGCACCATCAGCAACAGGGGCGAGGACGTCAGCGCAATCATCAGGGCGATGGTAGTCAGCAGGATGGCATTCACCTGGATCATCCGGCTGCGGTCGATCCGGTCGGACAGCCAGCCGGTCGGCCCCTGGGCAAACAGCCCTGCGCCGATCGTGACCGCCATGAAGATACCGATGGCATGCGTATCCAGTCCCTGGGTGGCCGCATAGGCCGGGGCCAGCCCATAGAAACCGCCCAGAATGAGCCCGGCGACGGCAATGGTGCTCAACGCCTGGGGAATACGCCGGATGAACAGGCGGACCTCAAGGGGCGCCGGGTGCAGCGGAGCCGGGTGCAGCCGCCGGGTCACTGCCACCGGTACCAGACAGAGCGAGAAGCAGATGGCTACCAGGACCACGTGCCTGAAGGTGAGTTCGGGCATCAGCGTCAGCAGCAACTGCCCGAGCCCCAGACCGAGAAAGGTCACCAGCATGTAACCGGCGAACACCCGTCCCCGCTGATGGGACTCGGCCTGCTCGTTGAGCCAGCTTTCCAGCACCATGTACTGGCACATCATTCCCAGCCCCACCAGCCAGCGCAACGCCAGCCAGACCTCGACGCTGGACGTCAGCGCGTGACAGAGTACCGATGCCGTTACCACCCCGGCGCTGGCCACGAACGCGCGGATATGGCCAACGCGGGCGATCAGCCGGTGGCCGACCGTCGCTCCCATCACCAGACCGACGTAATAGCCGGTCATCAGCAGTCCGATCCATACTGCATTGACGTTGTCGGCGGACAGGCGCAGCCCCAGGTAGGTGCTGAGCAGCCCGCTGCCCACCAGCATCAGCAGGGTGGACAGATAGAGCGAAGAAAACGAGGTGAATGTGCTGGGCAATGGGTCCTCCGGTAGCCTTGCAGTTCTGCCTTGCCTGGCCTGGATGATCGGCCGCCACTCCATGCGACCCGCTATAGCATAGCAGCACCACCCAGCCAGCCGGCGCGCACAGCGAGGAACACCGCTCCGACCACGACCAGCAGCACCAGCAGCCAGGGCAGCAGCCGTGGGCCAGGGGCATAGGGATCGCGCAACGCCCGGTCCGAACCGTCGGGCAACCTGGCCAGCTGGGTGAGCGTGGTGCCGAAGGCAATGTTGATGCGCGCCTGGGTGTTAACCGCCCAGCCATTGGCGTCCAGAATCGGGCCGAGATTGCGACGCCGCAGCTTGAACCAGGCCATCAGCATCGACGGCCCCGAGATCAGCAGCAGCACGCCCGCTATCACCAGCGGCCACTGCCACCACTGCAGCGCCAGCAGCCCCCTGAAGATCGATGCCAGTGCGGCGCCCAGCACGCCCACCGCCAGGCCGAGCGCGGCGAAGATGCCGGCGAACCGGGCAATGTCGAAGGTCCTGGTCATTGCGGTGCTCTCCGCCGGTGCTGCTGCGGCGCCCCCTACCCTGGCCGCCGCGTTGTTGACCAGCGCATCATCCCGGCTGGCAGCGAATTTCTGGATCTGCTCGGATACCAGGCGGGAGACTCTGCGGTACGGCGACCAGAACGCTTCCCGGACACTGATTGCGTTCTGTACCACCTTGACCACGGTAGCGTCCCAGTCGTTGCCCTGGCGATCGTAGAACAGACCATTGCGGCCGACCATGAGCTCGCCTTCGTCTCCCGCTGTCACTGCTGCGACGATGTTCAGAGACTCGCGCTCGCGGACCGGCTGACCGCGACGGGTACAGGCACAGTACAGCAGGAAGCTCTCGCTGTTGGCCGCCACCTTGCTGTGGGCATCCACATCCCCGACCTCGACCACCAGATCGCAGCTGCGCCCGTCTATATAGAGGCGGCCCGCCTGGAACACCGCCTTGTCCCTGCGGCAGTAGAAATCCTGAAAGGAAACGAAATTGCGCAGCAGTGGTACCAGACCCCGCTGCAACCGCAGCAGCCTGTCCAGATCGACCAGTCCGCCGGCCGCCTCCGCTACCTCCATATCCCTGGCCACGAGGGCCAGCAGTCGGCCCTGATAATCTCCCTCCACCAGCTCGGCGATACGCTCCACGGTCAGGTGCTCGAGGATACCCACCTCGGGCTTGGCTGCCTGCCAGGCGAAGTATGCGTTGCTGCGCGCGGTCAACTCCTGCCATTGGCTGCGGCTGAGGCTGTCGACATCCCCCAGCACCGGCTTTACAACATGTTCGCGCAGCGCCTCCATGGCCGCGCGCCACGCCGGGTTGATGCCGGCCACCAGCGGCAGGGATTCCCCATGCTGCAGGCTGGCCAGCGGCAATTCCGCGACGCTGCCCGGATCCGCCAGGTTCATCGCCGACAGGCGCGCCAACTCCCCTTCATCGGCATTCATGATGCTGGCCGCCCGCGGGTCGAAGGCAACCATCTCGACCCGGGTGAAATAATCATCGATCTTGTCCCGCAGCGCGCTGATCGCGGCAATGGCCTGCTCGTCATCCGGGCCGAGGGAGTACACCCCATGCTTTTCTGCGTCCCGCTGCCATTCGTGTACCTGCCTGGCCTGGGCGAAGAAGTCGTTGATACCCGCTTCGGAGACCGCCGGCTCACCACTGCGGTCCTTCTGCGGGCCCAGACACCTGATGATGTCGGCGATGGCCTGCTGCAGCTCCGCATCGGTTGTCAGGGCAGCCGGAACCAGGCCGTCGCCGTTGGGCTCGCCCGGCGGGAACAACGCGGCGAGATCATCCGTGTCGGCCGGGGTCAGGGTGCCTTCCTCACCGCGGCCCAGTACCTGCAACAGGCGGCGCGCGGCTATAGCGAGCTGCTGCCCCTGGGCACCGGCGTGAAGCGAAGCCAGACTCAGCGGCTCTTCCCGGAACAGACTGCCGGGGTCAGCCAGGCGGGCCAGCGTCCAGTCGACCGCGTCGAGGATTTCGGGGGCTCGAATCCGCCCATCGCCATTGACATCTATATAGGCGAGCATGCGCTGATCAAGCTCGAGATTTGCTGTGGGGCAAGCAAGTGCTGCCCAGAGTTTCTGATCCAGATTGCGCAGCGCAGCAAGATCCTCCGGCGCTTCCAGCCGTACCTGATCGAAGCCGCCAGCACGAAAGAACTTCCAGCGATGGGTAGATGGTGAGCCCATGACACTTCCTTACTCGGCAAGTAGAATCGAAGCGTATTCTGGCAGCAAACCGGGAATCGGGCGAGTGCCGCGGAGGAAGATCGAGGGCGTATCGAAAGGAAATGGTGCGCGAGCCCGGATTCGAACCGGGGACCTACCGCTTAGGAGGCGGTTGCTCTATCCAGCTGAGCTACAAGCGCACGAAGGGAACCTTGCCGCGGCAGATAATAACCGATTCTAAGAATACTTGACCACCTTGACAATTGGTGCCAAAGTTCGATTGCAAATGGCCAGCGACGGAAAGCCGTCGCAATCCAGACGTAATTCCGGCGCTTTTCGACGAAAGTCGGAAATAACGGCTGGAAATTGAGCATATTGGCTCGATTCATTGTCCATCACTCTGGAGTTGGGGCCCGCCCCGCAGCTCCAACGAGAAGGCAGATTGGATGGCAGGAAGCCATAGATTCCAACTGGCCGGGATCGATTCATCAGATAAAGCGATTATTGTTGCCCATGAAAACTGCACTCCAGCAATACACCAGCAGAACCGCCGACAAGTTTGTCGTCCGTCTTCCGGAAGGCATGCGAGACCGCATTGCGGAGGTCGCCAAACAACACCACCGCAGCATGAACTCCGAAATCATCGCGCGGCTCGAGCACAGCCTGCTGGACCTTCCCAGCCTTCCCGAGTACCCCTCCCGCCAGACCCTTGGCGAGCAGCGGGTGGAAGAGCTGAATCAGCCCGAGCGGGAACTGCTGATGCGTTTTCGCGAGATGAGCCGTCGCCAGCAGAACGCGCTGATTGCCTTGCTCGCTGCCGAACAGGCCTGATCGCATCCGCATCTGAGAAGGTCTCTGCTGAAAAGCCCGCCCGGGTTATCCCGGGCGGGCTTTTTTCGCGACAGCCTTCAGCTGACGAAGGTCAGCAATATCCCCGCCGCCACTGCCGAGCCAATCACACCGGCCACGTTCGGCCCCATGGCGTGCATCAGCAGGAAGTTATGCGGGTTGGACTCCAGCCCGACTCTGTTGGAGACCCTCGCGGCCATGGGAACGGCGGATACACCGGCTGAACCGATCAATGGGTTGATCTTGTGGTTGCTGAACAGGTTCATCAGCTTGGCCATCAGCACCCCACCGGCAGTCCCCACGCAGAACGCCACCATACCGAGCACAAGAATGCCCAGGGTTTTCAGCTGCAGGAAGGAGTCGGCTGACAGTTTGGACCCGACTGCCAGGCCGAGGGCGATGGTCACTATATTGATCAGCGCATTGCGAGTGGTGTCCGCCAGACGCTCGACCACCCCGCACTCGCGCATCAGATTACCCAGGCAGAACATGCCGATAAGCGGCGCGGCGTCCGGAAGCAACAGAGAAATCAGCAGCAAGAGCACCAGTGGAAATATGATCTTCTCCACTTGCGAAACCGGCCGCAACTGGGTCATGACGATTGCTCGTTCCTTCTCGGTGGTAAGCGCCCGCATGATCGGTGGCTGGATGAGCGGCACCAGAGCCATGTAGGAATACGCTGCCACCGCGATCGGGCCGAGCAGGTCCGGCGCCAGCTTGGAGGTGACGAAGATCGATGTCGGCCCGTCCGCTCCACCGATGATGGCGATCGAGGCAGCTTCCCGCATGGTGAAATCAAACCCCGGGACGCCCCAGACAGTAAGCGCCAGCGCGCCAAGCAGCGTGCCAAAGATGCCCAGTTGCGCAGCCGCGCCCAGCAGCAGGGTACGGGGGTTGGCCAGCATGGGACCAAAATCGGTCATCGCCCCTACCCCCATGAAGATCAACAGGGGAAACACGCTGGTAGGTATGCCGACCTCGTAGATCAGCATCAGCAGACCGCCCGGCGCCGCCATGCCCGCCACCGGCAGGTTGGCCAGCAGCCCGCCGAACCCGATCGGAATGAGCAGCAGCGGCTCGAAGCCCTTGCGGATTGCAAGATATATCAACAGCAGACATATCAGGATCATCAGCAGCTGGCCCGCCGTCATATGATACAGGCCGGTGGTCTGCCAAAGCAGAGTCAGTTTATCCACGACGCTCTCCTCAGCCGATGGTCAGCAGGGTGTCGCCGACCGATACCGCGTCGCCCACCTTCACTTTGACGGAGTCGACAACCCCCGAGCTGATTGCACGGATTTCCGTTTCCATCTTCATGGCCTCGAGAATCAGTATCAGGTCGCCCTCCTCCACCCGCTCGCCGGGCTGCACCAACACCTTGAAAATATTGCCCGCAAGAGCAGCCTTCTGCGGCGTGCCTTCGCCCCCGGCAGAACCGGACGCCGGGGCAGCAGGAGTCGACGACGCGCTACCGATGGGTTTGATACCCGTCACATCGCCGCCTTCGGATACCTGCACCACATACTCGCGCCCGTCCACCGCCACGGTGTATACCTCGGGCTGTGCGGATACTGCGCCAGCCGTACCGGAAACACCATCAGGAGCCGGCTCGAACGCGCTCGGGTCACCGCGATGCTCGAGGAATCGCAGACCGATCTGCGGGAACAGCGCGTATGTCAGTACGTCATCCACTTCATTGTCCGCCAGGGCAAAACCTTTTTCAGCGGCAACGGAGCGCAGCTCGGCGGTCAGCCGCTCCAGCTCGGGCTCAAGCAGATCCGCCGGACGACAGGTGACCGGCTCGGCGCCCTCCAGGACGCGTGCCTGCAATTCCGCGTTGAAGGGCGCCGGCGCAGCACCGTACTCGCCCCGGAGCACGCCCGCCGCTTCCTTGGTGATGGATTTGTACCGCTCGCCGGTGAGGACGTTGATCACAGCCTGGGTGCCCACGATCTGAGAGGTCGGTGTCACCAGCGGAATGAAGCCCAGATCCTCCCGCACCCGGGGGATCTCCTCCAACACCTGGTCGAACCTGTCGCTGGCGCCCTGCTCTTTCAATTGGCTTTCCATGTTGGTGAGCATTCCGCCCGGTACCTGGGCCACCAGAATCCGCGCATCCACGCCCTTGAGGTTCCCCTCGAAGCGGGCGTACTTCCTGCGCACCTCACGGAAATACGCCGCGACTTCCTCCAGCAGCTCCAGATCCAGCCCGGTATCCCGCGGCGTGCCTTGGAACATGGCGACCACCGACTCGGTCGGTGAATGGCCATAGGTCATGGACATGGACGAAATGGCGGTATCGACGTTGTCGATCCCCGCCTCCGCTGCCTTGAGGATGGCCGCAGTGGAGAGCCCTGCGGTGGCATGGCATTGCATGTGGATGGGTATGCTCAGCACCTGCTTGAGCCGGCTGACCAGCTCGAAGGCGACGTAGGGCGAGAGAATGCCGGCCATATCCTTGATTGCCAGGGAGTCGGCGCCCATGTCCTCTATCTGCCGCGCCAGATCGATCCACATCTCGAGGTTGTGAACCGGGCTGGTGGTATAGGAAATAGTCCCCTGCGCGTGCTTACCGACATTCTTCACCGCCCTGAGGGCGGTCTGCAGATTACGCGGGTCATTCATGGCATCGAACACACGGAACACGTCCACGCCATTCACCGCTGCCCGCTCGACAAACTTTTCCACGACGTCATCGGCATAATGGCGATAGCCAAGCAGGTTCTGTCCGCGCAGCAGCATCTGTTGCCGGGTGTTTGGCATCGCTTTCTTCAATGCGCGGATGCGATGCCACGGGTCTTCGCCTAGATAGCGGATGCAGGCATCAAAGGTCGCCCCACCCCAGGACTCGACCGACCAGAAACCAACGCGGTCGAGCTTGTCGGCGATAGGCAGCATATCGTCGAGTCGCATACGGGTGGCAAGAATGGATTGATGGGCATCGCGAAGAATGACGTCGGTAATGCCCAGCGGCTTGGGTTGCAGATCACTCATGAATGTAGCCTTGTTATTGTAGCCAGATAGCGGGATCAGTGGGCCTGGCGCGCGCGATGCCGACGTATCGCCTCGCCTATGGCAATCAGCGTCTGTTGATCGACCTCGGCCGGCGGCGCAGAGGCCATGTGGCGCGGCGCGGCGACCTCAGCTGACTTTTCAGGAATGTAGCGGGTAACCAGGCGGGACATCGCAGTGATGCAACCCACCAACATGATCAGGAAGACGAAAACCGTCCCGATCCCCAGAAGCATCAGTTCGACGCCTTCCACCAGAAGTTCTGTTGAAGTCATTTCTTGTTCTATCCCCATTCTCGTAGAAGCTCAGCGCTTCATGACGCACCCCGCCGATAACCGGGCCGGTCAATGTAACCCTGCGTTTGCGACACTGGCAATAGCGAAGCTGGATTAACACGGTAAGAGCCAACCTCACGCCAGAGAGCAGCAACAGGCTCTGAATGGCAGGCATAAAAAAACCCACTGCCGGGGCAGTGGGTTTCGTATGGCGCACTCGGGAGGATTCGAACCTCCGACCGCTCGGTTCGTAGCCGAGTACTCTATCCAGCTGAGCTACGAGTGCGTTGTTGGTGCGTATTATATAGGCTTTGAACTCTCTGTCAACTGTTTTTTTCTTTTAAATTCAAGAACTTAACAATTAACAACCTAGACAATACAAAAGTGGCGGAGAGGGAGGGATTCGAACCCTCGACACCCTTTTGAGGTGTACTCCCTTAGCAGGGGAGCGCCTTCGGCCTCTCGGCCACCTCTCCGTAACACGCGCAGAATATTAACCGCGCCGCTGCGCTAATGCAATGAAAATATTCAGAAAATTAACTATTTGACGCTTCATCCTTTTCCTTCTGGATGCGCTGGTAGATTTCTTCGCGGTGAACGGCCACTTCTTTGGGGGCATTGACGCCAATACGCACCTGATTCCCCTTCACGCCCAATACAGTCACTGTTACTTCATCACCTACCATCAGGGTCTCACCAACCCTGCGAGTCAGAATAAGCATTCCATTTCTCCTTGCTCTTTAATCAGGACACGTCTGCAAATAACCCGGCCCATTTCATATCCGGTAGTCACGTTCGCATATGTGTGACCACAACCTTCCCCGGGCGTTCGATCAGTAACCTCTTTTTACCGCTTCGCTTATCCCGGCGACGTGATGAACCTCACGCCGCCGCCCTACCGTCCGGGCTCAGCCCAGGTGATCGCCGCCCTGCTCAGGGGCATCGAGCCCGAAAGCCGAGTGCAGGCTGCGCACCGCAAGCTCCAGGTACTTCTCGTCTATCACCACCGAAATCTTGATCTCGGAGGTGGAGATCATCAGGATGTTGATCCCGTGCTGGGCCAGCGCTTCGAACATCTTGCTGGCCACACCGGCATGCGAGCGCATGCCCACGCCCACAATGGAGACCTTGGCGATCGCGCTGTCACCGGCAACCTCACGGGCGCCGATTTCAGCAGCCACCTTGCGCAGGACCTCCTCGGTGCGGCGCTGGTCGTTCTTGTTGACGGTGAAGGTGAAATCGGTGGTCTGATCCTGCGACACGTTCTGCACGATCATGTCGATCTCGATGTTCGCTGCACTGACCGGCCCCAGGATCCTGTACGCCACGCCGGGAGTATCCGGCACACCACGGATGGTCAGTTTGGCTTCATCACGATTGAAAGCGATGCCGGAGATGACGGGCTGTTCCATTGAAAGCTCTTCCTCAAGGGTAATCAGGGTCCCGGGACCCTCTTTGAAACTGTGCAGCACACGCAGCGGCACGTTGTATTTGCCTGCGAACTCGACCGCCCGGATCTGCAGCACCTTGGAGCCGAGACTGGCCATTTCGAGCATTTCCTCGAAGGTGATCTTGTCCAGCCGCCGGGCGCTGTCCACGACTCGCGGGTCGGTGGTATAGACGCCGTCCACATCGGTGTAGATCTGGCATTCGTCGGCGCCCAGCGCGGCGGCCAGCGCCACCGCCGTGGTGTCCGAGCCGCCCCGCCCCAGCGTGGTGATGTTGCCCTGCTCGTCCATGCCCTGGAAGCCGGCAACGATGATCACCTTGCCGGCACCGAGCGCCTCGCGCAGACGTGCATCTTCTATATGCTGGATACGGGCCTTGCCGAAGGAGTTATCGGTGCCGATGCGCACCTGCGGCCCGGTGAAGGATACCGCCGGCACATCAATGGCTTTCAGTGCCATGGCCAGCAGGCCGATGGTCACCTGTTCACCAGTGGACAGGATCACATCCATCTCCCGGGGATCGGGATCTGCGGAAATGCTGCGCGCCAGCTCTATCAGGCGGTTGGTTTCCCCGCTCATGGCGGAAACCACGATAACCAGGTCATGGCCCTGTGCCTTGAACGCCTTGATCTTCTCGGCCACCTGGGTAATGCGTTCCACACTACCCACCGAGGTACCGCCAAATTTCTGGACAATAAGTGCCATCTGTTGCACCAACCCCCATGCAGAAATCGGTTACCCGATCGTCGCGTCAGGCCCGGCGGGCCTGACCCCCTTCAAATCTATTGCTGTGCAACCCATTCAGCGGCGCCGGCCAGGGCAGCATCCAGCGCGGCAACGTCGGTCCCACCGCCCTGGGCCATGTCGGGACGTCCGCCGCCCTTGCCGCCCACTGCCTGAGCCGTGTTGCGAATCAGATCGCCTGCCTTGACGCGACCGGTCAGATCCTTCGTCACGCCGGCCACCAGCACGACCTTGCCGTCCAGTTCACCACCCAGCAGGATCACTGCCGAGCCGAGCTTGTTCTTCAACTGGTCGATCAGTGTCAACAGGCCTTTGCCGTCAACACCGTCAACCCGCTTGACCAGAACCGCCATGCCGTTTAGCTGCTGTGCCTCTCCGGCCAGGTCATTACCGGCGGCACTGGCTGCCCGGGCCTTGAGCTGCTGGATCTCCTTCTCCAGTTGCTGGCTGCGCTCCAGCGCCGCGCCGAGCTTGCTCAGCAGGGTATCGCGGTTACCCTTGACCAGCTGCGCCGCCTGGCGCAGCTGCTCTTCCGTCTCGTTGACCCAGTCCAGCGCCGCCGCGCCGGTAATCGCCTCGATGCGGCGCACGCCGGCAGCAATACCGCCTTCGCTGACAATCTTAAACAGGCCGATATCACCGGTACGGCTGACGTGGGTACCACCGCAGAGCTCCACAGAGAAGCCCCCGCCCATGGTCAGCACCCGCACTTCGTTGCCGTATTTCTCGCCGAACAGCGCCATGGCTCCCCGAGCCTTGGCCGTTTCGATATCGGTGATCTCGATTTCCACCGCCGTGTTGCTGCGGATCTGCTCGTTGACCATGCGCTCCAGCTCACGCAGCTGTTCCGGGCGGATCGCCTCGAAATGGCTGAAGTCAAAGCGCAGGCGCTGACTGTCCACCAGCGACCCCTTCTGCTGTACATGTTCGCCCAGTACCTGGCGCAGGGCGGCATGCAACAGGTGGGTGGCCGAGTGGTTGGCCTTGGTGGCTTCGCGGATGCCGTCATCGACCACCGCCTTGATGGTACTGCCCACCGCGAGGCTGCCACTGGCAACCACGCCATGGTGAAGATGGGCACCGCCGGCCTTGGTGGTGTCGCGCACATCGAAGCGCACCCCGGCGCCACTGAGATACCCGCTGTCGCCTACCTGGCCGCCGGATTCGGCGTAGAACGGAGTGCGATCCAGCACCACCACGCCCGACTCGCCTTCAGCCAGCTCGTCGACCGCCTGGCCGTCACGCAGCAATGCCACTATCTGCGCCGAGCCGGCGGTGGTGTCGTAGCCTTCGAACAGTGTGTCGGTGTCGACCTTGACCAGCTGGTTGTAGTCCACGCCGAACTGGCTGGCGGCGCGGGCACGCTCGCGCTGGGCAGCCATCGCGGCCTCGAAGCCGGCCTCGTCAATGGTCAGCCCGCGCTCCCGGGCGATATCGCCGGTCAGATCCATGGGGAAGCCGTATGTGTCGTACAGCTTGAACACGATATCCCCGGGGATCTCGCTGCCCTTGAGCGCAGCCAGATCCTGTTCGAGGATGCGCAGCCCCTGCTCCAGGGTCCGGGCAAACTGCTCTTCCTCGGTCTTCAGCACCCGTTCGATATGGGCCTGCTGGTTGCGTAACTCGGGAAATGCATCGCCCATCTCGGCGACCAGGGTCGGCACGATCCGGTGGAAGAAGGTGTCAGTGGCACCCAGCTTGTTGCCGTGACGGCAGGCGCGGCGGATGATCCGGCGCAGGACATAGCCGCGGCCCTCGTTGGACGGCAGTACGCCGTCGGCAATCAGGAAGCTGCAGGAGCGGATATGGTCGGCCACCACCTTCAGGGAAGCGGCATTATCCTGGGCGCAGCCGATGGCCTCGGCCGCCCCTTTCAGCAGATTCTGGAACAGGTCGATCTCGTAGTTCGAATTGACATGCTGCAGCACTGCACTGATGCGCTCCAGCCCCATGCCGGTATCCACGCTGGGCGCCGGCAGCGGATGCAGCTTGCCGTCGGCGGTGCGATTGAACTGCATGAAGACGTTGTTCCATATCTCGATGTAGCGGTCGCCGTCCTCCTCCGGGCTGCCGGGAGGACCACCCCAGATGTGCTCGCCATGGTCGAAGAAGATCTCGGTACACGGGCCGCAGGGACCGGTATCACCCATCGCCCAGAAGTTGTCCGAGGCATAGGGCGCACCGCCATTGTCGCCGATGCGCACCATGCGCTCGGCGGGCACGCCGATCTCCTTCGTCCAGATGTCATAGGCCTCGTCATCGGTGTGATAGACGGTGACCCAGAGCTTGTCCTTCGGCAGCCCCAGCCAGTTGGCGGAGGTCAGGAACTCCCAGGCGTAGTGAATGGCGTCGCGCTTGAAATAATCGCCGAAGCTGAAGTTGCCCAGCATCTCGAAAAAGGTGTGGTGACGCGCAGTGTAACCGACGTTCTCCAGATCATTGTGCTTGCCACCGGCGCGCACGCACTTCTGGCTGCTGACCGCCCGGGTATAGGCCCGTTTCTCCAGGCCCAGAAAGCAGTCCTTGAACTGGTTCATGCCGGCGTTGGTGAACAGCAACGTCGGGTCATCTGCCGGCACCAGCGAACTGGAGGCGACTCGGGTATGCCCCTTCTCTTCGAAGAAACGAAGGAAGGCTTCACGTATCTCAGCGCTTTTCATAGGTCCCTTACCACGGATCAGGTCAGCCGGGCTCACGCCGGGCAAAGTGAGACATTATATAGGCATCGCCGCGACGCATGCATCAGCGTCTCGGCAGATATCTCTATCGGGCCCATACAGGAAATTGAACGGACTGGCAGCTCAGCGGGCGAGTGATCCATAGGGATCAACATCCTGAGGCGCACCGACCAGGGCTACCGCGCGCACCGGCGTGCCGGCCCGCAGACGCAGGCACTCGGCGGTATCCGCGGCCACCACCAGGGTACCGGCCGCCACCCTCGCCGGACCGGCGGTGATGCGGCAGTCGGCGCGCCCGCGGTTATGGATCAGCCAGTTGGCGGCGTCCTCTCCCGGCGTGCCGATGGCGAGCAGCAGAGTCTGGCTCTCGCGGATGCTGCGCACCTGATTGAACTGGGCCTCCAGGGTCACGCCACCGTCAAAGATATCAATATAGCCCTGGTCCTGCAGCCCCTCTTCCAACAGCATGGCCAGGGCCGGCTCGGAATCCGGGTGCACCCGCCCCATGGCGGCCCGTGCCTCCTCGCTGAGGAAACAGGCGTACAGTGGGAACTTCGGCATCATCTCGGCGATGAAGGACTTGTTGCCTGTGCCGGTGAGGAAATCCGCGCGGGCAAAGTCCATGCGGAAGAAATGATGACCCAGACTGTCCCAGAACGGCGAGCGGCCCTGACTGTCCGAGAGGCCACGCATCTCGGCGATGATCCTGGGCGCAAAGTCACCTGCGAATTCGGCCATATGAATGAACCGGGCGCGGGACAACAAACGGCCGTAGAGGCTGTGCCGGTGCGGCTGACTGAGAAACAGCGAGCAGAGCGCGGAGGCGCCGGTGAGGTCGTTGGTCAGGAACAGCGTCGGTTGCTGGCGGTAGACATTCAGTTCACGGCTGGCGGTGACCGTCAGCCCGCGCCGGTAGCTGTACCAAGGCTCCCGCAGGCCGGCGGCGGCCACCACGCCACTGGTGCCTACCACCTGCCCCTGCTCGTTTTCCAGCACGAAGAGATAATCGGCATCGGCAACGGGCAGCTTGCCGGCAAAGCTGGCAGCCACCGTATGCAGACGGCGCTCGAGACGCTCCTCGCTGGCAGGCAGGCTGGTCAGGCCGGAACCGGCTTCCACGGCCAGGCCAAGCAGCGCGGGCAGGTCATTGATCCGGGCAGCGCGCACCAGCATGTCAGGCCCCTCCGATCAGTCTGAGGCTGTCGCCATCGGTCACCTTCAGTAACTGCGCCAGCATCGGGTCCAGCACCACCGGGGCTCCGGGCGCCCACTGCAGCGGATGCAGGCAGGCGCGGAATTCCCGGACCCGCTCGTTGGCCATCAACCAGGTGCCGGTTGCCGGCAATGGCTCGCCAATCTGCACGGTAGCCACCTGGCTGCAGCGTACCGTGGTCAATTCGGCGGTGTGAGCCTGAACCACCGGCCCGCCATCGAAGATGTCGATATAGTTCTCGCTCTCGAAGCCTTCCTCCATGAGGATGTCGTAGACCTCCTGCGAAGCCGGGCGCACCTGCCCGATCACTTCCTGAGCCGAGTCCGGCAGCATGGGCACATACAGCGGGTAACCCGGCAACAGCTCGGCCAGCACGCTGCGTCCCAGGGTACTGCCCAGCCGTTCGACCTCGGTGTAGTCGATGTCCAGAAAGTGCCGACAGACCCCGTCCCAGAACGGCGAATTGCCCTCTTCGTCACTGATGCCGGAGATCTCCACGGCGATGGAGTCGGCGAAGCGCTGGGGATGCGAGGCAGCGAACAGCAGCCGCCCGCAGGCGTTCAGCCTGAGCGCATCCAGGCTGCGCCAATCCGGGTCCAGGTAGAAGCCGGTCAGCAGGCTGTGCCCGGTAAGGTCGTGGCACAGCGACAGCACGTGAATGCGGTTGTGCAGGCCCAGCTCGCGGGAAGCGTGCACGAACATCTCATTGCGGAAGGTGTGGAACGGCTGGCTGAAGCCCGCCGCGGAGATGATGCTGCTGCAGCCCACCAGCCGGCCGCTGTCGACATCCTCCAGCACGAAGAAATAACGCTCGTCGCCGGTAAAGACCACACCCTCATCCATCGCCGCTTCGGTGCCTTCGATGATCGCCGAGAGCCGCTCGCGGTCCGCCGGCAGGGAGGTGATCCCCACCGGACTGGCAAGGGCCAGACGCTCGATCTGCTCCAGATCGTTGAGAGTGCACAGGCGCTGGATGAGCATCGCCGCTGTTACTCCGCCAGCTTCAGCAGCGCCGAGCGCAACCGGCCCAGGGCGTCGCGGATGTCCGCCTCGGGGATGATCAGGCTCGGGGCCAGACGCACCACGTCCGGACCGGCCTGGAGCACCAGCACGCCTTCGCTCTGGGCCAGACGCATGATCTGGCCGGCCTTGCCCTGATAGCGCTCGGACAGCACGGCGCCGATCAGCAGCCCCTGCCCGCGCACGGTGGAAAACACCCCGAGCTCGTCGTTCAGGGTTCGCAGGCCGGCGACCAGCTGGGCGCTGCGTTCGTTGACGCCATCCAGCAGCTGCGGTGTATTGATGATATCCAGCACCCGCTCGGCCACTGCACAACCCAGCGGGTTGCCGCCATAGGTACTGCCATGGGTCCCGACGCTGAGCGCCGGGGCGACGCGGTCGGTGGTCAGCATGGCCGCAATCGGGAAGCCGCCGCCGATGCCCTTGGCGCTGGTCATGATATCCGGTGCAACGCCGCTGTGCATGTACGCAAACAGCTTGCCGGTACGGCCCATGCCGCTCTGCACCTCGTCGAAGATCAGCAGCGCATCGTGGCGATCACACAGCTCGCGCACCGCCTGCAGGTACTCGGCGGTGGCCGGGATGACTCCGCCCTCGCCCTGTACCGGCTCCAGCACCACCGCGCAGGTGCGCTCTGAAATCCGCGCTTCCAGTGCGGCGATGTCGTTGTACGGAACGTGGCTGATGCCGGCGATCGCCGGGCCGAAGCCCTGGGAGTACTTGGCCTGACCGCCGACACTGACAGTGAACAGCGTGCGACCGTGAAAGCTGTTGCTGCAGGCAATGATCTCGTGCTTGTCCGGCCCGAAATTGTCGTGCGCCCAGCGCCGCGCCAGCTTGAACGCGGATTCGTTGGCCTCGGCCCCGGAGTTGACGAACAGCACGCGCTCGGCAAAGGTCGCCGCCACCAGCTTACTGGCAAGTCGCAGGGCAGGCTCGTTGGTCATTATGTTGGACACGTGCCACAGCTGCTGCGCCTGGCGCGTCAGCACTTCCACCAGCTCCGGGTGGGCATGCCCCAGCGAGTTGACCGCAATACCGCCGGCCAGGTCTATGTATTCGCGACCCTCCTGATCCCACAGGCGCGAGCCCTGCCCTCGCACCGGAACCATGTCCACGGGGGCGTAGTTGGGCATCATGACCCGATCGAAGTCGGCTCGACTGACCTGCATGGACTGCGACATCTGTTCAACTCTCCTGTGTTCGCCAATGGCGGATAACGATAAGGCATGCCTGGCATGCCGGACCTACATGCTGACCCGGCCGTCCTGTGCCTGCTGAGCACGGTACTGATTCCGATCCTCTCGCGGAGTGACGCCGAAACAGTTGCGGTAGGCACTGGAAAAATGCGGGCCGGAGGAAAAGCCGCAGGACAGCCCGATCTGGATGATCGACTTGCTGGTCTGCTGCAGCATCTGCCGCGCCCGATTCAGGCGCAGCTCCAGATAATACTGCGACGGCACGCTGTTCAGATACTGTTTGAATATCCTTTCCAGCTGCCGCCGCGAGACTCCGACGTGCCGGGCGATCTCGTCGGTGGTGAGGGGCTCCTCGATATTGGCCTCCATCAGGATCACCGCCTGGGTGAGCTTGGGATGGGTACTGCCCAGCCGGTTGCGCAGGGGCACGCGCTGCTGTTCGCTGCCAGCACGTATCCTTTCGACATTGAGATCCTCGGCCACCAGCGCGGCGAGATCGGCACCATGGTGTTCGGCCACCAGCGTCAGGAACAGATCGACAATCGCCAGGCCGCTGCCGCTGGATCGTCCCTCGTCCTGCTCGAACAGGCGGGTGCCGGCCTGCACCGCAGGAAAGCGCTCACGGAACTCCTCAAGCATGCGCCAGTGCACGGCGCAACGCCGTCCGTCCAGCAGGCCGGCCATGGCCAGCGGAAACACGCCCTCTTCCAGTCCGCCGAGCAGCACGCCCTGGCGGGCCAGGGAACGCAGCTGCAACACCAGGGACGGGCTGATGGTCGACGGCAGCTGCGCCACATCGGCCACCAGCCACAACTGGGAAAGCGATTCCGGCACCCCTTCCCAGCGGCGTGCCGGCAGCAGCCAGCCTTCCGGCGACGCCAGCGGCTGATCATCCAGGGTGTAGCAGTCGATCTGATAGAGCAGTGATTCCGCCATCCGGTTGGCGGAGCGCAGCACGGCCAACGCCGGCATGAAGATGGACGGGTGACACCCTGGCCACAGCAGAAATGCCATGCGACGCACGTCAGCTGTCATCCAGAGATCCAGATATTGCTAAGAGGGGCACCCATTTTCACGCCTGGTCCGCGGTTCCGAGTCAGTGCTGCATTGTGCCACATGCAGCCGAACATGACAGCGGAGCAGTCGCGCCGGCAGCAAAAAATGCCGCCGGCCCACCGGCGAGCGGTCAGCCGCCCGCAGACATCTTCTTGACGGCCAGACGGACCATCTCGTCGTGTATCGCCTGCGGGTTGGCCTGCTTGACCGCCCAGGCCTCGCGCCCCTTGTCGTGGGGCAGAATCATGAAGGTGCCGGCCTCGCTCTCGCGGAAGATGATATCGGCGATATCGGCGGCGGAGATCGGCGAGCTTTCCAGCAGCCGGGCGATATCTTCCCTCGACTCGCTGTCCGGACCACGGAAGGAATCCAGCAGGTTGGTCTGGAAGAACGACGGGCAGACGACATGGACCTGGACGCCCCGTGGCCGCAGCTCGCACAGCAGGCTTTCGGACAGGGCAACCACCCCGGCCTTGGCGACGTTGTAATTGCTCATCCCCGGTGCCTGCATCAGCGCGGCCATCGAGGCAATGTTGATGATGCGACCGCCGTCTGTGGCCAGCAGCAACGGCAGGAACGCCTTGCAGCCCTTGACCACACCCATCAGGTTGATGCTGATCTGCCAGTCCCAGTCCTCCAGCGACAGGTCCTCGAACCAACCTCCGGAGGCCACGCCGGCATTATTGATGAGGATATCGATACCCTGCATCATCTCCTCGCAGCTTTGCGCCAGCGCCGCCAGCTGGCTGTAGTCGCGCACGTCGCAGCGACGGGTGAACCCGCTGCCACCGGCCTCCTCCACCAGGCGCAGCGTCTCCTTCAACCCCTCTTCCTGAATGTCTGCCAGCGCCAGCCAGGCGCCCTCCCGGGCATACCGCAGTGCCAGCTCCCGCCCCAATCCGCTGCCTGCCCCGGTTACCACTACTCGCTTCGTTTTCATACCGTCTCCATATCACCCATGCCGAGCCACTTGTTGTTTTTGTCTCAATCAGGCTCTTTGGCGCCAGTCTAGCCGGACGGCCCGGCAGCGAGGAGCGGTAAACAGCAATATCACTGTCACGAATGTGGGCAACTCAGCATGGCTGGGGCTTGTGGTTGCGCTGGTAGACCTCCGCACCCATTGCCGTTATCTGACTCTCGATCAGCGCATCGAAGGATGCCAGCAGCGGGCTGAAGTCGGTCTGGGGCTCAATTATCTGCAGCGCATGCATGCCCGCTTCGATGGTCGACAGCGCACCGGCCATGGGTGCCTTGCGCAGCCGGTAACGGCTCTGCAGCCCTTCCGGCAGGGCCACCCGTGGCAACGCCTGCAATACCGGATTCACATGCAATAGCTTGCGGGCCTTGGGCCAAGTGCCGTCGAGTAGGACCAGCTGCCGCGGCCGCTGCGGCGCTCCAGCCGCAAGCACCGAAGCCGCAGGCCCGGGAAACAACAGCTCGGTGTGCCAATTCGGATCTGCCAGCCGCCTGCACCACTGGGTCGACAGCGTCTCGGCCACCAGCAGCTCAGCGTTTGTCAGGCCCGCGACCAGCAGCCGGGCGGTGTTCAGCGCATGCCTGCGTTCGTCAGGGTGCTGCACTACCAGAATCCGGGTACAGGCGGTGATATGCGGTAGCAAGTGACATACGCAGTACCCGGCAGGACGGCGGCAACAGCCGCACCGGGGGCGTAAAACAGGAGACGAAGGAGGCAGCGTCACGACAAGACCCAGAGCAGAGCGACAGCGCAAGTGTAACGGAGAAACCCGGCTGGCAGAAACGCCGACCCGCGACGATACCTCTTCAGCCCGCGCTATCAGCCCTGTTCACTCTCGGAAACGCGCTCGGTGAGTTCTTCGATCGCGACCAGCCTGAGAGTATAGTGGGGACCGCCATGCCCCTCCAGGTGCAGCTGATAACCTTCCGGAATATCCTCATCGGGAATACTCACGCGGCTGGCTAGTTGTTCGGCCAGAGCTTCGGCGTTGCCCTTGGAGATGGAACCGCTGACAGCTTGGCCCGCGACAATGATCAGCAACCCGACCGAGACTATCGGCCCCGGGTAGGCCTGGATCATCTGCTCGAAGGTCATGCCCACCGCCGGGTTGTAACTGATGTAGTCCGGCCCCGTTAGCAACGTCACCCCACCGAGCAGGAGCATGATCACCCCGACTATAACGAGAGCGGTGCCGGGCCAGGTGGAAGCGTCGGTTCCGTTCAGCTGCAGCGTGGCCGGCAGATCGTCGATAGTGATTGGTCGGTTGAAGGATGTTTCAGACATAATTTCTTCCCTGATAAAGCCACTGAGGCAGTTGGCAGATGGCCATCTGCCGGTCCGGCTGGAATGATACCGCCCCAGCGGGGCAAAGCGAGGCTGACGGACTTCAAATGCCCACCAGCTCTCAAAACCGGTTGTTCTTTCCACATGCACGAGCTGTACTTTGTACGCCACGCAGGAACTGCGAGCTGTCACACTTCGGCAGAGCGTCCGACTGCGCCCACCAGCAACCGATACTGCCGGCTGTCCAAGGCCCACTTCAGCACCCCAGCCAGGACCAGTGCAGCAAGCAGAGCACCCAGTGTAGTGAAGGCTGCCCCCCAGCTGCTGCTCATCAACAGCGCAGGCAGGCCACATATCCCAGCAATCAAGCCCGCCGCGATCAACGGGCCAGCTTGTTCCCCCCGGAAATATTGCATGAGCGACGGTAGCTCCCATTCCGGAATCGCCAGCGCCTGATCCACCGTCAGCCCACCGAGGGTGCCGGCATCGACCGGCAGCTTCCAACCTCCCAGCAGCTCGTCAAGACTGTCGGCGGCGCTGTCCCCAGGCTGGAGCACGGCGGATGCCCCAGAATTCAGATGTGTGAGACGACGCTGATCCAGGTCCAGCGTGTAGAAATGCCGGCCGGCGCCCGCTGCCAGGGTAAATAAGGCAAGCGCCAGCCAGATGCTGAGCCATATACTCAATATAAGAAGCAGGTTGATCCGACCCCAGCCAGTCTGGTCAAAGGGAGCGCTGTAACATAGAACCAGCGCCGCCAGCAGCGGAAACCAGACCACCAAGGTCTGCGTCGCCACGCTGTTTTCGCCGATCAACAACAGCACTTCCTCTCCCTTCCGGCCCGCCAGAAGCTGCCTGAGCTCAACCGGCACCGCATCCTGCTGTGCTTGCACCTTAATGTCGGCCATGATCAGAGGGTCCTCTCTACCGATACCAGCACCAGATTAAAATGCGGCTCGCCACGCAGCAGTTGCACCGTACCTCCGGCCCTGTCCGTTGGCCCATCGGTCAGAGCAACCGCATACCACAAGTCCTTTGTCTCGATCATCTGCAGCATGAACATCGGCCTGCCCGGGGGCGACTTGGCCGCCGCAGGGCGGATCAGCCCCGTCACGCCGGCTGGCAGTGCCGCCGACTGCTCAGCGAGACGCTCCACCAGATCACCGACCCCCGCCAGACTTCCCCTTTGCAATAGCAGACTGCCATCGGCGCGCAACCCCAGAACCCCATCGGGCCAGGACAGGGTGCGCCACTGGTCAAGTGCAACAAGGGCTTCGTTCGTGGGCTCATAGGAGTTGAGCAGCATCTGCAGTTCGCGGATCTGTCGCACCGACATCAGGCTGAACGCTCGCGCGAAGAGGTCTGCTTCCCAGCCGTTGTGCCAGATGATGGGCGGTGGCGAGCCAAGACTGCGGCCGAAGGCTCTGGACAAATACCGAACTGAGACCAGCTGGCCTGGCCCCCAGCCCTGCTCGGTGCGTACCCAGGAAGCAAGTGTGCTGACCCGGGTCATGCCATGCTCACCTAGCAGCAGCGTGCCGCAGCGCACCAGCAGCCGTGGTTGTCCGGAGGGGGACGGCGGTGCCCACTGCGGGAAGGCACAGCTGTCTGGCCCTATTCCCACCTCGGTGTGACTGACGGGCTTGTGCTCGTTGGGCATCAACCAGCGCAGCGCAGCTGGGGCTTCGCGAAGAGCCTGGTGAAGCTCGACGGCGAGCGGGTCCTGCACTTGGTCCTCGTCCGCCAGCGCCGTCGGCACAGCCCCCCAATGCAAACCCAACGCCAGCACCAGCCAGCCCAGATACCACCCGTTCAACTTGCTGCCGCCTGCATGGTCTGCCGCGCGGTAGCACCGAACCCGCCGCGCTGGATCGGGCCGGCATGTGCGGCGCCAGGGGCCAGCTGACTGCGCCTCAGGGTAAGGGACTCACGATGCCCGCGCGGGGCCAGGTATTGAGCGTTTGCGGTAACGAAGTGCGAATGGAAAGGGATGTAACTGTATGGGTAGTAGCCCCCATGCAGCACATCTTGAGACATTCCATAGGCTGGCTGCAGTTCCTGCTCGGACAGGGACGCAGCGCTGGGCCGACTGCCTCGGCGGGCATCATCGAGCGTAGGCTGCTCGACCAGAAAGCCGTTGTAGGCTGGCCGAAACTGGTTATCCTCGGTGCGTTCGCACACCGACAAGCTAGCTGCGGCGCACCAGCCCTTGCGACAATCATGGGACGCCGCCACATGGGCGAAATCTGCTTCGCATTGTTCGCGAGTGCTGTAGCGCGGCGCCATGCTCAGGTGCCGGGAAGCGGCTTCGGAATCCAACTCAGCGCAATAGGCGGCGGCGTTCGGCAAATGATGCTGGCAATCCACCACACCCGAAAAAACACGCACCTCGCTATGCAGCGGGTCGATCCCCAGCACCACCAGCGGCGTAACTCCCATGAGAACCAGACCGACGACCTGGGAACGCTTCTGACGACGAGTGCGAGCTTCTAGCGCGGCGCCAACCGCTTGCGTGGAAACCATGGGTAGTCCCTTACCTTGATCTGACCGCGGAAAATCCGAGCTAAGGATACCTGAGTATCAAACTCCAAAAGTGTATCAACTTCACACTCTGCGCTTGTAGAGCTACACTTTTCAGCTTTATACAATGTGGAAAGGATATCCCATGCTACGTATCGGGACAGCCGAGCGGCCGGACTGGCGGAATCAGGCTGAAAAGTACGGTTTTCGCTTTCATACGCTTGACGGCGCCCCCTACTGGGACGAGACGGCCTACTACCGGTTCACCCTGCAACAAATCGAAAATGACCTTGAAGCACCCACCGAAGAGCTTCACCAAATGTGCCTTGCGCTGGTGGACGAAGTTGTGCGCAGCGAGCAATTGCTCGATCGGCTGGCCATTCCAGCGTCAGCTCGGGAGCTGATCATCAGCAGCTGGCAATATTCGGAACCTTCACTCTACGGCCGGATGGATTTCGCCTACGACGGAGCAGGGCCGGCGCGACTCTATGAATACAACGCGGACACGCCCACGTCGCTGTACGAAACCGGCTTTTTCCAGTGGCTGTGGCTCGAACAGCAGATCGCGCGGAGCGAGCTGCCCGCTGAAGCCGACCAGTTCAACCGCTTGCAGGAGGCGCTGATAGAGCGCCTGGAACATATAGGACGCACCAATCGCCCCTTCCATCTGGCGTGCTGCCGCGATCATCTCGAGGACGCCGGCACCATCGAATACCTCGCCGATTGTGCACGGCAGGCCGGGCTGATACCCGCCACCATGTTCATGGACGACATCGGTCTGGATCAGAACAACCGCTTCGTCGACCTGGCAGGCGAACCCATCGAACAGCTGTTCAAACTGTACCCTTGGGAGTGGCTGTGGCAGGAGGATTTCGCCACCCACACCGCCGCCAGTCTCACTCAGTTCATCGAGCCTGCATGGAAACTGATTCTGTCCAACAAAGGGATATTGCCGCTGTTGTGGGAGCGCCACCGCGGCCACCCGAACCTGCTGCCTGCCTGGTTCGATGGTGAGGTAGACGACGATACGCCGCTGTCGCGCTGGGTGCGCAAGCCGCTGTTCTCCCGGGAGGGAGCGAACATCTCCATCGAGACACCGGCTGGCCCCGAAGAGCAGGTGCCGGGGCCCTACGGTCAACTGCCGACCATCATCCAGAGCTGGCATCCCCCGCCCCGTTTTGACGGCAACTACTGCCTGATCGGCAGCTGGGTGGTGGGCGGGGAAGCCGTGGGCATCGGCATTCGCGAAGACAGCACCGCAATCACCCGTGACACCTCCCGCTTCCTGCCGCACATCATTCTGGATTAAGGCCCGGCGGCGGACAAAAAAAGGCGGTTACCCAGAGGGCAACCGCCGAAGGCCTTGCGAGCCATGCACGTTGAAAATCAGGAATTCAGGTGTTCCGGTTACGGCCTTTCTGCGCGTCCTTGTAGATGAATACGCCTACCCCGGCGAGGAAAACAACCATAAGGCCGACAGTAAGCAAGCCGGCAATCACAGCGTCATCAATAAACATCGTGGGCATCTCCGCATCCGTGTATGAGTGCAGATTACCCATGAAGGATGTCCGGGTAATTGATCAGGATCAATTAAAGGAAGGATCAGCGCTTCTTCGACTTCTTTTTCGTCCGGCGCTTCTTCACGGGACTGACGGCAGGCAGGGGAAAGGCCTTCTCGAAGGCGCTGCGAACCTCCGCCAGGCGCGCTTCGTGGATGTCGTGCCTGCGCTCGTGGCGCGCTGCGGCCAGATCGACCACCGCGGCGGATTCGGTTGACTCGGACATGCCGGACTCCTGAGGGGCTAAAGCCGGCGTCAGCCTATGGAAGATCAGGCGCGGATGTCAACCAGCAGTCCCTTGCGCGGAAGATCCGGTGCGGCCGCAGCTGGGTCCGCCTCCACGGTCAGTTCAGGCTCCGCTGACTCCGGCTCCGACTCACCGGGTTGCGCGCCATCATGCCCACCATGGAATGCCTGCTGCTCCACCGGCAGATCGGCGAGCGGGTCCCGGGCTGGCCCTTCGGCGGCACTGGTCCTGGGTTGACGGTCCGGTCTGAACACCTCCTGCTGCGCACCGGCAGGGGGCACTCCTGGAATAAGCATGTTCACACCTCGTTTCGTTATGGCTGACTCATATCGCCGGCCATATGAATGTTATCGGCTGTATCTATTCTCTGTTTAGACGGCGAAATACCAACCGGTTCACAATCCCGCAATCTGCCGGTTTCCCCTCAGGTGCAGCCAGCGGTTTGTGTGCCCGGACCTATCAGTTACCATAGCGCCCTTTACGCACGGCAGGAGTGGAACATGACGGTATTTACCCCGGGACAACGCTGGGTAAGCGACAGCGAATCGGAACTGGGACTGGGTACGGTGTTATCACAGGATGGCCGTCTGGTTGTCCTGTTGTTCCCTGCCAGCGGCGAGACCCGCCATTACGCGCTGCGCACTGCCCCATTGACCCGCGTCCGCTTCAGCCCGGGCGACAGCATCACCCATCACGAAGGCTGGACGCTGACGGTCAGTGACGTGAGCGAGAAGGACGGCCTCCTGCAATACCGCGGTCTGCGGGAGGATGGCACCGAGGACGGCTTCAGCGAGACGATGCTGGACAACTTCATCCAGTTCCGTCTGGCCAGCGACCGCCTGTTTGCCAGCCAGATCGACCCGCTGAACTGGTTCAGTCTGCGCTACGAAAGCCTGCGCCACCATTGCCGCATCCAGCGCTCGCCGCTGCTGGGCCTGGCCGGGGTACGCACCCAGCCCATCGCTCACCAGCTGCACATCGCCCGCGACGTGGCCGACCGGGTGGCGCCCCGGGTATTGCTGGCCGACGAGGTCGGGCTGGGCAAGACCATCGAGGCGGGGCTTATCCTCCATCGCCAATTGCAGACCGGACGCGTGCGCCGGGTGCTGATCGTGGTACCGGAGAACCTCCAGCACCAGTGGCTGGTGGAGATGCTGCGCCGCTTCAACCTGCGCTTTGCGCTGTTCAACCATGACCGCTGCGCCGGTGCCGAGGACAACCCCTTTGACGAGGAGCAGCTTGCACTGGTGTCACTGGAGTTCCTGTTGCAGGACGCAAAGGCAGCGGACTGGCTGCAGGCCAGCGACTGGGACATGCTGATTGTCGATGAGGCCCACCACCTGGTGTGGCATGAGGAGGGCGCCAGCCCGGAATACAGGCTGGTCGAGCAGCTGGCGGCCCGCATCCCCGCCGTGCTGCTGCTGACCGCAACTCCTGAGCAGCTCGGCCAGGCCAGTCACTTCGCCCGCCTGCGCCTGCTGGATCCGGACCGCTTCCACGACCTGCAGGCATTCCGCGAGGAGACCAGCCGCTATCAGCCGGTGGCCGAGGCCGTCCAGCGGCTGCTCGATACCCGCCAGCTGGCCGATGCTGACCGGGCAGCCCTGACCGCCTGGCTGGGCGATGGCGCGCAGGCATTGATGGCCGGCCTGGCCGATGACGACGAGGCGGTTGCCGAAGAAGCCCGCCGCGCCATCATTCGCCAGTTGCTCGACCGGCATGGCACCGGCCGGGTGCTGTACCGCAACACCCGGGCCGTGGTCAGCGGCTTCCCGGAACGCCAGCTCCACGCCTACCCGCTGCCCTGCCCGCCTCAGTATCAGGATATCGAGGGCCGCGCTGCGCTCTATCCGGAAGTCGGACTGCAGGATGAGTTCGAGCCCCAGGAAACCGCCTGGTGGCAGGAGGACCCCCGCGTCGACTGGCTCATCGACACCCTCAAGATGCTCAGGCACAGCAAGCTGCTGGTGATCTGCGCCCATGCCGAGACTGCCCTGGACCTGGACGACGCCCTGCGCGTGCGCAGCGGCATACCGGCGACCGTGTTCCATGAGGGCATGAGCATCATCGAGCGCGACCGCGCGGCAGCCTATTTCGCCGACGAGGAATTCGGCGCCCAGGTGATGATCTGCTCCGAAATCGGCAGCGAAGGACGCAACTTCCAGTTCGCCCATCATCTGGTGATGTTCGACCTGCCGGGCCATCCGGATCTGCTGGAACAGCGCATCGGTCGCCTCGACCGCATAGGTCAGCAACACAGCATCCAGCTGCATGTGCCCTACCTTGAGGAAACGGCCCAGCAGTATCTCTTCGAATGGTACGACCAGGCGCTGAACGCCTTCCGCGCCACCGCACCGACCGGCAACGCGCTGCAACACCGCTTCGGGTCGGCGCTGCTGCAGCAGCTGGATCATCCTGACCAGGCAATCTGGGCAGCATTGCTGGAAGAGGCCCGCCAGGCGCGGGTCGAGCTTGAAGCCGAACTGCAGCGCGGCCGCGACCGGCTGCTGGAGCTGCATTCGCGCGGCCACGCCGGGGATGCCCAGCGCATGATGGACAGCATCGAACAGCAGGACAATGACTTCCAGCTGCCAGTGTACATGGAGCGGCTGTTTGACGTGTTCGGTATCGACAGCGAAGACCATTCGGACAACGCGCTGGTGCTGCGTCCCGGGGAGCGGATGCTGGACGCCGGCTTCCCGCTGGGTGACGAGGAAGGTGTCACCATCACCTACGACCGGGAAACGGCGCTGTCCCGCGAGGACATGCAGTTCATTACCTGGGAGCATCCGATGCTGCAGGGTGGCATGGACCTGGTGCTGTCCAGCAGCATGGGCAACAGCTCCGTGGCCCTGCTCAAGAACAAGGCACTCAAGCCCGGCACCATGCTGCTTGAATGCCTGTTCGTCAGCGAGGCCATCGCTCCGCGCCATCTCCAGCTGCAGCGCTACCTGCCCCCGACCCCGGTGCGCTGCCTGCTGGACATCAATGGTAATGATCTGGCCGCCCGGGTCGCCTTCGAAACCCTGGAAGCGCAGATCGAGAGCCTGCCCCGGCATCTGGCCAGCAAGATCGCCAAGAGCCAGCGCGATACCGTCGAACAGCTGCTGGACCGGGCGGAAGCCCTGGCTGACGTGCAGCACGCCGAACTGGTGCAGCAGGCCGGCAAGCGCTTTGCCAGCGATCTGGACGAGGAGATCACCCGCCTGAAAGCGCTGCAGCAGGTCAACCCGCTGGTACGCCAGAGCGAGATCGATGCGCTGGAGAAACAGCGCGCCCAGGGTGTAGACGTACTGGGTCAGGCGAAGATCAGGCTGGATGCGCTGCGCATCCTGGTGGTGGGCTGATCTGTCAGAGCGCCAGGAACCGGCGCAGCTCCTGCGCCCTGGCCAGCGCGTCCCGGCGCCCCAGGGCGATCAGCTCGCTGCAGTAGCGCTGCTCGAACAGCATGTAGCTGAGCAGGTCGCTGCCGGAACTGCGGGTGGCACCGCTGCCGCGCAGGAACAGCCGCAGTCCCGCCGGCAGGTCGCTGCGATGGCGCGCGGCGATCACATCCAGCGGCTCGCTGGGTGACATGACCAGTACATCGACGTGGCGGATACCGCTGTCGCTGTTGCGCATCGCCAGCGGCTGGTAGCTGGCCAGATGGTTCATCCGCTCCAGTTGCTCCAGGTCCGTTTCCAGGTTGTCGATGAAGGTGCTGTGCAGCAGATGCCCGCCGAGCTGCGCCAGACTGGGCGGTGCCGGTGCCTTGAGCGTCGGCCCCGGCTGATGTCCGGCGGGCTCCGTGCCCCGATGATTGACACCGATCACCAGTACCCGATTGGCGCCCAGGTGCAGGGCCGGGCTCAGCGGTGACTGCTGACGTACCGCCCCGTCACCGTACCAGCTGCGATTGAGCAGTACCGGAGGGAACAGCAGCGGGATCGCGGCCGATGCCATCAGGTGATCCAGCCCCAGCCGCGTCTGCACCCCGACGCGCCGGTGCCGGCGCCAGGGAGCGATGCGACCGCGGCTCTGGTAGAAGTACACCGAGCGCGAGCTGTTGTAGTCGAAGGCGCAGACCGAGACGGCACGCAGCTGTTCGGCCTGCAGCGCCTCCTCGATACAACCGAAGCGCATCCGCGCTGCCAGCAGCTCGCGCAGCGGCCGGTTGTCCAGCAAGGCGGTAATCCGCTCGCCTCCCCCGCCCAGCAGGTTGGTGCGCGACCAGCGCCAGGCCTGGGCGAGCAGGCCCGGCCAGTCGGTACGCATGACCTGATGGCTGCGAAAGC
Source organism: Halopseudomonas pertucinogena (assembly GCF_014646575.1). Lineage (GTDB taxonomy): Bacteria > Pseudomonadota > Gammaproteobacteria > Pseudomonadales > Pseudomonadaceae > Halopseudomonas > Halopseudomonas pertucinogena. The sequence continues at coordinate 670,470 of NZ_BMNN01000001.1, read as the reverse complement.
CGCCCCAGACCTCAAGCATGCTTTCCACCGCCTGGTGCAGGTTGCCTGCATGGGTGGCCAGCGCCAGGGCATTGATGGCCCCGGCCGAAGTGCCGCAGATGATTGGAAACGGGTTGGGAGTGCTGTGCGGCGTCAGCTCGCTGAGGCCCGCCAGCACCCCCACCTGGTAGGCGGCACGGGAGCCGCCGCCGGACAGGATCAGCGCCAGATTATCGTTTATACCGGCGCCGAAGGGGCTCACTCCGCACTCCGGCGCTTGCGGTTTCTGCGGCGCTTGCGCCGCCGCGGCGGATAGGGCCTGGCCTCACCCTCGGGCCGGGTCTTGAAACGCCGGTGGACCCACATGTACTGCTCCGGCTGCTGCAGGATCACCTGCTCCACCCACTGATTGATGCGCAGCGCATCGGCCTCTTCGTCCCCCGCAGGAAAGTTTTCCAATGGCGGGTGCACTGTCAGCTGATAGCCCTTTCCACCCGGCAGCCGGGTCTGGGTGAAGGGCACCACCAGCGCCTTGCCCAGCCGGGCGAAGGTCGCTGTCGCCGTCACCGTAGCGGCAGGAATACCGAACAGCGGCACGAACACACTGGCCTTGCGACCGTAATCCTGGTCCGGTGCGTACCAGATGGCGCGCCCCTTGCGCAGCGACTTGAGCATGCTGCGCACATCGTCGCGCTCCACCGCCACCGCATCGGCATTATGCCGTTCGCGACCGCGACGCTGCACATAGTCGAAGGCGGCATTCCTGTGCGCCCGGTACATGCCGTCAATGGTCGCCTGCTGACCGAGCAGCGCTGCGCCGATCTCCAGCGTGGTGAAATGGGCGGACATCAGCACCACCCCCCTACCCGCTGCCGCGGCCTCGCGCAGATGTTCCACCCCGTCGACTCGCGCCAGCTTCGCCAGACGCCGCCTGGGCCACCACCAGGCCATGGCCATTTCGAACAGGGCGATGCCGTTGGAAGTGAAATTCTCCCGCAGCACCCGTTGCCGTCGATCCTCGCTCCACTCGGGGAAGCACAGCGCAAGATTGATCCGGGCGATTTCCCGGCGCTCGGCCATGAACAGGTACATGAACCAGCCGACCACATGCCCCAGCACCAGCAGCAGACGGTAGGGCAGCTGCACGATCAACCACAGCAGACCAAGCCCGATCCACATGGGCCAGTAACGGGGGTGCAGCAGCGCTGCGGTGAAGGGGGGACGCGTCATCGGTACAACCATCAGAATTATCGAAGCGCACATTCTACCCGCCCCGGGTCCCGCAGGGAAAACCGCGAACCGCCGGCATTCCCGGATTCGGCTTGCGGACTGCCATTTCAGGCTATATAAGTGTGCCCACCAAACGATCCAGGACCCATCATGACTTCCAACTCGAACCTCGACCTGCTCGATAGCGACCCCGTATTCAACCTCAAGGGCGGTATGCTGGCCATGACCGTGGTGGAGCTGGTGCGACAGTCACCGGAACGCTTCGCCATCCAGCTGGCGGAGAAGGTCGAGCAGGCACCGAATTTCTTTGGCGATACCCCGGTTCTCATCAGTCTGGAAAAACTCGACGACACGCTGGACATCTCCGGCCTGATCGCCCTGTTGCGCATCTGCCGCGACCACGGTCTGCTGCCGGTGGCGCTGCGCGGCCCGGACAACTATCGCGCGCTGGCCCAGCAGGCCAGCCTGGTACTGCTGCCACCGGGCCGGTCCCGGGAAAAGTCTCTGGAAGCAGCGGAACCGACCACGCAAACCGTTGCCCAACAACCAGCCGACATGCCCACCGCGGCCGCTCCGGCGGATACCAGTGCGGCCACGCCCAGCCGGGTCATCACCCAGCCGGTGCGTTCCGGCCAGCAGGTCTATGCCCCCGGCGGCGACCTCATCGTACTGGCACCGGTGAGTGCCGGCTCGGAGCTGCTTGCCGACGGTCATATCCATGTCTACGGCCCTCTGCGCGGCAGAGCACTGGCCGGGGTGCGGGGAGACACCCAGGCGCGGATCTTCTGCCAGTCGCTGGAGGCCGAGCTGGTGTCGGTAGCCGGACAGTACAAGGTCGCGGAAGACCTGCGCCGGCAGCAGTGGAAGGAGGCGGTGCAGATATCCCTGGAAGGCGACAGCTTGAAGATAGCAGCCCTTTGACAGATACTGTTTCCCCATTCGGAAACGCCCGTATGCCGTGGTCTGGAGTCGCTTGCAGTCACCCGGACATGTCGCGAAACAGCGCTCAGCATCAGCTTACTGTGCGCGCCCATAACTACATCAAAGATCAGTCAGGAAGGTCATTTTGGCAAAGATCCTAGTCATCACTTCAGGCAAGGGGGGCGTTGGCAAGACCACTACCAGCGCTGCCATCGGTACCGGGCTCGCTCTGCGCGGGTACAAGACGGTCATCATCGATTTCGATGTGGGGCTGCGCAACCTCGACCTGATCATGGGGTGCGAGCGTCGCGTGGTCTATGACTTCGTCAACCTGATCAACGGCGACTCCAATCTCAACCAGACGCTGATCAAGGACAAGCGCTCCGACAACCTGTTCATCCTGCCCGCGTCCCAGACCCGGGACAAGGACGCGCTGACCCTGGAAGGGGTACAGGGCGTACTCGATCAACTGAAGGAAACCTTCGATTACATCGTCTGCGACTCCCCAGCCGGCATCGAGAAGGGTGCCCACCTGGCCATGTACTTTGCCGACGAGGCGATCGTGGTGACCAACCCGGAAGTGTCCTCGGTGCGTGACTCCGACCGCATGCTCGGCGTGCTGTCCAGCAAGTCCCGACGCGCCGAGCAGGGCGAATCCATCAAGGAACACCTGCTGCTGACCCGCTACAGCCCCGAGCGGGTGGAAACCGGCGAAATGCTCTCGGTCAGCGATGTCGAGGATATCCTCTCGATCCCGCTGCTGGGCGTGATCCCCGAATCCCAGGCGGTGCTCAAGGCCTCCAACCAGGGCATCCCGGTCATCATGGATGACAAGAGCGATGCCGGTCAGGCCTACAGCGACGCGGTCGATCGCCTGCTGGGCAAGGAAGTCCCCCACCGCTTCCTCGAAGCCCAGAAGAAAGGGCTGCTCAAGCGCCTGTTCGGAGGATAACCCATGAGCCTGTTCGACTACTTCACCCGTCGAAAGAAGCAGGAATCCCCTGCTTCGGTGGCGAAGGAGCGCCTGCAGATCATCGTCGCCCACGAACGTGGCCAGCGCAGCCAGCCCGACTACCTGCCGCAGCTGCAGCAGGAAATCATCGACGTGATCAGCAAGTACGTACCCATTGACCGCGAGCAGGTGCATGTGGCGCTGGACAACCAGGACGATTGCTCGATCCTGGAACTGAACATCACCCTGCCCGACCGCTGATCTGCAACAGGTGCCGCCCCGGCGGCGCCCCGGTAACCCCATGCCCCTTACCCATATCGGTATCCTCCATGAGGATCCGGCCTTTCTGATCGTCAACAAGCCTACCCTGCTGCTGTCGGTGCCCGGCCGCGCGGAAGACAACAAGGACTGCCTGATCACCCGGCTGCAGGAAAACGGCTACCCGGAAGCGCGCATCGTCCACCGGCTGGACTGGGAGACCTCCGGCATCCTGGTGATTGCCCGCGACCCGGACAGCCACCGGGAGCTGTCACGGCAGTTTCATGACCGCGAGACCGGCAAGCGCTACATTGCGCTGTGCTGGGGACAGCCGGCCGCGGACGCCGGACACATCGATCTGCCCTTGCGGTATGATCCCCCCAACAAGCCGAGGCATATCGTCGATCATGAGCAGGGTAAGCCGGCCCAGACCTTCTGGCAGGTACTCGAGCGCCACGCCGAGCATTGCCGGGTCGAACTGACCCCGATCACCGGCCGCTCGCACCAGCTGCGGGTGCACATGCTGAGCATCGGCCACCCGCTGCTCGGCGACCGGCTGTATGCCGAGGGCGCCGCGTTGGAAGCCTGCCCGCGCCTGGCCCTGCATGCTGCCCGCCTGGAAATCAACCATCCGCAGACCGGCGAGCGCCTGACCTTCGATTGCCCGGCCCCGTTCTGAAGCAGAGGAGTCACCCCTTGTACAGCGATCCCAGCCTGAGCCTGATCGATTTCATCCAGTCCTCCCCCACCCCGTTCCACGCGGCGCAGACCCTGGCCGAGCGCCTGCAGGCCGCCGGTTACCAGCCACTGGACGAGCGCGACGAGTGGAATATCGAGGAAGGCGGGCGCTATTACGTGCTGCGCAATCAGTCTTCACTGATCGCCTTCAGCCTGGGCCAGCCCGGTGCGCTGGAAAATGGCCTCCGCATGATCGGTGCGCATACCGACAGCCCCTGCCTGCGGGTCAAGCCACAGCCGGAACTCAGCCGCCACGGCCTGTGGCAACTGGGCGTAGAGGTGTATGGCGGAGCCTTGCTGGCACCCTGGTTCGACCGCGACCTGTCACTCGCCGGACGAGTGACCTGCCGCGATGCCGAAGGCCGGCTGCTCAACCTGCTGATCGATTTCGAACGTCCGATCGCCATCATTCCGAGCCTGGCAATCCACCTCAACCGTGACGTCAACAACGGTTTCGCGGTCAACCCGCAGACGGACCTGCCGCCGGTACTGGCCCACGCTATCGAGCCCAACCGCGACCTGCGCGCGCTGCTCGCCAGCGAGCTGCACAGCCGCCACCCGGAACACGGTCCGCTGACCGTGCTGGATTACGAACTGAGCTTCTACGACACTCAGGCGCCGGCGGTGATCGGGCTGGACAACGAGTTCATCGCCGCAGCGCGCCTGGACAACCAGCTGTCCTGCCATGCCGGCCTCGAAGCCCTGCTGGCCAGTGATGACAATCAGGCCAGCCTGCTGGTGTGCACGGATCATGAAGAAGTCGGCTCGGCGTCATCCTGCGGTGCCGACGGCCCCTTCCTGGAAGATGTGCTCCGTCGGCTGTTGCCGGACGACAGTCAGCGCATCCGCACCATCCAGCGCTCGGTGCTGGTCTCGGCGGACAATGCCCATGCCATTCATCCGAATTACGCGGACCGCCATGATGGCAACCATGGCCCGCAGCTGAACGCTGGCCCGGTGATCAAGATCAACAGCAACCAGCGCTACGCCACCAGCAGCGAAACCGCGGCGCTGTTCCGTCATCTGTGCGAGCAGACCGGCGTACCGGTGCAGAGTTTTGTCGTGCGAACCGACATGGGTTGCGGCAGCACCATCGGCCCGATCACCTCCAGCCGGCTGGGCGTGCGTACCGTGGACATCGGCGCGCCGACCTTTGCCATGCATTCGATCCGTGAACTGGCCGGGGTGAAGGATGTGGCCTACCTGCAGCAGGTGCTGACTGCATTTCTGAATGCCGAACAGATATGACCGGCCCTGTGCCGGGCCTCGACCCGGCACAGACCCCGATCACTCGTTGAGCAGCACTATCTTGCCGACAATCTGATCCTTCGCCAGCTCGGCAAAGGCATCGTCCACCTCATCAAAACGGTAGGTCTTCGCTACCAGCGGCTTCAGCTCGCCGGATTCGAACAGCGGCCAGAGCCGCTCCTCCATCCGCGCCAGCAGCCCCGCCTTGAAGTCGTCACTGCGAGTGCGCAGGGTCGAGCCGGTGATCTGCAGCCGTTTCACCAGCAGTCTGGCCAGATCCAGCTCGGCCTTGCGACCGCCCATCAGACCGATGATCACCCAGCGGCCATCCTGCGCCAGCAGGTCGAGGTGCTCGGGCGCATAGCTGGCGCCCACCGGGTCCAGCGCCACGTCGAACGGGCCATGTTCGCGCAGACCGCCGATGCCGTTCTGCCGCAGGACCCCGCCCTGGGCGCCCAGCGCGATGCAGGCATCCAGCTTCTCCTGACTCCCCAGACTCACCCAGCAGGGGTTGCCGAAGGCCTTGCACAGCTGGATCGCCGCGGTTCCGACGCCGCTGGCACCGGCATGGATCACTACCTTCTCGCCGGGCTGAGCAGCACCCAGCTCGAACACATTGAGCCAGGCGGTGCTGAACACCTCGGGGATGGCCGCGGCATCCTCCCAGCTCATGTGCTCCGGCACCGGCAGCAGATGCCGGCTGTCGACCACCACCTCGTCAGCCATTCCGCCGCCGGCCAGCAATGCGCATACCCGGTCGCCCAGCTGCCAGCGGCTCTGGCCCGCCGTCTCGATGACTTCGCCAGCGCATTCCAGTCCGAGAATGTCAGTGGTGCCGGGCGGTGGCGGGTAGTGACCGGCCTTCTGCAACAGGTCTGCGCGATTGATTCCGGCGGCCTTTATCCGCACCCGAACCTGTCCCGGCTGCAGGCTCGCAGCCTGCTCCTGCCGCCAGCTCAGAACCCCGCCTTCAGCTTGCAATCCTCTCACGGTGCCCCCAATATTAAACAGTCAATCAGGCTTGAAACGGGAACCTCGTCGTCCCCTGCGAGCACTAAAGCATACCCTCACCTCTCGGGACACGATACTCCAGATGACTCTTTCAAATACCCTGCGCAAATCCTGCCTCATCGCTCTGCTGTGCCTCGGCGTCGGCACGGCGGTGGCCGAAGGCACCGATGGCGTCACGCCCGTGCTGGATCTGGAGAGCCTGCAGCCGACCCGGGAACAGATGATCGCCAGCCTCAATACCGTCGAGCTGCTGCGCCGCCATCATTACAACCGTATCCGCCTGGACGATGCGCTCTCCAGCGAGGTATTCGACACCTACATGCGCCACCTCGATCCCCAGCGCAGCCTGTTTACCGCGGCTGATATCCGGGATTTCGAGGCCTACCGTCACAAGTTCGATGACCTGCTGCTGGCGGGCGACCTCAGTGTCGGCTTCGCCATGCACACCCGCCAGCTGCAGCGAGCCGACCAGCGCATCGTCTATGCTCGGCGGCTGCTGAAAGAAGGCGTCGACAAGCTCGACTTCACCGGTGACCAGAGCATCCTCATCGACCGCGAAGAAGCCGAGTGGCCGGCGGACGAGCAGGCACTGCAAGCCCTCTGGCGCCAGCAGATAAAGGACGAGGTCCTGCGGCTCAAGCTGGCCGGCCGGGATACCGACGCCATCCAGGATCTGCTGGAGAAACGCTACGCCAATCAGCACAAGCGGCTGTCCCAGACCCGCAGCGAGGATATCTTCCAGAACTACATCAACGCCCTGGCCCAGGTCTACGACCCGCATACCCAGTACATGTCTCCGGAAAATGCGGAGAATTTCGACATCAACATGAGCCTGTCACTGGAAGGCATCGGCGCGGTACTGCAGAGCGACAACGATTACACCAAGATCGTCCGCCTGGTGCCGGCGGGGCCTGCAGAGAAGAGCAAGCAGCTGGCCCCGGCCGACCGCATCATTGGCGTAGCCCAGGGCAAGGGCGAGATGGTCGACGTGGTGGGCTGGCGTCTGGACGAAGTGGTCAAGCTGATTCGCGGACCCAAGGGCTCCTCGGTGCGCCTGGAAGTCATACCGGCGAGCAACCCGCCCAGCGACATGACCACCCGCGAGGTCGCGCTGGTACGCGAAGCGGTGAAGCTCGAAGACCAGGCGGCCAAGTCATCGGTGCTGGAGTTCAATGAGCAGGGCAAGGAATACCGTATCGGTGTGATCGAGGTGCCCGGCTTCTATATCGACTTCAAGGCCTACCGCCGTGGCGATCCGGACTACCGCAGCACCACCAGGGATGTGCGCCGCCTGCTCAGCGAGCTGCAGGAAGAGAACATAGACGGCATCGTGCTGGACCTGCGCAATAACGGCGGCGGGTCACTGCAGGAGGCCACCGAGCTGACCGGCCTGTTCATCGGCAAGGGCCCCAGTGTGCTGGTTCGTGACGCCCGCGGTGATGTCCAGGTGCTGGATGACCCGAACGCCGGGGTCGCCTACAGCGGCCCGCTGGCAGTCATCGTCAACAAGCTCTCCGCCTCGGCGTCGGAGATCTTCGCCGGCGCGGTGCAGGATTACGGTCGCGGGCTGGTCATCGGCGAGGCCACCTTCGGCAAGGGTACCGTGCAATCGATCCAGCCGCTCAACCATGGCGAGCTGAAGTTCACCCTGGCCAAATTCTACCGGGTCTCCGGCAAGAGCACGCAGAATCGCGGCGTGGTGCCGGACATCACCTACCCCTCCCTTCTGGAGACGGTCGATATCGGCGAGAGCAGCCTGCCCCGCGCGCTGCCCTGGGATACCATTCCGGCGGTGCCCTACCGGGCCGACACCATGCTGAGCCCGCTGATCCCGCAGCTGATCGACCGGCACCAGGCGCGGGCCGCCCGGGACCCCGAGTTCGTTTACACCCTGGCACGCATCGACCTGAACAAGGCCATGCAGGAGCGCGAATATCTGCCGCTGAACGAGGAGAAGCGCCGCGCCGAGCAGAAGGAGTTCGAAGACCGTCTGCTGGCCCTGGAAAACGCCAGACGCAAGGCCCTGGGCGAGGAGCTGCTGACCGAACTGGACAAGGATGACCCACTCGAGGATGCCAGCCTGCTGCCCGGCGGCGAGGCAGACGAAGACAAGGGGGAGGACCCCTTCCTGGCTGAGACCGGCCATATCCTGATCGATCTGCTGGAGCTGCAGCGTCAGGTGGCCAGCGCCAGCTGAGTTGCTTCACGTTCCGACCGCCGGCCCGTCCTCATCTCTCATCTACCCGCCCGGCTTGCCGGGCGGGTTACTGATCCAACCTCCGCCCTGCCCTCCGCTTCATACCCGTTACGCGGTTACCCACAGTTACTGTGGATAACTCTGTGAACAACCACTGAGAAACTCGACCAAAGCCGCATCCGCACGGGCGCCTGCCGAGCTGAACATTTTTTGTTCAGAGGAAAAAAATCGAGTAAAAACAGGAATTTAACGAAGGCGGGAGATAAATCTTCCGAATAACAACAAAGCGTTTGCTGTTATCCGGAGATTGTGCATAACGGTAACACCGCGAACGGGAGATGCGTCTGCATCGCGCCTTCGCCGGTGTTACCTTTCAACTCATTCCTGATCCTGCTCCTGACCCTCATCCTGACCCTGGATGCCGAGCAGCTCCATATCGAAGACCAGCACCGAATTCGGCGGGATCAGCGGGCTGGGGCTGGCGGGGCCGTAGGCCAGTTCGCTGGGAATGGTCACTTTCCACTTGTCACCGACACGCATCAGCTGCAGCGCCTCAACCCACCCCGGGATGACCTGAGCCACCGGCAGATCGATGGGTTCGCCACGGCTGAGCGAGCTGTCGAACACGGTACCGTCGATCAGCCGGCCTTCGTAGTGAACGGTAACGACATCGGAAGCACCCGGCTGGGCACCCTCGGCGTCGCCGGATTCGAGAACCTCGTACTGCAGACCGGACTCGGTGGTGATCACGCCATCACGGGCACCGTTCTCCGCCAGGAAGTCGGCACCGGCCTGCTGTGCCTCTTCGTCAGCCTCGTTTGCACGGGCTTCAAGGCTGGCCTGCAGGTCGCCGAAGGCGGCGATGATGTCTTTTTCATCGACGCGCGCATCGGTGCCGCCCAGAGCGTCCTTCATGCCCAGCGTCAGCGCGTCGATGTCGAGTTCGTTGAGTCCATCCTGCGCCAGGCTCTGGCCCAGGTTCAGACCGATCCCGTAGGAGGCCTGTTGGATGGAGGTCGTGAGTTCGGGTTCCTTTTCCTTGTTGCAGCCCATCAGGGTCACGATACCAATTGCCACTGTGGCTGCCAGCAGATTCCGCTTCATGCTTACCTCTTGAGACGAGCCCGGAAAGGGCGAAATGAAGCAGAAGCATAACAGCGGTTATCAGGTCCGGCTACTGCTCCGCAGAGCCGGAAAATGATCCAGTCGGCATTTCGGCAACCACCACGCATGCCACAGCGTCTGCGAAACAGGGGCCGTGTGGCCCCTGCTTGTCATCCTTCAACTCCGTCTGCTCTGCTGCCCGCCCTTGCGTCCGGCTTCTGCGGCGCGCTGCGGGTTGTTCTTGAAGTTGCCGCCGCTGGCCTGACCTCCCTTTCTGCCTGCTTCCGATGCACGTTGCGGATTTTCGGCGAAATTGCCTTTACCACCTCTACGTTGGGTCATGTGCTTGGCCTCCAATCAGTTTTTAACATGCAGGTGCAGGGCACCCGATTATTTGGAGACCCACCTGCCACAGAGGTTCGCGTTATTTTTGGCCAGCGCGACGGGATGTCGGAACCCGCCCGCCCCCGAGCACTCCAAACGCACAACCACACGATCGGGGATTGACCATGAACCACGATATTTCTCCTGACGAGCTGAAACGCCGTTACAGCGAGGTTCTGCTCGCCCGCGCCGCCCCGGTATTCGAGCAGGCCGCGCTGTCAGCCCGGGAGGCCGGCCTGCAGGCGACCGTGCATACCGGGGGCAATCCGCCGGAGCTCTGTCTGCAGGTGAGTGCCAATGACAATGCCCATGCCAGTCATTACCTGATCCAGCTGGATCAGGCGAGCCTGCAGGTTCAACACCAGTTGCTGCTGACGGTGGACGGAAGTTGCCGCCGGGTATCGGGCGGGCTGGAGTCGATCAACAACATGGTGCTGGACACGCACCTGAGTACGTTGTTCCGCGAGGGGTTCAGCGTCATCCTGCCACCCGTGGAGGAACGCCACCCCAAAGGATTCTGGTAGCCGGCGGCGCTCAGTCCGGGCTGCCCCGCAGGATGCCCACATAGCGTTCCAGCGACAGCAACGCATGCCTGGCCGCCTGCTCCCTTACCTCGTTGCGCTCGCCCGGAAATTTGAGCGTCTCGCTGAACACCTCCGGCCTGCCCTTGACCTGCATCGCGCAGGCAAAACAGATGGTGCCGTCTAGCTCGCCCTCCGCTTCGGCCAGGCCGGTGTCGGCCAGGGTCACGTCCGCACCGCAGCGCTCCAGCGCCCCGAGCGCCATTTCCCGCGCCACCTCTTCGCTGGTCAGGCCGAACTCGTCAATGGTCTGCTGGTTGACGCCGAGCATGCGGCGCTTGGCTTCAACAGCGTACACAACGTAGCCGCACTCCATCACCGAACCGCTGCCGGGTACCTCGGCCAGGCGTGCTGCAATCAGCCCTGCGGTGCAGGATTCGGCGGTCGCCAGCACCAGTTTCTGGTTCTCCAGAAAGTCCACCACCGCCTTCAGTTTGTGCATCAGCCAGCCTCCTTCGTTGCGTTCAGTCATGCGGATTTAGAGCGCCGGAGGCCGCAACAAAGTTCCCCTTGCCGCTGCGCTGAGCGGACAAAAAAGTCGAAACTTCTCCGAGACCCACCGGTCACTGAATTGAGTGATGGAAAACAGAGCGTCGGTATGCGCAATGGCTGCAAACCGCCATCTCTCATTACAGACAACAGATATCGGGTTTGGAGGATGGTATGGGAAATGCTGCGGCGGTCCTGCCGGGAGAGTCGTTCAAACGCATCAAAACACAATCGCAACCGCAGCTGCATGTTCAGGCGATGCCTTCGCCGCCAGGAAACACTGCACACGATATTCTTTTCGTCACCCCCGAGATCACCGATCTGGTGAAGGTCGGCGGCCTGGGTGACGTGTCCGCCGCCCTGCCCCGCGCTCTGGGCAAGCACCACCGGGTTCGGGTACTGATTCCCGGCTATCGCCAGGTCATCCGCAGCGGCCTGCCGATTCGGGTGGTCGGCAAGCTGCCGGGGCTGGGCGCCATACCGCCGTGCCTGATCGGCGAGATGACCCTGCCGGATCAACTCACCGTCTACGTTGTGCTCTGCCAGCAGCTGTATGACCGCGAGGGCAACCCCTACGGCGACGCCCAGGGCCAGGACTGGCCCGACAATCACATCCGCTTTGCCCGCCTGTCCCTGGCTGCGGCCCGTATCGCCGCCGGCCAGGGTGTTCGCAACTGGCAGCCGGATCTGGTTCATGCCAACGACTGGACCACCGGTCTGACCCCGGCCTACATGGAATGGAGCGGCGAGCGTACTCCCTGCGTATTCACCATCCACAACCTGGCCTATCAGGGCCTGTGCTCCGCCGACTGCCGGGTCGAACTCGGTCTGCCGGAGGAAGCCCTGACCCAGGACGGAATGGAATACTACGGTGACCTGTCCTTCCTCAAGGCAGGCATCAATTACGCCACCCAGGTCACCACCGTAAGCCAGACCTACGCCCACGAGATAACCTCCCCCGCATTCGGCTGCGGACTGGAAGGTCTGCTGCGCCAGAAGGCACGGGAGCGGCGCCTCAGCGGCCACGTCAATGGTATCGATGACAGCTGGCAACCCCGCACCGACCCCCGCCTTGTTGAGGGTTTTGCGCCCAACCAGTGGGAAGGCAAGCGGGCCAATACCCGTTATGTGGAGCGCCGCTTCGGCTTTGCCGAAGAGGATGCCCCTCTGTTCGCCGTTGTTTCCCGCCTGGTCCATCAGAAAGGCATTGACCTGACTATCGCGGTGGCTGACGAAATCGTCGCCGCCGGTGGCCGGATAGCCATCATCGGCCAGGGCGAGCGCGCGCTGGAACGGCAGGTGGAAGAGCTGGCCCGCCGCCATCCCGGGCGTATCGGGGTCAATCTGCAGTTCTGCGAGACCGAAGCCCGGCGCATCATCGCCGGCAGCGACTTCCTGCTGATGCCCTCACGTTACGAGCCCTGCGGGTTGAGTCAGATCTACGCGCAGTGCTATGCGTCACTGCCCATCGCCCGCCGCACCGGCGGGCTGGCTGACACCATCGAGGACGGGGTCTCCGGGTTCCTGTTCCGCGAACCCACCGCCGACAGCTATCTGCAGGCCATTCGCCGGGCGCTCAACGTACATCGCCGCCCATTGCTGCTCAACGCCATGCGCTGCAAGGCGATGGCCGCACCGCTCTACTGGCAGCAATCGGTCAAACCCTACGACCGGCTGTACCGCCGCCTCATCGACAGTCATACCGATGCCATTGCCGCCCATGGTCGGAGAGCGCTGGCATGCGCGAACTGACCCACATGCACGGTGCCACCGTCCAGCCGGACGGCGGCACGGTCTTCTCGCTGTGGGCGCCCGACGCCAGCAGCGTGGCGGTCCGCCTGGGGGACGGCAGCGTTCACAGCCTTCATCATCAGGATGAGGGCTGGTACAGCGCGCGGGTGCTGTGCGGGGCGGGAACCCATTATCAGTTTCTGATCGACGACCGGATTTCGGTACCCGACCCGGCGTCCCGCTATCAGCCGCAGGGGGTCAATGGCCCCAGCTGCGTGGACAATCCGGGCGCCTTCATCTGGCGCAACAACGACTGGCGCGGCCGGCCCTGGCACGAGACCGTCATCTATGAGCTGCACCCCGCCGCGATGGGGGGCTACGACGGCATCCGCCAGCGCCTGCCCGAGCTCCAGGAACTGGGTGTGACCGCCATAGAGCTGATGCCGCTGAGTCAGTACCCGGGCAAGCGCAACTGGGGCTACGACGGTGTCTTCCCCTTCGCGCCGCAATGCACCCTCGGTACGCCCGACCAGCTTCGTCAGCTGGTGGACGCGGCCCATGGCATGGGCATCATGGTTTTCATCGATGTGGTGTACAACCACTTCGGCCCTGAAGGGAATCATCTTGCGCAGTACGCCAGCTCCTTCTTCCAGGCCGACAGCGACACGCCCTGGGGCGCCGCCATCGACTTCAGCCGGCCACAGGTTGCCGACTTCTTCTGCGAGAACGCGCTGATGTGGCTGACCGACTACCGGATGGATGGGCTGCGCCTGGACGCCGTCCACGCGATCGACAATCAGGAGTTCCTGCTCAACCTCGCGGAGCGCATCCGCGACAGCGTGCCGGATGACCGCCAGGTGCATCTCATGCTGGAAAACGAATGCAACCAGGCCAGTCTGCTGGAGGCCGGCTATGACGCCCAGTGGAACGACGACGGTCATCATGCCCTGCATGTCCTGCTGACCGGGGAAGACGAAAGCTACTATCGGGATTTTGCCAGGGAGACCACCATCAAGCTGGCCCGCTGCCTGGAGGAGGGCTTCATCTATCAGGGTGAGGTCGACCGCCGCGGGCAGAGCCGCGGCGAGCCCAGCGGCCACCTGCCCCCCACCGCGTTCATCCTGTTCCTGCAGAACCACGATCAGATAGGCAACCGCGCCCTCGGCGAGAGGCTGGTGAACCTGGCCGATCATCGCGGGATAAAGGCCGCACTCGGGCTTGTCCTGCTCTGCCCGATGATTCCCCTGCTGTTCATGGGGGAGGAATGGGGCTGCGAACAACCGTTCCTGTATTTCACCGACCACCCGGAGGACCTGGCCAAAGCCGTGCGTGAGGGGCGCCGCAACGAATTTGCCGACTTCCGTGCGTTTGCCGACGAACTGCTGCGGCAGCGCATTCCTGACCCGAACAGCGCCTCCACCTACCTGACCTCGGTTCCCGACCGAGCGTCGGGCAACCCGACGCTGCAGGCCGACTGGTTCGCCTATTACCGCACTTTGCTGCAGCTGCGCCACGCCCATATCGTCCCGCGCCTGCCAGGCACCGAGTCCGATGGCACCGTTATCCTGGCTGAAAAGGCCGTGTCTGCCCGCTGGAAGCTCGGCGACGGCAGCCGCCTGCGTATCGAGCTGAACCTGTCGGAACACCCGGTGAAGGTCAGCCCACCGGAGGCCGGCACCCGGATAATCCATGACTATCGCGCCAGTCTCTCCCAGGATGCCGGGCTGCTGCCGGGCTTCAGCATGCGGGCCATCCTGGACCCGGCGACATGATCAGCCAGCCGCTGCGGGAGCTCGCCGAGGAGGCGGGCATTCTCTGCCAGTGGAACGACGCCCACGGCAAACTGCTGAACCTCGATGAAGACGCCTTGCGCAGCGTGCTGGGCGCGCTTGGCCTGCCGGCTGACAGTCCCGAGCAGGCTGACAAGAGTCTCAGGCAGCTGCGCCGGCGCAAGGCGGCAGCCGAATCAGGCCCGCTGCTGATCACCGATGCCGATCAGCCCATCGATCTGCGGGGGCGGCTGGCCGCCGGCAGCTACTGCACGATTCAGCGTGAAGACGGCAGCCGGCACGAGGCGCGGGTCGACAGCCACGGGCGGCTCGCCGCGCAGCCCTGCGGTTATCATCAACTGAGCTGCGGCGAGCAACAGTGGACCCTGGCCTGCGCACCATCGCGCTGTCCCACGGTGGCCGAACTCACCGGCAAGGGGCATATCTGGGGGATTGCCGCCCAGGTCTATTCGCTGCGCCGGCAGAACGATGGGGGGCTGGGCGATCTGGGCGCACTGCAACAACTTATTGGCAGCGCCGCCGCGCTGGGCGCCGATGCACTGGCAATCAGCCCCCTGCATGCGATGTTCAGCAGCCTGCCGGACCAGTACAGCCCCTACTCCCCTTCCAGCCGCAACCACTACAACATTCTCCATGCCGATCCTGCTTCCCTGCTGGGCGAAGCCGAGATGGCCCAGGCTCTGCGCCAGTGCGGTCTGGAGGAACAGGCCACCCAGCTCGAGCAGCTGGATCTGATCGACTGGCCGGCCGCCTCCGCGCTGCGTCTTGCCCTGCTGCGCCACTTCCATGGCCGGCTGGCAGAACTGCCGGCGGATCTGCAACAGGATTTCCAGCAGTTCCGGGCCCAGGGTGGCGAAGCCCTGCAGCTGCATTGTTGTCATGAGGCGCTGCAGCGTCACATGCTCGATCAGGGCATGGGGGCTGACTGGCGGAAATGGCCCGCCCCGTGGCAGCAGCCGGACACGGCAGAGGTTCGCCAGTTCGCGGCGCAGCATGCCGGAGAACTGGACTTTCACGCCTTCGGCCAGTGGCTCGCCGCCCGCGGCCTCGCCCGGGCCCAGGAACTTGCCCGTGAGAGCGGCATGGGCATCGGGCTCATTGCGGATATGGCGATAGGTGCCGATCCGGCCGGCAGTTTCGGCTGGGCCTGCCAGGAACAGCTCCTGGGGCGGGTGAGCATAGGCGCACCGCCGGATCTGCTCAGCAGGACCGGCCAGAACTGGGGAGTGGCGGCGTTCTCGCCGCTCGGCCTGCAGGAGCATGGCTACAGCGCCTTCATCGACATGCTGCGGGCCAACCTGCGTCACAGCGGCGGGCTGCGGATAGACCACATCATGGGCCTGCAGCGGTTGTGGATCATCCCCGAGGGCGAAAGCGCCGGCCGCGGTGCCTACCTGAGCTATCCGATGGACGACCTGCTGCGGCTGCTCACCCTGGAAGCCTGGCGGCATCGCGCACTGATCATCGGTGAGGACCTGGGCACGGTACCTGCGGGACTGCAGGAGATACTGGGCCAACGCAGCATACTCGGCATGCGGGTGCTGCAGTTCGAGCAGCAGGACAGTGTCCTGCCGCCGCCCCGCCAGTGGTCGGCCGAGGCGCTGGCCACCACCAGCACCCACGACCTGCCGACCACCGCGGGCTGGCTTGAGGGTCATGACATCCACTGGCGCCAGCAGACCGACCAGATCGATGCCGAAGACGCAGCTGCCGCCCGGCAACAGCGCACCGAGGAAATTCGCATCCTCGACAGCGCCCTGCAACAGGAGCAGCTGCCCGCCGCCGACGATGACGAACGCCTGACCAGCTGCCTGCGTTACCTGGGCCGCACTCCCGCGCCGCTGGTGCTGGTGCCCCTGGAGGACGTGATGGCCAGCATCGAACAACCCAACATGCCCGGCTCGGACGACCGCCATCCAAACTGGCGCCGCCGCTGGCCGGACGCCGCGGCCCGCATGCTCGAACAACCTGCCCCCCGGGAAAGGCTCAAGGCCCTGGACGGGGAAAGACGTGACAGGAACTCCCAAGATGACTGAACTGCGCGCCACACTGCGCCTGCAATTCCATGCCGACTTCACCCTGGACGATGCCGCGGCCAGGGTGGACTACTTCGCTGATCTGGGCATCAGCCATATCTATGCCTCGCCGCTGCTCAAGGCCCGCCCCGGCTCGCAGCACGGCTACGACGTGATCGACCCCACCTGCGTCAACCCCGAACTGGGCGGCGAGGCCGCCCTGCAGCGGCTGGCCGAGGCGCTGCACCGGCGCAACATGGGACTGATCATGGACCTGGTCCCCAATCACATGGCGGTCGACCATGACAACCCCTGGTGGCGAGACGTGCTGCTGTGGGGCAGCCGCAGCGCCTACGCCAATTTCTTCGACATCAACTGGCACAGTCATGACCGCTTTCTGCGGGGCAAGGTACTGCTGCCGATCCTCGCCGAGGACTACTTCAGCTGCCTCAAGGCGGGCAGCGTCCGTCTGACCTTCGTGCCGCTGACCGGCCACTTCTACATCTGCCACGGCCATCACCAGCTGCCGGTCGCCCTGCCCAGTTATGCAGATATCCTGCAGGGCAGCGCCGACGCCAGCCTGGTCAGGATTGCCGATCGCTGCGCCGCGCTGGAAGACCAGTTTGATGCCGGTCGCATCAGCCACGACATCCATCAGGAGCTGGCGGCGCTGGCCCGCGACGGCAGCGAGCCCGCCATCGCCGAGGCCGTGAGCCGTTTTTCCAATGAATCGCCCAAGCATGCACTGGCACTGCACGAACTCCTCGAGCGCCAGCACTACCGGCTGGCCAGCTGGCGCACTGCCAATGACGACATCAACTGGCGGCGCTTCTTCGACGTCAACGAGCTGGTTGCCCTGCGTGCAGAGCTGCCCGCGGTCTTCGAAGCCACCCACCGCAAGGTATTCGAGCTGATCGCGGCCGGCTGGGTGGACGGGCTGCGCATCGACCATATCGACGGACTGGCCAACCCCCATCGCTACTGTCGACGGCTGCGCCGGCGGATCGAACGCCTGCGCCCGCACGATCACCAGAGCTTCACCATCCACGTCGAGAAGATCCTTGCCGAGGAAGAGCAGCTGCCCGACGGCTGGCTGGTGGACGGCACCACCGGTTACGAGTTCATGAACCGGGTAGCGCTGCTGCAGCACGACCCCCGGGGGCGTGACGAGCTCGCCGAGCTATGGACATCCACCACCGGGCGCAGCGCCGACTTCCGGGAAGAGGCACGTGCCGCCCGCCGGCAGGCGCTGGCCGGCTCGCTGGCAGCGGACTTCGAGACCCTGACCCAGGGTCTGGCGCGACTGGCCCGCTGCACGCTGGCCACACGGGATATCACCGCGGGATCCATCCGCCGGTGCCTGCGCGCCCTGATCACCCACTACCCGGTATACCGCACCTACAGCTGGGTCTGCGGCCACTCCGAGCAGGACCGCCGGCTGTTCGAACAGGCGATGGCCGGCGCCCGCGAGGAGCTGAGCAGCAATGACTGGCCGGTGCTGGACCAGCTGCAGCACTGGCTGGGTGGCGACCCGCTGCAGGTGAGCCCGCCGGGCAGAAAGCGCGCCTACCAGCGGCGCCTGCTGGCGCGCTTCCACCAGCTGACCGCCCCCGTGGCGGCCAAGGCCGTGGAGGATACCGCCTTCTATCGCTCCGCCATTCTGCTGTCGCGCAACGAGGTCGGCTCCGAGCCCCAGCGGTTCAGCGCCGATCCGGACTGGTTTCACGAGCAGTGCCGGATCCAGGCTGAGCGTTTTCCCCGTGGGCTGCTGGCTACTGCCAGCCATGACCACAAGCGCGGCGAGGACGCCCGCGCCCGGCTTGCGGTGGTCAGCGAGCACGCGCCCTGGTTTGCCATCCAGGCGCGGTTCTGGAGCAAACTGGCCGAGCCGCTGCGCTCGGTGGTCGCAGGCCAGCCTGCCCCCAGCCCGGCGGACGAACTCATGCTCTACCAGACGCTGTTCGCCCATTGGCCCCTGGGGCTGGACCCGGACAGCCAGCAGGGCTGCAGTGATTACGCGGAGCGGGTGCGTCAATGGCAGTACAAGGCACTGCGCGAAGCCAAGTTGCACAGCAGCTGGGCGGCGCCTGATCATGCCTACGAACAGGCCTGCATCGATTTCCTCGACCGTCTGCTGACCCACCGCGACGGCACGGAGCTGCGCCGGGCCCTGGCCCACGCAGTGGCCCTGGCCGCGTGCAACGGCGCGCTGAACAGTCTCGCCCAGAGCCTGCTGCGCATGACCTGCCCCGGCGTCCCCGATCTCTATCAGGGCTGCGAGTACTGGGATTTCAGCATGGTCGATCCGGACAACCGGCGGGCCGTGGATTTTGACCAGCGCCAGCAGAGCCTGGCCCACCTCAGCGAGCCGGCCGAGTTGCTCCGCCGCTGGCAGGACGGGCACATCAAGCAGTGGTTGATCGCACGCACGCTGCGCGCCCGGGCCAGCCTGCCCGAGGTGTTCAGCCATGGCAGTTATCAGCCTCTGCGCCTCCAGGGCCGGTATGCCGACCGCCTGCTGGCGTTCTGCCGACGCCACGCAGACCAGTCGGCGATCGTCCTGGTGCCCCGTCTGGCCGCGCCACTTCTGCGCGACAGCGAGCAGCCCTTCATACCACCCCAGAACTGGGACGACACCCTGATCGACCTGCCGGAAATCCCGCTGTTCAGCGCCCTCACCGGCGCCGCCGTGAACAGCGGGCCAGCGGTGCCGGTCAGCGAACTGCTGCACGACGTCCCGGTAAACCTCCTTGTCACTGCCAAACCACAGGAAACCACGCCATGAACAATGAACAGCGCATACGTGAGCTTGCCTACCAGATCTGGGAAAGCGAAGGCCGCCCGGAGGGTGAAGACGCCCGCCACTGGCAGATGGCGATCAAGCTGCTCGACAGCGAGCAGAAGGGCGACCTGCAACCCGCACCGGAGAAGAAGCCGGCGGCACGCAAGCCCCGAGCCAAGGCGGCGCCCCCCGATGACGAAACCCAGATGGAAAAGCCCGCCCTGCTGGGCAAACCCGCAGGTGCTGGCAAGGCCCGCGTCTCCCGGTCAACAGCCAGCAAGCCTGCCAAGGCTCGTCAGCCCGTTACCCGCACGACCAAGGTGAGCGAGCCGGGCAATCCCACGGATTCTTCAACAGAGTAAACATCATGACCATCAGCAAGGGTGTTGCCCAATCACGCCGCGCACTGCACAAATCCCGTATTGCCGAGGGCCAGCCCTTCCCCCTCGGCGCTACCTGGGACGGCCTGGGTGTGAACTTCGCCTTGTTCTCGGCCCACGCCACCAAGGTGGAACTGTGCCTGTTCGACAGTGAAGGCAAGCAGGAACTCGAACGCATCGAGCTGCCGGAGTACACCAACGAGATCTGGCACGGCTATCTGCCGGACGCGCATCCGGGCATCGTCTATGGCTATCGGGTTTACGGCCCCTACGAGCCCGATGCCGGACACCGCTTCAACCCCAACAAGCTGTTGCTGGACCCCTACGCCAAGCAGCTGGTCGGCGAGCTGAAGTGGTCGGACCGGCTGTTCGGCTATACCCTGGGTTCGCCGGACGCGGACCTGAGTTTCGACGACCGGGACAGCGCCCCCTACGTGCCCAAGGCGCGGGTCATCGATCCCGCATTCACCTGGGGTCGCCACCATCGCCGATACGTCCCCTGGGAGCAGACCATCATTTACGAAGCCCATGCCAAGGGCCTGACGATGCGGCACCCGGAAGTACCGGAGCATGTACGGGGCACTTTCGCCGGTCTCATGCACCCGGAGGTAATCAGGCACATCAAATCGCTGGGGGTGACCAGTGTCGAGCTGCTGCCGGTACATGCCTTCGTCAATGATCAGCACCTGCTGGACAAGGGCCTGAACAACTACTGGGGCTACAACACCATCGGCTTCTTTGCCCCCCACCCCACCTACCTGGCCAGCGACAACATCAGCGAGTTCAAGGAGATGGTCGCGCACCTGCATGATGCCGGGCTGGAGCTGATTCTCGACGTGGTCTACAACCACACCGCCGAAGGCAACGAGCTGGGCCCGACCCTGTCGATGCGCGGCATCGACAATGCCACCTACTATCGTCTGATGCCGGATCAGAAGCGCTACTACATCAACGATTCGGGTACCGGCAACACCCTGGATCTCAGCCACCCCTGCGTGCTGCAGATGGTGACCGACTCGCTGCGCTACTGGGCGACGGAAATGCAGGTCGACGGCTTCCGCTTCGACCTGGCCACGATTCTCGCCCGCCACGCCGATGGCTATGATGAGCGTCACGGCTTTCTGGTTGCCTGCCGTCAGGACCCGGTGCTGAGCCGCTGCAAGCTGATTGCCGAACCCTGGGACTGCGGGCCGGGAGGCTACCAGGTCGGCGGCTTCCCACCCGGCTGGGCCGAGTGGAACGACCGCTTCCGCGATACCGCCAGGGCCTTCTGGATGGGCGAGGAAGGCAAGGTGGCGGAGCTGGCCAGCCGGCTCACCGCCTCCGGTGACCACTTCAATCAGCGCGGCCGCCGGCCCTGGTCATCGATCAACTTCGTCACCGCACATGACGGCTTCACCCTGCGCGATGTGGTCAGCTACGACCACAAGCACAACGAGGCCAACGGCGAGGACAACAACGACGGCAGCGATCATAACCTGTCGTGGAACCATGGCTGCGAGGGCCCTACCGAGGACCCGGAAATCAATCGTCTGCGCCTGCGCCAGATGTGCAACCTGCTGTCCACGCTGTTTCTCTCCCAGGGCACGCCGATGCTGCTGGCGGGTGACGAGTTCAGCCGCACCCAGCGGGGCAACAACAACGTCTATTGCCAGGACAACGAGCTGGGCTGGATCGACTGGAACCTGGATGACGACGGACGGCAGCTGCTGGATTTCACCCGCTATCTGATCCGGCTGCGTCAGCAATACCCCATCCTGCGGCGAGGCCGCTTCCTGGTCGGCGAGTACAACGAAGAGCTGGGCGTGAATGATGTCAGCTGGCTGTCGCCTACCGGCGAGCCGATGACCGAGGAGCAGTGGGAGGATCCCCATAGCCGCTGCCTGGGCATGCTGCTGGATGGCCGCGCACAGCCCACCGGCATCCGCCGCCCGGGCGATGACGACACCCTGCTGCTCCTGGTCAACGCGCACCACGACGTGGTCAGCTTCCATCTGCCGGAAGTGGCCGGCGGCAGCCACTGGACGTGCCTGCTGGATACCAACCGGCTGGACCTGCGCAAAGGAGAGCATCATGACTTTGCCAGCGAGTTCCTGCTTACCGGGCGCTCGGTGCTGCTGCTGAAGCTGGAGCATGAAAAAGCTGAACCAAGCCGCAGCGCCTCAGTCGGAAAGGATAATGGGCACTGATTTGCTGGTGCCCACCAAGGGAGGTCAACGGCATGAGCAACGATACGTCCAAACCCGAAGATACCACCGCACCCAAGCCCTTCGAGCGGCGCGAGTGCGGTCCTGAACCGCGGCGCAAGGCACCCGAGCCGGGCGATGTCGAGGATCAGCTCGACGAGGCCCTGGATGAGTCCTTCCCCGCCAGCGACCCACCTTCCCCGGCGTCCCCGAAACCCTGAAAGGACGCCATGAAGGGTATCCATATCGGCATATCCGGCTGGCGCTACACCCCCTGGCGCGGTGATTTCTATCCCGACGGCCTGGTGCAGCGCCGGGAGCTGGCCTATGCCTCGCGCACGGTCAACAGCATCGAGATCAACGGCTCCTTCTATTCGCTGCAGACGCCCGAGCGCTTTGCCGGCTGGCGCGAGGACACGCCCGACGATTTCGTGTTCAGCGTCAAGGCGCCGCGTTACATTACCCACGTGAAGCGGCTCCGGGACATCGGCGAGGCGATGGCCAATTTCTATGGCTCGGGGCCGCTGCAACTGGAACACAAGCTCGGCCCCTTCCTGTGGCAGTTCCCACCGAGCTTCAAATTCGACCCGGCGCTGTTCGCCGAACTGTTCGCCCTGCTGCCGCGCAATTTCGGTGAAGCGCTGCATTGTGCCCGGCAGAGCACACGCTTTGCTGAGCAACCCGCTCCGGCCTGCGCCGCCGACCGTCCCCTGCGCCACGCTGTGGAAATCCGCCACACCAGCTTTCTGCAGGAAGAGTTCATCGATCTGCTGCGCCAGCATCGCATCGCCCTGGTGGTCGCCGACACCGCCGGCAAATGGCCGCTGGTGGAGGAACTCACCGCCGACTTCATGTATCTGCGGCTGCACGGGGACAAGGAGCTTTATACCAGCGGCTACGATGAGGGCGCGCTGGATCGCTGGGAGCAGCGCATCCGGCTGTGGCATCAGGGCCGCCAGCCGGATGATGCCAGGCGCATCTCATCGACAGATACCAGCGCCGGCAAGCGGGACGTGTACTGTTATTTCGATAATGACGTCAAGGTGCGGGCGCCCTACGACGCCCGTCGCCTGCTTGAGAAGCTCGGGCTGACTGCCGGGCTCGAACAGAAGCCGGGCACGCTTTCCGGGGAGTTTCTGTGACACCACAAAGTGCAACCGATCGCCATCTCACCAACCAGTCGCCCACGGTTACCTCGCTGCGGCTGCTCACCATCAATACGCACAAGGGGTTCAACTGGGCCAACCGCCGGTTCATGCTGCCGGAGCTGCGCGAAGCGGTACGTACGCTGGACACCGACCTGGTATTTCTCCAGGAAGTGATGGGCTTTCATCACCGTCATGGCCAGCGCTTCGACAACTGGCCGGATGCCCCCCACTACGAGTTTCTGGCCGACACCATGTGGCCGGAATTCGCCTATGGACGCAACGCCGTCTACCCGGACGGGCACCACGGCAACGCGCTGCTGTCCAAATTCCCGATACTCCATTACGAGAATCGTGACGTGTCCATTACCGGGACCGAGGAGCGTGGACTCTTGCACACCATACTGGATGTACCTGGCCAGCCCGACCTGCATGCCATCTGCGTGCATCTCGGGTTGCGCGAGCGCCACAGGCGTGAGCAGCTGCGTCTGCTCTGCCACATGATCGACCAGTTCCCCGCCGACGATCCGGTGATCGTTGCCGGTGACTTCAATGACTGGCGCAAGCGCGCTGATGCCCAGCTGCATGAATGCGGACTGCGCGAGGCCTTTGTCGAAGCCAATGGCGCTCCGGCAAAGACCTTTCCGGCGCGCTTTCCACTGCTGTGCCTTGACCGGATCTACACACGCAACCTCATCACCCACAACCCCAGGACGTCATACCGGCGCCCGTGGTCCCATCTGTCGGACCATGCTCCGCTGGCCGTCGAGGTACGCTTCAAATGAAACCCATCTGGCTTGAAGGCAATGCGGTCGAGATGCTGATCAACGGTGAGGAATTCTTCCCCCGGGTATTTGAACGCATTCGCCAGGCTCAAAAGGAAGTTCTGCTCGAGACCTTCATCATTCTCGAGGACAAGGTCGGCAAGGAGCTGCAGGAAGCGCTGATCTGTGCTGCCCGCAATGGCGCCCATGTCGAGGTGATCGTGGATGGCTACGGCACCGTCGACCTGAGCGATGAATACCTCGCCCAGCTCCGCGATGCCGGGGTACGGGTTCATGTATTCGACCCGCAGCCGCGCCTGCTCGGCATGCGCACCAACCTGTTCCGCCGGCTGCACCGCAAGATCGTGGTGGTGGACAGCGAGGTGGCCTACGTCGGCGGCATCAACTTCACCGCCGTGCACCTGGGTGATTACGGGCCCGGTGCCAAGCAGGACTATGCCGCCGAGGTGCGCGGGCCGATCGTGCTCGAGATCCGCCATGCCAGCCTCAACCTGTTCCGTCAGGCGCGCAAGGAACTGCCACTGCCGCTGGCCGCCGAGCACCGGCATCACCATCAGCAGCGCTACGCCGGAAGCTCGCGCATCATGCTGGCCATCCGCGACAACGAGCACCACACCTCGGACATCGAGGATCATTATCTGTATGCCATCCGCTCAGCCAATCACCGGGTGGTCATCGCCAACGCCTATTTCTTCCCCGGCTACCGCATGCTGCGCGAACTGCGCAACGCCGCCCGCCGGGGTGTCCAGGTGACGCTGATCCTGCAGGGCGAACCGGATATGCCCTGGGCGCGCAATTTCTCCACTTTCCTCTACAGCTATCTGCTGCGCGCCGGGGTGGTCATCCACGAGTACTGCGAGCGCCCGTTGCATGGCAAGGTCGCGCTGATGGACAGTGAATGGGTGACCATCGGCTCCAGCAACCTGGACCCGCTGAGCCTGTCGCTCAATCTTGAAGGCAACCTGTTCATCCGCGACACGAAGCTCAACCATCAGCTGTATGACCACCTCATGAAGCTGTCCCACGAGCATTGCAGCAGCATCACCATCGACAAGGCCGCCCGTGGACTCTGGTGGCGAGCGCCCCTTACCGTACTGTGTTTCCACTTCCTGCGCCGCTTCCCGTCAATCGCCGGCAGCCTGCCTGCCCACACACCGCGGCTGGAGCCGCTGCTGCCGGTCGAGGAGCGAGCGGAAGAAGAGCTTGTGACGCTGGAGCACCAGGAGAAGCCTCTATGACCGCCCAGGAGCAGTCTCCACCTTCCCGCGGCTGGCGCCGCTGGATCAAGCCGCTGCTGACGCTGGTCTTTCTGATCGTCATCCCCACCCTGTTGTACTTCCAGCTGCGGGATACCGACTGGCAGGAGGTCTGGGGCACCCTTCAGGACTACCCGGCGTGGGTGCTTGTCCTCGGCGCGGCCATTGCCCTGCTCAGCTATCTCAATTACAGCAGTTACGACCTGCTCGGCCGCCATTACACCGGCCACCGCCTGCCGATAAGACAGGTGCTGCCACTGGTGTTCGTCTGTTATGCCTTCAACCTGAACCTGAACGCCCTGGTCGGCGGCATCGCCCTGCGCTTCCGACTCTACACCCGGCTCGGCCTGGATGTGCCCACGATCACCCGCATCTTCAGTCTGAGCGTGATCACTAACTGGCTGGGGTACCTGTGGCTGGGCGGCACGGTGTTCGCCATGGGCGTGGTGCCACTGCCGGACAACTGGGAAGTAGGCAGCACCGGGTTGCGGGTGATCGGTGTGCTCATGGTGCTTACCGCGCTGGCCTATCTCGCCGCCTGCGCCTTCTCGCCCCGGCGCAACTGGCGAATCCGCGGCCAGACCATTGAACTGCCGGGCTGGCGCCTTGCCCTGACCCAGGCGGCGCTGGGTGCGTGCAACTGGGTATGGATGGCCTCGCTGCTGTGGTTGCTGCTGCCCGAGGGCGTGTATTTCCCCACCGTGCTGGGGATCCTGCTGATCAGCAGCATCGCCGGGGCGATCGCCCATATCCCGGCCGGGCTCGGCGTGCTGGAAACCATCTTCCTCGCCCTGCTCACCGACGTACCCCACGGCAATCTGGTCGCAGCGCTGCTGGCCTACCGGGCGCTGTATTTCCTGCTGCCACTGAGCATTGCGGTGGTGGTGTATCTGGTGCTGGAAAAACGGGCCCGAGCCATGCGCGACGCCAATACCCAGGGCGAGACACTGCGGGCGGAGGGTTGAGATAGCTGTGGCGTGGAGGCTCCCCCTCTCCCCCAGCCCCTCTCCCGCGAGGGGAGAGGGGTGGCTGAGCGGCACGGCCGTGCAAACTCCAATACCCCCTCTCCCCTTGCGGGAGAGGGCCGGGGAGAGGGGGAAGGCAGGCCGCGCTTCCCGGGACAGCAAGAACATTCGCGGGGCGCCCAGCCCCGCGCGCTATTTCACTCCGATGATCAGCGTGCCCAAGGGCGGCAACTCCAGCACCAGCGAGCACGGCTGGCCATGGCTCTGCTGCGGCTCGCTGTGCAGCTCCCCATAACTGCCTGCTCCGGACCCGGAATACTGTAGCGCATCACTGTTCAGCAGTACCTGCCAGCCCGCGGCCTCCGGCACCCCTACCCGATATCCGCTGCGCACCACCGGCGTGAAATTGTGCACCACCAGTACCAGCGCGCCATCTTCGCCCCGGCGCAGCCAGGCATAGACGCTGTTGGTGCTGTCATCGCCGATCAGCCACTGGAAGCCGTCCGCGCGATCATCGCGCTGGTGCAGCGCCGGGTGTTGCCGATACAGGGCATTGAGGTCCCGCACCAGATCCCGCACGCCGCGGTGTTCGTCATACTGCAGCAGGTACCAGTCCAGCTGCCGGTCGTGGCCCCATTCGCGCCACTGACCGATCTCGCAGCCCATGAACAACAGTTTCTTGCCCGGGTGGCTCCACATGAACGACAGGTACAACCTCAGATTCGCAAACTGCTGCCAGCGATCCCCGGGCATCTTGCCCAGCAGCGAACCCTTGCCGTGGACCACTTCGTCGTGTGAGATCGGCAGGATGAAATGCTCGGTAAAGGCATACAGCAGGCCGAAGGTGATCTGCTGGTGGTGATGGCGCCGGTGCAAGGGGTCTTCGCCGATGTATTTCAGCGTGTCGTGCATCCAGCCCATGTTCCACTTGCCAGAGAAGCCCAGACCGCCGGCCTGGGTGGGGTGACTGACCCCGGGCCAGGCGGTGGACTCCTCGGCAATCACCAGGGCACCGGGCACCTCGCTGGCTACCACATCGTTGAGGTGGCGGAGAAAGTCGATGGCTTCCAGATTTTCCCGGCCGCCGTGGCGGTTGGGGATCCACTCGCCGCTCTTGCGCGAGTAGTCCCGGTAGAGCATGGAGGCGACCGCATCCACCCGCAGGCCGTCGACATGGTATTCGCGCAGCCAGTGCATCGCCGAGGCCAGCATGAAGCCGTGCACCTCGGTGCGACCGAGGTTGTAGATGTGGGTGTCCCAGTCCGGGTGCCAGCCCTCGAAGGGATGGGCGTATTCGTACAGCGCGGTGCCGTCGAACAGCCCCAGCCCATGCGCATCACCGGGAAAGTGCGCCGGCACCCAGTCGAGGATCACGCCGATGCCGGCCTGATGGCAGGCATTGACGAAGCCGGCAAAATCCGCCGGGCTGCCGTAGCGCGCGCTCGGTGCGAACTGGGACAGCGGCTGGTAGCCCCAGGAGCCGCCGAAGGGGTGCTCCATCACCGGCAGCAGTTCGATATGGGTGAAGCCCATATCCGTCACGTAGGGCACCAGCTGTTCGGCCAGCTGCGCCCAGCTCAGCGGTTCACCGCTGTCGGTATGGCGCCAGGAGCCGGCGTGCACTTCGTAGATGGCCAGTGGTCGGTCGGGCCCCTGCCTCTGCTCGCGCTGGGCCATCCACTGGGCATCGTCCCAGTGGAAGTCCAGCCTGCCGGCCACCACTGAACCGGTGGCCGGCGGGTGCTCGGTCTGCAGCGCAACCGGGTCGGCCTTCAATGGCAGCAGCCCCTCCCGACCGAGAATCTCGTATTTATAGACCTCACCGGCCTCCAGCCTGGGGATGAAGATTTCCCAGATGCCGGCACCGGGATGCAGGCGCATGGGGTGGCGGCGTCCATCCCAGCTGTTGAAGTTGCCCACCACCGACACGCGCCGGGCGTTGGGCGCCCATACAACGAAACGCACGCCATGGACCCCGTCCACCTGCCAGGGTTGCGCGCCGAAGCAGCGCCCCAGCTGGCGGTGCTTGCCTTCGGCAAACAGATGGATATCCAGCTCGCCCAGCTGCGGGCCGAAGGCGTAGGGGTCTTCGGTTTCCTGCACACCGCTGCTCCAGTTGATCCGCAGGCGATAGGGCTGACGTCGGGGCATGTCCGCGACAAACAGCCCCGGGACCTGCTCCTGCATGAATCCCAGCGACTCACCTGCGGCATCGAGCAGCTGCACCTCCAGCGCGCCCGGCTGCCACACGCGGACCCGCACGCCATCCTCCATCTCATGCGGTCCGAGGAAGGCGAAGGGGTCGCCGTGCTCGGCGCGCAGCAGGGCCTGTACCTGCGCACTCTCGTCATTGGTCCGCCCGGGGGCGGTATTCCTATCGGCCATTGCCGTTCTCTCCATCAGGGTGCTCCAGGGTCTTGCAGATCTCGACCAGCCCGCTCAGCGGGACGTCCAGCCAGTCCGGCCGGTAACCGGCTTCGTAATTGATTTCATAGGCCGCCTTTTCCAGGCTGAACAGCGCCAGTGCCGCCTGCTCGCCTCCGCTGTGACGCCAGGCGTGGGGCACCCCACGGCTGGCCTGACGGTAGGCGTCGACAAAGGCCCGGCTGCTCTGCTCGCGGTAGCGCCGGGAAATCAGCAGCCGCGCCTGCTCGGCTTCTTCCGAATGATCGGTGCCGTATACGCTGCGCAGGGCGGTGGCGGCGGCGTAGTCGAAGGAACGCAGCAGGCCGGTGACATCCTTGAACGGGCTGTGACGCTGGCGACGCTCCTGCAATGGCCTGGTGGGTTCACCTTCAAAATCGATGAAACAGGCGTCGCCGGGCACCACCAGCACCTGCCCGAGGTGCAGATCGCCATGGACCCGGATCCGTACGCTGCCTTCGCACAGCTGCGCCAGCCGTGTCACCTGTGAACTCAGGTGTGCTGCGCGGTCCTGCAGCCAGCGGGCCAGCTCGGCATGGGGTGGCGACAACCTGCCCTCGTGCTCGCGCAGCGCGGCCAGCGCCTGGCCAAGTTGCCGGTTGATGCTGTCGGCCCAGGCAGCACAATCGGCCTGATCGCTGATGACGAAGCCGAAGTCTTCACCACCGTCGGCGTCAGCCAGCAGGGCGTGCATCTGCCCGAGCCGCTGGCCCAGGATGGTGGCGAAGGCTTCGAGCTCCGCCAACGCCGTGTACTGGTTCTCCTGTTCCGACAGGCCACCCACCAGTTCATCGCGGATGGCACGCTCCAGGGTATCCCGCGTCCACTGCCAGGCATCGCCCTGACTGGCGATATAGCCCTGCAGGATCATCAGCGTGTAACACTCGCCCCCCCTCCGCCAGCCGGCTCACCTCGCCGAGCAACGGTGCTATCGCCGGGAACTGGCGCTGGGTGAGGAAGCGGCCGATCTCGATCTCGGGATGAATGCCGGGCATGACCCGCCGGATGATCTTCAGCATCATCCGCTCGCCGATCAGGATCGAGGTATTGGACTGCTCGGCGGTCATGGGATGGATATCTTCATCCTCGACCGGCTCCAGCGCCGCCAATCCGGGTTCAGGCTGGAATCGGAGCTGCTGGCCGGGTGCCTGCAGGACCTCGGCGCGGCGCAGGCTGGCGAGCAGGTGCCGGGTAAAACCGGCCAGGGTGGCGGCGTCCGTCAACAGTCCGAGCCGTGCGCCCCGCCGCAGCCGGGCCACGGCAAATGCGGCCGCCGCCTGGCCGGCGGGTTCGCTGGCTTCGGCCATGGACAGGAAGCCCAGCGGCAATTGGTACAGATCATCGCCGGATTGCAGCTCGCAGAGCACACAGGGTGCCGGCTCGCTGCAGAAGGGAATGGCATACAACAGATTGACCGACTCCGCGCTGCCTCTGGCCGCGAACCAGCGACGCTTGCTCAGCCAGGCCGGCAGGGATTCCTGCTCAAGGACCTGACGGCAGGCCTGGCCGAGCAATTCGGACAGGTCCTTCTTGATCACCAGGGTCGCCAGCTCCGGCATCTGCTGTACCGGTTCGACGTGCCAGCTGGGCATCTGGCTCTCGTCCGCCAGCACGAACCAGTAAAAGCCGTAGGGGGGCAGCGTCAGCAGGTAATGCAGCTGGCCAATCGGCGGAAAGCTGCTGCCGCCGATCATCTCCACCGGCACCTTGCCGGCCCAGGGAGCCAGATCCAGTTCGGTGGCCTGGGCCGAACGCGACAGGTTCGCCACGCACAGGATGATCTCGTGCTCACCCTTGTCGTTGGTGAACTCGCGCAGATAGGCAATGATGCGGCGGTTGGCCGGTGCGAGCATCCTCAGGGTGCCGCGGCCGAAGGCCTGTTGCTGTCTGCGCACCGCCAGCATCCGCCGCGTCCAGTTGAGCAGGGAGTGCGGGTCCCGGGTCTGGGCTTCCACATTGACCGCCTGGTAGCCGTAGAGCGGGTCCATGATCGGCGGCAGCACCATGCTCGCCGGATCGGCTCGGGAGAAACCGCCGTTGCGGTCGGTCGACCATTGCATCGGGGTCCGCACTCCGTCGCGGTCGCCGAGGAAGATATTGTCGCCCATGCCGATCTCGTCGCCATAGTACAGGGTCGGTGTACCGGGCATGGACAGCAGCAGACTGTTGAGCAGCTCGATGCGCCGTCTGTCCCGCTCCACCAGCGGAGCCAGGCGCCGGCGAATGCCGAGGTTGATGCGTGCCCTGCGGTCCGCAGCGTAGTAGTTCCACAGGTAGTCGCGCTCCTGTTCGGTCACCATCTCCAGCGTCAGCTCGTCATGGTTGCGCAGGAAGATCGCCCACTGGCAGTTCTCCGGTATTTCCGGGGTCTGGCGCAGGATGTCGGTAATCGGAAACCGGTCCTCCTGGGCGATGGCCATGTACATGCGCGGCATCAGCGGAAAGTGGAAGGCCATGTGGCATTCGTCGCCGGGGCCGCCATCTTCACCCCCGAAATAGGGCTGGGTATCCTCGGGCCACTGGTTGGCCTCGGCCAGCAGCATGCGGTCGGGGTAGAGCGCATCCAGCTCGGCACGGATCTTCTTCAGCACCTCGTGGGTTTCCGGCAGGTTCTCGTTGTTGGTGCCGTCGCGTTCGATCAGATAGGGAATGGCATCCAGCCGCATGCCGTCCACACCCATGTCCAGCCAGAAGCGCATGACCGCCAGTACTGCCTTGAGCACCCGCGGGTTGTCGAAGTTCAGGTCCGGCTGGTGGGAATAGAACCGGTGCCAGAAGAACTGCCCGGCGACAGGGTCCCAGGTCCAGTTGGACTTCTCGGTATCGAGGAAGATGATCCGCGTGCCCTGGTATTTCTGGTCGGTATCCGACCAGACATAGAAGTCCCGCTCCCACGATCCCTTTGGCGCATGGCGGGCACGCTGAAACCAGGGGTGCTGATCCGAGGTGTGGTTGATCACCAGTTCGGTGATGACCCGCAGTCCACGACGGTGCGCCTCGCGGATGAATCGGCGGACATCAGCCATGGTGCCGTAGTCGGAATGCACGCCCCGGTAGTCGGCAATGTCATAGCCATCGTCGCGCCGTGGCGACGGGTAGAACGGCAGCAACCACAGGGTGTTGACCCCCAGATCAACCAGGTAATCCAGCTTCTGGATCAGCCCGGCGAAGTCACCGATGCCGTCGTCATTGGCATCGAAGAAGGATTTCACATGCAGCTGGTAGATGACTGCATCCTTGTACCAGCAGGGGTCGTTGAGGAATACCGGATCCTTCTTCTGTCGCGCCATGTCTACCTCATGTCACAGGCCTTATACGCCATATTCCGAAGGGCAGATGCCAGGGTTCGATGCGCATCCACTGGGTCTTGCCGTGCCATAACCAGGTGTGACCGTTCATCAGATCCTCGCCCTGAGTCACGGCGTCATCATTCAGACCGAACTCCCACAACGGCAGTTCAAAGTGAGCTTGCTGGGCATTGAACGGATCCAGGCTGACGGCAACCAGGATGAAGCTGGAGAGGTCCTCGGTGCGCTTGCCGAAGTACAGGATATTGTCGTTCCAGACGTTGTAGGCCTGGAACCCCAGATGGGTCTGCAGCGCCGGGTTCTCCCGGCGGATTCGGTTGAGCCGGGCGATCTCGGCGACGATGTTGCCCGGCGCATGCCAGTTGCGCGGCCGCAGCTGGTACTTTTCCGAATCCAGGTATTCTTCCTTGCCCGGCAGCGGCGCGCTTTCGCACAGCTCGAAGCCGGAATACATGCCCCACAGGCCGGACCCCATGGTGGCCAGTGCTGCCCGGATCAGGAAGCCGGCCCGGCCGCTGTTGTGCAGGAACCGCGGGTTGATGTCCGGCGTGTTGACGAAGAAGTTCGGCCGGTAACATTCCCGCCATGGCGACTGGTTGAGCTCGGTAAAGTACTCCTGCAGCTCCTGCTTGGTATTGCGCCAGGTGAAGTAGGTATAGCTCTGACTGAAGCCGATCTTGCCCAGGCGCGCCATCATGGCCGGGCGGGTGAAGGCTTCGGACAGGAAGATCACCTGCGGATGCTGATGCCGCACCTCGGCAATCAGCCACTCCCAGAACGGCAGCGGCTTGGTATGCGGGTTGTCTACCCGAAACAGCGTAACGCCCTGCTCCACCCAGAACAGCACCACGTCGCGCAGTGCCAGCCACAGGTCCGGCATCGCCTGCTCTGCATAGAAGTCGACGTTGACGATATCCTCGTATTTCTTCGGCGGGTTCTCCGCATAGCGGATGCTGCCGTCGGGCCGCCAGTTGAACCAGCCCGGATGCTCCCGCAGCCAGGGATGATCCGGTGAGCACTGGATGGCGAAGTCCAGGGCAATTTCCAGCCTGTGCTCCCTGGCCTCGCTGACCAGCCGGCGAAAGTCGTCCAGCGAGCCGAGCAGCGGATGCACGGCATCGTGCCCGCCTTCCTCGCTGCCGATCGCGTAGGGGCTGCCGGGGTCGTCGGGGCCTGCCTGCAGGCTGTTGTTCGGCCCCTTGCGGTGGGTCAGTCCGATGGGGTGAATGGGCGGGAAGTACAGCACATCGAAGCCCATGCGGGCGATGTCCGGCAGCCGTCCGATGACATCATCGAAGGTGCCGTGCCGCTCCGCATCGCCACTCATCGAACGGGGGAAGAGTTCATACCAGCTGGCGAATTCCGCAAGCTTGCGCTCGACATCCAGCAAATGCTGATCACTGCGGCACAGATGCGGGCGCTCAGCCGCCAGCGCCATTATCTCGGCGGTATGGGGGCTCAGCATGAGGGCCACGCGCTCGTCGGTGCCGGCGGGCTCGGCGAGCGCCACCAGCAGCTCCTGCAGCATGTCGATGTGTTCCGCTGCGGCCTGATCGAGGGTCCGTTGTATCAGCTGCTGGCCTTCCTGCAGCTCCAGCTCCACGGTAACACCCGCCCTGTGTTTCTTTTCCAGCTCGTCGGTGTAAGTCGCCCATTCATCGACCCAGGCCTGGATGCGGAACGGCACGATCCCGATATGCTCGGCAACCAGCTCGGCCTCCCAGCGGTCGTTACCGATAAGGGTCATGGGCACTGACCGCCAGGGGTCTCCGGCACGCGGGCGCCAGCGCACCTCGGCGCCAAGCTTGCCATGGCCGTCGCAGATAAATACGGCGGATACCGTGACCGGCCGCCCTATCAGCGCCTTGACGGCGTGGCGACCGCCATCGATCGCCGGCGCCACCGACTCGATGGCAATCCGTGGCGAGGCGATCGCCTGTTCGACCGAGGCGCCGTCAGCCATTGACTACCGTTCCACCGTTCACATGCAGCACCTGGCCGCTGACGTACGAGGAGTCGCGACAGGCCAGATAGACGTAGGCCGGTGCCAGTTCGGCTGGCTGTCCCGGCCGCTGCATCGGTGTGTTGGAGCCGAACTCCGCGACCTGATCCTCGGTGAAAGTCGAGGGGATGAGCGGCGTCCAGATCGGCCCGGGGGCCACGCCGTTGACGCGGATGTTTCGACTGGCCAGGTTCATTGCCAGCGACCGGGTGTAGGCGACGATCGCGCCCTTGGTGGCGGAATAGTCGATCAGCTGGGGACTGCCTTTATAGGCCGTGACCGACGTGGTATTGATGATCGAACCGCCTTCGGGCATGTGCGGCAGCGCCGCCTTGGTCAGCAGGAACATGCCGAAGACATTGGTCTGGAAGGTCCGCTGCCACTGTTCTGTGCTGATGTCCTCCAGTTTCTCCTGGGGGTGCTGCTCCGCGGCGTTATTCACCAGCACATCGATGCGGCCCCATTTACCTGTGACCTCGTCAATGACCTTCCGGCAGAAGGCCTCATCGCCGATGTCTCCGGCGAAACCCAGCACTTCCCCACCAGCGGCGGAGATCTCCTGTTCGGTCTCGCGGGCATCCGCTCCCTCTTTCTCGGGGCTCAGATAGAGCATGGCCACCCGGGCGCCCTCCCGGGCAAAATGCACCGCCACCGCCCGGCCGATGCCACTGTCCGCGCCACTGATGACGGCAACCTTGCCTTCGAGCTTGCCGGAACCCCGATACTCATCGGTGATGAACACCGGCTGCGGATGCATTTTCTGCTCCGAGCCCGGCTGTTGCTCCTGATGCTGTGGTGGGGGAGTCTGCTTGTCGCTCATGCTGCACCTCACTCTGACTGACGAATCTCAGGGGTTGGACAAGCCCAGTTCCCGGGTGAGAAGGGAGCGGATGGTGTTCACGTGACGCTCCTCCTCCACCAGGGCACCATCGAAACTGCGGGCGATCTTCGGGTGGCCGCTCTGCTCGGCGAGCTTGATCAGCAGCTCCCAGGCCGCGTTATCCGCCAGTTCGATGGTGAGAATCGCGTTCAGCGCCTGGGCCATATTGGTCCGCGGGTCGGTAATGACCTTCAGCGGCCCGGAGCCGAGCACGCCGATCACATCCGCACCGGGCGTCATGGCAGTGGGATCGGCGCCCAGTGTCTCGATGGCATTGATCAGCAGGAACATGTGCGCCTGCTCGTCATTGCGGATCTGCTGCAGTGTCGGTACCAGTTCGGCACCGCCGCTTTCGCAGGCCTGCGCCTTGGCAATCAGCGCCTCGTACAGGCGTACGCCGGTGCGCTCGTAGGCCAGGCGCTCGCCGAGCTTGTCGACCAGCACCTCGGGGTTGTTGCCCAGTACCTTGTCGAACGTGGTCTTGAGCATGCCCTTGGCCGAACCCGGGATGGGCACCGAGCCGATGTCGCCCTCTTCGCGGTTCATGTGTTCGCGGGCGCGCTTGAGTTCCTGGGCATCACCGGGCACGTCGGCGGGACGACGCTCGGTGTAGTCGACCATGCTCTGGGTATCGTCCGGCGACATCTGGGCACCGGTCATGTTGTGTCCGAGTTTGGCTGCTTTGGTCATTGTTATTATCCTCAGGAAGATTTGCGGATCAGTTCAGTGCCCGGCATCCAGTCATAGCCGGCAGAGACGATTTCCGAGGCGATGCCTTCGGAATTGAGCTGCCTGCGGAATTCGAGCGACAGCGGGCTCTCCTGCTCCTTGGGTACGAAATGGTTGCCCGAGGTACGCAGGTCGGTTTCCTCGGCCAGCACCTTGCGGATGAAATCGCGCTGACTGTTGATCTGTACCATGTCCGGCAGCGCTCCGCCGAGCACTTCGGCCGGTTCGCGCCGCTCGATCTGCTTGAACAGATCGCAGGCCAGATTGAGGTGGCCCAGTTCATAATCGAGGAAGCGTTCCCACATCGCCTTGATCCGCGGGTTGGGCTCCTGTGCCGCGCAGCTGTGATACATGTAGACCTCCATCGCCTCATGCACCAGCCACTTCTCCATGATGCTTTCCGAAGGGTCCATGAGCGATTCGTACTGGGTCACGTGCTGCTCTTCGACCGAGGCGATCTCCGCATAGAGCATTCGCGCAACCGGATCGGTGAAGGTCGGACCGATGTTCATGTAATAGTCATGGGTCTGATATTCCGCGCCGGTGATGAGCGCTGCGTGGATCTTGGTGATCAGCTCGGCATTGTTCTTGTCGTAGTTGTCCCGCAGGTCGCTTTCCGGTGCGCGGTGGTGCTCCGAGGTGGGCCGCCCGGGAACCAGATCGGTGTAGCCCTGCAGGATATTATTGGCGTCCTTTCCCTCGAGACGGTCGAGCATGGCCGAATAGCGGTAAAGGTGGTCGAAGTCTTCGAGCAGGCCGAAGCGGTAGGTCTGGGCCTGGTAGGGATCGGGCTCGTTCTGGGCGACGGCGGCGGTGATCTCGATGGCCACTTGCTCATAGGCGATGGTGGTTTCCAGTGGCGAGTGGTCCGGGGACAATGCCCAGTTCACCGCGGTGGCCTGGTGTTGCTCCACCCGGCGGATCTGCGCCAGCGGCAGTTGCAGGCGTTTGTCGAAGCGGGCCAGGTGGTGTTTGAGGCGCAGGGCGTCATTCTCGACACCGTTCATGAGGATGATTCTGACTCGGGTAAAGGCATCGTCATCAAGCTTGCTGATGGGGCGGCTGGCCATCTCCTTCCAGGTGAATCGCTGCTGTTCCAATGGGCAACCTTTGTTGTCCAGAATTCCGGTAAGACCGTGCATGGGGGCCTCCTCAGGCGGGGGGATCAAACGCGCAAATCGGCAGATCGGATAGGTTTTTTGGTTTCTTCTTCTGGTTCAGCGGGCAATGCCGGAAAAAGGGGCCGGCGGGTTACCCGCCGGTCCGAGTTTCAGCCCTCAGTTAGCTGCGGCGGCTGTTCTGCCCGCCTTTCTGTCCCGCTTCGGAAGCCCGCTGCGGATCATTCTTGAAGTTGCCGCCACTTTGCTGGCCGCCCTTCTTGCCCGCTTCGGAAGCGCGCTTGGGATCATTAGCGAAGTTGCCCTTACCACCACGTTGTTGCTCTGTCATTTCAGATCTCCCGTTGGGTTTAGACGCCAGTGAGTCCGACTTCGGGCCCACTAGATAAGTAGGCCAGCCCTTCGCGCTATTTGTTCAAGCCGTTTATAGATCCAATTCGTCTGTTCAAATGACGCGATATAACAGGCCTCAGAATCAGCGTTTCGCTTCAGCATCAGGGTCAGCGGACCGGGCGAGGAAGGTCTTGGTCACCTCGGGGAGGTGCTCCAACAGCCATTGAGCCATGGCCTCTTCCTCACGCAGATTTTCCTCGCAGATGCGCTGGGTTTCGGCGTCGCCTGCGGCCTTGGCCGCGGCGATGAGAATGGTGCAGGAGGCGATCTCCATGTGCTCGAAGACATAGCCGCTCATCGCGCCCTTCACCACTTCGTCACTCATCACCATGCCGCTCATGCCTTGGGCAAAAGCCATCAGTTTCCCGCCCACGTCTTTCAGTGTGGAGGGGCTGCCACCGAGCCGCTGGATGCAGCTCTCCAGTCGTGCCTGCTGCCCCTTGGTCTCATTGATGTGCTGGTCGATGCGGGCCTTGAGCGTTGGATAATGCTCGAGGCGTTCGGACTGGGATGTCAGCATGGTTTCCGCCTGCTGTTCCATCGCATGGGCATCCCGCAGCCAGTTCATGAGATTTTCCCTGGGCTCCTGTGTGGCAGTCATATTGGACCCTCCTTACCAGTGTGTGTAAGGAATAGAAAATGCGACCGCGGACAAAGTTCAGGCATTCCGATCAAACTGTCAGCCCCGTCAAACGGGCGTTTCAGAGCGGTGCCAGCAAAAAAATGGCCCAGCAACATCAGTTGCATCTCACTTGGTTTCCGCTCATCGGTAAATCGAACCACCGGCTGGCGTTACGGTCTCGTTGTACTAGATTCAACCCTTCCACCGAACAGATCAGGAGGAACCAATGCTTACCAATCTGGCCAAATGGCACGCGGCGCTACCCGACTGCAAGATCTCCGCAGATCCGCGCCCGGATGGCAGCTTCGTACTCGTCGTGAAGTCCGCTGATGGAAAGGAATTGCGGCGTGTTCTGCCTCAGGATCAGAAGAATGCGGATCAGCTTATCCGTCGCATCCGGCTGGATCTGATGTTGGCCAAGGGACAGGCTCCAACCCGTGAGGTGATCGGAACGATCGATGTTTCCAACCTCCCGACCTACAGCAATGGCCGGCTGTACAAGACCCGTGCAGCCAGTCTGTGGGAGCGC
Source organism: Halopseudomonas pertucinogena (assembly GCF_014646575.1). Classification (GTDB taxonomy): domain Bacteria; phylum Pseudomonadota; class Gammaproteobacteria; order Pseudomonadales; family Pseudomonadaceae; genus Halopseudomonas; species Halopseudomonas pertucinogena. Next base: position 632,338 of record NZ_BMNN01000001.1, on the reverse strand, counting down.
AGAAGGATCGCCGGCAAACCCGCCGTCAACTGATCAGTCCGACCTGTAGCTTCAAGCCCTCTGCTCATGTCAGGGGGCTTTTGCTTCCAGCTGTTCCCACCACTCCTTCCTGATTCGCTGGCGATGGTGAAAGCCTGCCCAGGGATCCTCCTGCAGCCCCTGCAGGCGCTCTTCCAGATTACCGACATGCCATTGCCCTGCGCCGCGCAGTTCCGCCAGCTCCTCCCTGGCGATGGGCACCGACACGGGCAGCCCGGGCCGCGCGCGAACCGAATAGGCAACAACGGTACTGGCGCCATGCTGATTGCGCAGGTAATCGATGAAGATCTTGCCGATGCGGTTTTTCGGTCCCATTTTGGAGGTGAAGCGATCCGGTAACTGCCGGGCCATGAAGGCCGAGATGGCCCGGCTGAACTCCTTGATGGTTTCCCAGTTGGCATACCGGGCCAGCGGAATGACAATGTGTATACCGCGACCACCGCTGGTCTTGAGCCAGCTCTGCATGCCGAGCTCGTCGAGCACCGCCAGCACCAGTTCGGTGGCTTCGATCATGCTCTTCCATGGCAGATTGGGGTCCGGGTCCAGGTCGAGGGTGATGCGGTCGGGTTGATCGAGGTTGCGGCTGTTGGCGCCCCAGCCGTGAAATTCCATGGTGCCCATCTGTACCGCTCCAACCAGCGCCCTGATGTTGTTCACCTCCATGTAGGGCTCGTGCTCGGGATCCAGCTTGCGGTCGAGAATACGGATGTGCGGTATGGCCAGCCGTTCGGCGTGCTTCTGGAAGAACTGCTGCCCCCCGACTCCGTCGGGGGCTCGCAGCAGCGATACCGGGCGGCCGCTCAGATGCGGCATGATCCATTCGCAGATACTGGCGTAGAAACTTGCCACATCCCCCTTGGTGTAGCCGCTCTGCTGATCGATGACCCGCTGCGGATTACTGATGCGCACGCCGGCCACCTTGCCGGATACCAGTTTGCGCCCCATCACCTGCTCAACCCGCTCGGCAGACATCGGCTCCTCGCGCACGATATCCTCCGCCGGCTTGTCGCTGCGCAGGGCGATGAACACCGGGTGGCGCACCACTCCGCTGCGGGTCCATTCGCCGAACTCCACCTCGCATACCTTCTGCGGCCTGACCCAGGTGGCGGTACCGGCGTCCGGCACCTTGCCGGATACCGGCGGGCTCTCCTGCACCAGCTCCTTCAGCTGACGGTGAAGGTCGGTTATCCGGGCCTGACTGAAACCGGTCCCTACCCGCCCTGCGTAGCGCAGCTGTCCCTGCTCGGCATCATGGACACCCAGCAGCAGGGAGCCGAACCCCTTACGACTGCCCTTGGGCTCGGTAAAGCCGATGATCACGAATTCCTGGCGCTGGGTGCACTTGAGCTTGATCCAGTCGGTGCTGCGCCGCGACACATAGGGGCTGCCGGCACGCTTGCCGATCAACCCCTCCAGCGACATGGCGCAGGCGCTCTTGAAGATGGACTGGTAATCGGCTTCGAAGGTCTCCGAAAACCGCAGCAACGGACTCTCGTTACCCTGCAGCACCTGCTCCAGTGCCTCGCGCCTGGCCTCAAGGGGTTGCTGGCGAAGATCCTCCCCATTCAGGAAAGGTGCATCGAACAGGTACAGCAGCATCTGCTGATCCTGCTTCTCATCGAAGGCGTTCTGCAGCGCCTGGAAATCGGGCATGCCGTCCTCGTTGAGAACCACCAGCTCGCCATCCAGCCAGCTGCTCTTCAGTTTCAGGCTGCGCAGCGCCTTGCACTGGCGGGGCAGCCGGTGACTCCAGTCGTGGCCGTTGCGGGTCAGCAGACTGACCTTGCCCCCCTTGTCGAAGCGGATCATCAGGCGGTAGCCATCAAACTTGATCTCGTACAGCCAGTTACCGGCGGGTGGCTCGCTGGCCAGAGTGGCCAGTTGGGGGGCCAGGATGTCCGGGAAAGCGGTCGATGCCTTGCCGCGTCTGGCGGTGCGTGACGGTGCAGCCTTGCTGCGCCGCTGCGGTTGGGCCGCCGGCTCCCTTTCCGCCGCTGCCTTTGTCCTGCCAGCCCGATCATGCCTGACACGCTTGCCGGTTTTCTCATCGATTGCAGTATCCGACAGCACGCTCTCGGGGCGCTCCGCCACCACGTCGTACTCCCTGCTGTTGCGTGCCGCCTGATCGCGCTCCTTGATCAACAGCCATTGCTCCTTGTCACCACTGCCCGGCAGCCGGGTGCGCACCAGGGTCCAGGCGCCGGACAGTTTCTCACCGACCAGGGTGAATTTCAGTTTGCCGTCCCGGTAGTCCTTTACCGGGTCGCCGTGGGGCTCCCAGATGCCATGGTCCCAGACAATCACATCACCCCCGCCGTACTGCCCCTTGGGGATACTGCCCTCGAAGCTGCCATAGCTCAGCGGGTGATCCTCGACATGCACCGCCAGGCGCTTGTCGGCCGGGTCCAGGCTCGGTCCCTTGGGCACGGCCCAGCTGACCAGGGTCCCGTCCAGCTCCAGGCGGAAGTCGTAGTGCAGCCGCCGGGCGGCGTGTTTCTGGATGACGAAACGCAACGCCGAGCCGAGGCGGCGCTCAGTGGCCGCATCACCTCGTGGCTCCCGGGTCTTGTCGAAATCACGCTTGCGGTTGTATTCGCTCAGAGGTCTGGGCACGGTGGCCTCCTGTCAGTTCACCCGGATTTCTTCCTGCGGCCGCTGCTGCTCTGGCTGGTGGACTTGCCGCCGCCAGCCTTGCCTCCCTTGCCCTTGCCGCCCAGGCTGCGCTTGAGCAGTTCGGTGAGGTCGACCACATCGGCGCTCTGACGCTGCTCATCCGGCTCGACGCTCTCCACCGCCTCGATCTCGCCGGCGTCGACCTTCTGGTCGACCAGCGCCATGATCTGGTCCTCGAAGGTGTTGCGGTACTCCTCCGGCTCCCAGCCAGCGCTCATGTCTTCCACCAGCCGCTTGGCCATATCCAGCTCCTTGTCGCTCAGGTCCGGCTTGCGCGCCTCGTCCTTCAGGTCAAGGTAGGCAACGCTGCGTACTTCGGATGGCCAGCGCAACATGATCAGCGCCAGCGCGTCCTCAAGCGGCATCAGCGCCGCAAGGCTCTGCTTGGTGCGCACCACCACATGGGCCAGCGCCACCTTGCCGGTGCTGATCAGGGTTTCACGGAGCAAGGCATAGACCTTCTCGCCCCGCCGGTCGGGACTGAGAAAGTAGGGTTTGTAGATGTTGAGCAGCGGGATCTCGCTGGCGTCGAGAAAGGCGAAGATATCGATGGTCTGGGTCGCCCGCGGGAGCGCCGCCTTGATCTCCTCGTCGCTGATGATGACGTAGCGGCCTTTCTCGTAGGCGATGCCCTTGACGATATGCTCGCTGGCGATCTCCTCGCCGGTGGTCTTGTTGATGCGCTTGTAACCCACCGGGTCCATGCTGCGCTCATCCAGCCAGTCGAAATCGATTCCGCTGGCGGTGGTGGCGGATACCAGCGAAACCGGGATGTGCACCAGCCCGAAACTGATCGCGCCCTTCCAGATTGCCCGTGCCATAAGACCTCCCAGGCGATGACATGACAGGATCCTGCCCTCGTCTACGGATGACCCGGGCCGGACGGCAAAAGTTCAGGCCCGCCGACCCCCTGCTCCGGACAAAAAACAATGAACCCAATGCCACCGCCCGGGGGTCAGATCAGATATGGCCACCGGCCCGGCGAGCCATTGCACGGGAGCACTGTCATGCGAGAGAAACGCTTTCTTGTCAGCTTCATTGTCGACGACCAGCCGACCACCATCGAAGTGAACAGCACCGGAGACGACCTGACGCCGGAACAGGCGCGGGCCCACATCGAAGCGCATCCGGATGTGAATGCAAACGGTCGCATCACCGATGTACGCATCACCCCGGTGCTGCACCCCGACTCCGAACCGGGGCACAGATACCAGCCCTGACCGCAACCCGACCCAGCCAGAGAGGATCCCGCATGCGCGCACTTACCTATCACGGCAGTCACGACGTTCGAGTGGAAACCGTACCCGATCCGACCATCGTCGCCGATGACGATATCATCCTGAAGGTCACCGCCACCGCCATCTGCGGTTCGGACCTGCACCTGTACCGGGGCTCGATCCCCCAGGTGAAGCACGGCGACATCTTCGGCCATGAATTCCTCGGCGAGGTGGTGGAAACCGGCAAGGATGTCACCGCCGTCAGCAAGGGCGAGCGCGTGCTGGTGCCCTTCGTCATCGCCTGCGGCAGCTGCTTCTTCTGCAACATGGATCTGCATGCCGCCTGCGAAACCACCAACCCCGACCGCGGTGCCATCCTCAACAAGAAGCAGATTCCGCCGGGGGCCGCGCTGTTCGGCTACAGTCACCTCTACGGCGGTGTGCCCGGCGGCCAGGCGGAATATGTGCGGGTACCCAAGGCCAACGCCGGCCCGTTCCGCTTTCCCCAGGAGCTGGATGACGAGAAGGTGCTGTTTCTCACCGATATCCTGCCCACCGGTTATCAGGCGGTGGTCAATGCCGGCGTCAGGCCGGGCAGCAGTCTGGCCATCTACGGCGCGGGCCCGGTTGGCCTGATGTCCGCCGCCTGCGCCCGGCTGCTCGGTGCCGAAGACATCTTCATGGTGGACGACGACGAGCACCGGCTGGAATTCGCCGCGCGTACCTACGGCGTGCTGCCGATCAACTTCAATCAGTACGACGACCCGGCAGCCGCCATCATCGAACAGACCCCGGGTTGCCGCGGTGTGGATGCGGTGATCGACGCGGTGGGCTTCGAAGCCAAGGGCAGCACCACCGAGGCGGTGCTGAAGAACCTCCGTCTGGAGGGCAGCATCGGCAAGGCGCTGCGCCAGAGCATCGCGGCCGTGCGCCGTGGCGGTACCGTCAGTGTGCCCGGCGTCTACGCCGGTTTCATCCACGGTTTCCTGTTCGGTGACGCATTCGACAAGGGCCTGACCTTCAAGATGGGTCAGACCCACGTGCACCCGCTGCTGCCGAAGCTGCTGGAGCACATCGTCCGCGGCGAGCTGCACCCGGACATCATCATCAGCCACCGGATGAGCCTGGAGCAGGCAGCCGAGGGTTATCGCATGTTCGACCGCAAGGAACAGGACTGCCGCAAGGTCGTCCTGCGCCCCTGACCGAAGGAGGAATGACCATGCCCCAGGGTGACAAAGACAAGTACACGGACAAGCAGAAACGCAAGGCAGCGCACATAGAGAAGAGTTACGAGCGCAAGGGTGTGCCCAGTGACAAGGCCGAGGCCCGGGCCTGGGCCACCGTGAACAAGCAATCCGGCGGCGGCAATCGCACCGGCGGTTCCGGCCAGAACAAGTCGGATCGCAGCAAGGCAGCCAGTCGCAGCGATTCAGCCAAGCAGGCGGCAGCCACGCGCAAGGCCGGCTCCCGTTCCGCCTCATTGCAGGATCAGACCAAGGCCGAACTCATGGCCAAGGCCAGGTCGAAGAATATCCGCGGCCGCTCGACCATGCGCAAGCAGCAACTGGTCGATGCGCTGCGCAGAGCCAACTGAAGGAGACCCGGAATGTATCGAGCCATTCGCGATCTGACCCGCAAGCCGCCGACCCATAACGTCACCGCCACCGAGAAGTGGCTGTCCATCGGCGGCGGCCTGATGCTCATCGGCAAGGGCCTGCGACGCCCCGGCCCGCTGGGCTGGGTGCACATGGCCGTCGGCGCCGCTACCGTCTACCGAGGCATGCGGGGTTACTGCCCGGCCAAGCAGAAGTTGCAGGAAATGCGCGAAAAGCGGATTGCCCTGCCGCCACCGAACTCAACCAGCACCAGCCGCGGCAAGACCGCCTAGCGTGGGGGCCCGCATGAACCCCGGGCGCGCCGCCGCAGGAGTGGTGCTGGTGCAGACCGGCACGTCCGGTGCGGACCACGAGCGTCACATGCATCAGCATCTTGCCGGCTGTCTGGCGGACGTGCTGGGACTCCCCTTCCTGGGCATCCGCCAAAGTGCGCGGCTGGACGAGCCCCGCCTTTACCAGGTGCCTGACGCGACACTGATCGCTCCGCAGCCGGCCATCGCCAGCGAGCTGGATCTGTTCGGGGCCGTGGTCAGCCATCCATTCATGGCGGCAAAGGCCATCTCCCACCCGCTGGTGGAGCCGGATGCTGCCGCGCCGACAGGCTGGAGCGAGGCGTTCATGCAACAGGCCGGCGACAGTGTGCTGCCCGGTTACAGCGCCTTCACCCCCGCCGACGCCCTGCAGGCGGGCGAGCGGCTGCTGGAACGCGGTCCGGTTCGAATCAAGCAGGTCCGTGCCCGGGCCGGACTCGGTCAGCAGCTCGTGCGCAATCGGGAACAGCTGCAGTACGGCATCGCCCGCCTTGATCCGGTGGAGCTGACGCAGCATGGCGTGGTGCTTGAACGTCATCTCGCCGAGGTACGCACCTTCAGCGTCGGCCAGTTGCACGTCGGTGACTGGCTCATCAGTTACTTCGGTCAGCAGCGACTGACCACCGGCAACCGGGGTGAGACCGTCTATGGCGGCTCCGATCTGCACCTGGTGCGTGGCGATTACCTTGAACTGGCCCGCCAGATCGATTCCCCCGTGGCCCGCATGGCCATTGACAAGACCCGGGCCTACGAGCAGGCGGCGGAGACCTGCTTTCCGGGCTTCATTGCCTCACGGCGCAACTGCGACGTGGCCGTCGGGATAGTGGACACCGACCAGACCTGCATGGGCGTGCTGGAGCAGTCATGGCGTATCGGTGGCGCCAGTTCCGCAGAGATCCATGCGTTGCAGGCCTTCGCCGATGATCCGGGGCTGGAACACATCCGTGCCAGCAGCTGGGAGCTGTATGGTGTATCACCGCCCATACCGCAGCATGGCAGGATCCTCTATGAGGGCGACGACCCGCAGGTCGGCCCGATCACAAAGGGAGTCACACTCAGCCCATGGCAGCCACTACCGAATATATAGAGCTGGTTGTCGGCAACGAGCGGATCGCCGGCACCATCCTGGCGCCCCGGCGGCGCATGCCCGGCATCCTGTTCGTGCATGGCTGGGGGGGCAGCCAGCAGCGGGACATGTTGCGCGGCAGACACATTGCCGGGCTCGGCTGCGTATGCCTGACCTTCGACCTGCGCGGTCACGAGAAAACTCTGGAGCAGAAACAGACCATCAACCGCGCGCAGAATCTGGAAGACCTGCTGGTGGCCTATGATCGGCTGATCGAACACCCGGGCGTGGACCCCGAACGCGTTGCGGTCATCGGTACCAGCTACGGCGGCTATCTTGCCACCATCCTCACCAGCCTGCGCCCGGTGCGCTGGCTGGCCATGCGGGTGCCGGCGCTGTACTGGGATGAGCAATGGCAGCTGCCCAAGCAGCAACTCGACCGGCCACGCCTGATGGCCTACCGTCGCAGCCGGCTGGGCCCGGCGGACAACCGTGCCCTTGCAGCCTGTGCCGAATTCAGGGGAGACGTGTTGATAGTGGAATCCGAGCACGACGAGCACGTGCCGCACACCACCATCATGAATTACCGCTCCTCTTTCATCCAGGCCCACTCGATGACCCACCGCATCATCGACGGGGCTGATCACGCCCTTTCCAGCGAGCGTTGTCAGGAGGCTTACACCAGCATCCTGACCGGCTGGATCAGCGAAATGATCATTGGTGATCGTATCGGCCATCTTTCATGACCCATCAAATGCATCATTCTGATTGAACCTTGCCGCTCGCAGCCTTTCTATTTTTATACGTTCAATAAGAAGCAGAGGTGAGATATGAAAAGTTCGAAACCGACGCATTTGAAGCTCCTTGCCACCGCCATCATGACGGTCGCACTCGGGTATGTTGCCCAACCTGCCATCGCCCAGGACACCACCGGTGATCGCGCCCCTCAGACTTCCGGTCCGACCGGTACCCCGGCCACAACCGGTGACGGCGGAAGCGCCGACACCACCGGTGCCATCCGCAACAATGATCAGGTTGACGGCGGCATGGCCGGCACTGACGCCAACCGTGACAGCATTGATGGCGAAGACTTCCTGGAAGAAGCCTCCGCGCTGGGTGTCGCTGAAATAGAGACCGCACAGAAGGCCCTGCAGCAATCGCAGAATGCCGAAGTGAAGGCGTTTGCCGAACGCATGATCAAGGACCACGCAGCCGCCAACGAGAAGATGGCCGAACTTGCCGCCAGCAAGGGCTGGGAAATTTCCGACGAGGCCAAGCTGATGGACAAGGCCCGTGCCATGATCCTGGAAGCGCGTGACGGCGAGTCCTTCGACGATGCCTACGCCAACAACCAGGTTGATGCGCATGAGCGCACCATCGAACTGTTCGAGCGCGCCACCCGCTCCGATGATGCCGAGGTAGCCGCCTTCGCCAAGGAGACGCTGCCCAAGCTGAAGGAGCATCTGGAACACGCCCGCAAGCTGGTTCAGTCCACTCCGGACACTTGATCTAGCGGCATGATCCATACGCAACGGGGCTCTTTCGAGCCCCGTTGTCGTTTCAGCTTACCGCCATCGGCGTCGCCGCCTCGAAACTGTCGGCCCGGGCCATCGCCCACATCCGACGGTAGAACTCCCCTTCCACATTGCCCTCCAGCAGCGCATTGGGCTGCAGGAACACATGCATCTGCGAGTACAGCTTGATCTCGTTGGCGGACAGCCGATGCACCAGGAAACGCGGGTCCAGCTGCGACGTGTGCGAGAGCCCCGCAGCCGAGAGCATCTCGGAGAGGGCATTCAGGGTATTGCGATGGTAGTTGCAGACCCGCTGCGCCTTGTCCGGCACTACCAGCGCGCGCTGCCGCCAGGGATCCTGGGTGGCGACCCCGGTCGGACAGGTATTGGTGTGACAGGTCTGGGACTGGATACAGCCGATAGCGAACATAAAGCCCCGGGCCGAATTCGCCCAGTCGGCCCCGATCGCCACTACCGAGGCTATATCGAAGGCGCTGATGATCTTGCCGCTGGCACCGATGCGCACCTGGTCGCGCAGCCCGGTGCCCACCAGCGTGTTGTGCACGAACATCACCGCCTCGCGCAACGGCACGCCGATATGGTTGGAAAACTCCAGCGGCGCCGCTCCCGTGCCGCCCTCCTTGCCGTCCACCACGATGAAGTCGGGCACGATACCGGTCTCCAGCATCGCCTTGGCGATCGCCATGAATTCCCAGGGATGCCCAAGACACAGCTTGAAGCCGACCGGCTTGCCGTCGGAGAGCTCGCGCAACCGCTGGATGAACTGCAGCAATTCGATGGGGGTCGAGAAGGTGCTGTGCCGCGCCGGAGAGATGCAGTCCCGGTCCCGGGGGATGCCCCGGGTGGCGGCAATCTCGGCGGAGATCTTGTGCCGCGGCAGGATGCCGCCATGCCCCGGCTTTGCCCCCTGGCTGAGCTTCAGCTCGATCATCTTCACCTGGGGGCGGCGCGCCTGCTCTGCAAACCGGTCGGGATCAAAGGCGCCATTTTCGTCCCGGCAGCCGAAATAGCCGCTGCCCAACTCCCATATCAGGTCGCCACCGTGCTCCAGGTGATACCGGCTGATGGAACCTTCACCAGTATCGTGGGCGAAATTGCCCAGCCGCGCGCCCTTGTTCAGAGCCAGGATTGCATTGGCACTCAGCGAGCCGAAGCTCATCGCCGAGATGTTGAAGATCGAGGCCGAGTACGGCTGTCGGCAGGCGCGCCCACCGATCTCGACGCGAAACGTCTCGGGACTCACCGGGACCACCGGCAGCAATGAATGACTGATGAACTCGTAGCCGGTCTGGTTGACATCCTTCTGGGTGCCGAACGGCCGGTCGGAAGCCTCGTTCTTGGCCCTGGCATAGACCAGCGAGCGCTGCGTCCGTGAAAACGGCAGCTGCTCATTGTCACTTTCGATCAGGTACTGACGGATCTCCGGCCGGATGCTTTCCACCAGATAACGGACATGACCGAGAATCGGATAATTGCGCAGCACCGCGTGCCTGCGCTGCAACAGATCGTGCAGACCCAGCAGACTGAGCGAGCCGGTCAGCAGCGTCAGCACCCACAGCCAGCCTGTGCTGGCCAGAAACGGCAACGTCAGCAGCGTGATCAGCACGCAGACGACGAAGAAGGTATAGCGGTTGAACAGCGAAAGCCCCATTGCGTCCCCTCGAAACCAGACCAGTCTGGCATCGAGTCTAGCAGGCCGCAGCCCGGCGGACGCCGGCCGACTCCGGGAATGCATGCTCCGGAAACGAAAAAACCCCGCATCTTTCGATGCGGGGCTTCGTATATGGCGCAGCGGACGGGACTCGAACCCGCGACCCCCGGCGTGACAGGCCGGTATTCTAACCAACTGAACTACCGCTGCGCGTAACTGCGAGTGGTGGGTGATGACGGGATCGAACCGCCGACCCTCTGCTTGTAAGGCAGATGCTCTCCCAGCTGAGCTAATCACCCTCTCTCGAAGTGAGCGCGCATTCTAATGGGCTTTCCGGCTTATGGCAAGCCGATGATTTCCCAGGGCCCGCAACCGGCACGGAAACGAAAAAGCCCCGCATCTTTCGATGCGGGGCTTTGTATATGGCGCAGCGGACGGGACTCGAACCCGCGACCCCCGGCGTGACAGGCCGGTATTCTAACCAACTGAACTACCGCTGCGCGTGACCTCGCGAGTGGTGGGTGATGACGGGATCGAACCGCCGACCCTCTGCTTGTAAGGCAGATGCTCTCCCAGCTGAGCTAATCACCCTTTGCTCTCGAAGTGGGGCGCATTCTAGGCAGGTTTTCCCCGTCTGGCAATACCTTTTGTGAAAAAAATCCCACTCTTTTTCAATATGTTATGTACACATCGGGTAAGGGTGGCCGAAATTCTCCACGAGCGCGATAATGCCGCCCCTCTTTTCCCATCTCCATCCATGCATCGTCACAAGGACTGCTCATGTGGTTTCGTAACCTATTGCTCTATCGTTTCAGCCAGGACGTCCCCTTTACCGAAGCCGAACTGCTGGCCGCGCTTCAAGAGCGCCCTGCCCGCCCCTGCGGCAGCCAGGAGACCTTCACCCTCGGCTGGACCACGCCATTCGGCAAGCATTCGGAAAACCTGCTGCAGGTAGCCGAGGGTTACTGGTTACTGGCCATGCGCAAGGAAGAGCGGATTCTGCCGGGCAGCGTGGTGAAGGAAGCGCTGGCCGAGAAGGTCGAGGAAATCGAAGCCCGGGACGCCCGCAAGGTATACAAGAAGGAGCGCGACACGCTCAAGGACGAGATCGTCATGTCCCTGCTGCCCCGCGCCTTTACCCGCAGCCAGACCACCCTGGCGCTGATTGCACCCCGCGAAGGCTGGATTGCCGTGGATACCTCCAGCGCCAAGCGTGCCGAGGACCTGCTCAGCCTGCTGCGTGAAGGTACCGGCAGTCTGCCGGTCCGTCCGATGAACGTGAAGATCGCCCCCGCTGCCTGCATGACCGACTGGGTCAGGACCGGCACCGCGCCGGAGGGCCTGATCATTTCCGATGAATGCGAACTGCGCGATACCGGTGAGGACGGCGGTGTGATCCGCTGCAAGCGCCAGGATCTGTCCAGCGACGAGATCCAGCAGCATCTTGAGGTCGGCAAGCAGGTCAGTCAGCTGGCCCTGCACTGGCAGGACAAGCTGTCCTTTACCCTGGATGACAAGCTGGGCATCAAGCGGCTGCGCTTCGAGGAACTGCTGCGTGATGAAGCGGATGACCAGGGCGGTGACGACATGGCCGGTCAGCTGGATGCCAGCTTCATCATCATGTCCCGCACCCTTTCGGAGTGGCTGCCTGCGCTGACCACGGCACTGGGTGGCGAGGATATCCCCCAGGGAGTGTGACCCACCGGTCTGCCTGTGAGCGTTGAGCTATCCACAAAAGCTGTGGATATCTTTGTGGATAGCCTGCTCAAAACTGCCTCTGTCGCCGGTAATACATGGCCGAAGGTTAAAATGATCAAATTTTGACCACGACAAAATACCAATAAAATCAATAACTTACAAATACGCATTGATTTTACAAGGGTTTACGCTGCCATCGGGGACGCAGCACGGCTGCTATCGGTCCGTTGTGCACAATGTCAAGCGGGATATCACTCGACAGGGGTAATTTTTCCCTTGCATCCGCAGCCTGCACCCTTTCCGGCCGGCTGCGGGGATGGGCATCCCTGCCCTGCCCGGATCAGCGTCGGGAGACGCGGCGCGGCGGTTTGGCCACGTCGGAGCGGGCGGCGTCGATCACCTCCACCAGTCCGTCGCCCGGCAACAGGTATCCCCTGGACACATTCAGCGCCACGGCGGCGCTGACCAGCGTAACGTACCGGTTGTGGCTGCGGTACATCGATCTCAGCTGCGCCTCCTCCAGCGGTTGGTGACTGCCGAACAGAAAGCAGAACGTCTGCCCCGCGTTATCGCCGGTGTTGACCGCTGTCGGCACCCTCATCTGCGGCAGCTGGATACCTCCCTGGGCCAGTCCCAGCTCGTTACGCACCTTGCTTGCCCCATCGAATCGCAGATAGGGTGCTCTGGGCGGTGCCTTGCCATCAATCCAGCGGGCCAGGTGCACGTGCCCGGCGACAACCACGTGGTGCAGCGGGACACGGCTGAAGGGTTCGCGCAGACAGTCATACTGGGGAGCGCCGTCCGGCAGGTCACGCTCAGACAACGGCGCGCGGTAGGCCTGACCCTGATATCCGGAATGCGCGGCACCGGCCACTTCCCAGCGCCGGTAGACATCGCTGTCCGGCCGACGCCCCTCGGCCGAGCGGACATCGGTTTCCGCCAGGATATGAAACACCGGCTCGGTGCCCACGCGACTGGGTCCGCTGCCGACCACGAAGTTGTAGCCGTCGAATACCGGGTCGGCAATCTGCGGCAGAATGTAGTCGTAATAGATGGTCATGCGCCCGGCGGATTGCGAGCCGCCCGCGGCGATGACCTTGTCCACCTGCAGGTTGCCCATGGGGCCTTCGCCCTCCCGTACGGCCTGCGCGGCCTGGGCAAAGATGTCGTAGGACAACTGGTCGGTCATGTACTGTCCGGCACCGGTGACATCCAGCTCGCCGTAGCGGGTCGGACTCCATTCCCGCAGAAAATCCACGCCCACGCGCTGCGCCGACACGCCGACCCAGGCGAAGCCTTCCCGGGTCAGCTGCTCACCATGCCAGAGTGCATCCAGATCGTAGCCGGCGGTCACGTTCTGCCATTCCATGATGACGGTGCCGTTGAAGCGGCGCTCCGACTTCGGCCGGCGCACCACAATGCGGGTCCGGTAGGGTACGGCCTGGTCCAGCAGCTCTCCGGTGCTGCTGTAGGCGTCGGCCTCGCCGTACAGATAGAACTCCTCCTCGACGTAGCCGCGTCGCCGCAGTTCGCCCTGGGTGGCGAAGAAGGGGTACGTCTGCTCCAGTACCGCCGACTTGGGGTCGCCAGGCGGCGCGCCGGGGATGGGGCCTTCGGTAGTGGGTGCGGCAAACAGGGATGAAGAGAGGGATAATGCGATAAAACCGGCGACAGACTTCAACGCCGACCGGACCATGATGGTCCGGGTCCAGCCCAGATGATATGTCATGACGAACTCCGATCTTGTTGTTATGGGACACTCCGGCGGAGTGCCCACAATTGGTACTAGATCAAAGATCGTTGATGAGCAAGACGGAACGCTTTCCCCGTCACCGGGTTGTGATCGGGGCGACCTTACCAGGCCGTTCCCGGAGCGGTATTGTCGTCGTCGCCCCGTGCCGCCTGCTCCAGCCAATCGCTGGCTTCCCGGGCGACGCTGCTGTGGGGGTAATAGCGCAGCAGGTAGCGCATGCGCGCTTCCGCCTGGGCGGCATCCCCCGCCTCGAGGGCAGCCTGAGCGAGGCGGTACTCGGCCTGGGCCATGTCTTCCAGCAGCCTGTTGAGCCGGGGGCCCACATCGTTGCGGTATTCCGACTCCGGATAGCGATGCACGAACTCGGCATAGCGCTGGTGCGCCTTGCGACCCTCGGTGAGCTGGAGCGCATCTTCGCCTTCCGCCAGCTCGAAACGCACCTGCTGCGCCAGCGCCAGCAGATAGGCCGAATAATCCGGATGCGGCGCATTGCGATGGCGCCGGTCGTAGCCGGTCAGCAGACGCTCGACCGCCTCGACCTCACCCTGCTGCAGACAGACGAAAGCGGCTTCCTGCTCCAGCTCCGGCGCGGGATGGCGCGCCAGACTCTGCACCAGCCCGTCATCGCAGCGGCCCAGGGCGATCTTCGCCCGTACATCGGCCAGAGCCGCCTCATTGCCGGGTTGCGCGGTCATGCCGGCGCATCCCGCCAGGCTGACCAGTGCCGCCAGCAATATCATCAAACGCATCAGTGATCCCCCACTCGTCATCATTGCAGTTGCGCCTGCCAGCGTATCCAGCCCTGGGCATCCGGTTGCCCCAGCAGCCCGAGGCCGCTGGCCAGCGCAGGTTCGGCATCGGCCCGGGCCTGCAGCCGCGCATTAATCTTCATCGGCTGGGCTGGCCGCCAGCGGGCATCACCCAGCAGGCCGAGGGGCCCGCCCTGGTCCTGCAGGTCCAGGATCAGCCAGCCGTCCTCCTCGCTCAGGCTGGCAGTGAGATGACCGAACGGCAGCGCCTGCGGCAGCCCGCCGGCCGCGTTCTGCCACACCAGCCGCCCGTTGGCCGCCGCCACGCTGTCGAACTCCTCGAGCACCAGCTCCGGTACGTCAAGCAGCCAGTTGCCGCCCAGTGCAAAGGGGGCATTGTGAATGATTGCCATGCTGGATGCATCCAGGGTGCCGCTGATATCACGCAGTGCCAGCGAATCGCCACCGGCGAGCAGCTGCGCACTCACCCGACCTTCACGGGGCTGCCAGACAAGGTCGAGACCAATACGGCCGCGCAGAAGTTGAGACGGCAGCCAGCTCCAGCTGAGCCTGCCCTGGTTGACGCCGTCCACCACCAGCTGCGCCACCTCCCCCGACCACAGCGTGCCCGTCAGGCCGTGCAGCGTGACCGGTACCGGCAGCTGGTGCTCTATGCGCTTCCATACCACCGCTGCGGGCAGCGTCCAGATCAGCGCCGCCAGATACAGCAGCAGACCGCAGATCAGTGTCTTCTTCAGATTCCAGCGACTCAGCATCAGCGCGGCTCCACCTTGATGCGCGCAGTAACCGTGCCCGGCGCACTGCCGGCATCCACCGCCAACTGGCTGACCTGCAGACCCTGGCGCTGCTCCAGCTCTCCCAGCCAGCGCAACAGGCCATCGAACCCGGTTTCGGCAAACCACAAACGGGCCCCGGTGCCTTCAGGTTGCACCCGCTCGATGCTTTCATGCAGGCCTGCCGCCCTGGCCGACACCTCCACCAGCGTCAATACCGAACCGCCGGCTGCGCCGGGGCTGCTGGGCTGGCTGGCCTGCTGTGCAGCCCGGCGCCTGACCTGGGGGGCCACCTGCTGCATCCAGGCCAGATCGGCTGACAGCGCGCTGATGTCCTCGCGGATCTGCTGTCGCTGCTGCGCCAGCGGCTCCCATATCAGCACATAGGCGAGCACCAGTATCAGCACCAGCGCGCCTGCACCGAGAATTACCCGTTCACGCGGGGCCAGCCCCGCCCACCAGAGTTTCATGATTCCTTCCTCTGTACACGCAGGCGGGCGGTCACCCCTTCACTGTCGGAGTCTGCCCCCTGCAGGCTCTCGTTGAGACCGGCCTCGGCGGCCAGCCTGCCACGCAGCTTCTCGAGTTCGGCAAAGGAAGGCAGCTGCAGCTCCAGCTCCACCTCGGCAGTGGTGGCACGAAACTGGCGTATCTTCACCTCGTCCTCGCCCCCCACCGGGGCCAGCACATCATGCAACAGGCGGCCCATGCCATTGATACCGCCCTGCCCCGCCGTGCCCTCCAGCGCCTGGCGGAACTGGGTGACCGGATCCACCCGCCGGCTTTTCGGCAGCGTTTCGTCAAACAGCTGGTCGATTTCCGCCAGCAGCCGGTCCCGCTCGCTGTTCAGGGCGATCCCCTGCAGCACCTGCTGACCGATCACCACCACCAGCAGCACTGCGGCGGCAGCCAGTACCGGTCTCAGCTTGCGCCAGGGCGGCGTCGCCATGCCCGTGGTGTAGGGCCCGGTCAGCAGGTTGAGGGGCCGGGCAGAAGGCTGGCTGTTGCGCAACGCAGCCTCAAGGGAAGCCTGCTGTTCAACGCCTGTCATTTGCCCGTCGGCGTCGGTCAGGCCCAAATCGGCGACGGAACAGCCCACCAGCTCGACCATGCGCTGCTCTTCTTCCAGCTGGGCCAACCGCTGCCTGACCCAGAAGCCGAGCATGCCACGTTCCACCAGTACCGGCTCCTGGTCAGCGCCGGTGACCAGCGCCCAATCCTGCTGCCCGGGCCATGGCGAGGGTTGCACCCGCAGGCCCTGCGCGGGCGCCTGGTCATGGTGCAGGCTGGCCTGGGGAATCAGCGCCTCCGGTCGCCACCCTGCCTCCTGCGCCAGGCTCAGCCATTCCTGCATGCAGCGATGTTCCACCACCGCGGCGACCACGCGCCCGTCCGGGCGGCGCAGCCCCGCTACCAGGTGCAGCTCTTCCAGCTCCTGGCTCAGCTGGTCTTCCAGAGCGAAGGGCAGCGCTGCCCGCACCGCCGAGGCGCGGCGCACCGGCATGGCCACGCGGTAGAGATTGGTCACGCTGGCCGGCGCCAGCAGCCGCAGCCGCTCGGCCGGAAAGCGCGAACGCAATGCCTGCAGTTCGTCCTCGCCGGAGTCCAGCACCGCGCCTTCGCGGCTGGTCCGCCACCAGTACACCCTGGCTGGTGCCAGCCCGGCAATCGCCGGCTCTTCCGGTAATAGGGCTATCAACATATCTTGATCCGTCCAGTCATGGCTCGCAGGCCGTCTGTTCTCTGAGCACCACGGTGCCGTTGGGTGCATCCAGCAGGGTGCACTGATAGAAGCGCCGGTTGGCAAACTGCGCCACTATCTGCAATCGCATGTACCAGGGCGGGTCTTCCCCGGCCTGCCGGTCGGCAAACACCTCCTGGATCAGCTCCGGGCTGCGCTCCAGGTCGATCGGGCTGGCGGTGCCGGGGTAGGCTGTCACATAGGGCGCAAGCGCCTGCCATGCCTCGGCGGTCATCCCCGCCACGCTGTTGAGTTCCGAGGCACTTACCATCGGCCGATTGCCCGATACCCTCGGCGGTTCCTCCAGCCGGTATATCGGGTCATCCGTCTCGGTGTCCATCCAGTCACTCACCGCCATGGCCAGTTGTGCCCCGGGCGGCATGCGCACACCGCTCTCCTGAGCTACCCGATCTACCAGCCTGGCAAAATCCGCAAGCTCGGTTTCCTTCGCCCCCGCCAGGGCGTTCAGGTTGTAGCGACAGCGCATGTCGTCCAGCGTCGCTTCCAGCTTCACGCCGTCCACTTCGAAGGGCAGCACCGGCGAGCGGCAGGTATCCCACAGCAGTTCCTCCGGCCCCTTGGTGCGCTCCAGCAGCTGCAGCACCATGTTCTCTGCGCCCAGCGCCACCTGCCTGGAAAAGTCCCGCTCGAATACCGCGCTGGTACGGCGAATGTCCGCCTGCCCGCGCATCGCCATGCCCACCGCGGCGACCACCGCCAGGGCCATGACCAGCAGTGCAGTGATCAGCGCCACGCCGCGCTGGGTGCCCGGCCCGCTCACAATCCCACCGCCAGCAGCCGGCGTATCTCGCCCAGGCCGGGGATATCCAGCACCAGTTCGATGGCCACCGGCAACCCGCTGCCCTCGGCGTCGGCGTCTGCGGGCGGCCAGGCATCCACCCGGTCCAGGCCGGACGGCGTGCGCACAATGAACTGGAAACGGCTTTCCATCCCCAGTTGCTGATGCTCGTCCACCAGATCGGCGAAATGGCGCACGCGCATGCTCTGCGCATCGACAACGTCCACCCCCGGCCACAGGCGACGCTCGAGTCCTCGCTCAGTGATCTGCCAGGCGGTGCGGCGCAGTCGCTGCTCCCCTCCGGCACCCGCCCGCACCAGCTCCAGCAGCTGGTGCTCGCCACCGGCCCGCAGCCGAACCGGCGGCAGCGGGTCACCGAATTCATCGCGTACCGTCACATCCACCACCTGGGCCAGATCCCGTTCCAGCACACTCAGTGTCACCTGCAGATCCGCCAGCCGCTGGGCCTGCTCCCGGGTGACATGGTCAGCGTTCAGCACTGCCCGCAACCCCTGATAGGCCACCAGGCTCATCACCGCGAATACCGCCATGGCGATGAGCATTTCCAGCAGCGTGAAGCCGCCTTCCCCGCCGCGCCGATGCGTCATGGCAACACGAACCCGGATACGTTGGCCCGCTGCGCATCCTCGCCCTGCTCCGCCAGCCACAGGCGGATATCCACCCGCTTGACCGCCGGCAGCGGAAACGGAGTGGTGGCCGTGTAATCACTCATCTCCACCCGGTAGCCGAAACGGTACGGACCCATGGTCAGGTCTCCGGTACGCCCGCCCTCCGCGGCCACGCGCATGCCGGTCTGAAACTCGGTGAGCAGGTTCTGCCCGGCCCAGTGGGCCATCGTCCGTTCCTGCATGTAGGCCGTATTGCGCGCGTGGTCGGCGCCGGTCTTGACCAGCGCGGCCAGGGCGACCGCCAATACTGTCAGCGCCACCAGCACCTCCAGCAGGGTAAACCCGCGCTGGCGGCTACTGCTGCGGTATCGCATCGGCCACCTCGACATGTCCCTCCAGTCCCACGATCACATGGCGCACCAGATCACTGCCCGGCACCTGCAGGGTGATCAGCGCCGGCGTCATCTCGCCGGTGTTGCCCAGCCGTATGTGCGGCTCCCAGCCACGGGTCTGCGGTAACGGCGTGCGCTCGCCATCCACATCCAGCTGCACTTCCACCAATCCCTGCTGGAACTGGCGCGGCCCGAGCTGCGGGTCCTCCAGCGGGCGCCATTCCCGGGTGTTGTCATCGAGAATCACCAGCTCCAGGAAACTGTAGCCGTCACGCCGCAGCCCCAGCGCCCGGTCCGATTCGCCGGTGATCAGCAGCTCGTCCCGAGCCAGTTTCAGGGTGGTGGCCAGGCGCTCGGCTTCGCTTCGCAGCTTGCGCTCGGCCCCATCGCCGATGGACAGCGATGCCAGACCGGCGACCACGCCGATCAGCACCATGACCACCAGCAGTTCCATCAGGGTAAAGCCGCGCTGCGTCATGACTCAGCGTTCCTGGACGTTATCAGCGTCCTCCAGGTTCCAGTTGCCGATATCGGCATTGGCGCCGGTGCCCCCGGGGCGGCCATCGGCCCCGAGGCTGTAGAGGTCGAATTCGCGATTGTCGCGGCCCGGGCGCAGGTACTGGTATTCATTGCCCCAGGGGTCACGCTGCAGACGGTCGATGTAGCCGCCGTTACGCCAGTTGCGCGCCGCGTCCCCGCTGGGCCGCTCCACCAGGGCGCGAAGCCCCTGTTCGGTGGTCGGGTAGTTGAAGTTGTCCAGCCGGTAGAGATTCAGCGCACTCTCCATGGCGCGGATATCGTTCTGCACCTTGGTGATACGGGCCTGGTCCGGCCGGTCCATCACCCTCGGCACCACCACCGCGGCAAGGATGCCGAGAATGACCACCACCACCATGACCTCGATCAGGGTGAAACCACGTTGGGCAAGGGAAGTTGTCTTTACGCTTTGCATAATCAGTTGACCAGTTGGTTGAGTTCAAAGATGGGCAACAGGATGGCCAGTACGATGATGAGTACCACGCCCCCCATTGCCAGAATCAGCAGGGGTTCGAAGACACCCATGACCATGGCGATCCGTGCCTCCAGCTCCCGTTCCTGGGTTTCCGCTGCACGCTCGAGCATCTTGTCCAGCGTGCCACTGCTTTCACCGCTCTTGATCAGGCTCAGCGTCATCGGCGGGAAGTAGCCGCTGCGCTCCAGCGCATGGCCGACGCCCGACCCTTCTCGCACCCGTTTGGCCGCGTCGGTCACCGCATCGCGCATGGGCGTATTGCTGATCACCGAGGCGCTCATGTTCAGCGCTTCCAGCAGCGGCACGCCACTGCCGGCGAGGATATTGAGCGTGCGGGCAAAACGCGCGGTATTGAGGCCGCGGACCAGCCGGCCGATCAGCGGCAACCTGAGCATGGCATTGTCCCAGCGGTAGCGGGCGCGGGGTCGCTTCAGCACTTGCCGGGTCAGCGCCACCGTCGCGACGATGACCAGCAGCATCAGCCAGCCCCATTCGCGCACGGTATCGCTGGTGGCGATCAGCGCCCGGGTCAGCCAGGGCAGTTGCTGGTTCATGCCGGTGAATACCTGCACCACCTCGGGGACCACATAGGTGAGCAGCGCCACCACCACCAGCAGGGCAACAACGGTGAGAATGGCGGGGTAGAACATCGCCAGCTGGATCTTCTGGCGCATGGCGTTCTGCGCCTCGACGTTGTCGGCCAGGCGCTCCAGCACCAGGTCCATGCGCCCCGCCTGCTCGCCGGCGGAAATGGTGGTGCGGTAGATGGCGGGAAATACCGACGGGAATTCGCCCATGGCGTGGGCCAGCGGCAGGCCTTCCATGACCCGGGTACGCACCGCGGACAGGGTCGCCTTGACCTTGGGCGCCTCGCTCTGGCGTGCCACGGTGCCCAGCACCTCCTCGATGGGCATGCCGGCCCGGGCCAGGGTTGCCATCTGGCGGGTCGCCAGTGACAGTTCCAGCGGCTTGATGCGCCGCTGCAGCATCGGCATGCGCAGCACCGACGGCTTCTCGGCCACCTCGTTGACCGACATCGGCATCAGGCCCTTCTCGCGCAGGCGGGTGCGTACCTGACGTGAGGAGTCACCCTCCTCCACGCCCTTGCGGGTGCGGCCGGTCTGATCCAGCGCAACGTACTCGAAGGCCGGCATGCTCAGTCCTCCCGGGTCACGCGCAGGACTTCTTCCAGCGTCGTATCCCCGGCCAGCACCCGCCGCAGCCCATCCTGGCGGATACCTATCTGCGACAGCCGCGCGTGGCGCACCATGGCCTGCTCGCTGGCACCGTCGTGAATCAGGCCGCGCAGCGTGTCGTCGATCTCGATCAGCTCATAGATGCCGGTACGCCCGCGGTAGCCGCTGCCGTTGCATTCGGCACAGCCCACCGGGCTGTACAGGGTCGGCGCCTGCTGCGGGTCCAGGTCCAGCAGCTGGCATTCGCGCGCCGTGGCAGTGTGCGCCCTGCGGCAGTCCGGACAGAGCGTGCGCACCAGCCGCTGGGCCAGTACACCGTTCAGCGTCGAGGAAAGCAGGAACGGCTCCACGCCCATGTCCCGCAGCCGGGTGATGGCCCCTACCGCCGTGTTGGTGTGCAGGGTGGAAAACACCAGGTGGCCGGTGAGACTGGCCTGGATGGCGATCTGCACTGTCTCCAGGTCGCGGATCTCGCCCACCATCACCACGTCCGGGTCCTGACGCAGGATGGCGCGCAGGCCGCGGGCGAAGGTCATGTCCACCTTGGTATTGATCTGGGTCTGGCCGATGCCGTCCAGGTAGTATTCGATCGGGTCTTCCACCGTCAGGATGTTGCGGCTGCGGTCGTTCAGCCGCATCAGTGCCGAATACAGCGTGGTGGTCTTGCCCGAGCCGGTCGGGCCGGTCACCAGCACGATGCCGTGGGGCCGGCTGATCACCCGCTCCATGGCCTGGTAATGCTCCTGGCACATGCCCAGCTGGCGCAGCTCCAGGCGGCCGGCCTGCTTGTCGAGCAGACGCAGCACCACCCGTTCGCCGTGGCCGGAAGGCAGGGTCGAGACCCGCACGTCCACGGCCCGACCGACCAGCCGCAGGCCGATGCGGCCATCCTGCGGCAGGCGCTTCTCGGCAATATCCAGCCTGGCCATGACCTTGATCCGCGACACGATGACCGGCGCCAGCGCCCGGGGCGGCTCCAGCACCTCACGCAGCACACCGTCGACCCGCAGGCGGATCGACAGGCGATTCTCGAAGGGCTCGATATGGATATCCGAGGCGTTCTCCTTCACCGCTTCGGACAGCAGCGCGTTGATCAGCCGGATGATGGGTGCCTCGTCCTGGGACTCGAGCAGATCCTCCGGCTCGGCCAGCGACTGGGCCACCGACATCAGGTCCGCGTCTTCACCCAGCCCTTCGACCAGTTGCATGGCGTCGTTGGTGGAGCGCTCGTAACGGTCGCGCAGACGTGCAGCGAAGGCGTCATCATCCAGCAGCTGCGGGCGCAGCGGGTGGCCGGCCAGACGCCGCAGTTCGAGCAGCGCCTGCGGATCGCAGTCGGCACGTACGAATACGTCCAGCTGGTTGTCACGCAGCTGGTCCGGCAGCACGCCGAAACGACGGGCAAAACGGTAGCCGGTTTCCGCCTGCAGGCTCGCCTCGGGCAGCGCCGCCGCGCCCGGTTCCGGCAGTGCCGTGGTGATGTCGGCTTCGCTCACAGTGGTCATCTTGCCCTCGGTGGTGCCGGGATCGGGTTGCTGAGTGCCAGGTCATCCCGGCTTGCATTCTCGAACGGCGGCGGCAGCGTCAGCAGATAGTTCCAGTCCGGCAGGATCGGCATGTCCTGACGCGGCAACAAGCCGGAGCGGCGGCCCTGCTCCTTGAGCTGCTGGTCGCGCATGTAGCTGTACTTGGCATGGGTCAGACTCTCCGCCACCGCAGTATCGCGCACTATCACCGGCCGCAGAAATATCATCAGGTTGCGTTTTTCCACGCTAGCCGTGTCGTAACGGAATAACCGGCCCAGACCCGGGACATCGCCCAGAAACGGCACCTTGTCCTCGGTCTCCACCATCTGGTCGTCAATCAGCCCGCCAAGAACGATCAGCTGGTTGTCGTCCACCATGACATGGGTGTTCAGGCTGCGCTTGTTGGTGATGAGGTCCGCGGCACCGCTTGCTCCCGGGGCAATGGACGATACCTCCTGAGCGATCTCCAGACGCACCGCATTGCCCTCGTTGATCTGCGGGCGGATCTTCAGCTTGATACCCACGTCCTCACGCTGGATGGTATCGAAGGCCTGACCGGAGTTCTCCACCGAGCGGCCGACGATGAAGGGTACGTTCTGACCGACTACGATTTCCGCCTCTTCGTTATCCAGCGTCAGCAGACTGGGGGTGGACAGGATGTTGCTCGAGCTGTCTCCCTGCAGGGCATTGATCAGCAGCCCGATCTGGGTGCTGCCGATGGTGCCGACGCCGCCCAGGGTGGCCCCGTCCGACAATGACGGCGGAGTGGTCACATCGCCCTCGAGAAATCCGTTGATGCCCGCGGCCAGGTTGAGGATGCCGCCATTGCCCCGGGCAAAGTTGATCACCCCCACCCCGCTGTTCTCGTTGGCGAAGCCCCACTGCACGCCGAGCTCCCGGGCGCGGTCGGAGGAGACCTCGGCGATCACTGCCTCGACCAGCACCTGGGCCCGGCGGATATCCAGCTGGCGGATGATCTGGGACATTTCCCGGCTCAGCTCGGCGGGACCGTGCACCACCACCGAGTTGGTGCTTTCATGGGCCTGAATGCGCACCCGCGAGTCGCGGTTGCCGAAACCGTAGGAGGAACTGCCGGTGCTGCTGCCGGAGCTGCTGGTGCCAGTGGTGGTGCCGTTGTCCACGTCCCGCCCTTCGGAGATGCCGCGCAGCACCTCGGCAACATCCTCGGCCTTGGCGTAGCGCAGATAATGCACCTGGGTATTGCCCTCATCGCCCACCACATCCAGCTGGCGGATCATGGTCCGGTAGGCCTGACGGCGCTGGGGATCGCCGAGCAGCACCAGGGTATTGGTACGTTCGTCGGCGATCACCCGCACCCGCTTGGCACCGGCCGCGCCTTCCTCCGGGCGGGCCACGTTCAGCCCTTCGATGATGCGCACCAGCTCCAGCGCCGAGGCATGCTCCAGCGGCACCACCTCGAAATCTTCCATGGATTCCTGATCAATGCGCTGGATCAGCCCTTCGATCCGCCGCACGTTGGCCGCGGTATCGGCAATGACCAGCGAGTTGGATTCGGCGGCGGCAGCCAGATGGCCGCCCTTGGGCACCAGCGGCCGCAGGATGCGCACCAGCTGGCTGGCATCCAGGTGCCGCACGCTGATGACATGGGTAATGAACTCGTCGCTGCGGCTGCGCTCCTCGAGGGTACCCACCTCGTTCTCCTTGGCCTGCACTTCCGGCACGATACGCACCGTGCCCTCGGTACCGGTCACCGCAGCGAACCCGTAGGACTTCAGCACGCCGAGGAACAGGTCGTACAGCTGATCACGCTTGATCGGCTGGCCGGACACCACGTTCACCTGGCCACGCACCCGCGGGTCCACGATGAAGTTGATTCCGGTTTCCTGGCTGACGATCTCGATCAGCCCGTTGATATCCGCATCACGCAGGTTCAGGACCAGCTCGTCGCTCTCGGGCGCTGCCGCCTCGGTCTGCGCCAGAACGGCGCCGCTCAGAACGCTCAGGGTGAGTGCCAGTGGCAGGGCGTAACGGAACTTTGGCAACAGCATCGGCATTTTCTATCAATCCATGTTGATCGTTATGGTCATCGGCTCTCCGTTACGTTCGAGAGAAACGGACACTGAACTGGCGTCGGCCAGCTCGCTGAGCAGGTCGCGGTAATCGGCAATCTCGCTCACCGGGCTGCCATTGACTTCGGTGATCACGTCACCGGCCACCAGGCCGGCCGCCTCGAACTCTCTGGCGTTGCGCGCAGGCGAAACCTCCAGCCCGTAGAGCACGCCATCCTCCATGACCGGATTGGCGCTGATCACGTCGAGGAAGCGCTGCGGGTCGTTGACCCAGGCATCACGGTCGACCCGGGGCTCGGCCTGGGCAGCGGGCAGTGCCGGGGCGGCGGTACGGCGGCTGGCGGAAGAGGAAGAAGGATTGTCGTGACGCTTGAGACGAAGCGTTTCCAGGCGCCCCCCGCGATCGAGGATCACCCGGTCGGCAAAGACTTCCTGGAGGGTGACATTGCCCGGCAGGGAGGCACCTACCCGGTAGAGTTTTTCCGGTTGCCCCTGGGGGGCGAGAATGGCGGCACCGCGACTGGGGTCGGGGTTCGAGAACACGCCCTTGAGGGTCCAGCTCAGGGACGTGTCCGGTGCGCTGACCGCCCGCGTCTTCTGAGCGGCACTGCCGAATACGGAGAGCCTGGCGAGCTCCTGGAAGCCGCCCTTTTCAGCTCGGGGGGTACTGGATTGTACGGCATGGGCCGGCAGGTTGCGGCTCGGGGGCAACAGGCTGGAAGGCTCCAGAATGGCCCAGGTCAGTCGAGCCAGTAACACCGCGATGATAGCGACCAACACAAGGGTGGCCAGTTTGACCACGGACTCCAATGTCAAGCGGGCTATCGCGGGCATCTTATCTCCAGGCAAAGCGGGCAGCACATCGGCTGCGCAGTCAGGCCAAAAAGGCTACCGACCCTTCTTTGCAGTTTTATTGTTATATCCCTGAAACATTCTTTCAGCTGCCCGATTGTTACGAATTTGCCAGACACCGGCAAGCCCTCAAACTCAAATATCAGAGCCACAGCACGCTACCGGTGGCAGGAGACCACGCTCAATAACCTGTTCGGGTGAAACACGCAGAAAGCACCGTCTGAAACGGGTGGCGAGCGCCATGGGAAATGGTGGGTAAACAGGATGACCGTGACGGCCACTGCGAGTGCAGTGGCCGTCAGGCCGGACGCAGGTCAGGTTCCGATCACCCCGCCGTCATCCTTCCAGATGACAACGGTAGCGGAGCGCGGCGGCACACGCACGGGGTTGCGGTCAGGCCAGGTGCTGCGAACGTAACGCTGGCCGGCCGCCCATTCCTGGGGTGTGGTGGTTGCGCCGGGGTGCTGGATGTTGATGAACATGGTCTTCTGGTCCGGGGTGGTGATCACGCCGGTCACCTCCTGGCCGATCGGGCCGGTAAGGAAGCGGCGCATCTCACCGGTAGCCGGATCAGCGCAGAGCATGGCGTTGTTGCCGAACACCTCGAACACTCCGCTGTTCTGGTTGCCCTCACCGATGTCGGTCTGGATCCAGACGCGGCTGTCCTTGTCGATCCATAGGCCATCGGGCGAGCTCAGCAGGTTGTCTGCGGTCAGGGCATCGCCGTTGGCGTCCTTGCCTGCCAGGTTGGCCTGGCCACTTTCGCCGGCATCGCCCCCGAAGATGAAGATATCCCAGTCGAAGGTGGTGGATGCGTGGTTGCCGTTGGCTTCCTGCCAGCGGATGATGTGGCCGTGGCGGTTCTGGGTCCGCGGGTTGGCGCCATTGGGCTCGCTGCGGCCGCTGTTGTTGGTCAGGGTGAAGTACACGTCACCGTTGTTCGGGTCGACCGCGCCCCATTCCGGGCGGTCCATGGGCGTAGCCCCCATCAGGCCGGCAGCCAGGCGGGTGTTGACCAGCACGTCGGCCTGATCGCGGAAGCCGTTGCCGGCATCCAACCCGTTCTGGCCGTACACCAGCGGCAGCCACTCACCCGAGCCGTCATCGTTGAATTTCGCCACGTAGAGAATTCCGGTATCCAGGATGGAGCCATCGGTCACGCCCTTCTGGAACGGCTGCTCGCTGACGAACTTGTAGATGAACTGGTTGGTGGAGTCGTCACCGGAGTAGCAGACCACCGGCTGGCCTTCGATGGCCGGCCCGAAGACCACCCCCTCGTGGCCGAAACGGCCGAGGGTGGTGCGCTTGATCGGTGTGCTGTCGGGATCGAAGGGGTCGATCTCGACCATCCAGCCGAAGCAGTTGGGCTCGTTGCGGTAGTCTTCGGTCGCGGACGCGCCGGTGCTGGTGGCATCAAAGCGAATGAACTCGTCCTCGCCGCCCTCGGCCAGGGCCCAGCGGTAGCGGCTGTCATTCGCGCGGATGCCGTAGTTGGCGTGCTCGCGGGGAATCTCCGCGTCGCGGTTGCGGAAGTAGCCGGCCCAGTTTTCCTCGGCAGCCATGTAGGTGTTCCACGGCGTGACGCCCATGGCACAGTTGTTCAGGGTGCCGCGGGTAGCAATGCCGTCGGGGCTGTATTTCGTCCTGACCAGATCGCTGCCGCGGACCGGACCGGCCAGCTCCATGTGAGTGCGGCCGGTGATGCGGCGGTTGTAGTCGCTCTGCACCAGCTCCCAGCGATTGTCGCTGCGCTTCCTGATATGGACCACGGAGACGCCGTGGGCGTTGATTTCCTTCAGCGCCTGGTCACGGTCGCGCACGTCGCCCTTCATGATGACCGCACCGCTGCCCAGCTCCTGGCCGATGTGGTCCAGGTGCATGAAGCGCGGCTCGACGTACTCGTGGTTCATCACCAGCAGGCCCTCGTCGGAGCTGCCTTCAAAGGGCTCTTCCCCCTCGATCGGGAAGAAATGCATGCCGTCGTGGTGCGAACCCATCTGCATGCCCTGCTCTTCGCCGGTGTTGGCCAGATCGAACGCCGGCATGCTGCCGGTAATCGGCGTGCCCCAGGGCAGGATGACCTGGTAGCTGTAGCCTTCGGGTACGATGATCTCGTCCGATTCGCTGGTCGGTACCGCCTTGAAGGTCACCAGCGGACCGCCTTCGCCTTCCCCCGCGCCGGGCGAGCGGCGACTGCTGCTGCTCGAGCTGTCCAGGCACCCCGCCAGGCCCAGGCTCATGAAGCCAAGCGCGGCGGCGCCGGCGGTGCTCTTGAGTACGGTTCGCCGGGCCAGACGAGCGTCGAGCACACTGGCGAACGTCCTGTTATCGGTGTAACTGATCTGCGGCTCGTCGCCGTTGCCATTGTCGACAATGGTGATATTTGTGCGAACTTCAGACATCCGTGCTTCCTCTAGAGGCTGTGGTTGTGATCGCTAGAGGATGGAGTGGGCAGATTAAGATCGAACGACAGACAGATTACCGTTTGGCTAATAAAAAATGGCACAGGGGAATCATCGCCAGCGTCACGGCAGGCGGAGGACGGCAAGCATCAGCAGCACGAGCAGAAGCAGCGATACTCCCTGCCATACTGCCACCGGATTGCGCTCCATCAGCGATGCCGGCACACCGGCAGCGCCTGGGTGGGCGGGCTGGCCAAGCGCAAAGACGAATTCCGAGAGGGCGCCATGGCGCTTGTCCGGATCCGGCTGCAGCGCCTTCTTCAGCACCTCGTCCAGCCACGGCGGCAGGTCCTGCCGGTAGTGGCTGACGCTGC
This sequence comes from Halopseudomonas pertucinogena, assembly GCF_014646575.1. Lineage (GTDB taxonomy): Bacteria > Pseudomonadota > Gammaproteobacteria > Pseudomonadales > Pseudomonadaceae > Halopseudomonas > Halopseudomonas pertucinogena. The sequence goes on along the minus strand of NZ_BMNN01000001.1, from coordinate 604,262 downwards.
GGTAGGTCAGGCGCAGCTGCGCAGCCCGGCTGGTGGCTTGCGACACGGCGGTACCGTAGGGCAGTTGGCCGGTCAGCAGCTGGTAGGTGATCACCGCCAGCGAGAACAGGTCCGACGCCGGCGTCCCCGCCCTGCCGAGAAAATATTCCGGAGCGGTGTACTGGCGGGTGCCGAGAATGGGCCCATTGGCCGGCGGCGCCATTTCCGCCAGTCCGGCCACGGCTACCGAACCGAAGTCGATCAGCGTCACGGTGCCGGCATGGTTAATCAGAATGTTCTGCGGCCGCAGGTCCTGATGCAGCATGTCCAGCCGGTGGAAGGCGTTCAGGCCGCGGCTGATCTGCTCGACGATATCGCGCACCTTCTGCAGGGGCGGCAGCGGGTTGTCCAGCGACCACTGCTGCAGGGTCTGGCCCTCGACAAACCGGCTGACGGTATACAGATAATGGCGTGGCCGGGTCTGGGCCGGCGCCGGCAATACGTGCGGATTTTGAACGCGCCGGGCAATCCACTCCTCCAGCATCAGGCGCTCCAGGTAGCTCTGATCCTCGCGCTGATCGATGGAGGGCACCTTGAGCACCACGGCTTCGCCGGACTCGATATCCGTGGCCAGATACACATGGCTGCGGCTGCTGGCGTGCAGCTCGCGTTCAATGCGGTAACCGTCGAACACCATCCGGCTCTGCAGCAGCGGCGCCGGGGGCAGCGACTGCAGATGCTGGCTCAGCTCCATGGCAGCGGGCGGCGGCAGGCTGTCGATGCGCAGCAGCTGTACGGTCAGGTTGTCCGTACTGCCGCGCCGCAGCGCAAGCTGCACGAGATCCTGGCACACCTGGTCAAGGTCATCCCCGCCGACGGCCAGCAGCGCGCACACATCCGCCGCGGCGACGAATTCGTACAGGCCATCGGTGGCCAGCATGAACAGATCGCCCTGTTCTACCGGCAGCTGCAGATGGTCGATCTCCAGATGCTGGCTGATGCCCAGCGCCCGCGCCAGATAACGGGTATCCGCGCCGGCCCGCAGCTGGTGGTCCCGCGTGAGCTGTTCAAGCTGACCGTCCTGCAGGCGATAGATGCGCGAGTCGCCCACATGGAACAGGTAGGCCGTGGTCGACTTGATGATCAGGGCGCTGAAGGTGCAGACGTAGCCGCGCTCACTGTCGTAACGGTACTCGCTCTGGCGGGACTGGGAGTACAGCCAGGCGCTGGTGGCGCCCAAAACGCGCTGGGCCGACTTGCGCACCGACCAGGCCTCCGGTGTGCTGTAGTAATCCTCCAGGAACCCGCCGACCGCGATCTGACTGGCAATATGGCTGACGCTGCTGGTGCTGATGCCATCGGCCAGGGCCAGGGCAACGCCCTTCATCGCCAGCTGCGGCTGGCCCGGCACCCGCGCCCCGTGAAAGTCCTGATTGAGCGGCTTGCGCCCCCGGTCAGAAGCCTGACCGAGGGTGATCTGCAGCGTCTGCCGTGCTCCGGGCCCGATCCGGCAACCGGCGTCTGCACTCATGCCGGTTGCCGGATCGGCGTGCGCCGGGGTGCGGTGCGCACGTGGGTGGTATAGAGCGTCAGCCCGGTGAAGGCCAGACCACCGACCAGATTGCCCAGCGCAGTGGGGATCTCGTTCCAGATCATGTAATCCATCACCGAGAAGTCGCCGCCCATGATCATGCCGAAGGGGAACAGGAACATGTTCACCACCGAGTGTTCGAAGCCCATGTAGAAGAACAGCATTACCGGCATCCACATGGCGATGGCCTTGCCGCTGACGGTGGTGGAGATCATCGCGCCGACCACACCCAGCGACACCATCCAGTTGCACAGCATGCCGCGCAGGAAGATGGTCGCCCAGCCCGCGGCGCCATACTCGGCGTAGCCCAGTGTGCGGCTTTCCCCGATGTGCGAGATCTTCTCGCCGACCTCACCGGCGTCCACCGAGAAGCCGTAGGTGAAGACGAAGGCCATCATCACCGCCACGGTCAGCGCCCCGGCAAAGTTGCCGAGAAACACCCAGCCCCAATGGCGCAGGATACCCGCTGCGGTGACACCGGGACGACGATCCAGCAGCGCCAGCGGTGTCAGCATGAACACCCCGGTCAGCAGGTCGAAGCCCATCAGGTAGAGCATGATGAAGCCGACCGGGAAGAAGGCTGCACCCAGCAGCGGCGACCCGGTCTGTATGGTGATGGTGATGGCAAACACCGCCGCCAGCGCCAGAATCGCGCCCGCCATGAAGGCGCGGATAAGGGTGTCGCGGACCGACATGAACAGCTTGGATTCGCCGGCGTCGACCATCTTGGATACGAATTCGGCTGGGACAAGGTAGGACATGGTTGGATTCCTTTTTCTTCGGGGTTTTCAGTTGGCGGCGCTGCCGTCGCCGGTGGCAAACAACTCGACCGAGTCCCCGTTCAGGCGGGCCGGCCATACCTTGAGCGTCACCTCGGGTTGCTCGATACAGGTGCCGTCCTGCAGCCTGAAATGCTGCTTGTACAGGGGCGAGGCCACCACCAGTGAGCCCTGCACATGGCCGAGCAAGCCGCGGCCGATGACGTTGGCCCCCGACTGCGGATCGCGGTTATGGATGGCATGGACCTGCTCGCCCGCCGCTCCCTGCGGGAGGTGGAACAGCGCCACCTGGGCGCCGGCGAACCACACCACCACGCCGGAGTGGGGCACCAGATCCTGACGGGAGCACACCCGCTGCCAGCTGGCGCTCGGACGCGGGGCGGTTGCGGGTGATACGTGCGGGGTTAAAGCCTTGGCAGTGGACATCAGAGTGTCTCCTCATGGGCGGGGATGAGTTTCAGTTCGTTGCTGCGTGCCGGACGGGGTTGCCCGCGTTCCCTGACGAAATGGATATCCGGATCGGGCCGCGCATCATTGACGAAGGTGCGAAAGCGCTTGAGCTTCTCCGGGTCGCTCAAGGCATTGGCCCATTCGCACTGGTAACTGTCCACCACCCGCTGCATCTGCGACTCCAGTTCGGCGGCCAGGCCCAGGCTGTCCTGGATGATCACCTCCTTCAGGTAATCGAGCCCGCCCTCCAGGCTTTCGCGCCAGGTGGAGGTGCGCTGCAGCCGATCGGCGGTGCGGATGTAGAACATCAGGAAGCGGTCGATGTAGCGCACCAGTGTCTGGTCGTCCAGATCGGTGGCGAACAGCTCGGCGTGCCGGGGGCGCATGCCGCCATTGCCGGCCACGTAGAGATTCCAGCCCCTGTCCGTGGCGATCACGCCGATGTCCTTGCTCTGCGCCTCGGCACACTCGCGGGTGCATCCGGACACACCGAACTTGATCTTGTGCGGCGCACGCAGCCCCTTGTAGCGGTGCTCAAGATGCAGGGCCATGCCGACGCTGTCCTGCACACCGTAGCGGCACCAGGTGCTGCCGACGCAGGATTTCACCGTGCGCAGGGACTTGCCGTAGGCATGGCCGGTCTCGAAGCCGGCGGCAATCAGCTCGGCCCAGATGTCCGGCAGCTGGTGCAGCTGCGCACCGAACAGGTCGATGCGCTGGCCGCCGGTGATCTTGGTATAGAGGTCGTACTTGCGCGCCACTTCACCGAGTACGATCAGTTTGTCGGGGGTGATCTCGCCGCCGGCGATGCGCGGCACCACCGAATAGGTACCGTTCTTCTGCATGTTGGCCATGAAGGTGTCGTTGGTGTCCTGCAGCGGCACCAGCGCCGGGTCCATCACCGGCTCGTTCCAGCAGGAGGCGAGGATCGAGCCCACCGCCGGCTTGCAGATATCGCAGCCGATGGTGCCCTTGCCGTGGCGCTTCAGCAGCTCATCGAAGCGGGTGATGCCCTCCACCCGGACGATGGCGTACAGCTCCTGGCGGGTATGGGCAAAGTGTTCGCACAGGCTGCGGTCCACCGCGACGCCGCGGGCGCTCAGCTCATGCTCGAACACCTGCTTGAGCAACGCGCTGCAACCGCCACAGCCGGTACCGGCACGGGTAATGCTCTTCAGTTCGCCCAGGTCGGTGGTACCGGCGTCCACCTGACAACAGACCGCGCCCTTGCTGACGTTATGGCAGGAGCAGATGGTGGCGGTAGCCGGCAGGGCCTCCACGCCCAGCGCCGGGGCTCCTGCGGTCTGCGGGAGGATCAGACCGGCCGGATCGCCCGGCAGCCGGATACCGTTCTGGGCGTACTGCAGCAGAGTGTCGTAGTAGCTGTTGTCGCCCACCAGCACCGCACCCAGCACCTGCCTGCCGTCGGCTGAAACCACCAGCCGGCGATAGGAATCGGTTGCCTCGTCGATATAGCGGTAGCTGCGCGAGCCTGGAGTGGCTCCATGGGCGTCACCGATGGAGCCGACGTCCACCCCGAGCAGCTTGAGCTTGGTGGACATGTCCGCGCCGGTGAAGGCGTCGCCGTCCCGCCCCAGCACCTGCGCCGCCACCAGCCGGGCCATCTGATAGCCGGGGGCGACCAGCCCGAAGACCTGGCCATTCCAGCTGGCGCACTCACCGATTGCGAAGATCGCCGGATCGCTGGTACGGCACTGGTTGTTCACGACTATCCCGCCGCGCTCGGCAACCTCCAGTCCGGCCTGGCGGCCAAGTTCATCCTGCGGGCGGATACCGGCGGAAAACACCACCAGATCGGTCTCCAGATGGTCACCGTCGGCGAAACTCATCCGCCAGGCGTACTGTTCACCGAAGGTGATTTCCTGAGTGGCACAGCTCAGGTGCACCTGCACCCCGAGCTTCTCGATGCGGGCGCGCAGCGCGGCAGCCCCCTCACCGTCCAGCTGCACCGGCATCAGCCGCGGAGCAAACTCCACTACATGGGCTTCCAGCCCCAGGGATTTCAGTGCGTTGGCCGCCTCCAGCCCGAGCAGTCCGCCGCCCACCACCACCCCGCGCCGGGCGTCAGCGGCGGCTTCGCGGATCGCATCCAGATCCTCCAGGGTACGGTAGACCAGCCGCGAGGTGCCGCGGGCGCCGGTAATCGGCGGTACGAAGGGGTAGGAGCCGGTGGCGAGGATCAGTTGGTCGTAGCGGGTTCGCCCCAGCGCGCTGATCACCTCGCCCCGGCTGCGGTCGATGCCGGTGACCGCCGTGCCCAGGTGCAGCTGCACGCCGGGTTGCTGATACAGCGCCGGTGAGCCCAGCGCCAGAGACTGGGCGTCCCGCCCGGAAAAGTATTCGGACAGGTGCACCCGGTCATAGGCCCGCTGCGGTTCCGCGCCGAATACGTGGATGTCGTGATCCGTCAGCGCGCCCAGCTCGACCAGCTGTTCCAGACAATGGTGGCCGACCATGCCGTTTCCGATGATCACCAGCGACTGGCGATTCGACTTGCCCTGTGCAGCCATGCGCTTTCCCCTCTGTTGCGTCTAGCGTGTACAGGGGTCAGAGCAAGGGCTGTGCCAGGCTGTCGTGGCAGTACCGTCATCCGCGTCGCAGGCCTCGAAGCGCGGGCCTTGCAGCGCGGCACGGCGCGCCGGGCGAGAACGAAATCAGGCCGCCCGAAGGCGGCCTGACTGAACCATCATGAGGCACGACCGTAGCCCTGCTGCCCGCTTTGGTGCGGACTGCAGGACGTCGTATCAACTGTCCGGAGAGATGAGCGGACGCTCGCGCGGGTCGGCGATGGCAATGCCCAGCGCGCGGAAGCGCTCGAGGATGCGACGGTTGATCTCCCGCTGCACGCCCCAGCGGCCCTTGTCGACACAGCGCATCTGGCCGGCGATGGTGACCATGGAGCCGTCCACCGAATCCACGCCCCAGATTTCCATGTCCGCCAGGATCCGCGGCGCAAAGACCGGGTCCCGCCGCAGCTCGGCGCCGATCGCCTCCAGCTCCGCAATGGCCTGCCCGATATCGGTGTCGTAGGCCACGCTGATGCGTACCGCCGCGTTGCCGATTCCGCGGTGATTGTTGCTCACCGTGGTCACCGAGCTGAACGGGATGATGTGCAGGGAGCCGTCGCCGGCACGCAGGCGTACGGTACGGATCGACAGATTCTCCACCGTACCGGAAACCCCGGCCACCGTTACCGAATCGCCCACCTGCATGGTGTTTTCCATCAGCAGGAAGATCCCGGTGATGAAATCCTGCACCAGCTTCTGCGAACCGAAGCCGATCGCCACGCCGATGATGCTGGCCCCGGCAATCAGCGGGGTGGTGTTGATACCCAGCTGGTTGAGCGTAGTCAGACCGATGATCAGCGCCACCAGCAGAAACAGCCCGGCGCGCAGCATCGGCAGCAGGGTATTGAGCCGCGCCGCCCGCAGAAGATCGCCCTGGGCGCGCCAGCGGGCGATGCGCTTTTCGATGGCGGCGTTGGTTGCCTGCCAGATCATCAGCGCCACGATAACCGCCACGGCGATGGTACCGAATGCCGAGGCCAGCCCGCGGCCAATGGTGCCTGCGGCAAACCAGTCCAGCGCATCCAGCCCCCAGGCTTCAAGCAGCGCGACCAGGGTGGCTGCCGTGATCAGCAGAGTGAACAGCCAGCGCAACAGCGGGTAATAGCGTGCCAGGAACTGCCCGCGCAGGCCGGCCCCGGCAACGCGCTCATCCGGTGCAGCGCCCTCATCAATGCCTGCCAGTCGCCCCAGCGCACCCAGCGCCAGCACACCCGCCAGGCGACCGAGCACGATGATGGCGGCGGACAGGCCGAGGAATTTCAGCAGCCGGGTGAAGCCATCTTCAATGCTCAGCGCCCAGACTACCCAGATCCCCATGATGAGCACCGCTGCCAGCAGCGGCCATACGCTGGCCAGCCAGCGCCGCAGGGCCGGCATCGCACCCTCCGCTTCCGCCGGCCCGGCCAGCCACAGCGCCACCGGCTGACGGAACATGAACACCAGGACGATGAGGTTGAGGTGCACCAGCAGCGAGGTCGCCTTGATCACCACCAGCTGTGCCTGGGCCCCCGAGCCGAGAATGGCCAGCGCATTGCCCAGCGCCACGCCGAAGGTGGCCAGAATCACCAGCCGCCGGGTCCAGCGATGGACCTGCTGCGCCGCCTCGTCACTCAGATGGACGATGCGCAGGCTTGCGTCCCCGGGGGAAACCAGCAGACGCACCACGGCCATGACCATCCGGGTGATGACGTAGGCATAGATGATTTCCCGGGTCACCAGATGAGTGCGCATATCCAGTCCGGGCAGAAGCTGCAGCACCAGCGCGGAAATACCGAAAAACAGCCCCAGTGGCAGCAGATCCAGCACGAAGCCGGTCACCGCAAAGGGCAGACGGCGCAGCGCCTTGACCTCGGACTCCACCGGTGCCGGCGTGGCAGGCGGGAGAACGGTCGACGGTGGCGTATCGGCACCCGACTCGTAGCTGGCGACCGTTACCGCCTCCACCGACTCCACCCCGTCGCGCAGCGTCTGTACCAATGCAGTGCTGTCATCCAGCGGCCGTCTTGCCGCCAGCAGCTCTGTTTCGGCCGGCCCGGCAACGGGCGCCACCGCAACAGCAGCAGGGCGCACCTCTGCCTCGCGAGCGCTGCGCAGCAGATTGCGCACCGAGCGGCGCAGCCCCCGGCGCAGCAACCATTCCAGACACAGCCCCACACCGAACACGATGGCCAGATCCAGTGCCGTCTGCCACAGCAGCGTTCGCCCGTCCGCGGTCAGAAAGCTCTCTTCGAACCAGGCCGGCAGCTCCGCCGCCGCCTCGCTGATACGCAGCAGCTGGCTACGCATCTGGTCAGCCCAGCCCTGCACCCCATCCAGTGTCCGCGCTATCAGCCCGCCCTCTTCCAGCGGCACTATCGTGGCCAGCGGCGACTCCTCCACCACCTCGGTGTCGGCCTCTTCTTCTACTGGCGTCTCGCTGGCGATCGCCTCCAGCACTCGCACCACCTCTTCCCGCCGGTCCTCGTCCTGCAGGCTATCCAGCACATCACGAGCCTGCTGGGGACTGACGTCGGCCAATTCAGCGGTCTGGGCAAGCGCAGCGGGTGTGAACAGCAATGCGGTGAGCAGGAGGGAAAAAGCGGGAAGAAGCGATCTCTGCATGTTGCTTGTCCGTTCTGATGGTCGTAACGGACAACATTAGCAGCATTCGGGGCGAAGTATGATAGCGGGACGACTGTTCAGCTGACAGGAAAACCCCAGCCGGGGCTGGGGTTCGATTGACCGGAAGTCACACTCTGAACTGGGAAACCTCGGAGTTGAGCCTGACGGCCAGCTCGGAAAGCTCTTCAGTCGCCTGAGCAATCTGTTTCGCCGCCAGACCCGTATGAACACCATGGCCACGACCGGGATCGCATATCCCAGCGCCAACTTGGTGCCCAGTTTTGTTTCGTTGAATTTCATGCTCGGTACTCGGGACGGTTTGCACACAGACCCGGACATCTCCGGGAAGAATAACCCTCGCGAATCTGCGGCTTCGTTATCTTGTTTGGGGCAGGACGGGCGCTTGAAGGGAGGTTATCGACTATGGAGAAGCCGACTTGAATCGAAAAAATCGATGTTTTGAAAGGGGGCGCCGAGCCCCGGTCGAACATGAACAGAAAACCCAGCCGAAGCTGGGTTTTCTGTTAACTGGCGGAGAGCCAGGGATTCGAACCCTGGGTACCCTTGCGGGTACAACGGATTTCGAATCCGTCCCGTTCGACCACTCCGGCAACTCTCCAGGTCGGCGCGCATGATAGCAGTTATGCGGATGGAGGTGAAAGGGGCAGCGGCGGATAGATCGCCCCTTGCCGCGTGCGCTTTCACGGCCAGGGCCGAACGCTGATCGCTCATGACCTGCCACGTGCAAAGAATGTAATTGAGACAGCGGTACCACCTGCAGCCTGGCCGGCCTCTGCTATGGTTGATGTAGTTCAACCACTCAAGGGACGTGCACATGAGACTGCTCAGCGTTACCATCGCCGCCTTGTTAGCGCTCGCCGGCTGTACCGGGGTGCCAAAAGGCATCGAGCCGATTACCGGATTTGATCAGCAGCGCTATCTCGGCACCTGGTATGAAATCGCCCGGCTCGATCACTCATTCGAAGAGGGCCTGAGCAACGTCACCGCTGAGTACTCGCTCAACGAGGATGGCAGCATCAAGGTCGTCAACCGCGGCTATAACAAGGCCAAGGGCGAGTGGAAGGAGGCAGAAGGCCGGGCGCTGTTCGTGGAGGACAGCAATACCGCCCACCTGAAAGTGTCCTTCTTCGGTCCTTTCTACAGCTCATACGTGGTCTTCGAACTGGATGATGATTACAGCCAGGCGTTCATCACCGGCTACAACCGCGACTATCTGTGGTTTCTTTCAAGAACGCCCCAGGTGAGCGAAGCCGAGCTCGACGCTTTCCGCCGCCGCGCGGCAGCCGAAGGTTTCGACCTGAATGAGCTCATTGTGGTGGAACATGAGGAGGCGCCGGCAGGGAGTCGTCGCTGATGGGTGAGCAATTCCATGTACTCCCGGCTGCTCTGCGCACTTTGCTGGAGCCGCCGCCCGGTCTGGACATCGACTTCAGCTCCCCGGCGGGGGCACCGGCGCTGGTCGCCGCGGACAGCGTATCCTGGCAAATCTTCGCCAACCCGATCGCACTGTTTATAGGTGGCGTTGCCGCTGTACTGCTTGAGTTGGCCGAGCCAGCGGTACGCTCGGGCGTGTGGGATCACAGTAACTTCCGTCGGGACCCGGTGACCCGCCTGCGCCGGACCGGCTTTGCCGCGCTGGTCACCGTCTACGCACCCCGCGCCGAGGCACAGCGGATGATTGCTCAGGTGGTTCGCATGCATGACCGGGTGACCGGCATCACCCCGGAGGGCGCGCCCTACCATGCCAATGACCCGCATCTGTTGCGCTGGGTACATGCCACAGCTCTGTGGGGGTTTGCCGAAGCCTATCATCGCTATGTGACGCCGTTGACCGACGCACAAAAGGACAGCGCCTTTGCCGAAGGGCGCGAAGCAGCCCGGCTCTATGGCGTGAAGATACCCCCTAACAACTGGGCGGAATGGGAACGGCTGCTGGAGGAGATGACGCCGAGCCTGGAGGACTCCGCTGTATTGGGCGAGTTTCTCGAGCTTATGGATAACGCACCGATCCTGCCCGGCTGGACCCGTCCGTTGCAGCGCCTGCTGGTGCGGGCGGCGGTGGACATGGTGCCAGCGCCGGTACGCCACTTCAGCGCTCTCGAGGCGCGCGGCCTGAGCCGCAGCCAGGCCCGCCTCGTTCGCGGGCTGGGGCGCAGCGCAGGTATTGTGCCGCTGCCGAGCCTGCCGCCGGCCCAGGCGCGCAAGCGCATGGGGGCTTAGGGACCGCTGGTGGAGGGACGACCTCGCTTCAGGACAAGGGTACGCCCAGGCGCTGGGCAACTTCCTCGTAGGCTTCGATCACGTCACCCAGGCCCTGGCGGAAGCGGTCCTTGTCCATCTTCTTGCCGGTGACCTTGTCCCACAGTCGGCTGCCATCCGGGCTGAATTCATCACCCAGGGTGATCTCGCCCTTGAACAGGCCGAATTCCAGCTTGAAGTCCACCAGCTGCAGGCCGGCGTCATCGAACAGTTGCCTGAGAATGTCGTTGACCTTGAGGGTCAGCTCTCGCATGCGCTGCATCTGCTCGGTGGTGGCCCAGCCGAAGGTGACCACATGGGACTCGTTGATGAAGGGATCGCCCTTGGCGTCGTCCTTGAGAAACAGTTCGAAGGTCGGCGGCGTCAGCTCGGTGCCCTCTTCCACACCCAGACGACGGACCAGACTGCCTGCTGCATAGTTGCGCACCACACATTCGACCGGAATCATGTCCAGCTTCTTGACCAGACACTCGGTGTCGGACAGCAGTTTGTCGAACTGGGTCGGGATGCCGCTTTCCTGCAACTTCTGCATGATGAAGGCGTTGAAGCGATTGTTGACCTTGCCCTTGCGCTCCAGCTGCTCGATCTTCTTGCCATCGAAGGCGGAAGTGTCATTGCGGAACAGCAGAATCAGCCGATCCGGATCATCGGTGGTGTAAACCGACTTGGCCTTGCCGCGGTAGAGTTCAGTGCGTTTTTCCATTATCGGCTCCCGATGCTGGCAGTTATAGGCTGTAACGTTTCGGTTATTTCTTGCCAGGGCAGCCCCTGGTTCTGTACTGCCAGCTGCAATCGACCATCCCAGCCATCCAGCACGCCGGAAAGAGCCTCATGGGCCAGCTCCGGCCGGTTGTTCTTTTCACTGATATGCCCGATGACGATCTGCTGCAGGCTGCTGGTGTCGATCGAAGCCAGAAGTCCGGCTGCCTGCTGATTGCTCAGGTGGCCCAGGGCGCCGCCCACGCGGGCCTGGAGGAAGCGCGGATAGGGTCCGCTGGCGAGCATGTGCGGATCATAATTCGCTTCGAGAAAAAGCGCATCCAGGCCACTGTACATTTCTGTAATCAACGGTGTGATGGTGCCGGTGTCGGTCAGCAGGCCAAGACGATGGTACCCACTGTCAAAGATGAACTGACTCGGTTCCCGGGCATCATGCGGGACGGGGACCGGCGTCACCCGGATCTCGCCGATATCGAAACTCTGGCCGAAGCGGATCTCGTGGATCGGCAGGTCGGTGGCACCCATGCCATAGCGGGTGCCGGCGGTCATGTACACCGGCAGGCGGTAACGCTGGGCCAGTCGCTCCACTCCGCTGATGTGGTCGGAGTGCTCATGGGTCACCAGAATCGCGGTCAGCTGGTGGGCGCTCAGCCCGGCCAGGGCCAGACGTTTCTCGGTGGTGCGCAGGCTGAAGCCGCAGTCCACCAGCAGCCGGGTAGTGCCATACTCGATCAGCGTGGCATTTCCCCGACTGCCACTGCCCAGGGAACAGTAACGCAAGTCTCGCCTCAGTTCAGATTCTCGTGAATCCGGCTGAGCAGTGCTCTTGCGTCGTCGGAGTCGCTGCTGTTGTCGATGCTGTCTTCCACAGTGACCTGCACTCGATTTGCTATCTGCGTCAGTCGCACCTCGGTACGCTGGGTGGCGGCTTCCCCGTCACCGCGGCGGAACAGTCGCCCGAAGAAGCCGGGCCTGTCCTCATCCGCACCCTGCTGCGGGTTGACGTAGTAGACACCGGCGCTGCGGTTGAGGTCGTCCACATGAATGTCTGCGGCGGCCAGTGCCTGGCCTACTGCAGCCCAGGCGCGGTTGAAGTCGGTGTGGATATTCAATACCGGATTGCCGGCGCCATCCTGACCCAGCGAGCTGCGGCGCTGGGCCGGTGCCGTATCGGGTCTGGACAACGCCACCGAGGCCAGCCCGCCGGCCTGGTTCAGATAGCTTTCCAGCTCAGCCAGCAGTGCGCGCTCGAGATTGGCGTTATCCGAAGCGGCAGGCCAGTCAGCATGGCTGCTCCCTGCGCTGCGCTGCATATGCAGCACCTTGATTTCGCTGGTACCACTCTGCACCCCCGGCTCTATGCGCAGGCGGAAGCGCTGCTCCTGCCCGGTCGAGCGTACGCCGGTGTCCTGCAGGCCGCGGTCGGTGGTGCTGGGCAGCACATCCGCGGCGCGATCGGGGAAGCGCTGATCCTGATCGGTACGACGACCCGTGGGGCCTGCTGCAGGCAGCAGACGGCGAATCAGCGCGTTGCCTGCGCCTTCCTCGAACAGCAGCCAGTCAGTCTCGATTTCCCCCAGGGTGGATGACTCACGCGCCACCGGCACCTGATATTCGGTAAAGAACTGGCGCACCTGCGGCCACATCTCCGAGACACCATGCTGGGCCAGCAGCCAGCGCTCGCCACCATTCTGCTGCAGGGAGAAGTCGCTGGACTCGGCGCCGACGCTGATGCTCTGTGGGCGAGGCACCTTGAACTTCTGCGTGCTGCCGGCACGTACTTCCCCGGGGACCGGAAGCAGGTCGCCGATGGGCTTGCTCTGCAGTTCGGCGGGTACCGTCATGCGCGGCTCGATCGTGGCCGTCTGGTAGTCCGAACCGCGGTCTCGGAAGTAACCGTCCTCACCAAAGAAATAACCGCAGCCACTCAGTCCTACGCCAACCATCGCCAGCGTCAGTGCATTAAGCACAGGCTTCATTCGCATATCCTTGATCATCAGGTTTCTCGGAATCACAGCAGGCCGCACTGCTGCAGCGCTTCACGCACCACCGGCCGGCAGTCGGGGCTCAGGCTGGTCAGCGGCAGACGCAGACCGTCGGCGATCAGGCCCATTTCATGGAGCGCCCATTTTGCCGGAATCGGATTGGATTCGATAAACAGCTGCTTGTGCAGGGGCATCAGTGCGTCGTTCAGGCGGCGGGCGGTGTCGGCATCGCCCTTCAGCGCGGCGGCGCACAGCTCGTGCATGAGGCGCGGCGCGACGTTCGCCGTCACCGAGATATTGCCCTTGCCGCCCAACAGGATCAGCTCCACTGCCGTGGGGTCGTCTCCGGAATAGACCGCCATGCGGTCACCGACACGCTCGATCACCTCGCGGGCACGCTGCAGGTCGCCGGTGGCTTCCTTGATGCCGACAATATTGTCGATATCGGCCAGCCGGGCCACGGTGTCCGGCAGCATGTCGACCGCGGTGCGACCGGGTACGTTGTAGAGAATCTGCGGGATGTCCACCGCCTCGGCGATGAACCGGTAATGCTGATAGAGCCCTTCCTGGGTCGGCTTGTTGTAATACGGCGTCACCAGCAGGCAGGCGTCGGCACCCACGTCGCGGGCGTCTTCGGTCAGCCTGACCGCTTCGCTGGTGGAGTTGGCGCCGGTGCCGGCGATCACCGGAATGCGCCCTGCGACCCGGTCGACTACCCGGCGGATGACTTCCTTGTGCTCGTCAAAATCGAGCGTGGCCGACTCCCCCGAGGTGCCCACTGCGACAATGCCGTCGGTGCCCTCTGTCAGATGGAATTCGACCAACCGGTCCAGCGCTTCCCAGTCCAGGTTGCCACGCGAGTCCATGGGGGTTACCAGCGCCACAAGGCTGCCTGAGATCATGCAAGGGCTCCACAAGATACAAGATGATCCGCAATGGTACTTTCGCCATGGGATCAGCACAAGGGACGCTGCAAGACGAGCCGGCGGAGGCGGCAGAAAACTGGTGGTTGAACACCCGGCAGCAGACGGCGACAATAGACAGCTTTACAGATATGCCGATATGGCGGCCCATGCCGCCGTTCACCCTCGAGGAGTTCCGATGTCCACAGCGCCCAGCCCCCGGGAGCAGTTTCTGGTGATTCACGCCATGGGGCAGCAGACCACGACGCTGGCCAGCACCCTGACCCGACTGTGCATGGAACAGCGCTGCCTGATTGTCAGCAGCCGCATGAGCCGGCATGGCACCTGCACTTCGCTGCTGCTGCAGGTCAGCGGCAACTGGGATGCGCTGGCCCGGCTGGAGACCCTGCTGCCGCCGCTGGCCAAGCGCGAACATCTGTCCCTGTCGATGCGTCGCAGCAGTGCGCTGGAGGAACGCCCCTCGGCCCTGCCCTATAACGTGTTCGTGACCGCGGCGCAGCGGCCGGAGCTCATCGCCGAACTGTGCACCTTCTTCCACCATCTGGAAATCGACATCGAGGACATGCTCAGCTTCACCTACATGGCGCAACATACCGGAACCGCCATGCTGAATCTGACACTCACCATCGCCATCCCGGTCAAGACTCAGCTCAGCTGGCTGCGAGAGCAGTTTCTGGACTTCTGTGATGAGCTCAATCTGGACGCCGTGATCGAACCCTGGCGCCCCCTCCATTGAACCTGACGAGGCTGTTTTCATGAGTATCAAAGTGGGTACTGCCCTGCCTGAATTCACCGCACACGCTACCAGCGGCAAGACCATTACCCTTTCCGAACTGGCAGGCAAAAAGGTAGTCATCTACTTCTATCCCAAGGACCACACCCCGGGCTGCACCACAGAAGGCCACGACTTCCGCGATATGCACCCGGAGTTTCTCGCTGCCGACACGCTGGTCTTCGGGGTGTCCCGCGACAGCCTGCGGACCCATGAGAACTTCCGTGCCAAGCATGACTTCCCCTTCGAACTGATCAGCGATGCCGACGAAACCCTGTGCCGGGTCTTCGACGTGATCCGCCAGAAGCAGTTGTATGGCAAGCAGTACGAGGGCATCGAACGCAGCACCTTCCTCATCGACCGTGAAGGCGTACTGCGCCGGGAATGGCGCAAGGTGAAGGTACCCGGCCACGTCGCCGAGGTGCTCGAGGCCGCGCGCGAGCTGGACTGATACCTTCAGGGCGCTGCGAATCACCGCAGCGCCAGCCCCGCTATCCTCCGCCCTTGCGCAACCAGTAGTGAAACTCCCCTTCCCGCTCCTCAGCCGACAACAGGTCGTGACCAGCCAGCTCGGCAAAACGGGCTATGTCCCGTTGTGACCCTGCATCGGTTGCCGCCAGATACAGCAGCTGGCCCGGCTCCATGGCATTGAGCGCCACCTTGGCCCGCAGCAGCGGCAGCGGACAGGCCAGGCCGCGGGCGTCCACGGACTGATCCGCCCGCCATTCACTTTTTTCATCAAACATGCGTACACTCCATACAGGTCTGCGAGTATAACCCGCGCAGGCAGCCCCTTGAGATGCCGGGGCGTCAACGTTTCATACCAGCCCCAGAGCGAGCCCATGCGACTTTTCAACGCAGCCCGATCACCCCTGAAGATATTCTGTCTGTCCCTGATGGTCGTCACCGCCGCACCGCTCGCCGCCAACGAGTTCAATCTGCCGTCGCTGGGAGACACCAGCTCCTCGGTCATGTCCAGAGAGCAGGAGTTTCAGCTTGGCCGGGCCTGGCTGTCCATGCTCCGCGGCTCGGTGCGCACGCTGGAAGATCCGCTGTTGAAGGATTTCGTCGAAACCCACGTCTTCAGCCTGGCAGAGACCAGCCAGCTGGAGGACCGCCGCCTGACCTTCGTTACCATCGACAGCCCGCAGCTCAACGCCTTCGCCGCCCCCGGCGGCATCATCGGCGTCAACGGCGGCCTGTTCCTGCATGCCCACACCGAGGCCGAATTCGCCTCGGTCATGGCCCACGAACTGGCTCACCTGTCCCAGCGCCACTTTGCCCGCGGTCTGCAGCATCAGCAGCAGAACCGCATCCCGCTGATGACCGCCATGCTAGCCAGTGTCATCCTCGCCGCCAGTGGTGGTGGCGACGCCGGCTTCGCCGCACTGGCCTCGACCCAGGCCGCCGCCATCCAGGAACAACGGCGCTTTTCCCGCCAGAACGAACAGGAAGCCGACCGCATCGGCCTGCTCAACCTGACAGGAGCCGGTTACGACCCGAATGCGATGCCCGACATGTTCGAGCGCCTGGCCCGGCTCAGCCGGTTCAGCCGCACGCCGCCCGAGTTCCTGCTGACCCACCCGGTCAGCCAGTCGCGGATCTCCGACTCGCGCAACCGGGCCAGCCAGCTGCGCTCGGACGGGCGCCGCGACAGCCTGTACTACCAGATGATGCGCGCCCGTGTGCAGCTGTTCTACGAGGAAAGCCCGGGGCTTGCTGCCCGCCGATTCCGAGCCCTGCTCGACGAGCACGGGGGCGAACATGCAGCAGCCCGTTACGGCCTGGCCCTCGCGCTCACGCGCAGCGGCCAGCAGGAGGCTGCGAAGGAGCACATGCAGGTATTGCTGGCGGAGCACCCGGACAACATTGCCGTCCAGCTGGCTCAGGTTGAGCTGGACGGCAGCCTCAACCGTCTGGACGAGGCGCTGTCGCGGCTGGACCGGCTGCTGCAGATACGTCCTGACAATTACCCGGCGCTTGAGGCCAGGGCCAACATGTTGCTGCGCAAGCAGGATTACCGCGGGGCGGAACAGGTAACCGACCGTCTGGCGCGCCTGCGCAGCGAGGATCCGGACATCTGGTATCTGGTCTCGGAAGTACGCGGCCTGGCCGGCAACATCCTCGGCGTGCACCAGGCCCGGGCGGAGTACTTCATGCTGGCCGGGGACCTGGATCAGGCAGACGAACAGCTCGACCAGGCGCTCAAGCGCGCCGGGGACAACTTCGTGGTCAGCTCCCGAATCAAGGCGCGCAAGGACGAAGTCGCGCGGCGCCGGGAGATTATTCGCAGCTTTTAAGGTTGAGCCTGACGGCCCCGGGCGCGCGTTGCGCGCCAATCGCACCGAGGGCGGTGCTCCTGCAAGGGAGTAGCGCAGCGCTTATCCAGCTTCGCTTGAGCGACGACATCGGCACCGGTGATGCAGGGCCGAGCCCACTCCACTGGTCCGTGTAGGAGCGTCGACCCCGGCGCGATTGGCGCGCAAAGCGCGCCCGGGTCTGCGCCAGATACCCGACCGCCCGCCGCTCAGCGCATCGCTGCGGTGAAGTCCAGCATCCGTTGCAGTGGCCGTACGGCCTGGGGGATCAGGTCTTCGGGTACCAGGATCTCGTTGGTCCCCTGCTCCAGACTCTGCAGCATGCGCGGCAGGGTGTTCATCGCCATCCACGGGCAGTTGGCGCAGCTGCGACAGGTGGCGCCGTCGCCGGCGGTGGGAGCATCGATCAGACGACGGCCCGGTGCGGCCTGTTGCATCTTGTAGAAGATGCCCTTGTCGGTTGCGACAATGAACGTCGGGTTCGGCAGCTCCTGGGTAGCTCTGATCAGTTGACTGGTGGAGCCCACCACGTCTGCCAGCTCGACAACCGCAGCCGGCGATTCGGGGTGCACCAGCACTGCCGCTTCCGGGTAGACCGCCTTGAGGTCGATCAGCGCCTGGGCCTTGAACTCCTCGTGGACGATACAGGCACCATCCCACAGCAGCATGTCCGCACCGGTCTGGCGCTGGATGTAATCACCCAGGTGCTTGTCCGGGGCCCACAGGATCTTCTCGCCCTTGTCCATGAGGCTTTCGACAATCGGCAGGGCGCAGCTGGAGGTGACAACCCAGTCGGCGCGCGCCTTCACCGCAGCCGAGGTATTGGCGTAGACCACCACGGTGCGATCGGGATGCTGATCGCAGAACGCCGCGAATTCGTCCGCCGGGCAGCCGATATCCAGCGAGCAGGTCGCCTCCAGTGTAGGCATAAGCACCCGCTTCTCCGGGCTGAGGATCTTCGCGGTTTCGCCCATGAAGCGCACGCCGGCGACAACCAGCGTGCTGGCGGGATGGTTCTTGCCGAAGCGGGCCATCTCCAGCGAGTCGGAAACGCAGCCACCGGTCTCTTCTGCCAGCTCCTGCAGCAGTGGATCAGTGTAATAGTGCGCAACCAGCACGGCGTCATGCGCCTTCAACGCTGCTGCGATGCTGGCCTTGTAGCCGGCCTTCTCATCGTCGGTCAGCGGAGCCGGTTCTTTGGCCGCCAGATGAGCCTGCACCAGCAGCCTTTCGGAAATCTGAGACATCTAACAACCCCTCCGGGAATACAGGCCGGCTATCATACCATGCGCGGCGGTTTCTACCGATGCGTGCGCCAAAGCCAACCGGAACTATCCCTTTGCCGGTCCAGTCAAGAACTACAAGGATCTGCAAAAAGGCACAAACCCCATGTTCAGATACATACCCGGTCTCTTCTTTGCCCCGAAAACCACCTGGAACCGAATCCACGACGACGTCGAGCGGCGTCCGTTCGGCTTTCTTCCGGTCCTGCTCATCGCATCACTGATACCCGCATTGTCCGCCTATTACGGTGGCGCCGTCGCGGGCTGGGCGATATTCGGTTCGGATGAACGGCGTTTTCTCAGCAGCGAGGCAGCCGGCCTGTTCGCGGTGGCCGTGTGGCTCGCCTTTGTCAGCAACGCGATACTCATGGGCTACATCGTGCGCTGGGTGCTGTATCGCACGCCCCGCCGCCCCCCGGCGACCCACGGCATTGCCTTCGCCACCTTCCTGTCCATTCCCTTCATGCTGAGCGGGCTTGGGGCCCTGTATCCGGAGCGCTGGGTACTGCTGCCGGTCTTCATGCTGGCGGGCCTGTTTTCGATCATTCAGCTCTATTACGGGCTGCCGCAGTTCATGCGCATGCATCAGGACAAGGCGTATTTCTACGGCGCCTGCATCATTGCCGCGGGCATGCTGGCGATGGTCAGCGTGGGGGTGTTCTACCTGGAGAGCTGGCGCGCCATCGCGCCGCCCGGCGAATATCAGAATCTGGACGAGCAACGCCAGGACGAAGGCTTCATCCCCGGTCTCTAGAGCTGGCGTATTCCAGAAAGGTCAGCAGATCGACCTCCTCGGGCTTGAGCCAGCGGCGTCTGGCTCGGGTCCGGCTCCACTTCACCTGTGACAGCTCGGCTTCCATGAATCGCTGCAGGATCGCCGGGTGGATGTAGCACTTGCGGCATACCGCCGGGGTATTTCCCAGTCTCCGCGCCACTTCCCTGACCGTATCCACCACCGCCTGCCTGGTAGGCTCCCGCCCCTCGTCCAGGCACTGGCGAAGGGCCGCCAGAGCGAGGGCGCTGCCGGCCCAGGTGCGATAGTCCTTGGCGGTGAACTCGGCCCCGGTTATCTCACGCAGGCAGTCGTTGATATCCGACGAGGTGACTGCACAGACCTGCCCTGCTTCGTCCTCATACTGGAACAGATGCTGACCCGGTAGCTCCTTGCAGCGCCGGAGAATTCTCGCCAGCCTCGGGTGCTTCAGCGATAGCTGCTGCCTTATCCCGCTCTTGCCTCGAAACTGGAACCGTATGTTGTCGCCGCGCAGGCTGAGGTGGCGACTGCGCAGGGTGGTCAGCCCGTAGGATCTGTTCTGTCGGGCATACTCCTCATTGCCTACCCGGATGCAGGTTTCGTCCAGCAGCAACATGACCGCAGCTATCACCCGCTCGCGGCCCAGCCCGCGCGAGCGCAGCCGCCGGTCCAGTTCACGGCGCACGCCTGACAGCGCATTGCCGAACGCCAGCAGCCGTTCGTACTTGGCGGCATCACGCACTTCACGCCAGAGCGGATGGTATCGGTATTGCTTGCGGCCGCGGGCGTCACGCCCGGTCGCCTGCAGGTGGCCGCGGGGATCGGGGCAGATCCATACGTCGCGGTAGGCCGGGGGTATGGCGAGGGAATTGATACGGTCGATCACCCTGGCGTCGCGAATGCGCTTGCCCTGCTGATCGAAATAGGCGGGTTTGCCATTGAGTATGCGGCGGGTGAAACCGGGAGTGTCATCACTGACATGATGCAAGGCCGGCGGACAACTGGCGTTGGGGTCGACAGCTGCCGCCGGCTTCATGGACGGGTTATCAGCTGCGGGCGCGCTCGGCATCGCGCAGCATCTTCACCTGGTCATGGTTGCGCAGCACGCCATCATACTGGCGCTGCACCACCTGACGGATGTCTTCCGGCAGGGCCTTCTCCAGAGCCTTCTGATAGCTGCGCTTGGCGACGTCCTCGCCCCGCTCGCACTCGTTGAGGATCGCTTCGTCGTCCTTCCCGGTGATCAGCGATTTGAGATCCACCCAGCGCCGGTGCATGTCGCCAGCCACGCTGGTGCTGTCCTCGGGATCGCCACCCAGACGAATGACGATCGCCTGCAATTCCTGGGCGGCCTGGCCGCATTCGCCGGCGCGCTGGCTGAAGAGGGTCTTCAGCTCCGGCCGGGTAATGTCCTCGGCGCAGACCATAAAGCCTTTCTCACCGTCCTTGCAGGTCTCGATCAGGTCGTTCAGGGTAGAAATCACTTCTTTGGTATCAATGGTCATTGATGTTGCTCCTGCTGGGTTTTGCACGTGAGTGGTACAACAAATGACCGGATCGCTTGGTCAGTGGTTCAACAATTTTAACGAACCGGGGCAACCACAAAAATCAGTGAACGCAGGCCAACGGCCATCGTCCAAGTGAAGGCAAGCCCCCTGATGAGGATGATTGACATGAATGCAATAGAACTGCTGAAGCAGGACCATGAGAAGGTGAAGAAGCTGCTGGAAGACATCAGCAATACCACCGAGCGCGCCTTCAAGAAGCGCGCCGAACTGTTGCAGAAGATTGCCCTGGAACTACAGGCCCACACCACCATCGAGGAGGAGATCTTCTATCCCGCATTTCGGGAAGCCGGTGAACGGGACGAGCTGAAGATGTACCACGAGGCCAAGGAGGAGCACCGCGCCGTGGAGGCACTGGTGCTGCCGGACCTGCTGGCCACTGACCCCGGCACCGTGGAATTCTCCGGACGGGTCAAGGTGCTCAAGGAGCTGCTGGAGCACCACATCGAAGAAGAAGAGGAAGAGATGTTCACGCAGGCCCGGGAACTGCTCAGTGAAGAGGAGCTGACAACCCTGGGCAAGGCGATGAAGGAGAAGAAGATGGAGGTGATGAAGGCGGCCGCCTGAGGCGTGCTCCATCGGAAATGATGGTGGGTCGTGCAGGATTCGAACCTGCGACCAATTGGTTAAAAGCCAACTGCTCTACCAACTGAGCTAACGACCCGTTGAGTGCGCGATATCTTACTGATTTAGCTGGAGAACTCAAGAAGTTTTTTCAGTTTTTCCGTCAGCCGGCGATCCCCTGGATTGCCGGCCCCCTTTCCTCCCGCGCGGGACGCGGGTTTCGAGTTCAGAGTGCGTTCAGATCCCGCCTGGCCAACTGCGCGGCCGAGGCGTTGGGATGCTTGCTGACGACTTCCTGATACAGCTGTGTTGCCCTGTCGATGTTGCCCAGGCGCCGCTCCACATCCGCGAGCTTGTACAGCGCGTCGGCTTCCTTGCGGTGACCGGGATACTCGCTGAGCACCCGGGCGAAGGCCTGGCCCGCCGAGTCCAGATCGGATTGCGCCAGATGCACTTCGCCGAGCCAGTACTGGGCATTGCCCGCATACTCACTCTGCGGGAAGCGACGGAGGAACGCACTGAAGGCCATTTCCGCCTTCTCGAAATCGCGCAGACGCACCTGCTCGAAGGCCGCTTCGTACATGAGCTTTTCGCGCTCGGGATCCGGCGCAGCAGCCTGGTCACTATTACCCTGGACCGGCGCGGCGGGAACGGCCGGCTCGATCGGTTGCAGGCCGGTGGGGGGTGCGGATCCGTTTACGCCCGATGGCGCAGACGAACCCGCGGAAAGGGTAGAAAGTCGGCGATCAATATCCTGATAACGATCAAGCTGATCCTGCTCCAACTTCTTGAGTCGATGCTCCTGCTCTTCGAGCAGGCCACGCAGCATGGAGACTTCCTGCTGCATCTGATACAGCTGTTGCAGGAGCTGGCCCTCCGCAGAGAGCCCGCCCGAGTATGACGGGGCATCAGGGCGCGCCTGAGGTTGCTGAACGGGATAGCTGTTGCTACCCGAGCTGCCTTCCATTACCGGAACCTGAGCGAAGGCTGCGGCCGGCAATAACAGGCACCCCAGTGCCCATCCCTGATACCCTTTCATATGACCTCTTACTTGCGCAGTTCGACGCGACGGTTCTGAGCCCAGGCTTCTTCGCTGGAACCGGTAACGGCCGGCTTCTCTTCACCATAGGAGATCAGCTCCAGTTGCGCCGGGGATACGCCCTGCAGAACCAGGTAACGCTGAACGGCAGCCGCACGACGCTCACCCAGCGCCATGTTGTATTCGCGGGTGCCACGCTCGTCGGTGTGACCTTCCAGCGCAACACGGTTGCCCTGGGCTTTCAGGTCCTTGGCATGAACGTCCAGCGCGCGCATCGCTTCGGGCTTCAGCTCGGAGCTGTCGAACTCGAAGTAGAAGGTGGTGATTGCGCGCAGAGCAGCTTCTTCACTGCTGGCACCGCTGGTTTCAGCGCCGGAAGTGGTGGTGCTGCTGCCGTAGCCCGCGTTCGGATCCACTGCGCCAGTACCTGCCGCGTCACCGCCTTTGGAGGAACAACCAACCACAACGCCGAAAGCGACAACCAGAGCTGCCATTTTGCCGAACTTGATAACTTCCATCATAGACTCCTGATAAACCCCAAGTGGTTCAGTATTGGTATACCCTATGGCAGGTATGGGGACCATGATGGTACGCGCAGGTCTGTGAACTTCGTCGGAATTTCCGACCGTGCACGACCATTGGTCGAAACCAGCATAAGTACACCCCGTCCCTGTTGACGGGTAGCGTAAATTAACATAGTGCCGTTGGGTGCGACAGTAGGTGACTCATCCAACGACGTTTCTGTTAATACTTTCAGATTGCCTCTTTCCAGATCCTGAGTTGCGATATGGAAATTCCTGTAGCCGTCCTGCCGGTGCACCATGACCATGGTGCGCCCGTCAACTGACACTTTGGCATTGGCATTATAGTTGCCCACAAAAGTAAGACGCTCTGTGGTGCCGCTATTCAGACTCTGTTTATATATCTGCGGGCGTCCACCTCTGTCGGAAGTGAATACCAGCGTATTGTTATCGAGCCAGCTCGGCTCGGTATCAATCCCGTAATGATTGGTCACCCGGCGCATCTGCTTGCTGTCCAGATCCATGACGTATATTTCCGGGTTGCCGTCACGCGACAGCACGAATGCCAACCGCTTGCCGTCAGGCGACCAGGCCGGCGCGCCATTGAGCCCCTCGAAACTGGTAATGCGTTCACGCCTGCCCGTCTGGATGTAATGAACATAGATCTCCGGGCGCCGCGATTCAAAGGATACATAGGCGATCCTCTGCCCGTCCGGTGCAAATGACGGCGTCAGTATCGGCTCGCGTGATTGCAACAGGGTAACCGCCCGCGCACCGTCGTAATCGGAACGCTGCAGAGTATAGCGGATATTATCGGCAGAGAAGCGCTCCGCTGCCACGTACAGCAACTTGGTGCTGAAGGCACCCTTGATGCCCGTTATATGTTCGAATACTTCATCACTGAGTTTATGCGCCATATCGCGCAGCTGGCTTTCACTGCCGCTGACGGTACGGGACATCAATACCTGTTCGCGGGGAACACTGTACAGATGATACTGCAGGGAATACCCCGAACCGGTACTGCTGATCTGACCGGCAATCACATATTCGACGCCCAGCATCTTCCAGTCCCGGGGGAATATTTCCTCGGCACGGGTCGGATAACTGAGCATGTTTTCCCGGGCGAAGGGGGCGAACATGCCACTGTTGCGCAGATTGTTCGCGGTGATCTGTGCCAGATCCTCGGGCAGCGGGCTGCCGCCCTGCCAGCCGAACGGTACCACTGCGATCGGGGTGGCGCGGTCGGTGCCACGGGTAATCTCGATTGCGTCCTGAGCCAGTGCGACCTGTGCCATCAGCAGCATGGCGGCGCATGTCAGCCAATACCTCATTGATTTCATCAAAAGTCCAAGTCCTCTGGTTTGAAGCGCAAGTTACGCTGTCTGTACAAACGGTCGAAGGCCGCCGGGTTCTCCCGCGACAATTGCTGCATCTCCGGAATCCGTCCCACATTGCGCACCGCCTGAATGGCTGACTGGTCGAAACCCGGATCGCCACTGGAACGCACCACCACCGCATCGGTTATGTCTCCGGATGGCAGCATGCTGATGCGCACCTCCACGACCATGCCGTTACGGGCGGTGGGCGGACGGCGCCATTGCGAGCTGACATAACGGCGGATGACATCGTCATAACTGGCCGCGACCTCGTCGCCGAACTGATCGGCCTGGGCCCGCTGATACTGGGTCTCCTCGGCAAGCAGGTCCGCCAGCGCCCTGGCCCGCGCCTCCTCCTGTTCGCGCTTGAGCCTGGCCACACGTTCGGCCTCGGCCCTGGCTTCGGCTTCCGCCTTGCGTTTGGCCTCTTCTGCGGCGCGCTGCTTCCGGGCCTGCTCTTCCTTGCGCTTGGCCTCCTCGGCCGCCTTGCGCCTGGCTTCCTCCTCGGCTGCCTTCTTCTTCGCTGCCTCTTCTGCAGCCAGCTTCCTGGCGGCCTCGGCGCGCCTGGCCTCCTCGGCCTTCTGCTTTTCGACCTGCTCAGCCTGCCGACGTTCCTCTGCGGCTTTCTGTTCTGCTGCCTTCTGCTCCGCCGCCTTCTGCTCGGCAGCACGCGCAGCGGCTTCCGCCTGACGTTGCTGCTCGGCGGCGCGGGCCGCTTCCTGCGCCTTCTGCTGCTCCTGCTGCTGGCGCTCCAGCTCCTCGGCCTCATGCCGCTGCGCGGCTGTGCGCTCGGCTTCGCCGGCGATACGCTGCTCGGTCTGGGTAGTGGCCGGACTCTTCGAATTCAGCTGCACTAGGGTCGCCTGGACGATCGGCTTGGCAGGCTCGAAGGTCGGCGCGGTGCTGAAGGATACGAACAGCAATATCACCACCAGCAGGTGCAGGCCGACCGCCTTTATCACCGATGCGGTGAGGCGTTCGCTGCCAGAGTCCTTGTCCTTGATGCGCTTGTTGCTCACGGTGCCTCGGTAATCAGACCCACATTGGGTACGCCGGATTGCTGCAGTGCCGCCATCGCGCTTACCACCACCCCGTAATTGACCGCGGTATCACCGCGTATATAGACCAGGGTATCCGGTCGGGCGCGCATGATCTTGGCCACGCCGTCAGTCATTTCTTCCAGGGACACCGCGGTGTCGCCCTGGGTCTCGGTGTCCACCGTCTCGCCAAGATTCCAGTAGTAGGTTCCGTCGGCCAGTACCGACAGGGTCAGTACCTGCTGGTTGGAATCCGAAGGCAGGACCTCGCTGGCCACCTGCGGCAGGTCCACCTTCACACCCTGGTTGAGCATCGGCGCGGTCACCATGAAGATCACCAGCAGCACCAGCATCACGTCGATATAGGGAACGACGTTCATCTCGGCGACGGGTTTGCGTTTCTGACGGCGCCCCTGATGGGTGTACATCCTCACTCCCCTTCGTTGGTGTGAACGCGGCGATGCAGGATGCTGGAGAACTCATCGGCAAAGGTGTAGTAGCGGCTGATCAGCATCTCCGAACGGGCGGAGAAACGGTTATAGGCCACCACCGCCGGAATCGCCGCAAACAGGCCGATCGCGGTGGCGATCAGCGCCTCGGCAATACCGGGGGCTACCGTCGCCAGGGTCGCCTGTTGCGCCGTTGCCAGCCCGCGGAACGAGTTCATGATGCCCCACACGGTACCGAACAGCCCGATATAGGGGCTGGTGGACCCCACGGTAGCCAGGAACGGCAGGTGCTGGTCGAGCTTCTCCTCCTCGCGGGAGATGGCCACGCGCATGGCGCGCTGAACCGCGTCCATGACCGCCTCGGGTTCCACCCCCGGCTGCTGACGCATGCGCGAGAACTCCTTGAAACCGGCACGGAAGACCTGCTCCAGCCCCGAGTCCGGGTTCGGGTTGCCGGTTACCTGGCGGTAGAGCTTGGACAGGTCGATACCGGACCAGAAACGATCCTCGAAGTCATCCAGGCTGGCCTTCGCCGCCCGGGTCACCGAGCTGCGCTGGAATATCAGCACCCACGAGATCACGGACGCCGCCACCAGCGTGAGCATGACCAACTGCACCAGTACACTGGCGCTGCTTATCAGGTGCCACATCGACATTTGATCAGCTTGCACTCTCTACCTCTCCTTGATCCTGCTTTGTCTGGTTCTCCTGCATTGCCTTGAAGGCAGCGCTCAGAGCCAGCGGTATGATTCTGGGTTTGTAACCGTCGGCGCTTACGCAGGCCACCAGAGCCTCCCCCTCGCACAACAACCTGCCATCCGCACGTCGCACCTGTTGACCGAAGCGGATGCTGGCACGCTTGAGTTCCAAGACATCAGCAGTTACGACAAGTTCATCGTCCAGCTGTGCCGGCGCATGGTAGCGGGCATTGACCGAATGGACGACAAAAATGACATTTTCCCGTTGCAGTACGCTCTGATCAAACCCCAGAGCGCGCACCAGCTCGGTGCGGGCACGCTCCATGTATTTCAGGTAGTTGACGTAGTAAACAATACCGCCGGCGTCGGTATCCTCGAAATAGACGCGGGCCCTGTGCTCGAACGGCAGGGCGGATGTTTCAGCGCGCATAATGTAGAGCCAAGCGGGGTTCTTGCATAGCTGGCCCAGCCTCCTTGAACGAATATATTTTTATATCAGCGCCCATACTCACGATACGCTCTATTGATTGCTACTGATCGAACAGGTCACCCGCCCGCTGCTCCATGGCTGCCGGCAGATTCAGCCCGAAATGCAGGTAGGCATGACGGGTCACGACCCGCCCCCTCGGCGTGCGCATGATGAAGCCCTGCTGGATCAGATAGGGCTCAAGCACATCCTCGATTGTATGGCGCTCCTCGCTGATCGCGGCGGCCAGACTGTCGATGCCCACCGGCCCCCCGTCGAACTTGTCGATCATGGTCAGCAGCAGTCGGCGGTCCATGTGATCGAAGCCCTGGGCGTCCACGTCCAGCAGGCCCAGCGCCCGGTCGGCAATCTCGCGGGTGATACTGCCGGAGCCGCGCACCTCGGCAAAGTCGCGCACGCGACGCAGCAGCCGGTTGGCAATACGCGGCGTGCCGCGTGAACGCCGGGCAATCTCGAAGGCACCCTCGGGGTGGATCTTCAACCCCAGAATGCCCGCGGAGCGGGACACGATCGTGGCCAGATCATCATTGCTGTAGAACTCCAGACGCTGGACGATACCGAAGCGGTCACGCAGCGGGTTGGTCAGCATCCCCGCCCTGGTGGTGGCACCGACCAGGGTGAACGGCGGCAGGTCGAGCTTGATCGAGCGCGCCGCGGGCCCTTCACCGATCATGATGTCGAGTTGGTAATCTTCCATCGCCGGGTAGAGGATTTCCTCGACCACCGGAGACAGGCGGTGAATCTCGTCGACAAAGAGCACATCCCCGGCTTCCAGACTGGTCAGCATGGCGGCCAGGTCACCGGCGCGCTCCAGCACCGGGCCGGAGGTACTCTTGATCTTCACGCCCATCTCCTGGGCAATGATATTGGCCAGCGTGGTCTTGCCCAGTCCCGGGGGGCCGAAGATCAGCACATGATCCAGCGCCTCGCTGCGGCCGCGGGCGGCCGACATGAACAACTCCATCTGCTCGCGCACGGTGGGCTGACCGATATAGTCGGCCAGCCGGTAGGGGCGGATGGCCCGGTCGATCATCTCTTCCTGCTGCCGGGGCCCGGCAGCAATCAAACGGTCTTCTTCCAGCATGGGGCGTTCCGGTTAGATGGAATGAACAGGCTGCGGTCGCCAGATTATCAGCCCATGCCCTTCAAGGCACGGCGGATCAGCTCTTCACTGCTGAGCCCCTCTTCCTTGATGGCATTCACCGCACGGCTTGCTTCCTGGGGCTTGTAGCCCAGCGCAATCAATGCGCTGACCGCATCCGCTGTATGCGAGGCAGCCGGGGCGGCGGCAGCGGCACCGGATAGCGGAGCGGCTCCGGGGGTTGCCTCCCAGGCAGTGAACTTGCCCTTGAGCTCCACCAGCAGACGCTCGGCGGTCTTCTTGCCGACGCCCGGAACCCGGGTCAGGGCACTGGTGTCCTGAGCCTGCACCGCAGCGATAAGCTCATCCACTTCCAGCCCCGACATCAGCGACAACGCCAGCTTGGGCCCCACACCATTGAGCTTGATCAATTCGCGAAACAGCAGCCGATCGCGTTTCTCGGCGAAACCATACAGCAGCTGTGCGTCCTCACGCACCACCAGGTGGGTATGCAGCGTGACCTTCTCGCCCAGCGAGGGCAACTTGTAGAAGGTGCTCATCGGCGCCTCAACTTCGTAGCCCACGCCATTTATGTCCAGCAGAATCTGCGGTGGCTGCTTTTCCAGCAGCATGCCTGTGAGCCTGCCTATCATTGACTTTCTCCTTAATCAGCGCCGACGCATGCGGCCACTGCGCAGAGCGATCAGGCCACCGCCGATCTGTTCCTTCAGGCCTATCGAATGGGAATGGCACAGGGCAATCGCCAGGGCGTCGGCCGCGTCGGCCTGGGGCGTGCCGGACAGCCCCAGCAGCTGGGTGACCATATGCTGGACCTGAGCCTTGTCAGCGGCGCCGGTGCCGACGACCGCCTGCTTGACCTGGCGGGCGCTGTACTCATGCACTTCCAGCCCCGCATACACCGCGGCGACAATGGCTGCGCCCCGGGCCTGACCCAGCTTGAGCGCCGAATCCGGATTGCGTGCCATGAACACCTGCTCGATGCTGAGCACCTGCGGCCGGTACTGGCCGATGAGTTCACCCAGGCCGTCGAAGATCTGCTTCAGCCGATCGGGGAAGGGACCGCTGCCCAAGCGGATGCAACCGGACGTCACGTATTCGCAGCCATTGCGCCCTTCCCGGACGATACCGAAACCGGTGATTCGAGAACCCGGATCTATGCCGAGAATCAGCGCCATGCGTGCAATCGTCCTGTGCCTGATAGACGAAAGGGAGGCCGCGCCTCCCTTTCAGTGCGTGCTGCGACTATACCACTCACTCCATCTGCGCCAGTACATCATCGGGGATGTCGGCGTTGGAGTAGACGTTCTGCACGTCGTCCAGGTCTTCCAGCATGTCGATCAGCTGGATGACCTTCTGGGCGGTGTCCAGGTCCAGCGCTGTGGTGGTCGAGGGGATCATGCTGACCTCGGCGGACTCGCTGGCAAAACCGGCGGTGTCCAGTGCATCCTTGACCGCACCGAAATCCTCGAAGGCGGTCAGCACGTCGATGGAGCCGTCGTCATTGGTGACCACGTCCTCGGCGCCTGCCTCAAGGGCCGCTTCCAGCAGCGCTTCTTCATCCGCGCCGGGTGCGTAACTGATCTGGCCGCGACGGGTGAACAGGTAGGCAACCGAACCATCGGTGCCCAGGTTGCCGCCACACTTGTTGAAGGCATGGCGCACCTCGGCCACAGTGCGGTTGCGGTTGTCGGTCATCGCCTCGACCAGAATCGCCACGCCGCCGGCACCGTAACCTTCATAGGTCAGCTCCTCGACGTTGTCGGCATCGTTGCTGCCGGCACCACGGGCGATGGCGCGGTCGATGGTGTCGCGGGTCATGTTGGCAGTCAGCGCCTTGTCCACTGCCGAACGCAGCCGCGGGTTGTCAGCCGGCTCGGGCCCGCCGAGCTTCGCAGCCACCGTCAACTCGCGGATCAGCTTGGTGAAGATCTTGCCACGCTTGGCATCCTGCGCCGCCTTGCGGTGCTTGATGTTGGCCCATTTGGAATGACCAGCCATTGAACCTCCGTAGTTGCATCAAAGACATGCCGGGCGTGCGCTGCACGCCCATCGCGCCGAGGCGGTCCGGCGTCCCGGCGGCGCTCCAAAAGCCGGGGCGGCCCGGGCAGTTTCGGGTGAGCTCCCGCAGGAGCCGCGACCCTCCTCCTCTCTCCGCAGGAGCCGCGACCCTCCCCCCTCTCTCCGTAGGAGCCGCGCCCCTCCCTCTCTCCGTAGGAGCCGCGACCCCGCGGCGATAGGGCTGCGAAGCAGCCCCCGCTACTCACTCAACCTTCGGCTGCTCGCGCAGACGAATATTCAGCTCGCGCAGCGCCTTCGCATCCACCGCACCCGGCGCCTGGGTCATGACGTCCGCGGCGCTCTGGGTTTTCGGGAAGGCGATCACTTCGCGGATCGAGCTGGCACCGATCATCAGCATCACCAGACGGTCCAGGCCGAAGGCCAGGCCACCGTGCGGCGGTGCGCCGTATTTCAGCGCATCCAGCAGGAAGCCGAACTTCTCCTGCTGCTCCTCGGCGCTGATGCCGAGGATATCGAATACCGCCTGCTGCATGTCCTTGCGGTGGATACGGATGGAGCCACCACCCAGCTCGGTACCATTGAGCACCATGTCATAGGCACGGGACAGCGCGCCCTGCGGGTTGGCCTTCAGCTCATCCGGGCTGCACTTGGGCGCGGTGAACGGGTGGTGCAGTGCGCTCAGGCTGCCGTCGTCGTTTTCCTCGAACATCGGGAAGTCGACTACCCACAGCGGCGCCCACTCGCAGGTCAGCAGATCCATGTCATGGCCCAGCTTGATGCGCAGCGCACCCAGCGCCTCGGACACGATCTTCGCCTTGTCGGCGCCGAAGAACACGATATCCCCATCCACCGCACCCACGCGGTCCAGGATTACATTGAGGTTGTCTTCGGGGATGAACTTGACGATCGGCGACTGCAGACCTTCAACACCCTTGGCGCGCTCGTTGACCTTGATATAGGCCAGGCCTTTGGCGCCATAGATGCCGACGTACCTGGTGTAATCATCGATCTGCTTGCGCGCCAGCGACGCACCACCGGGCACGCGCAGCGCCGCCACGCGACCCTTCGGATCGCTGGCCGGGCCACTGAATACCTTGAAGTCGACCTCGGTCAGCTGGTCGGCCACATCCACCAGCTCCAGCGGGTTGCGCAGGTCCGGCTTGTCCGAGCCGTAACGGCGCATGGCTTCCTCGAAGGTCATGTGCGGGAAGTCGGCCAGATCCACATCCAGCACTTCCTTGAACAGACCGCGGATCATGCCCTCGGTCAGGCCCATGATGTCCTGCTCTTCGAGGAAGCTGGTCTCGATGTCGATCTGGGTGAATTCCGGTTGACGGTCGGCGCGCAGGTCCTCGTCGCGGAAGCACTTGGCGATCTGGTAGTAACGGTCGAAGCCGGCCACCATCAGCAGCTGCTTGAACAGCTGGGGCGATTGCGGCAGGGCGAAGAAACTGCCGGGATGGGTGCGGCTGGGCACCAGGTAGTCGCGGGCACCCTCCGGGGTGGCGCGGGTCAGGATCGGGGTTTCCACATCCAGGAAGCCGTTGTCATCCAGGTAGCGACGGATGCTGCTGGTGATCCGCGAGCGCAGCTTCAGCTTGGCGGCCATTTCCGGACGACGCAGGTCGATGAAGCGGAACCGCAGGCGGGTTTCCTCGCCCACATCGGAATACTCATCCAGCGGGAACGGCGGGGTCTCGGCCTGGTTCAGCACTTCCAGCTCATAGCCCAGCACCTCGATGGCACCCGAGGCCATGTTCGGGTTGACCGCCCCTGCAGGGCGCGGACGCACCTTGCCGCGCACCTTGACCACGTACTCGCTGCGCACCCGGTCAGCCAGGGCAAAGGTCTCTTCCCGGTCGGGATCGAACACTACCTGGGCCAGCCCCTCACGATCGCGGATATCGAGGAAGATCACCCCACCATGGTCGCGGCGGCGGTGGACCCAGCCGCAGAGTGTCACTTCCTGGTCTGCCAGCGTTTCGTTCAACTGGCCGCAATAGTGGGTACGCATCATGAGTGTGAAATCCTGTTGTCGACAGAGCGGCTGCGCACGATCCGGAGAGCTCGGCAGCACGGATAGATAAAGGCGCAACAATATACCCGAAGTCACCCCCGCCAGGCGAGTCTTGTCCGCCCCGGCCTGTCCCATAGCCGGAGCCAATCCGGGTAATCACCAAACAGAGCTTGAGCGGCACAGCCCAGTGCATATACTGGATGGACCTTTGAGTCGCAGCCTGGAGATTGAAATGAAGATTGATATCGGTATTAGCCAGAAGGACCGGGAAGCCATCGCAGACGGGCTCGCCCACCTGCTGGCCGACACCTATACGCTGTATCTGAAAACCCATAATTTTCACTGGAACGTGAAAGGCCCGATGTTCCAGACCCTGCATACCATGTTCGAAGGTCAGTACACCGAGCTGGCGACCGCGGTTGATGACATCGCCGAGCGCATCCGCACCCTCGGCTTCCCGGCACCGGGCACCTACAAGGCCTTCGCCGAGCTCAGTTCGATCAAGGAAGAGGAAGGCGTTCCGGCCGCCGAGGACATGATCCGCCGCCTGGTCGAAGGCCACGAGACCTGCGCCCGCACCGCTCGCGAAGCCTTCCCCGCCTGCGAGAAGGCCAGCGACGAGCCCAGTGCCGACCTGCTGACCCAGCGCATGCAGGAGCATGAGAAGACAGCCTGGATGCTGCGCAGCCTGCTCGAGAAGTAAATCATTCCGGGGCAGGGTTCACGCCTGCCCCATCCTTTCCCTGCTCCCCTTTGTGACCAGTCTGTTTTCAGGTTAGAGTGCGCTCCCGGCCACGGTACTTGTACAGCCGGACTTCAATCGAGTCACAACATAGTCAGTCACAACAGGAAGATCATCTTGAACAGCATCCGTTATCTCCATCTGATCGTGGGGCTGGCAGCGCTTGCGTGCGGTCTCTACGCCAGCACGCCGCTATCCAGCCCGGACAGCCCCGCCAACCTCGCAGCGGCCATCAGCACAACGTTGCTGGGGCTGATCAATATCCAGCACTTCAGCGCCCCCGGTATCAAGCGCTCCGGAGCACGCCTTGCCCTGACGCTGCTCAGTTCGGCACTGATCATCATCGGCGCCCTGCTCTCTCTCGCCGTATTGCTGGCGGACATGGGCCGCCTGCTGCCCTGGGCTGTGGGCCTGGGCGTAGCGGGTGTCTGCCTGCTCGCCATTCTCAGCCTCACCGCCAGCATGCCCCGCCGGCGCCAGCACAGCGCTGCCAGCGAAGGCCCGCGTGAGGCCGGCACGGTGAAGTGGTTCAACACCAGCAAGGGCTTCGGGTTCATCTCCCGGGATCAGGGCGAGGATGTGTTCGTGCACTTCCGCGCCATCCGTGGCGACGGGCACCGTGTGCTCATGGAAGGTCAGCGGGTCGAGTTCGTTGTCGCCCGCCGTGAAAAGGGCCTGCAGGCCGAAGACGTCCAGCCGCTGGACTGATCTGTCAGTAATGGGGTGGAGGCTGGTCGTCCTCCACTCCCCCCGGCAGGGAGGCGGCCAGATCCGCCTGCCGCTGCGCCAGCAACTCCAGTGACCGTTGCAGCTTTTCCAGCTCCAGCTGCTGACGACTCACCGCCTCGTTCAACGCCTCTATGGTGTCATCCTGGAAAGCCAGTCGCGTTTCCAGCTCATCCAGCCTCGCAGTCAGCTCGTCACTCATCGGAAGCCCTCCGCATAGTCGATAGGTCCGGTCAGCACGGTCTGCAACCGGGCAACACATTGTGCCACCTGCTCGTCGTCATAGGGTAGTGCCGGCAACCTGCCCCACACAGGCGCGGGCCAGGCGGCGTCATCCCGGTAACGCACGATGTGGTGCACATGCAACTGGCTGACCATGTTGCCCAGCGCGGCAATATTGATCTTGTCAGCGGAAAACGCGTCCTTGAGTGCCTCCGCCAGCCAGCAGGACTCTCTCAGCAGCTGGATGCGGTCTTCCTCGTCGAGCTGGAAAATCTCTGTAACATCTTCCCGTCGGGGCACAAGAACAAACCAGGGATATTGTCGGTCATTGATCAGCAGAAGTTTGCTTAATCTGAACTGACCAACCTCGATGCCATCGCTGGCGAGTTGTGGATGAAGTACGAACATTTAACGCCCCGCTATAACCGTGAATGAGGGTGAAGACCGGTATGGCATGATGTATATCAATAAAGAAACAGCCAACTTCGCTATGCTGGAGCAAATTATCCCAATATACCGGCTGGCTTGAAAGGGCCTGCCGCCAGGCGAACCTGCTGATAGATCTGGGATTTCTTTCACAACCAGAAGTTTGATGCTTTACTCATACGCGATATGAACAATGAAAAAAAACTGCTCGGAACAACACTGGGCACTGTTTCTACACTGGAAGGAGCACTCGAATGAAAAGCACTATCAAATGGAGTTCCGTTGCGCTTGCAGTTGCAATGGCCAACGGTCTGATTGCAACCCAGGCAGTTGCCCAGGGTGAAGGTTTCGTGGAAGGTGCTTCAGCTACGCTGAGTAACCGTACCGCTTATTTCAACCGGGACTTCAGGAATGATCAGGGTCCCTTCAATGGCAAGGCTGAAGAAACGGCAACCGGTTTTGTTCTGAACTTCCAGTCCGGTTATACCGAGGGTCCGATCGGTTTCGGTGCGGATGTGCTGGCAATGGCGGGCATCAAGCTCGATAGCGGCGGTGGGCGTGGCGGCACCGGCCTGCTGCCCAGCGGCCAGTGGGAAGAAGACGGCATCCTGTATACCCGCAAGTCGCCTTCCAACTATTCCGAGATTCGCGGGGCGGTCAAGGCCAACGTTGGCGGCCATACCGAGCTGCGTTTCGGCTACCACCTGCCGGAAAACCCCATCGTCAACTATGAAGACTCCCGGCTGCTGCCCAGCCACTACTACGGCTACAGCATCGCCAACACCTCGATTGACGGCCTGCTGCTGGAAGCCGGCCGGATGACCGACCGCGGTGACATGGGCTACCCCGATCAGTACGAAGACCCCTACGGCTTCCGGGACGGCACCATCGATCATGACAAGGTCACCTACCTGGGCGGCACCTACGACTTCGCCGACACCCTGAGTGCTTCGCTGTATACCTCGAAGGCGGACGACCTCTGGAAGCGCCATTTTGCCGGCATCACCCACACCGCCGAGCTGAACAACGACCTGAGCCTGACCACCGATCTGTCCTACTACAAGACCTCGGACGACAGCCCCACCGGTTACGACTTCGACAACGACGCTGCGTCGCTGGCGGTTACCCTGGGGGCAGGCTTCCACGACTTCACGGTTGCCTACCAGCGCATGAGCGGGGATTCCGGCTTCGACTATGCGGACGACGCGATCTACCTGGCCAACTCGGTGCAGGTGATCGACTTCAACGCCCGGGACGAACGTTCCTGGCAGGCCCGCTATGACTACAACTTCGAGGGTCTGGGCATTCCCGGTCTGAACTTCATGACCCGCTACGTGCGCGGCAGTGACATCGACGAGAGCGTCTCCCCCCGTGACACCCGCTGGGCCCGTGACACCGACATCAGCTACACGCTGCAGTCAGGCCCTCTGCGCGGGGTGAACCTGCTGTGGCGCAACTCCACGGTTCGTCAGCACGCAGCGCTTGATGGCGGGGACATCGACGAGAACCGCCTGTACGCCTCCTATACCTGGAACCTGCTCTAAGCAAAGGAGCGGGAGGTTCGACCCACCCCCTCTCCCCCTCTCCCGCAAGGGGAGAGGGGTGACGTGGGGCAGGCTTGTGCCGGATCTGAAACTGCTCAGTAATCTCGGTAATTCAGGGCTGCCTTTTTCCAGTTCATCCCTTTGCTCGTAAGGACAGAGGGTGACTTGGCGGCAAGCCTGTGCGGGAGCTGAATCAATTCCAGGACTTCAGAAAACTTCAGCGATTACCCAACACTCAGGACCAGCCCCCTCTCCCCTCGCGGGAGAGGGTTGGGGAGAGGGGGAGCCCCAGCAGAGGCTATACGCCGCACCGGCGCGAACGTACAATAGCCGCCATTCCGCGAACTCTCCAAGCAGGACATTCCCCCGCCATGCGTACCAGTCAATATCTGATTTCCACCCTCAAGGAAACCCCCAGCGATGCCGCCGTCATCAGCCATCAACTGATGCTGCGGGCCGGCCTGATCCGCCGGATCGCCTCGGGACTCTATACCTGGCTGCCGATGGGGCTGCGCGTGCTGCGCAAGGCGGAAAGCATAGTCCGCGAGGAAATGAACAACGCCGGCGCACTCGAGGTGCTGATGCCGGCCATCCAGCCGGCCGAGCTGTGGCAGGAATCCGGCCGCTGGGAAGAGTACGGCCCCGAGCTGCTGCGTCTGAAGGATCGGCACGACCGGGAGTTCTGCGTCGGCCCGACCCATGAGGAGGTCATCACCGAACTGGCCCGCAACGAGATCACCAGTTACAAGCAGCTGCCGCTGAACATGTACCAGATCCAGACCAAGTTCCGCGACGAGATCCGCCCGCGCTTCGGGCTGATGCGCGCCCGTGAATTCCTGATGAAGGACGCCTACTCCTTTCACCTCAGCCAGGATTCCCTGCAGCAGACCTACGACGCCATGTATCAGGCCTACTGCAACATCTTCTCCCGGCTGGGGCTGGAATACCGCCCGGTCGTGGCGGATAACGGCTCCATCGGTGGAGAAGGGTCCCATGAATTCCACGTGCTGGCTGCGTCAGGCGAAGACGCCATCGTGTTTTCCGACTCGGGCAGCTATGCCGCCAACATCGAAAAGGCCACTGCGCTGCTGCCCCAGGGTGAGCGCCCCGCGCCGGCCGAGCAGATGACCCTGGTGGACACCCCGAACCAGACCACCATCGAGGCGGTGTGTGCCTTCCTCGACCTGCCCGCCACCCGCACCGTGAAGTCGCTGGTCGTGCTGGGCACCGCCGAAGAGGGTAAAGAGCAGCCGCTGGTGGCGCTGATCCTGCGCGGCGATCACGAGCTGAACGAGATCAAGGCCGAGAACCACCCCGCCATCCATGCCCCGCTGACCTTCGCCAGCGAAGCTCAGATCCAGCAGGCGCTGGGCTGCAAGCCCGGCTCGATCGGCCCTGTGGGCATGAACATCAAGGTGATCGCCGACCACAGCGCGGCCCATCTGGCGGACTTTGTCTGCGGCGCCAACGAAGACGGCAGGCACCTCACCGGTGTCAACTGGGAACGGGACGCGCGCTTCGATGAGGTCGCCGATCTGCGCAATGTGGTGGAAGGCGATGCCAGCCCCGACGGCAACGGCAGACTGGTGATCAAGCGCGGCATCGAGGTGGGCCACATCTTCCAGCTCGGCCGCAAATACAGCGAAGCCATGAACTGCACCGTGCTCAACGAACAGGGCAAGACCGCCACTCTCCTGATGGGCTGCTACGGCATCGGCGTCTCCCGCGTGGTGGCTGCCGCCATCGAGCAGAACTACGATGACCGCGGCATCCTCTGGCCGGATGCGCTGGCTCCGTTCCAGGTCGCGCTGGTGCCGATGAAGATGGAAAGCTCCGAAGCGGTACGCGAAGCTACCGAAGAGCTGTACACCGCACTGCAGCAGGCCGGTGTCGAGGTGCTGCTGGACGACCGCGACAAGAAGACCAGCCCCGGCGTCAAGTTCGCCGACATGGACCTGATCGGCATCCCCCACCGGGTGGTGATCAGCGACCGCGGCCTGGCTGACGGTCAGCTGGAATACAAATACCGTCGTGATCAGGACGCGCAAGGCGTGGCGGCAGCAGAAATGCTGGGCTTCCTGCTTGAGCGACTGGGCAAGAACTGAGAGCCACCGCATGCAACGTGTTCTGTCATCCTGGACCATATGGTTATGTGCCGGCCTGCTGCTGAGCGGCTGCAGCAGCCAGCCGTCGAACCCGGCGCCAAATCGGGAAGAGCTCCGCCTGATCAGCCACACCCTGAGCATCGACGCAGGCGAGCCCCGCGTGATGACGTCACCGCAGCGCACTATCCGGGTCACCGAGCAGAAGCGCTATCAGGTGACCGAGTTCGGCCCTGACGACAGACCGGTCCACACCCGCGAGAGCTATCAGCGCCTGCCCTGGGCCAACCAGACGCTGACGCTGATCGCCCAGGGCAGGCAATTCCCGCTGACCACCGATCCTCAGGGTGAGGTGCGCCTGCATCTGCTGCAGGAACAGTTTCTCGATCTGGATTTCGGCACCCTGCGCGTCATCGAGCTGGTAGCACGGGACGGCGGCAGCATGACCGCCGAGCTGAGCCTGCTCATCAGCCGGGAGTTGCGCGGCCTGATGCAGGAAGCAGTACCCCTGATCTACGGCAGCCTGGAGGAGGACGATGTCGATCAGTGGGTGCAGCGGGTCAGACGGCTTGATGAGATCGGTCTTCCGGAAGAGTCGGCGCAGCTGGAGAACATGCTTATCCTGCTGACCCTCGGCGATCCCGAACTGAGGTATGAGTTCCTCCGCGCCCTGGACCAGGAATCTGACGGAAATCCGTGACATGCCCCACTACACATGGATTGTGTTCTTGCTGGCGCTGTTGCTGTCGCCGAATGCCGCCGGCGTGAATCAGCACCCCCAGCAGGTGGATCCGCAACTGCGAGCCCTGTTGATGCAGGCGGTGTCCGAGGCGGACAGTTTCGCCGACGCCTTCGATGCTCAGGTCTGGCTGCTGGACATGTCCACCCGCATGCGCCGCTATATTCCCGACGAGGCGGAGCGGCTGCGGTTCCTGCGGCTGGTCCACCGCGAAGCCACCCGGGCCGGACTCAAGCCCGACCTGGTACTGGCAGTGATTCATGTGGAAAGCCTGTTCGACCGCTATGCGCTGTCCCGCGCCGGTGCCCAGGGCATCATGCAGGTGATGCCATTCTGGAAAGCCGAGCTGGGCCGACCGGATGACAACCTTATCGATCTGGCGACCAACCTGCGCTACGGCTGCACCATTCTCAAGTACTACCTGGACCTGGAAAAAGGCAATCTGCGCCGGGCCCTGGCCCGCTACAATGGCAGCCTCGGCAGCCACCGTTATCCGGACAAGGTACAGGACTACTGGTACCGTTTCTGGTACGTGAAGGACTGACTACTCCAGCACCGCCAGCAGGGTTTCCTCGGTCTGCGGGCCGGCCAGGCTGTGGCGCAGCGCGCCCTGCGGGTCGAACACGTAGGTGGTCGGCAGCACCTGCGGCCGCTCCAGCTTCATGCTCTGCTCGAAATCCTCACCCATTACCTGGAAACGGATGTCCATGCGCTCGGACAGCTCGCGCAGCTCCTCTCCCGCCACGCCGTCGAAATTGACCCCCAGCACCAGTACGTCGGGTCTGGTCTCGGCCAGCCGGTTGAACTCCGGCAGCTCATGCAGACAGGGCGCGCACCACTCCGCCCAGTAGTTCACCACTACCCAGCGGTCTTCAAGATCAGCCGGGGCCAGCGCTTCCCCGTGCTGATCCCGCCACTCCTCCGAGGTACAGCCACCCAGCATCAGGGCACCCGCCAGCAGCAACATCGAACCGAACTCTTTCATCCAACCTCCTCATTGACCGGCACTGCCCTGCCGTTACCTTTCAGCCAGCTGGCGAGACTGCCGGCCATCACATCACGCCGGCAATGCTCCAGGCGGGCCAGCGCCTCGCGCAGCGGCGGATACCACAGGTCGCTTTCACCCAGGGACACCGGCAGCGTGGACACCGGGGGCATGGCCTCGGGCAGCGCCTCCAGCACCTCAGCCAGCTCCATCTCCGCCGGGTCGCGGGTCAGCACGTAGCCGCCCTGCTGGGCACGGGCGATGATGCGCTGCGCCTCAAGCCACTCGGTCAGGTCCAGCCACAAATCCTCCGGCATGGCCCAGCCGGTGGCATTGACCATGGGCAGATCGACCACCCGCCCGTCCTTCTGCGCGTGCATGAATATCCGCAGCAGCGCCAGCAAACTGACCGGCCAGGGGTAGACGGAACGCTGCCAGGCCGCGCTGCTGCCCAGATTGCACACCAGCTCGGCACCGAACAGGATGATCATCCAGCTGACATAGATCCACAGCAGAAACAGCGGGAAGGTGGCGAAGGCGCCATAGATCAGCTGGAAACTCGGAAACAGCGCCACGTACAGCGCAAAGGACGCCTTGGCCCCCTCGAACAGCAGCGCCACCAGCACGCCGCCCGCCAGCCCGTGCTTCAGCCGCACCCGGGTATTGGGCACGGCAACATAGATCAGCGTGAACGCAGCGACGCTGAGCAGCAGCGGCAACCAGCGGAGCAGCTCGCGCCAGGCGGTGGCCAGCGCGGCGTCACCGGTAAGAAAGGACAGCGAAGCCAGATAGGTACTGACCACAAAGCCGGCGCCCAGCAACAGCGGCCCCAGGCTCAGCACGGCCCAGTACAGCAGAAAGCTCGACAGGCCGCGCCGCGGCTGGCGGATGCGCCAGATGGCGTTGAAGGATTTCTCGATATTCACCAGCATCAGGAAGGCGGTGACCATCAGCAACGCGACGCCGACACCGGTCAGCTGGCGCGCCTGCTCGGAAAACTCGCTGAGATAGTTGCGCAGCGCCGCACCGGTGGAGGGCACGAAGTTGTCGAAGATGAACGCCTCGATCTGGCCACCCACCTGGTTGAAGGCGGGAATGGCCGCCAGCATGGCGTAGGTCACCGTCATCACCGGCACCACGGCGAACAGGGTGGTGTAGGTCAGAGCCGCAGCGTTCTTCGGGCAATTGTCCTCACCGAAGCGGCGGAGCAGGTAACGGCAGAAATGAACCAGCCGTTGAAGTCGAGGTGGCATTCGGATCTGTTCCCGGTTCCCTGACAGCAGATGCTTTAGGGCTTAGAATAGCGGGCATACCCCGCATAAGCCACCGGCTTGGCGGCCCCGAGGATCTGATTGGAGATTGCCGTGTCCAGGGTCTGCATCTATCACAACCCCCGTTGTTCCAAATCCCGCCAGGCGCTGGCCCTGCTCGAACAGCAGGGTGATGAGCTTGAAGTGGTCGAATACATAGACAACCCGCCCGACAGCGCCACCCTCAGCGCCCTGCTCCAGCAACTGGGCATGTCCGCCCGGGATCTGATGCGCAAGGGTGAGGAGACCTACCGGGAGCTGAAGCTGGACAATCCGGACCTCAGTGAGGCCGAACTGGTACAGGCGATGGTCGACTATCCGCGCCTGATCGAACGCCCGATCGTCATCCGCGATGGCAAGGCCATCGTCGCCCGTCCGCCGGAGAAGGTCCTGGAGTTATACGCATGAGCGAACCCTACGCACTGGTGCTCTATTACAGCCACAACGGCGCCACCGCAAAAATGGCACGACTGATTGCCGAGGGCGTGGAGCAGGCCGGACTCGAGGCGCGGGTGCGCACCGTGCCC
This sequence comes from Halopseudomonas pertucinogena, assembly GCF_014646575.1. Classification (GTDB taxonomy): domain Bacteria; phylum Pseudomonadota; class Gammaproteobacteria; order Pseudomonadales; family Pseudomonadaceae; genus Halopseudomonas; species Halopseudomonas pertucinogena. Next base: position 563,042 of record NZ_BMNN01000001.1, on the reverse strand, counting down.
AAGGTCTCGACCGAAACCCGCGCCACCGCACCGGAAATCCCCGCCAGCGGTGCGGTGTACTGCACGGAAGACGACCTGAAGAACTGCTCGGCGCTGATCCTGGGCAGCCCGACCCGCTTCGGCAACATGGCGGCGCCATTGAAGTACTTCATTGATGGCACCAGCAGCCTGTGGCTGTCCGGCAGCCTGGCCGGCAAGCCGGCCGCCGTTTTCACCACCACCGCGAGCATGCATGGCGGTCAGGAGAGTACCCTGCTGTCGATGCAGCTGCCGCTGCTGCATCACGGCATGCTGCTGGTCGGCCTGCCCTACAGCGAAAGCGCACTGACCGAGACCCGGGGCGGCGGCACGCCCTACGGTGCCAGCCACCTGGCCGGCAGCGATGGCGCGCGCCCGCTGGATCAACATGAAAGCCTGCTGTGCCGTGCACTGGGCAAGCGGGTGGGCCTGATCACCCGTCAGCTGATGGCCGGAGCTGCGCATGTCCAGAGCTGACAAACCACTGCCGCCGCTGGACTTCCTGCTGCCGCGCATCCGCGTCAGCCGGGCGCTGGCCGCACTGGGTTATTTCGTGCTGCTGACCTGTCTGTTCATCTACAACGCCTTCATCGCCGACCTGCACGGGGCCAACCCGGTGGTGATCGTCAGCGTGCTGCTGATACCGCTGCTGATCTTCCTGCCCGGCATCCTCACCGGGCACGTGCGCACCCATGCCTGGCTGTGCTTTGCCATCAACCTGTACTTCATCTATGGGGTGCAAACCACCTTCGTGCCCGGCAAGCTGCTCTACGGCAGCGTTCTGGTAGGCAGCACGGTGCTGTATTTCATTGCGGCACTGGTGTACGTGCGCTGGAGCTATCAGGCGCAGCGGGTACGGGCTACCAGCCCATGACCCGCTTGACGAAGGGAATGGTCAGCCGGTGCTGGGCCTGCAGCGATGCCTGGTCCAGCTGCTCCAGCGCGGCGAACAGCTCGCCCATGCCCCGTGCACCCCGGCTGAGAATGTAGCGTGCCACCTCGTCGGGCAGCTGCAGACCGCGCTGCTCGGCACGCATCTTGAGCATCTGCTGCTTGCCCTCATCGTCCAGCGCCTGCAGCTGGAACACCAGCCCCCACCCCAACCGAGACACCAGATCCGGCAGCTGGAAACCCGCCACCCGGGGCGTCGCGGTGGCCGCCATCAGCAGGCGCCCCTCCCGCTGCTGGATGCGGTTGTAGACGTGGAACAGCGCCTCCTCCCACTCGGCATGGCCGGCGAGCACCTCAAGATCATCCAGACACAGCAGGTCGACCTCTTCCATGCCGTCCAGCAACTGCGCGCCGTGATCCATCAGTTCCGACAGCGGCAGGTACATCGCCAGGGCGCCGGCTTCGGCCATTCGGTGGCAGGCGGCCTGCAACAGGTGCGAACGGCCGCTGCCCGCAGCGCCCCAGAGGTAGACGCAGCGCTCCTCGGGGGTACGGGCCGGATCGGCAAGCTCCTGCAGCGCCGCCACCAGCGCGCCGTTTGGGCCGCCATAGTAATTGTCGAAGGTGGCTTCGTCCCTGAGCTTGATGCCCAGGGGCAGTTGCATGGGTTGGCCGCCGGACATCAGCTGCGTCCCGCCGGGACTGCCGCATTGCGCATCAGGCGTCCTTATCCGCGCCAGCGGAAATAGAGGGTGGGCATGGGCGGCTCTTCCGGCGCGGCGGGCTGTGCCTGTTCGGGCTCTTCCTGCAGCGTGGGCTCGGGACCGGCCTGCAACGGCACCTCGGCCGGCGCATCGACCGGCTCGTCGGAGGCGCTGAGTACCGGCGTTTCCGGCTCGGTTGCTGCCGACACCGGCTGTGCATCGACGTCCATCTGCGGTAGCGGTTCCGGCTCGACCACCGGCTCGGGAATGCGCTGCAATCGCATGTCCAGCGCCAGCATGCGCTCAAGCTGCTCTTCGGTACCGGGGAAGCTCACCTGCAGAAGCACGCGATCGCCATCGATCTCCAGCATCTGTGGCTGCTGCTGGGTGCCGAGCCTGCGCAGCATGCCGAGCAGGCCGGAGTAGGCAGCAACGCCATCCACGCCTTCCACATGCAACCGCCATTCGGTGTGCTCGCCGCCTGAAGCGGCAGGGATCGCGTACTGGTTGAAAATCCGCCCGGCCAATTCCTTCATCAGTTCATCCGCCGCCTGGGCAGCACTGCCACTGACCTTTCCGGAGCTGTGATCATCATTCAGCCACAGGTTCCACTGCAGTTCGGTGCTGTCATCGGAGCCGCTGGCAATCAGCGCCAGGGTGCCTTCGGCGGGGTAACGTTCGCTGGCTTCGAGCAGTTCCTCGGCGCTGGCCTGACGGATCACCTGTTCGTTGACCAGAGCCATGTCCTGCAGATCGCCCAGCGGGAAGCTCAGCGCCACGCCGCGATGCTGCGCGGCCTGTTTCAGCAGTAACGACTGGGGAGCGACAGGGCTGAGGGCTCTATCGCCCAGCTCGCCCGCCTCGATACCCCAGAGCACGATGCCGGGGCGGTTGGGGCCCAGCAGAGGTTGTCCGGACTGCTTGAGCACACGGGTAAGCGCATCCGGGTCGAACTGGATCCGCAGCTGGCCAGCTTCGGAGCTGCCGATGCGGCTCATGAAATCCTGCGGGGTCTGGAGTGCCCGGGCGACCGGCTCGCGCTTCAGGTCCACCTCGCTGCCGGCCAGGCGCTGCAGCATGACGACCATGGCGTCGCGCATTGCGTCGTCACGGCTCTGGCCCTCCTGCGGGGTCACCTGTACCTGATAGAGGTTATCCAGCACGGCAGCTGGGGCATGGGACGATGCCAGTATGGCGGTGCCCAACATAAGCGCGCGAAAGCCTTGCTTGAAGCCCATCAGAATTCCATTTGGTACGGTCATGAAGCGCATACATTAAACAAGCACCGCAGTGCCGGCAACCGCAGCCGCTCGAAGTGGTGGTCTGGGTGATGAGTTTGCTACACTAGCGCGCATTATCGCGATGCCGATTCTGCGTCCCATCGCCTCCTCTTCCTGATCATTCGAGACCCACGCATGAGTAGCCAAACGCCCTCCAAGCCCTCCATCAGTTACAAGGACGCCGGTGTCGATATCGATGCGGGCAACGCGCTTGTAGATCGTATCAAGCACGTCGCCAAGCGCACTGCGCGCCCTGAAGTCATGGGCGGTCTGGGCGGCTTCGGCGCCCTGTGCGAGATTCCGGCGGGTTACCGTCAGCCGGTGCTGGTGTCCGGAACCGACGGCGTCGGCACCAAGCTGCGACTGGCGATGGATCTGAACAAGCACGACCAGATCGGCATCGACCTCGTGGCCATGTGCGTCAACGACCTGGTGGTCTGCGGCGCCGAGCCGCTGTTTTTCCTTGATTACTACGCCACGGGCAAGCTGAATGTCGACGTCGCCGCCCAGGTGGTCACCGGCATCGGCGCAGGCTGCGAGCTGGCCGGCTGTGCGCTGGTCGGTGGTGAAACCGCCGAGATGCCCGGCATGTATGAAGGCGACGACTATGACCTGGCCGGCTTCTGCGTCGGCGTAGTGGAGAAATCCGAGATCATCGATGGCAGCAAGGTACAGCCCGGCGACGTGCTGCTGGCCCTGCCCTCCTCCGGCCCCCACTCCAACGGTTATTCGCTGATCCGCAAGATCATCGAGGTGGCCGGGGCCGACATCCAGAACGTCCAGCTCGACGGCCAGCCGCTGACCGACCTGCTGATGGCACCGACCCGCATCTACGTCAAGGCGCTGCTGCAGCTGATCCGCGAGACCGGTGCCGTCAAGGCCATGGCCCACATCACCGGCGGTGGCCTGCTGGAAAACATTCCGCGCGTGCTGCCCGAAGGCGCCAGCGCCAGCATCGACCTGGCCAGCTGGCAGCGTCCGGCTGTATTCGACTGGCTGCAGGAACAGGGCAACGTTGACGAAACCGAGATGCACCGGGTACTCAACTGCGGTGTAGGCATGGTCATCTGCGTCGGTGCCGACCAGGCCGAGCGCGCCATGAACGTGCTGCAACAGGCGGGCGAACAGCCCTGGGTCATCGGCAGCATCGAGCAGGGCGCAGCCAACGGCGAGGCCGTCGTACTGCGCAACGGCCGCTGATAGGTGGGCTGCCGCACCGTCATCCTGATCTCCGGATCAGGCAGTAACCTGCAGTCGTTCATTGATCGGCTGCATCCGGACCAGGCGAATATCGTTGCGGTGATCTCCAACCGCGCCGACGCGTTCGGGCTGCAGCGCGCAGCCCGGGCCGACATTGCCACTGCCATCCTCAGCCACCGGGACTTTCCGGACCGCGTCAGTTATGACCAGGCTCTGGCCGAGCTGATAGACAGCTATCAGCCGGAGCTGGTCATTCTCGCCGGCTTCATGCGCATCCTCACACCCGGGTTTGTCGCCCGTTACGAGGGGCGGCTGCTGAACATCCATCCGTCGCTGCTGCCCAAATACACCGGCCTGCACACCCATCAGCGGGCGCTGGAAGCCGGGGACAGTGAACATGGCGCCACGGTGCACTTCGTTACCGAAGAGCTCGATGGTGGCCCCGCCATCATGCAATCCCATGTTCCGGTATTGCCCGATGACAGCGTCGAGGCCCTCGCCGAACGGGTGCGTCAGACGGAACATTCCCTTTACCCGTTGGCGGCAAGCCTGTATATCAAAGGTCGACTGCGTCTGATTGATGGACGGGCATGCCTGGATGGCGCCCCGCTAGCGCCCAGCGGCTTACGGCTGGACCAATTCGAAACAGACATGCGAGGACACCGCAATGACTGACAAGCTCAACCCCCTTCGCTGGCTCATGGCCGCGGCCCTGGCCGTGGGCAGCAGCCTTGCCCTGGCGCAGCCGCTCACCCCCTTCACTGCCAGCTACGCGGCAGACATGAAGAGCGTTCCGGTCAATGGCGAAGCGGTCCACAGCCTGGAGCAGAACAGCGACGGGACCTGGGAACTGAAATTCCGCGCCAGCATGTTCGTGGCCCGGCTTACCGAAGAAAGCACCCTGACACTGGAAAGCGATCAGGTGGTACCGCTGAGATACCGTTACGAACGCAAGGGCCTGGGGCGCGGCCGCGAAACCGTACAGAACTTCGACTGGGCCGCCGGCGAGGTTCGTGGCGTACACAAGAAGGAAGAATTCACCCTGCCGACCCAGCCGGGTCTGCTGGACAAGACCACCTATCAGCTGGCCCTGCAGCGTGACCTCATGGCCGGCAAGACCGAGATGAGCTATCTGGTGGTCGATGGGGATGAGGTGGAGCAGTACCAGTTCCGCGTTACCGGCAACGAGCGGGTGACCACCCGCAACGGCCAGTTCGATGCGGTGGAGGTGGAACGGATACGCGAGCCCGATGCCAAGCGCGAAACCACCCTGTGGTTCGCCAGGGACTGGAACTACCTGCTGGTGCGCCTGAGCCAGATCGAAACCGACGGCCAGCATTACCAGATAGTCCTCAAGGAAGCGACGATGGATGGCGAACCGGTAGTAGGCACGCCGGTCGGCACCAACTAGGACCCCGGGCGCGCTTTGCGCGCCAATCGCGGCGAGGTCGCCGCTCCTACGGATGCGAGTTCTATGCACGGACGAGGCGCTCCTACGAATGCGTGGTCTATGCACGGACGAGGCGCTTGCGGATACGGGGTCTATGCACGGACGAGGCGCTCCTGCGGATACGGGGTCTATGCACGGACGAGGCGCTCCTGCGGATGCGTGGTCTATGCACAGATGGAGGCGCCTGCGGATGCGTGGTCTATGCACGGATGGAGGCGCCTGCGGAAAATGGGCTGTGCGTGCCCTTCGGAAGACGGCGCTGCTGTCTGATCTATGGGCGTTCCGTCCTCGGGGCGGTGGTCGGGGCTTCGGGCTGGCTGCGCACGCCATCGCGCCAGGGCCCTGCGGATGCGAGATCCTGGGGCCGTTGGGGCGGCGCTTCTGTGAAGCCGTTTGGCCGGGCCTGGTTTTTTTGTAGGAGCCCCGACCTCGGGGCGATAACGCGGCCAGGTCCGGGCACCATTCTCCCGGTACAGCTCATAGCAACGCCCAGCCCAGCAGCACCCCCACCTCCACCAGCTCGACCAGCGCACCGGCGGTATCACCGGTGGTACCACCCAGCCGCTCGCGCAGACAGTGCCGCACCACCCCCCATATCATCAGCGCCACCAGCAGCCCGATCAGTCCGGCCCAGCCGCACAGCAGCATCGCCAGCGCATGTGCCGCCAGCAGCGCCGGCAGACTGCGCCTGGGCATATATTCGCTCAGCACCTGCCCCATACCACCTGGCCGCACATAGGGCGTGGTAAGCAACAATAACGGCAATACCCAGCGGCCAAGCCAGGGGGCCAGCAACAGCACAAGCCATTGCTCCGCCTCCAGCAATGCCACGAGCGCGGCCCATTTCAGCAGCAACAGCAACACCAGGCTGATCACGCCGATCGGCCCGCAGGCCGGGTCCTTCATGATCGCCAGGGTGCGCTCACGGTCACCATAGCCCCCAACCCAGGCATCGGCGGTATCCGCCAGGCCATCCAGGTGCAGGCCGCCGCTGAGCCAGACCCAGAGCGCCAGCAACAGGGCCGCCTGCAGCGACACGGCGACGTCGCTGGTCACCGCATACCCGAGCAGCAGCAGACCGCCGATCAATAATCCGACAAGAGGGTACCAGAGCAGCGAGCGGCCGTTCTCATCCGCGGTTGGTACGCCCGGCAGGCGAACCGGCAGGCGTGTCAGAAACTGCAAGGCAATCAGCAGGGGCATTCGTGCAGCGCTCCCTTGGCATCCCGCTGCAGACGCAGCCGCTGGCCGTGCCCGACCTCAACCTGCAACAACTGCTCCCGGGGCAGCCCCCGGGCCCGGGCTGCGAGCAACCGCATCACTCCGCCGTGGGTTACCAGCAGCAGGTGCTGTCCGGCGTGGCGCTGATACAGCCCATCGATGGCAGCCATTACCCGCTGCTCGAACAGCTCCATCCGTTCTCCTCCAGGCGGAGTGAAGCCGTAGGGCGTTGCCCAGAAGCGACCCAGATCCTCAGCACATTCTTCCATCAGCTGCGCGGCATGGCGGCCTTCCCATTCACCGAAATGCAGCTCGCGCAGGTCCTCCTCCAGCACAAGCGGCAGGTGACAGTCCCTGGCCAGCTCGAAGGCGAAATCAGCGCAACGGCGCAACGGAGAACTGATGATTGCATCCCACTGACCGCCCTCACCGGCCGCCTGTCGCATCTGCTGCCAGCCAGCCGGTGTGAGCGGGTCATCCAGACTGCCGCGGAAGCCGCCGCCCAGTTCCGTCTCGCCATGGCGCAGGAGATCCAGCGTCAACATGCGGTGGGGTCGGCCGCCACTGCCGCCTCGGCAAAGGTAGCCATGCCGTTATGCAGAGCACAGGCCATGCGCAGCAGCGGCACCGCCGCCGCGGCACCGGTGCCCTCGCCCAGCCGCATGCCGACATCCAGCAGCGGCGCGCCAGCCAGACCGGCCAGCACCGCAGCATGGCCCGGTTCGGCACTGCGGTGGCCGAACAGCATCCAGTCCTGGCAGGACGGATTCAGCCTCACGGCGCAGAGCGCTGCGGTCGAGCAGATGAAGCCATCCACCAGCATCGGCAGGCCCTGCTGCGCTGCGGCCAGATAGGCGCCGGTGATGGCGGCAATTTCCAGCCCGCCGAGCCGGCGGAGAATATCCAGCGGGCCGGCGCAATGGGGTCGGTGCAGCCCCAGCGCCGCTTCGATCACCGCTGTCTTGTGCCGCAGGCCGTCAGCATTGAGGCCGGTACCGGGGCCGACCAGCTCGACCACCGGCCGCTCAAGCAGCAGGCTGGCCATGGCGCAGGCCGGGGTAGTATTGCCGATGCCCATTTCCCCGGCGATGAACAGCTGGGCGCCCTGCCCGACCGCATCCAGCACCGCCTGACGTCCGGCCAGCAGCGCCTGCTCGCACAGCTGCGGCGTCAGGGCCGGCTCGTGCAGCAGATTGGCGCTGCCCGGTGCGAGGTTCAGGTGGTGTACACCCGGCAGCGGCTCGATCGGCACTGCCAGCCCCAGATCACGCAGATCCAGTGTCGCGCCCAGCTCCCGAGCCATCACGCTGATTGCCGCCCCGCCGTTGGCAAAGTTGCGCAGCATCTGCCCGGTGACGGCCTGGGGCACGGTGGAGACGCCCTCCACCGCCACCCCATGATCCGCTGCAAACACGCTGATCCATACCCGCTGCAGCTGCGGTGCCGGGTCGCCCTGCAGGCCAGCCAGTTGAATTGCCACCCGCTCCAGCTGCCCCAGCGCGCCCTGCGGCTTGGTCAGCCGTGTCTGTCGCAGCCGGGCCTGCTGCTGCACCGCCGCATTGATCGGCGCTGCCACTTCCTGCCACCACTGTTCGCTCATCATCAATTCTCGTCAGTTACCCTTGAGTACCATCGGCAGGCCCGCCACACAGAACTGCACGCGATCGGCACGCCGGGCCAGCTCCTGATGCAGCCAGCCGGCCTCATCCACATAGCGCCGGCTCAGCTCACCGAGTGGCACCACGCCGAGGCCGGTTTCATTACTCACCATGATCAGCCGCCCGGGCAGGTTATCGAGTGTCTCAAGCAGTTGCTGACGCTCATCGTCCAGCCGCTGCGGGTTGTCATCAAGCAGCAGATTGGTCACCCAGAGGGTCAGGCAGTCGACCAGCAGGCAGCGCCCCGGCGCGGCCTGCTCGCGCAGCACCCTCGCCAGCTCAAGCGGCTCCTCTATCAGCCGCCAGTGGGCGGGCCGCTGTTCCTGGTGATGGCAAATGCGCTCGCGCATCTCATCGTCCAGCGGCTGGCTGGTGGCGACGTAGGTCACCTCCAGCCCCGAAGCTGATGCGAGCCGTTCGGCCAGCCGGCTCTTGCCGGAGCGCGCGCCGCCCAGTATGAGGTCGATCAAGAGGTTACCCCGCAAACAGGATGAAGCCCGCACCGACGCACGGCAGGGCAAAAGCAGTCGCGAGACTAGAATTTTTGAGAGGGTAAGTAAAGGCGGGGGGCAGCCAGAGGGGACATCGCGACGCCCGTGGGGCGCCGCAACGCAGTACGGATCAGCCGCGGAATGTCTCGCCGGCCTCGGCACGGCGGACCAGGCCAGCAGCCGGCTTCCAGAATTCGCCGCGCTCGGCTTCAAGCTGGCGGATCTGCTTCAGTACCTCATCCAGCCCCAGGCTGTCGGCATAGGCCATCGGCCCACCACGCTCGGCCGGGAAGCCGTAACCGAAGCGGTAAACACGGTCGATATCCTCGGCGCTCTCGGCAAAGCCTTCATCGAGAATGCGTGCACCCTCGTTGACCAGCGCCAGAATGCAGCGCTGCACGATTTCCTCATCACTCACGTCACGCTGGGTGTAGCCGGCTTCCTCGGCCACTTCGCGAGCCATCATGTCGGTTTCGGGGTCATGGATCGCCTGACGGCTGCCCGGCTCGTAGCGGTAGAAGCCATGGCCGCTCTTCTGACCGAAACGACCCATCTCGCACAGGCGGTTGTCCAGCCACACAATCGGCTCGCCGCGGCCCACACCCGCCAGCTGACGGGAGCGCCAGCCCAGGTCCACACCGACAACGTCATACATGCGGTACGGGCCCATGGCCATGCCGAAACCCTGCAGCGCCTGGTCGACCTGCCACGGCGTGGCCCCTTCGAGCACCACCTCACGGGACTGACGGGAATACATGGACAGCATGCGGTTGCCGATGAAGCCATGGCAGTTGCCAGCCAGCACCGCTTCCTTGCCGATCTTCTTGCCAACCGCCAGACAGGCGTCAAGCACGTCCTGGGCAGTGGCCTTGCCACGAACCACTTCAAGCAGCTTCATGATATGCGCCGGGCTGAAGAAGTGCAGGCCCAGCACCTGGGACGGACGCTGGGTAGCGGAGGCGATCTCATCGATATCCAGATAGGAGGTATTGGTGGCGAGGATGGCTGACGGCTTAACCGCCTTGTCCAGCTCGGCGAAGATGGTCTTCTTCAGATCCATGTTCTCGTAGACGGCTTCGACTACCAGATCGACGTCCGCCAGGTCCGCATAATCCTGGGTGGTGCTGATGCGGGCGATGCGCGCCTGCGCCTCGGCATCATCAAACCGCTCCTGGGCAACCGAACGCTTGTAGACGCTGGCGATTTCGGCCATGCCCTTTTCCAGCATCTCGGCATTCACGTCCAGCCAGACAACCGGATAACCGGCATTGGCGAAGTTCATGACAATGCCGCGGCCCATGGTACCGGCACCAATCACGCCTACCTTCCTGATGTCCTCGAATGAAGCCATGACAGTCGTTCTCCGTTTGAATTTGAGTGGGCCAATACATTACGCAAAAGGGCTGGGCGTGAGAATGGAAAAGCAGGGCATCGGGGGCATTCACGCTGTGAATGGTGTGGCTCTCCCCACAAACCCGTACAATCCCCCTCGCCGTAGTGTCGGATTTCCCGGTTCTCCATTGCTAAAAGTCGTTCAATGTTCAGATCCCGATGTCGTACCGTACTGGCAATCCTTGCCTGTGCCCTGTATCTGCCTTTCGTATCCGCCGCGCCCTCCAGTTTCGAGGCGGCCAAGACCCTCGCCCGCCAGCAGGTCTACCATGACCGCACGCACCAGGGCACTTTCTACTGCGGGTGCCAGTGGGACTGGGCCGGCCGCTCCGGTGGGGTGGTGAATCATCAGAGCTGCGGTTATCAGACCCGCGCCCAGGCCAACCGCGCTGCCCGTATTGAATGGGAGCACATCGTCCCTGCCTCGCTGTTCGGCCAGCAGCGCCAGTGCTGGCAACAGGGCGGGCGCGCCAACTGCAAGCGCACCGACCCCGTGTTCAACGCCATGGAAGCCAACCTGCACAACCTGACCCCGGCAGTTGGGGAGATCAATGCTGACCGCAGCAACTACCGCTTCGGCATGCTGCCGGGCAGCCCCTACCGCCATGGTCAGTGTGATTTCAGGGTGGAATTCAGTGAGCGCGTGGCGGAACCCCGCGATGAGGTGAAGGGACAGATCGCCCGCGTCTGGTTCTACATGCATGACCACTACGATCTGCGCATGTCGACCCAGCAGCAGCGCCTGCTGATGGCCTGGGACAAGCAGTTCGCACCGGGCAGCTGGGAGCGCGAGAGGGACCGGCGGATCAGCCGGCTCATGGGGCACGCCAACCCCTTCGTCACCGGTGACAGTCAGTGGACACTCAACCACCGCAACAGCCGCGCGGGCCTGGTCAGCAGCGTGGCGGCAGCCGCTTCGCCCGCGGCAGCTGAAACAGGCCGAATCAAAGGCAACCGGAACAGCAAGGTCTACCATCTGCCCGAGGGCTGCCCCGGTTACCGCCAGATAAGTGACAGGAACGTTCGCTGGTTCGACAGCGAGGCAGAAGCCCTGCGGCACGGTTACCGCAAGGCCGGCAACTGCCGCTGAGCGCGCTCAGTCCGACAGTTGCTTCTCGCCTTCGTCCTTGCCTTCGACAGAGAGGTGCTCGATGACGGCGTTCAGCTGGGCGCCCAGCAAAAGCACCGCGGCGGAAATGTAGAAATACAGCAGCAGCACGATGATGGCGCCGATGCTGCCATAGGTGGCGTTGTAGTCGGCAAAGTTCTGCACATAGATACCGAAGCCGAGCGACGCCGCCAGCCAGACCACCACCGCCACCGCCGAGCCCGGCGTGATGAAGCGGAAATCCTGCTCCACATCCGGCGTGGCGTAGTAGATCAGCGCGACGGCCAGCATCAGCAGCAGAATTGCCAGCGGCCAGCGGATCCAGGCCCAGACGGCGACCAGTATCTGCTCCATCCCGACCTGGTCGGCAATCCAGCCCATGACCTGCGGGCCCATGGTCATGAAGCCCGCGGCCAGCAGCATCATGAACGCCAGCCCTACCGTGTAGGCTACGGACAGCAACACCAGCTTCCAGCTCGGCCTGCTCTCCTCTACGGAGTAAACCTTGTTCATGGCGTTCATCAATGCGCGCACACCGATCGACGCCGTCCACAGCGCCAGCAGGATACCGAAGGACATCAGCCCGCCCTGGCTTCTCTGCAACTGGTCGATCACCGGGTCCACCTGCTGCATGGCCACCGGCGGCAGCGCCAGTGCCGCCTGCTCCCGTAACCAGTCGAAGAATGCTGGCAGATGCAGGAAACCCAGCAAGGCCATAAGAAACAGGATGAACGGAAAAACCGAAAACAGCGCTCGGTAGGCCAGCGCCGCCGCGTAGGTGGACAGGTCATTGTCACTGAAGTTGCGGGCGGTGCTCTTGAGCACCGTCCAGATACCGGCATCGCGCATTTGCAGAAACGACATGATCTTCCTCATATCCGTGCATTCAATTTTTCAGACGGCGCCGCCGGGCGAAAGTTTGCCTTTCGTTTTGCCGTCCTGCCGCTGCGGCTTACTTCCACCGGCGGTTGGCCTATGCTGTGGGCTGCCAAAAACGATCAACTACAGGAGCAAGCCGATGATCAAATCCCGCGGCTACGCTGCGCACAGCGGCGACCAACCCTTGCAACCCTTCGAGTTCGAACGGCGCTCGCCGGGCGAAGGTGATGTGCAGATCGACATCCTCTACTGCGGAGTCTGCCATTCCGACCTGCATACCGCACGCAACGAGTGGGGCAACACCCTGTTCCCTTCGGTACCGGGGCACGAGATCGTCGGGCGGGTCAGCGCAGTCGGCAGTGGGGTCGACAGGTTCAAGGTGGGGGACCTGGTTGGCGTGGGCTGCATGATCGACAGCTGCCAGCACTGCTCGCCCTGCGCAGAAGGGCTGGAGCAGTACTGCGACAACGGCTTTACCGGTACCTATAACGGTCACGCCTTCGGCGGCCGGGAAAACACCTATGGCGGTTATGCCGACAACATCGTCGTGCGTCAGGAGTTCGTGCTGCGCATCAGCCATACCGAGAATCTGGCCGCCGTTGCGCCTCTGCTCTGTGCCGGCATCACCACCTATTCGCCGCTGCGCCACTGGAGCGTCGGCCCCGGGCAGAACGTGGGCGTGGTCGGTCTGGGCGGTCTGGGTCACATGGGCATCAAGATCGCCCGCGCCATGGGCGCGAAGGTCGTGCTGATCACCACCTCACCCGGCAAACGCGAAGATGCCCTGCGCCTGGGTGCCCACGAGGTTATCATCTCCTCGGATCCGCAACAGATGGCGGCAGCGGCAAACAGCCTGGACTTCATCCTCAACACCGTGGCCGCTCCCCATGACCTCAACGCCCTGCTCTCGCTGCTCCGGCGTGACGGCACCATGACCCTGGTCGGCGCTCCGGCGGAGCCGCATCCCTCCCCGGACGTGTTCCACCTGCTGTTCAAGCGCCGCAAGCTGGCCGGCTCGCTGATCGGCGGCATTGCCGAAACCCAGGAAATGCTCGACTTCTGCGCTGAGCACAACATCGTCTCGGACATCGAGATGATTCCGATCCAGCAGATCAACGAGGCTTATGAGCGGATGCTCAAGGGAGACGTGCGGTACCGCTTTGTGATCGACATGGGCAGCCTGAACGGCTGAACCACTGCGCGCGGAATGGCCCGCGCGCATTTCTCATACTTCGCCGCGGATGTACTGCTCAAGCTGGCGGATGAGCTGTTCCTGCTCCGCGATGGTTTCCTTGACCAGGTCACCGATGGATACCAGACCGATCAGCTCGCCGCCGTCCAGTACCGGCAGGTGACGCAGGTGACGATCGGTGATCAGCGACAGGCACTCGGACACGCCCTGTTTCGAGTTCACGGTGATCACCGGGCTGCTCATGATCTCGCGCACCGTGGTGCCTACCGAGGCGCGGCCCTTGAGAACGCACTTGCGCGCATAGTCACGCTCACTGATCACGCCCACCACCTTGCCGTTCTCGGTTACCGGCAGGGCACCGATGTTGTTGTCAGCCATCTTCTGCAATGCGCTGAGTACCGTATCGTCCGCATCGATGGTGAACACCTCTTTGATTTTCTTGCTTTGTATTATCTGTGCCACCGTTTTCATTCCACACTCCTTTATGCAAACCCAGCGATGAATAGATGCAAGAATTGACCAGATAGCTGCACAACGCAATATCGTAACCCGATCGGGTCGATAGAGACCGCCTCTCAGGACCGACCCGGACAATCCGTCGCAGGCCGCGTTTCGCTGCGGCGATCCAGCTTGATGACCTGCCGGCACCGCAACCGTCCGAACATGTCCCGGCTGTCGTAGTCTGCATACTCCAGCCGGCTCACCGGCAGTTCCACCTGCCGCGTGCCGGTTACCGCGTCCAACCTCCGGCGCAGCTCGGCGGCACCGAGCTGCCGGCGGTACAGCCCCAGCGTCACATGCGGCACATAAGGCCCGAAGCGGACCTCCCGGCCACCCTCGCCCAGTGCCTCTCGCCAGCTGCTGAGCTGACCATCCGGGTCGCCGACCCGCAGGTAGGCCGCACTGGCGAAACTGTCCGGCACGCCGATCTGCAGACTGCATGCCGGAGGCTGCAGGCGCTGTAACGCAGCCATCTGCCGCGCCAGCTGGTCGGCGGTGAAGTCATCATCATGCACCCGCTCCGGCTGCTCGAAGCCGCAGACAAACACCGTCAGGTGCGGTTGTCGCCGGGTCGGGTGCAGCAGGTCGCTCAACTGCTCGGTAACCTGCTCCACATACCCCAGCACCCGCGGGCAGTCGATCGGCACCATCCAGATACCGTAGCGGCTGCGCCCCTTGTGCCATTCGGGATAATCATGCGGCTGCGCCACCAGCGTAGCGGAAAAGGGGAAGCCTGAAGCAGTCGTCAGCATGCCGTTGCGCCTGAAATCACGGCCCGCCAGTATGCCAAGCACGGCAGCCGGAACCAAACCCGCACTGGCACTTTGCCGGCCGTCCTTGATATTCAGCGCCCTTAGGCATACCATCGCCCCGCTATTTCATGCTGGTGCGCCTGTTGAATTCAGGCGTGAAACGGAAAGTCGGTGCGCTCGCCCTGCTGGCGAACAATCCCGACACTGCCCCCGCAACGGTAATTGACCCCGATCCCGGATCGGCGTCCGCTCGATGACCACTGTGCCGCAGGCATGGGAAGGTGAGCGGATGGGTGTCAAGAGTCCGGAGGCCGGCCCGCATGCAATGTCGACTGGTGTTGCGGAGGGCGGCACCGTCAAGTGCCGCCGGCTGTTTTACATTATCCGTTTTCACCCGCCTGCACTTGCTTACCTGCCCTCCTCGAAAGTCTTACCGACCTTTTGAGGATACTCATGAAACTGTCCCGTATTGCCCTGTCTGTAGCGCTGGCCCCCGGCCTGGCGCTGGCCCAGCCCGCCTCCCATGAAGAGGCCCTGAAACTCTCCGATACCCTGATCACCGCCAACCGTGACGTTGAGCAGCGTGCTGACAGCAGCGCTGCCAGCACCGTATTCACCCGGGCGGACATCGAGCGGTTGCGCCCGGCCAGCGTGCCGCACCTGCTGACCCAGGTACCCGGCGTGCAGGTCGCCAACTATGGTGGCCGCGGCGCCGCCATCGGCCTGTATATCCGCGGCACCAGCACCTCCCAGACGCTGGTACTGATCGATGGCGTGCGGGCCGGCTCGGCCACCGCCGGCGGCGCGGCCCTGCAGTTTCTCAGCGTGGACCAGATTGAGCGGATCGAAGTGCTGCGCGGCTCGCGCTCGGCCATCCACGGTGCCGACGCCATGGGCGGGGTGATCCAGATCTTCACCCGGCGCGGCGAAAGCGAAGGCCTGCACCCTTATGCCCGCCTGGCTGCCGGCAGCGACAGCACCTTCGAACGCACGCTGGGCATTTCCGGCGGCAACGGCCGTACCCGTTTCAATCTTTCGGCCGGGCTGGATGAAACTGCCGGCATCGACCGCACTCGCACCTCCTACGCCAGCGATGCGGACCACGATGCCTACCGCAACCGCTCACTGGCCCTGAGCCTGAGCCATGAATTCACTGACACGCTGGAAGCGGGCTTCACCCTGATCGACCAGCGCGGCACCAACGAGATCGACAACCCCTTCGGCCGCTGGGACCCGAACACCTTTACCTCCCACCCCGCCGCGCCCTATGACGAGTACAGCCTCAGCACCACCACACTCTGGCTGGACGGGCGCATCAACGACATCTGGCGCAGCCGGATCGAGGCCGGCCACAGCGAGGACAAGCAGGAGAACTTCGACAAGCTGTTCCCCGGCAGCACCGTAAACAACACCTACCGCGACTCGGTCAACTGGCTCAACACCCTGACCCTGGGCGGCGGCCACAGCCTGCGCCTGGGGCTGGATTACCTGGACGACAAGGTGCGCAGTAACAACGCCTATGCTATCGGCAGCCGGGACAACAAGGCGGCATTCATCCAGCATACCTATCAGGGTGCGCGCTTCGGCACCGAGCTGGGCATGCGCCATGACGACAACGAGCAGTTCGGCACCGAGAACACGTTCAACGGCGCGGTAAGCTACCACCTGAACGCGGACAACCAGTTGATCCTGTCCTACTCCGAGGGCTTTCGCGTACCCACCTTCGCCGACCTCTACTGGCCCTGGGACGCCGGCTACCAGGGCAACCCGAACCTGACCCCGGAAAAATCCCGCAGCTACGAGCTGCAGTGGCGCAGCCAGCTGGGCCCCACCACCGAACTGGAGGCCTCGCTCTACCGCACCGACTTCCGCGACCTGATCGTCTACGTCTCTGACCCGGTCACCTGGGAGGCGACCATGGAGAACGTCAACCGGGCCCGGGTCAATGGCTTTGAAGCCACCCTCAAGCAGGAGCTGTTCGGCTGGCAGGGTGAACTGGGCATCAGCCTCATCGACCCGCGGGACCGCGAGACCGGTCACACCAGTCCCAACCGCGCCCGCCGCACGGCGGTGCTCAATCTGGACCGCGCCTTCGGCGATGTTTCCGTGGGCGCCACCTTCACCGCGGTCAGCAGCAGCTACGCCAATGCCGCCAATACCTCGGAGCTGCCGGGTTACGGTATCCTCGACCTGCGCGCCGCCTGGCAGGCAAGTGAGGAAGTGGCCTTCGACCTGAAGCTGGCCAACGTGCTGGACAAGGATTACAGCCGACTGGTGTACAGCCACAACGGGCAGGAATACGGCTACCAGGAAATGCCCTTTACCGCCATGCTGGGCGTCACCTGGACCCCCAACCTCTGACCACCATGACCAGACAGCACTCTCCTCAGCCTCCGGCTGGACGCCACCCCACCCCGCCCCCGCGCACTGGGGTAACGGGAGGGTTGCGTCGGGCGCTGTCTGGTCTGGTCGCCCTGTGTCTGCTCAACATTTTCCCGGCTGTTGCCGAACCGCCGAAGCGCATCGTCTCCCTCGACCTGTGCATGGACTGGATCCTGGCCCACCATGCCGATCCGGCGCAGGTGGCAGCGTTGTCACCCATGCACAAGCGTTATCCGATCCAATGGATCGAGGCAGGCTGGCCGAGCCACGACGGTACTCTGGAACAGGTGGTTGAGCTGCAGCCTGATCTGGTCCTGGCCGGGCAATTCAGCGCACTGCTGTTGCGAGAACGCCTGCGCAGCCTGGGTTACCGGGTCGAGGTGCTGGCCTTGCCGACGACCTTTACCGAGGTGGAAGCCTACGAGCGCCAGCTGTTGACCCTGATCGGTGGTGATCCAGAGCAGGCAGCACCCGCGCCCGCCCCCTCATCGCCGGCACTCGACGCCAAACGCCTGCTGCTGCTGGACGCCAACGCCATCGGCACCGGGCCCGGCACCTTTGAACACCAGATCCTCGAGCAGGCCGGCTGGCGGAACTACCTGCATCACGAGGGGCTGGTCAGGCTGGATCTGGAACAGATCGTCAGCGACCCGCCGGATGCCATACTCTTTGCCGCACCGGAACATCAGGCGCTGGCCAATCGCTTCGCCGAACATCCGGTACTGCGCCGCAGCGTGCCCGCCGACGGCTGGCTGAGTACCGAATACTGGCGCTGGCAATGTCCCGGTCCCTGGACCTGGGATCTGATAAGGCAACTCAATCAATGGCTCGACTGATTACCCCGGCGCTGCTGGGCCTGTTACTGGCGACCTTCCTGCTGTCGCTTGGCGTCGGCTCCACATCCGTGGCCGTGCTGCCCGGCCTGTACGGCTTTCTGACCGGCCAGGTCGGGCTGGACGCCATCGTCATCGGCGAGATCCGCCTGCCGCGCACCCTGATCGCGCTGTGCGTCGGTGCCGCGCTGGGACTGAGCGGCGCTGCCCTGCAGGGCCTGCTGCGCAACCCCCTGGCCGAACCCAGCCTCACCGGCGCCAGCCAGGGCGCCGCACTGGGCGCTGCCAGCGTGTTCTACTTCGGTCTGTTCCCGCAACTGGGCGCCGCCGCACCGGGCGTCGCCGGGCTGATCGGCGCTGCCGTGGCGCTGACCCTGATGCTGATGCTGGCCGGCTCGGCCCGCTCGCACATGGTCATCATGGCCGGTCTGGCCATTTCCACCCTGAGCGGCGCGGCCCTGGCGACCGTGCTCAACTTCGCCCCCAATCCCTATGCCATGCAGGAGCTGGTGTTCTGGCTTCTGGGGTCGGTGTCCGAACGGGGGCTGGAACACCTGTGGCTGCTGTGCCCCGCCCTTCTGGCGGGCAGCGCACTGATCCTCAGCCAGCGCCGTCTGCTCAGCGGCCTGAGCCTGGGCGACGAAGTGGCCCGCAGCCTGGGCCTGAACGTGCGCTTTGGCAGCATCATGCTGGTGCTGGGCGCGGCCATGCTGGTCGGCTCCTCGGTGGCAGTGGCGGGGAGTATCGGCTTCGTCGGCCTCCTGGTGCCGCATATCCTGCGGCCGCTGGTACAGCATCGGCCGGAGCGGCTGCTGATTCCCGCAGCGCTGGCCGGCGCCATTCTGGTGTGCCTGGCAGATATCGGCGTACGCCTGCTGCCCCCCGGCCGCGAACTGAAACTGGGCGTACTGACCTCGCTGCTGGGCGCACCGCTGTTCATCTGGCTGGTATGGAAGGAGCGCAAGCGGTGGATCTGATCAGCATCCAGCACCTGGGCGTCGGCCAGCGGCTGATGGACGTCAACCTGAACCTGAAAGCCGGAGAAATGCTCGGCATCATCGGCGCCAACGGCGCGGGCAAATCCACCCTGCTGCATTGCCTGGCGGGTATTCAGGCCCACCAGGGCGACATACACCTGGCCGGCACCGCGATAAAGACCCTGCCCCAGCGCCAGCGCGCGCAGCAGCTGGGCTTTCTACCGCAGAGCAGTACCAGCGCCTGGGCGCTTACCGTGCGGGATGTCATCAGCCTCGGACGCCTGCCCTGGGGCGACGACAACGCCGATGCCATTGCCCAGGCCGCAGCGGTAGCCGGGGTGGATAGCTGGCTGGATCGTCAGGTAGATCAGCTCTCCGGCGGCCAGCAGGCCAGGGTCTGGCTGGCGCGGGTACTGGCCGGCCAACCCAGGGTGATACTGGCCGACGAGCCGGTCGCCAGCCTCGACCTGTTCCAGCAGCAGAACGTGTTGCGCCTGCTGCGCCGCTACGCCCGGAGCGGGCGGGCGGTCATGCTGTCGATCCACGATCTGTCCCTTGCCGCCCGTTACTGCGACCGGCTGTGCCTGCTGCACGAAGGCAGGCTGCTGGCACTGGGCACACCCGCCGAGGTGCTGACCAGACACCACCTGCAACAGGCCTTTCAGATCGACGCGCATATCGACCTGGAAAGCGATCCGCCTGTGATTATTCCGAGGTAAAGTCCATGGCGTTCAAGTTCGGCAAGAACATTGACGAGATGTGTTATCCCTTCATGTACGAGAGCTCGTCGCTGTGCGACTTCGAGATCATCACCGATGAACTGTGCGGCCACATCGGCGCGATCATTTCCCATCTGCCTGAAGACATGCCGGACATTGCCGCAGATCTTGAGCAGATACAGCCGCTGGCCTTCCACATCAACGGCTCCATCCGCGGCCGCCTCGCCGTCAGCGAAGAAGACCAGGCCTGGTTGCAAACGCGCCTGAACCACTACAAAGAAGAAGTAGCCGACCGCCTTCACGGCTTCGTCCTCCCCCGCGGTACCCCACCCGTCCCACAACTGCACCTGGCCCGCTCCGCCTGCAAGAAAGCCATCCGCGCCATGGTCAGGGTCGACCAGGAAGGCAAGGAAGTGCCCATGCTGCTGCCGCGGATGTGCAATATGTTGTGTAACTTCTTCTTTGTGCTGACGCTGGTGATCAACAAGCGTCGCGGAGTTGTGGAGCCGGGGTTCGTTAGTCGGAGTTATGGGCGGGATTCCTGACCTCGCGCCAAGCCAACGCCTAGCGCTGAAGAAACCTACCCATCCTGACTTGACGCCCTACGTCCGAAACGCGAGCATGATGGCAAAACAATAACAACGTCAGGAGTATCGCATGACCGCGCTCGAGCGCCGCAGTTTTGCAGTCGCCGTTGCATTGGGGCTGATCTACCTCGCATTGATCCCCCTCAAGCCCTACCCGCTGAGCTGGCTGCTCAAGCCTATCCCCATGCTCACATTTGCGCTGCTTGCCTGGCGAGCCTGGCGCGGGATTATCGGCATACTGCTGGCCGTGGCATTTATCGGAGCCGCCGGCGGCGACTTCTTCCTCGACTACGGCGACCGCGACGGCCTGTTTATCCAGGCACTCTGCTCCTTTCTGGTCAATCAACTCGCCCTCGTCGCCGCCTTCGCCCTCATGGCCAAAGGCAAGCCATGGCTGCGCTGGCGCATGCTCCCGGTCACCCTCTATAGCCTCCTGCTGGCTCTCTGGCTGGTACCCGCCGCCGGCGCCTATCAACTACCAGTCGCTATCTACCTATTCTGCCTCTACGCCATGGCCATCATGGCCTGCCGGGTAGAAGACAAACCCGGCATGCTGTGGCTGGGCGCAATGCTGTTCGTGATAGCGGACTCGCTGATCGGGGTGAATAAGTTTGCGATGCCGTTTGAGTATGCGGTGCAGGTGATTGTGGCGGTTTATTTTACGGGGCAGGTCTTGATTGCGGCGGGGGTGGTGAGACTGAAGTGGGGAGGCCCCTAATGTCCGCTTTCAGCTGAGAACGGAAGCTAAAAAGGCAATATCACCTTCGAATCAAGGCAACCAGCCGGGTGTTTGGTGTAGCGCGGTGTCCCGCCGCCGTCGGTTGTTCAGCCTATGTAGCCGGTACTGGGTTCGTCCTTCGCGTTGCGCTGATTCATCTGCTTGTCCCTGTCAGATATTCACTACTGACTTACACCTGGGATAATCCGAGCAGCCCCAGAAACTATCACCGGCATTCGCGCCCCGCTTGGCGGTGCGCTTGATCATCGTGGCATTGCAGTTGGGGCAGCTCGGCGGGAGTGGTTGCGTGATAGCGGCCGGCTCTGCAACAGGTCCGGTCTGCTGAGCTTTGTGTTGGGTTACCCACTGTTTGAGGGCTATTCCGTCAACCAGCTGAATATTGCGACCCGATGCAAAACCCTGCGCTTCTTTAGTAAATCGCCCCGAGGTAACTACAAACCCACCCGCAGCACCCTCCACTGCCATGGCCCCGAAGAACTCGCGGATCACGGCGACGCCCACCTTGAGCGAGCGCCAGTGTTTGCATTGCACCAGATACTTTTCACTATCCTTGCGCAAAACCAAGTCCACCCCGCCGTCGGGGCCGTTGCCGCCGGTTTCGGTGATGCTGTACCCCTGGCGGCGGAAGGCTTCGCCGACCAGTTGCTCAAACTGGCGCCAGTTCAGGCCGTCGATCGCCTTGCCGGGCTGGGTGGCGGCCTGTACGTCGGCAAGGAGTTTCTTGCGACGTACACGGGACACAACAGAGCTGATGGCGGCGAGTACGCAGGCGAAGGGGAGGAGGTACTGGCCTCCGTAGGCGAAAGTGCGCAGCAGTTGCCCCATAACTATTCCGCCTACCTGGTCCAGCGTGGCGCCGGATACGTCCATAGGTCTGCTGGCAATGGAGCTGAGTATCAGCCATGAGAGCAGAGCAATACCCAGACAGGCCCACCAGGGCAGCCGAGCCATAATATTGATGAGATCTTCGAAACCTGACGTGCGCTTGCGACGAGCCATCCATGGTCTCCTGTATCAGGGCGCCTTTGCTAAGATCGACGTTACCCCGTTTGGTACAAGTAGGCAAAGGTCCAGGCGAGGCACTCAAGCTCAGCCAGCGCTTACCAGGTCTTTTGACGCGTTCCTTCCATACATTCCTTAACGTCGTCATCGATCACGCTATCGGGCTTGATGCAATCTTTCATATTTCGCCTCGGTCCTCTATTGGCTATAGCTTCCTGCCTTGCACGGCTTTCCAGTGCGGTACGGGCCCCCTGTCCCAAAGGCCCCTCGGACGCGGCCATGTATTCAAGAACGGTGTTATTCACTGATCTGGATATGGCTTGGGCGGCTGGTTGTATCGCCTCGCCGACTTGCGTGGCGATCGGCTTTTGTCGTTCCTCGGCTGCAAGTGGCGCACCTATCAGCAAAAGGAGAACAGCCAGTTTTCTCATCTCAACGCTCCATGTCCAAGGGAAACCCACATTACCCTTTTCCTCAGCCTGGGCAAACCGTCGCTGCGGTCCACTGCCCCAACTGCTCCAGTATTTCAGGCAAAAAAGAGGGCGCAACGCGCCCTCTCGGTAGCCATTATGCCGTAGCCGGCGTTTTCACCTCTCTGTCCACCATATCCTTGCCCAACCGGGTCCAGGTCAACAGGAAGCAGATTGCGCTGGCTCCGTACAGGCAGGCCATGATGACCATGGAGGTCTGCAGGCTCTGCGCGTAGACCTGTCCGCAGACTTCCCGCAGCTCCGGGCTCAGTTGACCGATCACGGAGGGGTGGCACTGGTTGCGGGCCAGTTCGCCAGCCGCTACGCCGTATTCGGCGGCACCGGAGTTGAAGAAGATGTCGGAGATCAGGCCAATGAACAGCGGGCCGAAGCCGTAACCGATCAGGTTGACCAGAAGCAGCATCACTGCGGTGGCCATTGCACGTACGCGCATGCTTACCACGCCCTGGCCGATCGTGTACTGAGCGGCCAGATAGCCGTATTTCACGAAGCCGCCGATAATCAGCCCGAGCGCAGCGTAGAGCAGATTGTTTGTGGTGAAGGCGAAGACATAGAAGGGAATCGACAGTGCCAGGCCTGCCGCCGGTACCCAGGCGATGGCGCCGGGGTGCTTCTTGTAGATCCTGGTCGCCAGCCAACCGGTGGCGAAGGTGCCGACCGCAGCGGACAGGGCGACCGGCGTGTTGATCCAGATGGCAGCCTGACCGGCGGTGATTTCGTAGGTGCGCACCAGGAAGAGTGACTGGAACGAGGAGATACCGTAACCGCAGAACGCGGCAATGGTGGCGCCGGCGGTCATCAGCCAGAAGGCAGGCTTGCGCATCAGCTCGTGGATAGCCTCGCTCAGGCTGGCTCGCTCCTTTTTCGTGGCTTCCGGCGGATCGGTGTAGCCCCGCGGCGGCTCCTTGACCGTGAGCTTGAAAACAAGCGCGACGAGCAGGCCCGGCAAGCCAACAACGAAGAAAGCGGTGCGCCAGTCGAACACGTCGGTCACCCAGCCGCCGATGATGTTGGCGAACATGGTGCCTAGCGTGACGCCCATGGCGTAGAAGCCCAGCGCCTGGGACCGTTCACGCGGGATGAAATAGTCGGCGATCAGGGAGTTGGCTGGCGGCGTGCAGCCGGCCTCGCCGATACCCACACCGACCCGACACATCAGCAGAATCCAGAACGCGCCGATGGTGACCGAGCCGATGGTGACTTCCGTGGCCAGGCCGCAAAGCGCGGTCATCAGCGACCACAGGGCCACGCAGACGGTCATGATCCAGACACGGTTGGCGACATCGGCATAGCGCGCCAGCGGGACGCCCACGGCCGTGTAGAGCAAGGCGAAACCGAAGCCGGTGAGAAGCCCGAACTGGGTGTCGGTGAGCCCGAGGTCGGGCACCAGATCGGGGCCGACGACCGCCAGCAGGGCGCGGTCGACGAAATTCAGGATGTAAATGAATGTCAGCGCGAAGAGCACATAATTGCGGTACGCCTTGGAGCCGTAGCCGGTCAAGTGGCCTTGGTCTCCCCCTTCTCTGGCAGTGATGGATCTCATGGACAATGCGCCTTCCAGGTTGTTGTTATAGGTTTGATGCGGGCTGTAATCGCACGCTGATGTTACCCACTCATGACGGCGTCTGCCTGGCCCGGAGAACAGTTGAAAGCTCTTCCGACCAGACGACCCAGATCCACTATATCCGCTTATTGGGTAGGGTGGCGCTCAGTATTGTTGAGTTTTATTACAGGTAATATTCAGCGGCGAGTGACGCCCCGGCGCAGGTGGTTACATGCCGGGTTCAGGGCGCTGATGGCGCATGGTCATCGGCAGCAATCGTTGCAGAATGTCCGCCAGGGTAATGACGCCACGCATCTGCCCATCGCTCATCACTGCAGCAAGCTGCACGCTGGACTGGCGCATCCGGGCCATGGCTTCGTAGATCGGCGTCTGCGCATCCAGCAGATGAACCGGGCGGGCAATCTCGCGTGCCGGCCTGGAGTCCGGTTCCAGCAATGTGTCACGAAGGTGCACTACCAGTGGATCAGCGGCGCTGTCGCCCAGCATCAGAATGCGCAGGTGGCCGGACGCCAGAGCGGCAGCTCGGACGTCCGCCACGGTTGCTCCATCCGGCACATGCGTCGGCGATGCTCCTTCCACCAGCAGCGCGTCGATCGTCTCCGAACCGAGGTCGATGAGACTGGAGATCTGTTGCTGCAGCTGGGGCTTCAGGGTCCCCACCCGGGCCGAATGCTCCACCAGCTGCCGAATGGTGGCGATGTCCTGGCCGCCCACGGCGGCGCTTTCCACCGGCTCGACGCCGGATGCCTTCACCAGTCGGTTGGCAATGCGGTTGACCCATTTCATCAGGGGGCGCAGCGGCCAGATATAGGCTCGCCCCGCCAATCCGACCGCCAGCGCCGATCGTTCCGGATGCGCTATCGCCCAGGATTTGGGTGCCATTTCGCCGACCACCAGATGCAGGAAGGTCACGAAGAAGAAAGCCATGGCAAAAGACGCGCCATTGGCAGCCCATGCGGGCAGGCCCAGCAGGAGCAGCACCGGGCCAAGCCAGTTGTCCACGGCGGGCTTGGTTACCGCGCCCAGGGCGAAGGTGCAGAAGGTAATGCCCAACTGCGCGCCTGCCAGCATCAGCGTCAGGTCGTTCATGCCCCGCAGCGCCGCTCGGGCGGAGCGGCTGGTCACCGCCAGTTCCTCAAGGCGGTGGCGGCGTGCGCCAAGCAGGGCGAATTCGATGATGACAAAGAAGGCGCTCAGCGCGATGAGAGCCAGGGTCACCAGAGTGACGACCAGAGGATTGCTCACTGCTCATCTCCTGTGACGGTTGTCTCAATCAGCCGTACGCGCACCTGCGTCGGAACGTAGCGATCGACTTCCAGTACATCTATGACCAACTGACGCAGAACGGGCACATCAGCCACCAGTTCGGATGGGTCAACCGGCAGATCGACCGACACCACGTCCCCTTCCGCAGGCAGTGCACCCAGTTCGGCGATCAGCAGCCCGGCCACTGTCTCGACATCCTCACGGGGCAGGTCATGACCTATGGCCCGCTCGACCTCGTCGAGGTGAACGTCACCGTCCATCACCCAGCTGCCGTCGTCGCCCGCCACTACTGTCTCGCTGACCTCGAGATCGTGCTCGTCGGTAATCTCGCCGACGATTTCCTCGGCCAGATCCTCCAGCGTCAGGACGCCGGCAAACCCACCGTATTCATCGATGACGCAGGCGAGCTGATTATTGGTCTGGATCAATTGAGCGAGCGCATCCGGCAATGACATCAGCGTGGGGATGACCGTTGCCGGGCGCATTATCGAATCGACGGTATCAGCGGTATCAGCGGCGCCACCGGCACCCAGGCGCTCAAGCACATCCGCCAGGTGCACCACGCCGACCGGCGTGTCTTCGTCGACCACCGGGTACCGGGTGTGCCCGGTCGCCATGAGCTCATGCAGCTCGCCGAGGGTCGTATCCGGATCCAGCCAGTCGACCTGGGATCGCGGGATCATTGCATGCTCGGCATCGCGCTGCGGGAAGTCGAGGATACGGTCCAGCATCAGCGACAGCTCATGCGGCAGGTCACCGCTGTCCCGGGAGTCGGAAATGATGTGTGGCAGCTCGTCGGCGGACACGCTCACATCCAGATCGTGCACCGGCTCGATGCGCAGCAGGCGCAGAAACAGGTTGGCTGCCTTGTCGAAGAAGCCGATAAGCCAGCCGAACACCGTGAGGTAGATGAGCGTTGAGCGTGCCAGGGCGCGGGCCATCGGCTCGGCGCTGGCAATGGCGAGGTTCTTCGGGTAGAGCTCGCCGAATATCATCTGAACAAGGGTGGCCACCACCAGCGCACCGACGGTGCCAACCGAGACGCCGACTTCCCGGGAGATACCCACGCCACCAAGCAGCTCACCCAGCGAACGCCCGACAAAGGGCTCCGTAACGAAGCCGATCATCAGGCCGGTTATGGTGATGCCCAGCTGTGCACCGGAAAGCATGAAACTCGTGCGCCGGGTGACCTGAAGCGCACGCCGGGAGGCGGCGTCGCCGTCCGCCGCACGGGCAGCCAGCCGCGTCCGGTCCACGGCCATGTAAGCGAACTCCTGTGCAACGAAATAGCCGTTGGCCGCGATCAACGCCAGGATAATGAGAATGCCGATCAGCAGGGTGAGCGTGGACTCGATCACCGCTTCACCTCGCGATAGGTCATGGGAAGAACGTCGGGGCGTGGGAAGTTACTCGTGTTCACAATGGACCCAGGGCAAAAATGGTGGATGTCAGTATAGTAAACGCCGCTGAACCGGCGTCTCGGAGTGTGTGCGTCAGCGAGCGCGATAACTCCGGCGACAGCCACAATCGATGGATGGTGAAAGGAACCGATGCAAGCAACTGTCAGACCCGTTCTTCTACTGCTGCTGTTTGCGGTAATTTCCGCCTGCAGCACTGCTCCCAAACCCGGCTCCGCCGGCAAGTGGGTCGGCCACAAGGAAGCCGGACAGGCCTCTTACTATGCGGACCGATTCCAGAACAGAAAGACTGCCAGCGGCGAGCTCTACAAGGCGGGCAGAAAGACCGCAGCCCACCGCACCCTGCCCTTTGGCTCCCAGGTGAAGGTGACGAACGTGCGCAACGGCAAGAGCGTGGTGGTGCGCATCAATGACCGGGGACCATTCGTTCGCGGGCGGGTTATCGACCTGTCGCGCTCTGCCTTCGCGAGTATCGGTGATGTTTCTGCCGGTTTGCTGAATGTGCGGATTGAGGTCATAAGGTAAACGTTAAGAAGACTGATCAGAAGCTGAACACAGAGCTGGAGGGCAACAATGATTGATGAACAGGACCGCGTGCATCTCAGACGATGCATTGAGCTCGCAGCCGAAGCGCTGGAGGCCGGCGATGAGCCTTTCGGTTCGGTACTGGTCTCGGCCGAGGGAGACGTGCTGTTCGAGGATCGCAACCGGGTGGCGGCGGGCGATCATACTCAACATCCGGAATTCGCCATTGCCCGCTGGGCGGCGCAGAATATGCGCCTCGAGGATCGGGCCCGGGCTACGGTGTACACCTCTGGCGAGCACTGTCCGATGTGCGCGGCGGCCCACGGCTGGGTGGGATTGGGTCGTATCGTCTATGCGAGCTCATCAGCGCAGCTTGGCAGCTGGCTGGCGGAGCTGGGAGTGTCGCGCGGGCGGGTGCGCTCCTTGCCCATCGGCGAGGTGATTGCCGATACCGAGGTGGAAGGCCCGGACGACGAACTGGCAGCTCAGGTGCGTGAGCTGCATATCAAGCGGCACACAGAACATTAAGGCGGAGTATCAGTATGCGTATTTGTGGTATCGAATTGACCGGCAATGATGCCGTGGTGTGCCTGCTTCACGAAGACCAGGGCCTGTTCAATCTGCCGGATGCGCGCATCCGCAAGCTGACCCTGAAGAAGGACCATACCCGGGCCGACCTGCAGCGGTTTCAGGCGGATATGGTGCAGTTTCTGAAGGACTACAAGGTCGAGAAGGTCGTCATCAAGGAGCGGCTCCAGAAGGGCAAGTTTGCCGGTGGTGCCATCAGCTTCAAGCTGGAAGCGGCCATTCAGCTGATTCCGATACCGGAGATCGACGTTGCGCTGGTGTCGGCGGCGCAGATCAAGTCGGTAGTGGCCGAGCATCCGCTGCCGGTGGCCTTTGCCGAAACCGGGCTGAAGCAATTTCAGGAGGGGGCTTTCATGGCGGCGTATGTGGGGCATTTTCTGGGGTAACCAATCGCCGCGGGGTCGCGGCTCCTACGGTCGGGGGCAATACCGCTCACAGATCATCTTCGATTTAACTAAAGATGATCTGAAATAAAATCACTTCTGCTCATGATAAGCGCAACCTAAGATGTCCTCCATTCAACGGCCGGCCTCCCCAAGCCAAGGGGGCCGGCTACGCCTTGTCGGAAGAACAGGACATCGATTCATGACCACCGAACTGAATTTCACCATCGAGCGCACCCGCTTCGATGAAGACTACCGGCCGGCCGAAAATACCCGGATCACCACCAACTTCGCCAACCTGGCGCGTGGAGAGAACCGCGAGGAGAACCTGCGCAACACCCTGACGATGATCAACAACCGGTTCAACAGTCTGGCGCACTGGGATAACCCGAACGGCGATCGTTATGCGGTCGAGCTTGATATTGTGTCGGTCGAGCTGGATGCCCGTGCCGAGCTCGGCGGCCCTGGCCTCCCGTTGATCGAGGTGTTGCAGACGAAGATTCTGGACCGGCAAACCGGCAAGCGGATTGACGGCATCGTCGGGAACAACTTTTCATCCTATGTGCGTGATTACGACTTCAGTGTGCTGCTGCGGGAGCACAACAGAGGCCGGACGAAATTCAGCGTGCCGGATAATTTCGGCGACCTGCATGGCAAGCTCTTCAGATCCTTCGTCAATTCAGAAGCCTACAAGAGCAGTTTTGCCAAGCCGCCGGTCATCTGCCTGAGCGTTTCCAACAGCCGGGTCTATCACCGCACCGAGAACCAGCATCCCGTGCTGGGCCATGAGTACCGGCAGGAGGAGCAATCCCTGACGGACAGGTATTTCAGCAGGATGGGTCTGCAGGTGCGCTACTTCATGCCGCCCAACAGCGTAGCGCCGCTGGCGTTCTACTTCTCCGGTGACCTGTTGGTCGATTACACCGATCTCGAGCTTATCGGCACGATCAGCGTGATGGATACCTTCCAGAAGATCTACCGGCCGGAGATCTACAACGCCAATTCAGTCGCCGGCAAATGCTACCAGCCAAGCCTGGAACACAAGGATTACTCCGTCACCCGCATCGTTTACGACAGGGAAGAGCGCAACCGCCTGGCTCGCGAACAGGGGAAGCTGGCGGAAGAAAGCTTCCTCAGACCGTACCGGGATTTCCTTGAGCGGTGGTCCGCCAGTTACACCTTTCAACTGATTTAAACAGGTCCAGATGATGAAGAAGATATTGCCCACCTCCACTGCGGGCAGCTTGCCCAAGCCCTCCTGGCTGGCACAGCCGGAAACGCTCTGGTCAGAATGGAAACTGCAGGGGGAAGAACTGGCCGAGGGCAAGCGGGACGCCCTCAGCCTGGCGCTGCACGAGCAGCAGCTGGCCGGCATCGATATCGTCAGTGACGGTGAGCAGTCGCGCCAGCACTTTGTCACCACCTTCATCGAGCATCTGGATGGTGTGGATTTCGAGAAACGGGAGACGGTGCGCATCCGAAATCGCTATGACGCCAGCGTGCCTACCGTCTCCAGCGCGGTCAGCCGTCAGAAGCCGGTGTTTGTCGAAGACGCGCGGTACCTGCGTGCGCAGACCGACCGGCCGATCAAATGGGCTCTGCCCGGCCCGATGACCATGATCGACACCCTCTACGATGCCCACTACAAGAGCCGGGAGAAGCTGGCCTGGGAGTTCGCCGGCATACTCAATCAGGAAGCACGGGAGCTGGAAGCAGCGGGCGTGGACATCATCCAGTTCGATGAGCCGGCCTTCAACGTGTTCTTCGACGAGGTGAACGACTGGGGCATTGCCACGCTGGAGCGTGCCATCGAGGGGCTCAAGTGTGAAACAGCGGTGCATATCTGCTACGGCTACGGCATCAAGGCCAACACCGACTGGAAGAAGACCCTGGGCTCGGAGTGGCGGCAGTACGAGGAAATCTTCCCCAGGCTGCAGGCGTCCAGTATCGACACCATCTCTCTGGAGTGCCAGAACTCCCGGGTGCCCATGGAGCTGCTGGAGCTGGTGCGTGGCAAGAAAGTGATGGTCGGCGCCATTGATGTGGCCAGCCACGACATCGAAACGCCCGAACAGGTGGCGGATACCCTGCGCAAGGCACTCAAGTATGTGGATGCGGACAAGCTCTGCCCGTGCACCAACTGCGGCATGGCTCCCCTGCCCCGCCATGTGGCCAGAGGCAAACTGCACGCGCTGACGGCGGGCGCCGAGATCGTACGCAGGGAGCTGGCGGGCTGATGCTGTAGAAATGAAAAAGCCCCGCTGAGGCAACTCCGAGCGTAGCCGCTCCTGCGGGAGGGATTATTCGGCGCTTTGCGCCTCCCCCCCCTTCGGGACGGTTCGTCGCCACGACCGCCGTCGCTGCGCTCCGGGCGTTCCTCAGCCCGCTTCGCGGGCTTCGGTCGAACTGTTAGGGTTCTCACCGACCCTGCACCTGATAAACGAAAAAGGCCCAGCTTTTCAGCTGGGCCTTTTCGTTTATTTGGCGGAGAGGGAGGGATTCGAACCCTCGATACGCTATTAACGTATACACACTTTCCAGGCGTGCTCCTTCAGCCACTCGGACACCTCTCCGCAATCCCGGTGCTGGACGTTGCCAGTTCCGAGGCGCGCTAATGTACCCAAACCAGAGCGGTTTGGCAAACCCTATTTACGGAACTCGACAGTCATTGGCTTCCTAGTAAACTGCCATGCAGGCCGGCTCTGGACCGGCAGCTTCCACAAACCGAGGGATCTTTGATGAGCGAGCTGGTTTCCTACAGTTTTTCCGATGGTATTGCCCGTATCGGCCTGGACAACGGCAAGGTCAATGCCCTGTCGCCCGAGCTGTTTGCCGAGCTGAATGCGGCACTGGACCGTGCTGAGCAGGACCGCGCGGTGGTGGTGATCAGCGGCAAGCCCGGTATTTTCTCCGGCGGCTACGACCTGAAGGTGATGACCTCCAGCGCGGACGCAGCCAAGGGCCTGGTAAGCATCGGCTCGACACTGTCCCGCCGGCTGCTGTCGCACCCCTTCCCGGTGATGGCGGTGTGCACCGGCCACGCGATCGCCAAGGGCGCCTTCCTGCTGCTGTCGGCGGACTACCGCATCGGCGTTGAGGGGCCGTTCAAGATCGGCCTGAATGAGGTGGCGATCGGCATGACCATGCACCACGCCGGTATCGAGCTGGCCCGCGCCCGGCTGAGCAACAGTGCCTTCAACCGCACGGTCATCAACGCCGAAATGTTCTCCCCCCAGGACGCTGTTGAAGCCGGCTTCCTTGATCGCGTGGTGCCCGCCGAGGAGCTGGAAGCGGAGGCGTTGGCCATGGCCGCGCAGCTGACCAGGCTGAACATGACCGCCCACCGCAACACCAAACTGAAAACCCGCAAGGCGCTGCTGGAGCGGCTTGACTGGGCGGTGGAAGAGGACAAGCAGCACACGCTCTGATGGACTCGATAACCCAGGCGGTACTTGGCGCGTCGCTCCAGGGCGCGCTGCTCGGGCGTTGGCAAGGGCGCAAGGCCCTGCTTTACGGTGCGATGCTGGGCACCCTGCCGGATATGGATGTGGTCATCGACTACGGCGATGCTGTCGCCAACATGACCTACCACCGGGGTTTCAGCCACTCGCTGCTGGTGGTCGCGATCGTCAGCGTGTTGCTGGCCTGGCTGGTCCGGCGCTTCCGGCCCCACCCCGATTACAGCGGGCTGCGTCTGTGGCTGTGCATATGGCTGGTGCTGACCACCCACGTGCTGCTGGATGCCTTTACCACCTACGGCACCCAGCTGTTCTGGCCGTTCACCACCCCGCCTGTGGCGATTTCCAGCATCTTCATCATCGACCCGCTGTATACCGTGCCCTTGCTGGCGGCGGTGATCATTGCCCTGGCGGTGGGGCTCAGGCGACGCCTGGGGGTGCGGGCGCAATACGCGGCCCTGGGCCTGAGCACGCTGTATCTGCTCAGCACCCTGGCGGGCAAGCAGATGGCCGAGCAGCGGCTGGACCAGGCGCTGACCCGGGCCGGCATCGAGCCGGAGGCGGTGTTCGTCTCGCCGACGCCCTTCAATACGGTGTTATGGCGCCTGGTGGCAGTGGACGGCGATGATTACTACGAGGGACTGACCAGCTGGCTGGATCGCAATCCGCCCCGGCTGGAACGCCTGCCGCGCCGGGTCAGCGAGGCCCGGGCGGCGCTGGCGGATTCACCCCAGCATCAGCGCCTGCGCTGGTTCACCAATGACCTGCTGCGCTACGACCTGATTGATGGCTACTGGGTGGTAACTGACGTGCGCCTGGGCATGACCGGCTATCACCCCTTCCGCTTTGCGCTGAGCAGGCAGACGGAGGATGGCACCCAGGAGCTGATCGATTCTGTCGAGATGTGGCCGGCACCCGAGCGGGACCTGTCCGGCCTCAGGCCGCTGTGGC
This sequence comes from Halopseudomonas pertucinogena, assembly GCF_014646575.1. Taxonomy (GTDB): domain Bacteria; phylum Pseudomonadota; class Gammaproteobacteria; order Pseudomonadales; family Pseudomonadaceae; genus Halopseudomonas; species Halopseudomonas pertucinogena. Next base: position 530,422 of record NZ_BMNN01000001.1, on the reverse strand, counting down.
ACCGCGCCCTGAACGAGCACTACCCGCTCTCGCTCGGCGCCCTGGCCAGCGGGCTGTCGCTGTCTCCCGGGCTGCGCTGAACCGGCCCGCCTGCTGAGGGCGGCCGGGTCGGCTCGATCAACAGCAGCGGGTCGCCGTCATGCACCCATTCCCGCCAGATGGCCAGCAGCAGCGACATCAGTACCGGGCCGACGAACAGCCCCACCAGCCCCATGGTGGTCACCCCGCCGATCAGACCGAAGAAAGTCAGCAGGAACGGCAGTTTGATCGGTCCGCCGACCAGTGACGGGCGGATGGTCTTGTCGACGATGAACAGCTCGACCGAACCCCAGATGAACAGCGCCACCCCGGCAAACAGGTCGCCGCTGCCGACCAGGTAGAGCGACACCAGAGTGAAGGCCAGCGGTGCGCCGCCGGGTATCAGCGCCATCACACCGGTGATCACACCCAGCGCCACCGGGGAAGGAACACCGGCTATCCAGTAGGCGATACCCAGCACGATGCCCTCGCCTATGGCGATCAGTCCCATGCCGATAACGGTAGCGGTAACGGTGGCCGGTACCATGCGCGAGAACCGCTGCCAGCGCGCCGGCAGCACGCCCTCCCCCACCCGGTCCAGCTGGGCCACGAGGGTGCGCCCGTCACGGTACAGGAAGAACAGGGTGATCAGCATGAACAGCAGTGCCAGCGCGAGAGAGAACGCCTTGCCGCTCATGGTCATGATGACCCGCGAGACGTTGCCCAGATGCTGCCCGCTGGCCATCTGGATGATCTCGCTTATGGCGTGGGGGTGGTTGAGATATTCGTTCCACTGCTCCGCCAGCCAGATGCCGACAAAGGGCAGCGCCGCAATCCAGCCCGGCACCTCGGCACCGACCCGGTTGGCCTCCACCAGCCAGGCCATCCAGCTCTGCGCCTCTTCCAGCGCAAAGCTCAGCGCCATGGTCAGCGGCACCACTATCACCACCAGGATCAGCACGATGGCAATAGCCGAGGCAAGGTTGCGGCGTCCGCCGCACAGGCGCAGCAGGTGCTGGTACAGCGGCCAGCTGGCGAACGCGACAATCAGCGCGGCCAGTACCGGAACAATGAAACCATGAAAGAAATAGATTCCGGCGACAACCACCAGCAGCAACAGCCAGCGTGCAACCGAGTGGGACGAGACGATGGTGGGTGATGGGGGTGTACTCATTGGCTCCCTTCAGTGTTCGACGGGCTCAGACCGAACCGCTCTCTGCGGCCATCATAGCAGCCCCGCCGGCGGGCCTATAATCAGAATACTTTTACAGTCTGTTTACATGACGGGACATAAGTCACCCTGATATCACCCCTGCTGCCCATACTATCGCCCGTTCTGCAATAATGTCGAACCCTTCGCCCTGTCGACCCGGATAACATGAAGCACCTCAGATCCCCGGCAATGGCCGCCTGCCTGCTGGCCATCTTCACCACCATCTTTGCCAGCCATACGCCGACGCCGCTGTATGCCATGTGGCAGCAAGCCTGGGGCTTCTCTTCCACCGCACTGACCGCCGTGTTCTCGATCTACGTGCTGGGCGTGGTGGTCACGCTGCTGACCATGGGCTCGCTCTCCGATCAGGTCGGTCGACGGCAGATGCTGCTGCCGGGCCTGGTGTTCATCCTCTGCGGGTCGGCAATCTTCATGCTGGCCTCGGACATCCATCAGCTCGGGCTCGCCCGCCTGCTCACCGGTATCGGCACCGGTCTGGTCACGGGGGCGGCCACTGCCGCCGTGGTCGAGATGGAGCCGAACGGCAACTGGGCCCGCGGCGCGACCTTCGCCGCCCTGGCCTTCACTCTGGGGGCGAGCATGGGGCCAACCGTGAGTTCACTGGCCCTGCTCTGGAGCAACCACGCACATATATGGGCCTTCACTGTCACCATCGTGCTCTGTCTGGCGTGCATCTTCATGCTGTTGAGGGCGCCCTGGCCGAGCGACCTGGGCCAGCGGCAACCGGGGTTCAGCATGCGCGCCTGGCGGCCCACGCCGATACGGGTGCCGCGCCATCTGCTGGGCACCTTCCTGTTTGCCGCCTCCGCCATGTGTCTGGCCTGGTCCACCGGCAGCCTCTATTCGTCCCTGGGACCATCGATGGCGCGGGATCTGATCGGCGTTACCGAGCTGGCCCTGGCCGGTCTGTTCGCTGCGGGTTGGCAACTGGTGGCGGGTGTGACGCAGTTTGCCAGCCAGCGCCAGCCCCTCAGCCGCCTGCTGATCCTCGGGCCGGCGTTGCTGATCGCAGGTCTCGGCGCGCTGGCCGGCGCGGTGCTGATGGAGTCGGTATGGCTGTTCAGTCTTGCGACCGTTGCCACCGGCATGGGCGCCGGCACTACGGGGGTGATCGCGACGATCACCATCGCCCGCTCGGCGCCACCGGCCGAACGTGGCGGCATGACCTCGGCGTTCTATCTGGCCGCCTATCTGACCATGGCCACCGTGGTGCTGGGGCTGGGTTTTGCCAGCGACCGGCTGGGTATGGTCAACAGCATGCTCGGGTTCACCGTGCTGATTTCAATCGCGGCGGTGGCGCTGACATTCATGCGCAAGCAGGTTCAGCCGTAGAGAAAGCGCCACAGGAAGAAGCACAGGATGCCGCCGGCGATGGTTGCCAGCAGGTTGCGCCAGCGCGCGGCGATGATGATGGCGGCAACACCGCCGACCAGATAATCGTTATCCAGCGACAGCTGCAGCCCTTCGCCATCGGGCATCAGCATGACCGGCACGGCGATGGCCGACAGCACCGCCACCGGCACATAGGTCAGCGCCTGGGTCACCAGCGGGCTGAAGCGGACCTTGTGGCCCACCGCGAACAATGTGTAGCGGATGGCGAAGGTGATGACCGCCATGCCCAGAATCAGGGCAATCTCGAAAGTGTTCATGGCGCCTCCACCGCGGCAGGCCGATCGCGGAGCGCCCAGCGCTCGGCCACCACCCCGGCCGTCACCCCAAGCAGCGCTGCCAGCATCAGGCCCAGCTTCCAGGGCAGACCATGGGCAGCCACGGCCACCGTGCTGGCTACCAGCGCCGCCACGATCATCGGCTGATTGCGCAGCAGCGGCACCACGATGCCGATGAAGGTGGCGATCATGGCAAAGTCCAGCCCCCAGTCGCCCAGCGAAGGCAGCGCCTGGCCCAGCAACACGCCAACCAGCGAGCAGGCGAACCACAGGCTGTACATGGCCAGGCACGATCCCAGGAAGTACCAGTGCTTGCGCTCCAGCGGCGAGTCATTCAACAGATAATGGCGGTGCACGACCGCGAAACTCTCATCGGTCAGCCAGAACGCCAGCGCCACCCGCCAGCGCTGGGGCAGATGCCGCACGAAGGGCAGCAGGCTGGCGCTGTAGAGCATGTGTCGCAGATTGACGATGAGGGTGGTCAGCAGGATCACCGTCAGGCTGGTGCCGGAGGCAACCAGGCTGGCAGCGACAAACTGCGCCGAGCCGGCGAACACCAGCAGCGACATGGCCAGGGTGGCACCCACCGACAATCCCGACGAGACCGCCAGGGTGCCGTAGACAATGCCGAAGGGCACGGCGCCCACGAGCATGGGTATGGTATCGCGCATGCCCAGCAGGAATTCCCGCGATGCAGACATTCTAATCCCAGGTAGCAAAACGTATTCAGAGACTGACGTAGCGGCTGATCAGCGCGCGCAGTGCCGCCGGCTTTACCGGTTTGGGCAGATAGTCGAGCCCGTGCAGACGGATCCGCGTGACCAGTTCGTTACGACCGTCGGCACTGATGACCACGCCGGGCAGATCGGGATTGATCTTCTCCCGCAGCCAGTTCATGAGTTCAAGTCCGGTGTCGCCATTATCCAGATGGTAGTCGGCCAGCACCAGCTCGGGCATGAACCCGCTGTCCAGCACCGCCTGAACCTCCTTGCGGTCCCGCGCCACCGCGACGTTGCACTGCCAGCGGCTGAGCAGGCTCTGCATGCCGGTGAGAATGGTCGCCTCGTTATCGATGCACAGCACCTGGGCACCGCTCAGCGGCGGCACCTGCACCGACCGCGCAACGCGTGGTGACCGGTCATAGCGGGCCAGCGGCACCGTCACGCTGAACACGCTGCCACGCCCCGGCCAGGAGCGCACCGACAGTTCATGGCCCAGCACCCGGCACAGGCCGTCGGCTATCGCCAGGCCAAGCCCCAGCCCCTTCTCGGCCTGAGTACGGTGGTTATCCAGCCGCTGGAACTCCTCGAAGATCGTCTGCAGCTTGTCCCGCGGGATGCCAGGCCCCTGGTCCCAGACTTCGAGGCGCACCGCATCGGGCAGCCGGCGCATGCCCAGCACCACGCGGGAATTGCCGGCATAGCGGAAGGCGTTGGTCAGGAAATTCTGCAGGATACGGCGCAGCAGGCGGATGTCACTGCGCACCCGCAGCCGGCTGTTGTGTACCCGCAGATCCACGCCCTGCTCCAGCGCAAGAGCGCCGAACTCCACGCGCAGCGGCTCGATCAGCTCGGTCAGCACGAAGTCGCTCCACTCGGGAGTGATGCGCCCCGACTCAAGGCGGGACAGATCGAGCAGGTCGGAAATCAGATCCTCCGCCGAGCGCAGGGAGGTATCCAGATGCCGTACCAGCTCCTGTGCTTCCAGCGGCAGATTGGGCTGATGGGCCAGCGAGGCGGAGAACAGCCGCGCGGCGTTCATCGGCTGCATCAGGTCATGACTGACCGCCATCAGGAAGCGCCCCTTCGACTGACTGGCCTGCTCGGTCTGGGCCTTGGCCTGGATCAGCGCCTTGTTCAGCTCGGACAATTCGCGGGTGCGTTCGATTACCCGCTGTTCGAGGCTCTCGTTGGCTTCCTTGAGCGCGTTCTCGGCCTCGCGGAAGGCGGTGATGTCGGTGAAGCTCATGACAAAGCCGCCGCCCGGCATGGGATTACCGATGATCTCGATCACCCGACCGGTGGGGAACAGCCGCTCGGAGCGGTGGGCCGTGCCGCGGCGCATCCAGTTGACGCGCTTTTCCATGTGCATGTAAGGGTCACCGGGGCCGCACAGGCCGCGCTTGGCATTGCACAGAATCAGATCGGCAATCGGCCGGCCGATGGTGATCAGGCCGTCGGGATACTGGAACATTTCCAGATAGCGCTGGTTCCAGGCTACCAGCCGCAGCTCCTTGTCGACCACGCTGATGCCCTGGGTAATGTTCTCGATCGCGCCCTGCAGCAGGCCGCGGTTGAACTGCAGTACCTCGGAGGCCTCGTCGACAATGCGCACCACATCCTCGAAGTGCATGTCCCGGCCTTCGATCGCTGCCTTCACCACCACCCGTGCCGACGAGGCGCCCAGCACCCCTGCCAGCAGCCGCTCGGTCTGGGTGATCCAGTTGCTGTCAGCCACCTGCGCCGGGTTGAACACCACGCCCTGGGCCTCGGCAAAGCGCTCGAAGCCGGTCTGCGCCCGCTCGTCACCGACGAACCGCGCAGCGAGCATCAGCAGATCCGCCACGGTAACCCGCAGCATCGCCCGGCTTGGGCCACTGTCCAGCTCGTCATCAAGACTGACGAAGCGGCTGGCCTGCCAGTGCTCGGTTACCCGGGTACGGCTGAAGAGCGACACCACCACGAACACCACGAAATTGCAGCCCAGCGCAACCAGACTGCCCAGGGTGATCGGGTCCAGCGGCAGTCCGAAGGCATCCGGATACATCCCCTGCAGCAGCGGCATGTCCGCCACGTTGACCGCCTGGAGCAGCGGCATGACCAGCAGATAGAACCAGAGACTGACGCCCACCAGCAGGCCGGCAAGTACCCCGGTGCGATTGGCCTGTTTCCAGAACAGCGCACCGAACATGGCCGGCGCCAGCTGGGCGATCGAGCCGAACGCGATCTGCCCGGTGTTGGCCAGGCTGCCTGAGTTGGCAATCATGCGGTACACCACGTAGGCCAGCAGCAGGATGATCAGGATCGCGCTGCGCCGCAGGTTGAGCATCCACCCGCGGAATTCCTCGTAGGAGCGCTCCTGCTGCTTGCGCTTGCGCAGCAGCAGCGGCATGACCACGTCGTTGGAGACCATGGTGCTCAGTGCAATGGCCGCAACAATGACCATGCCGGTGGCGGCCGATGCGCCGCCGAGAAAGGCCAGCAATGCGAGAACCGGGCGTCCTTCCATCAGCGGCACGTTGATTACGTAGGAATCCGGCGACAGCTCGGTGCCGAACTGCAACTGCCCGGCCAGGCTGATCGGCAATACGAAGATGCCGGCCAGCAGAAGATAAGCCGGGAACACCCAGCGCGCGGCCCGCAGGTCGCCGGACTGGATGTTCTCCACCACCGCCACCTGAAACTGCCGCGGCAGACACAGGAACGCCAGGATAGCGATCAACGTCTGGAACGCCAGGTTCATGTGCATGGTTTCCCGCTGCCAGTATTCCTCCAGCGCCGGGCTGCTGGTGGCCCGCTCGATCAGTTCGCCCACCCCGCCGAACAGGATGAAGGTGACGAACACGCCGACCGCGATGAACGCCAGGAGCTTGACCAGGGACTCGAAGGCAATGGCCAGCATCATGCCGCGGTGGTGCTCGGTGGCGTCCAGACTGCGGGTACCGAACAGGATGGTGAACAGCGCCAGGACCAGCGTTACCACCAGCGCGGTTTCATCGGAGCTGCTGACTTCTCCTCCGGTCAGGGACACACCGGTGCCGGTCAGCAGATTGAAGCCCAGCACGATACTCTTGAGCTGCAGGGCAATATAAGGCAGCACGCTGACCAGACACAGCGCGGTCACCACCACCCCCAGGCTCTGGGATTTGCCGTAGCGGGAGGCGATAAAGTCGGCGATGGAGGTGATGTTCTCCTGTTTGCTGATGGCCAGCATGCGCGCGATCATGCGCCACCCGACCATGCACAGGATGATCGGCCCGATATAGATGGGCAGGAAGTCCCACATCTGGCCTGCGGCCATGCCCACCGCGCCGAAGAAGGTCCAGCTGGTACACCAGACGGCAATGGACAGGCTGTAGACCCAGATGCGCAGGCGCGGGCCGAACTCGCCGGTCTGCCGGTCGCCCCAGAAGGCGATCGCGAACAGCAGGGCGATATAGATCAGGAATGTGGACGCAACCAGCCCACCTGAGAGCATCATTGGTGGAATTCACCTCGTGTAAAGGCGGCATAGTCTGGCAGGCGCAACCGCCTTTGCCCAGCGGCGGCACCTCATACCTAAGTCGAAGCAGACGCCCCGCCCGGACGTGTCTGCCTCAGGGGTTGCGGGCCAGCTCCATGTGCTGGAGAGCGAGCGCCGCCTGAGTGCGGGTACGTACGCCGAGCTTGCGGAAGATGGCCGTGACGTGGGCCTTCACGGTGGCCTCGGACACATTCAGCTCATAGGCGATCTGCTTGTTCAGCAGGCCGTCGCACACCATGCTCAGCACCCTGAACTGCTGTGGCGTCAGACTGGCCAGCTGGGCGCTGATGGCCTCCTGCTCCGAACTCAATGGCGACACAGCCTCATTGATCTGGTCTGGCCAGCAGGTGTCACCGTCCAGTACATCCTGCACAGAGCGCTGGATGTCTTCAAGGCTGGAGGATTTGGGAATGAAGCCGCTCGCGCCGAAGTCCCTGGCCCGACGAACCACCGCCGCGCCTTCCTGGGCGGAGATGACCACCACCGGTACCTGCGGATACTGGCTGCGCAGCAATACCAGCCCGGAAAAACCGTGGGCCCCCGGCATGTTGAGATCAAGCAGCACCAGATCCCAGTTGCTGCGCTGCTCAAGCAGCGTCTGGAGATCGGCAATGGAACCGGCCTCGGTGAGGCGGATATCGCCGGGTAATCCTGCATCGAGAGCCTGGAACAACGCACTACGGAAAAGGGGGTGATCATCGGCGATCAGTATTTCGTAGGTTGTCTCCATCTCGCTTCCTGCTGTCTGATGTATCGCAATGAGTCATGATGCCGCGGATACAAGCCTGACATCGGCAGGGCCATCAGTCAATTCGTTCCCCTTATCGTGCCTTTGCGGTCAACTGTCTTTATCCTGCCGCTGCGCGCATAATCGCGCTTTTCCAACTGGAACAATGAGTTAGATGAAACGCCGGACCCTGCGGGCAGATGCCCTGATGTTGATCACCGCCCTTATCTGGGGGACCACCTTCGTGGCCCAGAGCCTGGGCATGGAGCATATCGGCCCCTTTCTCTACACCGGGCTGCGCTTTACCCTGGGCTGCCTGGTGATTCTGCCGCTGGTGTTGCTGACCCGGCCCGGCCGCACCCCGGCGCAGCAGCGCCGCTTCAGCAGGCCAATGCTGCTCGGCAGCCTTGTGCTGGGAGTGGTGCTGACCATTGGTATCAATCTGCAACAGGTTGGTCTGCTGTTCACCACGGTGACCAATTCCGGCTTCATTACCGGGATGTACGTGATCCTGGTGCCGATTTTCGGGCTGTTCATCGGTATGCGCAGCGGCGCAGGCACCTGGGCCGGGGCGGTGCTGGCGGTAGCCGGAATGCTGCTGCTCAGCGTCACCGCAGACTATCGCATCGCCTCCGGCGATCTGCTGCAGCTGGCGAGTGCCGCCTGCTGGGCCATTCATGTGCTGCTGGTCGGAATGCTGGCATCGCGCTATGATCCTGTACGTGTCTCCTTCGTCCAGTTTGCCGTATGCGCCGTTATCAGCCTGTTGCTGGCAGTGGCGCTCGAGGAAATCAGCCTGCAGGCCATTGAACTGGCTGCGCCGGCCATTGCCTTCGGCGGCATTCTCGCAGTGGGGGTCGGCTTTACCCTGCAGGTGGTGGCGCAAAAGGACGCAGTGTCTTCCCACGCGGCCATCATTCTCAGCCTGGAAGCGGTATTTGCGGCAGTCGCCGGCTGGCTGTTTCTCAATGAAAGCCTGAGTTTACGGGGCTTCATCGGCTGCAGCCTGATGCTCGGCGGCATGCTCGTCGCCCAGCTGGTACCTATTTACCAGCGGCGCCGGGTGGTCGAAAATACCGCGCAGACCAGCGCCTGAGACACAAGGAAAAAAAGCCGTACCTGTCCAGAACCGAAACAGGCGCAGATGGTCTGAGTGTTAATCCTGTAACATGCCTACCGTTTGGTGGAGAATTTATGCGTTATCTCATCGTACTGCTTGCCTTGTTCATCGCATTGCCTGCCCAGGCGGTATCCCTGCGTGATACCCGCCTGGAAGACATGCTGCGAACAGTGGCGCAGCACAGCAGCCAGGACACCCCCCGCAAGCTCAATGAATACATCATGGATGAAGGTTTCAGCGCGCGGGGCACTGAGCTGATAAACCATCTGAGTGTGGAAACCGACTATGCCGCCCGGATGCAGAGCGAACCGCTGATGGTTCGCAGCCAGTTGCAGACCAGCGTCTGTTCCGACCAGCGCTTCCGCCGCCTGCTGGATATGGGCGCCACGCTCACCTACCACTTCGTGCTGGCCGACACCGACCAGCCGATACTCACCCAGAGCTTCGTTGCCGATCACTGCCAGGCGATGTAACCCCGCCTGGTAAAAGGAGCAGACATGGCCGAGGATCCCGGGGCCGCTGATTATCTGGCGCGTCACTGGCAGACCGGCAGTACCGGATTGCAGGACAAGGTGGACGAGCTGCTTACCCTCGCCCACGGCGGCAGCGAGAATCTCGAACTCTACCGCGACATGCTGCTGAGCATCGTGCGCATGGCGCAGGCTGACCGCAACCGCTGGGACGCCAAGATCATGCGCCATACCATCCGCGAGCTGGAGACGGCCTTCGCCCGTCTGGAACAGTTCAAGCGTCGGCGCAAGGTAACCGTCTTCGGCTCCGCCCGCACCCTGCTGGACAGCAACATGTTCGCCCTTGCCCGGGAGCTGGGCGAGCTGCTTGCCGAAGACGATTACATGGCGATTACCGGCGGCGGTGGCGGCATCATGGAAGCGGTGCATGTCGGGGCCGGGTTGGACAACAGTCTGAGCTTCAATATCACCCTGCCCTTCGAGCAGAAGCCCAACCGGATCGTTTCCGGCACCCAGCATGACCTCCCGTTTCGCTTCTTCTTCCTCAGAAAGCTGTTTCTGGTTCGGGAAGCCGATGCGCTGATCCTGTGTCCCGGCGGCTTCGGCACCCTGGACGAGACGCTGGAAGTGCTCACGCTGGTGCAGACCGGCAAGAGCCCGATGGTGCCGATCATCCTGCTGGACGAGCCCGGTGGCCAGTACTGGAAGGACCTGCTGGATTTCTTCCGGCGCAATCTGCTGCCGGATGGGTACATTCTGGAGAGCGACCTGAACCTGCTGCAGCTGGCCGATTCGCCCCATCAGGCGCTGAAACTGATCCGCCAGTTCTACCGCAACTTCCATTCGGCGCGCTGGCTGCAGGATCAGTATCTGATGCGGCTCAATCAACCACTGACGGCGCGGGCGCTGGAAAGGATCAAGGTGGAATTTGCCGATATCTGCACAGGTGGCGGGTTCACTCAGCAGACGCCGTCTGGCGCAGGAGATGAGGATGCCGAACTGCGGCACCTGACGTCCCTGAGCTTTGCCTTGAATGCACGGGCTCAGGGCCGGCTCCGGGCATTGATAGATGAGCTGAACGATCCGCAGAACATCGGCTGAGTCGCCTAGTCCCACTGCCCTCCGGAAAACCCCCGGTACTGCATGAACCGCTGCTGTCGGGCCCGCTCACGGACATCTGCGGCTGGGCCTTCGGGGAACCGCTTTGCGAATGCGGCCCGGGCCAGGGCTGACCAGTCCCGCTCGGTGCTCTGCAATTCCCGCTCGATCAGGCTTTCGGGCACGCCACGCTGGCGCAGCTCCTCGCGCAGGCGCAGCGGGCCGTAACCGCGCTGGCTGCGGGCATGCACGTACGCCTCGCAGAAGCGCTCATCGCTGAGCAGACCTTCTTCCTGCAGACGATCGAGCTCGATCTCCGCCATGTCACGGGTGGCCCCGCGAAGCTGCAACTTGCGCAACAGCTCGGCGTAACTGTGTTCGCGTCGGGCCAGCAGATCCATCGCCGACCGGCGGATCGCCGCCGGCGTGTCCAGTTGGCTGCGCCTGAACATCTGATCTACCGCTCAGTCAGCTGTCGGCGTCAGCACTCTCTTCAACCGCAGCCTTGTTGCCGGGCTTGGGCAGCAGCTCGTCGCGGATGGCCTGCTCGATTTCCTCGGCGATTTGCGGATTCTCTTCGAGGAAGCGTGCTGCGTTGGCCTTGCCCTGACCGATCTTGTTGCCCTTGTAGCTGTACCAGGCACCAGACTTCTCGATCTGGCCGATCTGCACGCCCAGGTCGATGATCTCGGCGTTGTGGTAGATGCCGGTGCCATACAGGATCTGGAACTCGGCCTGGCGGAACGGCGGCGCCACCTTGTTCTTCACGACCTTGACCCGGGTCTCGCTGCCGATCACCTCGTCACCTTCCTTGACTGCGCCGGTCCGGCGGATGTCCAGACGAACGGACGAGACCAGACAGTTGGCGTTCTTGATGTTACCGGTGATCTTGCGCAGGGCCTGGGACATCAGACGTGCCTGCACGCCCACGTGGTGGTCACCCATCTCGCCTTCGATCTCGGCCTTGGGCACCAGAGCGGCCACGGAGTCGACGATGATCACATCGACGGCATTGGATCGCACCAGCATGTCGGTGATTTCCAGCGCCTGCTCCCCTGTATCGGGCTGGGAAACCAGCAGGTCGTCGACGTTGACGCCCAGCTTGGCGGCGTACTCGGGATCGAGGGCATGCTCGGCGTCGACGAAGGCGCAGGTGGCACCCTTCTTCTGTGCCTGGGCGATGACCGACAGGGTGAGAGTTGTCTTACCGGACGACTCGGGGCCGTAGATCTCGACGATACGGCCCTTGGGCAGACCGCCGAGGCCGAGCGCGATATCCAGTCCGAGCGAGCCGGTGGAAATCGAGGGGATGGCCTGACGCTCATGATCGCCCATGCGCATCACGGCTCCCTTGCCAAATTGACGTTCAATCTGACTCAAGGCAGCCGAAAGCGCCTTCTTCTTGTTGTCGTCCATTGTGCATCCTCTTGGTAATCGGGCCCGCTGGTGTCCCGGTGTTCGATAAGGGTAACAGTGCCAAGCACTGTATATATGGTCAGTATTATTCCACAGTTGCCTGCAATCGCCTACCCCTTGCGGGCGCGATTATGCCGAACGGTTCACAGCCAGCTTCTCGGCCTCGGCGATCAGTCCGAGCAGGCTGTGCAGTACCGTCTGCGCTCGCACATCGCGTCGGTTGCCCTGAATCCGACGGCACTGGGTGACCACTCCCCGGTCGCGCACAGCCCAGGCAAACCACACTGTCCCGACAGGCTTTTCCGCAGTGCCCCCCTCGGGGCCGGCTATGCCGCTGACCGCGACCGCCAGGTCTGCGTCAGCAGCGGTCAACGCGCCTTCGGCCATGCTGCGCACCACCGGCTCGCTGACCGCGCCGAACTGCTGCAGGTCCTCGTCGCTCACCCCGACCCAGCGGCTCTTGCTGTGATTGGCATAGGTGACGAAGCCGGTATCGAACCAGCCGGAACTGCCACTGATGCGGGTGATGGCTTCCGCTATGCCGCCTCCCGTACAGGATTCTGCGGTGGTTACGCGCAGCCCGAGCTGGCGCAGGGCATTGCCCAGCCGCGCCGCTGCCGAGTCAATGAGCGGATCGTATTGAGACATGGTCATCTCCTTCTATGGAACCGGGCTGGCGTATTTCAACGAGGCACCGTTGTAGCCTAGACTATGCCGCTTCGACAGTATCCTGCCCACCCAGCAATACAATTCAGGGAGTTTCATGAGCCGCGTTGAGAAGTCCGTCACCCACACCCCGATGATGCAACAGTATTTCGGCATCAAGCAGCAGCACCCCAACGAGTTGCTGTTCTACCGGATGGGTGATTTCTACGAGCTTTTCTACGAGGACGCCAAGAAGGCCGCCCGCCTGCTCGATATCACCCTGACCAGCCGGGGCAACTCCGGCGGCCAGCCGATTCCCATGGCCGGCATCCCCTTCCACGCTGCCGAAGGTTATCTGGCCCGCCTGGTGAAACTGGGCGAGTCGGTGGTCATCTGCGAGCAGGTGGGCGACCCCGCCACCAGCAAGGGACCGGTCGAACGCCAGGTGGTACGCATCATAACGCCCGGCACCGTCAGCGATGAAGCCCTGCTCGACGAGCGCCGGGACAACCTGCTGGCAGCGCTGGTCGGCAGCGAACGGGCCTTCGGTCTGGCCACGCTGGACATCAACAGCGGGCGCTTCACTGCCACCGAGCTGCGCGGCTGGGAGACGCTGCTCGGCGAACTGGAGCGTCTCGCCCCCGCCGAGCTGCTGATTCCCGATGACTGGGAAAGCGACACCCCCATCGAGCGTCGACGCACGGTCCGCCGGCGTGCGCCCTGGGAGTTTGATCAGGACAGCGCGCACAAGGCGCTGACCCAGCAGTTCGGCACCAAGGACCTGGTCGGCTTCGGCTGCGCGGAGCTGACCCTCGGCCTGGGTGCCGCAGGTGCCCTGCTCTGTTACGCCAAGGAAACCCAGCGCACCGCCCTGCCCCATCTGCGCAGCATCGTGCAGGAACGTTTCGAGGACAGCGTGGTGATCGACAGCGCCAGCCGGCGCAACCTGGAGATCGACTGCAACCTGGCAGGCGGCCGCGACAACACCCTGCTGGATGTCCTCGATCACACCTCCACCGCGATGGGCAGCCGCCTGCTTGCGCGCTGGCTGAACCGCCCACTGCGCCGGATGGAGACCCTCAAGGCGCGGCAGGACAGTATTGCCGGGCTGATGGATGACTACCACTTCGAAACCATCCAGCCGGTACTCAAGGGCATCGGTGACATCGAGCGCATACTGGCCCGCGTCGCCCTGCGCTCGGCCCGCCCGCGCGACCTGGCGCGCCTGCGCGATGCACTGGCCACCCTGCCGGAGTTGCAGGCGACCGTCGAGCCCGTTGCCGTTGCGCATATCCGCCAGCTGGCAGAGAAGGCTGCCACCTTTCCGGAGCTGGCCGACCTGCTGCAGCGGGCAATCATCGATAACCCGCCGGCGGTGATCCGTGATGGTGGCGTAATAAAGGAAGGCTTCGACACCGAACTGGATGAACTGCAGAACATCAGTGAAAACGCCGGCCAGTATCTGATCGACCTGGAGAATCGTGAGCGCGAGCGCACCGGCCTGTCGACCCTGAAGGTGGGTTACAACCGGGTGCACGGCTACTTCATCGAGCTGTCCCGCGGACAGTCCGCACAGGCACCGGCCGATTACATCCGCCGCCAGACCCTGAAAGGTGCCGAGCGCTTCATCACGCCTGAGCTCAAGGAGTTCGAGGACAAGGCGCTGTCGGCCCGCAGTCGCGCCCTGGCCCGGGAAAAACAGCTGTACGACGAGCTGCTGGACCGGCTCAACGAGGACCTGGCGCCACTGCAGGACAGCGCCGCTGCCCTGGCCGAGCTGGACGTGCTGGCGTGCCTGGCCGAGCGGGCGGTGAGCCTGGATTACTGCGCCCCCGAGTTCGTTGAAGGCAGCGGCCAGCTGTGCATCGACCAGGGCCGTCACCCTGTGGTCGAGAAGGTGCTCGATACGCCCTTTGTCGCCAACGATCTGAATCTCACGCCTGACACCCGCATGCTGGTGATCACCGGCCCCAACATGGGCGGTAAGTCGACCTACATGCGCCAGACCGCCCTGATCGTGCTGCTCGCCCATATCGGCTCACACGTACCCGCGGCCCGCCTGGTGCTGTCGCCGGTCGACCGGATCTTCACCCGTATCGGCTCCAGCGACGACCTGGCCGGCGGCCGCTCGACCTTCATGGTGGAGATGAGCGAAACCGCGAACATTCTGCACAACGCCACGGACTCCAGTCTGGTGCTGATGAACGAGGTCGGCCGCGGCACCAGCACCTTCGACGGTTTGTCACTGGCCTGGGCAGCGGCTGAATACCTGGCCCGCATGCGTGCCTTCACCTTGTTCGCCACACACTATTTCGAGCTGACCGCCCTGGCCGACACCGACCCCGGGGTGGCCAACGTGCATCTGAACGCCACCGAGCACAACGAACGTATCGTTTTCCTGCATACCGTTCTGCCCGGGCCGGCAAGCCAGAGCTACGGGCTGCAGGTGGCGCAGCTGGCCGGCGTACCCCGCCCCGTGATCGAACGGGCGCGCCAGCATCTGGCAACCCTCGAGCAGCAGAGCCTTGACCAGAGCAAGCAGACTCCCCAGACCCAACCCATGCAGAGCGACCTGTTCGCCTCGGCGCCCCACCCGGCCGCCCTGGCGCTTCAGAGCATCAAGCCCGATGACCTGACGCCACGCCAGGCGCTCGAATTGCTGTATCAGTGGAAAGACCAATGGGGATGAAAAGATTGTGCTAATGAGATTCATTATCAAGGAGCGGCCGGGATAATGCGGTAAAAGCGGTCCAAAATGCCGCATCTGCTGCACCCGTCGTTTTTTTGCTGGTAGAATACGCGCCAACTTTGGGACTCGTCCTCACCCTGTGACACGCCTTTTCTGGAGAAACCTGCCATGACCTTTGTTGTGACCGACAACTGCATCAAATGCAAGTACACCGATTGCGTTGAAGTATGCCCGGTCGATTGTTTCTACGAAGGTCCGAATTTCCTGGTGATCCACCCGGACGAGTGCATCGACTGTGCCCTGTGCGAGCCCGAATGCCCGGCCAATGCGATTTTTGCCGAAGATGAAGTACCGGCTGATCAGCAGCACTTCACCGAGCTGAACGCCGAGCTGGCGGATATCTGGCCGAACATTACCGAGAAGAAGGATCCGTTGCCCGACGCCGAGGAGTGGGATGGCGTGCCGGACAAGCTGCAGCATCTGGAGCGCTGAGTTTCAGCCCTCGGACATAATGGAAAAAGGCCGGTCGGATGATCGGCCTTTTTTGTTTTCATTGAGCTGTGGTGCGGGATGGTGGGTTGGGTCTTCCCCCTCTCCCCCGACCCCTCTCCCGCGAGGGGAGAGGGGAGCTGCGTGTGCAAACCGGCAACATAGGTAACAGATCAGACCGGCAACATGGGTTACACAAGTTACGGTATGGGCAGGAGGACCAGCCCATGCCCTGGCAAGAGACTTGTGTAATGGAAGGCGCTCCGCAGGGAAGCGGCCGATACCTGCCGACATTGATGGGTTGATTCTGTTAAGGCGGCTGGAAAGCTGAATCGTCCGAGCAGACGATACGCGAGGATCGCGGGAAATATATGATCGGTGCGCCTTTGCACGCCCGTCAGACGGACACAAAAAAGGCGGGGTTGCCCCCGCCTGCATTTTGCGCTATCCCTACATGCCGTCCTTAAGCCAGTACTCCGTTACTGTCACCATCCTGATGATCCCTGGCTCAACTCCCTGTCGAGCAGCGCAGTCCGTTGCGCATGGACACATCATATCCAAAAAAAATCCCGACTCAACATATAAATCTGTCTCACCCATCGGGGTGACGACACATTTATCCTTTATATATCAACAAGTTACCGAGCCGCTGCGAACAATAATCCGCTACTGCTCACAGCACTTCCCAGACATATCTCACGCAGCGAATAGCCAATGTCTTACACGCAGAGGTTCTGGAAAAAGTTTCTCAGGTTCCTACGACTAAGGTCGGCTTCCTTCATTCAGGCACTGTTTTACAGTTCTCCCAACAGCCCGAATCGGCGAGAAAAAAAATAATATGCAGACCAATCAAGATGCCCTGGGCCGCCATGCCTTGCCGGCCGATGCTGACTCTACCCCGCGCAGCCCGTTGCGCGCCCTGTTCTTTCTCATTCTGGGAATCGTCTATCCGGCGTTCCTGGCATTGATATTTCTCCGTCCTGATCTGCCTGAAATCCTGTTTCAGGAATTCAGCGTTTTCGTTATCTGTGGCCTGGCGCTGAGCCTGCCGGTCCTCTGCCTCGTTCTGGCCAGCGCGCATTTCCGCGCCGCTGACCGCCAATACCGCGACTCAGCCATCCATTCCATAACGACCCAGAAATCCAGCGGAGGTAACACATCAATCGACCATGAGCCATAGCGTTGCGAGCGCAACAGCAAACTACCCAGGAGAATAAAAATGCAAAAAGATGTAGTGGAGCAAGTGCTCAAACACCCCAAATACGAGGCACTGGTGAAGGGACGAACCCGAGCCAGCATGATCTTCTTCGGCCTCACACTGGCCATCTACGCCGGTTTCATCCTCACCATGGCCTACCTGCCTGACGTCTTCGCCCGCCCCCTCGGGCCGAACTGGACGATGAGCGTCGGGCTGTTCGTCGGCCTCATGGTGGTCTGCAGCGCCGTCATCCTGATCGCGCTGTATGTGTATTTTTCCAACAAGTGGTTCGATCCACTGCTCGATGAAATCGTGAGGGATGTGGAATGAACAAGATCAACAAGTGGCTCACCGCCCTGCTCCCGTTGCTTGCCGCACCGGCGGCCTTTGCCGAAACCGGTGAAGGGGCCAACACCGAAGCCATCATCATGTTCCTGCTGTTCATCGCTGGCACCATGGCCATCACCTGGTGGGCCGCGCGCAAGACCCAGACCACATCCGACTTCTACACCGCCGGCGGCGGTATCACCGGTTTCCAGAATGGCCTGGCGATCGCCGGTGACTACATCTCCGCGGCATCCTTCCTGGGGATTGCCGGTATGGTGTACGTCTCCGGTTACTACGGGGTGATCTACGCGATCGGCTTCCTGTTTGGCTGGCCGGTGGTGATGTTTCTGGTCGCCGAGCGCCTGCGCAACCTGGGGAGGTACAACTTTGCCGACGTGACTGCATTCCGCCTGGAGCAGACGCCGGTGCGCATCCTCGCGGCCAGCGCGTCACTGCTGATCATCGCGCTCTACCTGATCGCACAGATGGTGGGCGCCGGCAAGCTGATCGTGCTGCTGTTCGGCATCGAGTACAAGTTTGCGGTCGTCATCATCGGTGCGCTGATGATGATCTACGTATTCTTCGGCGGCATGACGGCCACCACCTGGGTGCAGATCATCAAGGCGGTGCTGATGCTCACCGGCGGCACGCTGCTGTCCGGTCTGGTGCTCTATGCGTTCAACTTCAGCCCCGACGCCATGCTCGCCGAGGCAGTGACCGTGCACCCCTATGCGGAAGAGCTGATGTCGCCCGGTGATGCAGTCACCAGCAGCCCGCTCAACGCCCTGTCCCTCGGTATCGCCCTGGCCTTCGGCACCGCCGGTCTGCCGCACATCCTGATGCGCTTCTTCACCGTGTCGAGCGCCAAGGAAGCGCACAAGTCGGTGATCTGGGCGAGCAGCTTCATCGGCTACTTCTACGTCCTGACCTTCATCATCGGCTTCGGCGCCATCGCGCTGCTGGTACGTCATCCGGAGTTCTTCCATCAGGGCATCGACGGCAGCTTCAACATGCTGACCGACCTGATCGGTGGCACCAACATGGCGGCCGTGCACCTGTCGAATGCGGTGGGTGGCAGCCTGCTGCTCGGCTTCCTCGCTGCGGTGACCTTCGCCACCATCGTCGCGGTAGTGGCGGGTCTGGCCCTGGCCGGCGCGGCGTCCATCTCCCACGACCTGTACGCCAGTGTCATTGCCAAGGGTCGCGCCACCGAGAAACAGCAGATGCGCATCTCGAAGATCTCGATCCTGGTACTGGGGGTGCTGTCGATCCTGCTGGGCATCATCTTCGAGCATCAGAACGTGGCCTTCATGGTCGGTCTGGCCTTCGCCATCGCCGCCAGCGCCAACTTCCCGGTGCTTGTGCTGTCCATCTCCTGGCGCGGCTGCACCACCCGCGGCGCGGTAATAGGCGGCTTTATCGGCCTGCTGGTGGCGACCGTGTGGGTGGTGCTGAGCAAGACCGTGTGGGTGGACGTGCTCGGCAACGCCGAGCCGATCATCCCCTTCCCCAACCCGGGCATCGTCTCGATCCCGCTGGCGTTCATCGCGATCTGGTTCTTCTCGATCACCGACAAGACCGCCCGCGCCGAACGCGAGCGCAACGCCTTCGATGCACTCACCGTTCGCAGCCAGACCGGTATCGGACGCACCGGTGCGGTAGCGCACTGATCCGGTAGTCGGCAGACAGGATCCCCGGAGGTGGTACTACTCCGGGGATTTTTCGTTCTGTGGTAGCCGATCAAACTTCAACCGAGCTGGCTACGAGCTCATCGAAGCTGGATTCTAGGAATCCGGTCTTGATGGAAAGGCGCAATAATCCCGATGATCACCCGGTGCGGCAAAACCTTTGTCGCCCGGTTGAGAGGTGGGTCTCGTATTCAGGCCCTGTGCAGCGGGAAGGCGATGACCTCATCGATATGACTGGCACCCAGCGCCAGCATCACCAACCGGTCAACCCCAAGCGCCACCCCGGCACACTCGGGCAGTCCCTGTTGCAGGGCCTCGATCAGGCGCTGATCCGTGGGCAGCGCGGGGCGCATAAGCGCCTCCCGCAACTGCTGATCCGCCGCAAAGCGCCGGGCCTGCTCCGCCGCATCGGTCAGCTCGAAATAGCCGTTGGCCAGTTCCATCCCCTTGATGAACAGCTCGAAACGCGCGGCGCTGGGCACCCTGTCGTCGCCGTCGACCACTCTGGCCAGTGCTGCCTGGGAGGCGGGAAAGGCGTAGACCATGGTGGGTTCGAGCAGTCGCGGCTCGATGCAGTGGGAGAACAGCAGGTTGAGCCAGCCATCGCGATCCAGTTCGCCGCGAAAATCACACTGCGTCTGCCCGAGGCGGGCCAGCTCGGCATCCTCACAGCGGTGGATATCCACACCGAGATGCTCCTCGAACAGCGAGGCGTAGGTCACGCGCCGTGAACGGCCACAGCCCAGCACGGCGTCCACCAGATCATCCACCTCATCCATCAGCCGATGATGATCGAAGCCCACCCGGTACCACTCCAGCATGCTGAATTCGGGATTGTGCCGCCGTCCGGTCTCGCCGTTGCGGTAGACGCGGCAGAGCTGCCATATGCAGCCGCTGCCAGCGGTCAGCAGGCGCTTCATCGGGTATTCGGGGGAGGTGTGCAGATACAGGGTCCGGGCCTGCCCGCCGCCCTCAGGGACGAAGTCGGTAGCAAAGGGAAACAGATGGGGATCGCTGACCGCCGCGGCGGAGAGCGTGGGCGTGTCCACCTCGAGCACACCGCGGTCGGCAAAGAACCGCCGAATGACGTTGATGATCTGCGCGCGACGACGCAGGTTGTTCAGCGGCGCGCTGGGCTGCCAATCGCTCATGCTGGCTCCGGAATAGGCAACGGGCTACAAAAAACCGGGGCCTGGGCCCCGGTTTCGGATACTGCGTCAGCGTGCCCGATCAGGCGCGGCCAACGTAATCCGCGGTGCGGGTATCGACCTTGAGGATATCGCCGACGTTGATGAACAGCGGAACCTTGACCACGGCACCGGTCACCAGCTTGGCCGGCTTGTTGCCGCCGCCGGAGGTATCGCCGCGCACGCCGGGGTCGGTCTCGACCACTTCCAGCTCCACGAAGTTCGGCGGGGTAACGGCAATCGGCTCGCCGTTGTACAGGGTGATGGTGTAAACCACCTGCTCCTTCAGCCAGTTGATGGTGTCGCCCACCGCCTTCTGATCCGCACCCACCTGCTCGAAGGAGCCGTCGGTGGCCATGAAGTGCCAGAATTCGCCGTCGGCGTACAGGTATTCCATTTCCCGGTCCATCACGTCGGCGCCTTCCAGGGTGTCGCCCGACTTGAAGGTGCGCTCGTTGACGCGGCCGGTCTTCAGGTTGCGCACCTTGACCCGGTTGAATGCCTGACCCTTGCCCGGCTTGACGTACTCGTTCTCGAGGATCGCACATGGATCGCCATCGAGCATCACCTTAAGACCCGGCTTGAATTCGTTGGTAGAATAGTTGGCCATAAATTTCCCACTTGCAGTTTGAACGGATACATCCGAAAACGCGCCGACCAATGGTCACAGCCCGACGTCATCAGATGACGCCCGACGGATGCCCTTGCCACCCATGCGCGGAATTGCCCAATGATACATGGAACTTCAGTGCCTGTTGAGCCCATCAGCTGGCAGCGCCTTCTTGCGACCAGCGTCACCGACCCACAACAGTTGCTCAGCCGTCTGAACCTCGACCCTTCGCTGCTCGCCGGGGCCCGCGCAGCCAGCGCGGACTTCCCGCTGCGCGTGCCCGAACCCTACCTCAGCCGGATCCGTCCGGGCGACCCAGCCGACCCTTTGCTGCGCCAGGTTCTGCCACTTGGCGAGGAGCTGACGGAACACCCCGACTTCGTCATGGACCCGCTGGGAGAGCAGGATACCAACGCCCGTCCGGGGATCATCCACAAGTACCACGGGCGACTGTTGCTGGTGGTCAGCAGCGGTTGCGCCGTCAATTGCCGTTACTGCTTTCGCCGGCACTTTCCCTACGAGGACAACAATCTCAGCACTGCCGAATGGCAACAGGCCCTCGACTATATCCGTCAGGACCCGACCATCAGCGAGGTGATCTACAGCGGCGGCGACCCGCTTGCGGCCAGCGACAAGCGCATCGCCTGGCTGACCCGGGAAATCGCCGCCATCAGCCACGTGCGCAGACTGCGGGTGCACACCCGGCTGCCGGTGGTCATTCCACAGCGGGTCACCACCGAGCTGATCGAAGCGCTCTGCGGCACCCGGCTGCCGGTCACCATGGTGTTGCACTGCAACCATGCCAACGAAATTGACCGCCCCCTCGGCGAGGCCGTGCGGCTGTTGCGGCAGGCTGGCATGCAGTTGCTCAACCAGTCGGTACTGCTGCGCGGCGTGAATGACGATATCGACTCGCTGGTCAATCTGAGCGAAACGCTAGGCGATAATGGCATTCTGCCCTATTATCTTCATGTTCTCGATCACGTTAAGGGTGCACAGCATTTTCATGTAGACGACAGAAGGGCCATTGAACTGGCCCGAGAGATGCTCGCCAGACTGCCCGGTTTCCTGGTGCCACGTCTGGTACGAGAAACGGCGGGAGAAACCAGCAAGACTCCGCTGTTGTCCTAATTGGAGCGGCAGGTCGCTTAGCCAGTATGCGACCCGGCTGCTACAGTCTGTTTAGAAACTCATCTCTGGCGTAACGCATGTATTGGACTCCAATTTGACTTCTTCTCGATTTAGCCTGAAGCGGCTACAACGGAAAAATACAGTTATGGACAACACTACGTACGCTTTGAACCTGCGAGTGCCGCAGCAGACCCTCGATAGCCTGAGTTTTGCCGACAGCAGCGAGAAGGGCATCAGCCAGTGGATAGCCGAACTGCCCAAGGCCAACATCGGCGAAACCGCCCGCCAGCTTTACCATGGGCTGATCCAGCTGAACCAGCTGCGGATCGCACCCGATCGCCGGCTGGCCATGCTCGAACTGATCCGTCCGCAGGTACATTACGTCTGCGCCGCCCTGTCCCGCTATTACCTGGGCCAGTCCATCGTTCTGGAAGACCGGCCACGCAAGGTAGCCAACCTCTCCCAGTCCCTGCAGAACCATCTGGCCACCGGCTACAAGGTGGTCGTCACGCAGGAAGGCGACATGAAGAACCGCGACCGTGTCGACGACCTGAGCCTGGCCATCCAGCGCGCGATCCGGGCCCTCGGCGGTCCGCTGCTGCGCGCCTACCAGCTGTACTGCCCGGTCGCGGACGGCATATGGCTCGAAATTCACCAGCTGTACCAGCTGGCTCGCCGGCGCAAGGTACATCAGGTCGCGGTGGCGGATGTCGAAAGCCAGTCAGGCAGAAGCCTCAGCATCGAACAGACCTACATGGCCATCCTGCTGCTCGGCACCGCACGGCCGAACCAGATGCGCCAGAGCAGCATGGCACGCCTGGCCGCCACCCTGGAAGAATGGAGCACCCTTGCCAGCCTGACCGAAGCGGACGCCCCGGGGGCGATGTTCGTCATCAATCCGCAGATGGACTGCCCGCCCCGCTATCGCTCCCTGGTGCAGGAGGAAGACCTGACCGGCAGCCTCGGCCTGGACACCCGCCCGCTGGTCGACGCCATCAAGGCATTCCTGCTCGACAGCGACTCGCCCGACAACCGCCTGAAGGTGCCCGAGGGCATCGGGCTGGAGCTGCTGCAACACGTCAGCGAATCCTGGGGCGATCTGGCCGAGCGCACCTTCAACCGCACCCCCGGGCGGGGCGAGCTGCGTGTCACCATTGGCATGAGCGCTACCCACTTTCACATCGCCGGCACCACTTTCTCGCAATTCATCGACGCCGATGACACCAACCCCTTCTCCTCCCCAGCCCAGCGCGCCCGTCAGGAGGGGTGGAGCGCCGCCTTTGACGGCGAGAATTCGGTCGAGTGGTCCGGCGATGTGGAGAAGATCAACTACACCACCGGCAGGGAAACGGACGAAGAGGAGAACGCCGAGAACTATCCGGTGCACAGCCTGCGCATCGTCAATCACAGCCCCGGCGGCTTCTGTCTGACCTGGCCGCGCGAGGTACCCAGGCAACTGCAGGCGGGCGAGCTGCTCGGCGTGCAGGAAGCGGCGGACCAGAGCTGGAGTCTGGCGGTGGTGCGCTGGATCAGACAGGTGCGCGGCGGCGGCACCCAGATGGGGATCGAGCTGATCGCCCCCCACTGCACGCCCTGCGCCATCAAGCTGCTGCGCAAGACCGAACATCCCAGCCGCTATCTCCGTGCGCTGTGGGTACCCGAAGTGACCGCCATCGACCGCCCGGCGACCGTCATCACGCCGCGCCTGCCCTTCGAGGTCAACAACAAGGTGCAGCTGATGCTCAACGGCCGGGAGCTGCGGGCGCATCTGGTGGACCGGGTGGCCTGCACCGGCAGCTACAGCCAGTTCGAGCATCAGTTGATCGGCGGAGATATCGCCGCCAAAAGCGAGACCGGAAGCACAAGTTTGGCACTGGCACCCGAGGATGACTTTGACTCACTCTGGAAGTCTCTGTAGATTCGTTCGCCAGGGATCCGCAAGGATGATGTAGCAGTTGAGAATGGGACGCCATGGCCATTGAAACACAAGCCATAAGAGTATTGATCCTTGACGATTCGCAGAACAATGCCGAACGTCTGGTCAGTGTTTTACGCAATGCCGGACACGCCACCCGTGCCCATCGTATCTCGTCGGTCGAAGACCTGCACGAGTCGCTGCAACAGAGCTGGGACCTGTGCCTGGCGTGCCCTGAAACCAGTTTCATGAGCGCGCAGGACGCCTGCCTGCTCATAAGCCAGTCCTACGACGTCCCCTTCATTCTGCTCAGCGATCAGGATGACAGCGAAACCCGCACCAACGCGCTGCGCGCCGGCATGCAGGATGTGGTGCTTGCCAGCAATGATGCGCTGCTGGTGCTGGTGGTGAAGCGGGAACTGGCCAACCTCAGCGCCCGTCGTCAGCGCCGCATTGTCGAACGGTCCCTGAAGGAAACCGAAAAGCGCTGTCAGCTGCTGCTCGACAGCTCGGTGGATGCCATTGCCTATGTGCTGGATGGCATGCACATCTACGCCAACCGCTCCTATACCCAGATGTTCGGCTATGACGACCCCGACGATCTGGCCGCCGAGCCGATGCTGGAACTGATCGCCAGCAAGGACCAGGAGCATTTCCGGGAATTCCTGCGCAGCTACCCGGCCCAGGGCGACGTGGGCGAGACCCGCTGCACCGCAGTCAACAGCAGCGGCACCGAATTCCCGGTGATGCTCAGTTTCTCGCCGGCCCACTACGATGGCGAGCCCTGTACCCAGGTGGTGATACGCGCCGAAACGGCCAGCGCCGAGTTCGAGGAGAAGCTGCGGGCAATGGCCAGCCACGACCTGGTCACCGGCCTGTTCAACCGCTCCTGGTTCCAGGAGCAGCTCGACCGCATCAGCCAGCAGGCGGTGACCAGCAGCCAGCCCAGCACGCTCATCTATATCAACATCGACAATTTCGGCGCCCTGCAGGCGGACATCGGTATCGGTGGTTCGGACCTGGTACTGGCCGATCTGGCCCAGATCCTGCGGCGCTTCTTCCCCGAGGACGCCCTGTTGGCGCGCTTCAGTGACGATGCCTGTACCGCACTGATCGAAGGCAAGGAGCCGGAGGTGGTGGCAGCCCAGCTGCCCGCTCTGCTCAAGCAGATCGAAGGCAACCTGTTCGAGGCCAACAGCCGTACCGTGCAGATCACAGCAAGCATCGGCATGGCCTCGATCAGCGAAACCAACCCCGACCCGACCCAGGCCATCGAACGTGCACACCGGCTGGCGGAGCAGGTGTCCCAGGCCGGCGGCAACGCGCTGAAGATCTTCAACCCGCTGGAGGAGCTGGAACAGCTGGCGAACCGCGGCAATATCATCGCGCAGATCCGCCACGCCCTGGAAACCAACGCCTTCAGGCTCGAGTTTCAGCCGGTCATCAGCCTGCGTGGTGACCCGGCCGAGCATTACGAGGTGTTCCTCCGCCTGCTGAATAGCCAGGGAGAAGAGATCCCCCTGGCGGAATTCCACTCGGCAGCACTGGAGTCCGGGCTGGCGATGGATGTAGACCGCTGGATGATTGGTCGGTCGGTGGCCATGCTGGCCCGGCACCGGGCAAAGGGAGCCGACACCCGACTGATCATTACCCTGAGCAGTGCCAGCCTGCAGGACCCGGAAATCGTCAGGTGGATATCCGTCCTGCTGAAGGAATCGCGCCTGCCCGCCGACGCTCTGGTTTTCCAGTTCAACGATGCCGACGCCAACAACTACCTCAAACACGCGAAGGTTCTGGCCGAGTCGCTGCACTCGATCCATTCCAGAATCTCGCTCAGCCACTTCGGCGGCGCACTGAACCCCTACGCGGTACTCAAGCACCTGCCGGTGGATTACGTGAAGATCGACGAATCGTTCAGCGACAATCTGAGCGAGCCGGCAAATGTGGAACAGCTGAAGGAGATGGTGGCCACCCTGCACAACCAGGGCAAACTGGCCATCGTTTCCAATGTGGACAGCGCCATCATGATGCCGACCCTGTGGCAGGCCGGCGTCAACTATATCCAGGGCAACTACCTGCAGGCGCCCAGCACCACCATGGACTTCAACTTCTCCAGTGAGTGATGCCGGGCCGCGCCGGGCTCAGAAACCTTCCCGGTCGCGGAAGCCCAGCAGGTAGAGAATGCCGTCCAGCCCCAGCGTGGAAATGGCCTGCTTGGCCGATTGCTTGACCAGCGGCTTGGCACGGAAGGCCACGCCCAGTCCGGCGATCGACAGCATGGGCAAGTCGTTGGCGCCATCCCCCACTGCGATGGTCTGCTCCAGGCTGATGCCTTCGCGCTGGGCCAGCTCGCGCAGCAGCTGGGCCTTGCGCTCGCCATCCACAATCGGTTCCTCCACCTCCCCGGTGACCACCCCATTCCGGGTCGGCAGGCTGTTGGCATAGACGTAGTCGATGCCCAGACGTTTCTGCAGGCCTTCGGCAAAGTAACTGAAACCGCCGGAGAGGATGGCTGTCTTGTACCCCAGTCGGCGCAGCTGGCCGATCAGCGTCTCGGCGCCTTCGGTCAGTCGCAGCGAGGCACCGATCTCCTCCAGTACCGATTCCGGCAGGCCCTTGAGCAGCGCCATGCGCTCACGGAAGCTGGCCTTGAAATCAAGCTCGCCGCGCATCGCCCGCTCGGTGATCTCCGCCACCTGGTCGCCCACGCCCGCCGCCTTGGCCAGTTCGTCGATGACTTCAGCGTCGATCAGCGTGGAGTCCATATCGAACACCACCAGGCGGCGGTTGCGACGGAAGACACTGTCCTGCTGGAAGGCGATGTCCACATTCAGCTCCTGGGAAATCGCCAGGAACTCGGTACGCAGCGCCGCTGCATCTTCCGGCTCGCCACGCACGGAAAACTCGATACAGCCCTTGCCCTGATCAGCCGGCATGCCGTCGGGAATGCGCTCCGAGAGCCGGTCGATCTGATCGATGTTCAAGCCGTAGCGGGCAGTGATCTCGCTGACCCGGGCGATGTGCTCGGCGGTGATCCGCCTGGCCAGCAGCGTCACGATATGCCGCGCCTTGCCCTGCCCGGTCACCCAGCGCCCGTAGTCATCGGCACTGACGGGAGTGAAGCGAACCTGCTGATCCAGCTCGTAGCCGCGGAACAAAACGTCCTTCAACACGTCTGAATGGCTGGCATCGCCGGACATTTCCACGAGGATGCCGAAGGATAGCGTGTCATGGATCACCGCCTGACCGATGTCCAGAATCCCGACCCCGGCCCGCGCCAGGATACCGGTGATGGCCGCGGTCAGACCGGGCCTGTCAGGGCCGGTGATATTGATCAGGACGATTTCCTTCAAGGCGTCGCTCCAGTCAGAAAAAAGGAAACCGGTATTCTACCCACAATGCCCGACGCATCACAGCGGCAGCCTTTTTCCGCTATGGGCGAATGGCTATACTGGTGGCAGTTTGCTTGCCTGCCTCATTACAGATCGAGTCCACTCTTGAATTCAAAACAGAACGCCACTGACAACCTGTTTCTGCGCGGTCATGCTTCTCTGCGAAAGACACGCCTGACGCTGCCCAGCATCCTGCTGATGCTGGCGGTTGTGCCGCTTGCGCTGACTTTCCTCGCCGTGCTCTGGTTCGGCCAGCTGCAACTGCAGCGTGACATCGCCCGGCAGGCCGACCAGGTCGGCAGCGAGCTGGCCCGGCAGATTGCCTCCGTGGTGGCCGACCCGCTCGCGGCGGAGGACACCCTGAGCCTCAACATCGTCCTCGCCCATTGGGCGCAGAACCCGATGATTGCCCATGCCAGCCTCACCGGCGCCAACAACCGCGTGGTGGCCGAGGCCGGCCGTCGGCCCGCTGCCGACAGTCTCGCTCCCGGCCAGGGGCGCTTCATCGCTGCGGTGCATGTGCAGGATGAGCTGATCGGTCAGTTGCACCTCAGCCTGGCCCGTGCACCATTTGCCGCACCCGCCGCCAGCCTGGTGGAGGCCCTGCTGTGGTGCATTGTGCTGCTGAGCGTGGTATCGGGGCTAATCGCCTGGCGTTATGCCGTGGGGGTCCGCCGTACGCTGGCCGGTCTGGGCAACTGGTATGGCGATACCGGCCAGCCGGCGCCCGGCACCGGCCGGATCGACGAGGTGGGCGACCTTGCCAGACGCCTGGCCGAGCGGCGCATCACCGACCTGCCGCCGGAGCCCGAGCCCGAGCCCGAGCCGGAACCGGAGTTCGACATCGAGCCGGAGGAGCGGGATGAGCACATCGCATCGCCGGATACCGACCCGGCCCCCCTTGATACGCCGCTGGCCGACGACGAGGTGACGGAAGATCGGGAACAGCAGGAGCAGGAAGAACGGGAAGAGCACGAAGCAGAGCAGACCGCAGCCGACCTGTCCGATCAGCTGGATCAGCTGCAGGAGCCGCCGTTGATATCCAGACCTGCCAGTACGGTGGTGGCGGTCAGGCTGGCCAACATGCAGTCGCTGCACGACCTGCCGCGGCCCCGGCTGCTGGCCCTGCTGGAGCAGTACCGCGAGTATCTCGAGCAGGCCAGTCACAGCTGGGAAGGCACGCTGCATACCCTGATGGACGGAACCAGCCTGATCCTGTTCGACCCGCAGCACCCGGACCAGCTCGGCGCCGCGCTGTGCTGTGGAGAGCTGCTGCGGGTGCTGGGCCATGAGCTGCAGCTGAAGATCGCCGACACCGGTATCAGCCTGCAGATACAGCTCGCCCTGTGCCACGCGCCCTGCCAGGATATCGAGCCGGATCAATTGCCCGAGCAGTCCACCGAGTGTGCCCAGATGCTGGCGCGGATGCAGCACAGCCGCAACCTGTTGCTGCTGGACAGCACGCTGGCCGACAGCGGCCTGCTGAACGACAAGGCGGTGCTGCGGCGGCTGGCAAGCCAGCCTGGCAGCCATTGCGTGGAGCGTCTTCTGGAGCCCTACCGCAGCCAGCTCGAGCAGCAGCTCAAGACGCTGACCCGCCCCTGAGCGGGGCGGCGTTCAGCCGCTCTGCTCAGCTCTCCACCTGCAGCGCATCCACCTTCTGGAAGCCCCGGGGCAGCTTGTTGCCTCGGCGGCCGCGCTCGCCGCGGTAGTGCTCCAGGTCCGCCGGCTTGAGGGTGAGCGTGCGCTTGCCTGCGGTGAGCACCACGCTCGCACCTTCAGGCAATACCGCCAGCCCCAGCACGAATTCCTCACGGCTCTTCACCCGGGCCGAAGGCACCGACAGGATCTTGTTGCCCTTGCCCTTGGCCAGTTGCGGCAGGTCGCGCAGCGGGAACACCAGCAGCCGGCCTTCATTGGACAGCGCCAGCACCTGGTCGGTCTCACGCCGGGTCACCGCAAGCGGTGCCAGCACCCGACCGCCTTCGGGCAGAGTGAGCAGCGCCTTACCGTTCTTGTTGCGCGATTGCAGATCGGCACCCTGTACCACGAAGCCGTAGCCGGCGTCCGAGGCCAGCAGATACAGCTGCTCGTCGTCCGGCAGCAGCACGCTGACAAACTCCGCACCCGGTGGCGGGCTGAGCCGCCCGGTCAGCGGCTCGCCCTGCCCGCGAGCCGACGGCAGGCTGTGGGCCGGCAGCGAGTAGCTGCGGCCCGTCGAGTCGAGGAATACGGCCTGCTGATTCGAACGGCCGCTGGCCTGGGTCAGGAACCTGTCCCCGGCACGGTAGGACATGCCGGCGCCATCAGCGTCGTGCCCCTTGGCACAGCGCGCCCAGCCCCGTTCGGAAAGCACCACGGTCACCGGCTCGGAGGGCACCAGGTCGGTCTCCGACAGGGCACGGGCTTCCTCGCGCTCGACCAGCGGGGAGCGGCGCTCGTCACCATAGGTCTCGGCATCGGCCACCAGCTCACTGCGTACCAGCTTGCGCAGCAGTTTCTCGCTGCCCAGCGTCTTCTGCAGCTGGTCACGCTCCTTGCTCAGCGCATCCTGTTCGCCCCGGATCTTCATCTCTTCCAGCCGCGCCAGCTGGCGCAGGCGGGTATCGAGGATATAGTCGGCCTGCAGTTCGGTGAGGCCGAAGCGCTCCATCAACACCGCCTTCGGCTCATCCTCGGTACGGATGATCTCGATCACCTCGTCCAGATTCAGGAAGGCAATCAACAGGCCATCCAGCAGGTGCAGCCTCGCCAGCACCTTGTCCAGCCGGAACTGCAGACGACGGCGCACGGTGCCGACCCGAAAGCCCAGCCACTCACTGAGCAAGCCGTGCAGCCCCTTGACCGCCGGGCGCCCGTCGGTGCCGATGACGTTCATGTTGACCCGGTAGCTGTTCTCCAGGTCGGTAGTGGCGAACAGGTGCTGCATCAGCTCGTCGGCATCGACCCGGTTGGAGCGCGGCACGATGACGATGCGGGTGGGGTTCTCATGATCGGACTCGTCGCGCAGGTCGGCCACCAGTGGCAGCTTCTTGGCCTGCATCTGTGCTGCGATCTGTTCCAGTACCTTGGCGCCGGATACCTGGTGCGGCAGCGCGGTGATGACGATATCACCGTCCTCCCGCGACCATACGGCGCGGCAGCGGATCGAGCCGCGTCCGGTGGCGTACATGTTCAGCAGGTCCCGGCGCGGCGTGATGATCTCCGCCTCGGTGGGGAAGTCCGGGCCCTGGATGTGCTCCATCAACTCGTCCAGCCCGGCGCCCGGCTCGTCCAGCAGGCGCACGCAGGCAGCGGCGACCTCACGCAGGTTGTGCGGCGGGATGTCCGTAGCCATGCCCACGGCGATGCCGGTGGTGCCATTGAGCAGCAGGTTCGGCAGGCGCGCCGGCAGCACCATGGGCTCGTCCAGGGTGCCGTCGAAGTTCGGCTGCCAGTCCACCGTGCCCTGCCCAAGCTCGCTCAGCAGCACCTCGCTGTAGCGGGCCAGACGGGCTTCGGTGTAACGCATCGCGGCAAACGACTTGGGATCATCCGGCGCACCCCAGTTGCCCTGCCCGTCCACCAGCGGATAGCGGTAGGAAAACGGCTGGGCCATCAGCACCATGGCCTCGTAGCAGGCCGAGTCGCCGTGGGGGTGATACTTGCCGAGCACGTCGCCCACGGTGCGCGCGGACTTCTTGTGCTTGGCACCGGCGGACAGGCCCAGCTCGCTCATCGCATAGACGATGCGTCGCTGCACCGGCTTGAGGCCGTCACCGATATGCGGCAGGGCGCGATCCATGATCACGTACATGGAGTAGTTCAGGTAGGCTTCTTCGGTAAACGACGACAGTGAGCGGCGCTCAACGCCTTCCAGGCTCAGATCCAGACTGTCACTCATACTTACTCTCTATTGGCGTGTTGACGCAGAATCAGTTCATTCCCGCGCTGGGTGAATTCCAGCTGTCGCAGGGCGCTCATGCCCAGCAGCACATCCTCACCGAGGATACCGGGGACGATGCCGGCACTGACATCGTGCAGGCGGATATCGCCGATCTGCAGCGTATCGATACGGGTGGTCCAGCTTTCGGTCAGGCCGTTGGCGGTATTGACCATCACCGGCCGGCCGCGCTGCAGGCCGAGCCGTTCCGCCAGGCCGGCGGGCACCGCCACGAAGGTGGCTCCGGTATCCAGCAGAAAGGTTACCGACTGGCCATTGATCTCGCCGGTGGTCAGATAATGCCCCTGGCGGTTGCGCTCCAGGCGCACCTCGACGGCCTCGCCGGTGTGCATGGACAGGGGCACCTGGTTGGGGTTGCGCCGCCGCTCTTCCAGCCCGGCAAACCACTGGGCGGCGAGCGCCAGCCCGGCGATCCAGGCCAGTACCATCATCACCGTGCCCAGCCGCCGGTCCGGCGGCGGAGTCTGGGTCATGAAAGGCGATCCGCCATCAGACCACCACCTCGGCCAGGTTGCCCTTGCTTTCCAGCCATTGCTTGCGGTCACTGGCGCGCTTCTTTGCCAGCAGCATGTCCATCAGCGATTCGGTATCGGCAAAGTCGTCGATGGTCAGTTGCACCAGCCGGCGTGTATCCGGGGCCATGGTGGTTTCGCGCAGTTGCAACGGGTTCATCTCACCGAGACCCTTGAAGCGGGTGACCTGGATCTTGCCGCGCTTGTTCTCGGCCTCGATGCGGTCAAGGATGCCGGCCTTTTCCGCTTCGTCCAGCGCATAGAACACCTCCTTGCCCACGTCGATCCGATACAGCGGCGGCATGGCAACGAACACGTGGCCGGCCTCCACCAGCGGGCGGAAGTGCCGTACGAACAGTGCGCACAGCAGTGTGGCGATGTGCAGACCGTCGGAGTCGGCGTCGGCGAGAATGCAGATCTTGCCATAGCGCAGCTGGGACAGGTCCGGCGAGCCGGGGTCCACGCCGATGGCGATGGCAATGTTGTGCACTTCCTGGGAGGCGAGCACCTGGCCGGAGTCCACCTCCCAGGTGTTCAGAATCTTGCCGCGCAGCGGCATGATCGCCTGGAATTCCTTGTCCCGCGCCTGCTTGGCGCTGCCGCCGGCGGAGTCACCCTCCACCAGGAACAGCTCCGAGCGGCGGCTGTCCTGCCCGGCGCAGTCCGCCAGCTTGCCCGGCAGCGCCGGGCCCTGGGTAATGCGCTTGCGTTCGATCTTCTTGCTGGCCTTGAGGCGACGGCTGGCATGGTCGATGGCCATTTCGGCGATCTGCTGGCCGATATCGGCGTGCTGGTTCAGCCACAAGCTGAAGGCATCCTTGATCACTCCCGACACAAAGGACGCCGACTCCCGGGAGGACAGCCGCTCCTTGGTCTGCCCGGAGAACTGCGGCTCCGCCATCTTTACCGACAGCACATAGCTGATCCGCTCCCAGATATCTTCCGGCGCCAGCTTGACGCCCCGGGGCAGCAGATTGCGGAATTCGCAGAATTCGCGGATCGCCTCCAGCAGGCCCGAGCGCAGCCCGTTCACGTGGGTGCCGCCCTGGGCCGTGGGAATCAGGTTGACATAGCTTTCCTGCACCAGCTCGCCGCCCTCCGGCTGCCAGAACAGTGCCCAGTCCACCGCCTCCTTGCTGGCCGCCAGGGCGCCGGTGAAGGGTTCATCAGGCAGGGTTGCCCACTGCCTGCAGGCCTCGGTCAGATAGTCGCGCAGGCCATCCTCGTAGAACCAGGTGGTCTTCTCGCCGGACTGGCGATCATCGAACTCCACCTTGAGCCCCGGACACAGGACGGCCTTGGCCTTGAGCAGATGCATCAACCGGTTGACATTGAACTTGGGGGTATCGAAATAGCTGCCGTTGGGCCAGAACTTGACCGTTGTACCGGTATTGCGCTTGCCCACCGTGCCCACCACCTCCAGCTCACTGACCTTCTCGCCATGCTCGAAGGCAATGGCATGGTCCTGGCCGTCGCGGCGCACGCGAACCTCCAGCCGGGTCGACAGGGCGTTCACCACCGAGATGCCCACCCCGTGCAGACCACCGGAGAACTGGTAGTTCTTGCCGGAGAACTTGCCGCCGGCGTGCAGCCGGGTGAGGATCAGCTCGACGCCGGAGACCCCTTCCTCCGGGTGAATGTCCACCGGCATGCCGCGGCCGTCATCGATCACTTCCAGCGCGTTATCCTGGTGCAGGACCACCGTCACGCTGCGCGCGTGGCCGGCCAGCGCCTCGTCGACGCTGTTGTCTATGACTTCCTGGGCAAGATGGTTGGGGCGGGTAGTGTCGGTGTACATGCCCGGGCGGCGGCGCACCGGGTCCAGACCGCTGAGTACTTCAATATCATCGGCGTTATAGGACGATTGGGACATAGGGTGTGTGAGTTTCCTTGATCATTCTGTGCAGGCACCGGCGGCCACTGCGGCGAGCCAGCATAACATCCTCTGTTGCCTCACCGCATATCAATACCCCGAGGCATCAGCCTGTGGCGTGAAGCTGCCTGCGGGCAGGCGGGCTATATCGCTTTCCATGCGGCCATCATCGTACAGACGCAGCCAGCGGTAACCGGGCGCCAGATCGTCGGTGGCGAAATCACTGCTGCCCACCGCGAACTGCACACAGGTGGACGGGCTGGCCATCAGTCGCAGCTGACCGCGCTGCTGTTCGAGCTGCTGATGGATGTGCCCCCACAATACGCCGCGCACCTGCGGGTGGCGATCCAGACGCTGCCACAGCTCGGCGGCATTGCGCAGACCCAGCGGCTCCATCCAGTCGCTGCCGATGGCAACGGGGTGGTGATGCAGGCAGACCAGCACGTGACGCTCTTGCACAGTGGCAAGTGCCTCGTCCAACTGCTGCAGCTGATCGGGGTCGAGACGCCCCCACACCTCGCCCGCCACGCTGGAATCCAGCAGCACGACGCGCCAGTTGCCCACATCCACCCAGGGATGGACCAGGCCCTTCTCGCGGCCCAGCTCGTTCATCAGCAGCGCGTTGTCATGGTTGCCGGGGATCCAGTGGCAGGGGCTGGCCAGTCGGGACACCGCCTCGATGAAACTGTAATACCCGCCCGTCGAGCCATCCTGGGTGATATCCCCGGTGGCCAGCACCAAGTCGATCTGCGGGCACTGCTCCTGCACCAGGTCGATGACGGCATTCAGCGACGCCAGCGTGTCGATACCCAGCAGGCTCTGCCGGGTGTCCGAGAAAAGGTGGCTGTCGGTCAGCTGAACCAGACAGACCGAGTCGGAGTACTTCGTGGCGTCAGACATGGCGATGGGCCTGCTCCTGAAAATTCACCCGCCATGATCGCAACACTCGCCGGTACAATCCAGTCGGCACCGCGGAGAAAACTCCAATTTTGCCAACCAGCAGCCATTCCGCCTCAGCGGTTGATCAATACCGGCATGTCGCTCAGACCGTGACGCTGGCAATACCCCAGCCACTCGCCGAGAAAATGATTGAGCTGATGTTTCTCATCCGGCTGCAGCATCTGCTCGTTGGGGTAAGGGTACACCCCGCGGAACTGGCGCCGGTTGTAGGCAGCCACCACTTCCGCCATGTTCACGTCATGGTACAGCCGCACTTCCATGCTGGGCGGCGGCAGCCAGGCGTGCGGGCGTTCATGGCTGAGCCGCAGCGTGGTGGTATAGGGGCAGCGCTCCAGCACCTGCATGAGCAGTTGCTGGGCTACACCGTCCGGCGCCTGAAGCCTGATGCAGCGCTCATCCTGCGAGTCCATGTCCGGCATCAACCGGCACAGTCTTGCGTAGTTCGCGTCGCAGATGGCCTGCAGGCCGGCCAGATCCACCCGGTAACCGGGCTTGGTCAGCGCATTCATGGCTGCGGTCCCGCCTGCGCACGCAGCGCGCCACCGTGCAGCTGCAGCCACTGCAACGCAATGATGCTCGCGGCGTTGTCGATTTCGCCCAGGGCCATGCGCTCCAGCGCCGCCTCGCGGGAAATGACATGCACGCGGATGTCCTCCCCTTCCTCGGGCAGACCGTGAACCCCGCCTGCGCCGCGGCTGTCCACCGTGGCGCAGTACAGGTGTACATGCTCGTCACTGCCGCCGGGCGAGGGAAAATAACGCGCGATGGGAGTCAGCGCGATCAGCTGGAGGCCAGCCTCTTCCTGCGCCTCGCGGTGGGCCACTTCCTCGGGGGATTCGTCGGCATCAAACAGGCCCGCCACCAGTTCCAGCATCCAGGGGCTGGCGCGCTTGTCCAGCGCCCCGATGCGCATCTGCTCGACCAGCACAAGCTGATCAAGCCACGGATCATACGGCAGCACGCACACCGCATCGGGGCGTACGAACAGCTCCCGGCGCAGCTCCCGCCCCCAGCCACCGGCGAACAGACGGTGACGCAGCGTGAGCACGTCCAGCCGGTAGAATCCCCGGAAGCCGGCATCACGCCGCACAACCTCTACGTCGTCTCGCTTGAAATCAGTCAAAAAATCAGCCCCTGAAAAATGCCCCCTGTGCCGTGGGGGTAATGCGTCTAACCTCGCATATCCCAACGGGGCGAAGCAAGGGGGCAAACGGCCGCTACACCTTCTGATACAGCTGCGAACCGGCCTGGCGGAATTCCGCCGACTTGGCCAGCATGCCCTCCTCCATCGCCAGATCCACCGCCTCGATACGCTGAGCCGCCGCGTAATCACGCACCTCCTGGGTGATCTTCATCGAGCAGAACTTCGGCCCGCACATGGAGCAGAAGTGCGCCACCTTGGCCGACTCCTTGGGCAGGGTCTCGTCGTGGAAGGCGCGGGCGGTGTCCGGGTCCAGCCCCAGGTTGAACTGGTCCTCCCAGCGGAATTCGAAGCGCGCCTTGGACAGGGCATTGTCGCGGATCTGCGCCCCGGGGTGCCCCTTGGCCAGATCCGCCGCATGGGCGGCGATCTTGTAGGTGATGATGCCGGTCTTCACGTCGTCCCGATTGGGCAGGCCCAGATGCTCCTTGGGCGTGACATAACAGAGCATGGCGCAGCCGAACCAGCCGATCATCGCCGCGCCGATGCCGGAGGTAATGTGATCGTAGCCCGGGGCGATGTCCGTGGTCAGCGGCCCCAGGGTATAGAACGGCGCCTCGTCGCAGCACTCCAGCTGCTTGTCCATGTTTTCCTTGATCAGGTGCATGGGCACATGACCAGGGCCCTCGATCATGCACTGCACATCGTGTTGCCAGGCGATCTTCGTCAGCTCGCCGAGGGTTTCCAGCTCGCCGAACTGGGCCGCATCGTTGGCATCGGCGATCGAGCCCGGGCGCAGGCCATCGCCGAGGCTGAAGGA
Source organism: Halopseudomonas pertucinogena (assembly GCF_014646575.1). GTDB lineage: Bacteria > Pseudomonadota > Gammaproteobacteria > Pseudomonadales > Pseudomonadaceae > Halopseudomonas > Halopseudomonas pertucinogena. Next base: position 493,910 of record NZ_BMNN01000001.1, on the reverse strand, counting down.
CACGTCGTAGGCCTTCATGATCTCGCAGATGTCCTCGAAATGGGTATAGAGGAAGTTCTCCCGGTGATGCGCCAGGCACCACTTGGCCATGATCGAGCCGCCCCGCGAGACGATGCCGGTGACCCGGTTCGCTGTCAGCGGGACGTAGCGCAGCAGCACCCCGGCGTGGATGGTGAAGTAGTCCACGCCCTGCTCGGCCTGCTCGATCAGGGTGTCGCGGAAGATCTCCCAGGTCAGGTCCTCGGCGACCCCGTCGACCTTCTCCAGCGCCTGGTAGATGGGCACGGTACCGATCGGCACCGGCGAGTTGCGGATGATCCACTCGCGGGTTTCATGGATGTTCTTGCCGGTGGACAGGTCCATCACCGTATCCGAGCCCCAGCGGATACCCCAGGTCATCTTCTCGACCTCCTCCTCGATGGAGGAGCCCAGCGCGGAATTGCCGATGTTGCCGTTGATCTTCACCAGGAAATTGCGGCCGATGATCATCGGCTCCAGCTCGGTGTGGTTGATGTTAGCCGGCAGGATGGCGCGACCACGGGCGAGCTCCTGGCGAACAAACTCCGGCGTGATCTCGCCGGGAATGCTGGCGCCGAAACTGTGCCCCGGATGCTGCTGGGTCAGCAGTCCGGCGTCCCGTGCTTCCTGCAGTTTCATGTTCTCGCGGATGGCGACAAATTCCATCTCCGGGGTGATGATGCCCTTTCGCGCATAGTGCATCTGGGTGACATTGCGGCCGGCTCTGGCGCGGCGCGGGGTGCGCACATGGGCGAAGCGCATGGGGTCCAGCGCCGGGTCCGCCAGGCGCGCCCGGCCGAACTCGGAGCTGAGCCCCGGCAGTATTTCGGTATCGCCCCGCTCGTCGATCCAGGCGCTGCGCACATCCGGCAGACCGGCACGCAGGTCGATTCGCACCGCCGGGTCGGTGTAGGGCCCGGAGGTGTCGTATACCAGCACCGGCGGGTTCTTCTCGATGCCCTTGTCGGTACGGGTATCGGCCAGGCTGATCTCACGCATGGGCACGCGGATATCCGGGCGCGAGCCGGTCACGTAGATCTTGCGGGAATTGGGCAGGGGTTGGGTGGCAGCGCCATCCACGCCGGACGTGGCGATGGCAGTATCAGGCAGTCGACTTGTCATTATCATGCTCCGCTGTCAGAAAAACAGGGAACCGAAGCGGCACGAGTGCCCCGCCCCATACAGGGCAGCGGGCACCGGAACAGAAGTGCACATCTCGATTCCTACGCCGGCATTAACCGGATCAGGTTCAACGGGTGTGGTCTCAGCCGCCATCTGCATGGCGGCACCCCGTCAAGATGAAGGCCCAGCTTAGAGCCTCTCCCGGCGGAGGGCAAGCCGCGCCGCGCCGGCGCGGTGGTGATAGCAGCTTGACCACTGCCCGGCGGCTCTTTAGCCTAGGCGGTTTGAATCCCCCTCCCCGTGCGAAGGACCAGTGCATGTTTCGCCCCATTTATCTCGCCGTTGTTCTGGCAGGCCTGTCAGGTCCTGTCCTGGCTCAATCCGACCTGATGACCATCTATCAGGAAGCTCTGCTGAACAGCGCTGACCTCGCGGCTGCCGAGGCGGATGCCCTGGCGCGCCAGGAAGTGCTGCCCCAGGCACGCTCGCAGCTGCTGCCCAGCATCGGCCTCGGAGCGGGGGTCGCGCGGGAGTATGTCGATGTGGACGGGGCCGGATCGGATGACTATTCCACCCACTACTACCAGGCCAGCCTGACCCAGCCGCTGTTCCGGGCGGACCGCTGGTTCAACTACCAGGCCGCGAAGTCCCAGTCCGAACAGGCGCGCATCGAGTTCTCGGCTGTCCAGCAGCAGTTGATCCTGGATGTGGCCCAGGCCTATTTCAATGTACTGCGCGCCTCGGACAACCTGGCCACCGCCCGGGCAGAGGAAGCCGCCTTTGAGCGGCAGCTGGAGCAGGCCCGTGAGCGCTTCGAGGTGGGTCTGGCCGCACGGACCGACGTGCTGGAGGCCCTGGCCGGCTTCGATGCCGCCCGCGCCACCCGCATCACCGCCACCACCAACCTGGACGTCAGCTACCAGGCCCTGACCCGACTGACCAACCGGGACCATCCCGAACTCCTGGGCATGAGTCACGAGCTGCCGATACTGGCACCGACACCCGCCGACATGCAGCAGTGGGTGGAGGCCGCCGCAGCGCAGAACCTGTCCCTGCAGGCCTACCGCCTGGCCATCGACAGCGCCACCGAGGCACTGCGCAGCAGCAAGTCCGGCTATGCGCCGGCGGTGGATGCCTTCGTGCGCTACAACGACAGCCACGGCGGCGCACGCGTCGGCGGTGTCGGCGGGCGCATTACCGGTGATACCGAGCTGACCCAGATCGGGGTGGAGATGACCCTGCCGCTGTACACCGGCGGCGGCACCAGCTCGCGCATCCGCGAATCCACCTTCCGGCTGACCCAGGCCGAGCAGGCCAGCGAAGCCGAGCTGCGCCGGGTGGTGGAGCGTACCCGCAATCTGTTCCGCACCGTCACCTCCAGCGTCGAGGAGGTAGAGGCCCGCCGGCAGACCATCATCTCGTCCAAGGCGGCACTGGACGCCACCCAGACCGGCTATGAAGTAGGTACCCGCAACGTGGTCGACGTGCTGGATGCCCAGCGCACCCTGTACCGGGCGGTGCGCGACTACAACGATGCCCGCTACAACTACATCATCGACAACCTGAGCCTGAAACAGGCCGCCGGCACCCTCAGCCCGCAGGACCTGGAAGAGCTGTCCGCCTGGCTGAAGCCGGACTACGACCCGGACCGGGACTTCATTCCGCCATTCACACCGGAAGAGATCCGCCGGATGAATATCGGCGGCAGTCAGGGCCAGCCGCGGCTGAACGAGGAACAGCGCCGGATGCGCACCTCGTTCTGACAGGACAGGGCGCTCAGAGGAGCCGCCCTATCCCTTCCAGCAACCGTTCCAGCGCGCCCTGATTGGCCTTGACCACCGCCTGCCCGGCCTCACCTGCGGCCCGGGCAGAAGCGGAGTCGTCAAGCCAGCGCCCCACCTGCGCGGCCAGCGCGTCGGCATCGGCAATTTCAACCAGCGCTCCCGCGTTTTCCAGCAGATCGCTTATCTCCAGGAAGTTGAAGCGGTGCGGCCCGGACAGCACCGGCAAGCCCAGCGCCGCGGGCTCAAGATAATTGTGCCCGCCACCGGGAATCAGCGAGCCACCGACAAAGGCAACGTCGGCACAGGCGTAGAACTGCATCAGCTCCCCCATGCTGTCACCCAGCAGCACCTGATCGGACATCCCCGGTTGCACGCCGGCGCTGCGCCTGACCAGGCTCAGGCCCGCCTGCTGCACCAGCCTGGCCACCCCATCGAAACGCTCCGGGTGCCGCGGCACCAGTATCAGCAACGCCTGCGGATGCTGCGCCAGCAACTGACGGTGGGCCTGCAGGACGACTTCATCCTCACCGGCATGGGTGCTGGCGGCGATCCACACCGATCGCCCGCCCCACTGGTTACGCCAGCCCGCTGCCCCCTGCAGCACGGCTGCCGAGGGCTTGAGATCGAACTTGATACTCCCCGTCACGGTGAGGGCGTGCTGTTGTGCACCCAGCGCCATGAAACGCTCGGCCTCCGGAGCGCTCTGCACCGCCAGCCAGTCCAGCGCCGCAAACATCGGTCGCACCAGCCATGACACCCGCTGATACCCCCTTGCCGAGCGCTCCGACAGCCGCCCGTTGGCCAGCACCACCGGCACCCCTGCCCTGCCGCACTCGGCAACCATGTTCGGCCACAGCTCGGTCTCCATGATGATGGCGATGCGCGGCTGCAGACGGCGGATCAGCCGGCGCTGCAGCCAGGGCAGATCATAGGGAAGATAGGCGTGGCCGACCTGCTCACCGAACAGTTTGCGGATCTGCTCCGAACCGGTGGGCGTCATGCAGGTGACCGTGACCGGCAGCTGCGGATAGCGCCGGAGCAATGCCCGTACCATGGGAGCGGCAGCGATGGATTCGCCCACCGACACAGCGTGTACCCAGATCCCGCCCGGACGCAGGTCCCCGCCCACGGCAAAACGCTCCGGCCAGCGTCTGGCATAGGCTGGCGCGCGCCAGGCACGATACAGTAGCCGCGCAAGAATCAGCGGCAGACACAGAATGAACACCAGGCTGTACAGAAAACGGGCCATGCACTTCTCCAGTACCGAAACGCGGCATAGAGTAGCAGAAGTGACCCGTCAGGCCGCGGACGGCTATACTACAGCCCCTTTTTACCGGCATATCGCGGAGCCCATGACTACACCCCTGCACACCGACATCTGTATTCTCGGCGGCGGCATCGCCGGCCTCTGGCTCAATGCACGCCTGCAGCAGCAGGGCTTCAGTACCCTGCTGATCGAGTCCGGTGCCCTGGGCAGCGGCCAGAGCAGCAAGTCACAGGGCATCATCCACGGCGGCACCAAATATGCGCTCCATGGCAAGCTGACCACGGCTGCCGAGGCCATCGCCGGCATGCCCGCGCGCTGGCGTGCCTGCCTGGATGGCAGCGGCGAACTGGACCTGCAGGGCGTGCGGGTGCTGTCGGCCCACCACTACCTGTGGTCCCCGGGCAGTCTGGTCAGCAACCTGGCCGGTTTCTTCGCCAGCAAGGCCCTGCGTGGCCGGGTGGATCAGGTCAAGGGCAGCGAGTTGCCGGCGGTATTTGCCACCCCCGCCTTCAGGGGCAAGGTCTACCGCCTCAGCGAACTGGTACTGGACGTACCGGATGTGGTGCGCCGGCTCGCCGAGCTCGCCGGCGACAGTCTCATTGCCGGTTCCGCAACGCTCGAGGGCGACAGCCAGAGCGGCATCACCGGCCTGCAGGTCAATGGTCGGCAGGTCCTGGCCCAGCGCTATGTGCTGGCCGCCGGCGAAGGCAACGAGGCCCTGCTCAAGGGCGCCGGCATCAGCCAGCCGGCCATGCAGCGTCGCCCGCTGCAGATGGTGCTGGTCAAGGGCGCAGCGCTGCCGCCGGTGTACGCCCACTGCCTCGGTGCCAGCCCCAAACCGCGCATCACCATCACTACCCACCCCTGTGCCGACGGCCAGTGGTGCTGGTATCTGGGGGGCGATCTTGCCGAGACAGGTACCGACATGAGCGCCGACGCCCTGATTGCCCAGGCGAAGAAGGAGCTGGGCGAACTGCTGCCCTGGGTTGACCTCAGCGACTGCCAGTGGGCAACCCTGCCGGTCACCCGCGCCGAACCGGCGCAGAGCAGCAATGCCCGGCCCGATAATGCCTTCATTCAGGCGGTCGGCAACACCCTGGTCTGCTGGCCGACCAAACTGGCCCTGGCGCCTGATCTCACCGATCAGGCAATGGCCGAACTGCAGCGTCAGGCCGTGCAGCCCCAACATGCACAACCCGCCAGTGGCCAGCCGCAGCCGGCCATAGCGGCACCGGTATGGGACACCCTGTTCAGATGAAAACCCTGCACTCCTTCCACCGCCCGCTGGGCACCACCGGCCTCACCGTCTCACCGCTGGGCCTGGGCACGGTCAAGATCGGCCGCAACCAGGGCGTCAAATATCCCAGCGGGTTCGAGCTGCCGGACGACAGTCAGGTCCGCGATCTGCTCGCCCTGGCGAGGGACGCGGGCATCAACCTGCTTGATACCGCGCCGGCCTACGGCACCAGCGAGGAGCGTCTGGGGCCCTTGTTGAGCGGGCAGCGTCAGGAATGGATACTGTGCAGCAAGGTGGGCGAAGAGTTCGACAATGGCGAGTCCCGCTTCGACTTCAGCGCCGCCCACACCCGGCGTTCGGTAGAGCGCTCACTGCAACGGCTGCACACCGACTATCTGGATCTGGTTCTCGTGCACTCCGACGGCAACGACCTGACAGTTCTGGAAGATGAGGTCTATCCTGCATTGCAGCAGCTCAAGCAGGAAGGCCTGATCCGCGGCTACGGCTTTTCCGGCAAGACCGTCGAAGGCGGGATAAGGGCGCTGGAAACGGGAGACTGTGCCATGGTCACCTGGAACCTGCGCGAGCAGGCCGAACGCCCGGTGCTGGATTATGCCCAGGCCCACGGCAAGGGCATTCTGGTGAAGAAGGCGCTGGCCAGCGGGCATATCTGCCTTGAAGGTGAAGACCCACTGACCGCCGGGTTCGAGCTGGTATTCAGCCACCCAGCCGTCACCAGCGCCATCATCGGCACCATCAACCCGGTGCACCTGCGGCAGAACGTCGAAACCGTAGCGCGGATTCTGGAGAAAAAGTAACCCTGGCCCTTCGCCCTGGCGAAGACCACAGCAAGTGGGAGGCAGGATGAGCAGAATCATTGCCCGCAGAAACCCCGTGGCGTTCAAGACGCAGGCGGTGCACGTCCAGGCCGACCCCGAAGTGCTGCGCTACACCCCCGTCGGCAACCCGCTGAGCTTCTCGGAAATGCTTGCCCTGCGCCAGCCGATCCAGGTGGATGATCCCGACCGGTTCGAATTGACCGTCGCCAACCTCGGCGTATCGGCGGATATCAACTTCGTCTGGCAGCAGCGCGAATTCCGCCTGCTGGTGCGCCAGCAACGCCCCGACCGCAACGACGAAGTCCTCAAGCTGCTGTCCGGCTACGTGCCCGCTCATGAACTGCGCCTGCCCCTGCTGACGCTGATGACCGAACTTGCCGAGGAATTGCTGCTGCAATGCGGGCCCGCCTGGCTGCCGGGCCGTTATCAGGAGGTCTGGCTGCCAACACCCTACGCCGATACCCTGCCCACCGACCCGCGACGCTGGTACAGCCTCAGCCCCCACCACAGCGCCACCCGTGCCGTTCTGTGCCGGGAGCTGAACCTGCTGGAGCGGCCCCGTGCCTACGTCCACCTGCCGACCAACTCGTTGCAGCTTGTCTACCACATGCGCCTCACACCGCCGCCCTGCCATGATCTGAGCGCACTGCACGCAGACGAAGAGCTGGATGCACGCAGCGGCGAACTCATCGCCCGTATGGACCCGCAACAGCCGGATCTCTTTCTCGCTGAGCTGGTGGACGGCACCGCCAACGGCCGGCTGTTCACCCTGAAAAAAGGTGAACTGATCGAGCAGCAGGCCGGCAATCTCCTGCTCAGCGAGGCCTTCGCGCCCCAGCCCGGCTGGGTGGTAGCCGAGTCCCACTGCGCATGGCCGGCGGGCCTGAACGGGGGTTGACCAGTTAGACCAATGTAGACTGCCCCCGGCCGGAGCGCAGGCCTTAGACTCCGATATGTTGAAATAATCCGGACGGAATCTGCATGTATAAAGATCGTATTCGTATGCCCGCGTTGCATGACAAGGTCATGGACGCGGCAGAGGCGGCATTGCTGATCAAGGACGGCATGACCGTTGGCATGAGTGGCTTCACCCGTGCAGGAGAGGCCAAGGCCGTTCCCCTGGCGCTTGTAGAGCGTGCAAGGGAAGAACCATTGAAGATCAGCCTGCTCACCGGCGCCAGCCTCGGCAACGATCTGGACAAGCAGATGACCGAAGCCGGCGTCCTGGCGCGGCGCATGCCCTTCCAGGTGGACGCCACGCTGCGCAAGGCGATCAACCAGGGCGAGGTGATGTTCATCGACCAGCACCTGTCCGACACCGTCGAACAGATGCGCAACCACCAACTGAAAACCCCCGATATCGCCGTTATCGAAGCGGTTGCCATCACCGAGGAAGGCCACATCGTACCGACCACCTCGGTCGGCAACTCGGCGAGCTTCGCCATTTTCGCCAGACAGGTGGTGGTCGAGATCAACCTCGCCCATAACCCGAACCTGGAAGGTCTGCACGACATCTACATCCCGACCTACCGGCCGACCCGCACACCGATCCCGCTGGTCAGCTCGGAGCAGCGCATCGGCAGCACCGCGATACCCATTGATCCGGCCAAGATCGCGGCGATCGTCATCACCAACCAGCCGGACTCCTACTCCACGGTCACCCCGCCGGACGAGGAAACCCAGGGCATCGCCGATCATCTGATCGCCTTCTTCAAGCGTGAGGTGGATGCAGGCCGGCTGCCCAACAACCTCGGTCCGCTGCAGGCCGGTATCGGCAACATTGCCAATGCGGTGATGTGCGGCCTGATCAACTCGCCGTTCGAAGACCTGGTGATGTACTCCGAAGTCCTCCAGGACTGCACCTTCGAGCTGATCGATGCGGGCAAGATGAAGTTCGCCTCCGGCTGCTCCATCACCCTGTCCGGTCGCTGCAACGAGCGCGTGTTCGGCAACCTGGAGAAGTACAAGGACAAGCTGGTGATGCGCCCACAGGAAATGTCCAACCACCCGGAAATCGTCCGACGGCTGGGCATCATCGGCATCAACACCGCGCTGGAGTTCGATATCTACGGCAACGTCAACTCGACCCACGTCGGCGGCACCCGGATGATGAATGGTATCGGCGGCTCGGGGGATTTCGCCCGCAACGCCAACCTGGCCATCTTCGTCACCAAGTCGATCGCCAAGGGCGGCGCCATTTCCAGCGTTGTGCCCATGGTCAGCCATGTCGACCATACCGAGCACGACGTGGATATCCTGGTGACCGAACAGGGCCTGGCGGACCTGCGTGGGCTCGCGCCGCGTGAGCGCGCGCGGGTCATCATCGACAACTGCGTCCACCCCGAATACCGCGACGCGCTGAACGATTACTTCGAACGTGCCTGCGCCAAGGGGGGCCACACCCCGCACCTGCTGCGCGAAGCCGTCGAATGGCACCTGAACCTGGAAGAGTTCGGCCATATGCGCGCCGCCGGCTGACGCCTGCGACCCTCGGATGGCCGGGAAGGAACCCGGCCGCTGCGACCTGGATCGCAAACCTGACCGCCCCGCCGGCCCCGTGGGCCACTCTGTGACCCATGCACTTCCCCGCTCCGCTTCCCTTGCTAGGCTTTGCGCAGTTCACGCACCCGGATCACCCAAGGGAACCCCATGAATGCCCGCTCCTGCGCATTGCGCATCTTCGGCATGCTGCAGCTCTGGCTGTTCAGCGCTGCGCCCGGCACCTTCGCCTCGGTCGGCGACCCCGCCCCACGCCAGACCGAGTTCAATGACCGCAACTATCAGCCCAGTCGCCAGATCAACACCAGCGCGCCGGTCCGGGCCCGGCCCCCGAAGAGCAGAGCCCGCACCGAGAGCAAGCCCCGGGACATCCGAAACAGAACCGAAAGGGTGAGATGGACCAATGGTCGCGGGGAGCTGACCGAATATCAGGTTTACTATGAATACGACGGCACGCACGTCACCTTCGCCAGTGTATGCAGCAACCATCGCAAGGGCTCGATCGATTATCGCAACTGCCGCAAGGCGGCGAAGCAGTGGTTCGCCGGCCGCTGTAACAACAGCAGCAGCTCAGGGCGGATGTATTGCCACGCGGACAACGCGTTCCGGCCCTGATGATCGCTGAAGGGGTCGTCGCTCAGCTCTGCTCGCGGATCTTTTCCACGATCGCGGTGGTGGAGCAGCTGTCGACAAACTGCAGCACCTTCACCTCACCGCCATAGCCCTGCACGATCGGCGCACCCACCACCTGGTCGATACCGTAATCGCCGCCCTTGACCAGCACGTCGGGGCGTATCTGCTGCAGCAATGCTTCGGGCGTGTCCTCGGTAAAGCTGACCACCCAGTCCACCGCCTCCAGTCCGGCGAGTACCGCCATCCGCCGTTCAACCGCGTTGATCGGCCGGCCAGGCCCCTTGAGCCGGGTGACGGAGGCGTCATCATTGATGGCAACGATCAGCCGGTCGCCCTGGGCGCGGGCTTCTTCGAGGTAGCCCACATGGCCGGCATGGATGATGTCGAAGCAACCGTTGGTGAAGACGATGCGTTCGCCGTGGGCGCGGGCATCTTCCACCGCCACCAGCAGCTGCTCGGGCGACATCACCCCGCGGCCGGCGCCCTGGGTATGCTGCACGGCCCGGCGCAGTTCCGGCGCGCTGATCGCTGCGGTACCCAGCTTGCCGATGACGATGCCCGCCGCCAGGTTGGCCAGCGCTACCGCGTTGGGCAGCTGCTCACCGGCGGCCAGCGCGGTGGCCAGCGTAGATATCACCGTGTCGCCCGCGCCGGTGACGTCGAAGACTTCCCGAGCCCGGGCCGGCAGGTGCAGCGCCGGCTCGCCCCGGCGCAACAGGGTCATGCCGTGCTCGCTGCGGGTGACCAGCAGCGCCTGCATGTCCAGCTCCTCAATCAGCGCCATGCCCCTGTCCACCAGCTCCTGCTCGTTGGCACAGCGCCCGACCACGGCCTCGAACTCACTCATGTTCGGCGTGATCAGTGTGGCCCCGCGGTAGATGGTGAAATCCTTGCCCTTGGGGTCAGCCAGCACCGGCACACCGCGCTCGGTGGCCAGCCGGATCAGCGCCTGATGATTGACCAGCGCGCCCTTGCCGTAATCGGACAGCACCATCACCCGCGCCTTGTCCAGCAGCCCACCGACCGATGCCAGCATGGCTTCGCCGTCCGTGTCGAAGGGCTCCTCGAAGTCGACCCGCAACAGCTGCTGGTGGCGACTGATGACCCGCAGCTTGGTGATGGTCGGCTGCTCGGCATGCTGCTGGAACTCGCAGTAGACCCCCGCCGCGTTCAGCCGGCGACGCAGGATCTCCGCCGCTTCATCCTCCCCCGTGACGCCCACCAGCCAGGCCGGCGCACCGAGGGCTGCAATGTTCAGCGCCACGTTGCCTGCGCCACCGGGGCGGTCCTCGATCTGGTCCACCTTGATCACCGGCACCGGCGCCTCCGGAGAGATCCGCTCGCTGGGCCCGTGCCAGTAACGGTCGAGCATGATGTCCCCCACCACCAGAACCGGTGCGGAGTCAAAACGGGGCATGGTCACTTTCATGGCATCATTCATCTGTCGCTTGTTCCTGCCCTTCGGGCGTCTTTTCCTCGAACTGCATGCTGTGCAGCCGAGCATAATATCCGTTGAGCGCCATCAGCTCGGCATGACTGCCGCGCTCGACGATCTGCCCCTGGTCCATGACCATGATGATGTCGGCCTTTTCGATGGTCGACAGCCGGTGGGCGATCACCAGTGCCGTGCGCCCTTCCATGACCCGGTCAAGGGCGGCCTGGATGTGCCTTTCCGACTCGGTGTCCAGCGCGGAGGTAGCCTCGTCCAGTATCAGGATCGGCGCATCACGCAGCAGCGCCCGGGCAATGGCCAGGCGCTGGCGCTGCCCGCCGGACAGCAGCACGCCATTCTCGCCGACCAGGGTATCGAAGCCCTGGGGCAGCTGTTCGATGAATTCCCGTGCATAGGCGGCTTCGGCCGCGCGGATGACATCCTCGCGCGGCGCACCGGACAGGTCACCGTAGGCTATATTGTTCGCCACGGTATCGTTGAACAGGGTGACATGCTGGGTGACCAGCGCAATATGCCGGCGCAGGTTGCGCAGTCTGTAATCCTCCACCGCCACACCGTCTATCAGGATCTGGCCCTGATCATGGTTGTAGAACCGCGGGATCAGGTTGGCCAGGGTTGACTTGCCACTGCCCGAGCGACCGACCAGCGCGATCATCTGCCCGGGTTCCACGGTGAAGTTGATATCCCTCAGCACCGGCTTGTCCGTACCCGGATAGCGGAATGACAGGTTCCTGACCTCGATCCGGCCACTGACCCTGTCACGCTCGATATCACCGGTGTCCAGTTCGGGCGCCTCGTCCAGCTGCTCGAAGATGCTCTCGGCAGCGGCGATGCCCTTCTGGATGTTGGCGCTCACCTCCGACAGCTGACGGATCGGCTTGGGCAGCATGCCCGCAGCGGTGATATAGGCAACCAGGTCACCGGCTGTGGCATCGCCACGCAGGAACAGCACGAGGAACATCACTCCGGCCATGGCACTGAAGGTCGCCAGCTGCAGCATGGGGGTGAATACCGCGCCGGTGCGCACCATCTTCAGACCTCGCTGGCGGTTGTTCTCGCTGGCACGGTGAAAGCGCTCGCTCTCGTAGGTCTCACCCCCGAAGCTGCGCACCACCCGGTAACCGGTAATGGTCTCGGAGGTCACGTGGGTCACGTCCCCCATCGCGGTCTGGATCTTCTTGCTCTGCTTGCGGAATTTCTTGCTGGTACTGTTGACCATGAGGCCGATCAACGGGAGCACCGCAATCAGTACCAGGGTCAGCTTCCAGTTCATCCACAGCAGATAGCCGAACAGGAAAAGGACGGTCATCCCCTCGCGGAACACCACCTTGATCGCGTCAGTGGCGGCGCCGGTGACCATGGTCACGTTGAAGGTGACCCGGGACACCAGGTGGCCGGAATTGTGGTTGTCGAAGTAGCGATTGGGAAGTGTCAGCAGATTATCGAACAGGGCGGTGCGCAGATCGTGGACCACGCCCAGCGAGACTCGGGCGAGGTAGTAGTTACCAAGGAAGGAGCCGACGCCCTGATACAGCGCCACGACAATGATGAACAGCGGGAAGCCCCACATCAGCGGCACGCCGAGAAATTGCGCGCTGTTCCCCTCTGTCAGCCCATCAACGAAATACTTCAGCATCGCCGCCATGGCCGGCTGACTGGAGGCAAAGATCATGAAACCGAAGATACTGACCGCAAAGGCCAGCCAGTAAGGCTTGACGTAACCGAGCAGCCGCAGATAGATGCGCACGCTGGAGCGAGCAAAACTTTCTTTCCGTGAATCCGACATAAGCTCTTCGCAGGAGTGAATCAGCCCCGGAGTTTATCACAGGGCCCGGTCAACACCGACGCAAAAACCCTGCCGCTGCCCTTGGCCACCGCTTCGCCCACGCCGGAAAACTGCATTAAAGACAGGTTTCGTTCAGGAAGTTCTGCCTGGACAGCGTTAAACTACCGTTTTATTTCAGGAACGCAGCAATGCAGCCACTCAGCAGGGAACAGTATGACCTCTGGCGCCAGGGCGCCCAGGTGCTGGAAAAGGACGGCCATGGCGAGAAGGTCCTGCGCCTGGCCGATGGCACCTTTCTCAAGCTGTTTCGCAGAAAGAGCCTGCTGTCCAAGACTGCCATCTACCCGCCGGCCCGGCGTTTTGCGGACAACGCCGCCGAGCTGGAGCGTCTGGGCATTCCCTGCCCGAAGGTCCTTGAGCTGTATCGCCTGAGCGAGCCCTACCGCACGGTTGTTCACTACGAGCCCCTGCCCGGCCAGACGCTGCGCCAGCTGCTGAGCAGCGACACCACCCTTGACCAGCTCGAACTGTTTGCCCGGCTGGCCGAATTCATCACCCACCTGCACGAGCTGGGCGTGTATTTCCGCTCCCTCCACATGGGCAACATCGTGCTGACCCCGGACAATGAGTTCGGCCTGATCGACATCTCCGACATGCGTTGCCTCGGCCGCCCCCTGTCCAGACGCATGCGTGACCGCAACTATCAGCACCTGCTGCGTTACGAAAGCGACTGGGGCATGGTGAATCCGGATATTGGGACGCTGTTCATGTTCAAGAGCCGGTAGCCTACCCGTCCTGAAGCGTCCAGCCCGTTCGCCGACGGGTCCTAACCCTCGACACCGCGCTTGTTCCTCTGGCATGCTCCACGATGCTCTTGCATCGGAACGCGAATAACAACAAACGGAACAGCGTTGAATGCCTTCAACATATTATTCGATGCTCTCGGGCAGGCTCCCGGCCAGCGTAGCCTACCCCTTGGCACTGCTTCTCGCGGCAGGAATGGTCCTGTATCTTTACCCGTCCGGTTTTCTGGCTGGTCAAGGTGCGTACTTTGTTACCGGGGACGCCGCCAGTCACATTTCCGGTTGGCTGTTTTTCAGAGAGGATCAGTGGCGCTTTCCACTTCTCCACTCCGTGCGCCTGAACGCCCCGGAAGGGGTGAGCATCGCTTTCACCGACAGCATCCCACTGGTTGCGCTCCTGCTGAAGCCGTTTCGCTCGCTGCTGCCAGACGGCTTCCATTATTTCGGCCTGTGGCACGCGTTCTGTTATCTCCTGCAAGCCGTAACTGCCGTATTCCTGGTTCGCTCCCTTGGCGCACGTCATTTACCAGCACTCCTGCTCGCCACCGGGTTTGCGCTTACCTGGCCCGCCCTGACTCACAGATTCGGTCACACTGCGCTCATGACCCACGGGGTGCTGCTGATGGCATTGGCACTGTATTTCCGGGGTTTCAGCAACGACCCTGGAAACCGCACCAGAACCTGCGCTGCCCTGACGGCGCTGGCCTGCATTGCGCTTCTGATCCACCCGTATCTGCTGGCAATGACCTACCCGATCCATACGGCCTATCTGGCCCGGCTGTATGTGCTTGGGCAGATTGATCTCCGCCGGGGCCTGATCTGCGTCGCCCTCTCACTGCTACCATTGATGGGGTTGATGTACGCTGGCGGCTACCTTCTCAGCAGCAACGTGGCCGCCCCGGGGTTCGGTCGCTATTCAATGAACCTCAAAGCACCTCTTTGCGGAGGGATGCTATGCGAGTTTACCGATGCCACCGGCGGGCAACATGAGGGGTACAACTATTTTGGAGCAGGAGGGTTGCTGCTTCTGGGGTTCGCCCTCGCTACCTGCGGCCGTGAACTGCTGCGTCTCGGGCGCCGCCACTTTCCACTGCTGCTGGTGCTCCTGGGGTTCTGCCTGTTTGCCGTGAGCAACCGCATCCATTTCGGCCATTACAGGGTGTTGGAAATACCATTACCTGGGTCACTGGAAGATGCGCTGGGTGTGTTCCGCGCAAGCGGCCGGTTTTTCTGGCCGGTCGGTTATACCCTGCTGTTTGCCAGCCTCGCCGTTCTGCTCCGAAAGCAGAGCGGGCTCTTCCTGACGGTTGCGACCGCCGCACTCGTATTGCAGTGGCTGGACACACGGGGCCCGCGGGAACTGGTGCAATATCAGGCCAGCGCACCCGCCGACCTGGATTTGGCTCGGTGGCAATCGGCAGTCGCCGGCTTCGAAGCCATAGATGTTTACCCCGCGTTTGGCTGTGGCCACACCCCGCTCGAGGACTATGTCCGGTATCAATACATAGCGGCCAATCTGGGATTGACCATCAGCAGCGGCTATACGGCCCGCCCATCAGGCGACTGCGACAGCAAAAATGATTTTGTCCGGGCTCCTGCCCAAGATGATCACCTCTATGTCAAGACGGGATTCCAGCGTAACCCTCTCGACCTGCCGCCGCTCTTTCGGGAGCTTGCACAGGCTGATGGCTGCGTGATCGATCTGGGCCACCTGGTATGCGCCAGGCGCCAATCTGACAGCTTGATGACCGTTGGCACTCCCTTTGTGCCGCCAGAACAAGTCACTGCACGCTGGGCTGCTTCCGAACTGCCCTCGGTTATCGGGCGTCTTCAAGACTCCCGCCTGGTTCCGCTTCAGCAAGGTGCTATCGGCTATCTGAGTTTCGGGCCTTATGTGAACATTTCTCCCGGCACCTACGAATACGGTATCGAATACCGCAGCGAGGATCGCCTCGGCATTGTCGTCGGCAATTGGGACCTGATCGGCCGGAAGGCCTCAGGCGATCTGATTACTGTTGCGGAAGGATCGATTACGGGTACGCAGGGCCACCCGTCCCGACTTGCGCGAACCTCGACTATCCACGAGCCATTATCTGAGGTGGAGCTACGCCTGTTCAGCAATGGTGGAGATATCAAGCTCGAAGCGATCACGCTCAGCAGGCAATCTGAGGAACAGAACAATGACAATTGAACTCAAGACCCAGACCGAGCGGGAGCAGCGCCTCGAATACCCGACGCCGCTCGCGCTGTCGCTCGTCGTGCCCGTGTACAACGAGGCCGAAACGGTCAGGATATTCGTTGAGCAGGTTGAGCGAGTATTCAGCGACCCAAAAGACGTCACGGTGGAATATGTCTTCGTTAACGACGGCAGTACCGATGGGACCCTTGAGCTGCTGTTGCTGCTGCAACGTGAGATGCCGCGGCTCAAGGTGATCGACCTGAGCCGGAATTTCGGCAAGGAAGCTGCCCTCAGCGCCGGGCTGAGCTGCGCGACAGGTCAGGTTGTGGTACCCATTGATGTAGACCTTCAGGACCCGCCGGAAATCATATTGCAGATGATCGACAAGTGGCGGGACGGCTACGAAGTCGTGCTTGGGCGCCGCTCCGATCGCTCATCAGACTCCTGGGCGAAACGCGCCTCTGCGAACTGGTTCTACCGCATCCACAACAGGATTGCCGACCCAGCGATTCCGGAAAACGTCGGCGATTTCAGATTGATGGATCGCCAGGTCGTCGACGCCCTGAACGACCTGCCCGAATCGCGCCGATTCATGAAAGGACTCTTTGCCTGGGTAGGCTTTCGCACGACCTGCATCGATTACAGCAGAGCGGAACGCGTCGCTGGTACCAGTAAGTTCAATGGCTGGCGCCTGTGGAACTTCGCTCTTGAAGGCATAACCAGCTTCAGTACCGACCCACTGAGAATCTGGACATACATAGGCATTACCGTATCGCTGGTTTCATTCCTTTTCGCAGCAACCATTGTGCTCAAGGTCTTGTTCACAGGTATCGACGTACCCGGTTACGCCTCCCTGATGGTAACCATCAGTTTTCTCGGGGGTCTGCAGCTGATTGGTATCGGCGTCCTCGGTGAGTATCTGGGCCGAACCTATCTGGAATCAAAGCGCCGGCCAGTTTATCTGGTCCGGCGGATCTACAGTCAGGACTGAGGCATGGATCTGAAAGAAGCAGACATTCTGGGTGAGTACATTCCCGAGCACTGGTACTACCGCACGAAAAGCGCAGCGATGAAGAAGTTCGTAGCTGACCTGGGTACAGTATCCATCCTCGACGTCGGCGCGGGTTCCGCCTTTTTCTCCCGTGCGCTGCTGGAATGCACCGCTGCGACCGAGGCGTGGTGCGTAGACATCAGTTACACCGCGGAGCACGAAGGGCAGTGCAACGGCAAACCAATCCACTTTCGCCGTTCAGTGGGGCATCTTGAATGTGATCTTGTGCTGCTGATGGATGTACTGGAACACGTCGCGGACGACGTCGGCCTGCTTGCCGAATACGTCGCCAAGGTGCCATCGGGTGCGCATTTCCTTATTTCAGTTCCGGCCTTCCAGTTTCTCTGGAGTCAACATGACGTATTTTTGGAGCATCATCGACGCTACCGTTTGCCTCAGATCGAGTCGGTGGCGCGGCGGGCAGGTCTGGAAGTCCTGAAAGGCTCGTACTTTTTCGGCGCGGTATTCCCGATTGCTGCCACGCTGCGCCTGCTGGAGAGGCACAGGGGCACCCGGGACCATCAGCCGGCATCACAGCTGAAACGACACAGCCGGATGGTGAACGCGACGCTGGCCGGCCTGTCCACCCTTGAGCTACCTCTTCTGCCCTTCAATCGCTGCGCAGGTCTGACCGCCTTCTGCCTGGCCAGAAAACCATGACATTGAAGCTCCGCGGCAACAGGCCGCCCAGCCTCCACGAACGATCCTTGCAGGAGCTGTTTATCGCGGCGCGTTTCGGCATGGTAGGCCTCGCCGCCACCGCAACGCATATCGGCATCGTTTGGAGCCTGATTGCCCATCTGGACGCGCCACCGCTTCTGGCCAACCTGGCTGCCTTCCTGCTTGCCTTTAGTATTTCCTTCACTGGCAATTACCTCTGGACCTTTTCCGCCCCTGGCTCGCCTGGTCGAGCCGTTCTGCGTTTTTTCCTGATCGCGGCAGCCGCCTTCGCCGCCAATAACATCCTGCTCCTCGCGTTGCTTTCCAGCGGCCTGCTATCCCCACCCCGGGCGGCCGTTGTCTCGGCGGCGATTGTGCCCGGCATCAGCTTCATCGCCAGCCGGCTGTGGGGCTTCAAACCGCCGAGGTGAAAAAATGAAACCTTCATGCTTATCCTCTTCCCTCTGGATTCCGATATCGCTGGCAGTGGCTCTGTTCCTTGCCTTGGGGGGCTTCTCTGTATTGGTGACGAGCAACACCGATTGGATCATGCACGGCTTTCTGGATCCCCAGGCCAATCTCTACGGCTGGGAGTACTTCCGACACACACCCTGGTTACAGTTTCCATTGGGGGCGAACCCGGATTACGGAATGGAGCTGGGAAGCTCAATCGTCTTTTCGGACTCGATACCGCTGTTCGCCCTGCCATTCAAGCTGCTCGCCCCCCTGCTTCCGGAAACCTTCCAGTATTTCGGCCTGTGGGTTCTGACCTGTATGGTGCTCCATGCGGTCTTCGGTTATCTGCTGCTCTCCCGTTTCATTACCAGCCAATGGCAGCTAGCGCTGGGGACTGCGCTACTGCTGCTCCTGCCTCCATACCTGATGCGCTTCACGATCCATCTTGCTCTGGGCGGGCAGTGGCTGTTACTGGCGGGACTATATCTTTATTTTTCGCCCAGATATCGCGCTACCTTCTGGCTGCTGATGCTTACCCTGGCAACGCTGGTCCACGCTTATCTCCTGGTGATGCTCGCTGCAATCTGGGGAGCGGATCTGCTACAGCGCCTGTGGGCCAGGCAGTTGACCCTGGTTCAATGCCTGATACGGGGGCTGGTCGGCTCCGCAGTGATCATTGGATTGATGTGGATTCTCGGTTATTTCATGCTGGGTTCCACGCCCACTGTCTCCGACCCGTATGGTCGGATGAACCTTCTAGCCATGGTGGACCCCGCTGGCGGTTGGTCGACGTTCTTTCCCAACCTCCGGCTGACCGACGCGTATCTTGACAGTGATGGATTCGCCTATCTGGGGGCGGGCATTATCGGGCTTCTGGTAACGGCGTGCATCGTGTACTTCCTTACGGCGCCCCGTGAAACTCTGAGCATGTATACCGTCTGGCCGATAGCAGCGATAGCTTGGTTTCTGCTGCTGATTGCCCTTACCAACACTATCAAGCTGGGCAACTTCACCCTGATCGAGTTTGAGCTCCCTTCATGGGCTGTGCAGGTCTATCAGACCTTCCGCTCCCCGGGACGGTTCTTCGGGCCGGTAATCTATCTGGTAAGCGCGATAGCAATTATCATCGCCTCTACCCGACTGCCCACGAGAGCGGGGACCTGCCTTCTGGTAGTGGCACTGGGTCTGCAGATCCATGATCTATCCGCTTCACTCCAGAGCATCCGCGATTATTTCCAGCCGGAAGCCAGATGGACCAGTCCGCTGAGCTCACCACTCTGGGAAGAATTGGGTGAACATTATGAAAAAGTGATCTACGTCAGACCCGGCAATATGCCGCCATATTTTATCCCCATGACAGAGTTCGCCCTGCGTCACGGTATGCCAATCAACTCGGGGTACCTGGCTCGTATTGACGTTGCTGAGGAAGCTAGAGCGAGGGTCGCGCTCATGGAACAGGTGAAGACCGGGAATTACGATGCGAGCGCCCTGTACATTTTCAATGATGAAGAGCTGTGGGACATAGTGACACGAACGGCTGCGACGGACCATCGAGCCGGCACTCTTGATGGAGTACGTTTGCTGTTACCAAGGGTTTCACTGTGCGCGGCCTGTAGCCATCCGGACTTTCTTTCGCAGCGGTGGGGCGTGTGGAACGCCAGCCAACTGCCAACAATCGTCGGTGAGGTTCGGAATGGCGCTCTTCAAGCCGAGCCGGGGCAAGTGGGTTACCTCAGTTTTGGGCCATATACC
The DNA here is from genome assembly GCF_014646575.1 of Halopseudomonas pertucinogena. GTDB lineage: Bacteria > Pseudomonadota > Gammaproteobacteria > Pseudomonadales > Pseudomonadaceae > Halopseudomonas > Halopseudomonas pertucinogena. Next base: position 474,371 of record NZ_BMNN01000001.1, on the reverse strand, counting down.
CGCATCCCGGCTGGCAGCTACCGCTATCTGATAACCTACAGCGCCGATGCGCCCTCGCACACCGTTGCAGGCCACTGGGACATCGTCAGCGGAGCGGCAAAAGCCCCTGTAGAACACGCCAGTGGTGAGCTGAATGGAACCGATGGAGAAGTCGGTATGGTCCAAGGGAGGCTAGAGACCGCGGAAGACATCCCGCTGAGCGAGATACGGACCTTTACCAATGGAGTCGCCGCGGTGTCGCTGATCAGCGTCGAATTGAAACAGACCGGAGCTGACCACGACCCCGCAAAATGACTGAGAGGTCTCGACATTTTAATGCTTCCGCCATCTTGCAACGGGCTCTGATTGCTGTTTGTATTATCGGAGCCAGAGCGGTTGGAGCGTGCTGCCGCGCGCGCTGCGAAAGCAATAACAAAGAATAAAAATGATCATAATCGTCAATTCAAAAGTGAATGGTGCAAGCATTCGGGGGGCGCTGGGCAAACCCGAATACAGCTACTACTTCCTGCTCAAGCTTTTCCTGCCTGCACTGGAGCAGGTTGCTCGGGTTATTCCCGTCGAATCCAGTGACGACGTGGACCCGCTCTATCGGAAGCTTACCCAGGCAGGCGAACACGTCCTGTTTCTCAGCGTCAGTCCCCCCAGCAGACACCGGTGGATCTTGCATGCCCCACCGTCTGCCTGTTTGCCTGGGAGTTCCACGACGCTCCCGACCGGGCGTGGAATAACGAACCGCGCAACGACTGGCGCTATGCCCTGCAACGCCTCGCCGGCGCCATTGCCTGCAGCCGCGAATCAGCCCAGGCGGTTCGCAATCTCATGGGGGAGAATTATCCGGTTGCCGCCATCCCCGCGCCGGTATGGGCGCATTTCGGTGAACTGATGCCTCCAGGCGGCTGGGCACAGGGCTCCAGCCCCAGAATCTTCGATTTCTCGGGGCACGTGATAGACAGCGACACGCTCGGATTATCTGCCAATGGCCTTGTGCAGCATCTGCCGCGCCCGCCGCGCACCCCAACCAAAGCTGGATCGCCGCCCCAGCCGCCTTCTGCATCCAGGCAGACCCTGAATCTGTTCGGCGGCTGGCTGAGAGCGCTAGTTCGCAGCAGGCTGCGCCTATCCAGACGGAAACGCGCCGGAGCTCACCCCCCATCCAATCCTGCTGGCAAACAGCCCGTCGACAACTGCCGAATCGAGTTATCCGGAGTTGTGTTCTGCAGCATGTTCAGTCCCAGCGACGGGCGAAAGAATTGGGATGACATTGTCACTGCCTTCTGCTGGGCTTTCCGCGACCGACCTGACGCGACGCTGATCCTGAAGATGACCCATCATGATCTGGAGTTCTATCGCATCCCACTGCTGACACTCCTGTCGCGACTCTCACCCTTCAAGTGCCGCGTTCTGACGCTGCACGGGTTCCTTGATGATGAAAAGTATCGAGACCTGATCCGGATCTGCGACTTCTACGTGAATGCTTCCACAGGAGAAGGCCTGTGCCTTCCGCTGATGGAGTTCCTGTCCGCTGGCAAGCCGGCGCTGGCACCACGACATACCGCCATGCTCGACTATCTGGATGAAGATGTTGGCCAGATAGTGCATACCTCCGAAGAGCCGGCCTGCTGGTCCCACGACCCGACGGGCCAGCTCGGAACGCGCAGGCATCGTCTGAACTGGGAGTCTCTCATGCTCGGCTACCGTGCCTGCCACGAGATGGCGCGGACCAACCCGGACGGCTACCAGCGCAGATCGCTGGCTGCCTGGCAGCGCATGCGCGACTTCTCGGACACCAGCGTGGTCGCTCGGCAACTGCAGGTTTTTTTCACATCCGTGACCGAAACATCAGGAAGGGAGACGCAATGAAGATCCTGGTGTACTCGGCGATGAATGCCGAAACAGTATTCAATAATTTTGGTGAACCCGAATACAGCTATTATTTTGTGCTCCGCGAGTTCCTGCCGCTACTGCGTCAGTTCGGTGAAGTGCAGCAGGTAGAAGATCCTGCTACGGAAGTCGATCCCATTTATGAGGCCGCACTCCGACAAGGTCAAGACTGCGTATTCCTGAGTTTTTCTCCTCCACACCTCACCTGTCTGGGACTCGCCTGCCCGACCATTCCGGTGTTCGCCTGGGAATTCAGCAGCATGCCCTGCGAAGCCTGGTGGGATGACCGACCAGAACATGACTGGGGCTGGTGTCTGCGGCAGTGCGCCGGCGCGATTGTGCATTCCGAGCAGAGCGCAAGCGTGGTGCGCCAACTGATGGGAGAGGATTATCCGGTTACGGCCATCCCTGCGCCCCTGTGGGATCGAGTGGCCGCACTACGCGGAACGCTGCTCGATCAAGGGGACGATTCGATCAGAGTGACCCGCGGCACCATTTTCGACACCCATGACCCCGGGCTCGAACGCTGGCTACCGACAGAACAGGATATTATCCGCGCCGTCGCCGAAGCGCGGGGGCTTATCCCCATCGATGAAAACAAGGGTTTCCATCGGGCCCCGAAAAGCATCAGCCGCATCACGCTCGAATACATGGTGGCCTGGTACCAACAGGTCATGTCCAACCGCGTGCCCGACCACTGGAAACAGAAGCTGGATGCATGGGCGACACGTAACGATCCCTGGCAACTGGGCCGACGGGAGCTGCGGCTCAGCGGCGTCGTCTTCACTGCTCTGTTCAATCCGATGGATGGCCGGAAGAACTGGGTGGACATGCTCACCGCGTTCTGCACCGAGTTTCGCGATGAACCTGAAGCCACGCTGGTGTTCAAACTCGGACACCGTAACCACGAGGAAGCCTTGGAGAGCCTTCTGATGGTGCTGCCCAAACTTCCTCGCTTCCGTTGTCGCGTTGTTTTCCTCCACGGCTTCCTGGATGACGATGCCTACCTGAGGCTCATGCAACGCAGCCATTTCGCCTTGAATGCTTCCTATGGCGAAGGACAATGCCTGCCGCTCATGGAGTATCTGTCGTTTGGCAAACCCGCTGTGGCGCCCGATCATTCCGCGCTGGCTGACTATATCGACGAAGACGTCGCGTTCGTGGTGAACAGCTGGGCAGACGCCACCATGTGGCCCCATGACCCGCGTATCGCTTACCGCACTCTCCGCCAGCAGATCGACTGGTGCTCCCTGCGCGCCGCTTACCGCGATGCATTTGATTGCTACCGTCATCACCCCGAAAGATATGAGCAGATGTCCATGGCTGCGGTCAGCCGTCTGCGTGAGCACTGTTCGATTCAAAGCGCAATGTCCCGACTCGAACACTTCCTTCAATCGGAACCGGAGAACTCCCCAGCATGATTCCTACCTGGATACGCGTACCCAGCCTCGCAGAGTGGGAGCACAAGGCGGCGAGCGACCCTGATTTCCATGATGCCCGCAATACCGGCCTGAGCGACGCGGTCGGCGCCGGCTGGTACCAGAACGATACCGGTGAGCTATTCCGAGGCGTTCCGATCGGTCCTGATGATGTCGTAGTGGACGTCGGTTGCGGTGCCGGCGGCGCCAGCCTGTTCTGTGCCCGCCTCGGAGCGCAGGTGGTGTACTGCGATGTCGACCCGTCAAATATTGCCGCGCTCGATGAGCGCATGCGGGACACACCAGCCCGCGCACCTCGCGGGCTGGTGACCGACTGCAATCCGCTCCCGCTGGAGGAAGGCTTCGCCACCCGGGTAATAGCCATGGAAATGCTGGAGCATGTGGACGACCCCGCAGCCATCCTCAAGGAGCTGGCGCGGATCGGCAGACCAGGCGCGCTGTATCTGATCTCGGTTCCCGATGCCTCAGCCGAGCGCTTGCAGCTTCCGATTGCGCCACCGGGGTATTTTCGCAAACCCAACCACATCCATATCTTTGAGCCGGCAGAACTTGCGCGACTTATCACTGATACCGGGCTGGAGATCGTCGAGCACACCAGTTACGGCTTTTTCTGGAATCTGTGGATGTGCATGTACTGGGTATGTACCAAGGCGGCCGGGAATCAGCCGGAGGCGATCAGCCATGACTGCACCAGGCCGCCCTACTACCCGCTGCTGGACGACTGGACCTCGGTATGGGCTCGCCTGATCAGCCTGCCGGAAGCAGCGCCCCTGCGAGAGGCTTTGGACAAGGCGCTGCCCAAGAGCCGGATCTTCATCGCACGCAAACCCGCGGGCTGACTCGCATGGGCAGAGACCGGATCCTCGACATAGAAGTACTCCGCGCGCTGGCCGTTATCGGCGTGGTTGTCCATCACGCGCGGGACAATCTCTTCACCTGGACGTCCCCGGGCCTTGAGCGGCTCGCGGTGTATTTTGGCGGCTGGGTAGGAGTGGACCTGTTTTTCGTTATCTCCGGGTTCGTGATCGCCAGGTCGCTTCTTCCCCAACTGCAATCGGCCGGAATCCAGCTCGATGCTGCCCGGGTCACCCTGGCATTCTGGATCCGACGGGCGTGGCGCCTGTTGCCGTCGGCATGGCTGTGGCTGCTGCTGATGCTTCTGGGCGCCATCCTGTTCCGCGACAGTGGCACCTTCGGCAGTTTACGCGCCAACCTGGAAGCTACCGTGGCGGGCTTCCTGCATATTGCCAACCTGCGCTTTCTGGAAACCTTCATGCGCAGCGAATACGGCGCCAGCTTCGTGTACTGGAGTCTCTCTCTGGAGGAGCAGTTCTATTTGTTGTTGCCGATTATCGTCCTGCTGTCCCGTCGCTGGCTGGTACCGGTGTTGCTGGGCATCGTGCTCTACCAGTTGGTGCAGGAGCGGAGCATGGCGATGATGGTTTTTCGCTGCGATGGCATGCTGCTGGGAGTCCTGCTCGCTATCTGGAGCCGGCAGCCCAGCTATCAGCTGGCCCGGCCGGAGTTCCTCAAACTGCTCCCGCTCCGGGGCGCGCTGCCATTGCTGCTGATTCTGGTTTCCCTGGCACTGCTGGGCTCGGACGAGCTGCGCATAGCAAGTCACAGGATGAGCCTGGTCGCGCTTCTCAGCGCCCTGCTGGTATGGATGGCCTCCTACAATGACGACCTCTTCCTGCCGGCCCCCATCCGCTCCCTCTTCGTCTGGATCGGAGCGCGCTCCTACGCCATCTACCTGATCCATATTCCGGCGTTCTTCCTCACCCGCGAGATCTGGATGCGATTGCATCCCGGCGCGGTCGCCGGCCCGGAACAATTGCACTTTCATATTGCGGTAGCCGCCATGCTGATACTGGTCTGCGCCGAGCTCAATTACCGATGGGTGGAGTTGCCGCTCCGGCGCCGGGGCGCTGCGATAGCCGCAGGCCTCGCCAGCCATCATTCAGGCCCGGCATCTTCAACGTTAGCTACACCAGTAATACCACCCAGCAGGAGAGAATCATGTTCGCCGCCTTGAAACGCATGCTGTCTGGACCTCAGGAAGTGGCTGCCGAGCCGGCCGCCTCGACAGCAACAGACGTCCGCGCTGTTATCGAACCGGTGCCAGACGCCGTAGATGCCGCCCCAGCCACGGACTTCACCCTCCGCGACGCTTACCTCAGCGGCTGGTTCCACAAGGAAACGGGAGAGCTCTTCAGCGGTTTCACGGTGGCAGCCGAGGACCATGTGCTGGACGTCGGCTGCGGTGACGGCAATTTTGTCCATTTCTGCGCCAACCAGGGCGCTGAGGTGACGTTTGTCGATGTGGACGCGGATAAGATTCGCGAGGCGGAGCAGCGCCTGCGGGGTACGGCAGCACGTGGGATCCACCCCCTCGTCAGTGACGCCAGCCCCCTGCCGCTGCCGGACAACCACTTCGATAAAGTGGTGGCGATGGAAGTGATGGAGCATGTCGACAGCCCAGCAGACTTCCTGGCAGAGCTGGTTCGCGTGGGCAAGCCCGGCGCCCTCTATCTGCTCAGCGTACCCGACATCAGAAGCGAGACGGTTCAACAGACGGTCGCTCCACAGATGTATTTCGAGAAGCCTAACCATATCAATATCTTTTCCGGTGAGGACTTTGCCAAGTTGGTAAGCGAATCGGGACTCATCATCGAGAAGCAAGCCAGCTATGGATTCTTCTGGTCGGTATTCTGGGCCTTTTTCTGGACCTGCGATCAGGAGTTGACTGACCCGTGGCATCCGCTGCTTGAACAATGGGGGCGCACCTGGGAGACCCTGCTGACCATGCGCGATGGGCCGCGTATCAAACAGGCCCTCGATAAGGCCTTGCCGAAGAGCCAGGCGATTATCGCTCGCAAACCGCTGTGACATCGTGAGCCATGCGGAAACGGCCCACTGCTTTAAGGGCGGCGCTGAGAACGTCCCTCACCAATATCAGCACTCAAGAAAAATAAAAACAGGTGAATACCGTGAACACACATCAGGGTAATTACTACCCAGCGCTGGATGGCGTGCGCGGCTGGATGGCTTTCGGCGTACTTCTAGCGCATGTGAACCTTCCATGGTTTCCAGGCGCCATGATACTGATGGAGCTATTCTTCGTTATCTCCGGTTTCCTGATTACATCCATTATCTGGCGCAATATAACCAAGCGGGGGGGGATAGACCTTGTCGACTTCTGGAAGCGCCGGCTGATGCGGCTGTATCCTGTGCTCATCGTCGTGGTCGCAGTCTTCACCTCCATCGCACTATTGGTAGTGGAAGATCCGGTGCCATCACTCAATGACGCCATTACAACATTGCTGTACGTCTCCAACTTCACCAAGCTGGAGAACTACTTCTTGCCAACCCTCTTCGGTCAGACCTGGTCCCTTGCTATCGAGGAACAGTTTTATCTGTTATGGCCAATACTGTTCTGGATCCTGCTCAAGTTCAGATGGGATGCATCCGGAATTGCCGCCTTTCTGATATTGATCGCTAGCGCCTGCACCCTTTGGAAAGTCTACTTGATCGGCAATGGCGCGTCGTGGTCGAGACTCTATTACGCTCCTGATACCCGCATGGACGCCTTCGTCGCAGGGGGGCTGCTGGCGCTCTATTATCCAGCACTGAAGCAATGGAGCCAGCGCCCGGTACCCCACGCCCTGTTGTTATTGGCAAGCTGTGCCTATCTGGTACTGCTGGCTTTCGGCACCCCCCGCGACATGGCCTATTTTTACTGGCAGCAGAGCGCAGCAATTATTCTCTCCAGCATGCTGACCCTGTTACTGGTTTCCCCACGCAACAGCTTCTTTAAGTGGCTGTTCAGCACCCGACCCAGCATTTTCTTCGGTCAGCGCTGTTACAGTATCTATCTCTGGCACTGGCCGGTGATCTGGATTCTGCTGGTCACATTCAACCCCGACCGCTATACCCTGCTGGCCATCACCCTGCCGGTAGTGGTGACTCTTTCGTGCCTGAGCTACAGTTATGTGGAGCTACCTTTTCTGGCAATCCGTAACTCTCAATCGAAACTCCGGGCGGCGTTGGCAGATAACCATAAATCGGTTGATGAGCTGACCGAGCCCCGAAAAGCCGCTTAGCCCGATCTCCAACGAGGGTCTGCCCTCTGAAAAGCTCGATATTTATCAAAAATGTGACCAACGTCTCAGAAAAAGGGGGAACTCTAAGTTTTCCCGCGTTTGCGCTGGTAGCGCTTGACAGCGGGATTCAAACATACGTTTAATCCACTGAGATTGTCTCACGGTAGTACAGACACTTAACCCGATATCGCACCTCCAACAACAAAAGGCGGCGGGAATGTCCTTAGCAAAAGTCACTCCGACTCCCCGGGGAGACCGGCAAAGCGAGCGCTCTCCACTCGACACTGGATGGCGGCACCATGCCTGAATTGCTGGTAACCGGACAGAACGGTTTCGTCGGTACATCTGTACTGCGCCACCTGGAAGCCGAGCCGACCGGAAAGTGGCGCGCCATAGCGCACGCGCCTCATGACTTGCTCGATGCAGCCTCCCTCGATTCCTGGTTGTGCGACAAGCGGCCGGCAGCCGTCATTCACCTCGCCGGCCAGACGTTCGTGCCGGAGGCGGTGCGCAACCCGGCCCAGACCCTGCAGGTGAACCTGCTCGGCACGCTGAACCTTCTGCAGGCACTCAAGCGCCACGGCTTCCAGGGCACCTTTCTCTACGTCAGTTCGGGCGATATCTACGGCCAGGTGCCGGTCGAACATCTGCCCATCACCGAAGCCTACCTGCCCCGGCCGCGCAACCCCTACGCCGTCAGCAAGCTCGCCGCAGAGCATCTCTGCCTGCAGTGGGCCTTCAGCGAGCCCGACTGGCGCATCATCGTCGCCCGGCCGTTCAACCACGCAGGTCCCGGTCAGGCAGGCGACTTCCTGCTGCCAGATATGGCGCGCCAGTTGATGCGCGTGCGCCTCGGGCTGCAGCCGCCGCGCCTCCAGGTCGGCGATGTGGATGTCAGCCGCGACTTTCTCGATGTCCGGGACGTGGTTCAGGCGTACTTTCAGCTGCTGGAGCATGGCCGCTCCGGCGAAATCTATAACGTCTGCTCTGGCACGGAGCGGAACGTCCGCGAACTGATCATGCAGATGGCCGATCTGGCGGAGGTCAATGTTTCGCTGGAACAGGACCCGAACCGCCTGCGCCGGGCAGAGCAGCGCCGGGTTTACGGTTGCAGCGAGAAACTGCGCCGCCACACCGGCTGGCAGCCACGGATAACAATAACCACAACACTTCACGATGTGCTCAGAGACTGGGAAGAGAGGAACTCACAACAACAATGAACAAGCACGCACTCATTACCGGTGTTACTGGCCAGGATGGCGCTTACCTCGCAAAACTGTTGCTCGACAAGGGATACAGGGTCTACGGCCTGGTCGCGCGACGCAGCTCGGATACCAGCTGGCGACTGCGCGAGCTGGGCATCGCCAATGACATCGAGTACATAGAGGGGGATCTGGCTGACGCTTGCTCCATCCAGCGTGCGGTGATCAAGTCGCGCCCCGACGAGGTCTACAACCTCGGCGCACAGAGCTTTGTCGGCAGTTCCTGGGACCAGCCGGTGACGACCGGCGTTGTCGACGGGCTCGGCGTTACCCACGTACTTGAGGCCATTCGGCAGTTCTCTCCCGAGTCGCGCTTCTATCAGGCCTCCACCAGCGAGATGTTCGGCCTGATTCAGGCGGAGCGTCAGGACGAGTCGACGCCCTTCTACCCCCGCAGCCCCTATGGCGTGGCCAAGCTGTATGGTCACTGGATCACCGTGAACTACCGGGAAAGCTTTGGCCTGCACGCCTCCAGCGGCATCCTGTTCAATCATGAGTCTCCCCTGCGCGGCATCGAGTTCGTCACCCGCAAGGTCACCGATGCGGTGGCCCGCATCAAGCTGGGCAAGCAGAAGGAGCTCCGGCTCGGCAACATCGACGCCAAACGCGACTGGGGCTATGCCGGGGATTACGTGGAAGCCATGTGGCTCATGCTACAGCAGGATAAGGCGGACGATTATGTCGTCGCCACCGGGCAGACCTCCACAGTGCGCGACATGTGCTCGCTGGCCTTCGAGCAGGTCGGGCTGAATTATCAGGATCATGTGGTTATCGATCCGCGCTATTTCCGTCCGGCAGAGGTGGATGTCCTGCTGGGCAACCCTGCCAAAGCCAAACGCCAGCTTGGCTGGTCCGCGCGGACCACCCTTGCCGAGCTCATTGCCATGATGGTTGAGGCTGACCTGCGCCGGGTCAGCAAGGAGTAAGCATGTCGATCATCCCCGTCATCCTCTCCGGCGGTGCCGGCACGCGTCTGTGGCCTGTGTCCCGCGAGGGTCATCCGAAGCCCTTCATGCGCCTGCCCGACGGGCAGACCCTGCTGGGCAAGACCTACCGCCGTGCCGCGACACTGCTGCCGGGCGGCGGCACCATAATGACCGTCACCAACCGCGAACATTACTTCGCCAGCAAGGACCAGTTGGCGGAAGCCTGCATAGGCGAGCGTCATCAGGCGCACTATCTGCTGGAGCCGGAGGGCCGCAATACGGCTGCGGCCATCGCCCATGCCGCGCTTGCCCTTGTCGAGACCCATGGCGAGAACAGCGTGCTGCTGGTCATGGCCGCCGACCACCTGATCGAGAATGAAACCGCCTTCGTCCAGACCATGGACCATGCCAGGCAGCTGGCCGAGGAAGGATATCTGGTCACCTGCGGCATCCCGCCGAGCCGTGCCGAGACCGGCTTCGGCTACATCGAGACAGGACAACCGCTCAACGACTGGGGCGGACACCAGGTGGCCCGCTTCGTGGAGAAGCCGGACCTGGAAACCGCCCGTGAGTACCTTGAGAGCGGCAGATTCCTGTGGAACGCCGGCATCTTCTGCTTCCGGATAGATACCTTGCTGGCGGAGCTCAGGGAGCATGCCCCCGACATTCTGGCCGCCGCCAGGGAGTGTCTGGAGGCAAGCCCCGCCCATGACAGCGGGGGTGTACTGCTGCAGGAACTGCATCAGGACAGCTTTGTGCAGCTGCCGGATATTTCCATCGACTACGCGCTGATGGAACGCTCCCGCAAGGTGGCTGTGGTACCGGCCGCCTTCGACTGGAGCGATATAGGCTCATGGACCGCCGTCGGCGAACTTGTACCGGCCGACGAGCACAACAACCGAGTGGATGGCAACGCGCTGCTGGAAGATACCCGCAACACAATAGTTCACAGCGAAAGCCGACTGGTTGCCACCCTGGGTGTGGAAGATCTGATCATTGTCGACACCAGTGACGCCGTCCTGGTCGCCCGTGCCGACCGCGCCCAGGATATCGGCCGCATCGCCAAGCGCCTCAAGCAGGAGAAGCACCCAGCCTATCACCTGCACGACACGGTGAATCGCCCCTGGGGCAGCTACACCGTGCTGGAAGAAGGCCCCCGCTTCAAGATCAAGCGCATAGTGGTCAAGCCCGGCGCAGCCCTGTCGCTGCAGATGCATCACCATCGAAGCGAGCACTGGATCGTCGTTCAGGGCATGGCGCAGATCATCAATGGGTCAGACCAGCCACGCATGGTGAATATCAACGAGTCGACCTTCATCCCCGCCGGGCACCGGCATCGGCTGAGCAACCCGGGCGTGATCGACCTGGTACTCATCGAGGTGCAGAGCGGCGAATATCTCGGGGAAGACGATATCGTCCGGCTGGATGACAAGTACGGCAGGGTATCCTGATGTCCGCCGCCATGCTCAACTCGCTGTGGCATTACCGCGGCTTCGTGCTGGGCAGCGTGCAGCGGGAGTTCCAGAGTCGCTATCGCAACTCCCTGCTCGGCGCTCTGTGGACCATCATCAATCCGCTGGCGATGATCATCGTCTACACGGTGATCTTCTCCCAGCTCATGCGGGCGCGCCTGCCGGGCGTGGACAACGATCTGGCCTATGGCATCTACCTCTGCGCAGGCCTGCTCACCTGGGGCCTGTTCGCCGAGATTCTGGGTCGCAGCCAGGCCGTATTTCTGGAGCACGCCAACCTGCTGAAGAAGCTCAGCTTCCCGCGGATCTGTCTGCCGCTGGTGGTAGTGCTCAACGCCCTGCTCAACTTCGCCATCATCTTCGGGCTTTTTCTGGGCTTTCTGCTGGTTACAGGCAATTTCCCGGGCTGGGTTGTACTGGGCATGCTGCCCATCCTGCTCATCCAGGTCGTGTTTGCCGTAGGGCTCGGCATCATCCTGGGGGTACTCAACGTGTTCTTCCGCGACGTGGGGCAGATGACCGGCATCGTCCTGCAGTTCTGGTTCTGGTTCACGCCGATCATCTATCCTCCCGACATCCTGCCACAGGGCGCAGCGGAGCTGCTGAAGTGGAACCCCATGGTGCCAATCATCCAGGGCTACCAGACCATTTTCGTGCAGGCCACCTGGCCGCAGTGGGAAACCCTCTGGCCCATGGCAGTGATTTCGGTGCTGCTGTGTCTGCTGGCCCTGTCGCTGTTTCGCAAGCGCGCAGGCGAAATGGTGGATGAACTCTGATGAGCAGCATTCTCGTTTCCGGGCTGGGCAAGGCCTACCGCCAATACCCGACACGCTGGGCCAGACTGGCCGAATGGCTGACCCCATGGACCACCCGTCATCAGCTGCGCTGGGTGCTGCAGGACGTGAACTTCCAGGTCAATCCCGGAGAGGCGTTGGGCATCATCGGCGTCAATGGTGCCGGCAAGAGCACCCTGCTCAAGATGATTACCGGTACCACGCAGCCAACCGCCGGCAGCATCAGGCTGCAAGGCCGGGTAGCGGCATTGCTGGAACTGGGGATGGGCTTTCACCCCGAGTTCACCGGCCGTCAGAACGTTTTCATGGCTGGCCAGTTGCTGGGCAGGAGCATGGAAGAGCTGCACGGGCTGATGCCTGGCATCGAAGCCTTTGCCGAGATCGGCGAGTACATGGACCAGCCGGTGCGCACCTATTCCAGCGGCATGCAGATGCGCCTGGCGTTCAGCGTGGCGACCGCCAGCCGCCCCGACATCCTGATCGTCGACGAAGCGCTGTCGGTCGGAGATGCATATTTCCAGCACAAGAGCTTCGACCGCATCCGCGAATTTCGCAAGGCGGGCACCACGCTGCTGATCGTCTCCCACGACCGTCAGGCCATCCAGACCATATGTGATCGTGCGTTGTTGCTGGACAAAGGCCGCGTTGCGCTGGAAGGCGCACCGGAGGAAGTCATGGACTTCTTCAGCGCCATGATTGCCGAGCGTGAGCAGGACACCATCCGCCAGGAGCGCCTGGCCGACAACCGCATACGCACCATATCCGGAACCGGCGAGGCCAGCATTGCCGACGTGGTGTTGCTCGATGACAAGGGCAGGCCCGTCGAGGTGCTGGAAACCGGCACCCCGGTCACCCTGAAGGTAACCGTGGACATCAATACTGACCTGGAGCGGCTGGTGCTGGGCTTCATGATCAAGGACCGGATGGGCCAGCCGATCTATGGCATCAATACCCACCGCATCAATCGCCCGCTGGAGGACCTCAAGGCGGGAGAGCAGGTCACCTACAGCTACCGCTTTGATGCCAATCTCGGCAAGGGCAACTACTCGGTCGCCCTGAGCCTGTCCCGCCTGGACTCCCATCTGGACAAGAATTACGAGTGGCGGGATTTTGCCCTGATCTTCCATGTCATCAACACGCGAAAGCCGGACTTCGTGGGCTGTGCATCATTGGACGCCCGGCTGGAGATAGATCATCAGTCCAACTCGAAAAAGGAGGCTCCTGATGCGGTATCTCATTGAGTGCACGTACGTATACGAACATCCGGACACCAACTCCGGCATCCAGCGGGTCGTACGCAATGTCGTCAACAACCTCAAGCACCTGGACGCGCCCGAGTGCATACCGGTCATCCTGACGCCCGACAGGGTCTATAAGGTAAATCAGCTGCATCCGGGTCCCAATGAAAAGATCCGCACCCGGCTGCACGCCTGGCTGACATGGCAGCACAACCGACTGGGACGTTTACGCGAGCGGATCACGCTCTACCGGGCCTCGCGCAAAGGAATCGGCTCCTCCGTGCGCAGAGTGGTCAGGGAGTCGGTGTGTCTGGGAATGCAGTTGGCCCTCTCAGTCACCATGAAATGCCTGTCCTGGACCTCCCTCAATTACGTGGATACCAACCGGCTCCAGGAGCTCGAATGCCAGGCCGGCGATGTACTGATACTGCTGGACTCTTCCTGGCATGCCGACTTCTTTCCGATGGCCGAGCAGCTCAAGTCCAAAGGTGTCTACATCGTCTCGGTGATCTACGATCTCATGCCGTTGACCCATCCCCAGTTCTGCGACGACGGCCTGGTCCGTGTCTTTGATCACTGGTTTGATTGGGTAACGCGCACCGCAGACGGTTTCATAGCCATTTCCCGGACCATCATCGAGCAAGTCCAGCAGGAAGTAGAAGCCAGACTTGGTCGGGAAGCGGCACAACAACGCTGGTTTGACTACTTTCACCTGGGAAGTGACCTGGACCAGATCCGGCCTGACAGTCTGATTCGCCCTGAAATCGAGCAGGCCTTCGCCCTGCGGCCGGTATACCTGATGGTGAGTACCATCGAGCCACGCAAGAACCACGTGTATCTGCTGGACGCCTTTGACCTGTTATGGGCAGAAAACACGGATGCCGCGCTATGCTTCGTCGGCAAGATCGGCTGGAAGAATGAACATCTGATCGAACGCATACGGCGGCACCCCCAGCTGGGGAAGCGGCTGTTCATGTGGAACGACCTTAACGATCGGGAGCTGGAATACTGCTACCTCAATGCCAGATCATTGCTGTTCCCATCGCATGTGGAAGGCTTCGGTCTGCCATTGGTGGAAGCCATGCAGCGAAAGCTGCCCGTCATGGCCAGTGATATCCCGGTCTTCCGCGAGATTGGCGGCGATGCCATGGCGTATTTCGAGCTGTCCGACCCGGCCAACCTGGCGCGGCTGGTCAGCCATTATGAAAGCAGCGGCACCTTTCCGGTCGAGGGAGACATGTCCCAGTGGAAGTGGCTGACCTGGAAGGAATCAACCGGACAACTGATTTCCAGAGTGCAGGAAAACGTCAACGTCCTGGCCAGAGGTTCAAGTGCGCATAGCCCTTGATGTCAGTATTCTGCAAGCGCCACGGACAGGCATCGGTGAATACACCCTGCAACTGGGCCTGGCCCTGCAGCAGCTTCCTGAACTGGATCTGCATCTGTTCGACGGTCTGGGGTGGCGCAGAGACTTCCCTGCTGCGGCGCGGCCCGGTTACAGCACACTGCGGAAGATCATCAGGTCTGCACTGCCCGGTGCCTATCGTATTCGCAGAAAAGTCATGCAAAGGAGGTTTGATAATGGCGCAGGCCTGGTGCAGCCGCAGCTGTATCACAACCCTACGCTGTGGCCCCTGCATTTTGACGGTCCCACCGTGATGACCCTGCACGACCTGACCCATGTCCATTATCCCGACACCCAGCCCGTTGACCGTCTGCGGGAAATCGAGCGCAGGTTGCCGGAAAGCCTCGAGCGAGCCAGCCGGATCATGGTCGACTCCCACTTCATCGCGGACGAAGCCATCCGACATTACAGCCTGCCTGCGGAAAAACTGCAGATAGCCCCGCTCGGGGTGGCCGATCGCTTCCGCCCGAGGAATGAAGAGGAACTGCAGCATCGTCTGACCGCCCTGCAGCTGGAAATGCGCGGCTACTACCTCTGCATAGGTACGCTGGAGCCCCGCAAGAATCTTCAGCTGGCGATCAACGCCTACCTGGGTTTGCCGGCAGCCATTCGCAACCGGATGCCTCTTCTGGTTGTGGGCGGGTCCGGCTGGCGACTGGAGCAAATGGGCAAGATCCCCGCCAAGGCGATAGCCGACGGCCAGATCCGTCTGCTGGGATACCAGAGCGAGGAACAGGTCGCAGAGTTGCTGGCTGGCGCACAGGCGCTGTTGTTTCCGTCCCGTTATGAAGGCTTTGGTCTGCCGGTACTGGAAGCGATGGCGAGCGGCACGCCAGTCATTACCTGCCGCAACGCGGCGATACCGGAAGTCGCAGGCGAAGCGGCGCTGTATGCCGATGCTGACGATATGGCAGGCTTCCGGGCCCAGATGCTGCGGCTGTTGGAAGATGCGCAGCTGCAGTGCACGCTGCGTCAACAGGGATTGGCCCGCGCCGGACTGTTCAGCTGGAAGAACTGCGCCCGGATCACCGCGGATACGTATAAGGCAGCGAGGTACTCATGACCCGTGTATTGCATGTCTTCAAGGCCTATCTGCCCGAGTCAACCGGCGGAATAGAGCAGACCATCTTCCAGCTCTGTGAAGCCTGCAAGCCTCTGGGGGTGGAAAGCGAGGTGCTGACGCTCAGCCCCGATCCGGCAACATCACCGGTACAGGTCGGCAGCCACCAGGTATTCCAGGCGAGGCAGGATCTGAACCTGGCATCCACCGGCCTGTCCCGGGAAATTTTCGGGCGCTTCCGTAAACTGGCTGCTGACGTGGATATCGTCCACTACCACTTCCCATGGCCACTGATGGACCTGATGCACTTCCACGCCGGGCATGGCAAACCAAGCGTGCTCAGCTACCATTCGGACATCGTGCGTCAGAAGACCCTCCTGCGACTCTACCGCCCGCTGATGCACCGCTTTCTGCGGTCGGTCGACCAGATCGTCACCGCTTCCCCAAACTATCTGGCCACCAGCGATGTACTGGCGCGCTATGCGCACAAGACAGAGATCATCCCCTATGGCCTGGACAAGGATGAAGCCTGCGCCAATATCGATCCCGAGCGTCTGGCTTACTGGCAGCAGCAGTTCCCTGACGGGTTCTTCCTGTTTGTCGGCGTCATGCGCTATTACAAGGGCCTGCACATCCTGCTGGACGCCTGCAGGAATACCAGCTTTCCTGTCGTCATCGTGGGGGCAGGGCCTCTGGAAGATACCCTTCGGCAGCAAGCGGAACGCCTGCGACTGCATAACGTCCATTTTCTCGGCCCCCTGCCCGACCGGGAAAAGAACGCCCTGCTCCAGCTGAGCCGGGTGGTCGTGTTCCCCTCCCACCTGCGCTCGGAAGCCTTCGGCATCTCGCTGCTGGAAGGCGCCATGTTCGGCAAGCCCATGATCTCCAGCGAGATCGGCACGGGCACGACCTATATCAATATTCATGGGCAGACCGGAATAGTGATCCCTCCCAGCGATCCCGCCGCCCTCAGGTCAGCAATGAATGAGCTCTGGCACAACCGGGCCCTGGCCCGGCAAATGGGTGAGGCAGCGGCACAGCGTTATGAGACCCACTTCACCGCCGAACGCATGGGCCAACGGTTCCATAGCATGTATCAGCGCCTGGACAGGAGCATCAGTGATTGCGGCGCCCAGCCCAGGGCCTGTTCCTGATCAGCGCGCCCCGAAGCCCGTCAGTACAGTGCGGATCGTCTTGATCACGATAAGAATGTCCAGCCACAGTGAGAAGTGCTTGATGTAGTAGAAATCATGCTCGATCTTCACCGAGGTATCATCCACATCCGCTGTGTAGCCATGGAGCACCTGCGCCCAGCCGGTGATCCCAGGCCTGACCACGTGGCGGTAGGAGTAGAACGGAATATCCTTTTCGAACTGCTCCACGAAGGCGATCTGCTCCGGTCGCGGCCCGATCAGACTCATATCGCCCTTGAGCACATTGAGGAACTGGGGGATTTCATCCAGCCGCGTCCTGCGAATGAAGCGCCCCGTTCGGGTCACGCGGGCATCCCCTTCCTCGGCGAACTGGGCCCCGTCCTTCTCCGAGTCCATGCGCATGCTGCGCAGCTTGTACATCCTGAAGCGCTTGTTACCCAGCCCTACCCTGTCCTGAACAAAGAACATGGGCCCTTCACTTTCCAGTTTGATGATCAGACCGATGACGAGCATTACCGGCAGCCATACCGGTGCAGCGAGCAACACCAGAAAGGTGTCCACCACGCGCTTGATGAACAGATAGGTGCTGGAAGGCAGCAACGCACCGAAAATATTCTCCGACAGATGATTGACCCTCACCCGCCCCGTCACCGACTCGATGACCTGCTGGGTATGGAACACCGGAATGCGGGCCAGCGTGCATCGGGCCAGAAAGCGCTCCCATTCATCGGGAAGGTCCACGGAATGCAGATCGGCCACGATCCCGTCATAGCGACGGCCGTCCAGATCCGGCCTGGTCAGGACGGTAACCACCGCCCGGGAGGTATCGGCCAGCTCCATCCCACGGCCGAACGGCACCAATGCCAGCTTTGGCTTGCTGTAGCGCAGCCCCAGAAAATAGCCGGCGAAGGCCCAGAGATTGGCCAGCAGAAAGGAATAGGTAAGCACCTGCCGAGCGTAATATTCCTCCCGCAGAAACAGCAGAATGGCAACCACGCCCAGCCAGGCTGCCAGCATCGTGGGAATGATGAAAGACAGCGAACTCCTGCCGTGGAATCGCTTGAACTTCCTCAGCACTGCGGATGAAAGTATGTAGGCAGCACTGTTGGCCAGCAGCGTGTTCAACGGGGATTCCGCCAATGGCCAGCTGAAAAGCACGCTCCCCCACCGCAGCCAGGCTGGCAGCAGCACGACTACCGCATAGCCGAGCAGGAAGAGGAACACCTGATTGAAAAGCACCACCTCGTACCAGCGTGAGTGGCGACGTTTAAAGCTTTTGGGCACACAAAACTCCAGGTGAGCAGAGACTGACCATGGTTTCCCGCATCGCTATCTCAATGAGCTACAAGCGAGGGGCCTGACGGCCAATCCGGTCGTATCCGATATTCCGGCATCATGTGCCTGCTTCGCCATCACGCGCAAGGGCCTTCCAGGCTTCGCCCAAACAGGACATAAATCTGGCCCGCCATTATTCCACATTTCCATTACAGTTCCTTTAAATGATGGCTACTGGCCGGTTGCTATTGTAAGGCAGCGTGGTAATATTCCCAATTTTTTCGGGCCCGCGCCATGTGGCCCATTTCTGCCGCCGATGCGCGGACGACAAGTTCCCCTCGCTGGGCGTGCAGGCAGTAAGTCGCCTGCCGCCTCGCCATTGCGCAGCCGTTTTTAACCACAGGCAAAGAGCTGGCTCCAGGCTGGTTTGAATTAGGGAAGCTAGGTGTTCAGGAAACTTTATCGCTATGCCGCCAAACAAGGGTCCACACCGATTCTGCTGACGCTCTCGGTGGGCAGCTTGGTGGCCGCCATGAAAGGCGCTCTCTCGCCAGCAGATGTATTGCTGCTTCTGGTGACTGTCTTGCTCCAGTCCTTGCTGCGTGTTCATGACACTCTATTTTCCGCAGCGGTGCCTGTAGAGCGTCTGACGCAGAGTAATCGCGCTCCCAATCCGGTATATGCGCAACGTGTGGCGCTCGCCCTTGGGCTCGTGCCTCTACTGCTGCTTGTCGCTACCGGGGCTGGCTGGCTGGCCTTGATTCTCGCTGGCCTTTGCTTGAGCCCCAGCGTTGTCTCGCTGTTGCATCGACTGTTCAGACGGAAAGCTCTGATTTCTCAGTCAATAGTTGCGCTGGATCAATATCAGCCTATGGTCGCGGTTTACGTGAGTGGACTGGCTAACGTAGCCTACCAGATTAATCAGTGGATACCGGTATTAGAGCGCCTTGGCGTGCCGGTTGTAGTAATCGCGCGCCAACGGAGCATATACGAGGGCATTTCCGAAACAGCCATCCCGGTTTTTTATGCTCGCAATATGGCGCATGTGGAACGGGTGTTGACGAGGGGAGTAAGGACCGTACTCTATCCCGCCAATACCATGCAGAACGTTCAGGCACTGAGACAGTTTCGTCTGAACCACTACTTCATCAACCATGGCGAAAGCGATAAGGCGGTCAACCAGAGCAAGTTGCTCCAGGCCTACGATAAGCTGTTGCTTGCAGGCCCCATGGCCCACCGCCGATTGATGGAGGCGGGGCTATCGCTGCGCGAGGGCCAGATTGAATACGTAGGGCGGCCTCAGGCAGAAATGTTGCTGGACGAGGCTGACAACGGGCGGTATCCATCACTTCCACTTCGGGTTCTATACGCACCGACATGGGAAGGCTTTGTTGACGAGGCGGACTACTCATCGATCCGCCACCTGGGTCTGGAGATACTTGAGCAGCTAGCCGGGCGCGACGATGTAGAGATTGTCTTCAAACCGCATCCTTATACCGGTTCCCGACGTCATGAAGATGGTGAACGCCTGGCGGCGATGAAGCGTTTCTGCTTGGCCAACGGAATTGTTGTGGAAGAGTCGCTCTCCTCCATTCACGAATGCATGAACAAGAGTGACGTATTGATTTGCGATGTATCCAGCGTGCTCAACGATTATCTGATCACGCGAAAGCCCATCATTCTCTGCGTAAACGAGAGAATGCAGGCCATGGATATAGATCAGAACTTCCCTTCTGCCCGCGCGGCATACAAGGCAAGCTCTGCCAACGATGTAGGGGACACGCTGCAGTTACTGCAAAGCGAAGACCCTTTGGCGCAGTACCGTGCTGAAGTCCGCCGGGATTCGCTGGGCGACTTCCCCGAGGGCTCCCTTGCCCGCTTCAGCCAGGTGATAAGAGAGAGTGTAGCTAGTGCAGTTCAATAAAAGTTATCGGTTGCTGCGGTACCTGAACCGCAGCCATTCCCGGGTCTCGAGGTATGGTCTGGGTGCACTGGCATGGCTGGGCACCCTGGCGTTTACCCGGTCCGCTACTCTGGCGGGGCTGATGCGCCGCGGGTTCGTCGAAGATGATTTTCGCCTCGCTTTCCGCCGTGCGGCCTGGCTGGCTCGGCATGTTCTCCCAGCGCTGGACCTGTTCAAGGATCCGTTCTTCGACTTCACCATGGAAACCAGCCCTGCCGAACGCATGGCTCTCAAGCACTTTCTTGAGCGATACAAGAGCAACGCCAAGCCCTGGGCTTATGCAACCGACCATCTGTACCTGATGGCTGCGGATATTCATGCGCGCCTGGAAGATGAAATCAACGGGCTGGCAATGCACGAGGAAGTATCAGCTTTCTACGATACCGCCGACACCGCTCTCAGCGCGCTGGCAGTGCCTGCAACGGACCTTGCACCGGTACGCAAGGAACGGGATGACGACTTCTCCAAGGCTGATGCGGTCGAAGCGCTGCGGGATCTTTCTCAGGCGTTGCCGCTGGCTCAGTGGCCTTGGTATGTGATTTCAGGAACCTTTCTGGGGCTGCATCGCGAAGGCGGTTTTCTGGCGCACGATTACGATATAGATATCGGAATCAACGCAGAAGATATCAATATTGATGCCCTCATTACCGCCCTTGACGCCTACCCCCGATTCGCCACCAAGAAGGTAGATCTGCATATCGAGATCACCCAGGACAAGCAGGGTAAATTGCACCTGAGAAAGGTGCCCGCCCTGATGAAGCTCATTCACAAGAACGGCCTTAACCTCGATATCTTCATCCATCACACAGAAAACGGTCGTTGCTGGCACGGTTCCATTATTCATCGCTGGGAAAATACGCCCTTCACACTGGTGAAACGGGAGCTGGAGGGCGTTACCGTACAGGCCCCTGCCGATGCCGATCGCTACCTGACCGAGAATTACGGCGCCTGGCGTACGCCGGTCAAGGAGTTCGACTGTACGACGGGGACTCCCAATCTCGTTGCATCGAGAAACTTCCTGTCAGTCGCCCTGTTCGTCAAGCGCCTGGCAGTATTCGGTGAAACCAATGCTCGGGACGCAGAAAAATTGCGCAGGGCATTGATCAGTTCGGGCGTCATCCGCGCAGAAGGTCAGCGGATACGTGTCGTTCGTCGTTTCGAGCATCAGCCGATTCTCGAGAAAGACGCAGCGTAGCCTCGATGAAGGCCCTGAACACATACCTGGCGCAACTTGTCGCCGCGATATTCGGTTTCTGCCGCACGTACCCCGTGCTCTTTGTGGGCGGCTGCGCGGCGCTGGCTGTCTCGCGGGTCTGCCAGGTAATAGCGTTCTTCCTCCCTTTGAAGCTGTTCATCGTCATTCACTCCGGTGAAATACCCGATTACTTCGATGTTTTCCCAGAGAGTATGGGCTTTCGAGAAATCATTACCGTACTGTCCGCCCTGGTCCCCGTCATCTACGGACTGTATGTGGTGCTCGGTATCTGTTACCGCTGGCTGGTGGACCACCACTTGATCAGGATGAACAGTACCGAGCTAGTCATCAGCGGCACAAAGATACCGGCGGCGAAACTCAAACGACTGCATAACCACGGGTCAAAGGCGTTCTCAGAGATCGGATTGATCCTGGTATCAGTGACCGTCGCGCTGTGGCTGGATGTGATGATAGCGATAGTGTGGATGATATTGTTGTACCTGAACCTATGGCTCTTCCACCGCAAGGCCTTTCACGCGGAAGATCACCACAGGTTGACCTTTCTCAAACTGCATCGTCGGCAGTTCATCGATTACATCTCCTCTGCCAATTTTCTTGCGGTGTTTGCAGTTCTCGCGTTGGAGCTGGTTTTCTTCGACATGGGCGTTTACAGCGCTATTTTCCTGCTGCTCGTCTCGCGCATGGTATTCCAGGCTTTGAACCGCTTCTCGGTTGAAAGCCTTTACATTCTGAAACTCCTACCTTAATACCCTCAGTGGAGCCCTTCATGGCAAAAACCGTGATCACTTACGGAACCTTCGATATGTTCCACATCGGACACCTCAAACTACTTCGTCGTCTGAGCGAAATGGGTGACCGAGTGATAGTGGCCGTATCCACCGACGAGTTCAACGAGCTGAAAGGGAAGAAAACGCTCATCCCCTACGACCAGCGCGCAGCCATTGTAGGCGCGATTGACTGCGTTGACCTGGTGATTCCTGAAGAGTCCTGGGAGCAAAAAGTTACCGATATTCAGAAGTACGACGTGGATATCTTCGCCATCGGCAACGACTGGAAGGGCGAATTCGACTTCCTCGAAAAGCTGTGTGAAGTGGTATACCTGCCACGCACCAAAAATATCTCGACAACCGACCTGAAGAAATCGCTGACGCGATTCCTTTCGATCTCACAGAATGATCTGAAGCAGGCATTCGACGTTCTCGAACTGTTGCGCCGCGATCTTAGTTAATTACCAGGGTAAGACATGATTAATAAAGCGAAGTCGTTGATCGCCGCGCACCGCCGGCGGAAGCGTGCATTAAAGCGTGAGCAGGCGAAAGAAAAGAGTGGATTTCCCAAAAGCCTGATATTCACCCCTGCGCCGCAGAAGTACCGGCCTCACTACAGCTACTCGGTCGTGACGGCAGCATACGGTGCAGAGCACTATCTTGATGAATTTTTTTCTTCTCTCTTTCAACAGACGGTGGGCTTCATTGAGGCGATTGAGGTCATCTTGGTTGACGATGGCTCCACCGATGGCACCCTCGCCAAAGCTCGTGAATGGGAGGCCCGATATCCCGATTCGATAAAAGTAATCACACAGGAGAACGGCGGGCCTGCCGCGGCCCGTAACACCGGGCTGAAGTATGCAAGTAAGGAATGGATTACCTTCACTGATCCCGACGACTTTTTGGCTGTCGACTATTTCGAATCGGTAGATCGAGTCCTACATGAGAACCTCACGGCTGGCCTGGAAGTCGATATGGTCGCGTGCCAGATAACCACTTTCCTTGAAAGCGACAAATCCATAAACAAGCGTCACCCTCTAAATTATTGTTATTCAAGAGGTCCGCGCTTGGTTTCATTTCATGAGGATGTGTTGAGCGATATAAAGCTATCCGCCTCCTCCAGCTTCTTCAGGCGTATCAATATCTCTGCGGGGAACTTAGCCTTCCCCGACTTGAAGCCAAGCTTTGAGGACGCCGCATTTATTGCGAAGTACCTACTTAGCACCAAGCAGGCTAATGTACTTTTCTCACCAGACTCCATCTACTTTTACAGGAAAAGATCGGCAAAGAACTCATTAGTTGATACAGCTTGGACGAAAAGAGAAAAATATATTGACCAAATACGTGACGGCTACATCCCTCTGCTTCGCAATGAAAAGAGCCGATCAGATGGCGTCCCTATTTGGTTGCAATTGATGGTCCTCTACGACTTGTCCTGGCACTTCAAATTATTGACCAACAACCACAGAAATTGGTTGCTAGTTCCCAATGACCTTAGAACAGAATATTTTTCGCTCTTACGGGAAGTATTTAGCTTAATTGATGAGGAGCTGATTCTCGGCTCCGAACGTGCTGGCATCCCCGCTCACATAAAGCTTGGAATAATCTCACTGTTCAAAGGTAGGTCTACACAGGAAGCACACGCCCGAATCATAGATGTTGATTTGGTCAAGCGTGAGGCTTTGGTAGGCTTTTACCATTCCGCCCCCAAGCGGGATCTCCAATTCACTGTCGGAGGGGTAGCCATCCAGCCGTCGGCATCGACGGTGCGCATGTTTGAATTCGTGGAAACCCCTCTGATTTATGAAACTCTGGCTTGGGTAGGTCTTGTCGGCAACGGGGAACTCAGCATTGAGGTGGAGGGCTCTGCTTTACCTGTCAGGGTCGGGGGGAGCACTCGTCTGAGTGTGTCATGGCACGATCTCGTATCCTCCGTGCAAAAACGCGCCCTCTCAGGCTCCGGTATGCCGTGGGAAAAACGCGTCATAAGACGGCTGGCCCAGCATCCATTTACGCGCAGGCGATACCAGGATGCCTGGATATTGATGGATAGAGATGTTCAGGCAGATGACAATGCTGAACATCTTTATCGATACCTGCAACGCAGCCACCCTGAGATAAATGCTTGGTTTGTATTGCGCAAGACGTCCCATGACTGGGCACGCCTCCAGCGTGACGGGTTCAGACTGTTGGAATATGGCAGTATCGGTCACAAGGTAGCACTGCTTAACGCGGCGCATTTGATCTCTTCTCATGCCGACCATTATCTTTTCTCTGTCTTGCCCTCCAAATTCTACGCGGACATGGTGAAGTACCGGTTCACCTTTCTTCAACATGGTGTGATTAAGGACGACTTATCAGGCTGGCTCAACTCAAAACGGATACATTGCCTTGTCACCACTGCCCGCGATGAGTTCCAGTCTCTGATTAGTAGCGGCACCTATAAGTTCACCCATAAGGAAATTTGCCTCACAGGGCTTCCAAGGCATGACCGCCTCCTGTCCCTGGCAAAAGCCCAGCCCCCCCACAAACGCAGGTCTGTCATCATCATGCCTACGTGGCGGCAAGGTCTAATGGGCGAGTCTTTGGGATTAGGCAATGCGCGGGCTTATAATCCGGCGCTTGTCGATACGCACTTTTACCAGTCGTGGAAGAACTTCCTAGCCCATCCGGGACTTAAAAAGCTGGCGGAAATCCATGAAGTAGAGTTTGTGTTTTTTCCTCACGCCAACCTAGAACCCTACTTGGATGATTTCGACGTCGGCTGGATGAAACTAGCCAGCCACGGGCAGAAAGCTAGTATTCAACAACTGTTGGTAAGTGCTGACCTCATGATCACTGACTTCTCGTCGGTAGCATTTGATTTCGCCTTGCTTGAGAAGCCGATACTTTATTACCAGTTCGATAGAGAGTATGTATTCTCGGGAGGCCACACTACCCGCAAGGGCTACTTTGACTATGATCAGCACGGATTTGGCCCTGTCGGATTCGCTCCGGATGACATGATAAAACTGGTTTCAGATGTGATTAAGAACCGGTTTCAGGCTGAACCAGAATACGCCGAAAGAATGAGGAACTTCTTTGCCTTTCGGGACGGCCAGAACTGCCGGCGCGTTGTTGAGCGGATAAGGTTCTTGGATGAGAAAGAGAAAAGAATTCTGGATCAGGCAAATGTGTCAGAAGCAAAAGAAGTAGAGCGTTACACGGAGGTTCCCGCTTGATCACCCGCAATCAAGGCTTGCTCAGCGTCATCATTCCCTTCCGCGATGCTGAGCGCTTTCTGACATCGGCTGTTCTGCCATTTCGCGAATCACTGCTGGACGGCAGTGTGGAGCTGATTCTGGTAGATAACGACAGTTCGGACGGTAGCATCGAACTGATCAAGGGGTATATCGAAGAAGGCCTACCCCTCCGACTGGTAACAAGCCATCAGGCGGGGCCCGGCCCGGCTAGAAACACCGGATTGGAGCACGCCAGGGGCGATTATATTGCCTTTCTGGATGCCGATGACCAAGTGCAACCTGAAGGTTTACTGGCCCTATGTCAAAGAATGCAAAGCTCCGGCGCTGACCTCGCGATTTTTAACCACTGTCGTCTTTATCCGAGCGGGCGAGTGTCCAATAACCGGCGTTCCGACCTTCTAGAAAATCGAACGCCGATCAGCGACCTTGAGGGGAAGCTGCGGCTACTTCACAATTTCAACGTTGCATGGAACAAGGTTTACTCTCGTTCATTACTGGACACTAACGGTCTCTCCTTTCCTTCAGGTATCTACGAGGACGTACCCTGGTCAATCAGCTGTCTCTATGCCGCGAACCGGATCATTACCGAACCGGCTGTTCTCTATACTTATCGTCAGCACCCCTCGTCGACCCTTAAAAAGCAAGGGAAACCCCATATGGTGCTGCCCGACCAGTACCAACTGGCACTGGATTGCTGTCGTCGCCTGGGTTGCGACCGCGACTGGGCGGATGCATTGATTGAGCGCGGTGTCGCTCATGGGCTGCTGGTAGCCTACGAGCGTACCAGGTTGAACAAACGCCACAGAATGCAACTGATGCGTAAGCTCATTCGATACATCTCAGAAAATAACGGTTGGCGTGTAGTTATCGGTAGCGATCGGATACGCCCCTTACAACGCTGGGCCCTTTTCTTGCGCATGCCTATTGTGCTTGAGCTTGAACGTCGCCGCTCCAACCGCCAGCGAAAACTGGTACGGAAACTCAAAAACGACACCACCTGATTATGAGATGAAGATGGCTTCGGCCTTCCATACTGTAACGCTGATTTGCATTCCGATGACGAGCTAACGCATGCTATCGAGCTAGAGCACTCCTGAGACAGGCCTGTCGCCGGACGGGCCCTATCGCAGCTATTATGATCGGGCGACTAAAGCCAAACGCGGAGCCCGTTGGCACCTGATAGCGCAAGAAGAACGCATCATCAGCGGCGTGCCCCCTATACAGCTCTATTAACCGATAAAGGGGTTTCCGTACAATTTGCTGCGAGCTTCCGGAGCCCGCAGCACCTCTGTAAGAATCAATATGCAGGGCAATAACACCAGCAACCAAAGCTCGTTTGGGTGATTGATCAACCCCCCGCCTTCAAACATCAGCATAAACAGACTTACTAACAGAAAAAGTCCCCACGGATTGTGCTGCCGCCACGCAGCAAGAAAGCTCAGCAAGAGAATCGCCAGAAAGAGTATGAGGCCTATCCAGCCATGATAAAGAAGAACTGAGAACAGGACGTTATGAGGATGCTCTACCAGAAGGCGTCCACCGAAGGTAGTGATACCTTCGAAGTGCACCGGCGCACAACCCAACAAAGTGTGGCACTCAATAAATGCTTGGTAATGCGCTTGCCATAACTCAAAGCGGCCAGCGTCGGCCCGCTCAATCAGACGGTCAAATTCAGGGACGGTCTCAAAAAGATAATACATCCCAATTGCCAGCCCCAGACCTGCCAGAATCAGAATTAGTCGGACTCCCCACTGTCGCGCATTCCACAGAAAATAGACGGAGGCCAACGTCATCACGATAGCCGCACCGAGCACGCCCGCACGGCTCTGTAGTATATACCCCGTAAAAAACAGAACAGAAGCCGTAGAGAGGCCCAACAGCCACCAGCTCTGGCGCTTGATCAATATACCTGTGGTCAGGGAGAAGAACGCCACCAGGACGATGCTGGCGTAGGTGGGACTGGTTAGTCGCATAGGCATGTGGATACGTTCGCCAGGGGTATATACACCTGTAAGCCAGAGGTACACAGTGCTAAGTGCTAGATAGGCCAGGACAGCGTAAAACAACCCGTGGATTATCTGGTCACGCCTGAAAAAGCGATAATCCACCAGCAGCAGAATCAGTGCGCAAAATATCGTCACATACAGCCAATGTTTCAAATACTGCAGCGTCTGTACTTGCACAATTGCAAGTAGCGTCCATAGCAGGAACGCAGCCCAAAGCACCAATAGCGGAGAGATTCTAACAGCCTGCCAGCGCCCTCTGACAAACACCCATAAAGCAGGCAAGCCCATGAAGGCGTAATAAAAATTGTTGACAGCCTTGGAGCTGGGAAGCGCCAGGAATGTCAGGATAAAAGCCAGCAACGCGTAGGTGAAATAGCACTCTACCGAAGCGCCCTGCCGCCAACGTGTAGGAGAAAGCAGCATCCCGTCACCCATCATTCGCCACGATTGCTAATCAGCATCGTATTTATCAAACTCAGATAGTTTTTTTGGAAATCCTCGATTGCATGCTGGTTACACAAATACTCATAACCGAACGCTCCCTTCTTCTTTAACTCGTCCGAATCAATCTCCAAGAGTGCAATCAACTTCGTACTAATGTCGGCGTCATCTCCGGGCTGGCAGATGCTGCCACCGCAAGAGCGCAAAATAGGCGCCATGCTGGGAATATCCGACCCTACAACCGGTCTCTCCCCAGCCAGAGCTTCCAGCAATGCCAAGGGCAACCCTTCACTGAAAGAGGGCATGGCAAAAATGTCGAAAGCCCTGACGTATCTCAGCGCATCGTTATGTGCACCCAGGAGCAAGATTCTATGTTCAAGGCCATGGCGGGCGATGAGTGCTTCAAGCGCCGGCCTCTCACGCCCTTCCCCAATGATCACTACCGACACATCCGGGTAGCGTGATGCGATTCGAGCAAAAGCATTGATCAGGACAGCATGTCCTTTTACAGGAACCAGCCTGCCAATACAGCCGATGATTGTTCCGTCTGGAGCCAACCCAAGATCCGTTCGTGCCGATGCACGAGGGAGCATTGATGCCCTTGCCTGGTCGATGTCAATCGCATTGTTGATCGCGAGAGTATTATCATCCCCGAAAGCAGAGACGGTCCGTTTCAGATACTCAGCGACAGCATCGGACACTCCAACCATTTTCCAGCGGGGGGGTAATTAGAAGACCTGCTTCAATTCGGCGTAAAATCCGATCGTAGTCACCAATACCATGTTGGATCCCTATAAACACGGGCTCTTTCAGCAAGCGACCAATCCACATCATCATGCTGATTGGTTTGAAACGATGTGCAATAACTACATCAAATGCGTATTGTTTGCAGAGTTTGTACAACTTCCATATGACTAGCCAACGCCGGATGCCTTTGAGATCCCGCTGCCTGCAATTGAAGTACACGGAATGTGCTGCCTTGCTTTCCGGCTCGCCAGGAGCAGGCGCACCACGCAGGAAGACCGTGGTCACTTCATAGGTTTCATCAGGCAGCCCCGCTATCACCTGCTCCGCCAGATCTGAAGCGTTGACGTTGTAACGCAGCTGTAATTGCAAGACCTTGATTTTGCTACTCAAACCACCACCATTCTGAAAAAGAGTGTCTCCGGGAAGCAGAAGCAAAACGCTGCGCCTATCCGCGCAGCCATAGCCGAAAAGCCTTGCGGCTGTAGGACCACCGGAATAAGACCCGCCAATCCGCCAGGACAGCCTGACGGTACCACTGTTTGGCGAGCGTTGATTCATTTGCAAGCCATGCGCTACGAAAGAGCGACAAGCAGCGCTGCACCGTATAAGGGCGGCGCAATATCTGAAAGTGCGCCGGTAAACGTTTTGGGGAGAACACCTCATCCACCAGCTTCAACCCCCCGGCATTAGCGTAGGTGAATTGATGCCGAAGGCTGTCGTCGTGCTTGTGTATCAAGGCCAACGGCGCTTCAATGACGGAGCACGGATAATTAGCCAATACTTGGACAAACACCGGAATATCTTCAGCGCTACGAAACTCTTCCGGATAACCGCCAGGCTCGAATACCGACCGATGCATGACGCAGGCACCATTGGACAGAGCAAGCTTTTTATCCAGCAGGTATGCTTGCACTCGAGCCAAGGGCAATGCGGGCAGTTGCCCAGGTACATGCCGGCTCTGCTTGCCTTCAGGACTGACCGAAATGTGTCCACCAATCACAAAGCGTGTCTCGGGATGTGTCCGCAAATGGGAGCATATACGCTCAACGGCTCCTTCAGCCAGCTCGTCGTCGGCGTCAAGAAAGATCATCCAGTCCGCCTGAGCCAGCTCGATACCCCGATTCCGCACTGAAGCCGACCCGCCATTGGGCTTGCGCTCACTTCGAATGCGCCCGGAGAATCGTTCTTGCAGGACCCCGATAACAACGGGTGTATCGTCAGTAGAGCCGTCATCTATGATGATCAGCTCACAATCTTCCCCCAACTGCGGCATTACCGACTCCACCGTTCGGGGCAATGTCTTCGCATAGTTAAAGGCAGGAATGATGATACTCAACAGTATATTTGTCGCTCCCGTCGCACTCAATTCACACCCTCCTTCACCACCAGCACATCCTCCATGATCAGGTACTGCAGGTCCGATCCGTAGAACATGTTCAAGGCGTCGGTGGGCGAACACACCATGGGCTCACCCCGGCGGTTGAGCGAGGTATTGAGTGAAACGCCGTTGCCAGTGAGCTTCTCCAGCTCCACCATCAGGTCATACCAGCGCGGATTGTGCCGGCGCTCGAGCACCTGGGCGCGGGATGTGCCGTCCTCGTGAACAACTTCAGGCACGCGCTCCTCCCATCCTTCCTTCACCTGGAAGGTGAAGGTCATGAAGGGGCTGGGATGGTCCACCTTGAGCATCTGAGGCGCGACGGTATCAAGCATCGAGGGGCAGAATGGCCGCCAGCGCTCGCGGAACTTGATCTGCGCGTTGATGCGATCGGCAACGCCGGGCACGCTGGGGCAACCGATGATCGAGCGACCACCAAGCGCACGTGGGCCGAACTCCATGCGACCCTGGAACCAGGCGACGGGATTGCCCTCCACCATGATCCTGGCAATGTGCTCGGGCACGTTATCGATTTTCTGCCACTGGGGCTTGTTCGGGTGCCTGGCACAGGCGGCAATAATGTCTTCGTTGCTGTAGCTGGGCCCGAGATAGACGTGTTCCATCTTCTCAACCGGCACACCATTCTTCACCGAGACAAAGGCAGCCGCGCCAACGGCCGTGCCGGCATCGCTGGCGGCGGGCTGAACGAACAGCTCCTTTACCTCTTCCCGCGCGATGATCTTCTGGTTGAGTTTGACGTTCAGCGCGCAACCGCCGGCAAAGGCAATCTTGCCGGTCTCACGAATGATGTCGCCCAGGTAGTAATCCATCATCTCCAGCGCCAGTTTCTCGAACAGCGCCTGGATGCTGGCTGCGTAATGGATGTAGGGGTCGTCTGCCACATCGCCTTCGCGCTTGGGACCCAGCCATTCGATCAGCTTGGGCGAGAAGTAATAACCCTTGCCCTTCTCCTTGTAACGGCGGAAGCCGATCACGTTGGCGTATTCGGTATTGATGGTCAGCTCGCCGTTCTCGAACTTGGCCAGGCGCGAGAAATCGTACTTGGTGGGGTCGCCGTAGGGTGCCATGCCCATGACCTTGAATTCGCCATCGAGCATATCGAAACCCAGATACTCGGTAATGGCGCCATACAGACCACCGAGGGAGTCCGGATCGTAGAATTCCTTGATCTTGTGGATCTTGCCGTTCTCACCATAGCCGAAGAACGTGGTGGCGTATTCACCCTTGCCATCAATACCGAGGATGGCGGTCTTTTCCTGGAACCCGGAGCAGTGGTAGGCACTGGATGCGTGCGCGAGGTGGTGCTCGACGGGCTCGATCTTCACCTTCTTCAGATCGAAACCGAGCTGTTGCAGACACCACTGGATGCGCTTCTTGTATCGGTAATAGCGCCGATTCCCCATGAAGATGGCATCCAGAGAGCGGTCCGGGGCGTACCAGTAGCGCTTGGCGTAATGCCAGCGGGCTTTCTCGAAGATGCTGATCGGGGCGAAGGGAATGGCGACGATATCCACGTCCTCCGGCTTGATGCCCGCCTGCTCCAGACAGAACTTTGCCGACTCGTAGGGCATGCGGTTCTTGGCATGCTTGTCACGCACGAAGCGTTCTTCCTCAACGGCGGCGATCAGCTTGCCATCAATGTACAAGGCGGCTGAGGGGTCATGGCTCAAGGCGCCGGAAAGTCCAAGAATAGTCAGTGCCACGGAGTTGCCTCTTAACAGCAAAATAAATCGCGATTCTACACTGACCTTCCCCGCTATGCCGCCCCGCCGCCATTGGTCGGCGGCGAAATACTCCGCCCCGTATCAGAATCGTGCCGCTACCGCTGAAGCTTTCCCTCCAGCCACCTTGCCAGAGGGCTGCCTGCCGGCCAGTTGCGCAACAGCCGGGCCCGGTCGCGCAGCCATCCCTTGCGCCAGCTGTCTGTGCTGTCATGGGCCTGCATGGCGTCCAGATCGATCAATACCACCTTCCCCTCATGCCAGAGCAAGTTGGTGGCCTTGAAGTCACCGTGACTGGTCTGCGCTTCGGCCATCTGCTGGAATAGGTTCAACATGGCATCGGCGGTTGGCTTATCGGGCATGTTCGCGCCCTCTTCACCCAAGTGCTCCAGTAGACTCTTGCCAGGACAATACTCCGTGACCAACCAGGCTTCCCGCCGCAGCGGGCCGATGCGGCGTTCGATCATGGCCAGCGGCTTAGGAGTGGCGATACCCAGAAAGACCAGGCGCCAGCCAGCGAGCCAGGAATGCCAGGCCCGGCTGGGGCGCCAGAAGCGCTTCAACCAGTGGCCGGCGCTCTTGATGTTGTAACGTTTGACTACCAGTTCCCGCCCTCCCAGGGCGACGCGGGTTACCGTACTGCTGCCTCCGTCCTTGAGCAGCGGCTGGTCATTGAAGGCGCTGTCCGGGTTCGCCAGCAGCGGGGCCAGCAGTTCCTGCTCGCTGCGCAGCACACTGATGAATCTGCCGGGGGACCGCGTCACTGCAAACTGGCTGCAATCGCGCAACGTCTTGTCGAGAAACTGTTGCAGGCGCTTCTGCCGTCGCTGGGCGGTGGCAACGCCTACTTCCGCGCTGTCTACCTGGGCTGTAGAAGACGTCATGTAATCCGTCATCAGGTCAGCGATCCGCCGATCCCATTCCGGCAGCAACTGGGCAAAAAACAGCCCCAGATTGTCGATCCGCGTTTTTTCCGGGAGCAGACGTCCGGGCTCGGATACCTCGACGGCATCGCCGTCGATAACGTACAGCTCGTCGTTATCCTGCAGGAAATTGCCAAGATGCAGGTCACTTTGCTGCAGGCCCTGCTGGTGCATGCGGCCGATGAGCGCGAGGGCACGGCGCAGTATGGCCTCTGCAGCGGAGCTGTCCGGTTGCCGGTCATCGAGCTGATCCCACAACTGCTGCAGGCTGCGTGCGTCGGGCAGGTATTGGGTAAGCAGATAGTAGCCACCGCCGGGCAGCTCGCCACTGGCCAATAATGCCGGCGTCGCCAACCCGGCCCGCTGCAACGCCTGAATGCCGACGCACTCACGCTGCCAGTGGCGCTCCGCACCCGTTGCCACAAAAAGCTTGGCCAGCACTTGCTGGCCCTGCCAGACGCCCTGCCCTACCAACCGCTTGCCGGGCAGGATGCGCAACCATTGAAGAACCTCCAGCTCCTCCCCCTGCCCGAGTGGTAGAACCAGATTCGCCTCCGGCTCGCGCCCCATGCTTCTGAGGCGCGCCGTCACGCTGCTCATGACTGCCTCCCTCCGGCCTCGTGCCGCATGCGTTTTTTCGACGAACGCCGTTCCACGCGGTTAATCCAATAGCGCACCTCGGCGTCCACCCGGGGCTTGTCGAGATACAGCAGCATAAAGCGCAGCCGCTGGGTTCGCCGCGGAGCCAGGCTGCGCCGGTTCAGCGCGTCAAGGTCACGCATCCTGCCCCAGGGCGAGAAGATATGGGCACGGCACTTTTCCAGATCGATCAATCTTGCACCTATGCCGTCATCCCGCTGCCTGAGGAAAATGTGTTTGGGATACAGACAGTTGTGCACGATGCCCTGGTTGTGCAGCCGCTTCACCAGAGTGGCGGCGGCGATCAGCAGATCATTCTGCAGGCGGTAACCCAGTGTGGGCCAGTCTTCGAACCACGAATCCAGAGGCCGATAGCCTTCCAGCCCGCGAGTCAACAGCAGCGCCTGGCGGTAGCGACCCTGGCGGCGCTCGCCGAAACAGGCTGCATCAAGCGCAGGGATGCCCAACTGGGCAAAGCGCTGGATATTGAAAAATTCACGCCCTGCCGTGGTCTGGCCCAGCGGCCGCCGCAGATGGCGGATCAGGTAGTTGGCCTGGCGCTTGAGATAGAACACATGTGACCGACCATTGGCATCCTCCAGCTCCAGCCGCCCCACGCTGCTGCGTCCTCCGCGGGCAGCGTTCGGCTCGTCCACGAGCTCGGCTTCGATCTGCCAGAGGGCTTCAAAGCTGTCCAGCCCATGTCGTTGAAGAATATCCAGTGCATCCGTCGCCACAAATTCCAATGATCGGGTCATTCCCTTCCCTCGAAGTATGAGGCATCGGCATCCGGTGCGTATTTGCGCTCGAAACGCTGCTGCAATTTCGCTGCCTTGCGCTGCAGCATGTGCAGCAAGCGCGTCTCTTCCGACAGGATCTGGCGCAGCGGACGTTGGAAATAGGTTCGCAGAAAGCGCAGCTTGTCGCGCTCGGTCAGGCCGATATTCAGTGCCGAGAAATACAGGCCGCTCAGATCCTTGTCACGCCAGCGCCGCGGCACGGCATCGCGGACCTGGGCGCGATGCAGGTCGATCAGCGACAATCTGAGATCGTCCGGCGTGGGTGGCGTGTCGGTGTGCAGCAGGAAATGGCAGATGTAGCAGTCACGATGATTGACGCCCGCCCGGTGCATGCGCCCGGTCATTTCCGCCACCCGGTTGATCAGCGCCCGCTTCAACGCGGGTTGCGGTGGGTGATGTAGCCAGTCCCGGGTGTAGTCCTCCAGACTGATGGTCGGCGCCAGCTCCTCGGTGATGATGAACGAATGGCGCTGCGCCGGGTTGGCTCCACGCTCTCCGTAGGCTACGGCTGTCATGGTGGGGACGCCGGCCGCGGTCAGCGCAGCGATGGCTTCCCATTCCTGGTCCGCACCCAGCACCGGGCGCTTGAGGGTCAACCAGTTCTTGAAGATCTCGCCCCAGCCCACGCCGCGGTGGATCTTTACGAAGTAGCCCCGACCGTCCACCTCTGTGCGAAGGGTACGCCGGGCTTCCAATTCCCGAAACACCTCGCCCTGCAGACGCTCCACCTCGATGAAGGCGTCCCGCCCGGCCCACAGGGACTTGAAGGGTTCGTGCACCACCAGCGTCATGCCAGGTCTCCCAGAATCACATCGGCGGCCCGCTCGGGCATGCTGTAGAGATCGCCGTGCTCGGCATACTCCAATGCGTTCTGTTGCCATTCCCGGCGCGTGTCCGGGTCTTCGAGAATGCGCATCAGCCATTCATTGAGCGTGCCCTGGGAGAAGGGCTCGGGGACCACCAGGCCGCAATCCGCTTCCTCGATGTAGTGTGCGTAGCCACAGGCAGCTGTGGTCAACACCGGCAGGCCGGCTACCAGCGCTTCCAGCAGTACGGTGCCGGTGTTCTCGTTGTAGGCGGGGTGGATCAGCAGATCCGCTCCGAGCAGAAAACGCGGCACATCGCTGCGCCCCTGCAGAATGCGAACCCTGTCCGCAATACCCAGGGAACGGGCCTGACGCAGAAAGGGAGAAGGGTCATCGGAGCCAATGACGATCAGCTGGGTACGCTGGCGCAGCGGCCCAGGCAGCGCGGCAACCGCATCCAGGGTGCGGTCCAGGCCTTTGGTCTTGAAGCCCGAACCGATCTGCACCAACAGCAGGTCATCCGCCTTCAGCTCGAACTCGTTGCGCAGCCCCGCTCGGATGTCGGCCGCATTGGCCGGCGCTCGGCGGTCTTCGGCAATACCCGGCGGCAACATGTGAAAGCGCTCCACCGGGGTGCGGTAATGCTTCATGAACAGCGGCAATTGCCGCTCCGAGATCATGAGAATCTCAGTGCGCCCCTCGGGAGCGAACACGGCGCGCTCATAGGCTGAAAAATGGCGGTAGCGCGGACCGAACTGATAGAACCAGCTGCGCTGGTTCTGCGCCTTGTCTTCATAGCAGCCATCGGCGGCGTAGTAGACGTCCAGCCCCGGCAGCTTGTTGAAGCCGACTACCCTGTCCACCGGATGGCGCTCGAGATCGGCCTGGACACGGGCAACAAACTTCTCATTGCGCCCCTGGCTGGTAAAAGCCCGGACCTTGACGATGCGTATGTCGAAACCCGCCGGCTGCTCTCCTTCCCACCCCATGGTGTAGACACGGATGTCATGGCCACGCTGCTGGCAGACCTGCGCAATGCGCAGGAAGTCGCGCTGCAATCCACCAAAGGGAAAGTACTTGTAGAGCAGAAATGCCAGTTGCATCGGGACTCTCGTCGTCAGTTGGGCGGTTGGCCGGATCAGCCGGCCGCTCTGGTCCGTGGGCGCTTGTGTTTTCCCTTGAGCCGTCTCTTGGTTCTCGCCTTCCAGTCAAAGTAGTGGAAGGGCACACGGTATGGCCAGCTGAACGACCGCCCAAGTGCCTGCAGATACATGCCCATGAAGACCTCCCTGCCCGCCCAGTCGAGCTTGTAGCAGGTTCGCTTGAGGTCGGAGAGGCGCTTGCCGATGGAGGCGGGCCTGTTGTAGAAGCGGGCCCGTGCTGTATCGATGAGCGTGAAGTTCAGGGACTTGTCATCACCAATCTGCACCAGGATGTTCCCACCCGCCAGGTCACGGAAGAAGACGCCCTGCCCGTGCATGCGCAGCAGGAAGTTACTGAGCGCCTGGAACAGGTCGTTCCGAGCGATGCCGTGGAACTCGGTCCCGCCGCGGGCGAAGTGCTCGAAGAAGTCACGCACCGACGGGATACTCCCGGCATGGGCACAGACGTACCAGTTGTTGAGCGTGTCCTTGCGCGTATGACATTCGAACCAGGCCACCGGATCGGGGGAATCAATCCCTCTGCGTCGCAGCTGGTTGGCGCCGCTCCAGCTGCGCACGCCCTTGGTGGGCTTGAAGTGGTCGACGATCTTCTTGTTCCACTTCAGCCGATTGGGCTTCTTCACCGCCAGCCTGCGTTCGGGGTGGATCGGGTCGTCAACTGACCAGATAACGTTCCGCGCCTTGCGCAGGACGTTGTCGCCGCCCGGGGGTGCTACCTGGTCGGGATGCGATACTTCAATCAGTCGATCCGCCTCGGCACGACTGGCGGCGAACACCATGCCGTGCCATTTCTCGTCCCGGTAATAGTAATGCCGGCCGCCGGAGCGGTTGGCATGCACGGCCAGGCCGGGCATCACCCGCGCCGCCGAGTTGATCGGAACGCCCCGTGCGGCCGGCCAGCACAGATAGACGGGTACTTCGGTGGCCAGGCCTGTCACGCCGTCAAGCTGCCCGGCGACGTGATCGAACACCTGCGCCTGCTCGAGATCTTCGGCGGTATAAATGTCCCCCAGCATGGCGGCCTGGCTGTCGGTAGCCCAGACCACATGCACCTGCCTTTCGTCATTGGCAAAACGGTGGATGTGCAGACCGTTGCCGGTGGGCACCTCCCCGAGATAGCGTGTGCCCGGTATCAGCCGATTGAACGTGGCCATCGCCGAAAACGCCGGACGCCGGACATAGTTTCGCCAGCAGCCGTTGTTCTGCGTGTAGCGCCCCACCAGTTCGTGGGCAGCGGGTTGTCCGGTGCCGTCATCCACCAGCCCTTCCCGCTGGCTCACCAGGGGGCCCCAGTAGGCACGCTGCAGACCACCGGAAGCCGCTGTCAGAATCATGTACCGGGTCAGGTAGTCCGCCTGCTTCTCCTCGCCGTCGGCCAGGCGCCGGCGAATCCGCGGCAGGGTCCAGAAGGCCGTGGTGGAGTAGGTCTTGCCGATTCCGAAGCTGTCGCTCAGGCGCCCGAGCACCCGGGCCTTCTTGACCAGATTGAGCTTGAGCAGCTGGGTCATCCAGCGCCCCGCGACCCGGTGATCAAAGGCCTCGGGGCGGATGACCCGCTCGACAAACAGGTTGTTGGTATGGATATCCGGCAGCTCCCCGCGCCGGCCCATCGCCTTGAGGAAGGCATAGTTGTAGGGCGGCTCGAAATCCGTCACGTTCGGTCCGGCCAGCACCACCCCGTGGGCGCGCACCTGCTGCGAGGCCAGCGACCAGGCCGTCATGAAGTCATCAACGGACCGGTAGCCCGACCAGCGCCGACGATTGACCACGTTGCCGATCTCCACCGCTTCCAGCCGGCTGCCGAATTGCCCCAGCACCTCGGCAACAAATTCCTTCCAGCGTTGCTGTACCGCCGGCTCACCCATGCGCCTGGCCTCGGCAGGCGGCGGCAGCAGGCGCAGCAATACCTGAAAGCCTTCACCCAGCAGGCTACTGAGGAAACGGCTACCGTGCCCATCCATCGAGTCGTAGGTAAAGTCCATGCGCACGTGCCGGATACCCAGTTCGTTGAGGTAACCGATGATGGTGGCATCCGCTTCCGGATCCTCCTGGCTCGCCACGCAGATACCGGAATAATCCGGCGGCACCAGTACGCCCTGCTGCGGTTGATGACCACCGCGCAAGCGCAGGCCGCCCTTCAACAGGTACGCCAGGCAGTCAATATAGAAACGGTTGCGGGTGTACACACCATTAGGGTCAGGGGTCATGCTTTCCAACATAAATTAACGGGGGAAAAATCGGTGCCATGATAACACCGTCCCGTTATTTATGCGGGCGCCTGGCCATATGCCCCAGAACCAGCCGGATGCGGTTTCGGTCTTCCTGCTCCAGCCGCGGCTTGCCGGTGTACATCAGATAGAAACGCAGCCGCTGGGTTCTGCTCAACGCCGACTTGCCCAGCTTGTCCAGGCAGGCAAGATCCTTGTTCTTGCGGTGTTCGAGAAGCGGCCCCCACCAGAAGGTGCCGGTGGGGCAATCGATCATGTAGATGCGGGGAGATGGCTGATCGTCCACCAGAATATTGCGCCACTTGAGGTCGTTATGGGCGAAGCGACGCTCGTGCATCAACCGCGTGGCGTCGGCTACCTGCCGCATGACCTGCCGCAGCCAGTCAGGGTTGCGCAGCCGTGGGTCGTGATTGGCGGCAAGCCGGGCGAGATCCTGGGTGCCGTACACTTCCTCGGTGATCATGGCCCCTCTGTGAAATGCACCCCAGCGCCGCTCCATGCCGTACCCCACAACAGGGGCGGTCCGGATGCCCCACCCACGGAACAACAGCAGATTGCGCCACTCCCCCTTTATCCTCGGCCGCCCGATCAGGCGGCGCAGCCAGCCGCCCTCGGCGGTATAACGCTTCACGTAGTAGCCACGATCCGCGATCCGGACATAGATCACTTCACTTATCGAGTCCTGGGTGATCTGCTTGCCCTGCAGGGCAAATACCGCATCAAGGTCGGCGAAGGCTTTTCCTGTCGGGCCGCCTGCGTATTGAGGATCAAGCGTCCAGGTCATGGGGCCGTCGCCTGCTGCAGCAACTGCTGCAGATCGTCCATCACCCGCTCCGGCTGCAACCGGCTAAAGCACAGCGGCAACTCCTGGCGCAGATCGAACTGCCTGGCGTCTTCGCGGGTGGGTTCATACTTGCATTTTCTGCTCATACAGGGAGCGCAGGGAAAGTCACTGGCCAGGTGCAGCTGACCGCGGCCATAAGCCCCGCTCCAGCCTGGATTTGTAGGGCCATAGAGGGAGATGGTGGGCACATCCAGCGCGGCGGCGAGATGTCCCAGGCCGGTATCCACCGCGACACAGCCACGGGCACCGGCAAGAATCGCGGCCATGCCGGCCAGGGACAGCTTCGGCAGCACATGCACGCCGGGCAGCCCGTCGGCGATCCTCTGGGCTCGGGCTTTTTCTGAGTCGTTGCCCCAGGGCAGGCGCACTTCCATCCCCTGCTCTGCCGCCAGCTCCGCCAGCCGGCGCCAGTACAGCTCCGGCCAGTGTTTGGTGACCCAGGTGGTGCCATGCAGAAAGATCAGATAGTCCCCGCCAGCCTGATCGCCGGCCAGCCAGGCGCGGTTCAGGCCATAGTCACCGATACGCTCCGGCAACTCATAGCCCAGCGCCCGGGCAAACAGCTGGCGTACCCGCTCCACCGCGTGCTGATCCCGGGGCACGCTTACATGTTGATCATAGAAGCGGCTGGCCAGGGGTTCGCGAATCGATGCCTTGTCCAGCCCGACCACCGGGGACTTGAGACCGAGGGTCAGCACTGCGCTCTTGAGCAGCCCCTGGGCATCGATGATCAGGTCATACCTGTGGGCATGAATGCGCTGACGGAAGCGCTTCCAGGCGCCGCTGCGCAGGGTCTGTAATGGGCTCTTGCGCCAGCGGCGGATGGCCACAGGGATAACCTCCGCCACCGCAGGATGCCAGACCGGGATCTCGGCGAAGCCCTCTTCCACCACCCAGTCGAAGCGGATGCCAGGAATCGCTGCCTGCGCATCGGTCAGCGCAGGGAGTGTGTGGATGACATCGCCAAGGGATGAAGTCTTGATCAGCAGAACGCGCATGAATCAGTCCGGAAAGGGATCAGCCAGGGGGTCACCCACCAGCCGGTCCAGCGCATCAAGGACCCGCTTGGGCTCGAGGTCTCGAAGGCAGTTGTAGTGCCCGAAGCGACAGGTACGGTCGAAACATGGGCTGCAGTCCAGCCCGAGGCGCACGATTTCCACCTGCTCCGCCAGCGGAGGGGTGAAGTCGGGGGAAGTGGAGCCGTAGACGGCCACCAGCGGCCGGTCGAGCGCGGCGGCCACATGCATGAGGCCCGAGTCGTTGCTGACCACGGCCGACGCGCAGGACATCAGGTCGATCGCCTCGGCCAGGCTGGTTTCGCCGGCGAGGTTGACCGATTCCTCACGCAGACCGGGGCGCAGGCGTTCACGGATCTGTTCGCCCACGGGGTGGTCCTTCTTCGAACCAAACAGCCAAACCTGCCAGCCGTGGCGTATCTTCTCGTCCGCTACCGCAGCGTAGTGCTCCGACGGCCAGCGCTTGGCCTCGCCGAACTCGGCGCCTGGGCACAGCACCAGGACCGGTCGGTCGAGCTCGAGCCCAAACCGCTGTACCGCGGCGTCCCGGCTGGCCGGGTCGATCTGCAGACCCGGACGGGGATAGGGGCGCGTCAGCTGATAGCCGGGCTCAAAGGCCAGCGCCATGAAGCGCTCGATCATCAGCGGGTAGCGGTCCTTGTCCAGCACCCGGATATCGTTGAGCAGCCCGTAGCGCATTTCGCCGCGCCAGCCGGTGCGCTGGGCGATGCCGGCGAAGAACGGCACCAGGGCGGACTTGAGGGAGTTGGGCAGCAGGATGGCCTGATCGTACCGGCCGCTCAGCTGCTTGCCGATGCGCCGGCGGGTGGCGATGTCCAGCACGCCGTGGCCGAGGGGGAAGCTCAGTGCCTGACTGACCTCGGGCATGCGCTCGAGAATCGGTCGGCTCCATTCGGGGGCCAGTACATCGATCTGGCAATCGGCGCCATGGCGCAGCTTCAGGCAGGCAAACAGTGTCTGTGCCATGACCATGTCGCCCACCCAGCTGGGGCCGATAATCAACACTTTCATCAAGTTACCCTTTTCCCGGTGGTATCTTGCACCGGCGTCCTTCGGACGCTATCGCCGCGAGGTCGCGGCTCCTACGGGTGGCGCGCCGTGTTCCTGTGAGGAGCCGGCGTCCTGCGGACGCTATCGCCGCGGGGTCGCGGCTCCTACAAGGGGGGCTCGCCGTGTTCCTGTGGGGAGCCGTGGCCGTATCCGACAGGGCGCGGCCCGCCTGTCTCAGCGACTTATTTGACCAGGGTCAGCCATTCGCCGTAGGCGGCGTTCTTGCCGTTGACCAGGTCGAAGTAGGCCTTCTGCAGTTTCTCGGTGATCGGCCCGCGGCGGCCGATGCCGATCTGACGGCAGTCCACTTCGCGGATCGGGGTCACTTCGGCGGCGGTGCCTGTGAAGAAGGCTTCGTCGGCGATGTACACCTCGTCACGGGTGATGCGCTTCTCCACTACCGGAATGCCCATCTCGCCGGCCAGCGTGAGGATGGTCGCCCGGGTGATGCCGTTCAGGCAGGCGGTAACTTCCGGGGTGTAGATGGTGCCGTCCTTGACGATGAATACGTTCTCACCGGAGCCTTCGGCCACGTAGCCTTCCGGGTCCAGCAGCAGGGCCTCGTCGGCGCCGGCGGAGACCGCTTCCTGCAGGGCCAGCATGGAGTTCATGTAGGCGCCGCTGGACTTGGCGCGGGTCATGGTGATGTTGACGTGGTGACGGGTGAAGGAGCTGGTGCGGATGCGAATGCCCTGCTGCAGTGCCTCCTCGCCCATGTAGGCGCCCCAGTACCAGGCGGCAACCACGACGTGCACCTTCAGGTTGTCGGCGCGAATGCCCATGCCTTCGGAGCCGTAGAAGGCCAGCGGGCGGATGTAGGCGGTTTCCAGGTTGTTCTCGCGTACCGCGGCGCGGCAGGCTTCGTTGATCTCTTCCTTGGTGTAGGGGATTTTCATGCCCATGATGTGGGCGGAGTCAAACAGCCGGTCCGTGTGCGCCTGCAGGCGGAAGATCGCCGTGCCCTGATCGGTGTTGTAGGCACGCACGCCTTCGAATACACCCATGCCATAGTGCAGCGAGTGGGTCAGCACATGTACGTTGGCCTCGCGCCACGGAACCATTTTCCCATCAAACCAGATAACACCATCACGATCAGCCATCGACATAACAACCAGCTCCATATCTGTATCTATCTGTTCTTCAGCTGCAGGCGCTGTCGCCTGCCCTTGGGTTCTGCCTGATCATGCCCGCCGAATCTCGAGGTGCTCACGCATCCGCCGCGTCCGGCAGCCACTGGTGCCAGAGTCGGATGATGTGATGTCGGTAGTCATGAAACTGGTCGCCAGGTATTTTCCCCGGCTGCTTTTGCAATGCCAGGCGGTGGGCTGCTGCCCGGTAGGCCTTGTAAGCCTCCTGCAGCTGCTGAACGTCTTCGCCGGGGATCAGTCCGGCGTCACGCAGCCCGTCCAATATTCTGATGTTGTCCGTGTAACGCAGTAACTCTGGGTACCGGCACGACCAGGCCAGAACCGCATATTGCACCATAAATTCGATATCGACGATACCTCCGGCGTCCTGCTTCAGATCAAATGGCGCTTCGGCAGTGAACGCGGACGGCTCCAACCCTCCGCGGGTGGCCAGGGTTGCCAGGTTGTCGCGCATCTTGCGGCGCATCTCGTTCACGTTCCGGCGCAGCTCCGCCTCGTCCCGCCTGCGGCCCAGCACCTCGGCGCGCAGGGCGTTGAACCTGTCGCCGAGCGCCGGACAACCGGCCAGCGGCCGCGCCCGCACAAGGGCCTGATGCTCCCAGGTCCAGGCGGTTTCCCGCTGGTAGCGGGCGAAGGCATCCAGCGAGGTCACCAGCAGCCCGGAGTCGCCGGAGGGGCGCAACCGCATGTCGACGTCGTAGAGCACACCTGATGGCGTCTGGGCGTTGAGCATGTGGATGATGCGCTGGCCCAGCCGGGTATAGAATCGCCCGCCATCGAGCGGGCGCGGGCCGTCGGTCTCGGCGTCGGTATCGCCGTCATGGATGAACACCAGGTCCAGATCCGAGCCATGACCCAGCTCGATTCCGCCCACCTTGCCGTAACCCACGATGGTGAAGTCCAGCTCGCAGGGGCTGCCGTCATGGCGTCTGGGCAGGCCATGACGGCGCACCATGTCCCGCCAGGCCAGCTGCAGTACCTGCTGCAGTATGGCTTCGGCAATCCACGTCAGGTAGTCGCTGACCTTCATCAGCGGCAGACTCCCGGCAATCTCCGAGGCCGCCACGCGCAGCCCGTGGGCCCGCTTGAAGTAACGCAGCGCTTCCATCTGCTGTTCCAGATCGTCCTCGGGAATGCGCAGCATCTGCTGGCGCAGCTCGTCCGCCAGCTCGCCGATTTCCGGCGGGCGGTAGAGCCGACCGGCATTGAGCAGCTCGTCCAGCACCCCCGGGTAACGAATTATCTGCTCCGCCACCAGTGGGCTGGCGGAGCACAGCACCAGCAGCTCGCGCAGGGCGCTCGGGTTCTCGGTAAGCAGCACCAGGTAAGCCGAGCGACGGGCCACCGCCTCGACCAGCGGCACCACCCGCTCCAGCGCGAGATCCGGGTTCTCCTGCTCGCAGGCCATCGCCAGCAGGCGGGGCATGAACACATCCAGCCGCTCCCGACCCATGCGCTGCATGCTGCGTACCCGGGGCGAGCGCATCAGGTTCTGCAGCAGTTCCCAGGCGCGGGCAGGGTCACTGAATCCGCCTTCAGCCAGCTGCTCGGTAGCCTGCTCCGGCTCGGGGAAGCCGGTCAGAAGGGTCATCCACTGGCCATGGGGCGCCAGGTCCAGTTCGTCGTCCTCGTCGGGGTCGGCAATCACCTCGGCGAAATGCCGCGCGACGCGACTGCGCTGCAGCTCGAGCTGACGACGGAACTCCTCCCAGCTGTCGAATCCCATGATCATCGCCACCCGGGCCTGACCGAGGCCGTCGGTGGGCAGCATCTGGGTCTGGCGGTCATCAATGGCCTGTAACGCGTGTTCGGTATCGCGCAGAAACAGATAGGCGCCCTTGAGCTCATCCACCGCCTCATCCGGCAGATAGGTGTTGGTCGCCAGCATGTCGAGCACTGCCAGGATAGGCCTCTGCTGCAGGCTGCGGTCACGGCCACCATGAATCAGCTGGAAGGCCTGACCGATGAACTCGACCTCGCGGATACCGCCGGAGCCCAGCTTGACGTTGTCCTGCAGGCCTTTGCGCTGCACTTCCCGCTGGATCAGCTGTTTCAGGTTGCGCAGCGCCTCGATGGCGGCAAAGTCCAGGTAGCGACGGTAGACGAAGGGCCGCAGCCGCTCCATCAACTCCGTGCCGGCGGCCTGATCCCCTGCCACCACGCGGGCCTTGATCATTGCGTAGCGCTCCCAATCCCGGCCCTGGCTCTGGTAGTACTGCTCGAGCGCATTGAAGCTGAACACCAGCGCGCCGCTGTCCCCGTAGGGCCGCAGGCGCATATCGACGCGGAACACGAAGCCGTCCAGAGTCACCTCGTCGAGCAGCCTGATCAGCCGCTGCCCTGCCCGGGTGAAGAACTCCTGATTGGACAGGCTGCGACGCCCGCCAGTGGTCTCGCCCTGGGTCGGAAAGGCAAAGATCAGGTCGATATCGGAGGAGAGGTTGAGCTCCTGGGCACCCAGCTTGCCCATCCCCAGTACCACCAGGTGCTGG
Source organism: Halopseudomonas pertucinogena (assembly GCF_014646575.1). Taxonomy (GTDB): domain Bacteria; phylum Pseudomonadota; class Gammaproteobacteria; order Pseudomonadales; family Pseudomonadaceae; genus Halopseudomonas; species Halopseudomonas pertucinogena. The sequence continues at coordinate 429,730 of NZ_BMNN01000001.1, read as the reverse complement.
GCAGCGCCGGACTCGTCGACCGGCGTGCCGAAACCGCCTGTGAGCTGATCGTAGACCCAGCGATACGCCTGCTCCAGACAGGCATCTGCCATATCCGACAGGTCGCGGGTGGTTTCCATGGTAGCAGCCTGACGGGTGATGTCGCGCCAGATGATGCGCACCTGCTGCTGTTGCCGGAACCGACGCAGCGCCTGGGCCATCTGCTCCTCGGTTTCGACGCCGGTCAGCGCTTCGGTGAGCAGCTCGGCCATTTCGCCGCTGCGCAGGCTGCGGTGCAGATGCTCCTCCTCCATGAGTCGCCAGAGCATGTGCGGATCACGGCGCAACTGCTCGGCAACGAAGTCGCTGCCGGCCAGCACCCGTTCAAGTTCGCCAAGGCAGGGTTCGCCCAGATTCGACAACTGCTCCTCCAGCCCCGCCTGCCTGACGGCGCCCAGCCACTGGGCCAGATGATGCTCAACCAGCGTCCGGAGAGGGCCGGGCAATGTCACGGGCAAGGAGAAAGGCATGGTCTATCCTGAATAATCATCAAAGCGTGCAGATTGCCACGCACGGGGGCAAATGGAAAAGTCCGCAGCGGGAATTCAAGGCTCCGCTCGTGTAGTTTCACTACAGAACAGACAATGACCGGATAGTCTTTTTCATTAAAATGTAGTAAAACTACACGCACCCAAGACTGTCGCAGCCTGAGCCATTTACCTCCACGCTCTGTTCATGCGGCTGTTTTTTCACCTGGGACTCACAAGGTCTGGAGAAATATATGAAGCACACCGATGTCGATCCACTCGAAACCCAGGAATGGCTCGATGCCCTGGAATCCGTTCTCGAGAATGAAGGCGAAGAACGGGCGGAATATCTGATACAACGCATGGGCGAGCTGGCCAGCCGCAGCGGCACCCAGCTCCCGTACGCGATCACCACGCCCTACCGTAACACCATTCCGGTCACCCATGAGGCGCAGATGCCCGGTGATCTGTTCATGGAGCGCCGTATCCGCTCGATGGTGCGCTGGAATGCGCTGGCGATGGTGATGCGTGCCAACCAGCAGGATCCGGATCTGGGTGGTCACATTTCCACCTTTGCCTCCAGCGCCACGCTGTACGATATCGGCTTCAACTACTTCTTCAAGGCCCCCACCGAGGAGCACGGCGGTGACCTGGTGTACTTCCAGGGTCACGCTTCGCCGGGCATCTACGCCCGCGCGTTCCTCGAAGGTCGTATCAGCGAAGACCAGATGAACAACTTCCGCCAGGAAGTGGACGGCAACGGTCTGTCCTCCTATCCGCACCCCTGGCTGATGCCTGACTTCTGGCAGTTCCCCACCGTCTCCATGGGCCTGGGGCCGATTCAGGCGATCTACCAGGCACGTTTCATGAAGTACCTGGAAAGCCGTGGCTTCATCGAGCCGGGCAAGCAGAAGGTCTGGTGCTTCCTCGGCGACGGCGAGTGTGACGAGCCGGAATCCCTGGGCGCCATCTCCCTGGCCGGCCGCGAGAAGCTGGACAACCTGATCTTCGTCATCAACTGCAACCTGCAGCGCCTGGACGGCCCGGTCCGCGGGAACGGCAAGATTATCCAGGAGCTGGAAGGCAACTTCCGCGGCGCCGACTGGAACGTGATCAAGGTCATCTGGGGCCGCCTGTGGGATCCGCTGCTGGCCCGCGACCACGACGGTCTGCTGCAGGCCCGCATGGAAGAAGCGGTCGACGGCGACTACCAGAACTACAAGGCCAACGACGGAGCCTATGTCCGCGAACACTTCTTCGGTGCCCGGCCGGAGCTGAAGAAGATGGTCGAGAACATGTCCGATGAGGAAATCTGGAAACTCAACCGCGGCGGCCACGATCCCTACAAGGTGTATGCCGCCTATCACGCAGCGGTCAACCACGAGGGTCAGCCCAGCGTCATCCTGGCCAAGACCATCAAGGGCTACGGCACCGGCGCCAGCCAGGGTCAGAATATTGCCCACAACACCAAGAAGGTCGATACCGAGAGCCTGCGCAAATTCCGCGACGCCTTCGGCATCCCGATCAGCGACGATAAGCTGGAAGAACTGCCCTTCTACCGTCCCGAGGAAGGCAGCCCCGAGTACAAGTACCTGCACTCGCGCCGCGAAGCCCTGGGCGGTTACATGCCCCAGCGTCGCGTGTCGAGCAAGGCCATCCCGACGCCGCCGCTGGAAACCCTCAAGGCGATGCTGGACGGTACCGGCGAGCGTGAGATCTCCACCACCATGGCGTTCGTGCGCATTCTCGCGCAGATGCTCAAGGACAAGGAGCTCGGCCAGCGCATCGTGCCCATCGTGCCTGACGAAGCCCGTACCTTCGGCATGGAAGGCATGTTCCGTCAGCTCGGCATCTACTCCTCCGTCGGCCAGCTGTACACGCCGGTGGACAAGGATCAGGTGATGTTCTATCGCGAGGACAAGAAGGGTCAGATCCTCAACGAAGGCATCAACGAAGCCGGTGCGATGTCCAGCTGGATCGCCGGTGCGACTGCTTACAGCACCTACAACCAGCCGATGCTGCCGTTCTACATTTTCTATTCGATGTTCGGCTTCCAGCGTATCGGCGACCTGGCCTGGGCCGCCGGCGACAGCCGCGCCAAGGGCTTCCTGATCGGGGGCACCGCCGGGCGCACCACGCTCAACGGTGAAGGTCTGCAGCATGAGGACGGCCACAGCCACATCCTCGCCGCGACCATCCCCAACTGCCGCAGCTATGACCCGACCTATGCCTACGAGCTGGCGGTGATCATCCAGCACGGCAGCAAGCAGATGATGGAAGAGCAGGAAAACGTTTTCTACTACATCACCGTGATGAACGAAGCCTACGCCCAGCCGGCCATGCCCGAGGGCGTGGAAGAAGGCATCATCCGCGGCATGTACCTGCTGGAAGAAGCCAGCGAGAAAGGCAAGCATCACGTTCAGCTGATGGGCTCCGGCACCATCCTGCGCGAAGTGCGCGAAGCTGCCGCCCTGCTGCGTGACAACTTCGGTATCAGCTCGGATATCTGGAGCGTGACCAGCTTCAACGAACTGCGCCGTGATGGCCTGGCCGTGGAGCGCTGGAACCGCCTGCATCCGACCGAGCCCAAGCGCCTGAGTTACGTCGAGCAGAACCTGGCCGAGCGCGATGGTCCGGTTATCGCCTCCACCGACTACATGAAGCTGTACGCGGACCAGATCCGCCAGTGGGTACCGGGCACCTACCAGGTGCTGGGCACCGACGGCTTCGGCCGCAGCGATACCCGTCGCAAGCTGCGAGACTTCTTCGAAGTCGACCGCCGCTGGATCGCCTACAGCGCGCTGTCCGCCCTGGTCGAGCAGGGTGACCTGCAGCCCGAGGTGCTGATCGAAGCTCAGACTACCTTCGGTCTGAACCCGAACAAAGCCAACCCGCTGGACGTTTGAGGAGAGATGCCATGAGTGAAGTGATCAAGGTACCCGGCATCGGCGGCGAAGGTGAAGTCATCGAGATCCTGGTCGAGGTCGGCGATACGGTCGAGGTGGAGCAGAGCCTGCTGACCCTGGAATCCGACAAGGCCAGCATGGAAGTCCCCAGCCCCAAGGCTGGGGTGATCAAGGCGATTCTGGTCAAGATCGGCGATACCCTCAACGAGGGTGACGACATGATCGAGCTGGAAATCGGCGGTGAGGAAGACGCCGGCGAGCCTGAAGCACAAGCCGACGACAAGGACGACGCCAAGGCTCAGAGCGAGCCCGAACCGGAAGCAGAGAAAGAAGCCACCGCCGAGCAGAAGCCAGCAGCCGGCAAGGCCGCGAGCAGCGTGCAGAGCTTCAATATCCCCGACATCGGCGACGGAAGCGCCCGGGTCATCGAGCTGCTGGTGCAGCCCGGCGACAAGGTCGAGGCCGAACAGAGCCTGTTCACCCTGGAGTCCGACAAGGCCAGCATGGAGGTCCCCTCCCCGGCGGCCGGCGTGATCGAGTCCATCGAGGTCAAGCTGGAGCAGGAAGTGCAGACCGGCGACCCGATGGTCACCCTGCGCGTCGAAGGCGAAGAGAACGAGTCAGCTCCCGCCGCCATTGTCGAGGAGGTCGAAGACGAAGTCGCCGTGGTACCGGAGAAGGGGGCCCGCCCTGAGCCGCCCTCCAGCCAGAAGCCAGCCGCTTCCGGCAGCGCCAGCGAGGAGAAGCCGGCGCCGGTGGGCGCGCCGTCCAGAGGCGGCAAGAAGGTCCACGCCGGCCCTGCGGTACGCAAGCTGGCCCGCGAGTTCGGCGTTGATCTGACCGAAATCACCGGCAGCGGCCCGCGCAACCGCATCCTCAAGGATGATGTGCAGGCCCACGTGAAGGGCGTTATGCAGCAGCGCAAGGAAGGCGGCGGAGCGGCGGCCACAGGCGGTGCGGGCATTCCGCAGGTGCCGGAGGTCGACTTCAGCCGCTTTGGTGACGTCGAGCTGAAGGACATGACCCGCCTGCAGCAGATCGGCGCGGCCAACCTGCATCGCAGCTGGCTCAACGTTCCGCATGTCACTCAGTTTGATCTGGCTGACATCAGCGAACTGGAAGCCTTCCGCAAGGCGCAGAAGGCCGTGGCGGAGAAGGCCGGCGTCAAGCTGACGGTACTGCCCTTCCTGCTCAAGGCCTGTGCCCACCTGCTGCGTGAACAGCCCAACTTCAACGTGTCGCTGGCCGCCAATGGCAAGCAGCTGATCCAGAAGAACTACGTGCACATCGGCTTTGCCGTGGACACGCCGGACGGCCTGCTGGTCGCCGTGATCCGCGACGTGGACAAAAAGAGCCTGCTGGAGCTGGCAGCCGAAGCGGCCGAGCTGGCCGACAAGGCACGCAACAAGAAGCTCAGCGCCAACGAGATGCAGGGCGCGTGCTTCACCATTTCCAGCCTGGGGCACATCGGCGGGACCTATTTCACGCCGATCGTGAACACACCGGAAGTGGCCATCCTCGGCGTCAGCCGGGCAACCATGCAGCCGGTGTGGGACGGCAACGCCTTCCAGCCACGGCTGATGCTGCCGCTGTCCCTGTCCTACGACCACCGCGCCATCAACGGCGCCGCTGCCGCCCAGTTCACCAAGCGGCTCGGCGAGCTGCTTGGTGACATACGGTCCATGCTGTTGTAATGCTGCAGTAATAAAAAAGGCCGGCAAATGCCGGCCTTTTTCATGCGCAACAGACTCAGGGAGCCAGCCGCTCCCGCCGCCAGGCATCCTCTTCCCTGCAGTAACGCAGGCGGTCGTGCAGACGGCTGGGTCGGCCCTGCCAGAACTCGATCATCTGCGGTACCAGCCGGAAACCGCCCCAGTGGGGCGGCCTCGGCGGCTCGGCATCAGCGTACCGGCGTTCGACCTCCGCCAGCCGCTGTTCGAGTTCTTCCCGACCGCTGATCACTTGGCTCTGCGGGGAGGTCCAGGCGCCGAGCCGGCTGCCCAGCGGGCGACTCTGGTAGTACTGATCCGACTCCTGATCCGTCACCTGCTCGACCCGTCCTTCGATCCGTACCTGGCGCTCCAGGTCGGGCCACCAGAAGGTCATCGCCGCCACCGGGTGCGCCAGCAGCTGCCGGCCCTTGGCGCTCTGGTAATTGGTATAGAAAACGAACCCCCGATCATCAAACCCCTTGAGCAGCAGGGTGCGCAGATGCGGCTGCCCCTCCCCATCCACCGTGGCCAGCATCATGGCGTTGGGCTCGGTGGACTCCACCTCGACCGCCTGGCTGAACCAGAGGCCGAACAGGGTGTAGGGGTCCTCCGGCGCCTGGCTTTCCACGAGACCATCGCGGGTGTAGTTGCGGCGCATGTCGGCGATGCTGTATTTCATCGGCTGTTCCTGTGGGTTCGTTTAGGGGTTCAGGCGCAGCCGCTCAGTACAGCTCGCGCAGGCATCGATACGTTTCGCGGCTCAGTTCACCGGCCCGGGGATCGGTGAGCACGTAGGGGCCCATGGTGTTGGTGACGTAACCGAAGCCGACACCGGCGTCCGGATCGGCGAACCCCAGGGCGCCACCGGCGCCGGGATGGCCGAAGGCGTTCTCGCCCATGCCGAAGCTGCCACCCTGCCACTGCTGTTCCAGCATCACTCCCAGACCGAAACGGGTAGGACAGTGCAGGGTCAGGTCCATGCCGGCGCTGTGTTCCCGGTGCATCAGCTGCACCAGCTCGGCATCCAGCAATTGCACACCGTCGATCTTGCCCTCATGGGCCAGAACCTGCCAGAAACGCGCCAGCGAGCGGGCGTTGCCGGTGCCGTTGGCCGACAGGATATGCGCCTGCTGCCACTCCGGCTTGTTGGTACTGTTCTGCAGGCTGCTGGGGTTGGCGAAGGCCTTGAAGGCGAGCCCGGCGGGGTCTCCCATGGCCGAGAACAGGGCCCGGGCATATTCATCCCCGAACTGGTTGCGCAGGCGCGAGACGCTGGCGATACGCTGCAGGTCGGCATCCGCCACCCCCACATGAAAGTCCATCCCCAGCGGCTGGAAGATCTGCTCACGCAGATAGTCGCCGGGCATCTGGCCGGTCAGCCGGCGCAGCGGCTCGCCCAGCAGCCAGGCATAGGTAAGGGGCGCGTAACCGTGCTGGTCGCCCGGTTGCCACCACGGCTCCTGTGCCTCCAGGGCAGCGGTCATGGCCTGCCAGTCGAAGAGCGCTTCGGGGGCCAGCGGCTGGCTGATGGCGGACAGGCCGGAGCGGTGGCTGAGCAGCTGGCGGAAGGTGATCTGCTGCTTGCCGGCCTGAGCGAATTCCGGCCAGACATCTGCCACCGGATCATCCAGACCGATACGCCCGGCCTGTACCTGCTGCAGCAGCGCCACGGCACCGATCGGCTTGGTACAGGAAAACACGTTGACCAGGGTGTCCTGCTCCCAGACGCGACTGTTGTCCCGGTCCATGACGCCATGCCAGAGGTCCAGCACGGTGTCGCCACCCACCGTCACACAGAGCGCGGCGCCACGCGCCTGTGGATCGCTCTGCTGCTGGGCGAACAGGTCCCGCACGGTTTCGAAGCGGGGGTCGAAATAGCCTTGCACCTGGGTCATCTGAAATCATCCGGACAGGGGTACTGGGTTGTCATTCTATCTCTCTGCGAAACGGCGGCAATGCGTTGAGTATGGCCTTGCCGTAACGCTGGGTCACCAGCCGCCGATCCAGCAGCGTGACGGTGCCGGTGTCCTGCTCGGTACGCAGCAGTCGCCCGCAGGCCTGAACCAGCCGCAGGCAGGCATCGGGTACCGCAATCTCCATGAACGGATTGCCGCCATTGCGCTCGATCCATTCGGACAGCGCCGCTTCGACCGGGTCATCGGGCACCGCGAACGGTATCTTGGCGATCACCACATGCTCACAGTATTTCCCCGGCAGATCCACCCCTTCGGCAAAACTCGCCAGGCCGAAGATCACGCTGGGTTCGCCATTGTCGACCCGTGCGCGGTGCTGGCGGATCAGCTCCTGCTTCGACAGGTCGCCCTGCACCAGCACCCGCTCGCGGAAGGCCGCGGGCAGCCCGGCAAAGACCTCGAGCATCTGTCGGCGCGAGGAGAACAGCACCAGACTGCCTGGCTCGTCCGCCAGCATCTGCGGCAGATGCTCGATGATCGACGCGCTGTGACCGGCGTTGTCCCGCGGGTCAGCGCCGTGGTCGGGTATCCGCAGCACGCCACTCTCGGCATACCGGAAGGGGCTGGGCGCCAGGGTACATACCGCGTTCTTCGGCAGGCCGGCGCGGTGACTGAAGCGGTCGAATCGCCCCAGCGCAGTGATGGTGGCCGAAGTGACCAGCGCGGCAAAGGCCGAATGCCACAGATACTGGCGCAGCGTGTCGGCGGCCAGAATCGGGCTGACATGCACCTCCAGATCACCCTGCTCGGTCAGGGTCAGCCAGCGGGCGGTCGGCGGCTTGTCCTCGGGGTCGACCTGGCTGAAATGGGTCCACAGCGTCCAGTTGCCCTCGGCCCGGGCCTGCAGGGCACCGAACAGCGGGTACCATTCTTCGGCCTGGGTCTGGTGAACGCCACTCACCTCCCCGTCCATGGCGTCCTTCAGCAGGTCCACCAGCCGCTGCAGCAGATCGGTGATGCGGCCGAACCCGGCCTTCAGCTCCACCGACATCTCCCGCAGCTGCTCGGGCACCACGCCATGTTCAAAGCGGTACTGCGGTCGCACGTGCCCGCTGACATCTTCGCTGCTGGCAAAATCCGCCACTTCACCCAGCGCCTGGGCCATGAACTGCTGGTGGGGGCGAAGCTCCCGGGCCTGTTGCGGCACCTGCTCCAGCAGCCGGCCGAAATCCCCCGGCAGCGGGTGCTGAGCCAGCAGCCGCGTCAGGTTCTTGTCCAGCTGATCGAGCCAGTCGGCGGTGGCGCCCATGCGGGTGTGGTGGGCGAAGTGGTTGATGGCCTTGTCCGGCAGGTGATGGCCCTCGTCGAAAACGTACAGGCAATCCCGCGGATCCGGCAGGATGGCGCCGCCACCCAGGGCCAGGTCCGCCAGCACCAGATCATGGTTGGTGACGATCACGTCGATCTTCTGGATGCCCTCGCGGGCCTTGTAGAACACGCACTGGTTGAAATGCCCGCAGCGCCGATTGGTGCACTGGATATGGTCGGTGGTCAGGCGGGACCAGTCCTGGTCTTCCAGCGCTTCCGGCCAGGAATCACGCTCGCCGTCCCACTTGTTGCTGCCCAAGGCTTCGACCATGCGTGTGTAGAGCTTCAGCCCGGCCTCATCCACATCGATGCGGAAACCTTCCTCGGCGAAGCCCTGCTGCTGGCTGGCCATGGCCTGGTTGTCCTGCAGCAGCTGGTCGAGCTTTGACAGGCACACATAGCGGCCACGCCCCTTGGCCAGGGCGAAATGAAAGTCCAGCCCGGCGTTGCGCTGGATGTCCGGCAGATCCTTGAGAACGATCTGCTCCTGCAGTGCCACCGTGGCGGTGGAGATCACCAGCGGCTTGCCCAGGTGCCTGGCGATGGGAATGCCCGCCAGACAGTAGGCAACCGTCTTGCCGGTACCCGTGCCGGCTTCAACCACTGCCACCGCCGCCTCGCCGGCGCGATGCCCCTCGTCGTCCAGCTCGACATTGCCGAACAGCTTGGCCACCTCGGCAATCATCAATCGCTGGCCGTAACGCGGCTTCAGCGACTTGTTTTCGAGGAACGTGGTGTAGGCCTTCTGGATCTGGCCTTTGAGGTCATCGTTGAGCATGGGGTCTCCGGAGCAGACCGGGAATGATACCATCTGGCCCCGGCCACCGCCCGGCGACCCGCTCACATTACAGGTACCGATCATGCCCACCGACCCGACCGCCCCCTGCCCCTGCGGCGACAACAGCCACTATGCCGATTGCTGTCAGCCGCTGCACCTCGGCCAGCCGGCACCGACCGCCGGACGTCTGATGCGTTCGCGCTACAGCGCCTATGTGCTGGGGCTGATCGACTATCTGGTGGCCACCACATTGCCCGCCCAGCAATCGCAGCTGGACCGGCAGGCCATGGAGCAGTGGAGTCGGGAAAGTCGCTGGCTGGGGCTGCAGGTAACCGAGGAGGATCCGACCAGCGGCAACGCAGCCCGGACGCAGGTAGCCTTCGTGGTGCGCTGGGCCGAAGGCAATGGCAGCGAACACAGTCACCTGGAGTGTTCCGACTTCTGCCGGCTCGGGGAGCGCTGGTATTTCATCGACCCCAACCATCCGGTCACGGCCCGGCGCAACGATCCCTGCCCCTGCGGTTCGGGGCGCAAGTTCAAGCAGTGCTGTCGCTACTGAACCGGATCAATCCTGCAGTCGAAGGTGGCTGGTATCCGGTGCCGGCGGCGGGGGCAGGTCGGGCCGCTGGTCAAGGTCGGTACCCGGCGGCGCCAGGGTGAAGGCCGAGAGGTCGATGTTCAGCGGAGGGTGGTCGGTGTAACTGTCCTGCATGTCTGCCCCGGGCTCGGCCAGGGGGAAATCCGGGGCCTGGACGTCGACGAAGGCGGCCATGAACTCGTCCCGTGGCGCAACACCGCGCGCAGGGGCCGGCGCCGGTGCGGCGGCGGGGGGCTCCTCCTGCAACGGGACGAGCTCACACTGGGCCCCGGCCCGCTCGATGGCCTGGCGGTACCTTTGTGCGGCCTGCTCATCCAGACCACTCTTGATCACGATGCGCCTACCGGAAAACAGCATTTCGACCTGCCGCTCATCCACCTGAAACAGCTGGCCGATGCGGGCACGTACCTGTGCCGGGTCCAGGCCGGGCTGCACCTGCCCCTGGAAGACAACCTCGAAACCAGCCATCTTTTCACTCCCCTGTCGCAAATTGGTGATACGGTCGTTGCTGTTTGCCTTCAACAGCACCTAGTATGGACAGGCTGCCCGTCGCCGACAATACATCCACACAAGACGGAGGGATCCCATCGATGATGCGCGTTTCTGGACTGGCCCTGTGCTTACTGCTCGGCAGCCTGCTCTCGCTGAACGGCTGTGCCGTGTTCAACCGGTCCTATATCGAGCCCGATGTCAGCCTGGCCAATGTGGAAATGCTCAGGTCCAACCTCTGGGAGCAATCCTTCCGCCTGCGCATGCGTGTGGACAACCCCAACGACCGCAGCCTGCCCATCCGCGGCATGCACTACCAGATCTATCTGAACGACGCCCGCCTGGCCACGGGCGTGACAGATCACGCCTTCGACGTGCCGGCCTACGGCTCCGAGTACTTCAACCTCACGGTACGCTCCAACATCTGGCGCCACCTGGGTGATCTGCTGAAGATGGCGGAAACCCAGCAACCGATCGATTACCGCATCGACGGGCACATCCGCACCGGCTATTTCTGGGCGCCGCGTCTTAACCTGAACGAAAGCGGCACGCTGGACCCTGCCGCCCTGAGCGTTCGCTGATGGATTTCAGTGAATGGCTGATGATCGGCGGCCTGCTGCTGATCTTCCTACTTGCGGGCTATGCGGCCTGGCTGTGGTATCAGGTATGGCGGCGGCGCCAGCAGCGCATGCAGCAGACCCATGAGCGGAACCAGCGCCTGGCCGGTGACATCCGCCTGCTCGCGCGGGGGCTCTGTGAAGGCCAGGTGCCGCCGATCGAAGGCGCCATCCGCATCAAGGTGTTGCTGGACAATTATGACGGACCGCGGCGGGCGAACCTGAACCTGGCGATCTTCGAAACCATCTACGACGCCACCGCACACATCCCCACCCACGAGAGCTGGAAAGCGCTGCCGGCGGCCCAGCGGCGCCAGCACGAAGAGTACATGGAGACGCTGGAACAGCAGCACCGGGACGCGCTGCACCGGGCCGCGCAGGAGCTGCGCAGCGGTCTGATCTGACCACGGCAAGGCGGAGCCATTGCGGCTCCGTCATGCAGCTGACGGCTCAGACTGCCGAGTAGCCCCCATCCACCGCCACCGCCTGACCGGTGACATGGCGGGACGCTTCACTGGCGAAGAACAGCGCCAGGCCCTTGATGTCATCCTCGCCGCCCACGCGGCCCAGCGGTGTCTGACGGATGATGGACTCGGAGACATGATCCAGCCCCTTGGCCAGCTTGGTCGGAAAGTAACCGGGGCAGATGGCGTTGACGTGGATATTGAAGGCGCCCCATTCCCCGGCCAGTGCGCGGGTCAGGTTGATCGCAGCGGCCTTGCTGGTGTTGTAGGCCACCGTATGCACGCCGGTGTTGGGGCCATTGCCCTTGAGCCCGGCAATCGAGGCGATATTGATGATCTTGCCCGAGCGCCGGGGGATCATGAAACGGCGGGCGACCTCCTGGGCGAGCAGGAAGCAGACATCCACGTTGAGGTGCATCACCTTCTGCCAGCCGCTGTAGCTGTGCTCGGCAGCCGGCTCGCCCCAGGTGGTGCCGGCATTGTTGACCAGGATGTCGATGGTACCGAAACGCGCCTCGACGGCATCCACCAGGGTGGCCACCGGGTTGCCCTCGGGCTTGCCCAGGTCGCAGGTGATACCGGCCGCTTCGATGCCACGGGCATTGAGCTGCTCGACAACCTGCTGCACCTCCTCGGCCTTGCGCGCGTTGATGAAGATCTTCGCCCCCTGCTCGCCAAAGGCTTCAGCCATCTGCAGGCCCAGCCCTTTCGTTCCGCCGGTGATCAGGGCAACCTTGCCCGTGAGATCGAACAGCTGCATGACACCCATCGTGTATCCCTCTGTTATTGTGTGGTAAGCGTTTGCCCGATCATATAAGCGTTAAGGCCGGGTACGGACCATCAGTGAGCACGGTGATATCCCGACCTGCACCGGTGTTATCATGCGGTCATCTTCAACGGCGGACCTTCCCATGGCAGAACACGACTTCCGGCGCAGCGCGCTGAACCCCTCCCACACCCTGATCGAGTGCCGCACCATCGCTGACGGCCTCTATCAGGTAACCGGTCAGGGTGGCGGCATTCAACCCGGCGACACCTTGATCTGTACCGTCAAGGGCAGTCGAGACCTGCCGCTGCCGTTGCAGGTCAGCAAGGTGCGCTACCTGATCAACCCCGCCGGGCAATGGACGGCGACCGCTACCGGCCCGAACCTGCGGGACCGCATGGTGCTGGGCTGGTCGATACGCTGTGACCGCTGCGCCAGGGAGCAGGCATTCGAATTCATGGCGCACGAGAAGGACAACCTTGAGCAGCGCACCGCCAGGGCGGTAGAGCGCATCGGCGAGCTGGGCTGGGTACCCAGCGGCGAGAATCACCTGTGCCCGACATGCGCACGCAACGCCGGCGACTCAGAATAACGTCAGCTGCTCCCCCATCGGGCTGTAGCTGCTGTCCAGCCTGACCCCGACGCCGATCAGCCGTACCGGCCGGTTGCCACGGGTAAAGGCCTGGGCGCATAGCTCCTCGAAGCCAGCCGGCGTCACCGGCGCCCCCGCCTGCTCGAGGGTGGTCTGGGTGAAGTCCTGAAACTTGAGTTTGACGAAGGGCTTGCTGACCCGATAGTCGCCCTCCAGCCTGCCCAGACGCTGGGCCAGCTTGTCCAGTAACGGCGGCAGTGCGGCAATACAGGCCTGCAGATCAGGAAGATCCTGTTCATAGGTGTTCTCCACGCTGACCGACTGGCGCACCCGCTCCACTACCACCGGACGCTCATCGATGCCCCGCACCAGCTCCCATAACCGCTCGCCGAAGATACCGAACTCGCGGTACAGATCCTCCCTGCGCCACTGTCTCACCTCGGCACAGGTATCCAGCCCCAGATTGTGCAGACGCTGGGCAGTGACCCGGCCCACACCGGGCAGCCGATCAACCGGCAGATCGCGGACAAAAGCATCCACCTCCTCCGGCAGCACTACCTTCAGGCCGTCGGGCTTGTTCCAGTCACTGGCGATCTTGGCCAGAAACTTGTTCGGCGCTACCCCGGCGGACACGGTAATCCCCTGGGTCTCACGCACCCGCCGGCGGATGTCCTCGGCGATCAGCGTGGCGCTGCCACGGCAGGCCTGGCTGTCGGTGACGTCCAGATAGGCCTCGTCCAGAGAAAGTGGCTGTATCAGCGGCGTATAGTCATGGAACAGCGCCTGGATGGCTGCCGATACCTCGCGATAGACCGACATGCGCCCGGGCACGATCAGCAGATCGGGACAGAGCTTCTTCGCGTAAGCCGAGGCCATGGCCGAGCGCACGCCATAGGCCCGGGCCTCGTAGTTGCAGGTGGCAATCACCCCACGCTTGCCCGGATCGCCCCCCACCGCCAGCGGCCGATTGCGCAGGCGCGGATCATCCCGCATCTCGATGGCAGCGTAGAAGCAGTCGCAATCTATGTGAATGATTTTCCGCAAGGCAGATATCCGGCTGATGATGCCGGATATTGTATCGCATCAGACGGCAATCACCTGATTGCGCCCGGCATGTTTGCCCTGATAAAGGCCGGCATCGACCCGACGCAGGGTGTCCACGATATCGCGCTCGCCAGCGCGCACGGCGGAGACAGAGAAGGTAGCGGTCAGCGTCCGCGGCTGCCCTTCGATCATGACCGGATTGGCTTCCAGCGCGCCGCGCAGCCGTTCGATCACCCGCTCGGCCTCCGGCGCATCGGTATCGGGCAACAGGATGATGAACTCCTCGCCGCCGAAACGGCCGACCACATCGCCCTCCCGGAGCTTGGCCGTGAACAGTCCCGCCACGTGGCGCAGGGCCGCATCGCCTGCGTCATGACCGAACTCGTCGTTCAATGCCTTGAAATGGTCCAGATCGGCCATGGCCACGCAGATACCGGTGCCCTGCCGCCGACACCGCTCCCGCTCCCGGCGAAACAGCATTTCGTACTGCCGGCGATTGAACAGACCGGTAAGCGGGTCGGTGGTGGCCTGGCGCTTGAGCTCTTCTTCCAGCAGCTTGCGGCGCTCCATTTCCTTGCGCAGTTCGCGGTTGGCGGCACGTGCCTCGTTGAACATCGCGAACTGCTGACGCTGCACCTTGGCCAGTTGCTGGGTACCGAAGAAGCCGGTAGCGACCGGCAGCGAGAGGAAGATGGCCGCACCAATCACGATCTCCGCCCCCCGCCCCTTCAGGGCGATGCACGTCAGCGCCAGGATCACCGCTACCGTCGCAGCGACCATGTTGAGTTTGAGGCGGTTGGGAACGAACAGCATCATGGTCAGGACCATTACGCCCAGCACCACGATGGTGAGAGTGGCGATGTCCGGCCGCAGGAAATAGATCGGCATGAACAGAAAGAAGCCGATGATTTCCAGCGCTGTGACGGCGTAGCCGCTGGCGGCCAGGTGCGGCCGACGGGGCAGCACCCAGGCAAAGCCGAACAGCAGGGCGGACTGCACGATGCGGCATGCCGCCAGTATGAAGAAGTCCCGCGACCAGCCCAGGGCCTGCAGGTCCAGCAATCCGAAGGCCAGGAGCAACCCGGCCCATACAAATACTGCAACGCGCAGGTTGCGTGCCCACATGGGTTGCATATGGGTCAGGAAGGCCTTCTCCACCGCCGGATCGGCAAACTCCGCCCACAATGAGGATATCCGGTAACGCTCCGAAGAGAATGGCATGGCCCGTCCTTATTTTTTCTTCTTCCATATACCATGCCCGGTCGCTGTATCCAACCGAGACAGGCGCGGGAGTGATATACACATGACCGCAGGCGATACTATAGCGCCATCACCCTTATGGGTGAACCGAAAAATCCCGGAGCGTGGTGCACAGAGGAAAAATCTTTTTGCATCAATTGCTTGACAGCCTCCGCTAAATCCGTAGAATGAGCCACCTCAGACGCGGGGTGGAGCAGTCTGGTAGCTCGTCGGGCTCATAACCCGAAGGTCGTAGGTTCAAATCCTGCCCCCGCAACCAGATACGAAAAGGCAGATCAATTGATCTGCCTTTTTTGTTTGCGTTCCCTCAACCCACCCGAATCCCGGGCTCGTCAACTGATCCGTTGACGGCGTTCACGCTTTCCTCTACAAGATTAGAGCAATAACTCTAATCAATGGGAGCGTCGCATGGACCGCCTTTCCCCTGAGCAGCTCGAAGCCTCGCTTTCCGAGCTGCTCGAGAAACAACGCAGCGCCTTCAGTACCACACCGCTGCCTTCGGCCGAGACCCGCCTAGGCTGGTTGAAGACCCTGCGCGCGCTCGTGACCAGTGAGCAGGACGCACTGGCCGATGCGGTGTCCAGGGACTTCGGCAACAGATCCCGGGACGAGACGCTGTTTGCCGAGATACTCCCCACCCTGCAATCGATCGATCACGCCCGGCGACACCTGCGACGCTGGATGAGGCCATCCCGCCGCCCGCTGGGCATTGCCTTTCAGCCCGGTTCAGCCCAGGTGTTCTACCAGCCGCTGGGGGTGATCGGGGTGATAGTGCCGTGGAACTACCCGATCTTTCTCGCGCTGGGGCCACTGATCGGCGCGCTGGCTGCAGGCAACCGGGTGATGATCAAGATGAGCGAGGCGACGCCGGCCACTTCGCAACGGGTAAAGGACCTTCTGGCTCGGGCGTTCCCTGCGGATCTGGTGACCGTCGTACTGGGCGAGGCGGACGTGGGCGCGGCCTTTTCCCGCCTGCCCTTCGATCACCTGTTGTTCACCGGAGCCACCAGCATTGCCCGGCATATTCTCCATGCGGCGGCGGACAATCTCACACCGGTCACCCTTGAACTGGGGGGCAAATCGCCGGCGATCGTCTCTCCGACGGTGCCGTTGGAGGATGCCGCCGAGCGCATCGCCTTCGGCAAGACCATGAACGCGGGGCAGACCTGTGTGGCGCCGGATTACGTGCTGGTCCCGGAGGACCGGGTGGAAGGATTTGTCGAAGCCTACCGGCGGGCGATCGGGCGGTTCTATCCCCGGCTGGAGGACAACCCGGATTACACCAGCATCATCAACCCGCGCCAGCAGGCCCGCCTGAACAGCTATCTGGACGACGCCCGGAGCAAGGGCGCGCAGTTGATCCCATTGTTTGATCGGGGTCAGGAACGTCGCCTGCCCCACACCCTGCTGCTGGATGTCAGAGATGACATGCTGGTCATGCAGGACGAGATATTCGGCCCGCTGTTGCCCATCGTTCCGTACCGCCGGATTGACGATGCGATTGCCTATGTAAATGCCCGACCGCGCCCGCTGGCGCTCTATTATTTCGGCTACGACCGGGAGCAGCAGCGGCGGATAGTCAGCCAGACCCACTCCGGTGGGGTCGGCATCAATGAAACGCTCCTGCATGTGGCGGTTTCCGACCTGCCCTTCGGCGGTATCGGTCCTTCCGGCATGGGGCATTACCACGGCCATGAAGGCTTCCTTACCTTCAGCAAGGCCAAGGCGGTGCTGCGTAAGCCGCGCTTCAATGCCACGCGGGTACTCTACCCGCCCTACGGCACCGCAATGCAGAAGCTGCTGCGCAGATTTCTCATCCGCTGACCCGCTCACAGGAACAACAATAATATGAGCAAGGTGTTTACCTCCCCGTCCGGCCTGAGCCGGCGCCAGTTGCTGAAGGTCGGCCTGTTCGGAACGGTGGTACTGGCTTCCGCCGGCGGCATTGCCATCGTCGCTGGCCGAACCGATACGGCTGCCGCCGGCTTCCGGCAACTGCGGCAGTCCGACCTGCCGATGCTGCGGCGCATCATTCCGGTGATACTCAGCGGGGCCCTGCCCACCGGTCAGCCGGCGGCTGCGGTAGAAGAGGTCCTGCAGGCACTGGACAACAATCTCGACCGGCTCTCTCCCAGCCTCAACGGTCAGATCATGCAACTGTTCGATCTGCTCACACTCGGTGTCACCCGCGGACCGGCCACCGGCATCTGGGGGCAGTGGGAAGACGCCAGTGACGAGGCCGTAAGAAACTTCCTGCGCCGCTGGGAGGGCAGTTCACTTGCCTTGCTGCAGCAAGGGCAGAATGCGCTTACCAACCTGATCCTGCTGGCCTGCTACAGCAGCCCCGCCGCGTGGCCGCAATGCGGTTACCCCGGGCCACCAGGGATCTGACGGAGAGAATCAGGATGACTGTAAGGGATACATTCGCCGAGGGGCTCAAGGGCAACTGGCAGGTGACCAACGCCTCGCAACTGGAGCAGCATCTCACCATCGAGACGGATATCGCCATCGTCGGCAGCGGCGCCGGCGGTGCCACCAGCGCCGAGATTCTCAGCGCGGCTGGCTTCAGGGTGCTGTTGATAGAGGAAGGCGGTCTCTTTACCAGCAGCAGTTTCAGGATGCAGGAGCACGAGGCCTACCCTGCCCTCTATCAGGAAGGTCTGGGACGGATGTCGAAGGACGGCGCCATCACCATCCTCCAGGGCCGGGCGGTGGGCGGTACCACGCTGGTCAACTGGACCTCCTGTTTTCGCACTCCGGAGCCCACCCTGGCGCACTGGGCCAGCGAGCACGGCGTGCGAGACCACAGCAGCGAGGAACTCGCCCCCTGGTTCGCGAGGATGGAAGAACGACTCGGCATTGCGCCCTGGAGCCTGCCACCCAATGCCAACAACGATGTGCTGCGCCGTGGCTGCGAGACACTGGGGCTGCACCACGCGCCGATTCGCCGGAACGTGCGCCAGTGCTGGAACCTGGGTTTCTGCGGCCTGGGTTGCCCGACCAATGCCAAGCAGTCGATGCTGGTCACCAGCATTCCCGCTCTGCTCGATCGGGGCGGGCAACTGCTCTATCTGGCCCGTGCCGAGCGTCTGGCGCTGGACGGCGACCGGGTCAGCGGGCTCGAATGCGTGGCCATGGACGACCGCTGTGTGGAACCGACCGGCCGGCGCATTCGGGTGCGCGCCCGCCACTACATCCTTGCCGGCGGCAGCATCAATACCCCGGGGTTGCTGCTGCGCTCCGGCGCACCCGATCCCCATGACCGGGTCGGCAAGCGTACCTTCCTGCACCTGACCACCTTCTCCTGGGCGCAGTTCGATGAGCGGATAAACCCGTTCTACGGCGCCCCCCAGTCGGTATATTCGGATCACTTCCAGTGGCAGGACGGCGTCACCGGGGCGATGGGTTACAAGCTCGAGGTCCCGCCGATGCAGCCCGGCTTCAGCGCAACCGTCCTCGGCGGCACCGGGGTCGCCCACCCGCAACTGATGCAGCAGCTGCCGACCAGCAACATGATGATCGCCCTGTTGCGCGACGGCTTTCACCCGGACAGCGCCGAAGGCACGGTTCAGCTGCGCAGCGATGATTCACCGGTGCTGGATTACCGGATGACGGATTACACCTGGGATGGCGTACGCCGCAGCCTCATGAGCATGGCCGAGATCCAGTTCGCCGCCGGTGCCCGCAGCGTCATACCCGTACATAACGATGCCCACCCAGCCCGCAGCCTGGCTGAAGCCCGCGCGATGATCGAGCAACTGGAGCTGCGCCGCTTCAAGATCCGGCTGGGCAGCGCCCATGTGATGGGTGGCTGCGCCATGGGCGAGGATCCGCGGCAGGCGGTCACCGACAGCCTCGGCCGGCATCATCACCTTGAGAACCTCTCGGTGCATGACGGCTCACTGTTCCCCACCAGCATCGGTGCCAACCCGCAGCTGTCCATCTATGCCATCGCCGCCCGGCTGTCGAGCCAGCTGGCCGAGCGGCTGACATCCCAATCTACCTGATCGTTTGGAATCCATGACAATGATAAAGAACCTTCACCTGACCGCCCTGTTTGCCATTGGGCTGTGCCTCTCTGGCGCAGTAACCGCTGACAGCAGACCTGCCGAGCCGGCGACCGCCAGGGCCAATGCGGCGGTGCTGCAGCAGCTGGACTTCAGCGACGATCAGGCCTTTGCAGACGCGCGCCGGGGCTTCATCGCCGCGGCGCAGGACCCGTTGCTCAACCCCGATGGCAGTACCGCCTGGAACATGGGCGCCTATGCCTTCCTCGAACAGGACGCACCGGCCACTGCCAACCCCAGCCTCTGGCGTCAGGCACGTCTGAATGCGATCCACGGGCTGTTCCAGGTGACCGAGGGCATCTATCAGGTCCGCGGAATGGATCTGGCGAACATGACCATCATCGAAGGCCGGACCGGCCTGATCGTGATCGACCCGCTGCTCACGCCAACCACCGCCCGCGCCGCACTGGATCTGTATCTGGCCCACCGGCCCGCCAGGCCCGTGGTGGCAGTCATCTACACCCACAACCACGTCGACCATTTTGCCGGCGTGCGCGGTATCGTCAGCGATGAGGATGTCGGCTCAGGCCGGGTGCGGATCTACGCGCCGGAAGGCTTCATGGAACACGCGGTCAGCGAGAACGTGATCGCCGGCAACGCCATGACCCGGCGCGCCATGTACATGTACGGCACCCAGCTGCCCGCCGGGCCGCAGGGCCATATCGACAACGGCCTGGGCAAGGCGCTGAGCATGGGTCAGCTGACCCTGATCCCGCCGACGGACATCATTTCCGCCAGCGGGCGCCAACAGATCGATGGTGTGGATATCGACTTCCACATGGCCCAGGGCAGCGAGGCACAGGCCGAGCTGATGCTGTATTTCCCGGCCAGCCGGGTGCTCAACACCGCCGAGGTCACCTCCCATCAGCTGCACAATATCTACACCCTCCGGGGGGCGGAAGTCCGGGATGCCAGCCGCTGGTCGCGCTACATCGACGAGGTGCTGGAGGAATACGGCCCGCGCACCGATATCCTCATCGCCCAGCATCACTGGCCGGTCTGGGATCAGGCTGGCGTGCAGCACTTTCTCGCCACCCAGCGGGACCTGTACAAACATATCCACGACCAGAGCGTGCGGCTGATGAATCACGGTTACCGGCCCGACCAGATCGCCGAGCAGTTGCGCCTGCCCGACAGCCTTGCCAGCCAGTGGATCGCCCGCGACTACTACGGCACCCTGCGACACAACGCCCGGGCCATCTATCAGAAATACCTGGGCTGGTACGACGCCAACCCGGCCAGCCTGAACCCCCTGCCGGACCAGCAGGCGGCGCGCAAGACCATCGAATACATGGGCGGCATGGATCAGGTCATCTCCAGAGCGCAGGAGGACTTCGCGAAGGGCGAATACCGCTGGGTGGCGTCCATCATGAGCCAGGCCGTCTTCGCCGAGCCAGACAACCGTGCCGCCCGGGAGCTGAACGCAGCGGCGCTGGAACAGCTGGGTTACCAGGCCGAGTCCGGCCCGTGGCGCAATGCCTACCTGTCCGGCGCGCTGGAGCTGCGCCAGGGGACGCCTGCCCATGAAGGTGGCGCGCTTGCGGCAGACCTCCTGCAGGCGCTGGACAGCGGCATGTTCTTCGACCTGCTGGGGGTGCGGCTGAACGGGCCGAAGGCCGAGGGCAGGCACATCGTGCTCAACTGGCACTTCACTGACACCGACGAGCGCTACCGGCTCAACCTGCAGAACGCCACCCTGACCTGGCTGCCCGATCGCCACGCGGAGCAGGCCGATGTCAGCGTCAGTCTGGAACGGGCCACGCTGAACGGCATCCTGCTGCAGCGCACCAGTTTCCCCCAGGCGATCCGGGCCGGAGAGATCCGTATGGAGGGTGACCCGCAGAAACTTTTCGAGCTGCTGAGTCTGCTGGATGACTTCAGCCCGGACTTCGCCCTCATCGAGCCTGTCGGGGAATAACATGTCCCGCAAATCCGGCACCCGCGAACGCATCCTGCAGGCCAGCCTGCAGCTGTTCAATGAGCAGGGTGAGCGCAACGTGACGACCAACCATATTGCCAGCCACCTGGGAATATCGCCGGGCAATCTGTATTACCATTTCCGCAATAAACAGATGATCGTGGCGGAGCTGTTTACCCGGCTCGAACGTGACATGTCCCAGTTCTTCGTGATCCGCTCCGATGGCTCGGTGACGCTGGAGGACAAAGCGACCTATCTGGAAGGATTGCTGCAGCTTCTCTGGGGCTATCGCTTCCTGCATCAGGACCTGGACCATCTGCTCTCCGCCGACCCGGCCCTGGCCGAGCGTTACAGGACCTTCTCCCGGACCTGCCTGAAAGATGCCCGGGCCCTTTATCAGGCATTCATCGAGGCGGGCATTCTGCAGATGACCCCGAGGCAACTCGATGCCCTGGTCATCAATGCCTGGGTCATTGCCAATTCCTGGGTCAGGCTGATGCCCCACAGCCTCGACTCCGGGGAGGTGAGTGAGGACCTGATGCGCCAGGGCATCTACCAGCTGCTGATGCTGGAGGACGGTTATGTCACCCCGGCGTATCGTGATGCGATCACCCGGCTGCATGACTCGCTGGGCGCAAGACAGCCCAGCCAATGAGAACAAGCGGCGGCCACAGCTTGATAGAATGTTCTTCCTTTTCCCGGCAGAATCGCACCCATGGACATCAGCCTGGCCCGTACATTTCTGGAGATCGCCCGCTGCGGCAGCTTTGTCGCCGCCGCCGAGCGGCTGCATGTCACCCAGGCGGCCGTTACCTCACGGGTTCAGAACCTGGAGAGTCAGCTCAACTGCACGTTGTTCATCCGTAACCGCTCCGGTGCCAGGCTCACCGCCGATGGCGAGGCCTTTGTCACCCACGCCACCCAGATGATCCAGGCCTGGGACAACGCCCAGCGCGACCTGCCGCTGCTCAAGGGGTTCAGCGATGTGCTGCACATTGGCGGCGAGGCGAGCCTGGCCACACCGCTGGTACTCGAATGGGTGCGCGCCCTGCGCCAGCATCTTCCCGAGCATTCGGTACGCGCCGAGATCGGTGAAAGCAGCACACTGATGCAGCGCGTTGAACAGGGCACCCTGGACGCGGCGCTGGTCTACCGGCCGGAATACCTGCCCGGCCTCCAGGTCGAGGAGCTGCTCGAGGAAAAGTTGGTACAGGTATGCCTGCCCGATCGGCCCGAACCCTATGTGTATGTCGACTGGGGCGAGGAGTTCCGCCGTCAGCATGACGCAGCCCTGCCGAGCAGGACCAGGGCACCGGTCATCTTCGATTTCGGGCCGCTGGCATTGCAGTACATTCTGGAGTCGGGCGGCTCGGGCTATTTTCGCAGCCGGGTCGTTCGGCACTACCTGGAAACGGGCATGCTGCAGCGGGTGGCGATGGCGCCCGAATTCAGCTTTCCCGTCTATCTGGTATATGCCCGGCAGCGCACGTCCGAGGTACTGGAACAGGCCATCGGGCAGCTGCGGGAGCTGGCGCAGATCGAGCAGGACTGGTCCCAGCGGTGGGACCCGGTGCCGCCGCCCTCTGCCTGAGTTTTTACCCTTTCAACTGGATCAGGCCAAGTGGTTCACCAGGTCGCGGTGCAGCGCCGCGATGACGTCGGTCTGGGTGACCATGCCGACAATCCGATCGTTCTCCAGCACCGGCAGACAATGCAGCCCCTGGCTCGACAGCAGCGGAATCATGTCCACGACATGGGTGTGGCGGTCCACCGTCACCACCGGGGCGGTCATGATGTGATGCAGCGGCTGGTCCCGCCACAGGTTGACGCGGGTGGGCAGGATCCGCCCCATGGGCAGGTCCAGCTGAGCCAGCAGATCGCTCAGACTGATGATGCCCTGCACCTTGCCTTCGGTATTGACCACCGGCAGGGTCTTCACATGATGATGACGGAACATGCCGATGGCCTGGCGCACCGTGGTGTCAGGGCCCACCGTGCGGATATCCCTGGACATGATCTGCTCCGCACGGATGTTGCCCATCTTGCGGCGCAGGGCAGAGCTTTCCGTATCGCGAATGATCTGTTCGAGATCATGGCGGGTGATATCCACGAAGGAACCCAGCTTGTCCAGCGCCCGATCCAGGTCCTCCTCGGTAAAGCCGACCCGCTGCTCGGGCAGGATGTCCTGGGTCCGATGCAGATCGGTCCGCGGGGCCTGCTTCGGATAGCGGATGCCGGTGAGGTTGTTGTACAGCGTGGCGCAGAACAGCAGACAGCAGGCATTGAGCATGATCGGCAGCACCAGCCAGCCACCAAGCGGTTCGAGCAGGTCCCCGGCCAGCACAATCACCACTGTCATGGCGCTGCCGGGCGGGTGTATGCAGCGCAGCATCAGCATGCCCAGCACCACCAGTGCCACCGCGCCGAACATCCGCTGCCCCAGGGCCATTTCCGGCAGTGGCAGATGCAGCGCGGCGACACCTATCACGGCGGAAAGAAGATAGCTGCCCAGCACCGGCCAGGGCTGGGCCAGCGCACCGGTGGAAACGACGAACAGCAGGACCGCAGAGGCCCCTGCTGGGCCGAGAAGAATCATCGCCGTGGTACTGCCGTACAGCAGACTGGAAATCCAGTAGGTGAAGATCACCGCCAGCGCGGCGCCGGTCGCCGCGCGAACCCATTCACCGGGGCGCGCCTGAACCGTACGGGGCAACCAGCCGAACAATCGTCGGGAAAAGGCCAGAAGCTGACCGCTCATACACACTGCTCCTGCCGGCGATACATGACGGCGATGGAGCGCATCAGAAACCGGAACTGAAAACGGGATGGAAGAAAACCGCTTATTCTGCCGCTGCGTTTGTTAACGGGCAAAACAATAATATTTAATCCTGAATCAACGGATATCTATATCAAGACCGGGCGAACGCGGCTTTCCTTCAGGCGGTACCCAACATACCGGCGTGCTGCCGGGTCTCCGCGCCCCGGATGGTCATGGCGCAATTGAATACCATCAGCAGCATGCCGGCGGCGAAGATGCCGCCGCCTGTCATGCGCACGATGTAACCGGGATGGCTGGCCGCCAGCGCCTCGACGAAGGAATAGGTCAGCGTGCCGTCAACGTTCACCGCCCGCCACATCAACCCCTGGGTAATGCCGTTGACCCACATCGCGACGATGTAGAGGACAGTACCCATGCTGGCCATCCAGAAATGCAGGTTGATCAGGCGGATGCTGTACATCCGCTCCCTGCCCCAGAGCCTGGGCACCATATGGTAGAGCGCACCGATGCTGATCATCGCCACCCAACCCAGCGCGCCGGCGTGAACGTGGCCGATGGTCCAGTCGGTGTAATGCGACAGCGCGTTGACGGTCTTGATCGCCATCATCGGGCCTTCGAAGGTAGACATGCCATAGAACGCCAGCGCCACCACCAGGAAGCGCAGGATCGGATCACTGCGCAACTTATGCCAGGCGCCGGACAGGGTCATCATGCCGTTGATCATGCCACCCCAGCTCGGCGCCAGCAGGATGATCGACATGACCATGCCGAGGGTCTGCGCCCAGTCCGGCAGCGCGGTGTAATGCAGATGGTGCGGTCCGGCCCAGATATACAGGGCGATCACGGCCCAGAAATGCACGATGGAAAGCCGGTAGGAATAGATCGGCCGCTCCGCCTGCTTGGGCACGTAGTAGTACATCAGTCCGAGAAAGCCTACCGAGAGGATGAAGCCCACCACGCTGTGCCCGTACCACCACTGGATCATGGCGTCGGTGGCGCCGGCGTACATCGGGTAGGACTTGAGCAGGGAAACGGGCACGTCAATATGATTCACCACATGCACCAGCCCGGTGACAATGATGAAAGCCCCGTAGAACCAGTTACCCACGTAGATATGCTTCACCTTGCGCCGGGCGATGGTGCCGAAAAACAGATAGGCGTACATCACCCAGACCACGGTGATCAGGCTGGCGATCGGCCAGATCATTTCGGCGTATTCCTTGCTGGTGGTCAGGCCGCTGGCATAGCTGAGAATGATGGCCACCACGACCAGCTGCCATGCCCAGAAGACGAAACTGGCCAGCCCGTCGGATATCAGCCGCACCCGACTGGTGCGCTGCACCACATAGAAGGACGTCGCAAACAGCGCCCCGCCGCCGAAGGCGAAGATCACCAGATTGGTATGGATGGGACGGATACGCCCGAAACTGAACCAGGGCAGATCGAAGTTCAGCGCCGGCCACACCAGCTGAGCTGCGAGGATCACCCCGACCAGCATGCCGAACGCACCCCACACCAGGGTCATGACGGTGAATTTGCGCACTACATCATAGTTGTAAACGGACTCTGAGGAGCCCGCCGAAGCAGAGGGGGTGTGCATGGCAACTCCGTGAAGCAAGGCAGGACAGCGACAACGGCAATAGTTTGCGCCTCAACATAAGTAAACTCAAAACAGTAATAACTTATGTTTAATAAATGTTTTTTTATAGTTGACCGCGATCAAGGCAATTGCCGTGGAGTGTCGAGTCCACCTCGACACAGGGTGCGGTCGGCAGGCCACGTGGCCGGGATGGAACCCGGCCCTCCATAGAGCGCGTCCTCCCCTGGAATGTCGAGTTCCATCTCGACAAAAGTGCAGCGTCGGTGCGCAGATCGCAGCGGGCATTGACAGCCCTGCCCCCACTGCCTAGTTTGAAGTCAGTCACTGAACACAATAACTATCAAGGTGGCATATGACGTATTCCGGTCTGGATTTTGCTCTGGGGGACACCATCGACCTGCTGCGCGATCAGGTGCGGGGTTTCGTCAACCGCGAGCTGGCGCCCCGCGCGGCGTCCATCGATGCGGACAACCAGTTTCCGATGGACATGTGGCGCAAACTCGGCGAGATGGGATTGCTGGGCATTACCGCCGATGAGGAGTATGGCGGAGCCGGCATGGGCTATCTGGCCCATGCGGTGGCCATGGAAGAAATCAGCCGGGCCTCTGCTTCAGTGGCATTGTCCTACGGCGCCCATTCCAACCTCTGCGTGAATCAGATCAACCGCAACGGTACGGCAGCGCAGAAGGCCCGC
Source organism: Halopseudomonas pertucinogena (assembly GCF_014646575.1). Classification (GTDB taxonomy): domain Bacteria; phylum Pseudomonadota; class Gammaproteobacteria; order Pseudomonadales; family Pseudomonadaceae; genus Halopseudomonas; species Halopseudomonas pertucinogena. The sequence continues at coordinate 403,659 of NZ_BMNN01000001.1, read as the reverse complement.
TATCTCCCCCGCCTGGTCAGCGGAGAGCATGTCGGCGCGCTGGCCATGAGCGAGCCCGAAGCCGGTTCCGATGTGGTGAACATGCGTCTGCATGCGCAGCCTCAGGGCGACTCCTTCCTCCTCAACGGCAGCAAGATGTGGATCACCAACGGTCCGGATGCCGACGTCTATGTCATCTATGCCAAGACCACTCCTGACAAGGGCGCCCGCGGCATCACCGCATTCATCCTCGAGGGCGATACGCCCGGCTTCTCCCGCGGCCCCAAGCTGGACAAGCTGGGGATGCGCGGCTCCAATACCTGCGCCCTGTTCTTCGATGATGTGCGCGTGCCCCGGGAGAACGTGCTGGGGGAAATCGATGGCGGGGCGAAGGTGCTCATGAGCGGGCTCGATTACGAGCGGGTGGTGCTGGCAGCAGGCCCGGTGGGCATCCTGCAGGCCTGCCTGGACGTGGTGCTGCCCTATATCCATGAACGCCGCCAGTTCGGCCAGAGCATCGGTGAATTCCAGCTGATCCAGGGCAAGTTGGCGGACATGTATACCGCGCTGAACGCCAGCCGGGCCTATCTCTACGCGGTAGCCCGCAGTTGCGACAACGGCAGGGCCACCCGCAAGGATGCCGCCGGGGTCATTCTCTATACCGCCGAACAGGCCACCCGGGCGGCACTGGATGCCATCCAGATTCTCGGCGGTAACGGTTATATCAACGATTACCCTGCCGCCCGCCTGCTGCGCGACGCCAAGCTTTACGAGATCGGTGCCGGCACCAGTGAGATCCGCCGGATGCTGATCGGCCGCGAGCTGTTCAATGAAACGAAGGAGGCGCGCTGATGGCGGCGTGGCAGTCCCGAATCAACCCGTCCTCCGCCGAGTTTGCTGCCAACCGCAGCCATATGCAGCGACTGACCACCGAGTTGCGCGAGCTGCTGGAGCATATCCGGCGGGGCGGCGGCGAGCAGGCTCAGGCACGCCACCTGGCGCGGGGCAAACTGCTGCCACGGGAGCGGATCGATGCGCTGCTGGATCCGGGCTCGCCCTTTCTCGAAATCAGCCCGCTGGCGGCCCATGGGGTATACGAAGAGGACGTCCCCGCTGCGGGTTTGATTGCCGGTATCGGCCGGGTGGCGGGAGTCGAGTGCATGATCCTCGCCAACGACGCCACAGTGAAGGGCGGCAGCTACTACCCGCTGACCGTGAAGAAGCACCTGCGGGCGCAGGCCATCGCCGAGCAGAACCGCCTGCCCTGCCTCTATCTGGTGGACTCCGGCGGTGCCAACCTGCCGCGCCAGGATGAGGTGTTTCCCGACCGGGAGCATTTTGGCCGCATCTTCTTCAACCAGGCGCGCATGAGCGCGGCGGGCATACCGCAGATCGCCGTGGTCATGGGCTCCTGCACCGCCGGTGGCGCCTATGTACCGGCCATGTCGGACGAGACCATCATGGTGCGCAATCAGGCCACGGTATTTCTCGCCGGCCCGCCACTGGTGCGGGCCGCCACTGGCGAGGTGGTCAGCGCCGAGGAGCTGGGCGGGGCTGACGTCCACTGTCGCACTTCAGGGGTCGCCGACCATTACGCCGAGAACGACGAGCACGCGCTTGCCCTGGCCCGGCGCTGCATCGGCAACCTCAACTGGCGCAAGCAGGGCCAGCTGCAGACCCGCCCCGCCCGGCCGCCCCACTACCCGACCGAGGAGCTGTACGGCGTCATTCCCGGCGACAGCAAGCAGTCCTACGACGTGCGCGAGGTGATTGCCCGGTTGGTGGATGACAGCGAATTCGATGAGTTCAAGGCGCTGTTCGGCCCCACTCTGGTGTGCGGCTTTGCCCATCTGCATGGTTATCCGCTGGCGATCCTGGCCAACAACGGCATCCTGTTTTCCGAAGCGGCGCAGAAAGGCGCGCATTTCATCCAGCTGGCCTGCCAGCGCGGCATTCCCCTGCTGTTTCTGCAGAACATCACCGGCTTCATGGTTGGCCAGAAATACGAGGCCGGCGGCATCGCCAAGCACGGCGCCAAACTGGTCACCGCGGTGGCCTGCGCCAACGTCCCCAGGTTCACCGTGATCATCGGCGGCAGCTTCGGCGCCGGCAACTACGGCATGTGCGGCCGCGCCTATGATCCCCGCTTCCTGTGGATGTGGCCCAACGCGCGGATCGGCGTGATGGGCGGCGAACAGGCGGCGGGGGTACTGGTGCAGGTCAAACGGGAACAGGCCGAGCGCCGCGGTGAGGTTTTCTCCGAGCAGGAGGAACAGCAACTGCGCCAGCCGATACTGGAGCAGTACGAACGTCAGGGGCATCCGTTCTATTCGAGTGCCCGATTGTGGGATGACGGGGTGATCGACCCGGCGCAGACGCGGGATGTGCTGGGGTTGGCGATTTCAGCGAGTTTGAATGCGGCGGTGGAGGAGACGCGGTTCGGAGTGTTTCGGATGTAGTGGTGATGGAGCGCTCCCCCCTCTCCCGCAAAGGGAGGGTGGCTTACAGCCAGCCGGCTCCGCGCTCGGGTCCTGCCACAGGTGTTACCCCCTCTCCCCTCGCGGGAGAGGGCTGGGGAGAGGGGGAGACAAAGTAGAGCAGTAGGTTAAGGAGAAACAAACCATGCAGTTCAACACCATCCAGCTGGAACGCCACCCTCGCGGCTACGCCACTCTCTGGCTCAACCGCGTAGACAAACACAACGCCTTCAACGCCGAGATGATCAGCGAGCTGCTGGGGGCGATCGAGCAGCTGCACAACGACACCCAGCTGCGCTTTCTGGTACTTCGCGGCAGAGGCCGGCACTTCTGCGCTGGTGCCGATCTGCAGTGGATGCGCCAGTCCGCCGAGCTCGACTACACCGGCAATCTGCATGATGCGGAGATGATGGCCGAGCTGATGTATCGCCTGTACCAGCTGCCGATGCCCACCCTGGCGGTGGTTCAGGGCGCGGCCTTTGGTGGCGCGATCGGGCTGATCGCCTGTTGCGACATGGCCATTGGCGCGGAAGATGCCCAGCTGTCGCTGTCGGAGGTGCGTATAGGACTGGCCCCGGCGGTGATCAGTCCCTTTGTGGTCAAGGCGATCGGTGAGCGGGCCAGTCGTCGCTACGCCATCAGCGGCGAGCGTTTCGACGGCCAGTGCGCGGTGGAGCTGGGGCTGCTGACTGAAAGCTGCCCGGCCAGCGAACTGGACCAGCGGCTGGAACATTGGGCCGCTACCCTGTTGCAGAACAGCCCCCAGGCCATGCGCGCCAGCAAGGCACTGGTCCACGAGGCGACTGCCCATCGCCTGTCCCCCGAGCTGCGTCACTATACCCAGCAGAGCATCGTGCAGATCCGCGCCAGTGAAGAAGGCCGGGAGGGCATCCACGCCTTTCTGGAAAAACGCGCCCCCAGCTGGATCGAGGAATAGCCGATGATAACGACGCTGCTGGTGGCCAACCGGGGCGAGATTGCCTGCCGCATCATGCGCACCGCCAGGGCCATGGGCATCACCACGGTGGCAGTGCACAGCACGGTGGACCGGGACGCTCTGCACGTGCAGCGGGCCGACCGGGCAGTGGAGCTGGCTGGCAACCAGGCCAGCCAGACGTATCTGAACATCGACAGGATCATTGCCGCAGCGCAGGCCAGCGGTGCCCAGGCGATCCATCCGGGCTACGGCTTCCTGTCGGAGAACGCCGATTTCGCCCAGGCGGTCAGCGACGCCGGGCTGATACTGATCGGTCCTCCCGCCGCAGCCATCGAGGCGATGGGCAGCAAGTCCGCCGCCAAGGCGCTGATGGCGCAGGCGGGCGTGCCGCTGGTGCCGGGTTATCACGGCAACGACCAATCGGCGCAGGCCTTTATCGAAGCCGCCGGACAGGTCGGCTATCCGGTTCTGCTCAAGGCCAGCGCCGGGGGCGGCGGCAAGGGCATGAAGGTCGTGCACCACGAGGCGCAGCTGGCCGAAGCCCTGCAATCGGCCCAGCGGGAGGCCGGGTCGGCCTTCGGCAACGACCACATGCTGCTGGAGAAATACCTGCTGAAACCGCGCCATGTGGAAATCCAGATCTTTGCCGACCAGCAGGGCAACTGCGTGTACCTGCATGAGCGGGACTGCTCGATCCAGCGCCGCCACCAGAAGGTGATCGAAGAGGCCCCTGCCCCCGGCCTGGGCCAGGCACTGCGTGTCCGCATGGGCGAGGCCGCCGTCCGGGCTGCCCAGGCGATCGGCTATGTGGGCGCGGGTACCGTGGAATTCCTGCTGGATGAACGGGGCGAGTTTTTCTTCATGGAGATGAACACCCGATTGCAGGTCGAGCACCCGGTGACCGAGGCGATCACCGGCCTGGATCTGGTCGAGTGGCAACTGCACATCGCCCGGGGCGAGTCATTGCCGCTGACTCAGGAGCAAGTCCCGCTGCAGGGCCACGCCATCGAGGTGCGGCTGTACGCGGAAGACCCGAATCGCGACTTTCTGCCGGCCAGCGGCTCGCTCGATCTGTATCAGGAGCCGGAACTGGCGCCGGGTCAGCGGATCGACAGCGGCGTGCGCGAGGGGGATCGGGTCTCGCCCTGGTACGACCCCATGCTCGGCAAGCTGATCGCCTGGGGCGACGATCGAGAGCAGGCCCGCCAGCGCCTGCTGAACCTGCTGCGCGGCACCCTGATCGGCGGCGTACAGAACAACCGCAGCTTCCTGCTACGCCTGCTGGAACACCCCGCTTTTGTCGGCGCCGAGCTGGATACCGACTTCATCCCGCGCCATGCGGATGACCTGCTGGCAAACACCGACGCCCTGCCCGACAGCTTCTGGGAACAGGCCGCACGGCATTTCATTGCTACTCAGCCTGCCTGGCAGCGAGCGGATGACCCGCATTCACCCTGGGCACAGACCAGCGGTCTGCGGCTGGGCATGCCAGCCGCCATCCGCCTGCACCTGCAATGTCGGGGCGAGCAACGGCGGATATATGTGCATGTGCCCGGCCCCGCCAGAGAATCAGCAATCGCCGTGCGCCGCGGCGATGTGCTCTACCTCGACTGGCAGGGCGAGCTGCTGGCCGTTACCCAGATCGATCCCGTTGCGGCAGCCCAGCATGATCACCCCAGCGAAGGCGGACTGACCGCCCCGATGAACGGCAGTATCGTGCGGATCCTGGTCGAACCCGGCCAGCAGGTTGAACCCGGCACGCCGCTGATGGTGCTGGAAGCCATGAAGATGGAACACAGCATTCGCGCCGACCGGGCCGGCACCGTGCGGAAGTTGCTGTATGCGGAAGGGGACATGGTCAGCGAAGGGAGCCTGCTGCTGGAGCTGGAACCCTAGCGGGAGATAGGAGTGTCGAGTTTCATCTCAACACAGCAGCGCCCGCTGAAACCCCGCTGGCCGGGATGGAACCCGGCCCTCCAAGGCGCGAATGGGAATGTCGAGTTCCATCTCGACACAGCAGCGCCCGCTGAAACCTCGGCTGGCCGGGATGGGACCCGGCCCTCCAAGGCGCGAATGGGAATGTCGAGTTCCATCTCGACACAGCAGCGCCCGCTGAAACCCCGCTGGCCGGGATGGAACCCGGCCCTCCAAGGCGCGGATGGGAGTGTCGAGTTCCATCTCGACACAGCAGCGCCCGCTGAAACCCCGCTGGCCGGGATGGAACCCGGCCCTCCAAGGCGCGGATGGGAGTGTCGAGTTACATCTCGACACAGCAGTGCCCCCTGGAACCCCGGTTGGCCGGGATGGAACCCGGCCCTCCAAGGCGCGAATGGGAGTGTCGAGTTCCACCTCGACACAGCAGTGCCCGCTGAAACCCCGCTGGCCGGGATGGAACCCGGCCCTCCAACGCGCGAATGGGAGTGTCGAGTTCCATCTCGACACAGCAGTGCCCGCTGAAACCCCGCTGGCCGGGATGGAACCCGGCCCTCCAACGCGCGAATGGGAGTGTCGAGTTCCATCTCGACACAGCAGTGCCCCCTGGAACCCCGGTTGGCCGGGATGGAACCCGGCCCTCCAAGGCGCGAATGGGAGTGTCGAGTTCCATCTCGACACGGCAGTGCCCCCTGCAACCCCGCTGGCCGGGATGGAACCCGGCCCTCCAAGGCGCGAATGGGAGTGTCGAGTTCCATCTCGACACTGCAGTGCCCGCTGAAACCCCGGCTGGCCGGGATGGAACCCGGCCCTCCAGCGCGCGAGCTGCCCTTCAGTGAAACAGCCGCTTGCTCAGCTCCCGGCTGGCTTCCAACAGGACCGGCAGGAAGCGGGTTTCCAGCTCGGCGCGGGTCACTCTGCTGGCCGGGGTGCCGACATTCAGCGCAGCGTGCACCTGCCCCGCGGGGTCCCGCAGGGGTACGGCCAGCGAGCGCAGGCCCGGTTCCAGCTCCTGATCACTGATCACCCAGCCCCGCTCACGGATCTGCGCTATGGTCTCGCGCAATGCTTCGGGAGTGGTCAGGGTGCGGCTGGTGCGGGGTTGCAGATCGGCGTGCTCCAGATACTCGTCCAGCGCCGCATCGTCCAGTGCCGCCAGCAGTATCTGGCCCATGGATGTGCAGTAGGCAGGCAGCCGGCTGCCGATGCTCAGGTCGATGGAGACCAGCCGCAGGGGGATCGATGAGCGGGCCACGTAGAGAATCTCGTCCCCCTCCAGGGTGGCCATGGAGCAGGCTTCACTCAGACGATCGCTGAGCCGGTCGAGAATCGGTTGCGCAGTAACCGCCAGCGGCGTGGAGGACAGGTAGGCGTGGCCCAGGGTCAGCACCTTGGGCAGCAGCGAGAAGGTTCGCCCGTCGGTGGTGACGTAACCCAGCTTCATCAGCGTCAGCAGGCAGCGCCGTACCGACGCCCGGGGAATCTCGGTGCGGTGGCTGATCTGGGCGATGGTCAGATGCCGCTTGCGCTCCTGGAAGGCATGGATCACCGCCAGCCCCCGGGCCAGCGAGGTCATGAAATCCGGGTCACCGGTCAGCGCATCGATACGCCGCGCTGGCGAGGCGATGATCGCCGGAGCCTGGGGGACATTGGCGGAGCGGGACGGGTCGGACATGGGTGCCACCTGCAGCGATGATGACAGTGGATCATCGCCCATCGCTGCGGTGGAGGCAAAATGGAGTGTCGAGTTCCACCTCGACACCAGGCGGTCTGCGGTAACCTCAGATTGTCGGGGTGGACCCGGCCCTCCCTTACAACAGCGTCCAGGTGTAATTGAAGACCAGCCGGTTTTCGTCGATGTCGGTGCGGTAGTTGGAGCGGGCGGTGACGTTGCGCAGGCGGATGTTCAGATTCTTCAACGCGCCGCTCTGCACGGTGTAGCCAATATCCAGATCCCGCTCCCACTCCTCGCCCTCGAAGCCCAGACCGGTATCGACGTTATCGCCCCGGATATAGCGCACCGTGGTCGTCAGACCCGGTACACCCAGCGCAGCGAAGTCGTAGTCGTGGCGCACCTGCCAGGAGCGTTCGTCCGCTCCGGCGAACTCGTAGGTCGGCACCTCGTTGCCCAGCGGACTCACGTTGTTGAACACCCGGGGGAAGGCGTCATCGCCGAACATGGCCTGATAACCGAGGTAGAAAGTATGGCCGCCGTGGCCGGCCGACAGCAGGCTGTAGAGCGCGCGGTTATCGATATCGCCGAGCAGGCGATCACCATCCTCCTCGGAATCGTAGAACCCGATATTGGCACCCAGCATCCAGTCGCCCACCGGCTCGCTGTGCTTGAGGTTGTAGAAGCGCTGGTTGTAGATGTCCTGCAGCTGCGCATACCACACCGCCGCCGAGGTGCGCTGGTCGTTGAAGGCGTACTCGGCGGCCGCATAATTGAAGCGATCCGTTGCGGCATCCCCGCCCAGCTGCGGCAAGTGCCCGAGCTTGGCGCGCATCTTGCCATCACCCGCCTCGTTCAGCAGGCTGCCCGAGCGGAACTGGCCCGCCTGCAGCGTCAGGCCGGGCAGCTCCCGGGAGACGATGCTGGCGCCCTGGTAGCTCGGCGGCAACAGGCGGATATCACTGAAGGTCAGCATCGGCAGGTTCGGCGTCTGCTCGCCGATCTTCAGCTCGGTCTGCAAGACTTTGAGCTTCAGCGCAGCACCCAGGCGGCTGTAGGTATCCGGCGCCTTGCCGTCGCTGTCGGCGGGCAGCAGTCCGGTATTGGCCCGCCCGCTCCCGCTGTCCAGCTTGATACCCAACTGACCGAGCAGATCCACCCCGACGCCGACGGTACCGGCGGTATACCCCGAACTGGCCCGCAGAATGAAACCCTGGGCCCACTCCTCGGCCCTGGATTGCTGGCTGGGTCCGACGATATCGGAGAAATCGCGGCTGAAGTAGTAATTGCGCGCCTGCAGGGTGGCGGAGGCGCCTTCGATAAAGCCCTGGTCGGCTCTGACCAGACTCGGCAGCAGTACGGCGCAGCCCAGGGTCAGGATCAGGGTATGTGGAACCAAGCATGTTTTCATGGCATTTCTCTTTGTTGTTCTGGTTGTAAATGCGTTTATCGCGGGGCGCAGCGTGCCTGACCACGGGCTGGCAGCCCGTGGCGGCGCGAAAACCTGAGAGTGAAATCAGTCAGCGGGCAGCCGTCTCCTGCGGCTCGCTGGCCACCGGGGTTGGGGAGGCTCGGGCCGACCTGCGTCGGGGGCGGCGCAGGCGCAACAGCAGGTGCGCCGCAAGGCCGAAGATCAATCCCCAGAAGGCCGCCGACAGGCCGAGGAAACTCATGCCCGAAGCAGTCACCAGAAAGGTGATCAGCGCGGCCTCCCGGTCATCCGGCACCGCCATGGCCCCGGCCAGCGCACCGCTGATGGCCGCCAGCAGGGCCAGCCCGGCCAGCGCGGCGATCAAGGCGGCGGGAAAGGCGGTGAAGATCGACACCAGGGTCGCACCGAACAATCCCAGCAGCAGGTAGAAGACGCCGCCGGAGACCCCGGCGACATAGCGCCTGGCGGGATCTTCGTGGGCTTCCCTGCCGGTGCAGATGGCTGCGGTAATCGCCGCCAGGGTGAGACCATGGCAACCGAAGGGCGCCAGCAACGCCGACCACACGCCGCTCTGTGTGATCAGCGGGCTGGCCGGGATACTGTGGTAACCGGCGGTCCGCAATACCGTCACCCCGGGCAGAAACTGCCCGGTCAGCGCCACCAGCACCAGCGGCAGGGCAATGTTCAGGGTCGCCTGCCAGGAGAATTCCGGGGTGATCCACTGGGGTATCGCCGGCCCCACCACCAGCGCATCACTGCGCAGCTCGCCCAGGCCCATGGCAATGGATACGCCCACCAGCAACACCGCCAGAACGGCATAGCGCGGCATCAGACGCTTGCCCAGCAGGTAGGTGAAGAACATCGCCAGCACCAGCAGTGGCTGCTGCTGCAGGGAGACAAACAGCCCGGTACCGAAGCTGAACAGGATGCCCGCCAGCATGCCGGCGGAAATCGCCGCCGGCAGCCGGCTGACGATGCGATCGAAGCTGCCGGACAGCCCCACCAGCAGGATGATCAGACTGCTGATCAGATAGGCACCCACCGCCTCATTCAGGCTTATGCCCGGCAGCAGAGTGATCAGCAGCGCCGACCCTGGCGCGTTCCAGGCAATGATCACCGGCACCCGGTAGCGCATGCTCAGGACGATACCCAGTACCCCGCTGCCGATGGAAATCGCCCACACCCAGGAGGTCAGTGCCGCCTGCGGCATATCCGCTGCCTGGGCCACCTGGAAGATGATCACCAGCGGCCCGGCGTAGGAAATCACCGTGGCGATGAAACCGGCCACCACCGCCGAAAGGGACAGGTCCTGCAACAGGGTCTTCATACTGCCTCGCATTAACTTGGAAACTGCCGGCCGGCCTTCAGACCTGGGCAGGGGCCAGCGGCGCGGCCATTTCTTCGGCCTGTTCAGGCGCCGTCTGACGTCTGCTCGACAATACGAACAGCGTCATGGCCAGCGCCGCAATCACACCCGGGATGGCAAAGGCGATGAAGTTCAACTGCAGCGGCAGGTTGATGCCCAGCAGCGCACCGCCAAGCAGCGGCCCGACAATGGCACCATTACGACCGATACCCGAGGCCCAGCCCAGGCCGGTGGAGCGAATCGACAGGCCGTAGAACTGCGCCGCCGCCGCATACAGCAGGATCTGGGTACCGATCACGGTAGCACCGGCAATGGTGATCAGGGTGTAGAGCACCGGCATCGGCGTCTTGAAGCCCAGCAGACTGATGGACGCCACGGAGACCGCAAAGAAGGCCACCACCACCTTGCCCAGGTCGAAGCGGTCACCCAGCCAGCCGCCGAGAATCGCCCCGAACATCCCGCCGAAGTTCAGCGCCAGCAGGAACGACAGGCTGGAACCCAGACTGTAACCGGCGTTGGCCATCAGCTTCGGCAGCCAGGAACCCAGCGCGTAGACCATCAGCAGACAGCAGAAGAACGCCACCCAGATCGACAGGGTGCCGAGCAGGCGGCCGCCACGAAACAGGTCCAGTAACGAGGTCTTGTGACCTGAGGTATCCACCATTTCCAGCGTGGCGTTGACCGGCAGCCGGGCACCCGGCTGTACCCGCTGCAGCATGGCACGGGCTTCCTCGGTGCGCCCCTGGCGTACCAGAAAGCCCACCGACTCGGGCAGATAGCGCAGGATCACCGGCAACAGCAGCAGCGGCACTATGGCTGCGAAGAACATCACTTCCCAACCGAAGCGCGGCAGCAGGAAGATACCCAGACCGGCGGAACACATGCCGCCCAGCGAATAACCGCTGAACATGATCGCCACCAGGGTACTGCGCAGCTTCTTCGGCGCGTACTCATTCATCAGCGCCACCACGTTGGGCATCAGCCCACCGCAGCCCAGTCCGGCGAGAAAGCGGAAGATGCCGAATTCCGTGGGGGTGCTGGCGAAGCCGTTGGCTACCGTGGCGATACTGAACAGCGCAAAACAGATGATGATGCCCTTCTTGCGGCCGATGTGATCAGCCAGGGTGCCGAACAGCAGCGCGCCGAACATCATGCCGAACAGCGCATAACTGCCCAGCGCTCCGGCCTGCAGCGGCGTCAGGCCCCACTCGTCCATGATCACCGGCAATACCACGCCGTAGATGAACAGATCGTAGCCGTCGAAGATCAGCAGCAGCGCACACAGGCTCATGACCACCCAATGGAAGCCATTGAAGCGCGCGTTATCGATAACCTCGTGAACATCCAGTTTTTGCATGACAGCGGTTCTCTTGTTGTTATTGTCCAGATTCGGCAGACACCCCAGCGACAGACTGAGGACGCCCCTGGAATGGAGGCTACGGTGGGTGCGGGGGGATCAATAGCCGTTTTCTGCAACAGCTTTATCCGGTTACTGCAACGGCCTCAGTGATGTCGGCGCAGGGTATCCGACGGCAGCTCGCCAAACTCGTTGCGGTAGCTTTCCGAAAAGCGCCCCAGGTGCATGAAGCCGTAATCCATGGCGATCTCGGTGATGTTGCGTACGCTGCCCGGGGACCGACTCAGTTGCTGGTGAATGCGCTCCAGTCTGCGCTGGCGGATATAGTTCTTTGGTGTGGTCCCTGCCTTGCGCTCGAACAGCAGATACAACGAGCGCGAACTCATGCGCGCCAACTCGGCCAGCTGCTCCACCGAAATATCCTTCTTCAGATGCGCCTCTATATAGTCGGCGATGCGGCGGAAGGAAGGGCAGCTCTCGCCAGCCTGATCACGCTCGATGCTGGTTTCCAGTGTGCACAGCAGCTTGGCTGCCAGTAAGCGTCCGTACTGTTCAACCAGCGGCCCCTGGCACTGAGCACTGCTGGCCTCCTGACAGATCAGCCGGAGCAGTTCAACCACGCCGGGCAACTGCTGCGCGGAATGCAGGCTGGCCGCAAACCGGATGCCCCCAGCGGGCGATGAGCCCTGGCTCTCACTGCATGCCTGTTGCACCAGACCCACGGGCAACTTGACGATCAGTTTTTCGCAGTCGCGGGAATAGGTCAGATCCACCGGGTCTTCGGGATTGATCACCAGCATCTCGCCCGGGCTCAGATAGTGCTCCTGCCCACGGCTGAGCCAGCGACAGTGGCCGCTGAGCTGCAATTGCAGATGGTAGACGGTTTCCAGTGCCGTGGATCTGACCTGAATCTGCTCGCCGTAGCGCAGGCTGCACAGGTCCAGCTGACCAAACGACCGATGCCGCAGACTGGCCTGCTGATCGGAACGGCGGGCGCCGTGGATGCCATGAACGCCCACGTGCTGATTGACGTAATCCGACACCCTGCGCGGATCGGCCTGATGGTAAACAATACTTTCGGGCCCCAACAGACTGACCATGACATGACACCTCGCTGACACCGCTGAGCCATAAACCTGAGCCAGCATAGGAAATCCGGGCGGCATACCACAGGCCCGCGTTCGATAATCGCACACTTTTCGGCGCTGTCCGCGGGGCAGCGGACCGCTATACTCAGAACAAACCCACTGGCCAGCATTGGAGAGCCAGCCATGTCCCTGCCCCAGCAAGTCCGCCTGGTCGAAGTCGGCCCCCGGGACGGTCTGCAGAACGAAGCCAGGCCGGTTACCCTGGTCCAGCGTGTTGAGCTGGTGGACAGACTGTCCGCCGCCGGGCTGGGTCATATCGAAGCAGGCAGCTTTGTCTCGCCACGCTGGGTGCCGCAGATGGCCGACTCCGCCGCCGTCTTCGGCAACATTCGCCGCCGCAGCGGCGTGCGCTACAGCGCGCTGGTGCCGAACCTGCAGGGCATGGAGGCGGCGATCGCTGCCGGGGCAACGGAAGTCGCGGTCTTTGCCTCTGCCTCCGAAGGCTTCTCCCAGCGCAATATCAACTGTTCGATCAGCGAAAGCCTGCAGCGTTTCGCCCCGGTCATGGCACTGGCCGGCGAGCAGGGCATGGCGGTGCGCGGTTACCTCTCCTGCGTGCTGGGCTGTCCCTATGACGGCCGCGTCGATCCGCAGCAGGTCGCCGCTGTCAGCGCCGAGTTACTGGCGATGGGCTGTTATGAAATATCCCTCGGCGACACCATCGGGGTCGGCGTGGCCAGCGCTACCCGGCAGCTGATCGAGACAGTCAGCCGACGTGTGCCCCGCGAACAACTGGCCGGACACTTCCATGACACCTACGGCCAGGCCCAGAGCAATATCTACGCTGCCCTGCTGGAAGGCGTCAGCGTGTTCGACAGTTCCGTCGCCGGGCTGGGCGGCTGCCCCTACGCCAGGGGCGCCAGCGGCAACGTGGCCAGTGAGGATGTGCTCTATATGCTCAACGGCATGGGGATTGATACCGGGGTGGATATTGAACAGTTGGTGAGGACCGGACAGTGGATCTGCCAGGTGCTGGGGCGGGACAATGGCTCGCGGGTCGGTCGAGCGATGGGCAAGGTGTAAGCCCGGGATGTCGAGCGCGACCCGGAGTGTCGAGCGCGACCCGGTCGAGTTCCATCTCGACACAGCGAGCTTGCCGCAACCCCACGGCCGGGATGGAACCCGGCCCTCCCAGGCGCGACCGGGAATGTCGAGTTCCACCTCGACACAGCGAGCTTGCAGCAACCCCTCCATGGCCGGAATGGAACCCGGCCCTCCCAGGCGCGACCGGGTGTGTCGAGTTCCACCTCGACACAGCGAGCTTGCCGCAAACCCCATGGCCGGGATGGAACCCGGCCCTCCCAGGCGCGACCGGGAGTGTCGAGTTCCACCTCGACACAGCGCGCTTGCCGCAAACCCCACGGCCGGGATGGAACCCGGCCCTCCCAGGCGCGACCGGGAGTGTCGAGTTCCACCTCGACACAGCGTGCTGGCAGCAACCTCCATGGCCGGGATGGAACCCGGCCCTCCCAGGCGCGACCGGAGTGTCGAGTTCCACCTCGACACAGCGTACTGGCAGCAAACCCCATGGCCGGGATGGAACCCGGCCCTCCCAGGCGCGACCTGAACGTCGAGTTCCATCTCGACACACCGAGCTTGCAGCAACCCCATGGGCCGGGATGGAACCCGGCCCTCCCAGGCGCGACCGGGAGTGTCGAGTTCCACCTCGACACAGCGCGCTTGCCGAAAAACCCCACGGCCGGGATGGAACCCGGCCCTCCAAGAATACGGAACAGGAGGAAAAGCATGCCCCACCCCCTCTGGACACCGAGCCGCGAGCAGATTGCCGCCAGCCGGATGGACGCCTTCCGGCGTCAGGTGAATCAACAGTTCGGATTATCGCTGGCCGACTACGCCCAGCTGCATGAATGGAGCATCCAGGAGCGGGCTGATTTCTGGCAGGCGTTGGTGGCGTTCTTTCAGGTGCAGTTCACCACTCCCCCGAGCCGAATCCTGGAAGAAAGCGGACACATGACCGAGGCCCGCTGGTTCAGCGGCGCGACCCTGAACTACGCCGCCCACCTGTTGCAGGGCCCAGACCAGCAGCCGGCACTGATCAGCATCAGCGAATCCGGCGAGCGCCAGCAGCTCAGTTTTGCCGAGCTGAGGGCCCATGTCGCCGGCCTGCAGCGCAGCCTGAGCGCGGCGGGGGTAACTGCCGGAGACCGGGTGGCGGCGATCCTGCCCAATGGCTGGCAGGCGGTGGTGGCGCTGCTGGCAACCAGCAGCCTGGGCGCGGTATGGTCCTCTTGCTCGCCGGACTTCGGCAGCCGGGGCATCGTTGATCGTTTCGGGCAGATCGAGCCAAAGGTTCTGATTGCCTGCGGCGGCTACCAGTATGCGGGCAAGCGCATCGATCTGGGCCAGCGGCTGGCCGAGGTGCTGCCGCAGTTGTCCAGCGTGAAGCAGCTGATACTCGTCGATGCCGAACGCGGCACCCAACGCCCCGAGCGCACCAACGTCCCGGCCACCGACTGGGACAGTTTCTACCAGCCGGGCGGTGTGCCGACTTTCCTGCCCCTGCCCTTCGACCACCCTCTGTATATACTCTACTCCAGCGGCACCACCGGCGTACCCAAATGCATCGTGCATCGCAGCGGCGGTGTGCTGCTGCAGCACCTGAAGGAGCTGGGCCTGCATACCGACCTGAACACCGGCAACCGGCTGTTCTACTACACCACCTGCGGCTGGATGATGTGGAACTGGCTGGTCTCAGGGCTGGCGGTGAATGCCACCTTGGTGCTCTACGATGGCGCACCTTTCCACCCGCACCCTGAGCGCCTGATTGATCTGATCGACAGCGAAGGCATCCATGCCTTCGGCATCAGCGCCCGCTATCTCGCCGCGCTGGAGAAGGAACAGGTGCGTCCCGCCCTGAGCCACCGGCTCGACAGCCTGCGCTGCATCCTTTCCACTGGCTCGCCGTTGTCGCCGGAAGGATTCGATTACGTCTACCGCGACATCAAGCCGGACGTGCAGCTGTCCTCCATCTCCGGCGGCACCGATATCGTTTCCTGCTTTGCGCTGGGCAGCCCGACGCTGCCGGTCTGGCGCGGCGAATTGCAGGGTGCGGGCCTGGGCATGGCGGTGGAGGTATGGAATGGCCAGGGCGAACAGGTAATCGGCGAAAAAGGCGAGCTGGTCTGCACCCGCGCCTTCCCGTCCATGCCGCTGGGTTTCTGGAACGATGCGGACGGCAGCCGCTATCGCGCCGCCTACTTCGAGCGTTTCCCCGGGGTCTGGGCCCATGGTGACTATGCCGAGCAGCGGCCCCACGGCGGCCTGATCATCCACGGGCGCTCGGACGCGGTGCTCAACCCCGGCGGCGTGCGCATCGGCACCGCGGAAATCTACCGGCAGGTGGAGCGTATCGACGAGATGCTGGAATCGGTCGCCATCGGTCAGCAATGGCAGGGGGATGTGCGCGTGGTGCTCTTTGTGCAGTTGCGTGAGGGGGTGGAGCTGGACGCCGCGCTGGAGCGACGCATCCGCGAGGAGATCCGCCAGCACGCCAGCCCACGGCATGTGCCGGCACGCATCGTTGCGGTGCAGGACATACCGCGTACCCGCAGCGGCAAGATAGTGGAGCTGGCCGTGCGCAATGTGGTGCACGGCCAGCCGGTGAACAATACCGAAGCCCTGGCCAACCCGGAGGCGCTGGACTGCTACCGCGACCGGGTCGAGCTGCAGAGCTGAGACATCACTCGGCCTGCTCGCCCTCGGGCTTGTAATAGCCCACGGCGACCAGGTAGCTGCCTACCCGACGGGCAAAGGCGTGCTTGGTCTCGACTTCACCGGTGATGGGATGCTCCCACTGGTAGGCGAACTCGATGGCACCCTCGGCATTGACCCGGGTCAGATCCTCGGCACTGATCGGACGACCCACGCGGTTGGCCAGAGCGCTCAGATCGCGACCCACCAGGCGCAGATTGGAGCCATGGGCGACGATACGCTGGCTGTCCATCTCGACCACGAAGACGTAGAGGTCGTCCTTGTAGAAGCGCTCATCCAGTGCGTTGATCGCCTTGAAGGTTTCCCGTGCATCGGCTCCGACCGCCTCAACCGCCGAGTTCAGCAGCTGCAGCGCCTCCTCCGAGGTGGCACGCGGCCGGTAGTAGCCCACCGCCAGGACCGTATCCCCTACCCGCTGGAAGTAGACGTGCTTGGTGATCTTGCGGCCACCGGTATCCCAGCTGCCCCAGGGGTAGTCGGCCTCGAGGATCTCGCCGCTCTCGGGCTGGCTCAGCGCCCGCTGGAACTTGGGCTTGAGCTCATCATCGATGGTATTCATGATGTCCCGCCCGATCAGCATGACCGACGGCCCGCCACTGGCGAGCATGATGCCGTTGGTGTTGATGGCGAATACGTAGAGATCATCCTTGACAAAGGGCCCCTGCCGGCTGAACACCGCCAGCGCCTTGTCGCCATTCTCCTTGTAATACTCAACAGCTTCGGTGAGCAGGGCGCGGGCCGCCGCACCATCATCTTCGCTCTGCGCGTGGGCTGCCCCGACTGACATCCCCATCCACAGAAGCACGAGCAACATCCAGTTTCTCAGCATCATCTACATCCTCATTGCCATAGGGTCGTAACAGTATCAGCCAGAATAGGGGTAAAAACCACGTCCCGCCTTGCGGCCCAGGTAGCCCGCCTCGACCATCTCGCGCAGCAGCGGCGCAGGTCGGTACTTGCTGTCACCGAAGCCGGTGTGGAATACCTCCATCACCTGCAGCAGGGTATCCAGGCCGATCAGATCCGCCAATGCCAGCGGGCCGATCGGGTGGTTGCAGCCCAGGCGCATGCCAAGATCGATGTCTTCGGCACTGGCGATGCCTTCCTGCAGCACGAAGATGGCTTCGTTGATCATTGGTACCAGGATGCGGTTGACCGCAAAGCCGGGACTGTTGCGCACGCTGACAGCCGTCTTGTTGATGCGGCCGACGAACTCGCTGGCGGCGGCGCGGGTCTGCTCCGAGGTCTGCAGCCCGGCAATCAGCTCCACCAGCAGCATTACCGGCACCGGATTGAAGAAGTGCATGCCGATGCAGCGCTCGGGGCGGCTGCTGACGCTGGCGATGCGGGTGATGGAGATGGACGAGGTGTTGGTGGCAATGATCGCGTCCGGGCGCACCACCTCGTCCACCTGCCGGATGATCGCCTCCTTGATGTGCAGCACCTCGGTGGCAGCTTCGATCACCAGATCCGCCTCGGTCAGATCGGCCATGGCGGTGGTGGTGCGTACCCGCGCCAGGGTTTCCTGCTTCTGATTTTCCGACAGCTGATCCTTGCGCACCAGCCGGTCCAGGCTGCCGGCCATGGTGGACATGGCCCGGTCCAGTGCCTCGGCGGAAATATCCACCAGGGTGACCGACAGTCCCGCTGCGGCGCAAACCTGGGCGATACCGTTACCCATGGTGCCGGCGCCGATGACGCCTACTTGCTGAATTGTCATTGTTCTCTCTCTTTCATCGTCAGGTTGAATCAGACGCGCTCATAGATGGCGGCAATCCCCTGGCCGCCGCCGATGCACATGGTTACCAGCGCATAACGACTGCCGGTGCGCTGCAGCTCGTAGATGGCCTTGACGCTGATGATGGCGCCAGTGGCTCCCACCGGGTGGCCGAGGGAGATGCCCGAGCCGTTGGGGTTGACCCTGGTCGGGTCCAGCTCCAGCTCCTGCATCACGGCGCAGGCCTGGGCGGCGAAGGCTTCGTTGGCCTCGATGACATCGATATCCTGCAATGTCAGGCCGGTGCGCTGCAGCACCTGGCGCACCGCGGGGACCGGGCCGATGCCCATGTAATCCGGGTCCACCCCGGCATGGGCGTAGCCCACCAGGCGCGCCATGGGGGTGAGCTGCAGATCTTTGACCGCCTGTTCCGAGGCGAGCATCAGCGCGGCGGCGCCATCGTTCAGGCCCGACGCATTGCCGGGGGTGACGGTACCGTTCTCCGGCTGGAACACCGGGCGCATACCGGCCAGCTGTTCGGCGGTGACGCCGGCGCGCACGTGTTCATCCACTTCAAACAGCTGCGTACCCTTGCGCGTCCTGATCTCGACCGGAGCAATCTGGGAAGCGAAATAACCGTTTTCAATGGCCTGTGCCGCGCGGCGCTGACTTTCCGCTGCGAGTTCGTCCTGAGCCTGGCGGGAGATACCGTAGCGCGCCGCCACATTCTCGGCGGTGACGCCCATATGCATGCGCTTCCACGGGTCATGCAGAATGCCGTTCATGTAATCGAGCGCCGTGGCGTCGCCCAGCCGGCCACCCCAGCGCATGGCCGGCAGCATGTACGGGCCACGGCTCATGCTTTCAGCACCGCCGCCCACCGCCACCTCGGCGTCTCCCAGCATGATGCTCTGCGCTGCGGAAACAATTGCCTGCAGACCCGAACCGCAGAGGCGGTTGACGTTGAAGGCCGGCGTTTCCTTTGGAATGCCAGCATCCATGGCCGCAACGCGACTGAGGTAGGCGTCCTTCGGTTCGGTGGGGATCACGTTACCCATGACCACGTGACCGACCTGATCCGGCGCCACCCCGGAGCGTTCCAGCGCCGCCTTGACTGCCGTGGTGGCCAGGCTGCACAGCGCCGTATCCTTTAACGTACCGCCGAAGGTACCGATAGCCGTACGCGCTGCGCCGACCACATAAACTGCTGATGTTGTCATTCTTGTATTCCTGCTTGTGCGAAACCTGCGAGCTGACCACGAGCGCTCGATCTCAGTCAATGCACATTGCGCATCTGACCTGAAAAGCCTCTCAAGTTCTATTGTCTTCCGTAACGATAGTTTCCCTCCCCATCAACCGCCCCCGTTCCCGCTCCGCCTGCTCCCGCAGAAAATCCCAGGTCACCCGCATCCGCGCAATGTCCTTCAGCTCGATGGGCATCAGCATCCAGAAGGTGCGGATGAAGCGGATCTGCGCCGGCATGATCAGTTGCAGGCGCGGGTCCTGGTCGGCGGTGAATGCGGGCAGGATGCCCAGGCCGGCGCCCGCGGCAATCGCTTCCTGCTGCGCCAGCACGCTGGTACTGCGCACACCCACTGCACCGGAGCCGGCAATCTCGTCGAGAAATAGCAGGTCCTTGCTGAACACCAGATCGTCCACATAGCTGACAAAGCGGTGCTTCTCCAGATCGGCCCGGCTGTTGATCGGGCCGTGCTGTTCGAGGTAATCCCTGCCGGCGTACAACCGCAGCACATAGTCGGACAGTTTGGTGATGATGAAGGGGCCGCGTTCCGGCCGCTCCAGGGTGATGACGATATCCGCTTCATGGCGGGACAGGCGCACCGCCCGGGGCAGCGCCAGCAGATCAAGGTTCAGATGGGGATGGCGCTGGCTCAGCTCGCCAAGCTGCGCAGCAACCATGGTGCCATAGCCCTCGGTTGCGCCGATGCGAACCTGCCCGGACAGGCTGTCGCCCGGGTTGGGCAGCGCCTGCTCGATGCGCACGCTGGCCCCTTCCATCAACTCCACCTGCGGCAACAGGCTGCGGCCGGCCTCGGTCAGGGTATAGCCGCTGGTGTCACGCAGAAACAGCGCCACGCCGAGATTCTTCTCCAGTGCCTGCACCCGCCGCGACACCGTGGTGTGGTCCACGCCCAGCCGCCGCGCCGCCGTAGTCAGTCGCCCCGCCCTGCTTAATTCGAGAAAAAACCGCAGGTTATCCCAATCCATCCTAGCTACCTGTGCAAAAACGCAGACCCAACTTGCGAATGAGCCAATTGTTTATGGGAAAAACGCACTGCTACTATCCATGACATCTTCCAAGACGACAAGGGCCGCGGCCCCAGAGGACAACAATGAGCAATAACAACATCCCTACCGTCAAGCTGCTGATCAACGGCGAGTTCGTTGAGTCGAAGACTGACCAATGGCGCGACGTGGTCAACCCGGCCACTCAGGAAGTCCTGGCCCGTGTGCCCTTCGCCACCCAGGACGAAATCAACGCCGCCGTGGCCAACGCCAAGGAAGCCTTCAAGACCTGGCGCAAGACACCGATCGGCGCCCGTGCCCGCATCTTCCTCAAGTACCAGCAACTGATCCGCGAGAACATGAAGGAGCTGGCTGCCATCCTCACCGCCGAGCAGGGCAAGACCCTGGCCGACGCCGAGGGCGATGTGTTCCGCGGTCTGGAAGTGGTTGAGCATGCCTCCGCCGTGGGCAACCTGCAGCTGGGCGAACTGGCCAACAACGTCGCGGGCGGCGTGGACACCTACACCCTGCTGCAGCCGCTGGGCGTCTGCGCGGGCATCACCCCGTTCAACTTCCCGGCGATGATCCCGCTGTGGATGTTCCCCATGGCCATCGCCACCGGCAACACCTTCGTGCTCAAGCCCTCCGAGCAGGACCCCATGGTCACCATGCGCCTGGCTGAACTGGCGCTGGAAGCCGGTATCCCGCCGGGCGTACTGAACGTGATCCACGGCGGCGTGGATGCGGTGAATGCCGTCTGCGACCACCCGGATATCAAGGCGGTGTCCTTCGTCGGCTCCACCCATGTCGGTACCCACGTCTACAATCGCGCCAGCCAGGCCGGCAAGCGCGTGCAGTGCATGATGGGCGCGAAGAACCACGCCATCGTCATGCCCGACGCCAACAAGGAGCAGACCCTGAACAACCTGGTCGGAGCCGCCTTCGGTGCAGCCGGGCAACGCTGCATGGCCCTGCCGGTCATCATCCTGGTAGGCGAGTCGCGCAACTGGCTGCCCGAGCTGGCCCGCAAGGCCCAGACACTCAAGGTCAGCGCTGGCGTCGAGCCGGGCACCGATGTGGGCCCGGTCATCTCCCGCTCCGCGCTGGATCGCATCAATGGTCTGATCCAGAAAGGGATCGATGAAGGCGCCGAGCTGGTGCTGGACGGCCGCAACCCGGACGTCCCCGGCTACGCCGATGGCAACTTCGTCGGCCCGACCATCCTGGCAGGCGTCAAGCCGGGCATGAGCGTGTACGACACCGAAATCTTCGGGCCGGTGCTCTGCGTGATGGAAGCCGACTCGCTGGACGAGGCGATCGAGATCATCAACGCCAACCCGAACGGCAACGGCACCGCCATCTTCACCCGTTCCGGTGGCATTGCCCGCCGCTTCCAGGAAGACATCGACGTGGGTCAGGTCGGCATCAACGTGCCGATTCCGGTGCCGGTACCGCTGTTCTCCTTCAGCGGCTCGCGCGGCTCCAAGCTGGGCGACCTGGGCCCGTACGGCAAGCAGGTGATCCTGTTCTACACCCAGACCAAGACCATCACCGCCCGCTGGTTCGATGACGACGAGCAGGCCGCTGCGGTTAATACGACCATCACCCTGAAGTGACGCCTGACAGGCCGGCTCAGTAAAGGCCGGCCTCTTTTTGTTGGAGTAGAGACATGAGCTTTGAAACCATCCTGATCGAAACCCGCGAGCGCGTTGGCCTGATTACCCTGAACCGGCCCCAGGCGTTGAACGCCCTGAACACCCAGGTGCTGGACGAGCTGAACCAGGCGCTGGACCAGTTCGAGAACGACCCGAATATCGGTTGCGTGGTACTGACCGGCTCCAGCAAGGCCTTTGCCGCCGGTGCCGATATCAAGCAGATGGCAGAACTGAACTACCCCGGCGTGTACATGGACGACTTCTTTTCCCCCGCCGACCGCATCGCCAACCGCCGCAAGCCGCTGATCGCTGCTGTGGCCGGTTATGCGCTGGGCGGCGGCTGCGAGCTGGCAATGATCTGCGACTTCATCTATGCCGCCGACAACGCCCGCTTCGGCCAGCCGGAAATCAACCTGGGCGTACTGCCCGGTATCGGCGGCACCCAGCGCCTGACCCGCGCCATCGGCAAGGCCAAAGCCATGGAGATGTGCCTGACCGGTCGCCAGATGGATGCCCAGGAAGCCGAGCAGGCGGGCCTGGTTGCACGGATCTTCCCGGTAGATCAACTGCTGGACGAGACCCTGAAGGCCGCCCAGGTCATCGCGGAGAAGTCCCTGCCCAGCGTGATGATGACCAAGGAATGCGTGAACCGCGTGTTCGAAACCAGCCTGGCAGAAGGCGTGCGCTTCGAGCGCCGTGTGTTCCACTCGATCTTCGCCACCGCCGACCAGAAAGAAGGCATGCAGGCTTTTGTCGAGAAGCGCAAACCCGATTTCAAGCACGGCTGAGTGACAGGGCGCGCGCCGCGCGCCATCGCCCCGAGGTCGGGGCTCCTACAAACAGCTAAAAAAGAGCTCGATCATGAATCTGTAGGAGCGGCGCCGGGACGCCGGACCGCCCCGCCGCGATGGCGTGCACAGCACGCCCGACCGCCTGACAACAACAATGAGGCAACCCACATGAAAATAGGCTTTATAGGACTGGGCAACATGGGCGGGCCGATGGCCCGGAACCTGCTCAAGGCAGGGCATCAGCTCACCGTATCCGACCTCTCCCAAAGCGCCGTCGCCGGCCTGGTCGAAGCCGGTGCCAGCGCCGCAGCAAGCATCGCCGAACTGGCGCGCAGCGACGTCGAAATGATCATCACCATGCTGCCCGCCGCTCCCCATGTGAAATCGGTCTATCTGGGTGAAGACGGCCTGCTGGCCAACGTCGCCCCTCAGGTGCGCCTGATCGACAGCTCCACCATCGACCCCATGAGCGCCCGCGAAGTGGCCGCAGCCGCCGAGAAGCAGGGTAATCGCATGGTCGATGCCCCGGTCTCCGGCGGCACCGGCGGCGCCACCGCCGGCACCCTGACCTTCATGGTCGGCGGGGACAAGGCTGACTTCGATGTCGCCCTGCCGGTGCTGCAGGCCATGGGCAAGAACATCGTGCACTGCGGCCCCAGCGGCAACGGCCAGGTGGCCAAGGTTGCCAACAACATGCTGCTGGCCATCACCATGATCGGCACCGCCGAGGCGATGAACCTGGGCGTGTCCCTGGGCATGGACCCGGCGGTACTGGCCGGCATCATCAACACCTCCAGCGGCCGCAACTGGAGCTCCGACACCTACAACCCCTACCCCGGCGTCATGGACAACGTGCCCGCTTCCCGCGGCTACACCGGCGGTTTCGGTACCGACCTGATGCTCAAGGACCTGGGGCTGGCCACCGAGGCCGCCAAGCAGGCGCGCCAGCCGGTCATCCTCGGCGGCCTGGCCCAGCAGCTGTACCAGACCTTCAGCAGTCAGGGTAACGGCGCGCTGGACTTCTCGGCGATCATCAAGCTGTACAACGGAGCAATCAAATGAGCGAGCAGACTGTACTGGTCGAGGTGCGCAACAGCGTCGGTCACCTGACGCTGAACCGGCCGGCCGGACTCAACGCTCTGAACCTGGACATGGTGCGCCAGCTGCGCAGTCAGCTGGACGTCTGGCTGCAGGACGATGGCATCAAGGCGGTGGTACTGCGCGCCAATGGCGAGAAGGCCTTCTGCGCCGGCGGCGACATCCGCGGCCTGTACGACAGCTACCTGGCCGGCGACGGCATGTACATGACCTTCTTCCGCGAGGAATACGCGCTGGATCAGCTGATCCACGCCTATCCCAAACCGGTCCTGGCGCTGATGGACGGCTTCGTGCTGGGTGGGGGCATGGGTCTGGCCCAGGCCGCATCCCACCGGGTGATCACCGAGCGGGTCAAGATGGGCATGCCGGAAACCGGCATCGGCTACTTCCCGGATGTGGGCGGCAGCTACTTCCTGCCCCGCCTGGAAGGCGCCATCGGTCAGTATCTGGGGGTAACCGGCACCCATATCCGTGCGGCCGACGCCCTGTACTGCGGTCTGGCCGACCACTGCCTGGGCAGCGAGCTGATCGGCGAGTTCGACGAGGCACTGAACCAGCTGGACTGGTCCGCCGAGCCGGCGAAGGATCTCGACCAGCTGCTGAACAAACGCGCCTCGCAGAAGATCCCGGGCTCCGAGATCAAGGCCATGCGTTCGGCCATCGACCACCACTTCAGCCAGCCCGACATGCACCGCATCCGCGCCTCCCTGGCAGCCGAGGAATGCCCGGCCTTCCAGGACTGGGCCGAGCGGACCCTGGCAGCCATCGATGCCAAGTCACCGCTGGCCATGTGCGTGACCCTGGAGCTGCTGCGCCAGGGCAGAGAGCTGACCCTGGCCGATTGCTTCGCCCTCGAGCTGTACCTGGACAGCCAGTGGTTTGCCGATGGCGACATCATGGAAGGCGTGCGCGCGCTGATCGTCGACAAGGACAAGAACCCGCACTGGAATCCGCCCACTCTGGCCGAGGTCGACCCGGCACGGGTAGCCGCCTTCTTCGCCGGCTTTGAACCAGGCCAGGCCGCCGAGCGCGCCTGACGGAGAGACAGAAATGCACGATATCGAACTCAATGAAGACCAGCGGATGATCCGCGACATGGCCCGCCAGTTCGCCCAGAGCGAGCTGGCGCCCCGGGCCGCCGAGTGGGACAAGTCCGGCTGGATCGACGATGCCGTGGTGAGCCAGATGGGCGAACTCGGCCTGCTCGGCATGGTGGTGCCCGAGGAATGGGGCGGCAGCTACGTCGACTATGTCGCCTACGCCCTGGCGGTCGAGGAAATCGCCGCCGGCTGCAGCGCTACCGGCGCCATGATGAGCATCCACAACTCCGTGGGCTGCGGCCCCCTGCTCAACTTCGGTACCCCCGAACAGCAGGAAGCCTGGCTGCCGGATCTGGCCGCCGGCCGCAAGATCGGCTGCTTCGCCCTGACCGAGCCCCAGGCAGGCTCGGAAGCCAACAACCTGCGCACCCGCGCGGTACTGGAAAACGGCGAGTGGGTACTCAACGGCGCCAAGCAGTTCGTCAGCAACGCCAAGCGCGCGCACCTGGCCATCGTCTTCGCGGTGACCGACCCGGAACTGGGCAAGAAAGGTCTGTCGGCCTTCCTGGTCCCCACCAACACCGCGGGCTTCAAGATCGAACGCATGGAACACAAGATGGGCATCCGCGGCTCGGACACCTGCGCCGTGACCCTGGACAACTGCCGCATCCCCGAGGCGAATCTGCTCGGCCCCCGCGGCAAGGGTCTGGCCATTGCCCTGTCCAACCTGGAAGGCGGCCGCATCGGCATCGCCGCCCAGTCCGTGGGTATCGCCCGTGCGGCCTTCGAGGCAGCGCTGACCTACGCCCGCGAACGCACCCAGTTCGGTGTCCCCCTGACCGAGCACCAGAGCGTGGCCAACATGCTGGCCGACATGCACACCCGCATCAACGCCGCACGCCTGCTGATCCTGCATGCCGCACGCCTGCGCACCGAAGGCATACCCTGCCTGTCGGAAGCCTCCCAGGCCAAGCTGTTCGCCAGCGAGATCGCCGAGCAGGTGTGCTCCCACGCCGTGCAGATCCACGGCGGCTACGGCTATCTGGAGGATTATCCGGTGGAACGGCTGTACCGCGATGCGCGCATCACCCAGATCTACGAAGGCACCAGCGAAATCCAGCGCCTGCTGATTGCCCGGGAGCTGAAGAACTACCCGCTGTAAACACATACCGGGCAACCCTTGCGGTTGCCCGGCCAACTACTCGACAAAAAACCCGCTTTTTTGATCTACGACCCAACTCGCTCGAGCTAGCACACACTAATGTAGCTCTGGAGCCGTGTAGAAGCCTAAAGTAAACGCAGGGCAACGGGCCTACCGCGCCGTCCGTCTTATTAGGAGGTTCCTATTACGAAGTAAGCAGCCAATGCGACCGCCTAATCGGAAAGCCACAACGCGGTCACAGCATCATCTAACCAGTGACGCCCCATTATTTTCCAAACATCGCAAGTGTGAATTTTTCTACTACGGTCTCGGTCCTTATGTAGTCTCTAACCCTCTCACGCGAGTTGTTACTTGATTCCTTTATAAGAATTTCAAGGTGCGACGCCACTTCTTCGATATGTTCTGCAAACTTATCATTATCCTGAATGATTTTAAAAACATGTCCCCGGACCACCTTCTGTTTTTTTTGCGTAGCCTCTAGCAGATCGGGGGCTTTCCAGAACTTTCTTACTAACGCGTAGAGCGCGTAGAAACGGAAAATTACCCGAGACCTATCTACTTTCGCCGATCGAACCAAATAGTCAAACTTATATATCGCTAAGGCAGCTACGTAATACAACTCCACATTATGATCTTTCAAAAATATTTTATCTGAGTACTCTTTGCGTATTCCACGGTGATCACGAGCTGCACGGTGTGGTTGGAAAAAGAACATAGCAGCTGCTGCTTTCATCAAATCAGATGGGCGTAAGATCCTAGTACGCTCCACGGCGACATCTCTATATTGGTTATCTCGTCTTTCTATAAATATGCGGTCGGCCTGGGCTGCACAATATTCCTCAAGATCCTTCATAAAGGGAAGCAGAGCCCAGAACTGATCTTCCCGCACATCATTCTGGCGATTCGTCCCTATGATTACACTGGAGACAAAATCAGAGTCACTACAACCTATTAGTCTTAATGGGACAGATATCAACTCAGCCTTATCTCGCACATGCGACAATATATTAGTCGTCTGACAACCATTAACTATCTGATAATCCTCAAGCGTAAAAACATCACCCTTCCTATCTATGCTTTTTGATACTATTGTTATCCCATTATTCTTAAAAACAAACGAATCTAGATCACCTCCCTCCAACTCCGATATAATTGATTTATTAATATCAGAGTCAGGATTAAAATCCCTAACGTTGTCATAAAAAATAGCCCGATTTATATGACGCACGCCTTCCTGATCGGCATCACCAAGTGCAATCTCTAGAATTTCTGAGGCAGAAATATATCCAATATAAGCCTCATCCACCTTATCATGGCTGGGCATCGTCACAGCTTTGGGGAAATTTATCTTCGCCGAAGTGGAGTTAGTCGCCGATCTAAATCCATTTTGTATAACCTTCGCCCCCACACACTCTATTTGAATCTTGCTAAAGATATTTAGCTCGTCAAATCTAGCTTTATTTGTGTTTATTAACTTGGCTATAACCTCAGAAACTTGGCCTGTCCCAGTAGTGCAATAGAAGCATCGTAATGTCGGGCTTACCTTGGCCGCAGCCCCATAAATCTCATCTTTAACCTCAACAAGACTCTTTATCTGGTCACCCAAAACCATCTCTTGGGACACAAAAAAGTCATAAACCGCATCTAGAAACTTAGACACGTCCCCGTAATCCATACTTTCGGAGGTTTTCGACTGGAAGAAATGAAATTCGGAAACGTGATTTTTTCCCACAGACAATATCTCAGCTGCCTCATCAGCATCTGTGCACAGTGTACCCTGGATAGATATTGCGACCCCATCAATCCCGAACTCCTCCCCTCTCAGATGCGCCCGGAACGGATCAATATTTTCCCCTAATACCCCATTTTCAATTGAAAATATTGACATCACCTCAAACAAGTCCGAGTCGCTTAATCTTTCAGTTGGGTTCATGTCTCTGAAAGTAGAAAGTTGCGCCTTTATTATTGGATTCATTTCCTTTTTTTCTCCTTCTCAGACTTATCTGTTTTTGATGCAAAGCGGAAAGATAACCGATGTAATATCTTTTGGCCACTACCGTTAGACAGCATTCGGGGAAAAGGGGTGAGCTGCGATGCGATGCCATCATCTCAAGACGTGTCGGCGATTTCCCTCATTAAGAAGCAGCTGCGACGTGGGAGGTACAGATCCACGGCGGCTACGGCTATCTGGAGGATTACCCGGTGGAACGGCTGTACCGCGATGCGCGCATCACCCAGATCTACGAAGGCACCAGCGAAATCCAGCGCCTGCTGATCGCCCGGGAGCTGAAGAACTACCCGCTGTAAACGCATATCGGGCAACCGCAAGGGTTGCCCGGTCCATCGGCCCGATCCTCAGCGCGGCTGCAGGGTAAAGGGTTCCACCAACCCCACCCCGATACACATTCCCACCAGTGCCGGCAGGCTGTCGGCCTGCATGCGTTTCATCACCCGGGAGCGGTAGAGATCCACGGTCTTGACGCTGATGCCCAGCTGCTCGGCTATCTCGCGGTTGCTTCGGCCCTGCACCAGCGGCAGCAGCACGTCCCGCTCCCGTGGGGTGAGCTGATCCAGGCGCTGTTGTACTTCGCTCGCCTGTGGCCCTGCGGCGGCGGGACGCGCACGCTGGCGCAGGGCCCGTTGCACGCTGTCCAGCAGCAGCTGCTCGTTGTAGGGCTTTTCGATGAAGTCCACCGCGCCGGCGCGGAAGGCGCGTACCACTATGGGTACATCGGCATGGGCGCTGACGAAGATCACCGGCAGCTGACTGCCGCGCTCGCGCAGGGCGTCCTGCACCGCCAGCCCGCCCATACCGGGCATGCGGATATCCAGCAGTACGCAGGCCGGTATGTCTTCGCTGCAGCTGTCGAGAAAGGCCTGGCCGGAGGTGAAGGGCACCGCCTGCAGACCTACCGATTCCAGCAGCCAGACGGTGGACTCCAGCATGCCCTGATCGTCGTCCACCACATACACGCGCTGCTGATGCATCTCCATATTCACTTCTCCGTTACCTGTTCCTGTGCGGGCAATACCGGCAGCCAGCCATGCAGGCACAGGCCGCCGCTCTCGGCCGGGCGCGCTTCCAGCCCGCCGCCGAAGCCCTCGATGATGCTTTGACTCATGGACAGCCCCAGTCCCAGGCCGTCTTCCTTGCTGGTGAAGAACGGCGTGAACAGGCTGGCCAGTTGTTCGGGGGCCAGTCCCGGCCCCTGGTCGGTGACTTCCAGATGCACCCGGCGTTCATCCTGGCTCAGCGTCAGCCAGATCCGCGAGGGGCAGTCCGGGTGGGTTTCCTGATTGGCCTCGATGGCATTGCGCAGCAGGTTGAGCAGCACCTGCTGGATCAGCACCGGGTCCACGTGCACATCGGGCAGCTCGGCCGGTATCTGCTGGATGATCTCCACCTGCTGTTGCTGGGCCTCCCAGGCGCAGAGGCGCAGCGCATCGGCCGCCAACTGCGCCGGATTGATGCGCTGCGCCTTGCGCGGCCCCTTGCGCAGAAAGGCGCGCAGCCGCTTGATCACCTCGGCGGCATGCTGGGCGTGACTGTTGATGCGCTCCAGCCCCAGGGTCAGGCGCTGGACCAGCTCGGCATCGGCCTGCATTGCCGTCAGATACCGCTGACTGGCGCTGGCGTAATTGACGATGGCCGCCAGCGGCTGATTGATCTCATGGGCGATGCCCGAGGCCAGCTCGCCGAGGGTGGCCAGGCGGGTGGCGTGGGTCAGCTCCTCCTGCAGGCGCCGGTTGTGCTCCTCGCTGCGCACCCGTTCGGTGATGTCCCGGGACACGCTGACCACCTCCACCACACTGCCGGTATAGGTCTCGCGAATAGCCCGGCTGGCGGTCTCGAACCACAGGTAATGGCCATCCCTGTGGCGGATGCGGTAACTCAGGGTGAGGTAGCCGTCCTGCTCCAGCGCCCGGGAATAGCGCTGCACCAGTTCATCACGCTCCTGGGGGTGGATCAGCTCCTGGATGCGAGTACCGCGCAATTGCTCCGGCCAGTAGCCCAGCAGAGCCCAGGCCGCCGGGGAGGCGTCGAGGAATTCGCCGCCAGGTGTGTGCCGGGAGATGAGGTCGGTGGTGTTCTCGATGATCAGACGATACAGCCGTCGCGCCTGCTGCGCCTGCTGAAAGGTACTCAGGGTCTCGGTGGCATCCCGGGCACGCCCCTGCACATGGCCGTCGGTCAGGGCAAAGAAGCTCCACAGCAGCTGCCGTCCGTCGGGCACCGCCACGCGCACATCCTCGATGGCGCGCTGCTGTTCCAGTACCGCCTGGACCAGATGGGCGAGGTTTTTCGGCAGCAGCAGATCGGGCGCCAGCCCGGCGCTGAGCCAGGCATGCATGGCCGGATTCCAGTCACACAGGCGGGCACGGGCGTCCAGCACCACCGCCGGCTGGGGGTCTGCAGCGGGTAGCCACCAGCCTCGTGCTGGGGCGGCGTGTTTATTCTTATCAGGCACGCATCACCTTATAGGATAACTACTATACCACCTTAGTAATACTTCCAATCCTTTAACGGATAACCTATAAAAGATTCCAAGAACCAGAAGGATGCCGTCTCGATAATGGCATTCTTTCTAAACAAGAGCTAATAAAACGCCATACAGGATAAGTGCCATGTCCATCTTTCAGGAAGGCCTGCCGGCCACCGCCGTCAACCACACTGCCCTGTCGCCGCTGACCTTCATCGAGCGCACCGCCAGTGTCTATCCCGACTATCCCGCCGTGGTACATGGTGCCGTGCGCCGCAACTGGGCCGAGACCTACACCCGTTGCCGTCGCCTGGCCTCCGCCCTGAAGAATCGCGGCATCGGCAAGGGCGACACCGTCGCCGCCCTGCTGCCCAATATTCCGGAAATGCTCGAAGCCCACTTCGGCGTGCCCATGATCGGTGCGGTGCTCAACACCCTGAACGTGCGTCTGGACGCCGAGGCCATCGCCTTCATGCTGCAGCATGGCGAAGCCAGGGTGCTGATCGCCGACCGCGAATTCCATGACATAGTGCACTCGGCCATCGGCATGCTCGACCATCCGCCGCTGGTGATCGACGTCAACGACCCCGAGTACGGCGAAGGTCAGCCCACCAGCGAGCTGGACTACGAAGCCTTCCTCGCCGAGGGCGATCCCGAATTTGCCTGGCAACTGCCGGATGACGAGTGGGACGCCATCAGCCTCAACTACACCTCCGGCACCACCGGCAACCCCAAGGGTGTGGTCTATCACCACCGCGGTGCCTTCCTCAACGCCATGGGCAACCAGATGACCTGGAACATGGGTCAGCACCCGGTCTACCTGTGGACCCTGCCGATGTTCCACTGCAACGGCTGGTGCTACCCCTGGACAGTCACCGCCATGGCCGGTGTGCACGTGTGCCTGCGCCGGGTCGACCCGCAGAAGATCCTCAACCTGATCCACGACGAGCAGGTCACCCACATGTGCGGCGCACCCATCGTGCTCAACGCGCTGGTCAACATGCCCCCGGAAGCCAAGGCCGCCATCGATCATCCGGTGCATGCCATGGTCGCCGGCGCAGCGCCACCGGCCAAGGTCATCGGCGCGGTCGAGGCAATGGGCATCAAGGTGGCCCACGTCTATGGCCTGACCGAAACCTACGGTCCCGTGACCATCTGTGCCTGGCACGGCGAGTGGGATGAGCTGCCGCTGGAGGAGCGTGCCGAGATCAAATCCCGTCAGGGCGTGCGCTACCCGACCCTGGAAGGGGTGATGGTCGCCGACCCCAAGACCCTGCAGCCGGTGCCGAAGGACGGCCAGACCATCGGCGAGATCTTCATGCGCGGCAACACCGTGATGAAGGGCTACCTGAAGAACCCGACCGCCACCGCCGAAGCCTTCGAGGGCGGCTGGTTCCATACCGGCGACCTGGGTGTGTGGCACGAGGACGGTTACGTGCAGATCAAGGACCGCCTCAAGGACATCATCATCTCCGGTGGCGAGAACATCTCCACCATCGAGGTCGAGGGCGTGCTCTACCGGCACCCGGCGGTACTGGAGGCCGCAGTGGTCGCCAAGCCGGATGACAAGTGGGGCGAAACACCCTGCGCCTTCATCACCCTCAAGGCCGGCCAGCGGGTCAGCGAGCAGGACATCATGCGCTTCTGCCGCGAGCATCTGGCCGGGTTCAAGGTGCCCAAGGACGTGGTCTTCCTCGAGCTGCCGAAGACCTCCACCGGCAAGATCCAGAAGTACGTTCTGCGCGAATGGGCCAGCCAGCGCCAGGCCAGCTGATCCGCTGAACACCTGAATACCCCGCAGCCCTCGCTGCGGGGTGCCGGGCGGCCAATCGCCGTACCGCGGCAACATTTCCTGTTTCACAACAACAATAAGCCGACGTCCGTCAGGCCGGGCGCTCCTGCCCTGCACCCGGCGTTCGGCCAGAGGAGTGTTTACATGCAAGTCTACAAGCGCGCCCACGGCGCAGAGCAACCCCACTGGCCCTGCGGTCCCTTCAAGATCCGCCTGCCCTTCATCCACTACCGCTGGGAAACCGCAGAAATGCTCCAGGCGCTGATCATGTTCGTGGTCAGTCTGGGCATGATTCCCCTGCTGCAGACCTACCTGGGCCTGCCCTACGAGGTCGCCCTGGCCTATGTGGTGGTGTGCGGCGTCGGCTTCATGCTGCCGGCCCTGCTCGGGGTGCCCTTCGTCCCCGGCTGGATCACCCCGGGCATTCCGGTGGTGCTGCTGTTTCTCGGCAACTTCGAACCGGGGCCGGAGGCCATCCAGGCGCTGTTCGCCCTGCAGTTCCTGGTATTCCTGATCTTCCTGTTCCTCGGCATCACCCGGCTCGGCACCGTGCTGGTGCGGCTGATCCCCAACTCGATGAAGGGCGGCATCATCATCGGCGCCGGTATCGCCGCGCTGATCGGTGAGATCGATACGGGTGGGCGCCTGGCCAATACGCCTGTGTCTCTGGTGATCGGTAGCCTGGTGTGCTTGTACCTGATGTTCTCGGTGTCCTTCCAGGGCCTGACCAGTCGCTTTCCACTTGCGCGCAAAATCGTCAATTACGGCATGGTGCCGGGCATGCTGATCGCCATCTTCGTCGGCATCGCCACCGGCGAATACGCCATGCCCGACATCCAGTTCGGCATCACTGCGCCTGCCTTCGGCGAGATGTGGAACTACCTGCCCTTCAAGGTCGGCTTCCCGGATGCCCAGGTGTTCATGCTGGCGGTACCGACCGCGGTGATCGCCTACGTGATCGCCTTCGGCGACATCATCGTCGGCCAGTCGCTGATGCAGCGCGCCGATGAGCTGCGCACCGACGAGGTGATCGAGAACAACATCGACCGCGTGCATCTGGTTACTGCCATCCGCAACGCACTGCATGCCTTCTTCGCGCCCTACCCCGGTCTGGCCGGGCCGCTGTGGACGGCTGTGGCCGCCACCATGGCCGAGCGCTACAAGTACGGTCGCCAGGCGATGGACTCCATCTACAGCGGCGCCGGCACCTTCTGGATCAGCGGCTTTCTCGCGCTGTTCATGCTGCCCTTGGTGAGCTTCTTCCAGCCGGTACTGCCGATCGCCCTGTCGCTGACGCTGATCCTCACCGGCTACATCTGCCTGATGGTCGGCTTCGAGCAGCTGCAGAACAACACCGAACGCGGCATCGCCGGCACCATGGGCGTGGTACTGGCAGTCTACGGCGCGGGCTGGGGCCTGGCCGCCGGAGCCGTACTGTACATCCTGGTGGAACGCACCCACCTGCTGAAATTCCGCAGCGTCAGCGACGTCAAGACCACCAGCCAGGAGGGCGCACAATGAACCGACTCAACCTGACCAAAGGCATCGCCATCGCCGCCGCCCTGCTCGGCGGTGGCCTCGGCACCCTGCCCGCCCAGGCCGAATTCTTCGAAGACAGCACCGCCAGCCTCAGCCTGCGCAACCTGTACTTCAACCGCGACTTCCGCCACGCGGCGGCAACCCAGAGCAAGGCCGACGAATGGGCCCAGGGCATGCGCGCCGAATGGCACTCCGGCTACACCCCCGGCCGCCTTGGCCTGGGTGTGGATGCCATCGGCCTGCTCGGCATCAAGCTGGACTCCAGCCCCGAGCGCAGCGGTACCGGCATTCTCAAGCGCAGCACCAGCGACGGCCGTGCCATGGACGAGTACGGCGCGCTGGGCCTGACCGCCCGCCTGCGTCTGGACGGCCATGTACTGCGCCTGGGCACCCTGCTGCCGTCCCTGCCGCTGGCCATGCACAACGACACCCGCCTGCTGCCGCAGACCTTTCGCGGCGCCTGGCTGCAGAGCGATCCGTCAGCGCCCCTCAAGCTGGACCTGGGCCGCTTCGACCGGATCAACCTGCGCGACTCCTCCAACCATGAGCGCATGACCCCGGTCATGGGCGGGGCACGGAACGTGCAGGTCAACGCCGCCGGCGTCGACGCCAGCGCCTTCGACTTTGTCGGTCTGAGCTGGCAAGCCAGTGACCAGACCAAGGTCAGCTGGCACGTCGGCGAGCTGGAGGACATCTACCGCCAGCACTATCTGACCCTGGGTCACGGCTGGCAGCTGGATAACGGTCATCGCCTGAATCTGGATCTGCGCCATGCCGACTCCAGCGACGCCGGGCGCAGCAATATCGACAACCGCATGACCAGTCTGGGCCTGAGCTACCAGGCCGGCATGCACCGCTTCAGCACCAGCTACCAGCACATGGAAGGCGACACCGGCTTTGCCTACATCAACGGCACCGACCCCTTCCTCGCCCACCTGGTGCAGATCCAGGACTTCGCCAACCGCGACGAACGCAGCTGGCAGGTACGTCATGACTATTCCTTCGCCGATCTGGGTCTGCCCGGTCTGAAGCTGATGAACCGCTACACCCATGGCCACAACATCGAGCATGCCGGTGGCCGCGGCAAGGAATGGGAGCGCAACACCGATCTGGTCTACGTGATCCAGAGCGGCGCGCTGAAGAACCTGTCCCTGCACTGGCGCAACGCGACCTATCGCAGCAACTACGCCACCGATATGGACGAGAACCGGCTGATCATCGGCTACACCTTCAATCTGTAACACGCCCCCGGCCGTCGGGTTAGCCCGGCGGCCGGTTAAGGAGAACCCCAATGCGTACTTTCACCACCCTCGAAGGCAACAGCCAGCGACTGGACGGCGGCGCCATGTTCGGCAACGCCCCCAAGGCCCTGTGGTCCCGCTGGGTCGACACCGACGAGCAGAACCGCATCGCCCTCAGCTGCCGGGCTCTGCTGGTGCAGGAGGATGACCGCAACATCCTCATCGAGACCGGCATAGGTGCCTTCTTCTCACCGCAGATGAAAGAGCGCTACGGCGTGGTCGAGGACAATCACGTCCTGCTCGACAGCCTGAAGGAAGTCGGCCTCAGCCATACCGACATCGACGTGGTGGTGCTCACCCACCTGCACTTCGACCACGCCGGCGGTCTGCTCACCGCCTGGGAGGAAGGCAAAGAACCGGAGCTGCTGTTCCCCAACGCCACCTTCGTCATCGGCGAACGCCACTGGGCCCGCGCCCGCCGCCCCCACCCACGGGACCAGGCGTCCTTCATCCCCCAGCTGATCAACCTGCTCAACGCCAGCGGCCGGGTGGAATTGATCAAGGACGGCCAGCAATCCCCTACCCTGGGCAAGGACTGGCGCTTCAGCTTCAGCGACGGCCACACCCCCGGCCTGATGCTGCCCGAATTCAGCATGCCCGACGGCCCGGTGGTCTTCCCCGGCGACCTCATCCCCGGCGCCCCCTGGCTGCACCTGCCCATCACCATGGGCTACGACCGCTTCCCCGAAACCCTTATCGAGGAAAAGGAAGCCCTGCTCAACGACATGGTCGCACGCAACGGCAGACTGGTATTCACCCACGACAGGGACATTGCCGTGGCCTATGTAGAGCGGGATGAGAAGGGCAGATATACGGCGCGGCAGGCGCAGGGGAATGTGCGGAAGGTGGCGATGTAAGGCGGAGAATGGGGTGCTTCGGGAGGCAGGAATTATGGCCCGGCTCGATCCCGTATCCTCAGGCCAGCCAACAGCGCATCGGCAAGGGAATCACTGCCAAGAACATCGAGGTAATGAACAAAGTCGTCATCCAGAATGAAAAAGGCGTGGTAGCGCTCACCACCGGCGCGCGTCTGCGAGTAGGTGAAAAGATCCGTACCGGCAAGCTGGTAATGCCTGGCATCTATGCAGCCAGACATCATGGCGCGCCAGACGGCATCTGCCTCATCCCGATCAGCACCGGAGGCGTCAGACACATCTTCTCTGAATACCAGACGTACGAAGTCCACAAAGGGCAGATCACTGGACTGGTCTTCACGGAGCTCCGACGGCGCCATCCAACGATGGGACAGCGTAGCGCCATCGGCGAATTTGACGATCAGCATTTCCGGAAGATGAGCAATGGTCACCGCCGACTCGCTGAGATCAAGCGCCAGCCTCCCCTTCCCGGCGAGCAGCAGAGTCTGCCCTTCAGCCGCCTGAGCGGCGGGCAGACTGGCTTCTGCAACAGAAGCACTGCAGACTCCCTGCCCGTTGGCAGCGAAGGTAGCTATCAGCAATAACAGTCCAACCCAACGATACATGCCCTGATCTTCCTATTCACATGTCCGGCTGCGAACGCCCGCTGCGCTCATAGGCCGGCTGGTCATACCGATCGTAATTGATCAAAGACTCCTGCCAACGTGCCCCACCCTCCTGGCGCCGTTCCTCGATGCTCTTGCCGAACACATCGAAGTGAATACGCTCCATCACCCTGCCCAGCTCCGCACTGGTAGCAAACCCCATGAAAACCGCACCCTGCATAAAGCCTTCCAGACGGTGGCGGTCCTCCGCTGGCGGTTTGTAGCCGTCCCGGGAGGCGGAAAAGTAACGGCGCAAACGAAGCTCGATTTCGGCCAGATAGCTTTCTTTATTCATTCTGCTTCATTCCCACTCAAAGTGACTGGATGCTCATATTATGCGCCCCCCCAAATCAGCTCATCGCCATTCCAGGCTGCAAGGGTCAGGTTGGAATAACTCATTCGGCGGTATCCGCTGAGGGTTAAAACAGCGGCTCACTGAACGCCTACGATTACCACAAGATTTCCCTGCTTCTCCAATCTGATAACCAGCGTTTCGCCGGGGCCCTTTTGCACGGGCTTCAAGACCCGCGTTCACACCCAGCCGGTTCCGCTCCGGCTGTCCCCTTCCAACCACGCAGTCAGCCTAATATAAAAACAAGCTACACTATCTTCCCTTCCTGAACAGCTCAGCCTTTCTTTTATTAAAATCATCATCAGTTATATACCCCTCACTCTTCAGATCAGCCAACTTACGTATTTCATCTGCCACACTTGGCTCTATATCTCTAGACTGAAGTAAAACTGTATGGCTCGGTGTAGGTCGGGTGAAAGCCCAAACCAGTGCAACGACCCAACCCAGCAGCGTCCAACCAAGAAGTAAGTTCAACACAAATATTGCCCCAGCGGAGTGGTGAGACCTCATCCCTGCCACTATTGCCGGAAGAAAATACACCACCACCAACAACAACATTACTTCCATTAAACCACCCCCATTATCACACAAATCAAACCAACATCAACTACTTAAAGAATATAACTCAAGACAACATATACAACATACAGGAAAATAAAAAACAACCGCAACTTCCATTTGCATCAAAAGCTTGTCGCAGCCCATGTTGAAGCACGACTGGCAGTGAGAATTATGCGCTCTTCGCGTCAATGATCAACTTTGACCACACTACACAACCAGTTGCAGCAGCCAGATAAATAAAGCTCTGCTCAGGTAACGATGGATCACCTAGGGTTAGCTAGCGAGCAAGAAGAGCAATTATGAATCAAATTTTCCCTCTCTTAAGCACCCTTAACGCTTGATTAAGGACTCGACTCCAGTCCATTCCGAACGAGCGACTTGGAGCAATTGTCTTAGTGATGATCTATTAACGTAGCGCGGCTAATATTCTCGATAGCAGGAAAGCGCTCTCAGGATTTTCGCTAAATGATAAAGCTTCTTCTGCATATTCTTGATGCCTGGCCTTTACCGTGGAATCCATTGTCTCCAGAGCAACTACTATATCTAGGGGCTTAAGGGGCGCTTTTTCGGTAGAAGTGAGATCTATGGTATCGGTTGTCAGTTCAAAGCGGCTCTCGCTGCCAATCCATGAAACACCAACATTCCCTTTTATATTTACTCCGTCTTTCCAAACCATATCATTTGGATTTTCTTCACCGGCTAGGGCTTGCTTTATTTCTGATGTGACAGTGGCGATGTCTCCAGAATAGATTTCGCTCTCGCCCATGGTTACCTTTACTTTTGAGAATGCTCTCTGCTCTGCAATTTCGCCGATTTTTTTGAATCCGCCATCAAAGTGCACTGTAGCGTATGTCATTTCTTTTTTTTCAAATGCGCCTAGCCCGTAAAGCGCTGTGCCAGATATTATGACTGCGATCACAATGTTTGATATTTGTTGCTTCATGGTTTTTCCTCTGAAAAATGGGGGTTCCTAACGCCCCAATCTGCCGCACAGCAAGCGTTTTGAGGCCTGTTTTTCAAGGCCGATGCTTGCTGTGTCGGCCAACATTGGCTTATGTGGCCTTACCTTCTCCTCTCAATGTCAATAGTTCCTACCTTTCCTGGCTCAAAATGGCACGTAGCCGTGTATGGAATTTCTGTTCCGAAAGCGTTTTTAGCATCGAAATTCATTTTCAAGACCACATTATGCGTTAGCGGCGCCTTGTAAAAGCTAATGCCCAATAAATTATGGATATCAACCTCACTCGGAATTAACGCTCTATCTTTGATCGCTTCCCGGCAAGCCCTCATTGCGGACGATTGATCCCAGGACTTTTCCTCTTGCGTGAGAACCTTGGTATTCTTTTCTATTTCTTCTTCAGTGAGGTAGATCCTCTGACCATTCGTACAGTCTGCCCAGAACTTTAACCTGCTCAACGTACTTTCGGCACTAAGCTCCACGAACTCTACGGTGTCACACTTGCCGCTCTCGAGAGCCATCTCAGCAGTTCTTCGTCTAAAAGATTCAATTTCGGTCAGCCTGGAGCCGAACTGTGCAATTGTGTCGGGGTATCCCTGCTGAGTATACGGACTCAACGCGTATGATCGAATTCGTGAGCTGTATTTGTCATTAGCAAATATTTCAGTAGTACAACCTATAACTGAAATAACCAAAAAAGCTGTTTTGTAAATATTTTTCATTACCTAGTTCCCTTCTCAAAAACGGCCTTATTGATGGCTTCCAACATCTTTTCCTTATTTTGTACCGAGCTACCAACATTCCCCTCGTTACCGAGTATTATGGAATGACAGCGATTATTGAGCCTTTCCAAATCAATTTCTTGCTCGTGGATAGCACCAAGAATAACGGCTGCGATTTCTTAATATCCGTTTTGTGAATCACTCATTATACTTTACTTATTTGATGGGCTTGCTTGTCTAACGCCCGCAGCATGCGCGGCTTTGTAGTGGAGGCGCAGCCGCAACGAAAAAGCCGTCGCCGTGCCTGCGATTGTTATACCCTTCATGAGAGTAGAGCCAGCACCCAATTCAGGAAAAACCTTAAATACTCTCTTGCAGTCTCACTGAATGTTGGTATCAGTATCAAAACAACGCTCGCGACGAGCCACCAAACCAACTTTCCAGCAAAAGCGCTAAGCACGCCGTTCCTGCATACTTCCCAAAGTGTTGGCTTCCCGATCTGGCTGATTGGTGTCGTCCAGAATTTGTAGACCTCCAATCCCGACTTTGTGACTTTCAAGTCACTATAGTTTGGCCCCAAACAACCATCAGCGCTCTTTGCTCCCTCAATATACCCTTCTGATATCATGTCTAGCAGAGAACAATAAGTTTTGTACCTTGCTGAGTCGTCGGTTCCTCGTCGTATAGCTCGGACTTGGAACTCATCCGTACTAGATAGCTCTCCCTGTTTTACTTTCTCAAATAGCTCTACATCCATTTAGGACTTCCAAGTTAATTTTGGGTATAACGCCGCGCTCTGCGGCAAATTTAGAGCGCAGCGGAAAATTTGTCCGGCAGCAGCGCCTTGTTAAGCATTTTTTTTATGAATATCGAAAAGAAGACCTACTGGTGATTTCTTCACTTTTTTGTTTTCTTCTGCGAGATCTCTAATTGATTTTGGAATGTCTTTTAATTTAGGCACATCAAACATTTGATCTGCTGCTATTGTAGCCATACCCCAAACAGGAGTTCCAGTGACTGCGGCGGCCACTTCAAGTGAACCAACAACTAACCATGAACCTATGTCTTTACCTGCAAATTTCCATTTTTTACTACTGAGATCATCTAGATTTTTTTGGTGCTGGCTAAATGCTAAATTTATATTGTCGAAAATCTGGTCTCGACTGCGATGAAAATTGGCAGGATTGACTTCAATTAGATCATTTACTCCTTTACCTAAAATTCCTCTAATCTCTTCCATAGCGCCTTCTTTTCGTATTTCAATTAGTGCTTCTGGAGGGATGTTTCCAATCCACTGCATCTCACCTGTTGAAAGGTCACTAAGGCCTTTAACGACATGAAGGTCTTGAGATTTTAATTCTGACTCGGCTCTTTCAGCATCGTATTCCATCTTCCATACGAGGTACTGCCAGGATGTCGGAGCATCTATTATGGGAGTGCCATTTAAGCGCCTTGCTTTAACAAGCATTTCGTTGCTTACAGACATGCGACCAAGAGCTTGACTCGCTAACACCACTCCGGGAGTAATTTGACCAAAAGGCTGCATATGCTCACTTTTCATTGCCTTTTCTATTTGGTCTCCAATATCTTCATCCCAATCGGTGTCGAATAAGACTCTACTACCGTCAGATATTTCAGCGACGGTTCTTTCAATTGAGTCCAATGAACCACAAAAGTCCATTAGCTCTTCGAAAGACTCAAAATCTCGACCAAACAATTTACCCGCGTGAACTAACGAGTCCTCTCTTCCTAAACGATGGAAAAACTCACGTTCGCCTTCTTGCAAGACGCCCATATCAGGCAATATAACAACAATCGGATATTCTACATCTGCACACGCCAGCTCCTTGTATTGCAGGATATTCATTGCATGCTTCATGAAGTAGTAGGCTTTATCCGCGAGACTATAATGTTCGAAAATTATCTTAGATCTTAAGAAAGGATCTGGAAGAACAATTGTATCGGTATAAATACCACACTTAGACGCGATATTTTCATCATGCGAAGGGAAAAGGTCACCGCCAAAAATACCCTTTACGTTGTGATGCATATCTTCGACATGGATGTGTGCGATTTCGCCAACGCCTTCCCAAAACTGATCTATCACCTCAAGAAATTTATCTAGATTTTCAGTTATTTCTTTTATCGAACCTTCGCTATTTTGTGCTGCCATTCCTGCATCATGAGGAGTCATTCCTCTTTGATTCATGAGTTTAAAAAATTTTCCAAAGTTGTCTTCAATGAATTTAAAATACATATTTTGTATTTCACTCAATGAAGCTTCCTTTTTTAGCTCCTCACGATCATGCATGGCGGTGACTGCTAGAGCCATAGATCTTACAAGACCGTCTACAGTATCTAGATCTACCTCACCATCTGGACCGGTGCGAACAGCAAGAAGGCTCTTCTCCACATCAAGCCCTTCAGCAATTCTTATCTTCCCTTCTTTAAATTGCTCTTGAAGAATCTTCAAACGTCGGCGAAGCCTTTGTTCGTATTCAACTTCTTCGATTGACTTATCTTCGCTCATTTAGAACTCCAATTTCGATGAGATGCTTAACAGTGATTAGACCGCATGCGGCACTAATACATAACAGTGACTGCGGTATAACTCCGGTTCAGCCAGAACCATGACCGCCATAAAATCTATAAAAATCAATAGATTACGAACGCAACGCCAACTTTACCCGTATTCGCTTGACTGCGTCTTTTCACAATCCATTACTACTGGATAAATCCGCTCCCCAGGCACGCTACCGCCCTACCCTTTCCGGCGGGCATGGCCTGGGTGGTTTATCAAAATTCGGAGAGACTGATGGCTGTCCTTGCCGCTGGGCGGGGATAACCGCAGTCCTTTGCCTGACCCAACCATAGTCGAAAAGTATGGCGCATGGCTACCAGTTGGGGCCGGTTGGGTATCAGTGGAAATCCCGGCTTCTGGTATCCAGCCCCTGCAGCATGGGAGTGAGGTCGGTCAGTCTGCGGGCGATCAGGTGGCGGATGCCTTCCTTGTGTTCGAGCTTGCCCTGTACCTGCAATAACTGTGAGTGCACCAGTTCCTTTCTCTGGCGCTCGGCTAGTGTGCGCCAGACGACGACGTTGATCATGCCGTGTTCGTCTTCGAGGGTGACGAAGGTGACGCCGCTGGCGGTGCCGGGGCGTTGGCGGCCGGTGACCAGGCCGGCGACCTTGACGTGGGTGTTGTCGTTCATCTGCTTGAGCTGTTTGGAGCTGCGGCAGCCCCTGGCCGTGAGCTGGCTGCGCAGCAGGCGCAGGGGGTGTGGGCCCATGGTGGTGCCGACCAGGGCGTAGTCGGCCATGAGGTTTTCGCCGACGCTGGGCAGTGGCAGGGCTACGCCCTGCTCTGCCTGGGCTGGTGCGTCGGTAAACAGGGGCAGTGGTTCCTGTACGCCGGCGACGGCCCAGCGGGCCTGGTGGCGGTGGCCGGCGAGGCCGCGCAGGGCGCCGGCGTCGGCGAGCAGCTCCATGGCTCTGCGGTTAAGTTGGCTGCGCAGGGCCAGCTCCTCTACCGATGTGAAGCCCTGCCGTTGTCTGGTTGCAACCAGCCGGTGGGCATCGTCCTCGCGGAAGCCGCGGATCATGCGCAGGCCGAGGCGGATGCCGTATTCGCCCTTGCGGTCGTGCTCCAGGGTGCAGTCCCAGTCGCTGTAGCGCACGTCTACCGGCCAGGTTTCGATGCCGTGGCGGCGGGCGTCCTGCAGGATCTGATCGGGGCTGTAGAAGCCCATGGGCCAGCTGTTGATCAGGGCGCAGGCGAAGGCGGCCGGTTCGTGGCATTTGAGCCAGCTGCTGGCGTAGGTAAGCAGGGCGAAGCTGGCGGCGTGGGATTCGGGGAAGCCGTAGTCGCCAAAGCCCTTGATCTGCTCGAACAGGCGTTCGGCAAATTCCTTGGTATAGCCGCGCTCGAGCATGCCTTGGGTGAGTTTGTCCCGGTGCGGCTCCAGCCCGCCCTTGCGTTTCCAGGCGGCCATGGAGCGGCGCAGCTGGTCGGCTTCCCCGGCGCTGTAGCCGGCGGCGACTATGGCAATTTCCATGACCTGTTCCTGAAACAGGGGGACGCCGAGGGTACGCTCCAGCACTTTTTTCAGCGCGGGGGATGGATAGCTGACCTCCTCTTCGCCGTTTCGGCGGCGCAGGTAGGGGTGCACCATGTCGCCCTGGATCGGGCCGGGGCGGACGATGGCCACTTCGATCACCAGATCGTAGAACCGTCTGGGTCGCAGCCTGGGCAGCATGCTCATCTGCGCCCGGGATTCGATCTGGAATACGCCTATGGTGTCGGCCTGGCTGATCATGCTGTAGGTCGGCTCATCCCCGGCGGGGATGGCGGCCAGGGTCAGTTCCCGGCCGCGGTAATGGCGGACCAGATCGAAGCAGCGGCGCAGCGCGGTGAGCATGCCCAGCGCCAGCACATCCACCTTGAGCAGGCCGACCGCATCCAGATCGTCCTTGTCCCACTGGATGACGGTGCGGTCTTCCATGGCGGCGTTTTCCACCGGCACCAGGGTATCCAGCGGCTGCTCGGAGATGACGAAGCCGCCGGGGTGCTGGGACAGGTGCCGGGGGAAGCCGATCAGCTGCCCGCACAGGGTCAGGACCCGGTGCAGTACGGGGCTGTCCGGGTCGAACCCGGCCTCGCGCAGGCGCTGGGCATCGGGGATGCGGTCGCTCCAGCGGTTGCAGCAGCGGGCCAGGGCATCCACCTGATCCGGCGGCAGACCGAGGGCCTTGCCGACATCGCGGATGGCACCGGCGGCGTGGTAGCTGCTGACCACCGCGGCCAGTGCCGCGCGGCGGCGGCCATAACGGTTGAAGATGTACTGGATGACCTCTTCCCGGCGCTCATGCTCGAAGTCCACGTCGATGTCCGGCGGTTCGTTGCGCTCGCGGGACAGGAAGCGTTCGAACAGCAGGTTGGAGCGGGCCGGGTCGATCTCGGTGATGCCCAGGGCAAAGCACACCGCCGAGTTGGCAGCCGAGCCACGGCCCTGGCAGAGGATGCCCTGCCCCCGGGCGAAGCGGACGATGTCGTGCACGGTGAGGAAGTAGCTTTCGTATTCCAGTTCGCTGATCAGGGTCAGCTCCTTGTCGAGCTGGGCGCGCAGTTCGCTGGAGATGCCCCGGGGCCAGCGCCAGGCGATGCCTTCCTCGGTGAGGTGGCGCAACCAGCTGGACGGGGTGTGGTCGGCGGGCACCAGCTCCCTGGGGTACTGGTATTTCAGATCGCCCAGATCGAAGCGGCAGCGCCTGGCAATCTCCACTGTGGCCTGAAGCAATGCTGGGGGATAAATCTGGGCCAGCTGCTGCAGCGGACGCAGGTGACGTTCGCCATTGGGGAACAGCCGGTGGCCGGCCTCTTCCAGCGTGCAGTGATGGCGGATGGCGGTCAGGGTGTCCTGCAGGGCCCGCCGGCCCCGGGCGTGCATGTGCACATCGCCGCTGGCCACGGCGGGGATCTCCAGCTGCCGTGCCAGCCCGAGCAGTTGCTCCAGTCTTTGCGCATCGTCCGGGCCGCGGTGCAGCTCGACCGCCAGCCACAGCCGCTGGTCAAAGCGGGTTTTGAGCCATTCGCCGTGCTGCGGGTCCGGCTCCGGCTCGGGCAGCCAGAGCGCCAGCAGGCCGCTGGTGTCGGTTTCCA
The DNA here is from genome assembly GCF_014646575.1 of Halopseudomonas pertucinogena. Classification (GTDB taxonomy): domain Bacteria; phylum Pseudomonadota; class Gammaproteobacteria; order Pseudomonadales; family Pseudomonadaceae; genus Halopseudomonas; species Halopseudomonas pertucinogena. Next base: position 359,033 of record NZ_BMNN01000001.1, on the reverse strand, counting down.
GATCGTCCCTGAGCAGTTGATAGCTGCCCTTCTCGGTGCGGCGGCGGGCATTGGTGATCAGCTGGCACAGGCGCTGGTAGCCGGTCTTGTCCTCGGCCAGCAGGACCAGCCTGGGGCCGGACTCTACCCGCATTTCGCTGCCGACAATCAGGGGGATGCCATGCGCCTTGGATGCCTCCCAGGCGCGAACTATGCCCGCCAGGGTGCACTCGTCGGTAATGGCCAGGGCCTGATAGCCGTGCTGTCTGGCACGGGCAAAGAGCTCGTCGGCGCTGGAGGCGCCCCGCTGGAAGCTGAAGTTGCTCAGGCAATGCAGTTCGGCGTAGTCGACTGTCATGCGAACCACCCGTGCAGCATCCAGGGGCCCTGCCCGTCCACCGCCTGCCAGACCCAGGCCAGACGTCCGTCCCGGGTGCGCACCACATAGTAGTCGCGACGGCGGTCTGCCCCGTCCCACCAGCCGGACTCGATGCGCTCCGGTCCGGCGAGGATCTCCGGCATCAGCTCGTTCAGGGGCTCGGATTCTGCCAGCAGCCAGCCGGGGCGCTTGCCGAGCTGTACGGGCGGCATGCCGGCACCCTCGGTGTCGCGCCGCCAGGCACATTCGGGCCTGTGATCGGCCACTGCGACCAGACCGTGGATGGCCTCGTCGCCCAGGCGTGCCCGGAGTCGTTCACGCAGCTGATCCCAGGGCTGAACCGGCGGTGGCCGTTCCTCCAGCAGCGAGACCGGTTTGGGAGTGAAAGCCGGCAGGTCACTGGCGCGCAGCCTTACCGCCAGCACGGGTTCGGGAAGCTGCAGTTGCTCCAGCCGGCTGCGGGTGACCTCGAACAGCTGCTGGGCATCGCGCTCGGCACTGAGCAGGCCGATGGGCAGACAGGTCGGTTCGTGATCCCGGTGTTCAAGGGTCAGCTCGAAGCGCTGCACGCTGCAGTCCCGCCCGGCCAGGAAGGCCTGCAGGTCCAGCAACAGGCGGCGGATGGGAAACAGCAAGGCCTGGTGGGAGTCGACCTCGAAGTTGAATTCGATGCGGGCAGCAAACTCGTCCGCCGGCTGGTAACTGCCCAGCGCCACCGGCAGCACGCCGAGCAGCCGGTCGAGATGGGCCAGCACCTCGGCGGGGAAGCGTCGGGCCAGGGTATCCCGTGGCAGGCGGAGTATCTGCCCCAGCTGCTTGAGCCCCATGCGCGACAGTGTGGCCACGCTCTGGGCATCCAGGCCGCTGCGCTGGATCGGCAGGCGCTGGATATGTTCGCGCAGGGCCAGGCTGTCCATGACCGCCAGCCCGTCGTGCACATTGGTCAGCGCCCGGGCGGCGGCGGGGTTGGGGGCCAGCACTATGCGGTGCTGAAAGCCCAGCCCGGTCAGATCCTCCCGCAGGCGCTGCTCGAAGCGCGGCCAGGGGCCGAACAGCCCCAGGCTGGATTCGACCTCCAGCAGCAGTGCATGGGGATAATCCAGACTGACATGGGAGCTGTAGCGGTAGGCCCAGGCGGCGAGAAAGTGCTGCCAGTGGCTGATCTGCTGTTCATCGTATTCGGCCACGGCAAAGTCGGTGACCAGGGTCTGGGCGGCGGTCAGGCTCATGCCCGGCCGCAGGCCCAGGGCCCTGGCCTGGGCATTGACTGCCCGGATCAGGCGACGCGGCACATGCCCGGATACCAGCACCAGGGGCGCATCGGCGTCATCCCGCCCGCGCTGCACCCCATCCAGGGCCAGCCGGGTCAGCAGTATGCAGGCCCAGCGCATGGCGGCTAACCCAGCGCCAGGGGGCGGGCTGCCGGCATGGCACCTCGACTCTTGAGCACCCGGACCTGCCGCGGCCAGGCATCCAGCGCCAGACGCAGGGCGGCGGGGGACGGGTTGTCCGCCTCGCGCAAGGAACGGCAGGCAAACCCCAGGGACTCGCCGGTGGCAGCAGCCAGTTGCAGGCGGCGCAGGCCGCGGTCATTGATCCGCTCGGGCCAGCACAGTACGGCGGCGCAACTGCCGGAGCGCAGGCACTGCTCTGCCGCCCACAGGGCTTCCTTCTCGCTGGCCTGAACCAGTACCAGCCAGCGCAGATCGACCCCTGCCTGCAACCAGGCCGGCGCAAAGGGAATGAAGGGCGGCGCCACCAGCACTACCCGTTCCCGCGCCCGGGTCAGGCGGGCCAGGGTCGGCCACAGCAGCTGCAGTTCGCCACTGCCGGGGTGGGCCAGCAGCAGTTCGCTCAGGGCCGCTTCGGGCCAGCCGCCGCCGGGCAGCACGGCATCCAGTTGCGCATGCCCGGTGGGCTGGGCCGGCGCCACGGCAATATCCGCACCGCCCTTCCACACCCGCCGCTGCTGCAGCAGGGCGTCCAGGGACACCACGGCGCTCATGGCTGCCGCTCCGGTTCGGAGCCGGTTGGAATGGAGGATGGGAAAGCTGGGCCGCGCATGACAGACACCGAATTACTGTATAGGTATACAGCTTATTCACTGGATAATGTCTGGTCAATCCCGGAGCGGAGGTGCCGGATGGATGGCTGTGACAGACAGGACGAGCTGGTGCTCGTCCTTCCCATAGCGGGCTCAGTCGGCCAGTTCGATATGATCCGGGTGGATGCGGATCAGACCCTGCTTGTACAGGCCGCCGATGGCCTTCTTGAAGTTGGCCTTGCTGACGCCGAACTCGGCGGTGATGAGTTGCGGCGGGCTCTTGTCGCTCAGCGCCAGCTTGCCGCCCTGTTCGCGCAGGCGATCGATAATCTGCTGCTCCAGGGCGCTGGCGGCATGGCGACCGACCGGCTGCAGGCTGAGGTTGATCTTGCCGTCGGGGCGGATCTCGCGGATATAGCCCTTCTCGCGCATGCCCCGGCGCAGGAACTTGAAGGCTTCGTTCTTGTGAATCAGTCCCCAGTGGGCGTTGTTGATGATGGCCTTGAAACCCAGATCGGTGACCTCGGCAATCAGCAGATCCACCTCTTCCCCGACCTTGTAGCGGGCCGGCTTCTGGTCCAGGTAGCGGTCCAGCCGGGCGGTGGCCACCAGCCGCTTGCTGTGCTTGTCCAGATAGACGTGAACCACGCAGTAGTCGCCTACCTGCAGCGGGCGCTTTTCTTCGGAGTGCGGCAGCAGCAGGTCCTTGGGCAGGCCCCAGTCGAGGAACAGGCCGGTGCGGTTGATATCCACCACCTTGAGGCTGGCGAAGCCGCCGACCATGACCTTGGGTTTGAGGGTGGTGGCGATCAGCCGGTCGTCGCTGTCGAAGTAGACGAACACATTGAGCCAGTCGCCCACCTCGCTCGGCGTGTCCCTCGGGATGTAGCGCCGGGGCAGGAGGATCTCCCCTTCCATGCCGCCATCCAGATAGAGGCCGAAGTCCGTGTGCTTGAGCACCTCCAGGGTGTTCATCCGTCCGATCAATGCCATTGGGTCATGCTCCTGCCGCCAGATTCGCCGCGTACCGAGCCCGGGCCGCGTGCAGTTTTTTCAGACTGTCGATCATGCGCTGATGCCGGTCCACGCCTTCCAGGTTCATGCTGGTGGGCGTCAGTCCATGGAAGCGGACGCTGCCCTGTACCGAGCCGATCACCGCATCCATGCGCTCGTCACCGAACATGCGGCGGAAGTTGGGCTCGAAGTCGTCCAGCTCCAGCTCGTCGTCCAGCGCCACCTCCAGCACGGCGGCCATGGCCTGATAGAACAACCCGCGCTCGACGGTATTGTCGTTGTACTGGAGAAACTCCTCGACCAGTTCCAGAGCCGGCTCCAGATTGCCCAGCGCGAGGTGGATCAGCAACTTCAGCTCAAGGATAGTCAGTTGCCCCCACACGGTGTTCTCGTCGAACTCGACGCCTATCAGCGTGATGATGTCGCCGTAGTGATCCAGCTCGCTTTCTTCCAGACGCTCCACCAGGCTGTGCAGCTGGTCATCGTCCAGCCGGTGCAGGTTGAGGATATCCTCACGAAAATGCAGCGCCTTGTTGGTGTTGTCCCAGATGAGATCATCCATCGGATAAACCTCGGAGTAGCCCGGCACCAGGATGCGGCAGGCGATGGCGCCCAGGTGACGGAACACCGCCATGTAGACCTCATGGCCCATTTCGGCAAGGATGCCGAACAGCCGCTCTGCCATCTCGGCATTGCTGCTGCGTCCGGCATCGGTGAAGTCCCACTCGACGAACTCGTGATCGGCCCGGGCGCTGAAGAAGCGCCAGGAAATCACGCCGCTGGAGTCGATGAAATGCTCCACATAGTTGTTCGGCTCGGTCACTGCATGACTTTCGAAGGTCGGCTTGGCCAAGTCATTCAGCCCTTCGAAGCTGCGTCCCTGAAGCAGTTCAGTAAGGCTGCGCTCCAGCGCTACCTCGAAGTTGGGATGGGCACCGAAGGAGGCGAATACGCCGCCGGTGCGCGGGTTCATCAGGGTCACGCACATCACCGGGAATTGCCCGCCCAGCGAGGCATCCTTGACCAGCACCGGGAAGCCCTGCTCTTCCAGCGCGCGGATGCCGGCCAGGATGCCCGGGTACTTCTCCAGCACCGTCATCGGCACATCGGGCAGTGCCAGCTCCCCTTCGATGATCTCCTTCTTCACCGCCCGCTCGAAGATCTCTGACAGGCACTGCACCTGGGCCTCGGCCAAAGTATTACCAGCGGCCATGCCGTTGCTCAGATACAGGTTCTCGATCAGGTTGGTGGGGAAATACACCACCCGGTCATCGGACTGGCGGACGTAGGGAATCGAGCAGATGCCACGCTTGATGTTCCCGGAGTTGGTGTCGTAGAGGTGGGTGCCGAGCAGTTCACCCTCCGGGTTGTAGATAGCCAGGCAGTGGTCGTCGAGGATCTCCGCGGGCAGCTCGCCATTGGGCCCCGGCTGGAACCAGCGCTCCTCCGGATAATGCAGGAACTCGGCGTTGGCCAGCTCCGGGCCCCAGTACTGGTCGTTGTAGAAGAAGTTGCAGTTGAGCCGCTCGAGCAGTTCACCCAGCGCCGAGGCCAGGGCACTTTCCTTGGTTGCACCCTTGCCGTTGGTGAAGCACATCTGCGAGTGCGAATCGCGCAGATGCAGGGACCAGACGTTGGGTACGATATTGCGCCAGGAGGCGATCTCGATTTTCATGCCCATGTCCGCCACCAGACCGGACAGGGTGGCGATGGTCTGCTCCAGCGGTACATCCTTGCCGGGGATGCAGGTGCGGGCGTCCGGCGAGGGTGCCAGCAGCAGCCCCTGGGCGTCGGCATCCAGATTCTCCACCACCTCGATGACAAATTCCGGCCCGGTCTGCACCACCTTCTTCACGGTGCAGCGGTCGATGGAGCGCAGTATTCCGAGCCGGTCCTTCTCGGAGATGTCCTCGGGCAGCTCGACCTGGATCTTGAAGGTCTGCTGATAGCGGTTTTCCGGGTCGACGATATTGTTCTGCGACAGACGGATATTCTCGGTCGGGATGCCCCGGGTGTTGCAGTACAGTTTGACGAAGTAGGCCGCACAGAGCGCCGACGAGGCCAGGAAATAATCGAACGGGCCGGGGGCCGAACCGTCGCCCTTGTAACGGATAGGCTGGTCGGCAATGACCGTGAAGTCGTCGAATTTGGCCTCGAGACGAAGGTTGTCGAGGAAGTTGACCTTGATTTCCATGCGGGTACCAGAGCGGGCGAACAGAATGACCGGCCATTATCCGGATTTTCGCCGCCCGGGTCGCGGCTAAATGACTGGTGGCAGGCCGCGATTCAGTTTCTGGCGAGGCCCACCAGCAGATCTTCCGGGCCGGTTACGTCCTGACGGGTACTGCCGATCACCCGGACCGCCTGCTCCGCGCGTTCGGGCTGGAACACGAAACAGGCGCCGGCACGGGCCACCATGGCCTGCCCGGCATTCTTGATCAGGTCCAGATTGAAGCCCTTGCTGGCGGCGACCATGACCGAGCGACGCTGCACATAGAGCGCTTCGAGCAGCCTGTCGTCCAGAGTCTGCTCGGCCCAGGGCATGATGCTGCGCAGGTCCTGCTGGTCGAACTGGTCATTGCTGTGGATGGCGGTGCCGCGCAGCCGCCAGTCGAGCAGCTTCTCGTCATTCAGCCAGAGTTCGGCGTGGCGGTACTCATGCATGGCGCCCACCACCCGCGAGACATACTCGCGGTAGCCGGGCCTGGTCGCCTGGACCAGGGCGACCATGAGCAGGTCGTACTGGTGGGTGCACTGCTGTTTGGCATCGATATCCGGCAGGTTGACCGCAATGCGCTGGCGCAGCGGCTGACCGACGAATTCCTGCAATCTGGCTGCGGCCTGGGGGCACAGGGTCCAGGGGGTGCGGCGAGCGGTGCTGTCGACCGAGGTGATACGCTGCCCATCATGCCCCAGGGTCAGGACAAAATAGTGATGCTCATCTTCCATGGCCACCTGGCACTGGGTATCGGTGACATCGAAGATGACGCGGCGGAAGAAGACGTGCGGTGAATCCAATGCTGGCATGCTGAGCCCCGACTGCTGTTCTTGTATTTGGCTTTGACCTGGGCAGATCTGTCTCGACAGTGGACAGGTTACCCACATTCGGGTGTGGCAACAAAGATCATTTAGCCCGAAAATACCCGATCACAGCGTGGGTCCGCGCTCATTACAATCAGAACACAGGATGATCCATGTATCAGTTGATCGGCGCGCCGGTTTCCCTCTACACCGGCAAGGTACGCAGCTATCTGCAGTTCAAGGGCATCCCCTTCACCGAGCAGTTGGCCACGCCCCAGGTCTATCGCGACCTGATCATTCCGCGCACCGGGGTGCGCTACATCCCGGTGCTGGTCACCCCGCAGGACCAGGTACTGCAGGACTCCACCGAGATCATCGACCATCTGGAGCAGCAGTTTCCCGAACCCGCCATCTACCCCACCGGCCCCTCCCAGAAGCTGATCGCCCTGCTGCTGGAGACCTACGGTGACGAATGGCTGGTGATTCCGGCGATGCTCTACCGCTGGATGATCGATGAGAACCGCGAGTTCGCCATTGCCGAATTCGGTCGCGTGCGCCTGCCCGAGGCCAGCGCCGGGGAGCAGTATCAGGCCGGTCTGGAAGCCTCCGGCCCCTTCGCCGGTGCCCTGCCCCGGCTCGGCGTTACCCCGCACTCCCGGGCGGCGCTGGAGCAGAGCTATCTGGCGCTGCTCGCGGAACTGGACCGGCACTTTGCCGAGCACGACTTCCTGCTGGGGGGTCGCCCCAGCATCGGCGATTACGGTCTGATCGGCCCCCTGTATGCCCACCTCTATCGGGACCCGGCCTCGGGCCGGCTGATGCGCGAGAAGGCGCCCCAGGTCGCAGCCTGGGTGGAACGGATGATAGATCCGCCCGCCGCCGGGGGTTTCCTGCCTGACGATGAGCTGCCCCCCCACCCTGCTGCCGGTGCTGCAGCGCATGTTCACCGAGCAGGTTCCTGTGCTGCAGGAGACGGCGCGCCAGCTGCAGCAGTGGGCCGACGCCAATCCGGATACCCTGGAAATCCCCCGCGCCATCGGCAGCCTGCGCTACCGCGTGGGCGATACCGAGGAGGAGCGGCTGGTGTTTTCCTACAACCTGTGGATGTGGCAGCGGGCGCTGGACCACTACGCCGAGATGGATGATCAGGCAAGGCAGACGGTGACCGCGCTGCTCGGCGAGCAGGCGGCAGCGGCTCTGGCGACACCCCTGCCGGTGCGCGTGCGCCGCGAGAACAACCGGCTGGTGCGGGGCTGAACCCGAGAAGGTACGGCTTCAGCCAGCTGGATAGAAAAAGCCGGCTCAACGCCGGCGCAGAAATTCCAGGTCTTCCGGGCGGGTGACCTTGATATTGTCCGCCCGGCCTTCGATCAGCCGTGGCGCCTGCCCTGCCCATTCGATGGCCGAGGCTTCGTCGGTGATATTGGCGCCGGCGGCCAGTGCCTCGCCCAGCGCACGGCGCAAGGCACCGAGGCGGAACATCTGCGGCGTATAGGCCTGCCAGAACTGGGATCGGTCCGGCGTGCCAGTCACCCGGCCATCGGCACCGACCATTTTCAGGGTATCGCGTACCGGTACGGCCAGCAGGCCGCCAACCGGGTCGTCACGCAATTCTGCCAGCAGACGGTGCAGATCGGACTCGGCCAGATTGGGCCGGGCGGCATCATGCACCAGCACCCAGTCAGCGTCATCGGCACCCAGCTCGACCAGCCGGTCCAGCCCGCTGAGCACCGAGTCCGCCCGCTCCCTTCCGCCATCGGCGCGCTGGATGCGCTCATCGCTGGCACAGGGCAGATCCGGCCACCAGCCATCATCCACGGACAGGCACACCACCAGACCCCGCAGGCCGGGCTGGCCGAGGAAGCAATCCAGGGTATGTTCGATGAGGGTGCGCCCGGCAAGGGGCAGGTACTGCTTGGGGCGGTCGGCCTGCATCCGCGAGCCGACGCCCGCTGCAGGAATCACCACCCAGAAGGGAATGAGGGGGTCAGTCATCGCCACTCAACTGGAACAGGGTTTCGCCTTCCTTGACCATGCCGAGTTCGTGACGGGCACGTTCCTCGATGGTCTCCAGCCCCTGCTTCAGCTCGATGACTTCGGCGGTCAGGACGCGATTACGTTCCAGCAGCTTCTCGTTCTCGCGCTGCTGTTCGGCAATCTCCTGCTTGAGCTGGGCAACATGCGCCAGACTGCCTTCACCGACCCACAGGCGATACTGCAGGGCGGCGAGCAGGGCCAGCGATATTACCCAGAGCCATTTCAAGCGCAGATTCTCCCTAGGGGCGGACCAGGGTCCGCCCTCTGCCGGCTATCAGCCGCGGAACTCGGCACGGCCCTTGTAGGGAGCCTTGTCACCCAGTTGCTCTTCGATGCGCAGCAGCTGGTTGTACTTGGACACCCGGTCGGAGCGGCACAGCGAACCGGTCTTGATCTGGCCGGCGGCGGTACCCACGGCCAGATCGGCAATGGTGTGGTCCTCGGTCTCGCCACTGCGGTGGGAGATGACGGCGGTGAAGCCGGCGGCCTTGGCCATGCGAATGGCTTCCAGGGTCTCGGTCAGCGAGCCGATCTGGTTGAACTTGATCAGGATGGAGTTGCCGATCTTCTCGTCGATGCCGCGCTTGAGGATCCTGGTGTTGGTCACGAACAGGTCGTCACCGACCAGCTGGACCTTCTCGCCGATCTTGTCGGTCAGCACCTTCCAGCCGGCCCAGTCGGACTCGTCCATGCCGTCTTCGATGGAGATGATCGGGTAGCGCTGGGTCAGACCGGCCAGGTAGTCGGCAAAACCTTCGGCGTTGAATACCTTGCCTTCACCGGACAGGTTGTAGTTGCCGTCCTTGTAGAACTCGCTGGAGGCGCAGTCCAGGGCCAGGGTCACGTCCTCGCCCAGCTTGTAGCCGGCGTTGGCAACGGCTTCGGCGATGGCGGCCAGGGCGTCTTCGTTGGACGCCAGGTTCGGCGCGAAGCCACCTTCGTCACCCACGGCGGTGCTCAAACCACGGCCCTGGAGTACGGCCTTGAGGTGATGGAAGATTTCGGCACCCATGCGCAGGGCATCGGCGAAGGTCTTGGCGCCCACCGGCTGGACCATGAACTCCTGGATGTCGACGTTGTTGTCGGCGTGCTCGCCACCGTTGATGATGTTCATCATCGGCACCGGCATGCTGTACTGGCCGGAGGTGCCGTTCAGGTCGGCAATGTGCGCGTACAGCGGCACGCCCTTGGCCTGGGCGGCGGCCTTGGCGGCGGCCAGGGATACAGCGAGGATCGCGTTGGCGCCCAGCTTGGCCTTGTTCTCGGTACCGTCCAGTTCGATCATCGCGCGGTCCAGGCCTGCCTGGTCCAGCGCATCACGGCCGGTCAGCAGTTCACGGATCGGGCCGTTGATGTTGGCCACGGCCTTGAGCACACCCTTGCCCATGTAGCGGCTCTTGTCACCGTCACGCAGCTCCAGCGCTTCGCGCGAGCCGGTGGAGGCGCCGGAGGGGGCACAGGCACTGCCAACGATGCCACCTTCCAGAATCACATCCGCTTCAACGGTCGGGTTACCGCGCGAGTCCAGTACTTCACGACCCTTGATTTCAATGATCTTCGCCATGGCTGCTGCTTTCTCCATCTGAAACAGTTTTGTGTAGTTGAGAGGAAATCGTCCTGGGTGTTGGTCAGGCCGTATCGAGTTGCGGGAAACTTTTCACCAGCTCATCCAGCGCCTTGAGCTGGCCCAGGAAAGGCTCCAGCTTGTCCAGGCGCAGGGCACAGGGGCCATCGCACTTGGCGTTATCCGGGTCGGGATGGGCTTCGAGGAACAGGCCGGCCAGGCCCTGGCTCATACCGGCCTTGGCCAGATCGGTCACCTGGGCGCGGCGGCCACCTGCGGAATCACTGCGACCACCGGGCATCTGCAGGGAGTGGGTCACGTCGAAGAAGACCGGGTACTCGAACTGCTTCATGATGCCGAACCCGAGCATGTCCACCACCAGGTTGTTGTAGCCGAAGCTGGAACCGCGCTCACAGAGGATCAGCCGATCGTTGCCGGCCTCCTCGCACTTGGTGAGGATGTGGCGCATTTCCTGGGGGGCCAGGAACTGCGCCTTCTTGATGTTGATGACGGCATCGGTTTTCGCCATCGCCACGACCAGATCGGTCTGCCGGGACAGGAAGGCCGGCAGCTGGATGATGTCGCAGACCTCGGCCACCGGTGCGGCCTGATAGGGCTCATGAACATCGGTGATGAGCGGCACGTTGAAGGTGCGCTTGATCTCTTCGAAGATCTTCAACCCCTCTTCCATGCCAGGGCCGCGGAACGAGCTGATCGAGGAACGGTTGGCCTTGTCGAAACTGGCCTTGAACACGTAAGGGATGCCGAGCTTTTCGGTCACCCTGACATATTCCTCGCAGATGCGCATGGCCAGGTCACGGGACTCCAGCACGTTCATGCCGCCGAACAGCACAAAGGGTTTGTCGTTGGCGATCTCGATATCGCCAACGCGTACTATCTTCTGGGCCATGCTCTGCTCCTCAGATCTTTCTGGCTGCACGCTGCTTCAGTGCGGCGTCAACAAAGCCGCTGAACAGCGGGTGCCCGTCACGCGGGGTGGAGGTGAACTCCGGATGGAATTGACAGGCAACGAACCACGGATGTTCCGGGACTTCGACCATTTCCACCAGGGCACCGTCCATGGAACGTCCCGATATGCGCAATCCCGCCTTTTCCAGCTCGGGCAACAGGTTGTTGTTGACCTCGTAGCGATGGCGGTGGCGCTCGACAATAACATCCTGGCCGTAGGCCTCACGGGCCTTGCTGCCCTCGACAAGCGCACATTCCTGCGCGCCCAGGCGCATGGTGCCGCCCAGATCGGAGCCTTCGTCCCGTGTCTCGGTCTCGCCGGTGGCGGTCTGCCACTCGGTGATCAGGCCGACCACGGGATGCTCGCTGGTCTTGTCGAACTCGGTGGAGTTGGCGTCCTTCCAGCCCAGCACATTGCGGGCGAACTCGATAACCGCCACCTGCATGCCCAGGCAGATGCCCAGGTAGGGAATGTTGTTCTCCCGGGCATACTGCGCCGCGGCAATCTTGCCTTCCACACCGCGCAGACCGAAGCCGCCGGGGACCAGAATGGCGTCCACGTCTTCCAGCTGGCCGGTGCCGTTCTCCTCGATGGTTTCCGAGTCGATGTAACGCAGGTTGACCTTGGTGCGGCTCTGGATGCCGGCGTGGCTCATGGCCTCGATCAGCGACTTGTAGGCATCCAGCAGCTCCATGTACTTGCCGACCATGGCGACGGTGACTTCCTTCTCGGGATGCAGCTTGGCATCCACCACCCGCTCCCACTCGGAGAGGTCGGCGCCACCGCATTCCAGACCGAAGCGCTCGACCACGTAATCATCCAGCCCCTGGGCATGGAGAATGCCGGGGATGCGGTAGATGGTATCGGCGTCCGGCAGGCTGATCACTGCGCGCTCTTCGACGTTGGTGAACAGGGCGATCTTGCGGCGGGATGACAGGTCGATCGGCTGTTCGGAACGGCACACCAGCACGTCCGGCTGCAGACCGATGGAGCGCAGCTCCTTCACCGAGTGCTGGGTCGGCTTGGTCTTGGTCTCACCGGCGGTGGCGATGAAGGGCACCAGGGTCAGGTGCATGAGCATGGCGCGACGGGCGCCCACTTCCAGGCGCAGCTGGCGGATGGCCTCCAGGAAGGGTTGCGACTCGATGTCGCCCACGGTGCCGCCGATCTCGACCATGGCGACGTCGGCATCGCCGGCGCCGCGGATGATACGGGTCTTGATCTCGTCGGTGATGTGCGGGATCACCTGGATGGTGGCGCCCAGATAATCACCACGGCGCTCCTTGCGCAGCACATCTTCATAGACGCGGCCGGTGGTGAAGTTGTTGTTCTGGGTCATGCGGGTACGGATGAAGCGCTCGTAGTGGCCCAGATCGAGGTCGGTCTCGGCTCCATCGTCAGTGACGAAGACTTCGCCGTGCTGGAACGGGCTCATGGTGCCCGGGTCCACGTTGATGTACGGGTCCAGTTTGAGCATGGTGACCTTGAGGCCACGTGCTTCGAGAATCGCCGCCAGGGATGCCGAGGCGATGCCCTTGCCCAAAGAAGATACAACACCACCCGTGACGAAGATGTAGCGCGTCATGAAGAACCCGTAGATTGAAGTTAAGCGGTCGCGACCGCAGGAATTCGAAGGGAGACGAAAGTCTCGTCAAGATGGGAAGTCAGGATACCAGACAGCCCGAATCCGCTCAATGCGGAATCGGCTCCCAACGCACACTGAATCCATCGGCCCCGGCCCCCTTCAGCATCTGTTCCGCATTCCAGCGACCAGCCACGGACACCAGCTGGTCGTCGCAGTATAGCAAGGGCACCGCAGGGCGCAGCCAGGCAGGAATATCAGCCTCCTGAAACAGCTTTTTCAGACTCTGCGCCGGTCGCCCCGGCAGCTTTATCTGCTCGCCGCCGCGACGGTAGGCGATCCGCCAGTTGCCGTCCTGCCAGATAAGCGGTCCGCCCTTCTGGACAAGCAGACGGCCATTGCCTGCGGCCAGTGTTGTGCTCTGCAGCGATACCAGAGGCTGCTCAATGCCTGCCGGCATGCCGCCGCCCGGCAGCAGCCAGAGCCGGCCCGACGAACGGTATATCCGTGCGCCCGCCATTCCCAGTTCGGGCTGAGTGTCCTGCTGGGCGTTGAGCTGCTCCAGCAGGGTGTTCAGATGGCGCTGATCCGGCAGCCGCAGGCCATGGCGACGCAGCCAGTAGCGCAAGAGGTTGGCCTGCCGGGCTGAGCTCAACCGCAGCAGTGCCTGGAGTTCCAGACTCGGCCAGCCCTCCAGCCAGCCATCCTCAACCGGCGTCGCGGCCCGTTGCAGATCCTCATCGGCGCGCTCGTCGAGCAGCACCACCGCCTCGCTGGCATGCCCGGCCAGACGCAACAGGTTGTCCGGCAACGTGCTCCAGTGTTCACGCAGACAGGGTAGCAGCTGATGCCGCAGCGCGGTACGCGCATAGCGGGGGTCGGCGTTGGCCGGGTCTTCTATCCAACTCAACTGCTGGGCAGTAGCCCAGTCGGCAAGCTGGTCGCGGGTCCAGCGCAACAGCGGCCGCAACAACTGCCCCTGCCCGAGCGGACGACTGACCGGCATTCCGGTCATACCGTGCACCCCGGCACCGCGCATGAGCCGGAACAGCAGGGTCTCCAGCTGATCGTCGGCGTGGTGCGCCAGCAGCAGCCAGTCTCCGGGCTGCAGGCATTGTTCGAATACCCCGTAACGGGCATCCCGGGCCAGTTCTTCCACGTTGCCGCCTTCGGGTAGCCGCACACGATGAACAGATAGTTCTATCTGCCGAACGTCACATTCGTGCTGGCAATGGGCGACCCAGTTGTCGGCGTCGGGATGCAGACCATGGTGGACATGGATGGCCTTGATGGGGGGAAGGGAATGCCGGCGCCGCAGCTGGTCCACGGCCTCGAGCAGCACCATGGAATCCAGACCGCCGGACAGCCCCAGCCAGCAGACCGGGGCATCCATGCAGGGTGCCAGTTGCCCCAGCACATCCTGCAGATTGAGCATTACTTGAGTCCGAACGCCATCAGCCGCTCGTAACGGCTGTCCAGCAGTTCCTCGGTGGTGCGGCGGTCGAGCTGCTCCAGTTCGGCCAGCAGCTGGGCCTTGATGCGGGAGGCGGTTTCCGGCACATCGCGGTGGGCGCCACCCAGCGGCTCGGTGATCAGATTGTCGACCAGACCCAGCTCCTTCAGCCGCGGCGCAGTCACGCCCATGGCCTCGGCGGCGTCGGAGGCCTTCTCCGCACTCTTCCACAGGATCGAGGCGCAGCCTTCAGGAGAGATCACCGAGTAGATGGAATACTGCAGCATCATCAGACGGTCGCAGACGCCAATCGCCAGCGCCCCACCGGAGCCACCTTCGCCAATCACGGTCGAGATGATGGGGGTTTTCAGACGGGACATGACCTGCAGGTTCCAGGCAATGGCTTCGCTCTGACCGCGCTCCTCGGCATCGATGCCCGGGTAGGCACCCGGGGTGTCGATGAAGGTGATGATCGGCATCTTGAAGCGCTCGGCCATCTGCATCAGACGGCAGGCCTTGCGATAGCCCTCGGGCTTGGGCATGCCGAAGTTGCGGCGCACCTTCTCCTTCACGTCGCGGCCCTTCTGGTGACCGATGACCATGACGGGGCGACCATCCAGTCGGGCGATGCCTCCGACAATGGCAGCGTCGTCGGCAAAGTGACGGTCGCCGTGCAACTCTTCGAAGTCGGTGAAGATGTGTTTGATGTAGTCCAACGTGTAGGGACGCTGGGGATGGCGCGACATCTGGGTCACCTGCCAGCTTGAGAGATTGGCGAAAATGCTCTCGGTCAGAGTCTGGCTCTTGGCCTGCAGGCGGGTGATTTCCTCGGTGATGTTCAGCGAGTTGTCGCTGCCAACCAGCCGCAGCTCTTCAATCTTGGCCTGCAGATCGGCGATCGGCTGTTCGAATTCGAGGTATTTCTGGCTTCTGATCATAAGCGACGATTATCCACAGCCCCCACGGGGCGTCCTGTAATTTTTGCGTTACCTTACGGGAATGGTCGGAACGCGTCGAGCGGTCCGCCCCGTACTTTTTCTATCTGTAGTGCAGAGAGACGCTGTCCTTGCCCAACTGGTCACGCAGCGTCTGCACCAGTTCGTCCGCCGGCTCGACCCGCCAGCCGTCGCCAAGACGAAGCAGAGCCTCGGCGTCCGGGCGTTGCAGCTCGACGGTAACAGGGCATTCTCCCTTGTACTGCTGCAGCACGCCCGCCAGCTGGCTGAGGCAGGACGGCTCGTGGCGCCGGGTGTCGAGGCTGATGCGCACGCTGTCGAGCAAGGCGGTACGGGCCTCTTCCAGGCTCATCACCCGCTTGGCCCGCACCCGCATGCCACCGGAGAAATCGTCCACTGCCACCTCCCCTTCCACCACGAGCAGCGCGTCTTTCTGCAGCAGCGCCTGAGCAGCCTGGAAGGCTTCGGCGAACAGCGACACCTCGACCCGGGCGGAGCGGTCATCCAGGGTGACGAAGCCTACCTTGTCTCCGCGCTTGCTCTTCATCACCCGCATATCGAAGACCAGACCGGCGATGGTCTGCGCCTCTCGGGACGGCTTGAGGTCAATGATCCGCTGGCGTGCGAAGCGGCGCACTTCCTGTTCATACTCGTCGATCGGGTGTCCGGTCAGGTAGAGCCCCAAGGTGTCCTTCTCCCCGCGCAGGCGTTCCTTGAAGCTCCATTCCCGAACGTTGCGATAGGCCTCGAACACATCCCGGTCCGCCGCCGGACCGAGCAGGTCACCGAACAGGTCATCATGTCCGCTGTCCGCACTGCGCAGGGTCTGCTCGGCGGCGGCGATGGCCTCTTCCATGGCGGCGGCCAGTGCCGCACGGTTGCGGTCCACGTCCTTCAGATAGGCCTGCTGCTCGGTATGGAAGAACGGTCCGAGCGAGTCCAGCGCGCCGGAGCGGATCAGCGCTTCCATCACCCGCTTGTTGATCCGCTTGAGATCGACCCGGGCGCAGAAATCGAACAGATCGGTGAACGGCCCACCCTCCTGGCGAGTCTGCACGATGGTCTCCACCGGGCCTTCCCCTACTCCCTTGATGGCCCCCAGACCGTAGACCACACTGCCACCGTCATCCACCGTGAACTTGTAGGAAGAAAGATTCACATCCGGCGCCTTCATCCGCAGCTTCATGCTGCGGCACTCCTCGATCAGCGTCACCACCTTGTCGGTGTTGTGCATATCCGCCGAGAGTACCGCCGCCATGAACGGCGCTGGGTAATGGGCTTTCAGCCAGGCCGTCTGGTAGGAGACCAGACCGTAGGCCGCCGAGTGCGACTTATTGAAGCCGTAACCGGCGAACTTCTCCACCAGGTCAAAGATGTTGCCGGCCAGATCCGCCGAGATGCCGTTCTTCTCGCAGCCCGCGAGGAAGATCGCCCTCTGCTCGGCCATCTCTTCTGGCTTCTTCTTGCCCATGGCCCGACGCAGCATGTCCGCGCCGCCAAGGGTATAACCAGCCATGATCTGGGCAATCTGCATCACCTGTTCCTGATACAGGATGATGCCGTAGGTCGGCTTCAGTACCGGCTCGAGACCGGCATACTGGTAATCCGGGTGCGGATAGGAAATCTGCTCTCGACCATGCTTGCGGTTGATGAAGTCGTCGACCATGCCCGACTGCAGGGGGCCCGGGCGGAACAATGCCACCAGAGCGATCATGTCTTCCAGGCAGTCCGGCTTGAGCTTCTTGATCAGCTCCTTCATGCCGCGGGATTCCAGCTGGAATACAGCCGTGGTCTCGGCCTTCTGCAGCATGGCGTAGGTGGGTGCGTCGTCCAGCGGAATGCGGTCGATATCCAGCGGCGGCTTGCCCTCTTCCGCGCGGATCGCATTGATGGTGTCCAGCGCCCAGTCGATGATGGTCAGGGTGCGCAGCCCGAGGAAGTCGAACTTGACCAGCCCCGCCGCTTCCACGTCGTCCTTGTCGAACTGGGTCACCAGGCCTTCACCGGCCTCGTCGCAATACAGGGGCGCAAAGTCGGTCAGCTTGGTCGGCGCGATCACCACACCACCGGCGTGCTTGCCGACGTTACGGGTGATGCCCTCAAGCTTGAGCGCCATTTCCCAGATTTCCTGGGCTTCCTCGTCCACCTCGAGGAATTCGCGCAGCGGCTCTTCCTGCTCGTAGGCCTTCTGCAGGGTCATGCCGACCTCGAAGGGGATCATCTTCGACAGCCGGTCCGCCAGCCCGTAGGACTTGCCCTGCACCCGGGCGACGTCACGCACCACCGCCTTGGCGGCCATGGTGCCGAAAGTAATGATCTGCGAGACCGCATCGCGGCCATAGGTGTCAGCCACGTATTCGATCACCCGGTCGCGGCCTTCCATGCAGAAGTCGATGTCGAAGTCGGGCATGGAAACCCGTTCCGGGTTGAGGAATCGCTCGAACAGCAGGTCGTATTCAAGCGGGTCCAGATCGGTGATCAACAATGCATAGGCGACCAGCGAGCCGGCACCCGAACCCCGGCCAGGGCCCACCGGTACGCCGTTGCTCTTGGCCCACTTGATGAAGTCCATGACCACCAGAAAGTAACCCGGGAAGCCCATCTGGATGATGATATCCAGTTCGAACTTCAGCCGGTCCAGATAGACCTGGCGGCGCTCCTCGTAGTTTTCCGAGTCGGGCGGGAGGATCACCTTGAAGCGTTCTTCCAGTCCTTCGAGGGAGACTTTGCGGAAGTAATCATCCATGGTCATGCCGTCGGGCACCGGAAAATCGGGCAGGAAGTAGGTGCCGAGCTTGACCTCAACGTTACAGCGCTTGGCGATCTCCACACTGTTGGCCAGCGCTTCGGGGATATCCGAGAACAGCGCGGCCATTTCCTCAGGGGTCTTCAGGTACTGCTCTTCACTGTACTGGCGGGTACGCCGCGGGTCGCCCAGCACACGGCCTTCACCGATGCAGACGCGGGTTTCATGAGCCTCGTAATCTTCGCGCTTGAGGAAGCGCACATCGTTTGTGGCAACCACAGGGCAGACATGGCGACCGGCCAGCGCGACGGCGGCGTGCAGATGTTCTTCATCGCGGGGCCGGCTGGTGCGTTGCAGTTCGAGATAGAAGCGCCCCGGAAAAACTTCCATCCAGTATTTCAGCAGACGATCCGCCTGAGCCGGGTCGTTGGAAAGCAAGGCCTGACCGACCTCCCCTTCCTTCGCTCCGGAGAGAGCGATCACCCCTTCGCTGGCAGCGGCCACCCAATCACGCTCGACGGTAGCCAGCCCGTTGCGCTGACCCTCGGTGTAGCCCCGGGAAATCAGTTCGGTGAGATTGCGGTAGCCCTGGTTGTTCATCGCCAGCAGAGTCATGCGGCTGACCTGATCGGGGTCCTCCTCGCTGGTCAACCAGATATCCACCCCGACGATCGGCTTGATCCCCGCGCCCATGGCCGAGCGGTAGAACTTGACCAGGCTGCACATGTTGCTCTGATCGGTAACCGCCACCGCCGGCATTCCGGCCGCCGCCACCGCCTTGGCGAACGGCTTGATCCGAACCAGGCCATCAACCAGCGAAAACTCGGTATGCACACGCAGATGGACGAAGGGAACGCTCATATTCTTCCTGATTGGGGGGATGGTAGGTAACCGCAGGATTGTAACGAGGGGGGGCGGTGGGGGCCAGCGATGCGTGCTGCTCCGTGGGCGCATGTTGGGCTGGCCGCTGGGCTGGACTTGTGTGATGTGCTGCGGCTCGTCAGGCCGCGATCAGCTGTCAATCACCGCCTTTGCCCCGAAATTCTTTCAGAGGATTGGGGCTCTGAAGGGCGCAGCGGAAAGTAAATTGGGTCACTAGAAAACGGTCCTCTGAATGCATGGTTTGAACTGTTTCCGGCATACCGATGCGAGAAAAGCTGAAATCCAGGTTACGGACCACCTTCTCGGCACCATCGGCTGGCCCAGTAGGGTCCGTTATTGTTGGATTATCCCGATACCAGGTTTCCGAAAACCAATCGCTTACCCATTCTTTCCCATTGTCCGCCATGTCGTAGATACCCAGAGGGTTAAGCGGTAGCCGGCTACCAACCGGAACATAATCGGCACCCTCCCCAACCTGCTCATAGAGGTCGCGGTGAGCATGAAGCGGTTTGCCGTCATGAGTGGAGAAGATCCAGTCCGTACTGCCTCGATTCCGCGCGGCAAACTCCCATTGCGCCGACGTAGGTAATGCTAAGGGCAGCTGTGTACGTTGGCCGAGCCAATGGCAGTAATCATTGGCCTCTTCCCATGTAACCTGGGCGGGATTTTTCAAATAGAACGGACTGGACTCGTCGCTCTGGAAAGGCTCTCTTTTCCATTCTTCGTTGAATACCCTTTCGATTACATCCAAGTCGTTAGCGAGCAGGTAAGTATCGAAATCTTCCCATGTGGTTTTGTGGCGACTTAACGAATAACTCGACAGCGTGACCTCATGCGGCTGATCCTCCTCGATAGTGGGCGGGAAGAAAGGCCGCCAAATGCCGTCCTCGCCTACCGCGCCAAAGTCGCCCATGGTGAAGGTGCCGCCTTCGATAAAGACCAGGCCACCCATGGCCTTGGCTTCGAGCCGGGCCAGGCGCTGATCAAGCTCCTGCGCATCAATGCCCCTATCGCGATTGCACCCTGACAGCGCCGCCAGACAAGAGAGGCACAAGAGAGCGACAGCGTTGCGCAGTGATAACGCCTGCATCACCTGCTCCTCATTTCAGGTATCGGATAGTTAACTTATTCAACCTGAGTGCCCTCTGTGCTGCTCTGGAGCGCGCAGCGAAAAGTGAATTGAGTCACAAGAAATCGATCCTCGGAATGGATAGTTGGAACTGACTCCGGCATACCTATGCGGGAAAAGCTGAAGTCCAGGTTACGAACCACCTTTTCGGTACCATCCGCCGGCCCTGTAGGGTCCGTTATTTCTGGGTTATCCCGATACCAGGTATCCGAGAACCAATCGCTTACCCACTCCTTTCCGTTGTCTGCCATGTCGTAGATACCCAGCGGATTGGGTGGCAGGCGACTACCTACCGGAACATATTCCGGGCCCTCCCCCACCTGCTCATAAAGATCGTGATGAACATGCAGCGGTTTCCCATCGTGAGTGGAAAAGATCCATTCTGTGCTACCTCGATTCCGCGCCGCAAACTCCCATTGAGCCGACGTAGGCAAGGCTAAAGGAAGCTGGATACGCTGGCCGAGCCAATAGCAGTAATCATTTGCCTCTTTCCATGTTACCTGGGCAGGATTTCTCAAATAGAACGGGCTGGACCCGACGTTCTGAAAGGGCTCTCTTTTCCATTCTTCGTTGAATACTCTTTCGATAACGTCCCCGTCGTTAGCGATCAGGTAAGTATCAAAATCTTCCCAAGTAGTTTTCTGGTTGCTTATCGAATAGCTGGAAAGCGTAACAGTGTGTGCCTTATTTCGCTCCGCTGTCGGAGGAAAGAAAGGACGCCAGACTCCGTCCTCTCCAACGGCACCGAAGTCGCCCATGGTGAAGGTGCCGCCTTCTATAAAAACCATGTTCTGCTTTGCTTTTTCTTCTAACTGGGCCAGACGCTGGTTTAGCTCCTCCGCACCGACACTTGGACCATCGTCACAACCGGGCAATATTGCCAGACATGTCATGCTCATTAGCGCGCTAACGTTACGCATAGTATTTGTTTCTATTCTCCCCGCCAACGCAGCGTGCGGGCCAGTGACTCCCATCGTGGCAGCACTGTATCCATAGGCGGTGTGTGTTCGGTCAAGTCGTCGACGCCTTTGTCGAAGGTGAGCATGTGTACAGCCAGACGCGGATTCAGCATCCCGCCGTGCGTGGCATAGCCGAACCAGGCGCGCTCCTGCTCACCCGAGTCGGGCTTGGGCTCGAGCGTCCAGCCAAGCAGGTTGACCTTGTACTGGCCCAGATGTGTCGGCTGAACATACTCTCGCCAGGTCCACTTGCTGCTGTCATAGCCTGGGCGGAAGTCTGTGTTATACAGCCCTGAAGTAGAGCTGTTATGCCAGGGGTCGCTGGCCGAGGCGGACACCAGAGTGAAAATCACGTTGGCAGTCTTGGTGAAGCGCAGGCTGTTTTTGCTTGAGTACGCGGCCTTGCCATCATCGGCGATAAATCCGTAGGGAATGCAGATACCGTTGCCTTTGGGCACTTCATAGAGCTCGCGCGGCTGGAAACGGGACATTAGATCGATAAAAGCCTGAGTTCCCTCTTCGCCGGCTCGCTGCATCGCGAAAAAGTACACCCGCTGGTTACGGTAAAGATACGCGTGGGTGGGGTGCTCTCGGTCGCCGATAAAGTAGGCATCGGGTATGTCGAAGTCGTGCACAGTGTAAAGGGCTAGGGGAACCGAGGCCTCTTGATCTTCAATTTTCTGCCGGAGTTTGTCGAGTACTTCCGGGCCATACCCCATCCCCGGCAGCTTGGCTAATCGCCGCCTATCGACTTCTATATCTTCAAGGATGCGCTTCTGATTCAGCCGCCCAGTTCCTAAATGGTAATTAGCGGCGGCTTCGAACACATCGCGTCCAACCATATCGCTGACCAAGATGAATACGCCGTAGGGTCCGTAAGTGGTGTTATCCCCTTTGCCGCCTACCTTGAGGCTAAATCCATGCCCTCCGCCCTGGGATATTCTGCGAACATAATCTCGGTGGAAAGTCGCCCACTGAATATCTTCCGTTACCTCAAAGATATGGCGTCCGAGACACTCCCTGCGCATTTCGGCCATAAGTGGTGTGGATATAAGCCCAAGAATGACAACGATTAGGGGCATAAACTTTTTCATTAAGAAAACGAGTCCTCTGTTGGCGACTGAGCATAGGCAGGGACGGCGAAATAACTGAGCCAGAACCTCTCTTCAAAGGCCATTGGTGCAGCTAGCCGCCCCCCCCCCTGAATAGAGCGCTGAAGTTGCGCAAGGGTATGTGCTCACACTTACTCTCCTCGCCAACGCAGCGTGCGAGCCAGCGCTTCCCATTGTGGCAGCACTGTGTCCATAGGCGGTGTGTGTTCGGTCAAGTCATCGACGCCTTTGTCGAAGGTGAGCATATGTACCGCTAAACGAGGGTTCAGCATGCCACCACGGGTGGCGTAGCCGAACCACGCGCGTTCCTGTTCGCCGGAGTCGGGCTTGGGTTCGAGAGTCCAGCCAAGCAGGTTGACCTTGTGGCGGCCCAGATAAGAGGGTTGGACATATTCGCGCCAGGTCCATTTGCTGCTGTCGTAACCTGGGCGGAAGTCGGTGTCGTACAACCCTGCAGTGGAGGTGGTATGCCAAGGATCACTGGCTGAGGCGGTCAGCAGCGTAAAAACCACATTAGGTGTGCTGGTGAAGCGCAGACTGTTCTTGATCGAATAGGGCGTCCTGCCGTCATCGGAGATAAAACCGTAGGGAATGCATATGCCGTTTTCTTCGGGCACCTCATAAAGCTCGCGGGGCTGGAAGCGTGACATCAGATCGATAAAGGCCCGAGCGCCCTCGTTTCCGGCTCGTTGCGTGGTGAAAAAGTACACTCGACTGTTACGGTAAAGATAGGCGTGGGTAGGATATTCGTGATCGCCGATAAAGTAGGCGTCGGGAATATCCAGCTCATGCACGGTTGGGATAGCTAGAGGAATTTTCTTCTTGATTTCATTTATACGCCTTAAACGATCTTCGACAATGCTATTTGGATAATCACCACTTTCGAACTGTTCCAAGAGTCGTTTATGGGACTCAAGATCCTTTAGCAACTGTTTCTGATATAGCCTACCTGTACCGATTTGGTATTCGGCTGCTGCTTCAAACTGGGAGCGTTCGACAATAGCACTGACCTTGATAGTGCTGCCATAGGGGCCATAGACGGTGGAATCGCCCTTTGCACCTACTTTCCGCCCGAAACCATGCCCCCCGCCTTCGGATACACGATTGATATATTCGGGATGGAAAACAGCCCACTCTATATCTTCGGGCACCTCAAAGACATGACGCCCAAGACACTCTTTCCGCAGTTCGTTGGCCAGAACTGGGCTACACACCAGTCCGAGGGCAGCCGTGGTCATTAGGATAAGGTACTTCATGAATGGTATTGCCCCTCTGTGCCATCTACACGTGCTATTGCTGTATTAGTCTGATGTTCGTCGGATTGTTCCGTGTTGCCAGCCAAAATCGTCTTATTGATCCCCGACTTGTTGTTTTCCCCCCGCGTCCAGCGGGTGGGTAATTGGCCGGG
The DNA here is from genome assembly GCF_014646575.1 of Halopseudomonas pertucinogena. GTDB lineage: Bacteria > Pseudomonadota > Gammaproteobacteria > Pseudomonadales > Pseudomonadaceae > Halopseudomonas > Halopseudomonas pertucinogena. The sequence continues at coordinate 335,798 of NZ_BMNN01000001.1, read as the reverse complement.
TTCCATCCCGGCCACTGGGGTTGCTGTGGGTACGTTGGGTTGCTGTGGGTACGTTGTGTCGAGATGGAACTCGACATTCCCGGGAAGTTGGAGGGCCGGGTTCCGATGCTTCGCCGTTCAACAGGTTTCCAGTGATGGCTGCCAAGCCGTTGACCGTTTTTCATTAGGCCGGTCAAAACCGCGAATGGTGAAGAAGTTTTCGCCCCCAAACCAGGTCGATCCCATACGTTGCATCGGTGTGGGGACCAGCATGTCGTGCACGAAGTGCTCAAACAGCTCGGCGATTTCCGCCTCGAGGGGCTGGGGCTCGAACCACTCGGCGAGCAACACCAGCCAGACCTCCAAGGCCTGCCGATGCGGGACAGCCTGCGCACCGTTTGCCCGCAGCCGGGTGCGCATGTCCCTAGCTTCGGCATCCACCTCACGCAACCAGCGGGAGCTGGTCTCAAGTTCGCGGCGTCGCTGCTGGATTTTGTGTAACTGATCGATACGCTGCTGTCTCTGGTCTTGTGTTTCCGTGCCCCTGCCTAGTAATTGGGTGAGTGTGGAAGAGCGACCAAATGGACCTTGATGGAGCTCCTCTTCCCGCTCCGCCAACGCATTCAGCTCAAGGCGATAGGCTTGCCACCTACTGGCAAGCCAACGGATGTAATAGCGCATGTGGTGCAGAAAAGCTTCATGCCCCGGCTGCCGATGGCCAACCCAGCGCTGATAGCGGAGAGCCAGACCCGATACGCTATGCCCGGCCGGTGTGTGGTCGTTATAAACAAATAGCTCCGCTACGTTCACATCCTTCTCTGCAAGACCATCCAGAGCGGGAAATGCCGCGCCGGCATGGGAGGCAGCTCGATACATCCTATGCAGACTGACCAGCGCCAATTCATTGCTGGGCTTTTGTTCGCCAGGCGCCAATCCGCCCCCAATATCCTCGCTGACCCCCGGCATCAGCTCTTCCCGCCAACCGCGCCGAGCGCTTCCAAGCAAGCGCGCTCGCCGATAGAAGCGCCGCTCATGCGCCGCGCCCAGGTGGAGCACCGATTTCACCTGCACAGGCACAGGCACCAAGCCACCGTCATCGATCCTATTGGTCGTGGGCAGGAAAAACTCCAGAAGAGGTACGCTGGCTGCGGTTCGGTCCACTGCGTCGAACAAGCCTGCAAAGACAATTTCCAACCGCGCATTCCGATAGACGAGGGCGTCGCCCGACTGCCGGCTGCGCTCGAGCAGTGTATAGACGAAGGCTCTGGCCAGCGTCGCTCCGAAGTCGAAGCCGAATACGGAGATTTTTATGGTGCGTAAGGGCATCTCGCCGCTCAACTCTCCGATAGCTGTATCAAACTTTGCGCCGAGGCCGCTCAGATAAACCTTCCTATAGGCATTGAAAACGTCTACAGATGCATTTGGAGAATCAAACTGATGAGCAAGAAAAAGCCTGCCAATATTGCTGGTTCGATTTTCTCTCAGGTCTGCTTCCAGATTTCTCCTAAAACCATCGAAGAAGAATCCGTAATGCAGCGTTTTACCACAAGCCAAGGGTACTGTCGGGCGGTAGCTACGCGCACTGGTTGTCTGCCCCAACTCCAGAGCGTTATGAGCTGTCATTCGCACTTCCTCCGATGAAACGAGATCATTACCGGTTCGCATCTACCCTGGCGTGCTTTGGGTAGCGGCTTCCTCTTGCTCTGGTCAACAATCACAACGCTATTCATGGAGCAATGCCCGCAACCGGCGCTTCCTTGAAGCCCGCATAGGGGGTGCCATGCCCCGGGGCCCAGGCCAGCCGCACCTGGTTTCCCGGAAAGAAGTGCACATGCAGATAGAGATCATCCCGCTCTCGAGGCGGATTGGGGAGCTCGACTTCATGGCGCATCTCCTCCATGCCCTGTTCAGCCTGGGCTCGCGTCCTGCTTACAATCCATGCCACCCTCAAGGTCTCGCCTCGGATGCGCCAGCAGCAGGTCACACCCCCATTGCCGCCCCAGTTATCATCGACCCAGTAACTAAAAATCGGGCGGTCGGTATGGTTGTGACCATATAGGTAGACCCCACCAGAACGCTGGTTCTGCCACAGAACATAGGTGCTGATCAGAGACAGATAGAACAGGATCACCAAGGGCCAGCGCACCGCCTTCGGCATGATGAGCCACTTATGATATAACCGGGTCATCAGACCTCTCCTCCATTACCTGCTCAAGTGCGTGCCCCAGGGTTATCGACTCCTCCTCAACCATGCGCAGTACCTCGGACCAATAGTCATAGTGGTCGGGCGTGCGACCTTCCAACAATGTAAGCGTCGCAAATAACAGCTGATCTTCTGCGTGACTCAAGCCCGAATGGCGCCCCAGCGATAGCGCGCGCTCCACCTGCTTCAAACGTTCGCCATGGCAACTCATTTCGAATATCTGCGGGGCGACCTTTTCCAACTCTTCCAACAAAGCGAGCGCTTGCTGATCCGAACCTAATCGAGCCAACAGATCAAAGTCGCCCATGGTGAGGTGCCGCCTTCGATAAAGACCAGGCCATCCAGTGCGTTGGCTTCGAGCCGGGGCCGGGCCAGCCGCTGATCAAGTTCCTGGGCACCAATGCTCGTATCGCGATCGCACCCTGACAGTGCCGCCCAACAAGCGAGGCACAAGAGAACGACAGAATTGTGCAATGGCGCCAGCTGCATCACCTGCTCTCCTCCCTCAAACGCAGCGTGTGAGTCCGCGTTTCTCCCAGCGGGGACGGACTGTTCATGAGCGGAGGGTGTTCGACCAGATTGTCTGGCACCCTTTTCGAAGGTGGGCATGTATACGGCCAGACGAGGATTGATTTCAGTTGTCGTTTCGCTTTGCAAGCTCACGTATGTACGGGTCTCGATAGTCATCCTCGATTCGTATTCCCGCCGCTATCGCCGCTTCTTCCCTTGCCGCCCGCTGCTGGCGATATTCTTCCAGAAGCTCTGGAAGGAGTTCTTTCCACTGTGCCTTCTGCTCATATTCGAAATGCTTGCGCCAGTAACTTTCTTCGGTCATGAGCTCAAGACTCGTAAGGTATGTACCTGATTCAAGCGGCTCCATTTCAGAGTTTTCTCGACGCACGCTTAAATGCAGGTAGTAGCCGTCCTTGTGGAGGTACCAGTGATAGGTCCTGCGAAACTTTATCCAGTTATCGAGCGAGAACTCATACCGGGGGTCGAACCAAGGGTGGGCCAGGCTATGCCCACGGGCATCGGTAAGCCTGCCAGCCTGATCGCCCGGGATACGGGGGGCCGGGAAGTGATACATGTGCCTCCAGCCCTGCTTGAGGAGGTCTTGAATGCGCCCGTATATATTGTCCTTATTGGCCTTGTGAGGGGTATTATCCGGCAGCCCGCTGAGCGAAAAGCTGATATCTCTGATTTCACTTCCCAGCTCCTCATCAATGACTATGGTGATACCTGCCGTCTCTTCAAGATATAAAAGCTGCTCGCTACCATCCATAACGCTCACTGAAGGAAGGCGTCTGGAGGAAAAGGGTTTGCGGAACTTGTACCAACAGATCATCGCTGGCTGCAAGCAGTCTGCCCTGAACGTTGACGGGGCACGCCCCAGCAATTCCGAGATAGGCTCGTTTATATGAATAGTGATGCTCTGTTCGCCGGACATGCCGTTTACTTCATTGACGCTGTCTTTTGCAACGTCACAGGCGGGCAGCAGAAAAGCTGTAGCCAGGAGGGAGATAATCCTTTTCACGAGTACTCCGCCGCCTACTCTCCCCGCCAACGCAGCGTGCGGGCCAGTGACTCCCATCGTGGCAGCACTGTATCCATAGGTGGTGTGTGTTCGGTCAAGTCGTCGACGCCCTTTTCGAAGGTGAGCATGTGTACGGCAAGGCGCGGGTTCAGCATGCCGCCGTGGGTGGCATAGCCGAACCAGGCGCGCTCCTGCTCACCCGAGTCGGGCTTGGGCTCGAGAGTCCAGCCGAGTAGGTTGACCTTGTACTGGCCCAAATGCGTCGGCTGAACATACTCTCGCCAGGTCCACTTGCTGCTGTCGTAACCTGGGCGGAAATCTGTGTTGTATAGCCCGGAGGTAGATCTGTTATGCCAGGGATCGCTGGCCGAGGCGGTCACTAGCGCGAAGACCACGTTGGGAATGCTGCTGAAGCGCAAGCTGTTTTTGATCGAATAAGGCGTCTTGCCATCATCAGCAATAAAGCCATAAGGAATGCAGATGCCGTGGCCGTCGGGCACCTCATAAAGCTCGCGCGGCTGGAAGCGGGACATAAGATCGATGAAAGCCTGGGTACCCTCAGCTCCCGCACGGCGCATAGCGAAGTAGTATATCCTCTGGTTACGGTAAAGATACGCGTGGGTGGGGTGTTCGCGGTCGCCGATAAAGTATGCATCTGGAATGCCCAGATCATGGACGGTGTACAAGGCAAGGGGGACCTGAGCCTCCAGCTCTGAAATCTGCGTTTCTAACCTCTGAATCACTTCCGGGCCGTATCCAAAACCGGGCAGTTCTGAAAGCCGCCGCTTATCTATCTCAATGTCCTTAAGGATCCGCTGCTGGTTCAGCTGACCAGTACCCAGCTGATAGTTAGCTGCGGCTTCGAACACATCGCGCTCGACAGCTTCGCTGACCTTTATAACGGCTCCATATGGGCCGTAGACAGTTAGATCACCCTTGGCCCCCACCTTCAGGCTAAACCCATGGCCGCCCCCTCCCTGCGACACTCGGTGAACGTAATTTCGGTGAAAAGTCGCCCATTGAATATCTTCCGGAACTTCAAAGATATGGCGCCCAAGACATTCCTGACGGTTGTCGGCCAGAAGCGATGTACATATAAACCCCAAAACGGCACCGATTACAAATATAAGTATTTTCATGAAGCAGATGAGCCCCCGGTCGGCGACTGAGAATCGGCAAAGACGGAATACCTATCCCTGCCACCGTCCAGTTTTCCTTTTTTTGCAACGATAGTCCCGTTTATCCCGGAGTTGTTGTTCTCGCCAAAAGTCCACATTGTGGGTAACTGACAGATAAATCCTGCAACGCCTAGGGGGAATGGCACCGCGAAAGAACTGAGCCAGAACCTCTCTTCAAAGGCCATTGGTGCAGCAAGCCGCCCCCCTGCGGAAAAATCCTCCAAATCGGTATATACCCAAGTAGGCCAAACTGAGGCAGGAAAGCCATTGGGATACTGACCGCGAAGCGAGTCGGGAACATCCTGTGTCTGACTAATGTTCTGAGGAATCGAGTTGAACGTTTGATCGTAAGCGCGTGAATTATTCTCAGCTCGCGACTGTATCGCTTTCCATGTTTTTTCAGCGGCAGGCATGGTCAGATGTGCGCCTAGCTCGTTCGCTGCCGATACCTTGGATTTGCCTACTAAATTCAGGCCAAAGTGCTTCTTCCACAAATTTATCCTCAATTCATGAACCGCCTTGCTCACCTGCTGTTCGCACTTACCATCCAGCGCAACCGATACAGGCGTGCCATCACGCACAATGACGGCCAACTCGGAATCGCGGGGGCCAAGCAAGCTACGGTCGTTTATATTTGCGCTGCCGAGGATGGCAATCCGGTCGTCGGCAATCAGCAGTTTGCTGTGGACATAAATTTGTTCAGTTACCACCTGCCCATCGAGCTCATCCCAGGTGCGAAGATTCAGTAGAGTCAGATACTGGCTCCAATCTTGTTGCTCATAAACCGGCCGGCCCGTCGAATCGAGGTTATTCAGCCTCTGTTCCGCTTCTTCAAGGCTGTCCCCCCGGTCCATAAAGGCGCGGGTTGCCATATACCTCTGAATGCGTTTGATCAGACTCTTCTCGCCGAACGCCAAACTCTGCATGGTCAGGTGAACCTGGTGCATGATGGTCGGCTCGTTCAGTGGTCCCTCTGGATGGACGGGTAGCACCATGTACACGTGAAAAGGTCGTCCTTCGTCGATGGCGCGCCCAATCCGGTCTGCCAACGCCGCGCCGATATCGTTGATGATCCCCTGCTGCTCCTGCCCCAAACGCTGGCTGGCCCAGCCTTTCGCATTGAGCGCAGTAATACTGCGCAGCTCCGCAAGAAACGCTTCGCACACTGGGTCGGGGTTGCGGGCGATCGCATCGACCTCCCCCCAGTTCAGCAGCCAGATATCCTCTTTCTCCAATGCCTCGCGCAAATTCACCCGCTCGACCAAGTCACGCGGCAAGTGATCTGCGGTACGCAAGCGACTCATGGGGCCTGAGAGTGGCAGCAGGGGATTAAGCTCGCCCTCAGCACCAAAGTCGCTCTGGAAGAACTGGCTTTCGATATAGATAAAATGCTGCGCGCTTGAAATAGCCTGGAGCATCGCGCTCCTACAATTGGCCTGTACCCCGGTACTGGCGAAACCCGGCAGCGCATCAAGGCTGACCCCTGCAGCGGCGCGCCCCCTCTGTTCCTGCTGCAGCATATTGTTGGCTGCGCTACGCAGGGCCTGGACTGCCACCCCGCCCGGCTGCATCGGAGGATAGATAGGCAATAGCGGTGCGGCGTGGATCCAGACCGGTTCGGGATGCTTCAGGTCCAGGCGAATGTCGAACTGGAGATAGTTTTCCAGGCGTGCCTTCTCAAGGATCCGGTTTACCCAGGTCATCAGCGTTTCCAACATCCGCCGGATAAGCCGAGTGTCCTGCGGCGGAGGGGTATCAACGAGATAGGCCTGCTGTCCGTTCCAGCGGTCAATGAAGTTGCGCGACAGGTCGTAAACTGACGGGCCTTCGATGCGGCAATGCACATCGTGCCAAGGCATACGCGGCTGGTTCGCCGCCAGTGTGCTGTTGTCCGGAGAGGCCAACGGCTGCGGATGTTGCAGCAGATAGGGATAAGGCCCCTCGTTATCCTGAGTCTGGCGTTGCAACAGCCCGTACAGATACCAGAGCAAGGAATTGGCCAGCTCAGAGGCAGGCTTCAACGCCCCGGCCGGAATGTTATCGAAGCGGATATCCATCAGCTTGGAAAAGACGCCTCCCAGCTCGGATGTGGTCATCCATTCGGTAATCAAATGCTGGCTGCGCAGCTGCAACGCCCGGTTGAGCTGCTGGGCGCTCTTCAGCTGAACAAGCCAGCTGCGCAGACGCTGCCGCAACTCCGGATCCAGATAATCCAGGTCCGCTTCGATCAGTTCTGCGGTGGCGCGAACCATGCGCTCAAGTACGGCCATTTTCAGATTGACCAGATTGCGTCTACCCTGCTCCACTGTTTGACCAACCGCCTCCAGGCGCCGCGCAGCCGCTTGCATGAATTCAGGTGCAGGACTGTTGATGAAGTTGGCAAGATAATTGAAGCTGTTCAGCAGCGAAGCACGGCTGGGCAGCGGGGCGTGCCTGTTGATAGTGTCTACCACCCAATCCGCGCCATCCACTTGAAGTGGCGGCCTGGAAAACTGTACTGGCTTCGACAGATCGAACAGCGCGGCCAACAGCAGCCCGTTCTTGCTGACGTGTTTATGTTGAGGCATCCAGCCGAGCGGAGGTATGCAGGGGTTATAAGCGTCATTGCCGAGCCGCTTGCTGGCATCCAGGCTGTAGTCGTTGTTATCGCAACGCCCATAGGCCAAGTCGATACCACCGACATAGCCAATGCGGTTATCGATCACTACGCTCTTCTGGTGATGGGAGAAGGTCGCGCCCAGACCGGACATGTCGCTCTGCTGGATAGCCGGGGTGCAAAAGGCGCGAGGGCCGTTCTCCAGCCCGGCGTTGAGCTGGAAGATGGCTAGCATGGTTTCGAAATCGTAGGTATTCATTACCGAGGCAGACGGACTCAGCCAAGGCATGATATAAACCTTCAATTCCGAGTTGACTGTCAACGCCTGATGCAGGTATTGCCATAGGGTCTTCTGCCCATCAAGCAGAACATCGTGATTGATCTGCCATCCCGTGATGAAAATGCTTGTCTTCGCGCCGAGGATCGCATTGCCGACATCCTTGAAGTAGTCCTCCCCGGTGGTAAAGAACCGTACCTTGTTGCCGTTGCGCTTGGGAGCAAACATCGATGGCTCGGTAACGAAGAAGTCCGGTGCAGAATAGGCGACGCAGGGCGTACCGTCCTGACGGTTGATCTGATGCAGGTGTCGCTCCTGCCGGCCGTTATAGGCGGTGCCGGTCATGATCAATTACTCCTTCGATTGCAGATGAGCATAGAATTCCTCGGTGCAGCCACTATCCTGCCTGCAGCGTTCCTGCAGAAGCGGGTTGACGCTGGGGCGGACCGAGTCTGCGTGATAGCCCAGTGCAGCTACGGCTACGGCTTCCATATCCTTGCCTTCCTGCTCCTGATGCAGAACCAGCGCCACGCGCTGGCCGGGGTAATTAAGCCAGACATCGTTGGGCGCAGCGTGGATGGCCCCGGAGAGCAAATCCTCTTCGGCTGCGGTCAGCAATATGCACCCCTGCGCATCGGTCTCACCTTCAAGCAGGGGCGGCTGGTCACCCTGCTGAATGGACCAGGCAGTAAAGGCCAGGGGGAAACCCTCGTCACCAGGCACATCTCGCAACTGGATGTTGAACCGGAACGGCGTTGGGGGGTGCTCCGATGAATCCTCCAGCGGATTGACTAGGGCTTTGCTGAGTGCGGCGCCTGGGTGCGCTGAAGCGAATGGGGCGAGCCGCTCCGGCAATAGTATGGCCAGCCCCGAACCTTGCCCCGCAGCGCCGCCGGCGTTGATGCGAATGATCGGCCCGTTGAGGGTTACACCACTGGGGTCAAGTTTGAGAAAACTACCGCCACCGTTGGCAGTGAGCTCCATGCCGGCGTCGATGACGACCTTGTCGCCGGCGTGATAATGAATCTCCCGCCCTGCCTCAATGAACTGGCCTTGGCCGAGTTTGACGTGCTGATTGTGGGCGACGGTCAGGTGGTCGTCGGCCTTGATCTCGGTCCTGCGGTCGGCATGGGTGGTGTGGTGTTCCTCGGCCAGGTTTTCGGTGTAGCGATTGGCTTCGATGCGTTCGTAACGCTCGTTGCCGACGCGGATCTTCTGGTCGTGCTGGATGTTCTGTTCCCAGTCACGCTGGGCGTGGATGAAGATCTGTTCCTCCCCGGCCCGGTCCTCGATGCGCAGTTCGTTGAAGCCGCTGCCGCCGGGGCTGCTCAGGCTCTTGAAGACGCTGCGGGTCTTGTGCTCGGGCAGCTCGTAGGGCACCGGGTGGGCGCTGTTGTACAGGCAGCCGCTGACCAGCGGCTGGTCCGGGTCGCCTTCGAGGAAGCTGACCAGCACTTCCATGCCGATGCGCGGGATGGTAATGCTGCCCCAGTGGTTGCCGGCCCAGTTGCTGGCCACTCTTAGCCAGCAGCTGGTGTTGGCGTCGGCCTGGCCTTCGCGGTCCCAGTGGAACTGGACCTTGATGCGGCCATGGGGGTCGCAGTGGATTTCTTCGCCTTCGGGGCCGGTGACGGTGGCGGTTTGGGTGCCCAGGACTTTTGGTTTGGGGTGAGCGAGGGCTGGGCGGTGGGGGGTGGCCCAGGGGGTGGCGGTGAAGTGGTTGCGGTAGCCTTGGGTGAAGGTTGTTTCCCCCTCTCCCCAGGCTTTTTCCCCCTCTCCCCAGCCCTCTCCCGCGAGGGGAGAGGGAGAAAACCAGAGTGGTCCTGATGGATCGGTGACAGATTCCTCTAGAACCTGAGGCTGTTTGCCTTCGTGGTGGAGTTCGGTGATGAGCCAGAGGTCGTTCCAGTTGGTTCTTGGGTGGCCTTGCAGTTCGAGGAAGTGGCCGCTGCGCAGGGTGGGCTGGTCGCTGTGGGCGGTGGCCTGGTGGTAGTCGCTGCGGTGGCGTTCGAGACTGCGCTGGGCCAGTTGCTTGCCGCGGGTGCGGTCGGTGAAGCGGCCGGGGTAGTCGTAGTCTTCCAGGTCGGGCAGTTGCTCGGCCCGGGCCTGACTTTCCAGCTGCAGGCGGGCCTTGTTGTGGTCGTAGTCGCGGCGGGTGACCCGGCTGGCGCGGGTTTCCAGTCTTACGCCGAAGCGCTTGATCACCGGCTCATCGGCAACCATGCCGTTGCCCTGGTCGAAGCTGACCGGGGCGAGGCGCGGGAATACGGTCTGGTCGTCGCCGAACACCAGCAGGTGGCCGTCCTGGCTGTGACGGAAGTGGTAGTGGATGCCCTCTTCCTCGCACAGGCGCTGGATGAAGTACAGGTCGCTTTCGTCGTACTGGGTGCAGTAATCCCGTTCGGGGTAGTCGCTGCCGAGCTGGAACTGGAAGGCGTCGCTCTGGATGCCGTGATCCTCCAGCACGCGGCTGATGATCTGCGGTACGGTCAGATGCTGGAAGATGCGCTGGTTGTGGCGCAGGGACAGGTAGTGCAGGTGCGGTACCAGCTCCAGCCGGTAGCGGGTCATACGTTTGCCGGACTCGCCGATGGCGGCGTGGTGGATCAGCCCGTGCAGGCCGGTGCCGTTGCCCAGGTCGAGCCAGGCGTTGTGCTGCAGCAGGGCTTCCAGATCCAGATCGGGCTGGTCGCTGACCAGTTGCAGTTCGATGCGGTAGCACTGGCTGATCGCCTCGCGGGCGCGGAAGGCCAGTACCTTGAAGTCGTGATCGATGCCCGGCAGGGTCAGGGTGAAGTGCGGTTGGTCGGCGGGGGCAAACATCCAGAGGTCCTTGTCTGATAACGGTCCTGCCGTTACAGCGGTTTACGGCCCCTGCATTATTCCCTATCGCGTTTTCTCTCGCTGTGAGCGAGTCGGCATAAATACGATTAAGCCCGGAGTCAGGCGATCGTAAACTCCGGAATCAGCTGTCGATTAAATAAGCACCTGCGGCGGGGTGCTCTCTACTTCGGAGTGCGTGTCCAGCGCGCGCTGCACCGGTGCGAACGAGCGTCTGTGAAGAGGGGTGGCACCCAGTTGCTGAAGCGCATCCAGATGCTCACGAGTCGCGTAGCCCTTGTGTTTGCCGAGGCCGTAGCCCGGGTAAAGCACATCCATTTCTTCCATCTCCCGGTCGCGGGTGACCTTTGCGAGGATCGAGGCGGCGGAAATGGCGGGTATCAGCCCATCGCCCTGAATCACCGGCTCACTGGGCATCGGCAGTATCGGGCAGCGATTGCCGTCCACCAGCACCCGGTCCGGCTGGATGGACAGCCCGGCGACGGCGCGCTGCATTGCCAGCATGGTGGCATGCAGAATGTTCAACTCATCAATCTCGTGCACCTCGGCCCGGCCGATGGCCCAGGCCAGGGCCCGCTCCTGAATGATCGGGAACAGCGCTTCGCGGTGGGCGGCGGTGAGCTTCTTGGAATCATTGAGACCGTCGATGGGCCGCAGCGGGTCGAGGATCACCGCAGCGGTAACCACGGCACCGCAGAGCGGACCGCGACCCACCTCGTCTACCCCGGCGACCAGTTCCATTCCCTCAGGCAGGGACCAGTCCATCATCATCTGACTCATGCCAACCTCCCCTTCTCCCGCAGCAGATCAAGCACCGCCTCAGCCGCAGTATGGTCGGCATTGCGGCGCAGCAGAGTATGCAGCTCGCGGAATTCATTCTCGGCCTGCTCACGCTCGGGGGTCGGTCCGAGGCGGTCGAGCAAGGCCTGGCCCATGGCTTCCGGGGTGGCTGCATCCTGCAGAAACTCCGGCGCCACTTCGTGGCCGGCGAGCAGGTTGGGGAGCGCGACATGGCCTACCCTGACCAACCGCTTGAGTATCCGAAACGTCAGCGGTGCCATGCGATAGGCAACCACCATGGGCCGTTTGAACAGCATGGCTTCCAGGGTCGCCGTACCCGAGGCGATAAGTACCGCATCACAGGCCGCCAGGGCATCATGGGCCTGACCATCGAGCAGGGTCAGCGGCAGATGAAGACCGCTGTCACTGAGAATGGTCTCGATCTGCTGGCGACGCTCCGCGTTGGCGCAGGGCAGCACAAAGCGCAACCCGGGGTTGCGCTCCAGACACCAGGCCGCGGTCTGCAGGAACAGCAATCCCAGCTTGCGCAGCTCGCCGTTGCGACTGCCGGGCATCAGGGCAATGACTTGCGCATCCGCCGGCAGCGCCAGCGCAGTGCGGGCCGCTGCACGGTCCGGCTCCATGGGAATCTGATCCGCCAGGGTGTGGCCTACGCAGCGCACTGCCACACCGTGCTTGCGGTAGACCTCCTCCTCGAAGGGAAACAGGGTGAGCATCAGATCGGTGGACTTGCGGATGCCCAGCACGCGCTTCTCGCGCCAGGCCCAGACCGAGGGACTGACATAATGCACGGTCGGGATACCCGCATCGCGCAGGCGCTGCTCGACACCGAGGGTGAAGTCCGGCGCGTCGATACCGATGAACACGTCCGGCTGACGCTGGATGAGGAAGGTCACCAGGTCACGGCGGATGCGCAGCAGTTCGCGCAGGCGACCGAGCACCTCGACCAGCCCCATCACCGCCAGACGCTCCATCGGCACCTGACTGACCAGCCCTTCGGCCTGCATGCGCGGGCCGCCGATGCCGATGAATTCTGCATTCGGATGCTGCTTTTTCAGGGCCTTGATCAGGCCGGCCCCGAGGGTGTCGCCGGAGGCTTCTCCGGCAACAAGGGCAATACACAGCGGTTTGTCCGAGGGGGTTGCCCTGCTCATGGTCAGCGCGTGATACCGCGGGTGGAGGCGAGAATCGAGTCGCGGTAAAGGGCGACTTCCGGATAGCGTTCGGAGGGCTCTTCAAGCTCGGCAAGCGCTTCCTGCAGGGTCTTGCCCTGGCGATAGACCACCTTGTAGGCGCGACGCAGCGCAGTGATCAGCTCCTGACTGTAACCACGCCGACGCATGCCTTCGAAGTTCATGCCGTGGGCGCTGGCGGGGTTGCCACCAACCATGACGAAGGCCGGAATATCCTTGAATACCGCGCTGTTGGCAGCACTCATCGACCAGGCGCCGATATGGCAGAACTGGTGCACCGTGGTATAGCCGCCAAGAATCACCCCATCACCGATATGCACGTGGCCGGCGATGGTCGCGTTGTTGGCCATGATGATGTTGTCGCCCAGCACGCAGTCGTGGGCCACATGCACATAGGCCATCAGCAGGTTGCCGCTGCCTATGGTGGTTACGCCCTGGTCCTGGATGGTACCGCGGTGCAGTGTGCAGCCCTCGCGGATCACGTTGTTGTCGCCGATGACCAGCCGGGTGGGCTCACCGTTGTACTTCTTGTCCTGGCAATCCTCCCCGACCGAGGCGAACTGGAAGATACGGTTGCCCTTGCCGATGGTGGTCGGCCCCTTGATCACCACGTTGGGCCCCACCACGGTGCCGGCGCCGATCTCGACATCGGGACCGATCAGCGTCCAGGGACCGACCTCAACGTCGTCAGCCAGCCGTGCGGCAGGATCGACGATCGCCAGAGGATGAATTCGACTCATACCTTGTGTTCCGCACAGATAATTTCACCGGAGCAAGCCTCCTTGCCGTCCACCAGAGCACGGCAGGCAAACTTCCAGATGCCGCGCTTGTTGCTCAGATAGGTGGCCTCCAGCTGCAGCTGGTCACCCGGCACCACCGGCTGGCGGAAGCGCAGCTTGTCGGAGCCGACGAAGTAGTACAGGGTGCCGTCCTCGGCACGGGTATTCATCATGCGAAAGCCCAGCAACCCCGCGGCCTGGGCCATCGCCTCGATGATCAATACGCCGGGCATGATCGGATGACCCGGAAAGTGGCCGGTGAAGAAGGGCTCGTTGAAGGAGACGTTCTTGTAGGCCCGTATATGCCTGGCTTCCAGGTCCAGCTCGACTACCCGATCCACCAGCAGAAAGGGATAGCGGTGGGGCAGGTACTCTTGTATTTCGTTGATGTCCATGTTGATTCGCGAAGCCTTGCAATAATGGGTGGGGTGCGCAGAGCGCACAGCTCAGGACTCAGATGAGTCCCGGGGCGCCGGGGTCACCGCCGACAGCTGCTTCTCCAGTTGCTGGATGCGCTTGGCCAGCGTATCCAGCTGGCGAATGCGGGCAGCACTCTTCTTCCATTCGGTGGCGGTCTGCATGGCGGTACCCGAGGAATAGGCGCCAGGCTCGGTGATCGAGCGGGTAACCATGGTCATGCCACTGACGAATACGTTATCGCAGATCTCGATATGGCCGACCATCCCTACTCCGCCGGCGATCATGCAGTGGCGGCCGATGCGGGTACTGCCGGAAATGCCGACGCAGGCCGCCATGGCGGTGTGGTCGCCGATCTGGACGTTGTGGGCGATCTGGATCTGGTTATCGAGCTTGACGCCGTTGCCGATCACGGTGTCGCTGAGTGCGCCACGGTCGATCGTGGTGTTGGCGCCAATCTCGACATCGTCGCCGATCAGTACGCCGCCTATCTGGGCGATCTTGTGCCACTGACCCTGGGAGCTGGCAAAACCGAACCCTTCCCCGCCCACCACGGCGCCGGACTGGATGACTGCGCGCTCGCCCATCCGGACATCGTGATACAGCGTCACCCGGGGTGCCAGCCAGCTGCCGGCACCGATACGGCAGCGCTCCCCGACGAAGCAATGCGCACCGAGGGTGACGTTGGCGCCGACCACCGCATCGGCTTCCACCACCACTCCGGCAGCAATGCTGGCGGTGGGGTCGATGATTGCCGTGTCGGCGATGACCGCCGACGGATGGATACCCGGCTGCGGGCGGGGGCGCGGGTCGAAATGATGCGAAATCCGGGCGTAGGCCAGATAGGGATCAGCCACCACCAGCGCATTGCCGCTGAAATCCGCTGCATCCGCTTCGGTCAGCAGCACGCCGCCGGCCCGTGTGCCGGTCAGCAGTTTGCGGTACTGGCGATTGGCAAGAAAGGTGAGGTCGTTAGGGCCTGCATCCTGCAGGGCAGCCAGGCCGGTGATCGGCTGACTGCCCTCTCCCTGCACCCGCGCGTCCAGCTTCTCGGCCAGCTCTGCGAGGGTGAACGTGTTCAAGTCCTGCATGCCGGTCAACGCATGCTGTTCAGGCGTTCGATAACCTGACGAGTGATATCGAGATTCGGCTTCACGTCCACCACCGCGCTGCGATCGATGACCAGATCGTAGTTGCCCGCCTTGAGGACCGCCTCGACGGCGCTGTCGAGCTTGGGCTTGAGCTGCTCAAGCATCTCGCGGTCGGACTTGGCCTTGGCTTCGTTCAGCTCGCGGGACTGGCTCTGGAACTCGCGTGCCTTCTGGCGGAACTCCAGCTCCAGTTTCTCCAGTTCGGTCTGGCCGAGCTTCTCGCCGTCACGCTGCATGCGCTCCTGCAGGCGCTTGGCTTCGGCTTCCAGATTCTGCAGACGCTGCAGCTGATTGCCGAACTTCTTTTCCGCATCCACCGAGTAGCGCTTGGCTGCCTCGGACTCGAGCAGTGCCATCTGGTAGTCGAGCACCGCGATGGACTGGGCTGCCGCTGGGAGACTGGCCAGGGCCATGACCGACATCATGGCGATGAGAATACTTTTGCGCACGCTTTGTTACTCCTGAAGGAAATTGACGCTGCTGTCAGAACGTCTGGCCAAGGGTGAACTGGAACACCTGACGGTCGTCATCGGACTCGTCATTCAACGGCATCCCCAGACTGAAACCCAGCGGACCCAGTGCTGTCAGCCAGGACAGCCCAACGCCCACACTGTAACGGATTTCACTGGCAGTCACATCAGGGCAGTCGCTGCAGTAGGTGTCGAATACGTTACCCGCATCGAGAAACAGCACCGTACGCAGCGAGCGCTGGTCCTGGACGAAGGGCACCGGGAAGATCAGCTCGGCACCACCGGTGATCTTCACGTTACCGCCGAACGGCAGGGGATCCTGATCCGGGTCGCGCTCGTTGGGTGTGCTCTTCGGGCCCAGGGTGCTGCTCTCGAAGCCACGCACCGAACCGATACCGCCGGCATAGTAATGCTCGAAGAACGGTACCCTGTCCGTGGAGCCGAAGCGACGCAGAATGCCGCTGTCGGTATGCAGACGCAGGGTCCAGTCCCGGGTGATCGGGAAGAAGCGCTGACCGCGATAGCCGATCTTGTAGAAATACATGTCGCTGCCGGGGATGGTGGTTTCCAGGCTCAGGCTCTGCGAGTAGCCACGATCCGGGAAGACGCCGCGGTTGAGAGTGGACTGCGACCAGCCGACGTTGGCCTTGACGCTGAAGAAGCTGTCGCCTTCGGCTTCGAGGAAGTCGAGGATCTCTTCGACGGTGTAGACCCCTTCCTTGATCTCGTCCTGCTGCACGCTCAGGCCGAAGGACAGACGCGAGGTGTCGCTGATCGGGTAGCCGATGTTGAAGCCGGCACCGTAGGAGTCCACTGAGTAGCTGGAGATATCCACATCCAGATCGTCGTAGTCGGTGGTGCGGTAGAAGGCGTTGTAACCGAGGCTGACCCCGTCGGTGGTGAAGTAGGGGTTGAGGAAGCCGAAGGACAGCGAGGTCTGGTAGGCCGACCGGTTGGCGCCGAAGCTCACCCGGTTGCCGGTACCGAAGAAGTTGTTCTGGCTGATCGAGCCACCGAGAATCAGACCGGTGCCCTGGGCAAAGCCGAGGCTGGCGGTCACCGAACCGGAGGGCTGCTCCTCGACGGTGTAGTTGACATCGATCAGGTCGTCCGCGCCGGGCACCGGCACGGTCTCCACGTCCACTTCCTTGAAGAAGCCCAGACGCTCAAGGCGCACCTTGGACTGGTCGATCAGGTAGGTGGACGCCCAGCCGCCTTCCATCTGGCGCATTTCACGGCGCAGCACCTCATCATCGGTCTTGGTGTTGCCGCGGAAGTTGATGCGGTTGACGTAGGCGCGCTTGCCGGGCTCGACGACGAAGGTCACGTCGACGGTGCGGTCCTCTTCATTGATCTGCGGTATGCCGTTGACGTTGGCGAAGGTATAACCCTCGTTACCGAGCCGGCGGCCGATGAGATCGGAGGTGGCGGTCATGACCTGACGGGAGAATACCTGACCGGGCTCGACCAGCAGCAGACGGCGGACATCCTCTTCCGGCACCACCAGATCGCCTGAGAGCCTGACGTCGTTGACGGTATACAGCTCACCTTCGTTGATATTGACGGTGATGTAGACGTGTTTCTTGTCCGGGGTGATGGAGACCTGGGTGGAGGCGATATCCATGTTGATGTAGCCGCGGTCCAGATACCAGGAGCGCAGCCGCTCGAGATCACCGGACAGTTTCTCGCGGGAATACTTGTCATCGTTGCGGATGAAGGACAGCCAGCCAGTGGTCTTGAGCTCGAACAGCGGGAGCAGCTCGTCGTCGGAGAACACCGAATTGCCAACCACGTTCACATGCTTGATCGAGGCGATGGAACCCTCGTCAATCACGATCTTCAGTGCAACGCGGTTGCGCGGCTCGGCGATGACCTGGGTTTCGATATCAGCCGAATAGCGACCCTGGGCAACATACTGGCGCAGCAGCTCGTTGCGCACGCCTTCCAGCGTGGCCTGCTGGAAGATCTCGCCTTCGGCCAGCCCCGCCATGCGCAGACCATTGAGAAGATCTTCACTCTTGATCGCCTTGTTGCCTTCCAGCTCGATGGAAGAAATAGACGGGCGCTCGACCACGTTGATGATCAGCACGTTGCCTTCTCGGCCGAGCTGGATGTCCTGGAAGAAACCGGTACGGAACAGTGAGCGGGAAGCATCGACCAGACTCTGGTCGTCCACCTGGTCACCTATGTTCAGGGGCAAGGCGCTGAAGACACTGCCAGCGGAGACTCGTTGCAGACCATTGACGCGAATGTCGGAAATCTGGAAGGCATCGGCGAAAACTCCCGGCGCCAGGAGTATCAGCAATAGCGCAGGCAATAGGTAACGTTTCATGAAATCCGTTCTGGCTGACTGGTTAATTCTTATCTGCCGCGTACGACAGTACGAGTTGTAGCTCGGTCGCTCAGTTGCCCAATCGACTTATATCGTTGTAAATGGCGAACAGCATCACGCCCACTATCAGGGTCAATCCGATCTGCAGCCCCCACCCCTGAATACGTTCAGAGAGCGGCTTCCCCCGGATCCACTCGGCCGTGTAATAGACCAGGTGGCCGCCATCCAGCACAGGTATGGGCAGTAGATTGAGCACGCCCAGACTGATACTGAGATAGGCAATGAAGCTGAGAAAGCTTTCGAGCCCTGACTTCGCCGAAGCGCCCGCCACTTTAGCAATGGTTATCGGGCCACTCAAGTTTTTTGCCGAGACCAGTCCGGTGATCATCTTCTTCAGCGAATCGAGCGTCAGAACCGTCATGTCCCAGGTCTTGACCACCGCCACCGGCACCGCCACCAGCGGGTTGTAGTCAATACTGCGGACCATGTGTTCCGGCCACTCGAAAGGCGCGACGCCAGCGCCGATGAAACCGGTCTGCCGACCGTCCTGCTCGCGGGTCTCGGGAACGATATGCAGCACCCGGGTCCGACCGTCGCGCTCGACCGTCAGCTCCAGCGGCTGCCCGGCACTGGCCTGGATACGCGGGACCACATCGCCCAGCCAGTCGCTCACCGGCTCGCCGTCGATCGCCACGATCAGATCATCGGGCTGCAGGCCCGCCCGCTCGGCCGCACCACCGGGGCTGAGCTGGCCGATAAGAGGCGCCACCACCGGCTTCCAGGTCGTGAGCCCAAGGGCCGTCATGGGGTCCGGCTGATCGGCGCCGCGCAGCCAGCTGTCCAGATGAAGGGTGAAACTGCGTGGCGTGTCCTGCCCCTCCCGGGCGAGCATCTGCAGCTGGCCGGTCTCGCCCAGACGGCGAATCAGCTGCAGGTTGACATCGTGCCAGGTGGGCGTGGGAGTACCATCCACTTCAAGGATCTCGAGACCTTCCGTCAGCCCGGCGTGCTCGGCAATGCTGCCCGGCTCGACGGGCCCCGTGACCGGCGCCACCGTGGTGATGCCGACCACAGCGATCACCCAGAAGGCGACGATGGCGAGAAGGAAATTGGCAATGGGGCCAGCGGCGACAATGGCAATGCGCTGCTTGACGCTCTTGCGGTTGAATGCCTGATCGAGTTCGTCTTCGGGCACCGGCGCTTCGCGCTCGTCGAGCATCTTCACGTAGCCGCCCAGCGGGATGCCGGCTATGGCGAATTCGGTGCCGTGGCGGTCGCGCCAGCTGTACAGTGCCGGACCGAAACCGATGGAGAAGCGCAGCACTCGGACCCCGCAACGGCGGGCGACCCAGAAATGGCCGTATTCATGGATGGTGACCAGCAGCCCCAGTGCGACCACGGTGGCCAGCAGGGTAAATAACAGATCCATCAGCGCCTCACTCGATAAACTTCACCGGACAGATTACGCCTGTTCAACGGCGATTGCCCAGCCATTGCTCGGCACATTCGCGCGCCTGCCTGTCAGCCAGCAGCACCTGGGCGAGCTCGGTCACCGGCTGGGGAGCGAGACGGTCAAGCGCGTGCTCGATGATAACAGGGATATCGGTGAAGCCAATGCGCTGGTCAAGGAAGGCCTGCACCGCGATTTCATTGGCTGCGTTGAGGATGGCGCAGGCGGTTCCCCCCGCATCGAAGGCCCGACGCGCCAGCTCCAGACAGGGGAACCGCTGCGGGTCCGGCGCCTGGAAGTCCAGCCGCGCCGTCAGCAGCAGATCAAGCGCGCTGACGCCGGAATCGATCCGCTCCGGCCAGGCCAGGGCGTGGGCAATGGGGGTGCGCATGTCCGGGTTGCCCAGCTGAGCCAGCACCGAGCCATCGACGTAATCCACCAGCGAATGCACCACACTCTGCGGATGCACCACCACCTCGACCTGCTCGGGCCGGGCGTCGAACAGCCAGCAGGCCTCGATCAGCTCCAGCCCCTTGTTCATCATGCTCGCCGAGTCGACGGATATCTTCTGACCCATGGACCAGTTGGGATGGGCGCAGGCCTGCGCGGGGGTGACCTGTGCCAGCTCTTCCAGTGCCATCTCCCGGAACGGCCCGCCGGAAGCGGTGAGCAGAATGCGGCGCACGCCTACCTTGCCCAGGCCGCTGGCATAATCCACCGGCATGCACTGAAAGATGGCGTTATGTTCGCTGTCGATCGGCAGCAGCCGGGCGCCGGAATCGCGCACCGCCTGCATGAACAGGGCGCCGGACATCACCAGTGCTTCCTTGTTGGCCAGCAGCACCCGCTTGCCGGCGCGCACCGCTGCCAGCGTGGGAGCCAGCCCGGCGGCCCCGACAATGGCCGCCATGACCACATCGACGCGCTGGTCGGAAGACACCTCGGCCAGCGCCTCGGGACCGTGCAATACCCGAGTGGACAACCCGGCCAGCGTCAGCCGGTCCTGCAGCCCGGCCGCCTGCGCCGGATCGCACACCACAGCAAATACCGGCTGGTGCGAAATACATTGCTGATACAGCACATCCATGCGGCTGTGGCCGCTCAGGGCAAATACGGCGTAGCGGTCGGTATGCCTGGCAATTACATCCAGCGTGCTGGCACCGATCGAGCCGGTAGCCCCCAGCACGGTAATCCATTGACGACTCACCCCAGCTGACCCCCGAACAGGTACCAGCCGAGGGCAAACAGCGGGATGGCCGCAGTCAGACTGTCGATGCGGTCCATGATGCCGCCGTGCCCGGGCAGCAGATTGCTGCTGTCCTTGAGGCCCTGCTCACGCTTGAACAGGCTCTCGGTCAGATCGCCGACCACGGAGAACACCACAATCACCAGAATGCCGAGCATCCCGCCCAGGATCGATGGGAGACTCCAGCCCAGATACAGCATCGCAGCCACCGCCAGCAGCTGGGTAACGACCACACCACCGAGCAGTCCTTCGATGGTCTTGCCCGGGCTTACCCTGGGCAGCAGCTTGTTGCGGCCGAAGTTCTTGCCGGCAAAGTAGGCACCTATGTCTGCCGCCCATACGGTTACCACCACTGCCAGCAGCAGCCACAGCCCACCGGGCTGCATGCGCAGCCAGGTCAGGCCATACCAGGCAGGCAGCAATATGAGCAGGCCATACAGATAGGGCAGATAGCCGGTACGCAGTTTCTGCCCCAGCGGGTAGCGCAGAATGAGAAAGGTCGCCAGCAGCCACCAGACGGCGGCGATGCCCAGCAGAATAGGCGGCGGCGAGGTGTCGAAATAGAGACCGGCGACCAGCAGCGCCATCACCAGGGCATAGAGCACCCGGCCAGGCTGGCTCTGGGTGCCGGCAAGTCTGGCCCACTCCCAGGCCGCGAGCGTGACTATCAGGCCGATCATCACGGCGAACCATTGCTGGTTGAGCAGTACGAAACCAGCGATTACCAGCGGCGCCAGAATGACCCCGGTAATAATTCGTTGTTTGAGCATCAGGACTCCGCTGCCACCTGTTCGCTGGTCTTGCCGAATCGCCGCTGCCGCCGGGCGAAATCGGCCAGCGCTTCACGCATGGCGTCGTGTTTGAAATCGGGCCAGAACAGATCGGAGAAATACAGCTCCGAATAGGCGAGCTGCCATAGCAGGAAGTTGCTGATACGGCGCTCCCCACCCGTGCGGATACACAGGTCCGGCAGCGGAAGGCCAGCGGTACACAGCTGCCCTTCCAGTAACTGAGCATCGATGGCCCGGGGATCGAGTTCCCCGGCCGCAGCCTGCTCCGCCAGCACCCTGGCGGCCTGGAGGATATCCCACTGGCCGCCGTAATTGGCAGCGACCAGCAGACGCATGCCGCCACAGGCAGCGGTCATCGCTTCGGCCTCGGCCATGGCGGTGCGCAGCTCGGGCGCGAAGCGACTGCGGTCGCCGATGATCTGAAGACGGATATCGTTGTCCCGCAGCTTGCGCACCTCGCGGCGCAACGCGAACAGGAACAGCTCCATCAGCGCTCCCACTTCCTCGACCGGCCTTGCCCAGTTCTCACTGGAGAAGGCAAACAGCGTCAGCACCTCGACGCCTTCGGTCGCACAGACTTCAATGACTGCCCTGACGGCGTCAACGCCGGCCTTGTGCCCGGCCACTCCCGGCATCAGACGCTTGCGCGCCCAGCGGTTATTGCCATCCATGATGATGGCAACGTGACGGGGTACAGTTCCGGCTTCAACTTTCTTCTTGGTCATGGCCTCGGAGCCTGTTGGGGAAGCGGACAGCATCAGATCGCCATCAGATCCGCTTCCTTGGTTTCCAGCGCCTTGTCGATCTCGGCGATGTACTTGTCGGTGAGCTTCTGGATCTCTTCAGCGGCGCGGCGTTCCTCGTCCTCGCTGATTTCCTTTTCCTTCTGCAGATCCTTCAACTGACCCAGTGCATCACGACGGATGTTGCGCACCGCCACGCGGGCGTTTTCCGCCTCGCCGCGAGCCTGCTTGGTGTAGCCCTTGCGCGTTTCCTCGGTCAGCGCCGGCATGGGGACACGGATCGTAGTGCCCGCGGTCGCCGGGTTGAGTCCCAGGTCGGAGGTCATGATGGCCTTCTCCACGGCCTGAATCATGCTCTTGTCGAACACGGAGAGTGCCAGGGTGCGGGAGTCTTCCACGGTCACGTTGGCGACCTGGCGCAGCGGTGTGTCGGCGCCGTAATAGGACACCATGACGCTGTCGAGGATGCTCGGGTGCGCCCGACCGGTACGTATCTTGGCAAAGGCGACATCCAGGGATTCCGCCGACTTCTTCATGCGCTCCTGCGCTTCCTTCTTGATTTCGTTGATCATTTCTCGCCCTCGATCAATGTGCCCTCGGCGCTTCCTACCACTGCGTTGAGCAGCGCGCCGGGCTTGTTCATATTGAATACCCGCAGAGGCATCTGGTGATCACGAATCAGACAGATGGCTGTCAGGTCCATGACGCCGAGTTTCAGGTCCAGCACCTGATCATAACTGAGGCGCTCGAAACGCTCGGCATTGGGATCCTTCATCGGATCACGATCATACACCCCATCCACCTTGGTCGCCTTCAGCACCACGTCTGCGTCAACCTCGATGCCACGCAGGCAGGCAGCGGTGTCGGTAGTGAAGAAGGGGTTGCCGGTACCAGCGGAAAATATTACCACGTCGCCGCCGGCCAGATAGCGCATGGCCTTGCGCCGGTCATAGTGTTCGGTGACACCGTTCATGGTAATGGCGGACATTACCCGGGTCTGTATGTTGGAGCGCTCCAGCGAGTCGCGCATGGCCAGGGCGTTCATGACCGTTGCCAGCATGCCCATGTGGTCCCCGGTCACCCGGTCCATCCCCGCGGCGCTCAGTGCTGCACCCCGGAACAGGTTGCCACCACCGATGACCAGCCCTACCTGTACACCGATGCCGATCAGCTGGCCGATCTCGAGCGCCATGCGATCCAGCACCTTGGGGTCGATGCCGAAGTCCTCGGTGCCCATCAGGGCCTCGCCGCTGAGCTTCAAAAGAATTCGTTTGTACTTGGGCTGACGGCTGCTGGGTACCTGTGCCATTCATCACTCTCCTGCTGTCGGGTGAAACACTCAACGAGTCACCCCCAGACAACCGGAGCGCTGACTTGTTCAGTATTTCTTAAAAAGAAGGCTTCTCGCCTGCACGAGAAGCCTTCCGTACTACCAGTCCGCCGACACCCGCACGGGGCGCCGACAGGGTCGTTCACGCCGCATCATTACTGCTTGGAAGCAGCAACCTGCGCAGCCACTTCCGCTGCGAAGTCGACTTCCTCGCGCTCGATGCCCTCGCCCACCTCGAAGCGGGTGAAGGATACGATCTCGGCGCCGGCTTTCCTGGCCAGATCACCGACCTTGACTTCCGGATCCTTGACGAAGGGCTGCTCGACCAGGCTGGACTCGGACAGGAACTTGTTGATCCGGCCCTTGACCATGTTCTCGACGATGTTCTCCGGCTTGCCGGCGATCTTGTCCGCGTTCAGCGCCAGGAAGATTTCCTTCTCCTTCTCGACCACCTCGGGGGAAACCTGGGACGGGTCGAGCAGCTGCGGGTTGCTGGCAGCCACATGCATTGCGATGTCACGGGCCAGCTCGGCGTCGCCGCCCTTCAGGGCAACAACCACACCGATGCGGTGGCCGTGCAGATAGGCACCAACCACGTCGCTCTCGATGCGAGCCAGACGGCGGATGTTGACGTTCTCGCCACACTTGGCAACCAGCGCTTCACGGGCGGGCTCCTGCTCGGCGATCAGCGGGGCAGCATCGGTGTAACCGGCGGCGAAGGCCTTTTCCAGGCTGTCGTTGACGAAGCCCTTGAAGTCGTCCTGCAGTGCCAGGAAGTCGGTCTGGGAGTTCACTTCGATGATGACGGCAGACTTGTTGTCATCAGCTACCTTGACCGCGATGGAGCCTTCGGCGGCGATGTTGCCGGCCTTCTTGGCCGCCTTGATCGCGCCAGCAGCGCGCATGTCATCAATGGCTTTCTCGATATCGCCACCGGCTGCTTCAAGGGCTTTCTTGCAATCCATCATGCCCTGGCCGGTACGCTCACGCAGTTCCTTGACCATGGCTGCAGTAATCTGTGACATGAATTATTCCTCTGACTTGCTTGATCGGTAGCCGTCCGCTGCTCTGGACAGCCTCATCATGTTGCTTTCAAGATGTTTCAACATAGTGCAAAAAGGGGGCAAGGCCCCCTTTTTGAATCCGGCTATGAAACCACGCCGATTCCCGCTCAGCCTTCGGAGGCCTCGGAGGTTGCGGTTTCCTCGACGAACTCGCCGACACCGCCGTTGCTCTTGCCGCGCAGCACCGCGTCAGCCATGGCTCCGGCATACAGCTTGATGGCGCGGATGGCGTCATCGTTGCCGGGGATGACGTAATCGATGCCTTCCGGGCTGCTGTTGGTATCAACGATGCCGATGACCGGGATGCCCAGCTTGTTGGCTTCGGTGATGGCAATGCGCTCGTGCTCGACGTCGATGACGAAGATGGCATCGGGCAGACCGCCCATGTCCTTGATACCACCCAGACTGCGATCCAGCTTCTCCAGGTCGCGGCTGCGCATCAGCGCTTCCTTCTTGGTCAGCTTGGCGAAGGTACCGTCTTCGGCCTGGGTTTCCAGATCGCGCAGACGCTTGATGGACTGGCGAATGGTCTTGTAGTTGGTCAGCATGCCGCCGAGCCAGCGATGATCAACGTAGGGCATGCCGGCGCGGGTCGCTTCCTCGGCAATGATCTTGCTGGCAGCGCGCTTGGTGCCGACGAACAGCAGCTTGTTCTTGCCGCTGGCCAGCTTCTCCACAAAGCTCAGGGCTTCGTGGAACATGGGCATGGTCTTTTCCAGGTTGATGATGTGAATCTTGTTGCGTGCGCCGAAGATGTACTTGCCCATCTTCGGGTTCCAGTAGCGGGTCTGGTGGCCGAAGTGCGCACCGGCCTTCAGCATGTCACGCATGGTAACTTGGGTCATGGGAACTCCATAGATTGTATCGGGTTGAGCCTCCACATATCCCGCTGTTCAACCCCGCAGGGCACCCAGAACAACGTGTCGATATGTGTGCGGATTCAGTTATGCCTGCAGCGGGAATACCCCGCGATCATTCAGGCGCGGCGCTTTATACCACACAACCCCTTGCCAGATAAAGACCGGAATGCCCGGCGGTCGCCGTCCGGACACAGCAGGCCAGGCCACGTTCTGATAGACTCTGCGGTCAGCCAAATCCATTCTGCACGCCCGAGCGGCGTGGTATTCACACGAGAGATTTCTCCGCACATGAGCGTATCCATCAAGACCGCTGAAGACATTGCCGGCATGCGCGTGGCCGGTCGCCTCGCCGCCGAAGTTCTGGAAATGATCGAAGAGCACGTAAAGCCCGGCGTGACCACCGACGAGCTGAACAGCATCTGCCACGACTACATCGTGAACGTGCAGAAGGCGATTCCCGCTCCGCTGAACTACGGTGGCGGCCATGGGCGCATCCCCTTCCCCAAATCCATCTGCACCTCGCTCAATCATGTGGTCTGCCACGGCATTCCGAACGACAAGCCGCTGAAGAACGGCGATGCGATGAACATCGACGTCACCGTCATCAAGGACGGCTACTACGGCGACACCAGCAAGATGTTCCATGTGGGCGACGTGCCGGAGTGGGTCGAACGCCTGTCCCGGGTTACCCAGGAATGCCTCTACAAGGGTATTTCGGTGGTGCGTCCCGGCGCCCGGCTGGGCGATATCGGCCAGATCATCCAGGATCATGCCCATGCCAACCGCTACAGCGTGGTGCGCGATTACTGTGGCCATGGCATCGGCAAGGTATTCCATGAGGAGCCGCAGGTGCTGCATTATGGCAAGGCCGGTACCGGCATGGAGCTGGTGGAAGGCATGACCTTCACCATCGAACCCATGATCAACCAGGGCCGGGCCGAGACGCGCCTTCTGGGTGATGGCTGGACTGCCATTACCAAGGACCGCAAGCTGTCCGCCCAGTGGGAGCACACCATCCTGGTCACCGCCGATGGCTATGAGGTGCTGACCCTGCGCAAGGACGAGACCTTCCGCTAGAACCGGACACCTGGCCCCGGCCCCGAGGACGCAACGTGGACAACGAACTCTTTGACCCGGGCCAGTTCAGCAGCGATCTGGCCGCCGCCCGGCATCCCGCCCGGGCCTTCAAGAAAGCCCTCCGGCACGCCGATGCCGTGCTTCAGGCACGCTTCGAGGGCCAGCGTGACATTCACAAGCTGATCCACGACCGCGCCTGGCTGACCGATCAGATTCTCCGCCAGGCCTGGGCCACCCTGGGCTGTCCGCTGGATGCGGATATCGCCCTGCTGGCGGTTGGCGGCTACGGCCGCGGCGAGCTGCACCCGCATTCGGACATCGACCTGCTCATCCTGCTGCGCGATGGCAGCAGCGGCGAGCATTATCACGAGGCAATCAGCCGCTTCCTTACCCTGCTCTGGGATATCGGCCTGGAAGTCGGTCACAGTGTACGCAGTATCAGCGAATGCCAGCACGAGGCCCGCTCGGATGTCACCGTGATCACCAACCTGATGGAGTCCCGTATCCTGGTCGGGGAGGAGCAGCTGCGCGAGGAGATGATCCAGGCCCTGGACCAGCAGCACATGTGGACCAGCGCCGAGTTCTTCCGTGCCAAACGGGCCGAGCAGCAGGCCCGCCATGCCAAGTTCAATGACACCGAATACAACCTGGAACCCAACGTCAAGAGCTCACCCGGCGGGCTGCGGGACATCCAGACCATAGGCTGGGTGGCGCTGCGCCATTTCGGCACCAGCGACCTGCGGCAGCTGGTTGACCGGGGCTTTCTCAACGAGCCCGAATACAGCATCCTGACCAGCGGCCGGGCCTTCCTCTGGCAGGTGCGCTTTGCCCTGCACAGTCTGGCCGGACGGGCCGAGGACCGGCTGCTGTTCGACCACCAGCGCGCACTGGCCAGGCTGTTCGGCTTTGAGGGCAACGATACCAAGCTGGCGGTCGAGCGCTTCATGCAGAAGTACTACCGCATCGTCATGTCCCTGGCCGAGCTCAACGACCTGCTCATGCAGCACTTCGAGGAAATCCTCCTGCGCGATGCCGAGGCGGCCGACATCCAGCCGCTGAACAGCCGCTTTCAGGTACGCAATCATTACATCGAAGTGACCCACCCGCAGGTGTTCAAACGCACCCCGTTCGCAATGCTGGAAATCTTTTTGCTGATGGCCCAGCACCGGGAGATCCGCGGGGTACGCGCCGACACCATCCGCCTGCTGCGCGATCACCGCCATCTCATCGATGACGAGTTCCGCAACGACATCCGCAATACCAGCCTGTTCATGGAGCTGTTGCGCTGCCGCGAGGGCGTGCACCGCAATCTGCGGCGGATGAGTCGTTACGGCATCCTCGGTCGCTACCTGCCGGAGTTCGGCCGCATCATCGGGCAGATGCAGCATGACCTGTTCCACATCTATACCGTGGATGCGCACACCCTGAACCTGATCAAGCACCTGCGCAAGCTGGGTCGGCCGGACTTCCAGGAGAAGTACCCGCTGGCGTGGAAGATCTTTTGCCGCCTGCCCAAGCCGGACCTGCTGTACATCGCCGGGCTCTACCACGATATCGCCAAGGGCCGTGGCGGTGACCATTCCGAACTGGGCGCCATCGACGCCGCCGATTTCTGCCAGCGCCACAAGCTGCCCGCCTGGGATACGCACCTGATCTGCTGGCTGGTGGAGCACCATCTGCTGATGTCCACCACCGCACAGCGCAAGGACATTTCCGATCCCGAGGTCATCCACGACTTTGCCGTGCTGATGGGCAACCAGGTCCGGCTGGATTACCTCTATGTACTGACCATCGCCGATATCAATGCCACCAACCCCAGCCTCTGGAACTCCTGGCGCGCCTCGCTGCTGCGCCAGCTGTACACCGAGACCAAGCGCGCCCTGCGTCGGGGTCTGGACAACCCGCCCAATCGCGCCGAGCAGATTGCCGACACCCAGCGCGCGGCGATGGACATCCTGGTACGCAACGGCATCGACGAGGACGATACCGAGAGCCTGTGGCAGCAGCTGGAGGACAACTACTTCCTGCGCCATACCGCCAGCGATATCGCCTGGCAGACAGAAGCCATCCTGCAGCACCCGCAACGGCGTGGCCCGCTGGTACTGATCAAGGAAACCGCCCAGCGCGAGTTCGAGGGTGCCACCCAGATCTTCCTCTACACTCCGGCGCAGCATGACCTGTTCGCGGTCACCGCCGCCGCCATGGACCAGCTCAACCTCAGCATCCAGGACGCCAGGGTGTTCACCAGCAACAGGAGCAACCTGGGCACCTATATCGTGCTGGATGCCGACGGCGGCCCGATCGGCGACAACCCTGAACGCATCCGCGAGATCAAGCGTGAACTGAGCGAGGTGCTGTCTGACCCCGACGCCTATCCGTCGATCATCCAGCGTCGGGTGCCGCGGCAGCTCAAGCACTTCGCCTTCGCTCCGGAAGTGACCATCTTCACCGATCACGGTGGCCAGTACACCACCCTGGAGCTGAGCGCCCCCGATCGCCCCGGCCTGCTGGCCAGAATGGGAAAAATATTTCTCGATTTCGACATCAGCGTGCAGAATGCACGCATCGTCACGCTGGGCGAACGCGTGGATGATGTTTTCGTACTGACCGATGCGGACAACCAGCCCCTGTCCGACCCCCAGTTATGCCAGCGTCTGCAGAACACCATCATTCGTACGCTCAGCTACAACATCGAGCAGTCTGATCTCGAGCCCCCCCAGGCCATGGACATCTGAATTCGGGTCCAGGGCGGCCTGCCCGTTGACGGCTGCACCACTCACCCTATCCGGAGCCCGCATAGCGATGATTACCCTGTACGGCATCAAGGCCTGTGACACCATGAAGAAAGCCCGCACCTGGCTGGACGAGCATGGTATCGAGTACCACTTCCACGACTACAAGAAGGAAGGCATTGACGCCGAGCGCCTGCACGCCTGGTGTGAAGAGCATGGCTGGGAGAAGATCCTCAACCGCCAGGGAACCACCTTCCGCAGGCTGGATGATGCCGACAAGCAGGACCTTGACCAGCACAAGGCCGTCGCGCTCATGCAGGCCAACCCCTCGATGATAAAAAGACCGGTACTGGATATCGGCCCACGGCGACTGGTCGGCTTCAAGCCGGACCTGTACGCCACTGCCTTCTGACCCACGCGCCAAGGATTCACTAGATGAGCGACCATTTCAGTCTTGCTCTGGGTATCGGCACCCAAAACATGGCCGGCGACTGGCTGGAGGTGTTCTACCCCCAGCCACTTCTCAACCCCTCAGCCGCGCTGGTCGCCATATTTGCCGACCAGCTCGGCTACCGGGGCGGCAACCAGGCGCTGGACCTGCGCCCCGACCAGTGCGCCGCACTGGGCAAAGCACTCACCGATGGAGGCTTTGCCGAGCTCGGCGCATTGGCCGACCAGTTCCAGCACAGCACCCGCCCGCTGGTGGTCACCCTCCTGGAAACCGATGAAGCCCCGACCACCACCCCGGGCGCCTATCTGAAGCTGCATCTGCTGTCTCACCGTCTGGTCAGACCCCATGAGGTGGTGCTGGCCGGGCTGTTTCCCCTGCTGCCGAATGTAGCCTGGACCAACCAGGGCGCCATCGACATCCACGAACTGCCGCAACGCCAGCTGCAGGCCCGGCTGCGTGGCGAGGATCTGCAGGTCCACAGCGTCGACAAGTTCCCGATCATGACCAACTACGTGGTGCCCACCGGCATCCGTATCGCCGACACTGCGCGGGTGCGCCTGGGTGCCTATCTCGGTGAGGGCACCACCGTCATGCACGAAGGCTTCATCAACTTCAACGCCGGCACCGCGGGCACCAGCATGGTGGAAGGGCGTATCTCGGCAGGGGTGTTTGTCGGCAAGGGCTCGGACCTGGGCGGTGGATGTTCCACCATGGGTACCCTGTCAGGGGGCGGCAATATCGTCATCTCGGTGGGCGAAGGCTGCCTGATCGGCGCCAATGCCGGGATCGGCATCCCGCTGGGCGACCGCTGCACGGTGGAAGCCGGCCTCTACATCACCGCCGGCCTCAAGGTCGCGCTGCTGGACGAAGCCGACAACCAGGTGGGCATCGTCAAGGCTCGGGAGCTGGCCGGCCAGCCGGATCTGCTGTTCCGCCGCAACTCCCAGACCGGCGCCATCGAATGCAAGACCAACAAGAGTGCCATCGCGCTCAACGAGATGCTGCACGCGCATAACTGAGCTTCAGCGCAGAATGCGCTCCACCGCCCTGGCTGCCGCCACCATCCCGAAGGTGGCGGTGACCATGGTCACCGAACCGAAGCCGCCGGAGCAGTCCAGCTTCACCCCTTCCCCGACAAAACTCTTCTGCTGACAGACCGAGCCATCCGGTTTGGGGTAGCGCAACTGTTCGGTGGAGTAGACGCAGGGCACGCCGAAGCTGCGCTTGCTGTCGGAACGGGGAAAGTTGTGGTCGCGACGCAGCAGCGACCGGGCCTTGGCCGCCAGCGGATCATTCACGGTTTTCGACAGATCGGCCACCTTGATCATGGTAGGGTCGACCTGGCCTCCGGCACCGCCGGTGGTGACGATGCCGATCTTGCGGCGCCTGCACCAGGCGATCAACGCCACCTTGGAGGCCACGCTGTCGATGCAGTCCACCACGCAGTCGATATCGTCGGTGATGTACTCGGCCAGCGTGTCGGGCGTGACGAAGCCCATGATCGGGCGCACCTCACACCCGGGGTTGATGGCCTGCAGACGCTCGGCCATCACCTCGACCTTGAGCCGGCCGATATTGCCCTTCATGGCGGGAAGCTGGCGGTTGGTATTGGTGACGCAGATATCATCCATGTCGATCAGCGTGATCCGCCCCAGCCCGGTGCGCGCCAGCGCTTCCGCCGCCCAGCTGCCGACCCCGCCTATGCCCACCACAGCCACGTGGCTGGCCTGCAGGCGCGCCAGTGCCTCCCGGCCGTAGAGCCGGGCTATGCCTCCGAAACGGGGATCATCAACCGCCATGCCAACCTCGCTGAAATCAGGCGGCACAGTATAACCCGGATGCGTCAATTCCGGCCTGCCTGGGCAATTGCAGCGCAGTTATGTTGAACAGGCCCAGCCGCTTATGGTCACAATTCACGACGCTATTGTAATCGCGACAGTTTCAGACTGGTCGAATCCGCGCAGCGGCAGCGCGAACCATCCGAACTCAGGACGACCCGCCAGTGAATGAAACGGTATCCACCCCTCCGGTGGACATCAATGCAGAAATTCAGACTGGAGCCGGAATCATGCCTACATTCGCCCTACCTTTTGACCGCAAGCACCTGTTGGCAGTCGCTGCGTTGAGCACGGCGGTCCTGACCGCCGGCTGCGCCAGCACGCCGCCACCGACCAGCCAGCTGGCCACGGCGCAGCAGGCGCTCAACTCCGCCGACTCGGCCCGCAGTGCCGAATTCGCACCGCTGGAACTGCGCAACGCGCGGGAGAAACTGTTGCAGGCCGAACAGGCCAACCTGGAAGAGGACTATGACCGTGCCCGCCGCCTCGCAGAGCAGGCCGAATGGGATGCCCGGGTAGCCGAGCGCAAGGCTCAGGCCGAGCGCGCCAAACGCGGGCTGGAAAGAGCCCAGGAAGGCACCCGGGAATTGCGCGAAGAAAGCCTTCGTCGCGTTCAGTAATCGTCCAGAAACGTTTAAATGCGAGGAGTCACAACCATGCGTAGTCATCTGACCCTACCAACCTGTCTGGCCGCCAGCGTACTGCTGGTCGCCTGTGCATCCAACGAACCCCATCCCCAGCTGGAACAGGTACGTTCCCAGGTCACCGAACTGCAGAATGATCCCGGCGCACAGCGGCACGCGGCCATCGAGACCGAGGACGCGAGAAAGGCCCTGAACCAGGCGGATTTCGCCTTCCGGGAGGGCGCCAAGGATAATGAGGTGGAACACCTGGCCTACCTTGCCGAGCGCCGGGTCGAACTGGCCCGCCAGACCATTGCCCTGCGTGAAACCGAGCAGCAGCTTGAAGGCGTTTCGGAAGACCGCGCCCGCACCCGATTGGAGGCCCGCGACCAGGAGATCCGTCGCCTGCAGGAGCAGCTCAATGCCAAACAGACCGACCGCGGCTCGGTAGTGACCTTCGGCAGTGTACTGTTCGACCACGACAAGGCTGATCTCAAGCCCGCCGCCAACTCGGAGATTCGCAAACTGGCCCAGTTCCTCCAGGAGCACCCCGAGCGCAAGGTACTGATCGAGGGCTTCACCGACAGCACCGGCGCCGCTTCCTACAACATGCAACTGTCCCAGACCCGCGCTGACTCCGTTCGCCATGCCCTGGTGCGCGAGGGTGTTGACCCCAGCCGCATCCAGACCATCGGTCTGGGCGAAGCGCATCCCGTTTCCGACAACAGTACGGCGGCCTCCCGCGCGATGAACCGTCGTGTCGAAGTCACCATCTCTCATGATGATTCCGCGGTTCCCCGCCGCTGAACGAGGAGCACCCGATCATGCACCACAAACAGAACGTACATGGCATGGAACGCAAGCTGTCGGTGGCAGGAGGCCTGGCGCTGCTCGCCTGCGGGCTGCGCCACAGAGGGCTGGGCGGCCTGCTCGCCCTGGGCGCCGGCGGCATGGCACTGTACCGCGGCATCAGCGGTCACTGCGAGCTGAAGGAGAAGCTCTGCTCAAAGAGCGAAGGTGACGATGTCGCCCGCTACGCCCACATGCCGATGGATTCGGAAGTACGCACCCCGGACTTCCGCAATCCGGAAACCGGCATGCCCGACAGCAACACCATGGGCCACGAGAGAGACGGCAACAACCCCTGAGCCGCCGCGACGGGCTGGCCACATCTGGTATCATGCGCAGCGATACCAGATACGGCCAGCCAACCCATGAACACCACGCCCTCCGCCACCCTTGCCCTCGCCTGCGACCTGATTGCCCGTGAGTCCATCACCCCTGCCGATGCCGGCTGCCAGCAACTGATGGCTGAACGCCTGGCTGCCTGCGGCTTCCGCGTCGAGCCCATGCGTTTCGGTGAAGTGGACAACCTCTGGGCCCGCCGCGGCAGCGAGGGCCCGGTGCTGTGCTTTGCCGGACACACCGATGTGGTGCCTACCGGAGCCGAGGCACAGTGGAGCAGCCCGCCATTCCATCCGACCGTCCGTGACGGCATGCTGTACGGTCGGGGCGCCGCAGACATGAAGGGCAGCCTGGCCGCCATGGTGGTCGCTGTCGAGCGTTTCGTCTCGGAGCACCCCGACCATCGCGGCTCGATCGCCTTTCTCATCACCAGTGATGAAGAAGGCCCCGCCACTGACGGTACCGTGAAAGTGGTCCAGACCCTGATTGAGCGCAACGAGAAGGTCGACTGGTGCCTGGTCGGAGAGCCCTCCAGTACCGACCTGGTCGGCGACACGGTAAAGAACGGCCGACGCGGCTCGCTTAACGCCCGCCTGCTCATCAGGGGCCTGCAGGGTCATGTGGCCTACCCTCACCTGGCACGTAATCCGATCCATCTGGCCGCACCGGCACTGGCCGAGCTGGCCGCCGAGGTGTGGGACCAGGGCAATGCCTTCTTTCCTCCGACCAGCTTTCAGATCTCCAATATCCATTCCGGGACCGGTGCTACCAACGTGGTACCCGGTGAGCTGGAGGCGTTGATCAACTTCCGTTTCTCCACCGAGTCCACCGTAGAAGGGCTGCAGGAGCGCGTCCGCAGCCTGCTCGACCGCCACGGCCTGGATTACGAGCTGGAGTGGAATCTGTCCGGCCTGCCCTTTCTCACCGAGCCGGGGGACCTGCTGGATGGTGTACGGGCGGCCATCCGTGAAGTGACCGGCCGGGAAACCCGGCCCTCCACCTCCGGCGGCACCTCCGACGGGCGCTTCATCGCCACCATGGGCACCCAGGTGGTGGAGCTGGGTCCGGTGAATGCCACCATTCACCAGGTCGATGAGCATGTCAGTGTCGCCGATCTGGAGACACTGACCGATATCTACCATGCCACCCTGCGCTGGTTGCTGACCTGATGCCCCAGCTTATCTGTCCCCACTGCCAGTCGACACTGCACTGCGAGGAGCGCACCTGGCGCTGCGCCAATGGCCACAGCTATGACCAGGCGCGCCAGGGCTACCTCAACCTGTTGCTGGTGCAGCACAAGAACAGCCGCCGCCCCGGTGATACCCCGCAAATGCTGGATCACCGTCAGGCGTTCCTCGATGGCGGCCATTATCAACCGGTGAGTGACACGGCCAACCGTATGCTCGGCGCCGCCGCACCCCGCTCCGTACTGGACATGGGCTGTGGCGAGGGCTATTACACCGACCGTCTGGCCAGGGCATTGCCGGATGCCGAGTGCGCCGGGCTGGATATCAGCAAGGACGCCATCATCCGCGCCTGCCGGCGCAACCGGCAGATCCGCTGGCTGGTGGCCTCCAGCGCGCGCCTTCCGGTGGCCGACACCAGCGTCGATGCCGCACTGTGCATCTTCAGCCCCTGGTCGTGGCAGGAATGTCTGCGGGTGTTGCGCCCCGGCGGGCAGCTGCTGCTGGTCGGCCCCCATGCCGACCACCTGATGGCGCTGCGCAGCCGGCTGTACGACAGCGTTCACCCCACCCCCGGGCTGGTCAGGGACTTGCCGCCGGAGTTCGATATCGTCGATGATCAGGTGCTCCGCTACCCGATGAACCTGCCTGCCGGGGCCCTGGCCGATCTCATCGGCATGACACCCCACGGTATGCGCAGCCGCCCCGAGCGCCAGCAGGCGCTTGTGGCGGAAGGTCTGCCGGGTCTGGAAGTCGCCATGCATATGGTCTTGCTGCAACGCCGCTGAGAGGACATGACGTGCGCCAACCGGATATCGAAATCTATCTGAAGGAAGAATTCCTGGACGAATTGACCGACTGGCTTCAGCAGCATGCCGGTGATGTCGAACTCGGCCCCTGGCGGGGCGACATCCGCCGCGGTGTGCTGCAGGCCGATACGGCCATTCCACTGATGATCGTGCGCAAGGCAGCAGGCCGATGGGCAAGCATCTGGTTCGACAGCCAGGCAACGCCCTGGGCCACCGACCGGGACTGCGCCCGCAGCGTGGCCGCCGGCATCAACCGCGAGGTGCGCTGCTCCATCGGTGGCTGGGAAGAGGAACAGGGCGAGGCGAACGCGGACAGCTGGATGAAGGTGACCGCCGAGGGCGAGGAGGAGTTCGTGTGGGCCCAGAAATCCTGAAGGCCCGCACACCCGGCTAGCGCAGGGCGGTGGCGGAACCGACCACCAGCTCCACCGCTTCCGGCTCGGGCGGATAGCACAGATGGGCGCCGAACCGGCGCCCCAGCTCGTCCACCGCCGGGGAAAAGAACACCGTCACCTCGCACTGCAGACCATCGAGGCGATGACGCATGAACACGGCTGCATCCGACGGCGCGCCCGCCGGATGCAGCTCGTCAAAGGCCTGGCATATCTCGTTCAGCGGGACGCTGGCCAGCAGACCATCACCCAGTGACCGACAACGCCACCGCAGTTGAGGCTCAGCACTCAAAGTGCTGCAACGTCCTCGGCCTGCAGGCCCTTCTGGCCCTGGGTGACATTGAACTCCACCTTCTGGCCCTCGACCAGAGTGCGGTGCCCCTCGCCGCGGATGGCCCGGAAGTGCACGAACACATCCGGGCCGGACTCACACTGGATGAATCCGAAACCCTTGGCGTCGTTGAACCATTTAACCGTACCGGTTTGCCGATCAGACATTCCTGCAATCTCCACATCACCATGATCCACACCACCCGGCATAACGGAGTGGCGATAGCGACACTCCGTCAACCTTGATTCAAATTCCGGTGCGAAACCTGATGCAGCATTGCGCCCTTTGAATAATGTTTATAGAGGCCGTGCCTCCGATTCTAGTCAAACGGCGATCAGCTGCAAGGGCATTTTGTCCGCCGCGGCAAACCGGCATGGGGCTCGATCAGGGTCCGGCGAGCAGGTCGGCCCGGCGCCGGGTGAGGTCTTCCAGCTGGCCAACGCCGATCTGGAAGGCCCAGCGGGGATCGTCGTTAACCTGCAGTTCGGCATCCTCCTCGGCCTGATCGAAGCTGTCGATCAGCAGCCAGTGGCGCCCGTTGATGTCATACAGACTGGCGCTCAGCTGTGAGCCGGCCCAGGTCTCGATGTGCATCCGCAGACTGGGCGCGGGCAGCGCGAGCTCCTCGCGCAGCGCCACGTTCTGCGCGGTCAGGTTGGCCAGCGCCAGCACCAGACTGTTGATCCAGCGCTCATTGCCGCCCTGCTCCGGTTCGTCTTCCAGCGTCAGGTTGTATTCGCCCTCCGCCGGTTTGACCAGCTCCAGCGTCTCGCCGTCGGCATACTCCCAGCGCGCCCTGGCGATCTGGAGCATGGGAACATCCACCGCCCGCAGCGCCAGCCAGTCGGTTGGGTTGACCGACATCTGCAGCGTCCGGTTGATCAGCAGAACCTGGGCCTCGTCGGCAAAGCGCACCAGCTGACCATTGCCGACCTGATTGCCGTAGACGATGCCGAAGTCCTCACCATTGGCATGCAGCAGCACCTGCAGCGCCTGGCTGTCAGGGGAGCCGGTATCCAGCCCCAGCCGCGCGTGATGATCGGCGTTGGCGGTCTTCTCCTCCAGCACGCGGGCGCCGCGCAGGGCATGCAACAACGCGGCAAGCCGCTCACGCTGCACCGGATATCCGGCGTGGCTCAGCACACCCCGGTTGCCATCGAGGCGGGCCAGCTCGACCTGGAGCTCGCCGCGCCGGAGGGTAATGGTTTCCAGCGCCGCCAGCTGCTCCAGCTGCTCGGCTGACAGCAACTCCCGGCTGGCCAGGTCATCCACCCGCTCGGTGCTGCGCATCTGCAGCGCGACGGCGGCGAGAATCAGAATGACCAGCGCACCCACAACCAGCAATCCGTTTCGCATGACCTTTCTCCTTCAGCTTCGGGCGCTGCGCCGACGGAGCCGCGCAGCCAGCCACCACAGCAACACACCCAGCGTCAGCAGCGCCGGCACCAGTGCAATATTGATCACCTTGAGCCGGGTCCCGAGCTGTTCGATATCCGCATTGAGCTGATAGCGCACGTCACGCAGCTGCTTGCGGATTTCCAGCTTCTCGTCGAGGAAGCGCTGGATCGCCGCTTCCTGCTCCGCACTCAGCTCGGTCAGCTGGGACGGATCCTGGCTCTGCTGCAGCTCCAGCAATTGCCGCTCGGTCTCTTCCAGCTGCTGCTGCAGGCGCAGCTCACTGGCACGGTAGCGGCTCTCGGCCTGACGCTGCAGCTCCTCGACCACCGTGAACGGCCGGCTGAAGTCGCCCCGCGAGCGGACGCTGATCAGCGCCTCGGAACCGGACAGGTTGTCCAGCGCGTTGATCATGAACCCACCGTTATCCGCCCAGGGCTGGGGGATGCGCTGGCCAAAGAAGTCCTGCACATGTACCCACATGCGATCGGTCAGCAGGTCGGTATCGGCCACCAGCATCACGTTGATGTTGGCCGCTTCGGTGTATTCGGCGGCCCGCCCTTCCAGGCCATCCGGATAGGCGGTTTTCGCCTCGCCCTGCAGGCGCGCGGCGAAGTGACGGATTTCCCCATCGGCGCGGAAACCGTTGAGCAGCGTCTCCGGGTCCTGCAGGCGGCTGAAGCGGCTGCTGGGCGTCATCGCGCTGTGGTTGCTGCTCGACAGCAACGGCTCGAATCGAGTGGTGGCCCCCTCCAGGGGTTTCAGCGCACCGGCGGACGCCAGGGTCAGTATCTGCAGCGGGGCGGTGACGGTGTCATCCTCGCTCATGAACTGCTTTTCCACCTCCAGCCAGCCGATATGCCGGGCCGGCAGCTGGCCCTGGCCGCGACCGACCGACATGCCCAGCCGGGAATCCAGCACCACCTGCTCCGGATCGTAGCCCACGCCCCAGGCGCCGAGCAGCGGGGCCAGATCGGAAGCCTTGCCGTCGGCCATGCCATCCATCATTGCTTCCATGCTGTGATCGGACTCGGCGAGAGGGTCGATGAAGGCCAGCAGTTTGCCGCCGCGCAGAACAAACTGATCGATGGCGAACAGGGTCGCCTCGCTCAGGGTCTTGGGGTGGACCAGCAGCAGCACGTCGATCTCTTCGGCGATCGCATCCGTATCGGTGTCCAGTTCCTGGACATCGAAGATCTGCTGCAGCTGCTCGTAGGCCACCCAGGGGGGCGTGGCCTGGCCGGTCATCGGGTTCATCCCGCCGGCCATCGGCAGGCCGGTGATCAGGCCGATCTGCGGCTTCTCGATCTGTGCGAGGCTGTTGATCAGACGGCTGAGTTCATATTCCAGCAGCCCCTCCTGCTCCAGCGCGAAGAAGGGGATGATTTCCCGCTGGGCCAGCTCGTTGGTGCCGGCCAGGCCGAAGTACAGCTGCTCACCGGTCTGGGTCAGCGGCACGGCCTGCAGTCCGAACTCGGCGGCGCGATCCTCGGCCTCGGAGAACGGCTGGGGATCGATGACATGCAGGCGCAGCTTGCCGTCAGCCACACGCTCGTATTCGCGCAGCATCTCCTCCACCCGCCGGGCGTAGTTGCGCAGCACCACCAGGTCCTTGCTGGCCCCTTCCGAGAAGAAGAAATACAGGGTAACGGGCTCTTCAAGATCGGTCAGGATCTGCCGGGTACCATCGGAGATGGTGTACAGCTTCTGCTCGGTCAGGTCCAGCCGGGCGCCGGGCAACAGGCTGTTGGTGGCGATATTGAAGCCGATGAAGGCCAGCAGCAGCACCAGCAGCCCGGTACCGGAATACATGAGTCTTTTCATTCTTGTTCTCCTTGCCTCAATCGGCCTTCTTCAGGTCGATGACGATCGCCGTGGCCAGCAGCCAGGCGGCCATCAGCGATATGAAATACAACAGGTCGCGCAGGTCCAGCACGCCCTTGCTGATGGCATCGAAGCGGATCAGGAAACTGAGCGAGGCAATGGTGTCCAGCAGCCACTGGGGAGCCCAGCCGCTGAACAGGTCGAGCACCAGCGGGAAGCCGCTGACGATGAACACGAAGCAGGCCACCACGCTGAGGATGAAGGCGATCACCTGGTTGCGGGTCAGCGCCGACATGCACGAGCCGATGGCCAGATAACCGCCGGCCAGCAGCCAGCTGCCCAGGTAGCCGGTGAAGATCGCGCCGTTGTCCGGCGAACCCAGGTAGTTCACCGTGATGATGATCGGAAAGGTCAGCAGCAGTGCGATGCCGACGAACACCCAGGCGGCGAGGAACTTGCCCAGTACCATGTCGCTGCGCGAGACCGGCAGGGTCATCAGCAGCTCGATGGTCCCGGATTTGCGCTCTTCCGCCCACAGGCGCATGGCTACCGCCGGTACCAGGAAAAGGTACAGCCAGGGATGGAAGTTGAAGAACGGGATCAGGTCCGCCTGGCCGCCTTCATAGAAGCCGCCCAGATAGAAGGTGAATACCGCCGACAGCACCAGAAAGATGACGATGAAGATGTACGCCAGCGGGGTGGCGAAATAGCTGCCCAGCTCGCGCTTGAAGATCACTCCCAGACTTTTCATGCGGCCTCCTCCGCAGTCAGACGACGGAACACTTCATCCAGACGTCCGCGCTCGACTGACAATTCCTGAACCTGCCATTGCTGCTGACGCGCCAGCTCGCCCACCGCGGGGAAGATCACCGCACCCGGCGCGGCCAGTACGGTGACCTGATGCCCGTCACGGGCCAGCTCCACGCCCTGCACACCGGGCAACGCCAGCAGCGGTTGGGTATCGACGGGTTGCTGCAGGGAAAGCGTCACTGCCTGGTGGTAGCGGGATCGGGCTTCCAGCTCATCCGGCGTGCCGTCGGCCAGCAGCCGGCCATGGGCGATCACCACCGCCCTTGAGCACACCGCGCTGACTTCCTCGAGAATATGGGTGGAGATCACCACGATCTTGTTGCTGTCGCTGGCCAGTTGCTGGATCAGCCCACGCACCTGGTGCTTCTGGTTGGGATCGAGGCCGTCGGTAGGCTCATCGAGAATCAGCACCTGCGGATCATGCAGGATCGCCTGCGCCAGGCCGACCCGCCGCTTGAAGCCCTTGGACAGTGTCTCGATGGTCTGACCCAGCACGCCTTCCAGCTGCAGCTGCTCCACGGCACGGGCTACCTGCCGCTGCCGCTCGGCGCCGCGCAGTCCGCGCACCTCAGCGATGAACTCGAGAAATCCGCGCACGCGCATGTCGCCGTAACAGGGTGCACCCTCGGGCAGATAGCCCATCTGCCGCTGCGCCTGCAGGGTCTGCGTGCCGATATCGAAACCGCAGATCGAGGCGCTGCCGCCATCCGGTGTCAGGAAACCGGTCAGCATCTTCATGGTGGTGGACTTGCCGGCTCCGTTGGGGCCGAGAAACCCCAGCACCTCCCCCGGGCTCACTTCGAATGACAGGTTGTCCACGGCGACATGCTCGCCGAAACGTTTGGTCAGGCTGTTTATCTTTATCATGACCTCTTCCACTTCCCCCAGAAATATTGACGCCACGGCAGTCCATGGTCGCCGCAAGGCGCAGAACACATCCACTGTGCAGGCAAGGGGGACGGTCCGGATGCGATCACACAGCCCGGAGGGCATCACGCGGAGGCAGCATCCTGACAGCCCACCGTGACAGGAATCGATGGATCAGCGCTCGAGTCAGAAAATATATGAACCCATATTCCGTATTTCAACCACCCTGTGGGCGCTGACATGCGGAGCACGGTAACAGATAGTCAGGGCGGGCTGATAGTCCCCTCCCAGGCGAGGAACCGCTCCATCCGCTCCGCAGTACCGGGATGGCTCGACAGCAGTTCCGGAAGCTTCGCGCCGCTCTTTCCCTTAGTATTCGGCGCCATTGCCGGTGAAACGCACCTGCTCGACACGCCTGGGCGTGGCCGGCCGGTCTGCAATATGGCGATGTGAGATTATCCCCCCTCGGGTGGCGGAGAAAAACTGTTACAATCCGCCCTGATCTTGGCCGGTTGAATGCTCGGGGGAGCACCATGTCCGCTGTCTATTCGTCACTGTTCGGGCGCCTGCGCTTCACCTTCATGCGCAGCCTGCTGTTCTTCTGGGCCCGAGCCGAAAGTATCGGTGACCCCATGAACCGGGTGCTGCCCGCTCCCGACCGACCGATACTCTATGTCCTCCCGGACCGTTCCTTCTCCGACCTGCTGGTGCTGGACCGGGAGTGTACCCGCCTGGGTCTGCCACGACCGATCCTGCCACCGGGCGGCAGCCTGGAAGAGGAAGAATCCTATTTCTATCTGACCGGCGAGCTGCCCTGGAGCGGCCGGCCCGACCCGCGCAAGCGCGCCCCCCGGCTGCTGCGCGCACTCACGGCCGTGGAGCTGCGTGTCACACCGGATGTCCAGCTGGTGCCGGTCACCGTGTTCTGGGGTCAGTCGCCGGATGTCGAGTCGTCCCCGCTGAAGCTGCTGTTTGCCTACAAGGCCGGCGTGGGCGGCAAGTTGCGCAAGTTCTTCGCGATCCTCGTGCATGGCCGCAAGATCCGCGTCAGTTTCGGCGAGCCGCTGTCCCTGCGGCAGCTGAACGAGGAGAGCCTGGGCCATGACCGCAACCTGCGCAAGGTCAGCCGCCTGTTGCGGGTGCATTTCCGCGAGCAGCGGCAGGCGGTGGTCGGGCCGGACCTGTTCAATCGCAACACCCTGCTCAAGGGCCTGATGCAGGGTCAGATGGTGCGCGCCGCCATCGAACGCGAAGCCGCGGAGCAGAATATCAG
Organism: Halopseudomonas pertucinogena; assembly: GCF_014646575.1. GTDB lineage: Bacteria > Pseudomonadota > Gammaproteobacteria > Pseudomonadales > Pseudomonadaceae > Halopseudomonas > Halopseudomonas pertucinogena. The sequence goes on along the minus strand of NZ_BMNN01000001.1, from coordinate 293,772 downwards.
CATCGACAGGGCTCAGGAGCGGGCCGCCCGTTACGCCAACGAGATTGCCTCGGATTTCACCTACACCATCATCCGCTTTCTCGAGGTGGTGCTGTCCTGGTTCTGGAACAAGCTGTACGACGGCGTCAGGGTGAACAATCTGGCCAACGTGCAGGACATCGCCCAGGGCAAGGAGATCATCTATGTGCCCTGCCACCGCAGCCATATCGACTATCTGCTGCTGTCCTACCTGCTGTTTCGCAACAGCCTGACGCCGCCCCATATCGCCGCCGGCATCAACCTCAACATGCCGGTCATCGGCAGCATCCTGCGCCGCGGCGGTGCCTTCTTCATGCGCCGCAGTTTCCGCGGCAACCAGCTGTATACCGCGGTGTTCAATGAATACCTGCATCTGCTCTACAGCCGCGGCTTTCCGGTGGAATACTTCATCGAGGGCGGCCGTTCGCGCACCGGGCGGCTGCTGGATCCACGCACCGGCATGCTGGCCATCACCCTGCGCAGCTACCTGCGCTCGTCCCGCCGCCCTATCGTGTTCGTGCCGGTGTACATAGGTTACGAGCGGGTGCTGGAAGGTCGTACCTACCTCGGCGAACTGCGCGGCCAGGCGAAGAAGAAGGAATCGGTGTTCGATCTGTTCCGGGTCCTGTCGGCACTCAAACTGAAGTTCGGCGAAGTGGCGGTGAATTTCGGCGAGCCGGTGGCGCTCAGCGAATTTCTCGACCGCCACCAGCCGGACTGGCGCGAGCAGCGCGACGCCCCCGACTACCGCCCCGACTGGCTGCCGGAGATCACCTCCCACCTGGCCCGCACCCTTGGCGCCGCCATCAATGCCGCGGCCGATGTCAACCCGGTGAACATGGTCGCCCTGGTCATGCTGTCGACACGGCGACTGGCCCTGGATGAAGCCACCCTGGCCCGCACGCTGGACACCTTCACCCAGTTGCTGCGCGCCGCGCCCTACAGCGCCAACGTCACGCTGTCCGCAATGAGCGGCCAGGAGCAGATACGGCACGTCGAGTCGATGGGCATGATGGGGCGCCAGTCCGATGCGCTGGGGGAGATCCTCTATCTGGACGAGCCGCAGGCAGTGCTGATGACCTGGTACCGCAACAACATCCTGCATCTGGTCGCCCTGCCGGCGCTCATCGCCAGCCTGTTCCTGAACAATCCGCGGATGAACCGCGAGCAGATCGAGCGGCTGGCCGGCGCCCTGTATCCCTATCTGCAGGGCGAGCTGTTCATGCACTGGCAGGAAGAGGAGTTGTCCGGGGTCATCCAGCGCCACGTGGATGCGCTGATCGACTGTGGCCTGCTGCAGGAGGACAATGGCCAGATCCAGCGTCCGGATACCGCCTCCAGCGAGTTCGTGCTGCTGACGCTGCTGGCACGCAGCATCATTCAGATGCTGGAGCGTTTCTACATGGTCGCGGCGCTGCTGCTGAACAACCCCAACGGCAGCCTCACCGCAGAACAGCTGGAGGCACTGTGCACCGTCATGGCCCAGCGCCTGTCCATCCTGCACGGACTGAACGCGCCGGAGTTCTTCGACAAGACCCTGTTCCGCCAGTTCATCCAGCGGCTGCGGGACTTCGAGGTGCTCAGCGCGGACGCAGAAGGTCGTCTGCATTACCTGCCCGAGCTGGAAGACATCGCCGAAAACACCGCCCGACGGGTGCTCAGCGCCGAGATCCGCCTGTCGATCCGGCAGGTGGCCCGCAGCGCCGGCTGACCTGCCGCCGGCAACACCGGCGGTGTTCCGCCCGTCAGCGCACCAGCGTGGCGGTGTATTCCCCGGCGACTTCCTCCATCAGGGCGCGGTTATCGTGCTGCCAGGGATGGAAATCGTCGCGGTAGAAGTCACGGTACACGCCGAGCAGACGGCGGAAGAAGCCGTCCCGCCCCCATAGCCAGCGCATCCCGCGCCACCAGACCGCCGGGGTCAGCTGCCCGTCCCGGCGCAGCATGTGCAGTGTGCCGATGGTGACATCGCGCAGGAAGAAGAAGGTGGATTGCCGCATCGCCCTGCGCAGCAGGCGTCGATCCCCGCACACCTGCATGTATACATCGAAGGCTACCGATTTGTGCTCGGTCTCTTCCAGCGCGTGCCAGCGCCACAGTCGCCTCATCTCCGGCGTGGCATCGGCCAGCCACTGGGGCTCACGCAGTACCGCATCGGCCATGATGGCGGTGAAATGCTCCATGGCGACAGTGGCTGCCAGCCGGCGTTGCGGCGTGAAGTGCTTGTTGACGTAACGGATACGGCGCTTGACCGGCCGCTCAAGCTTGCCGATATCGTAGCCCAGGTCACTGAGACGCTGATTGAATTCTATGTGCTCGCGACTGTGGTGGGCTTCCTGACCGATGAAGCCACGGATCTGCTGCTGCAGTTCGGGGTCGCTGACCTGATCGCGGAAATGGCGTACCGAGTCGATGAAGAACTGTTCGCCGTCGGGGAACAGTACCGACATCGAATTGAAGAAGTGGCTGCGGAACGGATCATTGCCGAGCCACCAGCGTTGCAGCGGGTCGGGCAGGGAAACGTCCAGCCGGCGCGGCCGGATATCGAGCGTATCAGGAGTAAGCGGACGCATGATGAACCTCTTTGCCTCGGGGCATATTATTGTTGGTTGCAGCATGCATACTGGGGCAGTTGTGATTCTGGCGCAAGGGACACGCCGCGAGGTTCAGGTACCGAGTTTCTTCTTGCCGTAGATATCGTAGCGGCTGGATTGCCCATTCATCTGTGCCGTGGGCGCCGGGCCCTCGATCGCCGGGGCCTTGCGCGGGCGCTTGACGACCACCCGGTGGCTGGCCAGCCACAGCGCCGCTTCCAGCAACTGCGGCGAATCCGCATCGTCCCCTGCCAACGGCCGGAACAGGCGCATTTCCTTCTTCACCAGGGCGGACTTCTGCCGTTCGGGGAACATCGGATCGAGGTGGATCACTTCCGGCGCCGGCTCGCTCCAGTCCGCCATGAGCTCGATGGCATCCCCCGCCAGCAGCTGCATCCGCCCGGCTATCTCGGCCACCTCACCGCCGGCATGGCGGGCCCGTTCAAGCCCGTCGGCGAGCAATGCGGCGATCACCGGCTGGCGTTCGATGAGCACGACATCACATCCCAGCGAAGCCAGCACGAACGCGTCCCGCCCCAGACCGGCTGTTGCATCCAGCACCCGGGGCCGCAGCGCGCCACGAATACCGACCGCCCGCGCGACCATCTGCCCGGCGCCGCCGCCGTACTGGCGCCGGTGGGCCAGCGCGCCCTCGACAAAATCCACGCGGATCGCCCCGGGCGCGTCCTCTGCGGTGGCGCGCAGGCTGAGGCCGTCCTCGCCCAGCTGCAGCAGCATCTCTGCCGTAGCATCGTCGGGTGCCTGCAGCGGCAGACCCAGGCGGCCGGCCAGCTCACTGGCGGCCTGCTGCAACCCGGGCACAAGCCAGCTGACGGCAACGGTTCCGGGGGCTGAGTCGGTCATGGCAATCCTGATCAGGAGAAAAGGGCAGCAGTGTACCGCAGCACAGGCCAGCCTAGAACAGCCCGCCCTGCTCGGGCGCGTACGCCTGTTCGAGTTCACCGGGCCAGTCGGGCATCGGCGGCAGGTCGGGCAACCGCTCAGCCAGACGGGCATGAAACAGGCGCGCCAGCTGCGGAGCCAGGCGATTGTCCGGGGTGTGCATGAACACCATCGGACTGCGCCCCTCGCCAAGCCACTGGGCGCACTTGGCCACCCAGGGCTCCAGCCAGTGCAGGCTCTGGCTGTTGTCCAGCCCGGCAATGAAACGCACCGTGGGATGCTCCGCCAGCGCTACCGCGTGTACCGGCAGCCGCGGCTTCCTGCTCTGCGCATCGAGTGTCGCGGGATCGGTATGCCGGCTGGCGAACAGGCCGCGGCTGTCGAACATGACGCGCTCGATGCCCCGCTCGTGCAGCAGGCGGTTGAGCCGCCGCTCACGGTCATCCTTGAGGAAGAAGTGCGGGTGGCGTACTTCTACCGCGTAGCGGTAATCACCCGGCAGGGCATCGAGAAACGCCGGCAGCTCTTCGAGATGCTGCGGCCCGAACCGCGCGGGCAGTTGCAGCCATATCGGACCCAGACGCTGCTCGAGCGGCGCCATATGCCGGAAGAACCGCTGCAGCTCGGGATGATGGAGGTCCAGCCGGTCGCCGTGGCTGACCTCCCGGGGCAGCTTGGCACAGAACCGGAACCCGACCGGCAGCAGACTGGCCCAGCGCCGCACTGTGTCCAGCGTGGGCAGGGCATAGAAGGTGGTATTGCCCTCCACCGCGTCGAACACCTGACCGTATTGATGCAGCCGTTCGTCGGCGTCGGCGGTGGAGGAATAGAGCGCACCGCGCCATTCGGGTTCAGCCCACAGCGGGCAACCGAGGAGAAGACGGGGGGACGGATCAGGTACGCCGGAAAACAAGTCAGACAAACACGTCGATACCGTAGATCCCGCCGGGCTCGTCCTCGACATCAGTCAACGCCGCCATGCTCTGGTAGCTGGCCAGCGCCTGGTTGGCGTGGCCGTGAACCGGCTGGGATGCCCCCTGGCGGGCGGGGATGTATTCACCGACCGCTGCGGCACGCTCGACAACCTGGGCGGACACCGCGCGCGCGGGCTGAACCGCGGCGGGCGCCGTGTGGGCTGTGACCTGCTCGGCCGGCACCTGCGCGGGCCGTTTCGCCCGGGGTGGCAGCGCCGCGGGATGAAATCCATCCAGACGCATCGGTGAATGACTCCACTGAAGAATGTACTGTCAAGGGTAGCCGCCGGCGAAGGCGATGGCAAAACCGCCAGGCGGAAGGTCAGCCTTGCCTGGGCGTAGCCACCTTGTCGCGCAAATATACCGGTTGTGCCTCGGCGGCATCCAGCAGCTGGCCGGATTTCCAGACGGGCAGTGCAAGGCTCAGCATATCCTGTGCATCGGGCAGCATCTGGGGCCAGCTGGCGGATACCGATACCGCCAGCCGCTCGGCGTATTGCCAGCCGGTGCCGGCACCGGCGGGGCTGTCGAAGCCACGGGCCAGGCTGACCTGCTCGGGCGCGCTCACCACTTCGGTGCCGGCGAGGACCATGACACCCTCCTCCAGCCGGTAGCAACCCCAGTAGACCTCATCCATCCGCGCGTCGATGGCGGCGCAGACCTGCTCCGCGCCGTGCTCGCGCCAGGCCCGTTGCGCCAGTGCCGCAAGATTGGATATACCGATCACCGGCTTGTCGCAGGCAAAGGCCAGTCCCTGCACCATGCCGGTGGCGATGCGTACACCGGTGAAGGCGCCGGGACCGCGGCCGAACACCAGGGCATCGACGTCGGCCAGGGCAATGCCCGCTTCCGCCATCACCTCGTCAATCATCGGTAACAGACGCTGGGCATGCAGCCTGGGGATGACCTCGGCGCGCTGATAAATCCGGCCCTGATGCAGCAGGGCGGCTGAGCAGGCTTCGGTGGCGGTATCCAGGGCAAGCAGTGTCGGGGTCATGGCGGTCGGGCTCGGGACAAAGGCGCGATTGTAGCAAACAACAGGGCCCGTGCGATTCACATCGGCACGGGCCCTGTTGGCAATACGCAGGCGATCAGCTCAGGGCCTGGAGCACCCGGGCAGTGATCTCCTCGACGCTGCCGACACCTTCCACCTTCGAGCATTTCGGCGTGCCGTTGACGGCCGACAGATTCCGGTAGAACTCGACCAGCGGCTCGGTCTGGGTGTGGTACACCTGCAGGCGCTTGCGTACGGTCTCTTCCTTGTCGTCCTCGCGCTGGATCAGCTCGTCACCGGTCACATCGTCCCGGCCTTCCTGCTTCGGCGGATTGTGCTCCAGGTGGTAGGTACGACCGGAGCCGGGGTGCACACGGCGACCGGAGATACGGCCGACGATTTCCTCGTCCTCAACGGCGATTTCCAGCACGTGGTCGATCTCGATGTTCGCCTCGACCAGCGCTTCGGCCTGGGGAATGGTGCGCGGGAAGCCATCCAGCAGGAAACCGTTGGCGCAGTCAGCCTGGGTGATGCGCTCGCGGATCAGGCCGATGATCAGCTCATCGGAAACCAGTCCACCGTTGTCCATCACTTCCTTGACCTGCAGACCCAGCTCGGTACCGGCCTTGACGGCGGCACGCAGCATATCACCGGTGGAAATCTGCGGAATGCCGAACCGCTGGCAGATGAACTGGGCCTGTGTGCCCTTGCCCGCGCCGGGGGCACCCAATAGGATCACGCGCATGTTGAACTCCTCAGTCTTAACGGAAATCGGGCCACCGACGACCAGCGCCGGCTGACATTTCCTGGCTGTCGGCCAGGGTCGCAAACCTGTTATTCGCGGCGAAAAAGGCGTTCAACATACACTCACAACCGGCTCGGCACAAGCAGGTTCGGCATTGGATATTCGTCGCATGCGCTACGGTTCCCGCGTGCTTGAGGGGGGCCTTCGCCCAGAGTTCGGGGGCTGGGCAGGGAGTTGCGCGACAACATGTCGCGGATCACAGTCCGGCGCGCTTGGCCTCGTCCCACAGCCGGTCCAGCTCCTGCAGACCGACCTCGGAAAACGCCCGGCCCTGGTCGCGCAACCGGCGCTCGATATGGCGCAGACGCCGCTCGAACTTCTCATTGCCGCCGCGCAGGGCTGTTTCGGCGTCGACCTTCAGATGGCGGGCCAGATTGACCATCGCAAACAGCAGATCACCCACCTCTTCCTCCACCGCGCGCTGATCCCGGCTGCCGATCGCCTCGCGAACCTCTTCCAGTTCCTCGGCAATCTTGTCGATGACCGGATCGACCGCATCCCAGTCGAAGCCGCTGGCGGCGGCGCGCTTCTGCAGCTTCTGGGCGCGACTCAGGGCGGGCAGCGCGCGGGGTACGTCATCCAGCAACGACAGCTGCTGCGGCGCATCGGCCCGCTCGGCCCGCTCCTCGGCCTTGATCTCCTCCCAGCGCCGGCTGATCTGCTGCTCGTCCAGACGCAGGGTGCCGGGAGGCGTACGCAGGTTGCCGTCGGGAAACACATGGGGATGGCGGCGCACCAGTTTGCGGGTGATGCCGTCGACCACGTCCTGCCAGTCGAAGTGTCCGGCTTCACGCCCCAGCTGGGCGTAATACACCACCTGGAACAGCAGGTCGCCGACCTCTCCTGCCAGCTGGCGGTAATCGCCGGCGGCAATGGCGTCGGCGACCTCGTAGGCTTCCTCAAGGGTATGCGGGGCAATACTGGCGAAGTCCTGCTTCAGATCCCACGGACATCCATGTTCGGGATCACGCAGGCGCTGCATCAGGTACAACAGGTCGTCGAGCTGATAACTCACGCCCGACGCTCCTGGCGATTGCGCCTGGCCTCGATGACGTTCGGCAACTGGCCGATGCGGGTAAGCAGGCGGCTGAGCAGATGCAGGTTGGGAATCTCCAGGGTCAGCATCATGCTGGCGTAGTTGTCATCCGGGTTGGTCCGGGAGCTGGCTTCCAGCACGTTGATCTTCTCGTTGGCCAGCAGCTGCGACACGTCCCGCAGCAGGCCGGAGCGGTCGTAGGCGCGAATGAAGATCTCCACCGGGTAGGTCTTCACCGGCGCGCCACCCCAGCTCACCTCGATCAGCCGTTCGGACTCCCGGTCCTGCAGCTGCAGCGCGGTAGCACAGTCGGCACGGTGCACGGTCACCCCACGGCCGACCGTGATATAGCCGATGATCGGGTCACCCGGCACCGGCTGGCAGCAGCCCGCCAGCTGGGTCAGCAGGTTGCCGACGCCCTGGATGTGCACATCGCCGCGCCGCTCGGACCGGTTCGGCCGTCGCGGGATCAGCTCCAGCTGCTCGCTGTGCCGGTCCGGTTCCACCAGCTGATGGGCCACATTGACCACGTGCGCCAGCCGGATGTCCCCCGAGCCCACCGCTGCGAACAGATCTTCCTGGCTGCGGATGCCGAGCTTCTCGATCAGCATCGCGTAGTCGGCACCGGTCAGCGCCATGCGGGTAAGTTCGCGCTCCAGCATGACCTTGCCGGCATGCACGTTCTGCTCACGGGCCTGCTGCTTGAACCAGTGCTGGACCTTGGCCCTGGCCCGCGGCGTGTTGACATAACCGAGGTTGGCATTGAGCCAGTCGCGGCTCGGCCCGCCGGTGCGGCCGGTGATGATTTCCACCTGCTCGCCGGTCTGCAGCACATAATTAAGTGGCACTATCCGGCCGTTGACCTTGGCACCACGGCAGTTGTGACCCACCTCGGTGTGCACCCGGTAGGCGAAATCCACCGGCGTGGCCCCCTGAGGCACGTCAAGGACGTGACCGTCCGGCGTGAACAGATAGATGCGGTCGGGCTCGAAATCCACCCGCAGCTGTTCGGCCAGCCCGCCGATATCGCCCATTTCCTCGTGCCACTCGAGCACCTGGCGCAACCAGGCGATCTTGTCTTCGTAGGCGTCGGAGTTGCTGTCGACGTCGGTGCCCTTGTAGCGCCAGTGAGCGCAGACGCCGAGCTCGGCCTCCTCGTGCATGGCGTGGGTACGGATCTGCACCTCCAGCACCTTGCCCTCGGGACCGAGCACTGCCGTGTGCAGCGAGCGGTAGCCGTTTTCCTTGGGATTGGCGATATAATCGTCGAACTCGTTGGGAACGTGACGCCACAGGCTGTGAACAATACCCAGCGCGGTGTAGCAGTCGCGCACCTGGGGTACCAGGATCCGCACCGCCCTCACGTCATATATCTGGTTGAAATCGAGCCCCTTGCTCTGCATCTTGCGCCAGATGGAATAGATGTGTTTCACCCGCCCGGAGATGTCGCCGTCGATGCCGGCATCCTCCAGTTCGCGGCGCAGCTGCACCATCACCGCTTCGATGTACTCCTGGCGATCAACCCGGCGCTCATCCAGCAGCCGCGCGATCTGCTTGTACTTGTGCGGCTCCAGATAACGGAACGACAGGTCCTCCAGCTCCCACTTTATGTGGCCGATCCCGAGGCGGTGAGCCAGCGGTGCATAGATGTCGAAAACCTCCCTTGCCACCCGGTAGCGCTTCTCCTCCGGCGCGTCCTTGACCGCGCGGATGGCGCAGGTACGCTCAGCCAGCTTGATCAGCACGACGCGTACGTCGTCGATCATGGTGACCAGCATCTTGCGCAGGTTCTCCACCTGCGAGGCGGTATTGAAGGCGTTGGACTTGACCGGGTTCTGCGACACGCTGATCGCGGCCATGCGCTGCACGCCGTCCACCAGTCCGGCCACGCCACTGCCGAGACAGCGCTCCACATCGGCCAGGCCGGTCTTGTGCTCGCGCACCGCGCGATAGATCACCGCCGCTACCAGGGATTCCTGATCCAGCTTGAGGTCGGCAAGAATCTCGGCCATTTCCAGACCGGTGCGATAACTGCTGGCGCCGTTGGCCCAGCGGTGCTCTGTGGGACTGGTGGCCCGATCCAGTTCGGCAGCCCATTCGCAGGCCTGCTTCAGCAGCTGCGGCTCGGGCAGCGGCACGTTCTGCTGAATGCGCCCTATCCAGGCGTCGATATCTACAGTGCCATCCTGATTGACCGGATGCTCTGCTCTGACTTGTACCATTACTTTCTGTCCTTGCCCGACACGAAGAGTGCCATGGCTTCCACATGTGCAGTCTGGGGGAACATATCCATGATGCCCACCTGCACCAATCGGTAACCTGCCGCTGCCAGGATGCCCGCATCCCTGGCCAGGGTCGCCGGATTACAGGATACATAGAGTATCCGCGGTATCCTCATGCGCGCCAGCACGGCAGTCATGTGCGCGGCGCCGTCCCTCGGCGGGTCCAGCAGCGCAGCGTGATAATCAGTATCAGGGGTGAGCCATTCCGATTTCTGGCTGTTCGACAAGTCCCCCTGAAAAAAGTGCACCCCTTCAAGGTTATTCAGACGGGCGTTGGCTGCAGCGCGAGTCACCATCTCCGGGCTGCCCTCGACGCCCGTCACCAGCGCACCGGCGCGGGCCAGCGGCAGGGTGAAGTTGCCCACGCCGCAGAACAGGTCGAGCACCCGCTCGCCCGGCTCAATGGCCAGCCATTCCAGCGCCTGGTTTACCATCAACTGATTGATGTCTGCATTGACCTGGGTAAAGTCCCCGGCGGAGAAGTGGAAGTCCAGTTGCTGATCCGCCAGCCGGTAGGCCGGCTGAGCCGCCTCGTCGGTGAGGACATGCAGTTCCGCTTCACTGCCGGATTGCAGATAGCAGGCCACCCCGTGCCGCCTGGCGAGCCCGCGCAGCCGCTCCCGGTCCCCTTCGGCCAGGGGCTGCAGGTGCCGCACGATCATGCCCGGTTGCTCGCCTCCGAGCAGTTCCACATGCCCCAGTGCAGCCTGCCGCTCGAGCTGGCGCAGCTCAGCCGGCAGCGCCTGCAGCAGCTGCTCGAGGCGGGGCGCCAGCACCGGACAGTGCGACACTTCCACCAGTGCATTGCTCGCGCGCTGCCGATAGCCCACCTGCAGACGCTGGGCGCGTGGGTCCCAGCGCACCGATACCCGGGCGCGCTGCCGGTAGCCGTACTCGGGCCCGGTCAACGGTGGCATCCAGCGTTGCGGCTGCAGCCCGGCAAAATGTTCCAGCTGCTGGGCCAGTGCCTGCTGCTTGAGCTGAAGCTGGGTCTGCCTGGGCACATGCTGCAGACTGCAGCCGCCGCACAGATCGACATGCGGACAGGCCGGGCTCTGGCGTTCCGGGCTGGCCTGCAGCAGCTGCTCCAGCCTCGCCTCGATCAGCTTGCTGCGGGCCCGCGTCACCCGGGCAGTGACTCGCTCCCCGGGCAATGCCCCCTCGACAAATACCGTGCGCCCCTGCCAGCGGCCGATGCCACGGCCGTCATGGGTGAGTCTTTCCAGTGCGATCTCGATGCGCTGCCCTGTGGCAGCGGGGGCGTCCGGGGCGTGTCTGGACCTGCCGCGGGGTCTGTTCATGATTGACCGTCGAACACCCCGGTGGACAGGTAACGGTCGCCCCGATCGCAGATGATGACAACGATAACCGCATTGCGGACCCGGGCGTTCAGGCGCAGCGCCGCCGCCACCGCGCCGCCGGATGATACCCCGCAGAAGATGCCCTCCTCCCGCGCCAGCCGGCGCATGGTTTCCTCGGCCTCCTGCTGGCTCATGTCGACAACCTCGTCCACCCGCTGCTGATCGAAGATGCTCGGCAGATATTCCTGCGGCCAGCGGCGGATACCCGGGATAGCCGCCCCCTCGGTGGGCTGCAGACCGATGATCTGCACGTCGGGATTCTGCTCCTTGAGATAGCGCGACACACCCATGATGGTACCGGTAGTGCCCATGGAGCTGACGAAATGGGTCACCCGACCCTGGGTGTCACGCCAGATTTCCGGCCCGGTGCCGGTGTAGTGGGCCTGCGGATTATCGCCATTACCGAACTGGTCCAGCACCTTGCCCTTGCCTTCGCTCTGCATCTGCAGGGCCAGATCCCGGGCGCCTTCCATGCCCTGCTCCTTGCTGACGAGGATGAGCTCGGCGCCATAGGCGGTCATTGCCCACTTGCGCTCGTCGCTGGCGTTCTCCGGCATGATCAGCACCATGCGATACCCCATGATGGCGGCGGCCATTGCCAGAGCGATGCCGGTGTTACCCGAGGTGGCCTCGATCAGCGTGTCGCCGGGGCGGATGTCACCACGCTCCTCGGCCAGCCGGATCATCGACAGCGCCGGCCGATCCTTGACCGAGCCCGCCGGGTTGTTGCCTTCCAGTTTGAGCAGAATGGTGTTGCCGGTGTCGCCGGTCATGCGCTGCAGCCGGACCAGCGGCGTATTGCCGACACAGTCGGCAATGGTTGGAAACTCGGTATTCATCGTACATCCTTCAACAGGAACGACCGGACCGGAACTGCCCCCGGCCAGCTTTTCGATCTATGATAACGGCAACCGCAAAAGGGATGCGAATATTGAACACGCCTGCGATGAAACGTCAGCCGGCCATGGGCATCAAGGCCCGCCTGCTGCTGATGACGCTGTTGCCGACTGCACTGATGGCGCTGGTGATGGGCGGCTATTTCAGCTGGCAGCAGCTGCGCGAGACAGAACAGCAGCTGCTCCAGCGCGGGTTGATGACGGTTGAACATCTCCAGCAACCCGCCGCTTCGGCACTGCTCGCCAACGAGCCCGGGCGCATCGGACCCACCCTCAATGCAGCGCTGAATTATACCGATGTGCGCTCGCTGGCCATATACGACGCAGGTATGAACCTGCTCGATCGCTGGGGGCCGCGCATGCATCCGGCGGAGTCGCCACTGGACGATATCAGCCTGGCCGCCGGCACCGGGGTGCAGATCTACCGGGGCGACCACAGTCGGCGTTTCATCATGCCGCTGCTGGCCAGCCCCGACCTGCCCCATCGCCAGAACTACCCGGGCGTGGAACCCGACGCCCTGCTGGGCTGGGTCGAGGTGGAAATCAGCCACGGCAATACCCGGCTGCGTCAGTATCAGGGCGTGCTGGCGACACTGGTCATCATCATCCTCGGGCTGGCCCTCACCGCCGGGGTGGTCAGCCTGCTGGGCAGACGGATCACCCAGCCGATCCAGCGGCTCAACGCGGCCATCAACCGCATCAGTCAGGGCGACTTCGATGTGCGCCTCGATGAACAGGCCAGCCGCGAGCTGGATGACCTGGCCACCGGCATCAACAACATGGCGCAGACCATGCGCAGCGCCCAGGGCGAGCTGCAGCAGAACATCGAACAGGCGACCGAGGACCTGCGCCAGACGCTGGAGACCATCGAGATCCAGAACATCGAACTGGATCTGGCGCGCAAGACGGCGCAGGAGGCCAGCCGCATCAAGTCCGAGTTTCTCGCCAACATGAGCCACGAACTGCGTACGCCGCTCAACAGCATTCTCGGCTTCACCACGCTGCTGCAGCGCAGCGAACTGAGCGGACGTCAGCATGAGTACCTGACTACCATCGGCAAATCCGCCGATAGCCTGCTGGCGATCATCAACGAGATCCTCGACTTCTCGAAGATCGAAGCCGGCAAGCTGGTACTGGAGAATCTGCCCTTCAACCTGCGCGATCTGATCGACGAGACGCTGACCATGCTGGCACCCACCGCCCATGACAAGGGTCTGGAGCTGGTCAGCATCATCTACCGTGACACGCCGCTGGGGCTCAGCGGCGACCCGATGCGGCTGAAGCAGATCCTTGCCAACCTGATCAGCAACGCCATCAAGTTCAGCCATGAGGGCTCGGTCAGCGTGCGGGTGATGGCCGAACAGCAGGACGTCGATCAGGTTCTGCTGCGCATCAGCGTCAACGACACCGGCGTGGGCCTGTCGCCTACCCAGCAGAAGGCGCTGTTCAAGGCATTCAGCCAGGCAGACAACTCCATCTCCCGGCAGGCCGGCGGCACCGGTCTGGGGCTGGTCATCTCCAAGCGCCTGGTCGAGCAGATGCAGGGCGAGATCGGTCTGCGCAGCCAGCCCGGGGAAGGCTCGGAGTTCTGGCTCACCCTGCGCCTGAAGCGCTCCCTGCATGACGAGGACGAGTTGCCGGAGCGGTCGCTGCTGGGCGTACGGGTGGCGCTGGTGGAACCGCAGCTGCTCAGCCGGCAGATGCTGATGCAGAGTCTGGAGAACATCGGCCTGTCGGTACGCATGTTCGATACTCCCCGGGAGCTGCATGAGGCATTGACCTCACCCGGCCAGCGGGACGACTCCCTGCAGCTGGCGCTGGTCAGCACCAGGAACCCGCAGACTGCGCCGGGCGAAACCCTGGAAATGGTACGCCAGTGGGCGGAGCTGAACATCTGCAAGAGCATCATCCTGACCGACACCACCGAACATTATCCACTGCTGGACCGGCTGCCGCGCTCGATGTGCCAGTCCCTGTCCAAGCCGGTGAACACCCGCAAGCTGTATCGCGCGATGGCGCACCTGCTCAGCGACAGGTCAGAGCCGAATCATCGCAGCAGCCCGCCCATGCTGATGCCCAGGGTGCTCTGCGTGGACGACCAGCCCGCCAATCTGCGGCTGCTGGAAGCCTTCCTCCAGGACATGGGCGTGACCGCCCTGTTGGCGCACAGCGGTGAGGAGGCGTTGGACATTCTCACCGAGCAGGCGGTCGACCTGATCTTCATGGATGTGCAGATGCCCGGCATGGACGGCCGGCAGGTCACCGCCGAACTGCGGCTGCGCGAGGATATTGCCGGCTTCGACCCGGTGCCCATTGTTGCCCTCACCGCCCACGCGCTGGAGAGCGAGCGCCGCCAGCTGATGCAGTGTGGCATGAGCGATTATCTTAGCAAGCCCATCACCTCGGAACAGCTGCGCCAGACCCTGATCAAGTGGACCGGCATGCTGCCCCACGCGGTGGAGCTGTCACCCCGGCCGGATGGCCCCGGGCCGGCCCTCGGGGCCATCGGTGGACGGGTCGTCATCGAGCCTGCGCCCCCGGTCGAACCCGCAGTGCCGCGCACCGATATTCTCGATCATGAAGAAGGTCTGCGGCTGGCCGCCGGCAAGGCGGACCTGGCCGATGACATGTTGAAGATCCTGCTTGACGGCCTCCCGGCCGAACGCGAACGCATACGGGAGGCGCTGGAGCGTGGCGACCGGGCCGGGCTGCTGGAGGTGATCCACAAGCTGCACGGCGCGACGCGTTACTGCGGCGTCCCGCAGCTGCGGGCGCGCTGCCTGGCTGCGGAAACCCGGCTGAAACAGGGGGAGGACAGCCAGACAGAAGTCAGAGGGGTGCTGGAGGCGATAGATACGCTTCTGGAAGTATCACTGGTCTGACCACAGGGCAAAGGCCAGCGCCTGTTCGCGCTCATCACTGAGCGACAGCAGCATGCGTCCGCCGCCGCCCTGCTCCAGCCGCTCCAGGGCAGCCCCGCTGAGCACCACCACCGGCGCACCGTGCTGGTCGTTGTCGATCTGCATGTGCTGCCAGGACATGCCCTTGGCCAGCCCGGTACCCAGCGCCTTGAGGATGGCCTCCTTGGCCGCGTAACGCTTGGCCAGGTAACGCGCCGGCTGCGAGTGGCCACGGAAACGCGCCAGCTCCGCCGGCGTCAGGATCCGCTGGGCAAAACGCTCGCCCTTGCGCGCCAGCACTGCCTCGATCCGCTGAAGCAGCACCAGATCCGTACCGATGCCTCTGATCATCCGCTGACCTGGGCGCCCCTGATCAGCCTACGCATGTCCGCCACGGCACCGGCCAGACCGGAAAACAGCGCGCGGGCAATGATTGCGTGGCCGATGTTCAGCTCGTTCATGCCGGGGATCGCGGCGATCGGCTCGACGTTGTGGTAATGCAGTCCGTGACCGGCGTTGACCACCAGACCCAGCTTGCGGGCATAGGCCGCACCTTCCTGGATCCGGCGCAGCGCCTCGGCCTGCTCCTGGCCGGTGGCCTCGGCGTAATGTCCGGTATGCAGCTCTATGACCGGCGCGCCGGCATGCCGGGCCGCCTCGATCTGGCGGGGCTCGGCATCGATGAACAGCGAGACCTCGCAGCCATAGCCGCTCAGTTCCTCGACCGCATGCTGCACCCGGGCCAGGTTGCCGGCCACATCCAGACCGCCTTCGGTTGTCAGCTCCTCGCGCCGCTCCGGCACCAGGCATACGTGTTCCGGACGGATCTCACGGCTGAACGCGAGCATTTCGTCGGTAACGGCGATCTCCAGGTTCATCCGCGTCTGCATCACTTCCTTGAGCAGCCGGATGTCGCGCTCCTGAATATGCCGACGGTCCTCGCGCAGATGCACGGTAATACCATCGGCGCCCGCCTGCTCCGCCTCGATGGCGGCCTGCACCGGATCCGGATAGCGGGTCCCACGGGCCTGACGCAGGGTCGCCACATGATCGATATTCACACCAAGCAGTACACGCTGCGGTTCAGTCACTGTAGATCTCCTCTTGAAGAAGGGGGGCGCCGGGCAAAGAGGCTGCGGCTGACCAGCGGGCGGTCACCCAGATGCACGCCCAGTGCCTGGCGCATCAGAAGTTTGGCGGTGCGCAGCGTACCGGCTGCGCTCCAGTCGTCCGCCGCCATCGCCAGCAATGCGGCGCCGGACAGGCCGGCATCGGGGGACACCGGCTGGAAAAGGGGCTGAAGGCCGTCGGAGGCATGCCAGACGTAGCGCTGGTGCGGCTCTATCGGCTGGCCGCCGGCGTCCTCGGTCAGACTGAAACCATACCCCAGGTTATCCAGCAGTTGCCACTCGAAGCGGCGCAGGATGGGCTCGACCGACGCCCCGCCGGCCAGTTGCTCCAGCGCCAGCTGATAGGCAGCGAAGAGGATCGGCTGCGGGTCACCCGCCACCAGCAGCCGGACCAGCAGTTCGTTGAGATACAGTCCGCTGAACAGCGTCTGGCCCTGCAACAGGGCGAAGCGGCCGGCGACTTCGGCCTGGGTCAGGGTCTTCAGTTCGCTGCGCCCGGTGAAACTCACCAGCAACGGGACAAAGGGTTGCGGGCTCAGCTTGCGACGCTGGCCCCGGGCACCGCGCCAGACCGCGCGCTGCAGACCGGACTCCAGCGTCAGCAGGTCGACCAGCGCACTGCTGTCCCGATAGGGGCGCGTGTGCAGCACATAGGCCGGACCGGGGGACGGAAGCATGTTCAGTCGAAGCGGTAGCCCAGCGAATTCAGTGCACGCTCGTCATCCGACCAGCCGCGCTTCACCTTGACCCACAGGTTGAGCATGATCTTGCTGCCGAACAGTTTCTGCATGTCCAGCCGCGCCTCCTGGCCGATCTTCTTCATGCGTGCACCACCATCGCCGATGATGATCTTCTTCTGGCCCTCGCGCTCCACCAGGATCAGCGCATGGATATGCAGTACCTTGCCTTCCTGCGTGAACTGCTCTATCTCGACCGTCACCTGGTAAGGCACTTCCGCGCCAAGCTGACGCATGACCTTCTCGCGCACCAGTTCGGCGGCCAGGAACCGCGAACTGCGGTCGGTGATCTGGTCATCGGGATAATGGTGCTCGCCCTCGGGCAGTCGCTCGGCCACCAGCTGTTCGAGCCGGTCGATGTTGCCTCCGTGCAGCGCCGACACCGGAACGATCTCCGCCCGGGGCAGCTGGGATGCGAGCCACTCCAGATGCGGCAGCATGTCCTTCTTGTCTTCCAGCCGGTCGACCTTGTTGACCACCAGCAGTACCGGGCATTCCAGGTGCCGGACCTTGTTCCAGACCATCTCGTCCTCATCGGTCCAGCGCGTGCGGTCGACCACGAACAGCACCACGTCCACTTCCCGCAGACTCTGCGAGGCGCTCTTGTTCATGAACCGGTTGAGTGCTTTCTCCGCATCCTTGTGCAGGCCCGGGGTATCCACGTAAATCGCCTGGATCTCGCCCTCGGTCTTGATGCCCAGCAGATTGTGTCTCGTGGTCTGCGGCTTGCGCGAGGTGATTGCCAGCTTCTGGCCGAGGATGTGGTTGAGCAGGGTCGACTTGCCCACATTGGGTCGGCCGACGATGGCAACATAGCCGCAGCGCGACGGGGTATCAGTCATTGTTGTTTCTCCACGCCCATGGCGATCAGAGCCTGCCTTGCGGCCTCCTGCTCGGCGATGCGGCGACTGCTGCCAACGCCGAAGGTCTTGCCGGTCATCAACTCGATCCGGCACTCTACGCGAAATGTCCGGCAATGCGCCTCGCCACTGACATCCACCACTTCGTACTGCGGCAACTCGCTGTGCTGCCCCTGCAGGTACTCCTGCAGCCGGGTCTTCGGATCCTTGTTGTTGTCCACCAGAGTAAGCCCCTGGATATGATCGGCCAGCCAGACCAGCACCCGCTCGCGGGCTGCCTCCATGCCACTGTCCAGATAGATGGCGCCGATGATGGCCTCGGTGGTGTCCGCCAGGATGGATTCACGGCGGAAGCCGCCGCTCTTGAGCTCACCGGAGCCAAGCCGCAGGTGTTCACCCAGTTCGAACCCCTTGGCCAGCTCCGCCAGGGTCACCCCCTTCACCAGCCGGGCCCGCAGACGCGACAGCTGACCTTCCCGGGCCTGGGGGAAGCGCTCGAAGAGCGCCTCCGCGGCGATGAAGTTGAGAATCGAGTCGCCCAGAAACTCCAGGCGCTCGTTATTGCGCCCACCCAGGCTGCGGTGGGTCAGCGCCAGGATCAGCAGATCCTGATTCCTGAAACTGTATCCTATCTTCCTTTCCAGTCGGTCTAGCTTGTTGCTCACTTTATAGGTCTGACAATATGGGTTTCATCAAAATGGACCAGCAGGTCCACGGTGTTCAACAGGGGCGAGCGCACCTCATACTTGATGACCACAGTATAGGTATCAGCTCCGCTGGCCGTCACTTCAATGGCGTCATCGGCTTTGATGTCCCGGATGCTGTTGATCTGCATGCCCTTGTTGATATGCGCGCGCAGATCGCGCAGCGAACCGATCTTCAGTTCCGGATCCTCGTTGACCGAGGTGACTATCTTGCGCAGGGCCATATGGTCCAGATAGATCGGGGTCAGCTTCATGGCGATCACTGCGCCGAACACCACCAGCGCGATAACGGCCAGCCAGCCAAAAAAAGACATGCCTTTCTGAGAATGGCGCATGGGTAACCTCGTACGTCCGTTGTTTATGTTAATTGCCGCCAACATCCCTGGCTGAAGGCCACCAGGTGTATCTCTACATCAATCGATCAGCCCGACCCTGGTAAAGCTCGGCAGATTTCTCAGCTTGGGCTCCGGCCAGTGCATCCAGACGGCAAAGGCCTTGCCGACAATATAGTTGTCCGGAACCATTCCCCACAACTCCGTCGGCATGCCCGGCGCGGTCCAGTACCGGCTGTCATTGGAGTTGTCCCGGTTGTCGCCCACCATGAAGTAGTGGCCCTCGGGAACCACCCACTCCCTGGGCGGCGGAGTCTGGGACATGTTCTTGTAACGCGCCTCGTGGGTCGCTGCGCCGAGCTGTTCGAGATAGATCTCGGCCTTGGCCAGCGCCTGCAACGGGTGCCCCGCGGGGACCTCGTCATCCTGGACGGTGCGCAGCAGCTCACGCTGCACCGGCTCGCCATTCACGAACAGCCGCTTGTCCCGGTAGGCGATATGATCACCCGGCAAGCCGACCACCCGCTTGATGAAATTGATGCGCGGGTCGTTCGGATAACGAAACACCATCACGTCACCGCGCTGGGGATCACCGATGGGAATGATCTTGGTCTCCAGCACCGGCAGGCGGATACCGTAGGAAAACTTGTTGACCAGAATGAAGTCGCCGACTGCCAGGGTCGGCTTCATCGATCCGGAGGGGATCTGGAACGGCTCGACCAGAAAGGACCGCAGGATCAGGACCACCGCCAGTACCGGAAAGAACGACTTGCCGTATTCGACCAGCAACGGCTCCCGGTTCAGCTTTTCCAGCGTATCGGGATCGACCGTCCCGGCTCCGGCCTGGTAGGCCGCCACGGCGCGCCGACGGCGCGGCGCCAGCCAGATACGATCCAGCAACGCCAGCAGGCCGGTGACGCCCACTGCAATCACCAGCAACAGCGGAAAGTTGATATGCATAGTCAGTTTTGCGTTGCCCCTAGTTGTCCACTTTCAGCACGGCCAGGAAGGCTTCCTGGGGGATTTCCACGTTACCGACTTGCTTCATCCGCTTCTTACCGGCCTTCTGTTTCTCCAGCAGCTTCTTCTTGCGGCTGGCATCGCCTCCGTAACACTTGGCCAGTACGTTCTTGCGCAGCGCCTTGACCGTGGAGCGTGCCACGATCTGTCCGCCCATCGCAGCCTGAATGGCCACGTCGAACATCTGCCTCGGAATCAGTTCCTTCATCTTCTCGACAAGCTGCCGGCCCTTGAAGGCGGCGTTGTCGCGGTGCACGATCAGCGCCAGGGCGTCGACCTTCTCGTTGTTGATCAGCACGTCCAGCCGGACCAGCCTGGCCGCCTGGAACCGGTCGAAGGCGTAATCCAGTGAGGCATAGCCGCGGCTCACCGACTTCAGCCGGTCGAAGAAATCCAGTACCACCTCGTTCATCGGCAGATCATAGGCCACCTGGACCTGCGAGCCGAGGAACACCATGTCACGCTGCACACCGCGTTTTTCAACACACAGGGTGATGACGCTGCCCAGGTGGTCCTGGGGCACAAGGATGTTGGCCCGTACGATGGGTTCGCGCATCTCTTCGATCAGCGCGGGATCCGGCAGGCGCGACGGGTTGTCGACATAGATGATCTCGCCGTCCTTCTTCACCACCTCGAACACCACGGTAGGCGCGGTGGTGATGAGATCCAGATCGTATTCGCGCTCCAGACGCTCCTGGATGATCTCCATGTGCAGCATGCCGAGGAAGCCGATGCGGAAGCCGAAGCCCAGCGCATCGGAGCTTTCCGGCTCGTACTGCAGCGCGGCGTCGTTCAGCGTCAGTTTCTCCAGCGCATCGCGGAAGTCCTCGAAGTCGTCCGAACTGACCGGGAACAGGCCGGCGAAGACCTGCGGCTGGACCTTCTGGAAGCCAGGCAGCATCTCGACGTCCGGCGTGCTGGACAGGGTCAGCGTGTCGCCGACCGGGGCGCCATGGATGTCCTTGATACCGGCAATGATGAAGCCCACTTCGCCGGCCTTGAGATCGGCGGTCTCGGTATGCTTGGGGTTGAACACGCCCACGCTGTCGACCTGATGCACGCGACCGGTGGACTTGACCAGTACCTTGTCGCCCTTCTTGATGCGGCCCTGCTTGACCCGCACCAGCGACACCACGCCCAGATAGTTGTCGAACCAGGAGTCGATGATCAGTGCCTGCAGCGGGGCATCGATTTCGCCGACCGGGGCGGGAATGACCTCGATCAGGCGTTCCAGTACGTCTTCCACACCGAGCCCGCTCTTGGCGCTGCATACTACCGCGTCGGTGGCATCGATGCCGATCACGCTTTCGATCTCTGCGGCAACGCGCTCGGGCTCGGCCTGCGGCAGATCGATCTTGTTGAGTACCGGCATCACTTCCAGACCCTGCTCGATGGCGGTATAGCAGTTCGCCACCGACTGGGCCTCGACGCCCTGAGCAGCGTCCACCACCAGCAGGGCGCCCTCACAGGCAGCGAGGGAGCGGCTGACTTCATAGTGGAAGTCGACGTGCCCCGGGGTGTCGATGAAGTTGAGCTGGTAGGTCTTGCCATCCTTCGCGTTGTAATGCAGCGTGACGCTGTGCGCCTTGATGGTGATGCCGCGCTCCCGCTCCAGATCCATGGAATCCAGCACCTGCGCCGCCATTTCGCGTTCGCTGAGGCCGCCGCATATCTGGATGAAACGGTCGGCGAGGGTCGACTTGCCATGGTCGATATGGGCGATGATGGAGAAATTTCGGATCAGGCTGAGGTCGCTCACTGCAGGGTTCTTCCAGACGTGGTTTGCCAGACATGGCGGTGACCGGGGGATGCCCCGAAAACAGCCCGCAAGTGTACCCGATTACGCCGCAGCACGCCATCCGCTGGCATGGGGCTGCGCCGGAGGACCGGCTGCCCCATGCCAGCGGGCGGGCGCCTATTTGGACAGGCGGAAGGTGATGTAACTGGCCCGCCCCTGGCGAATCACCCGCATGGAGATGGAGCGGTTGACCGGCAGTTCGCTGGCGATCTTCTCGAAGTCCGCAGCGGATTCGATCGGGCGGTTGTTCAGATTGGTGATGACATCGCCGGGGCGCAGACCAATCATCGCGCCAGGGCCCGGACGCACCTCCCTTACCACCACGCCGTTGGATATATCCTGAGCCTTCTTCTGCTCTTCACTCAGCTCAACCACTGCCAGACCGAGGCGATTGTCAGTGGCCGATGGCGCGTTCGGCGAGGGGACGGCGGTGCCGGCCACCGCATCCTCATCGGGCAGAGCCCCGATCTCGACGGTCAGCTGCTGACGCTTGCCATCGCGCATGATCTGCATGCTGGCCCTGGCACCCGGACGCAGCCGACCCACTGCATGGGGCAGATCCGAGGACATCACGATGTCCTGGTCATTCAGCTTGAGAATAACGTCACCCACCTGCAGGCCGCCCTTCTCACCCGGGCCACCCGGCATGATCTGAGCCACCAGCGCTCCGGCCGGACGGGCCAGACCGAAGGACTCGGCAAGATCCTTGTTGACCTCCTGGATCACCACACCCAGCCAGCCGCGACGTACGGTACCGTCGTTCTTCAGCTGTTCGACCACGTCCATGGCCACGTCCACCGGAATGGCGAAGGACAGGCCCATGAAACCACCGGAACGGGTAAAGATCTGTGAGTTGATGCCCACCACTTCCCCATCGAGGTTGAACAGCGGGCCGCCGGAGTTACCCGGGTTGATCGCCACATCGGTCTGGATAAAGGGAACGTAGCTCTCGTTCGGCAGACTGCGACCCTTGGCACTGACAATGCCGGCGGTCACCGAATACTCGAAGCCGAAGGGCGAACCGATGGCCAGCACCCACTCACCGGTCTTCAGATCTGCGGACTTGCCCATGCGCACCACCGGCAGATCGGCTCCGGCATCGATCTTGAGCAGCGCCAGATCGGAGCGGGGATCGGCACCGACCAGGTTCGCTTCCAGCTCCCGGCGGTCGGACAACCGGACAAAGATTTCATCGGCACCACTGACCACGTGATTGTTGGTCAGGACATAGCCATCCTTGGAAATGATGAAGCCCGACCCCAGCGACTGGGCCTGGCGTTGCGGCGGGGCCTGGGGCCCATCCGGAAAACTGCGCTCGAAGAACTCGCGGAAGATCGGCGGCAGCCCCTCCAGATCGGGCACCATCGGCCCCATACCTGCGGATCGCCGGGGTACGTTCTGACGGGTACTGATATTCACCACCGCCGGAGACGCTTCTTCCACCAGCTGGGTGAAGTCGGGTAACTGGGCGACCGCCATCGACTGCCAGACCAGCAGCCATGCGCCTACCATGACCAGCAACCACCGTTGCATCGTTTTCATAACGCTATCCACTCCCTTCTCGTATATCGCTGACCACGCCTGCGCCATCCGTCACCCGACGCAGCACTCGCGGCACGAAGGCCGGATCGTGCTCCCAGCGACGGCCACGCCAGCGTACTGCGGCAAAGCCGATACCCAGACCGGACAGACCAGCCAGAATGACCCAGGGCTCGGCGGCACCGCTTGCCTGGGCCGCCAGGGATCCTGCGAAAAGCGCCACCAGCGGCGCCAGATAAACCAGTGCGGAGCCCTGCACTACCGCATGCTCCGGAATGCCAATCAAGACCTCGTCGCCTACCCGGCAGTCGGCCCCATGGGACAGTACCCGGACGAAACCGTGACGGGCGCCGAGCCCAAGCCGCTGCAGCATGGACTGGCCACAGCCGTTACGCGCCTGGCAGGTGTCGCAGGCGCTGCGACGAATCGTTTCGACCCAGGCCGCGCCCTGCTCGACACTCAGCACCCGGGCGCGCTCCTCGATCATCGGGCGATACCCGCGCCCGGCCGACTGAGAGAGTCGGCAATACGCTCCGCCGCCCGCGGGGGTATCTCGCCCACGACGGTGGCCAGAAAATGCTGATCATCAGCAAGCAGACGCCGACTCACTGCAACCGTTGGCCCCAACTGGGCACGCAGATCCTCGGCCAGGCTGTCACCGCCGAGGGGCTCGACGAACAGGGTGAAGCTGGCCAGGCCATCGCTGTAGATCTGGGAGGCCAGCGCAGCATCGTCACCGCGTACCGATTGCACCTGGCGGCGCTCGAGATTGAACCCCGGCGGCAGCCAGGCCGGCTCCAGGACAGGCAGGACCGTCTCGTCCTTTGCAGGCAACGCCTGGACCTGCAGGCAGGAACTGGTCGGCTTGAGACCGGACCGGTAGGCCTTGCGATCGAAGGTAATGGTGGAAAACTGGAATCGTTCAAGCAGCTCACGGTTGTCATCGACCAGCAGGGACTTGAGCATCAGCCCGGTCTCTTCGTCAATGTACAGCTCATGTGCGTAACGGAATCCGTCCTTGGGATGCACTGCGATGACCGTTACCGGTCGCGAGGCGATACGCGTCGTCCCCAGGTTCCGCAGGTTGTACCACTCGGTCAGCTTTCGGGTATCCAGACCATGCGCGCTGCCGGGGCTGCGCGCCTGGGAATAGACCGGTGCGGTAGCACACACCAGTACCCCGTCCTGCCGCAACCATTCCTGGTGGCGACCGGCAGTCTGCAACAGGCGTTCCTGAATCCCGTCAGGGGTGGCCTGCCGCCAGATATCCTGCGTAGTGAAGATACCTGACCGCTCATACACATAGGAGCCATGGTAGCTCTGCTCCTGGACGGCCTGTGTCATTCGCTCCAGCCAGCGGACACTGTCTTCCGCCGATACCGTTGGAGCTGTGAACAGGGTGGCCACTCCTAACCACCCCCATAAACCTATCAGTCGTGGCACTAGTTGTTTTCCAGGCTCGCTGCTCGGGCATATGGCACCGGCTGCGGTGCGGTCTGAACATTGTTTTCAGCGTGGCGGCGCAGGTAACTCTGAATTCGCTGCTCCTGCCAGGCGGACGGTTCCTGGGCCGCCTGAGCAGGCTGCTGCTGATCGGCATGGGAAGAGAAGCCCGCCAGCACCGCGCCTGCACCCACCGGGGTGGCCGGAACGGCCGCGACACCGGTTGCCGGAACACTGCGCTCCACGGCCGCCATGGTGTTTTCCGTTGCCGGATCATGGTTGACCATGCGAACACCGACCAGCACCGCCACTGTGACGGACGCAGCCACGGCCACACGGCCCAGGTGCGTTTTCCAGCGCGGAGAGCGGGAAGCCGGCCCGGTATTCAGAGCGGGCTCATCCTTTAGAGCTGCTGCGATTCCTGCCGACAGGTCCATTCCGGTATGCCAGGGCTCCTTGTGCATGACAGACCGTGCCAGCTGGAATCGCTCCCAACTGAGACGGATGTCCGGATCCTGTTCGCCGGCACGGAGGACGCGGCGCACTTCCAGTTGTTCTGCCTCGTCGTCCATGAGCGCGGAGAGAGTCTCCCGCAAGGATTCGTTCGTCATTGCTTTACCTCTGTCAAAAAGGCCCCGAAGGGCATCACGGATTCCCGGAATCACGCTTCGAGCAGCGGCTTCAGGGCTTTATCGATGGCTTCCCGTGCTCTGAATATCCTTGACCGCACAGTTCCCACCGGACATTCCATTACGCTGGCTATGTCCTCATAGCTGAGACCTTCAAACTCGCGCAAAGTTAACGCCATGCGCAGGTCTCCCGGTAATAATTGCAGGGTTCGATTCACCACCTGCTCGATCTCGTCTCGCAGCAGATCCCGCTCCGGAGAATGGATATCCTTGAGCGCGCTGTCGCCGTCGTAGTATTCGGCGTCTTCTGCTGCTATGTCCGAGTCGGGTGGGCGTCGCCCCCTGGCAACCAGATAGTTCTTTGCAGTATTGATAGCGATTCGATACAACCAGGTATAAAAAGCGCTGTCCCCTCTGAAATTCGCCAGGGCACGATAGGCCTTGATGAACGCTTCCTGTGCCACATCCTGCGCTTCATGCGAATCGTGCACGAAGCGAGTGACCAGGGCGAGGATCTTATGCTGATATTTGAGTACCAGCAGATCGAAAGCTCGCTTATCTCCCTGTTGCACCCTTTCGACCAACTGCTGGTCAGTCTGTTCCGTCATGTCGCGATACCACCGCTTTGACTCGACGGATTCAATCTATGGCGATGGACCCGCGAAATAACCAAAAGTTCTCCCCTCACTCAGGTTCTGCTCTAAGAGGCTGTAGCGCGCTAAAAGTTCCGCAACAGGTGAAATCCGATGATATTCAGCAATCTGCCGTATCGCAATCCCGAGCGCGGCAATGCTACTGTGACCTACCGTGCTTCTATATACTAAGGCCTGCAAGCACGCCCAGGACCACCCCGAAGAGTATCCAATGGCCGGACAACAGAAACATGACGTACTGGTAATCGGCAGCGGCGCAGCCGGCCTGACCCTCGCCCTCCATCTTGCCGACCATCTGCGGGTGATGGTGCTCAGCAAGGGAAAGCTGTCGGAAGGCTCGACCTTCTGGGCCCAGGGCGGCGTGGCCGCGGTGCTGGATGACAGCGACACGGTGGATGCCCATGTAGAGGATACCCTGATTGCCGGTGCCGGGCTCTGTCACGAGGACGCCGTTCGGCAGATTGTCGGCGACAGCCGCGCTGCGATCAACTGGCTGGTCGATCAGGGGGTCCCCTTCACCCGCGAACGCGGGGAAGACGGCAACGAGACCGACGGCTTTCATCTCACCCGTGAGGGTGGGCACAGCCACCGCCGTATCATCCATGCAGCCGATGCCACCGGCGCCGCCATATTCAATACGCTGCTGAAGCGCGCCCACGGCCACCCCAATATCACCCTGCTGGAGGACCGCGTGGCGGTTGATCTGATCACCACGGCCAAGCTGGGCCTGCCCGGCAACCGCTGCCTGGGCGCGTACATTCTCGACCGCAACAGCGGCCATGTGGAAACCCACAGCGCCCGGTTCACGGTGCTCGCCACCGGCGGTGTGAGCAAGGTGTACCTGTATACCAGCAACCCGGACGGCGCCTCCGGTGATGGCATCGCCATGGCCTGGCGCGCGGGCTGCCGGGTGGCCAACATGGAGTTCAACCAGTTTCACCCCACCTGTCTGTATCACCCCAAGGCCAAGAGTTTCCTTGTCACCGAGGCGCTGCGGGGCGAAGGCGCCTTGCTGCGGCTGCCCGATGGCAGCCGCTTCATGCCCCGGTTCGACGAGCGGGCCGAGCTGGCGCCGCGGGATATCGTGGCCCGAGCCATCGACCACGAGATGAAGCGGCTTGGTCTGGACTGTGTCTACCTGGATATCAGCCATAAACCGGCGTCCTTCATCCGTGAGCACTTTCCCACGGTGCATGAACGCTGCCTGAGCTTTGGTATCGATATCACCCGTGAACCCATCCCCGTGGTACCGGCCGCCCATTACACCTGCGGTGGGGTGATGGTGGACAGCAACGGACTGACGGATGTCGATCACCTCTATGCGATCGGCGAGACCAGTTTCACCGGACTGCACGGCGCCAACCGGATGGCCAGCAACTCGCTGCTGGAATGCATCGTCTACGGCCGCGCGGCCAGCCGGGACATCCTCGCACGACTGGCCGACAGCGACCTGCCGGTCGAACTCCCGCACTGGGATGAAAGCCAGGTCACCGATTCCGACGAGGATGTGATCATCTCCCACAACTGGGAAGAGCTGCGACGCTTCATGTGGGACTACGTAGGAATAGTGCGGACCACCAAGCGACTGCAACGGGCCAAGCACCGCGTCGACATGCTCCGTGCAGAGATTCACGAGTTCTACAGCAACTACCGGGTGTCGCGGGACCTTCTTGAGCTGCGCAACCTGGCGCTGGTGGCGGACCTGATCATCCGCTCGGCGATGCTGCGGAAGGAAAGCCGGGGACTGCACTACACGCTGGACTATCCACACCTGCTCGAAGAGGCGCGGGATACTATTCTGCAGCCGCCCAGCGCTGGCGACTGAAGCGCAGCCGCAGACGCAACCGGCGCAGGGAGTCCTCGGTGGCCGCGTCCGCCGGCAGGATCACCGACACCGGCAGCCAGCGCCCCGGCTGGCGCAGCCGTACGACAGTGAGCAATGCGCTGACATAGGTGTCGCCCAGCAGACTGGCACCCTTCTCCGAACCATCTCGGCGAAGCACATGCCAGCCTTCGCTGTCGAAACGCAGCCCGGTGACCGAATCGGCGTGACGCAGGCTGACCTGACGCGGCCAGATCCACAGGCAGTGCATGGCCAGCAGCAGCATGCACAGCAGCGTCGGCCAGGCCGACAGCGCACTGTGGATCAGCGCCGCGCAGCCGAGCACCGTTGTCAGGATCACCAGTGCGCCCAGCCAGCGGGACGGCTGGCGCTGCAGCAGCAGGGTGTCAGTTGGGTTGTACACGGTCCAGAATCATCCTCACTATGCGCCGCAGATCCGGGTCCTCCGGCTCGCCGCGCTGCATGAACCAGCCGAACATATCCTGATCTTCACATTCCAGCAGGCGACGGTAACGCGCCTTGTCTTCTTCATCCAGCGATGGATAGGCTTCTTCAAGGAAGGGCACCAGCAATACGTCCAGTTCGAGCATGCCCCTGCGGCTATGCCAGTACAACCGCTTCCTGTCCACTTCTGCCGACATTCGCCGTCTCCATAAAAGATTGATGATTGCCGCTAGTATAACCCTTCGCCAGGCATCCCGGCACTGACAAGCGGCAGTCGCCCCCCTATCATGTAGCCATCGAATCTGTTCAACCCCTTTCCCGGAGCTGTCAGTGACCATTCAAGCATCAAACGATCTTTCTGCCCTGTTTCCCCCAGAGTCGACCGGTCCGCTGCCCGCCACTGCCTTGGCCATCATCGAGGACGAGGGCATCCTGTCCGTTACCGGAACCGACGCGACCCGTTTTCTGCAGGGTCAGCTCAGCTGTGATGTCGCCACCCTGGCGGCCGGCGGCAGCACTCTCGGCGCCCGCTGCAACCCCAAGGGCCGGATGCAGTCCAGTTTCCGGCTGTACAAGCGCAGCGAGGAGGAGTACCTGCTGGCCATCCACCACGAGGTGATGGAGGCCCAGCAACAGGATCTGGCCAAATATGCCGCCTTCTTCAAGGTCACCCTTGCGGATGTCTCCGCGCAATGGACGCGCCTGGCACTGTGGGGCGACAGTACCGACGCGCTGGACGTCGCTGAAAGCGTCGGCGCCATCATCCTCCCCGTGGCCGAGCAGACCTGCGAACTCTGGCTGCCGGCCGGGCTGGCAGGCGATGCCGTCAGCCGTCTGGCCGAGCACGTCGCGCCTGTGGCGGCCAGCGCCTGGCGCCTGCAGCTGATCCGGCTTGGTATCGGCCAGGTACAGGGCCCCACCCGCGAGAGCTTCATCCCGCAGATGCTCAATCTTCAGCATCTGGGGGCCGTCAGCTTCAGCAAGGGGTGTTACACCGGCCAGGAAATCGTCGCGCGCATGCAGTATCTGGGTAAACTCAAGCGACGCATGTTTCGTCTGCTGGGGGACGGGCAGCAGCTGCCCGCCCCCGGCACGGTCATCATCGACCGCATCCGCAACCAGGCGGTGGGCGAGGTAGTCATCGCCGCCCGCGCCGACGAGGGCATGGAACTGCTTGCGGTACTGCAGACTGACGCGGCAGAATTGCCGACACTGGGCATCAGCGATGCCAACGAGACATCATTGCAACTCGCCACCCTGCCCTACGACTCGCTAATGGCTGCCCAGGCCGCCGAAAATTGATCAAGGAAGCATCACATGACAGATCTGGCCCAGCGTATCCAGGATGAATTGATACAGGCGCTCGAGCGCGACCAGCTGATCCTGCCGACCCTGCCCGAGGTGGCTCTGCGCATCCGGGAGGCCGCCGAGAATCCCGATATCGGCATCAACGAACTGGCGCGGGAGATCAGTAATGACACCGCGCTGAGCGCAAGGCTGATCAAGGTGGTCAACAGCCCGCTGCTGCGCTCCCGTCAGGAAATCACCGATCTGAACATGGCAGTGAACCGCCTCGGGGTGGTCTATACCGCCAACCTGGCTACCGGTCTGGCCATGGCCCAGCTGTTCCAGGCCACCACCGATATCATTGACCGACGCATGCGCGAGGTCTGGGCACGCAGCACCGAAGTGGCCGGTATCAGCCATGTGCTGTGCCGTCATTACACCGATCTGAAGTCCGACCAGGCCATGCTTGCCGGCCTGGTGCACCTCATCGGCGTGTTGCCGATCCTCAGCTACGCTGAGGAAAACAGCCAGCTGCTGGAAGACGCCACCGCCCTGGACCTCATCATCGAGCGGATTCATCCGGTGATCGGCGACCGGATTCTCGAGGCCTGGGACTTTCCGCAGCCCCTGCGCCACGTACCCAGTCAGCACATCGACTTCAACCGCAACCCCGACCGCGTCGACTATGCCGACATTGTCCAGGTGGCCATGCTCCAGAGCGTGGCCGGTACCGAACACCCCCACGCCATGCTCGACTGGACGCAGATCTCCTCCTTCGCCCGGCTGGGTCTCAACCCCGCCAGCGATGAAGAGGAAGAGGATCTGTCCGCCGAGATGGAAGCGGCCATGCAGTTACTGAACTAGGAGGCCCCATGGTCACCGACCTGCTCGAACGTCTTGGCGTAACCCTGCCGATCATTCAGGCACCGATGGCGGGCGTAGCCACGCCGGAGCTGGCTGCCGCGGTGTCCAACGCCGGCGGCCTCGGCTCCCTCGGCGTGGGACCCAGCAGTACGGAGCAGGCCCGCAGCATGATCGAGCAGACCCGTGCGCTGACCACCGGCCCCATCAACGTCAATCTGTTCTGCCATGCGCCGGCCACACCGGAGCCTGCCCGGGAAGCGGCCTGGTTGAGCCATCTGCGTCCACTGTTCGATGAACTCGGCGCAGCCGTGCCCGGCGCGCTGAAGGTCGGCTATCCGAGCTTTGTCGAGAACGAGGCGATGCTGCAGATGCTGCTGGAACTGCGCCCGGAGGTGGTCAGCTTCCATTTCGGCCTGCCCCGGCAGGAATGGATCGCAGCGCTGCAACAGGCCGGCATCTGCCTGCTGGCTACAGCCACCAGCCCCCGGGAGGCCCAGCAGATCGAACAGGCCGGACTCGACGGGATAGTCGCCCAGGGCATCGAAGCAGGCGGCCATCGGGGCATGTTCGATCCCGACGACGAGGATGAGCAGTGGAGCACTGCGGTGCTGGTACGCCATCTGGTGAAGCACGGCAGCCTGCCGGTGATCGCCGCCGGCGGCATCATGGATGGGCAGGGTATTCGCGCCATGCTGGATCTGGGCGCGGCCGCTGCTCAGCTGGGCACGGCCTTCATTCTCTGCCCGGAGGCTTCAGCCAATGCCGGCTATCGTCAGACGCTGAAGAGCGAGCGGGCCGCACAGACGCGACTGACGGCTGGCATCTCAGGCCGACCGGCACGGGGCATGGTCAACCGCTTGATCAGCCACGTGGAGGCGGCCGGCGCGCCGCTGCATGCCGGCTACCCGGCGACCTACGACGCCGCCAAGCAGCTGAATGCAGCGGCCAGCGCCCAAGGCAACCATGAGTTTGCAGCACACTGGGCGGGCATGGGTGCGCCGCTTGCCCGAGAGCTGCCGGCAGCCGAGCTGATCGCCGAACTGATTAGGGAGCTGGGGACGGGCAGCGCGGGCTGAATCGGTGACAGCCGGCAGCTCAGGACAGCTGCCAGTTGATCGGCTCGCGACCGTTTTCCATCAGATAGGCATTGGCTGCGGAAAAATGCCCGCAACCGATGAAACCACGGTGCGCCGAGAGCGGTGAGGGATGCACGCTCTTGAGTACACAATGGCGGGACGTATCGATGTGCTGCCCCTTCTTCTGCGCATAGCTGCCCCAGAGCATGAACACCAGATGCTCGCATTCACTGTTCAGAATTTCGATGATCCGCGAGGTGAAGCGCTCCCAGCCCCGGTTGGCGTGGGCGCCGGCCTGGCCCTGGGTCACGGTCAGCACCGCGTTCAGCAGCAGCACACCCTGCTCGGCCCAGCTCTGCAGGCAGCCGTGGCTCGGAATCGGATAGCCGAGATCCCGGTGGATCTCCTTGTAGATGTTCTGCAGCGACGGCGGAGGGCGGACTCCGGGCTGCACCGAAAAGCACAACCCATGGGCCTGGCCTGGCCCGTGGTAGGGATCCTGGCCGATGATGACCACCTTCACCTTGCTCAGCGGCGTGCTGTTCAGGGCATTGAAGATCAGCGGACCGGGCGGGAAGATCACCTTGCCGGCGGCCTTTTCCTCAAGCAGGAACGCCCGCAGCTGTTGCATGTAGGGCTGATCGAACTCGTCGCCGAGCGCCTGCTTCCAGTCCTCGGCCAATTGCACCACGCGCCCGCTCATCAGCGAACAGCGGGTACGGATTGAGCGTTGCAGCGCACCACCCGCTGGCGACTGTCGACCAGCAGACCGGACAGCCCCTGGTGACGGCTGTCGTGCAGGATCATCACCCCGTCCACGCATTCGGCCACGTGGTCCGCCGCCCGCGCCTGGAGCTGGCCCTCTTCGGCGGAGCCGATGGTCACCAGACTGAACTCGGCAACCAGCAACCCTTCCTCTTCCCGGGCGAAGTTCAGGTACCCGTAGAAGTGCAACAGGCCCATGGTCAGGAACAGGGTCCCCAGGGCGGTCAGGATATACGGCAGCTTGTTGACTTCCTGTTTCTCACTCACAGCAGGACTCCTCAGAGAATGTTGGCATAATCCGCCTCGATGCGATCAAGGCTTAGGTTGGTAAGAAACCCGGAAAAGCACATCCAGGCGCTCAATGCGTTGAGGTCGGCAAAGGGCTCGGGCAGATAGCGCGGCGGCACTACCAGCCCCTCTTCCACCAGCTGACCCAGGGTGCGCATGTCCTCCAGGGTAGTCTTGCCGCAGAACAGCAGCGGGATCTGCTGCAGCTTGCCCTGGCGCACCGCCAGCTGAATATAGTTGTAGGTCAGGATGAAGCCCTTCAGATAGGCCAGATCCTTGGTGAAGGGCAAGCCATCGCTGCTGGAGCCACGGAATACCCGGCTGGCATTGTTGTAACTTTCCTCCTCGCTGTAGCCCTCGCCCCGGTAGAACCCGAACACGTCGAGGAAATTCGCTCCGGACTCCGCCAGCTGAATGGCCCGGGTACGATTGGTCAATTTGCGCAGGCGCGATGGGTAGGAGGCAAAGGTGACCACCTCCATCAGGATCGCCAGGCCTTCCTGGGTCACGGTGGAAGACGGCGGTCCCTTGGCAAGGAAGGTGCAGATGGGCTGATGCTGACCGTTGAGACTGGTGGCCACATGCACCGAGCCTTCGTGCACGGCGAGAATCTTCAGATCCCGCTGGTTGAACATGGCGTCGCTGCGGATCTTTATGTAATCAGCGCCGGCGGCAGCGTCCGCAACGATACCGTCGGATTCGAACACCCGCACCGCCTGATCGTCCGGGAAGACCTTGTTCATCTCGCCCTGCAGAATCGCGACCGCCTCGGGCGCGGCAATGGTCTTGGGCTCATGGCCGAGATCATTGCCGATATTGCTCAGGGACTCGCTGAGCATGATGCCCAGGTCGGTGATGGTCGGGTCCCCGGCATGGAAGGCATCGGAAGCAGACCCATACAGCTCCTGGGAGATACGCCCGAACTCGGCGGTGCCCCGCCCTTCGATCATGCGCAGCACCATGCGGTATTCCCGGCACATGCGACGCATGATCTGGCCGACCGGGTTGAAGGTGCCGAGCTGGCGGGTGATATCCCGCTCGATGTCCTGGAAGGTCTGCAGGCGTTCGGCAGGGTCGAAGTTCAGCGGGCGGCGCTTGTAGTAGTCAGGACCGATATCAGGCAGTTTGCTGCAGCCATCCTTGAAGAACTGATCGCGAATACTATCGTCCCACTTGATCGCGTCCAGCACGCGGATGGGCGCCTGGGCCTCGACGATGCGGTCGGACAGGCTGCGGATGACCAGCTGATACTGCTCGCTCTGTTTTACCGCCATCTTGCGTCCTCTCTTGCTGCCTTGGTGCTCGGTGTTTTTTGATTGTGCAGGGAAACATTGATCGGGCACATCGGTGGGTGGTCGGGTCAGGTACTGCCCATCCCGGACACGCACAAGTACATCCATGTAGCTCGCGGTTGCCGTCCCTGGCAACCGACGGTCCGGGATGGGCAGTACCTGACCCGCTTTCGAGCTTTGGAGTGGATCAATGTTTCCGGATACTCCGCGGCCCGGGCGATAGGCTTCAAATATCAATATGCATCAGCATCACCGTTATACTGATGCCTGCGCCACTACCGCCTTGAATACTGCTGCACACCGAACCATCCGGAAAGCGGATCACTCCACCGTCCGAGCAAGCGGGGTTGGGGGCGGCCTCTGTGGGACCGTCGGTTGCCATGGATGGCAACCGCGAGCTTACAGGGACGTACTCGCAGCGTGTCCCACAGAGGCCGCCCCCAATCCCGCCACCCACCAACCCAACCTGATCCGCTTTCCCTGCACGAACGACAACGCCTACAAACTACGGCGTCAAACCTCAGGCCGCATATGCGGAAACAGAATCACATCCCGAATCGAAGGCGAATCAGTCAAGAGCATCACCAGACGATCAATCCCGATGCCTTCGCCGGCAGTCGGCGGCATGCCGTATTCGAGTGCGCGAACGAAGTCGGCGTCAAAGTGCATGGCCTCGTCGTCACCGGCGTCCTTCTCCGCCACCTGGGCATGGAAACGCTCGGCCTGGTCTTCGGCGTCGTTGAGCTCCGAGTAGGCGTTGGCGATCTCGCGGCCGCCGATGAACAGCTCGAAGCGGTCGGTGACGCTCGGGTCCTGGTCGTTGCGGCGCGCCAGCGGGGAAACCTCGAAGGGATACTGGGTGATGAAGGTCGGCTGTTCCAGTTTGTGCTCGACCAGCTCCTCGAAGATCATCACCTGCAGCTTGCCCAGCCCCTCGTGACCCAGCACCTTGGCGCCGGCCTTCTTCGCGATCTCACGGGCACGGTCGATGTCGCGCAGGTCTTCGGCGGTGATCTCCGGGTTGTACTGGAGGATGGAGTCGAATACCGACAGCCGGGCAAAGGGCTCGCCGAAGTGGAATACCTTGTCGCCGTAGGGTACGTCGGTGGTGCCAAGTACCGCCTGGGCCAGCTCGCGGAACAGCTCCTCGGTCAGGTCCATGTTGTCTTCGTAGTCGGCATAGGCCCAGTAGAACTCGAGCATGGTGAACTCGGGGTTGTGCCGGGTGGAGACGCCTTCGTTGCGGAAGTTGCGGTTGATCTCGAACACCTTCTCGAAGCCGCCCACCACCAGCCGCTTGAGATACAGCTCCGGCGCGATGCGCAGGTACATCGGCAGGTCCAGGGCGTTGTGGTGGGTTTCGAAGGGCTTGGCTGCCGCACCGCCGGGGATGGTCTGCAGCATCGGGGTTTCCACTTCGAGGAAGCCACGTTCGCTGAGGAAGCGGCGGATGTGGGAGATCACCTGGGAGCGGACGCGGAAGGTGTCGCGCACCTCCTCATTGACGATCAGGTCAACATAGCGCTGGCGGTAGCGCTGTTCTGTGTCGGTCAGGCCGTGGTGCTTGTCCGGCAGCGGCCGCAGGGACTTGGTCAGCAGGCGCACGCTGGTCATGTGCACGTACAGATCGCCTTTACCCGAGCGGGCCAGGGTGCCTTCGGCGGCGATGATGTCGCCCAGGTCCCAGGTCTTGATCGCTTCGAGAGTTTCCTCCGGCAGGCCCTTGCGGTCCACGTAGACCTGAATCCGACCGCTCATGTCCTGAATCACCATGAAGGCGCCCCGGTTGAGCATGATGCGCCCCGCCACCTTGACCACAATTCCGGCCTCGGCCAGCTCTTCCTTGCTGCTGTCGGCATACTGTTTCTGCAGATCACCGGCCAGGCTGTCGCGGCGGAAATCATTCGGGAACGCCTGCCCCTTCGCACGCTCGGCGGCCAGTTTCTCCTTGCGCAGGGCGATCAGCCGGTTCTCTTCCTCTTGCAGTGCATGCTCGTTCAGCGGTTGTTCGCTCATTTCAGTGTCCTGGGTACTCAAAATACGGGGAATGCGGGGGTCGATGCTGACAGGGCCGTTACAGGCCCTGTTTCAGACTGGCTTCCAGAAAGTGGTTGATGTCGCCGTCAAGTACACCATCGCAGTCGCTGTCTTCGATGCCGGTGCGCAGGTCCTTGATCCGCGACTGGTCGAGGACGTAGGAGCGGATCTGGTGGCCCCAGCCGATGTCGGACTTGCTGTCCTCCTGGGCCTGGGAAGCGGCGGTGCGCTTCTGCATTTCCAGCTCGTACAGCTTGGCCCGCAGCATCTTCATGGCGGTATCGCGGTTGGCGTGCTGGGAACGTTCGTTCTGACAGCTGACCACGGTGTTGGTCGGGATGTGGGTTATCCGTACCGCCGAGTCGGTGGTGTTGACGTGCTGACCACCGGCGCCGGAGGAGCGGTATGTGTCCACACGCAGGTCGGCGGGGTTGATCTCGATCTCGATGTTGTCATCGATCTCGGGCGACACGAACACGGCGGTGAACGATGTATGCCGACGGTTGCCGGAATCGTAGGGGCTCTTGCGCACCAGCCGGTGCACGCCGATCTCAGTGCGCAGCCAGCCATAGGCATAGGGCCCCTTGACGTGGATGGTGGCGCCCTTGACGCCCGCCACTTCACCGGCGGTCAGTTCCATGATGGTGGCTTCGAAGCCGTTATGGTCGGCCCAGCGCAGGTACATGCGCAACAGCATGTTGGCCCAGTCCTGGGCTTCGGTACCGCCGGACCCCGCCTGGATATCCAGGCAGGCATTGTTCTCATCCATCTCGCCACTGAACATGCGGCGGAACTCAAGGGCCTCGAGGCGCTTCTGCAGCTGCGCGAGCTCGGCGGTCACGTCGGCGACGGCGCCTTCGTCATCCTCCTCGACCGCCATCTCCAGCAGTTCGGAGGCATCGTCCAGGCCGGTACTCAGGTCGTCCAGCGTACCGACGATGTCCGCCAGGGATGCGCGCTCGCGGCCCAGATTCTGGGCCCGCTCGGGCTCGTTCCAGACGCTGGGGTCTTCCAGCTCGCGCTCTACCTCGGTCAGTCGATCACGTTTGTGATCGTAGTCAAAGATACCCCCTGATGGTCTCGGAGCGGCCACGCAGGTCTTTGATGGTGTTCAGAATCGGATTGATTTCCATGGTGACAAATCCCGTCAGGAAAAAGGGGCTATTGTAGCGGAAAACCCACGGCCCGTGCAGGCCGCATCAGCACGCCTGCAGATGTCTCACCATCAGCTGCAGGCTCTGACGGCCGCGGTATTCGTTCACATCCAGACTGTAGACCAGCCGCACCTGGCGAATACTCGGGTCGGGCCAGATCTGCGGGTCGATGTTGAAGGCAATGGCATCCAGCAGTTCGGTCGCGCCGTCCGGTTGCAGCACCATCTTCAGGTGGCGCTCACCGACCAGCCGCTGCTGAATCAGGTTGAAATGGCCATGGAAACCGGGCTCGGGAAAGTGCTGCCCCCAGGGTCCGGCGTCGCGCAGCGCCATGGCCAGCTGCAGGTTGAATTCTTCGGGCGTCAGCTCGCCGTCGCAAAGCAGGCGTCCGGTCAGATCTTCCGCGCAGAGCTGGCGCCGCACCTCCCGGTCGAACGCCTCGCGGAAGGCCTCGAAGTGTTCCGCCGGCATGGACAGGCCCGCAGCCATGGCGTGGCCGCCGAATTTGCTGATCAGCCCCGGATTGGCCGCTGCCACGCTGTCCAGTGCATCGCGGATATGCAGACCGCTCACCGAGCGTGCCGAGCCCTTGATCTGGCCGTCGCCGGCATCGGCGAAGGCGATCACCGGACGGTGATAGCGCTCCTTCAGGCGTGAAGCGAGAATGCCAATCACTCCCTGGTGCCACTGCGGATCAAACAAACACAGCCCGAAAGGCAGATCGCTGTCCTGGAATCCGGTCTCGTCCAGCATCGTCAGCGCCTGTTGCTGCATGTCCTGTTCGATGCTCTTGCGGTCGCGGTTTAGGCTGTCCAGCTCCCGGGCCATGTCCAGCGCCAGCTGCTCATCGTCGGTGAGCAGGCACTCGATGCCCAGACTCATGTCGTCCAGCCGACCGGCGGCGTTCAGCCGCGGCCCTATGATGAAACCCAGATCCGTGGACGCCAGCCGCTCGGCTGGCCGGCGGGCCACTTCCAGCAACGCGCGGATGCCCGGTCGGCAGCGCCCGGCGCGGATGCGTGCCAGCCCCTGATGCACGAGAATGCGGTTGTTGGCGTCCAGCGGCACCACGTCGGCCACCGTCCCCAGCGCCACCAGATCCAGCAGTTCGCCCAGATTGGGTTCCGGGCGCCGGGCAGTGAACCAACCCATGCCGCGCAGCTCGGCCCGAAGCGCCATGAGCACATAGAAGATGACGCCGACCCCGGCGATCGACTTGCTCGGAAAATCGCAGCCCGGCTGGCTCGGATTGACGATGGCATCGGCCTCGGGGAGCCGTTCACCGGGCAGGTGATGGTCGGTGACCACCACCTTCAGGCCGGCTGCCCGCGCAGCCGCCACGCCGTCGACACTGGAGATGCCGTTATCCACGGTGACCAGTACCTGCGGCTCGCGCTCCAGCGCCACCTCGACAATTTCCGGCGTGAGGCCGTAGCCGTATTCGAAGCGGTTGGGCACCAGATAGTCGACCCGGGCCGCGCCCATCGCCCGCAGCCCCAGCACCGCCACGGCGCTGGCGGTGGCACCGTCGCAGTCAAAGTCGCCGACAATCAGGATGGACTGACGCTGCTCCAGCGCCTCGCGCAGCACCTTCACTGCCTGATCCATACCCTTGAACAGCGAGACCGGCAGCAACGACTTCAGGCTGCGGTCCAGTTCTGCTGCCGAACGCACGCCCCGTGCAGCATAGAGGCGGGTCAGCAGCGGCGGCAGGTCACCGAGATCGGGCAGTTGCTCGGGCAGGACGCGGGACTCGATACGCATGCCGGCTCAGCGCTCCCCCAGCAGCCAGTCGAGAACGAACTCGTGCTGCGTGTCGGCATCGCTGACATAGAGCACGCCATCGCTGATCATCACGCTCCAGTCGAAGTTGCGCGCCAGCTCGCCGGCCAGCGCGTCCAATGGTTCCTGTGGCAGGACCGCAATACTCAGATTGCCTTGCTGCTCCACCGCCGGCAGCACCTTGCCGGGCCACACCCGGTTGCCACCGTAGACCAGCACAGAGCAACGCTCGCCCCGGCGGGAACCGGCGATCATACGGTCGGCATCCGGCTGACCGACGTCGATCCAGTGCTCGATGCGGCCGTCCAGGCTCTTCTGCCACAAAGCAGGCTCGTCTACATCGGACAGGCCGCGGCCGAAGGCCAGCCGCTCGTGATACCACAGGGCGTAGGCCAGTACCCGGGCGGCCAGCCGCTGGCCGGTTTCCGAAGGGTGGCGGGCGACGGTCAGCCGCAGGTCTTCATAGACCCCACGGTCGGTATCGGAGAGATTGAGCTGAATCTTGCAGGGGATGGACTGAAGCGCCATGGCGATCGGAATTTCTCGGAACGGACGGGCCGGCAGTGTACCGTAAATCCGCCCGGGTCGGCCAAGGCGGCTAGTCCTCGTTCTTGTCCATCCGATCAATGAAGTGAGGCAGCACGTTGAGCGTGAACAGCATGACCAGGGTCGCCAGCACCGCAGTGGCTTCCAGGCCGAGCCCGACACAGACGCCCACCGCAGCGGTCATCCACACTCCCGCAGCGGTGGTCAGCCCCTTGACGTCATCCATCCGCTCGCCCTTGATGATGGTGCCCGCACCAAGGAAGCCGATGCCGGCAACGATGCCCTGCACCACCCGGCTCATGGCGTCATCGCCGCCCTCGACCAGTTCCGAGCCCATCACAAACAGCGCCGCACCGGTACACACCAGAATATGGGTGCGGATGCCCGCCGCCTTGCCATGACTTTCACGCTCGAAACCGAGCAGCCCGCCCAGCACGGCTGCTACCAGCAGGCGCAGCGCAACGCGTGTGGCCTGCTCGACATCGGTGAGGTCGGAAAACTCACTGATCAGTGTATAGAGAATGACCTGCCAAACGTCCATTGCTCTGGATCCATGTGGAATTGGCGGACGGTGGCAGTGCCCGCATGACCGCCGGATAGGCTGCCGCCGGACTCTGGGCCGGAGGCGAACGACGGACAATCTGCTGGCCGAGCAGGCGTCCCCAGGGCGAGCGCGGCCGGGCACGCCAGGCCTGACGGTGCAGATAGCGCATGCAGTCAGCATCCTGGGCAAGCAGGCTCAGCTCCGCCTGTGTCAGATTCTGCGGCCCCATCTTCACGCAGCGCTGGCACAGCAATTCCAGGCGCTGGCGGCGCAACCCCTGCCGGCCACCGCGGCCCAGGGCAACCTGCAGCGCGTTGTGTACCGGATGGATAACCGAGTCGCAGAAGTCCGGCTGATGACTGCCTGCGAGCGGGTTGTTCGCCAGATCCTCGAGCAGCTGCGAGCCGCGCCGTTCCTCGGCGGTTAGCAGCCAACCGCGCTGGCGCAGCCACTGGCCGAGCTGCTCCCTGCTCAATACCACCGAAATCGGCGCCGCCAGGATCAACGGTATGGCCACCGGCAGCGACCAGTAGAAGAACATCGGCTTGAGCCACAAGGCGAAGGCCGCCCAACCGAGCCCGAGCAGGGAGCCCGGAGCGTGATGCAGAATCGCGCGCATCCAGCCGGTTTCGCTGGTGCGGTTCTGCCCTGCCCAGCGCAGGGTGATATTGAGCAGCGCCTCGATGACATAGCGGGAATGGGACAGCATGCGGATCGGCGCCAGCAGCGCCGAAATCAGAATTTCCAGCAACACGCTGCCGACCAGCCGCAGCGTGCCGCCAAAGGCCTGCAGGCGCCCGGTCAGCGCCGCATCAGCCAGGCCAAGAAACTTGGGTATGAACAGCAATGACAGGGTCAGTGTGACCAGTGCCACCGCACGCATCGGCTGCCACTGCGGCCACAGCGGATACAGCTGGTGGGGGTCGGGAAAGTAGTTGATCGGCCACAGCACCAGCTGGGTGGTGGCGACGGTGGTGAGCACCAGAAACGCCAGCCACAGCGGTGAAGCAAGGTAAGACATGATGCCATTGAGCAGGGCCATGCGGTGAGCCAGACGCAGCTTGCGGCTGAACAGCAGCAACCAGAGATGCTGCATATTGCCCTTGACCCAGCGCCGGTCGCGGGTGAGTTCGTCGACCAGCGAAGGCGGTGACTCTTCCCAGCTGTCTGCCAGCTCCGGCTCCAGCCAGACTTCATGACCGGCGCGTCCCAGATAGGCGGCCTCGACGAAGTCATGGCTCATGATCGGACCGCGGAACAGGCCCCAGCCCGGTAGCTTGCGCAGGCCGCAATGCGCCATGAAGGGCTCGGTCCGCAGGATCGCATTGTGCCCCCAGAACGCAGCCTCCCCCAGCTGCACCGAGGCGAGCCCGGTTGTAAACAGCGGGCCGTACAGCTGGCTGCAGAACTGCTGAACCCGGGCAAACAGCGACCGGCCATTGAGCAGCCCCGGGCCGGTCTGCAGTATGCCGACGCGGGGGTGGCGCTCCATCAACTGCACCATGCGCACCAGGGTGGTGCCGGCCATCAGGCTGTCGGCATCCAGCACCACCATGTAGCGGTAGTCCGCACCCCAGCGGCGCAGGAAATCCGCTACGTTGCCGCTCTTGTAGTTGAGGTTGACCTGACGCCGGCGGTAGAACAGTCGACCCTGCGCCCCCAGCCGCTCGACCAGCTGCGCCCAGGCCGCCTGCTCCTGAAGCCAGATGTCCGGATCGCGGCTGTCGGAAAGGATGTAGAAGTCGAAGTGCTCGAGCTGACCGGTACGCTCCAAGCTCTGGTACACCGCGCTCAGCCCGCCCAGGCTGCGCTCGATCGGCTCGTGATAGATCGGCATGACGATTGCCGTGCGCGCCAGCGGGGTCGTCGCCAGCTCGGTCTCACTCTGCTGGCGCAGCAGCGAATGCCGATCACCGCCCAGGCGGCGCAGAATGAAGCCGGCCACGGCAATCCAGAAGCCGAAGGAGATCCAGGCAAAAAGTATGGCGAAGAGCACCACCATGGCGATCTCCAGGCCGTTGCCGCCGCGGTAGGGCAATACCGACAGCATGACCCAGCTGGCGGCGGCGGTCTGCCCCGCCACCAGCAGAAGCAGAAGGGTGCGACGCAGCATGGCGGCGAGGCGCCAGCTCGTTCGAGCCTGTCGCCCGCCGGTGGCCCGGGTAGCGGTGCTATCCATCAGTACCTACCGTAACCGATGCTGCTGCGCCGCAGGGGAGGATACGGCGGGCTGATCAGCATCGACCGGCTGCTCAGGTCCGAGGTCAGCATTGCATTGTCGCGCAGACGCCGCAGGGCCGCTTCAACCAGCTCGGACTCCTCGGCGGCGACGGCGTCGGACAGCGCCTGCAGCGCTGCCTGCTCCAGCCGCGGCGTCAGCTCGTGACCGCTCCAGCGCAGCCAGGCGAGCACCCGGCGCAACGCCTGTTCAGAGTGAGTGGCACGCATGACTTTCTCCATTCATTTGATCACCTGCAGGATGTCGCTGCCGGGTAGCAGCTGATAACTCCAGGTCTCGCTGAGCGTCTCCTCTCCTTCGTGGAGGTAGGCGCGCAGCGACAGCGGTCGGTTGGCTGCCGGGCGTACCAGGATGGACAGTCGCCAGCGCTCCAGGGCCGCCACATACTCGACGAAGTGTTCCAGCACCTCGCCCTCTTCCATCGCAGTGACCCGCGCTGTGACCGGGGCATCGGCGCTGCGCTCGGCGAGCGGCCCGCGGGCAAAGTCCACTATCACCCGCACTGCGCCTTCGGCGTCTCCGCCACCGATGCGCGTGCCATCGCCGACGAAACTGTCCACAGCCTGCGCCATGGGACTGTCTGCCAGATCGGATTTGCCGAAGCGGACCTGATAGTTGAACTCATGGGCCTGCTTGCCCGGCAGGGGTTCGGCAGGTGTCCAGAAGGCAACAATATTGTCGTTGGTCTCATCCGGAGTGGGCAGCTGGGTCAGCACCACATGGCCCCTGCCCCAGTCACCCTCGGGCTCAACCCAGGCGCTGGGCCGCGTGCCATAACCGGCCTCGGCGTCCATGTAACTGCGAAAGTCGCCATCGCGCTGGAGCAGGCCGAAGCCGCGCACCTGCTCGGTGGCGAAGTAGTCCATGCTCAGTGCGGCGGGATTGTTCAGCGGTCGCCACAGCCACTCCTGGCTATTGCCATCGTGGACCAGCAGGCCATCAGAGTCGTGCACCTCCGGCCGCCATTCGCCATAGGGGCGCAGGGTGTTCTCGCCGTAATAGAACATGCTGGTCAGCGGGGCCACGCCGATCAGCTCGATATCGTTGCGCGGATACAGCACCGAGCGGACCCGCATCACCGTCTCGTCTCCGGGGGTGACCTGGAACTCGTAGGCTCCGGTGAGGCTTCTGCCATCCAGCAGGCCATAGAAAGTCATGGTCTCCGCCCCCGGCTCGGGTTTCTTCAGCCAGAACTCGATGAAAGACGGAAACTCCTCGCCACTGGGCAGGCCGGTGTTGACCGCAATGCCCCTGCCCGACAGGCCGAAGTTGTTGTGCCGGCCCACTGCCCGGTAATAGCTGGCTCCGGCAAATACCAGAAACTGGTTGGCTACCTCCGGCTCGAAGAAGGGGAAGGTCAGCTTGAAA
This sequence comes from Halopseudomonas pertucinogena, assembly GCF_014646575.1. GTDB lineage: Bacteria > Pseudomonadota > Gammaproteobacteria > Pseudomonadales > Pseudomonadaceae > Halopseudomonas > Halopseudomonas pertucinogena. The sequence continues at coordinate 250,635 of NZ_BMNN01000001.1, read as the reverse complement.
CCGGCGTAACCCAGATCAGCGGGAACCAGCCGCTCCAGTTCGCTGTTGGGGTAGCTGAACTGGGTCTTGTCGAACACCAGCGGCTCGGTCTGATCGCCCTCAACCACGTTCAGTGCCACCGCGTGGTGATAGAACAGCCCCGGCGGCAGCAGCATCACGCCGAACGGCGTGTCGTCGTCGGCCCACAGACTGCGTTCGGGCTTGAAGCGGATACCCTGATAGTCGTGATAACCCAGCTGCTGAAGAAATTTCGGCACCTGTGGGGGCGCCTGCCAGCTGCTCGACGCCAGCTCCTCGGCCTTGTCCATGACTGTCTGAAAACTGAAGGTCTCCGCCTGCGCTGACCACGGCAACAGGCACACAAGAGCACCGGCCAGTGGTTTGATCCATGATGTCATCCAACAGCTCCTGAATTGTTCGGGTAGAAAACTGCACCGCTCTCGCTCTGCTTTAGGTAGCAGCCGAGGCAGACAGTTCAACCCGCATGCTGTCAGAGGAAGTGGTACGCCACTGCCCCGCCTATTCCGAGCACCAGCACGTAGGCGATGGTCGCCAGCAATCCGTCGTGGGCTATCATCGCCAGTCCGATGCAGGTCAGCGCGGCTCCGGCACTGCTGGCGGCAAAGGGAACCGGCTCCAGGAGCGGCAGGGTCACCGCCAGCAGCAGACATACCAGCGCCAGTGGCCAGCCGGCCGGGCCGTCCACCATGAAGCTGAGACGCTGATTGATCAGTCTGTCGATGAACCGGGCCGGCTTGCGCATGAAACCGGTAACCTTGGCCAGCTTCTGCTCGCTGATGCTGCGGCGCAGTATCCAGCCCGGCAGCCAGATGTGCCTGCGGCGCAGCAGCATCTGACAGGACAGTAGAAACACCGCCACGCCCATGGTGGAAGGCATGCCGGGGATCCCGCTCAGCGGCGACACCAGAATGACACCGATCAGCAGCAACAGCGGGCCGAAGGAGCGCTTGCCGATGGTCTCCATCAGCCGCCCGAAGGACACCGAATCCTGCCCCTCCCTCGCTTCGTCGAGACGGTCAAGAAGTTGCTCCAGATTGGTCAGCTTTTCCGCCATGGGTCTGTTCCGTCAAATGCAGGGGGGCAAAAAGAGCACCGGCAGAGCCACCGCCAGGGTGGAAAACGCCGATACGCCATAAAGTCCGGCGGAGGTCAGACAGATGTAACGGCCGGTCCCCTCCAGCTGTCCACCGGCACGCCAGAGCTGAATGGCCAGCCAGGTCAGCGCACCGACGATCACCAGCGTGGAAAGCCCCAGCAGCAGATTCAGCCAGTTCCACGGTCCCTGATCCGGATGCGGCGGAGCCAGCTGGCAGCCGATGGACAACCCGCCATAGAGCACCACGAACCATACTGACCAGACTGTCAGACCGAAAATCAGATGCACCGGATGATGGGGCCACAGACGCATGCGTCCTCCTTACCAGGCCAGCGGCAACAGGATGAAGCCGGCGAAAGAGATCCAGAACACCGCCAGCGTGAAGGTCCACCAGGGCCGAAGCACCACCGGCTCGTAGGGCAGGTGCTCGCTGACATAACCCAACCTCACGCGCAGGGCCTGCATCACGGTCAACAGGGTCGCCATTGCTGAATGGAACAGCAGATAGCCGAGCATGACCGCCAACACCGCGTCATGGGCCAGGGTCCGAGGCTGCAGGTCGGCATCCATCAGCAGCCACAGCACCAGCAGTACATGAGCTAGACCGAACAGCGCGCTGAGCCAGAGTCCCGGCGTCAGGCCCTTCGTCTGCCCCTTGCACAGGCGCCGGACCAGCCGCCGATAAAGCAGGGCAGAGGCAGTGAGCAAAAATCCGGCGAGCAGCATGGGCAGGGCCGGCAGTGGCCCCTGTACCGGAGCCTGCCACTGCGGCGAGACGGTCCAGAAGTAAAACCAGCCGAACAACAGGCTGGCGAACAGCGAACCATTGGCCAGCAGGGTCGACCACATCCCCCACAGGCCCGGCCCATCGCAGGTGCGCGAATGCAGCATCGGTCCCTGCGGATCGTCATCGCGCAGCGGTGCGGCGTGGGGATGCGCACCGTTGTGCCAGCTCCAGCGCAGCACCACCGCCAGCCCGACCAGCGCCGCACCCAGCGCGATCCAGTAGAACTTGGTGAGCAACCCCAGACAGACCATTGCCAGCAGCACGCCGGTCTGCAGCGGGATCCATGAGCTGGACGGCACATGAATGATTTCCCGCACCTCGCCGGTCACCACATCCGATCCCCAGGTGACCCGGCGGTCGGCCTGAATCTCCACCAGTCCGCCCTTGCCGACCTCCAGCTTATCGGGCAGGCGCCGGTCATCCCACAGCGGGTGGCGGCTTTCCAGATGCGGCAGGCTGATGAAGTTGTAGGTGGACACCGGCATGGCCACCGCCCACTCCAGGGTGTCGGCGTTCCAGGGGTTGCGCGGCGCCTGTCGGCCGAAGCGGAAATGCAGCAGCAGATCGACGATCAGCATGCCGACGCCGAAGGCCATGACGAAGCCGCCGATGGAGGACAGCAGATTGAGCCAGTCCCATCCCAGACCCGCCTGGTAGGTGTAGATCCGCCGTGGCATGCCCAGCAGGCCGGTGACATGCATGAGCAGGAAGGTCATGTTGAAGCCGATGAATATCAGCCAGAACGCCCAGCGACCGAGCAGCTCGGAAGGCATTCTTCCGGACACGTGCGGCAGCCAGTAGTACAGCCCGGCGATCAACGGAAACAGCATGCCGCCCACCAGCACATAGTGCATGTGCGCGACAACGAAGTGGGTATCGTGAACCTGCCAGTTGAAGGGCACCAGCGCCAGCATCACCCCGGTCAGGCCTCCGGCGACGAAGATGACCAGAAAGCCGATGATCCACAGCATCGGCAGACTCCAGACCACCCTGCCGGTCCACAGCGTTGCCAGCCAGGCGAAGATCTGGATGGCGGTGGGGATCGCCACCAGCATGCTGGCCAGCGAAAAGAATGCCTGGGCCAACTGGGGAATGCCGACGGTGAACATGTGATGGACCCACAGCCCGAAACTGATGAAGCCCATGGTGATCACCGCCAGTACCAGCCAGCGGTAGCCGACAATGGGCCGCTGGGCGAACACCGGAAGCAGCGTCGAGACGATCCCGGCCGCCGGCAGGAAGATGATGTACACCTCCGGATGGCCGAACAGCCAGAACAGGTGCTGCCAGAGCAGCGGGTCGCCGCCACCGGCCACTTCGAAGAAGACAAACCCGGCGGCCCGCTCGAGCTCCAGCAGCACGCTGGCCAGGATCAGCGGGGGGAAGCCGACGATGATCATCAGGGCCATCACCAGGATGTACCAGCAGAAGATCGGCATCCGCCGCAGGCTCATGCCGTTGCTGCGGGTGCGCAGGATCGAGACCACCAGCTCGATGGCACCACTTACCGAGGAGATCTCGACGAAGGTGATGCCCAGCAGCCAGAAATCCGATCCCGGCCCCGGTGAGAAGGTGCTGCTGCTCAGCGGCGTGTACATGAACCAGCCGGAATCCGGCGCAATTGCAAACAGCATGCTGGAGAGGATGATCAGGCCGCCGAACAGGTAGCAGAAATAACCCATGGCCCCCAATCGGGGGAACGGCAGATCCCGGGCGCCGACCATCTTCGGGATCAGATACATCGCCACCCCTTCCAGTACCGGAATGGCGAACAGGAACATCATCAGGGTGCCGTGCATGGTGAACAGCTGGTTGTACAGCTCCGGCCCGACGATGTCCTGTTCCGGCAGTGCCAGCTGGGTGCGCATGAGCATCGCCAGCACGCCGCCGACAAGAAAGAAGAACAGGCCGGTGACGATGAAGCGCAGCCCCACCGACGTATGGTTGACCGCCGCCAGCTGGCCCCAGCCCGGCCAGTTGCCCCAGACCCGGTCGTACTCCCTGTGCAGGCGCGCGGCCCGCTGTTGTTCAGTCGCTGCGTTGTGCTCACTCATCGTTGCCGAGCCCCTCCTGCCATGCCGCAAAATCCTCGGCGGCATGGGCGTGAACGGTGAACTTCATGTGCGCGTGACCCACCCCGCAGAATTCGGCGCACTGGCCGTGGTAGGTGCCGGGCTCGTCGGCCTGCAGCCGCAGTACATTGGTGCGCCCCGGCAGCATGTCGAGCTTGCCCGCCAGCCGCGGCACCCAGAACGAATGGATCACGTCGTTACTGGTCAGGTGCAGGTCCACCGGCTGGCCAGCGGGAATGTGCAGCTCGTCACGCAGCTCGATACCCTGCTCGGGATACCTCACCTGCCACCACCACTGATGCCCGGTGACCTCGATACGCAGGGCCTCCTGGCCGATCGGCAGTGGCAGCATGCGGTGACCGATCGGGATACCGAAGGCCAGCAGCACCCCCATGCTGGTGATCGGCAGGATCAGCCCACCGCCGATGATCCAGCGATGATGAATACGCCTGGCCTGCCGTTCATCGATCTCACGCGGCCTGCGGCGCAGCGCGTACAACCACAGCGCCACTACCACCACCAGTACCAGCACGGCAAAGCTCGACATGCCCCACCAGAGTGCGGCAGCGTCGGCGGCGGAGGGGCCAGCGGGACTGAGTGCCGAGTAGGGACCGCCGCAACCTGCAAGGAACAGGACGCTGCAAGCGGCAGTCCAACGGGTTAGCGGGCCGGCCCTGGCCCGGATTCCCCGATCATCAGGAGACTGCAGCGCATGTCCGAATCCATCTCCAGCAAGATGTCCATAGGCGGACACCCCATTCACCCCATGCTCATCCACTTTCCGGTGGCGGCCCTGATCGGGCTGATCGGCACCGATCTGGCGTACATTCTCACCGGTGACTATTTCTGGGCCCGGGCCAGCATCTGGCTGGTGGGCGTGGGAGTGGTCGGCGGCTGGGTATCCGGCATGGTCGGGCTGCTGGATCTGCTTCTGGTCAGCGGGATCCGCCGTCTGGTCACCGCCTGGTGCCACGCGATTCTGGCGGTGATGCTGCTGTCGCTGGCGACGCTGAACTGGTTGCTGCGTATCGATGCGGTGGACAGCGTCATCGCTCCCTGGGGTCTCTACCTGTCGCTGGGCTGTGGCGGGATGATCGCCCTGACCAGCCTGTTCGGCGGCCAACTGGTGTATGACCATGCCGTCGGTGTTGATTACGAGGAAGCGCCCGAGCCCACCGACCCCCACTGATCTACGCGGCCTCATCCCCACACCTCCGCAGACGGCTTGGCCAACACCAGCCAGAGGATCAGACCGAACAGCAGGATACTGGCCAGCGCGAGGGCGACGCACAGCGGCACCAACGGTGTGCCGCCCCGCTCCACCCGCAATATCAGCCAGCCCACCCCCACGTGGCATACCGAGAGCGCCGCCACGAGACTGAGCTTGATGATGAGCCAGACATCCAGCGTGCGGTCCAGCACAAACACCGCGGTGCCTGCCATGATCGCCGCCAGCGCGGCCGGTGTCGCAATGCGGGTGAAAACGAAGCGCTCAATGGACTCATGCGGATTCACCGGCTCCTGCACCGGCAGAAAGTGCGCAGCACGGGCAGCGATCAGCGCCGGCATGTACAGCAGCGCCGCCGCCCAGAAGATCAGCGCAATGATATGCAACGTCAGGAACCACAGCATGCGGAGTCAACTCCTGTCATCTCGCGAGTGTCAGCCGCCCCGGGAAGCGGGGCTACAGACTCGGACAACAGGATTTGCCGGTTCGTGCAATGAAAATGGGGAAGCGACGGGGTCAAGCTGATGCAGCGCCCCCTTGGGAAGGTCGAGTTCCACCTCGACCAGCGAGCGCGGCAGAAACCCCGTATGGCCGAGATGGAACTCGGCCCCCCCCCTGGGAAGGTCGAGTTCCACCTCGACCAGCGAGCGCGCCGGAAACTGCGATTGGCCGAGATGGAACTCGGCCCTCCCGGAACCCCGGCAACGACGCCACTCCTCGACGCAGCAGGCCGCGCCCCGGGAACGTTGAGTACCTTACAGCGGCTTGCCGCGATTACCGTGGGCGGAAACGAATTGCTGGATATCCTTCAGGCTGTTCGGCAGCACGGTGCAGCGCTCCTCGCGCTCGAACAGGTCAGCCAGATGCGGCGGCAACTGGGGCTCCTGAACGCCGGCCTTGCGCACCGCGTCGGGGAATTTCACCGGGTGGGCGGTGCCCAGGGTGATCATCGGCGTGCTCATGCTGCGACGGCATTCACGGGCCGCACGTACGCCGATGGCGGTATGCGGGTCGAGAATCTCGCCACACTGTGCATAGACCTCGGCGATGGTTGCGCAGGTCGCCTCGTCATCCACCGCCAGCGAGTCGAACAGGCGGCGCGCTTCGGTCCAGCGCTCCTGCTCCACCGATAGCTTGCCGTTCTGCCGGAAGTCGTCCATCAGCTGCTTGACCAGCGCACCGTTGCGACCGTGCAGGTCGAACAACAGGCGCTCGAAGTTGGACGACACCATGATATCCATCGACGGCGACAGGGACGGATGCAGCGTGTCCTTGTCGTACTGGTTGCCGCTCATGAAGCGGTGCAGGATGTCGTTGCGGTTGGTCGCCACGACCAGCTGGCTGATCGGCAGGCCCATGTTGCGCGCCAGGTAGCCGGCGAAGATGTCGCCGAAGTTGCCGGTCGGCACCGAGAAAGCCATCGAGCGCAGCGGTCCGCCCAGCTGCAGCGCAGCGTGGAAGTAGTAGACAATCTGCGCCATGATCCGCGCCCAGTTGATCGAGTTGACCGCGACCAGCCGGGTGCCCTTGAGAAAGCCCTGGTCAGCAAAGCTGGCCTTGACCATCTCCTGACAGTCATCGAAGTTGCCCTCGATGGCGATGTTGTGGATGTTCTCGCCGAGGATGGTGGTCATCTGCCGGCGCTGGACGTCGGAGACCCGCTGGTGCGGGTGCAGAATGAAGATGTCCACGTTCTCGCAGCGGCGGCAGCCTTCGATGGCCGCCGAGCCGGTGTCACCGGAGGTGGCACCGATGATTACCGCACGCTCGCCACGCTTGGTCAGGAAGTGATCCAGCAGACGTCCCAGCAGCTGCAGGGCGAAGTCCTTGAACGCCAGGGTCGGACCGTGGAACAGCTCCATCACCCACTCATTGCTGTCCAGCTGGCGCAGTGGCGCCACCGCGCTGTGGGCAAAACCGGCGTAGGTATCCTCAAGGATGGCCTTGAAATCGGCGTCGCTGATGCTGTCGCCGACAAAGGGGCGCATCACGCGGAATGCCAGTTCGTGGTACGGGAGGCCATTCCAGGAAGCAATTTCTTCCACTGTGAAACGCGGCAGGTTCTCCGGGACATAGAGTCCGCCATCGGAGGCCAGACCGGCCAGCAGTACGTCTTCAAAATTCAGGGCCGGGGCCTGGCCGCGAGTGCTGATATAGCGCATGGTGTCTAACCTTCGATCAGTTCAGTTGCTCAACGCGGATTCGCATCAGCGGGCTGCTGACCTCGTCCAGGGCTTCCATCGCAGCGATGGCGTCGTTCATGCGCTGCTCGCGCACGCGGTGGGTAAGAATGATGATCGGCACCAGACCATCCTGCTCTTCCACGTCTTTCTGCATGATCGACTCGATGTTGATGCCGCGCTCGGACAGGATGCTCGCCACCCGGGCCAGTACACCGGGACGATCCTGGGCATGCAGGCGCAGATAGTAAGCGGTTTCCACTTCACCAACCGGCAGCACCGGCAGGTCGGACAGCGCCTCGGAGCGGAACGCCAGGTGCGGCACGCGGGTGTCGGGGTCACAGGATACCGCCCGGGCCACATCGATGATGTCCGCCACTACTGCCGAAGCGGTCGGCTCGGCGCCGGCGCCGGCGCCATAGTACAGGGTCGAGCCCACGGCATCGCCGTTGACCATGACCGCATTCATCACCCCATGCACATTGGCCAGCAGCCGGTCCTCGGGGATCAGCGTCGGGTGCACGCGCAGCTCGACACCCTGTTCGGTGCGGCGGGCGATACCCAGGTGCTTGATGCGATAGCCGAAGGCCTCGGCGTAGTTCACGTCAGCGGTGGTCAGCTTGGTGATGCCCTCGGTATAGGCCTTGTCGAACTGCAGCGGAATGCCGAAGGCGATGGACGCCAGGATGGTCAGCTTGTGCGCGGCATCGATGCCTTCCACGTCAAAGGTCGGATCGGCTTCGGCATAACCCAGCGCCTGGGCCTCGGCCAGCACGTCGTCGAAGGTACGGCCCTTGTCGCGCATCTCGGTGAGGATGAAGTTGCCGGTGCCGTTGATGATGCCCGCCACCCACTGGACGCGGTTGGCCGCCAGCCCTTCGCGCAGCGCCTTGATGATCGGGATGCCACCGGCCACGGAGGCCTCGTAGGCGACCATCACGCCCTTCTCCCGGGCAGCGGCGAAGATCTCGTTGCCGTGCACGGCGATCAGTGCCTTGTTGGCGGTGACCACGTGCTTGCCGTTGGCAATGGCTTCCATGACGATCTTCAGCGCCATGTCATAACCACCGATCAGCTCGACGATGATGTCGATGTCCGGGTTGCTTGCCAGCGCCAGCGCATCGTCACATACCTGGACGCTGTCGCCCACGTCGCAGGCGGGGTTCGGCGCGCGGGTAGCAATATGGGTCACCTCGATCGCCCGGCCTGCCCGACGGGCAATCTCCTCGGCGTTGCGTTGCAGAACATTGAAGGTGCCACCGCCTACGGTGCCCAGACCACATATACCCACTTTGACCGGTTTCAAACCAGGAACCCCACGTATTTATCTGTTTTGGATTGCTTCAGCGCATCTTGGATGGCTGTCTATTGATTGGCCAGTGCCTCTTTCGCCAGCTCCGCGGCCGGCTTGTAGCCCGGAATCAGCGTGCCGTTGGCCAGGAAGATGGCCGGCGTGCCCTGCACGCCCACCTGGGCGCCCAGGTTGAGCTGCTGCTCGACCGGATCATCGCAGCTGGCCGGCTTCACCGCCTTGCCCTGTTTGGCTCGGGTCATGGCGCTCTGCTGATCGTCGGCGCACCAGATCGACTTCATGGTGGCGGCGGTAGGACTCTGCATGCCGCCACGGGGGAACGCCGCATAGCGTACCTCGATGCCCAGATCGTTCAGCTGGCCGACTTCCTCGTGCAGCTTGCGGCAGAAGCCGCAGTCCACGTCGGTGAATACCGTGACGTGCGTCTTCGGCTCTTCGGGGGCAAACACCACCAGCTCGGAGAGCGGGATCTCGCTGATCACCTCGCCGATCGCCTTGGCTTCCACTTCGGCGGTCAGGTTGCGCAGCTGCCCGCCGTTCACCGCAATCATGACGCCCTGAACGAGGTACTCCCCGTCGGCGGTGCCGTAGAGCACCCGGCCGTTTTCCAACTGGATCTGGTAAAGACCGCCGATTGGCGACTCGGAGACACTGGAAACCGGAACCGGAAACTTCAGCACTTCCAGGCTCTGGCGAATATTCTGCTGGACATCGCCCATCGCGGGCACAGCACAGAGGGCAAACAGTCCGGCAACCAGATGTTTGAGTCGCATGTTCGATCCTTTACAGACGCAGAAAGACGGGAAAGCTTACCATGAAACCCGAATCTTACCCACGGGGGTGATGACTGGCATGGAGCTCGCGCAGGCGATGCCGCGCCACATGCGTGTAGATCTGCGTGGTGGACAGATCACTGTGTCCGAGCAGCATCTGCACTACCCGCAGGTCGGCCCCGTGATTGAGCAGATGGGTGGCAAAAGCATGACGCAGTGTATGCGGAGACAGCGGACTGCGGATGCCGGCCTGGCTGGCATGCAGCTTGATCCGGTGCCAGAAGGTCTGGCGGGTCATCTGCCTGGCCTGCTGGCTGGGAAACAACACATCGCTGGGTTGCCCCCTGAGCAGCACCGGCCTTGCCTCGGCGCAATAACGCATTATCCACGCCAGCGCCTCCTCTCCCAGCGGCACCAGCCGCTCCTTGTTGCCCTTGCCGGTCACCCGCAGCACGCCCTGACGCGGGTTCAGCTGATCCACCCGCAGCCCCACCAGCTCGCTGACCCGCAGGCCGCAGGCATAAAGCACCTCCAGCATGCAGCGATCGCGCAGCCCCAGGCTGTCCTCGACATCCGGCGCCGCCAGCAGCGCCTCCACATCCGCTTCGCTGAGGGTATCCGGCAGGGGGCGGCCCAGCTGCGGCATGGCGATATCCAGCGTCGGATCCTCGCCGATCAGGCCCTCACGCAGGGCATGGCGGTAGAAGCCGCGCAGGCAGGACAACAGCCGCGCGGTGGAGCGCGCCGAATAGCCGGCCCGCATCCGCCAGGCCAGATGCTCCATCAGCTCCCCCCGCCCTGCCGCATACAACCCACCGCGCCCGGCCAGCCAACCAGCCAGCAGGGTCAGATCGGTGCGATAGGATTGCAGAGTCTGTCTGGCCAGGCCCCGCTCAAGCCAGAGGACTTCCAGATAGTGCGTGATGGCGCGCAGATCATTCTCGGTGGGCGGACTGGGAACGGGCGTGTTCATGCGAACCTCAAGCAGACTGGCCCAACATCATAAGGATTTTTTCAAGCGGGCGCTGCGCCTCACCCCTGGGGACTCAGTTCAATCTGCTCGCAATAGCGACGAAAGTGACGATCTCCCAGCAGATAAGCGAAGTGACCATCGGTATGGCGGGTCAGCGATAACGTCCGGCAAACATTTTATTGAAATATATATAGATAAAATGTATTGTCAAATCCATCTTCCCGTTGCACAGGTCTCTGCAATGACAGAAATCGACATCGATACCCTTCGCCAAAGCGCCGCCGAAGCCTGTGGCTTGCTGAAGGTATTGGCCAACCCCGACCGCTTGTTGCTGCTGTGTCAGCTGGCCCAGGGCGAGTACTGTGTCAGCGATCTCGCGAACGCGACAGGGATAACGCAGCCGACCCTCTCGCAACAGCTCACCGTGCTGCGCCATGCCGGCCTGGTGGCCACCCGGCGTGAAGGTAAACAGGTTTATTACAGCATCGTCAGTGAGCAGGCGATGGAAGTCATGCAGGTGCTGTATCGACTGTACTGTCAGCAGGAGCCTGACGTGAAGGCGGTGCCGGCAACCGAGGCTACTGACCTGTAAGCGCTCGCCCCCAGATAAAAAACACACCCCGTGTGCAAACCAGGTGTCGCCCCATGCCCATGAAAACCCTCGCCCCCCACGCCGTCCATCAGCACCTGAGTCAAGGCGCCATACTTGTGGATATCCGCTCGGCGGACGAGTATGCCCGTGAACACATCAGGGAGGCCCGGCATATTCCTCTGGACCAGTTGAAGGCGGATACCACCCAACTGAGCGGCGAGACAGCAGTGGTGTTTCATTGCCGCTCCGGCCACCGTACCCAGATGAACGCAGAGATACTGAAAGCATGCGTACCGGGAGAAAGTTACCTGCTCGAAGGTGGCCTGGATGCCTGGAAGCAAGCCGGACTGCCCGTTACCCGCGACGCCTCGCAGCCGCTGGAACTGCAGCGGCAAGTACAGATCGTTGCCGGCTCAATGGTGGTATTGGGGACAGTGTTGGGCGCGACGGTTTCGCCCGGGTTTCTCCTGCTCGCCGGCCTGGTCGGTGCAGGGCTTGTGTTTGCAGGCGTATCCGGATTCTGCGGGCTGGCCCGGCTATTGATGAAAATGCCCTGGAATAAGTGAGTCATGAATGATGAACCCGGGCCGGCGGGTACCGGCCCGGGTTCATCCCAGCAGCACAGACCCCGGATCCTCAGCCCTCGCCCATCACCTCGGCCATCTGTTCCGGGCGAGGCATGCCGTTGAACTTCCTGATCAGACCATCACCTTCGCGCACCACTATGCCTGGCGTGCCGCGAAAGCCCATGGTCTGCATCAGCTGCTGATTCTCATCCAGGATTCTCTGGGCCCTGCTGGAAATGCTGCTGGCCGGTTTGATACCACCTCTGGCGAAATTCTTCTCGTTTTCCAGCAACGCCGCTGACGGATCATCCGCCTCGAGGATGGCCGCCGCCTTGGCCGGGCTATCGGCTTTGATGACCCCCACAAACAGATGACGCAATTGCACCTTGCCGGAATCCACCCAGGGGCGGGCCGCTTCCCAGAAGCGATGGCAGAAGGGGCAGTTGGCGTCACTGAAGGTATAGATCACGCGCGGTGCATCCGCGTCGCCGTCCAACACCCAGGTGGCGTTTTCCAGCGCGGCCCAGGTCTTGTCGCTCATCGGCTTGGCCACCAGTTCCTGGAGTGTCGCAGAATCCATCGGTGCTCCGCTGGCATCCAGTCGGGTACCCACAACTGCGCTGCCGTCGCTGGTGACATAGACCGCGATGGGCTGATCACCGGCGACGCCGGCGAAAGCCCGCAGCTCGCTGCCGACGTCGAACTCCTCGACAACGGTCAGCCCCTGGGCTTCCAGTGCCTTCAGCACCTGCGGCTGCGCCGCCCCTTGTGCGTACACGCCGGTTACTGCCGATAACAAAGCCGCGGCCATGCCGAAGGACATGCCGGAACGCGGTTGGAACATGGATCTGGAAAACATGATTATTCCTCGTCGGAAAGGGGTTGGGCAGATTGTGAGAAATGGCGGGCCATGTTGCTCTTGAAGCTGGCCATGGTGAGCTCGCCCATGTGCGAATTCACCAGTTCACCTTCGGCATCGAAGAACAGGGTGGTCGGCAGCGCGCGCGCGCCGGTCGCGTTCATGGCGCGGGAAAAGGGATCCAGCAGCACGTTGCTCAGCGTCAGGCCCTGACCTGTCAGGAAGGCCTGCGCCTGCTCGGCGCTTTCGCCCTGGTTGACCATGACGATGTTCACGTCCGGGAACTCGGATTGCGCCTGCTCGAAGACGGGCATTTCCCGGCGGCACGGCGGGCACCAGGTGGCCCAGAGATTGACCACGGTCGGGCGGCCCTGGTAGCTCAGCAGCGACACGGGCTCCTCCTCCAGGGTGGCCAGCTGCAGGTCCGGCATGGGCGGCGAATGATGCAGCAGGCCCACCACCCTGCCAGTGAGGAACCAGGCCGCGACCCCGGTCAGCACACCCGCCAGCGCCGCCCGCCGCAGCATGCGCATGTTCCGGGCTCGCCAGCCGATAAACGCCAGCGCGAACAGCACACCTACCCACCAGGTAAAGCCGCCATCGCCGATGGCGATTATCGACATGGGTTTGGCGAAATAATCCTCCCACCAGAAGGCGACATACCCGAGCCTCGCGGCTATCAACCCCCAGAACACCGCATCGAACAGCACAGCGCCGGCCAGTTTGGGAGAAACATCGTCGCCCATCCGCCTGGCAACCGCACGGGTCACCAGCCAGGCGAGCAGGATGGCGGCACCAACGCCGACGACTTTGATGGAGAACGGACCAATACTCATCATGGGGTACCTGCTGCATTCAGACGGTTGAGAAATTCGCTCGCATTGATTTCGCCGACCATCCGCAGATCACGGCGCTCGGTGCCATCCGGGCCGACCAGGATCAGCGTGGGCGGCCCCAGCACGCCCCAGTGCCTTAGCAGCGCCTGGTCCACCGCATCGTTCTTGGTGACATCCGGCCGTACTATCTGCATGCGCGCCAGGCGCTCCGCCACCACCGGATCACCGAAAACATTGCGCTCGATCACGTGGCAGCTGACACACCAGTCGGCGTAGAAATCGATCAGTGTCCACTCTCCCCGCGCGGCGGCTTCAGCCAGGCGGGCGTCCACATCCTCCACCGACTTGGCCTGCACATAGTCCGGCACAGACGGGGCGGACGCCGGCGCCGAACCGCCGCCGCCCAGGTGGGTCAGCGGCTGCAATACCGAGCTGCCGCCGGACGCCGCGCCCAGCAACATCAATATTGACCACAGCCCGACGAAGCTTGCGCCCGTACGCAGTGCCCACTTCAGGCGCGGCCTGGCCACCACCGCCTGGGCCCAAGCGAGCAAACCAATAGCAATCGACAATATCCAGGCGCCCCAGAGCAGCAGGCTCAGGGTGCCGTGCAGGAACCGGTCCAGCATCATCACGGCCATGCCGACCATGAGGTAGCCAAAGGCGATATTCACCCGCTCCATCCAGGCACCGGGCTTGGGCAGGATGCGCGCGCCGAAGGTCGCGATCGCCAGCAGCGGCAGCCCCATGCCCAGACCCAGAGCAAACAGGGCCAGGCCACCATAGACGGCGCTACCGGTCTGCCCGATGTACAGCAGCGCACCGGCCAGCGGCGCGGTCATGCAGGGGCCCACCAGCAAAGCGGACAGAAAGCCCAGGGCGGTGGCGCCGACCAGGCTGCCACCCGCCTGCCCGCGCCCTGCCGACTCGACCCGATTCACCAGGGCCGATGGCAGCCGCAGGGTGAACACGCCAAACAGCGCGCTGGCCAGCACCACGAACAGGGCGGCGAAGGCGCCCAACAGCCAGGGCGATTGCAGGGTCGCCTGCAGGTTGGCACCGGCCAGCCCCGCCGCTACCCCGACTGCCGCATAGGTCACCGCCATCGCCACCACATAGCAGAGCGACAGCATGAAGGCCCGGCCGGGCCTGGCCTGGCTGCCGACCACCATGCTGGAGACAATGGGAATCATCGGCAAGGTGCAGGGCGTGAAGGCCAGCAGCAGACCGAAGCCGAAGAACAGCAGCGTACCCGCTACCGGCCCCAGGGTGGCCAGGCGCTGCGCCGCCTGCTGATCCTCACCCATCACGGCACTCGACGACGCATCATCCACGGCCGGGGAGCTGGTTACGGCGGCTGCGGGTGCGGCCGGCGCTGTGCCCGCTGCAGCTACATCCACCTGCAGCGTCTCCGGCGGATAACAGAAGCCGACTTCCGCACAGCCCTGCCAGTGCAGCGTCAGCGGGCCCGATGTATCTGCCGGGAAGCCCAGCTCCAGCATGTCACCGGTGTAGATTTCGGTGTCACCGAAGAACTCGTCATGCTGGGCTGCGCCCTCGCTCAGCGCCAATTCGACCGGCTCACCCTGGTCGTCAACCAGTTTCAGAGAGTGGCGGTAGACGTAATAACCCTCGCTGACTTGCCCCTTGGCCGCATACCGCTCGCCCTGCTGCTCGACCTCTGCCAGGGTAAAAACCTCTGCGGCCTCCAGCAGATCGGGCTGCTGTCCCCAGGTGAACAGGCCGCTGCTGGCGGCACTGCCGGTGGCATGCAGCAACAGCAGGACAAGCGCCAGGGCGTGTTGATAACCGAACGACAATGTCGACTCCTTCAGACGAGGCTTTCGGGCAATATTGCACCTGCTCGATTAAGCGAAACTGAAGGCGTGACGGCGGCCAGACGGGAAACGAAGCGGGACGGTAGCCGTCCCGCTTCGCGGAGGGAGGTCAATCGTAGGTGCGATCGCGCAGCACGTCGGGCTTGAGGAAATCCTTGCGGCCCACGTTATCGTGGTCGCCCAGCACCCGGCCATTCACTTCCTGGCCGTACATGGTGTGCTTGTGGAAGGTGTCGCGGTACAGCTCCAGGGTTTCCTTCACGTCGCCCGTGTAGCGCGGGTCCTGCGGCCGCTCCTGTGAATCGATGAATTGCGCGAGATCCCAGGCCTGCTGGTCGGTCAGGCTATTGGGCTGGCCCAGCGGCATGTTGTGCTTGATGAAGGAGGCCAGAGTAAATACCCGACTGATGCCCGCTCCCCAGTTGTAGGAGTTGTCGCCCCATACCGGCGGAAACACCACCTCGCCACGGACGCTCAGACCCGCCCCCTCATCACCATGGCAGATCGAGCACTGAGCTGCATAGGTCTCCTTGCCGCGCTCGTAGTCGGGCTTTTCGGCAGGCTCGTCGAGCCGAGGGAAGCCACGCCCATACAGCTTGCCGGTTGGATACATGGGCACGCCACTGGCCAGCCACTGGTGGTAGGTTGCCAGCGCGATCATGTCATCACTGCCGTAGGCCGGCGGCTTGCCGTTCATGGAGTAGGTGAAGCAGCCGGCGATGCGCTCTTCCAGATTGTTGACGTGATCGTTCTTCGGTCGGTAGTCCGGCAGGGTAACCGCCGCCGGCCAGATCGGCCCGGAGAACGGCAACCGCCCCGCCCCCAGGTGGCAACTGCTGCAATTCATGTCATTGAAGACATACTCGTCGCGAAACTGTTGGGTGTTGGTAAAGATGTCGTACCCACGGCGGATCACCCGCTTGAGTTCCGGATGCAGCGACGACGCCTCCAGATCCTCCATGGTCGGCGGAATATGAACAAAACTGTCGGCGGTGGGCGCCGGTGCACCGGGTGCCATGCTGGCCAGGACCGCCAGGCTTTCCTCGGACAGTTCGGTCTGGGCCTGGGCCAGAGGCGCAGCCAACAGGGATCCCAGGGCGACCAGCAGGCCGGTCCGCAGCCGGGGCATCCAGGAATTGAAAATAGTCATACTGCTCGCCCCTTACTGTTCGGCGGTGGCCGGCTGGGAGGAAAGCCAGGCGGCAACGGCGTTGATGTCGTCACTGCTCATGCGCTCGGCGATGGTGGCCATCAGGCGCTGCGGGTCGTTCTTGCGGGACCCCTGCTGCCAGGCGAGCAGCTGATCGCGGATGTAGCCGAAGTGCTGGCCGGCGATCGCGGGGAATACGGTGCCGGCACCCAGGTTATCCGGACCATGGCAGCTCGAGCAGGGCACAATATATTTGCTCCAGTCACCTTCGGTGGCCAGTTGCTCGCCGCGCTTGAGCAATTCCTCCGAATGGCCCTGCGCCGCAGCCGACTGGCCAGCGGTCGCCGGGAGGCTGGCGAACCAGGCAGACACATCGGCGATCTGCTGATCATCAAGCATCTGGGCAAAGGCCTGCATGCTGGGGTTCTGCCGCGTGCCGGCCTTGTAGGCCTGCAACTGCCGCGCGATGTAACCGGCATCCAGCCCGGCCAATCGGGGCCAGGATTCGCCGTTGGGATTGTTCTGGCCGCTGCCGTCCACCTGGTGGCAGCTGGCGCAGACCGCCGCTGCGGCCTTGCCCTGTTCTGGATCACCGGCCGATGGTGCGGCCGCCACACCCAGCGGCAGGGTCAGCAGGCAGATGGCACCAGCAGCCCCCCCGGATATGTTTTCTTAGCACTTTGAACTCCTGAAGTCGCCGCGTTGCGCGGCTCTGGCATCGCTGTCTATCTGACGCGAGGCGTGCTTTTAGCATAGCCCGATTAAGCAAATGTTAAAGGAAGCACACCCGCGATCCATGGCTGACGTACATCAACGCTCTGGCCTAAGATGGTCTTTTTCAACGCAGAGATCGAATATGCGCGTTCTGTTGGTAGAGGACGACATCCTCATCGGTCAGGGTATTGTCGCCGGACTACGCAAACACGGAATTTCCGTGCGCCATGTGGATACCGCTGCTGCCGCGGAGACGGCGCAACTCGAGGACACCTTTCAGGCATTGATCCTCGACCTCGGCCTCCCCGACCTCGAAGGTCTGGAATTGATGACCAGAATGCGACGTTTCGAGCCCGAGCTTCCGGTACTGGTGCTGTCGGCACGGGACGCCATCGAACACCGGCTCGCCGGTCTGCAGAGCGGTGCCGATGACTATCTGGTCAAACCGTTCGACCTGCGCGAGCTCGCCGCTCGGTTGCACGCGCTGGTCAGGCGCACCCAGGGCCGGGCTGTCCAGACCATCGAGGCCGGACCGTTGCGCCTGGAGCCGGACAGCGGTCTCGCCTGGCTGGGTGGCGAGCCGGTCACCCTGTCACGCCGGGAGGTCGATCTGCTGGTTCACCTGGCGGCCGCCGATGGGCGCTGGGTATCCTCCGACGCGCTCAATGAGCGCCTGTATGGCCTCGGTGAGGAAGTCAGCAGCAATGCGCTCAGCGTGCATATTCACAATATCCGGAGAAAGCTCGGCGCGGAGGCCATCGAAACCGCCCGTGGGCTTGGCTACCGGCTGGGCTGGAGCTGCTCCCAATGAGCCTGCGCCTGCGTGCGGTGCTGATCACCGGCATCGCCCTGATGGTGCTCTGGGCACTGGCTGCAGCCTGGATGACGCAGGGCATGCGCGCCAACCTGGACCGCACCCTGGATGGCCGGCTGGCCATGTCGGCCCGCATGGTCGCGGGCCTGCTCGAAGGGGCAGCACTGGACCCGAATGCCTCGCCGGCAAACTTCACCGATGCAGTGCGCGTCAGTGGCAAGGAAGGCATCGCCTGCGAAATCCGGGCGCTGCGCGGAGAGGTACTGGCCAGCACCGGCAGCGTTCCCACGTCGGATTTCGCCACCCTCCCCGCCGGTTACAGTACCCGGGAAGTGGAAGGCAGGCAGTGGCGGGTCTATATCCTCCACGACAACGGCTACCAGATCACCACAGCGGACCGCATCGATGAGCGGAACGTACTGATCAACAACCTGCTGGGCGCGGCGGGTGTGCCTTTCCTGATCGCCTTTCTGGGCGGCCTGGCGGCCCTCTGGATGGGTATCGGGCGCGGTCTGGCCCCGCTGGAAGCGCTGCGCGAACAGCTGCGCGCCAGGGACACGGATGACATCACGCCGATTGTGGTCGGCCGTTCACCCACCGAACTGCGCCCGGTCCTTGATGCGATGAATGCGCTGCTGGCCCGTCTGGCCCAGGCGCTCGCAAGCCAGCGCGCCTTCACCGACGCGGCCGCCCATGAACTGCGCACACCGCTGACCGTCATCGACACCCATCTGCAGGTGGCACGCCTGAGTGACGGCGAAGACGCGCAAGCCTCGCTCGCCAGCGCCGAGGAAGGAGTACGTCGACTGCGCCGCATTCTCGACCAGATGATGACCCTGGCGCGCACCGAGGCCGTTCCCACCAAAGGCGATGAATGCATTTCGGTGCTGGCTGCCGTGGAGGAAGTGCTGGATCGCACCGAGGCCAGCCAGCGAAGCCGGTTGATCTTCACCGTGACGGGTAACGATGCCGGCACCCCGCTGCCCAGATCGCTGCTGGAAACGGCATTGCGGAACCTGGTGGATAACGCGCTGCGCTATTCACCGGAGGGTACCCCCATCGAGATAACGGCCGCTTTCGACCATCCGGCCCGGCGCTGCGTCATTGCGGTGGCCGATCAGGGCCCGGGAATGGACCCCGAGCAGCTGCGGCAGATCGGCCGCCGATTCTGGCGGGGCGACCGGGGGCGTCAATATCAGGATGGCGCCGGCCTGGGCATCTCCATTGTCCGCGCCATCACTACGCGATTCGGCGGCGCGCTCGAACTCAAGCCACGGCCAACGGGTGGGCTGATCGCTGAAATCACTCTGGCGCTTGCCAGGACAAATCCCGGATAACAAAAAACCGCCCGAAGGCGGTTTTCTGTGGTACCAGGTACAGGCTCGATCAGTTGAGCTTTTCCTTGATACGAGCGGCCTTACCGGACAGGGCGCGCAGGTAGTACAGCTTGGCCTTGCGCACGTCACCACGGCGCTTGACAGTGATGCTGTCAACCATCGGGGAGTAGGTCTGGAAGGTACGCTCGACGCCGACACCGCTGGAGATCTTGCGCACGGTGAAGGCGGAGTTCAGACCACGGTTACGCTTACCGATAACCACGCCTTCGAAGGCCTGCAGACGCTGACGATCGCCTTCTTTCACTTTTACCTGGACGATGACAGTGTCACCCGGCGCGAACGCAGGGATTTCACGGTTCATTTGCTCGGCTTCGAGCTGGGCAATGATGTTGGACATTTCTAAAACTCCTACAAGCCGCCGGACTTGCTTCAATGGTTATCGGTTTCCTGCTCGCGGATGTATTCCGCCAGCAGTTGCTGCTGTTCTTTGCTCAACGTCAGCTCCTTCAGCAGTTCCGGGCGTCGCTGCCAGGTTCTGCCCAGGGACTGCTTGAGTCGCCAGCGCCGGATCAGTTCATGATTACCACTGAGCAGCACCTCCGGTACGCGCTGCCCTGCAAACTCTTCCGGCCGGGTGTAGTGCGGACAATCCAGCCACCCTTCCGAAAATGAATCCTCCACTGCTGAATCCGCATGCCCGAGCACGCCGGGGATCAGCCGGGTTACCGCATCCAGGAGCACCATGGCTCCCAGCTCGCCACCGGACAACACATAGTCTCCGATGGAAATCTCCTCGTCGACACACATCTCGATGATGCGCTCGTCGATACCCTCGTAGCGGCCGCACAGCAGCACCAGGCTGTCCAGTTGCGCCAGCTCCTCTGCCCGTTGCTGGGTCAGCGGCTGCCCCTGCGGTGAGAGATAGATCACCCGCGGGGTGGAGGGAGCCTTCTCGCGGATGGCTTCAATGGCCTCCAGCAAGGGCTCGACCTTCATCAGCATGCCCGGGCCGCCCCCGAAGGGCCGATCATCGACCGTACGGTGCCGGTCGTGGGCATGGTCACGGGGATTGCTGTACTCGACAGTCAACTGGCCCCGCTTGACGGCCCTCCCGGTCACACCGTGCCCGGTCAACGCCGTGAACATCTCGGGAAACAGGGTAACCACACCGGCCCACACCGGTCAGAACTCCGCATCCCAGTCGACCTGCATGACACCTTCGCTCAGGTCGATGTGCTTTACGTACAGGTCAGGCAGATACGGCAACAGCCGCTCGCGCTGATCGATACTGCCCGCACAGGGCCTTACCACCATGACATCGTTGGAGCCGGTTTCCAGCAGGTGGTCGATACGACCGAGCAGTTGCCCCTCAAGGGTCACTACCTGCAGACCCACCAACTGATGCCAGTAATACTCGCCTTCCGACAGGTCGGGCAGTTCGGATTGCGGAACGCAGATCTCCCAATCCACCAGCTCCAGAGCCTCATTCCGGTCTCTCAGCCCCTTGAGCTGAACCACCAGAACACGTCCCTGAACACGCCCTGCGATAACGGACACCTGCTGCTGTTGCTGCCCTTTCCGGAGCGTCCAGACGGGGTAGTTCAGCACGTTGTCCAGCGGCTGGGTGTGCGAATACACCTTTACCGCTCCGCGTATACCGTGAACCGATACGATCTTGCCGAGTACCAGCAACGGCGCACCCGCCGATTCAGGCCGGGCGCTCATATCAGGCAGAGGCCTGAGCTTCCTTCAGCAGCGATGCAACGCGCTCGGACGGCTTGGCACCCTGGCTCAGCCAGTAGTTCACACGCTCGTCGTTGACGGACAGGCGGATCTCGCCACCGGCTGCAACCGGGTTGAAGAATCCAACGCGCTCAACGAAGCGGCCGTTGCGGGCGTTGCGGCTGTCGGCCACGGTCAGATGGTAGAAGGGGCGCTTCTTGGAGCCGCCACGAGCAAGACGAATGGTTACCATGTGAAGATCATTTCCTGTATTTGAGTAACACCCATGGATTCATCACGGGCATGTAGCCCGAAAGGTCGCGTATTCTACGGAATATCGCAAACAAATGAAACCCTTTGTGCAGTGCCCCGGACGACCCGCCCGCAGCACTGTCAGAACTGATGCCGGCCCAGCGCAGCAAGCGCTCAGAAACGCGGCATTCCACCACCGGGGGGCAACATTCCGCCGCCACCCATACCGCCCATGCCCCGCATCAGCTTGGCCATGCCGCCCTTGCCGCTGACCTTCTTCATCATCTTCTGCATCTGCTTGTGCTGCTTGATCACCCGGCCGATGTCCTGGATCTGGGTGCCGGAGCCGGCAGCGATGCGGCGCTTGCGCGAACCGCTGATGATGTCCGGGTTGCGACGCTCGGCTGGCGTCATCGAGTTGATGATGGCTTCCATCTGCTTGAACTGCTTCTCGGCCTGGACCTGGGCCGTCTCCATCTGCGCCGGATTGATCTTGCCCATCATCGGCAGCTTGTCCATCAGCGAGCCCAGCCCGCCCATGCCGCGCATCTGCTGCAGCTGATCACGGAAGTCCTCGAGATCGAAGCCCTTGCCCTTCTTCAGCTTGTTGGCGAGCTTCTCGGCCTTGGCCTTGTCCAGTTTCTGCTCGGCCTGCTCGATCAGGCTGAGCACGTCACCCATGCCGAGGATGCGCGAGGCGACCCGGTCGGGATGGAAGGGTTCGAGGGCGTCGGTCTTCTCGCCGACGCCGAGGAACTTGATCGGCTTGCCGGTGATATGGCGCACCGACAATGCGGCACCACCGCGGGCGTCACCGTCGACCTTGGTAAGGATCACGCCGGTCAGTGGCAGCGCCTCGTTGAACGCCTGGGCGGTATTGGCGGCGTCCTGACCGGTCATGGCATCGACCACGAACAGCGTCTCGGCGGGCCTGGCCGCTGCGTGCACTGCCTTGATCTCTTCCATCATGTCGGCATCGATGTGCAGGCGACCGGCGGTGTCGACGATCAGCACATCCATGAAGCGGCCCTTGGCCTCCTTCATCGCTGCTTCGACAATCTCCACCGGCTTCTGGCTGATATCGGAGGGGAAGAAATTGGCACCCACCTCACCAGCCAGGGTTTCCAGCTGCTTGATCGCTGCCGGACGGTAGACGTCGGCACTGACCACCATGACCTTCTTCTTCTGCCGCTCGCGCAGCGTCTTGGCCAGCTTGGCAACACTGGTGGTCTTACCGGCGCCCTGCAGACCGGCCATGAGAATCACCGCCGGCGGCGTGACCGCGAGGTTCAGCCCTTCGGCCTCGCCCATGACCGCTTCCAGCTCGGCCTTGATGATCTTGACGAACACCTGACCCGGGGACAGGCTGCGGGACACTTCCTGACCCACGGCACGGTCGCGCACCTGATCGACGAAGGTCTTGACCACCGGCAGCGCAACATCGGCCTCGAGCAGGGCCATGCGCACTTCACGCAGGGTATCCTTGATATTCTCTTCGGTCAGCTTGGCACGGCCGGTCACCCCGGCAAGAGTACCGGACAGGCGTTCGGTAAGATTTTCAAACATCAGTGCGTTCTCCTTGGCCCATGCACCCCGGCTGCGGGTTGAGGCAATCTGGCCGGGCAGTATACATTGGGGTTTGTGTACGTGCAGCAAGCGCTTTATCCTCACTGCAGCTTGTGCGACACTTCAGGCTCCAATTGATAACCATTCTCAAGGACGTATGATAACCCTGATCGCCTCCCTGCTTGCCGCCATCCTCTATCTGGGCGGTACGCTCTATCAGCTGGACCGCCTGCGCAAACGGCAGGGTGCCAGTCCCGCGTTGCTGCGCAGCGTCGGCGCCGCAGCACTTGTTGCCCATGCGGTGGGTCTGTCCACCGAAATCTTCACCGGACAGGGGTTGTCATTCGGGTTCTTCCACGTTTCCTCCCTGATTGCCTGGCTGGTGATCGCCGTTACCCTGGTCTTCAGTCTCCGCGCACCGGTCACCAGCCTGCTGATCGTGCTGTTTCCCCTCGCCCTCGTCACCGAATTGCTGGCCTGGCTTTTCCCCGACCACCGGGCCGCTACCGTGCCTGGTCATTCCGCCCTGCTGGTCCACGTGCTGCTGTCGATACTGGCCTACGGCATCCTGACCATCGCCGCCTTCCAGGCTGCCCTGCTGGCGTTCCAGAACCACCAGCTGCGTCACCGCAACCCGGTGCGCTTCAATCATGCCTTCCCGCCCCTGCAGACCATGGAAGCGCTGCTGTTCCAGTTCCTGCTGTGCGGCGAGGTACTGCTGACCTTGGCGCTGCTGTCCGGCTTCGTGTTCCTGGACAACATGTTCGCCCAGGGCGTGGCACACAAGACCCTGCTCTCCTGCCTGGCCTGGGTGGTGTTTGCGGTGTTGCTGTGGGGCAGGCATGTCCGCGGCTGGCGCGGCAGCAACGCCATCCGCCTGACGCTGGGCGGCTTCGTTCTGCTGATGCTGGCGTTCTTCGGCAGCAAGCTGGTCCGCGAGATCCTGCTGCCGATGACCGGCTGAACTTAACCCCGCACCGAGGTAGCCCTTGAGCGATACAAGCACCGGTCTGTTATTGCTGATACTTGCCCTGCTGATCGCCGGCTCGGCGTTCTTCTCCAGCTCCGAGACGGCCATGATGAGCCTCAACCGCTACCGTCTCAGGCACCTGAGCAAGAAGGGCATCCGCCCCGCTCAGCGAGCCGAGCGAATGCTCGCCCGGCCAGACCGGCTGCTCGGCACCATCCTGGTAGGCAATAACGTCGTCAATATTCTGGCCGCCTCGATCGCTACCGTGGTGGCGACCCAGCTCTGGGGCGATGCGGGAATCGCCATTGCCACTGTACTGCTCACCATCGTGGTCTTGATCTTTGGCGAGATCACGCCGAAAACCTTCGCCGCCATCCGGCCGGAGACGGTAGCCTTCCGCGTGACCGTTGTCCTGACTCTGCTGCAGCGAGTGCTCTATCCCGTGGTATGGCTGAGCAACACACTCAGCAACGGCCTGCTACGGCTGTTCGGCGTGACCCTGCAGAGCGCACAGGCTGCCCAGCTGACTACCGACGAGCTGCGTACGGTGGTCAACGAGGCCAGTCTGGGCATCACGCCCCGACGTCAGAATATGCTGCTGAGCATTCTGGATATGGAGCGCATGACGGTCAACGACATCATGGTGCCGCGCAACGAGACCTACGGTATCGATCTGGACGACGACATGCCGACCATCCTCGAGCAGCTGCGCACCAGCCACCACACCCGACTGCCGGTGTTCCGCGGCGATATCAACAACGTTACCGGCCTGATCCACATGCGGGCCATTGCCCGGCTGCTGAGCCGCAACGAGCTGACCAGAGAAAATCTGATCGAGGCCTGCCGGGAGCCGTACTTCATTCCGGAGAATACGCCGCTGCATACCCAGTTGGTTAACTTCCAGAAGGAAAAGCGGCGGATCGGCTTCGTGGTGGATGAGTACGGCGATGTGATCGGCTTGATCACGCTGGAGGACATCCTCGAAGAGATCGTCGGCGAGTTCACCACCGACCTGCTGCCGGCCAATCACGATATCCATCCGCAGCCGGACGGCACCCACGTGATCGATGGCAGCGTCGCGCTGCGGGATATCAATCGCCAGTTGGGCTGGCAACTGCCGGAGGATGGCCCCAAGACCCTCAACGGCCTGATCACCGAGCGGCTGGAGCACATTCCCGACACCAGCGTCGGTCTGACCATCGGCAACTACCGGATGGAAATCCTTCAGACCAAGGACAACATGATCAAGAGCGTCCGGCTGTGGCCGCGGGACGCCGCGCTTGCCAACGCGGCGCAGGACTGACGCCCTACAGCTCCACCTTTACCGCATGAGCGGCGCGGGTGGCACGGGCTCTAGCCAGATCAGTGTCCTCCGCCCGCGCCAGCGCCACGCCCATGCGTCGCAGGCCGTCCACCCCCGGCTTGCCGAACAGCCGCAGCTGGGTATCAGGCTCGCTCAGGGCCTGCTGCAGATTGCCGAAGCTCACTGCATCGGACTTCCCTTCAGCCAGAACCACCGCCGAGGCGGCGGGACCGAACTGGCGGATCTGCGGAATCGGCAAGCCGAGGACCGCCCGAGCATGCAGGGCGAACTCGGACAATTCCTGGGAGATCAGCGTCACCAGGCCGGTATCGTGCGGCCGCGGTGACACTTCGTTGAACCACACCTGATCACCTTTGACGAACAGCTCCACCCCGAATACACCACGTCCGCCCAGGGCATCGGTGATGCGGCGGGCAACGTCCTCGGCTGCGGCCAGGGCCCGCTCGCTCATCGCCTGCGGCTGCCAGGACTCACGGTAGTCGCCGGACTCCTGGCGATGACCGATGGGCGCACAGAAGCTGGTGCCGCCGCTGTGGCGCACGGTCAGCAGGGTGATTTCGTAGTCGAAATCAACAAAGCCTTCGACAATCACCCGACCCAGGCCCGCCCGGCCACCTGACTGGGCATATTCCCAGGCGGATTCGATATCCTCGTCGCTGCGCAGCAGGCTCTGGCCTTTGCCGGAGGAGCTCATTACCGGCTTGACCACGCAGGGCAGACCGATTTCACGCACCGCCGCCAGGTACTCCTCATGCCCTTCAGCAAAGCGATACGGCGAAGTCGGCAGCTGCAGCTCTTCACTGGCCAACCGGCGGATGCCTTCGCGGTCCATTGTCAGGCGCGCGGCGCGGGCGGTGGGAATGACCGTGAACCCCTCGCTTTCCAGCTCGACCAGCTCAGACGTGGCAATGGCTTCGATCTCAGGAACAATAAAAGCCGGCCGTTCCTGCTCGATCACCGTACGCAGCGCGGTGGGGTCAAGCATGTTGATGACGTGGCTGCGGTGGGCCACTTGCATCGCCGGTGCGTTGGCGTAGCGGTCCACGGCAATGACCTCGCAGCCCAGGCGCTGCAGTTCAATGGCGACCTCCTTGCCGAGTTCGCCGGAGCCAAGCAGCACCACGCGGGTCGCGTTTCCGGTCAGGGGCGTTCCGATACGGGGCATGATTATCCTTCCACTGTTGCGGTATTCATCCAGACGCCCTGCCGGCGGGCCCGGATCTCACACTGACGCAGGATCTCCCGGCGTCGCTCGTTGCTGGCGCGCCCCCACTCGGTAATCTCCGCGCCGCTGCGCTGACAGCCGATGCAGATATCAGCGTCGTCCAGGCTGCAGACGTGTACGCAGGGGGATTTCACCGGTGGCTGATCGCTCATCAGTCTTCCTGCGGCTGCAGATCACGCTGGTAGCGCTGGGCGTTATGTACATAGTGCGCCGCGCCGGCGGTGACCGCCTGCTGCTGTTGCGGCGTGAGTTCACGCACCACCTTGCCCGGCGAGCCCATTACCAGCGAACCGTCGGGAATCTCCTTGCCCTCGGGGATCAATGCATTGGCACCGATGATGCAATTACGGCCGATCCTGGCGCCGTTGAGCACTACCGCGTTGATCCCGATCAGACTGTTGTCGCCGACGGTGCAGCCGTGGAGCATGGCCTTGTGACCGACCGTGACGTTCTTGCCCAGGGTCAGCGGGGCGCCGGGGTCGGTGTGCATGATGGCGCCGTCCTGGACGTTGCTGTTCTCGCCGATCAGGATCAGCTCATTGTCGCCCCGCAGCACCGCGTTGAACCAGACGCTAGCATTCTTTTCCAGCCGCACCTTGCCGATCACCACTGCGCTGTCGGCAATCCAGCTGCCCTCGGCGGTTTCCACACGATCATCGCCCAATCTGTACTTCATTCTTGCTCCTGTTGTGCTGTTCAGCGGTTGTTGACGCTTTCCGAAGGGATATCCAGCGGAATGTGGGCGTCGAAGGCGACGTTCATCAGATCGACCAGGATCAGCGCGGTAAGCCCCCAGATCCGGTAACCCTCGTAGTTGTAGCTGGGTACGTACCAGCTGCGCCCTTCGTAGTCGATGCGATGGGTCATCTCCCGGTGATCCTCGAGGAAGTAGCTCACCGGCACCCGGAATACTTCCTGGATTTCGTCCTCATTGGGTCGCAGATCGAAGACATCCGGAACGATGCCGACGTAGGGGGTAACCTTGATGCCGAAGCGGGAGACCAGGGTTCCGAGCGGGCCGACCACTTCGACCAGGTCGGGCAGCAGGCCGATTTCCTCGTGAGCTTCACGCAGCGCCGTGTAGGCCAGATCCATATCCCCCGGGTCGCGACGCCCGCCGGGCAGCGCCACCTCTCCGGAATGGGTAGAGAGGTTGTTGGAACGCAGGGTGAGGATGATCTCCGGCCTGTCATTCACGCAGGTCACCGGCACCAGAACCCCCGCTTCGGCCAGTCCCGACGTATCCACCACGCGCGGCCGATACTCCGGGATCCGCGAGCGTACCTTGTCCAGCATGCAACCTACCTCGTCGTTTTTCACAATCATGGCATGATCACCATGCACCGGCCAGCCGGCCGGACCTGATGAATATACCATCATGCCCGCCGTCACGGCCCCGCTGCCCCTTTACCGCGAAGCCGTTGCACCGCAAGATACAGGCGAGCCAGCGCAACCAAGAGACAGGCGAGATGAAGTTCTGCAGTCACTGTGGCCAGGGTGTCACCGAGCACATCCCCCCCGGGGATACCCGCCCGCGATACATCTGCGACCACTGCCAGCATATCCATTATCAGAACCCGCGCATCGTGGCCGGCTGCCTGGTGACCGATCAGCGCTTCGTCCTGTTGTGTCGCCGCGCCATTGAGCCGCGCCACGGTTACTGGACGCTGCCTGCCGGGTTCATGGAGAACGGTGAGACCACCGAGCAGGCAGCACTGCGTGAAACCTGGGAAGAAGCCCGCGCCAGGGTCGCCGACCAGCAGCTGTACATGCTGTTCAACCTGCCCCACATCAATCAGGTGTACATGTTCTTCCGCGGTCAGCTGGTGGACGAGAGCTTTGCTCCCGGCGAAGAAAGCCTGGAGGTCGGCCTGTTCAGCGAAGCGGAAATCCCCTGGGATCAGCTGGCGTTTCCGACCATAGGCAAAACCCTGAAACAATATTTTCTCGATTACCGGCAGCAGCAGTTCCCTGTGCGCATGGCAGACATAACCCGCCCGTTGCGCGGCGGCCCGGCCTGATGGTCCGCTGCGTTCTCTTTCTGCTGGGCCTGTGTCTTGCCGGCACCCTCGCCGCGGCCCCCGCGGTCGAGCGGCTGCTGGTGCACAAGCAGGAGCGGCGGCTCGATGTCATCAGCGCCGGCGAGGTCATCCGCAGCTACCGCGTAGCGCTGGGCCGCGAGCCGGTGGGGCACAAGCAGCAACGCGGCGACAACCGCACCCCTGAAGGCATCTACCATATCGACTGGCGACACCGCAGCCCGAGGTACAACCTGAGCCTGCATCTTGACTATCCTAACCTCAAGGACCGCGCCGAGGCCTGGGAACGGGGGGTGGATCCGGGCGGGATGATCATGATCCACGGCACACCGGTCGATGAGGAATACCCCGAATGGTTCTTCCGCGGCCTGGACTGGACCAACGGCTGCATCGCCCTGGACAACGCCGACATGCAGGAGCTGTGGGATCTGGTACCGGATGGTACCCGGGTCGAAATCATACCTTGACCCAGATCAACACGGTTTCGCCACCACTTTGCGATAGTGATAGCCAATTAAAAGCATGGCGCAAGTTCATGCCTGATGAGATTACGCATTAAGGAGTCGCAACATGAAGAAACTGCTCTGTATCGCTGTTGCCGCGGGCATCGGTCTGAGCGCTCACGCGTTCGCCGATCGCCTGCAGACCGAGCTGATCAAGCCCATCGAGCCGGCGGTGATCACCGACCCAGAAAAGGTCGAGCTTGGCAAGAAGCTGTGGTTCGAGCCGCGGCTGTCGATGTCCGGTTTCATCTCCTGCAACTCCTGTCACAACCTCTCCACCGGTGGCAGCGACAACCTGCCGACCTCCATCGGTCACAACTGGGCGGAAGGCCCGATCAACTCTCCCACGGTGCTGAACTCCAGCCTGAACGTGGCGCAGTTCTGGGATGGCCGTGCAGCCAACCTGCAGGAGCAGGCCGGTGGCCCGATCGCCAACCCGCTGGAGATGGCATCCAGCCACGTGCTGGCGGTGGACGTGATCAACTCCATTCCGCAGTACCGGGAAGAGTTTGCCAAGGTCTACGGCACCTCCGAGGTGACCATCGAGAACATCACCGACGCCATCGCGGTGTTCGAGGAGACCCTGGTCACACCGAACTCACGCTTTGACCTGTGGCTCAAGGGTGACGATGATGCCATCACCGAACAGGAGCTGGCCGGCTACAACACCTTCAAGTCGATCGGCTGCGTGGCCTGCCACAACGGACCCAACGCCGGCGGCACGTCATTCCAGCGCATGGGCGTGGTCGAGCCCTACCAGACCACCAACCCGGCCGAGGGGCGTGTTGCGGTGACCGGCAAGGATGCGGACCGTTTCAACTTCAAGGTGCCGACCCTGCGTAACGTGGAGCTGACCTACCCCTACTTTCACGATGGTGCCTACTGGAAGCTGGAGGACGCGGTCGACGTCATGGCTCGCCTGCAGCTGGGGCGCGAGCTGAACGAAGAGGAGATCGACAACGTGGTCGCCTTCCTGAAGACCCTGACCGGGGAGCAGCCGGAAATCACGCTGCCGATTCTGCCGCCCTCCACCAACGATACACCGCGTCCGCAGCCGTTTGGCGCCAACTGAGCCACTGCACCAGGGCCGGGAGCGATCCCGGCCTTCGGCGCCTCCGGTATCACGCCCGTTTCAGAATTCCGCCAGCCGCAGCACGTCGTAGGCCGGTTCCTCATAGGGGTGGGCCGCTTTCAGCGCAGCCACGACATCCGCTATCAGCTCATCCTCACACACCAGTTCCACCCGGTATTCCGCCACGGTTTCCAATTCACCCGCCTTGCCGATAAAGGGGTCCGCGCCCGGTCCCGGCCGGAACTGCCCCTGCCCCAGCACCTGCCAGCAGCAATGCTCGTAGTCACCGATGCGCCCGCCACCGGCGGCGAACACCGCCTGCTTGACCGGCTCGAGATGGGATTCGGGAACAAAGAAACAGAGTTTGTACATGCAAAGGCTCCGGGTTGAACATCAGGGGATGAGTGTTGCAGCCCGGAGCGCTTTGCTCAATGGATCAGAAGCCCAGGCGTACGCCCACTGTCAGATTCCGCCCCGGCAGCAATACCTCATCCTTGATGAAGGAGGTGTGCTGGCGGGCCTTGTCATCCAGCAGATTGTCCGCCCGTGCGTACAGCAGGTAGTGCACCCCGCTCTGGCTGAACCCCTGGTAACTGAGGCCGGCCATGAGCATGGTGTAGGCACCGGTATCGGTTTCGTAGGCGGCGGTATCGCTTTGCCGGCGCACCCGGTAGCCTTCCAGCTGGGCATCAAGCTGGCCGGTCAGCTGCTGCTCCAGGCGCAGCCCGTAGCGGTCGGCCGGAATACGCGGCAGGTTGCCACCGCCATCCCGCAGCTTGCCGCGTACCGTATCGCCAAACAGCGTCACCCGCAGCCGCTCGGTCGCCTGTATCCCCAGGCTGCCTTCCAGCCCCTGCAATACCGCGTCCGCCTGCTGGTATTCGACCACGCGATAATCACCGCCGGGGTCGTAGCCCGCGTCAGCCGCAAAGATGAAGTCGTCCACCTGATTGCGGTAGGCGCTCAGTCTGTAGGTCAGCCGGCCGCTGAGCTTGCGCAATCCCAGTTCCAGGTTGTAGCCGGTCTCTTCCCCGAGGTCGGCATTGCCCAGCTCCACGGTACGCGTTGCCGCGTGGGGGCCCATGGCATACAGCTCCTCTGCGGTGGGCAGGCGCTGGGAGCGGGACAGGCTGGCGAACAGGGCGTGATCGCGCACCAAGCGCCAGGTAACGCCGGCCGAGACCGAGGTGCCCCGGTGGGAGGCATCGCGGCCACTGCGTTTCACATCGATGTTCTGCCATTCGTGGCGCAGGCCCCACTCGTAGCGCCAGTCGCCGCGCTCCAGCTCCTCCACCAGAAACAGCGCATGATTGGCGGTCAGGGTCGCCGGCACGTAGGCCTCTTCACCGAGGGCCGAGAAATCGCGCCGGGAAGTCTGCCCGCCGACCACGCCCCGCCAGCCCCCGATGGGGTTATGGGTAAGCTCCAGTCGCCCTTCGCTGCCCTGGTTCTCGAACCGGGTGCCGACCTCGCTGCCTTCGATCTCCCGGTGGCGGTAATCGGTATGGGCCACCCGCAGGCGCGCCCGCTCAAACCCGGCGAAGGGCTGGCGATATTCACCGCGCAGATCCCAGCGCTGCTGACGCATGTCGATATAGGCGGCATCGTGGTCGCCATGATCATGGTCATGGCCGTGGTCGTGACCATGCCCCCCGCAATGCCAGACAGGCCCATGGGTATGGCAATCGGCATGTTCATGGGCCAGCAGGCCGTACTCGCGGTTCTGCTCGCTGTAGGCGAGGCCAAGGTAACCCCGGTCACCTATCCAGCTCAGCCCCAGCCCGGCGGAGTCGGATTCGTTGAAGGCACCCGCCTGCTGCGAAGGGCTGCCGGGAATGTCGTAGGGGTCCGCGTCCAGCCGGCTGCCCTCCAGCCTCAGGGCAAACTGACCCGCACCGGCGGTCACCCCGAGGGCACCCGCACGCTCATCGGCCACCGTATTGCCACGCAGCTCCAGGTCAGTCTCGATGCCGCGCTCAGGCACATAGGTCGGCACGCGCCGATCGATCAGGTTGACCACCCCGCCGATAGCACCACCGCCGTACATCAGCGTGGCCGGCCCCTTGATCACCTCGATCCGCTCCAGCAATTGCATCTCGCCGGTAATGGCATGATCGGGACTGCTGGTGGAAGCATCCAGTACATCGGTGCCGTCGCTCAGCACCCTGACCCGGCTACCTTCCAGGCCACGAATCACCGGTCGGCCGACCCCGGGTCCGAAGCCGCTGGAGTGTATGCCCGGCAGACCCGCCAGGGTGTCGCCCAGGGTAGCCGACCGCCGCCGGGTCAGGTCCTCACCCTGCAGCACCGTGGTCGCCGAACTCAGATCACCTGCGCGGCTGGCCAGGGCCGATGCCTGAACCACCGTGTCGGGCAGCGCGGCCATGTCATCGGCCACCAGCGGCGGCGCCAGCAAGCCAGTCACCGCAACTGCTCCTGCTCCCAGAAACCCGTACTTCTTCATTGCTCCCTCCCCTTCGGCCAGTGGGCAAGCCGGTGCCGGCTCGCGGAGGAGCGAGATTAGTATTGTTATATTATAACAATCAAGTTTTTTCTTCAGGACGGAGCCGGTGCGCTCTTTTCGTCACTGACAATGCGCCCATCCACCAGCTGCACCGTTCGCGGGCAGCTGGCGGCCAGACGCGGATCGTGGGTAACCACCAGGATGGAGCAGCCGAACTGGTCGTTGATCCGCCGGAACAGCTCGAACACACCGTCGGCTGTCTTGCTGTCGAGGTTGCCGGTAGGCTCGTCCGCCAGCAGCAACGGTGGGCGAGTGATCAGTGCCCGGGCGATGGCCACCCGCTGCTGCTGGCCACCGGAGATCTCGGTGGGCTTCTTCGCCGCGAGGTTGTCGAGCCCGACCTCCCGCAGCAGGCCGTGCGCCAGCTCGACCGTCTCCGCCGAGGGCCGGCCATCACGGATGATCAGCGGCATGAGCACATTTTCCAGCACACTGAAGGCGGAAACGAGATGGTGAAACTGGAACACGAAGCCCAGCGCCTGGTTGCGCAGCCGCGTGCGGGTCTGGTCGTCGCTGTTGCGGGTGGGCTGCCCCTGCAGATAGAGTTCTCCGCTGCTCGGCACATCGAGCAGACCGATCAGGTTCAGCAGCGTGCTCTTGCCCGAGCCGGAAGGGCCAATCAACGCTGTCAGCTCACCGCGCCCCAGCCGCAGGTTGATATCCCGCAACACGGCACTCTCCAGCTGCGTCCCGGGGTTGAAGGTCTTGCCGATGGCATCGAGCCGCAGCACCTCATCAGACATAACGGATCGCCTCCGCCGGGTCGTAGCGCGCCGCACGTCGGGCCGGCACGGCGGCGGCCAGCACGCCGGCGAACATGGCGACCAGCACCGACCCTAGAATCAGTTCCGGCCCCACTGTCACCTGGAAGAGGCCCGGGCCGAACACATTGAACACCTGCACCAGTCCCCAGCCCACGGCACAGCCGATCGCCGAGCCGATCAGCCCGAGCAGCCCGCCCTGCAGCAGAAACACCCTGAGTATCTGCCCGCGCGGGCTGCCCATGGCGCGCAGGATGCCTATCTCACGGGTACGCTGCACCACGCTGACCGCCAGTACACTGGCGATGCCGAAGGCCACCGAGATACCGACAAACAGGCGGATCATCTCGGTAGTCATACTCTGGGATTTCAGGGCGTTGAGCAGCTGCCCGTTGGTCTGCATCCAGCTCTCGGCCTTGAGTCCGGTCAGGCGCTCGATGCGTCGCGCCAGCTGTTCCGCATCGAAAATCTCATCCACCCGCGTGTCGATCACCGTCACCCCGCCGGGCAGCGCCAGCAGCGTCTGCGCCTGCTTCAGGTCCAGATAGACATAGCGGGCATCCAGTTCGCGCACACCCAGCTCGAAGATACCCGCGATATCGATCACAGCCTCCCGTTCGGCGCCACCATCGAGCCGCAATTTATCGCCTACGCCCAGCCCCAGATCCCGTGCCAGTTCGCTGCCGATCACGCCGTCCCCGGCACCGACCCGGAACTCGCCGGCGACAAGGTCTTCGCTGATGGGAATGATGCGTTCATAGCGCACCGGGTCGATGCCGACCAGCGCCACCGACTCGCGGGCCACACCACTGAGCGCCAGCGCCGGCCCACTGACCACCGGCGAGACCGCCAGCAGGCGCGGATGTCGATCCAGCACGGCTACCACGTCCTGCCAGTTGCCGATCGAGCGCAGGCGCTGGGCACGCGGGTTTTCAAGGGTGAGGGAAACGGCGCCATCTGGCAGCGGCGCCAACCGGTTGAACTGGTCCGGGGTCAGCACCCGGATATGCGCCTGGGTGCCGAGGGTGCGCTCGACCACGTTGTCCTGCAGCCCGCTGATCAGCGCAGTGATGAACACGATGACTGCCGAGCCGACACTTATGCCCAGCAGGATCATCAAGGTCTGCAGACGGTTGTCGACCAGAAAACGCAGGGCGATCAGCCACTCGGTCCAGGCGCTGGCCCGCCACCGGCGCAGCATGCTCAGGCCTCGCCGGCGAGCATCGGCTCGATGCGCACCCGTACGCGCTGGCCTTCGGCAAGGTCGTCGGCGATGACCACATCCCCCTCGCTCAGGCCTTCGACGACTTCGGTCAGACCGGTGCCCCGCAGACCCAGGCGGACCGGCACCCGCTGTACCTGATTATCACTGCCCCAGCGCAGCACCTCGGCCTGTTCGCCACGGCGGTTGTGCAGCGCGTCATTGGGCAGCACCAGCGTCTGTTCGCGATGGCCGGTACGGATATCCGCCGAGACCGTCATGCCCTGGCGGAGGAAATCCGCCGGTTCGAGCAGCTCGAGATGGATGTCGATGGTCCCGCGACTGCTGTCGATGGCCGGCGCGATGAAACTCACCCTGGCCTGCAGCACCTGCTCCGGGTAGGCGTCGGCAATCACCAGTGCCGGCTGTCCCAGTCTGACCGGCCCCATGTCCTTTTCATCCAGCGGCACGATGATTTCCCGACTGTCGGTACGGGCAATCTGCAACAGCGCCTTGCCCGGCTGTACCAGATCACCGGGCTCGACATCACGCGTCTGTACCACACCATCTACCTGGGCGCGGATCCGGGTTTTCTCCAGCGCAGCGCGGGCGGCAGCCAGCTGCTGCCGAAGGATCTGTTCGTCACTGCCCCCGACGGCGGCCGCCCTGGCAGCGAGCTGCGCCCGCTCGTACCGGGTGCGGGCACTCACCTCGGCCTGACGGGCCTGCTCGCGCTGCTCTGCGGATACCAGCTGCCGGCGGAACAATTCGTCTCGCCGTTCACGCTCGCGGGTGGCCTGCTGCAGATCGGTTCGCGCCTCGCTCAAGGCCGCCTGTGCCTGCGGCCGCTGCAGCTGGACCAGCTGGTCCAGGGCCGCTTCCACCTCCCCCACACGGGCCTGCTGGTCCTCATCGCGTAACTCCAGCAGCAGATCCCCGGCTCGGACGCTGTCCCCCTCGCGCACATGGCGCGCCCGGATCACGCCAGTGATCTCACTTCCCACCTGCGCCAGCGACTGGCTGTCCACCTCACCACTGGCTACCACCCGCTGCACCAGCGGTCGCGCTTCCAGCCGGTACCCCGGCACCTGCGGACCAAGCCATTGTTGCCAGCCAAGCCAGCCGGCCAGCAAGAGCAGCGGTATCAGGATCAGCAGCCAGCGGGGCAGACGGTGGGAATCAGACAAGGAGACGAGTCCTTCGGGTAATGAAACGCGAGCAATCAATATATTACATCTGCCGGCAACCCGCCGCTCGGCGCCTGGATTAGATCTCAACCCGTCCTTGCTGTATGATTACACCTCTAATCATCTTTTCAACAAAGCCGACACCGTTCGGCTTGTCCTCGTGTTGCTGATTCATGCCGTCGTGTTCAAGCTCCGGCGGCAGATCAGCTATTTATAGTTAGACAAGGAAATATATATGAGAATAGCCATCATCGGCGCCGGCCCCAGTGGCCTGGCCCAGCTCCGCGCATTCCAGTCCGCCCAGCAGCTGGGCTGCGAGATCCCCGAACTGGTCTGTTACGAAAAGCAGTCCGACTGGGGTGGCTTGTGGCACTACACCTGGCGCACCGGCCTGGACGAGCACGGCGAGCCGGTCCACGGCAGCATGTACCGCTATCTCTGGTCCAACGGCCCCAAGGAGGGACTGGAGTTCGCCGATTACAGCTTCGATGACCACTTCGGCCGGCCGATCGGCTCCTACCCGCCGCGCGAGGTGCTCTGGGATTACATCAAGGGGCGCGTCGAAAAGGCCGACGTACGCAAATACATCCGCTTCAACTGCCCTGTGCGCCAGGTGACCTGGGATGAGCAGACCGGCAAGTTCAGCGTGACCTCACACGACCACAGCGCCGATGTGATCAGCACCGAAACATTCGATCACGTGATCGTTGCCTCCGGCCATTTCTCCACTCCCAATGTGCCGGAATTCGAGGGCTTCCAGACGTTCAACGGGCGCATCCTGCACGCGCATGACTTCCGCGACGCGCTGGAATTCAAGGACAAGGACGTGCTGCTGGTGGGCAGCAGCTACTCGGCCGAAGATATCGGTTCGCAGTGCTACAAATACGGTGCCCGCAACATCATCACCAGCTACCGCAGCCGGCCCATGGGTTTCGACTGGCCCAGCAACTGGGAGGAAAAACCATTACTGCTGAAAGTAGATGGCAACACCGCCTACTTCAAGGACGGCAGTTCCCGCCACGTTGACGCGATCATCCTGTGTACCGGTTATCAGCACCACTTTCCTTTCCTGGACGAATCATTACGACTGAAGACCGACAACCGGCTCTGGCCCCTGAACCTGTATCAGGGCGTCGTCTGGGAGAACAATCCGAAGATGTTCTATCTGGGTATGCAGGACCAGTGGTTCACCTTCAACATGTTCGACGCCCAGGCCTGGTTTGTCCGTGACGTGATACTGGGGCGCATCGCCCTGCCCGACCAGAGCGAGATGCGTCGGCACAGCCAGCAGTGGCGTGAACGGGAAGAAGCCCTGCAGGACGATGCGGACATGATCCAGTTCCAGGGCGATTATGTGCGCAGCCTGATCGAACAGACCGACTATCCCAGCTTCGACATCGACGGTGCGAAGCGGATCTTCCTCCAGTGGATCGCGCACAAGAAGGAGAACATCCTCACCTTCCGCGACAACATCTACCGCTCGGTCATCACCGGCAAGATGGCCAGCCCGCACCACACGCCGTGGCTGAAAGCGATGGACGACTCGCTGGAATCCTATCTGGCTACGCCTGAAAAGACGGAGCAGGAGCGCAGCCAGGTCAGCCAGCCGGGCCGAAGCGCGTCCGGCCCAACTCAGCAAGCCGCGAAGAAGACTGCGCAGGCGCTGTAAGCCGGCGACCTGTTTCCGGCCATGCCCGCCATGGCCGGAAACAGGCCTACGTGAAAGCAAACCGTGCTGTTTCTGCAGTGCTACTGGGTGAACCGGATGTGCACCGACGGAGCACTGCGGTCTGCTGCGCCATGGTATACCGCCTCGATATTGTTGCCGTCCGGATCAAGCACGAAGGCGGCGTAGTAACCCGGGTGATATGCCGACCGCAGTCCCGGCGCTCCGTTGTCCTTCCCACCGCTGGCCAGTGCTGCCTGGTAAAAGGCGTCCACCATCGCCTCGTCCTGCGCCTGGAAAGCCAGATGCTGGCGCCCCGTCACCTCCCCCAGCGCCGCCGGTGAATCCGTAGCCGAGATCACCAGCTCGTCAATCCAGAAGAACCCTTCGCCCTCTCCACCCACCGGTACGTTCAGTACCTGTGCCACCGCTTCGTAGAAGCGCCGTGCCGCTGCCAGATCCCGCACTACCAGCTGAACGTGATCGATCAGGCGTCCTCGGTGCAGCTCCATCGTTTCCATCGCCCACCTCCCCATCCTGCCCATGAAAGCAACCGGTAAAGCGTAGTTCGCAGCATGGCCTCAAGCCAGGCGAGCTGATCGGCTGCAAACCTTCCGGCCGGCAGCCTGTCCCTTATTGAGAACAGGAGGAAAGAATCATGGGTGCTGACACCATCTGGACCTTGGGCCACTCCACTCGCACGATTGACGAGTTCATCGCCCTGCTGCGGCATTACCGTATCGAGGCGATAGCGGATGTGCGCCGTTTTCCCGGCTCGCGCCGGCTGCCGCAGTTCGGTCAGGAGGCGCTGGCCGCCAGTCTCGAAGATGCAGGCATTGAATACAGGTTGATCAGGGAGCTGGGCGGTCGCCGCCGCCCGTCAGCCGACTCGCCCAATACTGCATGGCGTAACACCTCGTTCCGCGGCTATGCGGACCATACGGCCAGCCGGGAATTCGCCAGCGGTCTGGAGCGCCTGCGGGAATTGGCAACGAGAAAGCGGACCAGCATGATGTGCGCCGAGGTGCTCTGGTGGCGTTGCCACCGTTCGCTGATTTCCGATGTGCTGATGGTCAGTGGCACCCGGGTCCTGCACATACAGGACGAGAAACATATCGAGGAGCACCCCTACACCCGCCCGGCCCGTCTTCATCACGGGCAGCTGACCTACGATGCCACCCGCGGCGAGCCGCTCAACGCGAAGGAAAGGAGTCAGGGCGTTCAGCAGCAGATGGATCTGTAACCGGAGCTGCGCTGCCACCCAGCCGCGCCACACACAGCGCTTCCATTTCGGCGGCCCAGCTCTGCATCTGCCGATCGTCCAGGCGCAGCTGCATCGCATAGCGTCGGCCGCCCCACACCGCCAGATGCAGCGCCTCCACCAACCGATCATCGGCCGGTTGCGGCAGATCGGTGCACACGCCGAGTACCCGGCGCCACATTGCAAGCAATTCGGCATAGGCGCGCAGCTGGTATTTCTGCTCGGCAACCAGCGGCTCCAGCTCCATCATGTCCGGATGGAACCACGACAACTCGTCGCGCCGCACGCCACTGAGCAGCTCGATCAACAGATGGATGCGCTGTTGCCAGCTCAACGCCGGCGCCTGCACCACCTGAGCATCCACCGCCTCGACCAGTCGTTCGATGCAGTGCCGCACGTAGGCTGAATGCAACGCCTCCTTGCTGGGGAAATAGTCGTACAGGGTGCCTACCGCCACGCCCGCTTCCAGCGCGACCGCGCGGGTGGTCAGGCCGGCCCAGCCATCGCGCTGCCAAATCCGAACATAGGCGTCGAAAATGGCCTGTACGGTGAACCGCGCGCGGGCCTGAGTGGGCCGTTTCAGCGGTTTAGCGCGGCTTTCGGGGGTTGTCCTGTTGCTCATGGTTATCCGAACCCGGCCAGCGGCAGGCTGGCATACAGTCTGTATATCGCAAGATCACCTTACGGAGCCCGTCATGACCCAGATAAAGAGCCTGCAAACCGACAAGCGCGACCTCGCTCGCACCCGCATCGTTACCCAAACCCTGACCGAACTGCAACCCGGTCAGGCACTGCTGAAAATCAGCCGCCTGGCGCTGACCACCAACAACATCACGTACGCCGCCTTCGGCGACACTCCGCACCTGCGCTACTGGGATTTCTTCCCCACCGGCGATGCGGGCTGGGGTCACATGCCGGCCTGGGGCTTCGCCGAGATTGTCGAGACAACGGTCGAAGGTCTGGAGAAAGGCGAACGCTTCTACGGCTACTGGCCGATCGCGACCCACCTGGTGGTGGAGCCGGTGCGGGTGACCGAGCGCGGTTTCTACGATGGCACCGCCCATCGCCTGGAACTGACGTCTGCGTATAACCAGTATCAGCGCAACCGTACCGATGCCGCCTACCGGCCGGAAAACGAGGACTACCAGATGCTGCTGCGTCCGCTGTTCATCACCTCGTTCATGCTGGCCGATTACCTGGAAGACAACCGGTTCTTCGATGCCAAGCGCATCGTGGTCTCCAGCGCCTCCAGCAAGACCGCCTTCGGCACCCTGTTCTGCTTGCAGGACAAGGGCGTCGAGCTGGTGGGCCTGACCTCGGAGAGCAACCGCGGCTACGTGGAAGGCCTGGGCTGCTACGAGCGCACCGTGAGCTATGACGAGCTGGAGTCGCTGGACCCCTCGGTACCCACCCTGTACGTGGACTTTTCCGGTAACGCCGAGCTGCGCCAGCGCATTCACAGGCACTTTGACGGCACCCTGATGCACGACTGCTACGCCGGCTCGGCGCACAGCCAGGATCACATCAGCCAGCAGGATCTGGCACTGTCCGGCCCGCAACCCCAGGCCTACTTCGCCCCCAACCAGATCCGCAAGCGCAACGCCGACTGGGGCCCGGGCGAGGTGACCCGGCGCTTCAACGTGGCCCAGCTGAGCTTTATCGACCGTGTGCGCAACCCGGCCTCACCCTGGCTGCAGCTGCAGAGCCATCAGGGTCTGGAAAGCGGCCCGGCACTGGTCGAGACGCTGGTCAATGGCCGCATCAATCCCAGCGATGGGCATGTACTGATTCTCGACTGAGCCCGCCCCCCAGCAGCGGGGGCAGGTCGTCGAAGATCGACAGCACCTGCATGAAGCTCGGCTCCGGCAGGCATTGCAGCCGCAGTGCCTGCCCGGTGACCGGGTGCGCAAAGGCCAGCTCGGTGGCCGCCAGCATCAGCCGGCTGCAGCCGAAGCGCTCGGCGAAATATCTGTTGTGCTTCGTTCTGCCGTAGTTGGTATCGCCAATGATCGGGTGGCTGATGTGCTGCATGTGCCGACGCAACTGATGCTTGCGGCCGGTCTCGGGATGCAGCGCCATCAGGCCGTAACGGCTCTGCGGATAACCCTCCACCTCCACGGCAATCTCGCTGATCGCCAGCCGGCGATAGCAGGTCCGCGCCTCGCGCAGCGGCTGCTCCTCATCCTTCAGGCGCCGATCGCTGGCGTGCTCACGCAGGGCATGGTCTATCAACCCCTGTTCCGGCGCCCAGCCACGTACCACCGCCAGGTAGGCCTTGGCCACCTGGCCTGCCATCAGCGCCCGGCCGAACAGGCTGGCGGTCTCCGGGTTGCGGGCAAACAGCAGCACTCCCGAGGTGGGCCGATCAAGCCGATGACAGGGATAGACATGGGCGCCGCCGTTGAGCTGGCGGGCATACTGCAGGGCAAACTCGGTCTCATGGCGGTCGATCGGGCTGCGGTGCACCAGCAGGCCGGCAGGCTTGTGCACCGCCAGCAGCCAGTCGTCGCGGTAGATTTCAATCAGAGGATTGTCGGCCATGCCCGGCTCCCGAATGCGATGGGCGCCGAGCATAGCATGGCGCCTGAAAGCCTACTCCAGTTCAGCGAACTGCGGCAGGTCGTCGCTTATTTCGAACCAGGGCGCCTTGCTGGCGACAAACACATGTTTCTCCGGCAGCACACCGGGATCAGTATCCAGCGTTCCCAGCGGGAAGCCGTAGAATTCGGGCTGCCGATCGAACCGGGTAAACAGACTGGAGCTGCACACCGAGCAGAACGCCTTGTGCTCCCCGGGCGAGGACTCATAGAAACGGATCAGCTCCGCACCCTGCAGGGTCTTCCAGTCCGCGGAGCGGATCTTCGCACTGGTGCGAAACGCCGCCGCGTGCAGCTTGCGGCACATCGAACAGTGGCAGTTATAAACGTTTTTCAGCTCACCCTGGATCTCGTAGCGCACCCCCTGACACAGCCAGCTTCCCGACAGACTCATGGCCCTACCCTCCTGTTGTGGTTGCTCTGAGCTTAGTGCAGAAATATCCGGATGATCACGCCGGGGCTGCAGTGCAAAGCCGACTTCTGCTACCGTCACCACTCCACTTCTGCCAGATAACGAGAACAAGATGACGACGCTCTACGATATTCCCCTGACCCGAATCGATGGCACTGCCGGCAGCCTGGCCGATTACCGCGGCAAGGTGCTGCTGGTAGTCAACGTCGCCTCCAAGTGCGGCCTGACCCCACAATACGCGGCTCTGGAAGCGCTGTATCAGGCCAGACGCGAACAGGGTCTGGAGGTGCTCGGCTTTCCTGCCAACGACTTCAAGGGTCAGGAACCGGGCACGGAAGAGGAGATCCGCGACTTCTGCTCCACTACCTACGATGTGCATTTCCCGCTGTTCGCCAAGATTTCCGTGATCGGCGAGCAGCAGCACCCGCTGTACGCCCAGCTCACGGCGGAGCAGCCCGATGCGGTGGGTGATGGTCCCTTCCGCGAACGTCTGAAGGGCTATGGGGTCAATCCGGACAACCCCGCTGATGTGCTGTGGAACTTCGAGAAGTTCCTGGTCAGCCGCAGCGGCGAGGTGGTCGCCCGGTTCGCCCCTGACGTGACGGCTGATGATCCCCGTCTGGTACAGGCCATCGAAGCAGAGCTGGCCCGGACCGCCTGACGTACTGCCACACAGCTGCGCACCCGTGCCGCTCTCCCGGCCACGGGGCGCAGCCGCCGGCGCCGGCCGACGCTGACCCCGCCGTTTATCCCATCTCCTCTCCTGCAGCAATCGCCAAAAGCTATCGGCGACAGAGATTTTTTCAATTTATATCAGACACTTAGCTCTCTTACCCTTCTGCTGCGCCCGAGCCCGGGCTTGAAAACGATATTCAGGAGTTTGAGATGACGTACAACTTCCGCACGGCGACCGCCCACTGCCTGAGCGCAGCGGCCCTTGCCGGCACGCTGGCCCTGCCCGCCTACGCAGCAGACCTGACCCGCGATAACGGGGCACTGGTCGGCGACAACCAGAACTCCCAGACCGCCGGCGCCAACGGCCCGGTGCTGCTGCAGGATGTGCAGCTGATCCAGAAACTGCAGCGTTTCGACCGGGAACGCATTCCGGAGCGCGTAGTGCATGCCCGTGGTACCGGCGCCCATGGCGAATTCACCGCCACTGCCGACCTGTCTGACCTGACCATGGCCAGCCTGTTCCGTGAAGGCAAGACCACCCCGGTATTCGTGCGCTTCTCCACCGTGGTTCACGGCAACCACAGCCCGGAAACCCTGCGCGACCCGCGTGGTTTCGCCACCAAGTTCTACACCGAAGACGGCAACTGGGATCTGGTGGGCAACAACTTCCCGACCTTCTTCATCCGCGATGCGATCAAGTTCCCCGACATGGTCCACGCGTTCAAGCCTGACCCGGACAAGAACTACGGCACCGACCGCACCCTGTTCGACTTCTTCAGCCACGTGCCGGAAGCTACCCGCACGCTGACCCTGCTGTACTCCAACTACGGCACCCCGGCTACCTACCGCCACATGGACGGCAGCTCGGTGCATGCCTACAAGTTCGTCAACGAAGAAGGTGACTACAGCTACGTCAAGTTCAACTGGAAAACCCAGCAGGGCGTGAAGAACCTCGACCCCAGGGAAGCCGCTGAGATCCAGAGCACCGACTTCAACCACATGTCCCGCGACCTGATCGAGAGCATCAACAAGGGTGACTTCCCGAAATGGGATCTGTACATCCAGGTGATCGAGCCGGAAGATCTGGACAACTTCGACTACAACCCGCTGGACGCTACCAAGATCTGGCCTGACGTTCCCGAGCGCAAGGTCGGCACCATGGTGCTGAACCGCAACCCGGCCAACGTCTTCCAGGAAACCGAGCAGGTAGCCATGGCGCCGGCCAATACCATCCCCGGTATCGAGCCGTCCGAAGACCGCATGCTGCAGGGCCGCCTGTTCAGCTACGCCGACACCCAGATGTACCGCCTGGGCGCCAACCACCAGCACCTGCCGATCAACCAGGCCAAGGTGGCGGTGAACAACAACAACCAGGACGGTGCGATGAACACCGGCGCCCGCACCGGTGAGGTGAACTACGAGCCGAGCCGTCTGCAGCCGCGTCCGCAGCCTGAATCTGCCCGCTACAGCCAGCTCCCGGTGTCTGGCACTACCGTGCAGCAGCCGATCCACAAGCAGCAGAACTTCAAGCAGGCCGGTGATCTGTACCGCTCCTTCACCCGCAAGGAACAGCGCGACCTGATCAACAGCCTGGGCAAGGCTCTGGCCGGTGCCGAGGACGACTCCAAGCACCACATGCTGTCGTTCTTCTACAAGGCTGACGCCGACTACGGCAAGGGTCTGACCAAGGTAGCCAATGGCGACCTGGCCCGCGTACAGGCTCTGGCAGCACAGCTGGAAGACTGATCTCTGTCGGCTGCTCCGCTACCTGAATAGCGTTCTCGAACGCCATCCACCCCAGCGGTAGTAGCCATAGGAGAACCCGGCGCTGAGCATGAA
Organism: Halopseudomonas pertucinogena; assembly: GCF_014646575.1. Lineage (GTDB taxonomy): Bacteria > Pseudomonadota > Gammaproteobacteria > Pseudomonadales > Pseudomonadaceae > Halopseudomonas > Halopseudomonas pertucinogena. The sequence continues at coordinate 206,691 of NZ_BMNN01000001.1, read as the reverse complement.
GCTGAGGCCAATGCCCAGCGCCACCCCTGTCCCTCCATACAATGCCGTGGCGGCGTAGGCCAGCGGCACCCGCAGTATCCACAGCGAGATGATGTTCAGCGCCAACACCTGGAACATCGCTCCCGCCCCCCGCACTACACTGTTGAAGACGAAATTCAGCCCCAGAAAGGGGTAGAAGAAGGCAATGGTCCGCAGGTAACGCGTGCCGAAGTCGACACTCGCCGGATCCTGGATGAACAGCCTGATCAGCGGCTCCGCCCAGATGAACAACAGGCTCGCCAGGAACAGCATGATCGCCGTGTTATAGATCACACCAGCACGGGTAACCTGCACAACCCGGGCCCACTGCTGCGCACCGATATTCTGTCCCGCCATGGCGGTGATGGCCGTGCCCACCGCCACCGCCGGCAGCAGTATCAGGCTGTCCAGCCGCTGTGCCGCGCCGAACCCGGCCACCGCATCCGCGCCAAAACTGTTGACCAGCGACAGGATCACCGTGATGCCGGCCTGAATGACGACCATCTGCGCGCCCGAAGGAATCCCCAGCCGCAATATGGTCCGCACCTCCTCCCATTTCGGCAGCTGCAGGCGGAAGCCATGCCCCGGGTACTTGCGCGCCAGATGCACCAGGCTGTAGAGAAAGGCCCCGCCCTGGGCGGCGACAATGGCGAGCGCTGCACCGGCCACGCCCCAACCGAACCCACCGATGAACAGCGGCGACAGCAAAGTAATGAGTACCGTCGCCAGCACCACAAAATACAGCGGCGTACGGCTGTCACCGAAGGCCCGCAACACGGTGCTGACAAAGTTGTAGCCGAGCACCAGCAGCGTGCCCGCGAAGTTGATGCGCAGGTACACGCGGGCATCATCCATGATCTCCGCCGGGGTGTTCAGCAACCTCAGCAAGGCCTCCGCAAACAGGTAGCCTAGGGCACTGATGGTCAATGCCAGCAGGCCGAGAATGATGACAAATGCACTCAGGTAGGCGCGCAAGGCGCCCGGATCGTTGCGCCCGCGCAGTTGGGCAAAGACTGTCAGGGTTGCCTGGTTGACGCCCAGCACGAAGGCCAGCACCACCATCATCACGATGGTGCCGACGGTCACCGCGCCGAAGGCCTCGCTGCCCGACAGGTTGCCCACCCACAGGCCATTGATCAGCTGGATGGAGACCTGCAGCAGGCTGGTGACGACGATGGGCAGGGCAAACGTACCCAGCTGCCGGGCGATGGGACCTTCAGTGAAATTCTGCAAAAGACGACTCGACGCAACAGGATGTAACGACTGGATGATAGCAGCGCTGCCCCGTTCCGGCAGGCGGACAGTTTTCCGGCCCGCCTCCAGCAGTGCCTGAAGTCTGGAAATCGGCCCGCTCTGAACTAAGGTAAGAGATCAGGGCCCCGTTTGGCAGCGACGGTCCGAGGTTCATAACAACTCCATGTGCTACATGCGGAGGTACCATGCGCAGATCCGTTTTGCTCCTCGCCACACTTTCGGCATCGTCAGCCTTTGCCAGCCAGCAGGCGACCGACGCCGCCATGGCCCTGGCCGAGGCACATTATCCCGGACAGCTGGAGTTTCACTCCAGCGAGCAGCGCGGCGAGGCGCGGGAAGTTACGCTGGCAAAGAAGGATGACCCCTTCACCCTCATCCGCTTCGAGATGGACGCGGACCCGGCGAACTGCAAGACCGGCAGTGATTGCGAACAGCGCCTTCTGAACGCATACAGGGAGGGTACCGCAGCGGGAGTCAAGCTCGGGGCCGTCAACCAGGCGATGGAATCATGCAAGGTCCGCCCCCTGGCGGTGGAGGGAGAGCCCGGCATCACGCAGTTCCGGCTGGTGGTCGAGCGCGACCTGCACTCCGGCCAGGCCCAGCAGCAGCTGGATGAACTGACCGAGTGCCTGGCCGACTTCCGGAACGCTCTGCCGGAAGATGCCACCGCACAGCAGCGCAGCATTTCCCTGCGCATCCTCAACCCGGCGGCGGACACCACGGAGGATACCGGCCCCCTGACCTTTGAAACCCGGCTGCCTGAATCGCGCCGGGGCGAGGTCAGCTACCTGCTGGGAGCAGGCCCGCAGGATCGCACACTCACTACCGCCCTGCTGACCCTGGACCCTGCCTACCTGAACGCGGATGAACAGCGCAAGCGCTTCATCGAGGCCGCGCGCGGCGAGCTGAAGGACAAGGCGCATGTGCCGGACGACTCCATTCCCTGGTACAGCCAGCTGGACCCGCTCCAGCCCAGCATTCTCAACACCCACGTTCTGGCATGCAGCGAGTATGAGAGCGGTGAGCCCTGCCAGGCCGATATGGCGGTGCGTCTGCGTTATGACCTGAAGAGCGATACTGTTTCCGTCGAGGAAGTGGTGCGCGACGTGGTCAGCGAACAGGGTGTGGTCAAGCTGCCCAACCAGTGAATTCCACTGCAGACCCGGCACCCATCATGGGCGCCGGGCCGGCAGCTGGATAGTTACTCCGCGGTACAGGCCGGCATCAGAGCGCGGGTTACCGTTTGCGGAGGGCCGTTCACGGTGTAGGTACAGCCGAAGTCGGGATCGGCCATCACCGCCGGAGTCAGGAGGTCATCCCCGGCCGGCTTGGTGCCGTTCTGCTCCCACTGCAGCATGGCGTCCAGCGTGGTGACGAACTCAGCCAGTGAGAAGTCGCAGTGCCCCGGCGCCCGCACCGCACGCTGGACCAGATTGTCCCCCCAGCCGTTGGCCTCCATGCGCTGGCGATAGATCTGCTGCATGCTGATAGGCACGAACAGGTCGCCCAGGGTATGGATGGTCACCACCGGAATATCCGCGTACAGATCACCGTTCACCTTGGGAATCAGTCGAAGACCGTCGTCCCGCGGGCCGTTGGCGCCGGACACGCCGACGGCCTGGGCGATGCTGTTGTTGAAGGCCTGTTCGGCGGGTGACAGCGGTGCACCGGGGGCGGTTTCAAAGCGGTAGGTGATCTGGGTGGTATCCACCACCGAGTCGCTCAGAACGCCGTTGATGGTGCCATCATCCCCGGCCAGCCCCTGGAGCAAGCCCTGGAAACCGCCGAAGGACAGCGGATAGATCGGCCGCGGTCCGCCTGACAGGTTCTGCAGGGTGGCGAGGAAAGGCACCCCCGCCGGGGTCAGACCGTTTGCGTGGGGATTTGCCTCGTAATCCGCCCACAGGGTATCCCGGGCGATCTCCAGTTTCTCGGCTGCTTCCTCGGGAGTCAGCGGGAAGCTGTCGGCCGGGGTGCCGGCAAAGGCGTAGAGCGACAGACTGTAGGCAGTGAAGTAATCAAACAGCGCGGTGTCGCCCATTACGCCGCACATCGGTGCCGCCCCCGCATAGGGAACGAAATTGTTGGCGGTCTGCTGGGTTTCCCGCTCGATGGCAGCGCCCGCCACATGGCCACCCATGGACACCCCGGTGATGTAATAGTGGGTGGGCTCGTCCAGCGGACGGCCGTTCTCGGCGGCGATGTCATTGAAGGCCAGCGCCAGGGCGTTGGTGTCCTCTACCCCGGCCCGCACATCGTAGAAGTTGGTACTGTAGGACGAGGCTGCCCAGGCATAGCCGTTGTCCAGCAGGTATTCGCGCATCGGCGGGCTGTCAACGGTCAGCTCGGGGCCATCACCTCGGTAGCCGTGGGCGTACATGACCAGCATGCCGTTCCAGTTCTCGGGCACTTCCACACGATAACCGGCGCCATCCAGCACACCGTGCCAGCGGCTCGAGTTCGCATGGGTGGCATTGAGGGCGTCAAAAGGCAACTTCTCCGTCTGCACGACGAAGAAACCATCTCTTATACGCTGCTGTTGCTCGGTGAGGGGTTCAGAGGGTGAGGGTGCCGGGGACTTGCTGCTGCCACCTCCGCCGCCGCTCAGACAGCCGCCGAGGGCAACGGCCCCGACCACGAGACCCAGATAGGCCGTTTTCCTTATTCCACGCATTATTATTCTCCTGACGGCAAGGCGAATTATTTTTATGATGCCGTACTGCTACGTGAGCCCTGCCGGTGCAAGTAAAGCGTGGAAATCCCGGCTGAACAAGCCAAACCTGTTCACCCGGATGAGTGATGCGCCAGCACGAGTCACCATTGCCCGGGGCTTTCGAAAAGTGCCACCATACCGGACCCGCAATACGGCCGGAGAACATCCTGCATGTCCTACCCGATCGAGCAGAAGCTCGTCATTGCCATCGCCTCCAGCGCCCTGTTCGACCTCAGCGAATCCGACCGGGTATTCCGCGAGCAGGGGGAAAAGGCCTACCGCGATTACCAGCAGGAGCACCTTGAGGTGCCGCTGGAAAAGGGCGTGGCCTTCCCCTTCGTCCGGCGCTTTCTCAGCATCAACCACAACTTTCCCGAGCAGCGCCCGGTAGAGGTAGTGCTGCTGTCGCGCAATTCGGCGATCACCGGCAAACGGGTGTTCAACTCGATAGCACACCACGGCCTGGACATCAGCCGCGCAGCCTTTCTCGAAGGCAAGTCGCCCTATGCCTACATCCCCGCCTTCAATGCCTCGCTGTTTCTCAGTGCCAATGAGCGGGACGTGCTGGAAGCCATCGATTACGATCACCCGGCCGGCACTGTGCTGCCCAGCAAGGTGGTGGATGATGTGGATGACGTGGAGTTGCGGATTGCCTTCGACTTTGACGGGGTCATCGCCGACGATGCCTCGGAGCGGGTCTACAAGAGCGGTTCGCTGGCAGATTTCGTCAGCCATGAAACCGCCCTGTCGCACATCCCCCATGAGGCGGGACCGCTGGCAGACCTGTTTCTCAAGATCTCGCACCTGCAACGGCTGGAAGACCAGGCAGTGGAAGCCGACCCGGGCTACCAGCGCGTGCTGCGCACGGCGATCGTCACCGCGCGCAACGCGCCGTCACATGAACGGGTCATCACCACACTTGAACACTGGGGAGTGAACGCCAACGAGGTGTTCTTTCTCGGCGGCATGAGGAAGGATCGGATACTCAGCGTGCTCAAGCCGCACATGTTCTTTGACGACCAGCGCTCGCACCTGGAGTCCGAAGCCGGTGACATACCCATGGTGCACATCCCCTTCGGCGTAGCCAACCGCAGCTGAAACCCCACAGGAACCCCAGGCTCCACGCCCCCCCGGGAAGGTCGAGTTCCACCTCGACCCAACGCGCCAGCCGCAACCCACATGGCCGGGATGGAACCCGGCCCTCCAGGAATGCCGCCAGAACCCACGCCCGAGATGCCGGCCCCCCACCCGGGAAGGTCGAGTTCCACCTCGACCCGACGCACCAGCCGCAACCCGCTTGGCCGGGATGGAACCCGGCCCTCCAGGAATGCCGCCAGAACCCACGCCCGAGATGCCGCCCCCCACCCGGGAAGGTCGAGTTCCATCTCGACCCAGCGGCCTCGCAGCACCCCACATGGCCGGTGGATGGAACCCGGCCCTCCAGGATTGCTCCTTCAGCTCTGTGAGCGCCGGGCCCGGTAGCTGGCGGGTGTCACTCCCTGCCAGCGGCGGAAGGCCCGGGTGAAGGCGCCTTCGTCGGAGAACCCCAGCTGCTCGGCGATGTCCGCCAGCCGACCTTCCCTTGCCAGCAGATCGCAGGCCAGGGTCTGCAATACGCTGTCCCGCAGGCTGCGGAAGGTCAGTCCCTCCTCCGCCAGGCGGCGATGCAGATGGCGGCCGCTGAGCTGCAGGTGTTCGGCGATGCGCTCCTTGCCCCAGCGTGGCTGCTCCCGGATCAGTTTCTCCACCTGGGCACACAGGCTGTGATGGCCGACCTCGGCCAGGGTTTGGTCGGCCAGCTGCCGCAAATGATCACGCAGGGCGCTGTTGGCCTGTATCTGCGGCAGTGCCAGCTGGTCGACGCTGAAGCCCAGACGGTTGCCCGTTGACGAGAACTGCACCGCGCAGCCCGCCAGTTCTGCGTATCGCGCAGGGTCCGCCAGCGGCGCGTGGGTCAGCCAGATGCCCGAAGGCTGAAAGCGTCCGCCGGTGGCCCAGCGGGTGATATTGAGAAGGCTGCCCAGCGCCGCCTCGACCCGCTCGGCCTGACGCACCTGAAAGCGCGGCCGGTAATCGATGAACACCTGGCCCACCTCCCGCTGCATGTGGAACTCGCCCCCGTCGCTGATCACCGGTGCGTATTCGACCAGCTCCTCCAGCGCCTCGCCCAGGGTATCGCAGGTCACCAGCAGCATGCCCAGGCTGTCCAGATGGCCAACCTGAATCTCCAGTCCCAGTCGCAACCCCACCAGCGGATCGCCGCTGGCCTGGCAGAAGCTCTCCCACAGCTCGTCCTGCCAGGCTATCGGCACCCGCTGCAGGCCTTCCAGGCGCGCGCCCAACCCGGCAGGCAGCGATATGCCCAGACGCTCGGCCATCTGCACGATCGCCTGGCTGTAACGTGGGGTAACGCTGTGCTGGTTGCTGTCCTGCATGGCCTGTTTTGCCGGCTCCATGTCTCGTTCGGTGCGATACAGCCACCGCGCGGTGGCTTAGAATCGGCATCATAACAACAAAGACATCAGGACGATCACGCCATGTACGCCATCATCGGCGCCGGTCCCATGGGGCTGGCCAGCGCACGCAATCTGCAGAAACTCGGTATTCCCTTCATCGGCTTCGAGCTGCACAGCGATGTCGGCGGGCTGTGGGACATCGACAATCCGCACAGCACCATGTACGACAGCGCCCACCTCATCTCATCCAGACGCATGACCGAGTTTGCCGAGTTTCCGATGGCAGACAGCGTGGCGCCCTACCCCCATCACAGCGAAATGCGCGAGTATTTCCGCGACTATGCCGATCACTTCGGCCTGCGCCCGCATTACGAATTCAGTACCCGGGTAACCGAAGTACGTCCCGACGGGGACGGCTGGCTGATCACCACCGAGCGTGACGGCCACACACTGGAGCGCCGCTTCGACGGCGTGCTGATCGCCAACGGTACGCTGCACAAACCCAACCGGCCGGAGCTGCCGGGCAACTTCGCCGGTGAGGTGATGCACTCCGCGGACTATCGCAGCCCGGAGGTATTCCGCGGCAAACGGGTACTGCTGGTCGGCTGCGGCAACTCCGGTGCGGATATCGCCGTGGACGCGGTGCACCATGCCGCCAGCATCGATATCAGCCTGCGTCGCGGCTATTACTTCCTGCCCAAGTTCGTCAGGGGCCGGCCGATCGATACCCTCGGTGGCAAACTCAGACTGCCGCGCCCGCTCAAGCAGCGGCTCGACGCTGCCATGATCCGCATGATCATCGGCCGCCCCTCGGATTACGGCCTGCCCGATCCGGATTACCGCATGTACGAGTCACACCCGGTGGTCAATTCGCTGATACTGCATCATCTGGGTCACGGCGACATCACTCCGCGCCGCGATCTGAGCGGCATCGATGGCCGGACCGTGCACTTCAGCGACGGCCAATCAGCCGAGTACGACCTGATCCTGCTGGCCACCGGTTACCAGCTGGACTACCCCTTCATCGACCGGTGGCACCTGAACTGGCCCGCTGGCGAGGACGCCCCGCAGCTGTACCTGAATGCCTTCCACCCCGACCATGACAATCTGTTCATGATGGGCATGCTGGAAGCAACCGGGCTGGGATGGGAGGGCCGCAACCAGCAGGCACGGCTGGTTGCGCTGTATATCCAGCACCTGCGCGACGGCGGCAGGAGCAGCGCCATGGCCCGTTTCGACCAGCTGCGCCGTGAGCAGGCGGGCCGCACGCTGGACGGGGGCTACCGCTACATCAAGCTGGCCCGCATGGCCTATTACGTGAACAAGGAGGCCTACCTGCAGCGCCTGCAGCAGCACATAACCGAACTCGAACGTGACCTCCCGGCCGCCACCGGCCCGGCTCTGGCAGTCTCCCCATGAGCGGCGCAGCATCCCTGCAGTTCGATACCGCCAGCCTGATCCTGCTCAACATCATCATGGCCGGCATGATCTTCGGCGTCTCGCTGTCGCTGCGGCTGGAGGACTTCAGGCGGATCATCCGCTGGCCATTGGCCCCCATGGTCGGCCTGTTCGCGCAGTTCGTACTGCTGCCGGCCGGTACCTGCCTGGCCACCTGGCTGCTGCGGATCGATCCCGAACTGGCACTGGGCATGATTCTGGTCGCGGCCTGCCCCGGCGGCAGCTTCTCCAATGTCATGACCTGGATGGCCCGTGGCAATCTGGCAATGTCAGTCAGCATGACGGCGGCATCCAGCCTGGCCGCCACGGTGCTGACGCCCCTGAACTTCGCGCTCTATGGCTGGCTGAACCCGTACACCCGCGACTACCTGGTGCAGATCAGTCTCGAGCCCGGCAGCGTGCTGGGCCTGGTCGTGCTGGTGCTGGCGCTGCCGATGTTCATCGGCATGTTCACCGGGCGCCGCTTCCCGGGGCTGGTCACTCGCAGCGAGAAACCGCTGCGGGTCATCTCCCTGGTGGTGTTCATCGGCTTCGTGGCGATTGCCTTCAGCAAGAACATCGACCTGTTTCTCGAACGCTTCCACAGCTTCTTCTGGCTGGTGGTGGGGCAGAATTTCATGGCACTGCTGCTCGGCTACGGCATGGCCCGGCTCTGCCGGCTGGCTGAAAGCGACCGGCGCGCTGTGACAATGGAGGTGGGCATTCAGAACTCCGGCCTGGGGCTGGTGATTCTGTTCACCTTCTTCCCGGATGCCGGCGGCATGCTGCTGATAACCGCCTTCTGGGGCGTCTGGCATCTGGTCAGTGGCCTGACCCTGGCGCAATTCTGGGCGCGGCGGCCACTGCCTGCGGACGATCCATCCCTGCTTTCAGCCAATGGAAAGGAGCAGTATTCATGACCCAGCGCATCCTGATCACCGGTGCAGCCGGCTATATCGGTCACCAGCTCGGCAACCGGCTGGCCAGCGACCTGTACGTCATCGGCACCGACCTGCGCAGCCGTGATGACGTGCGCTTTCCGATCCACCAGATGGATATCCGCGATCCGGCGCTGGCCGACCTGCTGCAGCGCGAGTCCATTACCCATGTGGTCCATCTGGCCTCCGTGCTGCAGGCCTCGGCCGACCGGCGGCGCGACTACGATATCGACGTCAATGGCACCCGCAACGTGCTGGAATGTTGCCTGAGCGCCGGTGTACAGCACCTGACCGTGACCAGCTCCGGCGCCGCCTACGGTTACCATCCGGACAACCCCGACTGGATCGATGAACGGGACCCCTTGCGTGGCAACCCCGAGTTCGCCTATTCCGACCACAAGCGGCAGGTGGAGGAGATGCTGGCGCGCTACCGCCAGACCTATCAGGAACTGCAGCAGCTGATCTTCCGCCCCGGCACCGTGCTCGGTGCCGATACCCGCAACCAGATCACCGATCTGTTCATGGCGCCGCGCATCCTGGCACTCAAGGGCAGCGACTCACCCTTCGTGTTCATCTGGGATCAGGACGTCATCGGCGCCATGGAAATGGGCCTGCGCCGCAGCAAGACCGGCATCTACAACATGGCCGGGGATGGCGCGCTGAGCATGGCGGAGATCGCCGCCCGGCTGAACAAGCCGCTGCGTCGGCTGCCGGTATGGCTGGTCCGACTGGGCCTGCAACTGGCCCAGTGGCGCGGCCGGCCAACCAGCCCGGCGCAGGTGAAATTTCTCCAGTACCGGCCGGTGCTGAGCAACCGCCGGCTGAAGGAGGAGTTCGGCTATCAATTGCAGAAGACCTCGGCCCAGACCTTCGACTTCTTTGCCGAGCGCAACGGATTGATAAACCGTGATGGTTGACCCCTGGCTGCTTATCGGCCTGTTCGTCCTGCTGGCCTACACCGTGGAGGCTGCCACCGGCTTCGGCAGCCTGGTGATTGCCCTGTCGCTTGGCGCATTGCTGTTGCCGGTGCCCGAGCTGCTGCCGGTACTGGTGCCGCTCAATGTGCTGATGAGCGGCTTTCTGGCCTGGCGCAGTCGCCGGCATATCGATACCGGATTGCTGCTGAAAATCATCCTGCCGCTGATGCTGGTCGGTACGCTGGCAGGCTTTCTGCTGCAGGGCTGGCTGCCGGCCAGCCTGCTGAAGCTGCTGCTGGGGCTATTGATCATCTGGTTCGCCCTGCGCGAGCTCTGGCGTATCCACAGCGGCACCGCAGGCAACGCCCACCCCGCCTGGCTGAACCGGGTTCTGATTCTGGGCGCGGGCCTCACCCATGGCCTGTTCGCCTCCGGCGGTCCGCTGCTGGTCTATGCCCTGGCCGGCAGCTCGCTCGACAAGAGCCGGTTGCGCGCCACCCTGCTCTGCGTCTGGTTTTCGCTCAACGCCGGGCTCAGCCTGCTGTTCCTGCTTGACGGCCGGTTGCTGCCCGCGCTGCCGCAGCTGGCGCTCTTCCTGCCGCTGCTGCTGGTGGGTGCGCTGGTGGGGGAATATCTGCATCACCGGGTCGATGAACAGCGTTTTCGCCAATGGGTCTACAGCGTTCTGGTGGTAACCGGCACGCTGCTGATAGCCCAGACGTCGTCAACGTTACTCTGAAAATGTGCCCCGCCGGCGCTGGGCGAAAGTTGCAACAATATATTGCAAAGGATAATTGTTCGCATCAGCATTCCCGAAAAAAACAACGGGACCACTGCAATGCCGAGCACCTTCCGCGTCAACCGCCCCCTGCTCGCCCTCTGCGTCAGCATGGCGGGCTATCTTCATGCATCGCCTCTTGCCGCCCAGGCGCCTGCCCTGGAACTGCCCGATGAGGTGATCATCGCCAGTGAACAGGAATCGGCAGACGGACCGGTACAGGGTTACGTTGCCACCCGTTCGGCCACCGCCACCAAGACCGATACGGCCATCACCGAAACACCCCGCGCGATCAGCGTTGTCACCGCTGATCGGATCCGCGACCAGGGCGCGCAGACGGTGCAGGATACGTTGCGTTATGTCTCCGGCGTGCGCAGTGAGGCCTATGGTCTGGATACGCGCACGGATTCCCAGCTTATCCGCGGCAGCCTGCCGGCAACTTTCCTTGACGGCCTGCAGCAGAGCTTCGGTTATTACACCAACTCCCGCTCCGACCCCTTCACCCTTGAGCGCATCGACGTGCTCAAGGGCCCCGCTTCCATGCTGTACGGGCAGAGCCCGGTGGGCGGACTGGTGAACCTGGTCAGCAAGCGCCCGCGCAATCAGCAGCAGACCGAACTGCAGCTGCAGTACGGCACCTTCGACCGCAAACAGGTAGCCATCGACAGCACCGGACCGCTGACCCGGGACGGCAACTGGCTGTACCGCATCGTTGCGATCGCCCGGGACAGCGGCACCCAGGTGGATCATGTCGACGATGATCGGCTGGTGCTGATGCCGTCCGTCACCTGGCAGCCCCACGACAGGCTTGAATGGACCCTGCTGGCCAATTTCCAGCGTGATGAAGGCGCCCCCACCTCGCAGTTTCTGCCCATTGTCGGCACGCTGCTGCCCGCCCCGAATGGCCGCTTCGATACCGACCTGTTCGTCGGCGAGCCCGGCTTCGACGAGTACGAGGCCGAGCAGCTGGCACTCACCTCCCTACTCGACTGGCAGCTGAACGACACCTGGACCCTGCACCAGCGGCTGCGCTATCAGGAAAGTGACGTCAGCTATCAGCAGATCTATGGCTGGCCGCCCCAACTGGCAGCGGATGACCGCACCCTCAGCCGCATCTATTACCTGTCCCACCCCGAGGTGGATGTGTGGACGGCGGACCAGAACGCCCAGGCCCTGTTCGATACCGGTGTGCTGCAGCACCAGTTGCTGCTGGGCGTCGACTATCAGCATGCGGTCACCCGCCGGGATCAGGCCAGCGGTCTGGCCACCCCGCTGGACCTGTACAATCCCGTCTACGGCAGCTTTGATCCGTCAATCATCGACCCGAGCGCGGACCCGGAGCAGACCGTCGACCAGCGCGGCCTGTATGTGCAGGACCAGATCCGCTATCAGCGCTGGCTGCTGACCCTGGGCCTGCGCAGGGACTGGGCGGACAACCGCACCGATGGCGGCGTCCGCCAGAAAGACTATGCCACCACCGGCCACGCGGGCCTGACCTATCTGTTCGATAACGGCCTGGCGCCCTACATCAGCTACAGCGAATCCTTCCAGCCGGTGATCGGTCTCAACCCGGTCACCACGGAGCCGTACCGGCCGATGGAGGGCGAGCAATGGGAGCTGGGCATCAAGTATCAGCCACCCAACAGCCGTAGCCTGTATACCGCCGCGATATATGATCTGCGCGAGCAGAACCGCCAGATGCCCGACCCGGATAACCCGATCAACACCCTGCAATCCGGCGAGACCCGCGCCCGCGGCCTGGAGCTGGAGGCAATGGCCGAGCTGACGCCGCGCTGGGATCTGATTGCCAACTACAGCTACACCGACACCGAAGTGCTGGAAGGCTCGCCGGATACCCGCGGCCACCGGCTGGCCAGCGTGCCGGAGCACATGGCCTCGCTGTGGAGTCAGCATCGCATCGAGCTGTTCGGCATACCCGGCTTCAGTGTCGGCGCCGGGGTGCGCTATGTCGGCGCCAGCTGGGACGGGGAGGACAACCTGAAAACCCCGTCGACCACCCTCTACGATGCCATGTTCAGCTACAGCCGGGATAACTGGACCGCCGCGCTCAACGCCACCAACCTGGAAGATGAGAGCTACTACACCACCTGCCTGGCGCGGGGCGACTGCTTCATCGGCAACCGCCGGACGGTCACCGGCACCTTGAGCGTGAATTTCTGATGGCCACGACGATCCTTCGGCGTATGGCGGGCTCCCGGTCGGCGGGCGTGGTCAGTCGCGGCCTGGCCGCGCTTCTCGGCGGCTACGCCCTGGCCTTCGGCGCCACCGCCTTTCTCGCCGCCCATCTTCCGTTGGCCCGGCCGGACCGGGTCATCACCGCCAGCCTGCTGTGCTTTGCCGTCTGGGTAGCCGCCGCGTTCTACGCCTTCGCTGCGCGCAGCGCCACCCGCGCCTGGCTGTGGCTGATCATCCCTGCTGTCATTTTCTGCCTGGGCGCCTGGCTCCCCGGCGACTGGAGAATGCGCCCATGACCCTGCGCCAGAGCATGGCCGGCCTGCATACCTGGGGTGGATTGCTGCCCAGCTGGCTGCTGTTCGTGATCATCTTCACCGGTACCGTCGCCTGCTTCGACAAGGAGCTGGAACACTGGATGCGCCCGCCGCTGCATGAGCCCGGCCGGGAGGCGGTCATGGGCGCTGATGACATCAGCCGCTGGGTCAGCACGCATATCAGCGCCCCGTTGCATGCCTACTGGATACACGGGCCCACCGACCGGGCGCCCTACTGGCATCTGGGCTGGGAGGAGGATGGCTCGGGCAAGCGCGGCAAGGTCATGTTCAACCCCGCCTCCGGTCAGCCCCTGCCCGAGACCCTGGGCGGCGAGTTCTTCTTCACCCTGCATTACAACCTGCATGCGGGGCAGATCGGCATGTACATCGTCGGCCTGACCGGCATGTTCATGCTGGTGGCTCTTGTCAGCGGCACCATCATTCACCGGCGCATCTTCAAGGATTTCTTCACCCTGCGGCCCCATGCCAGCGGCCAGCGGGCCTGGCTGGACGCGCACAACCTGTTCGGCGTGGTCGGCCTGCCGTTCCACCTGGTTCTGGCCTATACCGGCGTGGCGGTATTCGTCGCATCCTACATGCCCGCGGGCGCGCTGGTAGCCTATGACGGCGACCCGCTGGCGTTCTATACCGAGGCCCAGGGTGGCTTTCACCGTAACGAGATGGACCAGCCTGCGGGCACACCGGTATCCATTGACGGGCTGGTGACCGAGGCCGGTAATCACTGGCAGACCGGCGACATCGGCTGGATCGTCGTCGAGCATCCCGAGGATGCCTCTTCCGTGGTCAGCATCCGCCGTCTCGACCCATCGCGCATCGGATCGCCCCAGGACACCCTGAGCTATGACGCCTTCACCGGTGAACTGCTGAACGAGCAACAGGCGCCCGCCGCCTACCGTGCCTATATCTGGATGATCGGTCTGCACATGGCGCAATTCGGAGGGCAGCTGGTGCGCATCCTTTACGGGCTGCTCGGGCTGGCGGGCTGCATGATGCTGGTTGCCGGCAACAACGTGTGGCTGCGCAAACGCGCCAGCAACCCCTCGCCCGGCATGGCGCTGGTGCGCGCCCTCAATACCTCTGTGTTCTTCGGCCTGCCGATCGCCTCCGTCGCCCTGCTCTGGGCCAACCGGCTGATACCCGCCGATCTGCCCGCCCGGGCCAGTGTGGAAGCCGGTTGCTTCATCGCTGCCTGGCTGGCGATCGCGCTGGTGGCACTGGTTACCCGTCATGCTCGGCCTGCGCAGACGCGCGTGCTGACCGGCGTGCTGGGCCTGCTGGCGCTGGGCCTGCCGGTGGTGAACTATTTCACCACCAGCCACGGCCATCTTCTGATGACGCCCCGCCACGCGCCAACGCTGGCGGCGGTGGATCTGGTGCTGCTGGCCATGGGCATCATCTGTGTATGGCGCGCCGGCAAGGGCCGCTCCGCAGCCGTGAGCCCGCTACCCACTTCCTCACAGGAGCCCGCATGATGAACGTCCTCGCCATCCTTCTGGCGGCCAGCGGCATGGCCGCCCTGGCCCTGGCCATGTCCCGCCACCATCGTGACCTGTTTGGCATCAACCCACCTGCCAACCGCCGCCTGGCATTGCGGCTGGCAGCCGGCGGACTGCTGACCCTTAACGGGATTATCAACATCTTGCTGCATGGGATGGGTATCGGGCTGGTACTCGCCATGACGGAGATCATGGCCGCGGGAGTGCTGGTGGGGCTTGCCCTCGGCTGGGCGATGGCGCGGCGCAGCGCGCGGGTTAGCGCTGCGTCGTAGCCAGCCGCAGCGCCAGGCCGACAAATACCGCACCGGCCAGGCGGTTGATCCACAGCTGAATGCGCTGCGACCTGAGCAGCCAGCCGCGAAGCTGGCCCGCCGCAACGGCCACCGCGCCGAATACCAAAAGGGTGGCGAGGATGAACAGGCCCCCCAGCAGCACGATCTGCAACGCCACCGGTCCACGGGCCGGGTCGGCGAACTGCGGCAGGAAGGCCAGGAAGAAGATCGATACCTTGGGGTTGGTGATGTTCATGATGATGCCCCGGCGGTACAGCGCCAGCCGACCCGGGGCGCCCACCGACTGCGCTGACAGACTCGCCGGCGGAGCGCGGAATGCACCCCAGGCCAGATACAGCAGATAGGCTGCTCCCACCAGCTTCAGCGCCGAGAAGGCCAGCTCTGACGACTGGAACAGCGCCGCTGCGCCGAAGGCCACCGCCAGACTGTGGACAATCAATCCGGTGCACAGCCCCAGCGTCACCATCAGCCCGGCGCTGCGACCGTGCAGGGTCGACTGGGTCAGCACGAAGATATTGTCCGGGCCGGGCGCCAACCCGAGCAGGACGGAGGCCAGAAAGAAGGCCAGCACAATGTCAGGAGTCAGCACCATTTACCTCGGCTACCGGGTCAGTTACCTGTCAGATATCCAGCACGATCTTGCCGAAGTGCTGGCCGGACTCCTGATGGCGGAAGGCATCCACTATCGCATCCAGGTTGAAGTGACGATCGATGACCGGACGCATGCCGTTGGTATCGATGGCCCGCACCATATCCTGCTGCTGCCGGCGGCTACCCACCAGCACCGCCTGCAGCCGCAGCTGCTTGGCCAGCGCAGGCACCAGCGGCAACTCGCCGCTCACACCACTGAGAATGCCGATGACCGCAATATGAGCGCCGGGCCGCGCCGCCGCCATGGACTGCTCAAGGGTCGCAGGGCCCCCCACATCGATGACGCAATCCACACCGCCGTTACCTGCCAGGCCGCGGGCAGTTTCACCCCACTGAGGGTCCTTGCGGTAGTTGATCAGATGTTCCGCGCCCAGTTCGCGCAGACGTTCCAGCTTTGCATCGCTGGACGAGATGGCAATCACCCGCGCGCCAAGCATCCGGGCGAACTGCACGGCAAAGATCGATACCCCGCCGGTGCCCTGCACCAGAACCGTATCGCCAGCCTTGACCTGGGCATCTTCAACCAATGCGCGCCAGGCGGTAAGCCCGGCCGTGGTCAGCGTAGCCGCTTCGGCATGGCTCCAGCCCGCAGGGGCGTGGGTGAACCAGGTCGCCGGCGCGGTCACCGCCTCGCGGGCATAACCGTCGATGCCATCACCCGGCACCCGGGCAAACCCTTCCACGTTGATCCGGCCATCGAGCCAGTCCGGGAAGAAGGTGCTCACCACCGAGTCGCCGACCTTGAACTCGGTCACCCCCGGGCCGACTGCCGTGACTTCCCCGGCACCATCGGCCATCGGAATGCGCTGCTCTGCCGGCCCCCAGACGCCGCTGACCACCACATAGTCGTGATAGTTGAGCGAGCTGGCGCGCAGCCGCACGCTGATCTCACCCGCTGCAGGAGCGGCATGCTCGGAAGTGCCGATGGTTACCTTGTCGAAGCCGCCACCGGGCTGCAAGAAGACCGTCTTGTTGGTCATATCTCCCTCCTCAAGACTGAATTGATGCAGCCATGTTACCTGAACCGACTCAGAAGCTCTTGGTCAGCCCCACGATGATGCGCCTGCCATCCAGGTTGTAGGCATAGTCACCGTCGGTGGTCACCTTCTTGTTGGTCAGGTTGTAGATCCCGGCCTTGAAGGCCCAGCTGTCTGCAGGGCGGTATACCATCCCGGCGTCGGCGAAGGTATAGGACGGGTACTTGATTCCGTTGGTGCTGGAGCCACTGGTGCCGGTCTGCCAGCGGCCCGAGGTCTCGCCACGGTAGTTGACCTGGGTCCACAGGTTGATCTGCGGCGTCACTTCCCAGTCCAGCGAGGCGTTGAACATGTGCCGGGCCACGTCGTTCAGCGGCTCACCCTTGTACTCCCCGGACTTCTGTTCGGTATCGGTGAAGGTGTAGCTGTGGCGATAGGTCAGGTTGTCGAGGATATCGTAGTCCATGGTGAACTCGATACCGCGCAGCTCGGCCTTGTCGACGTTCTCGTAGGAGGTATAGCCGTACTGGTGGGCCGGGTAGACCTTGCCGTTGTAGACGCAGTCCGGCGCGCCGGCGGGCACACCGTCAGGATAGTTGGGGCATACCCGCCCTGTCCGGTTGATCTTGTCTTCGTAGTCGGTCACGTAGGCGGTCACCGAGCCGGCCAGCCCCAGGTCGAAGTTCTCGTAGTGGATGCCGATCTCGCGGTTCAGGCTGGTCTCGGGAATCAGCTCCGGGTTGCCGATGATCACGCCCCCGCGGGAGGTGGAACCGAAATCGGTGGCCGCCGAGCGCAGCTCCGGCGCCCTGTAGCCGGAGGTCACGCCACCCTTGAGGGTGAAGTTGTCGTTCATGTGCCAGACGGCATAGAGCTTGGGGCTGAATTCGCCGCCGAACACCTGATTGTCATCGTAGCGGCCACTGAGGGTCAGGATCAGGTTGTCGGTCAGGCTCCAGTTGTCTTCCAGGAAGATGGAATTCTGGTAGCGGTCCATCTCGACCACGGCGGTGGGATCAACTATCGGCTCGCGCAGACCATTACTGCCATGTTCGAGATTCTCGTACTTGTGGGTCAGCCCGGCGGTCATGGTATGCGACCCCATAAACCAGGTGGCCTGGGTATTGGCGGTGACCACGTCGAACTCGATACCCTTGCCGGTATCGGCATTGAGCGTGGTGCGGTTTTCCGAGCGGTCGTAGTTGATGTAGGAATTGGTGAAGACGCTGCCGAATTCGCCTTCGTGGGTCAGGAAGTAGTTCTTCTTCACCGAGTTGTTGTAGGTGGGGTCGGCATCCTCCGCGATGCTGCGCCCCGGATGCTTCCAGCGCTCCTGCTGGGTATAGGTATGGCCCAGGGTAAAGGTGTTCTGCTCGTTCAGATTCCAGGCCAGCTTGCCGCCACCGCCCTGACGCTGGTACTCGGGATCGGTAGCCGCACTGTCGCTCTGGCCGAGGAAGTTGCTCTCGTCCTGCTTGTAGTAGTTGCCGTTGAGCTGCAGACCCAGCACGTCCTTGATCAGTGGCATGTTCACCACCGCACTGCCCTGATAGCCCCGCTCGTTGAGTTTGTTGCCGCTGCCTGGCATGGCGTATTCGGCGGTGATGCTGCCGCTGAACTGGTCAGTGACCTTCTTGGTGATGATGTTGATCACACCGCCCATGGCGTCAGAGCCATATAATGCCGAGGCTGGCCCACGGATGACCTCGATGCGCTCGATGGATTCGATGGGCGGCAGGAAGTTGATCGGCGTGCCGGCCTGGGAGCCCCGCTCACTGAAGGCGTCATTACCCTGAACCGGGCGGCCATCAATCAGAAACAGCGTATAGGCGGCGGTCATGCCGCGCAGCATGATGGACTGCTCAACGCCGCCCCCGGCAATCTGCACACCGGCCACGTTCTTCAACGCATCCGTCACATCGGTGTAGGACTTCTTCTTCAGCTCCTCGGCGGAAATCACCGTGATCGCCGCCGGCGCGTCACGCAGGTTCTGCTCGAAGCCGGAGGCTGTCACCACTGTCTGCCCCAGGTTCAGCGCCTCCTCCGCCACCGCTGAACAGGCCAGTGAAGCCAGGGTAACGGCCAGCAGGGTCTTGCCCATCGGTGGCTGTGACAACGAAAAGGACGGACGGATACGACGCGACATGAAACTCTCCAAGCAAGACGGACTATCCCTGGCTCACGCGGATTCCCAGCAGCAAGCCAAACCGACGCAAATGATAAACATTGCTATTTGAGAGTAAATGCAATTTACAATCTATACACTTGCAGCCGCAGATTCAGTCACAGTCCCGGGCGCAGGTTCTCCGCCCAGAGCTCGCCACCCTGCAGGCGCAGCATGCTGCGGGCGATGGACAGTCCCAGACCGAAGCCGTCTCCCCCGGGGCGGGCGGCATTGAGGCGGGTAAAGGGCTCGAGGATGCGTGACAGATCCTCTTCGGCAACCCCCGGACCCTGGTCATCGATCCACAGATGCCAGTGGCCACCGCAGCGGCGGCCACCGAGCCGCACCACGCCGTCCTCCGGGCAGTGGCGAACGGCGTTGCGCAGGATGTTCTCCATCGCCTGGGCCAGCCCGTTGAGGTGCCCCAGCACCAGGCAATCCCCCGGCAGGTCGCAGGGCAGACGCTCGGGCTGCCAGCCGGTCTCGAAACAGACATTTTCCCGGATAACATCCCACAGACCGGGCACATCGACCGGCTCCAGCGGCAGGCTGGGCCGTTCGGTATCCAGCCAGGCCAGTTCAAGGCTGTCGCCGATGAGCCGTTCCATCAGGTCCACTTCCTTCTCCAGCCGCCGGGTCAGCGGCGTCGGCTCGTCAGCCTGCTCTGCGGCCACCCGCAGGCGACACAGGGGTGTGCGCAGCTCGTGGGACATATCGCGCAGCAGCTGCCGCTGAAAGGACAGCGCCCCTTCCAGGCGCTCTGCCATCTGGTTGAAGGCGCGGGCGAGTTCACCCAGCTCGTCCTTGCGTCCGGCGATGGCGCCCGGCACCCGTGCACCCAGCGCGCCACTGCTGAGGGCAACGGATTGCCGGCGCAGCATTTCCAGCGGAGATATGAGCAGGCGGTACAGCAGGATACACAGCAGCAATGCCAGACAGGCGGGCACGACCCGCTGCAGCAACGCCTCCCATATCAGCAGATGACGGCGGGGATTCAATCGTTCCGGCAATGCCATTACCAGACTGGCCTGACCGGAGCGGAAGGGAATCTCGAACAGCGGAGTACCGTCCCGTCGGCCGATGCGTGCATCCAGCTGCCGCACGAATCGCATGCGCTGGTGCTCGACCCGCTGCAGCGGGCGTACGGTCAGCGGCCGGTGGTCAGCATCCACCACCCGCGCCCACACCTGTTCGCGCTTCTGCAGCTCATCAAGGTAACGCGCTATGCCTGCAGTGCCTTCTTTCAGCCAGGCCGCTTCCGCCTCTCTGGCGTAGCCGCGCAGCAGCTCCTGAGTGGGCTCCGGCAGATAGGACACCGAGCGCAGCAGCAGACGGCTGAGGTCCACATGCAGGGTTGCCAGCAACAACCCGAACAGGGCCAGCAGCCCGAGCAGCTTCCAGAACAGCGACCCCTTGCCGGGCAATGTCATGGAGCCACGCAGACGAGCGTATAACCATGGCCCCATACCGTCTCCAGGCGCATTCCCGTGCAGCCGATGGCCTGCAGCTTGCGGCGGATATGGCTGACATGCATGTCCAGCGCGCGGTCATGCCGGGAGTAGCCACGACGAAGCGCCTGCTGATAGAGAAAGGGTTTGCTCAGCACCTGGTCGTGGTGCTGCCACAGCAGCTCCAGCACCCGATACTCGCTGGCGGTCAACCCTGCAGACCGCCCAGCCCAGCGAACGTCCGCAGCGAATTCGTCAAACTCCAGCTCGCCCTCACAGGTCACCCGCTGGAGAACCTGCCGCTCATAGGCGACACGGCGGAGAATGGCTTCCACCCGTACGCCCAGCTCCGCCACGCTGAAGGGCTTGGGCAGATAATCATCGGCTCCCCGACTGAACCCGGCGATGCGGTTCTGCTCACCGCCCAGCGCCGACATCAGCAGCACCGGCACCCGGCTGCGACGGCGCAGCTGCTGCAGTACCTGCAATCCGTCCAGCCCGGAAAGCAGAATGTCCATCAATACCAGATCGTAGTCATCCCGCTCGGCCAGACGCAGGCCCTCGCAGCCGTCATGGCTGAGGGTAACCGCATGACCGGCCTTCTCCAGAAAAGACCGGACATGACCGGCAAGCACGAGGTCATCTTCTACAACGAGGATACGGGCAACAGGGGAGGTTTCAGCGTACATGGCCGCAAGGTCTTAAGCTAAACGAGAAGCATTCTAACGAAATATTCTGAAACGAACAGCACCGCTGCGGTCAGAAAAGATTAACGCAGTGGTCGGCTCTCTCCTCCGCCGGCCTGTTAACCTCGTTCAGGAACGCTTATGTACCGCTCAATCACCATCCTCCCCGCTCTGCTGACCCTCACGCTCGCTACATTCACCAGCGCATCGGCCGACTCGCTGCGCATCAGCCACCTGCAACGTTGCGGCAATCTGCTGGATCCGAACACACTGCACTACTGCCTTGATGTGAACAGCTCAGGCAAAACGCCGCAGGTTCTGTTCAATGGCGAGGCGCTGCCGGCACCATCCATCCTGCAGACCGAGCGTGGTCTGCAGCTGCGCCTCGATGTTGATCAACCAAGCGGACCGCTCTGGCTTGAGCTGGACGGTGAACAGAGCAACCCGGTGTGGCTGAGCACCCGCCGCAGTCATGTCATCGCCGCAACGGAGGAAGAAGTCGCCACCAACCAGGACGGCCTGACCACCTGGGTGAACCTGATCAGTCTGATCATCGAAGAGCAACATGACGGCTTGCAGGAAGCCCAGCGGCTTGCCGAGAAATATGGCGCCGAGGTGGTGGGGGCCATCCCCCCATTGAATACCTACCAGCTGCGCCTGCCGGCGAGGCATCTGGAACAGCGGGACGCGCTGGTGTTGCGCCTTGGCAACGAGGTCAGCGTGGACGCGGTGGTGATAGAGGAATCGTCACCGGAGGAAGCGGCCGAGCGGGACAAGCCCGCCAAGCCGGAGGATGCCGGCAGGGAATGGGCCGCCAACCGGCTGCTGGATGCGGTGGTGTACTACCAGCGCCGGCTGGGCGACGGGGACATCCCCCTGCAGCCGGTGCGCATCGGCGTGATCGAACGTGACGTGGACTTCGACTCACCGGACTTTGCCGACTACCTGGGCAACTGCCGTCGCGACAGTCAGCGCACCTGCGTCTACGCACGGGATGCCGAAAGCCCAAGCGGCCATGGCAGCACCGTCACCGGGGTGCTTGCCGCCAACCGGGAAGATCCGGGCAGCAGCGGCTTTCTCCGGGCGCTGGATGATGCAGGGCCGGGGTTTGATGTCATTGTCGAGCGCGGCTCGGATGGAGGCATCACCGCCAATGTCGCCGCCTCGGTCAACCTGGTAGAGGATGGCGCCCGCATCATCAACTGGAGCTGGGGCCTGCATCGTATTGGCACGATGGATGTGAACGGCGACCCGGTGGATTCGCTGGTGCGATCGGGCGTTGCCATGAGCGGCTACGAGGAACTGCTCGAAGAATTCTTTCTCTGGCTGCGTGCAGAGCACCCGGACGTGGTGGTGGTGAACTCGGCCGGCAACGGCGCGGCCCATTCCGGGCGTGACGAGTACCGCCTGCCCTCCTCCTTTGTCACCGATCAGCTGTTTGTGGTCGGCGGCCATCAACGCAGCAAGGGCAAAACCGAGGTGGAGAACCCCGGCTACGCGGTGAGACGCAAGACGTCCAACGTGGACATGCGGGTCGACATCACCGCCTCGGCCTGCGTGGAGGGCGCATCCAGCAAACGGGGTGAGCCCGGAGAAGCGCACTGTGGCACCTCCTATTCCACCCCGCTGGTGGCAGGCGTCATCGCTGCCATGCTCTCGATCAACCCCGAACTGGAACCGGAGCAGATACGCATGCTGCTGCGCCGCAGCGCCATGACCATCGGCCCTGAACAGGACTTCGAGGCGCCGGATGGCGACGACCTCACCGCTCCGATTCTGCCGTCCGAGCGAAATAACCAGATCAATGATCCGGACGTCGGCCATTCGGCAAGGCTGGACATGTACCGGGCGCTGGATCTGACGGTCAAGAGTCGGGGTCGGGTGCGTTGAGCAATTCCAGTGTGCGCGGATCGGCTTCCCCGCGGAAGAACCGCTCCAGCGCCTGGATAAAGCGTGGTTCGGCCGGGTCCGCCAGTGCAAACAGCGTCATGCTGGAGCGGAACTTGAGCGCATCCAGCTCACCGAGAACCGCACTGGCACTCGCCCGCTGCGCCAATAAGGCAGTGGTCGCCTCACGCAGCCGCTGTCCCAACAGCGGATGTGCCAGATAAGCCCGTGCCTCCTCAAGACCTGTCAGGCTGTATCGACGCGAGGTGGCACTCATGCCGAGCCCGGCCACTTGCGGAAAGATGAACCAGATCCAGTGGCTGCGTTTGCGGCCGGCACGCAGTTCCTGCAATGCCGTGTCATAAACGCCCCGCTGGGCCTGCACGAAGCGCTCAAGATCGAATGGGTCACTGACCATACCGCATGCCCTCCCGGTTCGAATGGATAATCAGCCGCCGCTACAACAACCGGGTGCCGAGGGGTACCGGCCTGTCAGGCACGCAAAGCGCAACGTCGCCATTTTCATCATGAAACCCCGTTACCAGGCACTCCGACATCAGCGGCCCGATTTGTTTTGCCGGGAAGTTCACCACCGCCACCACCAGCCGGCCTATCAGTTCCTCGGGCTGATAAAGCGCGGCGATCTGAGCACTGGACTTCTTCACCCCCAGCTCCTCACCGAAGTCCACATGCAGGACATAGGCAGGCTTGCGTGCCTCCTTGAAAACCGACGCACTGACAATACGGCCGACCCGCAGCTCGACCTTTAGAAAGTCATCGAATGAAATCGTTTTCATCAGCCCTCTTCAGCGGCTAGTGAGCCGCCGCCTTGGAAAATACGTTGAGGATCACAACTCCCGCGATGATCAGCCCGATGCCCAATACCCCCGGCACATCGAGCCGCTGACCGAAAATCAGCCAGGCGATGATCGCAATGAGAACAGTGCCCACCCCTGACCAGATAGCATAGGCAATGCCCACCGGAATGGTGCGCAACGTCAGCGACAGCATGAAGAACGCCACACCATACCCGATGACCACGGCCACCGACGGCCATAAACGAGTGAACCCCTCGCTGGGCTTCAGAAACGACGTAGCTATCACCTCTGCCGTAATGGCGAGGGCCAGGTAAAACCAATTCAAGAAAACCTCCGGATTAGTCCAGAGCAGCCTCAACCACCTGCTCGACATGAATCACCGCTGTATCGTACAGCCGAACCGGCGTGTCTGACTGCTGGATGAGCAGGCCAATCTCGGTACAACCCAGAATTACACCCTGCGCGCCGCTGTCGGCAAGCGACGCGACTATCTCAAGGTAAGCGGCTCTGGACTCGTCCCTGACCTCGCCGCGGCACAGTTCGTCATAAATCACCCGGTGAACACGCTCCCGTTGCGTGGCATCCGGGACCAGCACCTGAATTCCTCGGGCCTCGAGCCGCTCCCGGTAGAAGTTCTGCTCCATGGTGAAGCTGGTACCCAGCAACCCTACGCATGTCACCCCGTCGGCCTGAAGCACCCCGGCCGTGGCATCCGCGATATGCAGCAACGGAATGTTTACGCTCTGCTCTATCTCGGCTGCAACCTTGTGCATGGTATTGGTACAGAGAACCAGAAACTCCGCGCCCGCCGCCTCGACCGATCGCGCCGCTTCCGAAAGTATCCGTGCAGTGGCAGCCCAGTCACCCTGGTGCTGCAGCGCCTCGATCTCCGCGAAATCCACGCTGTAGAGAACGAGCCGTGCCGAGTGAAGGCCACCGAGGCGCTGCTTCACCCCCTGATTAATCAGGCGGTAATAGGTCTGGGTCGATTCCCAGCTCATTCCGCCGATCAAACCTGCTGTTTTCACGGTCACCTCCGCTGGTACGGTTTATGGCTGCCTCAAGCCCGCCTCGATCCGGAGCCCACTCAGAGCGTTATGGTCCCCTCGATTACATCCACCACCTCGCCACCGACCCATATGCCCTCCCCGTCCTGATGCAGATAGACGCGTCCGGCGCGTTGCATGGCTGTCCCCTGGGAGGCGACATAAGGTGACGCGACCAGCCCCGCACCTATCATCCACTGCGCCAGGCTGGCGTTCAGGCTCCCCGTCACCGGGTCCTCGGCGCCCTCCCCACCCATGAATGCCCGCACCTCCACCGCCGTATCGCTGCCCTTGGGACTGGCGCCGACCACGCCGACAAAGTAAGGAGCCAGCGCAGGCCAGTCGGGCTGCAGCGCCAGTACACGCTCAGCGGACGGCAGCACCAACGCGCACCAGCCCGGGCCATTGTCCACCCACTGGTGATGCAGCACCTCTTCTGGCGCTATGCCAAGGGCCCCGGTAATCCGGGCCAGATCGCCCGCCTCCAGCGGCCCCGTGCGGCACAGCGGAGGCGCAGCAAACTCGTATCGCTGACCAGCCTGGCGGACAGTCACCAGCCCCACGGCGCACTGCTGCACCACGCGGCCAGCCTGCCGAGGTCGCCCACCGGCACGCAACCAGGCATGGCATGAGCCCAGGGTCGGATGCCCGGCGAACGGCAGCTCCCCGCTGGGAGTAAAGATGCGCACCCAGTAGTCCGCCTCCGGCTCCGTCGGCCTGAGCAGGAAAACCGTCTCCGACAGATTCGTCCAGCGCGCCAACGCCGCCATCTGATCATCCGTCATGCCATCGGCATCATGCACCACCGCCAGCGGATTACCGCCAAGCGGATCAGTGGAAAATACATTCACTTGGGAAAATGCATGGCTGGACATGAGAGCTCTCCTGCGAGGGAGTCGAGAGGTCGATGGGAAGTGGCACAGCTGAGGATTATTGTCCGCCCGGTCTCCCTGCGCAAAGAAATGTGCTGATGAGCACAAGAAGGCGTTTAGTCATGGCATGACGCCGCAATCACGCGCTTGTCGTGTGCCTTGCTTTGTCAGCTTCTATCTTCCGTGATGATGCTTGTGATGGTTTTCGTGTCCGTCACGGCTGTAGCCTCTCAAAACCATGTACTTGGATATCTGTTGATCATTAAGAATTTCTGTCTGCTGTAAATGCGCACGGAGGTGGACTACGCGTAGCCGAGACTGAGCATCGCCAATGTTTTTAACGAGTTCCGACAAGGACGATTCGTCTATCTTCTTGCTTCCGAATGCCTGATCGAGCGCACGTTCAGCTGCCACAAGATCAGCACCCAAGGCTTTGGCCGCAGTTTCCATCTGAGCAAAAACGATTTCCGTCTCTTGCCGTTGAGTGGCTGTGAGCGAAAGCTCATCGCCGAGCTCAAGCACATGCGCGGGACCGGGGTACCCGTTTAATTCTGCGGCTTTGCCGTAACCCATGCCTTTCCCAGCCAATAGGCCGTCAATCTCTGATTTTGACAGGGCTTTAATTTCACGAGATTCTTCGCCGGCATAGAGAGAGTTTTCAGAAGCTAAAGCTAGTCCTGCCATAGACAGTGCCGTTACGAACAACGCCGTCATCCCGATATTCATATGGTATCCATTGCTCTATTCCCAAAAAAGCTAACGCCGCCATAACCTGTGGCGCGCTTTCTGCACCATCAGATTGATGGCTTTGTTACGCTTTTTTAAAGCTGATATTGCTTACCCCAGATTCGGATTGTGAATGCACTTTCTTCAGGGACGTTAAAATTGAACATTTGCTTGACTGCTGCTTGTTCTGGCACCGTAATATCAAAAGGGTTGTTGTTATGACGCGACAAACCAGTCGCATAGCCATCCTTGTCAACTACAATAATGGCGTTTTTGTCTTTTAAGTTGATAACTCTGACAGGTCTATATCCACTATTCTTAAATCCAAGTTCCACATTGACGGATTTTTCTCCGTCTGCGGTTTTACTTAGAATGCTCACTTCCAAGAATTGCTCAAGCTCATTTTGATTTGACACAATTATTGCGCCGTCACCACTTTCTCCAGTTTTTCTCCCCTCAGTGACTCCATCTGAAACTCCACTCAAAACCTCTTTTCCAAATTTTACTACGCTTGAAACTACGGATTTAGCCGATTCAGCGACTCCGCTTTTTTCTTCTTTATCTTGCGCCAAGGCAAATATCGGCACCAAAACTAGAACTAGAAATATATTTTTCACTGCATACCTCTATGCATGATTATGGTTTATAAGCGTAACGACAAGCTGTGGGGCGGCTGGAGCGAAGCGTAAGCCGTCCCAGCCGCGACAGCGGCGACAAGAGCGCCTGGTTATGCATTTTCGACCTCAATGAACCACTTTGGCTGCATGGCGTCGAAATCCTGACGGATATTGGATGGCAGGTAACTAGCCGAATCCAGCACAAATGGTTCACCTCCCACGCGCTTGAATACAACCCAGTGCCAGAAGTCCTTGCCTTCTTCCTGATGGTGCTTGATAGACAACAATGCCAGATTGGGCAATGCCTCCCAAGATTCAAATGGGGCTTCATCAGCGGAGGTTTTGACACCTGCACTCGACAACATACGCCGGACATACTGTGTATCTGACCACAGCGATTTGTCCGAAGCATGGATGCCCATAGCATTGGCTACGGCCTTCATCTCTGAGTACGTCTTGCCCAGAATGTTGGCAACCGACGCGATTCCGCATCCCGTGGTTTCTTCCTGAACTACTGGCTCGAGCACTGACTCCCCCTTTAATGCATAACGCCCCGCTAAACGGCGAGCGTTAGCGAGTCCGGTGGAGGCCACGCTTTTTGTGGCCGGAGCGTATTTAAGCGGCTTGTTATGCATTGGTTTTAAGCTGATTCTCTATATAGACGTCCATTTTTTCAGGAAGTAATTGGTCGTTGATTCTTAGGACTGCACGCAATAAATTTTCTCTAATGGCAGAGCGAGGCTTCTTGTCACCGGCGCAATCTATTGCCTCCACAACATCACATAGTATTCCCTCAAGCTCTTTGCAAAGCTCTTGATTGGCAGACACTTCATAGATTACATCATCGATTACGTGGTGTTGAGTTTGTTTGTTTTTAGGCGAGCATGGGCAAATACAATTTCTTGGCCCTTGATACATTTGGCCACCATTCCAGACAAATTTTTCGTCTCGATAAGAAATTTCCAAACCATAGTTGTTTGAGACAGGATACTCTAAGTGTTTGGGGTTAGGGCAGTCGCAATGCCGTGTAACAACATATAATCCGAAGCTCCGAGCTACCCCAAGATATTTTTTATAAAGCTCTTCTAATTTTCTCTTTGTTACGTAATTTGGCGTAGTGTCATCCCAGAATAGACTCCAACCTGAATTTTCTACACCTGTGACGACTTCTAATATTTCAGATCTCAAAGATGCGTAGTATTCAAATATTTTCATAGTTCATCCTGCGAGATGCATAACGCCGCAATCACGCGCTTGTCGCGTGCATTGCCTGGTTATGCTGTGCTGGATGGTCACTTACCAGTCGTCCATACATTGCCGAGTCAGAGACGATACCGTTGACTTCCCAACGCTGCCTTAGCAGACCCTCTCGGGAAAATCCTAGCTTCTCTAGCGCTTTCGCGGAGGACTGGTTATCTGGATCGATTTCTGCTTCAATTCGCCGAAGCCCCAATGAATTGAATCCGTACCGAATTAATGCCTCTCCCGCCTCGCGAATGTAACCCTTCCCCCAAAAAGAACGGCTCAAACCAAAGCCGATCTCGGCACGTTTGGATTCTTTGTCGTAGCTAAACAACATACATTTTCCAGCCAATTCGCCTGTAGGCTTCAGATACACGCCAAGTATTAGCGACTCTTGACGCCGCATCGAATCATTACTTTCATTAATGAAGTCAATAGCATCCTGAATTGTTGTCCAAGGCGCAGTATTCCAATACCGCATAACCTCAGGATCAGAAAAAATCTCCAGTAGGCTATCCGAGTCATCAATTGCTAAAGGCTTCAATGTTAATCGTTCTGTTTCAATGACAGGAAAAAATAACTCTTTGGGCATTCAACCCTCCATTTCTACGCATAACGCCTAAAGCACGGGCGCAGCTTTGCTGCGTCCTGTGGCTTTATTTGTTAGGCCTTTCACGAATCTTATTAATGACATCATTGTTAATGATATTTGCGTAAGCATTTTCAATGTATTTGTGTCGATTCTCATCTTCGATATCCGGCTTGTATGACTCAATTAAAGTGCACATTTCATTTACACCTTTAATTCCACGATCATTAATTACGCCACCATACTCATCAGAATCATTGAAAACAGCGTATTCAAGCACCCCCAGAAAGTACTCGATAGTCACCTCTGAGAAGCTTCTTTCATGGCCGGTCCAATGTTGATTGTGCACCTGGCGTAGGTTATCTAGGTAGTCTGATTTTGAGCGCTCTAGATAATTTATAACTTCACTAGTATATGAAACTATGAAATCGCGAGGATAATAAACTGAGAATTCTGGTTTCTTAGCATGGCCCATAAGCTCTTTTTTTGCCACATAATCCTCACAATACAGCGCTTCAGCAATTAGCTGGACACGATGAAACTCTTCAGGGACTGACCGATATGCTCTGCACGCGTATGTTAGAAGCTGTTCATGCAAATTTCTCCTTAGAGATACATGCTCCTTCATGTATAACTCTCTAATTTGGCCTACAGATGTAAATGGCGTGTAAGCCATACGTCTGTATACATATAATTCATTATCGTTCTTTCTCGGTTTTGCTCGCAGGAAAAAGCGGCCTGCCTCTTCCCAGTAGGACTTTACAAAATCGTCATCTTCCTGTTTCTCCCTATCTATTATTCTTTCCCATATCGATTTTCTGTTCTTTACCCATTGTTTATCATCTAACCTCCAAAGGTGAACAGTAGGTGAGAATTTTTCGAGATACTTTTCGTAAGCCTCATTCTGATATTTCTTCTGAAGATCCTTTGGGTCTCCTGTTATTATTTCATTAAATTCATCTACAAGCTTTTCATTATATTTCTTCTTGAGATTACCTGGCTCTCCGTTTAGCAAATCGAGAAAATCATTTGCTATCTCGTCAGATATTTTTGACATATTTATACCTCACTATGGACTGATGCCTAACGCCAACAATAAGCGGCGGCCCGACAGGGGCGTCCGGTGGAGGCCGCAGGCCGGAACGAACTTAATTGATTTGTTAAGTGGCTGGACATTCACCACCCCAGGTATCAGTTGACACACCAGCTAGTTCGCTGGGAGCCGGGAACGCTTTCTTGAATGTGAAAGCCTTCACAGTTGGGCCATGCTCTCGCAGAATGTTCAGCTTTTCCGCCGCCTCTTCGATTGACGGAATGTGACCGGCAGGGACCCACCAAAGCACCATATATGCCTGTCCCATTTTCTGAAACCACTCTTTCTTGCGTCGCATGATCTCAACGTGGGCAGACCGATAAACGTAATTATGCAAAGCCTCGACTGAATCCCAGAGGGAGAGATTCACGATTTTATCGGAGCCAAAATCGTCAATGCTGGTAGCATCACCGTCTTCGGTTTGTAGCCGCCAAACAAAACCAGGGGAGTCTTCTGCCAACGCATTGATCCGGTCGAGATTCGCGACAAAATCCGAAAGCTGCGGCGAATCTATGGGTGCCAACAGCGTGGCAATGTTGAGTTGCGCAATATGATACTTACTCACAGTTTCCTCCCTGAAAACACTTAACGCCCGCAACAGCGGAAAATTGGGAGCGCAGCGAGTAACTTTTCCGACTGCTTGCGCTTGTTATAAGCCAACTGCACTGACACTAGGCTTTATTTTGGTCAAATGGAATCTCTACAACGACCGGCCTTTCAGATTTAACTATCTTGCCAAAAACAACCGCTTGAAGCTTCTTGAGGTTTGGAACCATTTCAGCACAACTTGAACCAAACACATTCTTGAGGAAGCTAATACTTGTATCGTCATAACATGCAAAACTGACAATTGAATTACACTGTGTTAGCACTGTCTTACTCACATTAGCTGTCCTTTGCGCTAAAACTAGCAGCCCGACATTATACTTCCTTCCCTGCAGAGCAATTTGTGCAATTTTGGCAACCAACCCCTTTGAAGCGAAGTCAGACACACCCATTGTTGCTGATTCCGGCATTATTGTATGTGCCTCTTCAACAGCAACTAGCACTTTTTTAGAATCGTCACCAAAACTCTCTTTGGAAATATTTAATAAGCAGGACATATATATTTCAGTGATAAATATGGATGCTTGCGAGTTTGATATCTCGGGCAATTGAATCAATCCCAATCTGCTATCAGCATCTTCCATAAATGCTCTAAGCTGCGTATCTACATCAGCTCGTAGCTGATCACTAAATACCTTTAAAGCCTTTTTCTCATTCCCTGCACCGTATTGCCCAGTTTCCACTTCAAAAAGCTTTTGACTTAAATCTATTGATGTTTGCTCTTGGATCGAGAGATCTTTTGGATTCAAGTCGGCTAGGCGCCCTTTATATTGCGAGGTAAGGTCAATGCATATTACTTTGATACCGTTAGATACTGAATGCCTTATCAAATCAAATGCAAACTCTGTTTTGCCTGAACCTGTTACCCCTAAAACCGCTGTATGAAAGTTGAAATTTCCTACAAAATCACCAACAACAGGAATATTTGATTTAGGAAGTTTTCCAAACTGAAAATCGTTGGGGTCTTGGACTTCGCCATTAAGATCATCATTTTCATTGATGAGAGAGAAAACAGGCGAATTCATATTTGGAAGCCAATCAAACTTCTTGAACTCTCCATTTTCTAAAGTTCCAAGCTGAGCCGCGTAAGCTATTTGATAACCATGCTTGTCACCATCTAAATTCTCTTCAATCGTTGTGCCAGCTGAAACCTGATAGTAAACCTTCGCACTACCGACCTTGCACCAAATAAGCATTCCATCTGCACAATAATTATCTGATTTCACCTCAAGCCTGATTCGTCCAATTGATGAGTCTTCAGCAACGAAGCCAATCAATCTAGATTGAGTAGTTTCACCCAAAAGAGTCATGACAGAATCATGGTTTAGTTCCTCTTCGGGCTCATAAATATGTCCATCAGCAAGTCCTTTTTTTGAATCTTCAACAGCTCCTAAAAGCATCGCCGTTCCAATTCTTCGCTCGTCATTAAGATGCGAATATAGTGGCAACACCCATTGCTGGCTTTTATCAACTCGCTGATAGATTAACGGCTTACCTTCTTCCCAATCAGTGCTTTGATTTATCGCAAATCTTAAGATCCCTGGATTATCAAGTCTCAGCAATTTACCTATCGGCAGGATTGTTTTTTGAGAGCTAAAACTGATCGAGGATAGCAATTGAGGAAGCTTAAGTGGCCATATAGCCATGAATACCCCCCAAAATACTATGAGATAAACAGCCAATTCAGACTGAATGGAGTAGAAAGAATAAACTCCAAACAAAAAGACTATTGAAAAAATAAGCCTAGACCGACCAAGAACAATTGCAGATCTGTAAAGGCGGCTATTTACAATCGATGCGATATCACCAGAGATCCTCCCGCCGGATGTTGCAACACAGACCGTTGATATTAGAAAAACAACGAGGCAATAAGAAAACACCACCCACCATGCTAGCGGTGGCGATACATGGTACACACCAAACATTGTTATTCCGGCCATTAGCGAATTAATCATGGAATCAGCTGGTTTTGTAAAAAAGTGCTCCAAGATAGCGGAGCCAAGCACAATCAAAAGCAAGGCGTTTTGGAAAATCAATGAATACTTGGAGTCTTGCGGAAGGGGTGAGCCTGTAAATTTCCAGGAGATAAGCAATGCACAGAGCAACCCAACTAGCATAATAAACACACGAATCATTGGCTTGGTGTGATTATCACTTATTTTTAAATCCATCCTTTCTTCTTCCTTCTACGGGGTGCTACAGGACTGCTCTTGGCTTATAACAGTGATTAGACCGCATGCGGCACTAATGCATAAGAATGACTGCGGTATAACTCCGGATAGCCGGGATTACCCACCATATTAAATTCCTTAAAAATCAGCAACTTACCCATAACCACCTCTATTCCTTTTGTACTCGCTTGACTTCGTCATTCTGCACATCTATTACTACTGTATAAAAATACAGCAATGGACGACACATGGACAGCCTAGCTCCTAAGCTTCGCCTGAGGGAGCAGTTTCGCTCGGTGATGCGCTTGAATCACTACAGCATCCGCACGAAGAAAAGCTATTGGTATTGGATCCGCTATTTCATCCGCTTCCACGGCATGCGCCACCCTCTTGAGCTGGGAACGTCTGATGTGAATGCGTTTCTCAGCTGGCTGGCCACTGATCGGCAGGTTGCGGCTGCGACCCAGAATCTCGCATTGAATGCCATCGTATTTCTGTATGCCCGCGTCCTTGAGCAGCCTCTAGGCGAGATCGGTGACGTGGTCAGGGTCAAGCGACCACCGAGGTTGCCGACGGTACTTACCCACCAGGAGGCCATGTCTATCATTGAGCACCTAGGCCAACCGTACCGCTTACTGACTTCTCTTATGTACGGTGCGGGGCTGCGGGTAGTTGAGTCATCCCGTCTACGCGTCAAGGATATCGACTTCCGAAATCAAACGATCATAGTCAGGGACGGCAAAGGCGGAAAAGATAGAACCACTTTGCTGCCCGCCCCCTTGATAACCCCTCTTAAGCATCAGATAGAGCAGATTGAGGCTGCATGGCGCTCACAGGAGGAAATGTACAAGGTGCCTGTGTCTCTCCCTTTCGCGTTGCGACGTAAATATCCACGCGCTTCTGTTTCGCTGGCTTGGCAGTGGCTTTTCCCTTCAAGCGGGATCTGTCTTGACGAAGATGGTCGGAGCGTTCGCCATCATGTGCATGTCAGCACCATTCAGCGGGCCGTCAAACAGGCAGTGCGCGGTACGGGCATCGAAAAGCCTGTCGGATGCCATACGTTCCGGCACACCTTTGCCACCGAGTTGCTACGCCGAGGTAGTGATATTCGTACGGTACAAACCTTGTTGGGCCATGCGGATGTCCGTACTACGCAGATTTACACTCATGTGCTTGGTCAGGGCTTTGCTGGTGTGCAGAGCCCACTGGGTTAACCATTACAGGTGTTCAGGCACGCTACCGCCCTACCTCGCGCATTCAGGCATATGCGGTAATTATTCTGGAGGGAATTGAAGGCTGTCCGGTGCCTTGGAGGAGAGTGTCTGCATTCCCTGCGTGGCATTAACCATAATGCAGGCATCTAGCCATTTCAATGTAATTAGGGGCAGTTAGTGATTTCGTAGCCTGTGCCCTGCTCTTCGTTGATCAGGTTGTTGGCTTCTTCGTAACCGAGGTCTTTGGCGTTTTGTATATCGCTGGCGTTTATTTCGTGCAGGTGGATGCCGAGGGTTGGGGCGCCGCAGACGGTCATTATGGATATGCCGGTTTGGGTGGCGCAGTGGGAGCTGCGGACTTCAATGCCGGCGGTGGTTAGCTGGTTGGTGCTGTTGGCCAGGGTGGAGGTGGCGGGTTCGCATTGTTTGTTGCCGTCGGGTTTGTAGATGTGGGTGGTGGTTTGGGTGGTGCAGGCGGTGGTGGTCGCGGTGAGGAGGATGAGGGCGGTCAGGGTTGTTGTTTTCATGGGGGTGGTGGTTCCTGGGGTCGGGTGCTTGGGGGATAGATTAGCGGTTGTTTGAGGTTCTTTCCCCCTCTCCCCCGGCCCATTACTCGCCCCTATGGGGCTCGCCCTTCGGGCCAGCCTGCGGCTGTTCTGCGCTGCGCTTGTCCCGCAAGGGGAGAGGGGGGCAGGATGTGCGCTCGGTGGATAGCGCATACAAAAATCCCGGCGCTGGGCCGGGATTTTTTTGGGCGGGTGGGTTGTTAGCCTACCCAGACCCTTGCGTTGCGGAACATGCGCATCCAGGCGCCGTCTTCGCTCCAGTCGTCCGGGTGCCAGGAGTTCTGGACAGTGCGGAAGACGCGTTCCGGGTGGGGCATCATGATGGTGACGCGGCCGTCGCGGTTGGTGAGGCCGGTGATGCCGCGGGGGGAGCCGTTGGGGTTGGCGGGGTAGCGGTCGGTCATGCGGCCGTGGTTGTCGACGAAGCGCAGGGCGACGCTGCTGCTGGCTTCGCAGGCGTCGACGGCGGCGCTGTTGGCGAACTCGGCGTAGCCTTCGCCGTGGGCGATGGCGATCGGCATGCGTGAGCCGACCATGCCGCTGAGGAAGATCGACGGCGAGGGCTGTACTTCGACCATAGCCACCCGTGCTTCGAACTGCTCGGAGCGGTTGCGTACGAAGCGTGGCCAGTGCTCGCTGCCGGGGATCAGTTCGCGCAGGTTGGACAGCATCTGGCAACCATTGCACACACCCAGGGTGAAGGTGTCCGGACGGTTGAAGAAGTCGGTAAAGGCCTGGCGCGCCTGTTCGTTGAACAGGATCGACTTGGCCCAGCCTTCGCCGGCGCCCAGTACGTCACCGTAGGAGAAGCCGCCACAGGCGACCAGTCCGCGGAAGTCCGCCAGGTCGACGCGACCGCTGAGGATGTCGCTCATGTGTACGTCGATGGCGGTGAAGCCGGCGCGGGTGAAGGCAGCCGCCATCTCGACCTGGCCGTTGACGCCCTGCTCGCGCAGGATGGCGACCGCCGGGCGCATGCCGGTGTTGATGTAGGGCGCGGCGACGTCTTCGTTGATGTCGTAGCTGAGCAGCGCCTGCAGGCCGGGGTTCTTGTCGTCGGCCAGCCGCTCGTGTTCTTCGTCAGCGCACTGGGCGTTGTCGCGCAGGCGCTGGATCTGCCAGCTGGTTTCACTCCAGGCCTGTTGCCAGGCAGCACGGGTGCCGCTGAGTACGGCTTCGCCCGCGTAATAAAAGTCCAGTTGCTGTTCGGCTTTCGGCTGGCCGATCACCGCGCTGCAATCGCCCAGGCCGGCGGCACTGAGTTGACTGAGGACCGCTTCGGTGTCGCTCTGGCGCACCTGGATGACCGCGCCGAGCTCTTCGTTGAACAGCGCCGGGGCCAGTTCGCTGGTGGCATCGGCCAGTACGTCGAGGTTGATGTCCACACCGCAGTGGCCGGCAAAGGCCATTTCCGCGATGGTGGCCAGCAGGCCGCCGTCGGAACGGTCGTGGTAGGCCAGCAGCTGGTCGTCCTGGTTCAGGCCCTGGATCACCGCGAAGAAGGCCTTGAGGTCTTCGGCGTCGTCCAGATCGGGGGCCTGCTGGCCGATGCGGTTGTATACCTGCGCCAGCGCAGAGCCGCCGAGGCGGTTCTGGCCGCGGCCCAGGTCGATCAGGATCAGGTCGGTGTCGCCCTGGTCGATGCGCAGTTGCGGGGTCAGGGTGCGGCGTACGTCCTGTACCGGCGCAAAGCCGGTGACAATCAGGGACAGCGGCGAGGTGACGCTCTTGTCCTGACCGTTGTCGTTCCAGCGGGTCTGCATGGACATGGAGTCCTTGCCCACCGGCACGGTAATGCCCAGCTCGGGGCACAGTTCCATGCCCACGGCCTTGACGGTGTCGTACAGGCGGGCGTCTTCGCCCGGGTGGCCGGCGGCGGCCATCCAGTTGGCGGACAGGCGGATATCGGACAGCTTGTCGATGCGCGCGGCAGCCAGGTTGGTGACAGTCTCGGCAACAGCCATGCGACCGGAGGCCGGGGCATCCAGCAGGGCCAGCGGGGTGCGTTCGCCCATGGCCATGGCTTCGCCGGTGTGTACGTCGAAGCTGGTGGCGGTCACGGCGCAGTCGGCGACCGGCACCTGCCAGGGGCCGACCATCTGGTCGCGGGCGACCAGGCCGGTGATGCTGCGGTCACCGATGGTGATCAGGAAGTTCTTGCTGGCCACGGCCGGCAGGCGCAGCACGCGCATTGCGGCCTCTTCCAGCTCTACGCTGGCGGCGTCGAACTCGTCGCCCTGCTCGGCTTCGCGGGTGACGCTGCGGTGCATGCGCGGCGGCTTGCCCAGCAGTACCGCCAGCGGCATGTCCACCGGCTGGTTGTCGAAGTGGCTGTCGTTGAGGATCAGCAGCTGTTCTTCAGTGGCCTCACCGACCACGGCGAAGGGGCAACGCTCGCGCTCGCAGATTTCCTTGAAGCGCTCGAAGTCGGCGTTAGGCACCGCCATGACGTAGCGTTCCTGGGATTCGTTGGACCAGATCTCCAGCGGGCTCATGCCCGGCTCGTCATTGGGGATGTTGCGCAGCTCGAAGCGGCCACCACGGCCACCGTCGTTGACCAGTTCGGGGAAGGCGTTGGACAGCCCGCCCGCGCCCACGTCGTGGATAAAGGCGATGGGGTTCTTCTCGCCCAGCTGCCAGCAGCGGTCGATGACCTCCTGGCAGCGGCGCTCCATTTCCGGGTTCTCGCGCTGCACGGAGGCAAAGTCCAGGTCCTCGGCACTGCTGCCGGTGGCCATGGAGGACGCGGCACCGCCGCCCAGACCGATCAGCATGGCCGGGCCGCCGAGCACGATCAGCTTGGCACCCACCGGGATCTCGGCCTTCTCGACGTGCTCGGCGCGGATGTTACCCAGGCCGCCGGCGATCATGATCGGCTTGTGGTAGCCGCGGATTTCCGGGCCACGGGGCGAGGGGACGGTCTGCTCGAAGGTACGGAAGTAACCGGTCAGTGCGGGACGGCCGAATTCGTTGTTGAACGCGGCGCCGCCGAGCGGGCCGTCGATCATGATCTGCAGCGGGGTGACGATGCGTCCCGGCTTGCCGTTGTCCTCTTCCCAGGGCTGCTCGAAGCCGGGGATGCGCAGGTTGGAGACGGTGAAGCCGGTCAGGCCCGCCTTGGGCTTGCCGCCGCGGCCGGTGGCACCTTCATCACGGATCTCACCACCGGAGCCGGTGGAAGCGCCGGAGAACGGCGAAATGGCCGTCGGGTGGTTGTGCGTCTCGACCTTCATCAGGATATGAATCGGCTCCTGATGGGCGCGGTATTCTTCAGTGCCCGGCTCGGGGAAGAAGCGACCGCCGACAAAGCCTTCGATGACTGCGGCGTTGTCCTTGTACGCGGACAGCACGCCTTCGCTGTGCATCTGGTAGGTGTTCTTGATCATGCCGAACAGGCTTTTCTCCTGCGCTTCGCCATCAATGTCCCAGCTGGCGTTGAAGATCTTGTGGCGGCAGTGCTCGGAGTTGGCCTGGGCGAACATCATCAGTTCGACGTCGCTGGGGTTGCGGCCCAGCCCCTTGAAGCTGTCGACCAGGTAGTCGATTTCGTCATCGGCCAGCGCCAGGCCCAGCTCGCTGTTGGCCTGCTCCAGCGCGGCACGGCCACCTTCCAGGATATCCACACGGCTGAACGGCTTGGGCTCGGTGTGGTGGAACAGCTGGGCAGCGGCTTCCAGGTTGTCCAGCGCCTGCTCGGTCATGCGGTCGTGCAGCAATGCGGTGACCAGCTGCAGATCGGCAGCACTCAGCTCCCCGCTCACATAGTAGGCAATCCCGCGCTCCAGCCGCTCGATCATCCGCAGGCCGCAGTTGTGGGCGATGTCGGTGGCCTTGCTCGACCACGGAGAAATGGTGCCGAAACGGGGCACCACCAGCACCAGGCTGCCGCTGGGCTCTTCCACGGCTACCGACGGGCCGTACTGCAGCAGACGATCCAGCACGGCCTGATCCTGTTCGGTCAGCTCGCCGGTGAGGTCTGCGAAATGCATGAACTCTGCGTACACGGCACTGACACTCGGAACCTGCTGCTGCAGGCGGGTCAGCAACTTGTTGCGGCGGAAATCGGAAAGGACAGGGGCTCCACGCAGGATATGCATGTCGGTATCGGCCTCGGAGACGTGGGAATGGGTAAAAGAAGGCGCATAGGATACCCCAGGTTGCGCCCCGGAGCCATCATGCCGGACCGAACGGTCAGGACCGCCGACTTTACAGAGGCTGACAATGGCGCCCTATTGCCGGTGAAGGTATTTACATATACTGCGCCCATGACCCGGACCATTCGTCACTCAATCCCTGCCACCGCCCTGGCGCTGCTTTGCTCGGTACTGCTGGCCGCCTGCGAGCAGCCCAGCCGCCTCGAACAATTGCGCGAGGAGGGCACCCTGCGCGTCATCACCCGCAACACGCCCACCACCTACTATCAGGGCAGGCACGGCGATACCGGTCTGGAGTACGAGCTGAGCAAGCGCTTTGCCAACAGCCTGGATGTGGAACTGGAGATGATCACCAGCCCGACGCTGGATGATCTGTACCGTCAGCTGATCGACGGCAAGGGGCCACACATTGCCGCCGCCGGGCTGACCGCCAACCCCAATCGCGCCGAGCAGGTGCACTTTGCCCAGGCCTACCTGCAGGTGACGCCGCAGGTGGTGTATCGTCGGGGCGATCGTCAGCCGCGGGGTATCGAAGATCTTTACGATCGGCGCATCACCGTGCTGAAGGGCAGCGCACTGGCCGACCAGCTGCGCCAGTTGCAGATCGAACATCCGCAGCTGGTATTCGAAGAATCCGACAGTCTTGAAACGGTCGATCTGCTGCGCATGGTCAATGACGGTGAGATCGATTACACCGTGGTGTATTCCAACGAGCTGGTAGTGAACCAGGGTTTCTACCCTGCCCTGCATGTCGGCTTCGATCTGGGCCCGGCGCAGCCCATGGCATGGGCTTTGACCGGTGGTGAGGACCAGAGCCTGCTGCAGGAAGTGAACAGGTTCTTCGACCGGATCCGCGCTGACGGCACCCTTGATCAGCTGCTGGAGCGGTTCTATGGGCACGCGGACGTGCTCGATTATGTCGGCGCCCGCGCCTTTGCCCGACACATGCAGCAGCGACTGCCGCGCTTCGAGCAACTGTTCCGCCAGTCGGCAGACCAGCACGGCATGGACTGGCGTCTGCTGGCGGCGATGGGCTACCAGGAGTCGCTCTGGGACCCGGACGCCCGCTCCCCCACCGGGGTGCGCGGATTGATGATGCTCACCCTGCCGACCGCCAGATTCGTCGGCGTGACCAACCGGGTCGATCCGGCGCAGAGCATTGCCGGGGGCGCGCGTTATCTGGTGTGGGTGCGCGACCAGCTGTCCACCGATATCCCGGAGCCGGACCGCACCTGGTTTGCGCTGGCGGCCTATAACGTCGGCCTGGGGCATCTGGATGATGCACGCATTCTCACCCGCAACAATGGTCGTGATCCGAACCGCTGGATCGATGTAAAGGACCATCTGCCGCTGCTGTCGAAGAAACAGTGGTACAGCCAGACGCGCTACGGCTATGCACGCGGAGCTGAGCCGGTGCATTACGTGCAGAACATTCGCCGTTATTACGAGATCCTCACCTGGGTGACCCAACCCCAGGCGGAAACGCCGCAGGTGCCGCAGGAGCAGTATCATGCGCCGGGGATTCTGGAGCAGTTGCCGCAGGGGATTTGAGGATTGGGTATTGGAGCAGGCTTCGCTCCCCCCTCGCGGGAAAGGGGTTGGGGGGAGAGGGGGAGGTCCTATCTTCGAGCTCTGAAAAACTCCGTCAATATCTCCCCACACTCCTGCGCCAGCACCCCACCCTCCACCTGCACACGGTGGTTCAGCCAAGGCTGATCCAGCACCTGACTTCGACTGAGCACCGCCCCCGAGCGCGGTTCACTTGCGCCGTACACCAGCCGAGTGATGCGGCTGTGCACCAGCAAGCCGGCGCACATGGTGCAGGGCTCGAGGGTGACATAGAGGGTGGTTCCCGGCAGCCGGTAGTTGGCATCGGCAGCAGCGGCTTCACGCAACGCAACCATTTCGGCATGTGCACTGGGGTCGTGGCTGGTGATGGGGCGGTTGAAGCCGCGGCCGATGATCTTGCCGTCGCGTACCAGTACAGCGCCCACGGGCACTTCGCCAAGCTCGGCGCCCTGGCGGGCAAGGGCGATGGCTTCGCGCATGTAGTCGATATCAGCGGGTTTCATCAGGAGTCTCCGGTGCCGCATCAGAACAGAGGCGGCACAGGATACACAATTTGGTGGAGTGACGCGGCGGGCATGTCTGCCTGGGAGGGCCGGGGTCCACCCCGGCCCGGCGGCGTTTCAGCTTGCCGGGCTGGTCGAGATGGAACTCGACCCAGGGAGAGATCAGATAACTGAACGCTCACGCAGCAGATCCAGCACCTTGTCGACGCAGGCAGCCAGATCCAGCTCGGCCGTATTCAACACCAGGTCAGCGTCGGTCGGTACCTCGTAGGGGTAGGACACACCGGGAATGGTGCCCTCTTCCCCTGCGGCGTACAGGCCGGACGGGTCGCGCTTCTGGCAGACTTCCAGCGGCGCATCCAGATACACCATCAGGCAGCGGTCGCCGAGGATATGCCGAGCGTTGGCGCGGCTCTCCTCGGTGGGGGCAACGAAGGCTGCCAGAGCGATCAGACCGGCGTGATTCATCTGGCGAGCTACGCGGGCGCCCTTGTGCAGGTTCTCCGCACGGCCGGCGGCATCGCGGCCAATGCCCTTGCTGAGATCTTGACGCAGCACCTTGCCGTCCAGCACGTAGCAGGCGCGGCCGCGGTCGAACAGGCGGCGCTCCACGGCGTAGGCCAGCGAGCTCTTGCCGGCGCCGGACAGACCGGTAAACAGCACGGTGACCGGCTCCTGCCCGAAACGCTCGGCGCGCTCGGCCGGCGTCACGTGGGCCAGCTCACCGGCCTGGGTGACGCCGCAGCTCTGTCCTTCAGCCCCTTCGGCCACGATCATGCCGGCGCCGACGGTGGCGTTGCTCAGGCGGTCGATGACGATGAAGGAACCGGTGGTGCGGTTGGCACGGTAGTCGTCGAAGGCGATGGGCTGCTCGATGGACAGCTCCACCCGGGCAATCTCGTTCAGCTCCAGCGCGGAGGCGCCTTCCTTCTCCAGGGTGTTGACGTCCTGGCGATAGACGATGCGGCTGAAGGAGCCGGGCGTATAACTGGTGGCGCGCTTGATGTCGTAGCGGCGTCCCGGCTGCATGGGCTGCTCGGACAACCACACCAGGTTGGCCTGGAACTGGTCGCCCAGACGCGGGCGGTTATCCACGTGGGTCAGCATGTCGCCACGGGAGATATCGATCTCGTCTTCCAGCGTCAGGGTCACGGCCTGGCCCTGACCGGCGACTTCCAGCTCTCCATCAAAGGTGACGATGGACTTCACCCGGCTGGTCTTGCCCGAGGGCAGTACCACCAGTTCGTCACCCTTGTTCACGGTGCCGGAGGCGATGGTGCCGGCAAAGCCGCGGAAGTTGAGGTTCGGCCGGGTGACCAGCTGCACCGGGAAGCGCAGATCCTCCAGATTGCGGTCGGCGGATATCTCGACGGTCTCGAGAATTTCCATCAGCGAGGGTCCCTTGTACCAGGGGCTGCGCTCGCTGCGGTTGACCACGTTGTCGCCCTTGAGGGCGGACATCGGCACGAAATGCACGCTGCTGTTGACCAGCGTATCCAGCCCCTTGGCAAATTCGCTGTAGTCGGCGCAGATGCGGTTGAACACCTCCTGGTCGAAGTCCAGCAGGTCCATCTTGTTCACTGCCACCACGATGTGCTTGATGCCCAGCAGTGAGGCGATGAAGCTGTGCCGGCGGGTCTGGCTCTGCACGCCGTAGCGGGCATCGATGAGGATGATCGCCAGATCACAGGTGGAGGCACCGGTGGCCATGTTGCGGGTGTACTGCTCGTGGCCGGGGGTATCGGCGATGATGAACTTGCGCTTGGCGGTGGAAAAGTAGCGGTAGGCCACATCGATGGTGATGCCCTGCTCGCGCTCGGCCTGCAGGCCGTCGACCAGCAGTGCCAGGTCCACTTCCTCGCCGGTGGTGCCGGACTTCTTCGAGTCGCGGGTGATGGCTTCCATGTGATCTTCGTAGATCATCTTGGAGTCGTGCAGCAGGCGCCCGATCAGGGTGCTCTTGCCGTCGTCGACGTTGCCGCAGGTGAGGAACCGCAGCAGCTCCTTGCGCTCGTGCTGTCCCAGATAGGCCAGAATGTCCTGGCTGATCAGATCAGATTGGTGACTCATTGCAAAAATTCTCCGGGCTGGGCGCTTAGAAGTAGCCTTGGCGTTTCTTTTCTTCCATCGATCCGGCCTGATCGTGATCGATCACGCGGCCCTGGCGCTCGGAAGTACGGGTCAGCAGCATCTCCTGGATGATCTCCGGCAGCGTGGCGGCAGTGGATTCCACCGCGCCGGTCAGCGGGTAGCAGCCCAGGGTGCGGAAGCGCACCATCTTCATTTCCGGGGTTTCGCCGGGGTTCAGCGGCATGCGCTCGTCGTCGACCATGATCAGCGAGCCATCACGGTTGACTACCGGGCGCTCGGTGGCGAAGTACAGCGGCACGATCGGGATGCTTTCCAGGTAGATGTACTGCCAGATGTCCAGCTCGGTCCAGTTGGACAGCGGGAACACACGAATGCTTTCGCCCTTGTGCACCTTGCCGTTGTAGATGTTCCACAGCTCGGGGCGCTGGTTCTTCGGGTCCCAGCGGTGATGCTTGTCACGGAAGGAATAGACGCGCTCCTTGGCGCGGGACTTTTCCTCGTCACGCCGGGCCCCACCGAAGGCCGCATCGAAGCCGTACTTGTCCAGCGCCTGCTTCAGGCCCTGGGTCTTCATCACGTCGGTATGCACGGCGCTCCCGTGGGTGAAGGGGCCGATGCCCTGCTCCACCCCTTCGGGGTTCATGTGCACCAGCAGGTCCAGATCCATCTCCTCGACCATGCGCTCGCGGAAGCTGTACATCTCGCGGAATTTCCAGCCGGTGTCCACGTGCAATACGGGGAATGGCAGGCGGCCGGGGTAGAAGGCCTTGCGAGCGAGGTGCAGCATGACCGCGGAATCCTTGCCGATGGAGTACAGCATCACCGGATTCTGGAACTCCGCGGCGACCTCACGGATGATATGGATGCTTTCAGCTTCCAGCTGTTTGAGATGGGTCAGTTTTTCCAGCATGGGGCACTCACGATGAACGAAGGACGTTTCCAGAGGCCCGCATTGTAGCAAGGCAGACGCCTTATAATAAATGGTCCATCAATACCTTTAGGTTATAAGCATATTCGGTGAGCACCGGAGCCTCCCTTCAGACCGGGTTATCGATATCGATGAACCGGTGTTCAAGGGAGAAATGCTCGGCCAGGTGTTCGCCCAGCGCCTGAACCCCGTAGCGCTCCGTTGCATGGTGGCCTGCGGCGTAGAAATGGATGCCGCATTCACGGGCAATATGGAAGGTCTGCTCGGACACCTCACCGGTGATGAAGGCATCCACCCCCAGCGCCACGGCCTTTTCGATATAACCCTGCGCACCACCGGTGCACCAGGCAAGACGCTTTACTGGCCGGTCATGGCCGGCAATGAACATCGGCTTGCGCCTGAGGCGGGTCTCCAGCTCCCGGGCCAGCTGCTCGCCGCTGAGCTCTTCTTCCAGCTCACCCTGCAGGCCGATGGAACGGGGGTTGTTCACTTCCAGCCCACCGGTCACGCGCCACCCCATCAGCTCGGCAAGCTGCAC
The DNA here is from genome assembly GCF_014646575.1 of Halopseudomonas pertucinogena. Classification (GTDB taxonomy): domain Bacteria; phylum Pseudomonadota; class Gammaproteobacteria; order Pseudomonadales; family Pseudomonadaceae; genus Halopseudomonas; species Halopseudomonas pertucinogena. The sequence continues at coordinate 162,704 of NZ_BMNN01000001.1, read as the reverse complement.
GTTATTGCCGTAACGGATGTGGGCATCCAGCGGCAGGTGGTAGGCAACCAGGTTGATGTCGTGCTCGAGCAGGGCGCGAATCCGGCGCTGCTTGAGCCCGGTGACGGGCGCAGCCTCGCCCCGCCAGAAATAGCCGTGGTGGACCAGCAGCATGTCCGCCTGGGCCTCGATGGCCGCCTCGATCATGGCCTGGCTGGCAGTGACGCCAGTGATGACGCGCCTGATGTCCCGGCGCCCTTCGACCTGCAGACCGTTGGGACAATAATCCTGAAATGCGGTGCTCTCAAGCAGGTTATTGCAATACGCTACCAGTTCGCCACACTCAATCATGAATTCCCTACCTTTTTGAAATAAAACACTTTTTCCGAAATGGGCGCCGCTTCGCAGTTGATCTTACACATATTCGCCGGAATGTCCTTATAATGACATTGCGCTGCTCCTCCGGCAGCCCGGATAAAGGTAATTCTATTGAAAGGTCTACTGCGCGATCTCGGCTGGCCGGCCGTCTGCGGTGTGCTTTTTGCCCTGCTCATACTGCAACAGTTTCCTCAGCTGGTCGGGCTGCCCGCCCCTGCTTCGAGCTACCCGTCAGCGCAGGCCATAGCCCCTTCCGGCGTCATCGGCGTGGTGTCCTACAGCGATGCGGTCAGCAAGGCTGCCCCTGCGGTTGCCAACATTTTCACCACCAAACAGATTGTCAACCTGGCAAATGGTTCAGGTCTCAACGGCCAGATTCTCGGAGATTACGGCAGCCCCCTGCCCGCCCCCTGCCCGCTCCCGGCCGGCGCCAGTCCAGCCTCGGCTCGGCTGTCATCCTGCGGGAAGATGGCTACCTGCTGACCAACAACCATGTGGTCGCCGGCGCCGATGGCATTCTGGTAGCGCTCCAGGACGGCCGCGAGGCCATGGCCGAGCTGATCGGTACCGACCCGGAGACCGACCTGGCCGTCCTCAAGATCGACCTGCCGGACCTGCCGGTGGCGACCATCAGCGAGGAGGAACAGCTGCGCACCGGTGATGTGGTCATGGCCATCGGCAACCCCTTTGGCCTCGGCCAGACAGTGACCAAGGGCATCATCAGCGCCACCGGACGCAGTCAGCTGGGCCTCAACACCTATGAGGACTTCATCCAGACCGACGCCGCCATCAACCAGGGCAACTCCGGCGGTGCGCTGATCAACGCCTACGGCCGGCTGATCGGCATCAACACGGCGATCTTTTCCCAGTCCGGCGGATCGCAGGGTATCGGCTTCGCCATTCCTGCCCCTCTGGCGCTCAACGTAATGGAGCAGATCATCGAGAAGGGCCGCGTCATTCGTGGCTGGCTGGGGGTCGAAGTCCAGCCGCTGACCGATGAGCTGGCCGAATCCTTCGGTCTGATCCAGGCCAGGGGGATCGTGGTATCCGGGCTCTATCGCAACGGCCCGGCCTGGAATGCCGGGCTGCGGCCGGGCGACGTGATCATGACCATCGACGGTGAGCCCGCCTCCAGCGGCCGCCAGGCCATGAACCTGGTGGCACGTACACGCCCCGGCCAGACGGTGGAGCTCGAAGTGTTGCGCGATGGTCAGCCGATGATCTTCGCCGCCGAGGTCAGCGTCAGGCCGACCTTCGGCTCCTGACCCTTCGCTCAGCCCTTGAGCAGTTCGCCCAGGGCTGTCAGCAACTGCCGGTTCTGCTCCGGCGTGCCGACCGTGATACGCAGATGCTGGTCGATGCGCGGTTGACGGAAGTGCCGCACGATCACGCGGCGCTCGCGCAGCCCGGCCGCCAGCTCCGCCGCATCGCGCTGCGGATGGCGGGCCATCACGAAGTTGGCGGCTGATGGCAGTACCTCGAACCCCAGCCCGGCCAGCGACTCGCTGAGCGCCCTGCGGCTGTCAATTACCCTGTTGCAGCACTCCTCGAACCAGGCCTGGTCCTCGAAGGCCGCCACCGCGCCGGCAATCGCCAGACGGTCCAGCGGATAGGAGTTGAAGCTGTTCTTGATGCGCTCGAGCGCCTCGATCAGGTCCGCATGACCTACCGCCAGCCCGACCCGCAGACCGGCCAGCGAGCGCGACTTGGACAGTGTCTGGGTCACCAGCAGATTGGGGTAGCGGTCCACCAGCGTAATGGCGGTCTCGCCGCCGAAATCGATATAGGCCTCGTCCACCACCACCACCGAATCCGGGTTGGCCTGAAGGATCTGCTCGATGCCATCCAGCGGCAGCAGGATGCCGGTCGGCGCGTTGGGGTTGGGGAAGATGATACCGCCGTTCTCGCCCCGGTAATCCTCGGGGCGGATGCGGAAGTCCTCGTCCAGCGGCAGCGGCTTCGCCTCAATGCCATACAGACCGCAGTACACCGGATAGAAGCTGTAACTGATATCCGGCATCAGCACCGGCTTGCCGTGCTGGAACAGGGCGTTGAACAGATGGGCCAGTACCTCGTCGGAGCCGTTGCCGACAAACACCTGGGCGGTGTTCACGCCGTAGCGGGCGGCAATAGCCTGCTTGAGATCATCGGCGTTGGGCGCGGGGTACAGCCGCAGGCTGTCATCCAGCTGGGCGCGAATGGCCTCGATCACCTTCGGCGAAGGGCCGTAGGGGTTCTCGTTGGTGTTCAGCTTGACCAGGTTGTCCAGCTTCGGCTGCTCGCCCGGCACGTAGGGCACCAGATCCTTTACAAAGGGGCTCCAGAAACGACTCACTGTAATGCTCCAGAAGAAGTAGGGGCTCAACAGCCGTGAGCCCGGTCATCGCGAGCCGCGCGGAGCGCGGCAGTCCAGGGGGCGGATCAGTCCGGCAGGATACGGTACTCGGCGCTGCGCGCATGGGCGGTGAGACTTTCCCCACGTGCCAGCACCGAGGCGACCTTGCCCAGCTCCGAGGCGCCCTGCGGCGAACAGTAGATCACCGAGGAGCGCTTCTGGAAGTCATACACGCCCAGCGGCGAGGAGAAGCGCGCGGTGCCGGAGGTCGGCAGCACGTGGTTCGGGCCGGCGCAGTAATCACCCAGCGCCTCCGGGGTGTGGCGCCCCATGAAGATGGCGCCGGCATGGCGGATCTTCGGCAGCAGCGCATCCGGGTCCGCTACCGACAACTCCAGGTGTTCGGGAGCGATGCGGTTGGATACCTCGCAGGCCTGTTCCAGGCTGTCCACCCTGATCAGGGCGCCGCGATTCTCCAGCGAGATACGCACCATGTCGCTGCGCTCCAGGCTGTCCAGCAGGCGATTCAGGCTGGCCTCAACCGCATCGAGAAAGGCGGCATCCGGTGACAGCAGGATGGACTGGGCATCTTCGTCGTGCTCGGCCTGGGAGAACAGGTCCATGGCGATCCAGTCCGGGTCGGTCTGACCGTCGCAGACCACCAGGATCTCCGACGGACCGGCGATCATGTCGATGCCCACCTTGCCGAATACCGCACGCTTGGCCGTTGCCACATAGATGTTGCCCGGACCGACGATCTTGTCCACCGGCGGCACGGTCTCGGTGCCATAGGCCAGCGCGGCTACCGCCTGGGCACCGCCGATGGTGAATACCCGGTCGACACCCGCCAGGCAGGCGGCAGCCAGCACCAGTTCGTTGATCTCGCCCCGCGGCGTCGGCACTACCATCACCACTTCGGGCACCCCGGCCACCTTGGCAGGGATCGCGTTCATCAGCACGGATGACGGGTAGGAGGCCTTGCCACCCGGCACGTAGAGGCCTACCCGGTCCAGCGGGGTCACCTGCTGGCCCAGCACCGTGCCGTCGGCCTCGGTATAGCGCCAGGATTCCTGCCGCTGGTGTTCGTGGTAGCTGCGCACCCGCTCTGCAGCCACTTCCAGCGCCTGGCGCTGCTCGGCAGTGATCCGCTCCAGCGCCTGTTCCAGCCGGGCGCGATCAAGCGTCAGCGCGGCCATGTCGGCTACGTCCAGCCCGTCGAAGCGGCCGGTGTATTCAACCACCGCGGCGTCGCCGCGCTCGCGCACGGCAGCGATGATTTCATCGACCCGCTCGTTCACCGCCCTGTCGGACACGCCTTCCCACGCCAGCAGGCCATCGAGATGATGGTTGAAATCGGCCTGGTTGGCGTCCAGACGGGTGATTTTCAACGGCGTGCTCATGGTGTGTTCCTCAATGGGGATGGTCGGAGGTGCAATCAGCCGGCCCGGCGCTCGACGGCGGCGGCCAGCAGTTCGATCAGGGACTGGATGCGGGCATGCTTCATCTTCATGGCCGCCTTGTTGACGATCAGCCGCGAACTGATGTCAGCGATCAGCTCCTGGGGTTCCAGGCCGTTGGCCCGCAGGGTATTGCCGGTGTCGACCACGTCGATGATCTTGTCAGCCAGACCCACCAGCGGCGCCAGCTCCATCGAGCCGTACAGCTTGATCACCTCGACCTGACGGCCCTGGGCAGCGTAGTAGCGTTTGGCGACGTTGACGAACTTGGTCGCCACCCGCAGCCGACCCTTCGGCTCGGGGGTGTTTACCGGACCGGCGGTCATCAGCTTGCAGTTGGCGATCTTCAGGTCCAGTGGTTCGTACAGGCCCTGGCTGCCGTACTCCATCAGCACGTCCTTGCCGGCCACGCCCAGATCGGCGGCGCCCTGCTCCACGTAGGTCGGCACGTCGGTGGCGCGGACGATCAGCAGCCGTACGTCCGGATCGGTCGTACCGAAGATCAGCTTGCGGCTCTTGTCCAGGTCCTCGACCGGCTCGATCCCCGCCAGCTTCAGCAGCGGCAGGGTGTCATCCAGGATGCGGCCCTTGGACAGGGCGATGGTCAGACTCTTGCTCATGGGCTCTCTCTCAGGCGGATACGCGACGGATACTGGCACCCAGCATCTGCAGCTTTTCCTCGATGCATTCGTAACCGCGGTCGATATGGTAGATGCGGTCCACCAGGGTATCGCCCTCGGCCCACAGCCCGGCGATCACCAGACTGGCGGAGGCGCGCAGGTCGGTAGCCATTACCGGTGCTCCCTTGAGCACCTCGACCCCGGTGACGATGGCAGTGTTGCCCTCGACCTGGATCTGCGCACCCATGCGGCGCATTTCCTGCACGTGCATGAATCGGTTCTCGAATACGGTCTCGATCACCGTGCCGGTGCCCTCGGCCACCGCGTTCATCGCCATGAACTGTGCCTGCATGTCGGTCGGGAAGGCCGGATAGGGGGCCGTTCTCAGGCTGACCGCCCGCGGACGGTTGCCCTTCATGTCCAGGCTGACCCAGTTCTTGCCGGTGTCGATCTGCGCGCCGGCTTCTTCCAGCTTCAGCAGCACGGCTTCCAGCGTGCCGGGGTCGGTATCCTTGAGCCGGACCCGGCCACGGGTGGCGGCTCCGGCCACCAGGAAGGTACCGGTCTCGATACGGTCGGGCATCACCGAATAACGGGCGCCGTGCAGGCGTTCGACGCCTTCAATGGTGATGGTATCGGTGCCGTGGCCGCGGATCTGCGCACCCATGGCGATCAGGCACTCGGCCAGATCGACCACCTCCGGCTCCCGCGCGGCATTGGAGATGACCGTCTGCCCCCTGGCCAGGGTGGCGGCCATGAGGATGTTCTCGGTGCCGGTCACACTGATGGTGTCGAACGAGTAGTGCGCGCCGCGCAGGCCGCCTTCAGGGGCACGGGCCTTGATATAACCGCCTTCCACGGTGATCGCGGCACCCATCGCTTCCAGACCGCGGATATGCAGATCCACCGGCCGCGAGCCGATGGCGCAGCCGCCGGGCAGCGCCACTTCGGCATAACCGAAGTGCGCGACCATCGGGCCCAGCACCAGGATCGAGGCGCGCATGGTCTTGACCAGCTCGTAGGGCGCCACCAGGGTGGTGATGCTGGTCGGATTGACCTCCACGTTGAGCTTGTCACCGACCACCGGCTGCACGCCCATCCGGCCGAACAGCTCGATCATGGTGGTGATGTCATGCAGGTGCGGCAGGTTGCAGATCGTTACCGCCTCATCGGCCAGCAGGGTGGCAGCGAGGATCGGCAGGGCGGAGTTTTTCGCCCCGGAGATGCGGATTTCACCATCCAGGCGATTACCGCCGGTGATCATCAGTTTGTCCATACGGATTCTCTTGTGCGGGACCGCTTCAGGAGCGGCTGTCCCAGGCTTCGCGGGTAAAGAATTTCATGGTGACCGCATGGATGCGACCATCTGCAATGGGCTCGTTGAGTACGGCGTAGATCTGTTGCTGACGCTTGACCGGCGACATCGCGGCCAGCTCGTCACTGATCAGCAGCAGCTGGAAGTTGCAGCCTTCGCCGTCCACTTCCACCTGCACGTCGGGCAACTGCTGCTCGATCAGATTCTTTACTTCATGGGGTTGCATTGAGTATCTCCCTGTCGCCGGCTTCATCGGCGGAAAGTGTTCCCAGCCAGTCATCGAGGCCACACACCTGGGCCATGCTGAGCAGTCCGGCGGGCAGTCCGGCCAGCTGGAGGGCAACCTGGTATTGCTGCGCGGTACGCGCCGCTGACAGCAGCAGGGACAGGCCCACGCTGTTGCTGCGCACTACCTCGCTGAAGTCCAGGGTCACCGCCTTGCCGCTGCGGGAGGCAATGGCCCGCTGCAGGTCAGTGCGCAGCGCCGCGGCGCCGGTGAAGTCCAGCGCGCCTCGCAGCGAAAGCCTTGACCCGTCAGGATGCAGTGTCGCTGTAGCGCTCACTCCTCGACCTCTTTTTCCACGGCCTCGCGGGACTCGGCCACCACGCTGCCCCAGTTGTCGATGACCGCATCCAGATCATTGCGGTGGGTCTGCATGGCCTGGGCGAACTGGTCGCGGAACAGCAGACCGATGTTGATGCCCTCGACGATCACGTTGCGCACCTTCCACTGGCCGTCGATGTTGGCCATGGTGTAGGTCACCGGATAGACGTTGCCGTTGTTGGCCCGGACTTCCATGTTGACGCTGGCGCGCTCGTCGGTCTGCTGCGAGCCCCTGGCCGGCGGCAGGACGTTGATGCTGCCGCTGTCGAACTCGAGCAGCGCATTGCCGTAGAACTCGACCATGCTGCGCTTGAAGGTTTCGATGAAGCGCTCCATCTGTTCCGGCGTGGCGCTGCGGCTGTAACGTACGGTCATCACGCTGCGGGCAATGCCTTGAAAGTCCACCACCGGCTCCATGATCTCGTTCAGGCCGTTGTAGAAGGCGTCGGTATCCTGCCTGTACAGCTCACGATTGGCATTGAGGTTCTCCATGACCCGCACGGAGGTGTCTTCAACCACCTGATGGGGCGTCCTGGCAGCGGCCTGGGTCAGCAGTGGAACGCTGATCAGCAGCGCCAGAAACCCTGTCATGAGTTTACGCATAATCTTCTCCTGTTAATCGTCTTTGCTGACGGTGTTGAGCAGAAAACGACCGATCAGTTCTTCAAGCACCAGCGCCGACTGGGTGTCATGGATCTCGTCCCCATCGCGCAGCACCATGTCGTCGCCGCCCACGGAAATGCCGATGTACTTCTCACCGAGCAGACCCGCCGTGACGATGGACGCCGTGCTGTCGGACGGCAGGGTGTTCACATCCGAGTTGATCGCCATTTCCACCAGCCCGGTATAGCGGTTCTTGTCAAAGGTGATGCTCTTCACCTGGCCTATGGTCACACCCGCCATGGTGACCTTGGAGCGCGAGGTCAGACCGGACACGTTGTCGAAGTGGGCATAGACCGTATAGGTGCTGCCGTTGGGGCTGAGCGTCAGGCCGCTGACCCGCAGCGCCAGTATCAGCAGGGCAAGCAAACCAGCCAGGATGAACAGGCCGACAGTCAGTTCCAGGTTACGGGTGCGCATGGCTAATTCCTTGGCGATCAAAACATCAGAGCAGTGAGGATGAAGTCCAGGCCGAGCACGGCCAGGGACGCATAGACAACAGTGCGGGTGGTGGCCCGGCTGATACCTTCGGAGGTCGGATCGCAATCATACCCCTGGAATACGGCGATCCAGGTGACCACCACGGCGAATACGACGGCCTTGATCAGGCCATTGAGCACGTCGGCGCCGAACTGTACCGAGTTCTCCATATTGCCCCAGTAGGAACCGCCGTAGACACCCAGCCAGTCGACCGCGACCATCGCGCCGCCCCAGATGCCTACCACGCAGAAGATCATCGCCAGCAACGGCATGGCGATGAAGCCGGCCCACAACCGCGGCGCAATGATGTACTTGAGCGGGTCCACGCCGATCATTTCCAGGCTGGACAGCTGCTCGGTGGCCTTCATCAGGCCGATCTCGGCAGTCAGCGCCGATCCGGCCCGGCCGGCGAACAGCAGCGCCGTCACCACCGGCCCCAGTTCACGCAGCAGGGTCAGGGCAACCATCTGCCCGACCGCCTGCTCGGAACCGTAGTCCTTGAGAATGTTATAGCCCTGCAACGCCAGCACCATGCCGATAAAGATGCCGGAGACGATGATGATCGCCAGCGACAGCACACCCACCGAATACAGCTGCTTGAGCAGCAGGCTGAAGCCGTTGCCATAGCGCGAGCGCCCGGCCAGCGCCTGGAACAGGAAAATGCCTGAGCGCCCAATGGCCTCGACCACGCCGAGCCCGCTCCGGCCCAGCCCTGCCACACGATCGAGAATACTGCTCACGGCTGGCGCTCCTTCTGCAACAGGTCATCCACATAATTGCCGGCCGGGAAATGGAACGGCACCGGACCATCCGGCTCGCCCTGCATGAACTGGCGGATGCGCGGGTTCTCCGAATTCATCAGCTCGTCCGGCCTGCCATGGCCCAGCACCTGGCCGTCGCCCAGCACATACAGGTAGTCGGCGATGCTGGCGGTTTCACTCAGGTCATGGGAGACCACGATGCTGGTCACGCCCAGGGCGTCGTTGAGCAGCCGTATCAGCCTGACCAGCACCCCCATGGAGATCGGATCCTGCCCCACGAACGGCTCGTCATACATCATCAGCTCGGGGTCCAGCGCGATGGCCCTGGCCAGCGCCACGCGACGCTTCATGCCGCCGGACAGCTCGTCGGGCATCAGATCGATGGCGCCGCGCAGACCCACCGCCTGCAGCTTCAGCAGCACGATGTCGCGGATCATGTCCTCCGGCAGGTGGGTATGCACCCGCAGTGGAAAGGCGACGTTCTCGAACACGTTCAGGTCGGTGAACAGTGCACCACTCTGGAACAGCATGCCCATGTGCTGGCGGGCATCGAACAGCTCCTCGCGGCCGAGTCGGGGGATGTCCTGGCCGTTGACCAGAATCCTGCCGCTGTCCGGCTTCAGCTGCGCGCCGATCAGCCGCAGCAGCGTCGTCTTGCCACAGCCGGACGGACCCATGATGCCGGTAATCTTGCCCCGGGGAATACGGATGTCTACATTGTTGAGGATGGTCCGCTCACCGCGGGTAAAGGTTACCTGCTGCAAGTCGACAATCAAATCCGCTGTTTCGAGCATGGTTATGGGTGGCCCTACCTGGTGACCGGCATCACGACGGAAAAAATGAACGGGCTAATATAACAGTTCTGCCAGGGCAGCCCAAGCAGCGCGGATTTCATTCAATGCCGGCATCTTGCTGATGAGTTGGCACGCGCATGGCGTTATACTTGCTCGCTTGACCGCTACAGAACCCAGGAACATGCCAGATTTCGATTACACCGCTTCTGCCCGGCGCACCATCGCCCTTGAACGTGACGCCGTCGACAGCCTGCTCACCCGGCTCGAAGGCCATTTCGATACCGCCTGCGCAACCCTGATCCAGTGCCCCGGCCGCATCGTGGTGACCGGCATGGGCAAGTCCGGGCATATCGGCAGAAAGATCGCGGCAACCCTGGCCAGCACCGGATCACCGGCCTTCTTCGTGCACCCCGGCGAAGCCAGCCACGGCGACATGGGCATGATCACCGCCCAGGACGTGGTGATCGCCCTGTCCAACTCCGGCAATACCGCGGAGGTGGTGACCCTGCTGCCGCTGATCAAGCGGCTCGGCATCCCGTTGATCAGCATTACCGGCAACCCGGACTCCACCCTTGCCCGGGCGGCGGTGGCCAATCTGCATACCGGCGTGGAGCAGGAGGCCTGCCCGCTGAACCTGGCGCCCACCTCCAGTACTACTACCGCCCTGGTAATGGGCGACGCCCTGGCCATTGCCCTACTGGAAGCCCGCGGCTTCAGCGCCGAGGACTTCGCCTTCTCCCATCCCGGCGGCAGCCTGGGCCGTCGCCTGCTCCTGCTGGTGGACGACATCATGCACAGCGGTGAACAGATGCCACTGGTATCACCGGAAACCCCGCTGCGCGACGCGCTGCTGGAGATGACCCGCAAGGGTCTGGGTCTGACCGGGGTGACCGACGGGCGCGGCGCGCTGGCCGGCATCTTCACCGACGGCGACCTGCGCCGTACCCTGGACCAGGAAATCGACATCCGCGAGGCCCGCATCGAACAGGTGATGACACCCCGCTGCAAGACCGTTCGCCGGGGCGTGCTGGCAGCCGAAGCCCTGAAGGTCATGGAAGACAGCAAGATCAGCGGGCTGTTCGTGGTCGACGAGTCGGGACTGCCGGTAGGCGCCCTGAACATGCATGACCTGCTGCGGGCGGGGGTGGTATGAACAACGATCAGACACTACTCGAGCGGGCCCGCCACATTCGCCTGGCAATCTTCGATGTGGATGGCGTGCTCACCGACGGCCGCCTCTATTTCATGCCCGATGGCACCGAGTTCAAGTCCTTCAACACCCTGGACGGCCACGGCATCAAGATGCTCATCGCCTCGGGCGTGGAGACTGCCATCATCAGCGGGCGCAGCTCGCCGCTGGTGGAACGTCGCGCCGCCAACCTCGGCATCCAGCACCTGATTCAGGGCCGCGAAGACAAGCTCACCGCACTGGCCGAACTGCGCGAGAAGGTGCCGGTGGAGCTGGCGCAGATCGCCTTCCTCGGTGACGATCTGCCGGACCTGCCGGTCATGCGCCGGGTCGGTCTGGGCATTGCCGTGGCAACCGCCGATGGCTTTGTCCGCCAGCACGCCCACGGCGTCACCCGCAACGCCGGTGGTGCCGGCGCCGCGCGGGAATTCTGTGAACTGATCATGCGCGCCCAGGGCACCCTGGACGCCGCCCAGGCGGCCTACCTGTGAGGATTCCACGCTACCTGATCACCGGGCTGGTACTGCTGCTGGCAGTGGTACTGGCGCTGGCGGTCGGTTACTGGAACATCCACCCCAGCGCCTTCGCGCCGCAGACCGTGCAGCCGCCGCTGCAACCGGACTTCTTCATGGACAACCCGCGGATACGCCAGCTCAACGAGCAAGGCCAGCCGGTGTATGACATGACCAGCGACCGCGCCACCCACCAGGTTGGCCGGGACGTCACCGAACTCGACGAGCCGCGCCTGCGGTACTACCGTGAGGGGGAACAGCAACCCTGGGATCTGCGTGCCCGTTACGGTGAGGTGAGCGCCGACGGCGAACTGGTCGAGCTGCGCCAGAACGTGATCATCGAGCAGCAGCTCGGCCAGACCACCCGCCGCCTCTCGACCCCCGAACTGAACGTGTATCCCAAACGCGACTATGCCGAAACCGAGAGCAGCGTCCGAATCGAAGCCGGCGGCGTCACCACCGCCACCGGCATGAAGGCTTATTTCAACGACGGCCGCGTCGAGCTGCTGTCCAATGTACGAGGCGAACATGAGGCGCATTAGAATTCTATGTCTTGCCCTGCTGACCAGCGTGGCCACACCGCTGGCTGCCCAGTCGGACGACGCCAGTCAGCCGATCCGCATCCAGGCCAACGCCGCCACGCTGGATGACAACAAGAACCTCGCGGTCTACACCGGCAACGTCATCATCACCCAGGGCAGCATGCGCCTGACCGGCTCCCGGGTGACCCTGACCCTGGACAACAACGGTGAAGCGCAGAAACTGGTGTCCACCGGCTCCCCGGCCACCTTCCGGCAGACGCCGCCGGACGGCAAGCGGGTGGACGCGCGGGCACTGACCATCGAATACCACGCCGATACCGAACGGGTCATCCTGATCCAGGACGCCTTTCTCGAGCAGGCCGGCAACACCTTTCAGGGGCAACGAGTGAACTACGACATCCAGCGCCAGATCGTCGATGCCGGTCGCGCCACCAGTGATGACGGCGATGCCGCCGAGCGCATCGAGATCGTGATCCAGCCCCGCAAGCGCACCGAGCCGGCGAACAATGACGACGAAACTTGAAGCACGCCACCTGGCAAAATCCTACAAGGCCCGCCGCGTCGTCGAGGACGTGTCGCTGTCGATCAACAGCGGCGAGGTGGTTGGCCTGCTGGGCCCCAACGGCGCCGGCAAGACCACCTGCTTCTACATGATCGTCGGCCTGGTGAAGGCGGATCGCGGCAGCATCCTGATCAATGACCGGGACGTGACGCGCCTGCCGATGCATGGCCGCGCCCGGGGCGGCATCGGCTATCTGCCACAGGAGGCATCGATCTTCCGCAAGCTCAGCGTGGCCGACAACATCATGGCCATCCTGCAGACCCGCAAGGACCTCAACCGCCAAGGCCGCGAGGGCAAGCTGGACTCGCTGCTGCGCGAGTTTCACATTCACCATCTGCGTGACAGTCTGGGCATGAGCCTGTCCGGCGGCGAGCGTCGCCGCGCCGAGATTGCCCGTGCGCTGGCCACCGACCCCAAGTTCATCCTGCTGGACGAACCCTTTGCCGGCGTCGACCCGATTTCGGTCAATGACATCAAGCAGATCATCCAGCATCTCAAGGACAAGGGCATCGGCGTGCTGATCACCGATCACAACGTGCGCGAGACGCTGGATATCTGCGACAAGGCCTACATTGTCAACGATGGACACATCATTGCCGAAGGCGATGCCGAGGAGGTGCTCGCCAACCAGACGGTGCGTGATGTATATCTGGGCCATGCCTTCCGCCTGTGAAAGCCCGCCGATTTAGGGCATGCTAAGGGGGAATTCTGTTTGTTCATCAATGGTTTGAGCAGCATATAAGGTAACCCGCACGCCAATGAAACCGACGCTCGTCCTCAAGATGGGGCAGCAGCTGACGATGACCCCGCAGCTGCAGCAGGCCATCCGGTTGCTCCAGCTTTCCAGCCTCGACCTCCAGCAGGAGGTGCAGGAAGCGCTGGAGGCCAATCCCATGCTGGAGATGGCAGACGACGGCGATGACGACTACACCCCCGATACGGCCGACAGCAACGGCGGCGATGATGATATCCAGGCCACCAGCCTGCCCGAGCCGGCCACGCTCGATGCCATCGACCAGTCTTCCTTGGCGGAAGAGGAAGGCAGCTGGAAGGAACAGATTCCCAGCGAGCTGTCGGTCGACACCAACTGGGAAGATATCTACCAGACCTCCGCCAGCTCGCTGCCCAGCAGCAACGATGACGAATGGGACTTCACCTCCCGTACCAGCACCGACGAAACCCTGCAGAGCCATCTGGAATGGCAGGTGAACCTGCTGCCGCTGTCGGAAGTGGACCACCAGATCGCCGTGGCGCTGATCGATGGCATCAATGCCGATGGTTACCTAGAGGAATCACTTGAGGATATCCAGAGCTCGCTTGATCCCGAACTGGGCGTGGAGCTGGACGAGATCGAGATGGTGCTGCACCGCATCCAGCAGCTCGAGCCGCTGGGCGTAGGTGCCCGCAACCTCAGCGAGTGCCTGCATCTGCAGCTGTGCCAGCTGCCGGAGGACACCCCCCTGCTCGAGGCAGCCAAGCGTGTGGTGCGAGACTATCTCGAACTGCTCGGCAGCCGGGACTTCACTCAGCTCATGCGCCGCACACGGCTCAAGGAAGACCAGCTGCGCCAGGTCATCGAGCTGATCCAGACACTGAATCCGCGTCCGGGTGGCGAGATCGCCTCGGGCGAGGCGGAATACGTGATTCCCGACGTCATCGTGCGCCGCGACCAGAACCGCTGGATTGTCGAGCTCAACCAGGAAGCGGCGCCGCGGGTGCGGGTCAACAGCCATTACGCCTCCATGGTCCGGCGCGCCGATACCAGTGATGACAACACCTACCTGCGCAACCATCTGCAGGAGGCACGCTGGTTCATCAAGAGCCTGCAGAGCCGCAACGAAACCCTGCTCAAGGTGGCAACACAAATCGTCGAGCACCAGCGCGGCTTTCTCGAGCATGGCGAGGAAGCGATGAAGCCCCTGGTGCTGGCCGAGATTGCCGAAGCGGTCGGCATGCACGAGTCGACCATCTCCCGGGTGACCACGCAGAAGTTCATGCATACGCCGCGGGGCATCTACGAACTCAAGTATTTCTTTTCCAGTCATGTCAGCGGTGACGGCGGCGAGGTCTCATCCACCGCGATCCGCGCGCTGATCAGGAAACTGGTCGCCGCGGAAAACCCCAGGAAACCATTGAGTGACAGCAAGATCGCTGGTTTACTTGAGGAGCAAGGCATACAGGTGGCACGACGTACCATAGCGAAGTACCGCGAGTCGCTGAACATCGCCTCCTCCAGCGAGCGGAAAAGGCTGGTCTGAAGCGACAGGGATCAAGGAAAGCGGATAAGGGAAGTGGCACCATTGGGGCCAGCGGGACAGAAGGCCCCGGTTTACAAAGCCAATCAGGAGAAGTGTTATGCAACTGAAGATTACTGGTCTCCAACTTGATGTAACCGATGCTCTGCGCGACTACGTAACCGAAAAGATGAGCCGCCTGGAGCGCCACTTCGACAAGATCATCAGCGCCCAGGTAACCCTTGAGGTGGACAAACTCCAGCAAAAGGCCGAAGGTACGCTGCACGTCGCCGGCACCGACCTGGTTGCCGAAGCGCAACACACCGATATGTATGCCGCCATCGACCAGCTGGTCGATCGCCTCGATCGCCAGTTGATCAAACACAAGGAAAAGACCATTGGCCGCCAACAGGGCGTCAATGACCGATAACTCAAGCAGCGAACCATGCAGATAAGTCAGATACTCTCCCCCGAACTCACCTTTGCGGCAGTAGAGGGAGGCTCGAAGAAACGTGTGCTGGAGCTGATCGGCAAGCTGATCGCCCAGCACACCCAGCTGGATGCCGATGCCATTTACGAAAGCCTGATCGCCCGGGAAAAACTCGGTTCGACAGGCTTCGGCAATGGCATCGCCATTCCCCATTGCCGTCTCGAGCAGTGCACCGAGCCCGTGGGTGCACTTCTGCAACTGGAAAGCCGTATCGACTTCGATTCACTGGATGGGGAGCCGGTCGACCTCATCTTCGTGCTGCTGGTGCCCCACGAGGCGACCGAGCAGCACCTGCTGATTCTCAAGACGCTGGCTGAAAGGCTCGATCGCGAGGAAGTGCGTGCCGAGCTGCGCCAGGCGTCCGATGCACAGACCCTGTACCGGGTCATGGTCGACGACAGCGGAGCCTGACGGATGCGTCTGGTCGTCGTCAGTGGCCGCTCCGGATCAGGCAAGAGTACCGCGCTGCATCTTCTGGAAGACAGCGGGTTCTTCTGCATCGACAACCTGCCGGCCGGCCTGTTGCCCGAGCTGGCCCGCCAGGCCAACAACACCGATCTGAGCCTGCCCAAGGTGGCCATCAGCATCGACGCGCGCAACCTGCCCAGTGATCTGGCGCGTTTTCCCGAGCTGCTTGCGCAGGTTCGCGACGCGGGTATTCACTGCGACGTGCTGTTTCTTGCCGCCACCGACGAGGTGCTGATCAAGCGCTTCTCGGAAACCCGGCGCAAGCACCCGCTCACCGACGGCAACATGTCGCTGGCCGAAGCCATTGCCGCCGAGCTGAAGCTGCTGGAGCCGATCATCGATCTGGCCAGTCTGAAGATCGATACCAGCCACCTGACCCTGTACCAGCTGCGCGACCAGCTCAAGCTGCGTCTGCTGAGCAACCAGGGCAGCGGTCCTTCGATCCTCATCCAGTCCTTCGGTTTCAAGCGCGGCGTGCCGGTGGATGCCGACCTGGTGTTTGACGTGCGCTGCCTGCCCAACCCCTACTGGAAGCCTGATCTGCGGCCGTTCTCCGGCAAGGACCGGCAGATCTGCGATTATCTGGACGCCCAGCCTGATGTACAGGAAATGTATCAGGACATCTACCAGTTCCTGCACAAGTGGCTGCCGCGTTACGCCGCAGGCGAGCGCAGTTACATGAGCATCGCCATCGGCTGTACCGGAGGCCATCACCGCTCGGTCTACATGACCGAGCGTCTGGTCCGGGAGCTGAGCAGCAGCTTCTCCAACCTCCTGATCCGCCACCGCGACCTGCCATGAGCCAGGTCACCAGACGCGTGCGCATCATCAACAAGCTCGGCCTGCACGCCCGGGCCGCGGCCAAGTTCGTCAATGTTGCCAAGCAGCACAACTGCAGTGTCAGGGTCGGTGGCAGCGAACAGAAGATGGTGGATGGCACCAACATCATGCAGGTGATGATGCTCGCCGCCAGCAAGGGCACCGAGCTGTCCATCACCTGTGAAGGAGAGCAGGCCGAACAGGCGATGGAGGAGCTGGTCAGCCTGATCGACAACTACTTCGAGGAAGGCGAGTAGCGGCCCCCTCAGGCGCCGCCCACTGTCATGCCATCCACCAGCCAGCTGCCAGTCAGGTAGTTGCCGCGACGCTCGACATCCGCCCCCACGTACCGCAGGTTGCGGAACATGTCACGCAGGTTGCCGGCAATGGTCACCTCACGGACCGGATGGGCAATCACGCCGTTTTCCACCCAGAACCCGCCCGCACCCCGGGAATAGTCACCGGTCACCCCGTTGACGCCCTGCCCCATCAGTTCGGTCACCAGCAGGCCGGTACCCATCTCCGCCAGCAGTGCGTTCAGATCACCGGCGTTGGAGTTGATGTGCAGATTGTGCACTCCGCCGGCATTGGCGGTACTCGGCAGGTTCAGCCGTCGCCCGGAATAGGTGCTCAGCACCCAGCTGCGCAGCATGCCGTTCTCGACAAAGGCCTGAGCCCGGGTGGCCAGACCATCCCCGTCGAAGGCAGCACTGCCCAGGGCCCCGGGAATGTGGGGGCGCTCGTCGATGCTTACCCATTCCGGGAACACCTGCTTGCCCATGGAATCCAGCAGGAAGGTCGACTGGCGATAGACCGCGCCGCCGGAAATGGAACCGATCAGCTGCGCCAGCAGGCCAGCGGCCTGGTCGGCGGCGAACAGCACCGGCACCCTGGCCGTCTTCACCGGCCGGGCTCCGAGCCGGGCCAGGGTGCGCTCGGCCGCCCTGCGGCCAAGCGCCTCGGCGCCCATCAGCCGATCGGCGCGACGATCAATGGTATACCAGTAATCCCGCTGCATGCCGTCCTCGACACTGGCGATCATGACCGCCGAGGCACTGTGCCGCGAGCCCAGCGAGCTGCCGATGAAGCCATGGCTGTTACCGTAGACGCGGCAGCCCTGCTGGCTGCTGATGCTGGCGCTGTCGCTGCTCAGCCTCTGATCAAGCTCCAGGGCCGCTGCTTCGCAGGCCAGCGCCTGCTCTATGGCCTCATCCGCGGTAAGGGCCCAGGGGTGATACAGGTCGAGATCCGGCAGGTCGCGGGCCATCAACGCGGCGTCCGCCAGGCCGGAGCAGGGATCGGCGGAGGTATTGCGGGCAATGGCCAGTGCCGCCTCGACGGTAGAGCGTATGGCCTGGTCCGACGTGTCCGAGGTGCTTGCCGAGCCCTTGCGCTGGCCGAGATACAGGGTGATGCCAAACCCCTGATCGCGGTTGAGCTCGACCGTTTCCACCTCGCCCTGACGCACTCCTACAGACAGCCCGGTGTTCTGGCTGACGGCTACTTCACAGGCGTCCGCGCCCTGGCGCCGGGCCTCGTCGAGTATGAATGCCACCCGCTGTTCGAGCATGGCGCAGAGGGCCTGGGGGTCGTCGTGCTGCTGTTCGGATAACGTTTGGGTCATGTGATCTCCTCGTAGCGGGCCATTGTACCGCGGACATGTTACCTGTGAACGGGTATCATGGCGCATCCACAGAACCGGCGCGCGGGCAGCAACCATGACAGAATTTCCCGAAGAACACGAAGACCAGCAGGATGACGAGAAGAGCAAGAGTCAGGTCAAGCGCGAGATGCATGCCTATCAGGAGCTTGGCCGCCGCCTCATCGGACTCAAGCCTGCACAGCTGGACAAGCTGGAGCTGACCGACAAGTTGCGTGCCGCGCTGGAAGAGGCCCACCGTCACACCGCCCGTGGTGCGCTCAAACGCCATCTGAGCTATGTCGGCAAGCTGGTCCGCGAGCAGCCGGATATCGAGTCCATCCAGAATCTGGTCGACCGCCTGGACAGCAACAGCCAGGCCCATGCCCAGTACTTCCATCAGCTCGAACGCTGGCGCGACCGGCTGCTGACCGGCAAGCCCGGCGAGCAGGAGGCCTTCCTCGAGGCCTACCCCAGCGCCGACCGCCAGACCGTCCGTCAGCTGGTGCGCCAGGCCACCAGGGAGGCTGCCGAGGAGAAACCGCCGGCCGCGGCCCGCAAGCTGTTCAAGCTGATCCGCGAAGCGGCGGAGAACAGCTGAGCCGACGGTCCCCGTCGACAATGGACATGGCGTTCGCGGCTGGCTGTGCCAGACTCAGATGGAGTCTCAAGCGCCGGAGTCGCAGTGAATACCGCCACACCCATTCCCCGTCTGGAAAATCTCCTGTCGCCGGACCCGACCGGCGACCGGCAGAACCTCCTCGAAGGCCTGCTGCAGCCTCAGGCCAGTATCAATCCGAAATTCTTCTACGATGACCGCGGCTGCGAACTGTTCACCCGCATCTGCGAGCTGGACGAGTACTACCCCACCCGAACCGAGGCCGGCATCTTCGACCGGCACGCCGAGGATATAAGTCGTGCCCTGAGAGCGGACCCGCAGTGGGTCGACCTGGGCTGCGGCGACTGCAGCAAGACCCGGCAATGGCTGGAATATGTGTCCCCGGCCAGGGTCATCGGCGTCGACATCGCCGGGGACTTTCTGCATGCCTGCCTGGCCAACATCGCCGATGGCTACCCCGAACTGGAATGTGTCGGCGTCATCAGCGACTTCACCCGCCAGCTGGATCTGCAGGCTCTGCTGGCAGAACAACCGGACAACCCGCCGGTATTCTTCTATCCGGGATCGTCCATCGGCAATTTTGCCCGCCCCGAGGCCGTGCGGCTCCTGCGCCGCATTCGCCAGCATTGCGGCACCCGCGGGCAGCTGCTGATCGGGGTTGACCTGGTCAAGCCGCTGGCGATCGTGGAAGCCGCCTACAACGACGCCGAGGGCGTCACCGCAGCGTTCAATCTGAATGTGCTGGCGGTGGCCAACCGGCTGCTCGATGCCAATTTCGACGCCTCCGCGTTCAGCCACAGCGCTGTCTACGACCCGCGCAACAGCCGCATCGAGATGCGCCTGACTGCCAGGCGGACCCATACGGTCAGGTTCGGTACCTCGGCGGTACGCCAGTTCCAGCGCGGCGAGCACATCATCACCGAGCACTCGCACAAGTACACGCCGGCCGGCTTCAGCCTGCTGCTGGAGGAGGCCGGCTTTACCCAGCGACAGATGTGGACCGACCCGGAGTACTGGTTCGGTGTCTTCCTCGCGGAGCCCAGAGCATGACCGCCCGGCCGCCCATCCCCACCACTGACGACCTGCTCACACGCTATCAGCAGATACGGGATCACAGCCTGAAGCTGGCCGACGGGCTCACCGCCGAAGACTGCCAGCTGCAGTCCATGCCCGAAGCCAGTCCGATCAAATGGCACCTGGCGCATACCAGCTGGTTCTTCGAGACCTTCATCCTGGCCGGGTTGCCCAGCCCGCCTGCGCCCTTCGATCCGGCCTTCGCGGTGCTGTTCAACTCCTACTACGTCGGCATCGGTCCGCGCCATGCCCGGCCGGAACGCGGAATGCTGTCACGCCCGTCGCTGGACCAGGTGTTCGCCTACCGGGAACACGTGGACAGACTCATGGCCGATGCCCTGTCCAACGATGCCCTGTCCGCTTCACTGCGGCAGCTTGTCGAGCTGGGCCTGAATCATGAACAGCAGCACCAGGAGCTGATGCTCACCGACCTCAAGCATCATTTTTCCTGCAACCCGCTGAAACCTGCCTGGCGCCCCGCCGGGGCTGATCAGGCCGAGCCCCCACACAACCATGGACCGCTGCAACGGATTGCCGTTGAAGGTGGCCTGACCAGTATCGGCTTCCCGGGCAATGGTTTCTGCTACGACAATGAGCAGCCCCGGCATAAGGTATGGCTTGCGCCCTACCGGCTGGCCTCGCGCAATGTCACCAATGGCGAGTTTCTCGCCTTCATTCGCGACGGGGGTTATCAGCGCCCGGAGCTGTGGCTGTCCGATGGCTGGGACTGGGTGGTCGCCCGCCAGCAGCGCGCACCGCTGTACTGGCAGGTTCCGGAGGACAACGGCTGGCAGGTGTTCACGCTGCATGGCCTGCAACCACTGAAGGACCATGCCACCCTCAGTCACGTCAGCTTCTACGAAGCGGATGCCTACGCCCGCTGGGCCGGCGCTAGGCTCCCCACCGAAGCGGAATGGGAACATGCTGCCACTACGCAGCTGCATCTGCACGGGCTGGCGGATGAGGTCTGGCAATGGTGCAACAGCGCCTATCTGGCTTATCCCGGGTTCAGGCCCGCCAGCGGCGCGGTGGGTGAGTACAACGGAAAATTCATGATCAACCAGATGGTGCTGCGCGGCGGCTCGCTCGCCACCCCGGCCGGGCACAGCCGGCCGAGCTACCGCAACTTCTTCCCGCCGTCGGCGCAGTGGCAGTTCAGCGGAGTGCGGCTGGCCTGGGATGATTGAAAGCGGACGGTGCGGGGGCCATCAGTCCTGCAGCGCGATATAACCGTCCTGGTCCCGCACCAGCGCCTGAAACTCAGCCGTTGACACCGCCTGCAAGCAACCGGCAACGGCATTGGCGCCGCCCTGCTTCATGATCGCCGGCTCAGCGGTGACCGCCTGCAGGATATATTCCTTCACCGTGGCATAGGGGTCATGCACCACGTCGAGGGTGTCCTCGTCCTGCACAATGCGGTGGGCGCCCCGTCCCATGAAGTGATAGGCGCCGGCGGCGCGCCTCGCATCATCGGTGAAGCGGGGCTCTTCCGGGTAGGCCTCGGCCAGGCAGGTTGCCAGGGCGTAATGGCTCAGCTTCTGCCGGGCCTGAAGTACCTCCTCGGATGCCGCGGCGCAGGCGCTCGTGGCAGAGGCCAGCGCGAGAAGAAAGAGCAGGTGTCTCATTTCAGCTCCCAGTAGAGAATGCGCGTCAGCGACACCCTGCCACCATAGTTGTTGCTGTTCGGATCATGATAGGTGCTGCCATCACCGCTCTGCGTTCCGTCCCAGAGCGTGACATGCCCGGTGGCATCGGTCCAGCCGGCCACTTCCATCACGATCAGTCCCCTGCGCCCCGCGAGCCTGCCCGCTTCTGACGGTGACAGGGTCAGATCGGCATTGCCCCAGTTGTGCTTCACGTACTGGATCAGGTCGTTCACCCGCAGGATGTAGGCCTTCTCGTCACCGCCCCGGACCCGGTAGATGTTCCGATCGGGGATGATGGTGCCACTGGGTATCGCATAGCCGCCGTAGTTGAACCCGCGGCTCATTCGCAGGGCGCAGGCGTTGGCGTAGTCGGTGGGGTTTTCCCGGTAGAGGTCGGCCACCCGGCCGCCGACACGTTCGTAGACATCGGCGGCTCCCAGCCTGCCCACTTCGGCGTAGGCATCCCACAGATCACCGAAGGCAGGTCGCCGGACGGTCAGCCGGACGGAGGTAGTGCCTGCTGTTGCAACAAGGGTCGTCATCAGAGCACTCCCTCCAGTTCCAGCCGGCGGTTCTTGAATACCTCGGGTATGAACACGGTGCCGTCCTCCTCCACCGTACCGGTGACCACCCGATTGATCGGGCCTTCAAGCTGGATTTCCACCTCTTCACCTGGCTCGTAGCCGGTGGTCTCGGCGTGCAGATTGAGGTCCACATAGAAGCGCGAGGTGTCGTTCACCGGGGCGCGGGATTCGCTGTACGACCAGTAGATGCGGTCTATGGTCTTTTTCGGTTCGGCCACCTTCAAGCCGCCGGTCAGCATCACCGCACCGGCTGCCCTGCCCTGACTGCCGATATGTATGGTGCCGTCCGCCAGCAGGGTATTGGAGCCGCTCGGACAGCCGCAGGCCACATAGTCACCGGCGCGGGCGGCGGGCCCTGCGGGCAGCATCACCGTGCGTGGTCCGACCGCCACGATCGGCCCTTCACCCTTCTTGCACTTCGGACAGGTCGCCCTGTGACCAACCGAGCTGGCCACCAGACCGTCGAACTGAATACCCGGATTGCCTTCGATCACCGCGCCGCCGGTAGACGTCCTTGAACCGATACCTATCTTGATCATTGCCGTTTTCACATCCTGAAAAACCGGTGAGTCCCGGGTGACAATGATCCCGGTGAATCGGCAGCGGAGCAAAACCTTTGTCCCGCCATTGGGATGTGGTTCACAGCGCATGAAAAAAGCCGCCCCGGTCTCCCGGGGCGGCTTTCAATGGATCACCTGACGCTGGCTGTCAGTAGCCCAGCGAGAAGTTCTCTTCGTCCATGGCCATCAGGTTGTCGGAACCGGACAGCATGGCTTCCACGTGGGCGCGGGTGCGCGGCAGGATGCGCTGGTAGTAGAACTGCGCAGTCTGCAGCTTGGCCTTGTAGAAGCCTTCCTCACTGGTGCCGGCCGCGAGCTTCTCGGCCGCGACGCGAGCCATGTCGGCCCAGAAATACGCCAGGCAGACGTAACCGGAGTACATCAGATAGTCCACCGATGCGGCACCGACCATCTCGCGGTCCTTCATAGCGGACATGCCGATCTTCATGGTCAGGTCGGCCCATTCCTTGTTCAGGGTGGCCAGCGGACCGACGAACTCCTGAATGGCTTCGTTGCCTTCCTGGGCCTTGATGAACTTGTGCACGATCTTGGTGAAATTCTGCAGGGTGGCGCCCTGGGTCATCAGTACCTTGCGGCCCAGCAGGTCCAGCGCCTGGATGCCGGTGGTGCCTTCGTACAGCATCGAGATGCGCGCATCCCGCACGTTCTGCTCCATGCCCCACTCGGAGATGAAGCCGTGGCCGCCATAGATCTGCACGCCGTGGTTGGCCGCCTCGAAGCCGACCTCGGTCATGAACGCCTTGGCGATCGGGGTCAGGAAGGCCAGCAGCGAATCGGCCAGCTTCTTCTGCTCTTCATCCTGGCTGCGCTTGATGATGTCGACCTGCTTGGCAGCGAAGTACACCATGGCACGGTTGCCTTCGGCGAACGCCTTCATGGTCAGCAGCATGCGACGCACGTCGGGGTGCACGATGATCGGATCGGCCGGCTTGTCCGGCGCCTTGGGGCCGCTCAGGGCACGCATCTGCAGGCGGTCACGGGCATACTGGATGCCGCCCTGGAAGGCGACTTCCGCGTGGGCCAGACCCTGCAGCGCAGTACCCAGACGGGCAGTGTTCATGAAGGTGAACATGCAGTTCAGACCCTTGTTCGGGGGCCCGATCAGGAAACCGGTGGCGTTGTCGAAGTTCATCACGCAAGTGGCATTACCGTGGATGCCCATCTTGTGCTCCAGGGAGCCACAGTTCACGCCGTTACGCTCGCCCAGCTCGCCTTCGGCGTTGGGCAGGAACTTGGGCACGATGAACAGCGAGATACCCTTGGTGCCGGCCGGCGCATCGGGCAGGCGGGCCAGAACGATATGGACGATGTTCTCGGCCATGTCGTGCTCACCGGAGGAGATGAAGATCTTGGTGCCGGAAATCCTGTAGCTGCCATCCTCGGCCGGCTCGGCCTTGGTGCGCAGCATGCCCAGATCGGTGCCGCAGTGGGCTTCGGTCAGGCACATGGTGCCGGTCCACTGGCCGGATACCAGCTTGGTCAGGTAGACCTGCTTCTGCTCGTCTGTGCCGTGGGCTTCAATGGTGTTCATGGCACCATGGGACAGGCCGGGATACATGCCCCAGGACCAGTTGGCCTGGCCAACCATCTCGCTGATGGCCAGCCCCAGGGAGTCGGGCAGGCCCTGGCCGCCGTACTCGGGATCCAGCGACAGGCTCGGCCAGCCACCTTCCACAAACTGTTCGTAGGCTTCCTTGAAGCCGGTCGGGGTCTTCACGCCTTCCGGGGACCAGGTGCAGCCTTCGGTATCGCCGACACGGTTCAGCGGAGCGATGACCTGCTCACAGAACTTGGCGCCCTCTTCAAGGATGGCGTTGACCATATCGGGGGTCGCGTCTTCGCAACCCGGCACGCTTTGATAGTGCTCTTCGTAACCCAGTACTTCGTCGCGTACGAAACGAATGTCGCGCAAGGGAGCCTTGTAATCGGGCATGTGTACTGACCTCAATATTTAATCTGGAATAGGGACGGCAACGAGCCGGAGGGCCCATTCAAACACGCGTTTGAAACTTACGTTTTAGCCTGCTCCATGTCAAGCCCCCCGGTGATGGGCGGCAACAACGCGCAGACGCTTTCATCTTAAGACACCCTGGACGATCGCGCGTGCGATGCCCCAGCGCGGGAGCATGAATCCGATGCGGGAGCGTCAGGGAATGGGGAGGAAAAGCCCCCGCCGGCGCGGGAGCGCAATGGGACTAGGCGCGGGTGTCGATCAACGTGCCGAGCATTTCGTCAGCAGAGTCGATCACCGCGGCTCCCGCTTCGACTTCGCGCTGGGCCTGTTGCAGCGCGACCATGCTGTCGACCAGATTCACGGGGCGGTTGGTATCGACTCGGGTGGTGGCTGCCGGCTGGCCGGTGGCGGGCTGCAGCGGAACGGCGCCAGGCGCAGCGGGATTGGCAGGCGCACCGGCGCGTGCGATTTCCCCTGCGGCGGTATTCGCGCGGTACTGGCCCTGACGTATGGTATCGAAACCGGAGGACAACAGATCCATGGAAGCCATATATGCCCCTCTCAGGAGTAGTGGCGATGTGCCAATTCAAGCACAGAACCACTCGGAAGGACAGCCCGCCGTCACCCCAACAACCCGTCCAGCCTCAGATGCTCTGCCACGCCGCCGACGGTGAGCGGCGCAAGGCGCGGGACCACGCCAAGCAGCGGGGCCGGCATCAAGGCTCTGAGGGTATCCAGATTGTGTTGCTGGCGATCCATATGCGGGTCGACCTGGTTGGCCACCCAGCCGGCCAGGCAGAGGCCGTCGGCGGCTATGGCCTCAGCCGTGAGCAAGGCATGATTGATACAACCGAGACGCAATCCGACCACCATGATCACCGGCATGTCCAGCTCCCTGGCCAGATCCGCCAGGGTCTCACTGCCATTCAGCGGCACGCGCCAGCCGCCCGCCCCCTCCACCAGCGTCAGGTCGGCGCCCCGCGTCAGCACCTTCCGACAGTCGACGGCCAGCGAAGCGGCGTTCAGCGCCAGCCCTGCTTCGGTAGCGGCGATATGAGGTGCGATCGCCGGCTCCAGTGCCACCGGGTTGAGCAGCGCGTAGTCCAGTGGCGGGAAGCATTCGGCCTGCAGGGTCAGCGCATCCTCATTGCGCAGGCCGGCGGCGGTGCGCTCACAGCCGGCTGCCACCGGCTTCACCGCCGCCGTAGTCAGCCCGCGCAGCCGTGCGGCGTGCAGCAGGCCGGCGGCAATGGTGGTCTTGCCGATCTCGGTATCGGTGCCGGTGATGAAGTAGCAGTGCTTCACGAGCGCTCCCCCGCTGCAGTCTTGACCATGACGACCTGTGCGACCTGCCAGGTGGCCGGCAGCCCCTGAGCGGTACGAAATTGCTCGTAGCCGGCGGTAAGCCTGCGCAGGCGGGCGGCGCCACCGAGTCCGGCAGGCCGTCCGGGGTTATGGTTGGTAGCACCGAGGGCCCTGAGTTCGCGGGTCAGCTCGCCGAGTTGAGGGTAATGCAGCACATGCGTCTCCGGCTCGCAGCGCCAGTGGCCGAAACCGGTCCCGGCCAGCATGGACTCCAGCTCCGCGGCAGGGGTGAAGCGGTTCACGTGTACGTGGTCATCCACTGCCCGCCAGGCATCGCGCAGCTCGTGGAGACTGCCCTCCAGCAAGGTGTTGAAGGCCAGCAGGCCGCTCGGGCGCAGCACCCGGAACGCCTCCTTCAGCGCCAGCGGCAGCTGGGGACACCACTGCAGCGCCAGGCTGGAGAAGATCAGGTCCCGGGACTCGCTGCGCAGCGGCAGCAGTTCCGCATCCGCCACTACCCAGCCGCCCTGCCCCGGGCTGTGCCGGCGGGCGTGCCGCAGCATCCCCTCTGCCAGATCCAGGCCGAGCACCGGTTGCCGGTAAAGCGTGGACAACGCCCGGGTGAAATGACCGGTGCCGCAACCCAGATCGACGATCCCCGACGGTGCAAACCCGGCGGGCAGACGGGCCAGCAGGTTGGAACCCACCGTGCGCTGGAACGCCGCCGCCTGGTCATAGGTGCTCGCCGCGCGGCTGAAGGAGTCGGCAATCAGCCGCTTGTCCGGAACGGACTCAATCATGCTGCTGCTCCAGCCAGCTGTCGATCTCGTCAGCCAGCCAATCAGGCTGCTCGAGCGGCAGGGCATGGCTGGCCTGTGCGTGCACTCGCACCCTTGAGGCCCCATGCAAAGCGTTCAGAGCCTGCGCGGCGGCGGCTGGCACCAGTGCATCCTGCCCGCCCAGGCAGTGCAGCATCGGCTGTACCGGGCTGCGCAGTGCCACCCGGTTGTCGAGCATGCCGAGGACCGCCAGGCCGTGCTGGCGCTGCTCCGGCGTCAGTGCGTCCCATACCAGCGACCGGGACAGCAGTCTGGCCTGCGGACTGCCCTGACAGACCAGCAGGGCGAAGCGCTTCAGGGTCTTTTCCGGATGCTCCCGGTAATCCTGATAGAAGCGCTTGAAGGTGTCAGTGGCCATGGCACTGGTCCAGTCCCTGCGCTCGACGAAGCAGGCATTGCTGGCCAGGGTCACCACCCGGGGAAAATGTTCGGGAAAGCGGCGGTGCAACTGCACCGCCAGCATGCCGCCCAGCGACCAGCCGACCAGAACGCCCGGCCTGAGCTGCTGGGCCAGACTGCTCAGGTCGGTCTCCAGGCTGGAAAGCTGGATAGCCGGCAGCGGCTGGGTGGCCACCGCTACCCCGGGCAGGCGCTGCTGCAGGGCATCGCCCAGCGGCTGCAGGCTCTCTGGGGCCAGGGCCCAGCCGGGCAGCAGGGTAATATTCTTCATCCATCGTTCTCCGGCAGTTCGGCAAGGGCTTGTTGCAAGGCCTCCAGCAGGCGGTCCACGTCCGCCTCGCTGTGTGAGGCAGACAGGGTAACACGCAGCCGCGCCGTGCCCTGGGGCACCGTAGGCGGGCGGATCGCCGTGATCATGATGCCGCGTCGGCGCAGACCGGCGGACAGCTGCAGCGCCCGCTCGCTGTCGCCGATCATCAGCGGCTGGATGGGCGTGGGACTGTCCATCAGCTGCAGGCCCAGAGCGCCGACCCCGGCACGGAACCGGCGGATCAGCGCCGCCAGGTGCTCCCGACGCCAACCCTCGTCACGCAGCAGCTGCAGACTCCTCAGGGTGGCCCAAGCTACCGCCGGCGGCTGGCTGGTGGTATAGATGTAGGGCCGTGCGAACTGGATCAGCGTTTCGATCAGCTCCTCGCTGCCGGCAATGAAGGCGCCGGCGGTACCGAAGGCCTTGCCGAGGGTGCCGACCAGCACCGGCACATCCTCCAGACCCAGCCCGTGATGTTCGACCAGCCCGGCGCCCCTGGGGCCGAGACAGCCGAAGCCATGGGCATCGTCCACCATGACCCAGGCGCCATGCCGGCGCGCCGTAGCACAGAGTTCCGGCAGCCGTGCCAGATCCCCATCCATGCTGAACACCCCATCGGTCACCACCAGGGTGTTGCCGGACGCCTTGTCCAGACGCTGTTCGAGACTGTGCGGGTCGTTATGCAGATAGCGGGAAAAACGCGCCCCGCTGAGCAACCCGGCATCCAGCAGCGAAGCGTGGTTGAGGCGGTCCTGCAGCACGGTATCGCCCTGCCCGACCAGCGCGGTGATCGCGCCCATGTTGGCCATGTAGCCGCTGGACATCAGCAACGCCCGGGGCCGGCCGGTGAGCTCGGCCAGCGCCTCTTCCAGCTGGTGATGCGCACCGCTGTGGCCGACCACCAGATGCGAAGCGCCCCCGCCGCAGCCCCAGCGGCGCACCCCCTCGATCATGGCCTCGGCCACCTGCGGATGGTTGGCCAGTCCGAGATAGTCGTTGCTGCAGAACGCCAGCAGTGGCTGTCCGTCGACAGTCAGCTGCACATCCTGCGGCGATTCAAGCAGCGGGCGCTGGCGATAGAGATGGGCGGCGCGGCGCGCGGCCAGACGGCTGGAAAGGTCGAAGCCCACCCGCGATCAGACCGCTGCGGCGTTGGTGAACATCGCGCTGTCGCGCTGCTCGATCAGCGCCTGCTCGATGGCCGCCTGGTGCACCTCGTCGTCGTGCTCTTCGCGCTCTTCGGGCTTGATGCCCAGGCGCTCGAACAGACGCATGTCCTTTTCCGCCTGGGGGTTGCCGGTGGTCAGCAGACGGTCGCCGTAGAAAATCGAGTTGGCGCCCGCGAGAAACGCCAGGGCCTGGGTTTGCTCGTTCATCTGCTCACGGCCGGCGGACAGCCGCACGTGGGATGTCGGCATCATGATCCGCGCTACCGCCAGCATGCGAATGAAATCGAAGGGGTCGATATCCTCGGCGTTCTCCAGCGGCGTGCCGGCCACCTTCACCAGCATGTTGATCGGCACACTCTCGGGATGCTCCGGCAGATTAGCCAGCTGAATCAGCAGACCGGCGCGATCCTCCAGCGATTCACCCATGCCGAGAATGCCACCGGAACAGATCTTCATGCCCGCATCACGCACATAGGAGAGTGTCTGCAGACGGTCGCTGTAGGTACGGGTGGTGATGATGTTGCCGTAGAACTCGGGGGAGGTATCCAGGTTGTGGTTGTAGTAGTCCAGTCCGGCCTCGGCCAGCGCAGCGGTCTGCTCCTTCGTCAGCTTGCCCAGGGTCATGCAGGTTTCGAGACCCAGTTCACGCACACCGCGCACCATCTGCAGCACATAGGGCATATCCTTCTCGGAAGGATGCTTCCACGCCGCTCCCATGCAGAAACGGGTCGCGCCGATGGCCTTGGCGGCGGCCGCTTCGTCCAGCACCTTCTGCACCTCAAGCAGCTTCTCCTTGTCCAGGCCGGTGTTGTAGTGGCCGGATTGGGGGCAGTATTTGCAATCCTCGGGGCAGGCGCCGGTCTTGATCGACAGCAGGGTGGATACCTGCACGCGGTTGGCGTCGAAGTGCTGGCGGTGCACTGTCTGCGCCTGGAACAGCAGGTCATTGAAGGGCTGGCGCAGCAGGGCCAGGACTTCTGCCTGGGTCCAGTCGTGGCGGGTAACAGGCGCGGTCATCGTGAAATTATCCTTGGTATCTGCAGGGGTGATGCAAGGCATGATAATCCGGACAGGGAGACTGTCAACCAATGATTCAGAACCGGGTTTACAACTGGCTATCTTTTAACCAGATCAACCGTTGCCTGCTGTGTCTGGGCAATGCTGCCGGGATCGCGGAATGCATCTGCACTCCCTGCCTGAATGATCTGCCGTGGCTGGGCAGCGCCTGCCGGCAGTGCGCTCTGCCGCTGCCGGAGGAGAACATGCTCTGCGGCCAGTGCCAGCAGAATCCACCCGCCTTCAGCCAGGTGATCGCCCCCTTTCGCTATGGCTTCCCGCTGGACAGTCTGATCCCTGCATTCAAGTATCAGCACAAGCTCACCTATGGCCGGCTCATGGCCAGGCTGATGCTGCAGGCCATCGTCCATCATTACGAGGAGCGCAATCAGGCGCTGCCGGACCGGGTGATTCCGCTGCCACTGCACCGCGCCCGTCAGGCCCAGCGCGGTTACAATCAGGCCCTTGAACTGGCCCGCCCCATCGCCCGGCAGCTGGCGGTGCCGCTGGATCGACGCAACCTGATACGCCAGCGCGCCACCACCGCCCAGCAAGGGCTGGATGCACAGCAGCGCAGGGTCAATCTTCAGGGAGCCTTTATCTGCCGTGACCCGGCAGCGCTGGAAGGTCGGCATATAGCTCTGGTTGACGACGTGGTCACTACCGGCACCACGGTCAATGAAGCCAGCCGCACGCTGATGGCAGCCGGCGCGGCCAGCGTGAGCATCTGGTGCATAGCACGCACGCCCTGAGCACGCAGCCCGGGCGGCCTGCGGCCGCCAATCGCCGCGGGGTCGCGGCCCCTACCGTCTGGTGCGGAGGATCATCATCTGGGCGCCGACCTTTGCTCGGCGCAATCGCTGGCTGGGTGGTACGGACCGTCATGCGAAGACAACCAATATTGGATGCGGAGACCCGAAGTGGGTCATCAATAGGCGCGGACCAACCCGGGTACGCCTCACCATCGGATACAACTGCCATCCGGCATGGATCATGTTGGACGCGGCACCTCTTCGGGATATGGATCATCGCCCGGCGCCACCTCCACCCGTAGGAGCCGCGACCCCGCGGCGATGGCGTGCAAAGCACGCCCGCCCTTTACGCCACCTTGCAATCCCGATACCACGCGCAATCTGCGCACTATTCCAGGGGCTTTTCCCCTGCTTCCGCCGATTCCCTGTAAGCTCTCACCAATTACCTTGCATGGAGCCAGCAATGAGCCACCCTTATGCCCTGCTGACCCCTGATACCGTTCTGGATGCGGTCGAGTCGCTCGGTTTTGTCAGCGACGCCCGCACCCTGACGCTGAACAGTTACGAGAACCGCGTCTACCAGATCGGCATCGAGGGCGGTCAGCCGCTGATCGCGAAGTTCTACCGTCCCGAGCGCTGGTCCGACGAGGCCATCCTGGAAGAGCACCAGTTCTCCCTTGAGCTGGCCGAAAGAGACATCCCCGTCATCCCGCCCATGCAGATCGACGGCCGCACGCTGTTCGAATTCGGCGGGTTCCGCTTCAGCCTGTTCAAACGCTTCGGCGGCCGCGCCCCGGAGTTCGACAACCCCGACCACCTGCTGATGCTCGGCCGGCTGCTGGGTCGTCTGCATGCCGTCGGCGCCATGCAGCCCTTCGCTCACCGACCGGCCCTGACCCCGCAGAATTTCGGCCACGACAGCATCGCCTGGCTGCGTGAGCACGACAGCGTTCCGCAGAGCCTGCGCGCGGCCTACTTCTCGGTCGCCGATGACCTGCTGGCCCGGATCGACGAGATCTATCGCGAACATCCGCCCCAGACCATCCGCCTGCACGGTGACCTGCACGTGGGCAACCTGCTGTGGCGCGACGAGAGCCTGTACATGGTCGATATGGACGACTGCCGGCAGGGCCCGGCGATTCAGGACCTGTGGATGATGCTCTCCGGCGAGCGCGACCAGCGCCAGGCCCAGCTGGCCGAGCTGGCCGAAGGCTACAACGAATTCCATGACTTCGACCCGCGCCAGCTGCCGCTGATCGAGTCCCTGCGCAGTCTGCGACTGATGCACTACAGCGCCTGGCTGGCCCGGCGCTGGGATGACCCGGCGTTCCCCAGGCATTTCCCCTGGTTCGCCAGCGAGCGTTACTGGGCCGAACAGATCCTGACCCTGCGCGAGCAGCGCGCCGCACTGGATGAACCACCGCTGCGGCTGTTCTGAGACATACTCCGCATCTGATTCGCCCCCATCAATCCCATCAATGGCTGTTCCCCGACACCGCATGGGCCGCATACACTGCGGCCCATCGTTTTATCTACCCGGGATGCAAACATGACCGATACCCTGCTCGACTCACGCAACCTGGCCTTCGAGCTGTATGAAGTGCTCAACGCCGAAGAACTGACCCAGCGCGAGCGTTTCGCCGACCACAACCGCGAGACCTTCGATGCCGCCCTGGACACTGCCCGCCAGCTGGCGGAGAAATACTTCGCCCCGCACAACCGCAAGAGCGACGAGAACGAACCGGAATACGTCAATGGCAGCGCGGTGCTGATTCCCGACGTCAAGCCGGCTGTCGACGCCTTTATCGAGGCCGGCTTCCAGAACGCCGGGCGCAGCTTCGAGCAGGGCGGCATGCAGCTGCCGAACCTGCTGGCCCGCGCCTGCTTTGCGCACTTCCAGTCGGCCAACATCGCCACCTCGTCCTACCCGATGCTCACCATGGGCGCCAGCAACCTGATCGGCACCTTCGGCACCGAGGATCAGAAGAAGCGCTTCTTCGAACCGATGATCGAAGGCCGCTTCTTCGGCACCATGGCGCTGACCGAGCCCCATGCCGGCTCCTCCCTGTCCGACCTGCGCACCCGCGCCGAGCCGGCCGGTGACGGCACCTACCGCATCAAGGGCAACAAGATCTTCATCTCCGGCGGCGATCACGACCTGTCGGAAAACATCGTGCACATGGTCCTGGCCAAGCTGCCCGATGCGCCGCCCGGGGTGAAGGGCATTTCCCTGTTCATCGTGCCCAAGTTCCTGGTCAACGATGACGGCAGCCTGGGCGAGCGCAACGACGTGGTCCTGGCCGGCCTGTTCCACAAGATGGGCTGGCGCGGCACCACCTCCACTGCACTGAACTTCGGCGACAACGGCAACTGCGTCGGCTACCTGGTGGGCGAGCCGCACAAGGGGCTGAGCTACATGTTCCAGATGATGAACGAGGCGCGCATCGGTGTCGGCATGGGCGCGATCATGCTCGGCTACGCCGGTTACCTGTACTCGCTGAACTATGCCCGCGAGCGCCCGCAGGGCCGTCACCCGGATGGCAAGGACCCGACCAGCCCGCAGGTCCCGATCATTGAACACTCCGACGTGCGCCGCATGTTGCTGACTCAGAAAGCCTATGTGGAAGGTGCCTTCGACCTCGGTCTGTTCTGCGCCCGCCTGGTCGATGACGGCAAGACCGGCACCAGCGATGAGCAACGCCAGCTGGCCCATGAACTGCTCGATCTGCTGACCCCCATCGTCAAGTCCTGGCCGTCGGAGTTCTGTCTGAAGGCCAACGAACTGGCGATCCAGATTCTCGGCGGCCACGGCTACACCCGGGAATATCCGGTCGAGCAGTACTATCGCGACAACCGGCTGAACCCGATCCACGAAGGCACCCACGGCATCCAGTCGCTGGATCTGCTGGCCCGCAAGCTGACCCAGAACAAGGGCGCAGGCCTGCGCCAGCTGACCGGCCTGATGCGCAGCTGCATCGAGCGCGCCGCAGCCCACCCGTCGCTGGAAGAGCTGCGCCTGCCGCTGGAACAGCTGCTGAACCGCCTGCAGACCACCACCCAGGCCCTGCTGGGCGATCTGGGCGCCGGCAAGGTCAACGAGACCCTGGCCAACTCCGCGCTGTACATGCGCGTGTTCGGTCATGCGGTGATCGGCTGGCGCTGGCTGGAGCAGGCCATCCGCGCCGAGGAAGGCCTGGCCCGTGGTAACAGCGCCGACGGGGACTTCTACCGCGGCAAGCTGCAGGCCGCGCGCTACTTCCTGACCTGGGAAGTGCCGGCATGTCACCACGAGCTGAACCTGCTGGATGCCAAGGACCAGACCTGCATGGAGATGCAGGACAGCTGGTTCTGAGGAGCCAGCCTTCCCCCTCTCCCCCGGCCCTCTCCGGCAAGGGGCGAGGGGTGTCTCGCGCCGGGTACTCCGAGTTCAGTAGACAACGCGGCGCAGTTGAGACATTGATCAAGCAAACGTGCTCGCATTACTCCCCTCCCCTCGTGGGAGAGGGTTGGGGAGAGGGGGCGCCCACCCGCCTCCCATCTTCCTTTCCCCCGCCCTCAGGACTAACCTAGCAATCCGCTCCTTACGGATTGTTGTCTCATGTCACGCCTGCCCTTTTTCCTGTACCTGCTGATCACCTGCCAGGTGCTGTTCATCCCGGCCGCCCACGCCCAGGACGAGGCCGAAGCGCTCAGCCCGATCGAGCAGCTGCAGGCCGACATTGCCGCCCTGCCCGACAGCGGCCGTTCCGCCGCCGAACAGCAGCAGTTCCAGGAAGCCTGGCAGAAAACCCTCACCGCCTTGCAGCAGACCGAATCCCTGCGTGAGCAACAGGCCGACCTCCAGGCGCGGCTGGACCAGGCACCCGAGGAGGTGCGCCGCCTGAATCAGCAGCTGGACTCGCTGCAGCCGGTCAGCGAAGAACGCCTGCGCCAGCGCTATGCCGCAGGCACCATGCAGACCCTGGATGCCACACTCGGCGAACAGGTCGCCCGCATGTACGACTGGCAGAACGAGCTGACTGCGGTCAACAGCGAGCTGATAGCCGCCGAGACGCGGCCGGAGAAGACCCAGAGCCGTATCTCAGCCAACCAGTCCCGGGCCAACGAGCTGAACGAACAGCTCCGCCAGCTGCAGCGCCAGCCCGGCAGCGAGCTGAACCGGGCCCGGGAGCGGGCCATTCAGGCTGAACTGTCGCAACTGGAACTGGCCAACTCGCTGCTGCGCCAGCAGCTCTCGGCCAACAATACCCTGCTGGAGCTGGCCCAGGCCAGGCGGCGCCTGCTGCTGGCGGAACTGGCCAGGATCGAGGAGGAAATCAACATCCTCCAGGACGTCATCGACGAGAAACGCCGCAGCCTGTCCGAGCAGGTGATCAGCGACACCACTGCCGAATCCACCGAAATCAGCAATCACCAGCTGCTGCACAGGCAGAGCCTGATTAACCAGCGCATCAGTGAGGAGCTGCTGTCCTCTTCCAATCAGATCAGCACTCTGTCCCGGCGCAACATCCAGACAACACAGCAGCTGGACCACCTTACCCAGCTGGAAAGCGCCCTCGACCAGCAGATAAGCGTGCTGGAGGGCAGCCTGCTGCTGTCGCGCATCCTGCATCAGGAGCGGCTGGCCCTGCCTTCGGTGCGGATTGACCGATCGTTGACCGAGTCGGTGGCCGACATGCGCCTGCGCCAGTTCGAGATCAATCAGTTGCGCGAACAGCTGCGCAACCAGGAGGCCTACCTCAACCGCCTGCTCAACCAGTTGCCGGAGGAGCAACGCGAGCCGCTGCGCGACGACCTGCAGCAACTGATCCGCAGCCGGGCGATTCTGGTGGACCAGCTCAGCAGCCATATCAATACGCTGCTGGGCGAAGCGGTCGCCCTGCAGATCAATCAGGATCAGCTGCAGCAGCTGAGCACCAAGCTGCGCCAGACCATCGACGACCAGCTTTTCTGGGTCGCCAGCAACCCGCCGATAAACCGCAGCTGGATCACCAGCCTGCCTGCCCAGCTGGTGTCTCAGATTCACGACCTGCAACCCCTGGAACAGACTCGGCGACTGCTGTCGACGCTGGCCTCCAATGCCGGCTGGCTGGTCCTGCTCCTGGCGCTGGCAGCCATCCCCCTGCTGCTGCGCAAGCGCCTGGCCGCGCGGCTGCACCAGCTGCACGACGAGGTCGGCCATTACCGTCTCGATAACCAGCGCACCACGCCCCGTGCACTGTTGCTGACCGCCGTCTGGGTGTTGCCGATCCCGGTTCTGCTGGGCGGCGCGGGAGTTGGCCTGAGCTACGGCGAAACGCCGGCCATGCCGACCCTCGGCCGGGCACTCTCGCACCTGTCGGTCGGCTGGTTCGTGCTGCATCTGCTGTATCGGCTGTTCGACCCGCAGGGCATCACCCGCCGGCATTTCCGCTGGCCGGAGGCCAAGGTCGCCCGCCTGCGCCGACTGATCCGCCAGCTGGCCTGGGTGCTGCTGCCGATGGTGCTGATCATCAGCCTGGGCACCACCAACCCGGAACATCTGGACAAGGACGTGATCGGCCGGCTGGTGATGATCACCACGCTGTGCCTGTTCAGCCTGCTGGTGGGCCGCTTCATGCAGCGCAGCGAGCCGCTGAACAATTCCCGGGTGTTTCATGTCGGCGCCATGCTGGCGCTGTGTCTGACGCCGCTGGTACTGGCCGGGATGACCATCCTCGGCTACCACTACACCTCGATCCGCCTGGCAGACCGGATGATAGATACGCTGTACCTGATCACCGCCTGGATGCTGTTGCAGGGCATAGTGGTACGCAACCTCCGGGTGGCCGGCCGGCACCTGGCCTATCAGCGTGCGATCAACAAGCGTCAGACCGAAGAGGCCAACGGCACGCAGAGCGACGCTCCGCTGGAAATACCCGAGCTCAGGCTTGAGCAGATCAACCAGCAGTCCCTGCGTCTGGGCCGGCTGGCACTGCTGATCCTGTTCAGCGTGCTGGTGTACCTGGTGTGGTCGGACCTGATCAGCGCGGCCTCCTATCTTGAGTCCATTACGCTGTGGGAATACAACAGCGGCACCGCCGATAACCCGCTGATGAAACCGCTCAGCGCCGGTGATCTGGTCAGCGCCCTGATCATCGTGGTGTTGACCGTCACCCTGGCGCGCAACCTGCCTGGGCTGCTGGAAATACTGGTGCTGTCGCGCATGAGTCTGCGCCAGGGCAGCAGCTATGCCATCACTACCCTGCTCAGCTATGTCATTGTCAGCATCGGCATCATCGGCTTTCTGGCCAGCCTGGGAGTCAGCTGGAACAAGCTGCAGTGGCTGGTGGCAGCGCTGGGTGTGGGGCTGGGCTTCGGTCTGCAGGAAATCTTCGCCAACTTCGTGTCCGGTCTGATCATCCTGTTCGAGCGGCCGGTACGCATCGGCGACGTGGTGACCATCGGCAACCTCTCGGGGACGGTCAACCGCATCCGCATCCGCGCCACCACCATCACCGACTTCGACCGCAAGGAAATCATTGTCCCCAACAAGACCTTCGTCACCGAGCACCTGATCAACTGGTCACTGTCCGATACCGTGACCCGGGTCACGGTCAAGGTGGCGGTGGCCAACGGCTCGGATGTGGAGCTGGTGCGCAAGCTGCTGCTGCAGATCGCCGAGAACAATCCCCGGGTGCTGGACGATCCCGAGCCGCTTGTCTTCTTCCTCGCCTACAACGATCACCGCCTGGAGCACGAGCTGCGCATGCACGTGCGCCAGCTTGCCGACCGCAACCCGGCGATCGATGAAACCAACCGCGAGATCGACCGGCTGTTCGCCGAACACGGCATCGAGATTGCCGCCCGCCAGATGGACGTCAACCTGATCAACAGCAACGGGCAGCAACAGCTCATTAGCAGCCATTCAGAGAGCAACGCGCCACTTGCGCCGCCAGAGGGTGAAAAAGCACAATAACGCCCCTTTCAGCCCTTACCGAGCCAGCGCCATGCCCAAAGCCGCCGAACTGAAAAAAGGCCAGATCGTCCAGATCAACAACCAGCCCTACATCGTGTCGCAGATCGATGTGAAGAGTCCGTCCTCGCGCAGCGGCACCACGCTGTACAAGGTGCGCTTCAACCACGTGCAGAGCGGCCAGAAGCTGGAGCAGAGCCTGACCGGTGACGACATGCTGGCCACCATCGACTTCCAGAAGCGCGCCATCCAGTTCCTGTATCAGGACGCCGACGGCTACACCTTCATGGATAACGAGGACTACTCCCAGTTCACCCTGACAGCCAGCGCGCTGGAAGAACAGATCCCCTACCTGTACGACGGCATCCAGGGCCTGTATGGTCTGGTAGTGGAAGGCAACCTGATTGGCGTGGAGCTGCCTCCCGTGGTGGAAATGCCGATTGCCGAAACGCCCCCGGCGATCAAGGGCTCTTCCGCCAGCGCCCGCACCAAGACCGCCCGTTTTGCCACCGGTCTGGAAGTCCAGATCCCCGAATACCTGGAAACCGGTGAGGTGCTGCGCATCAACACCGAAACCGGAAAATACATGTCCCGAGCATGAGGCCTGATAATGTCCACCGAACCCCTGATCATCGAATCCCCCGGCACCGCTGACGCCTGCGTCATCTGGCTGCACGGCCTGGGTGCCGACCGTTACGACTTCGTCCCGGTGGTCAGAGCACTGGAGCTGAGCGCGGACCACGGTGTCCGCTTCATTTTCCCCCAGGCGCCCACCCGGCCGGTCACCATCAACGGCGGCTTTCCGATGCCGAGCTGGTTCGACATCCTGGCAATCAGCCCCCAGCGGGTGATGAACGAGGAGCAGCTGGACGAGTCGGTGGCCATGGTCCGCGGCCTGGTCGAGCAGCAGATGGCCGAGGGCATCCAGCCCGAACGCATCGTGCTCGCAGGCTTCTCCCAGGGTGGCGCCATCGTCATGCGCGCCGCCATCGACAGCGAGCTGCCGCTGGCCGGTGTGATGTCGCTTTCCACCTACGGTCCGACCCTGGAGCGGGCGCTGGCCGCTCATCAGGGGCCGAAGCTTGACGTGTTCTTCGCCCATGGCGACTACGACGACATTCTTCAGCCGGCCCTGGGCCGCCATGCCCAGGACCTGCTGCAGGCGGCGGGGCACCACACCCGCTGGCATGCCTACCCGATGGCCCATGAGGTCTGCCCGCAGGAGATTGCCGATATCCGCAGCTGGCTGGCCGACAGGCTGGGTCTTCGCTAACCGGTTGGGTTGCTTTACACTGCTCGGTGGATCCCATATCACATCGAGAGACTATTGTGCTCAAGGCACTGAAAAAATTGTTCAAACCGGGCAAGACGCCGGCTCCTCATCACGAGACCCATATCGAGCCGGCAGCCGCCCCGGTTGCCCCCGCTGCCGTCGCCGCTCCGGCGCCCGCCGAGGCGCCCCGTCAGCTCCGTGAAGAGCAGACCTCGCACGGCCCGCAGAACCGCAAGGAACCCCGCCCACGACGCGAGCGCAAACCCCGCGCGCCCAAGCCGCCGGCCAAGCCCTGGAGCATTGACGATTTCGTCGTCGAGCCCGCCGAGGGCAAGACCCGGTTCCACGACTTCCCGCTGCCGGACAGTCTGATGCGCGGTATTCAGGACGCCGGCTTCAGTTACTGCACGCCGATCCAGGCGCAGGTACTGGGCAGCACCCTGCTGGGTCACGACGCCATCGGGCGAGCCCAGACCGGAACGGGCAAGACCGCTGCTTTCCTGATCTCGACCATCACCCAGCTGCTGGAAACCCCGCCGCCGGACGAGCGTTTCATGGGCGAGCCCCGCGCATTGATCATCGCGCCGACCCGGGAATTGGTGATGCAGATCGCCAGCGACGCCGAAGGCCTGACCCGCCATACCGGCCTGAACGTCATGGGTTTTGTTGGCGGCATGGATTACGACAAGCAGCTCAAACAGCTGGAGCGCAAGTACTGCGACATCCTGGTGGCCACGCCGGGCCGGCTGCTGGATTTCTGCAACCGCGGCGAGGTGCACCTGGATCTGGTCGAGGTGCTGATCCTCGACGAGGCGGACCGCATGCTGGACATGGGCTTCATCCCCCAGGTCCGCCAGATCATCCGCCAGACCCCGCGCAAGGGCGACCGCCAGACCCTGCTGTTCTCCGCCACCTTCAGTGATGATGTGATGAACCTGGCCCGGCAGTGGACCGTCGAGCCCGCCATCGTCGAGATCGAGCCAGAGCGCCCGGCCTCGGAAAATATCACCCAGAAGGTCTATGCGGTCAGCAGCAGCGACAAGTACAAGCTGCTGTACAACCTGGTCACCCAGCTGGAGCTGGACCGGGTCATGGTGTTTGCCAACCGCAAGGACGAGGTGCGCCGCATCCAGGAACGCCTGATGCGCGACGGCATCGACGCCGCCCAGCTGTCCGGTGACGTGCCGCAGAACAAGCGGGTACGCACCCTGGAGAACTTCCGCGAAGGCAAGCTGCGGGTGCTGGTCGCCACCGATGTGGCCGGACGCGGCATCCATATCGATGGCATCAGCCACGTGATCAACTATACGCTGCCGGATGACCCGGAGGATTACGTGCACCGCATCGGCCGTACCGGCCGTGCCGGTGCCAAGGGCACCTCGATCAGCTTTGCCGGCGAGGACGATGCCTTCCAGCTGCCGCCGATCGAGGAGCTGCTGGGCGCCAAGCTCGAGTGCATTCCGCCGGAGGAGGAGTACCTGCGCGCGGTGCCCAAGCGTCAGCGCAGTGCCGAGGAGAAGGCCGCCGGCGACGCCATGGAAGCCGAGCAGGCAGCAGCCGCGGCAGCCAAGCGCAAGCGCTCCGGTGATCGCCGGGACGGCCGCCGCCCGCGCCGCTGAGTGCCCGGCAACTCCGTTCTCATGGGAGTGTCGAGTTCCATCTCGACACAGGTGCAGTCGGAAACACCGCTGGCCGAGGTGGAACTCGGCCCTCCATGGCTGGGAGTGTCGAGTTCCATCTCGACACAGGTGTAGTCCGAGACACCGCTGGCCGAGGTGGAACTCGGCCTCCCAGGGCTTGGAGTCTCGAGTTCCAGCTCGACACAGGTGCAGTCCGAGACACCGCTGGCCGAGATGGAACTCGGCCTTCCAGGGGTGGGAGTGTCGAGTTCCATCTCGACACAAGGGCAGTCGGAGACCTCGTCGGCCGAGGTGGAACTCGGCCCTCCATGGCGCGCGGGCGGAAAATGTCTGAGAAATCGCACAGCGCGCTTGAAGCTGTCACATTCTTTGCGCTATACATCAAGCAACCGACCGATGCCTGTCAGTGATCCTTTGATACCGTCAGGCAATGTGAGTCGGCCCCGCAGACTGCCAGGCGCAGGTCCGCGCCAGCTGCAGTCGTGCATATGGCCATTGCGAGGTACAGCCCATGGAAGCGTGCGGAGCGACCCGACACACCTTCTACGTTCTTGATACCAACGTCCTGATTCACGATCCCAACGCCCTGCTCAATTTTGAAGAACACCACGTCATCATCCCGATGACCGTCCTCGAAGAACTCGACAAGCTCAAATCCGGCAAGACCAGTACCGCCGCCGACTGCCGTCAGGCCATCCGCCTGATCGACCACACCCTCGCCGACGCCCCACCGGAACTGGTCGAATCCGGCGTACCCATCCTGCGCGGCAAGCTCGGCCCCAATGGCACCCTCGCCATCCTCATGGACAAGGCCCCGCTACCCGCCCACTGTCTGCCCAACGACCTGAACGACAACCGGATCATCAACCAGCTGTGTCAGCTGCAGATGCGCCATCCGGATGACCGCATCGTGCTGGTGTCCAAGGACATCAACATGCGTCTCAAGGCACGGGCGTGCGGCATCGATGCGGAGGACTACCATACCGATCAGCTGCTGGACGACATCAGCCTGCTCGCCCGCGGTTACCACGAAATCGAAGGGTCGTTCTGGGACCGTGCCGAGAAGGTGGAGACCAGCCAGCTGACCGGCAAGACCGTCCATGACGTGCAGTTGAGCGACAACCTTCCATCGCTGCATATCAACGATTTCATCCTCGACGAACAGGGTTTCGTCGGACAGATCAAGGCAGTGGACGGCCGCCATATCAAGGTGCTGGACATGCACCGGGAGCCGCTGCTGCATCAGGAGGCCTGGGGACTGCGCCCGCGTGACATCTTCCAGGCGCTGGCCATGCACGCGCTGCTGGATCCGGACATCCACCTGGTCAATCTCACCGGCGCGGCCGGCTCGGGCAAGACCATTCTCGCGCTGGCCGCGGCCATCGAGCAGACCATGGTCAGCAAGACCTACCGGCGCATCATCGCCACCCGCAGCACCCAGGGGCTGGACGAAGATATCGGCTTCCTGCCCGGTACCGAAAAGGAGAAGATGGAGCCCTGGCTCGGGGCGATCACCGACAACCTGGAGGCGCTGCACATGGACGACGAGTGCACCCATGGCAGTGTGGAATACATCCTCGACCGGGTGCCGCTGCAGTTCAAGTCGCTGAACTACATCCGAGGGCGCAGCTTCCAGCAGAGCTTCATCCTGATCGACGAGAGCCAGAACCTCACCCCGCATCAGATCAAGACCATCATCACCCGCGCCGGCAGCGGGTCGAAGGTGGTCTGTCTGGGCAACCTGGCGCAGATCGATACGCCCTACCTCAATGCCACCAGTTCAGGGCTGACCTATCTGACCGAGTGTTTCAAGGACTTCCCCCATGGGGTGCATATCCATCTGCAGGGGGTGCCGCGGTCGATTCTGGCGGAGTATGCGGAGATGCATTTGTAGGGAGCGTTTGCCGGCAAAGCAGCAAGCGGCCTGGGCGCGCTGCGCACGCCAATCGCCCCGAGGTCGGGGCTCCTACAGAAACCATGCATCCACCTGTAGGAGCCCCGACCTCGGGCGATGCCCCACCACCAACCCCTGCACACCCCCACCCGTAGGAGCCCCGACCCCGGGGCGATACCCCCACCTCCAAACCCTGCACACCCCACCCGTAGGGCCCCGACCCCGGGGCGATCGGGGCCGGCACGGCGCCCATTGACCCGCTCAATCACCCCCATCACAAGCCATCCCGCGCCACATGCGGCATAATATCGGGCATCGAATCAAAGGAGCCTGTGCCATGCTGATGGTGATATCCCCCGCCAAGACCCTGGACTATGAAACCGCACCGGTAACCGAGCGCCACACCCTGCCGCGCCATGTGGAACACAGCCGGGAGCTGATCGAGATTCTGCGGGACAAGTCACCCCAGGAAATCGGCAAGCTGATGTCCATCTCCGACAAGCTGGCAGCACTCAACGTGGCCCGCTTCGGCAGCTGGAGCGAGACGTTCACCACCGACAACAGCAAGCAGGCGCTGCTGGCGTTCAAGGGTGATGTCTACACCGGCCTCAACGCCGAAGACTTCAGCGAGGAGGACTTCGACTTCGCCCAGCAGCACCTGCGCATGCTGTCCGGCCTGTACGGCATCCTCCGTCCGCTGGATCTGATGCAGCCCTACCGGCTGGAAATGGGCACCAAGCTGGCCAACCCGAGGGGCAAGGACCTCTATACTTTCTGGGGCGACCACATTACCAACTGGCTCAACGAGGAGCTGGCCGAACAGGGCAACGGCATTCTGCTGAACCTGGCCTCCCAGGAATACTTCGGTGCGGTCAAGCCCAGGCAACTCAAGGGTCGGCTGATCGAAACGGTGTTCAAGGACCAGAAGAACGGTCAGTACAAGATCATCAGCTTCCATGCCAAGAAGGCCCGCGGCCTGATGGCACGCTATGTCATCAAGGAGCGGCTGACCGATCCCGACGCGCTGAAGGACTTCAACCTGGAGGGTTACTACTTCGACAAGAACAGCTCCAGCGCCGACAAGCTGGTCTTTCTGCGCGACGAGCAGGCCTGATCAGCCCACCCGATTACGGAACGCCAGATAATGCTCAAGCACCAGCTCCGGTGCCTCGACCTGCGGATAATGGCCGATACCCCGTAGCAGGACGGTATCGGCCTCGGGTATGAGTTCACGATAGCGTTCGACCATGTGCATACCCGATATGGGATCTTCCGCACCATCGATCACCCGCAGCGGCACCACCGTCTGCTGCATCGCCGCCACCCAGCGGTCACGGTGCACCGGCCGTTCGGCCATGTAGCGGATCAGCCGGTGCATTACCGCCGGGCCGTTGTTGGTGATCATCATGGCCCAGAAGGCGTCCAGCTCCTGCTCGGTGGGCTGGGTATTGATCCCGAAGATGCGGCCGAAGGTGCGCCCCATACGCTCGCGACTGAAGCGCCGCCCGATCAGCGGGCCGATCGGGCTCATCAGCAGCCGCTGCAGCAATACCGGACGGTGGGTCTCGGGGAACAGGCCGCCATTGAGAAAGCACAGGCTGCGCAGGGACTCGCCCTGCGGGTCCCGCGCCAGCATCTCCTGCGCTACGCTGTCGCCGTAGTCGTGGGCCAGCAGGTGGTACTGCACCACTCCGAGGTGATCGAGCAGCGCCTGCTGTATATCCGCCTGTTCCAGCAGGCTGTAGGCATGGCCGCGCGGCTTGTCGGAAAAGCCGAAGCCCAGCATGTCACAGGCAATGACCCGGTAGCGCTGCGT
Organism: Halopseudomonas pertucinogena; assembly: GCF_014646575.1. Taxonomy (GTDB): domain Bacteria; phylum Pseudomonadota; class Gammaproteobacteria; order Pseudomonadales; family Pseudomonadaceae; genus Halopseudomonas; species Halopseudomonas pertucinogena. The sequence goes on along the minus strand of NZ_BMNN01000001.1, from coordinate 119,021 downwards.
CAGCGCCGGCCAGAGGTAGTTCCAGTCCCAGGCCCCGGAGGGAAAGCCGTGAATCAGCAGCAATGGCTCGCCCTCGCCGGCCTCCCAGTAGCGCAGGCGATGGCGGCCGAACAGAAACTCCCGGCTGCTGGCGGCCCAGTCTTCCAGTGCTATACCTTCGAACATCTGCATCATCCCTATCCCGACAGGTCCGGTGTCAGCAGCGGCCGGATGCGGCATACTGTTTCACCCCGTTTTGCGATGAGAGTCTAGAGCGTGACCGATCCCAGCACTGTCAATCAGCTTACAGTGTCCGCCGGCATGGCCAGCCAGCACATGGCCCTGCTGCAGAAGAATCGCTGGTTCAGCGGGCTGCCGGCCGACGCGATCAGCGAGATGGTCGGCATGGCCCGGCTCAGGCGGCTGGATGATGGGCAACTGCTGCATGCCCAGGGCGATCTGCCGGATGGGCTCTATGGCGTGAGCAAGGGGGCCATACGCATCAGCAATACCGGCGCCGATGGCCGCGAAGCGCTGCTCACGGTGCTGGCGCCGGGACAGTGGTTCGGCGAGATCTCCCTGTTCGACGGCCTGCCGCGCACCCACGACGCCCACGCCATGGGCAGCACCGAGTTGCTGATCATCCCGCGCAGGGACTTCCACCAGCTGCTGGAACGTCGGCCGGAACTCTACCCGCACTTCATGCAGCTGCTCTGCAAGCGCCTGCGCCAGTCCTTCAACATGCTCGAAGACAGCGCGCTGCTGCCGCTGCCGGCGCGCCTGGCCAAGCGCCTGCTGATGCACGCGCAGTACTACGGCGAACTCGGGCCGGCCGGCGAGCGGATGTCGATCCAGCTTTCCCAGGAGACCCTGGGTCTGATGCTGAACAGCTCAAGGCAGAGCATCAACCGGCTGCTCAAGCAGTTCGAGCAGGCCGGCTGGGTCAGCACCCACTACAGTCAGATCGTGATTCTCGATGAAGAGGCCCTGACCCGGGTGGCTACAGGGACTTCAACCGCGCAATGAAGTCGTCGATCCAGGGCTCGGCGTCCTGCTCGGGGGTCACGGTTTCGGCCGCATCCAGCCGCAGCATGGGCACCAGCTCCCGGCCCTGCAGCTCCAGCAGCAGCTCGCGCAGCTGTTCGCCGCCCTGACAGAAGGTGTCGCCATAACCGGCATCACCCAGCGCGATCACGCCAAAGGGCTTGTCGGTCAGCAGCGGGAAGCGGGACTCCAGTTCGTAAAAGAAGTCCTGAACGTTCGCCGGTAGCTCGCCCATGCCGGTGGTCGAGCAGCACGCCAGAAGGGCATCGGCATTTGCCTCCAGCAGCGCGTCCACGCTGGCCGGCTTGAGATAGGTCACCTGCAGCCCGGCCGCACGGCATCTTTCGGCTGCCACGTCCGCCACTTCATCAGCCGTGCCGAACACGGACCCACTGAATATCACCAGATGCATTTCCACTCCCGTTCAGTCGATGAAATCGGCCCATTATGCCTGCCCCCGCCGCCGCTGTCCGGCGGGCGAGCGCCAGCAGCGAGCCAGCATGGTAAGATAGGCCGCTCCATGAACCTGTTCACTGCATCGTCATCATGTCCGACAGACCGACCATTCTGATCACCGGGGCTGCCCAGCGCATCGGCCTGCACTGCGCCCGCCGCTTCGTTGCCGACGGTTACCGGGTGCTTATCACCTGCCGCCAGCCGCGCCCCGAATGGCAGCAACAACCGCTGGAAGGTATCGAGGTCCTGGTGGCCGATTTCGCCACTATCGAAGGCATCGAGCGACTGATCGATACTCTGGTGGAACGGGACATCCGCTTGCGCGCGCTGATTCACAACGCCTCCGTCTGGCTGAATGACGAAGGGGAAGCCGACGCGCTGCAGGCCATGTTCATGGTGCACATGCAGGCACCCTACCTGATGAACCTGGCCAGTGATCGGCTGTTCGATCCGCAGGTGACCGGCGACATCATCCATATCAGCGACCATGTTGCACAGCGCGGCAGCGCCAGGCACATTGCCTACAGCGCCAGCAAGGCCGGGCTGGAAGCGATCAGCCTGGGCTTCGCCGCACGCCTGGCACCGCGCATCAAGGTCAACAGCATTGCCCCGGCACTGATCATGTTCAACGACGGCGACAGTGAAGAGTACCGCGAAAGGGCGCTGGCCAAGTCCGCTCTGGGCTTCGAGCCCGGCCCGGAAGTGGTCTACCAGTCCATCCGCTATCTGATGGACAACCCTTACGTCACGGGTACCTGCCTTGATCTGAACGGCGGCAGGAACCTCAAATGAACCTACACGAGAAACCCCATGAGCCTTGAAAACCTGACCAGCAATTACCACGACATCCTTGCCAATCTGGGCGAGGACCCCAACCGCGAGGGGCTCAAGGGCACTCCCCTGCGTGCCGCCAAGGCCATGCAGTTTCTCTGTCGCGGCTATGAACAGTCGCTGGAGGAGATCGTCAATGGCGCGCTGTTCCAGTCATCCAGCGACGAGATGGTCATCGTCAAGAACATCGAGTTGTACTCGCTGTGCGAACACCACATGCTGCCCTTCATCGGCAAGGCCCACGTTGCCTACATGCCCAACGGCAAGGTAATCGGCCTGTCGAAGATTGCCCGCATCGTCGACATGTTCGCCCGTCGCCTGCAGATCCAGGAAAGCCTGACCCGGCAGATCGCCGAGGCGGTGCAGTCGGTCACCGACGCCATGGGTGTGGCGGTAGTGATCGAGGCGCGGCACATGTGCATGATGATGCGCGGCGTGGAGAAGCAGAACTCGTCGATGATGACCTCGGTGATGCTCGGCAGCTTCCGCGAGTCGTTCAATACGCGGCAGGAATTCCTGCAGCTGATCGGGAGGGACAGCTGACATGGAGCGCATGGAACCGGGCATGGCGCGGATCAGAATCAAGGATCTGCGGCTGCGCACCTTCATCGGCATCAAGGAAGAGGAAATCAACAACCGCCAGGATGTGCTGATCAATGCCTCCATCCTCTACCCGGCGGAAATGGCGGTGGCGATCAACGAGATCGAACACGCGCTGAATTACCGCACCATCACCAAGGCGATCATCAGCCACGTGGAGAGCAACCGCTTCGCCCTGCTCGAGCGCCTGACCCAGGAAGTGCTGGATATCGTCATGCAGCATGAGCAGGTGCGCTATGCCGAGGTCGAGGTGGACAAGCCCCATGCGCTGCGGTTTTCCGAGTCGGTGTCCATCACCCTGAGTGCGCAGCGCTGATGGGGGTTGCGGACTTCATCGCACGGCTCGGCGCCGCCGACCACCGGTTTGCCGATACCCTTGGCTTCATCGAACGGCATTACCATTATCGGCCCAGCGGCTTTCATAACGGGCCACTGTACAACAGCGCCACGGAGAATCAGGGTTCCTGCCGCATTCTGGCAATGGCGCTGGACCTGGGGCTGAGTGATGACCAGGCGCTGGCCTGCTTTGGCGAGCACTACCAGTCGGTGCTGGCCGACCCCAACGGCAGCGGCCACGCCAACATCCGCGCGCTGATGCAGCACGGGCTGGCAGCCGTGCGGTTTGATCAACCACCCCTGAAACGGCGCTGAGCGCCCAGCCAACGGAGCCTACATGGCGGTCAAGCAACTCTACCCCCGCGGTGACTTCCCCGCGCCCGGCCTGTTCCGCCGCGTGGCCGGCGCCTTCTACGACCTGATGCTTTGTGTGGCACTGGTCATGGTGCTCACCCTGGCCTATCACCAGGGCGTGCTGCGATTCATATATGGCCCCGAGGCCCTGCAGGCCATGGCCGATGCAGGCCAGCTTGATCAGGACCCGCTGCTCAGCGTGCTGGTCATCCTAGCCATATATGGCTTCTTCGGCCTGTTCTGGACCCTGCGCGGTCAGACCCTGGGCATGCAGGCCTGGCGTATGCGCGTGCAGCAGCCGGACGGCACCTCCATCACCTGGCGCCAGTCGGTCATTCGGGTCAGCATTGCGCTGGTCAGCTGGCTGCTCGGCGGTCTGGGCATCTGGTGGTCACTGTGGGACAGGCAGTCGCGCACCTGGCCCGATATCGTCTCCGGCACGCGCACGGTGGTATTGCCCAAGGAATAGTCCGCCAATGAACCTGGCTCTGGTGCTGTCCTATATCGCAGTGGTGGTCATGCTGATTGCCACCCCGGGCCCGGTCGTTGCGCTGGTGATGAGCACGGCTGCCGCCAGCGGGCCGCGGCGGGCGGTCATGACCGCATTCGGCGCAACCTGCGCATCGCTGGTGCTGATCACCGCGGCTGCACTGGTCATTTCCGGCGCGGCCGTGCTGGAAGCGGAAACACTCCGCTGGATCAGCATCGCCGGCTGCCTCTACATTGCCTGGCTGTCGATCGGCACGATACGACGCCATGCCACCGAGCGCGCCGATGACGATACGCCACGGCTGCGTCCGGGCGGCTGGCTGCGGGGTCTTCTGGTGGGCATCTCCAACCCGAAGGACATCCTTTTCTTCGTCGCGCTGTTCCCGCAGTTCATTCAGGTAACCAGCTCCTTCGCTGCCAGCATCGCAGTACTCACCCTCATCTGGGTCGCACTGGACATGCTGATTCTGGGCGGTTACATCCTGCTACTGGGCCGGTTCCTGTCGCCCCGCTTCAAGCGCCTGATCACATTGGTCTCGGCGATATTGCTTCTGGCCCTTGCGGTCGTGGGGCTGGTCTACAACGTTGCCGGATGAGTGCCGAGTTCCCTCTCGGCACTTGCCTTCACCCTTACCAGTTCTTGTACTGCGTCTCGTAACCACGGCCGCAGAAATCGCAGCTCGGGTCGATGAACATGGTACGGCGCTCGGTCTCGCCCGCCAGTTGCCAGCGCAACCAGCCGACAATCACCGCCAGGCCGTCTCGGGCAGTGCTGGTGTGGCTGGCATCATCGATCACGGTGAACCACACCGGCGTACGGGTGTTGGTGTAGTCGCGCCGACAGTTGGGCGTAGCGGTACGGTCGTCCTCACCGCAGATGAACGCCGCCGGCTTGCGCAGGTTGTTCGGACCACGTCCGTCAAAGGAGCCGCCCGCCACATGGATGGTGGTGGTCAGCCGTGGGTCGCTGGCGTTGGCAAAGGTGGCCACCGAACCGCGTGAGTGGCCGCCGGCACCGATCCGGCTGGTATCCAGCTTCTGGTAGTAATCACTGCGCGAGTTGTTGTTCTGCTCGATCAGCCAGTCCAGCGCGGCACCCATCTCGCTGCCCGAGTTGCTCGACACTTCCGAATACACCACGAAGCCGTGGGAAGCGATACGCCGCAGGTGGTCCTCGTAATCACTGGGCCGGCTGGCTGCGCCGGGCCCCCAGATAAATACCGGGTGCACGACCCCATTCGCGCCGAGATTGCTCGGCCGCACTACCCAGCCGGAGCGGGACGGGCCGGCACGGGTGTCGATGGTGGTCGCGTAGGGTCCGTCCACATCCACGCGGGACACCGGCGGCAGCGGGTTGCCTACCGGCGGATCCGGATCCGGGACGGTGGGCGGATTGACGGCAAGCACCTGCAGGGGCAGCAACAACAATCCCGCAAGCAGGACCTTGCGGCTGATATGTATCAACGACATGGTGACTCTCCTTCTTGTTCAGTTCGTTGGGATAGCACCCGGCGCGCCCGGAAACGGACGGCAAGGTGCAGGAACTATAGGAGACTCACGAACAAACAAAAGGCGAAACTGCATCACAAAGGACACAGATCACGATTATTGGTCGGAACCACACCAACGGGGGAGGCTGGCCGGTATTACCCAGCCCGCCTTATCAGCCAGCTGCCCATCAGCAGCAGTATGAGGATCGGCAGCAGCACCGCGATCAGCGGTGAGAATCCGAACACCAGGCTGGATGGCCCCAGCAGGTCCTGCACTATGCGGAAACTGAAGCCGACCAATACCCCGGTGAACACCCGCTGGCCCAGCGTAACCGAGCGCAGCGGACCGAAGATGAAGGAAATGGCGACGAACACCAGCGCAGCGGTGGTGACCGGCTGCAGCAGCTTTTTCCAGAACGCCAGCATATAGGGGCTGTTGTTCAGCCCCTGCTCGGCCAGGTAATTCTGGTAATGCCAGATGCCGGTCAGCGGCAGCACGTCCGGGTCGAGCAGGACCACCCGCAGCAACCGCGGCGACAGCCCGACATCCCAGCGCTGCTGGTCATGGCTTTCCACCCGGCTGGTGCCATCCGCCTCGAACAGGGTGGCGGAGACGTCCTCCAGCAACCAGCTTTCGTCCTGTACCCGGGCGCGCTGGGCAAAGCTGGTCTCCAGCAGCCGGCGGTCCTCGTCGAAACGGTAACGGGTGATGCCGTGCAGCGTGCCGTTGGGCTGCACCGCGTTTATATGGATGAAGTCGTCCCCTTCCCGATGCCACAGGCCCCTGGCCTTGACCGCCTCACCGCTGCCCACCGCCAGCGCCCGCCGGCTCTCCGCCAGATTCTCGGTATAGGGGGCGGCGTATTCACCGAGCAGTACGCCGGCGGCCATCAATATCAGCAGCGGCTTGAGGACCGCGCCCATGATGCGGGGTATGGACACACCGGAGGCGCGCATCACGGTCAGCTCGGAGTTGCTGGCCAGCGTGCCGAGGCCGATCAGACAACCGACCAGCGCCGCCATCGGCAGCATCTCGTAGAGCCGCCGGGGAATGGTCAGGACAACGTAGATCAGCGCCTCGAGCGCGCCGTAATCCCCTTCCAGGTCTTCCAGCTCGCCGATATAGGCGAACAGCAGATCCAGCCCGACGATGATCAGCGCCACGCTGACCACGCTGAAGAACACGGTGGTGCCGATATGACGATCAAGCAGCCGCATGGGCACCTCCCGCGGGCGCGCCCGGCGCGGTAAGCGCACGGAAGTTGAGGATCAGACCGATGCCCAGGAACAGCACGTGTACCCACCACAGGCCGATCGCCGCCGGCGTCGTGCCCGACTCCATCCAGCCGCGTGCGCTGACCAGGAGGGCCAGATAGGCCATGTACAGGATCACCGCAGGGACGAGCTTGAGAAAGCGCCCCTGGCGCGGGTTCACCCGCGCCAGCGGTACGGCAAAGAACGCCACGATCGGCACCAGCAGGGGAATCGCCAGACGCCACTGCAGCTCGGCAAGGTCCTTCAGGTCGTCGCTGTTCAGCAGCCGGCTGGTGGGCATGGCTTCGCGGTCGGTGATCTCGGTGATCACCTCCGGCTTGGGCAACAGCACGCCATAGGTATCGTACTGGATGGTACGGAAGTCAGCCGACCCGGGCCGCCCGTCGTAGCGGTAACCGTTGTGCAGCACCAGGTAGCGGCTGCCGTCGGGGCTGAGCTGCTGACGCCCGCCCTCGGCCACCAGCACACCGACGCTGGCATCCTCACCGGAGCCGGTGCGCTCGGCAATGAACACCGTTTCCAGCTCGGTACGGTCGTCCGACAGCCCGCCGGCATAGGTTACCCGCTGGCCCGTACCCAGCGCCTGGAAGCGGCCCGCTGCCAGGGTATCGAATTCGGTCATGGCGTCCTGCTCGTTGAACAGCTGCTGGGTCTGCCATACCCCCGCCGGCGCCACCCAGAGGCTGAGCCAGGCGACGAACAGGGCCACCAGCAGGGCCGGGCCCTGGGTATAGCCGAGGATGCGCCGGTCGCTGATGCCGGTGGCCGAGAGCACTGCCATCTCGCTGTCCAGATGCATGCGCCCGTATGCCAGCAGGATGCCCAGAAACATGCCCAGCGGCACGATCAGTACCACAAAACCGGGCAGCCGGAACGCCATGATGGTGAACAGCACGCCCGGGTCCAGCTGACCCGCAGCGGCCTGCGCCAGGTACTTGATGAAGCGGCCACTCATGATGATCAGCAGCAGCACACCGCTGACCGCCGCCAGCGTCATCAGCACCTCACGGCTGAGGTATCGGAATACAATCACACTATGCTTCCTTGAAGCCGGGGCTTTATGGGCCCACGGTAATAGGCCAGAATGAACTCACGCATGTCTGCCCATGAATGGCCAACCGTGCTCCTGCCGGAGCCGGTTGCAATGGGCGCATTATCGGTCAAACCATCTGATTTGTCTTGGGGAGTACCATGGATTTCAACGTCAAACACGGCGCGCTGGCAACCATCAAAACCGGTTGTCTGGTGGTCGGCATCAGCGAAGCAAAAACCCTCACCGGCCCTGCCGCCGAACTGGACGCCGCCAGCGGCGGCCAGATCAGCGCTGCAATCAAGCGTGGCGACATCACCGGCAAACAGGGTCAGAGCCTGATGCTGTTCGCCCTGCCCGGCGTCACTGCCCAGCGGGTGCTGCTGGCCGGCGTCGGCAAGGACGAACTGAATGACCGCAGCTTCCGCAAGCTGGTCGCCTCGGTAACCGCCACCCTGAAAAATGGTGGGGCGACCGATGCCGTACTGACCCTGACCGACCTGCCGGTGAAGGACCGCGACCTCTACGCCCGCACCCGCCTGCTGGTGGAAGCTGTGCGTGACAACCTCTACGTGTTCGACCAGTTCAAGAGCAAGAAAGCTGATAAGCCTCGCCTGGCCAAGTGCAGCCTGTGGTCTGCCGACAAGGCCGATGCCGACGCGCTCCAGCGTGGCATCCAGCATGGCCAGGCCATCAGCGACGGTGCCAGCCTGACCCGGGACCTGGGCAACCTGCCGGGCAACGTGTGCACGCCCACCTACCTGGCCAAGCAGGCCAAGGCGCTGGCCAAGCAGTTCAACGCCATCGAGGTCGAGGTGCTGGAAGAGAAGGACATGAAGGCGCTGGGCATGGGCTCGCTGCTGGCGGTAAGCGCGGGCAGTGCCGAGCCGGCCAAGCTGATCCGACTCAGCTATCAGGGTGCCGACGCCAAGGCCCAGCCCCACGTGCTGGTCGGCAAGGGCATCACCTTCGACACCGGCGGCATCAGCATCAAGCCCGGTGCCGGCATGGACGAAATGAAGTACGACATGTGCGGTGCCGCCAGCGTACTGGGCGTGTTCCGTGCGGTGGTTGCCATGCAGCTGCCGATCAACCTCACCGGCATCATCGCCGCTGCCGAGAACATGCCCAGCGGCACCGCCACCAAGCCCGGCGATATCGTCACCAGCATGTCCGGCCAGACCATCGAGATCCTCAATACCGACGCCGAAGGCCGTCTGGTGCTGTGCGACGCCCTGACCTACGCCGAGCGCTTCAATCCGGCCAGCGTGGTGGATATCGCCACCCTCACCGGTGCCTGCATCATCGCGCTGGGCACCAAGACCACCGGCGTCATGGGCAACAACCAGGAGCTGGTCAGCCAGCTGCTGGACGCCGGCAAACAGGCCGGCGACCGCGGCTGGGAACTGCCGTTGTTCGAGGAGTATCAGGAACAGCTGGACAGCCCCTTCGCCGACATCGCCAACATCGGCGGTCGCGAGGCCGGCACCATCACCGCGGCCTGCTTCCTGTCCCGCTTCACCAAGGCCTATCCCTGGGCGCACCTGGACATCGCCGGTACCGCCTGGGTCAGCGGCGGCAAGGAGAAAGGCGCCACCGGGCGCCCGGTCCCCCTGCTGACCCAGTACCTGCTGAACCAGGTCGGCTGACCCCGACAGCCCTCAGCTGCCGCTTGCAGCGCGCAGCTGAGGGCTGGACACTCCCACCATGACCAGAATCGATTTCTACGTGCTCAACAGCGACAGCCGCGAAGCCCGCCTGCACTATGCCTGCCGGCTGGCCCACAAGGCCTGGTCGCACAACCGCAAGGTCTACCTGCACTGCGCCACCGAGGAAGAGGCCGAACAGCTGGATGAGCTGCTGTGGTCGTTCCGCCCGGACGCCTTCCTGCCCCATGCGCTGCATCCGGATCAGCCGGACTCGAATGTCGTCTGCGGCTGGGCGGATGATCCCACTCCGCATCACGACCTGCTGATCAATCTCAGCAACGACACCCCGCTGTTCTTCAGCCGATTCAACCGTCTGGCGGAAATACTCGTGGAACACGAGCTTGTGCTGTCTCCAGCGCGAGAACGATTTCGTTTTTATCGCGAACGGGGCTATCCTCTGAAAACTCATCAGATACGGATAGCAGGATGAAGTATGACGCAGCGCGAGCCAACGGACCCGTCCCGCTTGCTGAAGGACCTGGAATCCATCCGCACCCTGCTGGATGACGATCAGCCGGGCGCCGAACAGATGGACATCCCCTTGCTGGATGACATCATCACCTCCGGCAGCGACAAGCCCGCTGCGCCGCCGGCTCCCCCTCCGCCTGCCGCAGAGCGGCCGCCGAACCCCTTTCTGCCCTACGAGTCGCTGGCCAGACTGGCCGGCGAACGGGTGCAGCTTGAACGGTTACTGCAGCAGAATCTTGACTACGCGCCGCCAGGCCCGCATACCGGGGCCCGCGAGGTGCGTCTGGAGGCCCGCCTGCATTCCGAGGCACAGCTGGTCATGCAGGACGTGATCGACGAGATGCTGCCGATCATCGAGGCCGAATTGCGCAAGCGACTGAGCGGCAGGATGGAACAGCTGGTGCGCGAGCAGCTCAGCCAGCACTCCTGATCTGCCGCCCCGGCCGTCAGTCCTTCCTGTCGTCCAGATCGTGTATGTCGTCCGCCGCCGGCGGAATCGGCGGCTCATCCTTGGGCAGCACGCTGGGGGTGAGAACCGACGAAGTGGCTGTCTCCGACGACAGGGTGAGGAACGCCAGGTGCGCCTCGTAGCGCTCCAGCACGTCATCGATCACTTGCTGCTTGGTCAACCCCATCAGGTCATAGCCACCGGACCCCGTCTGGGTGAACACTTCCAGCCGGTAATAGACGTCCGTTTCCCTCGACATGCGGCCGGTGAACATCGGTACCGGCGCCTCGACCACCGCCACCTGATAGTGGAACGCGCGGAAGGACTCCATAACGACCCGCAGCACCGGCTCATCGGTACCGAAGGCGTTCTGCATGACCTCGCGTTCCACGGTATATCCCTGGTTGCGGAACTCCGCTTCCAGCTCATCCAGGGCCGGGCGCACGGTACGCTCCATGAACTGCATGACCTGGCGCAGCGACGGATAGGACCGCATCTGCTCCAGCCGCTGCTTCCACGACCGCTCCGGCAGATGCCCGCCAATGGGTGCCAGGGTCGGCCTGCGCAGCACCTGCCCCTCGCGCTCGGCGCGCTCCATGCGCAGTACCTTGTGGAAGGACATCATCACCAGATAGGCGATGATGGTCACCGGCAGCGCAAAGATCAGCGTGGCATATTCCATGGTGGTGACCCCGCCCGCCAGCAGCATGGCGATGGTCAATACCGCCGTCAGCACTGCCCAGAAGATGCGCAGCCATTTCGGCCCGTCCTGAGCCGGGTCGGGGATCGACGCGGAGAAGTTGGACATGACCATGGCACCCGAGTTGGCGCTGGTCAGGTAGAACAGCAGGCCCGACAGGGTCGCCAGACCGATCAGCAACATGGCACCCGGGAACATCGACAGAAGCTCGTACCAGCCCTGCTCGGGACTGCCCATCGCCAGCTCGGCGAAGTCCAGATTACCCTGCAGCACCTGGAACAGCGCCGAGTTACCGAACAGCGAAACGATGATGAAGTCGCACAATACCGGCGCGGTGATCGCGGCGATGACGAATTCGCGCAGGGTACGCCCGCGGGAAATCCGCGCCAGGAACACCCCGACGAAGGGTCCCCAGGCCAGCCAGAAGGCCCAGAAGAACAGCGTCCAGCCGCCCATCCATTCCGAGCCGCCGGGTTCGTAGACGAAGGTCTGCAGCGTGCGCGACGGCAGCGTCATCAGATGGCGTCGTAGACATGGGCATCCTCTTGGTCAATACGCAACACGGCGCCGTGTGTACGGCACCGTGAGCGATGCAATGAGATTAGCAGACGGTCATCCCCATGCTGGGGCATAATCAATCGCTGTCTGCGGAGTTCATGAGAGATGTCGCTGGAAGGGTCTTTACAGCAGAACCGCTGCGCCACCGATGACAATGGCGAAGAGTACGGACAGACCTATCATTACCTTCCAGGGAAACCGGCGCGGAGGCGGTTCAACCGCAAGCTCCTGGTTCAGAAAGTCTCTGAGCAGTCGGGTATTACGCATGTTGGCTTTGAACACGGCGTCAAAGGCATCGCCCACGATCGGCACCAGACCCAGGACAAAGTCGATGCCCATGTTACGCAGCATCTGGCGCTTGATCCTGCCACTGGCGCCAGCCCGCTGTGCCTCCCACAGCACATAACAGGACATGGCAAGGCCCGCGAAATCACCAATTCCGGGCACCAGGCCGATCAGGGGTTCAACACCGATCCTGAATCGGGTGAACGGCAAAGCGATGCTATTGTCGGTGAACCGGCTGAACTTCTCAAGCCGGGCCAGGATGGCGCGCTGTTCGGCAACAGAGGGTTTTCTGGGCATCGGAGCTCCGGCAGGCAGATAGACGTTCCGGAAATATAGGAGAAATCCTGCGCTCCGGCCGCAGCGGAAAGCCTGCTTGTAAAGGCTGCAGTGCTGTAATACTGTTCCGCTATCGCAATGGAGTGCGACCCGACTGATCCGAACGCTTCCGTGCAGAGTGTCCGGGGCTCACCCAGAGCAGATAACGACAACAAGAAAAGGGAATGGAAACTATGGAATGGTATCTGGAAGTTCTGAAGAAGTACGCGGTATTCGCGGGTCGCTCTAGAAGAAAGGAATACTGGATGTTCTGCCTCTTCAACCTCATCGTTGCCGTTCTGCTGGCAATCGTTGAAGGCGCAATGAACAGTCCCGGTGTACTTGGCCTGCTGTACAGCCTCTTTGTCCTGCTCCCCGCACTGGCGGTCACGGTCCGCCGGCTTCATGATATCGACCGCAGCGGATGGTGGATCTTCATCTCCCTGATTCCGGTGGTGGGCAGCATCATCCTGCTGGTGTTCCTGGTGCAGGACGGTCAGGCCGGCCATAACCAGTACGGCGCCAACCCCAAGGATCTGGTCGCCTGACCGGCCCGACGCCTGCCTGGGGCCAGGCAGGCGTTGCTCGGTACCTGCAGTCAGAACCAGGCGGACAGCGTCAGCGAGCCGAACTGGTCATGCTCGTCCTGCTCATGAAACTCACGGGTACGCCAGACACTGGCGAAGGTCAGCTGCCATTGACTCCAGGTCAGCGCCAGCCCGGCCTTGGCATCACCTACCCAGTCGCGGCTGTCCACCGAATGGCTGCTCTTGAAGGTGTTGCCGTCGAGCAGCATGTTGTGAGCCATGTAGCGCCCCTCCAGATTGAAGAAGACGCTCCAGGCGAAGCCGCCGCCCTGGTCGAAGAACATGCTCCCGCCCTGCGCCGGAGCCACCGCCGGCAGGCTGAAGCTGCGCCGCAGCGACTGCCCGATGCGCAGCCCCAGGCCAGCTGATCCATAGGTATACAGGTTACCGACTGAGCCGCCGAGACTCGTGCCGTATTCCAGCTCCAGCCCCGCAAACCGCTGCTGCAGCCACCAGCGCTGCTGGTAGCCCAGGTTGATGAAAGGCTCATTGCGCAGCTGGTTGTCCCAGCCCCTGGGCTCGTCGCTCCCGGTCGCGTCATGCACCGCCCGCTGGATTCGCTTGCCGCCGGCACCCGGGCCTACCAGGCCGACGTCCACATGCAGACCACGCACATCGCGCCAGCCGTCATGCTCGGTATCATCGAACAGCGACACGCCCGCGAACAACAGGCCGGCGTAGGGTCGGTCGTCCTCGATCAGCTCGGCAATCTCGATATCATCCGGGGTGTAGATCTGGTGGCCGAAGCGATAGGCCACGTTATCGAGATCGTCCACCAGCCAGTCCGGCGCTGCGTTGGCCAGGCGCTGCGACCAGTGATCGGCCGCCGGCTGGAACGAGCGCATCAGCTCGACCCCGTTGCTGTAATGACCGTCGCTGTCGGAGGCGATGATGTCGTTCTCTATCTTCAGGGAATACAGGTCCGCATGGCCGGCCAGTGGAACCAGACCCATGACGGCGATCGCCAGACGGTGCTGCAAACGCATACTTCCCATGCCATTCTCCCTGACCGGATTCATGTAATCACGATATGCAGTGTAGACGCCGCCTCGCCTGAGCGTGCTGTTTTACGCGGCTGAGATAACATGGTCATCTACCAGGTGCACAGGTGCCCATGCGTTGCCATACTGGATCACCACCATCGGGTGCCCGACATGAGCGAACTCACTGATCCCCGTGCCATCGAGCAGGTCTACCGGAACCATTCCCGCCGCGTGCTGGCGGCGCTGATCCGACTGCTCAATGATTTCTGCCTGGCGGAGGAATGCCTGCAGGAGGCCTTCATCGCTGCCCTGCGGCAGTGGCCCGGGGACGGCATCCCGGAGAACCCCACCGCCTGGCTTATCAATACCGGCCATCGGCGCGGCATCGATCAGATCCGCCGCAACCAGACGGCGCGGCGCTATAACCCGCAACTGGAGCCGGACGAGCCGGTTTCGGAAGATTTCACTTCCGGGCCCATCGACGACGATATGCTGCGCCTGCTGTTCACCTGCTGTCATCCGGCACTGGCCATGGAAGCGCGGGTGGCCCTGACCCTGCGCGAGATGTGCGGTCTCAGCACCGAGCAGGTCGCCCGCGCCCTTCTGCAGCAGCCTGCTACCCTGGCGCAGCGCCTGGTGCGCGCCAAACGCAAGATCCGCGATGCACGCATTCCCTACGAGGTGCCGGACCAGGATGAACTGCCCGGGCGCCTGCCGGACGTGCTCAAGGTCATCTATCTGGTCTTCAACGAAGGGTATTCACGCTGCGAGGGCCGGCAGCTGCAGGATGTCAGCCTGGCCACCGAAGCCATCGCCCTGGCCGAATCCCTCTGCGCCCTGCTGCCGTCGGGGGAGGTGTTCGGCCTGACGGCCCTGATGTACCTGCAACACGCGCGCCGGGATGCGCGCCAGGACACCCATGGCGATCTGGTCACGCTTGAACAGCAGGACCGCAGTCGCTGGCACCAGGCGGAGATCCGGCGCGGGCTTGACCATCTGACCCGAGCCCTGCAGCTGACGCCCATCGCCCCGTATACCCTGCAGGCCAGCATCGCCGCCGAGCATGCCATGGCCGCGCGTGCCGATGACACCAACTGGAAACGTATCGTCCAGTTATACGAAGCCCTGTACCGGCAGCAACCCACCGCCGTGATCGGCCTGAACCGCGCCGTTGCCGTCGCCATGCATGACTCGCCACAGGCGGGCCTGGCTCTGCTGGAGCAGCTTGGCTCATCCCGCGAGGCACTCAACTACCACCTGTTCCATGCCGCCCGAGCTGACCTGCTGCGACGGGCCGGGAACAAGCCCGCCGCCCGCCTCGCCTACCAGCAGGCCCTGGCATTGGTCGCCCAGGAGCCGGAACGGCGCTTTCTGCTTCGGCAACTGGACTCGCTGGATGCCGCGCCACCGGCACGATAGGAAAATTTTTCAGGAAAATGCCGCTGCGCTGTCGATTACGGCGTCGATCGCACGACTCAGGGATAAACACTGCCCAATGAGGAGAGCGACAAGATGAAATTCATGCTGATGCGCAAGGCCGACGAAGAGACCGAACAAGGTGTCATGCCCTCTGCCGAACTGTTGCACGCCATGCTCAACTACAACCAGCGTCTGGCCGAGGCCGGCGTCTTTGTGAACGGCGACGGCGTACGCCCCACCGCCGAAGGCTGTCGCATCGTCTTCAGAAACGGCGAGCCAGAGGTCGTTCGCGGGCCCTTTACCCCGGCAGTCGACCAGTTGGCCGGCTACTCGATCCTTGAAGTGGACACCCTGGAAGACGCCATCGAATGGGCCAGGCAGTGGCCGGTGGAGGACGGCCACGGCAACGTCACGCTGGAGCTGCGCCGCTACTACGAAGCAGGCGATTTCGACCTCAGCAGCGTCGAGGAGCAGTACCAGCGCCAGCTGCGGCTGCCGACCGAGATGAACATCCACCTGTCCTTCCCCGGCAACTGCCGGGAAGCCATGGCCTTCTACCAGGAGCTTACCGGCGGCGTGCTCGAAGCCCTCATCCCCTATCGCGACACACCCGCCGCAGCGGATGTGCCCGCCGATATGACGGACCGCATCATCCATGCCTCGCTGAACATCCGTGGCCGGCGACTGATGGGCGCGGATATGGCCTGCGGCGGTCATGAACCCATGCAGGGCAGCTGCGTGCATCTGGAATTCACCAGCCTGGAACAGGCCGCTGCCGTCTTCGACCAGCTGCAGCAGGGCGGCTAGATCTTCATGCCCTTCGCCGAGACCTTCTGGGCCAAGGGCTTCGGCATGACCACCGACCGCTTCGGCATTCACTGGATGATCGGTTACGGCACCGGCCATTCACAGTCACCCTCGGAGGTACCCAACCCATGAAATACGTCGCTCTGGTGTACTACCAGGAGAGCCTTATCGAAGCCATGACCGAGCAGCAATGGCATGACCTGAATCAGGAATGCGTGGCGGGCGTCGAGCGCCTGACCGCAGCGGGCAAGTACATTACAGGGCAGGCGCTGCAGCCCACGGGCACTGCCACCACGGTGCGGGTACGCAATGGCGAAACCCTGCTCAGCGACGGTCCCTTTGCCGAAACCAAGGAGCAGCTTGCCGGCTTCTATCTGCTTGAGGCCGAGAATCTGGATGAGGCACTGCAGCTGGCCAGCCGCATACCGCCCGCGCGGCTGGGCAGCATTGAAGTGCGCCCGGTGCGGGAACTACCGCCACGTGACTGAATGCTTTTTATTCTCTAAGGAGTCAATCATGAACTACATCGATGGTTTTGTTGCTGCAGTACCCACCGCCAACAAGGAGGCCTACATCCACCACGCCCGCCTGGCAGCCGCAGTCTTCAGGGAGCACGGCGCCCTGCGCGTCACCGAGTGCTGGGGTGATGACGTGCCGGAAGGTCAGCTGACGTCCTTCAGCATGGCGGTGAAACGCAAGCCGGATGAAGCCGTGGTATTCGCCTGGATCGAATGGCCCTCCCGCGAGGTGCGGGACAGGGGAATGGAAAAGGTCATGAACGACCCGCGCCTGCAGTCGGATACCAACCCCATGCCCTTCGACGGCAAGCGAATGATCTACGGCGGGTTCAGTATGGTGCTGGATGAGTGAAGGATGTCCAAACTATCAAGCACCGGCGGCTGGCGCGTTACAATCTGTCCCGCACAGCCGCCATCACCCTGGCATCCACTGTCCGCTGTACCCTTTCTTCAATCTCGCTGCACAGCGATTCGACCTCCTGCGCAGAATTGCCCACCACAACAAAACTCCATTCACTCGCATCCAGCCGTTCGCGATCACCGCTCTCGCAGACTGCCACCGCTGGCTGCCGCCCGTAACGCTCATGAATGCCACCCATGCGTTGCCGCTTCTCCTTGAGAGACCGGCAGCCAGGGAGCGAAAAGCTCATTGTCAGGATCTGGATATGCATCGTTTACGCTCTGTCGAGATGGTCCGCAGCGATTTCTTACCTTGATGGATATCCGAGGCGCCGGCAAGCGAGCCTGCGGTGACTATTTAGTTGGAGATGCCACTTTCATTTCATTATGATGTCGCGCGCTGAGCGCCCGCTGCAGGTGCGCCAGTACAGGACTTGCGGGAAATGGCAACTCCGTTTCCTGCAAGCATGATTGAATTCAAAGGGAATCGTTATGTATCTGAAGTTAGGGAAGCTGTGTGCGAGTGTTCTGGCCGCGGCAATGATCACTGGCTGTGCCAGCGGGCTCAACTCCATGCAGGAAAGGGAATATCGCGCGATGGAAGCGGCCGATGTTCTGGTTGAGGAAAAGGATCCTTCCGTAGGTGCCGCCCTGGGCATACTTCCTGGTGGGGGTTCGTTCTATGCACGGTCGCCGGGCCTCGGCGTTGTCAACCTGCTCTTCTGGCCTCTGTCAATTCTCTGGGATCCCATCAGCGGCTATAACGGCTCGATGGCGATCAACTACGACATGACCAAGCATCATCTCAAGCGTGAGATGCAGGCGGAGCTCAGCCGTCTGGATGACCAGCTGGCGCTCGAGGAACTGGACCGTCACCAGTACGTGACCAAGAAGCGGGCCATCGAGAGCAAGTACGACTTCAACTGATCTGGCCTGCCGAAACACAAAGCCCCGGGACATTGCTGCCCGGGGCTTTTTTTCATTGCGGATGGTCAGTGTCCGCTGTTGGGGTCGATCTTCTCCTTGGTCTTGAACACGCTGTCGTCAGCCTCGCCATTGACGGTCAGGATACCGGCCAGGCCTTTCTCCGCGCGGGACAGTGCATGGTCCACCAGAATGTACTTGCCGGGGTACTCGGTCTTGAACTCCACCATGGTTGCGCCGCCCGGGGGTACCAGTGTGGTCTGTACATCGGTCAGCGGCGGGCTGGTCAGGGACGCCTGATCCCACACCCGGTCGAAGATCTCGCCGATCACGTGGAAGCTGGATACCAGGTTGGGGCCGCCGACGCCGAAGAAGATGCGCACGGTTTCACCGACATTGGATTCCATCTTGTGGGTGGCGGACAGCGCATCCATGGAGCCGTTGAACATCATGTGCTCTGGGCGCTCATCGAGCAGTTTTTCCAGCGAGAACTCCTGCAGACCGGATGAGCCATGGCGCTGCGCGGTATAGAGCTCGCCCTGCATCACGTAGTACTCGCGATCCACCTTCGACAGCCCGCCTTCAGGTTCCACCAGAATCATGCCGTACATGCCGTTGGTGATGTGCTGGGCAACCATCGGGGTGGCGCAGTGGTAGACGTACAGGCCGGGAGCCAGCGCCTTGAAGGAAAAGCTCTTGGTGTGACCGGGTGCTACCTGGGTCACTGCGGCACCACCGCCCGGGCCAGTCACGGCATGGAAGTCCACCGAGTGGATATGCGCGCTGTCCTCGGCGTTCTTCAGGTTGATGTTGACGGTATCGCCTACGCGCACCCGCAGCATCGGGCCCGGGACAGTGTTGTTGAAGGTCCAGAACTTGTAGCTGGAGCCGTCACTCAGCCGGCCTTCCACCTCGGTGGTTTCCAGGTCGAAGGTGACCGTCTTCGGTCCGCGCTTGCCCACCGGCTCGCCCACCTCAGCCGGGTTCTTGGACAGATCGGGGAACTGGCTGCCAGCGCTCTCCTGAACATCGCCGACGATCAGCTTGCCGAACATACCAGCCGCCTTGTGACCCGGCAGTGAACAGAGGTATTCATAGACGCCGGCCTTGTTCGCCTTGAACACAATGGCCGTGGCCGAGCCCTTGCCACCGATCTGGTCGGATTTGACCTTGAAGTCGGGAATGGCAAAGTCATGCAGGGCACCGTCGCCATTGACGATGTTCACCTGCACCACGGCGTCCACCGGCACCCGCAGCTCAGGGTTAACCTGCCCCTTGGTCGGGCCGGCTTCGCTGATATACACCAGCTTGCCGTCGGCGATATCGGTGCGCAGAGTGAAGACGACATCCGGCACATACTTCACATTGGCGGTGCCACTGGGGTGGTCGGCAAATGCCGGGGCACCCAACCCGACAAGGCCGCTCAAGGCAAACAGAAAGAGAAGTAAGGTTCTCATAGGTTCGATCCCGGATCAGATTGGACCCTGCAGAGCAGAGTCGGAACATGCTCGGGAACGCAGGTGTAGACCAAGGTCGTCCTTGACACCCGCTCCCAAGCTTCATGCTCAGGCTACAAGCGGCACCTGAGCTGCCCCTTGATGGCTGTCAAGAAAAAGTGCGGGGAAATGTGGTCAGTTGTCGCAGGGCCGGAGCGGCCTGCTGGAAAGCATGCTGACGCTTGCCCGGCCGACTTAACCGGGCTTCAATCGAAAACATCCAGCAGAATATCGGCAATCACGCCGGTAGCCACCGACACCAGAATCAGATCCGTTCCTGCCATCTGCCACTCGTAGCCCTGGTGGCGGGGCAAGCGGTCCAGAAACGCACCGGGTGCGACCTTTCTGGCGATGCCCGGAGGCAGGGGTTTGCCACGCGCGAGGTTCTTGCGAATACCCGGCGGCAGATCTCGATAACCGGTCAGGCCTGCCTGGCGTGCGTAATCCCGCGCCAACACCGCAGAGATACCGGCACTGACTACAGTGCGCACCAGGTCACGATCGGAATAATGGTCATTCCTGTGACGATGCTCCCTCCCCGACTTGCCATGTCCGGGGTGTCCGTTTTCATGGGCGCGGTGATGTGGCGGCCCCTTGCCCTCCGGTGGCCCGGCATGAGCGGGGGAAATACAGAGACAGCCCGCCAGAAGGCAAGCTGCTACAGCGATACGATGGTACATGGCGCAATCCTCGAAAATCGCCCGCGATCCCCCGGGCGGCCCTCCGCCCGGTACGTCGAACGCGCCGGCGCTACCTACTTATACCGGGGCCCGCCCAGCGGGGCCATATATGCGGCCATCCTCTCCGGATGGCCGCATTCCACTGCTCACACCATCGGCGGATCCGTTTCCCGCTCGAAATGCCGGTGCTTGATCATGGAGGCGATCAGATCCGCGGTTCCATCCCCGCCCTTGGCCACCACATGCACACCGGGGTAGCTTGCGGTCGGGTCGATATCGGCCTTCTTCAGCACCTGCGCGCCCTCACCTATCACAAGCATCGGTTTGCAGTGGCGGAACAGGGTACGGACAAAGCCCAGCGCCTCCCCGTTCTTCATCATGGCTTCGGCTGCCGACTTGCCGCCGGGCAGCACCATGGCGTCGAACACCACGGAAGGCGACGCTTCATAGGTCGTATCCGCTTCCACCGACAGGCTTTCGCCGGTGATCGCGCCCAGTCTTGAGCTGACCAGTCGCACCACCGCGCCCTCGGCAATCAGTGCTTCGGCCACGTTGCGTACTGCGGCCCCGTCCACGCCGTCCTCGCAGAGAATGGCGACCTTGCGGGTGCGGATGCCCGCCTCGCCGGGGAAGGACCGCAGCGACAGGAAATCGGACTTCTCCACTTCAGGCTTGAACACCTTGTCGGTGGCCGGCGGCATGGGCGGCGGCAGCTTGGTGATGCCGAGCTTCTTCGCTACCGGAATCGCCAGCGCGTCGGTCACGTTGCGCAGCATCGATACGGTGCGCTCGCGCACCGCCGGCACCGTCACCTTGCCCAGCTCGAAGGCAAAGGCATCGATGATGTGCTTCTGCTCCGCCGGCGTCTGGCTGTTGAAGAACAGCCGGGCCTGGTTGTAGTGCTCGGCAAACTTCTCCGGCTTGCCGGTCAGCTCGACCCCGGAAACCGGCTCGGGGAAGGGCACAAAACCCGCATTGCCTGCCTGGAACGGGCAGCCGCCGGCCAGGGAGTTGGGCTCGTAGGCTACCTTGCCGCGGTGAATGGTCTGGCGGTGGAAGCCATCACGCTGGTTGTTGTTGACCGGCACCACCGCCGCGTTGATCGGTATCTCGTGGAAGTTGGGCCCGCCCAGACGCAGCAGCTGGGTGTCCTGATAGGAGTGGATGCGCCCGGCCAGCAGCGGATCGTTGGTGAAGTCGATGCCGGGAATCACGTGGGCCGCGCAGAAGGCCACCTGCTCGGTCTCGGCAAAGAAGTTGTCCGGGTTGCGGTTGAGCACCAGCCGGCCGATCGGCGTCACCGGCACCAGCTCCTCCGGAATGATCTTGGTCGAGTCCAGCAGGTCGAAGCTGAACTTCTCCGCATCCTCCTCGGGAATCAGCTGCACGCCGAAGGTCCACTCCGGATACTCCCCGGCATCAATCGCCTCCCACAGGTCGCGGCGGTGGAAGTCCGGATCAGCCCCGGCAATCTTCACCGCCTCGTCCCACACCAGCGAGTGGGTGCCCAGCTTGGGCGTGAGGTGAAACTTCACGAAGGTCGCCTTGCCCTCCCGGGTGACGAAGCGGAAGGTGTGCACCCCGAAGCCCTGCATCATCCGGTAGCTGCGCGGGATCGCCCGGTCGGACATCTGCCACATCAGCATGTGGGTGCTTTCCGGCATCAGCGACACGAAGTCCCAGAAGGTGTCGTGAGCCGAGGCCGCCTGGGGCATGGCATGGTGCGGCTCGGGCTTCACCGCATGCACCAGATCCGGGAATTTGATCGCATCCTGAATGAAGAACACCGGCATGTTGTTGGCCACCAGATCCCAGTTGCCCTGATCGGTGTAGAACTTGATGGCAAAACCGCGCACGTCACGGGCGGTGTCCTTGGAGCCGCGCTCACCGGCCACGGTGGAGAAGCGCACGAACACTGGCGTCTTCTTACCTTTTTCGGCAAAGGGCGCGGCGCAGGTCAGGTGCTCAAGACTGTCGAAAGCCTCAAAGAACCCATGCGCACCCGAGCCCCGGGCATGAACGACCCGCTCCGGAATGCGCTCGTGGTCAAAGTGGGTGATCTTCTCGCGGAGGATGAAATCCTTGAGCAGCGCCGGACCGCGCAGGCCGGCCTTGAGCGAGGACTGGTTATCCGCCATCAGCACGCCCTGGTTGGTGGTCAGCGGCCCCTGGGGCGGCGGCGCCCGGTCCTTGTCCAGCGAGCCGTCCTTGAACTGGCCATCCTTCACCGGCCCTGCCCCGCCGGTTTTGGCGTTGCTGTTCATCTCGCTCGGTGTACTGGCCGCAGCCAGATCGTCGAACACCGGCGACACCGACCCCGCCGGCGGCGCACCGGCGCGGCCATATTCGCTGGCCTTGGTGTCGTTGTGCGGCATGCTGGCAGACACCTCACCGATCACCTTGGCCTGCTTTACTGCCGCCCGGTCCGCACTGGCGGGCGCGGAAGCGGGGCCGCCATCGGTGCCGAGGTAGGCGGTTTCGGGAATGTAGGTACCGCCTTTACCTTTCTTGTCATTCGGCATCGTTTCATCCTCTGGGGTAAACAAAAAGATTGCCCTCCCGAGATGTGGACAAGAGGAGCAAACGAAGCGTTCAGGGGTTATTTTGCGCCTGTCTGCGATCACCGCGGTTAAGCCGCCGGGGCCCTTAAATGCTAGAGTTACGCCAATTCAACCCGGACGACTCCCATGCTCATATACATCCTGGTCGCCTGCGACCGTCTTGAAGAAAAGCGCGAAAAGAAACTGCGGCAGAGCCTGCCGGAATTGCAGGCGGCGCTGCAGGCCTATGCTGATGAGAATGCGGCCCACAAGGTGACGCTGATCAACGACTGCGAAAGCGACGATTGTGAAGACTGGCAGCTGGGCATCAGCCAGCCGGCGACCAAGAAGATTCACCTCAATCCGCCGGTGGATCTGTTCAACCGCCTGGCCGAGCAACACGGCATAGATTGTGAAGTGGGTTATGTCGAGGACGATACCCGCGAGCCGGTCAGCTATTTCGGCAAGTACGAAGGCAAAGGTGAAGCGTTTCTGATCGCGGAGTATCTGGGGCTTTAACAACGCCCCCTGACACCCGCCCGCGTCCCCATCGGATACAACTCGCCCTCCACCACCAGCACCGCCGCCTCCCCGGCCTGCGGCTGAATATCCCAGCCGCCGGTCAAAGCGCCGAAGGACGGCAATACCGTCACTCCCTCACGACACCAGAATACCGGGGCGCGTAACCGGTCACCCGCCGCCGACAGGCTGTACACCGGATGCAGATGCCCGGCCAGCACATGTCGGCCGGGCACACTTTGCGGCTCATGACATAGGTGAAAGGGGCCGACATCCAGGGTGGCATGCCAGGGGATGCCGATATCGATGCCTTTGGCGTGCCGGTCATGGTTACCAATCACCGCCTCCACCTGGACATGGCCATGGCGCGCCAGCCAGCCAGGAAACTGCTCAAGGAAAGGTTCACCGGGTTTGGGCCGGTGATGGAAGAAGTCGCCGAGTACTATCACACGCTGCGGTGCAAAATGCGCAATCAGGGCGGATAACCGTTGCAGGTCATCCTGGCTCTGCCCGGTCGGCACCGCCAGCCCCTTGCGACGGAAGAAGGCGCCCTTGCCAAAGTGAGTATCGGCCACCATGAGCGTGGCGTGGGCCGGGTAATACAGCGCCTTGTCACCGTGCAGGATGACCCGCTCGCCCGCGAGCGCCCACTCCAACGTGCGGCTCATTTGCGCTTCTTCGCGACGCGATCGGCGTTGCGCTCCAGGGTCACCAGCATGCGCTGCACGCGCTGACGCCAGTTCTCGGTGCTCAGCCGGCCACGCAGGCGATCGACCCACAACGGGAAGGCCAGGGGCGAGAAGTGTTTCGGTGTCATGATGATCAGCTCCTGCTCGGCGGCGCGCTCGAGCACGGCACGCAGCCTGCGGATATCCAGCTGGTCTTCCATCACTTCGCGGCGGGCCTGATCGAGCAGCTTGTGCTCGGGGTCGTAGCGCGCCAGGGTGTCGTAGAGCAGCCCGGTGGAAGCCTGCAGCTGACGGTCGGTCTTGCCCCGCCCGGGATAGCCCTGAAACACCAGCCCGCTGATGCGCGCAATATCACGGAACTGCCGGCGCGCCAGCTCACTGGCGTTCAGCGCGGCGAGCACATCGTCCAGCAGCTGCTCCGGGCTGAGCAGCAACCGCCACTGGGTGTCGGTAAGCGCGGGCGGTTCGGTTGGCGTCAGCAGCTCCAGACCGTAATCGTTGACCGACAGGGAGAAAGTGGCCGGCTGCAGCTGACCGATGCGCCAGGCCAGCAGCGCCGCCAGCCCCTCATGGGCCAGCCGACCGGCAAAGGGGAAGATGAACAGGTGGTGACCTTCCCGCGAGCGGCAGCGCTCGATCAGCAGGTGCTGCCGTCCCGGCAGGGCCGACTGCTCGCGCTGCACTTCCAGCACCGGGCGCACGGCCTCCACTTCTGGGTCGCGGTAGATGCCCCGATCCACCTCCTCCAGTATTTCCAGCACCGTATCGGCCAGCTCGGAGGACAGCGGCAGGCGCCCGCCGTACCAGCGGGGCACGCTGTGCCGTCGGGTGGAGGCGGGCTTCACATAGGCCACCAGATCGCGCACCTTGATCAGTTCCAGCGCCCGCCCGGAAAACAGGAACACATCACCGGGATTGAGCCGGGCGATAAAGGACTCCTCCACCGTGCCCAGGTAGCCGCCACGCAGGAACTTGACCCGCATCTGCGCATCGCTGGTGATGGTGCCGATGGCCATGCGGTGGCGGCGGGCGATGCCGGTATCCTCCACCCGGTACAGGCCGTCCTGTTCGACCACCCGATGAAACTGCGGGTAATGCTCCAGCACCGGTCCGCCCTGGGTAATGAACACCAGGCACCAGTTGAACATCTCCTCGGTCAGGCCGGCAAAGGCGTGGGTCGCCTGGGCCTCGGCCAGAGCCTGTTCGGCGCGGAAGCCGGGGCCTGCCGCCAGCGTCACCAGATGTTGGACCAGCACATCCAGACACAGGCGCAACGGCCGCCGCGCCTCGACCCGCCCCGCCGCCCAGGCGCGGCGTGCGGCGGCAATCTCCACCAGCTCGAAGGCATGGCTGGGGACGCAGAGAATCTCGCTGGGCGCTCCGGGCTGGTGGCCGGAGCGGCCGGCGCGCTGCATCAGGCGAGCCACGCCCTTGGGGCTGCCCACCTGCACCACCCGATCCACCGGCGAGAAATCCACCCCCAGGTCCAGACTCGAGGTGCAGACCACACAGCGGAAATCCCCGGCGCGCAGCCCATCCTCGATCCGCTTGCGCAGCTTGCGGTCGATCGAGCCGTGGTGCAGCGCCAGCTGGGTCAGCCAGTCCATGCGCGCCTTGAGTACTGACTCGAACCACAGCTCGGCCTGGGATCGGGTGTTGGTGAACAGCAGCGCGGTATCGCCCTGCTCCAGGTAGTCCAGCACGCCCTCCAGCTGCGCCAGCCCCAGATGGCCGCCCCAGGGAAAGCGCTCCAGCGTCGCCGGAATCAGGCCGCGCACGGCCAGCGTCTTGTGGGTGTCGCCGGCAATACTGACGCCCGGCGCGGCGCCCTCACCGAGCAGCACCTGCATGGCCTCATCCAGGTTGCCTAGGGTTGCCGAGAGCCCCCACACCGGCAGACCCGGACGGCGCGCGCGCAACCATGCCAGGCACAGTTGCAGCTGCACACCGCGCTTGCTGCCGAGCAACTCGTGCCATTCATCGACGATGACCGCATCCAGCTGGCGGAAACTCTCCTCCACGTTGCGGTAAGACAGCAGTACGGACAGACTTTCCGGGGTGGTGACCAGGGCCTGGGGCAGCTTGCGCCGCTGCCGTGCCCGTACGCTGGCGCTGGTGTCGCCGGTGCGGGTCTCCACCTGCCAATCCAGCCCCAGCCCGTCCACCGCCTGTTGCAGATTGCCCGCCGTATCCGAGGCCAGCGCCCGCAGCGGGGTAATCCACAACACCCGCAAGCCGGCAGGTGCCCTGCCCTGCTCCAGCGCCAGGGAAACCGGGCCGAGCCAGGCAGCCAGGGTCTTGCCGGAGCCGGTCGAGGCATGAATCAGACCGGACTGCCCGGCGCGGAAGGCCGCCCAGCTGCGCCGCTGAAAAAGCGCAGGCTGCCAGCCCTGGCGGGCGAACCAGTCTTCAATTGCCTGGAGGCCATCCACCGAGGTATCAGCTGCCATAGATGCGCAACAGCTCTCTGACCTGGTCGAGGGTATCGGCCTCCTCGACCGGCTTGTCCTGCCGCCAGCGAACAATGCGCGGAAAACGCAACGCGATGCCTGACTTGTGCCGGGGCGAAGGCTGAATCCCCTCGAAGGCAATTTCCAGCACCTGCTGGGGCTTGAGCGAGCGCACCGGGCCGAATTTTTCCACGGTATTACGCCGGATCCAGTGATCCAGCTGCTGGATCTCCTTGTCGGTCAGCCCCGAGTAGGCCTTGGCGATGGGCACCAGATTCTCGCCGTCCCGCACGGCCAGGGTGTAGTCGGTATACAGGTTGGCGCGCCGGCCATGCCCCGGCTGAGCGTAGAGCAGCACGACATCGATAGTCAGCGGATCGATCTTCCACTTCCACCAATCGCCCCGCACCCGCCCGCTGCGATAGGGGCTGGCGCGACGCTTGAGCATCAGGCCCTCGACGCCGCGCTCGCGGCTGCCTTCGCGGAGAGCCGCCAGCGCCGGCCAATCGCGGGCGTCGGTTATCGGACTCAGGCGCAGCGCGGGCTGCGCGGCTTGCTCCACCACGGCTTGCAGGGCAATGCGACGCTCCTCAAGGGGACGCTCCCGCCAGTCTTCACCCTGATATTCCAGCAGATCATAGGCCAGAAACACTACGGGAACTTCCTTGAGCAGCTTCGGCCCTACGGTCTTGCGTTGAATGCGCCGCTGCATCTGCGAGAAGGGCAATACCTGCTCATCCCATGCCAGCAGCTCACCATCAAGCACCACCTCCGGCAGCGCCAACGCGGCTTCCTCCACCTCGGGGAAGCGCCCACCCATGGGTTCTTCGCCACGGGACCAGAGCCAGATACCGCCGGGCCGGGCAATCAACTGGGCGCGGATGCCGTCCCACTTCCATTCAGCCAGCCAGTGGCTCAGGTCACCCAAATCAGAAGGATCACCCTCCAGAGGCGACGCGAGAAAAAAGGGATAGGGCTGGCCCTGGCGCTCCTCCCGGTGCTCCTCATCAAACAACCGCTGATAGAATTCGGCGCTGGGCTCGAACTCACCCATCAGGCGGCGCGCTATCAAGGCCCGGGGCTTGCCACTGAGCGCCGCCAGGGCGCGCTCCACCAGACCGCGGGAGACACCGACCCGCAGGCTGCCGGTCAACAACTTGTTGTACAGAAAGCAGGCGTGGCGCGGCAACGTGCGCCACAGTGCGATGACATGTTCCTTGCGCTGCTCCTCCTCCAGATCGCGCAGGCTGAGAATGCTCTGCTCAACCCATTCGGCGAAGCTGCCCTGCACCGCCGGCCGCTCACTGTCGTCTTCCATCAGCAGGCTGATGGTTTCGGCCAGGTCACCCACGTGCTGGTAGGTTTCCTCAACCAGCCAGTCCGGCAACCCACTGGCCTCGGCCAGCCACTCGCGCAGCCGGCGGGGACCGACCAGGCGCTTCATGCGGCGGCCAGTCAGTATGTACACCGCCCAGGCGCCGTCATGGGGATCGACGCCGTCAAAGTAGGCCGTCAGTTCATCCAGCTTGGCCTGGGTCCGGGTGGTTGAATCCAGCGCGGTATAAAGTTCGGCGAAGGCCTGCATCAGTCGTCCTCGCCGCCATAGAGGGTTTCCAGCTCATGGGCTTCGATGCCCTCGTGCTCGCGCAGATAGCGCACCAGATCATCGCTGCGACCGTGCGTGGTCAGCACAGTGCGGGCGCCACACTCGCGGATGGTGCGCAGCAAGGCCGGCCAGTCGGCGTGATCGCTCAGCTCGAAACCATAGTCATAACCGCGCCGGCGGCGGTTACCGCGGATGCGCATCCAGCCGGAGGCAAAGCCGGTGCTGGCATTGCGGAAGCGGCGCATCCAGGGCGAACCGGCGGCCGAGGGCGGCGCGAGAATCAGCTCACCGGCAAAATCATGATCGGAGGGCAGCTCGGTAACAGGAATAGTCTGCAGCATCTGCACACCGGCCTGCCGGTAGATCTCCGTCATCGCCACCATCGCACCATGAACAAGAACCGGGCGATCGGTATGGGCCGTCAGCGCTGCCAGTACCCGCTGCGCCTTGCCCAGCGCGTAGGTAAAGAGAATGCAGGGCCGATCAGGATGCGCCGCCCACCACTGCCAGATCTGCTCCCCCACCCGCTCCACCGGCGGCCAGCGGTAGCAGGGCAAGGCAAAGGTCGCCTCGGTGATCAGCGTATCGCAGGGGATAACTTCAAAGGGCGCACAGGTAGGATCAGGGTCGCGTTTGTAATCACCGGTCACCACCCAGACGCGACCATCATCATGGGCCAGCCGAACCTGAGCGCTGCCCAGCACATGGCCGGCCGGGTGCAGGCTCAGCGTGATGGCACCGAAACGCCGCTGCTCGCCGTAATCCAACCCGGTAAAATGATGCTCCCCCAGGCGGTGGCGCATGATCGGCAGGCTGTGGTGCTGGGCCAGATAATGCTCGCTGCCGGCGCGGGCGTGGTCGGCGTGGGCATGGGTAATCACGGCGGTCGCCACCGGACGCCACGGATCAATATGAAAACTGCCCGCCGGACAGAACAGGCCTTCATCGGTGGGAATGATGATCGGATCATGCATACGCAACGGCGCCCCAGTCACTCGTCGAAGATCGACACCTGTTACTTGGGACAATCGAGGCGGGGGGATGTTACAGAGGATCGCGGTAGCCCGAGTCTAGGCAGCCCCCGCGTGCGGCATAACCGAACAAGGATGCCACCATGCGCAGCCGCTGATCAGGTTTTTCCTGAAATATAAAAATTGACATGGCTGCAATATGCTGTAGGGTAGATCTGGTTAGGAAGTTCTGATCTATATTGTAAAAGCCTGTTCGATCCCTGCCAGTAGCTAGCAACTCTCCAGCATGTAATCGTCCCGTATTTTTTAGTAATAGACTCTTTCCCGGCAACACCGGTCCGATTGGGCCATCCATATCTTATTTGTAGGTACGATTATGTCAGCAGTTACTGGTACGGTTAAGTGGTTCAACGAAGCGAAAGGCTTTGGTTTTATTGAGCAAGCATCTGGTGCAGATGTGTTTGCTCACTTCAGCGCCATCACCGGCTCAGGCTTCAAAACCCTGACCGAAGGCCAAAGCGTCAGCTTCAACGTGACTCAAGGCCCGAAAGGCCTTCAGGCAGAGAACATTCAAGCTATCTAAGATAGTTTGACTCGGCGCTTCGGCGCTGATGTTCTAAAAAGGCGACTACCTCAGGGGAGTCGCCTTTTTTCATATGTAAAGGAACAAAAAAGCAATTCCTTGCTGATTGGCGGCGCACGACAGACCGGCAAGACCGACGCCACTCTGATTGAAGCGGTGTTCAACCAACCCTGTAACTGGACATGCCCATGGGGCACTATAAGGGTCTGGCGTCGGGGCAGTTAAAGGCAGATGGCAAGCAATGAATGGATTGAACTACGGTACGGAATTGCTGGGCTTGCTGATTGCCCTGGCGGTCGGACTGATCATCGGATTCGAGCGGGGTTGGCAGTCGCAGAACCTGGATGCCGAGCGGCACCAGGAGATCGACGATCAGACAGTAACCGGCATCCGCACATTTGGCCTGCTGGGTCTGGGCGGCGGGGTGGTCGCGCAGCTGGGCATGCTGTCGTCGGATTGGATATTAGCGGCGGGGCTGCTGGGCGTCACCGCCCTGCTTATCGTCGGTTATATCCACAGCAGCAAAGTCACCGGTGATCTTGGGGCCACCACCGAAGTCGCCGCGCTGCTGGCTTTCCTGCTTGGCGCGCTCGCCGTGCACGGTCTGTATCTGGAAGCGGCAACGGCGGCAGTGATAACTGCAGTACTGCTAGGCGCCAAGGAACGGCTGCATGCACTGCTGCGCAGCCTGTCCCGCCTGGAGCTGAATGCATCGTTGCAATTGCTGGTGATCGTGCTGGTGATACTGCCGCTACTACCGAACGAGGCCATGGGCCCGTGGGGCAGCATCAACCCACAGGTGATCGGCTGGCTGGTGATCCTGATTGCCGGCATCAGTTTCGCTGGTTATTTCGCCGTCAGACTGTTGGGAGATCGTGTTGGGCTGGTGCTGACCGCCCTGCTCGGCGGACTCGCGTCCAGTACCGCGCTGACCCTCGCTTTCTCGCGCATGGCACGCTCGGATGGCAGCCGCAACGCCCTGCTTGGAGCGGGCATTGCCCTGGCCTGCGGCACCATGGCGTTACGTTTGATACTGGAAGTGGCTGTGGTCAATCGCACATTGCTGCCGCCCCTGCTGCCAGGCTTGCTCGGGCTGGCACTGGTACCCCTGATGGCATTGTTGTGGATCCTGTTACGCCGCCGGGATGAACAGCCGGTAGGTCATACACCACCAATGCATAACCCGCTGGATCTTCAACAGGCATTGATCATGGCCGGGTTCCTGGCGCTGATATTCATATTGTCCAAGGGTGCAGAGCATTGGTTTGGCAGTGAAGGCGTCTATATCCTCGCAGTCATTGCCGGGATTGCCGACGTGGATGCCGTAACCATCGCCCTGGCCCAACAAGCCAAGGGCGAGCTGGCCAACGACGTGGCCGTGCGCGGTATTCTCCTTGCGGCGCTGACCAATACCGCCGTCAAGGCCGGGATAGTACTGGTAATCGGAGGCCTGCCGCTGGCGCGCTGGGCCAGCTCAATCCTGCTGGTGGCATTGGCGGTAGGCGCTCTGGGACTGTTTTGGGTCTGATCAGGAAAAGAGGCTTATCGCTCAATTGCGGATCACCATGCCGGTTGCAGTTTCGGTTAGCCGTGAAGATTGAGCGAGGTCACTCAGCTTTTCCGTATATAGGACGGTTGCTCAAACCTGTCATAGTCAATTACGGATTCCTGCCAAATCGATCCGTTCTCCGTTCGCCGCTCCTCGATGGACTTACCGAACACTGCAACATGCGCCCGGCCCATCAGTTCGGCCAGCTCCTTGCTTGAAGCAAATCCCATAAACGCCGCCCCCTGCATGAACCCTTCCAAGCGGTGTCGATCCTCCGCGGGAGCCTTGTAACCTTCACGCGAGGCGGAAAAGTATTTGAGTAATCGCTTTTCAATTTCGCTCAAGTACCGCTCTTTATCCACGAGCCTAACCTCCTTGATTGCCAGCTACTGTAAATCATCACTTCCAACTTCAAGAGCCAACACCACACGCCAGGGCATCCCCGTATATCTCTACCCGCAATTGTATTTCACGGGAGCTGGCATAGGTACAAACATCCATCATCAGTTGAAACCAGTCCGCCAGATCAGCCTCATCCACCTCGGATGCATCCTCAATCGAGAAGCGCCAGAGCGCAGGTTCTGACAGCTGATCCACATGGTCGAGCAACAGGTCATAGGCTGCATCCCAGTTGTCACCGAAGTAAGCCGGAAAGTTGAAAGCGCCACAGAGCGCCTGCAACAGGATCGACTTGTTCAACCGACCATTTGCATCCAGAGCAACGGCAGGTTGATCCAGCTGGTGCCTCGGTTGCCAGGTGATTGGCGCGGACTGGTCAGGTGCTGTCGTCATGTCAGTGCCCCCTGATTCGACTAAAGGAACGGTAGTGATCCTCGGTGTAATAGAACTCCACAGGCGGGTTGCCACCGGTCACCACCCGGCGCGGCCCCCTGTGCGACAAACCGGGCGTGTCCACTGTGTATTCCCGGTAATACCCCCGCGGCTTGCTTGGCAACAATCGCTCCCGATTTTCGAAGGTGATGCCATCGCGTTGGTAAGGGAATGGACCGTTTCGGCTAATCCGCCCCAGCGTCTTCTGCAGCTCCTGTTCCTGCGCGGACAGGTTCGAGTAACCGGCAGAGTCGGACTGAGTAGAGCCGCCGCTATTAAGCAGAGCATCAAGATGCCCGCCCTGCTGAAGTTGGAACAGGCCAAAGACGAAGACCAGAACAAGTAAGATTTTCTTCACAGAAGGTACTCAAGAGTCGCAAGAATAATCGGTGTCAGTTCAGCTCGGCGCCGCTGTTGCTG
Organism: Halopseudomonas pertucinogena; assembly: GCF_014646575.1. Classification (GTDB taxonomy): domain Bacteria; phylum Pseudomonadota; class Gammaproteobacteria; order Pseudomonadales; family Pseudomonadaceae; genus Halopseudomonas; species Halopseudomonas pertucinogena. The sequence continues at coordinate 86,683 of NZ_BMNN01000001.1, read as the reverse complement.
GCATACCCACGCTTTAACGAAGTAGCAGCGAGTTGTCGCTGTTGAAGCTTTCCTTGCTGTAGCGGTGCACTTGGTTGAAGACTTCGTGAATCGCCACGCCGCGCCGTTTCAGCTCCACCTGCACCAGCGTGTAGGCCATTGTAATGGAGTTGGTCAGTGCGTCGAATTTGTCCAGGATATTCACGGTATGGACTTGTTTGGCGAGTGACTTCTCTGGGTCTTCTGGATAAGCAGGCAGAGAACAGTCAAGCTATCTAAGATAGCTTGACTCGGCGCTTCGGCGCTGATGTTCAAAAAAGGCGACTCCCTGACGGGTTAACGTAATGTAGGATCTACCAGCACGCTGCCTTCCACTTCATACCAATCGCGGCCATAGATCAGTGGAATATAGAAATACTTCCGGGTGATCACTCCGTCCACCAGCGCAACACCGCCAGGATGAGACTGAATGGCTCTATCCAGCGCGTTCTTTGCGTTCGGGTACATACCTGTAGGGATAAACGAAATGATGTGGATGGTATCCACGCCCTTTACCCGCTTGTTGACACGCTGATATTCACCCATGCGGGAAAGCTCAACGTTCTTTGAGGAGATAACCGTGAAGTCGGTCAGACGGGTGGAACAGCCTGACAGAAGCCCAGTCACTACGGAAACAAACAGCAGCCCACTTAAGATCTTTCTCACTTCTCACTCCATACACAGCTGATAAAACCGGCGCTTGGGTAAACCAAACGCCACCTCAGCAGGGAAGCTTCCACGATTGCTATCAGGACGCTTGTCCTTGTCGCGCCTGTGAAATGATCAGAGGTATCGCCTTCCCTGGCAGCGGGCAACCATATAGCAAAAGAAAGCCATGTGCCATCTCAGCAAAGCCCGACTAGAAGTAGCCTGCTCCCAACATCGGGATTTCAGCTGCCACAATCTCATGCGAACCTGATCACAGATCCAGGTAAGCGAGCCCTGACATGGTGACTGCAGACGTATGATCGCCACATCAGTGTGAAACATGTGGAATCCAGGATGCTCGGTATAGGAGGTTTACCGCCGCTAAATACTTAGGCCGCGTTCATTTCAACGCGGCGGTTACCGTTTCCCTGAATGGACGCGAGATCTATAACGCGCCAATTATGCACGGCGCAGACCCGGGAATGTGGCCTGCAGATGAATTCACACCAATCGGCTCGGTATCGCTCGATCTACCCGAGCCCAAGCAGATGAACCAGGCATCCATCACAATACGAGGTGGTTACATATATAGCGCTCCTGAGGTCAACGCCGTTCCGCTACAGCCTACCGGCGCCATCACATTGCCGCTGGATATTGTTGAAGAGTAATGAAAGCTTTAATACCGTTTCTTTTAATCAGCTTCCTATGCATCGGTTGCAGCAAAGAGAATCCTTCTGGTAACCCAGCGCCAGACGCGGCGCAGGCGGCGCTGAGGGTCTCGAATGCCACGAGCCGCATCCAAGAGCAGGACTATCTCGCGGCACTATCAGACATGGAAGCGGCGGCAGCACTGGCGCCGCAGAATATGGAGTACCGCTTCCTTTATTGTTTGCTCAAGGAACGCACAGGTGAGCCCCGCACTGAAGCGAAGGCGTGCTACGCGGAGGTGGCAAGGCTTTTGAACAATCCAGGTTTGCCCTGTGAGAAAAACATGAACTGCGTAATTGCTGAGCTAATGGCCGAGAGCGAACTGGCGGAAACACGTAAGCATCAATTCTTGTCGCTGCCCGCCTTAGAACCAGAGTCCGAGATGCGGAGGCATGTGCTAGAAGGGTTTGACCGAGCCGCTTATTTAAAAAACATTTTGCCCTGACACCGGATGAGCGTTTCACCGGGAAAGGAGCGATCGGTACGGGCAGTCAGCGCCGCCAACACCCGCTGCGCTTGCCCAGCGCGCAGCATAGTCAATGAGATGCCACGGTTAAAACTCGGGGCGGCGCAGCGTATATATCTAGTGAGGAAGGAGGATCAATTTGCTGTCAGAACGATATAGGTCATCCATTTTGCTCGTGTAGCACTTCTGCAACCAGCTCCGTTAAGAACGCTGGACTTTACAGCTTTTGATGCCGCGCCGAGCGACCGTCTTAACCATCCAGAAGCCAATACCCGGCCGCCCGACAGCATCTCTGCAACCAGCAACTTCATGGACTCATTGCAATTGAGGTTTTGGCCAATCATCTCCTCCACAGCAGCCACAGTGTTCTCGTTAAAGGGCGGCTTTACTGCATGAAGCCTCGGGTCGTCACCGACAAAGGCGACGATCACCGCGTGCAAGTGATCCTTTTCCTCATTACTCAGCCGCATGTTGATGTCCCGTCAGAATCGAAACCAGCTCGTTTTGACCGAGCCCCCGCGAAGTCAGGTGGAGGATCTGCTCGGCTTGGCTTTCCTGCACGACGAGAGCTTCACAGTGTGGGGAACAAGCGATGTATACCGTTGCGCCATCAATTTTCAATGTATCGATGGGTGGATCGTTCATGCTGGATTTCATCTCTTCGCGCGAGTTATCGAAAGGCTTGGCAACTTCGGGAGGAAGGTCAGAGGTGTCCTTCAACCCAAAAAAGTACAGCGGGTAATCAGCAAGGTTGAAGTCCGCATCGAGATTTTCCAGTTCGTGGGTGATGATTGTCCCGGCAACGTACTCTGTGGACGAAAACCTGATGCCCAGCCCCCCCGCATACGAACCAAAGAAGGTTGCCCCTTCCAGCGAAGCGGTCGGCACATAGCCAGAGAAGTAGGCGCTATAGAAGATCCTGGTTTTTCCGGTGGCGGAAGCATTAAGGCTCAGGCTGCACAGCACTGCGAAGATGAGATAAAGAAAAAACCTTGTAGCGGCCATGTGACTTCTCTGTGTGAGGGAACAGGAGAATATACCGTTATGGAATTGCGAGCGGGGCTTCATGCACCGAGATTGGGACCACTATCACACCCGCAAGCCCAACAGGTCATCATTACGTAGCCACTTGACACACGGATCAGCATGAATTTGCCCGCCAGGCAAAAAACCTCAGACCGCTCGACCGCTGAAAGAGCGTCGACTTCATCCAGCGCAGCCATCCAACGCCGCTCTATTGATGGGTAGCGGCACTCGTTCTACCTCCTCGTCGACCATGTGCAACTTCGAAAGCTTTAGAACACAATAATTTTTCACTCGTGAGAATTCAGCTTCATACTCCGCATTAGCTTCCGGCCGAAGCTTAAAACTCAACCCACAAACTGATCCTCCTGAGTTCGACAGGGTGTTAGCTCTAAACATCACCTCTTTTTCAGGTATTAGCTTTATCTCTATGTAGTTTTTCGCACCCTGCGGCGGAGGGGCAGACATAGAAACTCTCCGTCGGGTATCAACAACCAGCCAGTTATTCAGCAAGCCCGTTGGTACCCCTCCACAATTCTTATCATCAATATAATCAAACGTAGCGTTAGTCAGGTCAGACACAAATCTTATTTTCGCCACGTCTTGCTCCGCCGGATCCTGATAAGCACCGCTGACACATCCGGCCAGAGATGCAGAGACGAGAAATATCAACGAGTATTTTTCACGATATCCACGCTTAAGAGATAAAAACAGCATCCTTGCAGCTCCTGATAGCTAATCTGGTTAATACATTCTGGCCGAGCTGGATTGAGCTATCCTTGCCGCGTGGGCGGAAGTTGCTGCAATCCATTGCTGGCCCGACCTTAACTTAGAAAGAAGCTCGTGGCCATAGGCCTTTTCCTTGGTATTAGACGTAGTCTGAAAGTGATACCGGCCCGCTCGCGGTCCATCGCTACCAGGACGCAACTTCCACAGATGAGGGGCCGTCGATCACATATAAAACTCGGGTATGAAAGCAGTAGGTCAGATGAAACTCTGTGGGCCAGGCCGCGCCTCGCTCCTTCCCAGCCCACACTTTTTCGCAATGCTCCAAGCGCAACTGACCGGCCAGTCGGTGACACTTGGCAAGCCGGGACGCCCGCCCCGGCAAAGACGGACAGCCCAACCAGACGTAAGCGCTCCATAAACCCCACCTACAATCAAAGTTCTGTCCGCGCCATGCTGACCTTCCGTATACCCTCTGGAGGTTTTCCGCATGATGCGTCCGGGCGCCAAAGTGAAAAAAGTCTACCTGTACCCCAAGCCGGTGGACTTCAGAAAGTCCATTGACGGCCTGTCAGCCCTGGTCGAGCTGGACATCAAGGCCGCCGTGTTCGACCCCGTACTGTTTGTGTTCCTGAATCGGGCCCGCAACCGGGTAAAGATCCTGTACTGGGAACGCAACGGCTTCTGCCTCTGGCTCAAGCGCCTGGAGGCCGAGCGCTTCAAAGCACCGCCAGATATCCGCGATGATGCCATCGAGCTGACCGCCGAGGAGCTGAACTGGATGCTGGACGGTTTTGACCTGTGGCGCGACCGTCCGCACAAGGTATTGAGGCCGCGTTATGTAGCCTGACACTGGTATAATCCACAGCATGATTTCACTGCCTGATCCCCTGCCGAACGACCCCGACTTGCTCAAGCAAATGCTGCGCGATGCGGTTGTTGATCGCCAGGCGGATCAGAACACCATTGCGCAACTGCAGGAGCAGGTCAGCCTCCTGCGTCAGCGCCTGTTCGGGCGCAAGTCGGAGCAGAGTACTGACCCGAACTCGCCGCAGCTGGGCATGTTCAACGAGGCAGAAAATCTGGCTGAGGCATCGCCAACGGCAGAGGATGAAGAGATCGTAGCACCGGAGCCTGCCAAGAAGCGCGGCAAGCGCAAACCACTGCCTGCCGAGCTGCCGCGTGTCGAGGTGATGCATGAGCTGCCCGAGCACGAGCTGACCTGTGACTGTGGTTGCCGCAAGCAGGCCATCGGTGAAGAAACCAGCGAACAGCTGGAGATCATCCCGATGCAGATCCGGGTTATCCGGCATATCCGCAAAGTTTATGCTTGCAAGGGCTGTGAAACAGCGCCGGTTACCGCCGACAGGCCGGCCCAACTGATCGAAAAGAGCATGGCCAGTCCCAGTGTGCTGGCCATGCTGCTGACCACCAAGTATGCCGATGGGTTACCGCTGCACCGCTTCGAGAAAGTACTGCAACGCCATGGCGTCTCGATCCCGCGCAATGCGCTGGCCCGCTGGGTCATTCAGTGCAGCGACCACCTGCAACCGCTGGTGAACCTGATGCGTGACCGGCTGCTCGATAGCTCGGTGATCCACTGCGATGAAACCCGGTTGAAGGTGCTCAACGAGGCGGGGCGAGACCCGACCAGCCAATCCTGGATGTGGGTGCAGACCGGTGGCCCACCGGGCCACCCGGTGATCCTGTTTGACTACACCACCAGTCGAGCTCAGGAAGTGCCATTGCGCCTGCTCGCAGGCTATCAGGGCTACCTGATGACGGATGATTATGCCGGTTACAACGGCATCGCTGCTGTGGAAGGCGTTGAGCGTCTGGGATGCTGGGCCCATGCTCGACGCAAGTTCATTGAGGCGCAAAAGGCTCAACCCAGGGGCAAGACCGGCCGTGCCGACATGGCCTTGAACCTGATCAACAAACTGTATGGCGTAGAGCGTGAGGGCAAGCATGCGGACGACAGCATGCGCCGGCAAATCAGGCAGCAAAAAAGCGAGCCGATCCTGCAGCAACTGAAAAGCTGGCTGGACAAGACACAGCCGCACATCACACCGCAGAGTGCGCTGGGTAAGGCTATCAGCTACCTGTCCAACAACTGGTCCAGGCTGATCCGCTACCTGGAAGGCGGCCACCTGCCGATCGACAACAACCCAGCCGAACGTGCCATCCGCCCGTTCGTCATCGGTCGCAAAAACTGGCTGTTCAGCGACACATCCAAGGGCGCCCGTGCCAGCGCGCTGCTCTACAGCCTGATCGAAACGGCCAAGGCCAACGGGCAGGAACCCTATGCCTGGTTGCGCCACGTGCTGGAGCACCTGCCGCTGGCCACGACCACCGCTGACTACGAAGCACTGCTGCCGTGGAACTGCGGACAGGTCAATAGTTACTGATCAGTAGCCCTGCTGGAAGGTGGGGTTTATGGAGCGCATACGGACAATCGAGGCGGGGCATCGTTACATTTAATATAGTCCGTTAACATGCAGCCGCTCGGCCGCCACTTCCATGAGCCGCAGTGAAAATAAAAAATTGAGAACAGGGTTGGACGTCGCAAGTCAGCAGCCATTCATAAGCCTTCTATTTCCAATTGCCTACTTTCACCGGAATCGACTCTCTCGGATATTTTTTTTGCATATTCTGCAACCCTATGCAACCTTATAACAAAAATGATAGACAAAAAAATGATAAAAAATAGCAGGTAGCCCACCGTCCTTTGCTGATTAATAACTTTATCCAAATACTCATCCACCCCACCCTCATTTAAAATCTCGCAAACCACCGCGCCATCTTGGTCAGAAAGCGCAATTAAATACTCTGAGCTTCCACAAGATTCCTTGTCGACAACCCAAGAAAACCCGTTCCATGACCGCGCCTTATTTTGATCTTGCTGAACCCACATCACGGTACCCGTATCCTTTATCGTTAAAAGCGCGGCGGGAAAGGAAAAAACAATAACCAGAATCATTGATGCAATGAGAAAAACTCCCGCTAAAGCCAGAGAAAATACAAAGCAACCCAGGCAGGGACTTCGCAGCCTGACATTTTTTGAATCAAAGTAACTTCTAACTAAAATCAACTCTTCAAGACCGACTTTATGATAGTTCAACCACCACATAGTTTCTTCTATCTTTGCGTAGCTCGGAAATCGTATCCCCGTTTTAAACTTAAAACTTTCATACTCTACTGTTTTTCTCCACGCCTCATTAATATCCTGATTTGCGAATGTGATTTGCCCGCTCAAAAATCGCCAAATTCTCTCGTGTAAAAACAAAGTAGAACCAGCCCTCGCGCGGACATACATAAAACCGGAACAAAGTAAAACCAGCCCTAGCAACGGAACATATGGTGATATCCAAGACTCCGAAAAACTTCTAACGTAGCTTTCAATAGTATCCATTACATCACCTATCTTGAGTAAAATAGACGCACCCGGCGCACAGCGTCGGCATAACTAATGTTCAACCGCGCGACCTAAGACGACTTACAGCATCCCGTACTTCTCAGCAGTATAACTTTTCTTCCTTGGTACGAAGCCGCGATCACGGCCGTGCTCTGCTGGACCAATTACCGGCTCAATCGAGATCGCGCTGCAACTTCCCTACCAAGGTCAGGGCGTCCATCTTCGGTAGCGTGCTCCAGTAACCGACGCCAAATATCAACCCCGCTGAAGCCGGTCCGGTAGAGACAGCGATCAACATAGTTTAAATAACAGGCCTTGGCCATTCAGGTTGTTCGGACTCGCTAGCCAGCAGCGGATGCGCGGTCAGCGACCGCTGGCATCCGCTGTGCCTTGTCTAGGGCGCAGGAAAAGAGAATGCATGGGGCGAGTAAAGCCAGGATCAGATGAACATATATACATTAGCGGTTACCGCCACACCGCACCCTGTGGGAAAATCGCTATGGCTCTTTGCTTGGTGATTTTGACTAATGTCTGTTGCAGTGCCATCGAACTGCCCCGAGTACTCTAGACACCCGTCAGGCTCTGGAAATAGCGACGTTCATATTCGACCGGCGACAGGTTGTCGGTCGTGCCATAGCGCCGTCTCGGGTTATAAAACATTTCGATGTAATTGAACACATCGCGCCTGGCAGCCTCCCGTGTTGGGTATATCTGCCGTTTAATTCGCTCACGTTTGAGAAGCTGAAAGAAGCTTTCGGCCACAGCATTATCATGGCAGTTGCCACGCCGGCTCATGCTTCCTACAAGACGATTTGCTTTCAAGAAGCTTTGCCAGTCACTGCTGCTGAACTGGCTCCCCTGATCAGAATGAACCATGACCTGGCCTGACGGCTTTCGTCGCCACACGGCAGCCAAGAGCGCGTCCAACGCCAGATCGGAAGCCATCCGGGGTTTCATCGACCAGCCGACAACCTGCCGAGAGAACAGATCGATAACGACTGCCAGGTAGAGCCAGCCTTCATAGGTGCGGATGTAGGTGATATCGGTAACCCAGGCCACATTGGGTGCAGGCGCGTCAAACTGTCTATCAAGATGATTGGGGGAAACAACCGCCGGTTTGCCACTGTAGTGCCCTGGACGGCGTCGATAGCCGGTCTGGGACCGCAGCCCTTCGCTACGCATGAGGCGGGCGACTCGATGCTTACCGCAGCGAACGCCTTCTTCACGCAAATCCTGATGGATCTTGCGGTACCCATACACCCCGCCGCTTTCCAGCCACGCGTGTTTTATCCGGCCGAGAAGACGTTGGTCTTCCTGATCACGCTGCGACAGCTTGTTCTGGCACCAGGCGTAATAACCACTTGGATGAACAGACATCACCCTGCACAGCCGACGTACCGGACACTGATCCGAATGAGCTTCAATGAACGCGTACCTCAGTCGGACTCTCTGGCGAAGTACGCGGTGGCCTTTTTTAAAATATCTCGCTCTTCTGACACGCGCTTCAGTTCTGCCTTCAATCGACGGTTCTCGGCCTGCAAGTCAGCATCCTGTTGGCGCGTTTCGGCGGGCTTGGAGTGAAGCTTTATCCACTGGTACAGGCTATGACTGGAAATCCCCAGTCGGATAGCCACATCAGCAACCCGGTAACCTCGGTTTACCACCTGTTTAACGGCTTCGATCTTGAATTCTTCGGTGTATCGTACTCGGCTCATGCGTCCTCCTAGGTGCCTTCAGTATAAGGCCTGGAGGTGTCTACAAAACCAGGGGCGATTCAAACCGAAACCAGTTTGCGCAGCGATAGTTACACCAGGCTAATACTGCTGAAGCAGTAATAGCACCCATGCCCACGACAGGGTATACGACCCTGACAACACCTCACCGGTTGTACCTCGGGCTGGGCAACACTCCCATAGCGCAGCCAGGCTGCATAACGCGACCTGTTTTTTTCGAGCAGAGCGTGCTTGTGGACTCCAGGTCCTTCTTCCTGCGACCGCCTTTTATGATCCACCTATTCGCGCTCGAATCGAGGCATAAGTCCACATCAGCAGTCTTGCTGCAAAGATTTATGAGGCTTACTGTACTTAGATGCGCTTATTTTTTATAAGTATCCTGAAATAGGGGCACTTGCCGTTTATTGACAAATCCTTTTCATCATCCCCCTTCCTGAACTTTATTATCTCAAACTGATCAGGGTTGAACTTATGCAAAAATGTTATTGGCACACCCATAGCGCCCTTGTAATCCAAAGGTATATCTTTCGTCCTATCAATATTAATCCCATCATAGTTGTCATACTTTAAGTATTTGCTTTCGTTGCCGTAATATCTTTTTGTCAGAACAATATCTTCGTGACGCATGGAGGTATCCAAATTCGTTAGCCACAAACAATTGTTCGGAGAAACTATTCTATTCCCTTGTTCATCAATACGGGCTTCTGTACCGTAAAGCTCATAGTGCTCGGGGACGATAAAGCCAGAAACACCTCTTCCCAAATTGATTCCTAACCACGCTTTATTCTCTGCGATTAGCTTAAAAATTTCCTTATAAGTTATCGCATTAACATTTCCAATTATCAAAAACTTCTTGTCAAACTTAACCAGCTGATCAACATACTCTCTAAACAGTGAGAATGGTGGATTGGTCACGACTATATCTGCCTGCTTCAGAAGCTCAATACTCTCTGGACTTCTGAAATCCCCATCACCCTTAAAATAAGCCACCTCAGGAGAGCTTATCTGACTTTTTTCCTCATCAGTATTTGTATATTCAAAGAAAAAACCACGCTCTTCGTTCGACTCCTTAAACAAATCGCCTGACTGCTCTCTGTAGCATGATGTGATTATCTTCTTTAACCCTAATTCCTCAAAATTATTAGCGAAATATCTAAAAAAATTGCTCACCCTTGGATCATCGCAATTACAAAAAACAACTTTATCTTTAAAGTGAGACTTGTAATGCTGCAGCTCACTTTCGATGTCACAGAGCTGAGTGTAAAACTCGTCACTCTTTGACTTTTTCGCTTTTCTCAGCAATTCATTGGTTGCTTGCCTAGCCATTAATCACTCGCCTTGGTCCACAAACCTTATTACCTCCAAGCTATTCTTTAGATGTGATTTGATTAAACAGATCACTACCAAGCGCTCTAAGGGAGGTTTTAGCAACGTCAACCATAACTTCAAACATATCTTCGGCGTCCCACCTTTTACCGTACCCTTGCGAGTATATTGAAGCTGCCTGCAGCATAATCGCTTTATCTTTATGCTTCACAAACTTATTTACACATAGATTCTTGTTTATTGGCATCCCATAGTTAGCCGCAGTCAATCTGTCCAGTCTATTCAACATCCCTGAATTGCAATCAAGCGTTACAACTCTTCCGTCAGGCCTAGCAACTGAGATTGTTTCAGTCAAAAAATTAGAGCCCTCAAGGAACAAAACATACGGGAAGTAGCTTTCCGACAACATCAAATTAGCAATTTCTGAAATGTTTTTATGCGATCTTTCTATCGCATTTCCGGCGGCCATCAAGTCTTGGTCACTATTCTTACCAACCAACACCCCTTTTAATATGTTCTCCACATCTTTTCCTTGATTTTTTGCCTCCGTTACCAACACAACTCTCCACTCACCGTTGTCGTCTTTAACCTCTACCACTCCGCCATCCGGCTTAATGCTAGAGTTTGAAACGAACAAAGTTTGGCCCAGCTCGGGATCAACTTTCTTTAACGCTTCATTTATCTCAGATTTCCTTATACTCTCTCTATGTCTAAAAGATAACTTAGGAAACTCGCTCGCGAGTTCCTTCATAACTAATCTTGAAATCTTACCAACCGTGAGATCATGCAATTTTGCATTCTCACCAAATATACCAACCACCCCCTGAGACAACTTGTGCTGACTCGTCAACCTACTTGACTGCTTCTTTCTATACATATTTTATGAACTTCCATTTTCAAACTAACATTCAGCTGGAATACTGCACATATAAATGTCTGGAGCTCTCTTGCGCACCATCAAAAGCTCCTATAAACTAAACACCAAGGCTCGGTCTAATCGCATCCTCACAACACATAATTTTAAACCCGTTAACTACACTACCCTCGGCTCGCTTTACTGTGTCTTTTCATTGCCTATTATCAGCGAAAACCGCCTGATCAACTAAACTACCGCTCTGCCACAGACAGGGGGGGGGGCAGGATATCTTTGGTCTTTTATGAACAAAAACCACCCTCTGCGCGTGAAAATTTTCATACTTACTTAGTCATCAACATAGCTCAACCAATAGCGCTTGGCCATAACCCGGAGCAGTCCACGGCTTGCACCCGTAAGCCGGGCGGTATCTTATCAGTCCCCGCAGAACCCGCCCATCCACCAATCAAAGATGCCTCCACCGCCCCACCTCGCTATAATGGCCCCTTTTGCGACTCTGTCTCACGGCGCGCGGAGCCTGCCTGTCTTTTCAGCCCCACCGATCAGCGGGCCGGGCGGGACTCCTGTTCGGCGCCGTGGCACCCTGTTACGTCGCCAGCCTGATACCGGACACTCAGAACACCCATGGATAAAACCTACCAGCCCCACGCCATTGAATCTTCCTGGTACCAGACCTGGGAGCAAAACAACTACTTTGCTCCCCAGGGGTCTGGCGAGCCCTACACCATTGCCCTCCCGCCGCCGAACGTGACCGGCAGCCTGCACATGGGCCATGGTTTCAACAACTCGGTGATGGATGCGCTGATCCGCTTCCGCCGCATGCAGGGTCGCAACACCCTGTGGCAGCCGGGTACCGACCACGCGGGTATCGCCACCCAGATGGTGGTCGAGCGTCAGCTGGCGGCTCAGGGTGTGAGCCGACACGACCTGGGTCGGGAGAAGTTCCTGGAGAAGGTGTGGGAGTGGAAGGAGCAGTCCGGCGGCACCATCACCAGCCAGATCCGTCGTCTGGGCAGTTCGGTGGACTGGACCCGCGAGCGCTTCACCATGGACGAGGGTCTGTCCGAGGCGGTGAAGGAGGCCTTTGTTCGTCTGTATGAGGACGGGCTGATCTATCGCGGCAAGCGCCTGGTGAACTGGGACCCGAAACTGCACACGGCCATTTCCGATCTTGAAGTGGAGAACCACGACGAGACCGGTTCGCTGTGGCACCTGCGTTATCCGCTGGCCGATGGCGCGACCACCGCTGACGGCAAGAACTATCTGATCGTTGCCACTACCCGCCCCGAGACCATGCTCGGTGATACCGCTGTGGCGGTGAACCCGGAGGATGAGCGTTACAAGGCGCTGATCGGCAAGTTCGTCGAGCTGCCCCTGGTGGGCCGGCGCATTCCGATTGTTGGCGACGACTACTGCGACCCGGAGTTCGGTACCGGCTGCGTGAAGATCACTCCGGCCCATGACTTCAACGACTATGACGTGGGCAAGCGCCACAACCTGCCGCTGATCAACGTGCTGGATAAGGACGCAGCGATACTGGCAACCGCGCAGGTGTTCAATGTCGATGGCAGCGTGAATAACGAGGTGGACGCCACCCTGCCCGCCGCCTATGCCGGGCTGGACCGCTTCGAGGCGCGCAAGCGCATCGTTGAAGACTTCGACTCTGCTGGCCTGCTGGAGAAGATCGAGCCGCACAGCCTGAAGACGCCGAAGGGCGACCGCTCCGGTGCGGTGATCGAGCCCTGGTTGACGGATCAATGGTACGTGTCCACCAAGCTGCTGGCCGAGCAGGCAATTGCCGCAGTGGAAGATGGCCGCATCCAGTTCGTGCCCAAGCAGTACGAGAACATGTATTTCTCCTGGATGCGCGACATCCAGGATTGGTGTATTTCCCGCCAGCTGTGGTGGGGCCACCGCATTCCGGCCTGGTATGACGAGGCGGGTAACGTTTATGTCGGCCGCGACGAGGCGGAAGTGCGCGCCAAGCACAACCTGGGCGATGCACCGCTGCGTCAGGACGAGGACGTGCTGGACACCTGGTTCAGCTCGGGCCTGTGGACCTTCTCCACCCTGGGTTGGCCGGAGCAGACCGAGGCGCTGAAGACCTTCCACCCCACCGATGTGCTGGTAACCGGTTTCGACATCATCTTCTTCTGGGTGGCGCGCATGATCATGATGACCATGCACCTGATGAAGCATGAGGACGGCACCCCGCAGATTCCGTTCAAGACCGTGTATGTGCACGGCCTGGTGCGTGACAGCCAGGGCCACAAGATGTCCAAGTCCAAGGGCAACGTGCTCGATCCGCTGGATATCGTCGACGGTATCGATCTGGAATCCCTGGTGGCCAAGCGCACCAGCGGCATGATGCAGCCGCAGCTGGCGGCGAAGATCGAGAAGCAGACCCGCGCCGAGTTCCCCGAGGGCATTGCTGCCTACGGCACCGACGCCCTGCGCTTTACCAACCTGTCGCTGGCCTCCACCGGGCGGGACATCAAGTTCGACATGGGCCGGGTCGAGGGCTATCGCAACTTCTGCAACAAGATCTGGAACGCCGCGCGCTATGTAATGATGCAGTGCGAGGACAAGGATACCGGCGTCAATGGTGAGCCCGTCGAGCTGACCCTGGCCGACCGCTGGATCATTTCCCAGCTGCAGCGCACCGAGGCGGAAGTGACCCGTCATCTGGATCAGTTCCGGTTCGACATGGCGGCCAGCGCGCTGTACGAGTTCATCTGGAACCAGTACTGCGACTGGTATCTGGAGCTGTCCAAGCCGGTGCTGTGGGACGAGAACGCCCCGGCCGAGCGCCAGCGTGGTACCCGCCGCACCCTGGTGCGCGTGCTGGAAACCGCCCTGCGCCTGGCCCACCCGTTCATGCCCTTCATCACCGAAGAGATCTGGCAGCGCATCGCACCGATGGCCGGCGTCAGCGGCGACACCATCATGCTGCAGCCCTGGCCGGTGGCGGCGGATGATCGCATTGATGCCGAGGCCGAAGGGGATATTGAATGGCTCAAGGGCCTGATCCTCGGTGTGCGTAACATCCGCGGTGAAATGAACATTGCTCCGGGCAAGGCGCTGGAGGTATTGCTGCGCAAGGCCGGTGCCGAGGATCAGCGCCGCCTGAGCGAGAACGAGGCCTTCCTCAAGAAGCTGGCCAAACTGGAGTCGATCACAGTATTGTCCGATTCGGACGAGGCGCCGCTGGCGGCCACCGCCCTGGTCGGGGAGCTGGAAGTGCTGGTACCCATGGCCGGGCTGATCGACAAGGACGCGGAGCTGGCCCGTCTGGACAAGGAAATTGGTCGCCTGCAGGGCGAGGTCAAGCGTATTGGCGGCAAGCTCGGCAACGAGGGCTTTGTCGCCAAGGCCCCGGCTGCGGTGATCGACAAGGAACGCGCGAAGCTGGCCGAGGCGGAAAAGGCCCTGGCCCAGCTGAGCGAACAGCGGGCGCACATCGCCACTCTGTAAGCAGTAACACGGACGCAATAACAATTAGACGAGGCCTTCTGCCGGCCCAAAGGAAATACAATGAAGTCACCGATCGCTAAATGGATGTCCCTCGGAGTTCTGGCACTGAGTCTGGCTACTCCGTTTTCCAACGCTGCTGCCGAAACCAAATCGGTGGCGGTTACTGCCATTGTTGAACACCCCGCACTGGACTCGGTCCGTGACGGCGTGCGTGCGGCGCTGGAAGAGGCCGGCTACAGCGGCGACAAGCTGAAGTGGCAGTACCAGACTGCCCAGGGCAACACCGCTACCGCGGCGCAGATTGCCCGCAAGTTTGTCGGTGACAGGCCCGATGTGATCGTTGCCATTGCCACGCCCTCTTCCCAGGCCGTGGTCGCCAGCACCAAATCGGTACCGACGGTGTTTTCCGCAGTGACCGATCCGGTGGCCGCCCAGCTGATCGCCAACTGGGAGCCGTCCGGCACCAACGTCACCGGTGTGTCTGACGAGCTGGAGCTGGACCGGCAGATGGAGCTGGTCAAGCGTGTGCTGCCCGATGCCAAGCGTGTGGGCATGGTCTACAACCCCGGTGAAGCCAACTCGGTGGTGGTGGTAGAGCGCCTGCGCGAACTGCTGCCCACCATGGGCATGACCCTGGTTGAGGCCGCTGCCCCGCGCACCGTCGATGTAGGCTCCGCTGCCCGCAGTCTGGTCGGCAAGGTCGACGTGATCTACACCAACACCGACAACAACGTGGTATCTGCCTACGAGTCGCTGGTGAAGGTCGGTACCGACACCAAGACGCCGCTGATCGCTTCCGATACCGACAGCGTCAAGCGTGGCGCCATTGCTGCGCTGGGTATCGACTACTACCAGCACGGGGTGCAGGCCGGCAAGCTGGCAGTGCGTGTGCTGCAGGGTGAAGATCCGGGCACCATTGCTCCGGAGAAGACCGGTGAACTGAGCCTGTACGTCAACCGTTCCGCTGCTAAGGCACAGGGCGTTACCCTGTCCCAGGAGCTGCTGGATTCGGCCGCCGAGATCATCGACTGACCTGACATGCGCCGGTGCCTCCGCACCGGCGCTGCCGTTCACCTAAGGCACAACATTCCATGTCATTGTTTTCCCTTTTCGGCGCCCTTGAAGTCGGCCTGATCTTCAGTCTGGTGGCGCTCGGTGTTTATATCTCCTTCCGCCTGTTGCGCTTCCCCGACCTGACGGTCGATGGCAGCTTCCCGCTTGGCGGCGCCGTGTGTGCGGTACTGATCGCCAACGGCACTGATCCCTTCATTGCTACCGTGATCGCGACCTTTGCCGGCGCCTTTGCCGGGATGATCACCGCGGTGCTCAACGTGCACCTGAAGATCATGGACCTGCTGGCCAGTATCCTGATGATGATCGCGCTGTACTCGATCAACCTGCGCATCATGGGCCGGCCGAATATTCCGCTGATCATGGAACCGACCATGTTCAGCATCCTGCAGCCCGAGTGGCTGTCTGATTATGTTGCGCGTCCGCTGATCCTGTTGCTGGTGGTGATTGCCGCCAAGCTGCTGCTTGATGCGTACTTTGCCACCCGCCAGGGCCTTGCCATCCGCGCCACCGGCTCCAACCCGCGCATGGCCCGCTCCCAGGGCGTCAACACCGGCGCCATGGTCATCCTCGGCATGGCGATCTCCAACGCGCTGGTCGGCCTGGCCGGCGCGATGTTTGTGCAGACCCAGGGCGGCGCCGACATCTCCATGGGTATCGGCACCATCGTCATCGGCCTGGCGGCAGTGATCATCGGTGAAAGCATCATGCCGGCACGGCGTATCTTCTTCGTCACCCTGGCCGTGGTCATCGGTGCGGTGATCTATCGCTTCTTCATCGCCCTGGCGCTGAACAGCGACTTCATCGGCCTGCAGGCCCAGGACCTGAACCTGATCACGGCGGTACTGGTGGTGATCGCACTGGTCATCCCGCTGATCAAGCAACGCCTGTCCCGCCGGAGGTACAACTGATGCTCAGCGCACAGAACCTGAAAATCACCTTCAACCCCGGCACGCCGATCGAGACCAAGGCGTTGCAGGGGCTGTCGCTGGATATCCCCACCGGCCAGTTCGTTACCGTGATCGGTACCAATGGTGCCGGCAAGTCGACCTTTCTGAACGCGGTGTCCGGCGACCTGTCCGTGGACAGCGGCCGGATCATGATCGACGGCGATGATGTCACCCGCCTCCCCGTCTGGAGCCGTGCCGACCGCGTGGCGCGGGTGTTCCAGGACCCCATGGCGGGTACCTGCGAGGACCTGACCATCGAGGAGAACCTGGCTCTGGCCCAGCAGCGCGGCCAGCGCCGCGGGCTGCACCGAGCAGTGCAGCGGGAGATGCGTGAGGGATTCCGCGAGCGGCTGTCGACCCTCGGTCTGGGGCTGGAGAACCGCCTCACCGACCGCATCGGCCTGCTCTCCGGCGGCCAGCGCCAGGCGGTGAGTCTGCTGATGGCCGCCCTGCAGCCGTCGCGCATTCTGCTGCTGGACGAGCACACCGCGGCGCTCGACCCGCGCACCGCTGACTTCGTACTGCAACTTACCGCCCGTATCGTCGAAGAAAAAAAACTCACCACCATGATGGTCACCCACAGCATGCGCCAGGCGCTGGATGTGGGCGACCGCACGGTGATGCTGCACCAGGGTCAGGTGGTTCTGGATGTGGCCGGCGATGAGCGCAAGGGACTGGACGTGACGGACCTGTTGCAGATGTTCGAGAAGGTCCGTGGTGAGAAGCTCTCGGATGATGCGTTACTGCTAAGCTGAGATGCACTCCGGGTGTAGCGCACCTGTGCTATACCCGACCCACCTCCTGACTGACCTGACATGAATCGAGTTACAAGGCTGTTCAACCTCTCCGACGAAGCTGGCGTGCTGCGCGCTTCCATTGCCGCGACGGTATTCTTCTCACTGCTCGGCATCTGCTTCGGCATCATCTCCGGTTCCTTCTCCATCGTGTTCGACGGGGTGTATTCCCTCGTGGATGCCTGCATGAGCCTGCTGTCGCTGGTGGTGGCCCGGCTGATTGCTGCCGCGGCGGCGATCAAGCCGGTGTCGAAGAAGCTGCAGGAGCGCTTCTCCATGGGGCTGTGGCATCTGGAGCCGATGGTGCTGTGCCTGAACGGCACCCTGCTGGTCAGTGTTGCGACTTATGCACTGTTCAACGCGGTGGGCAGCATTCTGGACGGTGGCCGGGAACTGGAGTTCGGTTGGGCAATTCTCTACACCCTGGTCACGCTGATTGCCTGCGTGGTCATGGCCAGCGTCGAGAAAAATGCCAATGAAAAGATCAACTCCGACTTCGTGGCGCTGGATATCAAGGGCTGGATCATGGCGGGCGCCATCACCGCTGCCCTGCTGATCGCCTTCATCTTCGGTTATCTGGTGCAAGGCACGCGCCTGGAGTGGGTGTCGCCCTATATCGATCCGGTGATCCTGGCTGCCGTCTGCGTGATCATCATCCCGCTGCCCATTTCCACCATCCGCCAGGCCCTGGCGGATATCTTCCTGGTCACCCCGGCTGACCTGAAGGAACACGTGGAGGAGGTTGCCAAGGCATTCAAGGAGAAGCATGGCCTGGTGTCCTACCGCGCCTATGTGGCACGGATGGGCCGCTGCAGGGAGATCGAGATCTACTTCATCGTACCGCCCGACGCTCCCTCTCGCACCATCCAGGAATGGGATGCGCTGCGTGAGGAAGTAGGCGAGATGATCGGCGACAAGGGCCCGGACCGCTGGCTGACGGTGGTGTTTACCGGTGATCCGGAGTGGGCGGAGTGAGCTCCCCTGCCGCTACCAGCCGAACCAGCGATTTACGCTGATCATGCCGTGCCAGATTCTGCCGAGCAGGCTGGGAAACAGCCTGGGGACGACAAAGGCGATCAGCGCAAAAATGGCCACCGAGACCAGCAGATAGCTGCTGCTGACAAAGCCTCCCCAGAATGCCAGCTCCCGGTTGACCCATAACCAGATGAGCGCGGCCGTGGGCACCGAAACAAACAGTGAAAACAATGCGGCCATGAGACGCGAGCCGAGTGTTTCTTGTGTTTCATGCTTCCTTTTCATAACGCCTCCCTGAATACCGGTACAACTGCGTATGCCTTCTACCCGAAGCGTACCTGAGCGAAGTGCTTGTTCTCCTCCAGCGCCGTCATGCTCAGCGCACCTTCCAGCACCACCCATTGCGGCCCGTCGCCGAGCTCCATCTGCAGGCATTCCTGGCGTTGCTCGTTATAGCCGGTATCCAGCGGCACCCCTTCCACCCGCTTGCCATCGGCCCAGTCGAGCGCGATGGGGATGCGGTAGAGGCAGGCGATTTCCAGATAATCGGACTGGTCACAGGTAATCTTCACGACAGCCTCCGGTGATGCAGATGCGGGATATGTCGCGCATCAGTGTAGCGCAGGGGCTGGCTGCCGCCTGCCCTACTTGCGCTCCAGCGCCTCGATCAAGGGTTTCAGCGACGCCTGCAGACTGCCGCCCAGTTCGCCGGCAAACCACTGCATGGCGGCCTTGGGTGGGGTTACCACGCGCACCTTGGGGCTGAGCTTGTGCAGGCTTTCCAGGCCGTCCACCAGTTGCTGCCAGGGTATGTCTTCCATCCGCACTCCGGCTGGCTGGTTTGCGGTGGCGCCCAGAGCACGAACGCCGTTCACCAGATCGTTGAGCTGCGCCACGACACGGCTGCCCACATCGGCATCGTCGCCGCCCATGGCCTTGTTGCGCATGAAGTCGGTCTTGATCTGCTCCCAGCGCGCAGCCTGTTCGTCGGTCATGTTGCCGCGCAGCTCAGCGAGCTTGAGCATGTTTTCCTCGGCGCCGGTGGTCAACAGCTGGGACTCGCCCTGGTAGTGATCGGCGATCAGCTGCATCAGCTCGTTCTGGTTCATCACTGCGGAAATCTTTTCCGCCAGCTTGTTCATATTGCGGTAACTGCCCTGCAGGCGGAACGGCGGTTCGGTACGGTAGCGATCATCCTGTGCGGCACTGGCGATGTACTGCTGGTTGACTCGGAAAACTACGTCCCGGGCCTGCATCAGGCGCTGCAGGGTGGCGGTAATCTCGTTGATCTCGGCGGTGCTGTAATCATGGCTCAGCTCGTTGCTGGAGAAGGGCTTGCCTTCCGCCTTGTCGACGAAGCGGTAGAGATCCTGCATGTCCCGGGTGGCCAGCGGGGCGAGCACCGGATTGGAGGTCAGGCTGTTCTCGATATAGCTGAGGGCGAACACCTCCTGCATGCCCCCGAGGGTATCGCCCAGGTTGTAGATGTCCGCCCGGTTGGCCAGCATGTCCGGAATCCGGAATACCTCCCCGGACTCGGTATAGGGGTTGCCGGCCATGACCACACAGAACTTGCGGCCGCGCATGTCGTAGGTGCGGGTGCGCCCCTTCCATACCCCTTCGATACGCCGGGTGCCGTCGCACAGGGAGATGAACTTCTGCAGGAACTCCGGGTGGGTGTGCTGGATATCGTCCACGTACAGCATGACGTTGTTGCCCATCTCCAGCGCCAGGTTGAGCTTGACCAGCTCCTGAGCCGAGGTCGCGTCGGGCGCCTGCTCCGGATCCAGCGAGCGCACCTCGTGTCCCAGCGACGGGCCGTTGATCTTCATGAACACCAGGCCGAGGCGGTGGGCAACGTATTCCATCAGCGTGGTCTTGCCGTAGCCGGGTGGTGAAATCAACATGAGCAGGCCGGTGAGGTCTGAGCGGCGGCTCTCTCCCGCAGTGCCCATCTGCTTGGCCAGGTTGTCGCCGATAACGCCCAGATAAACGTCGTTGATCAGCTTGTTGCGCACGAAGGAGCTGAGCGGTCTTGGCTTGAACTCGGCCAGTCGCAGGGCGTCGCGCTGCTGCTGGATGACCTCCTGGCGCAACGCCTGATAGCGCTGCATGCCCGGCAGGAACGCCTCACGGTGACGGCGCAGGCGCGCGAACAGATCATCCAATGCCAGTGTCATGCTGCCATTGTCTATCCGTGGGTGGTCACCCAGTAGCCCGTCAACGGTAAAGCGCAGGTCCACTTCGGTCACCTGCACGCCCGCCGACTCGGGCAACAGCATCAGCGCGATGGCCTCGGGCAGGTAATGTCGTGCACCGGCAAATTCGTCACTCTCGCACAGCCCCAGCAACCAGCTTTCCACCAGGCGCCAGCGCTGGGCCGGCTGATCCGCCAGCTGGGCCAGGGTCGTTTGATATTCCTCCCACAGGCCGGCGTGCTGCAGGCAATCCTGCAATCCCTCCGTGAGTTGGCGGGCGTACTTGCTCATCACCGGCTGGTTCCCACCGGCCAGCTCGGCCAGTAGATACTCGGCCGCTTCGGCCAGTGGCGCCTGCTCCATTGCCAGCTGCTGCACGTGATCGGCAAGGTGCTGCTGAACCTCGGCCCGCAGTTGGGCGAAGGCATCGCGGCGGCCGAACAGGCGCTGGATATGCGCCGCAGCCCGGGCTCGTTGCGGCCACTGCCGCTGCGCTGAGAGGTCGCCACGGGTGGAGATGAACAGCAGCCCCAGCGCCCGTGCCAGCGGACTGAATGCCAGCAGGCCGGCACTGTCGCGCAGCGGTATCAGCTGATTCAGGATAAGCGCGGCGTCATGGTCATGAATGCCTTTCTCATAGCCTTCGCGGTAACGGGGGGTGGCAAACTCGCGGACCATCCGCACCAACTGTTCCGGCTGCAGCAGGAGCTCATGCAGTTGGCCCATGTCCAGCCCGTCACGGCCGGCCTCGCAGGCGGCCAGCACTTCGCCGGCCAGGTACTCGGCACGGTAAAGCTCGTCGGATTCCGACTCCAGGTTGACCTGCCAGAAGGGTTTGAGCGCCTCCAGCTCAGGATGCTGCAAGGGCTCGAGGAAGTCGGTGCCGGTCAGATGCAGGTACAGCTGATCGCCCCGGGGCATCAGCGTCAGGTCCAGTTCCTGGGTGTTGACGCTGAAGCGATGCCGCGGCCCCAGGCGGATGACATTGCCGCCTTCCTCGAACAGCTCGGCCTTGTCGCGCAGGCCGCGCACAGCCTGGTCCCGGGTATGCTTGAGACGGGCTTCGACATCGTCAGCCTTGACGTTATCCTGCAGCGTGCGCAGCCGCTCGGTCAGCTCGCGGAGCTTGAGAATCAGCGGATCGGTGGCGAAGAAGGCGTTCATCTCCTCCGGGGTCTCCAGCCGCCCGGTACGGCGAGGCAGGCTGTCGATGATGCGCACGGCTGCATCAAGCAGGCCCTGCGCGCGGCGCTGACGCTCATCCAGCAAGGCCTGTCGATGGCCTTCAAAGGTTTCCAGCAGCTCTTCACGCTTGGCCAGGATATCACCGAGGAACTGCTCATGATCGCCGAACTGGCTTTCCAGCTCCTCCAGCTGCACCAGCAGGCGCGACAGCTGCGCGTCGCAGCCTTCTGGATCCCGAGCCTGAGCCAGAGCGCTGGTGATGCTCTGGCTGAACAGACGGAACTGCGCGCCGAACTGTGCAACCTGCTCGGCAGAACCCATGCTGCGCCGGCGCTGTTCGGCTCGGGCCTTGGCCTGATTGAGCCGGGCGTAGACCTCGGAAATGGACTCGACGATGCGGGTACGCTGGGTGGCATCCTCGATCTGCAGCGAGGCCATCAGGGACGACAGCATGTCGAGGTCGGCCAACATTCGTTCGAAGGCGGCCAGCGGCTCACCCAGTCCGGCTACGGTCTCTGCTCGCTGCGCCTGCTCATCCGCATCCTGCAGGGCGGACAGGTAGGGCTGAAGTGCGGATTCGCCCGCCAGAAACTCGGCGGTAGCTGCCGCTGCTTCGGCCTGCTGTTCCAGAAGCTCCGCTTCCATCTGATCGATGCGCTCGATGTCGATGTAGCGATAATCGCGGATGGTCAGCAGCTGGCCACGCAGCTGAGCGAGGTTGTTCAGCGCCGAGACATGCGCCTGGACATCCCCCCGCTCGTCACGGTGCAGGGTTTCCAGCAGGGACTGCCAGCGTGTTTCCGCCTCGTTCATGGCGCGGCGTGATTGCTGGCGGATGCTCTCCACCTTTTCGAACTCGTCCAGCACCAGTTCGGCGGTCGAGGCGACCTGATGCAGCAGTTTGCCCAGCCCCTGGCATTGGGGATCATCCAGCCAGTGGTAGGCATCGAACAGCCGGCGCACGTCCTGGCACAGTCGGGTGTAGCGCTGGATGGACACCTCGCTGCTGTCTATCTCGCGGCTCAGGTTCAGCAGTTCGGAGATGCCGCGCACCAGCTCGGCATTGCCGGTACGTCCGAAGAAATCGCTGCGCTGGGGCTGGCGCGCTGCGTACTCATCGGTGAAGAACGGCGTCTGCCAGATCTGCATGGGATGGATCCGCGTGGGCTCATCGCCCTCTGCCGAGAAGATCACCATGCGCCCGTCTTCCAGCCGCGCATAGCCGTGGCCGAACACGGGATTCTGCAGCTCGCGGCGGATCAGGTTGTAGGTGAACAGCGCTGAGCGTCCCTGCTCCGGGTGGTAAAAGACATATTGCACATCCTCGCCGTTGGGCGAGCGCATCGCCCGCTTGAAGCGCATGCCTTCCATCGACTGGTCGAAAGTCTTGTGCTCACCGCTCTGCAGATAATAACCACCGGGGAAGATGATGCCGTGGTCTTCAGGCAGTTGTACGCAGGCCAGGCCAATCGCATCGATGCGCTCGACCTTCCGGGTCAGGCTGTTGAAGACCAGATAGCGCCAGACCTCCTCCCGGTAGGGCAGGATCTTCAGCAGCACCAGGCTGCCGACCCTGGCAAACTCGATGACCGCGTCATCCAGCGACTGGGTCTTGTCCTGCACCGGCTCGCGGTAGATGCCCAGGCCGTCTTCGGTGTTGTTTTCCACCTTCACCGTCAGGTCGCCACCGACGGTCTCGACGAAGACGGTATCGAGGATATTGACGTGCGGATGGCGACCATTGACCGCCATCTCCCTCGTTGCACGCTGCCACTCGAAGTCGAAGGGCTGCGGCAGCGCCACGTCACGCTCGCCGCGGTTGTCGATGTAGCGCACCTGTTCGCCGTTCTGGGAAATCGACCAGCGGAACACGCGGACGTCGCTGATGCGCTCGCCGATCTGGAAGCTGGCCAGCAGTTTGCCGTCGCGGATCGTCAGCTGCAGCAGCCGGGTGTTCTTGTAATAGGCGTAGAGCTCGTTGAAATCATTGACGAAGCCGGGCTCGTCAAGGAAGCTGCCGGTCAGCGGGAGTGGCTCTGCCTCGTAGCCTTCCTCGTGCTGTATTACCCGATACAGGGAGAAGACATCGGCGACCCGGGTCTCCTTCTTCAGACCGAGGAACACGTTGTAGCCAAACAGCAGCGCGTCGCCAACCTGCACGATATCCCTGGCCAGGCAATTGTTCTCGGTGCGGATGCGTACGCGCCCCGTGACCTCCATCCGGCTGCTGCCGAAGGCCTCCTGACGCTGCTGGTTCAGCCCGTCGGCAATCGCCCTGAGCTGCGCTCCCTGCTCCTGCAACCGCCGCTGCAGCACCTCGTAGGCGCCGCCTTCGGCTACCGCCCGATCAACCAGCTCCTGTCCCGGCGCCTCGGTGTGCACATCCGTCATGCTGTTGTTCCTGAATCAAGCCAGACAAGCACCCCCGGAAGACCGGGGGCGGAGAGGGTGAAGCTCAGATCTCGCCGGGGATGGCGTGACCGTTGGCCTTGGAGGCATCGACCGGGGCCGCCTTGCCGGCCAGCAGGCGCTGGATGACATCCTGCACCACCGGACTCTTGCCGACCACGCCTTCGATGGCCTTGCCCACCGAGAGGGACTTGGCGAAGGAATTGAAGAAATCGCCCTCGCCGCCAACGATGTCGATCTTGGTCTTGGACAGCGCTGCGGAGAGTACTTCGGCCTGATCCTTGGCGATGTCCTTGTTCGCGGCGATCGCAGCCATGGCTTCCTCGAAGCTCTTCTCCAGCTGCATGCGGAACTCCTCGTGCTGGCGGGCGTTGTCGCTGAGTGCATCCAGCGCGCTGAACTTCTTGCCCAGACCTTCGGCTTCGGAGTTGAAGCGCTCCGGCAGGATTTCCGCCTCGGCCAGACCCTGTTCGCGGGTGGCGCGCGCCTGGGCGACACCGAGCTGCTCCTCGCCGCGGGCCTGGGCGGTGAGTTTCTCTTCCAGCACCTTGGCCTCGGCCAGCCCTTCCTTCTCCTTGGCCAGTGCCTGGGCTTCGGTAATGCGCGCCTGCGCCAGCCCCTTCTCCTGCTCGCCCCTGGCATCGGCGGCCATGTATTCGGCGTGCACGCGCGCTTCGGCCAGGCCTTCCTTCTCCTTCGCCGCTGCGGTCACTTCCCGTACCTTCGCTGCCGCCAGACCGGTGGCAGCCTGCTCGGCCTGGGTACCTTCGGCCAGCTTCTTCTTGGCTTCGGCCTTCTTCGCCGCTGCTTCCAGCTCGGCCTGGGCCAGGGTGTTGATTTCCACCGCCTTGTGCCGGGAACGGGTTTCGTCCGCTTCGGCCTGCTTGACCTGGCGTACCAGCTCCTGCTCGGCCTCGGCCTGGGCATTGAGCAGTACCACCTGCTTCAGACGTTCGGCTTCGGACACTTCCCGCACTTCCTTGATGCGTTCCTCTTCCTGAGCCACTGTCTTCTCCACCGCCACGCGTTCGCGGATGACCGAAGCAATGTTCTTGCGCTCTTCTTCCAGCGCCTTTTCCTTCTCGATACGCTGCAGCTCGACTTCACGCTCACGGGCGACGATCTCCAGATCCCGGGCGCGGAACACCTTCTCCTTCTCGATCACCACCGCCCGTTCGCGGTTCTGCTGGGCCACCTCCACTTCGCGCTGATGATTCTCCGCGCGGATATCCAGCTCCTGCTGGGTCTGAATACGCGCCTGCTCGGCCTTCAGCCGTTCCTCCTCGCGCACCCGCAGGGTTTCGGCTTCTTCCCGGGCGCGGATGGTCTCGATCTCGCGTTTCTGACGGGCCTCGGCGTCGGCCTGCTGGCGCTCAAGCGCCAGCGTGGCTTCGCGGGTCTCGACGTTCTTCTTCTTGATCGCCAGCTCTTCGTTGCGCTCGAGCTCGTTGGTGATCACGTTCTGCGCCGCGGTCAGCTGGGTGATCTTGCGGATGCCCTCGGCATCCAGAATGTTGTGCGGATCCAGCGAGGTGCGCGGGGTCTGCTCCAGATAGTCGATGGCCACGTCTTCGAGGATATAACCGTTCAGATCATTGCCGATTACCTCGATGATGCGGTCACGAAACGCCTGACGCTCCTCGAACAGGCTGACGAAATCGAAGTTCTTGCCGACCGTTTTCAGCGCCTCGGAGAATTTGGCGTTGAACAGTTCGTTCACTGCGATCCGATCGGAAGCGCGATCCACGCCGATGGCCTTGGCCACCTTGAGCACGTCCTGAGCTGTTTCGTTTACCCGCAGGTAGAACGCAACGGTGATGTCCGCCCGCAGGTTGTCCTTGCAGATCAGGCCATCCTTGCCACGCCGGTCCACTTCCAGCGTCAGCAGGGAGATTTTCATGAACTCCTTCTTGTAGATCACCGGATAGACGAGTGCACCGGTGAAGTGCACCTTCGGCGTGGAGGACATGTCGTTGACGATCAGGGCGGTGCCCTGCGGTACCTTGATATAGAACGCCTGGAACAGAACGAAGAATCCAATCAGGATCAGAAAAAATACGCCCACCCCGATCAGGAAGGGCATCAGCATTGCCATGTTCATCTACATCTCCTTGTTTGCGGCACCCGTGACTGCTTCCTGCGGGTCATACATCATTGAATTCGTTTTCGGTTATCACGCGGTAGGCGTGTTCGGTCGGCAGATAGTCCAGCAGCACCACCCGGTCGCCCCGCTGCAGGCCGAGCTCCTCCTCGGCGCGGATGCGCAGGATGAGCCCCGCTCCACCGTTTTCCAGGCTGGCCTGCCCGGTGCGCATGCTGACCTTGCCACTGCGTACCACTGCGGTCTGGCCGATCAGCGAACGGGTACTGTCGCTGTTGACCTTGCGAAACAGCGGCCGCAGCGGTCTGCTGATCAGCCGCACTACCGGCAGCGCGAGCATGAGGCAACCGGCAACGACCACCAGCCCCAGCGGATAGCGCAGCCAACCCAGGGGCAGGAAACGCAGCGCCAGCAATTCGGCGAAGTAGCAGAGCATCCAGCCGAAGAACACCAGCAGCGTCAGCCACAGGGTGACCGGTACATCCCGGAAGCCCAGCTTCAGCAGCAGGCCGCCGAGTCCCTCGGCGGAGGAGAAGCTCGACTCCACCCCGTCCAGACTGAAATCCAGCGCCTCGATATCCAGCACCCCCAGGGCAACCGCCAGCCAGTAGAGCACCGCCACACAGAGCACGAAGCTCAGCAGCACTACGGGGAAAGACAGTGACGTCTGCAGAAACAGGTTCATGGGTACATCCTTGTACGCAGTAGCGGGGGCCGCGGGCAGGTCAGGTAGTGGCTCGGTTCTTCAGGCGCGCCAGCACACTGTCAGCGCTGCCTGCATCCGGGGTGATGCCTGCGGCGCGCAGCTTGCCTTCCAGCTGGTCATCCAGATTCGCTTCGGCAGCCAGCTCTTCGGCCGCTTCCATGCGCGCGCCCCGCTCGGCCTGCTTCTGCTTGATGCGCTCCAGCGACTCCAGCGCCGTATGCATCTTTGCCTTGGATCCGCTGTGGCGCTGGGAGACTGCCAGCTGCGCCTTGTGCACGCTCTCGGTGGCCTTGACCGTATCCACCTGCTGCTTCAGCCGCTTGAGGTTGCCTTCAGCCTGGGTGATTGCCTTGCGCAGCTGGGCCACACTGCTGGCGTAGCCATTGGCCTGCTCGCGCTCATCACCGAGCTGGGCTTCCAGCGCAGCAATCTTTTCCGCCACTTCCCGCGCCAGCGTCTCGTTATCGGCGTCCAGCGCCTTCAGGGCGTAACCTTCGTATTCCGTGATCTGATCCTGCAGTTTGGCCACCCGCTCGGCGGCCAGCTTCTGCTTGGCCATGATGCCGGCCAGTGCCTCGCGGGAGCGGTGCAGCTCGTCGTCAGCGTCGCGGATTTCCTGATCCAGAATGCGAAGGGCCTGGCTGTCCACCACCGCTTCGCCCACCTCATGTGCCCCGCCTCGTACCGCTGTCAGCAACTTTCTCCAGACATTCATCGCTTCTTCTCCTTGAAAACAATCAGGCGGTTGCCTTGAGGTGACCTTCGTAAGCCTCAGTGGCCTTGATGACGTTATCCGCCAGCAGCTCGATCTCGAACACCACGTCCGCCAGTGAGGAGGACGAGCTCAGTGCCCCGAACATGGTGTAGCAGAGCTCGCCGTCAGCCAGGGTTTCCAGCCCGATGCAGGACAGCGGGAACAGCTTCTGGGTGCGCAGCACCTCGGCATTGAAATCCCCCTGGTGCTCCACGTCACTGGCCGGCCAGAGCAGCGCCTCGACGATGATCTGCTCGCCGTGCACTGCCAGAAACAGCGGCAGCTCACCGTATTCGCACATGGTGATGTGCAGGCTTGGCTCGCTGCCATCAATCAGCTCGAGCCGCGCCGCTCCGCTGGTAAAGAGCTCGGTGGTCGCCAGCGCTTCATACAATCCCTTAGCAGTCCAGATCTGCTGCATTGCGTTTCCCTCTCTGTCTGTCAAAGCCAGCCCGGACCGCGGCTGGCGCCATTGCCGCTCACAGGCCATGAGCTGTGAGGCGTACTCGGGCAGCACCCAGACTTCCTTCTTGATCAGCCCACGCTCGCGCAAGCGCTGGCGATAAAGCCGCTGATAGTGTGCTGATGATTTGTTCTGCATGGGCGAAAATTAAGGCATTACATGTGAGGGGGGATAGCGGTTTGTTCAGTGGATTGTCTGTATCGAGACGTGGCTCACAATCCCTGCCGAAGCTGCCGGAGCAGGTTTTGAACTGGCGCACAAATCAAGCGCAACGAGCTGGCGACTCGCTCAAACGGCTCACCGGCTGTGCTAACTTGCCGCTCCGTGCAGCACCGGCAAACTCAGGTCGGTGCCACGGATGAAATTGTCAGGAGAGAGAAATGGATTTCAGAATACCGCTGGGCTTTGCGATACATTTGGCCGCAACAATCTGGACGCACTTCGAGCCGCAATACGAGGGGCTGTCAGTAATTTTTGCCGGATTTCTGGCTTTTAATGTTCTTGGCATGCTGCTGATTCTTGCAGGCAAGATCAAACCGGGTGCCATTATCTACGTTATCGGGTGCCTTCCTTTCGTACCGATAGGCATGATCGGCGCATTGGGGGCCAGAAAAATGCTGCAAGACCTCAAGCAGCCCCAGCCGGCAGTCTGAAGCCGCTTCCTGTATCCTCTGTTCCGCTTCGCAGGCAATCCCGGAACGGACCGATGAATACCCAACTGCTGATCACCCTCGCCCTGCTGCTCGCCAGCATGATGCTGTTTATCCGCAACAAGCCGCGCATGGACGTGGTGGCGCTGCTGGTGATCGTTGCGCTGCCACTGAGTGGTGTGCTGACGGTACAGGAGGCGGTGGCGGGGTTCAGTGACCCCAGTGTGCTGCTGATTGCTGCGCTGTTCGTGATCGGCGATGGGCTGGTGCGTACCGGCATTGCCTACAAGCTGGGCGACTGGATGGCCCATCAGGCCGGCAGCAGCGAGACCCGGCTTATCGTACTGCTGATGCTGACCGTGGCCGCGCTGGGCTCGGTGATGAGCTCCACCGGGGTGGTGGCGATATTCATCCCCGTGGTGATGAGCGTGGCGGTAAGGATGAACATTCCCGCTTCCCGGCTGATGATGCCGCTGAGCTTTGCCGGGCTGATCAGCGGCATGCTGACACTGGTGGCGACACCGCCGAACCTGGTGGTGCACAGCGAGCTGGTCCGTCAGGGGCTGGATGGTTTTCACTTCTTCAGCTTCACCCCCATCGGGCTGGTGGTGCTGTTCTGCGGTATCGGCTACATGCTCTTTGCCCGGCGCTGGCTGGGCAGCGGCCAGGTGGGCAAGGACGAGCCCGAGCGCCAGACCATGCAGGATCTGGCCGCGCTCTACCAGCTCACCGAGCGCGAGCGGCGGCTGCGGGTAGAGCCTGATTCGCCGTTGGTAGGCCGGCCGCTGAACGAGCTGGAGCTGCGCAGCGAATACGGCATCAATGTGATCGCCGTGGAGCGCCAGCGGCGCTTCCGCAATCTGCTGCAGGTGGCTACCGGCAATACCGTACCCCAGCCCGGGGATATTCTGCTGGTGGATCTGGCCAGCCCGGCGATTGCGCTCATGGGTGCCTATCAGGAGATCGGTGTTACGCCGGTGAGCCTGGAAAGCTCCTACTACAGTGAGCACTCCCATCAGCTGGGCCTGGCCGAGGTGACGCTGCCGCCGGAGTCCCGCCTGCCGGGCAAGACCATTCAGGACGTGGCGTTCCGCAGCCGTCACCGACTTAACGTGGTGGGCCTGCGGCGCAATGGCAAGGCATTGCCGGGCCTGCTGGTGGATGAAAAGCTCAAGCCCGCCGACACCCTGCTGGTGGCCGGCAGCTGGAAGGACATCGACCGTCTCCACACCCTGACCAAAGACTTCGTGCTGCTGAGCCTGCCTACCGAGATCAAGGAGGTGGTACCCGCCGCGCGCAAGGCGCCCTACGCGCTGTTCAGCCTGGCCGTGATGATCGTGTTGATGGTGTCCGGCGCGGTGTCGAACCTCATGGCGGCGCTGATCGGCTGTCTGCTGATGGGCGCCTTCAAGTGCATCACCATGGATTCGGCGTACAGGTCGATCCACTGGCCGAGCCTGATCCTGATTGTCGGCATGCTGCCCTTTGCCCTGGCATTGCAGAAGACCGGCGGCATCGATCTGGCCGTGGGCGGTCTGCTGAACGTGTTCGGCGATGCCGGACCGCGCCTGCTGCTGGCGACGCTGTTCCTGGCCACAGCGATCACCGGACTGTTCATCTCCAACACCGCCACCGCGGTGTTGATGGCGCCGGTGGCGGTGGCCACTGCCCAGGCGATGGGCCTGTCGCCCTACCCCTTCGTGATGACCGTGGCACTGGCGGCCTCGGCCGCCTTCATGACGCCGGTGTCGTCGCCGGTGAACACCCTGGTGCTGGACCCGGGCGGTTATCGCTTCAGCGACTTCCTGAAGATCGGCGTGCCCTTCACCCTGCTGGTGATGTTGATAACCGTGCTGCTGGTGCCGCTGCTGTTTCCGATGTAACGCGTTTGCCGGCCCATTGCGCACAATGGTCGACCGCCGGCGCTGCCGGCGTCAGCCACAGGTAATCCGCCTGCTCGGCGCTTGGCAGCGGTGTGCCGGCCTCATGCAGCATCAGCACCACGGGCGCTGCTTCGTCCATGTGCAGCGCCACGCCCAGGTCCTTGCGCGCATGGTAGTTACCGGCCAGCAGCACGGCCGGAGCCGGCGCCGACTGCAGCGCCTCGGCCATGCGCACGTCGCGCTGCTGCTGGATACCGAGCATGGCTGTCAGCTGCGGCTCGGCAATCTGTCCGCAGTGGGAGGTCTCTATGGTCTGGCGCAGCTCCCTCAGGGCCGATGCGGAATAGCGCGGCGACACCTCACCCGGATGACGGTAAAGAGCACTGATTTCGTCCCGGTCCAGATTGGCGGCCTGCAGATGGATGCCACTGTCCAGCGCCCAGCTGATGATTGGGCCGTAGAAGCGCCATTCCCAGCCGGGATTCCATTGCAGATGGTCGACCAGCTGATCATCTGCCAGCTGCCTGCCACCCCGCTGCAGTTCATCCAGCGCCTCCTGCTGGGATGGCGTGAGCATCTCCTGCAGGAGACTGGCCCGGGGCCGCTGCTCATGGAGCTGCTGCAACAGCCACAACTGCAGCTGATGATGGTCGGCGTTGTCGTGCCGCTCGCCGACCATCAGCCGGTCGGCAGCAGCCAGACGGGTTACCAGCTGCTCGGCGCTCAGCCACTCGCCAGTGGCGGTGTCCAGCGCCTGGCCCAATCGCTGCGTATCGCCAGGCACATCGTTTTGCCACGCCGGCAGCGGGCCGGCCACGGCGACGGATACCCACAGGGCGGCCGCTGCAGCCAGAAGGATGCGTGCCATCGATATCTCCGAAAATGTGGAATGACGCAGTATCCCCAATTTGCGAGCACCGGTGAACTGGAGTAACGTGCTGCCAGCTTTCGGCGTCGCCGACATTCCCCTTTTCCTTTGCTTTACCCGTGCGGATCTTCCATGCCCATCGACAACAGTATCGTTCACCAGATTCACAAGAAACCGGACGGCCAGCCGGCCAGCCTGACCCTGCGCGATGGCGAACTGGCCAACAGTGAAGCGCTGGAGCACCTGCTTGCCGGCCTGATCGAGACCTATAACAGCAAGCCGAACAAGGCCTGGGGCTTCTTCCATGAGGAAAGCGGCGCCTACCCCTTCAGTGGCTGGCTGCAGCAACTGGTCGACGAGGAACTGGATTTCGTCGAGTTCTCCAGGCGCTCCACCGAACACCTGAAGACGCTCATGGAAGGCTCCAACCTGGCCCTCGGCGGCCATGTGCTGTTCATCCGCTACCGCCAGGGCATGACCGCCTTCCTGATCATCGCCCTGCTGCACCACACCGAGGGCGTGACGGTGACCGACGACCTGGACGTGGCCGCAGCGCGCCACCTGGACCTGTCCGCGCTGAACATGGCAGCGCGCATCAACCTGACCGAGTGGAAACAGAACGCCAATTCGAAGCAGTACATCTCCTTTATCCGCGGGCGCAGCGGCAAGCGGGTGTCCGACTATTTCCGCGACTTCATCGGTTGTCAGGAAGGCGCCAACCCGGAAGAGGAGACCACCACCCTGCTGCAGGCCTTCCAGGACTATGTGGGCGAGGCCGATCTGCCGGTCGATGCGCAGAAGGACAAGGCCAAGGCCATGACCAGCTACGTCAACAGCCAGACCCGCCAGGGTGAGCAAGTGGCGCTGGAGGAGCTGTCCGGCGCGATGGACGAGGAAAACCCCCGGGCCTTCTACGACTACATCCGCAACAAGGATTACGGGCTGGCGCCGGAAATCCCTGCGGACAAGCGCACCATCAACAATTTCTTCAAGTTCTATGGCAAGGCGGACGGCCTGTCGATCAGCTTCGAGGCACACCTGCTCGGCGAGCGGGTGGAGTACGACGAGAGCGAGGACGCACTGGTCATCAAGCACCCGCCCAAGGGGCTGATCCAGCAGCTGCGCAACAAGCGCAAGCGCTGAGCAGAACGGCGGATACATTTTGTCGGATATGAATCCGGCTTTTTCCTGAACATCACAGCCGACCGGGGAGTCATTTGCTTAAGGCAACTGATTATCCCGGAGCGGCTCCATGAAGCATTCAGACAAGATCGTGGTGGTGACCGGCGCCTCCGCCGGCGTAGGCCGTGCCACCGCCGTCGAATTCGCCCGCCAGGGCGCCACTGTCGCCCTGCTGGCGCGGGGCAAGGCCGGGCTCGAGGGAGCCCGCGCCGAGGTTGAAGCGGCCAGCGGCAACGCCTGGGTCTGTCAGGTGGATGTCGCCGATGCATCGGCGGTGGACGAGGCCGCGGCACGTATCGAAGCCGAGCTTGGCCCCATCGACATCTGGGTGAACAATGCCATGGTCACGGTGCTCGCTCCGGTCAGCGAGATGAGCGCCGAGGAGTACCGCCGGGTGACCGAGGTCACCTACCTGGGCATGGTGCACGGCACCCTTGCGGCGCTGCGCTACATGCGCCCGCGCGATAGGGGGGTGATCATCCAGGTCGGGTCGGCGCTGGCCTACCGGGCCATTCCGCTGCAATCGGCCTACTGCGCGGCCAAGTTCGCCTGCCGTGGTTTCACCGATTCCCTGCGGGTGGAGCTGCAGCACGACAACAGCAACATCCACCTCACCAGCGTGCACCTGGCGGCTTTCAACACTCCCCAGTTCGACTGGGCCCGCACCACCCTGCCGCACAAGCCGCAGCCGCTGCCGCCGGTGTTCCAGCCCGAGGTGGCGGCTCGCGCCATCGTCTGGTCGGCCAGCCATCGCCGGCGTGAACTGACAGTCGGCTTTCCGGCCTTCAAGACCATCTGGGGCGACAAGTTTGCCCCGACCATCGCCGACCATGTGCTGGAGACCGACGGCTACGAAGGCCAGCAGGACGACCAGCCGGTGTCGCCGCAGCGGCCGGATAACCTGTTCCAGCCGGTGGAGCGGGACATGGGCAGCCATGGACGCTTCGACAGCGAAGCCAAAGACCACAGCTGGCAGCTCTGGGCGACCATGCACAGAGGCGCTCTGGCCGTTGCGGCGGTGGCGTTGCCTGCTGCCATGCTGTTGATGAAGAGGAAGCGCTGACCCCTCGGCAACGGAGTAACTGATGAGCCAACCCATCAAGGACTACGCCCTTATCGGCAACCTGCGCTGCGCCGCGCTGGCTGGCCGCAATGG
Organism: Halopseudomonas pertucinogena; assembly: GCF_014646575.1. Classification (GTDB taxonomy): domain Bacteria; phylum Pseudomonadota; class Gammaproteobacteria; order Pseudomonadales; family Pseudomonadaceae; genus Halopseudomonas; species Halopseudomonas pertucinogena. The sequence goes on along the minus strand of NZ_BMNN01000001.1, from coordinate 52,927 downwards.
CAGTATCGACTGGTTCTGCCCACCCCGCTTCGACGCTCCCGCCTGCTTCAGCAGGCTGCTCGGCAACGAACAGCATGGCTTCTGGCAGACCGCGCCGGAACATGAGCCGAGCGACATACAACGCCATTACGAACCCGACACCCTGGTATTGCGTACCGAATTCGACTGCGACGGCGGCCGGGTGCGCCTGACCGATTACATGCCGGTGGGCGACAGCGCGATCATCATCCGCAGCGTTGAAGGACTGGAAGGCAGCGTGCCCATGCGCATGCAGCTGGTACCGCGCTTCGGCTACGGTGCCCGCACTCCGCAGTGCGAACCGGACACCGACGGTTGCCGGATGCTGGATGAGAACGGCCAGCTGCTGCTGCGCACCAGCGCCGCGCTGGAACTGGCCGATGACCGCGCCGAGGCCCTGTTCGAGGTGAATGCCGGCCAGAGGGTGCACTTCGTTCTGCAATACCTGCAGGCCGACGAGCAAGCCGGCGCGCTGGAAGACCCGCAGCGCCAGCAGCAGGAATGCTGCCGCTGGTGGCGCAGCTGGGTCAGCCAGACCACCTATCATGGCCGCTGGCGGGATGCGGTGGTGCGTTCGCTGATTACCCTCAAGGCCATGACCTATCTGCCCACCGGCAGCATGGTGGCGGCGCCTACCACTTCCCTGCCGGAGGCACCCGGCCGGGGCGCCAACTGGGATTACCGCTTCTGCTGGATACGCGACGCGGTGTGGGCGCTGGATATCCTGATCGACTCCAACTTCCTCGAGGAGGCCCATGCCTGGCGCGACTGGCTGTTGCGGCTGATGGACCGGGACAGCAACCTGCGGGTGCTCTATGACGTCGATGGCGACGACTCGCCGGATGAACACGAGCTGGACTGGCTGCCGGGGCATCTCGATTCGCGGCCGGTACGGGTCGGCAACGCGGCCTACGGTCAGCATCAGCTGGATGTCTATGGCCAACTGATCGACTTCCTGCATATCGGCCGGCGCAGCGGCATGTGTCGCAGCCAGCACAGCTGGCATCGTCAGCGCCGGCTGGTGGACAAGGTCATCGCCTGCTGGCATGAGCCCGACGAGGGCGTCTGGGAGCTGCGCGGCCAGCGTCGCCACTACACCCACTCCAAGGTCTACGCCTGGGTGGCGCTGGACCGCTCCATCCGCGATGCGGAAGCCTTCGACCTGCCTGCCCCGCTGGAGCAGTGGCGCCGGGTGCGCGACGAGATTCATGCACAGGTGTGTGAGCGGGCCGTCGATCCGGTACGCGGGGCGTTCAAGCAGAGTTATGAAGGCACCGAACCGGACGCCAGCGTGCTGATGATTCCACTGCTGGGCTTTCTGCCGATCGAAGACCCGCGTGTGCAGGCCACCATCGACTGGATCCAGCAGGACCTGCAGCGTGAGGGCCTGGTCTACCGCTTCCGCCCGCATCAGAGTGAAGATGGCTGGGAGGGCTCGTTCATCGCCTGCTCGTTCTGGATGGTGGACAACCTGATCATGAGCCGGCGCCAGCACGACGCCGAGAACCTGTTCGCCAGACTGCTGGCCCTGCGCAACGATGTCGGGCTGCTGGCCGAGCAGTATCATCCGCAACACGGTCAGCTGGGTAACTTCCCCCAGGCGCTGTCACACCTGGCGCTGGTCAAGACAGCCTATCTGATCCAGGCCTGTGAGCAGGTCCACCACGGCGGTGGACCGGAGCGGCATTCCTACCGCCCGGTCGAATAGCGGCAGATCAGGCCAGCTCGACCCGATAGCCGATCCGCGGAAAGTGCACGTGCACCAGGCCGGCGCGCTCGTCCTCACGGGCAATGACGATCTCGTCCATCTCCTCGTGAACCAGCCTGCCGGCAACCGGATCGCATCCGTAATCCACCGGGCACACCGTTACCTGCGCGTCCAGCGACAACCCGCGGGTGCTGACAAAGCCGCGTTCGGGCAGCTCTTCGGGAGTCGCCTCCCGGGCGATGCGGATGGCTTCCTCTGCCTCCATGCGGGCCGAGGCGCCGGATCCGAAGTCGTGAATGCGTGCCATCCAGGCCCGTACCGCCGGATAGTCCTCCAGCAGAATCGAGATGGCGGCGTTGGCGGCAACGAACCACAGCGGGTGGTACCAGGACAGGTCGGCAATGCTGGGCTCGTCGCCGAGCAGGAACTCGCCGTTGCGCTGCAGCTGGGTCTCCAGCTGGCTCATCAGCACCGGCCACTGGGCCAGCGCCAGATCCGATTCGAGCCGTGACGCCGTGCCGCCGGAAAACAGCGCCTTGCGGTCCGCGACGAAGCTCTGCATCACCTGTTCCGGCAACTCGGCAAAACGCGCTTCCAGGGCGTTGGGCTGGAAATTGAGGGCGACCGAATGCTGGAACAGCACCTGGTCACCATACTGGGACAGCGCGGCGGCAATGGCTTCCTGGCCTTCCGGAAACAGCGCCGGTACCGCCTTCTCCCGCTCCAGCCGGCGGGCAATGAGCGCGGTATCGCAGTAGATATCCGCACCTACCTGCAGCACCGGCGTACGCCGGTAGCCCCCGGTGAGCGCGGTGAGGTCGGGCTTGGGCATGATCGGTGGGATCAGCACCGAATGCCAGGACAGGGCCTTGAGCCCCAGCATCAACCGGGCCTTTTCAGCGAAGGGCGATTGCGGGTAGTGATGCAGTATCAGCTCGTTCATGACAACCTCGGATCAGTGCACAGAGCCCTTAAGCTTAGCCGCTGATCCGGGCCTCTGCCTGAACATCCGGCAGGCAGTATTCACCTCTTATCAGGGCTTCCTTGGTCTTCTTTGACAGCCGTTTCACCGCGACCTCCCGGCGCAACGCGTCGGAATGGTCGATGCATTCCTGGCGCCAGACCAGCGCCTGCGCCGGGCTGCTGTTGAAGAATCGTGCTCCGCCCCTGCCGCTGGCATGCTGGCGGAAGCGCCGCTCGGGGTCTGTGCTGATGCCGGTGTACAGGTTACCGTTCTGCGCACGGACCATATAGACCGACCAGGTTCTGGCCGGGGCATCGGGGGCGGGGCTGTGTTCTTCCGCAGCAGCGGGCATACTTGATTCATTCATTGGGGAGACAGCCATGTTTGTACAGATCTTCAGTACCGGTGGCACCATCGACAAGGTGTATTTTGACGCGCTGAGCGAGTACCAGATCGGCGAGCCCATGGCGGGCGAGCTGCTGAAGGACGCGCGCGTCGGGTTCGATTATGCCATCGAGTCGCTGGTGAAGAAGGACAGTCTCGAACTGGACGACGCCGACCGGGCACTGATCCACGCCCGGGTGGCAGCCTGCCCGGCCGAGCATATCCTGATTACCCACGGCACCGACACCATGACCGTCACCGCTGCGGCGCTGGCGGATATTCCGGACAAGGTGATCGTGCTGACAGGGGCGATGCAGCCGGCGCGCTTTCGCGATTCGGATGCATTGTTCAACCTGGGGCTGGCCATCGGCGCGCTCAACGTGTGCACACCGGGGGTGTATATCGCCATGAGCGGCAAGGTGTTTCCGGCGGACGGGGTGAGGAAGAATCGGATTGCGGGGCGGTTTGAGGGGGTTTGAGGGCCTATCTGATCAGATGGTGGGTAGCCCGTGCGGGGGCCGGGCGCGCTCTGCGCGCCAATCGCGGCGAGGTCGCCGCTCCTACAGTCGAGAGAGAACGGATCGTTTCATTACATGCCCCCACCCCCGGAGCGATGAACCACCACACCGAAGCCCCCACCACCCCCGTAGGAGCCCCGACCCCGGGGCGATCGAACCGCCACACCGGAGCCCCCACCAACCCCGTAGGAGCCCCGACCCCGGGGCGATTGCCCCCCCACACTGGAGCCCCACCACCCCGTAGGAGCCCCGACCCCGGGGCGATGGGGCCGTCAGGCCCCGGTTCCACCCACGGTGATCTGGTCGATCTTGAGGGTCGGTTGGCCCACGCCCACCGGCACCGACTGCCCGTCCTTGCCGCAGGTGCCCACCCCGCTGTCCAGCTCCAGGTCGTTGCCCACCATCGACACCCGATCCATCACTTCAGGCCCGTTGCCGATCAGGGTCGCGCCCTTCACCGGCGCGGTGATTTTGCCATCCTCGATCAGATAGGCCTCGCTGGTGGAGAACACGAACTTGCCGCTGGTGATATCCACCTGCCCGCCGCCGAGGCTGGCGCAGTAGATGCCCTTCTTCACCGACCGGATGATCTCCTCGGGATCACTCTCGCCGGCCAGCATGTAGGTGTTGGTCATGCGCGGCATCGGCAGGTGCGCATAGGACTCGCGGCGACCGTTGCCGGTGGGCGCCACGCCCATCAGCCGGGCGTTGAGCTTGTCCTGGATATAACCCTTGAGGATGCCGTTCTCGATCAGCATGGTGCAGTTGGTGCCGACACCCTCGTCATCCACACTCAGTGAGCCGCGCCGGCCCTGCAGGGTGCCGTCGTCGACGATGGTGCAGAGGCTGGAGGCTACCTTTTCGCCGACCCGACCGCTGTAGGCCGAGCTGCCCTTGCGGTTGAAGTCCCCTTCCAGGCCATGGCCGACCGCCTCGTGCAGCAGCACACCCGACCAGCCCGGCCCCATCACCACCGGCATGCTGCCGGCCGGGGCGGCAATCGCGTCCAGATTGACCACCGCCTGGCGCACCGCTTCCCGGGCGTAGGCCATGGCCCGTTCCTCGGCCTCGAAGAAGCGGTAGTCGGTACGCCCGCCGCCGCCGAAACTGCCTCGTTCGCGGCGGCCGTTGTGTTCGATGATCACGCTGATGTTCAGCCGCACCAGCGGGCGTACATCGCCGGCCCAGGTGCCGTCACTGGCGGCAATGAGCATGGTGTCGTGCACCCCGCCGAGACTGATCGACACTTGCGTTATCCGCGGGTCGAGGCTGCGGGTATAGGCGTCCAGCCGCTGCAGGAAGGCGACCTTGTCGGCCTGGTTCAGGCTGTCCAGCGGGTTGTCCGCCGAATACAGCGGGGCGGCGGCGTTGCGCTGCCAGGCCTGCACGCTGCCCTGCTGGCCGCTGCGAGCGATGGAGCGCGCCGCACCGGCAGCCTGGGTCAGGGCCTGCAGGTGCAGGTCATTGCTGTAGGCAAAGCCGGTTTTCTCACCAGCCTGGGCGCGTACGCCGACGCCCTGGTCGACATTGAAGCTGCCATCCTTGACGATGCCGTCCTCCAGCACCCAGGACTCGCTGACCTGATGCTGAAAATACAGGTCTGCCGCATCCACTCCGGGCGCGGATACCAGATGACCGAGCACACCGGCGATGCTGTCCGGACTCAGATCGGCGGGTTGCAGCAGTCGGCTCTCGGCCTGTGATAGCAGGTTACTCATAAACTCAATGCTCCCTGGCCGGCAGGATCGGCCCTGGCGGCGCAAAACGGCGATGCCCGGCAACCGGCATGCGCCCACGAATGGATTGCAGATGCTGCAGGTCGATCTCCCCGCAGATGACGCCCTCACCCCTGGGCAGACAGGTGGTGATCTCACCCCAGGGGTCGATCAGACAGCTGTGACCGAAGGTCTCGCGACCGTTGGCATGGGTACCGCCCTGATTGGCGGCAAGCACATAGCACTGGGTCTCTATCGCCCGGGCACGCAGCAATACCTCCCAGTGGGCGGCGCCGGTCACCGCGGTAAACGCAGACGGAACCACGATCAGCTCGGCCCCGGCGTTACGCAGCGTCTGATACAGCTCGGCAAAGCGTACATCGTAACAGATGCTCAACCCCAGCCGGCCCACCGGGGTATCGATGCAGACGACCCTGTCGCCATAGCCGTAATCCCTGGATTCGCGGTAACTGCGCTGGTTGTCGGCCACCTCGACGTCGAACAGGTGCAGCTTGTCATAGCGGGCGACCTCCCGGCCCTGGTTGTCGATGACCAGACAGCAGGCCATGGGCCTGGCGCCGGCTGCGGCGGGCAACGGGATGCTGCCGGCAACCAGCCAGACGCCGTGGCTACGCGCCTGCTCGGCGAGAAACGGCCGGATCGGTCCGCTGCCGTCGTACTCCGCGGCGGCGACGGCTTGCAGCGAGCGGTTGCCGAAGGCAGCGAAACACTCTGGCAACAGGATCAGCTGAGCGCCCTGCTCCGCGGCTTCGCCAATCAGCCTGGCGGCGACATCAAGGTTCGCCTGCACATCGGCTCCGCTGATCATCTGTATGGCGGCTATGCGGGACATTTCAATCCTCCAGGGCGGGTTTGTCGTCAAACGCGCGGTCGAATTCCACGTTGGGTTGCTTCCAGCTGCCACTGACTCGATAGCGTACCGAGGCAAACCGGGCGACCCGGTCGCCCAGTATGCGATCTACCAGAAACAGCACGCCACCTATCTGCGGGGCGCCGGCGATAATCGCCGCCAGCGGCAGGTTGTTGGTCACCGGCAGGGTCACCAGCAGGCCCATGTCGACCCGGTCCGCAGGCAGGTCGAGGTTGCCGTCGAGCTGCAGCTTGACGCTGGGACCGTCCATGACCAGCGGCGAGAGGGTCTGCAGCAGACCGTTGGTCAGCACCGCTTCGCCGCTGAAGGTGTCATAGGCTACACCCTTGCCGAACAGGTCGGAGAAGTCCAGACGCAGGCGGCGGGTCAGCGCGTTGAAGTTGAGCAATCCGAACACCCGCAGCGCGTCCGCGGACGATTCGCCGCTGTCCAGGGTGCCGTCCTCGGCCTGCAGGGACAGCGAGCCGGAGCTGCGTTTCAGAGCAAACCAGGCCGGTGAACCCGGCCAGCTCAGGGACACCTGCGAGCCGAAACTGCTGCTGCGCACGCTCGGTGCATAGCCCCAGGCGCTCAGCACCCGACCGATATCGGTAGCCGCGAGGGTGCCATCGAACCGGCTGCGGGACTCGTCCCAGCGCATGCTGCCCATCACCTGCAACCCACCACGCAGGCTCAGGTCGATGTCGCTGATGTCCAGCGCCGCCGTAGCGGGCCGCAGGTTGAACGCAGTGGCGCCGACCAGCTCGTCCCCCCAGTGCAGCTCATCGATACTCACCCGCATGGCCGGTACGCTGGCTGGATTGAAGTCCTTGAGCGGGTCCTCGGGCAGCAGCGGTTCAACCAGCCCGTGGGTGTCCACGGGGTCTTCCTGCGGGCGGGCCACGACCAGTCGCTGCAGGTCAAGCTCGATGGGCGCGCCCTGCGCCGGCAACAACACCCGACCGCTGAGCTGCGGGTGTTCTGCCGTCAGCTGCCAGCCGCTGTCCCGTGGCGTGGCCAGTACGTCAAGATTCTGCAGGTCGAGCCCGAAGCCACTGAGCCGACCGGCGCTGATCTGCACCCGGCTGATCAGCTGTTCGCCGGGGCCCGCTCCCGGGCCGGAACCACCTGCCCCGGTACCGGACAGCAGGTCGGGACGCCACCAGTCGCGCCACTGGTCCACATCCACCCGGTCGAACCGGGCGGCGACGGCAATACCCCGGGTGGCCGGCTGCTGGGGAATCCCCTGGCGGTAGCGGATATCACCGGCGAGCACACCGTCGCGCTCAAGCAGGATCCCGCGCAGGTCATCGCCAAGCTGGAACTGCCAGCGTCCCGTCTGCCCCATGTCCAGCTGCAACCGGCTGGGCAGGCGATCGCCGCTGCGCTTGGCCAGTTCGCCGGGCAGGTCCAGCTGCACATCGCGCAGATCGCTCTGCACGACCAGGCGCCTGAGTCCCTCGCCGAGCAACAGCTGCGCGGTCCACGCCGCCCTGCCACTGGCGAGCTTCTCTGGCACCGCCTCCAGCATCGGCCAGCTGCGCAGCTGTTCCATGCTGTGGCTGCCGTCCATGCGCAGCTGATGAGTCCCGTCCCGGACGCCCAGCTGAGCCCGCACCGGCTCTCCGAGAAACTGCGCGGTGATGTTCTTGCTGCTCAGGCCCGTGCCGTGCTGATAGATGAACTCGGCGCTCAGGTCCCGCAGCGGCGCCCTGGCCTGGGCGATGTTCAGTTGCGAGGCGCTGGCCTGCAATTGCAGGTGCACATCCGGCTCGCTTGCACCGCCGAGCGGCACGCCCAGCTGCAGGTTACCCTGCAGGCTGCCTTCACCTGTCCAGCCCTCCAGCGGGTCGCCGGTCAAGCGGGCCAGTGGCGTCTGCTGCATGATGTGCAGACCGTCGGCGAGGGGGCCATCGATATCACCCCTGATCGACAGCTTAAGGGCCTGGTCTGCGGTGCGGCCGAGCGCCACCTGGATATTGTCCAGGCTGGTCTGCAACAGCTGACCCCGTGCCTCGCTGATATTCATATCCAGGTTGTGCAGATGCAGCGTGGCGTCCACCTGCTCCAGAGCCGGCCAGCCCGGCTGGAAGTTCAGCCGCCCCTGCTGCAGGCGCGCATACAGACGAATGGCGCGCTCTTCACGGGTGGCCCCTCTGAGCGGTCCCTGATAGGAAAAGATGGCCTGGGGCACGTCCCCGCTGAGTTCGGTTGCCCGCAGCCATTCGGTCAGTGCCGGCTCCATCGCGGACGACTCGGTGGGAAGATAGCGGCCATGAAACTCCGCTCGGGTGTCGTTCAGCGCCACTCGCAGGTCCATGGTCGGGGTACCGCCCGGCGGCGGTAGTTGCAGGTGCAGGCGCGTGGTGGCAATGCCTTCCTCACCCTCGGCCTCGGCGCCGGGGATGGTCAGCTCCAGCCCCTGCGGTTGGGACCAGCGCCAGGTCAGCCCGCCCTGCAGGCGGTGATAATGCCAGCGCTCGGGAAACAGTCTCGGCAGGTGCATGCTCCACGGCCCGCTGTCTACCCGCAATTCGCCCCCCGCCGGCTTGCCCGCGATCACGCCACTCATGCCGTCCATGGCCGGCACCCCTTCCCAGGCCTGCACGCCCACTTCGTGCAGTGCTGCCTGGATGTTCCAGTCGGCAAAGTCGGCGAGTTTCCCGCCGCGGACCAGTACGCCCTGCAATTCGCCCTCCGGCGCCAGGGTGTCGAGTATCTGCGCCGCTCCCTCATGGGGCAGTGCTGCCGGCAACCACTGACCGAGCAGCTGCAGCGGTACCCGATCGATACGCGCCTGCCAGTCCCCATGCTGCGGGTGCCTGGTCAGTTGCAGGCGGGTGTCGGGCCAACGTTGTTCGCCCAGGCGCAGGCTCAACTGCTGGATATCCAGACGCTGCTGGTCATCCTCCAGCTGCAGCTGAAACTGGAGCTCCAGATCCTCGGTTGCCGGTGCCGGCCGCGGCAGATCCAGCTCCACCACGGGCATCCGCAGTACCCCATCCATCCGCTCCAGACGGACATTGCGCCATTGTCCCCAGAGCTGCCCGCCGGCCACCATGCGCTGGATGCGTGCCTGCGCCAGCAGCTCGGCAGGCAACCACTGGTGCCAGTCGCTGGGCGGCAGTTCGGCGAAAAATGCCATGTCGGCGCGGCGCCAGTCGCGATCGGGCAGGCGCCCCCTGATCTGCAGGCTCACCAGCTGCTGGTCGGGAAGACGCATCCGGGCATCCAGACGATGCCGGTCATCACGGGTAAGCAGGGTGAGGTCACCATCGGAGAATACCCACTGGGGTTGGGCCCAGGGGGTGATGCGGATGCTGGTATCCAGCAGGGTGATGCGGCGCTGGTCGAACACCCGCTGCAGCGCCCGGTCGAGCCCGCCGCTGTTCGGGTCGCTCTGACCGAGGCCGCTGAGTCGCCAGCTTCCCTCTTCATCCTCGATGAACTCCAGCTCCAGCCCCTCAAGCTGCAGCGCATCCATCACCGGCTCGCGTTGCCAGAGACTGGCGAACACATCCACCCGAGCGGTGACATGCTGCAGTTCAAGCAGCACCGGGCTGTTACGGTCGGCGCCCTCGTGCACCCGCAGCCCCTGCAACGTCAGGACCGGCTGGGAGCCCTGCATTTCCGCCTGCAGGCTGTCCAGCTCGATGGCCCGCCCGGTCTGCTGCTGCACCCACTGCACCAGCTCGTCCTGGTAATCGGCCAGGGCCGGAACGAACTGCCGACCGAGGCTGACATAGGCTGCGGTCAGCAGCAGCCAGCTGATGAGCAGCAGGATCAGGCCGTCCAGTAAACGCCGAAGCCAGCGTGCGCCATTCATGTAAGGTGAGTTTTCCTGTTGCAGTGGTGCCTGTTACATCAGCACTACGTCGTATTGTTCCTGGGTGTACATGGTTTCGACCTGAAACCGGATCGGCCGCTCGATGAATATTTCCAGATCCGCCACGTTCCCCGACTCCTCGTCCAGCAGCCGGTCGATCACCGCCTGGGAGGCCAGCACCATGTAGCCGCCGGCCTGATAGGCGCGGGCCTCTCGCAGGATCTCGCGGAAGATTTCATAGCACACGCTTTCGGCGGTCTTCTGGATACCGCGACCGGAACAGCTTGGACAGGGTTCGCAGAGGATCTGTTCGAGGCTTTCCCGGGTACGCTTGCGGGTCATCTGCACCAGCCCCAGCTCGGTGATGCCGATGATGTTGGTACGCGCATGGTCGCGTTCGAGCTGGCGCTCCAGGGTACGCAGCACCTGGCGGCGGTGCTCCTCGTCCTCCATGTCGATGAAGTCGATGATGATGATGCCGCCGAGGTTGCGCAGCCGCAGCTGCCGGGCGATCGACGTCGCCGCTTCGAGGTTGGTCTTGAAGATGGTCTCTTCCAGGTTGCGATGACCGACAAAGGCACCGGTGTTGACGTCGATGGTGGTCATCGCCTCGGTCTGGTCGATCACCAGATAGCCGCCGGACTTGAGCATCACCTTGCGCTCCATGGCCTTCTGGATCTCGTCCTCCACGCCATACAGGTCGAACACAGGTCGTTCGCCGGGATAGTGCTCCAGCACGCTTTCAACGCCGGGCATGAGTTCATGCACGAACTGTTCTACCTTCTGGAAGGTCTCCCGGGAATCGATGCGGATCTTTTCGATGCGCGGATTGACCAGATCGCGCAGAGTGCGCAGCGCCAGCGGCAGGTCCTCGTAGAGTACCGAAGGGGCAGGAGCGGTACTGATCTGCTGGGAGATCTGCTGCCAGAGTCGGCGCAGATAGCGGATGTCCATCAGGATGTCTTCTTCGCGGGCGGCCTCGGCCGCGGTGCGCAGGATGAAGCCGCCGCGCTCCTCGATACCCTCCTGCTCGATGCAGCGGGCGACGATGTCACGCAGGCGGTCGCGCTCGGTCTCGTCCTCGATCTTCAGGGAAATGCCCACGTGCGGGGTGCGCGGCATGTAGACCAGGTAGCGCGACGGTACCGAGAGGTGGGTGGTGAGCCGCGCACCCTTGGTGCCGATGGGGTCCTTGGTGACCTGCACCACCAGCGCCTTGCCCTCGTGCACCAGCGAGCTGATCGGCTCGACGGCTGCGCCTTCGCGCTGGGAGATTTCCGATGCGTGGATGAACGCGGCCCGCTCCAGGCCGATATCGACAAACGCCGCCTGCATGCCGGGCAGCACCCGTACCACCTTGCCCTTGTAGATGTTGCCGACAATGCCGCGCCGCAGTGTGCGTTCGATGTGGACTTCCTGCAGCACGCCGTTTTCCACCAGCGCCACCCGAGCTTCCATAGGTGTGATGTTGATCAGTATTTCTTCACTCATGGAGCTCCCCCGGCACCTTCAACAGTCCCTCAGCATACCTGCTGGTGTCCGCCCTGTCAGCGCGCCTGCCAGCAGCGGATACCGAACCGATCGAGCAGCTCGGCCGTCTCCATCAGCGGCAGGCCGACCACCGCGCTGTAACTGCCTTCGAGATGGGCGACGAAGACCGCAGCCAGGCCCTGGATACCGTAGCTGCCCGCCTTGTCCTGCGGCTCGCCGGTGTCCCAGTAGGCAGCCAGCTCAGCCTCGGCCAGCGGGCGGAAACGGACCCGGGAGATCACCAGCCGAACCTGCAGCTCATCGCCACGGGCTACCGCTACCGCCGTCATCACCTGATGTTCGCGCCCGGACAGTGCCCGCAGCGTGCGCAGCGCATCGTCACGATCACGCGGCTTGCCAAGGATGGTGCCGTCCAGCACCACGGCAGTGTCGGCGGCCAGCACCACGGCGCCGGCAGGCGCCAGGGCAACGCCGGCCCGTACCTTGTCGCGGGTAACCCGTTGCACGTAGGACTCGGCGGATTCGTCCGCCAGCGGCTGTTCATCGACAGCACAGCGCACCAGCCGTACCGGCACGCCGATCTGCTCCAGCAATTCCCGCCGGCGCGGCGAGGCGGAGGCCAGATACAGCAGCGAGCGATCAGAGGACATGGAAACGCCGGCGCAGCAGCCGGAGTACGGTGAACACCCAGGGCCAGAGCACTGTACTGATCACCGCCGGCAGCAGATACAGCAGCGTGGGCGGGCGGCTGCCGGCCAGGCTGCTGAGCCACAGCGACACCATCTGGGCAATGCCCAGCACCGGCAGCATGACCAGGCTCTGCTGCCACAGCGGGAAGCGGCGGATGCGCTGGTACAGCAGCAGTATCAGCCAGGCGACCATCACCAGCACCAGCGCATTCTGTCCGAACAGCTCACCGAACAGCACATCGGTCGCCAGCCCGGCCACCCATGCCGTCAGCAATCCGACACGGTGCGGCAGTGCCATGACCCAGTAGGCCGTTACCAGCGCCAACCACATGGGACGGCCGGCATCGAAGGGTGCCGGCATCGGCACCACGCTGAGGATGAGGGCCGCCAGAAAGGTCAGGCCGATGATCAGGCTACTGCGCATCGCTCGTCTCCTCCTGTGCCGGCGCCTGCGGCTGGGTGTCCGCGGGTTGTTCCGGGGCCTCGCCCTCCAGCTCGGTTTCCGCTCCTTCGCCCTCGGTCTCCAGACTCAGCGAGGGGAATACCTGGCCGTAGGCGCTTTCCGGGCTGAATACCAGCAGCAGATAGCGACTGCGGTTGAGCTGTGCGGTGGGCTCGACCCGTACTTCGGCAAAGGGCTGGGAGGAGTCGCGGTTGACATGGACCACCCGGCCCACCGGATAGCCGGCGGGGAAGCGCTGGCCCAGCCCGGAGCTGACGACAATGTCATCCACCCGGATATCGGCAGTATCCCCCACATGCCGAAGCTCCAGCCATTCGCTGTTGCCGGTGCCGCTGGCAATGGCGCGCAGACCGTTACGGTTGACCTGCACCGGCAGACTGTGGGAGACGTCGGTGACCAGCAGCACGCGGGAGGTGAACGGCAGCACTTCGACCACCTGCCCCATCAGACCGGTGGCGTCCAGCACCGGCTGGCCGAGGAACACCCCGTCGCGCTCGCCCTTGTCGATCATGATGCGCTGGGAAAAGGGATTGGGGTCAATGCCGATCAGCTCGGCGACCAGCACCCGCTCATCAAGCAGTTCGGAGGAATTCAGCAGTTCGCGCAGCCGCACGTTCTGCTCGGTCAGCGACGCCAGCTTCTGCAGCTTGTGCCTGGCCAGCAGGGCCTCGGCGCGCAGCCGCTCGTTCTCGGCGATCAGGTCTGCCCGACTGGTCAGCTGCAGATACACCGCGTCCCATGCGCGCACGGGCAGCTCGGCAACATAATAGAGGGGCGTCAGCACCATGCCCAGCTGCGAGCGCAGGGGCTTGAGTGCGGCAAAGCGGGCGTCGACCACCATCAGCACCAGCGAAAGCACCGTCAATGCGAAGAAGCGGACCCCGAGTGACGGGCCTTTGATGAAGAGCGGCTTGATGATGGGCTCCTTGGGACAGCACGCGACGGCTCAGACGGCCGGCCCCGGCGGGCCGGCCACGCCGGTCATTCGGTGGACAGCAGGTCCATGGCGTGCTGGTCCATCATCTCCAGCGCGCGCCCACCGCCACGGGCCACACAGGTCAGCGGCTCTTCCGCGACAATCACCGGCAGGCCGGTTTCCTGGGCGAGCAGCTTGTCCAGATCCCGCAGCAGCGCGCCGCCGCCGGTCAGAATCAGGCCGCGCTCGGCGATATCGGAGGCCAGCTCCGGTGGCGACTGTTCCAGCGCGCTCTTGACCGCCTGGACGATGGTCTGCAGCGATTCCTGCAGCGCCTCCAGCACCTCGTTGGAGTTCAGGGTGAAGGCTCGCGGCACGCCCTCGGCCAGGTTGCGGCCGCGCACGTCCACCTCCAGCACCTCGCCACCGGGGAAGGCCACGCCGATTTCCTGCTTGATACGCTCGGCGGTGGATTCCCCGATCAGGCTGCCGTAGTTGCGGCGTACATAGGTGATGATGGCTTCATCGAAACGATCCCCACCGACCCGTACCGACTCGGCGTAGACCACGCCATTCAGGGAAATGAGGGCGATCTCGGTAGTACCGCCACCGATGTCCACCACCATGGAGCCATGGGCTTCCTCTACCGGCAGGCCGGCACCGATGGCTGCAGCCATGGGCTCCTCGATCAGGTAGACTTCCCGGGCGCCGGCACCCAGTGCGGATTCGCGGATCGCCCGGCGCTCGACCTGGGTGGACTTGCAGGGCACGCAGATCAGCACCCGCGGGCTGGGCTGGATGAAGCTGTTTTCGTGAACCTTGTTGATGAAGTACTGCAGCATCTTCTCGCAGACGCTGAAATCGGCGATGACGCCGTCCTTCATCGGCCGGATGGCCTGGATGTTGCCCGGGGTACGGCCCAGCATGCGCTTGGCCTCGGTGCCGACGGCCACTACGCTTTTCTGGTTGCCATGGGTACGAATTGCAACAACGGAGGGCTCATCCAGAACGATGCCCCGCTCGCGGACGTAGATCAGTGTGTTGGCGGTTCCCAGGTCGATGGAAAGATCACTGGAAAACATGCCGCGAATTTTCTTGAACATTCTGTTTATATACCCCGAGGGCATTGTGGTTTAAGTCACGGGAGCATGGAAAAAAGACAGCTACCTGGCAAAGGGCCACCAGACCCGTGGCAAACAGCGGCAGTATGCCTCGGACACAGGCAACTGATCGATACGTCCCGAAGTGTCGCAACTCTAACAATGGCGGGGTTTTTGGGCAAGGCGCGGATGTGGTAAATTCCCTCCTTTTCCCGGGACCACGCGCATTAACCCGGCTCATTCGCTTCAAGGAGAAAACACATGGCCCTGGATCGCTCCGACGTGGAACGCCTCGCCCATCTGGCACGCATTGGCCTCCAGGATGCGGACATTCCCGCCACCGCCGCCAAGCTGTCCAGCATCATGGGTCTGATCGACAGAATGCAGGCCGTTGATACCAGCGGCATCGAGCCCCTGTCCCACCCGCTGGAAGCCACCCAGCGTCTGCGCGCCGATGAGGTCACCGAAGTCGACCAGCGCGACGCGCTGCAGTCCATCGCTCCGGCCACTGAACAGGGGCTGTATCTGGTACCCCGGGTTATCGAATAATTGACACGAGATTCCACTTTCATGCATGAGAAATCCCTCGCCGAGCTGTCCTCGGCCCTGCACAGCAAGGCGATCTCCAGCGTCGAGCTGACCGAGCTGTACCTCAAGCGCGTCGAGCAGCATGACGGCACCCTGAACAGTTTCATCACGGTCACCCCCGAACTGGCTCTGGAGCAGGCCCGCGCCGCCGATGCCCGCCTGGCCGACGGCACCGCAGGCCCGCTGACCGGCATTCCGATCGCGCACAAGGACCTGTTCTGTACCCGCGGCGTGCGCACCAGCTGCGGCTCGAAGATGCTCGACAACTTCATTGCGCCCTATGAGTCGGCCATTACCCAGCGTCTGCTGGACGCCGGCACCGTGATGCTTGGCAAGACCAACATGGACGAATTCGCCATGGGCTCCTCCAACGAGTCCAGTTTCTATGGCCCGGTGCGCAACCCGTGGGATACCCGGCGTATTCCCGGCGGTTCCTCCGGCGGCTCGGCTGCGGCGGTGGCCGCACGGTTGTGCGCCGCGGCCACCGGGACCGATACCGGCGGCTCCATCCGTCAGCCTGCGGGTTTCACCGGCATCACCGGACTCAAGCCGACCTATGGCCGGCTGTCGCGCTGGGGCATGATTGCCTACGCCTCAAGCCTGGATCAGGGCGGCCCGATGGCCCGCAGCGCCGAGGATTGCGCCATGCTGATGCAGGCCATGGCCGGCTTCGATGAAAGGGATTCGACATCGGTCGATCAGCCGGTACCGGATTACAGCGCCGAGCTGAACAAGCCGCTGGCCGGCCTGCGGGTGGGTCTGCCCAGGGAGTATTTCGCCGAGGGCCTGGACGCCAGCATTGCCGACGTCATCGGTGCGGCGATCACACAGTTGCAGGCGCTGGGTGCCGAGGTGAAGGACATCAGCCTGCCGAATGCCGAGCTGGCGATTCCTGCCTATTACGTGATCGCGTCCGCCGAGGCGTCCTCCAACCTGTCGCGTTTCGACGGCGTGCGCTTCGGCTACCGCTGCGAGAACCCCACGGACCTCAACGACCTGTACCTGCGCTCCCGCGCCGAGGGCTTCGGCGACGAGGTCAAGCGCCGTATCATGGTGGGCACCTACGCCCTGTCCGCCGGCTATTACGATGCCTACTACCTGCAGGCGCAGAAGATCCGTCGGATGATCAAGAATGATTTCATGGCGGCCTTCGACGAGGTGGACGTGATCCTCAGTCCCACCTCCCCGGCGCCAGCCTTTGCGCTGGGCGAAAAGATCGATGATCCGGTGAACCTGTACCTGACCGACATCTACACCATCACCGCCAATCTGGCAGGCATTCCCGGTATCGCCCTGCCCGCCGGCTTCGCCAGTGGCCTGCCGGTCGGCATGCAGCTGCTGGGCCGCTACTTCAGCGAACCGCAACTGCTGAACATCGCCCACCAGTATCAGCAGGCCACCGACTGGCACACGCGTACTCCGGCTGGTCTTGAGGAACACTGAACATGCAATGGGAAATCGTCATCGGGCTGGAAATTCATGCACAGCTCACCACCGCGTCGAAGATCTTCTCCGGCAGCGACACTACCTTCGGCGCCGAGCCCAACACCCAGGCCAGCCTGATCGACCTGGCCATGCCCGGCACCCTGCCGGTGCTCAACGCCCAGGCAGTGAAGAACGCCGTGAAGTTCGGCCTGGCGATCAATGCCGAGATCGGCATGACCAACGTCTTCGCCCGCAAGAACTATTTCTATCCTGACCTGCCAAAGGGCTATCAGATCAGCCAGATGGAGCTGCCCATTGTCGGCAAGGGTTTCGTTGACATCACTCTGGATGACGGCACCGTCAAGCGTGTCGGCGTGACCCGTGCGCATCTGGAAGAGGACGCCGGCAAGAGCCTGCACGAAGACTTCCACGGCATGAGCGGCATCGACCTGAACCGGGCCGGCACGCCGCTGCTGGAGATCGTCTCCGAACCGGACATGCGCAGCGCGAAAGAGGCGGTGGCCTACGCCAGGACCATCCACTCGCTGGTGCGCTACCTGGGCATCTGTGACGGCAACATGGCCGAGGGCTCGTTCCGCTGCGACTGCAACGTCTCGGTGCGGCCGAAAGGCCAGACCGAGTTCGGCACCCGCTGCGAGATCAAGAACGTCAACTCGTTCCGCTTCATCGAACGGGCGATCAATACCGAGGTGCAGCGCCAGATCGAGCTGATCGAGGACGGCGGCAAGGTCATCCAGGAAACCCGCCTGTACGACCCGAACAAGGACGAGACGCGCTCCATGCGCAGCAAGGAAGAGGCCAACGACTACCGCTACTTCCCCGACCCGGACCTGCTGCCGGTGATCATCGAGCCTGCCTTCGTCGAGCAGGTACGCGGCGAGCTGCCCGAATTGCCCCAGCAGAAGCGCGAGCGCTTCCAGAGCGAGTTCGGCCTGTCCGCCTACGACGCCAGCGTGCTGTCGGCCAGTCGCGAGATGGCCGACTACTTCGAACAGGTCCAGCAGACCTGCGGCGACGCCAAGCTGGCGGCCAACTGGGTGATGGGCGAGCTGTCCAGCCTGCTGAACAGATCGGATATCGACATCGACCAGTCGCCGGTCAGCGCCGAGCACCTGGGCGGCATGATCCTGCGCATCAAGGACAACACCATTTCCGGCAAGATTGCCAAGATGGTGTTCGAGGCCATGGCCAACGGTGAAGGCAGTGCGGATCAGATCATCGAAGCCAGGGGCCTGAAACAGGTCACCGACAGCGGCGCGATCGAGGCCCTGCTGGACGAGGTCCTGGCCGCCAACGCCGAGCAGGTCGAGCAATACCGTGCCAGCGACGAGAACAAGCGCGGCAAGATGTTCGGCTTCTTTGTCGGCCAGGCCATGCGAGCATCAAAGGGCAAGGCCAACCCGCAGCAGGTCAACGAACTGCTGAAGCAGAAGCTGGATGGCTGAGCGCATGGCTCTCTGGCAATGGCTTATCGGTGAACTCCTGCGCCCCACCGGCACCAAGCCGATGTGGCGCAGGCACTGGCTGCTGGCGGTCCTGCTTGCGTTGTCCAGCCATACTGCGGTCGGCAACAGCCCCATGGACAGCGGGGGCCTGAGCTACGATGCCGAGGGCCGCGCTTCCTACTACTCATCCCGCCTGCACGGCCGGCCCACCGCCAGTGGCGAGGAGTACGACGAAACCGCGCTGACCGCAGCACATCCGCATCTGCCCTTCGATACCCAGCTGTGCATCACCAACCTGAAGAATGGGCGCAGCACCGCGGTGCGGGTCAATGACCGCGGGCCTTTTGTCGGTGGACGCATCATTGACGTGTCCCGGGCCGCTGCACGGGAGCTTGGCATGCTTCGGGCCGGGACCGCAAAGGTCAAGGTGGAAGCCTGCAGCATGGATACCTGAATCCGGACGGGCACTTATCTGACGCGGCTATACTCCAAAGGTACACATCAGACCTGAGGAGCTAGTCCCGTATGCCGGAAGCGACACGGAAACGACTCTGGAACACCACCATCCTGCTGCCGGTATTCATACCGGCATTCTTTTTCATCCTGCTGCTGGTCATCGGTACCGCCAGCCAGCCGGAACTGGCCGGCGAGCTGTTCGCTTCGGTACTGGGTTACATCACCGAGACCTTCGGCTGGTTCTACATGCTGGCAGTGGCGATATTCCTGGTATTCGTGGTCATCGTTGCCCTGAGCAAATGGGGACACATCAAGCTGGGACCCGACCATGCCGACCCGCAATACAGCTTCCCCGCCTGGTTTGCCATGTTGTTCTCCGCCGGCTACGGCATCGCCCTGCTGTTCTTCGGGGTCGCCGAGCCGGTACTCCATTATGCCGACCCTCCCGAGGGAGCCGAAGGCCTGACGGTGGATGCGGCCAAACAGGCCATGCAGATCGCCTTCTTCCACTGGGGTTTTCATATCTGGGCCATCTACGGCCTGACCGGGCTGGTACTGGCCTATTTCTCCTTCCGCCATGGCCTGCCGCTGTCAATCCGTTCGGCGCTCTATCCGCTGATCGGCGAACGCATCCACGGCCCGATCGGGCACGCGGTGGACACCTTCGCCATTCTCGGCACCATGTTCGGTATTGCCACGACACTGGGACTGTCGGTGGCGCAGATGAATGCGGGGCTCAACTACCTGTGGCCATCAATTCCTCTCAGTACCTGGGTACAGATCGGCTGTATCGGCGGTATCACCCTGCTGACAATGGGCTCGGTGGTGGCAGGCATGGACAAGGGCATCAAGCGGTTGGCCATGCTCAACATGGCCATCGCCACCGCGCTGATGCTGTTCATCTTCTTCGTCGGCCCGACCATTTTCATTCTGGAAACCTTTCTGCAGAACACCGGCAGCTACCTGAACAACATTGTCGAGCGTACCTTCAATCTGCAGGCCTATTCGCGCAGCGACTGGATCGGCAACTGGACGCTGTTCATTTTCGGCTGGACCATCGCCTGGGCACCCTTCGTCGGCCTGTTCATTGCCAAGATCAGCCGTGGCCGGACGATCCGCCAGTTC
This sequence comes from Halopseudomonas pertucinogena, assembly GCF_014646575.1. GTDB lineage: Bacteria > Pseudomonadota > Gammaproteobacteria > Pseudomonadales > Pseudomonadaceae > Halopseudomonas > Halopseudomonas pertucinogena. The sequence continues at coordinate 33,204 of NZ_BMNN01000001.1, read as the reverse complement.
GTCTTCGGCGTGATGCTGGTGCCTACGCTGTTTACCTTTTTCTGGTTCTCGGTGTTTGGCGACACCGCGCTGCACCTGATCATCAACCAGGGCTATAACGAGCTGATCGACCAGGTGCAGGCTGACAACGCCATCGCCCTGTTCAAGCTGCTGGAGCAGTTTCCGTTCACGGCAGTCGCCTCCTTCCTCACGGTTCTGCTGATCACGCTGTTCTTCATCACCTCGGCGGATTCCGGTGCCCTGGTGGTCGACTCGCTGGCCTCCGGCGGCGCTCTGGTTACACCGGCCTGGCAGCGTGGCGCATGGGCCATTCTCAGCGGGGTGCTGGCATCGGTACTGTTGCTCGCCGGTGGGCTCAAGGCCCTGCAGAGCATGGCGGTCGCCAGCGCGTTGCCGTTTGCCATCATCATGCTGCTTTCTGCTCTGGGCATGTGGCGGGCGCTGGTGATCGAGAGTCACCATCAGAAGGTCAACGTGCATTCCAACCGCAGCGGCGGCAACCAGGGTGCCAGGCTGTGGCGCAAGCGCCTGGCAGGCATCGTCAACTACCCGGAAAAGGATGAGGTGGAGCAGTTCATCAAGGGTACCGCTCTGACCGCAATGATCCGGGTGGCCAAGGGGCTCCAGGCCCAGTCATGGCCAGCAGAGGTACATTATGATGAGGAGCACAGCCGTGCCTATTTGGAAGTGGTGGTACCGGATCAGCTGGACTTCCTCTACGAAATCCGCCTGCGTGATTATCTGCGCCCGGCCTTTGCCCATCCGGATACCACCGAAACAGCTGACGAGGAAAGCTTCTACTACCGTGCCGAGGTCTTTCTGCGCCGCGGCGGCCAGGCCTATGACGTCTACGGTTATGACGACAGGGAACTGATCGGCGACATTCTCGACCATTTCGAGAAGTATCTGGACTTCCTGCACCTGACGCCCGGGGTACTGCCATGGAACATGGCGGAGCATGACGAGATGCTGCATCCGCCGAAAGCGGACTGATGGCAACAACGGGCCACCGGGAGGTGGCCCTTTCACTGTGGTTACTGCTGCAGAACGCGGGTGATTTCCGGGTCGCGGAAGACACGCGACAAGGCATCGCTCATGACCTCGGTGACCAGGCGGGTGTTGGTGGCCTGGTTGGGCGCATAGCCGAAGCGATGCTGGGCCGAAGCACTGTAGCGGCCATTGTAGCGCTGGTTCAGCGAACGAACCTCGGCAGTGAAGGCGGCCGAGATATCCGCCTGGGTGACGTAAACGCCGTCCTTGGGCGAGACATAGGACAGCTCGGCAAGACTCACCACCAGACTGTTGGCATTGGGCGTACCCTGGGGCACAACCTGGAACCCCAGCTTGCGCAGCGCCTGTTCCACCTGCTGACGCACCTGGTCGATAGCCTGCGGGTTGATGGTCAGATTGCTGGAATCAGGATATAGCCCGCCGCGGGTGCCCAGCACCGGGGAGCTGCGGCTGTCCTGCACGGTCACCGTCACCGGCTGCTGACGGGCCACCTGACTCAGCGGCGCGTTGATCGTCGGTGCCACGTTCAACTGCTGCGGGCTGTGGGCGCAGCCGGCCAGCACCGCTGCCAGCACCACGACGCCTGCCCAGCGCGAATATTTCAACATATCTGGTTCCTCCAGCGATGGAATGAGTTTGCCAACCGGCCGTCGGTCATCACTCTTCGACCGGGTGCGCGCCCGCTGCGAGAAGCGCCGCCACGTACTCGTCAGCCTGTTCGTGTTCACTGATGAGCTGCAGTACCGTGCGCCCCCGGACATCCACGGCATTGACGTCGTGCCCCGCCGCCTGAAACATCTCGAGAAAGCGCATGAAGTCATGCGCACGCAGACTCCGGTAGGCCCGGGCCAGGATATAGTGATCAACCGGCTCGTCACCCTGCGGGCGGAACCCGAGGAACACGGCAATCTGTTCGTCGGTCATGGGCTCGCCAACCACCTTCTTCTTGTCTTTACGCACGGACAACCTCTTCAAGTAGATAAACCAGCAACAAGGGGTAAATTGTAACCATCCGGCCGCCCGGCCACCAGCACCGCGCAGATCGAGGCGAAGCGCGGGCACTACAATGCCGGACCGCCGAGGAGTATGCTGATAGGCGGCCTGCTGCATTTCCATCAGGGTAGCCCTGCAATCTGTCGTCGCAGCAGGCACCTGGGCTGTCGATAGAGGAATCATCATGTCCAACGCGTCTTTTCGCCCCCCCTCTTTTCACTGCCCTGCGCGAGACCTTCCGCCAGGGCTATTCGCTGGCCCATCTTCGCAGCGACATCCTTGCCGGCATCACCGTCGGCATCATCGCCATCCCGCTGGGCATGGCGCTGGCCATCGCCGTGGGCGTGGCGCCGCAGCATGGCCTCTATACCGGCATCGTCGGGGGCCTCATCATCGCCCTGTGCGGCGGTTCGCGTTTCAATATCTCGGGGCCCACCGCTGCCTTCGTGGTGATCCTGCTGCCAATCACCCAGCAGTACGGTCTGGGCGGACTGCTGCTGGTGACCCTGATGGCCGGGGCCATTCTGGTCGCCCTCGGTCTGGCGCGCATGGGCAACCTGATCCAGTTCGTGCCCTACCCCGTGGTGATGGGCTTCACTGCAGGCATCGCCATCGTCATCGCGACGCTGCAGATCAAGGACTTTTTCGGGCTGCAGGAAATCGGCCAGCACAGCAACTACATTGAGCAGCTGCACGCACTGGCCCTGGCATTGCCTTCGTTCAGCCCGGGCGATGCGCTGGTCGGCGCAGTGACCCTGGCAGTGCTCATTCTCTGGCCGCGGCTGACGCGCCGCATCCCCGGCCACCTGATTGCGCTGCTGCTGGGCAGCCTGCTGGGCGCCCTGCTGATGCATCTGGATGTATCGGTTGCCACCCTCGGCAGCCGCTTCAGCTACGAGCTGGATGGCGTCACCCATGCCGGTATCCCGCCCTTCGCGCCCCAGTGGGTATTGCCCTGGCAACTGCCCGGCGCCGATGGCCAGCCGCTGGTGATAAATTTCGAGCTGCTGCGCCAGCTGCTGCCTTCGGCCATCGCCGTCGCAATGCTCGGCGCTATCGAATCGCTGCTCTGCGCGCTGGTGGCCGACGGCATGGCCGGCACCCGGCATGATCCCAACGCCGAGTTGCTCGGTCAGGGGCTGGGCAACATGCTGGTGCCGTTCTTCGGCGGGATCACTGCCACTGCCGCCCTCGCCCGTACCGCCACCAGCGTCCGCAGCGGGGCACATTCACCTATTGCGGCGGTGGTGCATGCGCTGGTCATATTTCTCGCGGTGGTATTGCTGGCCCGGCTGTTCGCCTGGCTGCCGATGGCATCACTGGCGGCGATGCTGCTGATCGTTGCCTGGAACATGAGTGAGGCGCGGCGGGTGGTTCGGCTGCTGCGTGTCGGCCCGCGTCAGGATGTGCTGGTGCTGATGATCTGCCTGCTTCTTACCGTACTGTTCGACATGGTGCTGGCGGTGGGGGTCGGTCTGCTGCTGGCGTCGGCGCTGTTCATCAAGCGCATGGCCGATCTCAGCGGTGGAGCACCGGACCAGCCCCGCACGGACGTCGGGCAACTGCCGGAAGACCTGGCGGTATACCGTATCCATGGCCCCCTGTTCTTCGCTGCTGCGGACAAGGCGCTGCGCGCACTGAGCCAGTTCGATGAGCGGATCAGGCACCTGATCATCGACATGGAATCCGTGCCGAGCATGGACATGAGCGCCCTGGTGCTGTTCGAGCAGGCACTGCTGGACCTCGAACAACGGGGCATTCATGTCTACATGACGGGAGTGAAGCCGGCGCTGAGGCTCAAGTTGAAACGGGCCGGCGTGGGCGCCCGGCGGGATGTCAGAAGCTTCGCCGTCACCCCAGAGCGTGCCGCCCGGCTGATCGACGAACAGCGGACGGCGGGCGCCGCTGGAGACTGACCGGGCTCAGTGACCCTTCAGCGCATAGATGCCGGCGGCATTGCGCCAGTAGCCCTTGTAGTCCAGGCCGTAGCCGAAGACGTAGCGGTCGACCACATCCAGCCCGGTGAAGTCGGCACGCATGTCCGGATAGGCCTTGCGGTCGTGGGTCTTGTCCAGCAGCACGGCGGTGAGCACCTGCTCGGCACCGGCATCGCGACAATATTCCATGATCGCCGCCAGGGTGTGCCCTTCGTCCAGAATGTCGTCGATGATCAGCACCGTGCGCCCAACCAGAGAATGCTCGGCCCGGGCCTTCCAGAACAGCTCGCTGCCGGACAGCTTGTTGCGGTAGCGGGTGGCGTGCAGGTAGCCCACTTCCATCGGGAAATTCAGGCGGGTGAGCAACTGGCCGGCAATGATCAGCCCGCCGTTCATCACGCTGTAGACGATCGGGTTGCTGTCCTTCAGCTGATCGGTGATGGCGGCCGCCATCCTGTCCATGGCAGCCTCGACCTGCTGCTGAGTGTAGAGGCAATCGGCCTCTTCCATCACCTGTCTGACGTGATCGAGATCAAGGGACATGCAAAGCCTCCGGGGCATGGAAAAGCGACGCAAAATACTGCACCTGACGCAGCCATGCAAGCAATGCGATGATTTGGCGCAGCTTTGCGGATGACCGGCCTGCCACATTGGTTTACGCTATCGGCGTATTTGGCCCGCCTGGAATCCCACCAATGAAGATCCGTGAAATTCAGCACCCCCTTATCCGCCATAAACTCGGTCTGATGCGTCGCAACGATATCAGTACCAAGAACTTCCGTGAACTGGCGCAGGAAATTGCTGCCCTGCTGACCTATGAAGCCACCAAGGACATGCCGGTTGAGACCCATACTATCCAGGGTTGGTGCGGCAATGTCGACGTCGAGAAACTCGCCGGCAAGAAAATCACCGTCGTGCCGATCCTGCGTGCTGGCCTGGGCATGCTCGACGGTGTTCTGAGTCTCATCCCCAGCGCCCGGGTCAGCATGATCGGACTGGTACGCAACGAGGAGACCCTGGAAGCGGATACCTATATGGAGAAGCTGGTCGGCGAGCTCAACCAGCGGCGTGCTCTGATTGTCGACCCGATGCTGGCGACCGGGGGCTCCATGATTGCCACCATCGAGCTGCTCAAGCGTGCCGGCGCGCACGAGATCCGGGCCCTGGTGCTGGTAGCGGCCCCCGAAGGCATCAAGCGGGTGAACGCGCTGCATCCGGACGTGGAGATATTCACTGCTTCGGTCGACGAGCGGCTCAATGAACAGGGCTACATCATCCCCGGCCTGGGCGATGCCGGTGACAAGATCTTCGGCACCCGGCAGAAGGACGTTCATTGATGGAGAACATGAACACCAGCGGCTGGCGTACGCTGGTCGCCGGCTCGCAGATGCTGTTCGTGGCATTCGGCGCGCTGGTGCTGATGCCATTGATCACCGGCATGAGCCCCAGCGTGGCGCTGTTCACCGCCGGTCTGGGGACGCTGATCTTCTATTTCGTCAGCGGCCGCCAGATCCCGGTATTTCTCGCCTCCAGTTTCGCCTTCATTGCCCCCATTCTCTACAGCAACCAGACCTGGGGGCTGCCTGCCACCCTGGGCGGCCTGGTTGCTGCGGGCCTGGTCTACATGCTGCTGAGCCTCGCCGTGCATCTGCGTGGCCCCGGCTTCATCCAGAAGCTGCTGCCGCCGGTGGTAGTCGGCCCGGTGATCATGGTCATCGGGCTGGGCCTGGCGTCCACTGCGGTGAACATGGCTTCCGGCAAGTCCGGTGATGGCAGCATCCAGCTGGTGGACTACTCCACCGCGCTCATCATTTCCATCGCTTCCCTGGTCACCACGCTTCTGGTTGCCGTGTATGGCCGTGGGCTGTTCCGGCTGGTGCCGATCATGGCCGGGGTAGCAGTGGGTTACATGCTCTCCTGGCTGCTGGGTGTAGCCAGCTTCACGCAGGTCGCGCAAGCCAGCTGGCTGGCCACACCGGAGTTCGTGCGCCCCGAGTTCCATCTGGCAGCCATCCTGTTCATGATCCCGGTGGCCATTGCGCCGGCCATCGAGCATGTCGGCGATATCATGGCGATCGGCGCGGTCACCGGCAAGGATTACATCCGCAAGCCCGGCCTGCAGCGCACCCTGTTGGGCGACGGTTTGGGCACCTCTGCCGCCGCCTTCTTCGGCGGCCCGCCGAGCACCACCTATTCCGAGGTGACCGGTGCAGTGGTACTGACCCGCAACTTCAATCCCACGGTGATGGTGTGGGCCGCTGTATTCGCCATCTGCCTGGCCTTCGTCGAGAAGTTCGGTGCCGTGCTGCTGGGCATGCCGGTGCCGGTGATGGGGGGCATCCTGTGCCTGCTGTTTGGCTCCATTGCGGTAGTCGGGATCAATATCCTGATACGGCACAATGTCGATCTGGCCGATGCGCGCAACCTGAGTATCGTTTCAGTCACCCTGGTGTTCGGTATCGGAGGTATGGCCATCGGCAACCAGACCGTTACCCTGCAGGGCATCAGCCTCTGCGGTGTGGTGGCCATCCTGCTCAACCTGATGCTGCCGGCGAGCAAGCCCGTGGCGGAGCACGACCCCGCTCCATGAATATCAGCGCCGCCAGCACTTGCTGTCATCGGGTGTACGCTGGTTGACCTGATTGACGCTGTAGCTGGCGCAGGCATCGCCGGCCATGATGCCACCCGGCACGGCCGTGGCGGTAAGGGTAAACCCCTCTGCCGCGGTGCTGACCGCAATCCGGTACACCGCTGCGCCGGTCGGCGGGCTCTGGGTCGGGACCGGAGCGGCCGGTTCGGCATCATAGGTGCCATGCCGCGTGTAGTGGCGCTCCAGCAACTGCGCACTCTCGAGCATGACGGTGGACACCTCCGCCCTCCGGGCCTGCCGTACATGCTCCTGGTAGGAAGGCAGGGCGATGGTCGCGAGAATGCCGAGCACGACCACCACCAGCATGATCTCGATCAGAGTGAATCCCCGCTGCGTTCCGTTCATTTCAGCTGGCGCCATATGATGCGTTCGAAGCTGCACTGTGACTCACCGGCCAGCAGCGCGAGCTCCCGGGAGCCCGGCACCAGGTAGCGCTCACCGGCACAGCCCGGAAGCCGCGAAGCATCGGCCAGCTCGATCAGGCCCAGGCCCCCTGGCAAGCCGTCAGGCAGTTCGAGCCCGGCCGCCGGCACGTCATCCCCGTCCACCCGCAGATCGCCAGTGACGTCCAGCGTGGCCTCCGGTGGCAGGCCACCGCTGGCCAGCATCAGCGACATCAGCCAGCCACCGGTATGGGTAATGCACGGGTCACCGGTATCCACGCCGGCAACTGTTGTGGGGAACATGACCCGGGAATGGCGCACCACCGCTTCGTGAATCACCCGCTCCCCCGGCACGCCGTCGAACGGCAGGTGCCAGCCATGCCGGCTCGACCAGTCCACGGGCGTGGCATCGACCACGCGCAGGCGCTGGCCTGTCACGGGGTCGACGGTGGCGTGCAGGCGCTGCTTCTGCAGTGCAGCAGGCGAAAGCCCGGCGGAGGTACCGGGCCTATCCAGCACCGCATAGAACGCCTGGACCTGCGTATCGGCAAGATCCCCGGCCTCCAGCAATTTGCCGGTGCCGAACATCAGCAGATTGCCGTCGCCGGTGAATCGCGGAAGCAGTACCGGCTGCGAGGTGATGGGCTGCCCCGGTGCGGCAGTGAACAGGGGCGTACCGGCATTGGCCACGCGCCAGCCGGCCGGGTCGTTGCCTATCAGGTCAAATTTCCAGAGTTGCCCGTGCAGGTCGCCGGCGATGGCGGCGCGCAGCGTTCCAGCCGAATCGAACTGCAGAACCGGTGCGGACAGACCGTTGCCGTGTGTGGCCCCGTCCCTGCCGCCGACCGTCAGTTCCGCCAGCAATGCCCCGGTGAGCATATCGAGCGCCAGCAAGGACGCCTGGCCCCGCGCACTGCCGTAGCCGTTGCCCAGGATCAGCACCGCGCGGTCTCCCAGCTGGGCAAACTGCGGCGGACCGTAGACGTGGCCCAGCCCGGGGATTTCATCGGCTCCGCGCTCCCGCAATACCTGCGGGATATCGGCGGATTCGCTGAACAGGCGCAGCGCAAACAGCGCCCTGCCCCCGGCACCCAGGCCGCCGGCAGCGACCGTCGCCCATTCGCCCGACAGACTCACGTCGCCCACCGCCAGGCGGCCATCAACGCCCGAGCGATGCTGGTAGCCCTGCGCATAGCCCGGATGGGCACGCGCACCGAGCCCGCGGTGAGCCGCTGCCGGCAGGTATGAGTAGAGATGGCCGCCTTCGCTGTCGAACAGCCGGACAAACCCGTCATTGGAGCCCACAATTACCGCTTCGGGCATGCGGCGCAGGCGGCGCGCCAGGTAACTGTCATAACCACGCACCATGGTCGCCGACAATGCGTGATGGTCTGCGCCTGTTACCAGCGGCGCCGAACGGACGATATCGCCCAGCAGCCGATCGCGGCGGCGCAGATCGGGGTCCTCCTCGCCCCTGGCCCAGTTCAGCAGGCGTTGCCCCTCCTCGCGGCCGAGTCCGGCGCGCTGCGCCTCCTGCTCCAGTAGTCGCTGTTGAACCGTGCTCAGCGCCGACAGGGTGCCCGAGTCCAGCGGAACACCGACGCCGGCGGCACCGCCCTCGCCACGGCGCCAGGTTTCAAAGCGCCCGGTCGGGCTGCCGGGGAGAAAACTGCCGTCGGTATCCATCAACAGCCCCGAGGGTGCACCGTCCTCGCCGATGCGGTAGGCCCTGAGGCTGCCGCTCCAGTCCGCGGTATCGATCCGGGTCTGGTACACGCGGTCCGCTCCAACCGCCACGGCGCCGGCTCCGGTATCGATGCCGCCCGCTGCTCCGGCCACCGAGGTCATGGAGAGCAGCGCGGCAGTCAGCGCACCTTCCAGGTCCGGGAAATCGCCCACCTGCACATGCTCGCCAGCGCCGGCGGCGGCGGCCCGCTGCAGGTAACCACCACCCGCTGCCAGCGCGACGGTGGAGGTGCGCAGATTCTGGACGGCAAAGGCCGGGTCATCCCAGCTGGAGCCGGCCAGGTCGGCTCCGCCGCTGCGCAGGTCGACCTGCCAGGCCTCCCGCGCCTGCTCTTCCAGGTCGATGGCGGCGACTTCCTCTTCGGGCTGGTCGCCCGCCACGATAAGGCCGAGATTGTGCTGGCAGCGCAACGTCTGAGGGCTGACCAGCGGATCGCCGAGATGGTCGGCAACGCCGCGCCAGGCAGCGGCAAGAGCAGCGCTGCTGCCACCGGCCAGCGGTCGGAGGTCCGTCAGCGCCCGGTGCATCGTGGCACGCCGTGCGTCCCCATCGGTACCGCCCGCTTCAGCGAGCATGACGCCAACCGGGGCCGACTCACCCGCCAGCGGGGCACGCAGCCCAAACAGCCCGAAGCGCAGCTCATGATGCCTGTCCATCAGCGTCTTCACTGCTTCACCGACGCCGGACAGGACAGCATCGCCGGCGGGATCGGTCGCGGCAATGGACGTGTTGTCCAGCAACAGCAGCACATTCGGCGGCACCACCGAGGCGGCCTGCATCGGTCCGCTGAAGGGCGCGAACGCGGATGCCTGCGCTGCCAGCACGGCGCTGGCCAATGCAGTCGAGAGCAGAATCAGCCGACGAGTTTCACAGACGGGAATAGGCATAGACAGCCTCCAGCAGGGTCGGGGACGAGTCGCGCCGGCTGAGCACCGATACGCGGTACAGGGTGCCGGTTGCACCGGCGGCAATATTGACCGCCAGTGCGCTGTCCCCCAGTTGGACGATACGAAACCAGACCTCCGTCTCCTCTCCGGTGATGGCGGTCGGCACCCGCTGCCATTCAGGGCCGGGGGATCCCGAGGCGCCCGGGCGCAACAGCGCGGCGGGGACATCACACCCCCCTCCGCTGCAGACCGACGTCGGCAGCATCAGCTCTCGCAGGTTCAGTTGCTGCTCGACATGGCGCAGACCGCTTTCGGCAGCCTGAAAACCGAGATTCATCCGCTGGGCGTTGTGTGCCATCCGCTCCTGCAGCGCCGAGCTGGAAACACCACCCAGTGCCATCAGCGTCAGCACCAGCAGCAGGACCAGGCTGACAAGGAGAGTGCTGCCCTGCTGGGAGTGTCGACCGACCGGCATCATGGTCAGTCCAGTCGGTTGCGCAGGGCCGTCACCAGCGTGTACTGCTGGGGCCGGGGCTGAGCTGCGCGCGGGTCGGCCGGATCGTGCATCAGTCGCAGCGCCAGCCGCACGCTGCGTACCAGATCCGCCTGCCCGGGCCCGAGGGCGCTCTGGTAGCCGCCGGCAAGCCGGCGCTCCCCGGCACTGTCCGCCAGGCCGAACCGCACATCAAGGCTCGCCACGCCATCGATGAGCGTTTCGAAGTGCCCGGCATCGTTCAGCCGCGCCTGCAGACTGTAGCGGGACTGACGGTATTCGATCTGGCGTACCGCTATCAGGAAGTCACCCGGCTGCACGCTCAGCTCCTCGGTGCCGGTGGCGATACGCAGCTCATCGAGGCAGTTGCTGGCCAGCAGCCATCTGGCATCGTAGTCCGCCGCGCTGCGCACGCCCGGCCCGGTTATCGAGTCATGCGCGCTGACCGCGGTCACCAGCCTGAGTACACCATCGCTGTAGCTGATCGGTTCGGCGAACTCGGCCGGCAGGCTTGCCCGGGTGGAAGCGGACAGGCGCTGCAGGTCAAGGCAGCCGAACATGCCCGCCTGCCGGATATCTCGACTCATGCGCGCCAGAATGAATCGGGCGTTCTCCTGCATGGACGCCAGTTGCTGCTGCATGAGGAAACTCTGCTTGTTACCAAGCAGCATCTGGGTTACGCCGAGCACCAGGAGCAGGCCGAGGGTCATGGCCACCATCAGCTCCACCAGGCTGATGCCGCGCTGTGCGCTCCCAGGTCCGATCATGGCTGCCCGCCGATCAGCGCGGAGACCGTCAGCGAGGCGCTGCCGGCATCCGCCAGTATGCGTTCCTCGGACCAGCTCAACGTTACCGTCGCCCGCTGACCGGCGATGGTCACGGCGCCCTGCCCGCCCGGGAGCAGACAACTGACCGCATGGGTGAAATCGGCAAGGTCGGTGGCGCGGATGGAGGCCGGCGTGGTTGGCGCGTCCGCCCGGCAGCCCGGGCCAACACTGACTGCGTAGTGTTCCAGCTCGACGGCATTGGCGCGCACCCGATCAAGCAGATCATAGGCAATGAAACTGGCCTGGGTGCGGTCCGCTGCGCTGGTGCTCAAGCGCAGGGCGCTGGTCTGCATCATCACTGCACCGAGCGCCCCAACAGCCAGCAGCAGCAGCGAGATGACCACTTCCAGCAGGCTGAAGCCATTCTGACGCATGGGTCTGTTCAAGATCGGGCACCCCGCAAGCAAATGGATTGCTCCCAGGTATTGCCCACTCCTGGAACGAAGCGCGGAAGTTACCGAGCGTTTCTCACCAACGCATCGCCTGAATGTGTGGCCCGCTGCTTTCTGTGAAGTGGGTCAAGTGCAATATGCCGATCAGATTACGGCGCGACCCGGCGTGGCGACGGGCCAGTCCCGCTGCTGGCATGCCGCAGGTTCTCCGCAAGCTGGCCGACGATACGCTGGCGCGCCTCCCGGCTGCCCCAGGCACAGTGCGGGGTAATAACCAGGTTGGGCAACCGGGCGTCGAGCAGCGGATTGCCGTTGACCGGCGGTTCCTCGGTCAGTACGTCCAGCCCCGCGCCCCCCAGATGACCGCAGCGCAGGCTGTCGAGCAATGCCTGCTCGTCCACCAGCCCGCCACGCCCGGCGTTGATCAGGAGACTGCCTGGCTTCATCGCCGCCAGTTCAGCCGCCCCGATCATGCCCCGGGTGGCGTCCGTCAACGGACAGTGCAGGGAGAGCACATCGACCTCCGGCAGCAGTTGCTCCAGGGACGGCCGGTCCGGGTGTTCGCGCCCCGGGATCGAGCCGACCCTGACGCGCATGCCAAAGGCGCTGGCCAGACGCGCCACCTCCCGACCCAGCTCGCCGTAGCCGAGGATCCCGAGGGTCCGGCCGGACAGCTCGCCGATCGGGTAATCAAGCAGACAGAACTGGCTGCTGCGCTGCCAGGCGCCGTCCTGTACCGCCTGGCGATAGGCGTCGTACCGGGTGATCAACACCAGCATGAGCATCAGGGTGTGCTGGGCAACCGCGGGGGTGCCGTAGGCCTGGCAGTTGTAGACCGCGATACCGCGCCGTGCGGCTGCCTGCAGATCGACATTGTTGGTCCCTGTCGCTGCGATCAGGATGACCTTCAATTCCGGGCAGGCCTGCATGACCTCGTCATCGATCACCACCTTGTTGGTGATCACCACCTGATGCGCGCCGATGCGTTCGGCCACCTGATGCGGCGCGGTCGCATCGTACAGGGTCAGCCCTGCGGTGCTGTCATGCAGGGTGCGAAGATCGAGATCGCCCTGGTCCAGCGATGCGTGGTCGAGAAAGACGGCAGTCATTCCGTTCATCCTGTTCACCCTCGCACCGGCTCGCTGCGCGCCCAGCCGGCCAGCACATCCATCCACTGCGGCTGATCGTTGAGGCAGGGGATCAGCACCAGCTCCTCGCCGCCGGCATTGATGAACTGCTCGCGCCCGCGATCTCCGATTTCTTCCAGGGTTTCAATGCAGTCCGCAGTGAAAGCCGGGCACATGACCAGCAGCCGCTTGACGCCGCGGGCGGCGAGCTCATCCAGCTGCGCCTCGGTATAGGGTTCGATCCACTTGGCGCGGCCCAGTCGGGACTGGAAAGCACTGCTCCATTGGTCATCCCTGAGGCCGAGCCGCTGGGCGATAGCGCGGCTGCCCCCCAGACACTGGGCACGGTAACAGGTGGCATGGGCCGGAGACGGGCGCTCGCAGCAGCCCGGGGTCAGACAGTGCCTGCCGGTCGGGTCGACCTTCTGCAGATGGCGTTCCGGCAGCCCGTGATAACTGAACAGCAGATGATCGAACCCGCCTTCCAGATGGGGACGGCTGCTGTCCGCCAGGGCGTCCAGATAGTCGGGGCGATCATGGAACACCGGCAGGATGGTCAGGCGCACCTGCAGGCGATGCTGTTCGATCACCCGCTCGACCTCGCGTATGGCCGTGGTGACCGTACTGTCAGCGAACTGGGGATACTGGTGCATCAGCAGGATCTCACCGACACCCTGCTGCGCCAGCGCAAGCACGCCACGCTCGATGGACGGCTCGCCATAGCGCATGGCCAGTTCCACCGGCATGTCCAGCCGATTGCGCAGCTGGTCGCGCACCCGCTCGCTGATCACCACCAGCGGAGAACCTTCATCCCACCAGATGGAGGCATAGGCCGCCGCCGACTCCGCGGGACGCCGCACCAGAATCAGGCTGACCAGCAACCGCCGCAGCGGCCACGGAAGATCCACGACACAGGGATCCATCAGGAACTGGTTGAGATAGCGGCGTACATCGGCAACTTCGGTGCTGGCCGGCGAACCCAGATTCACCAGCAGGACTCCACGTTCGGACATCAGGCTATCTCCCATAGGACTCATCATGTAAACGATGCCGCAGATTGTACCCCGCCCGCCGTGCTTTTGCCGCCAAAGGCGCTGATAGGCGGTGGCTATTGACGGCGGCGGGCCGCAGTTGCAGTGCCGGCATGATTCGGTAATGCTTGGCCGAACCGCGCGTTCCCCGCGCTCCCGGGCAAGGACAGAATATGCAGGACACAGTTGCGCAAGTCGCCGTGATCGGCGCCGGTCTGGCCGGTATCAGTGCGGCAATGACCCTGGTCGAGTCGGATCTGCCGGCCACCCTTTTTTCAGCCGACCTTCCGGTCGGCGGACGTCTGGGTGGCGCGGGTCACGTCGACCTGGGTGCCCAGTATTTCACTGCCCGCCATCCCGCGTTCCGCCTGGCCAGCCGGGAGTGGCAAGAACGCGGCTGGGTGGCGGAATGGCCCGCGGATCTGTACCGCTACGACGACGAACACGGGCTGCGCCCCTCCGCCGATGATGTCCAGCGTCTGGTGGCGGTGCCGCGCATGAATGCGCTGGCCGGGCACCTGGTTCAAGGCTTGCCGTTACAGCATGCGGACATCGTCTCGCTGCGCAGAACGACGGATGATCAGTGGTTCCTCCACAGCGGGGAAGGAGCGGAATACGGCCCTTTCAGCGCGGTGATCATCGCTACTCCGCCCGCTGCGGCAACCGAGCTGCTGAGCGTGGCGCCGCAACTGCAGCAGGACGTGGCACGGGTTCGCATGCGCCCGTGCTGGGCCGTGGATCTGCAGTTCGCCCAGCCGCTGACCACGCCGGTGGACGCCTGCTTTGTGCGCAGCGGCCCGCTGGACTGGCTGTGCCGTGACAGCAGCAAACCGCAGCGGGCCGCCGGCGAGCGATGGGTGCTGCAGTCCACAGCCAGCTGGGCGGAGCAACACGCTGGCGCCAGCCAGGAACAGGTGATAAGCGAGCTGGCGTTGGCAATGTCGCGTGTGACCGGCCTGAGCCTACCCCAGCCGGTCGCAACCACAGCGTTTTTCTGGTCGCAGGCGCGGCCAGCGGAACAGTTGAAATGGGGAGCACTGGCGGCGCCGAGATTAAGTCTGTACGTATGCGGGGATTGGTGCCTGGGCGGGCGGGTGGAAAATGCCTGGTTGAGCGGGCGTCAGGCGGCCCAGGCATTACTTGGGCAGTAGCGCGGGTAAACCTGCGCCTGCAGGGGCGTCGACCTCGGCGCGATAGGCGCGCAAAGCGCGCCCCGCCACCATCGCCTCAGAAAGCCAGCCGATAATAGACAGCCGCCATGTCGATCCCGTCGTTAGGCTGCTTGATGCTGGCGTTGGAGTAGTGGTAATAGCGCACCCCCACTTCGGATCCACCGGAAAAGGCAAGGCCCGCCCCCAGACGGTCTTCGAACTGGAACTTGCTGCCCAGGTCCTGATCGTCCAGATCCGTCTCGGTGAAATAGGCCGCGCCGATTCCGCCTTCGAGGAAGGGGGTCACGCCGGCGTCGCTGGTGCCGAAGCTCAGGCGGAACATGGGCGTAATCGTCAGACTGGTGGCGTCCAGGCTGCTCCAGCGGGTAACCCCGGCATCCCAGTAGCCATCCAGCTTCACGCCGCCACCGTCGCTCTGCCACAGCGTGCGGCCGAACTCGAACTGGGCGCCCAGCCGGTAGGTGGTGGTATTTTCCGAGGACTCGCCGATCTGGACCGTGATGCCGTCCAGCGCCAGCGCAGCAGGCATAACAAGCAGAGTGGATAGTGCGAGAACAGCTCTCTTCATCTTGTCGTTTCCTTACCAGAGGTGTACGGGTTTGAGTCACGCACCGCTTACTGGTTCCACTGCGACCGGCTAAAAAGGCAAAACGGCCACGGCCGGATCCGGCTCGCTCCAGAGGACCGGCAACACCGCTCGCAACCGCTGGATATCTCCACTGCTCCAGAACTGTGCCGGGCGAGCCGGGCCGTCCCCCAGCAGCCCGGATTCCGCCAGTCTGGTCCGCACCTGCCGCGCCACTGCCGCGCCGGTATCCACCAGCCTGACATCGGCAGGCAGCAGCCGCGTCAAAGCGGGTCTGAGAAAGGGATAATGGGTACAGCCGAGGATCAGCGTGTCGCACCCTGCCTCAAGAAGGGGCCGGGTATAGTCGCGCAGCAGCGCTGTGAGCTCTGCCCCGTCCAGATCACCACGCTCGACGCACTCGACCAGCCCCGGACAGGGCTGGGTAATGAACTCCACCGAACCGGCGAAGCGGTCAAGCAGCGCGGCAAAACGGGCGCTGCGCAGGGTGCCGGTGGTGGCCAGCACGCCCACCACGCCGCTGCGTGTGGCCCCCGTCGCCGGTTTGACTGCCGGCTCCATACCGATGATCGGTACGCTGTAGCGCGAACGCAGATCGCCAATGGCCGCCGCGGTGGCCGTGTTGCAGGCAACCACCAGCGCCTTGGCACCCCGATCCAGCAGGAACTCGGCGATCCGCCGGCTGCGCTCGACGATCAGTTCGGGCGGCTTTTCCCCGTAGGGAACGAATCCGCTGTCCGCCACGTAGAGCAGCGATTCGGCTGGCAGCAACCGGTCAATCTCACCCAGTACCGACAAGCCGCCGACCCCGGAGTCGAACACGCCGACAGGCGCATCAGGCCGCGCCATGGCCCGCTCCGCAGCAGCCGCAGTCCGGGTCCCGCCTGACACGCAGCTCGCGGAAACCCGCCTGCATGGCGTCGATCAGCAGCAGCCGGCCCACCAGCGGTCGACCGAAGCCGACCAGCAGTTTCATCGCCTCAAGGGCCTGAACACTGCCGACGATACCCACCAGCGGCCCGATGACCCCCGCCTCGGCGCAGCTCAGGGTCTCGTCATTGCCTTGGCCATCGCCGTACAGGCACTCGTAGCACGGGCTCTCCGCATCGCGCAGGTCGAATACGCTCACCTGCCCCTGCAGGCGTATCGCCGCCCCCGACACCAGCGGTTTGCGCAACGCGACGCAGGCAGCATTCAGCGCCTGCCGGGTAGTGAAGTTGTCGGTGCAGTCGAGCACCAGGTCGGCCTGGGCGACGGCCTCGTGCAACTGCTCACCGAGCAGCCGATGATCAAGCCGGGAAATCTGTACATCCGGGTTGATAGACGCAAGCCGGTCCGCAGCGGAGGCGGTCTTCTGTCGTCCGATATCGGCGGTCGCGTGGAGAATCTGCCGCTGGAGATTGCTCAGTTCGACATGGTCATCGTCTGCCAGCAGCAGCCGGCCGACGCCCGCTGCCGCCAGGTACATTGCCGCGGGACTGCCCAGCCCGCCCATGCCGACAATCAACACGGTGCTGTCGAGCAGCCGCTGCAGTCCGTCGACATCGATCTGCTCGAGCAAAATATGCCGGCTGTGTCGCAACAGTTGCTGATCATTCATGCCAGCGCCCTCCACTTACCCGTTGGTGACCACTCAGATCGAGCCATGACTGCACCCCGATGAAACCCCGCCCGAGCAGCAGGTCACGTACCGCACCGGCCTGCTGCCAGCCGTGCTCCAGCAGCAGCCAGCCGTCCGCCTCGAGATACGCCGGTGCGGCGTCGATGATGACACGGATGTCATCCAGCCCATCGCGGCCGCTCACCAGCGCGCTGGCCGGCTCGAAACGCACGTCGCCCTGTCTCAGGTGATGATCGTCTTCGGCGATATAGGGGGGGTTGGATACGATCAGTTCGAAGCGCTGGTCCGCCAGCGCGCTGAACCAGTCGCTGGCCAGGAACCGGGCATTGCCCAGCGCCAGCCGGTGGCGATTGTGCTCGGCCAGTTCGACGGCGCCGGCCATGCGATCCACACCGGTCAGCTGCCAGGCACTGCGTTCGGCGGCCAGCGCCAGCGCGATCGCCCCGGTGCCGGTGCCCAGGTCGAGCACCCGAGCGGGCCCCGGCGGGCCCACTTCCAGCGCGACTTCCACCAGCCGTTCGGTGTCGGGACGAGGGATCAGCGTGTCGGGGCTGACCTGCAGCTCCAGCGACCAAAAGCCCTGATTGCCCAGCAGGTAGGCAATGGGCTCCCCCTTACATCGGCGCGCCAGCAATTGCTCGAACCGGTCCCGCTGCTCGGCCGTGGGCTCGCGCTCCGGCCAGGTCCGCAGGTAACTGCGCGGTTTGCCCAGCACATGGGCCAGCAGCAACTCGGCGTCCAGCCCCGGGGTGTCCGAGTCCGGTAGCGAGGCTGCCGCCAGCAATTGCGCGATGCTGGCGCCCATTCAGGAGTCCAGTGCCGCCAGTTGATCGGCCTGATACTCCCGGCGCAGCGGCTCGACGATGGCATCCAGCTCGCCTTCGATGACATGGTCCAGACTGTACAGCGTCAGGTTGATGCGATGGTCGGTGACCCGGCCCTGGGGAAAGTTGTAGGTGCGGATACGCTCGGAACGGTCCCCCGACCCCACCAGCGAGCGCCGGGTATCGGAGATGGCCTTCTCGTGCGCCTCGCGCTGCTGGTTGGCCAGCCGCGCCTGTAGCAGAGCCATGGCCTTGGCGCGGTTCTTGTGCTGGGAACGCTCTTCCTGACACTCCACGACGATACCGCTGGGCAGGTGAGTGAGGCGGATGGCTGAATCGGTCTTGTTCACGTGCTGACCACCGGCGCCGGAGGAGCGGAAGGTATCCACCCGCAGATCAGCAGGGTTGATCTCCACCACCGCCTGCTCGTCCGGCTCGGGCATGATCGCCACGGTGCAGGCCGAGGTATGGATCCGGCCCTGGGATTCGGTTTCCGGGACGCGCTGCACCCGATGTGCACCGGACTCGAACTTCAGATGAGCATAGACACCCTGCCCTTCGACCCGGGCGATGATTTCCTTGTAGCCACCATGTTCGCCGGGGTTCTCCGACAGCACCTCGATGCGCCAGCCGCGCCGTTCGGCGTAGCGCGAATACATGCGGAACAGGTTGCCGGCAAAGATCGCGGCCTCATCCCCACCGGTACCGGCGCGGATCTCCAGAAACACGTTGCGCTCGTCGTCCGGATCCTTTGGCAGCAGCAGCAGATTCAGCTCGCTTTCCAGCTCCGCCAGAGCACTGGCGCACAGCGCTGCGTCATCCTCGGCCATGGCGCGGATGTCCGGGTCGCTGTCCTTGAGCAGGCTGCGCGCCTCTTCCAGATCATCCTGCGTCTTGCGCCACTGCCCGTAGCACTTCACGGTGGGCTCGAGCTCGGCGTATTCCTTGGAATAGGCGCGGAAGCGATTCTGGTCGCTGATGACTTCGGCATCACTGAGCAACGCCGAGAGCTCCTCGAAGCGGTCACGCAGGGTATCGAGACGTTGTAGCAGTGACGCTTTCATGATTTGCCCTGTGCAGTGGTGTCGTCATCCAGTCCGAACAGTTCCATGGCCAGCGACAGCGACTCGCTGCGCCCCTCGGCGCTCATGCGCTTGAGTTGAACGCTCGGTTCGTGCAACAGCTTGTTGGTCAGCGCGCGGGCCATCTCCGCCATCACCGCGGCCGGCTCGCCGCCCCGCTCCAGCCTGGCCAGCGCCTTTTCCAGCTCCTGGTCGCGCTGCTCCTGGGCGCGCTGGCGATAGCGCTTGAGCACATCCACCGCCGCCCGCGCGCGCATGCGTTGCATGAACTCGTCTGTACCCAGCTCAATCAGCCGCTCCGCTGCCTCGGCGGCGTCCTGGCGCGAACGCATGTTCTCCTCGATGACCTCATGCAGGTCATCGACGCTGTACAGATAGACATCAGGCAGCTTGCCCACTTCCGGCTCGATATCCCGGGGCACGGCGATATCCACCATGAACATCGGATTGTGGCGGCGGGCCCTCAGTGCGCGCTCGACCGCACCCTTGCCGAGGATCGGCAAGGGGCTGGCAGTAGAGGCGATGACAATCTCGCACTCATGGAGCACATCGGGGATCTGATTGAGTGTGATGGCGCGTCCACCCAGCGGTGCGCTCACTTCTTCGGCGCGCTCCAATGTGCGGTTGGCCACGATGAGTTTGCTGACGCCCTGCTCGTTGAGATGGCGGGCGACCAGGGCAATGGTCTCGCCCGCACCGATCAGCAGTGCCGTGCTGGCGCTCAGGTCGGAGAAGATCTGCCGGGCCAGGCTGACCGCGGCAAAGGCGACGGAAACCGGGTTGGAGCCGATGGCGGTATCGGTGCGCACCTGCTTGGCGGTATTGAAGGTGCTCTGGAACAGCCGATCCAGCCGCGGACCCAGCGTGCCTGCAGTACGCGCGTACTGCCAGGCGTCCTTCATCTGGCCGAGGATCTGTGGCTCACCCAGGATCATGGAGTCCAGCCCGGCGGCAACCCGCATCATGTGGCTGACGGCACCGGCATCCTGATGCACATAACTGCAACTGGCGACCGCCTGGGGGTCGAGCCCGTGGTAACGCGCCACCCACTCGATCAGACGCCGCGGATTCAGCTGATCCTGCGTGCAGTAGATTTCCGTGCGATTGCAGGTGGACAGGATCGCCACTTCCGGAGAAGCGGTCTCATCACGCAACTGCTGCAGCGCATCGGCCAGTTGGTCGGGCGCGAAGGCGACACGCTCGCGAACATCCACGGAAGCGGTCTTGTGATTGATCCCGACTGCGAGAAAGCCCATGACACCTCAATGATTAAAGCCCGGCATTCCCGGGTTGAAAACAGGTAATTGTCCTATTTAAACGGGCGCCGATCAATTCCCGGCTTCCCAAGGGTACTAAAACTGTCGCCCTGCCAGGCTCGCACTTGCGCGCTGAGTCTTTGCCACTCATCCTGTATCATCATCTGCTGGCGATGGCTGCAGACGGCGGCTCAACGAGATCATCCATGACGGTTACACGCACTTCCCTGACCCTGGCCCTGGCATTCGGCGTGCTGCTGAGCGCCTGCGCAGCACGGGGCCCGGCCCCCGACACGGCGCCGACACACGAGGCCCCGCCCACCGAGTCGGCCACTGACGTGCCGGTCGTCCATGGACAGTTTCCGGCCGAAACGCTCTATGCCCTGCTGACGGCGGAGATCGCCGGGCAGCGCAACCGTTTTGATATCGCCCTCAACAATTATCTGGAACAGGCGGTAGCAACCCGCGATGCCGGCGTCATCGAGCGGGCCATGGAAATCTCGGAGTTCCTCGGGGCCCGGCAGCAGGCCCTGGACATGTCGCTGCTCTGGGTGGAAGTGGCCCCACAGGACCCCGATGCTCTGCGCGCTGCCGCCCTGCAGCTGGCCCGTGCCGGCCAGCATGACCACGCCATGCAGATAATGCAGCAGGTGCTGCAGCTGGATGATGATACCCATTTCGACCTGCTGGCGCTGGCCGCGCTGCAGGCCGACAGCGAGACCCGCCAGGGCCTGCTGGACAATCTTCTGGGGCTGCTGGACCAGCACCCGGGTAACCCGCAGCTGAGCTTCGCCGCCGCCCTGCTGCTGCAGGAAGAACAGCGCAGCGACGAAGCCCTGGCATTGCTCGAGAAGCATACCCGGCAGAACCGCAGCACGGCATCGGTGATGCTGCAGAGCCGCCTGTATGCGGGCCGTGGGGAGACCGAACAGGCGCTGGCGCTGCTGCGCGAGGGTGTCGCGGAGTTCCCGCAGGACCACCGTCTGCGCCTGCTGCTGGCGCGGATGCTGGTCAATGACGAGGATTATCAGGGAGCCATCGAGCATTTCCGCGAACTGGTACGACAGAACCCCGACGACGAAGAGATCCAGCTGGCTCTGGCGCTGATCGAGATGGAAGCCGGCGAGACCGAGGCCGCCATTGCCGGGCTTGAACTGATGCTGGAGCAGGATCCGGACAACGCCAGCGCCGCCCTGCACCTGGGCCAGGCCCTGGAACAGGCCGGGCGTATCAACGAGGCCATTGCCGTCTGGCAGGGCATCAGCGCGGGTGATGAATATCTGCCCTCCCGGCTGCGCATCAGCCGTGCGCTGGTCAGTGAGAAGCGATTCGATGAGCTGACCGCTTTCATGCGCGATGAGCGCAACCGCCAGCCCCAGCGCGCACTGGAGCTTTATCTCGTGGAGATCGAGACGCTGATGCCGACAGACGCAGCGCTCGCGATGCAGCGCGCGAACGACGCACTGACCCAGTTCGAACAGAACACCAACCTTCTCTATACCCGCGCCATCCTCGCCGAGCGCCTGGGTGATCCCGCCGGGCTTGAAGCGGACCTGCGCTCGATCCTGCAGCGCGAACCGGAAAACGCCATGGCCCTGAATGCCCTGGGCTACACCCTTGCCGACCGCAACGAGCGACTCGACGAGGCACTGCAATTGATTGAGCAGGCCCATCGTCTGAAACCTGAGGACCCGGCCATCCTCGACAGTCTCGGCTGGGTGCACTACCGGCTGGGCGACCTGAAGCTGGCCGAGGAACTGTTGCGCCGCGCCTATGCCGCCTTTCCCGATGCAGAAGTGGCCGCCCACCTGGGTGAAGTACTCTGGCAGCAGGGCAAGCACCGCGAAGCTCGCCGGATCTGGGACGAGGCTGCAGAACAGGCCGAGGACAGCACACTTATCGACGCCACCCGCAAACGACTGAAGGGCGACTGATCCATGTCATATCTGCGCACCTTGCTCCTGCTGACAGTCGCGCTGGTTATGAGCGCCTGCAGCAACCTGCATCAACGTGAAACCCTGGAGTTCGGAGGTGATGCAGCGGCCTGGCAGGCCCACCGCCAGACGGTCGCACCGCTGGAGAACTGGATCCTGCAGGGCAAGCTGGGGGTCAAGGCGCCGGGCGAGTCCGGAAGCGGCACGGTGTTCTGGCTGCAGCAGCAGGACTATTACGACATACGGCTGTCCGGCCCACTTGGGCGTGGCGCCACCCGCATTCAGGGCAGCAACCGGGGCATTACCCTGGATATCGCCGGACAACCGAGCATGAGCGCCCCCTCCGCCGAGGCGCTGCTGGAAGAGCAGATCGGCTGGCGGTTGCCGGTGGAGCATCTGCTCTGGTGGGTCCGCGGCCTGCCCGCCCCGGACAGCCCGAGCCGCCTGCAGCTCAATCCGGACAGCCAGCTTGCGCGGCTGGCCCAGTCCGGCTGGACAGTCGAATACAGCCGCTACCAGCAGGTTGACGGTGTCACCCTGCCGCAGCGTCTTCAGCTTTCCGGTCACGACATGCTGTTGACCCTGGTCATCACCCGCTGGGAACCTCGTAATACAGAATGACTGCCCCCACCCTGAGCCTGCCGGCACCGGCCAAACTGAACCTGTTCCTGCATATTACCGGTCGCCGCGACGACGGCTACCATCTGCTGCAGACCCTGTTCCAGTTCCTCGACCATGGTGACACCCTGCACTTCACGCCCCGGGATGACGGCCAGCTGCGGCTGCTTACCGAGCTGCCGGGCGTCGCCATTGAAAACAACCTGATCATGCGTGCCGCCCGCCGATTGCAGCAGGCCAGCAATACGACCTGCGGTGCCGACATCCGACTGGACAAGCGTCTGCCCATGGGTGGAGGAATCGGCGGAGGCAGCTCGGACGCCGCCACCACCCTGGTCGGCCTCAATCACCTGTGGCAGGCGGGGCTGGCCGAGGATCAGTTGGCAGCGCTCGGCCTGGAGCTCGGGGCCGACGTACCGGTGTTCGTGCGCGGACGGGCGGCCTGGGCCGAAGGCGTGGGCGAGCAGCTCACCCCGGTTGAAGTGGATGAACCCTGGTACCTGGTCGTGGTTCCGCCATGCGAAGTGAGCACAGCGGAAATATTTTCCGATCAGAGGTTGACTCGCGACACCCCGCCTATTACATTAGCGGCCTTTCGAGAGCACGGCGGTCGGAACGATTGCCTGCCGGTTGTCACAGCGCGTTACCCTGAAATTCGTAACACGTTGATCTTGCTAAACAAATTTTGTGAAGCTAAGATGACCGGAACTGGCAGTTGCTTGTTTGGGGCCTTCCCAAACGAACGCGAAGCTGATAAAGTTCGCGCCCGGTTGCCAGCCACTCTGCAAGCCTTTGTTGCCAAGGGGTGTAACGTCTCACCGTTACATGCTTTACTCAACAAAGCGACGCAAAAAGGATGCAACCCTTAAGCATCCGGACAGTTACAGGGGCGTAGCCAAGCGGTAAGGCAGCAGGTTTTGATCCTGCCATGCGTTGGTTCGAATCCAGCCGCCCCTGCCATTTTTTCCGGCAGCAATAATCAATGACATCTTGAGTCCGGCTCGACCGGCCAGGCGTCTTTTGTTCGCCCGGCTCTCTCACTGACTCATCGCAATAGACCCACTACCCAGAAGGTAATGTAGCGTGTCCAAGATGATGGTCTTCACCGGGAATGCAAACCCCGATCTGGCACGGCGCGTCGTGCGTCAATTGCATATTCCACTTGGCGATGCCCTGGTCAGTCGCTTCAGCGACGGCGAAGTGAGCGTTGAACTGAACGAGAACGTTCGCGGCAAGGATGTCTTCGTCATCCAGCCGACCTGCGCCCCGACCAACGACAACCTGATGGAACTGGTGGTCATGACCGACGCCCTGCGTCGCTCCTCCGCCTCGCGCATCACGGCAGTCATCCCCTACTTCGGTTACGCCCGTCAGGACCGCCGCCCGCGCTCGGCGCGGGTGCCGATCAGTGCCAAGGTAGTGGCCGACATGCTGGACGTGGTCGGCGTCGATCGGGTCCTCACCGTAGACCTGCACGCTGACCAGATCCAGGGCTTCTTCGACATCCCGGTCGACAATATCTACGGTTCGCCGGTACTGATCGATGACATTCAGGCACAGCGTCTGGAAGATCTGCTGATCGTATCCCCGGATATCGGCGGCGTGGTCCGCGCCCGTGCCGTGGCCAAGAGCCTCGGTGTCGATCTGGCGATCATCGACAAGCGTCGCCCCAAGCCCAACCAGTCAGAGGTCATGCACATCATCGGTGATGTGGAAGGCCGCAACTGCATCCTGGTCGACGACATGGTCGACACCGCCGGCACCCTGTGTGCAGCGGCCCGTGCCCTGAAGGAATACGGCGCCCAGCGCGTTTCCGCCTACTGCACGCACCCGATCCTGTCGGGCAAAGCCATCGAGAATGTCAACAACTCGGTGCTTGATGAGCTGGTGGTGACCAACACCATCCCGCTGACCGCCGCCGCTGACGAATGTCCGCGCATCCGTCAGCTGGACATGGCGCCGATCATCGCCGAGGCGATGCGCCGCATCAGCAATGAAGAATCCATCAGCGCCATGTTCCGCTAGGAACGGGCGCTGGTACAAACAGCCCGGCAATCTCGCCGGGTTTTATCAATCGTCCGACGTGCTGGTCGCAAGTACCCGGACGCTCAGCAAGGAGACTATCAATGGTCGACTTCACTTTGAATGCGAATGTGCGTGAGGACCTGGGGAAAGGTGCGAGCCGCCGCCTGCGTCGTAACGCTGATCTGGTTCCGGCTATCGTTTACGGTGGCAACAAGGAGCCGCAGAGCATTTCCATCGCCGCCCGCGAGCTGAACAAGGCGCTGGAAAACGAAGCTTTCTACTCCTCCATCATCGGCCTGTCCATCGATGGCAAGGTAGAGGAAGTTCTGGTCAAGGCTCTGCAGCGCCACCCGGCCAAGCCGCGCGTACTGCACGCCGACTTCCAGCGCATCGTTGCCGGTCAGAAGGTTACCGTTCAGGTACCCCTGCACTTCGCCAACGAAGATATCTGTGTAGGCGTCAAGCAGGAAGGCGGCATGGTATTCCGCAACCTGCCTGAAGTTGAAGTCAGCTGTCTGCCCAAGGATCTGCCCGACTTCATCGAAGTCGACCTGAAGGACTTGAAGGTGGGCGAGGCACTGCACCTGGCCGACCTGAAGCTGCCTGAGGGTCTGACCATCCCGAGCCTCGCTCTGGGTGACGACCACAACCTGCCGGTAGTGACCATCATGGCTCAGCGCACTGCTGCTGCCGCCGATGAAGACGACGCCGCAGAAAGCGGTGAAGAATCAGCGGAATAATCCCCGCTGAGTGATAGAGGGCGCCCGTTGTGACGCAGGGTATCAGGTTGATCGTCGGTCTCGGTAATCCGGGCCCGGAATATGACATGACCCGGCACAACGCGGGCGCCCTTTTCGTTGAGCGCCTCGCCGAGGTGCACAACCTGGCACTGCGCCAGGAAAAACAGTTTTTCGGCCTGACCGGTCGTCTCACTCTCAACGGTCAGGACCTTCGTCTGCTCATCCCCACTACCTTCATGAACCGCAGCGGCCAGGCCATTGCCGCCATGGCGGGCTTCTACCGCATCACCCCCGAGGAAATCCTGGTCGCTCACGACGAGCTCGACCTGCCCCCCGGTGTGGTGAAATGCAAGAAGGGTGGCGGACATGGCGGGCACAACGGACTGCGCGACACCATCGCCAGTCTGGGCAACAACAACGGATTTCATCGCCTGCGGCTGGGCATCGGCCACCCCGGCCATGCCTCGCAGGTCACAGGCTACGTTCTCGGTCGCGCACCGAAGGACGAGCAGCAGGCGCTGGACGCCTGCATCGATGAGGCGCTCCGCGAGGTCCCCGGCATGCTCGCCGGCGACTGGACCCGCGTCATGCAGCGCCTGCACAGCTTCAAGGCCTGATTCATTTTCGCCGCAGCCGCGGCAGAGGACACCAGTATGGGATTCAATTGCGGTATCGTCGGACTGCCCAACGTCGGCAAATCCACCCTGTTCAACGCCTTGACCAAGGCCGGTATCGGCGCGGAGAACTTCCCGTTCTGCACCATCGAACCGAACAGCGGCATCGTACCCATGCCCGACCCGCGCCTGGACGCCCTGGCTGCCATCGTCAAACCCGAGCGGGTGTTGCCGACCACCATGGAGTTCGTCGACATCGCCGGTCTGGTGGAGGGCGCCTCCAAGGGCGAGGGGCTTGGCAACAAGTTCCTGGCCAATATCCGCGAGACCGACGCGATCGCCCACGTGGTGCGCTGCTTCGACGATGACAATGTCATTCACGTCTCCAACAGCGTCGATCCCAAGCGCGACATCGAGATCATCGATCTGGAACTGATCTTCGCCGACCTGGACAGCTGCGAGAAACAACTGCAGCGCGTGGCGCGTAACGCCAAGGGCGGGGACAAGGAAGCAGTGGCGCAGAAGGCCCTGCTGGAGAAGCTCATCCCCCACTTCACCGAAGGCAAGCCCGCGCGCACGCTGCTCAAGGACCTGGGCGATGAGGAGAAGAAGCTGATCAAGGGCTTCCACCTGCTGACCAGCAAGCCGGTCATGTACATCGCCAACGTCGCCGAGGACGGCTTCGAGAACAACCCCTATCTGGACATTGTCCGCGAGATCGCTGACGCGGAAGGCGCCATGGTGGTGCCGGTATGCAACAAGATCGAGGCGGAGATCGCCGAGCTGGACGACGAGGAAGAGAAGCTGATGTTCCTCGAAACCATGGGCATGGACGAGCCGGGTCTGAACCGGGTGATTCGCGCCGGCTATGAGCTGCTGAACCTGCAGACCTACTTCACTGCTGGCGTGAAGGAAGTACGTGCCTGGACCGTCAGGGTCGGCGCCACCGCGCCCCAGGCGGCCGGTGTGATCCACACCGACTTCGAGAAGGGCTTTATCCGTGCCGAGGTGGTCAACTACGACGACTTCATCCAGTACAACGGCGAAGCCGGCGCCAAGGAAGCGGGCAAATGGCGCCTGGAAGGCAAGGAATATATCGTCAAGGACGGTGACGTGATGCACTTCCGCTTCAACGTGTAACCCCCCGCCCGCGCCATGGCCGAGCCTCCTCGGCCATGGAAGCCTGCAATGCCGAGCTCCCCCAGCGCGGTGGAAGATCGAGTTCCATCTCGACCATACCGACCTGGCGACCACTCCAACGATCCAACCCGCTTACCGCCCTCATCTACACTGCAACCGCCAGCCGATCGAGTGGTATGCTGCTCCGCTGAACCCGGCCCGATACTTTCCCGGAAAATATGGCAGCATGCTTTTCTACGGCTTTACCGCATTGTCCAAACGGTCATGGCTCCTGGCGCTCCTCGGAGTGGCCATGCTGACCGGTTGCAGCCTCCCCCCTCAGAACCTCCGGCCGTCTTTCGCGCTCAGTGCTGAGGAGGCAGAGGCGACGCGTCTCGGTCAGGCAATTGCTCCGCTGGCGGCCGAGCACCCGGGCAAGAGCGGTATCCACCCCCTGTCCAACCCGCATGACGCCTTCGCCGCGCGCGTGCTGCTGGCGCGCGCGGCGGAACGCACGCTGGACGTTCAGTACTACATCTGGCACGGAGACATGACTGGCACCCTGCTGCTGGAAGAACTGCATACGGCAGCGGACCGGGGCGTGCGTGTCCGGCTGTTGCTCGACGATAACGGCACGGTGGGGCTGGATACCGAGCTGGCCGCGCTGGCACAGCATCCGTTGATCGAAGTCCGGCTGTTCAACCCCTTCGTCCTTCGCTCGCCGAAATGGCTGGGGTTTCTCACCGACTTGTCCCGGCTCAACAGACGCATGCACAACAAGTCCTTCACCGCGGACAGCCAGGCCAGCATCATCGGCGGCCGCAATGTGGGTGATGAATATTTCGGCGCAACGGAGGGTGTGCTGTTCGTGGATCTGGACGTGCTGTCGGTCGGGCCGGTAGTCGGGGAAGTATCCGCAGATTTCGACCGCTACTGGGCCAGCGGCTCGGCCTACCCGGTCGAACAGATTCTGCCGGCGGTATCACCCCGCACCCTGGACAGGCTGACCCGCAACGCCGCACTGGTGGAAAGAAATGCCGACGCAGCCGAATACGTGGCCGCTGTTTCGCGCTCGGATTTTATCCGCCAACTGCTCAACGGGCAGCT
Source organism: Halopseudomonas pertucinogena (assembly GCF_014646575.1). Taxonomy (GTDB): domain Bacteria; phylum Pseudomonadota; class Gammaproteobacteria; order Pseudomonadales; family Pseudomonadaceae; genus Halopseudomonas; species Halopseudomonas pertucinogena. The sequence continues at coordinate 5,028 of NZ_BMNN01000001.1, read as the reverse complement.
GCCGCTGGAATGGGCCAGAACGCGCATGGTCACCGATGACCCGGCCAAGGCGCTCGGCCAGGCCGGGCCCGACGGACTGTTGACTCGCCAGTTGTCACACATTCTGGAGCAGCCCAGCGATGAAGTTGTGCTCATCTCGCCCTACTTCGTACCAACCGCCGCGGGCGTGGAGGCGTTTGCCGCGCTGGCTGAGCGAGGCATCCGCGTGCGCATCCTGACCAATTCGCTGGGTGCCACCGATGTTGCCGCCGTGCATTCAGGCTACGCCAAGCGGCGCAAGAACCTGTTGCGCGCGGGCATAGAGCTGTATGAGATGCGTCGCCTGTCTCCTCACCTGGAGCGCAACGAAAGCGCCGGCCCCTTCGGCAGCTCGGGCTCCAGCCTGCATGCCAAGACCTTTTCCATCGATGGAAAGCGTGTCTTTGTCGGCTCCTTCAATTTCGACCCCCGCTCGGCCAACCTGAACACGGAACTGGGCTTTGTCATTGACAGCCCGGCCCTGGCCCAGCGAATCCATCAGGCCTTCGATACGACCGTCCCTGCCAATGCCTATGAGGTCCGCCTCGACCAGGACGGACGTCTCTACTGGCTGGAAGATCATGACGGCCGGCAGATCCGGCATGACCACGAACCCCATACCGGACTGCTCAAGCGCAGCGGCGTGTGGCTGCTGTCCCTGCTACCCATCGAATCACTGCTGTGATTGCGCGGAACCGGCTAAGCGATTGAAATTTTTACCAATTGAACGGATAACCCCTTGACAACTTTCCCGCGGATGGGAATAATGCGCGCCTCGGATGGCTACATAGCTCAGTTGGTTAGAGCACAGCATTCATAATGCTGGGGTCCCTGGTTCAAGTCCAGGTGTAGCCACCAACCTTTCAAGGGCTTGGCTTCGGCCAGGCCCTTTTTGTTTGTACCGTTCCCTGCCCCGCTCCCCTAGCGGCCCCCCCGACGCCAGCGCGTCGCCACGATCAGTCCCAGAAAGGTCAGAAGCCCTCCAGCCAGGTGATACCATTGCAGCGGCTCCTGCAACAGCAGCACGCCCAGCAAGGCGGTAAATACCGGCACCAGATAACTGAACAGCGACGCGGTTGCCGGCCCCAGCACCCGAACACCGTGATTCCAGGCCACATAAGCCAGCAGTGAGGCAAACACGGCGGTATAGACTATCGCACCTGCCGCATGCGCGGTGGCAGGCATCGGTCCAAGCCGAGCCTGCTCCCACAGGAATATCGGCAGCAGCAGCGGCACACCACAGAGCAGCAGCGCCGCCATCAGTACCAGTCCGGGAACGGGCAGCGACCACCGCTGCAGCAGGACCGAATACAGTCCCCAGGAAAGCACGGCGAGCAGCATGAGGATGTCGCCGCGGTTGAAGCTCAGCTGCAGCAATCGGCCGACCGCGCCGCCCGAAAGCACCAGCAGTAGTCCGGCGAGGCCCAGCAGGGCGCCTGTCACCGCTGCACCGCTCGGCCATTGGCGCAACAGCAGCACTGACCAGAAGAATGCCGCCACCGGCAGACCGGTGCCGACCAGTGTCAGGTTTATCGCTGTAGTGGTCTGCGCCGCCTGATACAGGAGGGTGTTATAGGAGCTGATGCTCAGAGCGGAAAGAACGATGATCTGTTTCCAGTTGCCCAGCAGTACTCGCCGATGCTGCCACACTCCTTTCGCAGTGAAGGGCAGCAGTAAAAAAAGTGCCAGACTCCAACGCCAGAAGGACAGGCCGACCGGTGGCAGCACCCCGGTTGCAGCCCGGGCAATCAGCGCGTTGCCAGCCCAGGCCAGGCTGGTGAGCAGCAAACCGAAGATGGCCCAGTATCGAGCGGTCATGGGCATCAAGGCAGAAGGTCAGTCAAACAGGGTGCAGGCCATTACCAACGCATCCTCGCGGCCGCCCACCGCCGGATAGTAGCCACGCCGGCGTCCTATTTCATTGAACCCGGTCCGCTCATAGAGGTGAATGGCAGCCCGGTTGGATTCGCGCACCTCCAGAAAAACGGTTTCCGCCCCTCGTTCACGGCCGCGCCGCAGCAGATGCTCGAGCAGCTTGCCACCCAGCCCGTTGGACTGGCTTTCCGGTTTTACCGTCAGGTTGAGCAGATGGCACTCGTCCCCCGCAGCGGAAAGTACCCCATGCCCTACCTGCTGATCGCCGAGAAACATCAGCCAGCACTCATAACCGGATTTAACGCAGTCAAGAAAGATGCCCCGCGTCCAGGGGTGGCTGAAGGCGGCAAACTCGATCCGGAGCACAGAATCCACATCGGCCTCGCCCATCGGGCGGAATTGCGGCTCGCTCATTGCTCCGCCTGCCAACGGCGCATGATGCGTTGCAGTTGCTTCCAGAGGGGCGCCTTGCGTTGCGGCTGGGCCATGAGTTCACCGAGTCCCGGGGCGAACCAGACCGGTGCCAGCCCTTCCAGCACCTGCTCGCCCTCGGGGATCCCCTGTCCCGCTGCCTGCTCCGGCCCCGCCAGCAGCTGAGGGGAACGGCCGAAACACCCTATGGAGACTACCTGCCGACCCTCGAGCCGACCCTGCATGAAAACGTTCAGAGCGAGACTGGCAGCCGGAGCACTGCGGTCCAGCTGGGGATTGCGATTCAGCGGCCATTGAAAGTCCGCCAAGGGTCTCGAGACCGGGGGCAGTTCTACCGCCCTGAGGATATCGTTGAGCAGAGCGAGCTCTGGGGAGGCGCTCTCCAGGCCGGGCTCATGCGCTTCCACAAGCAAGGCACAGGGCCCAGCCAGCCACAGTTGCAGATAGAAGGGACTGATCGGCTCCCGAGGCTCGTCCGTCCCTACAGGGGCGGTCGAAGCGGTCTCCCCTGCCGGGGCCACCGGCGCAGGCCGTGAGGGCCCGTCATTCCGGGCGCTGATACTGGCCCTGATCCGCGCTACAGCGGTCTGCGGCCGGTTACCGGAAGCAGTCTGCGGCGCGGGGGGAGCGACAGCTGCTGGTGCCGGTTGCCGCGGTTGCGGCGAGACGATTTCCTCAGTCTCCGGCTCCGCCTCCGGCATATCGGGCGGCATGCGGAACGCGGCCAGGGCCAGCGGCTCCCGTGGCACCCAGCCGACCACACCCATAGCCGCCAGGTATTCCAGTCGCGTTGATTCCAGCATCAGATACCTTCAACCTGGGGATGCGCCCGAAGCACGCCGGCGTGCATCAGGTTCAGCGCGTTGATATAGGCTTTGGCGGAGGCAATCACGATATCGGTATCGGCACCATTGCCATTGAGAATCCGGCCTGCCTTCTCCAGCCGTACGGTCACCTCTCCCTGGGAGTCAGTCCCTTCGGTTATGGCATTGACCGAGTACAGCTGCAGATTGGCACCCGATCGGGCAATTTCTTCCAGCGCACGGAACGTCGCATCGACGGGGCCTGAGCCCGTCGCTGTCGCGTGCTGCTCGATCCCATCGACTTCCACACTGATCTTCGCTTCCGGAATCTGACCGGTGCGGCTGGTGACATCCAGAAAGGTCAACCGCATGCGCTCCGGTACATCGGTCACACTGTCGGAAACAAGCGCCTGCAGGTCCTCATCGAAGATTTCCTGCTTCTTGTCCGCCAGTTCCTTGAAACGGGCAAAGGCTGCATTCAATTCATTCTGATCGGCCAGGTCGATCCCCAGCTCCTGCAGCCGGGTACGGAAGGCATTGCGTCCGGACAGCTTCCCCAGCGACAGCTTGTTGGCGTGCCAGCCCACGGATTCGGCGCTCATGATCTCGTAGGTCTCGCGGTGCTTCAGCACGCCGTCCTGATGGATACCGGATTCGTGGGCGAAGGCGTTGGCACCGACAATGGCCTTGTTCGGCTGGACCGGAAAGCCGGTAATGCTGGATACCAGCCTGGAGGTGCTGAGGATGTGCTCGGTGACGATGCCGGTCTGCAGCTGAAAGACGTCCTGCCGGGTCTTGAGTGCCATCACGATCTCTTCCAGCGAGGCATTGCCGGCACGCTCGCCTAACCCATTGATAGTGCACTCGACCTGCCTGGCGCCCGCCGATACCGCCGCCAGCGAGTTGGCCACCGCCAGCCCGAGGTCGTTGTGGCAGTGGACCGAAAATATTGCCTTGTCGGCGTTGGGCACCCGCTCGATGATCTGCCGGATGGTGTCGGCAAACTGATGGGGGATGGCATAACCCACGGTATCGGGAATATTGATGGTCCGTGCGCCGGCATCGATGGCCTTTTCTATGATGCGGCAGAGAAAATCGATGTTGGAGCGGCCGCCATCTTCGCAGGAGAACTCCACATCACCGCACAGGTTGCGGGCGCGCTTTATCGCCTGGACAGCCTGTTCGATCACCTGATCGGGCTGCAACCGCAGCTTGTATTCCATATGGATGGGGCTGGTTGCTATGAAGGTGTGGATGCGACCGGAGCTGGCGTTGGCCAATGCTTCCGCTGCGCGGTCGATATCCGCATCCACAGCACGGGCAAGACTGCAGACAGTGCTGTCCTTGATGGCATCGGCAATGCTTTTAACCGCCTCGAAGTCACCGGGGCTGGCAATCGCGAAGCCGGCTTCTATGACGTCCACGCGCAGCTTCTCGAGAGCCTTGGCGATGCGCAGTTTCTCCTCCCGGGTCATGGATGCTCCGGGGCTCTGCTCACCATCACGCAACGTGGTGTCGAAAATGATGACACGATCCTGACTCATCTGCCTGCCTCCTGGTGGCACTGCGATAGTTCCGGATTATACCGCAACCCCGCTGCCGGGGCAGAGACGATGGGCCCAACCCCTCCCGGGGTGCTCCCCCTGCTCAGCGATGCGCGTCGAACGCCGTCCAAGAAAAAACCCCGATCTGTTTCCAGATCGGGGTTTTTATTTGATGCTTGACGATGATTCCAATGCTCTATGGTCGTCAAGCAATTCGGTTGCTGTGCGGGATTGAGTCCACACGGCGAAAGAGGGGAAAAGTGATAGCTGACTGGCTTGTAATCTCTGTGCTGTTCCTGACTGTCGTTTCTCATGGCAGACCACGACCCGGATTGCTTGGGTGTTATATGGTCAAG